>NZ_SIRP01000009.1 GCF_011634835.1 Isoptericola sp. BMS4 | reverse complement strand
ATCAAGGACCAGTTCGGCTCCTTCGCGAAGTTCCAGGCCCACTTCGCGGCCACCGCCACCGGCATCCAGGGCTCCGGCTGGGCCGTGCTCGGCTGGGACTCCGTCGGCCAGCGCCTGGCGATCTTCCAGCTCTTCGACCAGCAGGCCAACGTCCCCGTCGGGATCACCCCACTGTTCATGCTCGACATGTGGGAGCACGCCTTCTACCTCGACTACCTCAACGTCAAGGCCGA
>NZ_SIRP01000008.1 GCF_011634835.1 Isoptericola sp. BMS4 | reverse complement strand
CCCCAGCCCTTTCGGGCCCACAGTCCTTCGTCCGCTGTAGCAGTCGTGCCGTAGCCGCCGGGGATCGGGTCGTTGTCAGTGATGACGACGGCGGTCGGCGCGGGTTTGTAGTGCTCGGGCCGGATCAGGGACGACGGCGGTGCGGGCTTGGTCGAGTTCAGGTAGCAGTACCACTCCACGGCGCGACGTCGGTGGGTATCGGTCATGCCGCGGTGGCGGCGCAGGAGGTCCTTGATCCCGGCGTTGCGGCCGCCCTCGATCCGGTTTGTCGTCGAGTTGATGGCCAGGCCTTCGAAGTCGGCGCGCAGGTAGGTGAACAGGACCTGTTGGCGGGTCAGGCGTTCGAGGAGCCGGTAGGCCTTGCGGAGCCGGTCATGGGTCCACCACCAGGTCGCGTTCGCGCGCGCCCAGGATGGTCGGG
>NZ_SIRP01000007.1 GCF_011634835.1 Isoptericola sp. BMS4 | reverse complement strand
ATCAAGGACCAGTTCGGCTCCTTCGCGAAGTTCCAGGCCCACTTCGCGGCCACCGCCACCGGTATCCAGGGCTCCGGCTGGGCCGTGCTCGGCTGGGACTCCCTCGGCCAGAAGCTGCTGATCTTCCAGCTCTTCGACCAGCAGGCCAACGTCCCCGTCGGCATCACCCCGCTGTTCATGCTCGACATGTGGGAGCACGCCTTCTACCTCGACTACCTCAACGTCAAGGCCGA
>NZ_SIRP01000006.1 GCF_011634835.1 Isoptericola sp. BMS4 | reverse complement strand
TGGAAAACCGGTTCACCAGTTTGGTGGCGTCCTGATGCAACGATGCTCGAGGGAGAGTGTGATGTCTGAGCCTGTGGTTCCTGACGGGTTGTCCCGGCGGAAGTTCCTGGGGGGTTCTCTCGCTGTGGCGGGGGTTGCTCTGGTGGCGGCGTGCTCGGGTGGTTCGGGTTCGTCGTCGGGTGGGGGGTCGTCGTCGTTCGCGTTCTGGGACATGCCGTGGGGTTCGCCGGGGCCGGATTATCTGGCTGCTGGGCAGGAGATCACGGGTGGGTTCTCGGGGGGTTCGGCGCAGTATCAGTCGATCAGTTGGGACGGGTGGTTGCAGACGTTCAGCTCGGCGATCGCGGCGGGTACGGGGCCGGCGATCTCGACGGGTGGGGCGTTCCAGTCGTTGCAGTACTACGTTCAGGACGCGATCCATCCAGCTGACGGGGTGATCGCGAAGCTGGAGTCGGCCGGGCAGTTGGGTGACTTCCTGCCGGGCACGATCGATGCTTTCAAGTATCAGGGTGCGTACACGGCGTTGCCGTGGAACGTGGACTCTCGACTGTTCTGGTATCGCAAGTCGTTGCTGGAGGCGGCGGGTGTGGACGAGCCGCGCAGTTGGGACGACCTGTACCAGGCGGGTGTGGCGCTGAAGAAGAACGGCGTGTACGGGATGATCGCCTCGGGTGGTGCCGGGGGGAACGCGTACCAGACGTTTTTGTCGTTCGTCTTCAACAACGGTGGTGGCTTGTTCAACGCTGCTGGTGAGCCGGAGTGTGTGACGGACCTGAACGTGGAGGCCGTGGAGTTCCTGATCAAGTTGTCCAGGGACGGGATCATGGATCCGGGCAGCGTGAGCTACACGGTGGCGAACGTGAACGACCAGTTCGCCGCGGGTGCTGCGGCGATGTCGATCCTGCCGCCGGACATCGCGAACTCTTTCGAGGACGAGCAGCTGAAGGCTGACATCACGTTGGGTAGTCCGTTGTCGAGTCCGAACGGGACCAAGGGCACGATGGCGTACACCTCGGACCTGATGCTCTACACCGGGGACTGGGACCTGGAGGTGGTCGAGGACTTCGCGGTCTACTACCTGGACGCGATGGCCGACTACTGGAAGCAGGGCGTGCTGAACAAGGTCCCGGTGCGTCAGAGCATCCTGGATCTGCCCGAGGTTCAGGACCAGCCCAACCTGGTCAAGGCCACCGAGGAGTGGCTGCCGGTGGGTCGGAACCTGACCCAGCTGGCGAGTGAACCGTTCCCCGAGATCAACGCGATCGACGGCGGGCAGGCCATCACCCAGTGGGCACAGGAAGTCATCCAGGCCGAGGGCAGCGCCGAGCAGATCCTCCAGACCCTGCAAGCCGGCCTCGAACAGGTCATGTGAA
>NZ_SIRP01000005.1 GCF_011634835.1 Isoptericola sp. BMS4 | reverse complement strand
ATGGGTGTGGCGATGGCGGTCGTGACGTTGTTGTTCGCCGCGCTGGTGTTCACCGTGAACCGTCTGACCGGTGGTAAGGACGAAGGAGGCCAGCAATGAGCACGCCATCCGACACCGCGGCGGGGCGGGCGGCGTCCGGCAAGGCCGCACGCAGCGCGGCTCGTCGGGCGGGCGATCCCGGCGAGCGGCGGGTCGCTGGCATCTCGCACACCGTGCTGATCGTCTGGTGCGTGCTGGTGATCGCCCCGATGATCTGGGTGTT
>NZ_SIRP01000047.1 GCF_011634835.1 Isoptericola sp. BMS4 | reverse complement strand
ATTCTCCTGTCGTGGCCTGCACGGATACCCCGTCAGCGGACACACATTTTGACCGCTAACCCCCTATCGCATATGCGCTGGCTCCGCCCCAGAGAGGCCTTGTCGGACTAGGTGCCCTTTCGCCGCTCGGCCTGAGCGACGCCGAACAGCGGAGTTCGGGGCCAAGAATTGTGTCCGCTGTCGGCGTCTCGCCGGGGGTCATCGGTGTGATCGTCCGGCCCACCGTTCCAGAGTGCTTCGTCGGCGGTCGTGGCGGTGTTGCGCACCGGGATTGGTGGAGGTCCTGGTGCGGACTGGCGCGCGCACCGGGGTGGCGAGCGCGCCAGTCGCCACGGACTCATGTTCCCGGACGGGCCCCTCGACGATTGGGCGGCTCCACCTGGGCGGCGTCGAGGAATGCCTGCGCCCGGACCTCGCCGTCGTCGTCGGTGAACCAGAGCAACAGGCGCGCGGGTTCTGAGATGGCCGGTATGTCGAGGCGCACGGAGGCGCTCAGCATGAACGGCTCCGCGGTAAGCCTCGACGAGCAGACAGGCGGCCTTGCCGGGGCCGTCGACATGGGCGCGCCAGGGCGTACCCACGCGGCACTCACCGACCCCGAGACGGGTCCCCTTCCGTGGTGCGACACGCGCACGTCGAGGGGCATCGGCTCGGAGGGAGGCTCGATATCGGCACCCGCACGGAGCGGGACGAGATCGAATACCAGCACCGTCTCGGCGTTGACGTCGGACGGTCGGCACCCGCCCCAGTCCTTGGGACGGCGGTGTGCGTCGAGGAGGCCGGCGGCTTCGTGCTCGACGTCGGCGAGCTCGGTGTAGACATAGCCGGCGAACCGGTCGTGGCGACGCAGCTCCTGCGTCTCCCAGCGCAGGTGCCATGCACGCTCTAGACTCGTGAAACCCTCGCCGTACTCGCTGTTGATGATCGGCAAACCGTGGCGCGGCACGTCGGCCGAACCATAGAGCGACTTGTCGACCACGAAGTCGGGGCCGAGCCTGACGGGGAAGTCGTCGCGGTCCCCAGCGGCCAGTCCTGCCACGGCGTCCCGCCAGGTCGCGAGGTCAGGCTCGTAGTAGTGCCAGTCGACGAGATCTGTGCGCACGTGCGCCCAGCCCGAGTTCTCTACGATGGGCCGGGTGGCATCCAGTTCGCGCATGCGGTCATAGGCGGCCGCCGCCGCGGCCGCGCGAGCGTCACTTCCGGGGATGTCCCAGTCGAGTCCCCACTCCTCGTTGTAGAGGCCCCAGATGACGATGCTCGGGTGGTTGCCGTCCCGCTCGACCATCGACGGAAGCAAGTCTTCGAAGCCCCGGGCGGCCTCGGCCGAGAACCTGCTGGGGCACGGCGGCTCGGCCCACACGAGCATCCCCCGCCGGTCCGCCTCGTACAGCCAGGCCGGCTCTTCGAGCTTCAGGTGCTTCCGCACAAGGTTGTAACCCAGGGCGCTGGCGTGATCCAGGTCCGCGACGAGCGACTCCTGATCGGGCGCGGTCAGCCCCGTCCTGGGCCAGTAGCCCTGATCGAGGACGCCGCGTACGTAGCAGCGCTCACCGTTCAGGTACAGCTTCTCGCCACGGGCCTCGAAGCGGCGCAGTCCGGTACAGGCCACGACCTCGTCTACGCCGTCGCCCTCTCCGACACGGATGGCCACCCGGTACAGGTGCGGGTCCTCGGGCGACCACAGCCGCGGCCGGTCGACGACGAGGTGTCCGCGAGAGATACCGTCAGCGTCTGCTTCGAGCAGCAGGTGCTCGCCGCTGTCGAGGGCGACCTTGACCGGTGCCCCGGCCGGTGTGTCACCGCTCAGGCAGACCGACACGTCGATGCCCGTCAAGCTGTCGCCGCGCAGCACGACCGACCGTGCATACGTGCGTCCGCGGGCCTCGAGCCAGACCGGCTGCCAGATGCCCGATGTCGGTGTGAAGGACACACCGTCGTAGTCGTCGCGCGGGATGGACCGTTGCTTGCCGTGCGGGATAGCGCGCTTGTCGGCGGGAGCTGCGACGACGACCTCGAGCTCGACCGAGATGCCGGGGCTGACGTGCTCGGTCACGTCGAGCTCGAAGGACGCGTAGCCACCGACGTGCTCGCCGACGGTCGCGCCGTCGATCCGCACGACTGCATGGTGGTGGACCGCACCGAAGCAGAGCACGATACGACGCGCTGCCCAGGAGTCCGGGACACGGAGCTCGCGGCGGTAGGTCGCCCGCTCAAGCCACGGCAGTCCGACACCGGACGCCTCCGTCTCCCAGGCGAACGGCACGGTGATCAAACGAGTGACGTCGTCGTGCTCGAAGCTCCACACACCGTTGAGTGTGAGCCAGTGCTGCGAACGGTCCATGTCCGGCCGCGGATACTCCGGGCGTGGGATCGTCTTGTCGGTCCGAGTGGCCGGTGCGGGTGCCGCGGAGGGACGGGTGAGGGTCATTGTCAGCCTTTCACGCTGCCGGCGAGGATGCCGTTGATGAAGTGCCGCTGGAACGCCATGAAGAGCACGAGCAGCGGGATGAGTGCGACAGAGCTCGCAGCCAGGAGCTCCCCGGTCACGGTGGCGTAGTCCGCCCCGATGCGGTTGCCGGTGATGTTCTGGGCGAGGGTGGACAGGACGACCTGGAGGGTCGCCATCCGTTCGGAGCTGGCCACCACGACGGGCCAGACGAAGTCGTTGTAGATGTTCATGATGGTGAGCACGGCGAGGCCCGCGAGGCCTGGGCGGATGACGGGGATGACGATGCGCCAGAAGGTCCCGAACTCGCTCGTCCCGTCGACGCGCGCCGCGTCGAGGAGCTCGTCCGGCACCGCCGCGATCACCTGGCGCATCCAGAAGATCGCGAAGGCGTCGATCGCTCCGGGCAGGATGAGCGCCTGGTAGGTGTTGACCCAGCCGAGGAGCTTCATCTCCAGCAGCAACGGGATGATCAGCACGATCGTGGGCAGCATGAGCGTGGTCAGGACCGCACCGAAGATCAGGTTCTTGCCGGGGAACTCGTACTTCGCGAAGGCGAACGCCGCCAAGGGCGCGAAGAACATCGTCAACGAACCCTTCACGACCAGGACGACGGCCGTGTTGACGAACCCGTTGGCGATCGGCACGTCCTGGAACATCGCCGTGTAGTTGTCCAGCGTGAATCGGGAGGGATCGAACGTCAGGGGCGCGTTGACGATGTCCGCCGCCGGTTTGAACGCCGAGACGAGCGCCCAGGCGACGGGTGCCAGGAACGCCACGAGCAGCAGCAGGAGGAACAGGTGCGAGCCGAGGTGCCTGGGAGCTCGGGTCCGGACCACGCGTGGCCGGCGCGCGGTAGCCGTGGTGTCGACGGTCATGGATCAGTCCTTCGCGCGCAGGAGTCGGACGAACAGCAGGGACATCGCCAGCATGAGGATGACGAGCAGGAACGAGTTCGCTGCCCCGGTGCCGAGCTCGGCGCGCGTGATGTGGTTGTACAGGTAGTAGCCCGCCGTCGTCGTCGACCCGTAGGGCCCGCCCTGCGTGACGACGAACGGCTCGGCGAACATCTGGAACACCGCGAGGGTCTGCAGCACCACCGCGAACATGATCGTCCGGCGAAGCAGAGGAACGGTGATGCTCCAGAGCTGGCGGCGCTTCGAGGCTCCGTCGAGGCCGGCGGCCTCGTAGAGGGTCGAGTCGATCGACTGCAGCCCGGAAAGCATGATGATGACGATGAACCCGGTCGTCTTCCACAGGAACAGGAGAGCCAACGTCGGCTTGGCCCAGGTGCTCGTCGTCAGCCAGCCGATGTCCGGCAGCCCGAACGCACCGAGGATGGCGTTGACCGCCCCGTAGCTCTGATCGAACAGGACCACCCAGATCTGGGCGACCGCGACCAGAGGTGTCACGAACGGCACGATGTAGGCCACCCGGTAGACGCCGCGCAGCCGCAGCGTCGCCGAGTTCAGGAGCACGGCGACGACGACGGCGAGCGCCATCTGCAGCGGCACGATCATGAGCCACAGCCCGAGCGAGTTGCCGAGCGAGCTCCAGAAGGCCGGGTTCGTCAGCAGGTACGCGTAGTTGTCCCACCCGACCCACTCCGCCGCGCCGGTGCCCCGCCAGTTCGTGAAGCTCAACCGGGCGGTGAAGAACAGCGGATAGATGCTGAACGCCAGGAACAACGCCACGAAGGGCAGGACGAACAGATAGGGGGCGAGCCGTCTCGATCTGGTGCGGGTCGTGCCGGACCGCCTCTCGGTGGGCAGTCCCGCACGGGTGCTCTCAAGCGTGGTCGTCATTGACGGTCGACCAGGTTCGTCTGGATGGCCTTCGTCGACTGCGCCAGGACCTCGTCAGGCGTCAGGTCGCCGTCCAGCATCCGTTGCAGGTCGTTGCCCAGGTAGTCGACGGCGCCGGCCCACCAGTTCGGAGCGGGAGCACCGCCCGGGATCTGCGTGCCGGCCTCCGTGGCGACCTCCCAGAGGTCCTGACCACCGAGCGCATCGACCGGCTCGAACAGCGGGGCACCCGGGTCGGCCGCCGGGGTGTAGGCCGGGATCGAGGTGTTCAGTCCGGTCGGGTACGTCTCCGTCGGTCCCCAGACTGCCGAGTACCCGGCATCGTCGTACATCAGGAACTCGTAGAACAGCCAGGCGAGGTCCGAGTTCGCGCCGTCGCGTGGCAGCACGAAGGAGGACCCACCCATGGCACCGCTGCGGGCACCGCCCTCGCTCCAGGCGGGCAGCGGCATGGCTCGCCAGTCTCCACCGGTCTCGGGGAGCATCTGCTGGGGCGCGAAGCTGAACCAGATCGCCCACGGGTAGAAGACCTGGTTGCCGTTCTCGAGCTCGCCGAGGTCGGTCGCAGACAGGTACTCCGCCCTGGTGCCGAGACCGTCCTGCTGCACCGTGTCGAGGAACGTCAGGATCTGCTCGTACTCCGGGCTGTCGAGCCGGAGCTCGCCGTCGGCGTCCGCCATCGAGGTGCCGAGCTGACTCGCGTACATCTCGAGCTGGAGCTGGCCGAGGAACGCGGACTGCTCGAGGTGGACGGGCCCGGAGCCGGGCTTGAACTCCTGGTAGTCACGTGCGGCCTGGAGCAGGTCGTCGTAGGTCTCGATGGACTCCGGATCGATGCCGGCGTCCTCGAGGGCTGTCGCGTTGTAGTAGAGCAGGCCGGGGTTGAGGTCGAACGGCACGCCGTAGATCCCGCCGTCGACGGTGTTGGCGTCGACCTTCTGCGGCGCGATGTCCGCGGCGTACGGCTGCAGGACGTCGCTGAGGTCCCACAGATAATCGGTGAAACCGGGCACCTTCGCATCGTCGAGGAACACTCCGTCCGGGACGTCGGTGCCGGTGATCAGCGTGTTCTGCAGCTTGGCGTCGATGTCGACCGCCTCGTGGTGGACGGTGATCCCGGGATACTTCTCGTTGAACTCCGCGATCGCGTCGTCGAAGACCTCGTAGAGGTCGCCGGACCGGTCCCAGATGGTGATCTCACCTTCGGGCTGGTCGCCCGCGGGCGCGGCCAGGACGTTCGTGTCCTCGACCTCGGGGCCACTGTCTGCACTGGTGATGTCGGGCCCGCACGCAGACAGTGCGAGGCAGGCGACCGCAGCCGCCGCGGCGGCTACGTACGGTCGACTGCGGTGTGATCGGTGGAAGCGCATCGGAACACTCCTTCGTGTTTGCATCGTGTGCAAAACGTAGCGCTGGTTTGCGCACGATGCAAACAGTAGTATCCGACCATGGCTGTGACTCTCCGCGACGTCGCCGAACGCGCCCAGGTGTCTGTACGCACCGTCTCCAACGTCGTCAGCGGGTACGAGCACGTCAGCCCGCAGATGCGCGAGCGCGTCAACCGCGCCATCCGCGACATGGACTACCGGCCGAACCAGGTGGCACGCACCCTGCGCACGGGCCGCACCGGCATGCTGGCACTCGTCGTTCCCGAGATCGACGTGCCGTACTTCAGCGAGCTCGCCCGCGAGGTCATCGAGGCCGCGTCCGAGGTCGGGTACCGCGTCATGATCGACCAGACCGGCCACGACCACGACCGCGAGCGGGAACTCCTGCTCGGCAACGACCGGTCCATGCTGTTCGACGGCATGCTGTTCAGCCCTTTGGTGACGAAGTCCGAGCTGCTCGACATGCACGGCGCGACACCCGAACGCCCCCTCGTCCTCCTGGGCGAGCACGAGTTCGACGGCCGGTACGACCATGTGGCGATCGACAACGTTCAAGCCGCCCGTGACGCCGTCGGCCACCTCGTCGCCCTGGGCCGCACCCGGATCGCCGCGATCGGGACGCAACCCTTGGAGGAGTACGCAACCCCGCTCCAGCGCACCGCCGGGTACGAGCGGGCGCTGGCGGACGCCGGCCTGGACCGCGACCCCCGACACTCCACACCCGCCGCGCACTACAGCAGGGAGGACGGGTACGCCGCCATGCGCCGACTGCTCGAGTCGACGCCACGGCCGGACGCCGTGTTCTGCTACTCCGACCTGCTGGCCGTCGGAGCGGTCCGAGCCGTCTTCGACGCCGGCCTGCGCGTCCCGCAGGACGTCGCCGTCGTGGGGGTCGACGACATCGCCGAGGGTCGCTACTCCCGCCCCTCGCTCACGACCGTGTCACTCGACGCGCCCCTGATCGCCCGCGAAGCTGTGCGCCTCCTCACCCGGCGGATCGAGCATCCCGAGGCAGCCGCCGAGGAGGTCGTGGCCCCGCACCGGTTGATCGTCCGGGAGAGCACGGGCGGCTGACGATTCGAGCTCAGGCATCCCTACTCTCGGATCGACACTTCTTGCAACGTGCGCAAACAGGTGCAATGCTCCCTTGCAACGTCTGCAAAGCGGCAGGCGTCTGACGAAGGAGGCCCGATGACGGGAACCCGAAGGAAGAACCGACCACAGCGCCTGCTGGCTCTGGCCGCGGGACTGGCCGTCGCGATGTCCGGAATCGCGGCAGCGGCGCCGACGACACCCGCGTCCGCGGACGAGCCGGGCGACATCCTCTACTCACCCGACCTCACCGAGCACCCCGACGGTACGGCTGGATACCCGCGGGCCATTCGGCTCAAGCACGACGGGACGTCCGACCAGACGTTCCTCGCCACGTTCGCACGGGGCGGTCACGGGGGACCGACGACGATGCCGATCTACCGCAGCACCGACGCCGGTCAGAGCTGGAACCAGATCTCGACCGTCAGCTCCCACACCGCAGGCTGGGACATCGAGGCGCCGACGCTCTTCGAGGTTCCCCGCGACATCCCCGGGCTGGACGCTGGAGACCTGCTGGCCGCCGGCACCGCATGGAACGTCGGCGACTACAGCGCTCAGAAGGTCGAGGTCTTTCGCAGCACCGACGGCGGAGACACCTGGCAGTTCCTGTCGAACTGCGCTCAGACGTCTGGACTGCCCGACACGTGGGGCCACGGGATCTGGGAGCCGACCTTCCTCGTCGCCGACGACGACACGCTCGCGTGCTTCATCTCGGACGAACGCCCGGCAGGCGGAAGCACCAACAACCAGCTCATCGGCCACTACACGTCGACCGATGGCGGAAGCACCTGGGGAAACCAGATCACGGCAGATGTCGCGTTCCCCGGCGACGACCTCGCACGGCCGGGCATGCAGACCTTCGCGCACCTGCCGGATGGGCGGGTCGCGATGAGCTACGAGCTGTGCCGCGACGCCACCGATCCGGACCACGCCTGCGACGTCTACGTGAAGTTCAGCACCGACGGCCTCGACTGGGGGCAGGTCGGCGATGCCGGCACCCTGGTGGCGACGTCGGACGATCGCCAGCTGCTGCACACGCCGTACATCGCGTGGCTGCCCGGCGGCGGGCCTGACGGGACACTGATGGTCTCCGGGCAGAGGGTTGTCTCGGGTCCGGTAGGGAACAAGACCGTACTGGCGGAGTCCGGCACGGTCCTGTTCGCCAACACCAACCTCGGTGCCGGCGACTGGTTCGAGGCATCGACACCAGTGACGGTCGATCCCACGGGCGGCTACGCCGCAGGCGTGCCGTCCTGCCCGGGCTACTCGACGCCGATGGTCCCGCTCGAGGACGGCACTCACTATCTCTACCTCGCAGCGACATGGCTCGGTCAGGGCAACCAGTGCGAGATGCGCTTCGCGACCGGAGCGCTGCCTGGGCCCACCGGGCCTATCACCGGCCTCGCCGGCAAGTGCCTCGACGTCGACACCAACACCGCTGCGGACGGCAACGCCGCCCAGCTCTGGACGTGCGGCATCGCGGCAGGCCAGGACTGGTCGATCGCCGCCGACGGGACCATCCGCTCCTTGGGCAAATGCCTCGACGTCGACGCTCAGGGCACCGCGAATTCGACTCCCGTCCAGCTCTGGGAGTGCAACGGTTCCGGTGCGCAGCAGTGGGCGCCACAGACGAACGGAGCCCTGGTCAACCCACAGTCGGGCCGGTGCCTCGACGTCCCCCAGGGCAACACCACCGACGGGACCACCTTGCAGATCTATGACTGCAACGGCCTGTCGACCCAGCGGTGGACACTTCCTTCCTGATCCCCGCGACGCCGAAGGTGCCCGCGGAGCAATTCGCCTCAATGGCTTCCGCGGGCACCTTGGGTCTGCTGCACGGATAGGCGACAGCGGTTGTCAGGCGGCGAGTGCGACCTGAGTAGTGATGATGGCCTCGTACTCGATCAGGGTCAATCGTGCGAGCACGCGCCAGGGTTCCTCGCTTTCGAGCCTGAGGCTCACTTCTACCTGGCGGCCGGCGGCGACGGTGCCACTGTCGAGATCGCGCTGCTGTCGTCCCAGGCGGAGTGGGTGGTCGGGGCTCTTGTCACGAATCGGGGGCGCCACCGGCATCGACTACCCGACAGCCCGGCAGCGGCAGGACCACGGATCCACATGGAGTGCGAGCCACAGCATCCGCGGAGGTCACTATCAACGCCACCCGGCCGGCCACGAGCGCCGACGTCGCGCGCGCCGCAGAGGTCTCGCGCACGACGGTCAGCTACTTCTCAACGACACCCCGGGCGCGAGCGTCTCCGAAGCCACGTCGGACAGTGTCGTCGGGTTCGCGGGTCGGCCCGGTGACCGTGCGCACCGTTCGCCCTGCCGACCTGCAGCAGGACAGGTGACTCGGTGGGGGCCTGCGTCGATCGACACCCGGCGACGACGATCCCGGGCGCGTCCGCGACCCGGTACGGGACCGCACCGTCGACGGCGGCCGACGTGGCGTGCCCGATGCCGAGCACGAGTGTGTCGGCGCGCTCGACCTCGATGGTGTCTGCCACGTCGTAGACGGCTGGAGTGAGCAGCAGGTGCTTGCCGCGCGCCAGGTTCTGTTGATCTCTCGGACCGAGTCGCCCGGCCGGGCGACGAAGAAGTCCTCGATGCCGATCGTGCGAGTCTTGGTCGCATCGTCGGCCCAGCTCACACCCCGGGAGTCGGTACCCGCGGCGGGGACGCGGACGCTCCAGCGACCGTCGTCGACGAACAGGTAAAGGCGGAGTCGCCCGGCGCGCCGACGACCCCGGAGAGAACACCTGGTTCCACACGGCGTTCGACCACGAGGCATCTCGCTGTTGCGGGTCAGCCACTGCTGCTGCGATCCGTTGGTGATCGCTGTGTCGAAGTCGGCGACGTAACCGCCTGACGCGTACTGCAGGGCCGGCGGTGCAGTAGTCCATGATGGACACGGGGCCGCTCACGTCGAACCGCGCTTCGACACCGCCTGCGAGACCGCCCAGAAGTTCGCCGTCGCACGGCAACCTGTCCGGCGCCGTCGACGGTGAGGTGCAGGTTCGAGACCGTGCGACAGCGGTTGACCAGCGCGACGCAGTTGGGGTTCTCCTCGTCGCCCAGGCAGCGGTCGTCTACCTCGAGCGCGCCGTGGGCGTCAACGTCGCCGGGGTACGCACCGAGCCCGGCGACCTCGGTGCAGTAGCCGAGACGAGCCTGCAGCGTGTCGGCGGCACACCCGTAGCTGCCCGGCTCGAAGAGGACCGCGCAACGGCCGGTGGACATCTCGGCGTCGGTCTGCCGGGCGGCGATGTCGTCGAGCGTCGCTTGGACCTCGGACTGCGGCATGGAGGCGTCGTCGACGACGTTCGGGCCGAGGTCGGGGTCGTAGGGGTCGATGCGCTGGGTAGGGCGGCGTGCGCGACGCCGGCCATGGCCAGCGTGGCCGCGGCCACGGTGGACATGGCGAGCGAGCGCCGCGCGGTGGGGACTGAAATCGAGCGAGCCTCTCCGTCGAGCTAGTGACCCGCGTCACCTGGACACGTAGAGGCACGCTGCGGCAACGCGCAAGGTCGGAGGCGGCCTCCACCCGCCCCTTCCGTCCGCGCGTGTGCGGACGCGTACCCCCGACCCCAGACTGGAGGGGCACCCCACCGTGCCGGCCACGAACCCACGGGAGCCGCCATGACTTCGGAGTCGTCCGCAACCCGTACCGTGTCGCCCGAGTCGATCCTCGTCGTCGGCGGCGGGCTCGCCGCGGCGCGCGCCGCCGAGGCGGTGCGCGAGCGCGACCCGGACGTCGGGCTCGTCGTCGCCACGAGCGAGCCGTGCGAGCCGTACGAACGGCCACCGCTGTCCAAGGCGTACCTGCGCGGCCAGGCCGAGCGTGACGTCCTGTTCCCGCTCGACGAGGACTGGTACGCCGACCACGGGGTCGACCTGCGCACGTCCGCGACCGTCGTCGGGCTCGACCTCGGGGCGCACCGTGCGACGCTCGCCGACGGCGACCAGCTGTCCTTCTCGCGGCTGCTGCTCGCCACGGGGTCGTCGCCGCGCACGCTCGACGTCCCCGGCCGCGACCTCGGCGGCGTGCACTACCTCCGCACGGTCGAGGACGCCGACCTGCTCGCGTCGACGCTGCTGCCGGCGTCCCTGGAGGGCGCGGGCCGGGTGGTCGTCGTCGGCTCGGGGTGGATCGGCATGGAGGTCGCGGCGTCCGCCCGCACGCTCGGCCTGGACGTGACGGTCGTCGGCCTCGACGAGCACCCGCTCGAGCCAGTGCTCGGCCCCGAGATGGGCGCGCTGTACGGCCGGGTCCACGCCGACCACGGGGTCCGCCTGCACCGCGGTGAGGTCATCGCCGTCGTCGGGGACGACGGGCGCGTCACCGCCGTCGAGCTCCACGACGGGACCCGCCTGCCTGCCGACGTCGTCGTGGTGGGGATCGGCGCGACGCCGAACGTCGGCCTCGCGGAGGCGGCCGGCCTGGACCTCCGCGCGGCCGCGGAGGGCGGCGGGGTCGCCGTCGACAGGACCCTGCGCACGTCCCACCCCGACGTCTTCGCCGCCGGCGACATCGCGTCCGTGCCGTCCGCCCACTACCGGCGCCCGCTGCGGGTGGAGCACTGGGCGACGGCGCAGGACACGGGGTCGCACGCGGGCCACGCGCTCCTCGGCGACGACGCCGCCTACGACGTCCTCCCCTACTTCTTCAGCGACCAGTACGACGTCGGCATGGAGTACAAGGGGTTCGTCGACGTGCGGGCCGGCGGGTACGAGCTCGTCGTCAGCGGGTCCACCGACGCCCGCGAGCTCGTGGCGTTCTGGTTGCGCGACGGCGCGGTGCACGCGGCGATGGCCGTGAACGTCTGGGAGCGCATGGACGACGTCGAGGAGCTGATCCGCTCCCGCCGACAGGTCCCCCGCACCGAGCTGGAGGCCTTCGCCCGCTGACGCGCGTCGGCGTCGCAGGATCTCCACGGACCGCTCCCCAGGACGGCGCCCGCACACGCTTCTCTTCTGGCAGGCTCCGGTCGTGACACGACGACGCACGTCCTGGCTGGTCGCGGCCCTGCTCGTGGCGGCGGGCGCCGCCGCGGTGCTGACGTGGCGCCCGTGGGACCCGGTGCCCGACGAGCTGCGCGCCGTCGAGCGGGAGGTCGCGGACCTCCCGGGCGTCGTGGAGGTCTCGACCGACTACGCCGTGGTCGCCCGGGACCCGCTGGACGGTGACGCCGCCCGGTCGACCGTGACCGTGCGGCTCGACGAGGCGCTGGCCCCCGGCGCGGCGGGCAGGGCGGCCGAACGGGCCGCGACGCTCGTCGACGGCGCCCGCGTGCCCGGCACCGACCTCACGGCCTCGGTGGTGGTCGAGGCCGGGGAGCCGACGGCATTCGGCGGTGCGGCGGTGCCACCGGTGTCGGTGCGCGGCCCGAGCTCCGGCGGCGCGGACGACACGCCCACCGACCCCGCCGCCGACCTGAGCACCCGCGTCGTCGGCGCGTTCACCCTGTGGCGCGGCGGCACCGCGCGCGTCGGGACGGCGGACGCGGTGTCGTCGGACGCGGGCGGACTGGTGGGTCTGGCGCGGCTCGCCGCCGACGAGGAGCTGGCCGTGTCCGTGGGGACCGCCGACGGCACCGTCTCGTACGACGGGTACGGCGGCGTGCCGGACGTCGCGGCCGTGCGCCTCGCCGTCGACGCCGTCGGGCGTGACGCGGTGACGACCGCCGTCCTCGCCGACTCCGCCGAACCGCGACTCTCGGTCGGCCTGGACGTGGCCGCCGACGCGCCGCCCGCGCGCGCCCTGGTGCGCTGGCTGGAGGACCCGGCCCGCGCCGCAGGCCTCGGCCGGCCCGTCGCGTACACCGTGAGCGAGCCCGGGTACGCGACGCTGCTCGACGGCTGGGTGGGCGGCGTCGCGCCGCCCGAGCCCGCGGAGCACACCGTCCCCGTGCCCGACGACGTCGCGGCCTGGCCGGCGGACGCCGACGCCCCGGCGTGCGCCGGCGGCGACCTCGACCTCGCGCTGAGCACGCCCGACGCCGCCACCGGGAGCCGCTACCTGGCGGTGCTCGCGACGAACGTCTCCGGCCGCCCGTGCGCCCTCGACGGCGTGCCCGGCCTCGTCTTCCGGAACGCCGACGGCGAGCCGCAGCGCGACGTCACGCTCACGCCCTCCGCGCCCGGCGTCGTGCCCGGCCGCGTCGTCGTCCCGGACGGCGAGCGTGCCCGGGCGACGCTGGAGTGGCGGGCCATGTCCACCGCGAACGACCCGGACGTCACGACGAGCGTCGAGGTGACGCCGGTGCCGGGCGCCGACGCCGTCCGGCTGGTCCCCGCCGACCCGGCGGGCCCGGGGGCCGATGGCCCCACGACGCTGGACGTCCTCGACGGCGCCGAGGTGCGCGCGGGCCCGTGGGTGCAGGCGGCCGAGGGCTGGTCGTGATCACCCGAACGTGAAGGTGTAGACGGTGACGCCCGCGGGCACGTCGAGCTCCACGACGCCCTCGGTGGGCCCGTCGCCGCGCAGCACGTCGTACAGGGTGGGGTTCCCGCCGACGTCGATGTCGCGCTCGGCGCGCACGTCGCCGTCCTCGTCGAGCACCCGGGCGGTGACGGTGCCCTCGCCGCCCAGGACGGTGAAGACGTCCGTGGAGCGGTACGCGAGGCGCAGCGTGGTGTCGTCGCCGACCGCCGTCGCACCCTGGAAGTCCGCCTCCCAGGTGCCGCCGAGCGAGAAAGTGTCCTCCGGCTGCGTGTCCGGGTGGGTGTACTCGGCCTCGCCGGAGCCGTAGTCCGGCCTCCCGGAGTAGTTGAACACCTTGTTGAGGGCGAGGTACGTCTCGGGCGTGGTGTCGTCGCCGGGGGTCGTGTCGTCGACGTCGGACGGCGGCGGCAGCTCGACGTCGGGGTCCGCCGCGACCAGCAGGTCGCGGATGTGCTGCTCGGTGACGTCGTAGTCGCCCTCGCCGAACTTCAGGTAGCGCACGGTGCCGTCCGCGTCGATGAGGTACTCGGCCGGCCAGTAGCGGTTCCGGTACGTGGTCCACGTCGAGTACGAGTTGTCCTGCGCGATCGGGTGGTCGACCCCGAGGTCCTCGGCGCCCGCGATCACGTTGCGGGTCTCCCGCTCGAACGCGAACTCCGGGGTGTGCACGCCGATCACCTCGAGACCCGCGTCCTGGTACGTGTCGTACCAGTCGTTGACGTGCGGGAGGGCTCGCTGGCAGTTGATGCAGGAGTACGTCCAGAAGTCGATCAGCACCACCTTGCCGCGCAGGTCCGCCAGCTCCACCGGCGCGTCGTCCGGGGTGTTGAGCCACTGCGTGATGCCCGTGAGCGGCGGCGCCGTGCCGCAGTCCGCCAGCTCCTCCGACCCGCTGGTGCAGTTCGACAGCTCGCGGTTGGCGTCGGTGACGATGCCGCCCAGGCCGAGGGCATCCTGGACGTCAGCGTTCTGGTCGACCCGCTCCTGCAGCGCCCCGGTGTAGTCGGGCAGCGCGCGCTGCAGCTGGGCCGGCACGTCGAACGCCAGCCCGACGGCGAGGAGGATCATCACCGCGCCGCCCGCGACGCGGATGCCGCGCTGGTGCCGCTGGAACCCGCGCACCCGCTCGGCCACCCGGCGTCCCGCCAGGGCGAACACCAGCAGCGGGAGCGCGGCGCCGACGGCGAAGCTCACCGTGAGCGCGACGGTGCCAGGGCCGATGTTGCCGGTGGCACCGGCGACGGTGATCGCCGCCAGCACCGGCCCCGCGCACGGCACGTACAGCACGCCGAGGCCGAGCCCCAGCAGGAACGCGCCGCGGTCCTGCCGGGCTGCGCCCGTGCGGGACCCGAGGGCGGCGATGCGCTGGAACGGCCGTTCCAGCACCTGCTCGAACCGCGGCACGATCATCCCGACCCCGATCGCCGTGAGCAGCGCGATGCCGAGCCAGCGCAGCAGGTCCTGCGGCAGACCCAGGGCCGTCAGCAGGAGGGAGCCGAGCAGCGTGAAGACGCTGAAGCTCAGCACCAGCCCGGCGATCACGAGGTACGGGCGCCACGACCGCGCCCGCGACCTCGGCGCCGGGCGCGGGACCGCCGTCGTGGTGTTCCCGGGCGTCACGCCGGTCACGACGGCGCCCCCGGCGGCGGTGCGCACCGCCGTCGGCCCGTCGAAGCGCAGCGCCGGGCGCGGCACTTCCGACCCGCCCGCGGCCGTGGGTGCGCCGCGCGCGCCCTCGACCCCGCCCGCGAAGAAGATCACCGGCAGCATCGGCAGGATGCACGGCGAGATGCCGGTGATGAGGCCACCGAGCAGGCCGATCAGGACCAGGGTTTCCATGCCCCGGGTTCGGACCGGCGGGCCGCGCGGATGGATCTTGGAAATTCTTTCGCGACGGCCCATCCGCCGTCGTCGGTGCTCCGAACCCTCGGTGAAGCGCCCCGGAGAAGCGGGGCTCCGACGCGAGGAGAGATCGATGAACGTCCGTACCCGCGCCCGCACCGCCGTCGTCGGCGTCGCCACCGTGGCCCTGTTCGGCCTGGCCGCCTGTTCCTCGGACTCCGGCTCGGAGACGGGCTCGGACGAGGAGACCATGTCGGAGGAGTCGCCCGCGACCGAGGAGTCGGACGACATGTCCGAGGACACCTCGGACGACATGGCGGAGGAGTCCATGGACCCCGCCGCGAACCTCGTCGGCCCCGGCTGCGAGGCATACGCCGAGGAGGTGCCGGACGGAGCCGGCTCCATCACCGGCATGTCGACCGACCCGGTCGCCGTGGCGGCCTCCAACAACCCGATGCTCACCACGCTGACCTCCGCGGTGAGCGGCGAGCTCAACCCGGACGTGAACCTCGTCGACACGCTCAACGGCGACGAGTTCACCGTGTTCGCGCCGGTCGACGACGCGTTCGCCGCCGTCGACAAGAAGACCGTCGACACCCTGTCGACGGACGCCGACCTGCTCACCACGGTGCTGACGTACCACGTGGTGCCCGGCCAGATCCTGCCGGACGACATCGCGGGCGAGCACGAGACCGTGCAGGGCGACACGGTCGAGGTCACCGGCTCGGGCGACGAGCTCAAGGTCAACGACGCCAACGTCGTCTGCGGTGGCGTCATGACGCAGAACGCGACCGTCTACCTGGTCGACTCGGTGCTCATGCCGCCGATGTGATCGGCCGGTCCGACGGGAAGGGTCGCCGCGCTCGAGGGGTGTGCGGCGGCCCTTTTCGTGTGCCCGCGTGCTCGTCGCGGTGCCGGACCGGACCGGACCCCAAGGGCGCGCAGGGCGACGGTGTGGAGGGTCAGCCCTCGGCGAGGACGACGATCGGGTCGGTGGTCGGCTGCTCGGAGCCGCCGTCGGGCTCGACCGTGACGGCCACGCCGACGCCCGGGACGTCCTGCACCAGGTGCTCGACCGACCCGTCGGGGGCCTGCAGCACGCCGGCGGGGGTCACGTCGCCCTCGGCGCCGACCACCCACAGCTGGTAGTCGTGGCCGTCGCCGGGGCCGGGCAGGTCGCTGGCGCTGAAGAGGTAGTCGTCGCCCGCGACGAGGACGGACGCCTCGCCCCCGCCGTCGACGTCGGCGCGCACGAGCGCGGCGGACGGGTCGGCCATCATCCGGGCGACGGCGTCGACGCGCTCCTGCAGGAGCTGCTGCTCCTGCGTGGCGCGGATCGCGACGGTCGTGGGGACGGCGACCGCGACGGCGGCGGCCGCCGCGACGGCGGCCAGGCCCCAGCGCCGGCGGGCCTTGCCCGTCGCGGCGCTCGCGTGCCGGCGGTCGGCCGGCACGGTGCCCGGCCGCTGCGTCTGCTGCCACGTGCCCTGCTGCGGTGTGGCCTGCTGCGGTGTCGCGGCCACACGGGAGAGCACCTGGTCGCGCAGCGCGGCGGGCGGCGCGGCGTCGACGGCGAATGCCGCGACGACGTCGCGGTACTCGTCCAGTGCGCGGCGCGCCTCGGGGTCCGCCTCGAGGAGGCGCTCCACCGTGCGGCGCTCGAGGTCGTCGACCGCGTCGAGCGCGTAGGCGGGGAGCAGCTCCCAGGCGTCCTGGTTCGTGGGCTGGTTCGCGTCAGTCACGGGCCACCCCCAGGCAGTCGCGCAGCCGGCCGAGGCCGTCGCGGATGCGGCTCTTGACGGTGGGCAGGGCGGCGCCGAGCCCCTCGGCGACCTCACGGTAGGTGCGGCCGCCGTAGTACGCCTGGACGACTGCCTCGCGCTGGGTGGACGTCAGGGAGTCGAGGCAGCGGCGCACGGCCGCGCCCTCGAGGCGTCGCTCGACGTCCTCGGCGACGACGTCGTGCGACGCCGCGGAGAACGACGTGTCGACGTCGCGCTGGTCACGGTCGCGGCGGGCCTGCTCGGCCCGCACACGGTCCACCGCGCGACGGCGGGCGAGGGTCGCGACCCAGGTGCGCGCGGACGCGCGGGCGGGGTCGAACCGGGCTGCGGTCTGCCACACCTCCACCATCACCTCCTGGGCCACCTCGGCGGCGTGGTCCGGGTCCCGGAGCACACCGAGCGACGTGCCGTACGCCACCGGGGCGAGGGCGTCGTAGACCGGCCCGAACGCGGCCGGGTCCGCGCCGGCGCACGCCTGCAGCGCAGCGTCGACAGAGCCCGGCACGGGCGTCACAGGTGGCACCCGGACAGTCTGCCGTACCGGGCACGCCTGGTCGATCTCGTCCGCTCCTCATCCGGGTGTCGTCGTTCGTCCCGGACCCTCCGGGACACCAGAGGTTCGGCGCCGCGCGCCGCCCGGATGGGTGATCCCAGTCACGGGGGCCCGTCCGGTGCGGCGCGCGGCGCGCCCTGTCACGGCACGGGGCTGCCGGAGCACCAGCGCTGCAGCTTGGTCTCCGTCTGGATCGTGTCGAGCACCCGCACGGTGTCGACCGACCCCTGCCACTCGCTCCCGCCGACGGCGAACCGGCCGCCGACGTCGGCGACGAGCGGCGCGGCGGTGGTGCTGCCGCTCATCTGGAGGCCGTCCCAGCCGCTGAGCGCACAGGTCCACAGGTCGACGGCGCCCGTCGTCGCGTTGTGGATACCGGCGACGAACATCCACTCGCCGGGCGTCACGGCGACGTCGGATACCGCGGTCGCGCGGGACGTCCCGTCGCCCTCGCCGACGGCGAAGGACCAGCAGGTGCCGGTGGCCGAGGTGCACGACTCGTCCGTCACCGTCCCGAGCGCGAAGCCGGTGCCCGCGTCGCCTCCCTGGGCGATCACGTCGGCGGTCATGCCGTCGGCGGCCGGCTTCATGAACGCCGCCACCGTGAGGTTCCCTGCCGGGTCGATCACCGGTCCGTCCGCCGCCGCGACGTCCTCGGCGCCGTCGAGCAGAAGAGCGCCGTCGGACGGGTCGATGCCGAAGTCCGCAAACAACCCGGGAGTCCACATCTGTTCGTTCGCGAGGGTGAGCACCCTGCCGTCCTCCAGGGAGCTCGCCGTCTGCAGCCCCGCGGACTCGCCGAAGTGCCAGGCGCCGCCCACCGGGACGGGGTACGCGACGTCGAACCGGTACATGACTTGGGGCCCGACGTTCCCCGCGGCGTCCACGGCCTCCGCATACAGCCTGTGGACGCCGGGCTCGGTCGGCGTGTACTCGACGACCTCGCCAGGAACCGCACGGTCGGACAGCGCGTCGGAGTCGAACGAGTAGTGCACGGAGGTCTCGTCATCGGCTGCGAGCACGAACCCGCCCGTCTCGCCGATGCCGCCGGTCTCGACGTCCTCGGCGTACACGGCCGGGTAGCCGTCGGCCGGGGTGATCGTCACCGCGCCGGGTGCCTGCGTGTCCACGGTGAGCTCGCATCCCACCGGGTCGGTGAGGTTCCCGCTCGGCAGCACCGCCTGGGCGGTCCAGGCGTAGGTGCCGCCGTGCTCCAGCACGTCGGACGGCACGGTGCGGGTGTGGGTCGACCCGGAGCCCAGCGGAAAGGTCGGCTCCGACCGCCACAGCTCAGCACCCGACTCGAGGTCCTGCACCGCGAAGACGGCGCTCATCGACGTCGGGGATGGCTCCCGGTCGTTCGACAGCCGTGCGGTGAGCTTCGGGGTCGTGCTGCGCACGGCGGGCCGGTCCTCCCCGACGGCGCACGGCCAGGACGAGCCGTAGACCTGCACTCCGGTCGGCTCGACGACGTCCGGCGACCTGAGCTCGACCGTGAGCCGAGCGTCCGGGCCGAACGACGCGCGCCCGCAGCCACGGCAGCCCTCGTCGCCCGCGAGCCCGAAGGCCAGCGCCTGGCCGGACCGGGCGGCCCGTTGCACGCCGCTCGTCACGTCGAACTCGATGCGCCGGTCACCGCCGCACTCGACGGACGAGGCGTCGTCGAGGGCGGACCGCCACCGGTCGGCGCTGTTCGCCCACGTCGTCTCGCTGGTGACCGCCGGGACGCGGTGCACCGAGACGTTCCGGATCCCGCAGTCCTGGTCCTGGACCACCGGGACGGAGAGCGTCGCGGAGACGACGACCCCGTCCTCCAGCGCCGCGGGATCGCCCAGGTCGCCGAAGTCGTAGGCGACACGCTGGACGTCGTCCGCCCGGCACCCCGCGCCGCCCTCCCCGACACACTGGCCGGCGAACCGCGCGCCCGAGAACCCCGAGCCTGCCGCGCTGTCCGGGATACCGCTCCGGATCGCCGTCCAGTCCGTCGCGGCACCCTCGAGCTGGACCGACGGACTGCCCGTCGCCCCACCGTCGTCCGTTGCTCCCGCCGGAGAGGCGGACATCGCCGCCAAGACCACTGCCGCCACGACCGCTGCTGCGGGTCGTCGTCGACTCTTCACTTCACACCACCATCGCTGGAACCAGAGCGACGCATTGAATCGCCCTGGGTTTGTTGGAGGCTCGTGACCTTGGAAACGAGGATGGAGCCATGCCGACGGAGCAGACGCCCGGGAAGCCGCAGACGCGGCGGTACTCGGATGAGGAGAAGGCCGCCGCGGTGCGGATGGTGCGCACCCTGAGAGCCGAGCTGGGGACCGAGCACGGCACCGTGCATCGGGTCGCGACCCAGCTGGGCTACGGGGTGGAGTCGGTGCGTCAGTGGGTCAAGCAGGCCGAGATCGATGACGGGCATGCGCCCGGGGTGAGCACCAGCGAGGCCCGACGGATCAAGGAGCTCGAGCAGGAGAACCGCGAGTTGCGGCGAGCGAACGAGATGGCGGATTCAAGCGGTCAGCGCAACGAGTCCTGTGAGATGAGGCAGCCATCGATCACAGGAGGGTCCGCATGCAGGGCAAGCACGGTCATCTCAGTCGCGAGCAGAAGCAGTTGGCGTTGCGGCTCCGTGCCAAGGGCTGGCGAAGAGTCGACATCGCTCGAGAGATCGGCTGTAGCGCGCCGATGGTCGGCCTCATGGTCCGCACCGGCAGACACCTGGACGCCAAGCCGTTCGGGTGGGAGCCACGCCTCGGGCACCTGACCATCGAGGAGCGTGAGCAGATCCTGACCGGTCTCGCTCGCGGCGATACCTTCACCGCCATCGCGAAGGGGTTGGGCAGGGCCGTGTCGACCATCAGTCGCGAGGTCAAACGGGCTCTTCGCCGATCCGGTAGGGATCAGGGTGTGAGTCCTCCGCCGGCGAGCAGCATCCGTA
>NZ_SIRP01000046.1 GCF_011634835.1 Isoptericola sp. BMS4 | reverse complement strand
CACGGCGGCGAACATCGCCCCGAAGTCGACCGCGTACCCGGCCGAGGACACGAACGCGGCCAGCCGCTGGGACAGCACCCAGTTCTCCGTGGAGGGGTTGAGCGCGATCGGCAGCAGGAACTGGTTCCAGAGCCCGAGGAAGTTGAAGATCGCGACCGACGCCATGCCGGGGGCGGCCATGGGCAGCATCACCTGGAAGAACGTGCGCCAGTGCCCGGCCCCGTCGATCGCCGCCGCCTCGGC
>NZ_SIRP01000045.1 GCF_011634835.1 Isoptericola sp. BMS4 | reverse complement strand
CGGGCGACGGCGCCGCCCGGCTCGTGCGCTACGACGCCGGCTCCACCGCCGAGCCGAACGGCGGCACCGTGCTCGCACCGTCCGACGCGGGCGCCCGCGGACGCTGGCACACCCTCCACACCGGCACCGCCGACTTCCGCTGGTTCGGCCTCTTCGGCCCGGACTCCCCCGCCGACGACGCCCTCGACGCCCTCGTGCGCGACCCGTCCGTCAGCCGCATCGAGGCGCAC
>NZ_SIRP01000044.1 GCF_011634835.1 Isoptericola sp. BMS4 | reverse complement strand
TGTTGCGCCCCGGGTCTGATGGAGGCTCTCATTCCACGGAAGGATGAGAGCCATGGCTGCACCGAGGAAGTACCCGGACGAGCTCCGGGAGCGAGCGATCCGGATGGCCGTCGATCTGCGACGCGACCCGGCCACGAAGACGGGTGCGTTGCGCCGGGTTGCTGACCAGCTTGGGATCAACCCTGAGACGCTGCGCAACTGGGTCAACCAGGCCGAGATCGATGCTGGCGACCGACCCGGGACAACGACGACGGAGCAGGCGCGGATCGCTGAGCTCGAGCGGGAGAACCGCGAGCTGCGGCGGGCGAACCACATCTTGAAGTCGGCGTCGGCTTTCTTCGCGGCGGAGCTCGACCGCCCGTCCGGCAAGTCGTGACCTACATCGACGACCATCGCCACGAGGTCGTCGAGGGGCGCCAGCTCGGGGTCGAGCCGATCTGCGAGGTGTTGCAGGTCGCTCCGAGCACGTACTACGCGGCCAAGACGCGGCCCCCGTCGCGCAGGTCTGTCACCGACGCGGCCACGACGACCCTGATCGAGCGGGTCCACGCGGAGAACTTCGGGGTCTATGGCGCCCGCAAGGTCCACGCCGAGCTGCGCCGCCAGGGTCACCGGGTGGCACGCTGCACGGTCGAGCGACTGATGCGAGCCGCCGGGCTGCGGGGCATCACCCGATCCAAGGGGCCACGCACCACGATCGGCGGCCGCGGGCCGGACACCCGCCCGGACCTGGTCCAGCGCGACTTCACTGCCGATGCCCCGAACCGGTTGTGGGTCTGCGACATCACCTACTGCCGCACGTTCTCCGGCTGGGCCTACGCCGCCTTCGTCACCGACGTCTACTCCCGCCGCGTGGTGGGCTGGCAGCTGTCGAAGTCGCTGCGCACCGACCTGGCGCTGGACGCGTTGGAGATGGCGATCTGGACCCGCACCCGCGACGGAGCGGACCTGACCGGCCTGACGCACCACAGCGATAAAGGAGTCCAATACGTCGCCATCCGCTACACCCAGCGCCTCGCCGAGGCCGGCGCCGTCGCCTCGGTCGGATCCACCGGAGACAGCTACGACAACGCCGCCGCCGAAGCGTTCAACTCCCTGTTCAAGGCCGAACTCGTGCGCAACAAGGGCCCTTGGAAGAACATCGACGACCTCGAGATCGCCACGGCCGAGTACATCGACTGGTTCAACCACCGGCGCCTGCACGGCGAGATCGGAATGATCCCGCCCGCCGAGCTCGAGGACACCTACTACCGTCACCACCCCGCTCCGGCTACCGTCGAAGCGTCAGTTCCGAGCCTCCACTGAACCCGGGGCGCAACAG
>NZ_SIRP01000043.1 GCF_011634835.1 Isoptericola sp. BMS4 | reverse complement strand
TCATGGCGAACATGAACGTGACTTACGACGAGCTGCGGTCCCAGGCGGGTCAGCTGCGCAACGGTCAGCAGCAGATGACCGAGATCCTGCACAACCTGCAGTCGCAGGTGAACAACCTGGTGTCGTCGGGGTTCGTGACGGACCAGGCGTCGGGGGCGTTCCAGACGTCGTACGAGGAGTTCACGACGGGCACGACGCAGGCCATCGAGGGTCTTGAGGGGATGGCGTCGTTCCTGGAGCAGGCGGCGCAGACGCTGTCGGACGCGGACGCGCAGCTGGC
>NZ_SIRP01000042.1 GCF_011634835.1 Isoptericola sp. BMS4 | reverse complement strand
GAACTGAGCGCCTGACCTCACCAGGATCACCGAGCGCTACACCACTACCGGGGACTTGACCCCGCGCTCACCGCCGGCGCCGAGCTCTGGACGTCGGCACCCGAGGGCGTGCTGAGACGAAGACTGTGGGTCTCGGTGCGCGGGTGTGGGGGTATGCGTGAAGGCCCACCCCCGGGTATCCCGGGGGTGGGCCTTCACATGAAAGGGTGTTCGGCGGCGTCCTACTCTCCCACCCCCTGGCG
>NZ_SIRP01000041.1 GCF_011634835.1 Isoptericola sp. BMS4 | reverse complement strand
GTCGCCACGACCGCCGACGCGATGCCCGCCGCCGTCGCCACCGACAGCACCAGGCTCGTCGCGCCCTCGGCGTTCCCGGCGTCCGCGGAGAGCTGCCCCATGAACGCCCACACCCCGCTGAGCGCGAGGTAGAACAGCAGGATCGCGGCCAGCCCGGCGCCGAGGCGGCGCGCGGCGCCTGCCACCGCCGGCGCCGCGGCCGGGCGGCCGGCCGCCCGGTCGAGCCGGATGCCGCGCACCAGCGGCACGGCGAGCAGGCACAGGGCCGTGAGCGCGGCCAGGGTCCAGTAGATCGCTGCGACGTCCGC
Source organism: Isoptericola sp. BMS4 (assembly GCF_011634835.1). Classification (GTDB taxonomy): domain Bacteria; phylum Actinomycetota; class Actinomycetes; order Actinomycetales; family Cellulomonadaceae; genus Isoptericola. Next base: position 366 of record NZ_SIRP01000041.1, on the reverse strand, counting down.
GCCGGCGTAGAGCACCGGGAACAACGCCAGGATGAGCGCGCCCATGGCGAGCTGCGCGACGACGAAGACGCCGAACGCCCGGCCGGGGTTGCGCGTCCGCGGGCTCAGCGACAGCAGCACCACGGTGATCGAGCCCGCCGCCAGCGACGTCACGACGCGGACGGCGACGAGCGCCCCGAAGTCCGCGACGAAGCCCGAGACGATCTGCCCGGCGGCCGCGACCACCGTGCACACGGTGACGGACACCGCGACGGGCACCCGCGTGAGCCACAGGAACGCCGGCACGGTGGCCAGGCTGAACGCCCCCAGCTCGGCGGAGAACAGCAGCCCGGTCTGCGCCGGGTCGATCTGGTACTTGGCGACGAG
>NZ_SIRP01000040.1 GCF_011634835.1 Isoptericola sp. BMS4 | reverse complement strand
GACCCCTACCTCCAGCCCGCTACCCCGCCCGGGCTACTCCCCACCGGATCGGCGAAGAGCCAGGTAACGGGTTCTGGTGGTGCGTCGGGCGAGGTGTCGTCGTTCGGGTATGACGCGGCGGGGAACATGACGTCGCGTGATGTGGCGGGCGAGCCTGCGCAGAGCTTGTCGTGGGATCCTGAGGGTGAGCTGACGAGGGTTGCCGAGGGGTCGCAGACGGTGGGTGAGTACACGTATACGCCTGATGGTGATCGGCTGCTGCGCACGGAGGGTGGCAGGACGACGTTGTACCTGCCGGGTGGTACGGAGCTGACGGCGGATGGTTCGTCGACCTCGGCGGTGCGGTACTACCAGTTCGGGGGCCGGACGGTGGCTGCGCGGACTGGCCGGGGTTCGTCGGGGACGTCGACGGTGGTGGCTGATCATCAGGGCACGGGTGTGGTGCAGGTGGATCAGTCGTCGAACACGCTGTCGCGCCGGTATTCGGATCCGTACGGCGGTACACGCAAGGGTGGGGCATGGACCGGGGATCACGGGTTCTTGGACAAGCCCACCGATTCGACTGGTCTGGTGCATGTGGGTGCTCGGTATTACGACCCGGCGTTGGGGCGGTTCATCAGTGTGGATCCGGTGATGGATCTGTCGGATCCACAGCAGTGGAACGCGTACTCGTATTCGAACAATAATCCGGTGACGTGGTCGGACCCGTCGGGGGAGCTGCCGATTGGTGCGGGGCATGTGGGGTACAACCCGCACGACAAGACGGACAAGCGTAAGTACGACCGGTGCTCGCATGCGATCTCGTGTGAGAAGGACGTGCGCCGGGGCGGGAAGATCGTGCGGGTTCGGGAGAACTACACCGATCATGCGGTGGACTTCTTCAGCAAGTCGAAGAACAAGACGACGAAGTACACTGTGAACAAGGCGCATAGCCAGGACGGTGCACGTGCCGCCGCAAAGGCGGCAGCGGCCAGCGCTGAGGCAGCGAAGGCCGCGGAAAAGGCGGCGAGGGAGGCCGAGAAGAAGGCCGCCGATCAAGCGCAGAGCCGATCGCTATTTGGGAAAGCCTGGGATGGATTCATAGGCTGGGCGTCCAGCAGTGCAGGTGCGAAAGCAAGCACATGGCTGAGCGCGATCTCACTTGCTGCGGGTGCGCTATCTTTCGTTCCGGGCTTGGGAATCGCATTAGGGGTGGTATCTGTGGCAACGGGATTCGCGTCGGCGGCCATTGATTGCGCTGGTGGAGGGCTGGATGTCAGTTGTGGGGTAGGGCTTCTTGGTGCAAGTTTCGGCGCGTTTGGGTTCGCGGCGCGTGGGGTTTCAAAGTTCGTCCAGCCGATAGCGAAGAGTGAAATCAATAATGCTGACATAACCTCGTTCGGATTGTCCGCCCCGCTGGCTGTTGTGGGATTTGCTGGGAGCGCGCTTGATCGAAGGAGCCGTGTTCCAGGGTGGTGAGCGAGTGGGTTCCTGGCGAACGACGTGACATGCTGAGCGGCCGCCCCGGAATTGTTTGGGGCAGATGGATGCTAGGTTGCGCATTGGCAGTGCCGGTCCTAGCTGTTCTTCTTGCCGTCGGCATGGGAGTCTCCGGGCGAGGCTACGGGGAGTCATATGTATTGTTCGCGGGAATGGCGATTCTTGGCGCAGATGTGCTGGCGCTCGTTGTGTTTCAAATCCTAGCGAGCGTTAAACTACGTGCCGAACACAGAAGCGGGTACACTACCGCGCGGGACGAGGTTGATTTCGACGAGGTTGACTATAGGAGTGGTTACGTAATACGGCGAGCAGGGGAGCCGTTGTTGTCGCGTGAACAACGTGAATTCCGCGCCCACGCCATCTGCACCCTGGAGGGTAAGTCCAGTTGATTATTGCGCCCTTTGGTCGAATGATGTGTCGCGACGAGGTTCTCTACTGTTGGCTCGTCAGTTGTCGTATCGTGCGCCGCTAGTGACAGTTTCGATAATCCTGGCGCAAGTTCTCGGTAGGTGTATGTGGCTCTTCGCCGATCCGGTGGGGAGTAGCCCGGGCGGGGTAGCGGGCTGGAGGTAGGGGTC
>NZ_SIRP01000004.1 GCF_011634835.1 Isoptericola sp. BMS4 | reverse complement strand
GGACACTCCCACCGATGACATCGACACGCCCGAGACGGACACACATTTTGGCCGCTAACCCGCGATAGGCCCTCCGACCAGCGTTTCCGCTGGTCGGAGGGCCTACCTGCTGGTCGGGGTGACAGGATTTGAACCTGCGACCTCTTCGTCCCGAATCAAGAACGACCTGCGCAAGCGCGCGCTGAGCGGCGGATTCTCGCCCGTGGCGGTTCGTGAGCGTCCGCGCGTGAACGGACGCTTCGTGAAGCAGTTAGTGAAGCAGGTGGTCGCCTCGCCAGGACTCGTGAGGCCCTACTGCTGGAGGGTCAGTACGCGGAAGTTGCGGCCACGCGCCCTCTGCTCGGCCTCAGGTCGATCGAAGCGGGCGTACTTGGTAGGCACCGTCGTCATGTCGCGCAGCTCGCCGACCTTGAGCTGCGCCACCGCCCCCGCGCCCGCTGTGAGGACCGCATCCGCATCGCGGAAGACTCTGGCCTGGCGAACCTGCCCCTGCACGACTTCAACGCGAACCGCATCTGGTGCGCCATCGTCGCCCTCGCCGCCGACCTGACCGCCTGGATGCAGACCATCGCCCTGACCAGCCACCCTGGCCGCAGGTGGGAACCCAAACGACTACGACTATGAATGTCAACGACGGCTGAAAATGAACCCCCTGGCGACGTCTGAAAGTGGACCCCCCTCTCGGTGGTTGTTCAGTCTGTCCCGCATCAACCGGGCCACCCGCTTTCGCCCGCACCGGATCCCCAGCCCAAGACGCAGCTCGGCATGCAAGCGCGGGGCACCGTAGGTCGCCCGTGAAGCCTGATGGATCTGCGTGATCGTGGCAGACACCTGCTCATCGGCGACGGCCCGCGGCGACGGCGCCCGCCCGGTGGCCTCGTAGAAGCCCGACCCGCGAGATGCCCAGCACCCGGCACGCCATCGCGACGGGCAACCCGTCGTCGGCGAGCTCACGAACGCACCGGGCGATCGTTCTGGGAGCACGTTCTCCCGCGCGAAGTACGCCGAGGCGTGCTTGACGATCTCGTTCTCCATCTCCAGCACCCAGGTGCGGCGACGCAGCTCGACGAGCTCCTTGCGCTCCGCGGAGGTCAGACCCTCACGCCGGCCCGCGTCGACGTCGTCCTGGGCCATCCACCGGCGCAGGCACGACTCACTGACTCCCAGATCGTTCGCGACCTGCCGCACCGGCGCGTCTCCACGCCGGGCCAGGTCCACTGCTCTGCGCCGGAACTTCTGCGACTTGGCTGCAGGCATCACGGGGCTCGGCTTCGAGCGCGAGGGCGAGTGGCCCGAGGGCGAGTCGTGGGCCGCTGGTGGCGCGTATCTGACGCTCACGACCTCCCCGAATCTTTCCGCGGCGACGCACGATCGGAGGGCGACCGGGGTGAACCATCACTGATTCAGGGCGGGCGCGCCCGATCGGGTCGACGCGATCATGGCTCAGGCGGAGCAGCACGGCTGGCAGCCGTTGTATCAGATCCGGTATCCCCACGCGGGAGGCACGGATCACTACGCTGGCTGGCTGTAGAACTCCGCCGGATTCAAAGCAGAGGTCGTCGCCGACGAGTCGCGATGATCGTCACGTCGTGGCCTTGAGTCAGAGCGTGATCGCACGGAGGACGACACCGCCCCGATAGGTGAGCGCGAGCTTGCCGTATCGGGTGGCGAGGCCCCACCACTGCTTGGTGTCGTTGAACCCGCGCTCGACGACGTTGCGGCCCTTGTAGTCGTCGTGGTATTCGCCGACGGGGCGAGCGCCACGGGCACCACGAGGTTTCCGGTGACCCTGCTTATCGGCGGGCTCGGGGATGACCGCGACGATGCCTCGGGAGCGCAGGTGATGCCTCATCGCACGAGAAGAGCACGCTTTGTCGCCACGCACCCGTTCGGGACGGGAGCGCGGACGACCCGGACATCGCCGCCCCACGCGTAGATGGTTCATCCGGACGGGAAACATCGGCAAAGCCGTGATCCCGCAAGAGTTCGACGAGTTCGCCGCCCGACGCCGCAAGGGCACCGCTGGCGGACGCCCACCGAGGCGGGAGACCGTGACATTTCGCCCGGATTACGTCACACTCACACCGCTCCTACCACTTCGTGGCGCCGACCACCCTAGTTCTTGGGAGATGCTGTCGCGAGCCGCAAGGATCGCGCTCAGGTGCGCTTGAAGATCGTCGAGAGTGGCAATCGAACGGACAGCCGTGACTGACAGTCCTCCGATTGCGTCGCCGGTTGCGTCGAAGACCGGCACCGCGACGCAGTTAATCCAGTCCTCCTGCTCGCCGTCGTCGGTCGCCCAACCCCGGCGCTTGATCAGGGCCCACTCGCGGCGTAGTTCATCGGCACCGGCAATGGTCGTCGACGTGAACCTGTCGAAAGTGCATGCCTCAATTGCTTGGTCTTGGATCTCCCGCGGGGCGAACGCCATGATCACCTTGGCGACACCTGCGGTGTGGAGGCGTGCTTCTGCGCCGACTCGCGACCGCATGCGCACTTCTCCCTCCCCCTCGACCTTGTCGACATAGTAGACAGCGGCGCCTTCGCGGGCAGCGAGGTGGATCGTGTGGCCTGCTGCAGCGCTCAACTTGGCGAGGTGTGGCCGTGCGATCTCGCGGAGATCCATGCTGTCCAGCGCCTGCTGACTGACGGCGATCAGCCTGAAACCGATGCCCCACTTTCCTGACGGGTGGCGCCTGACGTAGCCCCGTTCGTCGAGCGTCTGCAGGAGACGGACCATGGTGGAGCGATGTACGCCGAGCTCCTCTCCCAGTGCTCCGGCTTTCTTGGGAGAGGAGCTAATGCTCTCGAGGACGTCGAGCGCCCGTTCCACTGATGTGCCCATTATTCGCTCCTGTTGGTCGTCTGCCCCCAGTCTGCACCGGTACGGGCTGCGGTAACGAGTTCGTCCGGGGTCGCCGGAAGGCTGCCGTGGTCCGAAGTTGACCGCAGTACAGTGCCAGCCATGAGGTGACCGAGTCGGACGCTGGCTCCAAGAGTGAGGTCATGAGTACGGGCGTGCAAGAAGCCTGCGGCGAACGCGTCACCGGCGCCGACGGGTTCGACGACGTCGACTGGTAGAGCCGGGATCTTCTCGACCAGGTCGCCCCTGTAGGCGACCACTGAGTGGGCACCGTCCTTGACGACAAGGGTGTCGGGCTCTGGCAAGAAGTGACGGACCGCGTCACTGGACTCGACACCCCAGAGAGCGTGGGCTTCGTCCAGCCCTACGAAGACGGTGTCGCTGAGGGAAGCGGCGAGTCGGATCGTCGCTGCTGCAGTCTCCAGGTCGGTCCACAGTGCGGGCCGATAGTTGACGTCAAAGCTCGACGGCACGCCAGCGCGTCGTGCTTCGTCGAGGAGCGTGGTGACGAGCTTGCGGCAGGAGCGCGACAGCCCAGAGACCACACCGGTGACGTGCACGTGCCGGGGGTGTTGGTCGACCAGCGGCGGCACGAGCTCAGGGCCCATCGTCGCCGCCGCCGATCCGGCCCGGTAGTAGTAGACGTGCGAACCCTTCGGGTCCGGATCCTTGAACATCACCCCGGTCCGTTCGCCGACCACACACCGTGCCTCACTGGTTTGGACGCCAAGATCGGTGAGTTCACTCAGCACCCGTCGGCCAAGGGGGTCGTCGCCGAGAAGCCCCACCCACGCCGTGGGAGTGCCGAGGTGTGCCAGTGAGACGGCAACGTTCGACTCGCCGCCGGCGTGGGAGATGGCGAAGCGTTCGCCCTGCTCGAGCCGAGCGTGGTCTGACGGAACCACGACTGCCATCGTCTCGCCGACACACATGACATGTCCGGCAAGCGGCAGGGTGCGGGAGTGCGGGGCCTGGACGGGTCCTGAGGGCATCGGCCTCTCTTTCCTCGATTGTGCGTATGGCACGCGGTACGCGCACCTGTCGCACAGTGAACCACACCTGCTGCGGTCGCAGTTCCCGCTCTGTAGCAGGGTATGGCTTGCGGAGCTCGCGTTCGACGTTCTAGTGTGACCACACAACGCAACATGATGTGCACTATACGCACACTTCCGCGGTCATTGAAGACCCCGGGAAGCAACGGGGCGCGGGCGACCGCGTTTCCTGACCTGAGGAGCAGCACACGATGAGAACGACGCGAACTGTGGGCATGCTCGCCGCCGCCGTCCTGGCCGGTGGTGCCCTGACCGCGTGCTCCGGCGACGAGGCCGACGACAGCGCCGGCGGGACGACTATCACGGTGCTGAGCAGCACCATCGTCGAGAGTCCCGAAGGTGAAGTCGAGCAAGAGATCGCCGACGAGTTCATGGCGCAGAACCCCGACGTCACCATCGAGTACATCGGGGTCCCATCAAACGAGCTCCAGCCCAAACTCGTCGCCATGGCGTCGAGCGGCACCCTTCCTGACATCTTCTTCAACGACCCGGCGTTCGCCGCCAAGTCCGTCGACCTCGGTGCGCCCGCCGACCTGGACGAAGTTCTTGGGAGTGAGTTCGTCGCAGGCTTCGACTCGCAAGGTGTGGAACAGGCGAGCGTCGACGGCACCATGACCTTCGCGCCCTGGTACGGCGTCCCGACCGGGCTCATTTATCGCACAGACTGGTTCGCAGACGCGGGGCTCGAGGCCCCCGGCACGTGGGACGAGTTCATCGAGGCCGCTCGCCAGACGACGGCAGACACCGACGGCGACGGCGAAATTGACCGCTGGGGAGTGGCGCTCCTAGGTTCCGCCGACCTATCCGGGGCCGGTCGATTCCTCCCTGTCCTGCGGTCCTTCGGTGCTGTCGAGCTCGAGGCCGACGGTGAGGGCTGGGCGACCGGATACGACACGCCGGAGGCGTCGGAGGCCTTTCAGCTCTACGGCGATCTCGTGAATGAGTACGAGGTCACACCGGTCGGGACCCTGAGCACGTCCTACCCCGAAGCGGTGAACCTGATGTCCTCGGGTTCGACCGCGATGATGATCAGTGGGTCGAACGGCATCGGGGCGATTCTCGCGCAGAACCCGGACCTCACAGGAAAGCTGGCGGCTGTGCCGGTACCACACGCCGAAGGACACGAACCGGCGGCCAACCTGGGCCTCGGCGGCTACAGCATTAGTGAGACCAGCGGGCAGAAGGAAATCGCCGGGGAGTACCTGAAGTTCCTCCTCAGCAAGGAGAACCAGGTGAAGTGGTCGGAAGCCACGGGACGGATCCCGATGCGCAGTGATGCGCTCGACGCGATCCAGGCTGCAGAAGGCGACCTAGCCGGTTTCGTCGAAGCCATCCAGTACGGCTATGCGCCGCCGCAGGCACCGTTCTACACATCGGTGCAGATCGCCGGAACAGAGGCCTACCAGAGCGTCATCCTGGGGGACGCGACTGCCGAAGAGGCCGCAGCGGCTGCGGCCCGGGCGACCCGTGAGGAGATCGAGCGTGCCGGTTAGGTCACCGCGCCGAGAAGTGCGACCGACAGTGCTTCCCCAGGCATCGGACGGCACCGGACCCCGTCGACGCCGGGGCGGGGTGCAGTCGACGCGCGACGCGATCGCCGGGCGGCTGTTCACACTTCCCGTGCTGGTCGTCTCTCTCGTTCTCGTCGCTTATCCGATCCTCTACGGTATCGGCCTGAGCTTCTTCGACACGAACCTCGTCAACCGTTGGGACTTCATCGGCCTGGAGAACTACGCCCGGCTGGCGACCGACGGCAGCTTCCTCAACTCGATCCTGGTGACCTTCGGGTTTGCTTTTCTGGTCGTCGCCGGAAACCTTGTGGTGGGCACCTGCCTCGCCCTCTTGCTCGACCGAGGGCTACGGTATACGACAGTCTTTCGCGTCGTGCTGGTGCTGCCGTGGCTCTTTCCAGAGGTCGTCGTCGCACTGATCTGGAAGTGGATGTACAACCCCGTCTACGGGCTGTTCAATGCGGACCTTCTGGCGGCCGGGATCATCGATGAACCCGTGGCCTGGCTCGACGACCCGAACCTCGCCCTCTTCGCCGTCGCCCTCGCGGCGATCTGGAAGGGCTACCCCTTGGTGATGGTGCTGGTCCTCGCCGGACTGCAGACGATCCCGCGGGAGCTCTACGAGGCGGCCTCGCTCGACCGGGCCGGACGATTGGGCAAGTTCCGTCACGTGACGCTTCCCGGACTGCGGCCTGTGCTGCTCGCCGTCGTCGTGCTGGAGACCGCCTGGTGGTTCAAGCACTTCACCATCGTCTGGCTCCTGACCAGCGGTGGTCCTGCGGGCGCCACCAGCGTCGTCAGCATCGACATCTACGAGCGCGCGTTCAAGAACTTCCAGTGGGGGGACGCGGCCGCTGCCGCGGTCGTTGTGCTCGTGATCTGCCTCGCCCTCAGCGCCATCTATCAGAAGGTCCTGCATCGTGATGACTCGTAACGCGATCCGACCTGCGGACGCGGTGGCCTACGGCCTCCTCGTCCTCAGCTCGCTCGTCGTCCTCGTCCCCGTGGGGTGGATGCTCTCCACCGCGTTGAAGGGCTCCGACGAACTCTTCTCACAGACCGTCCGCTGGCTGCCGCAGAATCCGTCGCTCGACGCGTTCGTGCGTGTCTTCACGGACTACCCGTTCGGTGCGTACTTCGCGAACTCGATTCTCATCGTGACCGTGTCCACCGTGATCGCGATCGCGTTCGCCGCCCTCGCCGGGTACGGCGTGACGCGGTTCCACTTCCGGGGCAGGGGGTCTCTGATGACCTTCCTCCTCTTGACCCAGATGTTCCCGTCGATCATGCTGCTGATCCCGTACTTCAAGCTGTTCCAGTCGGTGGGACTCATCGATACCCGGACGGCGCTGATCATCGCGTACGTCTCCTTCCAGCTCCCCCTGTGCAGTTGGATGATGGTCGGGTACTTCCGGTCCGTGCCCACCGAGCTCGACGCGGCCGCGGCCGTCGACGGCTGCAGCCGGCTGCGGACCTTCTTCCAGATCATCCTCCCGCTGACGTTGCCGGGTGTGGCCGCGACGGCGATCTACGCGTTCATCAGCGGCTGGAACGAGTACCTCTTCGCCCTCGTGCTCACCTCGAGCGAAGACAAGAAGACCGTACCGGTGGGAATCGGCCAGCTCATCGGGCAGTACCGGATCCAGTGGAACGACCTGATGGCAGCGTCGCTCTATGCTCTGGTGCCGCTGACGCTGATCTTCATCTTCTTGCAGCGTCGCATCATCAGTGGCATGACGGCGGGAGCGGTGAAGTAGACATGGACGTTCGCCCTCTTGGCGGTCCGGCAGTCCCTGGTGACCCCGGACTCCAGCCGACCGCCGAGCCCATCTCACCTGCGGCCTCGGATGCGGCATTCGACAGCTGGTTCTCGACGTCGCCACTGATGTCGATCCTGCGGGGGCTCGACGCCGAGACGACGGTCCGTACGGCGCACCGGGCGTGGGACCTCGGGTTCGCGCTCGTCGAGATCCCCTTGTCCGACACCACCGCTTCGCACGCGCTTTCACAGGTGGTCGCCGCTGCGTCGCAGCGAGACCAGGTCGTCGGAGCGGGGACGGTCACGAGTGTCGCCGCAGCCGAAGAAGCCCACGGCCTCGGCGCCGCCTTCACCGTCGCCCCCGGCTGGGACCCCGTTGTCGCACAGGCCAGCCTCCGACTCGGGATGCCCCACCTTCCGGGTGTGATGAGTCCCGGCGACGTCCAGCAAGCTCGGTCCGCCGGCCACCGATGGGTCAAGCTCTTCCCCGCGAGCGTGGTCGGCCCGGAGATGATCTCCGCCTTGCACGGACCTTTCCCCGGCCTGAGGATCGTCGCGACCGGTGGGGTCGACGGCGACAACGCCCGGACGTTCCTCGCCGCCGGTGCGGGGGCGGTCTCGTTGAGCGGCGCGACCCGCACCATCAGCGCCGAACATGTCCGAACTCTCACCACCGCTCGCCGCGCCGCCGACTAGGAGTACCGACATGAAGATCACGGCAGTCCGCATCTTCCACGTCCTGCCTCGCTGGACCTTCGTGGCAGTCGACACCGATGCCGGCCTCACCGGCTACGGGGAACCAGTTGTCGAGGGCCAGTCGCTCGTGGTGGAGGCCGCGGTGCGGCACTACGCCGAGTACCTCGTCGGCAAGGACCCTCTCGAGATCGAACGCCACTGGCAGGTGATGTACCGAGGGAACTTCTATCGTGGAGGAGCCGTCGCCGTCTCCGCCATCTCCGGGCTCGAGCACGCCCTGTGGGACATCAAGGGTAAGTTCTACGGGGCTCCGGTCCACGAGATGCTCGGCGGTCGGTTGCGGGACCGGATGCGAATGTACGGGCACGGCCGTGGGAAGTCGGACGAGGACTTCGTCGCGGCGGCACTACGCGCCAAGCAGCATGGCCTGACGGCGATCAAGATCGGGATCGACGGACCCGCCCGCGACGTCGAGTCGCTCGACTACGTCGACCGCCAGGTACGCCGGCTTGCGGCAGTGCGTGAGGCGGTCGGCCCGGAATTCGACATCGCTGTCGACATGCACGGACGGACGACGCCCGCGACGGCCAAGCGGATCATCGCCAAGTTCGAGCCGTACCATCCCCTGTGGATCGAGGAGCCCTGCCTCCCGGAGAACGTCGAGGCGATGCGTGACATCGCCGCGTCGACGACCGTGCCGATCGCCGCCGGTGAACGTCGTTTCACCAAGTGGGAGTTCCGCGACCTGATCGAGCGCCGAGCGGTGTCGGTGGTCCAGCCGGACCTCTGCCATGCCGGCGGCATCCTGGAGTCCAAGAAGATCGCCGCAATGGCCGAGGCGCACTACATGAGCCTCGCACCGCACAACCCACTTGGGCCCATCTCGCTCGCTGCGTGCCTCCAGCTGGACGCCTGTACGCCGAACTTCCTGATCCAGGAGCATCCGAGCATCGACGACGGCAGTGACCTTGGCATCGGACTCTTGACCGAACCGTTCGAAATGCATGAGGGGTTCATCGACGTTCCTCGGGGGCCGGGTCTGGGCATCCAGCCGGACGAGGACCGCTTCATTGAACGCGGGTATGCCGGCGACTGGCGCAGCCCCGTCTATGTCCATGAGGACGGCTCCCACGGGGACTGGTAACGCGGGATCGCCGGGGCCGACATGCGCGACGTCGGCCCCGGCGATCTCGGGGCGTGAGGGCCTACGGTCAATCGGATGCAACGACCCAGGGGCCGTTGTTGCTCTTGCCAGGCTCCTGATTCCGAGTCCACCATCGGGCGTCGTATTCGACGCCCTGATGCACCACGGAGTCGCCAGCGGTGAAGACGCGCGAGGGCGTCCAGACCGCACGACCGGAGGCGTCCTCGACGATCTCCTGCCAGGCTCCGGTCGTGGAAGTTCCGGGCTCGTCGCCCCGGGTCCACCATCCGGCCAGATAGAGCGAACTGCGGTGGGTTACCTGTTCGCCGGTCGTGTAGGTCCTGTCCTGGTTCCAGGCGTCCGGCGAATGGAGATCCCCGAAGCGACGGTCGTACAGCTCTTCGTTGATTTCCCGGGCTGCCGACACCATCTCCGGGTACGGCCGGTCCGTGACGGAGACGAAGCCGATGTTGTAGTTCTCACCGTCGAGCGAACGTCCGGTGACCGGCGAGTCGGCGTATTGGAACCAGTGGCCGCCCACCATGTACGGGTTGTCGATGAGCTGCTCCATGTACTCGGCGTACATGTCGGCGCGCTCGCTCTGGCTCCCGGCCGAGATGAGACCGGGGTGCGGCTGACCGGAGGTGGTCGTACCCATGTGGAACTCACCGATCAGACTGGGCATGTCGATGTCTTCGAGGAACGCCCATTCGTCAGGGTGCAGACCCTCGCGGTACTCGTTGTAGCTCATGATGTCGACGTACTTTGCAGCGGCCTCGACGACCTCCGGGGTCCGGCCCCAACTGGCGAACCGAGATCCGGCGTAGAGGTGGTCAGGCATGACTCTGTCCAGTTCGGTGTCCACCGTCGCGAAGTATTTCTCGGCGTACAACGTCAGAAGTGCCGAGTAGTCCTCTCTCTTCGCCTCGTCGTCAGACCCAAGGTCCACGTTGCCCGATCGAAGCGCCGTCCACGAAGGAATCATCGTCCCCCACGTGTCATTGAGCGCGCCGATCGACTCGTACTTCTGCTCCAGCGCATCGGCAAAAGCGGCCTTGGCCGGGGTCGTCGCAGCGTCCCGGCCGAGGGTGTTGCTGACGATCCCGTAGTGGGTGGCGAACGAGTCGGTGTTACCCCAGCTCAGCTCGTTGTCCATGAAGACCCCGATGGCGTACGGGCTGTCGTCTACCTCGTCGGCGACGGCCTGTGCCGTCGCAGCCGCTGCGTCGGCAAACGCAGGGTCGAACGGGTCCGGCATCGGTCCCCAGTAGTCCTGCCCCGTGCTGACCGTCTTGAAGTCACCATTGATCCAGCCGTGGGCGAAGTACGGGATCTGGCCGTTGTCGTACATCTCCGGGTCGGTCCAGTTGCCGAAGGAAGTGAATCCCCAACTCAGCATCCGGTCGACCGTGTTCTCGCGCCAGGACTCCATTGAGTCACTGCCCGGGTACTTGCGGTCGACGTTCGCCTTGTAGAAGCTGTACGTCTCGCCCCGCGACACCGGCCCGGCCAGAGTCTCCGGTGTGTATCCGAAGTGTTCGCCGGCGCTGGAACTGTAGTCCGGCAGTTCGGAGAAGAGGCGGGTCCGAACGTCCGAGATTTCGTGTCGAGTCGGCAGCGCCGACTTCTGGACGCGGTTTAGGTCCTCGGGGCCGCCGGCAGTCAGGTACGGCGGAGGGAACTCCTGGAGCGTGTCGTGGTCGAAGTCGTAACCCGTGGTCGTGGGTGAGTCGAACATCCGGGCGTTGTCGATGCCGGTCGAGAAGTAGAGGTACCCCTCGGGGTCGACGAGGGTCCAGCGACCTTCGTACTTCTCGACGCGGAAGTTCCCGGTGGCCTCGAGCCGCGGTCCGTACGCCCAGCCGCCGAAGCTGCTGCGGTCGGAGGGCACCGGGTGGTTGCGCAGGTCCTTGGCCTCTTTGACGCGCTGTTGACGAATCTCAGCAGCCTTGGAGATCTTTCCCTCGTAACTGACCTTGGCGTTCTGTCCGAACTCGTCGACGAGACCCGTGAGGTAGTCAGGGTCGCCAGGGGCGTCACGAACGACTCGGATGTCGTCGACCACCACGGAACGGTCGTGGAGGAGCCCGGCGACGTAGAAGGTCAACTGGCTGATGTGGCTGGTGTCGGTCTCCTTGGACCCCCACATCCAGACTGCGGAGTTGACACTCTTGTCCGCGAGCCACGACGGGTCGGCCCGGAGTCCACTGTCCAGGTCCAGTGCCGGGCTGTCGACGTCGAAGTAGTAGGTGCCTCCGCCCCCGGCGGGAACGTTGACGCTACGTGTTGCGACACCGCTGGTGCTTGCGAGGTCGATGATCAGCTGGATGGATCGGTCGCCGGGATTGGTGAGCTCCATCGCGATTCCGATCGATTCGGAGTCCTGCTGGGACCAGTCCCATACCGGGTCCGGTCGCACCGCGAACGAGGAGTAGAAGTTCTCCTCGGCCTCGAAGTCGACCCGCATCTTCTTGTCGTCGTCGCCGACGATCGAGGACTGTGCCTTGTAGGGGCCGATCTCTGCGGGGACCTGCCCGTCCTGGAAGTCGTAGAGCGTGGTCTCGTTGCCGAGGCCCTGCGTGTCGTCGGCCGCGGATGCGATCGGGACCGCCGCGGTGAGGGCCATCGCGGTCAGGCTGGCGACGACGAGTGCTGCGGTGCGTCTGGTGCCGCCGGAGCGGTGAGCTCCCGGGGGTGCAGCGGTCGAGGTGTCGTGGTGCACGAACATCATCCCTCCATCTCGGAGCGAAAGCACGTGCCGCTGGGCGGCAGGAGCACTCGCTCTGCGCCTCGATCCACTTTGATCGAAAGGGGGCGCGGCTCAACGCTAAACCGGTTTTCCGACATAGGCAAGGGGTGTATCCAAGAAGACATGGACTCGTCTCGATTGGTCGAGGAGAGCCGCTAAAATGTGTGTCGGACGGGAGGTTCGCGGCATCGGCGGGACCAGGGCAGACTGGGGATGAGAACGCTAACACCGTGGAACTGCCCAGGTGAATATCCGCGGGTCCTAGTGTCTGAGGTTCGGTTCTTCTGTCGGGTCGACGGAACAACGCCGACCCGACAGAAGAACCGAACCTGCTCAGGCGCCGTGGTGGATATACGTTGTCTTTCTTCGGAGATACTTTTCGTACCCGTGCTCCCCGTCGTCGCCACCGAGCCCGGAGGACTTCCAGCCGGTATGGAAACCTTGTACCTGTTCGGGGCCGACCTGGTTGACGTAGACCTCGCCGAACTCCAACTCGTCAACCATGCGCATCGCGCGGGACAGGTCACGGGTGTAGACGTAGGCGGTCAGTCCATAGGCCGTCGAGTTGGCAGACGCCAGTACCTCCTCCTCGTCCTTGAACGGGATCACAGGAAGAACCGGGCCGAAGATCTCTTGCCGGGCGATGTCCATCTCCGCGTGGACGCCGGAGAGGACGGTGGGGGCGAACCAGGCTCCGGTTTCGTACTCGTCCCCCTCCGGTCGACCGCCACCGGTCTCGACATGTGCTCCCGCTCGGACGGCGTCGTCGACCATCCCCTGGACCTTGGCCCGCTCGCGTTCGGCGACGAGCGGGCCAAGCTTCGATCCTGACGCTAGTGGGTCTCCGGGCGCGATCTGGGAGAATTGTTCGACCACTCGGCGGAGGAACTCGTCGTGGAGGTCCTGATGGACGTAAGTGACTTCGTTGCAGGTGCAGACCTGTCCCGCGTTCCAGAGTCGCGCGTCAACGGCGGCGTCTACGGCGGCGTCGAGATCTGCGTCGGGGAAGATGATCAGCGGCGCCTTCCCACCGAGTTCGAGGGACACGGGGATGATGCTGGCTGCCGCCTGGGTGAGGATCTCGCGACCTCCCCGCGTCGACCCGGTCATCGTGACCATGCCGACGTCCGGGTGTGTGACCAGCGCTCGGCCCGTGTCACGCCCCTCGCCGCACACCACGCTCAGTAGGCCGTCCGGTATGCCTGCGCGTTGGCAGAGCACAGCTAGGGCCAGGGCTGAGAGCGGCGTGAACTCCGAGGGCTTGACGACGACAGCGTTTCCCGCCATGAGAGCCGGTGCGACCTTGCGTGCGAAGATCGCCACAGGGAAGTTCCATGGCAGCACCGCGGCGACGACGCCGACGGGCTCTTCGCGCACGCTCACCGAGCGGCCGTGCTCGCTCGCGAGCATCGAGCCGACGGCACGGTACTTCTGGCTTGCGGCAAAGTCGAAGAAGCCTTGAGCGCCCGTCATCTCGCCGAGTGCGTCCTGCAAGGGCTTGCCCTGCTCGACGGCGACGATCTGCGCCAGTTCGTCGGCGTTCTCGGCGATTGCGTCGCGAACCGAGCTCAGGACGGCTGCGCGGTCGATGTGGCTACGTCGTGCCCAGTCGCGCTGGGCCTCCTTAGCTGCCTGCACGGCCCTGTCGACCGTCGTAGGCGATGCGTTGGGCACGTTGGCGACCACCCTGCCGTCGGTCGGAGCGATGACCGGCGTGGTCCCGTGCGCGGTGTCGGACTCCAGCTGGCCCGCGACAAAGGCAGCGGGCTCGCTGCCGAGAAGGCCTTCGCCGTTGAAGAGCTCGGGGTGTCTCACATCATTCCTTCCGTTGGCGACGCGATCGAGTCTCGTCGGTGTTCGAGCACGACGCGGAGAACCGGTTTACCAGACCCTACCTCCTGGCACACTGCCGCGGCAATCCCTCGGACGTTCAGGGTGTCATCTGCGACCTGCTGGCAAGATGTCCATATCAGCATCAGCAGCGGAAGGGTCTTGGGATGGCATCGGAAGCGAGCGTTCGCCCGTCGGCGGAGCCGCGACAGCGGGCGCGGCTCGTCGACGTGGCAGAACGTGCCGGGGTCACGAAGTCTGTCGTCTCGCGACTGATGAATGACGACACCACACTGCGTATCCGGCCGGAGACCCGGGAGCGGGTCCTCGCGATCGCCGCGGAGCTTGGGTATCGTCCCAACGCCACGGCTCGCGCGCTGTCCGTGTCGCGCACACGGGCCTTCGCCCTGCTGATACCAGACCTGTCGAACTCCGTGTATGCGGCCATCACGCGCGGAGCGTTCCGACGGGCACGAGACCACGGATACGTGCTCCTCATCGCAGAGGACGGGGCTGGCGACGATGACGACGCCTCGTATGCGGAGCTGGTCACCGCGGGGCGCGTCGATGGGCTCCTGGTGGCGTCGTCGCGACCAGATCACCCACTCGTCGAGCGGCTGCTCACTGATCGTCGAGGAGTGGCGCATGTCTTCTTCAATCGTGAGGTTCCTGGCTCGAACCGCAACGTTCGACTCGACATGCGAGGCGCGAGCGCGCTCGTGGTCGACTACCTGCACTCCTGGGGTCACGAGCGGATCGGCATGGTGACGGGACCTTTGGACCTCGTGCCTGCGCAGCGGCGTTTGGAAGGTTTCCAGGTGCGGATGGGCGAGCTGGGTCTCGACTCCGGCGCCTACGCCGCGGGCGCTTTCAACGAGTCTGGCGGCTGCGAGGCGGCTCACGAACTGTTCGATTCTCGGCCCGAGCTGACCGCCCTGTACGCGAGCACTTTCCCGCAGGCGATCGGGGTGATGAAGGCGGTGCGCGACCGAGGGCTACGAGTGCCGGACGACATCTCGTTGATCGGATACGACGACCTGCCCATGGCTGACTTCCTCGATCCGCCGCTGACCACGTTGGCGATGCCGCTTGCTGCGCTCGGTGCAGCGGCCGTCGACGCACTGGTCGATCAGATCGACGGACGGCCCGCCGAGAGCCGGCAGTTGGACGGCGGCTACGAGATTGTCGTTCGCAGATCGGTCGGCGCGCCCTCCCGCTGACCTGCGCGGACGAAAGGGTTTCTCGCCCGGCGTGACCGGGGATGGCAACTTGTGGGTTGTCAAGCAGGGGGAGAATGCTCTACGGTGGAAAACCGGTTCACCAGTTTGGTGGCGTCCTGATGCAACGATGCTCGAGGGAGAGTGTGA
>NZ_SIRP01000039.1 GCF_011634835.1 Isoptericola sp. BMS4 | reverse complement strand
AACACCCAGATCATCGGGGCGATCACCAGCACGCACCAGACGATCAGCACGGTGTGCGAGATCCCTGCCACCCGCCGGTCCTCGCGGGACGACACCGTGCGAGGGTCCTGGCGCGTGGGCTCGCGGGACCCCGCGCGGGAGGCCTGCCTAGCGGCCGGGCGCACCGTCGTCGTGCTCATTGCTGGCCTCCTTCGTCCTTGCCACCGGTCAGGCGGTTCACGGTGAACACCAGCGCGGCGAACAACAACGTCACGACCGCCATCGCCACACCCAT
>NZ_SIRP01000038.1 GCF_011634835.1 Isoptericola sp. BMS4 | reverse complement strand
AGTTGAGTCCCCGATAGTGGTGTAGCGCGGTCGCCAGGGTCGTCGCCGAGATCTTCGGCGAGACGTAGAGCGGCCACCGCGTGATCCTTCGAGTGAACCTTCCACAGCACCCTCGAACGGAGCATCACGATGACCGCACCTGCCATTGTCGACCCTGCCGGCCTGCTTGGCGAGGCCCTCGCCGAGGCCTCGCCCGATCTGATGCGATCGCTGCTGCAGACGGTGATCAACACGCTGCTGTCCGCGGATGCCGACGCGGTCGTGGGTGCGGAGTGGGGCCAGCGGTCCGCGTCCCGCACTGCGCAGCGCAATGGGTACCGGCACCGCGACCTGGACACCCGCGTCGGGACCCTGGACGTCGCGATCCCGAAACTGCGCTCCGGGACATACTTTCCCGACTGGCTCCTGGAGCGAAGGAAGCGGGCGGAGTCGGCGTTGATCACGGTGGTCGCGGACTGCTACCTCGCCGGCGTGAGCACCCGCCGGATGGACAAGCTCGTGCGTCAGCTCGGCATCAACAGCCTGTCCAAGTCGCAGGTCTCGCGGATGGCGACCGACCTCGACGAGCAGGTCGAGGCGTTCCGCCACCGGCCGCTTGGGGATGCGGGGCCGTTCACGTTCGTCGCCGCGGACGCGTTGACGATGAAGGTCCGTGAGGCCAGCCGGGTGATCAACGCCGTCGTCCTGGTCGCGACCGGGGTCAACGGTGACGGGCACCGCGAGGTGTTGGGCATGCGGGTCGCTACCAGCGAGACCGGGGCGGCGTGGAACGAGTTCTTCGCCGACCTCACGGCGCGCGGCCTGGCCGGTGTTCGCCTGGTCACCAGTGACGCGCACGCCGGCCTGGTCGAGGCGATCGCGGCGAACCTGCCCGGCGCCACATGGCAGCGTTGCCGCACCCACTACGCAGCGAACCTCATGAGCGTGACCCCGAAGTCGATGTGGCCAGCCGTGAAGGCGATGCTGCACTCCGTCTATGACCAGCCCGACGCCGCCGCTGTGCACGCCCAGTTCGACCGGCTGCTGGACTACGTCGGCGAGAAACTGCCCGCGGTCGCCGAGCACCTGGCCGCTGCCCGTGAGGACATCCTCGCCTTCACCGGCTTCCCGAAGGACGTGTGGTCTCAGATCTGGTCCAACAACCCCTCCGAGCGGCTGAACAAGGAGATCCGCCGCCGCACCGACGCCGTGGGCATCTTCCCCAACCGGGAAGCGATCGTCCGCCTCGTCGGAGCCGTGCTGGCCGAGCAGACCGACGAATGGGCCGAAGGCCGCCGCTACCTCGGCCTCGAAGTCCTCGCCCGCTGCCGCCTCACCCCGGTCACCGAAGCCGACAAGGAGGTGGACACCGACCCCGTCCTCGAACTGAGCGCCTGACCTCACCAGGATCACCGAGCGCTACACCACTACCGGGGACTTGACC
>NZ_SIRP01000037.1 GCF_011634835.1 Isoptericola sp. BMS4 | reverse complement strand
AACTCCAAGTCCGCCATCGGCACCCTGGTCGAGCGCACCACCCGCTACGTGATGCTGCTGCACCTGCCGAACGGGCATCACGCCGAGGCCGTCCGCGACGCGATGCTGACCCAGATCCGCACCCTGCCAGCACACCTGCGCAAGTCCCTGACCTGGGACCAAGGCTCCGAGATGACGCCCTACGCGCAGATCAAGATCGCCGACGACCTAGACCTGTACTTCTGCGACCCGCACTCACCGTGGCAGCGCGGCACGAACGAGAACACCAACGGGCTGCTGCGCCAGTACTTCCCCAAGGGCACCGACCTAGGCATCCACACCGCCGACGACCTCGAGGAGGTCGCCCTGCTGCTGAACGACCGCCCCCGCCAGACCCTCGACTGGGCCAAGCCTGCCGAAGCACTCAACCGCCTACTCTTGACAGCCTGACGACGCGTGTTGCGACGACCGCTTGAACCCGCC
>NZ_SIRP01000036.1 GCF_011634835.1 Isoptericola sp. BMS4 | reverse complement strand
CGCGACAAGATCGACAAGACCGGCTGCGTCACCCTGCGCATCGCCGGCAAGCTACGCCACATCGGCATCGGACGAGCCCACGCGGGAACCCACGTCCTGCTCCTGATCCACGACCACGACGTGCGCATCATCAACGCCGCCACCGGGGAGATCCTTCGCGAGCTCACCATCGACCTCACCCGCGACTACCAGCCACGCGGCACCAGCACCCAGAAATGACAATGGC
>NZ_SIRP01000035.1 GCF_011634835.1 Isoptericola sp. BMS4 | reverse complement strand
GTCTACACGCTGCCCGACCTGCCCTACGACTACAGCGCCCTCGAGCCGCACATCAGCGGCAAGATCATGGAGCTGCACCACGACAAGCACCACGCGGCGTACGTCGCGGGCGCCAACACCGCCCTGGACAAGCTCGCCGAGGCCCGCGAGTCCGGCGACCTGGCCGCGGTGAACCTGCACGAGAAGAACCTCGCGTTCAACCTCGGCGGGCACACCAACCACACCGTGTTCTGGCACAACCTGTCCCCCGAGGGCGGCGGCGAGCCCACCGGCGAGCTGGCCGAGGCCATCAAGGACCAGTTCGGCTCCTTCGCGAAGTTCCAGGCCCACTTCGCGGCCACCGCCACCGG
>NZ_SIRP01000034.1 GCF_011634835.1 Isoptericola sp. BMS4 | reverse complement strand
CGAGGGCAGCGCCGAGCAGATCCTCCAGACCCTGCAAGCCGGCCTCGAACAGGTCATGTGAACCGCAGATCATGACCGAACTGAAGGAGGCGTCCACGATGGACGTAACGACGGCGACGAAGCCGGCCGTGACGGCACATGATCCACGTCAGCGCGGGCGTGGTCTGCACCCCGGGCGGAAGAAGACGATGGCGGCCATGCTGGCCCCGTCCATCATCCTGCTTGTCGCGCTCAATGCCTACCCGCTCTTCTACGCGGCGAACCAGTCCCTGCGTGACGGTGGCATCGCGGGGCCGGGCGAACTCGTGGGGCTGGAGAACTACTCGACGGCGCTGCAGGATCCGGCGTTCTGGCAGGCGGTGCGTTTCACGCTGCTGTTCACAGTGCTCTCTGTGTTCGTGGCTTGGGTCGTCGGCATGGGCCTGGCGCTCGTGCTGCGCCGTGACTTCCCCGGCAGGTCGGCCTTCAAGGTTCTCCTGCTCCTGCCGTGGGTGGTCCCCGTAGTTGTCAGCACGACGAGCTGGAATTTCCTTGTCGCTACGCCCTCCAGCCCGATACCCACCCTCCTCAGAGCGCTAGGTTTCGGCGACGTCCAGATCCTGGCGAACGCTGGATCGGCGATGGCGATCGTGATCATCTTCAAGATCTGGGGAACGTTCCCGTTCATGATGATGATGATGAGTTCCGCTCTGCAGGCCGTGGACGGGAGCGTCGAGGAGGCCTCCCGACTCGATGGCGCAAGCAGATGGCAGCGAGTTCGCCACATCATCCTGCCGATCACCGCCAAGCCCATCTACATCTCGTGGGTGCTCGCGTCGATCTTCACGATCAACGACTTCCCTTCCGTCTACCTGCTGACCGGTGGCGGTCCGACGGGATCGACATCGACGCTCGTGGTGTTCGCCTACCGGCTCGTTTTCCAGGACTTCCGTACGGGATACGGGGTCGCGGTCGCTTTTCTCATCACGGCCGC
Source organism: Isoptericola sp. BMS4 (assembly GCF_011634835.1). GTDB lineage: Bacteria > Actinomycetota > Actinomycetes > Actinomycetales > Cellulomonadaceae > Isoptericola. Next base: position 7,085 of record NZ_SIRP01000034.1, on the reverse strand, counting down.
ACTGATCGCCATATCCATCTACTTCTTCCGGCGCATCTACCGAGCGCCAGTCAACGTCTGAGGGGGTTGCCATGACACGCATGAAGACGTCCCCGTCTGCCCGTTCGGTAACAGGCACGCGCGATCGCGACAGGTTGGTGCGCAAGCAGCGACGGGAGGCTGTATCCCGGTGGGGCAAGACGCTGGTGATGGCGATGGTCACTCTTATCGTCCTGACGCCGATCATCCTCATCCTTGTGCTGTCGCTGCGGTCCGGCCAGACGGCATCCGGGGTCTATTCGTGGAACTTCTCCAACTACGTCGAGATCTTCACGAAGACACCCGTGATGGTTTACCTGGGAAACACGCTCGTCGTCACCTTCGGTACTACGATCTTCGCGGTGATCATCGGCGCGCTGGCCGGCTATCCGATGTCCAGACTCCGCAACAGATTCATCGCTGGCTACACGCTTTCACTGTTCGTCGTCCAGAGCCTTCCGGTGATCGTCTTCGTCATTCCCCTGTTCGTCGTCTTTGCGAACGTTGGGCTGGCCGACACGCTGAGTGGCGTGGCGATCATCTTCATCGCCGGAAGCATGGCGGTCACGTGCTGGATGATGGCGAGCTACTATGACTCGATTCCCGTCGAGCTGGAGGAAGCCGCGTGGGTCGACGGCGCCTCCATGTGGGGCGGTTTCATTCGAGTCGTGCTGAGGAACTCGTATCCGGGAATCCTCTCCGCAGCGATCTTCAGCTTCCTCGTCGCGTGGAACGACTACCTCATTGCCACAGTTTTCCTCCGGACTCAGAGCAATTTCACGCTGCCGATCGGCCTGCAGACCTTCTTTCAGCAGAATGCGACCGACTGGGGGCCCGTCATGGCGATGTCCGTCGTCATGTTGCTGCCGCCGGTGATCGTGTTCGCTGTGCTGAACCGCTTCTTCTCCATCGGTGGGATTGGGGGAGCGATCAAGTGACGTCCGCGCAGAAAGGTGATGACATGGGCCAGCCCGTCGAGAGTGCGGCAACCCGCCGAGCACGGAACTACCCCGCCGACACGGCGTGGTTCTGTGACTTCCAGACCTTTCCTGTCGAAGGGCTGGGGCCGGAAGTGGGGGTGCACCGACGGGACCCGAGTTCGGTGCTCACCGTCGATGGCCGGTACCACGTCTGGTACACGCGCTCGACGGGAGAAACTGATGGATTCGGCGAGGACCCGATGGCCAAGGTCTTCCCGTGGGACTGGTCGGAGATCTGGCACGCGACTTCGGACGACGGTGTGGTCTGGGTCGAGCAGGGCCGCGCACTCGGACGCGGGGAGCCGGGGAGCTACGACGATCGGAGCGTGTTCACGCCGGAGGTTCTCGAGCACGACGGGTGGTTCTACCTCGTGTACCAGGTGCTCCGCTCCCCGTATCGCTTGCGGAGCCCCGAATCGATCGCAATCGCCAAGGCCCCGGGACCCGATGGTCCGTGGGAACGCTCGACGAGGCCGATTCTCGAACCGCAGGCGGACGGGGAATGGGCGGGTCAGGAGGACAACCGCCTCAGCGTGGTGTCCCGCGGCTCGTTCGACAGCCTCAAGGTCCACGATCCGATCCTCGTGCCCTATCGGGGTCGGTTCTACCTGTACTACAAGGGCGAGCAAATGGGGGAGGGGTTCACCGCCGGCGGCCGCACCACGCGCTGGGGCGTCGCCATCGCCGACCATGTCGAGGGTCCGTACCGACGCTCGCCGGCGAACCCTGTGACGAACAGCGGGCACGAGACGTGCCTGTGGAAGCACGGCGACGGGATCGCCGCGATGCTCTCCACCGACGGCCCTGAGCGCAACACCATGCAGTTCGCCCCGGACGGGATCAACTTCGAGATCATGGCATACATTCCGGCGCCGCCGGTCGCGGCCGGACCACTGCGCCGCGACGAGCCCGTCGACGCTCCGCTGGACGGAGTCCGCTGGGGGCTGTGCCACGACGTGTCGAACACCTGGAATTACATCCTCGGGTTTGCCGCGGACGAGAGGCAGAAGACCTTCTACACGAGCGGACAGAGTCCGGAGACTGCGCACGTGCCTGCCGTGACCGCGCTCCCGCCTCCCGGCCGGCGCTGATCACGCGCATACGACGAGACGGGCGGGGCCCGCACACTTCAGGGAGAGACACGATGGCCACGATCGAACGAGTACGCACGGACCTCTTTCGCGTACCGCTTCAGACCAAGCTCACCGACTCGATGCACGGCGCGATGATGGACTTCGAACTCATCACCGTACGCATCGAGGACAGCGACGGGGCGGAGGGTCTGGGATACACCTACACCGTCAACCACGGCGGTGGGGCCGTCGCCACGATGATCCGGGACGACCTGACCGGGAGCCTCGTCGGGGCCGATGCCGACCGGATTGAGGCGATCTGGCAGTCGATGTGGTGGCGACTCCACTACGCCGGGCGAGGCGGGCACGCCACCTCGGCGATCTCGGCCGTCGACATCGCGTTGTGGGACCTGCAGGGTGTGCGCGCGCAGACTCCGCTGTGGAAGCTGTTCGGCGGATACGACCCTGTCGTCCCCGTCTATGCCGGGGGGATCGATCTCGAGTTTCCGCTGACTGACCTGAAGTCGCAGGCGGACAGGTTCATCGCCGAAGGGTTCCGCGCCATCAAGATGAAGGTGGGACGACCCGACCTGCGTGACGACGTCGCCCGGGTGGCGGCGATGCGCGAACACCTGGGGGACGGCTTTCCGCTCATGGTTGACGCCAACATGAGATGGACCGTCGACGGCGCCATCCGTGCGGCAAGGGCCCTCTCACCGTTCGACCTGGGATGGATCGAGGAGCCGACCATTCCAGACGACCTCGTGGGCAACGCGCGAGTCGTGCGCGAGAGCGGACACACGATCGCCGGGGGCGAGAACCTCCACACCCTCTATGACTTCCAGAACGCCGTGCGCGCTGCATCGCTGACCTTGCCCGAGCCCGACGTCAGCAACATCGGCGGGTACACGACGTTCCGCAAGGTCGCCGCCCTGGCTGAGGCGAACAACATGCTTCTGACCTCTCACGGCGTGCACGACCTCACCGTGCACGCTCTCGCCGCAGCTCCGCATCGGACATACATGGAGGCCCACGGCTTCGGCCTCCACGCGTACATGGCCGACCCCATGAGAGTCGTCGACGGCCACGTGTCGGCACCGCATCGACCTGGACACGGCGTCGTACTGGACTTCGACCGCCTGGCCAGGACGGCGGCCGCGTGACACGGACCGAGGGCGCCTGGAGCGGAAAGGTAGCCGTGGTGGCGGGCGGTGCCCGGGGCATCGGAGCCGCGGTGGCCGAGGCCGGTACCCGCGAGGGCGGTGAGATCTGGGTGCTGGACGTCCACGCGTCGGCCGGGGAACGCCTCGCCGAACGCCTCGGTGCCCGAGTTCGTCACCGCACTGTCGACGTGACCGACGAGGCTGCTGTCGCGCGGGCCGTGGATGAAGTTCTGTCGACCCATGGAAAGGTCGACGTACTGGTGAATGCTGCGAACCGGGACGGAGAGTTCGACGCACGCACGATGACCGGTGATGAGTGGGACGCGTTCATGAAGCTCGGATTCAAGGCTCCGTGGCTCATGACGCGCGCCGTCCTGCCGGCGATGGAGCGCGCCGAAACCGGCAGCATCATCAACATCGGTTCGCTGCACGCCACGCACACCGCGGAGGGAGCCTTCCCCTACGGCGCGGCGAAGGCGGGTGTCGCAGGGATGAGCCGCTCCCTCGCACTCGACGTCGGTTGCCTGGGCATCCGGGTGAACACCGTCGATCCAGGCTGGACACTGAGCGAGCGTGTGAACGAACACTTCGACCAGGCGGGCGCCCACGAACGTGCGCGTGTCGAGAAGCTGCACGCGCTGCGTCGTATGGCACAGCCGGCGGAAATAGCCGAGGTCGTGGTGTTCCTCGGTTCGGACTCCGCAAGCTTCGTCACCGGCGCCAGCTGGGCCGTCGACGGTGGCCTCGGCGCACGGCACGCCTGAGGCCCGCCGTCGTGCCAGGCGTCTCTGGCTACCCGAACGTACCGCGAACGAGAGGATCCGACATGCTGCCCACCCTGGCCGAGCTCCGACCTTGGCACGATCCGTCGACGACCGCGATCCACAGGCTCCCGATGCGCGCACGGCCTGCGATGACCGGTGACCGTGCGCTCCCGCTCGACGGAGACTGGTCGTTCCGGCTCTTCGCGTCACCGGAAGTAGTCCCGAGCGATGTCGTCGACGTCGACGCCCCTTCTGGGCAGTGGCGTTCGATCGTCGTCCCCGGCAGCTGGCCCGTACAGGACGTCGGCGACAAGCCCCACTACACCAACATCCAGATGCCGTTCTCCGAACCACCCCCACACCTGCCGGAGCACAACCCCACGGGTGTCTACCGCCGGGAGTTCGAAGTTCCGCCGAACTGGACTCGTGAACGCGTCGCCCTGCACATCGGAGCCGCGGACAGCGTCCACGCGGTGTACCTCAACGGGACCTTCGTCGGCTATGGCACCGATGCGCGTCTCGCCAGCGAGTACGACGTATCGCACGTCGTGCAGGCTGGCGTGAACGTGCTGGCCGTCGTCGTCATCCGTTACTCCGCGCAGAGCTTCGTCGAGGACCAGGACGGGTGGTGGCTCGCGGGACTGCACCGCAGCGTCCGGCTCGAGTCCCGACCGGCCGTCGCAATTGCGGACATTGATGCTCGTGCCGACTTCGACCCGGGGTCCTGCCAAGGTGCACTGGACCTTCGGGTGACTGTCGATCACGGGGGCCTCGGTCCCGTCCCGGAGGGGTACACGGTCCGCGCGCACGTACGCGGGAATGTCGCCGAAACGAAGCAGGCTCCGGTCCCTCACGACCCGACCCGGACCTATGAGTTCTCGGGACACATCACACGTCTGGGATGGGAGGGCCTGGAGGTCCAGCCCTGGTCGGCAGAGACTCCGTATCTGTACGACGCCGTGGCGGAGCTCGTCGACCCCGACGGTGCTGTAGTCGACGAGACCACCGTGCGGATTGGGTTCCGGCGGGTCGAGATCGACGGTGCCAGCCTTCTCGTCAATGGCCGAAGAGTGTGGATCTTCGGGGTCAACCGGCATGACCACGACCCAGATCGTGGAGCAGCGGTCGACGTCGATGCGATGCGCGCGGACCTGATCGAGATGCGGCGGATGAACATCAACGCCGTACGGACATCGCACTACCCCAACGATCCGGCGTTCTACGACCTGTGTGACGAGCTGGGCTTCTATGTTCTCGACGAGGCCAACATCGAGTCGCACGCCTACAACTGGTACCTCTGTGGCGACGTCAGATACCGGGCGACGTGGCTCGAACGGGGAGCGCGCATGGTGGCCCGCGACCGGAACCACCCCTGCGTCATCCAATGGAGCCTTGGCAACGAGAGCGGGTACGGCGTCAACCATGATGCGCTGGCCGGTTGGATCCGCCGTGCAGACCCCTCACGCCCGCTGCACTACGAGGACGCCATCCGCTTCTCTGGCTGGGCCGACGGCGGACGCCACGGAACAGACGTGGTTTGCCCGATGTACCCGAGCATCGAAGAGATCCGCCAGTACTCGGAGCAGGTCGTGGCGGGCAGAGCTGACCGCCCCCTCATCATGTGCGAGTACTCGCACGCCATGGGGAACAGCAACGGCTCCCTGGCAGACTACTGGGACGTCATCTCAGCGAGCCCAGGCCTTCAGGGAGGGTACATCTGGGAGTGGAAGGACCACGGGCTGCGTCAAGTGCTCGACGACGGCTCGATCCGGCTCGCCTACGGGGGCCAGTTTGGCGACACACCGCACGACGCGAACTTTGTGGCCGACGGAATCGTCTCGGCGGACAGAGAGCCGCACCCGGCCGCTGCCGAGATCGCCTGGGTCTACCGGCCGGTCGTGACCGAGCTGGTCCGGGGCGGTCTCCAGATCACGAACCGGCGTCAGTTCGCTGATCTCGATGACCTGGTGCCGCACTGGGAGCTTGCCGTCGATGGCGTCACCGTCGAGTCCGGTGACTTGGAGGTCGGCAGGATTGCACCGGGCATCTGCCACGACGTGCCGCTTCCCTCGAAGATGCCCGACGGTCCGGGCCGGGTGCACCTGAACGTGACATGGCGATTGCGAACGGCCACCTGGTTCGCCGAGTCGGGCCACTTAATGGCGTGGGATCAGATGGAACTGCGGGAGGGCCGACCGGGACCACCCATCGATCCAGTGGTCCGTGTGCCGATACGTCCCGATGCCGTCGACGAAGCGGTACCCAACGTCTGGCGTGGCGCGACGGACAATGACGGACTCAAGCTGCTCGAGGAGATCGTACGAGTCCGAGAGATGGGCTCTCCGACACTCATCCGCTGGCGTGATGCCGGGATCGATGTCAAGCCGGCCGATCAGGTCGTGCGCCACTCCTCCACTGTGGAACGACAAGCCGAGGCCGTGGAGGTCCGCCACGTATTCGAGGTACCTGACTCTGCGGCTGACCTTCCACGAGTCGGTGTCCTGATGCGGGTCGATCCCCGCTTCGACCGACTCCGGTGGCTCGGGCGCGGTCCCCACGAGAACTACTCCGACCGTGACAGGTCCGCGCACTGGGGAATCTGGTCCGGGCCCATCGAGGATTCGCCCTACCTGGTCCCACAGGAGTTCGGCCTCCGCACGGAGACGGACTGGATCGAGCTCGTGGACGACTCAAGCGGGGAGTTTCTGAGGTTCTCGACACTCGAAGAGCGCTTTTCCTGGTCTGCGACGCGCTACTCACCACAGGCGCTCTTCGCTGCGGCCAATGACAGCGACCTCGCCGCAGACGACCGGATCGTGTTGTGCCTCGATGCGGCGCACCGAGGGCTCGGCACAGGGGCGTGCGGTCCGGATGTGCTCGAGCGGTACCGGATCAGCCCTGGTCGGTACGACCTCACATACCGGATCGAGATGTTCGAGAGCGACGATGGCAGGGGCGTGGACAAGTCCGTTACCGAAAGGTGACGCGGCGAGGGTTGCCAATGGGGGACAGGTGCGGCACGATTTGGAAAACCGGTTCACCAGTTTGGTGGCGTCCTGATGCAACGATGCTCGAGGGAGAGTGTGA
>NZ_SIRP01000033.1 GCF_011634835.1 Isoptericola sp. BMS4 | reverse complement strand
GAACCCCAGGAACAACGCGACCGGGATCCACAGGAACACCACGAAGAAGCTCAGCCTGTCGAACGACAGCCTGCCGGCCCGCCCGCGGCGGGGCCCGCTCCGGGGTCCCGCCGAGGGTGAGGTCCGGCCTGCCGGAAGCGCCGCGGTCATGACACCTCGATCTTCTCGACGGTGTCGTCCTCGCGGATCCGGTCGGTGATCGCCTGCAGCTCGCCGGTGAGGTCGGCGACCGACTTCTTCCCGCTGAGGAACGAGTTCCAGATCGGCAGCTGCTCCTGGTTCATGCCGTAGTTGTTGACGAAGCCGAACGTGAAGATCTCCCCCGCCGCGGCGTCGAGCATGTCGGTCTGCGACACCAGCGCCGTCGAGCCGAACCCGTCCGCGGGCACGATGCCCTTGACGACGGTCGGCGCCAGCTTCGTCTTCGAGAAGTTCGTCGCCGCCTCCTTGGACAGCATCGCCCGCAGCGTCTCCTTGCCGCCGGCCACGCTCTTGGCCTGCGAGGGCACGATGAACGGCTCGCCGGCGGTGGAGTGCAGCGCCGTCGGAGACATCGCCGCCGAGGAGGTGACGGAGAACGCCGGGACGCCCTTCATCTGGAAGCCGTCGGCGGTCTGGTCCTTCATCTCGTTCTCGATCCAGGACCCCGACGGGTACAGCAGCGCCTCCTGCC
>NZ_SIRP01000032.1 GCF_011634835.1 Isoptericola sp. BMS4 | reverse complement strand
GAACCCCAGGAACAACGCGACCGGGATCCACAGGAACACCACGAAGAAGCTCAGCCTGTCGAGGCTCAGCTTTCCTCGCCTCCCCTTGCGGGGCCCGGTTCCGGGCCCCGCAAGGGCGCCGCCGGTGGGCGGCGCGGCACGTCCCGTCCCCGGGGCTGCGGCCGTCATTGCACCTCGATCTTGTCGATCGTGTCGTCCTCGCGGATCCGGTCGGTGATCGCCTGCAGCTCGCTGGTCATGTCCGCCACCGACTTCTTCCCGGCGAGGAACGAGTTCCAGATCGGCAGCTGCTCCTGGTTCATCCCGTACGTGTTCACGAAGTCGAACGTGAAGATGGCGTCGCCGGCCGCGTCGAGCATGTCGGTCTGCGACACCAGCGCCGTCGACCCGAACCCGTCCTCCGGCACGAGCCCGGCGACGATGGTCGGCGCCAGCTTCGTCTTCGCGAAGTTCGTCGCCGCCTCCTCCGAGAGCATGACGCGCAGCAGCTCCTTGCCGCCGGCCACGCTCGCGGCCTGCGAGGGCACGATGAACGGCTCGCCCGCCGTGGAGTGCAGCGCCTCGGCGCCCATCGCCGGGCTCGCCGAGAGCGCGAAGGAGGGGACGCCCATCATCTGGAAACCGTCCTTGGTCTGGTCCTTCATCTCGTTCTCGATCCAGGACCCCGACGGGTACAGCAGCGCCTCCTGCC
>NZ_SIRP01000031.1 GCF_011634835.1 Isoptericola sp. BMS4 | reverse complement strand
GGCAGCGTGCCCAGCAGGCCGATGTTGTCCAGCACGAAGAACAGCGGCACGATCGCGAGGAACACCGGGAACGTCAGCCCCGCGAGCATGAGGTAGTAGATCGCCCGCCGCCCCCGGAACTCGTACCGCCCCAGCACGTAGGCGCACATCGCGCCCAGGACCATGACCAGCACCAGCGCGGTGCCGACCACGATGATCGTGTTGACGAACGCCCTGCCGATCTCGGCGTCGACCCACGCCGTGGAGTAGTTGGTGAAGCTCCACTCGGCCGGCAGCGAGAACGGCGAGCTGAAGATCTCCGAGCTCGTCTTGAACGAGCCGATGAA
>NZ_SIRP01000030.1:192-336 GCF_011634835.1 Isoptericola sp. BMS4 | reverse complement strand
ATGTGGCGTAGCTTGCCGGCGATGCGCAGGGTGACGCAGCCGGTCTTGTCGATCTTGTCGCGACGGAGGCGGTCGTGGCTGTCGTGTTGTCGGGCTGTGGTGTCCGGTCGGGCCTTGGGTGTGGCGGTGTAGGCCGTGGCCGGT
>NZ_SIRP01000030.1:0-182 GCF_011634835.1 Isoptericola sp. BMS4 | reverse complement strand
GGCCGCCCCAACCACCCCACGACCCAGGGCAAGGTCGAACGCTTTCAACAGACGATGAAGAAGTGGCTACGAGCCCAGCCCGACCAGCCCACCACCCCGCACGAGCTGCAGCTCCTGCTGGACACCTTCGCCGAGCACGACAACCACCACCGGCCCCATCGATCCCTGCCACACCGACAGAC
>NZ_SIRP01000003.1 GCF_011634835.1 Isoptericola sp. BMS4 | reverse complement strand
GTGTGCGACGGCGAAGAGTGTGTCGGGGTTGGGTGGTCCGGCGAAGTTGTGGACGGATTACTCGTATGACCCGGTGGGGAACCGCACCGGCACGACCGAGCACACTGCTTCGGGGACCCGGACGGCGTCGTACGCGTACCCGGCTGCGGGTGGGGCTCGTCCGCATGCGGTGTCAAAGGTGACCGAAGGTACGGCGGTGAGCAGCTTCGCGTATGACGCGTCCGGGAACACCATGACCCGGGACGTTGCCGGCGAGGCCGCGCAGAGCCTGTCCTGGGACGTCGAGGGCGAACTGACGAAGGTCACCCAGACCGGGGAGGCGGACGCGAGCTTCGTCTACACCGCGGACGGGGATCGGTTGTTGCGTCGTCAGGGTGGTGCGACGACGGTGTATCTGCCGGGTGGGCAGGAACTCACCCTGACCGCGGGCGGTGCGACGAGGGCGACCCGGTACTACACCTGGGCCGGGCAGACCATCGCGGTGCGCACCGGCACCACGTTCGACGACGTGTCCACCCTCGTAAACGACCACCAGGGCACCGCGAGCATGTCGGTCACGAACGTGTCGGCGCAGATCTCTCGCAGGTATCAGACGCCGTTCGGTGAGTCTCGTGGTGCGGTGCCGGGGTCGTGGTCGGGGGATCACGGGTTCCTCGACAAGCCGGCCGACGCGACCGGGCTGACGGCGGTGGGTGCCCGGTACTACGACCCCACCCTGGGCCGGTTTATCAGTGTGGATCCGGTAATGGACCTGACCGATCCTCAGCAGTGGCACGGGTACGCGTATGCGAACAACAACCCGGTCACATGGTCCGACCCGACCGGCTTGCGTCCGGAGGCGGGGAATGGGTTCCGTGACACGGCGGCGCAGAAGAAGGCCTCGGTGCGGCATATGGCCCGCAACTGGACCCCGCCGAGGCCGAAGCCGCCCGTCGTTATTCAACCAACTGGTAGGTCAGCTGATCGCAGTGGATATGCTGGGGGATTCACTGATAATTCGGTGTCCGGCAGCAATTCGAACTATCCCGCTAAGGAAGCAACTGGCCGGAAGAAGAAGTTGACTCAAGATGAGATTGAGGCTAACCAAAGATACTTGGCATGGCAGCAGCAGTTTCGAAATGAACATCCGGGCTGGTCTGGTTTCTTGGGGGTCACCGACAGTATCGAATGTCGCGAAGGTGATGGTGGTGCATGCCTCTGGCAGGCCGCTAACGGCGCCCTCATCGGAGTCGGTGTTTTCGCAAGGTCCGGGCTGGGCGCCAGGGCAGCGACGGGTGGCCTCGCGGGGGAACGATCCGCAATTGCTGGATCGCGGTTGGTCAAGGGCAAGTTCCCGCGTACAGCGGACAAGAATGCAGTATTGGTGCGACGGGGTGGTGACGGTCGCGTGACCAACTATCAGGTCTACGATGATGGCGGATTGCCCGTCAAGCGTGTTGATGTGACAGGAAGATCGCATGGTGGCGTCGAAACTCCGCACGTGGTTGAGTACGAGCGTCACGTTAGTCCTACGGGAGAGGTTTTCGTTCGCCCAGGCCAGAATGTTCGACCTGCGACGCCTGAGGAGTTGATGGGGCTTGAATGAGGACGGATGGAGCGACCTGCCGAGGTTTGCCGAGTGGCGCGCAAGGTTCAGCCCGGCGCCTAATGCAGATTCTTATCTTGCTGAGCATCTTGATCTCACATCGGCAGTACTCTTTGCTCGCCTCATGTTGCCGAATTTTATCGTGGTGCGGGATTGTGTCCTCATCGAGGACAAATTTGACGCAGCGCGGTTCGACGAATGGATGGCAACGACAGGTAATGACAGGATTGCGGTCGAGCGGGTAACAAACCATCTTCATTTGTGGGACATCTTCGATCCTGACGGTGCAGTCGAGGAGTCTGCATTGATCGAACTGGCGGAGTCTATCGCCGAAAGTTGGCGATCGCGTGGAAGGGCGATGTTTCCTGACCGGGAGTTCCATAGCGAAGTTACTGATGAGTATGGGCCGACAGTCGTGATGCATAGCATCTAGCGAGCGAACGCCTTGCGCTCGGCAGGCTTTCTATTGTTATCTAGTGCTTTAGTCGCTTGATCGAAGTTCACAGTCATTCGCGGCGGCCGTCCGGTGGCTGATGGTGCTCCGGGGCGGGACACACAGTGTTTCGACTACGACGGGTTGCGGCGGTTGACGTCGGTGTGGACGCCGGCTGGTGGGTCGTGTGCGACGGCGAA
>NZ_SIRP01000029.1 GCF_011634835.1 Isoptericola sp. BMS4 | reverse complement strand
GGCATCGTGCAGAAGAACGGCCGCCCCAACCACCCCACGACCCAGGGCAAGGTCGAACGCTTTCAACAGACGATGAAGAAATGGCTCCGCGCCCAGCCCGACCAGCCCACCACCCCGCACGAACTGCAGCTCCTGCTGGACACCTTCGCCGAGCACGACAACCACCACCGCCCACACCGGTCCCTGCCACACCGACAGACACCGGCCACCGCCTACACCGCCACACCCAAGGCCCGCCCAAGCACCACAGCCCGAGAACACGACAGCCACGA
>NZ_SIRP01000028.1 GCF_011634835.1 Isoptericola sp. BMS4 | reverse complement strand
GGCAGCATCACCTGGAAGAACGTGCGCCAGTGCCCGGCCCCGTCGATCGCCGCCGCCTCGGCGATCTCGTTCGGCAGCCCGCGGAAGAACGCGTACAGGAAGAACACCGTGAACGGCAGCGCGAACGCCACGTAGGTGGTGATCAGCCCGGGCAGCGTGCCCAGCAGGCCGATGTTGTCCAGCACGAAGAACAGCGGCACGATCGCGAGGAA
>NZ_SIRP01000027.1 GCF_011634835.1 Isoptericola sp. BMS4 | reverse complement strand
CAAACTGGCGGCCAACCCCCGCCTGGCATCCTGGGTCCAGGACAAACTGGCGCCACCGGCGCAAGGGCGCTGGGCGCGGGCGTGGAGCCCGACCCAGATCAGCCGACGGCTGCGGGTCGAGTTCCCCGATGATGAACAGATGCGCATCAGCCACGAGGCGATCTACCAGGCGCTATACGTCCAGGGGCGAGGTGGGCTGCGACGCGAGCTGGCCACCGCACTCCGCACCGGGCGTGCCATGCGCCGCCCGAAACGCTCGACAGGCAAGCGTGGGAAGCGGTCGATCCCGCCGCACCTGATGATCTCCGAGCGTCCCGCCGAGATCGAAGACCGGGCCGTGCCGGGGCACTGGGAGGGTGACCTCATCATCGGCGCGAACT
>NZ_SIRP01000026.1 GCF_011634835.1 Isoptericola sp. BMS4 | reverse complement strand
GTCGCCACGACCGCCGACGCGATGCCCGCCGCCGTCGCCACCGACAGCACCAGGCTCGTCGCACCCTCCGCGCTACCCGCCCCGACCGAGATCTGTGCCATGAACGTCCACACCCCGCTGAGCGCGACGTAGAACAGCACGATGGCTGCGAGCCCGGCAGCGAAGCGTCCCGCCGTCCCCGCCACGACGCGAGGCACGGCTCCCCCCGCCGCGGCGGCGGTCGGCCGGCGCAGCGAGACGCCTCGGAGGAGCGGGACGACCGCGAGACCCAGGACCGTCATCACGGCCAGGGTCCAGTAGATCGCCGCGACGTCGGCTCCCTGGTACACCACGGGGAACACGGCCATGATCAGGACGCCCGGGACGAGGGAGGCCACGACGTAGATCCCGAAGGCACGACCGGGGTTGCGGGTCCGCGGGCTCAGGGAGAGCAGCACGACCTGGACCGACCCCGCGGCGAGCGCGGTGAGGACGCGCACCACGAGAAGCACGCCGAAGTCCTCCACGAAGCCCGAGACCACCTGGCCCGCGGCCACGAGCACCATGCAGGTGGTGACGGAGACCGCGAGCGGCACACGTGTCAGCCAGAGGAACGCCGGCAGGGTCGCGAGGCTGAACGCGCCCAGCTCGGCGGAGAACAGCAGCCCGGTCTGCGCCGGGTCGATCTGGTACTTGGCGACGAG
>NZ_SIRP01000025.1 GCF_011634835.1 Isoptericola sp. BMS4 | reverse complement strand
GGCATCGTGCAGAAGAACGGCCGCCCCAACCACCCCACGACCCAGGGCAAGGTCGAACGCTTCCAGCAGACGATGAAGAAGTGGCTACGAGCCCAGCCCGACCAGCCCACCACCCCGCACGAGCTGCAACTCCTGCTGGACACCTTCGCCGAGCACGACAACCACCACCGGCCCCATCGATCCCTGCCACACCGACAGACTCCAGCCACGGCCTACACCGCCACACCCAAGGCCCGCCCAAGCACCACAGCCCGAGAACACGACAGCCACGA
>NZ_SIRP01000024.1 GCF_011634835.1 Isoptericola sp. BMS4 | reverse complement strand
CGGTCGCGATCTGCGTGGACGGCGACACCTTCACCGACGAGCCCGCGTGCAGGCCCGCGAGGGCCTCGCCGGCGCGCTCGACGTAGTCCACGCCGTACCCGCCGTCGAAGATCACGGCGTCCACCGTCGTGCTCTCCGCCATGCCGAACGGGTTGGTGGCGCTCACCTCACCGCCGGGGCCGGACGACGCGCCGTCGTCCCCGCCGTCGCCACCCCCGGTGGCGCACGATGCCAGCGTGAGGCCGAGCGGGACGGCGGCCGAGGTGTACAGCGCCGCGCGCAGCACGGCCCGGCGGCTGGGGGCAGGGGCGTGGCCCTGCCGGGGGTTGCTCGTCATCGTCATCGATGTCCTTCGCGCTCCGTCGAGAGCACAGCTGCCCTCGTTGATTGAAAACTATCTACTGATGGCGCTGAGCGCCAGTTTCGCTCACGCTTGGTTCCGGCGGTCGCCGCCGGCCGGCGCCGGGTGGCCCCGGCCGGCGGCTCCTGCTCGCGGTGCACCGTCAGGCGGTCAGCCGCAGGTCACCGACGCGCCAGCCCAGTCGGCGTGGTCGTTGCCGTTGTTGTCCCCGCCCGTGGTCGCCACCAGGTCCAGGTACCGCACCCCGGTGACGTCGACCGCGAGGTCCTCGGTCGCGCCCCCGCCGCGCAGCACGGGCGTGGTCGCCAGCGACTCGTCGTCGCCGCGCACCTCGAACGCCACCGAGCCCCGCGTGCCCTGGCTGTCGTCCACGCCGACCGTGGCGGTGAACGTCTCGCACCGCCCGCCGAGGAACAGCCGCACCGACGACGGCGCGTGCGCGCCGACGCCCTTGTCGTAGACTGTGCCCCGCAGCGTCAGCGGCGTGCCGTCGCCCGCGCCCCGCGGCCCGTTCGACATGTCCCGCTCCACCGGGCCCCAGCCGTTGCTGGTGGAGACGAACGGCAGGTCGGAGACCCAGCTCTCGCCGCTCGGCGGCGGCACGACGACGTGCACCTGGACCGCCTGGTCCAGCGACCGCTCCCCCACGGGCTCGGCCGTCGTCGTGTACGACGCCGTGGCCGCGAGGTCGTACGGCTCCGTGGTGAGCTCGCCGGCCGGGGTGACCTCCCACGTGGTGACCAGCTCGTCGCCCGGCTCCAGCGTCGCCGCCTCGGCGGCGTCCGTGGCGACGGCCTCCCAGCCCTCCGGCACGTCCAGCGCCACGGCGACGTCGCGCACCGTGTCCGACTCGTGCAGCGCCAAGGTCGTCGTGACCGTGTTCGGCTGCCCCGGCTCGAGCGCCGCCCCGCCGTCGTCGAGCTCCAGCGACGCGCACGCCGGCACCGAGGACGCCGGGCCCAGGTCCTCGACCAGGAAGTCGTCGAGGATCAGGTCGGCCTCGTCACCGCCGCCGGTGAGCGACCGCAGCCCCACCCAGGTGTCGCCGCAGGTGCCGGCGACGACCTCCTCGCTGAACCGCGCGGTGTCGAGCTGCGCGTCCAGCGGAGTGCTGCCCGTCTCGACCGACGTCGGCTCGCCACCCGCGACGGAGTCGAAGCCCGTGACCCAGGCGTACTTCCCGTCACGGCCCGACTGGTGGTCGAAGCTGACGCGGTAACGGTGCCCCGGCTCCAGGTCCACCGTGTGCGGCACCGTGCGGTACACCAGCCTGCGGTTCTCCTCGTGCGCCTTGAGCGACCAGCTGCCGTCGATCACGTCGTCGACCCGCTTGCCGTTCCAGCCGCCCTGCGTGTACGGCTCGTGCCGCTCGGCCAGGTGCGTGCGCGGGTCGTTGCTGCCGCCCGCGTCGCCCTTGACGAACGGACCCCAGCCCTGCGGCACGGACTCGAAGTCCTCGAAGGCGACGACCTCGGCAGGTTCGCCGTCCACCTCGGTGCGCAGGTCGGCGGGCACGTCGGCCCGCTCGGTCGGCACCACGCGCAGGTCGTCGAGCCGGACGACGGCGTCGCCCTCACCCGCGCGGACGGTGAGCGTGGGCCGGGTGGTGTCGACGACGTCGAACTCCACCTGCACCCGCTGGTAGTACCGCCCGTGCTTGTCGTCCGCCGCGACGCGGTTGCGGGCCGTGGACCGCTCCAGGTCGACCGACGCGCCCCGGACGGCCTTGCCCGGGCCCGAGACCTCCAGCGTGGTCGGCCGGGAGGCACCCGGCTGCACCTCGACCCAGGCGCTCGCCGCGTACGTGCCGGGCTCCAGCTCGTCCAGGCGCTGCGAGACCTCCGCGGGGCCGGCACCGAGCTGCGCCACGTGCTGGCCGTTGTCCAGCCGCTCGCGCGTCACCTCGCCGCTCGTGCGGTAGGCGCCCAGGCCTGCGGCGTCGAAGCCGGGGTTGGTCACCGGGGCGCCGGCGCCCCAGCCGACGGTCTTCGCGTCGGGGGTGCGCAGGGCATGGCCCGGCACGTCGGGGTACAGCACGTACGGCTGCCCGGCCTCGGCCTCCACGGTCACCTCGCCGCCGTCGACCGGCACGACGCCGACCTTCTCGCGGCCCGTGTCGGTGAGCCGGTACATCGTGAGCTCGTTCGCGCCGGCGAGCTCGCCGGGCAGCGTCCACGTGGTCGGCCCGCCGTCGGGGTTGTAGTGGTACAGCTTGTCGCCCTGTGCGACGTCGTCCTCGGCGCCCGGAGCGTCGGCGGCGCTCCACGGCAGCAGGTACGTGCCGCCGCGCGCGACGACCGCGTCGCCGACGAGGATCTCGCGGTCCGCGGCCGACGTGCCGCGCGCCGTCACGCCGTCGGTGAAGGCGATCTCATCGTCGTCCCAGCGCTGGATCTCGTGGTGCTGCAGGAACTTGGTGGGCAGGTTCGTGGTCCAGATGTTGGCGTAGAACGCGTTCCAGTCGACCTCGCCGGTCCACCCCTCCCACTCCACGATCTGCGCGTTGCCGAGCAGCGGGTGCGGGTTCCAGGTGTCCTTCTCCGCGTTGCGGACGAACCGCACGATCTGCGAGTTCAGCCCCTTGTTGGACGCCCCGCCGTAGCTCTCGTCCGCCGACCAGTGGCTCCACAGCGAGTCCGCCTCGAACTTGTCCGACCACTCCGTCGCGAGCTCGAAGTCGTTCGCCCGGGCGATGTCCGCGAGCGACCGGGCCTGCCAGCCGTAGTTGTAGTAGACGTCGACGTAGAGCATGTCGAGGTCGCCGCCGGTCTCGTCGGCGAGCTGCCCGATGCGCGACGCGAGATCGCCGCTCGTGATGTCGCGGCGCTGGTCGATGTAGTACGACTGGCCGAGCCAGTTCCAGCCCTCCGCGCCCGGGTCCACCAGCTCCTCCGAGAAGGCGTCTGCCTCCGCGTAGGACTCGGTGGCGTTGATGTGCACGCCGAAGTCGGCGTTCCACTCCCCACCCTCGGACATGAGGGTGCGCATGTCCTCCAGGCCGCCGGCGCGCTCGTTGTAGTGGCCGCCGTAGTCCGGGTGGGCGGAGTCGTGACCCTCGGCGCCGTAGCCCTTGAGCACGGCCATCTGCCCCAGGCCGTCGGTCGCGAGCGAGATCCGCTTCACGTCGTCGAGCGTGCGCAGGAACGGGTGCGTGGCCTGCGAGGCGAAGTTGAACGGGATGTGCGTGACGACGCGGTCGGGCACCTGGTCGGCGCCGAGCGCCTTCGGCGCGACGTCGCGGTAGGCGATCGCGCCGTCCTGCCAGTCGGTCGTGCCGTCGCCGTTGGCGTCCGGCGTGACGACGACGGTCGCGGACGGCAGCTCCTCGGTGGTCGGCGACCCCTCCGCCCGGTAGGTCCACGCGCCGGACCACAGGCCCACGCGCACCTCGCCGTCCGCCGCCGTGGCCTGGCGCCGCAGCCGGTTCCTCTCGCGCGTCGCCCGCCCCTGCGCCTCGTCGTAGACGCTGTTGGTGACGATCGAGGCGGCGAGCCCGTTCGCGGACACGAACGCATAGGCGGAGCCGACGGGCTCCGCGTCCGGCTCGGTGTCCGCGGTGACGGGCTCGATCGTGTCGCCCGATCGGGTGCGGTCGGGGGTGAGGACGGCGCTCGCGACGGTGGCGTCGTCGTCGGACGACGAGACCGACAGCAGGTCGTGGCCGGGGATCGCGAGGGTGCCGACGCGGTGCTCGTCGGTGTCCGCGATGTCCGTGACCTCGAACCTGACGGTGGGGCCCGCCACCGCGAGGCGGGCGTCGATGCGCACGCCAGGCAGGTCCGGGAACGTCAGCCGGTACTCCGCGCTGGCGGCGTCCACGGCCGTGCGCTCGGCCTCGACGGCGTACGCCTGGTCGTCGATCGTCACGGAGGTCACGGGGCGGGTGCTGCCGGTGAGCGTCGCGCCGCCGCGGGTGTAGGTCAGCACGCGCGGGAAGTCGGCCGCGACGCGTACCTCGAGCGCGTCGGAGCGCAGGGTCGCGGCGCCGTCGCTCGCCCCCGTGGCCGTGTCGAGGCCGAACGCCGCGCCGGGGTGCGCCGGTGGGCTCGCCGTGGCGGCGGTCGCCGCCGAGAGTCCCGCGCAGCCGACCGCGAGCGTCGTGGCCAGGGCCACGGCGCCGCGGGAGGCGCGGGAGCGGACAGGTCGTCGTGTCATGCGAGATCTCCTTCGATCGGTCGGGCCGCTGCGGCCCGACGACGGTGTCCGTGCTGGTCGATTGCTGGTCTGATGCCGGTCCTGGTCAGAACTCCTCGACGTACTCCTCGGCCTCGCCGAGCTCGGGGCCCGGGCGCAGCTCGAGACCCGTGCCGGCGCGGTGCTGCTCGAGCACCGTCACCGTGTTGTCGCCCGACCGCAGCAGCGGGGCGGGGACGTACAGGGTGCGCTGCGGGCCGACCTCCCAGTAGCGGCCCAGCAGCACGTCGTTCACCCAGGCGAACCCCTTGGCCCAACCCGGCAGGGCGAGGAAGGTGTCCGCCGGCTCGTCGACGTGGAACGTGGTCCGCGCCAGCAGCCCGGCGCCGTCCGGCGCCGCGTCCGCCCCCGCGTCCCACAGCGCGTCGGGGTCCAGCCGGTCGAGCGGGACCGGCGCGCTGTGCCAGCCGTGGACGATCCGGCGGTCCACGAGGACGTCGCCGACGACGCCCTTGTGCTCGCCGAGACGCGGGCCGTAGTTGACCCGGCCGAGGTGCTCCACGACGAGCTCGAGCACGACCTCGTCGCCGGTCCCGGTCACGGCGAGCCCCTCGTGCGCGCTCTCCCGCTCCAGGACGCCGACCGGGACACCGTCGACCTGCACGGTGGCACGGTCGTGCAGGCCCAGCACGGACACGACCGATGTGCCGACGGGCAGCCTGGTGGTCGCGCGGTACAGGACGAGGCCGGCGGCGAGGCCGAGCTGTTCGAACGTGCGAGGACGCGGCGCCCGCTCCCCCGGGCCGGCGACCGCCCGCAGCGCGGGCAGCAGGGGGCGCGTCGCCGCGGGCCCCAGCGTGCGCGCGGGCAGCCGCTCGGGCGGGGCGATCCAGGCGTCGTCCAGCGCGTCGCCGGGCA
This sequence comes from Isoptericola sp. BMS4, assembly GCF_011634835.1. Taxonomy (GTDB): domain Bacteria; phylum Actinomycetota; class Actinomycetes; order Actinomycetales; family Cellulomonadaceae; genus Isoptericola. The sequence continues at coordinate 16,510 of NZ_SIRP01000024.1, read as the reverse complement.
GGTGCGCGGACCGGTACGGGGCGAAGACGTCGCGCAGGGCGAAGAACTTGGCCGTCGCCGTGCCGTCCTCGGCCACCGGCGCGTCGGAGTCGTAGCTGGTGACGGTGGGCTGCAGGCGCGACCCGTCGTGGTTGGCTCCGGCGGTGAGCCCCGTGTTGGTGCCACCGTGGGCCATGTACAGGCTGACCGATCCACCGATCTCGAGCAGCTCGCCCACCGAGCGGGCCGCGTCGTGCGCGTCACGGGTGTGGTGGGCCTCGCCCCAGTGGTCGAACCAGCCGTTCCAGAACTCCGCGCACAGGAACGGCTCACCGCCCGGGCGGCGGGCGGCGAGCAGGTCGCGCGCCTGGCCGGGCTTGGAGCCGAAGGTCGCGGCGGCGAGCACGCCGGGCAGGGAGCCACCGTCCTGCATGAGGGCGGTCGGCCCGTCGGAGGTGAAGAGGAGCTCGTCGATCCCGCGGTCCCGCAGGGCGCCCGCCACCCAGGCCATGTAGTCGTGGTCCTCGCCGTAGCTGCCGTACTCGTTCTCCACCTGCACGGCGACGATCGGCCCGCCGCGGTTCGCCTGCAGGGCCGCGAGCCGCGGGACGAGGTCGTCGAACCAGCGCGCGACCTCGTCGGTGAACGCGGGGTCGCCGGTGCGCAGCGCGAGGCCGCCGGCCCCGGCGCGGGCGGTGAGCCACACCGGGAGCCCACCGTTGTCCCACTCGGCGCAGATGTACGGGCCGGGACGCATCACCATGTCCATGCCGAGGTCGCCGACGAGCCGCACGAAGGCCTCGAGGTCGCGGGCGCCGGTGAAGTCGGCGCCTCCTCGCTCGGGCTCGTGCCAGTTCCACGGCACGTAGGTGTCCACGGTGTTGAGCCCCATGGCGCGCACCCGCGCCAGGCGGTCGCGCCACAGGTCCGGGTGCACCCGGAAGTAGTGCACCGACCCGGACAGGATGCGGTGCGGGGCGCCGCGGCGCAGCAGGGCGGTGCCCCGCGTGGTCAGCGTGGGAGTCGTGGTCACGTCGCACACTCTAGACACATGTTGATATCCATAACAACACCCGGCGACCGTTTGATCTCATGGAAGCGAGACCACTCGCATTCTTTTCGTTGTTATCGTGACCAGGTGTCGCCGGTAGGCTCTGGCGTGGCAGGCTCGCTCGACCCGCCGAGGGGACCACGACCAGGGAGGTGGCCGGTGACCAGAGCGTCGTCGATGAGCGACGTGGCGCGTGTCGCGGGCGTGTCGGCGCAGACCGTCTCGCGGGTGCTGTCCGACCACCCGAACGTCGGCGAGGCGACCCGCGCACGGGTGCTCGCCGCCGTGGAGCGGACCGGCTACCGGCGCAACCGGCTGGCGCGCGCGCTCGTGACCGGGCGCAGCCGCACGATCGGCGTCGTCACCCACGAGAGCGACCACTACTCGACGTCGGCGATCCTGCTGGGGATCCAGACGGCTGCCCGCGCCGGGGGCTACCACGTGTCCACCGCGACGACGTCGTCGCTGACGACGGACGCGATCGCCGAGGTGGTCGGCCGACTGCTCGACCAGGGCGTCGACGGGCTGCTCATGGCCGTCCCCGTGCGCGAGGAGGCGTCGCTCGGCCACCTGACCCGCGACCTGCCCACCGTCGTGCTCGACGGCATGCGCTCCTCGGCCACCGAGGTCGTGGCCGTCGACCAGGCCGAGGCCGGCCGGCTCGCGACCGAGCACCTGCTGGCGCTCGGCCACGACACGGTCTGGCACGTGGCCGGGCCGGAGTCCTGGAACGACGCCATCGGGCGCACGGCGGGCTGGCGGGCCGCGCTCACCGGCGCCGGCCGCGAGGTGCCGCCCGTGCTGTACGGCGACTGGTCACCGGAGTCCGGCTACCGCAACGGCACCATCCTGGGCCGGATGCCCGACGTCCACGCGGCGTTCGTCGCCAGCGACGAGATGGCGTTCGGCGTCCTGCGCGCCCTGGCCGAGCTCGGCCGCCGGGTGCCCGACGACGTGTCCGTCGTCGGCATGGACGACATCGCGCTGGCCGCGTACGCCACCCCGCCGCTGACGACCGTGCGCCAGCCGTTCCACGACATCGGCCGCCGCGCCGTCGAGCACGTCCTCGCGCTCGTGGACGACCCCGCGACCGTCCACGAGCCCGAGGTCGTGCACCCGGAGCTCGTCGTGCGCGGCTCGACCTCCGCCGGCTGACCATCGGTCCGGGACGGCGGGCCGCGAGCGTCGCCGACGGCCGTCGTGGCGTCGAGCACTCAGGCGAGGGGCACCACGCCGTCGAACTCGCCGCGAGGCGCAGTGCCCGTCGGTTCGTACTCGAGCGCCAGGAGACCCGACGGGGTGGCGTGGTGCTCGATGAGGCGGAGCCCGACGTCGGCCCCGGGATGCGTGAGCAACCGCCTGCCGTGCCCGACGACGGCCGGGGCGACGGCGAGCCTCAGCGTGTCGATCAGGCCCGCGGCCAGCAGGGTCGACGCGAGGCGAGAGCTGCCGTGGACCTGGAGCTCGCCACCGGCACGTCCCCGCAGCTCCCCGACCGCGGCGACGGCGTCGCCGCGCAGCACGGTCGTCGGGCTCCAGGTGCCGGCGGCCAGGGTGTTGCTCACCACGTACTTCGGGAGGGTGTTCATCCGTACGGTGAACGGGTCGGGCTCGGCGATCTGCGGCCAGTCCCGCGCGAACGCCTCGTAGGTGCGGCGCCCGAGCAGGAGCCCGTCGGCGTGGTCGAGCCAGTCCGATGCCTGCCGCACGAACGCGTCGTCCAGGTAGGGCACGAACCAGCCGCCCCGCCGGAACCCGTCGGTGGTGTCCTCGTCCACAGAGCCCGGACCCTGGCTGACGCCGTCGAGCGAGACGAACTGCGTGACCGCGATCCTCATGACCCCGCCACGCTCTCCGCGACCTCGGCGAGCGCGGCGGTGACCGACCCCCACCCCTCGAAGAAGCCCAGTTCCTCGTGGCGGGCTCGGGCCGCCGCGTCGCCGTGCCGCACGATCGCACGGTAGTCGGTGCCGTCCGGGTGGTCGTCGAGCACGATCTCGGCGGTCATCGCCACGGGCTCCGGGGAGGCAGGGCGCCAGGCGCTGCTGATGGCGTTGGAGAACACCAGGCGCCGCTCCTTCTCGACCAGGAGGAAGATGCCGTCGGTGTGCGGGACGTACCTGCGGCCGTCCTCGCTCATGCGGGTGACGAACCCACCTCCGGGGCGGACGTCGAGCACGTCGACGCGCGTCAGCATCGGCTCGGGGACCCACCATCGCTCGAGAAGCGCCGGGTCGGTCCACGCACGCCAGATGTCGCGACGGCGGGCGCGGATCAGCCGCCGCAGCGTGAGGTCCGACGCGGGGTCGAGGGCCGGGGTCGTCATGGGGTGCCTTCCAGATCGGTGACGAGACGTTCGAGGCGGTCGGTACGGTCGCTCCAGACCTGCCGCTGGTCGGCGAGCCAGTCGTCGACCAGCGCGAGCCGTTCCCGGTCGAGCGTGCAGGTGCGCACCCGGCCGGACTTCGCCGTCCGGATCAGCCCGCTCGACTCCAGGACCCGCACGTGCTTCATGAACGACGGCAGGGCCATCGGGAACGGCCGGGCCAGCTCTCCGACGCTCGCCGGACCGCGACCGAGGCGCTGGACCACCTGCCGACGCGTGGGGTCGGCGAGCGCGACGAGCACCGCGTCCAACGCCGGCGAATAGTGAGCCACAAGGCTAAGTATCCGAATCCGACGGCCCCGGCGCAACTCGTGCGCCGGGGCCGTGAGCGGACGTGAGCTGCGGGCGCCGCGTCAGCCCTGCTTCGGGCCCACCCACACCTGCTGGGCGTTGACGAACTCCCGGATGCCGTGCGGGCCGAGCTCGCGGCCGTACCCCGAGCGCTTGATCCCGCCGCTCGGCAGGCGCGGGTCGGTCTTGACGATCCCGTTCACGGACACCTGGCCCGCCTCGATCTCGCCGGCCATCGCCTCGCCGCGCTCCGCCGTCGTCCACACGCTCGCCGCGAGCCCGTACTCGGTGCGGTTCGCCATCGCGAGCGCCTCGGCCGCGTCGGGAGCCCGCATCACCACCATCACGGGGCCGAACGTCTCCTCGCACGCGGCCGTCATGTCCTCCGTGACGTCGGCGAGCATCGTCACCGGGTAGAAGTACCCCGGGCCCTCGGGCACCGTCCCCCCGAGCAGGAGCCGCGCCCCCGCGTCCACGGTCTGCGTCACCTGCCGGTGCAGGGCGTCGCGCAGGTCGGCACGGGCGATGGGGCCCACGTCCGTGCCCTCCTCGCGCGGGTCGCCCACCACGAGCTCGGCCAGGCGCGACCGCAGCCGCTCCACCATCTCGTCGTAGACCGGGGCCTCGACGATGATCCGCTTGGCCGCGATGCACGACTGGCCGGCGTTGATGATCCGCGACAGCGTGATGGTCTCGGCCGCGGCCTCCAGGTCCGCGTCGGCCAGCACGAGGCACGGGTCCGAGCCGCCCAGCTCCAGCACGGTGCGCTTGACCTCGCTGCCGGCCACGCCGGCCACGGCCGCGCCGCCGCGCGCCGAACCGGTGAACGACACGGCGTGCACCCGGCGGTCCCGGATGACGCCCTCCACGGCCTCCGTCTCCACGGGCAGGTTGCCGAAGACGCCCGCCGGCGCGCCCGCCGCCTCGAGCGCCCGGACCACGACCTGGGTGATCGCCTCGGCGCAGCCGACGACGTGCGGGTCGTGCTTCATCACGCAGGTGTTGCCCGCCATCAGGGCGGGGGCGGCGAACCGGGCGGCGAGCCAGAACGGCGCGTTCCACGGCAGGATGCCCAGGACCGTCCCGATCGGCAGGTGCTGCACATAGCTGCGCGTCGCGTCCGAGCCGATCACCTGGTCCGCGAGGTACTCCGCCCCGTGGTCGGCGTAGTGCTCGAAGCACCAGGCCGCCTTGGCGACCTCGCCGCGGGCCTCCGTGATCGGCTTGCCCATCTCGACGGTCATCAGCGGCGCCAGCTCCTCGACGCGGGCGCGCAGGTCGGCGGCGACGGCGCGCAGGACCTCCGCACGCTCGGAGAGCTTCCGGTCGCGCCACGCCGGCCACGCGTCCGCCGCCGCGGCGAGGACGCCGTCGACCCGCGCCGGGTCGGCGGCCGGCTCCTGGCGGACGACGGTGCCGGTGCTGGGGTCCGTCACGGTGAGCATGTGCGCCTCCCTCGGTGTGGTGCTCTGCGTGGTGCTCGGTGTGGTACCTGCCTGGGTGTCCTGCCCCGCCCGCCCGAGCGAGGTCGGGGCGCTCACGCGACGCCGTCGCGGATCGGCGTGGGCGCGTCGGCGTCGAGCACGACGGGCGTGGCGTGCTCGGGCTTGCACGTGAAGTCCTTGTCGAGCGTGAAGAACGACTCGCACCCGCGGGCGGTCACGCGGACGGTGTCGGAGATGCCGACGGTCTTGTCCCCGTCCACGCCCCACATCCACGGCAGGATGTGGAACGTCATGCCCTCGCGCAGGATGCGGGAGTCGCCCTGGTTGAGGCTCGCGATGTACCCCTCGTCCCACGCCGGCGGGAACGCGATCCCGATCGAGTACCCGGAGCGGGTGATGAGGTGGGCGCCCACCCCGTTGTCCGTGATGATGCTGCGCACGATGTTGTCGGCGTCCGACACCGTCATCCCGGGTCGGATGGCCGACTCGACCTCCGCGAGCGCCAGCTTCATCCGCTCCTGGGCGACCAGCATCGACGGTGAGAGCTCGTCGAGCACCACCGTGCGCATCATCGCCGTGTGGTAGCGCCGGAAGCAGCCGCCGACCTCGAGGAACACGTGCTCGCCGGGCTGCACCGTGCGGCCCTCCCACGTGGCGTGCCCGATCATCGTGCGGGGCCCGGAGGTGACGTACGGCATCACGGCCGGGGCCTCGCCGCCGGCACGGAACATCGCGGCCGAGATCTCGGCCGCGATGTCGTTCTCCGTGACGCCGGCCGAGCAGGCCTCGATCCCGGCGCGCATGCCCGCCTCGGTCGCGCGGGCGGCGCGCCGCATGACCTCGATCTCCGCCTCGGACTTGCAGATGCGCCCCTCCTCGACGATGCCGAAGCAGTCCAGCAGGCGCCCCTCGGTGAAGGCCGCGTGGATGTAGTCCTGGTGGTAGGCGGGGAAGAAGTAGCTGTTGCGCTCGTACCCGACGTCCTTGGTGTGCAGGCCGAACTCGCGCAGGGACTGCACGAGGCTCTGGATCGCGTCGCCGGTGTCGGGGTACGGGCGGGTGAGCTCGAGCCACGTGCGGGCGTGGACGTTCGACTCCTCCATGCGGCGGGTGATCATGAAGGGCTCGTCGTCCAGCGGCACCACGAGCGCCTGGAAGAACGAGTAGCCGGTCGTCTGGTAGTCGGTCAGGTACATGAGGTTCTCGGGATCGGTGATCACCACCGCGTCCAGCAACCGGTCGGCCATCCGACGGCGCAGGTCACCCAGCCGCCTCTCGTACTCCTCGAACGCAAAGGTCATGTCGTCGCGCCGTCTCATGACTCCCCCTCTCGGACGTGTCGTCCTGTGTTCCTGTCACACCACCTGCTCGGTCATGGCACCTGCTGCCCGGTCCCGCTCGTCCGGTCACACCGCCCTTCGGACGGCCCCGGCGAGGATCTCGAGCCCCTCGGCCAGGTCGTCGTCGGGGATCGTCAGGGGCGGGATGAGCTTGAGCACCCGGCCCCCGGTCCCGCACGCGCCGATCAGCAGCCCACGGGCGAAGCAGTCGGCGACGACCGCCTTGGCGAGCGCGCCGTCGCCCACGTCGAGCGCCTGGATCATGCCCCGGCCGCGCACCTCGAACCCGCGCGGAGCCAGCTCCCGCGCCAGGTCGTCCAGCGCGCCGGCCATCCGCTCGCCCCGGGTGTGCACCTGCCCCATGAGCTCGTCGTCGTCGAAGTAGGCCAGGGCCTCACGCCCGGCGACGAACGACAGCCCCTGGCCGCGGAAGGTGCCGGTGTGCTCTCCCGGCGACCAGCGCGCGTCGTGCTCGGGCTTGGACAGGTTCATCGCGAGCGGGGTGCCGTACCCGCCGAGGCCCTTGGCCAGGCAGATGATGTCGGGGTCCAGGCCCATGCCGTCGAAGCTGAAGTAGCTGCCGGTGCGCCCGCACCCCACCTGGATGTCGTCGATGACGAACAGGGCGCCGACGTCCTGCGCCAGCCGCTGGACGGCCCGGAGCCACTCCGGGCTCGCCACGTGGACGCCGCCCTCGGCCTGGATCGTCTCGACGACGAACGCCGCCGGGGGCGTGAGCCCGCTCGACGCGTCGGCGAGCTGGGCCCGGTAGGTCTCCAGCGCGCCGAGCCCGCCGCCGGGCGCCGTCTCGAACGGCAGGCGGACGACGTTCTCCAGCGGCACGCCCGCGGCCCCGCGGAAGTACGCGTTCCCGGTGAGGGCGAGCGAGCCCAGCGTCATCCCGTGGAAACCGTTCGTGAACGCCACGACCTCGCGCCGGCCGGTGACACGCCGGGCCAGCTTCAGCGCCGCCTCGACGGCGTTCGTGCCCGTCGGCCCCATGAACTGCATCTTCATGGTCATGCCACGCGGCTCGAGCACGGTGTCAGCGAACTTCTCGATGAAGTCGCGCTTGGTCGTGGTCGCCGTGTCGAGGCTGTGCGCGACGCCGTCGGCCTCGAGGAAGTCGATCATCGCGCGTTTCATGCGCGGGTTGTTGTGCCCGAAGTTCAGCACGCCCGCGCCGGCGAAGAAGTCGACGTAGCTACGCCCGTCCTCGTCGACCTGACGGGCGTTCGACGCCGACGCGAACACCGTCGGATACGTCCTGCTGTAGCCGCGGATCTCGGATTCCCACTTCTCGAACGCCTCCATGAGCCATCTGTACGTTTCGACACAGGGGGTGTCAAGAGATACGCCGACGAGTCGCACCGAGTTCGTGTGAATTCTTCGTGTCAATCCGTCCGGCGCGGACGTCCGCGCCGGCGACGCACGAGATTCGCGAGGGGCGAGTACCGGGGCACCCACCGTCCGAGGGCGGCCGCCGAGGCCACCCCGAGCGAGGCCGCGACCCACACGCCGGCGGCCAGCGAGCCCAGCGCCGCACCGGCCGACAGCACGAGCGGCCCCACCGCGTCGCCGGTGTCCTGGAACAGCCGCCACACGCTGAGGAACGTCGGGCGGGTCTCGGCCGGTGCGACGTCGGCGCCCAGGGTCATGGCGATGCCCGACCCCATCCCGTTGCCCACGCCGAGCACCGCCGCGACGACGGCGACCCCCGCGGCCGTGTGCGCGACGGGCAGCAGCGCGAGCCCGCCCGCCATCGTGAGCATGGAGGGCACCGCCACCCAGAGCCGGCCGAACCGGTCCATGACCTTGCCGGCCGGGTAGAAGAGCAGCATGTCGAGGGCGCCGGAGAGCCCGAAGATCAGCGACGTCACCTCGGCGTCGAAGCCCAGGTGCTCGCCCCACAGCGGGATGACGGTCTGCCGGGCCCCGCGCACGGCGCTCACGAGCAGGATCGCCACGCCGAGCGTCGCGAAGAGGCGGCGGTGCGCGCGCGCCACGGCCACCACGGAGACGTTCGCGGCCCGGCCCGCGTCCCGCGGCGGCCGGGCGCTGCCGGCCTCCGGCTCCGGGCGGACCAGCGCGAGCACCAGGACCGCGGCCAGCGCGGCACCCGTCCCGAGCCAGAACGCGCCGTGCAGCGACGTCGCCGCGATGACGCCCGCGCCCGCGAACGGCCCCAGGAACAGGCCGATGCGATGCACGCCGGCGAGCGTCGACAGGACCCGCGCCCGCCGCAGGGGCGGCGTGATCTCGGTGAGGTAGGACTGCCGCGCGAGGCCGAAGACCGCGTTGGCCGCGCCGAGCACGAGGACGCCCGCCGCCAGCCCCCACAGGGCCGACGACAGGGCGACCGTCGTGAACGCCAGGACCGCGGCGCCGCCCGCGACGAGCATCGCCACCCGGTCGCCCGCCCGCTGGGCGAGCGCGCCGGCGGGCAGGTCGAACGCGATCTTGCCGAGCGGCAGGAGCGCCGTCACGAGACCCGCGACGGTGAGGCTCGCGCCGCGGCCCGTCGCGGTGACCGCCACCACCGGGAGCATCGCCCCGATGCCGATCTCCAGCAGGAGGGTGGGGACGAACGCCCCGAGGACGACGCTGCGCAGAGGGAAGAGCGGAGGTGGGTCGGACGGCACGTCCCCTTCCTACCGCAGGCGCCCGGGACGCGGCGGAGCCGTCCGGAACCGTCCGCACCGCCCCGGACACGCCTCCGTGACCATTTCGTGACTTTCGCTGACAGATGGGATACGTTGCTGCCCGGCTCGACGACCTCGGGCCGGACCCGACGGCTCACCGCGCAGGCGCCAGGAGATGCTCATGCCGACGACGGATCGAGGACGCTCCCGCGTCCCTCGCCCGACGACCCCGCCCGCCGCGCAGCCCTCGGCACCATCACCCCGGGGCGAGCACGGGGGCGAGCGTTGAAGCACGCGCGCCACCGGAGCACCCCCGCGGACCCCATCTCCGCCACGACCGGCGCCACGCGGGCCCGCCCGGAGAGCCGGCAGGCCCGGGGCCGCCACTCCGCCGGCAGGGCGCGACGCCCGTCGCCGCTCGCCGCGCTCGCTCCCCGCAGCTGGCCGCTGAGCGTCGGCGTGGGCCTGGCCGTCACCGTCGCGACCACGACGTCCTTCACCGTCGCCTCGCCGGGAGCCCTGGACCCGCACCGCACCGAGGACGCGGGCGCCACGGCGTCCGCCGCCGGGGCCGCCGCGGCCGCGGTCGACCGCGAGGGGGCGGCGTCGCGCGCCGGCGAGCGCTCGGCGCCCGCGGCCGCGAAGGCACCCCGGTCCGGCCGGGCGGCGACCGGCCTCGTCGTGCCCCGCGACGTCACGATGTCGGGTGGCGACGCGACCACGGCGCAGATCGCGGCCGCGCCGGAGCCTCCCGTCCTGCCGGGCTGCGACGGAGAGGCCAGCGGCACCGGCTCCAACGGGTACGTCCCGGACAGCGAGCTGTGCGACCTGTGGGACGGCTACCCCGCGATCCGCGCCGACGCCGCCGTGGCCCTGGCGCGGCTCAACGAGGCGTACAGGGCCACGTTCGGCGAGTCCATGTGCCTCACCGACGGGTACCGCAGCTACGCCCAGCAGCTCGCCGTCCGCGCCGAGAAGGGCACCCTCGCGGCGCCACCCGGCACCTCCAACCACGGCTGGGGCCTGGCCGTGGACATCTGCGCCGACTCCTACGCCGGTGACCGCTGGGACTGGCTCGCCGCCAACGCCCCCGCCTACGGCTGGGACAACCCGGACTGGGCACGCCCCGGCGGCTCGAAGTACGAGCCGTGGCACTGGGAGTACACCGCGGCGGTGGCCGCGAAGACCGGGTACTGACCCCGGCGGACGCGAGGGGCTCGCCGTCCAGGGGGTGCTCACCTGCGCCGCAGCGTCCGGCCATGATGGGGTCACGTCGTGCCTCGACGACGAGCACGTCACCCGAAGGAGCTGCTGTGCGCCGACGAATCGCCCCGATCCTGCTCGCCCTGACCGCCACCACCGCCCTGACCGCGCCGGCGGTCGGCGCGCCACCCGGAGGGACGCTGCCGACGACGACGCCGGCCTCGGCCGGGTCACCCGTCGCGCCCCAGCCGGGATTCCGCGTGCTGCCGTACCTGCAGGCGCCATCGTCGGAAGCCATGACGCTCGTGTGGGTCAGCGAGCTCGACACCCCCGGCACGGTCACCGTCCACGGTCCCGGCGTCGGGCGCCGGACCCTCACCAGCGACCCGCGGTACCTGGACCTCATGGAGTACTCCGACGCCGAGCTCGCCGAGAGCATCGACGGGCTGGACCCGGGGTCCTGGCTCCACTCCGACGCCAACTACCAGCACGTGGTCCGCGTCGACGGCCTGAAGGCCGGCAAGACCTACCGCTACACCGTCGCCCAGGACGGCGTGGAGCACGCCGCGACGTTCACCACCGCCCCCGACGCCGACCGGTGGGACCACGTACGGATGGTGGCCTTCTCCGACACGGAGACCGAGCCCGCCGGCCGGGTCGAGAACCGTGAGTGGGAGACGGCTTGGGCCGGCCTGGCGAACGGGTCGGCCGACCGGCCCGGCCCGGACTCCGCGTGGGCCGACCGCCACGGAACGGCGGTGCGCTACGGCGAGGAGCTGGTGCGCTATCCCATGACCCAGGCCGACGCGCTCGACGCGAACATCGCCACCATCGCCGAGCAGGACCCGGACCTCATGCTGGTCGCCGGCGACCTCACGCAGGGCTCCGGCTACCAGCCCGCGTGGGACGAGTTCTGGCGGCACTTCGCCGGCGAGTCCAGCGACTTCGCCTCGAACGTCCCGCTCGTGACCGCGATCGGCAACTGGGAGACGTACGCCGCCCTCAGCGGCGGGTACGGCTCGCCGGAGGACCGCACCCCGGTCGTGGTCTCCCGCAACCGCTACCTCGACTACATGGTCACCCCGGGTGACCCGGCGAACCCGCAGGCGCGAGACTCCTACTACCGTCTCGACCACGGCCCGGTCACGATCCTCACGCTCGACTCCACCAACGGGCTGCCGGACGAGAACACCGCCACCGGCACGCTCTCGGGCGAGCCGTTCTCCGGCGACGACACGAACCTCACCCCGGAGCGGATGTCCACCGACACCCAGGGGTCGTTCACGGCCGACGAGTACGGCAGCGCCTTCGCGGACGTGTTCGGCACCGACGCCGGCGAGTCCGACCTGCAGGACCTCGGCGAGGGCAGCGCGCAGTGGGAGTGGGCCGAGGCCCAGCTTGCCGACGCCCGGGCCCAGGGCCAGGTGATCCTCGTGCAGTTCCACCACGCCGCCTACTCCAGCGGCGTGCACGGCACCCCGCCCAACCACGAGTTCGCCGACAACCAGTCCGGCGTCGCGATGCGCGCCTGGACCCCGATGCTCGAGGAGTACGGCGTGGCCGCGGTGATCAGCGGGCACGACGAGATGTTCGAGCGGTCCTTCGTCGACTCGGACGGCGACGGCGTGGGCATCCAGGTCTACGACGTGGGCGTCGCCGCGGACGGCCTGCGCGGCGAGCAGCTGTACGAGACCTCCGGCGACACCTACGCGCCCATCCGGTTCAACACCCACTCCGCGTGGTCGGCGGCCGTGGACGAGCCCGAGCTGTGGGAGGACGACGCGGACGGGAACCCGCGACTGGTCGACGGCGGCCTGCACTACGGCCACCTGCAGATGGACCTGCAGCGCACCCGGTGCGGGTCCGAGCTGACGCTGACACCGGTCTACCTCTTCCCGCAGATGGACGACGACTACACCGTCACCGGCACCGAGCGGCGCGTCTACGACGACGTCGTGACGCTGGAGCTGACCGCCGACGGCGAGGTGGTGGCCGACGGCTCGTGCCGGGGGAACGCGCACCGGAGCTGATCGACCGGCCGGTGGAGAAGGGCCCAGGTTCGTCCTGGGCCCTTCTCCGCACGGGCGACGTCCGCGACGAGGCGGGACGGCTACCGGCGGGTCATCGTGCTGGGGTAGCCACCGCCTCCGGGGTAGACCCATTCTCCGGTCATGACGGTGCCACCGTCGGTGAAGGTGCCGCGGAAGTAGGCGGGGCTCCCCGCGGCGCCCGCCCAGATGGTGAGGGTGTCGTCGTCGAGCTCGTAGACGTAGTCGAAGGTGTTGCCCTGCGCGTCGTAGAACCGGGACGCGATCTCCTCGCTGACCGGCTCTCCGAAGGGGTGAAGATGTCCGATCACCTCGAACCCGGTCACGGTCTGGCCGTACTGCTCGAGGTTCACGTGCTGGATCAGGAAGAATCCGCCGAGCGCCCGCTCGTAGCGGACGGTGCCGGTGGCACCGCCGGTGACGGTCCAGGTGCCGACGAGCCGGTCGAGGGCGCGCAGGCGTTCGCCGGGCTCGGCCGTGGCGTCCGGCCCGTAACCCTCGGCCCTGTCGTTGCTGGTGGTCTCGGTCACGATGTGCTCCGTGTCTGTCGGTGCGACCGCGGTGCGGGTCGCGCTCACCGGTACCTCGGAGCCGGCGGGCGGTTCTCGACACGATCGCCCGAGAGAGCTCGACGAAAGTCCTGTCGGCGGGGATGTCGAAGCGGGCTGCTCGGCTCCGAGGTATCCGTGACGTCGCCCGCTCGGGGCGGCACCGGACCGCCACGGAGCACATCATGACCACCGCCACCCGCACCGGGAGTCCCGCAGGGCAGGTCGCCCGACCGCGCACCCGGACCCTGCTGTCCGCCGCGGCACTCGCCGGCCCTGTCTTCTTCGTCTCGTCGGCGATCCACGCGCTGGCGCGACCCGGGTTCGACCTCCGCGTCCACCCGCTCAGCCAGCTCGCCACCGGCGCGTCCGGCGGGATCCAGCAGGCCACCTTCGTGCTGGCAGGCCTGGGCGTGATCGCCCTCGCCGTCGCGCATCGCCGACTCGTCACCCAGGGCGTCGGCCGGCGCCTGGTACCGGTCTTCCTCACGGTCTTCGGCGCGGGGTTCGTCGTCGCGGGCCTGTTCACCATGGACCCGCAGCGCGGCTTCCCCGAGGGCGCTCCCCCAGGCGTCGTGGAGATGTCGTGGCACTCGGTCGTGCACACCGCCGCCGCGGCTGTGTCGTTCGTCGCGCTCGCGGCAGCCTGCCTCACCCTGCTGGTGCGGCACGTCCGCGCGCGTCACGCGTGGGCCGCGGTCGGCAACGGACTGGTCGCGCTCGTGCTGCTGCTGCCGACGTCTCCCACGGAGTCGAGCGTCCAGATCGCGGTCACCGGCCTGATCGCCTATACCTGGGTCACCGTCTACGCACTCGTCCTGCGTCGGTCCGCGCGACCGCCGCGAGCGTAGAACACGGCCGACCAGCTGAGGAGCGCCGACCATGAAGTACCTGCTGTTGAGCTACACGCCCGCCGAGGCGTGGGATGCCACCACGGCCGACGTACCGAGCCAGGAGGCGATGGACGCGTTCGCGGCGTATCAGAAGTTCGAGGCCGAGCTGCGCGAGACCGGCGAGTTCGTCCTCAGCGAGGGACTCGGCCACCCGGCGGTCTCCACCACCGTCCGCAAGACCGACGCCGGCGTCACCGCGACCGACGGCCCGTTCGCCGAGCTGAAAGAGGTGCTCGCAAGCTTCGCGATCATCGACGTCGCCAGTCTCGAGCGCGCCCGCGACATCACCGCCCGCATCGTCGAGGTGCTCGGCGAGCCCTTCGAGATCCGGCCGATCATGGGCGACGACTTCGCCTGATGCCGGAATCCGCACACAGCGCGCCCCGGCGTGTCGAGCACGTGCTGCGCGACCAGGCGCCGCACGTGCTCGGCGCGCTGGTGCGACGGTTCGGCCGCTTCGAGCTCGCTGAGGACGCCGTGCAGGAGGCACTGCTCGTCGCCGTCCGGCGCTGGCCCGACGAGGGGGTGCCGGACGAGCCGCGCAGCTGGCTCATCCGCGTCGGCTACCGGAAGATGATCGACCTGATCCGCTCCGAGCAGGCGTCCCGTCGCCGTGAGGAGGACGCCGCCCACGCCGATCCCGTGCTCGTCCACCCGACCCAGCCCGCACCGGCCGTCGTCGACCATGACGACAGCCTGCACGTGCTGCTGCTCTGCTGCCATCCTTCCCTCAGCGAGGCGTCCCAGGTCGCCCTGACGCTGCGCGCGGTCGGCGGTCTCAGCACCACGGAGATCGCGCGCGCCTACGGCGCGACCGAGACGACGATGGGCACCCGCATCAGCCGCGCCAAGCAGACCCTGAGAAGGTCCGGCGCTCGCTTCCACATCGTCGACGACGACGACCTGGCCGGTCGCGTCGTGGTCGCGATGCGGGTGCTGTACCTGATCTTCAACGAGGGCTACACCGCCACCGCCGGCGACCGTCTCACCCGCGTCGACCTCACCGCCGAAGCCGTCCGGCTCACCCGGATGCTCCACACGCTCCTCCCCGACGAGGCCGAGGTCGCCGGGCTCCTGGCGCTCATGCTGCTGACCGACGCACGCCGGGACGCCCGCGCCGACCCGCGCGACGGGCTCGTCGTCCTGGCCGAGCAGGACCGATCCCGCTGGGACCGGGAGATGATCGCCGAGGGGCGGCGGCTCATCGACGGTGTCTGGCGGCTGGAGCTCGTCGGCCCCTACCAGCTGCAGGCGGCGATCGCGTCCACCCACGCCCAAGCGCAGTCCTGGCGGGACACCGACTGGCCGCAGATCGCGGCACTGTATCTCTGGCTCGAGCGTCTCGAACCCACCGCACCGATCCGTCTCTCCCGGGTCGTCGCCGTCGCCCAGGCCTTCGGCCCCCGCCGCGGCCTCGCCCTGCTCGACCAGCTCGACCGCGAGCACCGGCTCACCGACGACCCGCTCGTCGCCCAGCGCGCACACGCCGTCCGCGCCCACCTCCTCGACCGGCTCGGTGAGCACGACCGCGCCGACGACGAGTACCGCGCCGCTGCCGACCTCACCGAGAACGCGACCGAACGACGCTACCTCCACCGACGCGTGCACCGGCCGGCACCAGGCCCGACACCGTAGCCGCAGCAGGCGAGCCGCCGCGGCGAGTCCGCGAGCCGGTGCTCGGAGTCATCGCCGGGGTCGCGCACGCCGACGACGGCGCGCCGGGCGCGAAGCGTTGGGGACCGGCAGCCTCCTCTCCGCGCGCGAGGCTTGCGGACCCCGGCCACCGGCACGGACCGCACGTCGGGGTTAGCGGCCAAAACGTGTGGATGGGATCGGCTCGCAGGGGCTTGATCTAGCGGCTGTCAGGGTGTGGTCATGCTCCGGGACCCTTAACCGTGACGGGTACTGGAAACACGGGCAGATGCGGTGTATGTGCGTCGAGGCTGGTCAAGAACGGTAGGACGGCGGCCGGGACGCAGCGGTGGATCTGCAAGGAGTGCGGGTCATCGAGCGTGCGGCGCCGCCCAGACCGGACGCGGGCGGCGCACCTCGATGCGTTCGTCGCCTGGCTGATGGGCAACACGACCCAGCACGACGTCGGGCCCTCTGCACGCTCCTTTCGCCGCCGGCACGCGTGGTGCTGGAACGTCGACCCACATGTCCCGATCACCGGGGAGGTCTACGACGAGGTCCAGGTCGATGGCACCTACCTCACGGGTGGGTGGTGCCTGCTCCTCGCGATCGACGCCATGACGGGCACCGTGATCGGCTGGCAGTGGTGCGATACCGAGAAGAGCGCCGCGTGGGTCGCGCTCCTCGAACGCATCCCCGCCCCGCGTGTGGTCGTCACGGACGGAGGCTCGGGCCTGGCCACCGCGCTCAAGACATGCTGGCCGGACACGCCCGTCCAACGGTGCCTGGTCCACGTGCAACGCAACGTCCGCCGCGAGCTGACCATGCGGCCACGCACCGATGCCGGCCGTGCCCTGCGAGCCATCTCCCTGGCCCTGACAAGGATCAGAACCCGCGAACAGGCGACGGCGTGGGAGGTGCGTCTGCACGAGTGGCACCAGGTCTACAGCGACCTCATCAACGCCAAGACCTACCTGCGTCAGGCCGGAGCCCGACCATCCTGGGCGCGCGCGAACGCGACCTGGTGGTGGACCCATGACCGGCTCCGCAAG
>NZ_SIRP01000023.1 GCF_011634835.1 Isoptericola sp. BMS4 | reverse complement strand
GGCAGCGTGCCCAGCAGGCCGATGTTGTCCAGCACGAAGAACAGCGGCACGATCGCGAGGAAGACCGGGAACGTCAGCCCCGCGAGCATGAGGTAGTAGATCGCCCGCCGACCCCGGAACTCGTACCGCCCCAGCACGTAGGCGCACATCGCCCCCAGCAGCATCACGAGCGCGAGGGACGTCCCCACGACCAGGACCGTGTTGACGAACGCCTTGCCGATCTCGGCGTCGGTCCACGCGGTGACGTAGTTGGTGAAGCTCCATTCGGCCGGCAGCGAGAACGGCGAGCTGAAGATCTCCGAGCTCGTCTTGAACGAGCCGATGAA
>NZ_SIRP01000022.1 GCF_011634835.1 Isoptericola sp. BMS4 | reverse complement strand
GGGTTAGCGGCCAAAATGTGTGTCCGTCTCGGGCGTGTCGATGTCATCGGTGGGAGTGTCCGGCCCAACCGGATCGTGCCCAGAGGCCCTCGTCGGGGCTGGTCGCGGTGTCGTAGCCGGTGGGTCCGATGGGCTCGTTGATGACGTCGGTGGTGGGCGTGGATGGCTGCCAATGCTCGGGGCGGATGAGTGAGGCCGGCGGCTGGGGTTTCGTGGAGTGCAGGTAGCACCACCACTCGACGGCGCGGCGTTGGTGGTCGCTGGTCATGCCGCGGTGGCGGCGTAGGAGGTCCTTGATGGGGTGGTTGGCTCCGCCCTCGATCCGGTTCGTCGTCGAGCTCAGGTTCAGATCGGTCAGGTCGGGGTCGAGGTAGGTGAACAACACGCCGGTGCGGGTGAGGCGTTCCAGGAGCCGGTAGGCCTTGCGGAGCCGGTCGTGGGTCCACCACCAGGTCGCGTTCGCGTGGGCCCAGGCGGGGCGGACCCTGGTGTCGGTGAGGTACGTCTTCTGGGTGATCAGGTCGCCGTAGACCTGATGCCAGGCGTGCAGGCGGGCCTGCCAGGCGGCGGCCTGCTCGCGGGTGGTGATCTTCGTCAGGGTCAGGCTGATCGCGCGCAGGGTCTTGCCGGCGTCGGTGCGCGGCCGGGAGGTCAGGTAGGAGCGGACGTTGCGCTGGACGTGCACGAGGCAGCGCTGGATCTTCGTCGCGGGCCAGCACGCCTTGAGTGCTGAGGCCAGGCCGGAGCCACCGTCGGTGACCACGACCCGTGGGGGTGGGATGCGGGTGAGCAGTGCGGTCCAGGCGGCGGTCTTCTCGGTGTCGCACCACTGCAGCGCGATCACGGTGCCGGTGGTCCCGTCGACCGCGAGCAGCAGGCACCAGCCGTGGGCGAGGTAGGTGCCGTCGAGCTGGACCTCGTCGTAGATCTCTCCGGTAATACCGATGACGGGCTCGACGTTCCAGCACCACGCGTGGCGGCGGCGGAAGGACCGCGCAGAGCCGGTGCCGGCACCGTCTTGGGTGTGTGTGCTGGTCAGCCAGCCGACGAACCGCGTCACCTCGGCGCGGCGGGCGACGTCGGCGCGGTCACGAGTCGTCGAGGAGCCGCACTCGGTGCACCGCCAGCGTGTGCGACCGCCACTGGTGCGTCCGTTGCGCTTGAGGTGGCCGCCGCATACCCGGCAGCGACGTCGATGTCCAGCACCCGAGGCTCCCATGCCTCCAGGGGCATACCGGAACCCGATTCTCCTGTCGTGGCCTGCACGGATACCCCGTCAGCGGACACACATTTTGACCGCTAACCC
>NZ_SIRP01000021.1 GCF_011634835.1 Isoptericola sp. BMS4 | reverse complement strand
CACGGCGGCGAACATCGCCCCGAAGTCGACCGCGTACCCGGCCGAGGACACGAACGCGGCCAACCGCTGGGACAGCACCCAGTTCTCCGTGGAGGGGTTCAGCGCGACCGGCAGCAGGAACTGGTTCCACAGCCCGAGGAAGTTGAAGATCGCGACCGATGCCATCCCCGGACCTGCCATCGGCAGCATCACCTGGAAGAACGTGCGCCAGTGCCCGGCCCCGTCGATCGCCGCCGCCTCGGC
>NZ_SIRP01000020.1:890-1256 GCF_011634835.1 Isoptericola sp. BMS4 | reverse complement strand
GGTCTGGTCCTTCATCTCGTTCTCGATCCAGGACCCCGACGGGTACAGCAGCGCCTCCTGCCCGTTGCTCCACTGCGCCTGGGCGGCCGTGAACTGCGTGCCGCCGCCGCCCGGCTTCACGTAGCCCAGGTCGACGATCTCCTTCATCGCCTCGAACACGCCCTGCACGGCCTCCTGGGACCAGCAGTCGGGCTGCAGGTTCTCCAGCGCGAGGCGGACCTCGTCGCCGCCCTCCTTGATGGCCGACTCGATCGCGAGCGTCTGGTAGTAGGTCGCGGCCTCCGTGCCCCACAGGAAGAGGTACTTCCCGGCGTCCTTGGCCGCGGCGCCGAGCTCCTTGGCCTCGTCCCAGGTCGTCGGGGGCGT
>NZ_SIRP01000020.1:337-880 GCF_011634835.1 Isoptericola sp. BMS4 | reverse complement strand
GCGACCGAGCTGCAGCCGCGGTTCGTGGGCGGCAACCCGCCCGACCTCGTGGACAACTCGGGCGCCCAGTCGATCGGCTTCAACACGATCCTCGACCAGCTCGAGGATCTCACCGACGTCATCGACGCCCCCAACCTCGAGGGCACGACGATCCGCGACACGCTCTACGGCGGCGTGCTGGCACCGGGGACCTACGGCGACAAGTTCGCCGCCCTGAACTACGTGCTCACGGTCTACGGGGTCTGGTACTCGGGCAGCCTGTTCGAGGAGAACGGGTGGGCCCCGCCGACGACCTGGGCGGAGGCCAAGGAGCTCGGCGCGGAGGCGAAGAAGGCGGGCAAGTACCTGTTCGTCTGGGGCACGGAGGCGGCGACCTACTACCAGACGCTGGCGATCGAGTCGGCCATCAAGGAGGGTGGCGACGAGGTCCGCCTGGCGCTGGAGAACCTGCGGCCGGAGTGCTGGTCGCACGAGGCGGTGCAGGCGACGTTCCAGGCGATGAAGGAGATCGTCGACCTGGGGTACGTCAAGCCGGGTGGTGCG
>NZ_SIRP01000020.1:0-327 GCF_011634835.1 Isoptericola sp. BMS4 | reverse complement strand
TTCTCCTCGAACAGGCTGCCCGAGTACCAGACCCCGTAGACCGTGAGCACGTAGTTCAGGGCCGCCAGCTTGTCGCCGAACGTCCCCGGCGCCAGCACCCCCTCGTAGAGGGTGTCGCGGATCGTCGTGCCCTCGTAGTTCGGCGCGTCGACGAGGTCGGTGAGGTCCTCGACCTGGTCGAGGATCGTGTTGAAGCCGATCTGCCCGGCCCCCGAGTTGTCCACGAGGTCGGGCGGGTTGCCGCCCACGAACCGCGGCTGCAGCTCGGTCGCGATCTGCGTGGACGGCGACACCTTCACCGACGAGCCCGCGTGCAGGCCCGCGAGG
>NZ_SIRP01000002.1 GCF_011634835.1 Isoptericola sp. BMS4 | reverse complement strand
GCCGACTACGTCAAGGCCGTGTGGAACATCGCCAACTGGCAGGACGTCGCCGCCCGCCTCGAGCGCGCCCGTACCCAGACCGCCGGGCTGATCGTCCCCGCCTGACCTCCACGCGAGCATCGCCGGCGCGTCGCCAGGCGCCGCGCTGTGAGCGCGATCTCGGGGCCCTTCCGCCGACGGAAGGGCCCCGAGATCGCGCTCACCACAACACGGGCGGTGATTCATCGGAGGAATGCGAGGGAGCGGCGCCGTCCTGCGGCATACTGCACCCATGTCCCGCACCGAGGAAGTCGTCGACGGCGTCCGTCGCATGATCGCCGACGGCGAGCTGGGCCCGGGCGACCGGCTCCCCGTCGAGAAGGACCTCGCCGACCAGCTCGGCGTCTCCCGCGGCTCCCTGCGCGAGGGGGTGCGCGCCCTGTCCGTGCTCGGCGTCCTCGAGACCCGCCAGGGCGACGGCACCTACGTCACGAGCCTCGACCCCGCCCGCCTGATGTCGTCCCTGCAGTTCGCCGTCGACCTGCAGGGCGCGAGCTCCGCGCCGTCGTTCCACGCCGTGCGCCGCGTCCTCGAGACCGAGGCCGCCGGGCTCGCCGCGCACCGCATCACCCCGGAGGCGCTCGCGCAGGCGCGCACCGTGCTCGACGAGGCGGCCCGCACGGTCGCGACCGTCCCGGTGGACCACGCCGCGTTCATCGAGGCGGACACCGCGTTCCACCGCATCGTCGCCGACCAGAGCGGGAACCCGGTGCTCACCGCGCTGGTCGAGGCGCTCGCCGGGCGCACCGTCCGCGAGCGGCTGTGGCGCGGGCGCCACGAGGAGGGCGCCGAGGCCCGCACCGTCCGCGACCACGAGGCCGTGTGGCGCGCCCTGGCCGCGGGCGACGCCGAGGCCGCCCGGGTCCGCATGGCCGCGCACCTGCTCGACGTCGGCGAGTCGCTGCCGACGGACGCCGGACCGGAGGCCGACGAGCAGCCCTGACCGGCTCTGCCCCGCGCCGGGGACAGGTTCGCCCGACACCGGCGCGGCTCAGCCGTGCGGGACCCAGCGTGCGCCGAGCTCCGCCCCGGTGGGCGGCTCGCCGCCGAGGGAGCCGTGGCCGGCGGCCGACGCCCGCAGCCCCGCGAGCTGCAGGTCCAGGTACCGCCGCCGCAGCTCGGCCACGCGCCCGGCGTCGCCGAGGCGGATCGCGGCGAGCTGCTCGTAGATCATCGGCAGGTCGTTGTCGACGACGTCGGCCCGCACGCACCCCGCCTCCTGCGCCCGGCGCAGGAGGCGGGCCGCGAGCTCCCCGGCCTCCTGGGAGAGCGCCTGATGCTCGGGCGACGGGGTGAACAGCCCGGCGAGCTGCACCGTCAGCGAGTGCACGTCGGCGTCGACGACACCCCGCAGGAACGCCTCGAAGGAGTCCCACGGGTCGGCGGCCTCCAGCGCCCGGCGGGCGACCTCGACGAACCGTTCGAGGCCGTCGAGGCACAACCTCGCGATGAGCGCCTCCTTGCTCGGGTACCGCCGGTACAGGGCGCTGATGCCGACGCCGGCGGCCTGGGCGACCGCCGCCACGGGGGCGTCCGGGCTGGCGACGAACACCTCGCGCGCGGCCGCGAGGATGGCGCCGTCGTTGCGGACGGCCTGAGCGCGGCGGCCGCTCAGCGGCTCGCCCGGTGCGGGGACGGTCATGGCTGACTCCCTGGGGGTGGACGGACGGGACGACGGGGCGAGACTACCAGTTGAACGGAACGGAACGTTCCGCTACCGTAGTAACGGAACGATGCATTCCGTTCCGCTATTCGCCGGAGGAGACCACGATGACCACCCAGCTCACCCCCACCCGCATCGACGTCCCGCAGGCCGAGCTCGACGACGTCCACGAGCGCCTGTCCCGCACGCGCTTCACCGACGAGATCGGCACGGACGGCGCGTACGGCACCCCCGTGAGCACCGTGCGCGAGCTCGTCCGGTACTGGCTGGAGGACTTCGACTGGCGGGCGCTCGAGGCGCGCCTCAACGCCCTCGACCAGGTCGAGACCACGATCGACGGCCAGCGGGTGCACGCCTTCGTCGCCCGGTCCGGGCGGCCGGGCGCCGTCGGGCTCGTCCTCACGCACGGCTGGCCCGGCTCCGCCCTGGAGTACCTCGACCTCGTCGAGCCGCTCACGGCCGCCGGGTACGACGTCGTCGTCCCCTCGATCCCCGGCTTCGGGTTCTCCGGCCCGACGACGGAGCCGGGGTGGGACGACGCCCGGGTCGCGCGGGCGTGGGCCGAGCTCATGCACCGCCTCGGGTACGAGCGCTACGGCGCCGTCGGCAACGACGCGGGCGCAATGATCTCCCCGGAGGTCGGGCGGCTCGACCCGGAGCACGTGGTCGGCGTGCACGTGGCGCAGATCTTCGCGTTCCCGACCGGCGCGCCGGGCGAGATGGAGGACCTCGACGAGGAGGAGCAGGCGGCGCTGGCGCACCTCGGCTGGTTCTGGGAGACGATGGGCGCGTTCAACACCCTGCACTCGCAGCAGCCGCAGACCCTCGCGCACGCGCTCGCCGACTCGCCGTCGGGCCTGCTCGGGTGGCACGCCCAGCTCATGGGCGACGTGGCCGCGACCGACCCAGGGTTCGTCGTGGCGAACGCCGCCGTGTACTGGTTCACCGGCACGCAGGGCTCGGCTCTGCGGCTGTACCGCGAGAACGCGCTCGCGCAGCAGCGGGCGCAGGGGTCGGACGAGCGGCCGGCGCCGACGACGGTGCCCCTCGCGCTGGCACAGGCGAAGGGCGACTTCGCGTCGATCCGCCGGTTCGCCGAGCGCGACCACGCCGACATCCGTGGCTGGACGACGTACGAGCGGGGCGGGCACTACGCGGCGTACCTCGAGCCGGCGCAGACGGCGGCGGACGTCGTGGCCTTCTTCGACGGCCTGTGACGCCCGCCACGCGTCCGCACCCCGCCGCGGGTGCTCGCTACCGCGGCGGGGTGCGGACGCCGAGCGTCAGCAGCAGGTTCGCGTAGACGCGCTGGTCACCGGTGGCCACCAGCACCGCGACGTCGTCGGACCGCGCGGCGTCGTAGAAGGCGAACCGGTCCAGCTCGGTCCACGCGACGTCGCTCCCGAGCATCCGCCGGTAGCCGGCGTGCGCCGGGATCTCCTCCCCCGCGGCGACCACGTCGCCGTCCACCCCGCCGGGCACCATCACGGCGGCGGACTCCACGGGCACGGCGTCGAGCAGCACCTCGAGCACCTGGTCCACGGTCAGCAGGCCGGGCCGCAGGTTGAGGTGCACGCGCTCGACGCCGCGCCCGGCCCCGGTGGAGTGCGGGTAGTTGGCGTCCGCGAGCAGGATCCGCGACCCGTGCCCCGCGGCCGCGAGGGCCCCGACCAGGCCCGGGTGCAGCAGCTCGTAGCGCAGCATCCTCAGGCCCCGGACGACACGGCCGGGACGCGCGCGGCGGCGAACGCGTGCCGCTGGCGGCCGAGGCCCTCGATCTCCACCTCGACCACGTCGCCGTCGGCGAGGTACGGGAAGCGGCCCGAGAGCGCGACGCCCTCGGGGGTGCCGGTGCAGATCAGGTCCCCCGGCTCCAGCGCCATGTACTGCGACAGGTGGTGCACGATCTGCCCGACGCCGAAGATCATGTCCGCGGTGGTGGAGTCCTGCCGCGGCTCGCGGTTGACGAAGGACCGCAGCCGCAGGTTCCCCGGGTCGACCTCGTCGGCGGGCACCAGCGCGGGGCCGGTCGGCAGGAACCCGGGCCCGCACTTGCCCTTGGACCACTGCCCGAGGGAGTCCTCGAGCTGCCAGGTGCGCTCGCTGACGTCGTCGACGACGGTGTAGCCGGCGACGTGCTCCAGCGCGGACTCGACCGACGGCAGGTAGCTCGCGCGCCGGCCCACGACGATCGCGAGCTCGACCTCCCAGTCGACCTTCTCGGCGCCGGGCGGGATCGGCACGGTGTCGTCGGGGCCGACGACGGTGCCCGGGTGCTTGAAGAAGATGATCGGCAGGCGCGGCGGCTCGGCGCCCGACTCGCGGGCGTGCGCGGCGTAGTTCTGGCCCACGCACACGACGGCGGCCGGGCGGGCGACCGGGGCGCCGCGGCGCAGGGTGTCGGCGCCGTCGAGGACGGGCAGCTCGCCCGCGGCCAGCGCGGCCCGCGTGCGGGCGACGCCGTCGGCGGCGAGGAACGCGCCGTCGACATCGGCCGTGAGCGGGCGCAGGTCGTAGGTGACGCCGTCGTGGTGGACGGCGGGGGTCTCCTGGCCGGCGGGGCCCAGGCGGAGCAGCTGCATCGGGTGTCCTCGTGTCTCTCGTGGAACGGTCGGGCGGGTCGGGTCGGGTCGGCCGGCCGTCAGGCGAGCTCGTCGGGGTGGGCGGCGGGCGCGAGCAGCCCGGCGTCGACGAGCGCGGTCCACAGCTCGGCGGGCACGGCGGCGGTGTGCCGGGCGACGGCGGCGCGCGCGTGGTCGGCGGTGCGGATCCCCACGACGGTGCTGACCACCGCCGGGTGCGTGCGCACGTACGCGAGCGCGGCCTCGGGCAGCGTGACGCCGTGCTCGGCGCAGACGGCGGCGATCCGCCGCGTCCGGGCGAGCAGCTCGGCCGAGGCCGGCGCGTAGTCGTACGTCGCGTCGTCCGGCGGCGTCTCGCGGGCCAGCAGCCCCGAGTTGTACACGCCGGCGACGACGATCGCGACGCCCCGCTCGACAGCGGCGGGCAGCAGGTCGTCGAGCGCCGGCTGCTCCAGCAGCGTGAAGCGGCCGGCGCACATGAGCACGTCGACGTCTGCCTCGCGCACGAACCACGCGAGCATGGCCGACTGGTTCATGCCCGCCCCGATGGCGCCGATCACGCCCTGGTCGCGCAGCTCCGCGAGCGCCGGGAGCGTCTCGCGCACGGCCTGGTCGCCGTGCTCGTCCGGGTCGTGCACGTAGACGACGTCGATCCGGTCGAGGCCGGTGCGCTCCAGGCTGGACTCCAGGGAGCGCAGCACGCCGTCGCGGGAGTAGTCGCGCACGCGCCGATGGTCGGCTGGGACGTCGAACATGCCCGGGTCCCGCCGATCGGCGGTCTCGGGCGAGGGCACCAGCAGGCGCCCGACCTTGGTGGAGACCACCAGCTCGTCCCGCGGGCGCTCGCGCAGCCAGGGGCCGATGCGCCGCTCGGACAGGCCCAGGCCGTAGTGCGGGGCCGTGTCGACGTAGCGCACTCCCCCGGCCCAGGCCGCGTCGAGGGCCGCGTGGGTCTCCTCGTCGGTCGTGGCACGGTACAGGTTGCCCGCCTGCGCGGCGCCGTAGCCCAGGCTGGTCAGGCGGACGCCGGTGGCGCGCACCTCGCGGGCGGGCAGCGGCCCCGTCGTCACGTCGTCGGGCGCACTCACGGCTGCTCCGGCGGGCGGACCCGCACGTCGTGCATGCCGCCGTCGACGGCGAGCGCGGTGCCGGTCGTCGCGGTGGCGAGCGGGCTGGCGAGGTAGCACACGGCGTGGGCCACGGCCTCCGGGCTGACGAGCCGGCCGGTCGGCTGGCGGGCCGCCAGCGCGGCGCGCTCGGCCGCCGGGTCGTCCGCGGCGTCGAGCAGGCGGCCCACCCAGGGGGTGTCGACCGTGCCGGGGTTGACGCACGTCACGCGGATGCCCTCGCGCACGTGGTCGGCGGCCATGGCCATGGTGAGCGACTGCACGGCCCCCTTGCTCGCGGAGTACAGGGCGCGGGCCGGCAGGCCCGTCCAGGCGGCGATGGAGCTCGTGTTGACGACGGCCGCGTGGGCGGAGGCGCGCAGGTACGGCAGGGCCGCGCGCGTGACGCGGACGATGCCGAGCACGTTGACGTCCAGCACGCGCCGCCACTCGTCGTCGTCGTTGTCGGCGACGGTGCCCTGCGCCCCGATCCCGGCGTTGTTGACGACGACGTCGATGCCGCCGAGCGTCTCGGCGGCGTTCGCGACGGCGGCGCGCACGGCCGCGTCGTCGGTGACGTCGGCGGTCTCGGCCCCGGCGCCGTCGGGGACGCCGTCGGTGCTCCGGTCGATGGCGACCACGCGGGCGCCGCGCGCCAGCATGGCCGTGACGACGGCGGCGCCGATGCCGGAGGCGCCCCCGGTGACGACGGCGCGGACGCCGTCGAGCTCGGGCGGGGCCGGCGCGAGGCCGGCGGTGGTCGGGGTGGAGGCGGTCACGGGCGGGTCTCCTCGCGGACGGGGGCGGTGTCGGTGGTGTCGGTCGTGTCGTGCAGGGTGTCGGCCGGGGCAGCGGCCTCGGCGGGGACGTCGAGCCCGTAGGTGCGGGCGGCCGTGCCGGCGAGCACCGCCGCGCGGTCGGCGTCCCCGAGCGGTGCGAGCAGCTCGCGGCACGTGTCCAGCCAGCGCCCGTAGCCCGAGGCGAGCAGGCACACCGGCCAGTCGGAGCCGAACATGAGCCGGTCGGGGCCGAAGACCTCGAGGGCGTGGTCCGCGGCCGGTCGCAGGTCGGCGACGCTCCACCGCCCGCCCAGCGCGTCCCACCGGGCCTCGGTGACGAGCCCGGAGAGCTTGGCGACCACGTTGGGCCGCGCGGCGAGGGCGGCGAGGTCGCGGCGCCAGGCGGCGAGGGCCGTGGGATCACCCGGCGTGCCGGGGCCGGGCGAGGCGGCGGCGATCGGCGGCTTGCCGAGGTGGTCGAGCACGAACCGGGCGTCGGGCAGGGCGGCGGCCAGGCGCGCGCACGCGGCGAGCTGGTCGTGCCGGACGACGAGGTCGAACGGCAGGCCGGCGGCGGCCACGGTCGCGATCCCGGCGCGCACGTCGTCCCGGTCGAGGTAGGCGGGGTCGACCTCGGCCTGCACCATGGTGCGGATCCCGACGAGCCTGTCCCCGCCGGGGCCGGCGCGCAGGGCGTCGAGCCGTGCGGCGAGGTCGGGGGCGAACAGGTCGGCCCACCCGACGACGCCGGCGAGGCGGGCGTCGCGGCCCGCCGGGGAGACCGCGGTGGCGAGCAGGTCGACGGTCTCGTCCCAGCGGCTCACCGTCTGCACGACGACGGTCGCGGCGACGCCGTGGGCGGCGGCGGGAACGTCCTGCACGGGGAAGTCGGCGTCGATGGCCGCCATGGTCGCGGGGTCGACCCAGTCCTGCGGGGTGCGCGCGGACCCACAGGTGGTGGTGGGCGTCGACCACGACGTCAGGCATTCGGACCTCCTCGACTCGAATTCATCCAATCTATAACACGCGAAGCGCCCCGCGCCACGAGTCGACTCCGTCGAAGTACTCCCGATAGGCTCGGGGTTGCCCCGGCGATACGTCATACCTCTCCGAGGTCGTCGGCGTCTCGACCGGGGCGACCCGCCGCCCGTGCTCGACGAGGAGTGACCCATGCCCCCGACCCACCCGTCCGCCGCTCACGCCCCGTCGCTGCGGCCCGAGCAGTCGTGGTTCACCGAGGCCCGGTTCGGGCTGTTCATCCACTTCGGCCTCTACTCCGCCGCCGCCCGGCACGAGTGGGTCATGACCCGTGAGCGGACGACGGTGGAGCGGTACGAACGCTACGTCGACGTCTTCGACCCGGACCTCTTCGACGCGCGCGCCATCGCCCGCGCCGCCAAGGACGCCGGCATGCGGTACGTCGTGCTCACCACCAAGCACCACGACGGGTTCGCCCTGTGGGACTCCGCCGTCAGCGACTACTCGATCGCGACCAGCCGCGGGCGTGACCTCGTCGCCGAGCTGGCCGAGGCGGTGCGCGCCGAGGGGCTGCGCCTCGGGCTGTACCACTCGCTCATCGACTGGCACCATCCCGACTTCACCGTCGACCACGTGCACCCCCGCCGCGACGACCCCGACGCGCACGCCCTCAACGACGGCCGCGACATGGCCCGGTACCGCGAGTACCTGCACGCGCAGGTGCGCGAGCTGCTCACCGGGTACGGGGCGATCGACTACGTCTTCTTCGACTTCACCTACGCCTACGACGCCGACGACTGGCGCGGCAAGTACCCCGAGGACTGGGACGCCGAGCGCCTGCTCGCCCTGGTGCGGGAGCTGCAGCCGCAGGCCGTCGTCAACGACCGGCTCGGCATCCCCGGCGACCTCGTCACCCCGGAGCAGTACCAGCCCGACGGGCCGATGCGCGACGCCGACGGGAACCTCGTCGTGTGGGAGGCATGCCAGACCCTCAACGGCAGCTGGGGCTACGACCGCGACAACACGGCGTTCAAGGACCCGGACCTGCTGGTGCGCATGCTCGTGGACACCGTGTCCAAGGGCGGCAACCTGCTGCTGAACATCGGCCCGGACGGCCGCGGGTCGGTGCCGCCGCGGGACCGCGACAGCCTGGCGGCCCTCGGGGAGTGGATGCGCCTGCACGCCCGGTCGGTCCACGGCGCCGGCCCGGCCGAGCCCGCGCTCGCCGACGCCCTCGCGCCGGGCCTGCCGCCCGGCGTCGTGCTCACCCAGCGCGGCGACCGGCTGTACCTGCACCTGTTCGCGTGGCCGTTCGGGCACGTGCACCTGCGCGGCGTCGGCGACCGGGTGCGGTACGCGCAGCTCCTGCACGACGGCTCCGAGCTGCACAGCACCCGCATCGACCCCGACCAGCAGGCCTGGAACACGACGCCGGGCGGTCAGCCGCCCGGCACGCTGACCCTGCACCTGCCCGCGGGACGGCCCGACGTCGCGGTGCCGGTGGTGGAGCTCTTCCTCGACGCCCCGCCGGAGTGACCGCGCGGTAGTGCCGTGCGTGCCGCGGTCGTGCCCCGCGCGCACTACCGCGGCACGGGAGGCACTACCGCGCGGCGCGGCGCCGCACCGGGATCCGTGTCAGCTCGTGGGCGCGGACGACGCGGCCGTCGAAGTGCCGCCGGGCGCGCGAGACCCACCGCCCGTCGGGCACGGTGCCCTCGGCCCCGGGCGCCAGGTGGCTGAGCACCAGGGTGCCCACGCCCGCCGCCTGCGCCACCCGCCCGACGTCCTCGGTGGTGGTGTGCGACTTCTCCAGGTGGCTCAGCACCGCCTCCGACATTCCGGCGCCGTGGTAGAAGTCGAGATCGATGGCCTCGTGGACGAGCACGTCGGCGCCGGAGGCCAGGCGCACGACGTTGTCGCTACGGGCGGTGTCCCCGGAGAACACGATCGAGCCGTCGTCGGTGTCGAACCGGAAGGCGAACGACGGGAAGACGGGCCCGTGCGGCACGAGGATCGCACTGACCCGCACCCGGTCGTCCTCGGCCACGACGAACGGGTCCATCGCCGGTGCTGTCTCGCCCAGCGGGTCCGCCCCGACGTCGGGCACCTCGATCTCGTGCACGTCGATCAGCTCGCGCACGTCCGGGATGCCGGAGTCGCGCAGGAAGACGTTGGTGGAGTAGGCGTGCGCCTCGATGCTCAAGTGAGTGAGGTCGGCAAGCCCGGGCGTCGGGTGGTCGGGCGCGACAGTCGGCACCTCCCCGCCGCCAAACGCTGGTGGGAGCGCACCTGCCGGTCCAGGCCCGTAGACGGGGACGCGCTGCGAGATGCCGTCGCCCTCGCGGTCTCCGTCGCCCCAACCGCCGAGCAGGAAGAAGTTGTAGTAGTCCGCGAGATGGTCGGCGTGCAGGTGGGTGATGAGCACCGCGGCAAGGTCGGACAGCAGCAACCCGGCACGGTTGTACTGCGTCACCGCGCTGCGTCCGCAGTCAACCACGTAGTTGCGCCCATGCACCCGCAGCACGGTCGAGATTCCGGCACGGCCGGTAGCCAATGGCGGCCCTGCCGCGGTTCCCAGGGCGACGATCTCGACGTCCGCGCCCGCACCTCGACCCGGAGCCGCATCCGCCGACGGCGCTGCTGCCGCCGCCGTCGCGCCCACGGTGCCGCTGCCCCAGGCCGCCGCCGCACCGATCGTCCCGGCTCGCAGCAGCCCTCGCCGGGACACCGCCGCCGCGCCGTCCGATTCCCTCTCGCCATGCGTCGTCATCGCCGCTGACCTCCGTCGTCGTGGATGCGTGGACCTCCGATCTTGCGATGCACCGCCACGGGCCCGCTGTTCCCAGCACGCACGCCGGTTGACCGGGCGGGCACGACCGCCGCTCCCGGCGGGCCCGTTCGCGCTGGGACAACCGCCCCGCGCCCACGGTCATGGCGGCCCCGCCGCGACGTCCCGATACTGGGCGGACCGACCGCCCGACCGAGGACCGTGATGACGCACCTCCCCGACACCACGCACACGCACGGCGCCCGCGTGAGCACGCCCACGACCGCCGTCCACCCGCTCGACCCGCTGACGGCCGACGAGATCGCCGCGGCCCGCGAGGTGCTCGCGGGCGCCGGGCTGCTCGGCGACGACGTGCGGGTGCCGCAGCTGCTCCCGGCCGAGCCGTCCAAGGCCGAGGTCGCGGCGTGGCAGCCGGGCGCCCCGCTGGACCGCCGGGTGGCGGTGACGCTCCTGGACCGCGCCACGGGCCGCGCGAGCGAGGCCGTCGTGTCGGTGACCCGCCGCGAGGTGGACGCGCACACGGTGCTGGAGAACGACAGCGCGCCGTACGGGCAGCCGCAGTATCTCTTCGAGGAGTACGACGCCGCGGCCGAGATCGCGAAGGCCACGCCCGGGTGGCAGGCGGCGATGCGCCGCCGCGGCCTCGCCGAGCACATGGAGGACGCGTTCTGCGCCCCGCTCGCGCCGGGGTACTTCGGCCGGGAGGACGAGACGGGGCGCCGGGTCATCCGGTCGCTGACATTCCTGCGCGCCCACCCCGACGACAGCCCCTGGGCGCACCCCGTCGAGGGGCTGGTCGTGCACATCGACCTCACCGAGGGGCGCGCGATCCGCGTGGAGGACGACGGCGACGTGCCCGTCCCGATGGCGTCCGGCGACTACTCCCTCGCCGCCCGGGGCCCGGCGCGCACCAGCCTCAAGCCGATCGAGATCACCCAGCCGCAGGGCCCGAGCTTCGCCGTCGACGGCAGCGAGGTGACGTGGGAGAGCTGGCGGTTCCGGATCGGCTTCAACGCCCGCGAGGGCCTGGTGCTGAACACGGTGTCGTTCCGCGACGGCGCCGGGGACGACGCCGAGGACCGCCCGGTGCTGTACCGCGGCAGCGTCCCCGAGATGGTGGTCCCCTACGGGGACACGTCGTCCACGCGGTTCTGGATCAGCTACTTCGACGCCGGGGAGTACCTGCTCGGCAAGAACGCCAACTCCCTGGCGCTCGGGTGCGACTGCCTCGGCGTCATCCACTACCTCGACGCGTTCGTCGCGGACGACCACGGGAACCCCGTGAAGATCCCGCAGGCCGTGTGCATGCACGAGGAGGACTACGGCGTGCTGTGGAAGCACACCGACCTCGCGGGGAACGCGGAGGTGCGCCGCAGCCGCCGCCTCGTCATCAGCTACTTCGCCACCATCGGCAACTACGACTACGGCTTCTTCTGGTACCTGTACCTGGACGGCACGATCCAGGTCGAGGCCAAGGCCACCGGCATCGTGTTCGCGGGCGCCGGGATCCCCGGCAGCGACAACCCGCACGCCCCCGAGATCGCCCCGGGCATCTTCACCCCCGTGCACCAGCACCTGTTCTGCGCCCGGCTCGACATGGCCGTCGACGGTGAGGACAACACGCTGCACGAGGTCGACGTCGTGGGCATCCCCACGGGCGAGGACAACCCCCACGGCAACGCGTTCACGTGGCGCAGCCGGCAGCTCGCCCGCGAGTCGGAGGCCGCGCGCCTCGCCGACCCGGCCGCGGGCCGGGTGTGGGAGGTCGCCAGCGCGCACCGCCGCAACCACGTGGGCAGGCCCACCGCGTACCACCTGCACCCCCAGGGCGGCCCGGTGCTCATGGCCCAGCCGGACTCGACGGTGCACGGCCGCGCCACCTTCGCGACGAAGCACCTGTGGGCGACGGCGTTCGACCCGGCCGAGCGGTTCCCCGCCGGTGACCACCCGAACGCGCACGCCGGCGGCGCCGGCCTGCCCGCGTGGACGGCCGCCGACCGCGACCTCGACGGCACCGACCTCGTGCTGTGGCACGTCTTCGGCCCCACGCACGTGCCGCGCCCCGAGGACTGGCCGATCATGCCGGTCGACTACTCGGGCTTCACCCTCAAGCCGTACGGCTTCTGCGACCGCAACCCCGCCCTGGACCTGCCGGACGGCGCGGGCGGGCACCACGCCGCCGGGCACGACGCCGGGCACGACGCGGCGGCGGACGCTGCGGCTGCGCGTGAGCGACGCGGCCCTGCACGTGCTCGCGCTGCCGCCGGCGGCCGTGGCCGTGCTGGGCGGGGTACGCAGGACGCGCGGACGCGCCCGCGCGGCGTCGGTGCTCGCCGGCGTCGTCATGCTCGCGTCGATGGCCGACGCCGCGGCCGTCGCCCCGCTGCCGGTCCCGTGGGGTCCGCTCGGCTGGACGGCCGCCCTGCTCGCGGCGGGCACCGTCCTGGCCTGGGCGGGCCGCCCGCCGCTGCCCACCACCGCGGGCGCCGCGCCCGGCGGGGCGGCGCACCTGCTGCACGTGACGTGCCTGCCGGTGATGGCCGCGCTCACCGCGACCATGGGGCCGCACGGCGCCGCCGTGCCGCACGACGGCGCCCACCAGCACGGCGACGCCCTCGCCGTGGTCGCGTTCCTGGCGGCCGCCGTGCACGTCGCCGCGTCGTGCGCCGTCGGGGTACGCCCCGGGCGCGACCGCACCGCCCGGGCCGAGGCGCTCGCCGGCGCGGCGGCGGTCGCGGCGATGGCGGGAGCGGCGTTCCTGTAGTCGCCGGCGCCGTCCCGGTCACGCGCCGAGGTCGTGCACTCTCGGGCAAGCGGGGTGCGCGTCCGCGCATCCGCCGCTCCCCGGCCGCCGCATAGCGTGCGAGCGGGGCGCACGCCACGGCGTCCGGCCCCGACGTCCACCGCACCGTCGCACCAGTGAGGCCACCATGACCGAATCCTTCATCCCCGTCGGCGCGCTCGGCGACGGGTTCGCCCCCGACGCCGACGTCCTCGAGCCCACCGGTGACCTCGACGGCGCGTCGTTCGACCTCGAGCTGCCCGAGCCGGTGACCCTGACGGTCTCCGGCGGCGTGGCCCGCTGGGGCGGCACCGAGGCCCCGGTCCGGGTGACGTCGGTGCGCGACGGCCTGTACCTCGTCGACGGCGTCGTCGGCACCGGGGCGGACGCGACGTCGGCGACCTTCGTGCTCGACACCGACGCCGGCCTGGTGACGGTCGTGGAGGGCGGCCTGCCGACGGCGGAGGTCCGGGCCGAGTCCGCGTACGACCGCGTGCAGCGCGGCGAGGACCCCACCGGCGTCACGGCCCGGATCCGGCACGGCCGCGTCGCGGGCTCGACGGCGCCGCTGCACGCGCCGACCACCGAGCTCGTGGGGCTGCGCAACCGGTACACGTACTCCCCGAACGAGGTGTACGAGCACGTCTACCTCACCCCGGACCTGTACACCTGGCACTGCCTGCGCGGGGTGGAGCGCGGCCTCGCCGACACCGACCGGTGCCACCACGTCGGGATCCGGGACCGGCTCACGCTGTTCGTCTGGCGGGAGAAGATCGTGCCCACGCTGGGCCTCCTCCTCGTCGACCTCGAGCGGATGAAGACGGACGGCAAGATCTTCGGCAACGACGGCTTCGACACGACGTCGGTCGTGAACTTCCCCGTCGGGGCGCGCGCCGAGGTACTCAACACGACCGACCACTCGGACGTGTGGGGCGACGCGTGAGCACCCGGCCCGCCGACCTCGTCGTCGTCCGCGCCCGGGTGTGGACGGCCGAGCCGTCCGCGCCGTGGGCCGAGGCGTTCGCCGTCGCGGACGGGCGGCTCGTGGCCGTGGGTTCGGAGGCCGAGGCGCGGGCGCACGCCGGGCCGGGGACCGTCGTCCGGGACGCGGGCGGGGCGTTCGTCATGCCGGGGCTCGTGGACGTGCACAACCACCACGCCATGGCGGGCCGCGCCGACCTGTTCGAGCTGGCCCTGCCGCCCGGCGCGCACCTGCCCGAGATCCTCGACGCCGTCGCCGCGCACGCCGCCGGCCTGCCCGCCGACGCGTGGGTCGTGGGCGGCGCGTGGGGCAGCAACCGCCGCACCGAGATCTCGTCGGCGGCAGTGCGACGCCGGCTCGACGAGGCGGCAGGCGGGCGCCCGGTGCTGCTCATGGAGGACTCCCGGCACAACCGGTGGGCGAGCACGCGGGCGCTGGAGCTCGCGGGCGTCACCGCTGGCAGCGACCCCGGGCCGGGCGGCGTCGTCGAGCTCGACCCGGTCACCGGAGAGCCCACCGGTGTGCTCCTGGAGTCGGCGGGCCTCGCCGTCGAGGAGGCGCTGTCGCGCAGCCGCACCCTCACCGCGGAGCAGCACCGGGCCGCGTCGCGGCGCGGGATCGAGATCCTCAGCGGGTACGGCGTCACGGCGTTCCAGGACGCCGCCGCGTCGCGGGAGATCCTCGGGGCGCTGCGCTCGCTGGACGAGGCCGGCGAGCTCGACGCGTGGGTCGTCACGTCGCTGACGGTGAACGACCCGATCTTCGGCTACGACGCCGTGGGCGACGACCTCGTGTGGGGCGGCGAGCCGTACCGCACCACCCACCACCGGCCCGACTTCGTCAAGATCTTCCTCGACGGCGTCCCGCCTGCCCGTACGGGCGCGTTCCTGGAGCCGTACCTGCCGGACGACGAGCACGGCGCGCACCACTGCGGGGCGCCCGCGCTCGCGCCCGACGAGCTGTACGGGTGGCTGCGGCGCACCGCCGAGCACGGGCTGTCGGCCAAGATCCACTGCTCCGGCGACGCCGCCGTGCGCCTCGTCCTCGACACGGTCGAGCGGCTGCGCGGCGAGGGCTTCGCCGAGCCCCGGTACCAGATCGCGCACGGCCAGTTCGTCGCCGAGGACGACCTCACCCGGTTCGCCACCCTCGGGGTGGACGCGGACATCTCACCGTTCCTGTGGTTCCCCGGCGTGATCACGGACGCCATCGGCGACGTGCTGCCCGCCGACCGCGCGTCGCGCATGCAGCCGAACCGTTCGCTGCTCGACAGCGGCGCGCTCGTCGCGGGCGGGTCGGACTGGCCCGTCTCCGAGTCGCCGAACGCGTGGGAGGGCATGCAGGGCCTGGTGACCCGCGCCGACCCGTACGGCCGCTACCCCGGCACGCTGTGGCCGGAGCAGGCGCTCACCCTCGACGAGGCGATGACGGCGTTCACGCTCGCCGGCGCACGGGCGATGGGCCTCGGCGACGAGACCGGGTCGCTGCGGGCGGGCAAGTCCGCCGACTTCGTGGTGCTCGACCGCGACCCGTTCGCCGTCGACGTCGAGGAGGTCGTGCGCACCACGGTGCGGGAGACCTGGTTCGCCGGGCGGCAGGTCTTCGACCGCGCCACGTCGGCGGGTCCGGGCGACTCGCGCTAGAGGTCCGCGACGAGGCGGGCGTGCAGGTCCGCCAGGTCCGTCGCGTGGAGGTCGAACCGGTCGTCCTCCCGCGGCGGGTCGCCGTCCGGGCGGGGCACGTAGGCCGTGCGCATGCCGGCCGCCGCGGCCGCCCGCAGGTCCCACGCGTGGGCGGCGACCATGACGGGCACGCCGACGCCGGACGGGGCCACGTCGAGGGCGGCGGCGTAGAGGGCGGGGTCCGGCTTGTACGACCCGACGTCCTGCGCGGAGAGCAGCTGGTGCCAGCGCAGGCCCGCGCCGGTGCTGAGCCCCGCGAGGGCGCGCCGGCTCGCGTTGGACAGGCCGACCAGGGTGGCGTCGCGGGCGAGCCGCTCGAGGCCGGCGACGGTGTCCGGCCAGGGGCGCAGCCGCTCCGCGGACGTCGCGAGCCGTTCCGCCGCGGACGCCGGGACCGACCCGTCGGCCGCCAGGCGGTCGAGGGCCTCGCGGTCCAGCTCGTGGCTCGGCGCGAACGGCCGGCGTCCGTCGACGACGGCGCGCTCCTGCTCCGCGACGTCCGCCAGCCACCGCGCGACCACGCGCCGGGCGGCGGCGTCGTCGAGACCCGCCGCCTCCCGGACCTGGACCGCCAGGCTGCCCGCCTGGTCGACGAGCGTGCCGAGGACGTCGAACACGAGGACGGGGCGGCCGGTTCCCAGAGGACTGTGCACGCGGCCAACCTACCGGCCGAGGCCGCCCCCGCCCGACAACGACCTGAGGGTCGCCACCATCGGTGATCGCGACCCCCAGGTTGTGGTGGTCACCCAGCCTGGCGGGCCTCGACGAGCCGTCCGCCGTTGAGCGCGACGGAGCAGCCGAGCGCCGCCACGAGGCAGGCGGCGGACACGACGAGCATCAGGGCGAAG
>NZ_SIRP01000019.1 GCF_011634835.1 Isoptericola sp. BMS4 | reverse complement strand
CGACGGAGCAGCCGAGCGCCGCCACGAGGCAGGCGGCGGACACGACGAGCATCAGGGCGAAGCTGCCCGTCGCCTGTGTCATCCAGCCCGCGAGCACCGGCCCCAGGGCGAACCCGCCGCCGATCATGAGGTTCGTCGTGTTCATCGCCTGCGGGCCACCGAGCTTCGAGACGCTCGACAGCAGGTACGGCAGCACGAACGTCCACGCGAACTTGAACAGCAC
>NZ_SIRP01000018.1 GCF_011634835.1 Isoptericola sp. BMS4 | reverse complement strand
TTCGTCGGGTTCTACATGTTGTTGTTCATCGCGGCGATCAAGTCGGTGCCGTCGGAGACGTACGAGGCGGCGCGGATCGATGGTGCGGGTCGGGTGCGGATGTCGTGGTCGATCACGTTGCCGTTGATCCGGGACAACGTGCAGACGGCGTACATCTATATCGGGATCATGGCGTTGGACCTGTTCGTGTACGTGCAGGCGCTGAACCCGTC
>NZ_SIRP01000017.1 GCF_011634835.1 Isoptericola sp. BMS4 | reverse complement strand
CGAACTGAGCGCCTGACCTCACCAGGATCACCGAGCGCTACACCACTACCGGGGACTTGACCTCCGAACGTCGGCGACGAGTGAATGAATGGCGTTCCGGTTGTGGGTATCGTCAGAGGTCAGCAAGTGTGCTCCCCGCGCGAGCGGGGATGAGCCCGTGGCCGTCAGGACCCCGTCAGGGCTCGTCGCGTGCTCCCCGCGCGAGCGGGGATGAGCCCACGGACGGCGTGATCAAGGCGCCGTCCGACACGTGCTCCCCGCGCGAGCGGGGATGAGCCCGTCGAGTAGCGCGAGATGTGGAACGGCGGGGCGTGCTCCCCGCGCGAGCGGGGATGAGCCGTCCTTGTTGTAGACCTCAAGCTCCAGGGGCGCGTGCTCCCCGCGCGAGCGGGGATGAGCCGACCTCGGCGCGGCGCTGTACGCGATGGACCTGGTGCTCCCCGCGCGAGCGGGGATGAGCCGGAGACGGCGCTGGCCGCTATTGCGGCGGGTCGTGTGCTCCCCGCGCGAGCGGGGATGAGCCCGCGTCGGAGTCCACTACCAGGCCCGTCGGGGCGTGCTCCCCGCGCGAGCGGGGATGAGCCCGCCCACGCGCCCCTGTGGCGCATCATCGACGCGTGCTCCCCGCGCGAGCGGGGATGAGCCCCAGCGAGTCCGGGCCTCCCCGCAAGAGCGACCGTGCTCCCCGCGCGAGCGGGGATGAGCCGCAGAGACGGCCGTGCTCCGGACAGCCGGCTACGTGCTCCCCGCGCGAGCGGGGATGAGCCCCGCGGGACCCGCCGCGGCAGCGCGCCCATCAGGGTGCTCCCCGCGCGAGCGGGGATGAGCCCCGCACGGCACCGCGCGCTTCCGTTGCCAGCGGGTGCTCCCCGCGCGAGCGGGGATGAGCCCATTTCATCGACGACGCCGTACGCCCCGGAGAGGTGCTCCCCGCGCGAGCGGGGATGAGCCCCGTGTCGCGGTCGTCGGCTCGACGCCGGACGGGTGCTCCCCGCGCGAGCGGGGATGAGCCCGACGAGGACGCTGCGGAGGACGCGGAGGCCCCGTGCTCCCCGCGCGAGCGGGGATGAGCCCGTCAGCAGCCCCGGCTCCGAGTCGCTGCCGCCGTGCTCCCCGCGCGAGCGGGGATGAGCCCGCGACCGCCGTCAAGCTGTTCGGCACCCAGGCGTGCTCCCCGCGCGAGCGGGGATGAGCCGCAGCGGTGGAACGCAACCGCCGACGGCGGTATGTGCTCCCCGCGCGAGCGGGGATGAGCCCCCTTCGTCGGTGCCGGCATCGTCCTCGGCACCGTGCTCCCCGCGCGAGCGGGGATGAGCCGCCGGAGCCGGTGCTCAACCCCGAGCAGTGGGCGGTGCTCCCCGCGCGAGCGGGGATGAGCCCGTCGGCGAGTACGTCGTCGTCCGGCCTGTCGACGTGCTCCCCGCGCGAGCGGGGATGAGCCCGGGCCCTCGGTCTGCTCGACGATGACGCTCGCGTGCTCCCCGCGCGAGCGGGGATGAGCCGCCGAGAGCGATCCGCGTGCCCGCCGGGGGCTCGTGCTCCCCGCGCGAGCGGGGATGAGCCGGCCCCGACGACGCGGGGCCTGGGTGGTGCGTGGTGCTCCCCGCGCGAGCGGGGATGAGCCCTGAACGAAGTGCCCCGCCCGGGGCAGGTCGCAGTGCTCCCCGCGGGAGCGGGGATGAGCCCTACCCCGTCGCGGCTGTCATCGCCGGGTATGACGTGCTCCCCGCGCGAGCGGGGATGAGCCGCGCAATGCCCGCCGCCTCCTGCTGGGCAGAGAGTGCTCCCCGCGCGAGCGGGGATGAGCCGCAGCGGACCGATGAGCCCGCTCGAGGTGGTCGGTGCTCCCCGCGCGAGCGGGGATGAGCCGCCGCTCTGCTGCGGCTCGATCGTCAGCTCGGTGTGCTCCCCGCGCGAGCGGGGATGAGCCGGACGGCATCTCGTCAGTCCGCGACCGGTTCGCGTGCTCCCCGCGCGAGCGGGGATGAGCCCGCCGGGTCCGTGTCGCCACGTGTGGCGGTGAGGTGCTCCCCGCGCGAGCGGGGATGAGCCGTACTGCGGCGTGGTCATCACGATCAGCACCGTGTGCTCCCCGCGCGAGCGGGGATGAGCCCTCGGCCGCGATCTTCTGCAACTCGGCGATCCGGTGCTCCCCGCGCGAGCGGGGATGAGCCCGTGGAGGTCGCCACGTTAGTCGTGATCGCCTCGTGCTCCCCGCGCGAGCGGGGATGAGCCGGCTGGGGGTCCCAGAGTGCCCGGACGGTTTGAGTGCTCCCCGCGCGAGCGGGGATGAGCCTCTCCAACCACAGTGGCGTAGTCGTTGAGCACTGTGCTCCCCGCGCGAGCGGGGATGAGCCCAGCCGCGGCGAGCCGGTACCGTCCTGGTCCGCGTGCTCCCCGCGCGAGCGGGGATGAGCCCGCGGATGGCGCGAACGGAACCCCGACAGCAAGCGTGCTCCCCGCGCGAGCGGGGATGAGCCGTCGGCGCCGTTCTGGGTCAAGTCCCCGGTAGTGGTGTAGCGCTCGGTGATCCTGGTGAGGTCAGGCGCTCAGTT
>NZ_SIRP01000016.1 GCF_011634835.1 Isoptericola sp. BMS4 | reverse complement strand
GTGTCCAGTCTCAGGACATCGGAATGGGGTGTCTCAAGACATCGGCATAGCGTGTCTCGAGTCATCGGCATGGCCTGCCGCGTCGATGCTCGGGAGTGTCGAAACGCAGACTGGTCATCACCGCGGTCCTGGCAGGCGCCTCCCAGAGCGAGACCGCTCGGCGCTACGACGTCTCACAGGGATGGGTCTCACGCCTGATGGCCCGCTACCGAGCCGAGGGCGAGGCCGCGTTCGAGGCCCGGTCCCGCCGCCCGCACACCACCCCGAACGCGACCCCACCGGCCGTGGTGCAACAGGTCCTGACACTGCGCAAACAGCTGACCGAGCAAGGCCTGGACGCCGGCGCGGACACCATCGCCTGGCACCTGGTCCACCACCACGACACCACCCTCTCGCGGGCCACGATCCACCGGGTCCTCGCCCGCGAGGGCGCCGTGACCCCCGAACCGAAGAAACGCCCGAAGACGTCCTACATCCGCTTCGCCGCCGCGCAACCCAACGAGACCTGGCAGTCCGACTTCACCCACTACCGCCTCACCCGACCCGACGGACGGCCCGGCACCGAGGCCGAGATCATCACCTGGCTCGACGACCACTCCCGCACCGTCCTACACGCCAGCACCCACCGACGCATCACCGCACAGATCGTGCTCGACACCTTCCGCCGAACCTGTGAACAGCACGAACACCCCGCCTCGGTCCTGACCGACAACGGCATGGTCTACACCGTCCGGTTCGCCGGCCGACGCGGCGGGCGCAACCACCTCGAGCACGAGCTGCACCGCCTGGGCATCGTGCAGAAGAACGGCCGCCCCAACCACCCCACGACCCAGGGCAAGGTCGAACGCTT
>NZ_SIRP01000015.1 GCF_011634835.1 Isoptericola sp. BMS4 | reverse complement strand
CCAGTTTGCGCGTCTTGGGGCGAGTGGCGCGTTCATCGGCCCGCACCTGGGCCGCGATCGCCCGGTAGCGGCCCGCCGTCGTGCCCCGTGCCAGCTCCCGGGAGATCGTCGAGGCGGAACGTCCCAACAGCCGCGCGATCTCACGGACCCCGCGCCCCTCAGCGCGCAGCACAGCCAGTTCCTCGCGCTCCGTCAAGGACAGGTAGCGGCCCGAGGGCTCGCCCAGATCTGCAGGCAGCACGCCGCCAGCCTGCCGGATCTTGCGGTAGCCCGTCGCGAACGAGATCCCGGCAACCTGCGCGGCATCGAACACGCTCAACCCGTCACGCACACCCCGCCAGAACGCGTGCTCGACACTTCGCACGACCTTTGTCCCGTCACCCATCGCAACACCCCTCGCTAGATCAGGTGTTGCGACGACCGCTTGAACCCGCC
>NZ_SIRP01000014.1 GCF_011634835.1 Isoptericola sp. BMS4 | reverse complement strand
GTTGCGCAGCTGACCCGCCTGGGACCGCAGCTCGTCGTAAGTCACGTTCATGTTCGCCATGACAAAACTCCTCGATCGTCGCTTCGGCCGGCCCCCTCGCGCTGGCCGATCCGTCCGTCGGTGACGACCTTAACCGCCGTCACCACCACCGTCGATGGGGACTGCTCCCCATGGGCGGCGCTCCGTCAGGGCGCCACGGTGGGCCCCGCCACGCCGGTGAGCTCGGCGACCGCACGGTCCACGTCCGCGCCCACCATGCCGCCCGTCGCCCGCAGCGGGCGGTAGGCGGGGACGAACGCGGCCGCCGCGACACCGTCGCGCAGCCACACGGCGGCGGTCTCCCGGTTGCCGTACACGGCCCGGCCCGCGGTGACGGTCTCGGGCCCGCGCTGCACCGCCCACCGCGGCTCGGCGTCCTTGCGCCCCCAGATCTCGAAGGCAGCAGGGACCGCGACGACCGCGACGGGGTTGCCGCCCATCGGGAGCCATCCCTTGCGCGACGCCCCGAGCTCCGCGGCGATCTCCGTCATCTCCGCCGTCGTGAAGCCCGGGACGACGACGGCACCGGGCCGGTGGGACGCGGCGTTCTGGGCACAGGACCGCGCACGCCGCGAGACGACGGCGAGGACGATCACGACGATCGCCAGCACGATCAGGAGCGCGATCCAGATCACCGCGGCGTCGGAGTCGCCGTCCTGGATGGTGCGCACCAGCCGCAGCACGGACACGACGAAGAGCACCACCAGGGCCACGGTGTAGGCGATGCGCTTGTTCTTGGTGTTCACGCGATGATTCCTCTCGAGTTCCCGGACGTCGTCGGGACCCTACCGGGACAGGGCCCGCCGGGCCGACGGTCGTCCACAGGGCCTGGACAGACGTGGAGGGGTGGCCCGGTGACCGGACCACCCCTCCACACCAGCCCACAACAGGGCCGGACGAACTGGACGACGTCAGCCGCGGATACCCTGCGCCAGCTGCGCGTCCGCGTCCGACAGCGTCTGCGCCGCCTGCTCCAGGAACGACGCCATCCC
>NZ_SIRP01000013.1 GCF_011634835.1 Isoptericola sp. BMS4 | reverse complement strand
CCGCCGACGACGCCCTCGACGCCCTCGTGCGCGACCCGTCCGTCAGCCGCATCGAGGCGCACTCCGATCTGCTGTTCCACCGCCGGCACACGTTCACGCGTTCCCACCTGGTGCTCGACTTCGGCGGGCACACGGTCGACACCGACGGGATCGAGCGGAACACGCACGACAACCCGTTCGGCGCGGTGCTGTACTTCCGCGGGCACGTCACCGACACCACCCAGACCCGGACCCTCGCCGAGACGCACCCCGACCTGCGGGACGTGTTCGAGGTGGCCGACGCCGCCGCGTTCGCCGTCGGGCAGTGGTGGACCCTGACCTCCGACGCGCGGCCCGGCGGCGGCGCCGACGAGCGCGAGCTCCAGCGCCTGGTCGAGGTGACGCAGGTGGTGGACGGCACGCACGTGCGCGTCGACTACAAGGCCGGCTGGGAGCTGCCCGCGGGCCGCACCCTGACGTGGACCCGGGTCGAGCCCGTCGAGCAGGTGCACGTGCGGAACATGCGCTTCCTCGGGGCCGGGCCGTTCGACGGCCCCACGAACGGCGAGCTGCCCGACGACCGCGAGATGACGGGGTCGCACCCGGTGGCGTTCGAGTACGCCGTGCGCTGCGACGTCGAGGAGATCCACGGCGAACGCACCTGGTGGCCGGTGATCATGCGGCGCTGGAACACGCACTTCGTGACCCGGCGCTGCTCGGTGACCAACCCGCCCACCGTCTTCTACGGCGGCGCCGGCTACCTCACCCAGCAGATCTACTCCCTGTACGGGCACGTCGTGGACTGCCGCAGCCACAACGCCCGGCACCTCAACGACCTCACCGCGTCGGCCTACTGCCTGGTGGAGAACTGCCACGGCGACGGCGACGACGCGGGCGGCAACCCGTTCACGACCCACGGCCAGTACGAGCACGACCTGGTGTTCTCCGGGTGCAGCGGCCTCATGGACATCGCCAACTCGGGCGCCCAGTGGGGCACGGCGGCCAAGCGCATCACGATCCGGCGGCACGTCGCCTCCTGGTTCGTCGTCGGCACCAAGATCACCGACCTCACGCTGGAGGACGTCCACGTGGTGCCGCGCGCCACGTTCGACCCGCGGGCCACCATGACGATCAACGCGGACGGCGCGCACCTGCGCGGCTGCTCGGCGGGCTTCTTCGCCGTGGGCCAGCGCTCGTCGCTGTCGTCGCGCCCCACCGTCGTCGAGGACTGCGCCTTCGACCTGCCCGCCGGGTCGGTGCTGCACCAGACGCCCGTGACGAACCCGGTGCACTTCGTGCGCACCCGGTTCACCGGCTTCGACGGGACGATCCTGCGCGGCGCCGGGCCGGTGACGTTCACCGACTGCGAGGTCACCGGGGCCGCGGGCGACGCCGTCGCCGCCCCCGCGAGCGTGGGCTCGGCGGACGTCACGGTGCGCGGCGGCCGGTGGACCGGCGCCGGGCTCGCCCTCAGCGGCGTGCGTGACCAGCGCCTCTCCGTCGCCGGAACGACGATGACCGGCACCACGACGGCGGGCGCGCTCGTCTCCCGCGCCGGGGAGGGCGTCGTCGACGTCCACCTGCGCGGGGCGGACCTCACCGTGCCCGACGGCGCCACGCACGTCGCGCTCGCCGGTGGGCCGTCGTCGTACCGGGCGACGGGCAGCCGGTTCGCCGGCGGGCGCCTCGACGTCGCCGCCGCCTCCCCCGTCGTGCACGCCGGCTGCACCCTCGACGGGGTCGACGGCGTCCCCGAGCCCGGCCCGACGACCGTGCGGCACGCCACGCTCGGCTGAGCCGCCCCACGTTCCCACCCCTGACCGTGCACCACCCCAGGAAGGACGGACCATGACCACCCTCCCCACCACCACCGGTGACACCACCTCCCGCCGGTCCCTGCTGCGCGTGGCGGGCCTCACCGGGCTCGTCACCGCCGGGGCCGCCGTCAGCGGCGCCGTCGGCGGGCCGGGCGCCGTCGCCGCGCCGCTCCCGGCCGCGAGGGGCGCGGCGTCGTCGAGCGTCGACGTCGCCGCGACCGTCGCCGAGCTCGTCGCCCGGAAGGCGAAGAAGCTCGCCGACGGCGCCCTGGCCCAGCTGCTCGGGCACGCCGAGGCGGGCGACGGCGCCGCCCGGCTCGTGCGCTACGACGCCGGCTCCACCGCCGAGCCGAACGGC
>NZ_SIRP01000012.1 GCF_011634835.1 Isoptericola sp. BMS4 | reverse complement strand
CCAGGTCGTGTTGGACCGGTTGGCCACGTAGTAGTCGCTCACCCATCGCCCGTCGCGGAGCCGGTTCCACACGCTGGTGGTGCCGACCTTGCTGCCGGTCTTCTGGCACTCGACGGCGGCGAGGGCGCCGCGGGGCAGCGGCTTGCCCGTCGTCGGGTACGACGTGCCGGGGCCGGTGCGGGCGTTGAGCGAGCTCGCCGTCACCTGCCCGGGGTAGTGACATCGCGGCAGCGCTCCGCTGAACCCGGTGCGCGACGGCGTCGAGACGTAGTAGTCGCTCACCCAGCTGCCGTCGGCGAGTCGGTCCCACACCCGGGTGGTGCCGACCTTCTGCCCCGTGGCCTGACACACCACGGCCAGCGACGCGCCCGGCGCGTAGGTGCGGGCGACGGCGTAGGAGGTGGAGGGGCCGGTGCGGGCGTTGAGCGCGGTGGAGCTGGTGACCCGGTAGGTGCGGGCGACCGTGGCGACGGGGGCCCGCAGGACGTCGGAGTCGATGTTGATCGTCACGCCGCCCCAGGTCTCGTCGTGGTCGCCCCGGTACTGCTTGGCGCGCTGCCACACGGCCCAGTGGGAGTCGGGGGCGGTGGGCCAGCCGGTGAGCGCCTTCGAGCCGTCCCAGCGTGCCATCCAGACGGCGTCCGGGCGGGCGTACGTGGTCGAGCCGTAGGAGTCCGACAGGTCGCGCAGCCCCGAGTCCTGGTGCACGTAGACGCCGGCCAGGTAGCCCTTGGCGTGCAGGGTCTTGGTCCAGGCGGACACGTACCGCCGCACCCCGGTGCGGCAGGAGGTGTCGGTCCGGTCGTAGTGCTCGACGTCCGCGTACAGGGCGCTCCCCGGCAGCAGGCCCAGGGCCTTGGCCCGTGTGACCGCGTCGGTGGCGTCGGAGGTGCCCCGAGTCGTGGCGCTGGACGCCGTGTAGCGGTTCGGTTTGCTGCCGAGCATGCACGACGGCTGGTACCCGAAGTACGTGGGCAGCAGCCGCCACCCGGCCGCCGTGGC
This sequence comes from Isoptericola sp. BMS4, assembly GCF_011634835.1. Classification (GTDB taxonomy): domain Bacteria; phylum Actinomycetota; class Actinomycetes; order Actinomycetales; family Cellulomonadaceae; genus Isoptericola. The sequence goes on along the minus strand of NZ_SIRP01000012.1, from coordinate 1,618 downwards.
GCTGCTGACCCACGCCTTGGTGAGGTTCGGCTGGGCGCACCCGCGGTTGTTGCCGCCGAAGTAGATGTTCATGGCCGAGTACGGCGACGTGCCCTTCCACGCCGCCAGCGCCGAGAGCGACGGCGCCGTGCAGGTGTCGAAGGCGAGGCGGGAGGCGCGCGTCCCGGACGAGCCCGACGGGTACACCACGGGGGTCTCGGGCTCCGCGGCGGCCGGCAGGGCCAGCCCGCCGAGCAGCAGCGCCGTCGCGCCCGCGAACGAGGCCACGGCCTGGACGAGCCGACGCCTGACGGCCATGGCGTACCTCCGGGAGAAGGATCCGGTCCCTGGCAGGAAGTCTCCACCCGCCGGGCTCGGCCCGGCAGGGCCGAAGGTCCCGACATCGCCGCGCCCGGACGACGAGTCGGTGGCTTCGCGCGGGCCTGCGGCACCATGTGTCCCATGACGACCGACGACGACCGGCTGCCGCTTGACGAGGTGACGAGGGAGGTCCGCCGTCTGGCGCGCACGCTGCCCGTCGAGCTCGGTGCGGCGGCTCAGGTGTCGGCAGTGAGCGGCGACGGCCGCGTCGAAGGCTTCAGCGTGCGTTCGGAGACGGCCGGTTCCGTGGAGGTCTGGATGATGCATGACGCGGGCCGACTCGTCGTCGGGGTCGACGACTGTCCGGGGTGGGATCTGCCTCGGACCCCGGAGAGCGTCGCCGTGCTGCGTGCGGTCGTCGACGCTGGGGCTGCCGGACGGATCGAGGTAGGTGCTGCTCGTGGCAGGCGCTCCTACCGGGTCCCGTTGCCCGACGGGACGGTCATGGAGGACGGCCGGGTGGGACTCCTCGGCACGCTGCTCGAGATGCCGTGGAAGCCTCGGGTGCGGTGGTCGGCCGCGGCGGCGTACGGTGCGTGAACCCGCGGCACGGGGCACCACGACAGGCAGGGGGACGATCCGTTGACGCGGCGGCCGCAGATTCGCGACATCATCGCCTGGCGCCTCCCGCGGCCAGGGACACGCACCGGCAGGATCGCGGCAGGCGCGGTGGTCGTGCTGGTGGAGTCGTTCCTGCTGGCGCTCGGTGCGCCCGGCCCGGCGGACGGGATCGGCCGACGTCGTCTCCCGCGCGACCCGGAGAGGAGCATCCGGGGCTTCACATGCACGGTCCGGTCGGGCACGGCGCCGTGGATGCCGGGGGAGCATGCGGACCGCCCGGTCCTGCACCTGAGCGCCACGAAGGCCTGGGTCGTGCCGCCCGGCGTGCCCCGTCGCGTCGACCTCGACCCGCCCGGCCTCCGGCTCGTGAGCCTGACCGTAGGCCATGAGCCGACCGACCTCGCGGACGAGTGCACGGCGACCGTCGCGGGGCGGGGGATCGAGCTGGAGGTCTGCGGACCGTGGATCGCTCTCGCGTGGCTCGGCCGGCTCGCTGGGTGGCCCGACCCGGTCTCGACCTGACCGGCCGGGCGGCCCTCGACGTGCCGGACAGGCCGCGCGCCGGCCCGAGGCGTCGACGGTGCGCCGGGTGCACCCCGCCGACCATGGCAACGGCGGTGGACGACGCCTCAGAAGCAGCGGGGGACCGGCTTGCTCCAGGTCGTGTTGGACCGGTTGGCCACGTAGTAGTCGCTCA
>NZ_SIRP01000011.1 GCF_011634835.1 Isoptericola sp. BMS4 | reverse complement strand
TCGACAGGCTGAGCTTCTTCGTGGTGTTCCTGTGGATCCCGGTCGCGTTGTTCCTGGGGTTCGTGATCTGGCCGTTCGTGCAGGCGGCGTTCTATGCGTTGACGGACTGGTCGGGGTTCTCGGCGGAGTTCAACGTGATCGGGGTGGACAACTTCGTCGCGCTGGCGGGTGACCCGCGGTTCATCAATGCGGTGGGCAACAGTGTGGTGTTCGCGATCTTCATCCCGTTGATCACGCTGACGATCGCGTTGGCGTTCGCGATCCTGATCACGGTCGGGGGTGCGGGCAAGGGTCAGGTGCGTGGTGTGCGTGGCTCGGGGTTCTACCGGGTGGTGTCGCTGTTTCCGTACGTGATCCCGGGGATCGCGATCGGGATCATGTGGCGGTTGATCCTGGATCCGTCCAACGGTCTGGTCAACGGGTTGTTGACGGGGTTGGGGCTGGATCGGTTCGAGTCGTTCGCGTGGTTGGGCAACGTGG
>NZ_SIRP01000010.1 GCF_011634835.1 Isoptericola sp. BMS4 | reverse complement strand
ACGACCTCGCCGTCCACGGTCGTGACGCGGAAGACCTTGGTGCGCTCGCCGTCCTTGCCCTCACGGGCGACCTTGGTGTCGAGGTCGGCGTACCGGTCGTCGTCGGTCCTCGTCCGCGTCTTGTGCTCGACGACGGAGGTCTTGGTGACCTTCTTCGTCTCGACGCGCTCGACGACGACCGCGACCTGCGGGGCCTCCACGGCGGCCTTCGCGCCGTCGGAGTCCTCGGCGTCCTGCGATCCGGCCGTGACGTTCTCGACGGTCGTGCCGTCCTGCGACCGCTTCGCGGCCTTCTTCGCGGCCTGGGTGACGCCCTTGGCGACGTCCTTCGCCTTGGCGTCGGTCACGTGCACGCGGTCGTCCTCGTCGAGCGTGACGTCGGCGTCCGCGAGCACGCCCTGGACGTCGTCGCCGCCCTGCACGATGTCGGTCGTGCCGTCGTGCACCACGGCGACGGGCCCGTCGGTGTCGACACCGAGCGGGAGGGTCGCGCGGTCGCCCGAGCGGGACGCGACGATGGCGACGTCGTCACCACGCGCCGCGAGACCGTCGAGGGCCTCGTCGGTGTCGAGGGCGGTGACCCACGTGTCGCTCTGCTCGCCGTCCACCGCGACGGTGATCTCCTTGCCGGTGCGCACGACGACGTCGGAGCCCTCGGTGAGGGCGGCGTCGCCGCCGGGGGCGACGAGGTCACGGTCGTCGAGGACGACGCCCTGGGCCTCCAGGAGGTCGTCGACGGACGACGCCGTGGTGCTCACGGTCTGCACGTTGCCGTCGACGTCGAGCGTGACGGTCTTGTGCACCTCGCCGTAGGCCATGCCGGCGCCCGTCACGGCGAGCGCCGCGGCGGCCGCACCGGCCACGAGCGGCCAGCGACGACGGTGGGAACGGGCCGAGCCGTCGGTCGTGGGCTCGGGCGCGGTGGGCTCGAAGGACGCCGGGGTGGCGTCGGAGGGGTTGGTCAACGGGGATTCCAGTCCTCGTGCTACCCGGGCACGACGGTCGAGACGGGCGACGTGATGCCCTCCGATCCCGCGCGTGGGCGGGGACCCCGAGGGGTCGTCGGCGCGTGGTGCCGACACGGTCTCGATCCGCCGATCCGGCGGTTCACCCGGCGGAGCCCATACACCACGAAGGCATGACTCGCACGCGGGACACTCGACCGTAACTGATTCGTTATCGTAGATCGAGCCTGAGAGCCCCGACGTGACCAAGCACACGACGGAGCGGACGGTGGTTCTGGGCGGTGCCGCGGCAGCGACGTGCGCGGCGCGAGCGCGAGCGAGCCCGGCACGACGGCACCCGACGGGGGCGCTGCCGTACCGGGCTCGTGCGCGGTGCGGCTCAGGACGAGCGGGTCAGAGCAGGCCGAGCTTCGCCGCGCAGGCGGGCCACTGGCCCCAGCCGGACTGGGCCTGGAGCTTCTGCGCGATGCGCGTCTGCTCGGCGGCCGAGTTCTCCGAGGGCAGGCCGGTGCCGCCCATCGCCTGCCAGGTCTGCAGCGAGAACTGGTACAGGCCGTAGTAGCCGTTGCCGGTGTTGGTGGACGGGTCGCCGCCGGACTCGCACTGCGCGAGCTGGGACCACACGCCCGCCGGCGCGGAACCGAGGTCCGCCGAGCCGGACGACTCGTCCGAGGACGTGTCCTCGGCAGGCGCGGGCTCCGGCTCCGGCTCGGGCTCGGGCTCCGGCTCCGGCTCCGGGCGCTCCTTGGTGCCCTCGACCACGACCTCGGTGACCGGCTTGGCGGTCACCTTGTCGGAGACCTTCTTCTTCTTCACGACCTCGCCGTCCACGGTCGTGACGCGGAAGACCTTGGTGCGCTCGC
>NZ_SIRP01000001.1:4259908-4320065 GCF_011634835.1 Isoptericola sp. BMS4 | reverse complement strand
TCGGACACCACGTTCCACTTCGTCGACGCCGACCCGGCCACCGTCCTGGAGCAGGCACGCGATGCCGCCGGAGGGAAGGACGTCCGCCTCGGGGGCGGGGCGACCGTCGTCGGGGAGTTCCTCGACGCCGATCTCGTCGACACGCTGCACGTCGCCGTCGTGCCCCTGGAGATCGGGGGCGGATCGCGGCTGTGGGAGTCGCCCGACGAGCTGGACGAGCGGTTCCACCACGACGTCGTCCCCAGCCCGAGCGGGGTGACGCACCACCTGTTCTGGCGGCGCTGACAGGGCGCGGTGCGGGCGGGCTACTTCTTCTTGCCGCCCTTCTTCCCCTTGCCACCCTTCTTGCCGTCCTTCTTCCCGCTCTTCTTCTCGCTCTTCTTCCCGGACTTCTTGGCGTCGTCCTTGCCGCCCTTCGCGGGCGCCGGCACGGCGGCCTCCGACGCGCCCACCGCGGCCGCGCGTGCGACGCCGTCACCGCCCGCCACCCGGGCCTTGAACGACGCGCCGACGCGGAACCGGGGAACCGTGGCGGCGGGGACGTCCACCACCGCGCCCGTGCGCGGGTTCCGTGCCGTGCGGGCTGCCCGGGCAGCGCTGTCGAAGGTGCCGAAGCCGATCAGGGAGACCCGTTCGCCGTCGGCGACCCCGGTCACGATCTCCTCGAGCACCGCGTCCACGTGCCTGCGCGCCTCCGCCGGGCTGGTGCCCGTCCGGTCGGCCACGGCCTGCACGAGCTCTGCCTTGTTCATGCGCACCTCCGGTGTCGTCCACGCTGACGGCCGGGGCGGCACCACGGCCGTGTCGTCCCTGGCCATTCAAGCGGGGACGGCCGGATTCCGTGGGCAGAACCGCCGGGGGCGGCGCGATCGCCGGTCACGCGACGCGGTACCGCGCCACGCCCGCCGGGTCGAGCGAGAGTCCGTGCCCGGCCCGGTCCGGGTCCGGGCGGACGCGTCCCCCGGTGGGCCGCAGCGTGCCGTCCAGGAGCAGCGCGTCCACGCGCACGTGGTCGGCGAACCACTCCAGGTGGCGGGCGTTCGGCACGGCGCACGCCACGTGCGCGGAGAGCTGCGGCGCGCAGTGCGCCGACACGTCGGTGTGGTGCGCGCGGGCGAGCGACGCGACACCCAGCCAGGTGGTGTAGCCGCCGCACCGCGTGACGTCCGCCTGCAGGCAGTCGACGGCCCCCGCCGCGAGCATGCGCTCGAAGTAGCCGAGGGTCCAGCCGTACTCGCCCGCCGTCACGTCGGCCCGCGACGCGTCCCGCACGCGGGCCAGGCCCGGCAGGTCGTCGGAGGTGACGGGCTCCTCGAACCACGTCACCGCGTGCTCGTCCAGCGCCCGCGTGACCCGCCGCGCCTGCCCGACGCCGTAGGCCCCGTTGGCGTCGACGAACACGTCGACGTCGGCGCCGACGACGTCGCGCACCAGGGCGACGCGCTCCAGGTCGCGCGCCACCCGCGTGCCCCACGACTCGCCGATCTTCAGCTTCACCGCCCCGACGCCGTCCTCGCCCAGCCACGCCTCGACCTGACGCCGGGTCGTGGCCTCGTCCTGGGTGGTGAACCCGCCGCTGCCGTAGACGGGGACGGACTCGCGGACACGCCCCAGCAGGCCTGCGAGAGAGACGTCGAGCAGCCGCGCCTTGAGGTCCCACAGCGCGACGTCCACGGCGGAGATCGCGCACGCGCACACGCCCGGGCGCCCGGCGTTGCGCACCGCCCGGCTCATCGCCTCGTGCGCGCCGGGCACGTCGAGGGCGTCGCGGCCCACGACCTCGTCCGCGAGCGTCCCGGTGACGACGCCGGCGGCGGAGGCGTCCGCGTACGTCCAGCCCAGCCCGGTCGTCGACCCGCTGCGGGCCTGCACCAGCACCACCGTCGTCGCGTCCCAGGAGAGGGTGCCGTCCGCCTCGGGCGCCTCGGTGGGCACCCGGCAGACGACGACGTCGAGGCCGTCCAGCCGGGCCTCCGGCCGCGTCATGCCGGCCACCCCGCCGTCGACGGCTCCCGCCGGGGCGGTGCGGCGTGCCGGTCCAGGTGACGCACCGCCTGCGGGCGGCCGGGGCGGCGGGCGACCTGCCGCTCCGGCCGTGCTCCCAGGGCCTCCCCGCGCAGGCCCGCCGCCAGCAGCTCGGCCAGGTGCACGCCCTCGCGCCCGACGTCGGACTGCTCGAGCTGGGTGCGGCAGCTGAAGCCGTCGGCGAGCACCACGGTCCGATCGTCCGCGTCGCGCACGGCGGGCAGCAGGTCGTGCTCCGCGCAGGCGAGCGACACGTCGAGGTGGCCGCGCTCGAAACCGAAGTTCCCGGCGAGGCCGCAGCAGCCCTCGACGGTCGACGTCTCCACCCCGGCGCGCTCCAGGAGCGCGTCGTCGGCGCCGGAGCCGAGGACCGCGTGCTGGTGGCAGTGCGGCTGGCGCACGGCCTGGCGGCCCACGTCCGGCGGCTCCCACCCCGGGGTGTCCTCGAGCAGCTCGGCGAGCGTGCGCGTCGCGTCGCGCAGGCGCGCCACGTCGTGGTCGTGGGGGAGCAGCTCCGGAGCGTCCGAGCGCAGCACGGCCGTGCAGCTCGGCTCCAGCCCCACCACGGGGACGCCGGCGCGGACGGCCGGGGCGAGGTGGGCGGCGGCGCGCCGCAGCGCGCGCTTCGCGACGCCGAGCTGGCCCGTGGAGATCCACGTCAGCCCGCAGCACACGGTCCGCGGCGGCACGCGCACGCGGTACCCCGCGTCCTCGAGCACCTCGACCGCCGCCTCGGCGACGTGCGGGTGCAGCGAGTTGGTGAACGTGTCGGGGAACAGCACCACGTCGCCGTGCCGGCCCGGCGGGCCCGGAGCATCGGCGCGGCGCGGGGCGCGGGCGAAGGCGTCGCTGAAGCGCTCGCCGGCGAAGTAGGGCACGGGACGGTCGGGCTCAACGCCGGCCAGCCGTTGGCCCAGGCGGGTCAGCGGCCCGGCGTGGGCCGCCGCGTTGACCGCCCGCGGGGCGACGGCGGCCAGGCGCGCCCACACGGGGAGCCAGCCCATCGCGTAGTGGGCCGGAGGACGGAGCCGCCCCCGGTAGTGCTGGTGCAGGAACTCCGCCTTGTAGGTGGCCATGTCGACGTCGACCGGGCAGTCGCTCTTGCAGCCCTTGCACGCCAGGCACAGGTCGAGCGCGTCGCGCACCTCGGTGGAGCGCCAGCCGTCCTGGACCGGGCTGTCGGGGTGGTTGGTCATCATCTCGAACAGCAGGCGGGAGCGACCCCGGGTGGAGTGCTCCTCCTCGCCCGTGGCCCGGTACGACGGGCACATCACACCGCCCTCGTGGCTGCGGCAGGAGCCCACGCCGACGCAGCGCAGCACGGCCCGGTCGAACCCGCCACCGTCGTCCGGGTAGGCGAAGCCGAGCCGCCCGGGGAGCGTGGGCGCGAAGTCGGCGCCCAGGCGCAGGTCCTCCGTGACGCCGTGCGGGTCCACGACCTTCCCGGGGTTCATCCGGGCGTCGGGGTCGAAGATCCGCTTGAGGGTGCGGAAGGCCTCGACGACCCGGTCGCCGAACATCACCGGCAGCAGCTCTCCCCGGGCCTGCCCGTCGCCGTGCTCGCCGGACAGCGACCCGCCGTAGCCGGCCACCAGGCGGGCGGCGCGGCCGACGAACTCGCGGAAGTCGGCCACCCCCTCGGCGCGGACGAGGTCGAACGGCACCCGCAGGTGCAGGCAGCCCTCCCCGAAGTGCCCGTAGCGCGAGGCCTTGCCGTAGCCGTACTCGTCGAGGAGCTCACCGAGGTCGGCCAGGTAGTCGCCGAGGCGCTCCGGCGGCACGGCCGAGTCCTCCCACCCCGGCCACGTGTCGTCCATGTCGGGCACGCGGGAGGTGGCCCCCAGACCCGACTCGCGCACCTGCCAGATCTCGTCCTGGTGCGCCTCGTCCTCGAACACCCGGGCGGTCGGGGCGTCCTGGCGGCCGTCGGCGCACACGTCGTCGAGCAGGGCCTTCGCGCGCCGGTCGGCCTCGTCGGTGTCCGTGCCCCCGAACTCGACGAGCAGCCAGCCCTCGCCCTCCGGCAGCAGGTGCAGCGCGGACGCGTTCAGCGCCTTCTCCCGCTCGAAGTGCACGAGGCGCTCGTCCATGCCCTCCAGGACCACCGGGGCGTGCGCCGCGACGCGCGGCACGTCCCGGGCGGCGTCGACGATCGTCGGGTAGCCGAGCACGACGAAGGCCCGCTCCGGCACGACGGGCACGAGCGAGAGCTCCGCCCGCAGGATCGTCACGAGGGTGCCCTCCGACCCGACGAGGGCGCGGGCCACGTCGAAGCCGTGCTCGGGCAGCAGCGAGTCCAGGTCGTAGCCGGAGACGCGGCGCGGGATGTCCGGGAAACGGGCGCGCACGTCGTCCCCGTACTCGGCGACGAGGTCCCGCAGCCCGGCGTAGATCTCCGCACGCCGCCCCCCGGCGGCAAGGATCTCCGCCAGCTCGTCCTCGGACGTCGGCCCCACCCAGGTCCGCAGGCCGTCGTAGGTGAGCACCTCCAGGCGGACCACGTTGTCGACGGTCTTGCCGAACGCCTGCGCGGTGGCACCGCACGAGTTGTTGCCCAGCATGCCCCCGAGCGTGCAGCGGCTGTGGGTGGACGGCCGCGGCCCGTACATCAGCCCGTGCTCGGCCAGCCGGGCGTTCAGGTCGTCGAGCACCACGCCCGGCTCGACGACGACGGTGCGCGCCCCGGGGTCCACGGACGTCACCCGGTGGCAGTACTTCGACCAGTCCAGGACCACGGCCACGTTGCAGGACTGGCCGGCCAGGCTGGTCCCGCCGCCCCGGGAGACGACGGGGACGCCGCGGGCCGCGCAGACCGCGACCGCCGCCGCGCCGTCGTCGACCGTCCGCGGGACCACCACCCCGAGCGGGACCTGGCGGTAGTTCGACGCGTCGGTCGCGTACGTCCCGCGCGAGCCCGCGTCGAAGCGCACCTCGCCGTCCACCGCGTCGGTCAGCGCCCGCTCGAGCTCGCGCAGGTCGAGCCCGGCCAGGTCGGGCCCCGTGCGGCGCACCGGGTCGGGGAGCGCCACGCTCGTCCGGCCGCCCACCTCAGGAGTCGCCACGGCCGAGGGCGTGCTTGGCCTGCGCGAACAGCTGGGCCGCGACCGCCCGCGCGGAGTTCCGGATCACCGACCCCTGGGCCGGGTCGCCCTTGGCGAGCGTCTCGAGGAACGCCGTCGCCTCCTCCCGCGACACGTGCGCCGGCAGCGGCGGCACGTTCGGGTCGGTGTGCACGTCGAGCACGACGGGCCGGTCGGCGGCGAACGCCTGGTCCCAGGCGTCGCCCACCTGCTCCGGACGGTCGACGCGGATGCCGCGCAGACCGAGCAGCTCGGCGTACCCCGCGTAGTCCATGTCCTCCAGGAGCTGCGAGGTGTCGTACCGGGGGTCGCCGGCCTCGCGCATCTCCCAGGAGACCTGCGTCAGGTCGTCGTTGTGCAGCACCAGCACGACGAACCGCGGGTCGGTCCACTCCTGCCAGTGCCGCTTCACGGTGAGCAGCTCGTTCATGCCGAGCATCTGGAACGCGCCGTCCCCGATGGTGCACACCACCGGCCGGTCGGAGTACGCGAACTTGGCCGACAGCGCGTACGGCATGGCGGCCAGCATCGACGCGAGCATGCCGGACAGGTTCCCGCGCATGTCGCGCCCGAGCCGGAGGTGGTGGCCGTACCAGTCCGCCGTCGAGCCGGCGTCGGCCGTGACGATGCAGTTCCGCGGCAGGCGCTCGTTGAGGCGGTGGTACACCAGGCGCGGGTTGACCGGGTCCGCCTCCGCCAGGGCCTGCTTCTCGATGACGTCGTCCCAGACGCGCATGCCCTCGACGACGCCCTCCTGCCAGGTGCGGTCGTCGTGGTGCGCGAGGTACGGCAGCAGTGCCGCGAGGGTGGCGCGCGCGTCGCCCGCGAGGTTGACCTCCATCGGGTACCGCAGGCTGAGGTTGCGGGGGACGAGGTCGATCTGCACGCCGCGGGCCTGCCCCGTGGCGGGCAGGAACTCCGAGTAGGGGTAGTTGCTCCCGGCGACGAGCAGGGTGTCGCAGTCCTGCATCATGTCGTAGGCGGGCTTCGAGCCCAGCAGGCCGAGCTGCTGCACATGGTGCGGCACGTCCCCGGGCACCACGTCCTTGCCGAGCAGCGCGGTCGTGATGCCGGCGCCGAGCCGGTCCGCCACCTCGAGCACCTCGTCGGTGGCGCCGCGGGCGCCCTCGCCGACGAGCATGGCGACCTTCGACCCGGCGTTGAGCACCTCGGCGGCCCGCCGGAGCTCGTCCTCCGGGGGCGTCAGCGCGGTCGAGGAGTGGCCGACGCCGGTGCGCGACACCCAGTGCTCGACGGCGGGCACCTCCATCTCCAGGTCCTGCACGTCGGCCGGCAGGACCACGGCGACGGGGCAGCGCTCGGCGTGCGCGACCCGGACGGCCCGGTCCACGACGAGCTGCGCCTGCATGGGGGTGTTGACGGTCTGCACGTACCCGGCGACGTCGTCGAACGCCCGCTCGAGGTTCAGCACCTGCTGCCCGTCGCTGCCCAGCGCGACGCGGCCCTGCTGGCCCACGACGGCGACCACCGGCTGGTGGTCCATCTTCGCGTCGTACAGGCCGTTGAGCAGGTGGATCGCGCCCGGCCCGGACGTGGCGACGCAGACGCCGACCTCCCCGGTGAACTTGGCGTGGGCAGTCGCCATGAAGGCGGCCACCTCCTCGTGGGTGGGGCGCAGGTAGCGGAAGTCCTTGCCGTCGGACTCGGCGCGCTCCAGGGCGCCGTCGAAGCCCCCGATGCCGTCGCCGGGGAACCCGTACCAGGTGTGCAGGTCCCACTCGATGAGGCGGTCGATGACGAAGTCGCTGACGGTCGTGCTCATGGGCGTGCCTCGCTTCCGGTGCGTGACTCTGCGGTACCTCCACCCCTACACCGGATGCGCTCCGCTCGACACCGCGGGGCTCGCGCCGCGCAGCCCGCGGGTGAAGACGGCGGGCCGCGGGGTGAAGTCGACCGGCGGCGGCCCGGATGCGGCTCGCGCGGGGCTACTGTGCGGGAGCCGACCCGGGCAGGACTCCTCGGAGGAGACATGAAGAAACGATCGTTCGTGGCGTCCGCCCTCGCCGCCGTCCTCACCGTCGGTGTCGTCGCTGCACCCGCCGTCGCCGGCAGCGGGTCGACGTCGGACAGCGACGGCGACCGATCCGCCACGATGACCGTGACGACGCCGAAGTACGTCACCATCCAGCGCGACGGCTACACCAAGATCCCGGTGACGGCGACGCTGTCGTTCCCGGACGGCGGTCGCTTCACGGGCTGGTGGGCCGGTGACGCGGGATGGGCGACGGCGGAGTCCATCAACGGACCCTGGCAGTACACGTACGCGGACTTCACGAACACGGTCGCGAAGACCAAGAAGGTCACGCTCACCTTCCGCAAGTACGACCATCTGGTCCCGCAGCGACTCGCCGTCGGCGCCCAGCTCGCTCCGGAGGTGAGCGGGTCGTGGCTGTACCCGTCGAAGGACCACCTCACCACCGTCTACCTGCGCAACAAGCGCACGGTCGTGGGCGAGAACGCCTACCGCAAGGCCGGCTCGCGCGCCTACGTGCGGATCCGCGGGACGGTGAAGGAGAACGTCTGGACGTCCTCCTGGTCGGACACCGGCACGTGGAAGGGCAAGAAGGGCGTGCGCGTCACGATCCGATTCAACCCGACCGGTCCGAAGACGTGGCGCACCGTCAAGCACGTCACCACGGGTGCCGGGGGCAAGGTCGCGACGCGGGTGAAGAGCTCGAAGGCAGGGACCTACCAGATCGTGGTCCCGGCGACGACTCGGACGACGGGCGCCAGCGGCAAGGACGGCGTCTCCGCCCGCTGACGTCGGCGCTCAGCCCGGCCGGGACCCGGCGTCGTCGGTGAGCGCGGCGAAGGCGTCGTCCGGGTGGGTCCGCCAGGTGTGCGGAACGAGAGCGCTCCGGTCCCCCTGCCATCGCCCGGCGCTGACGAGCGTCAGCACGCCGAGCGCGGCGACGGACGCCCAGCCGACCGCCGACCAGGCGTCGCCGGTTCCGACGTACAGCAGCACGACCGCGGCCCACAGGACGCTGTGGCCGAGCCCTGCGACGGTGATGACGAGGTGCCCGCCGAAGCTCGCGACGACCTGGCCGTCGTCGAAGGGAAGAGTCCCTGGACGACGGCGCGGTCGCAGGGGAACGATCGCCGCATGGGCGACGAGCGCCCCGTACAGCAGGACGCTGATCCAGGGCACGACCGCGAGGCCGAGCGTGCGTGGCGTCCCGCCCTGGAACGTGTGGAACCCGGCGGCGAACAGCAGGTAGACCACCGGCAGAAGCCACCCGGCGAGCGCCATGCCGGTGAAGAAGGTGAGCCCGTCGAGGACCCGGCGCTGGCGAGCGCGGAACCCGTCGGTATCGAGCGCGGGGCCGGGCTCCGTGGGTGCCATCATGCCGCATCCGCCAGGCTGATCGACGCGGCGAACTGATCGAGGACCGGCAGCACCGTGTCGAGGAGCACCAGGTTGGACGTGCCGTACATGACGACCACGTCGCTGCCGCCGGTGCGCCAGGCCCAGTTGACCGACACCACGATGTCGCCGCCCAGGTCGTCGGCACGGGTGTGGCGGACCGCGCGACGGCCCTCGCCGAGGCCACCGGTGACGGAGGTGATCTCGGGATCGCGGGTCATGGCGGGGTCGGGCAGTCCGAGCAGCCGGTCCATGTCGGTGTCGCCGTCGGTGGGGGTCTCCAGGACCTGCACCATCTCGAGCGACCCGTCGGGTGCGCCGAGCAGGGCGAACCGGTGGATGTCCGGGGTCATGCGCGGGTAGGCGAGGAGCTGGCGCAGGAAGTGCTCGAGCTGGTCCGTGGCATCCTCCCCGTACTCGAACGCCTCGGATGCGAGCCGCGAGACCGTCGCGACCCACTCGTCCGCCGTCTCATAGCCGTTCCACGGGAAGTCGCGGGGGACGTAGACCCAGCGGTCGGTGTCGAAGTCCACGCGGAGAGTCATCGAGTTTCCTCCGGATCGGCATCGTGGGGGTCGGTGCTGTTCGGTGGGGCGTCGCGCCAGCGCAGCGAGGCCATCATGGTGTCGCCGAGCTCGGTCAGCTGGTCGACGAGGGGTGCCAGCTCCGGGTCCGCCGACCCGGAGACCGTGAACGTGCCCACCAGCGCCTGGACGTCGGTCGACGGCGGGTCCCAGACGTGGTGCACGGTGCGTAGCGCGCCCCCGGGGGACTCGCCCGGCAGCTCGACGTCCGGCGCCTGCGGGGAACCGTCGTCGTGCTCGACGATCTCCCGGCGGGCCTCGCCCGCCCGGGTGCGGACCGTCGTCGAACCGGGGCCGGCCGCCGGCGCACCACCCTGGCCGGCCGGGGCGAACGCGAGGGCCAGGGACACCGGGGCACGCCACGGGACGCCGAGTGGCAGCACCACATCGACGACGCCACGGTCGCGCGCGGAGTCGACCGTCGCGACCAGCGACCGCTCCAGGCGGCGCACCTGCCCCCGGTTCCGGTCGTCGAGCCGGTCGCGGTAGTGACGCCGGACCACCTCCCGGACGTCGGCCTCGACGTCGCCCTGCGCCGGGATGAGGACGAACCCGGGCGGCAGGACGAGCGCGTACCCCGGGGTGCTCGCGCCGCTCCGAGAGGTGCTCCCAGGGACGGAGGTCATCGAGGACCGTCCGTGTTCGTGGGCCGCGCGGGCGCGAACCTCTGGTCCGGCAGGTCGATCACGCCGTCGTTCGGTGCCTGCGCCGGTGGGACACGCCAGGAGCGGGGGAGAAGCCGCAGGGTGCCCAAGATGATGCGCAAGATGAGCGCACCGATGGCGATCAGCATGACGTAGACGACCCAAACGGTCGACCCAGGGATGGGAGCCCCTTCGGGCAACAGCGAGGCCGCGTGTCCCCACACGCTGAGAAAAAGGAGACCACCGAAGAAGAGCAGCATCCCTCTCCCCATGGGGGGAACCTGAGATCTATCGCTGGGCAACCGCTGCATGTCGCGCCGCCGAAGTCGGGGCAGCGGGAAGCACAAAACCACTGCAGCCACGTAGACGAGCACAGGGCCCCAGGCGAGCCAACGCCATGCCGTGGCGAAGGGGCCAAATGATCCGTAGTTCTCCCTTCCGATTCCGAGCACGACGAACATCTGGACGACGTAGATCAACATCTCGGCGCAGAAGCAGAGCGCGACGATGAACATCAACTTGCCGACTCGCTTCCATGCTCGAGACACCGACTCGAATGTCATGACGATCTCCCTGCCGGATCCCAGTTACCGACGACGTCGAATGTTCCCCCGTCAACCTCGCTCCACCAGTCGCTGTACTGGCCGAGGGCGCGGCCGACCTGGCCGGGAACCTCTCGCATATCAGGAGTGATTCCGAGAATGCCGCCGTTGATGAAGTCGTCGTGCCAGCTGACCGCGGCGTCGGCGACGCCGATGATGTTGTTGGTGAACGCCATGTCTCGCATGGACTGGCCCCCGTAAAGGATGGCGTCGTCGATCATTCCCCCGCTGCCGAGCCGAGCATGCTTCGCGATCGAGGCAAAAGCCGCGCCGTCTGTCCCGCCACCGCGGAACACCTTCCAGACGTCCTCGAGGCTGCGGTAGACCGGACGACCTGCGAGCTCGGCGCCGTTCCTCAGCACCATCCCCTCCGGGAGTGCCCGGGCGAGGTCGTCACCGACCCGGGCGGACGCGGAACCGAACTGCCGGACGGCCCGTGCCGGCCGCGACAGTGCCTTGAGGATGCCGGGCTGCTTGGCTGTCCTCCATGCGAGACGGGACGCACGCGTGGCCTTGAGGGCCCGGACGCCGATCTTGACACCGGAGCCCAGGACAGAGCCGACGCCGAGCGTCGCGAGAGCCACGAAGTCGAGCCCGACGTCGAGCCACGATCCATTCCCCGTGGCCGCCAACGTGCTGCTCGTGACGAGGGTGGCAAGGGCGAAGGCCGCGGCGAAGGGGAGTAGCAGGGGGAAGAAGATGGAGAGCACGCCGAGGGCCGTCGCGATGATCGACAAGGCGTCCTTGAGCACCTTGATCCAGCCCATGTTGTCGGTGACCCAGCTCTTGAAGCTGTCCCATGCCGAGTCGGAGAGGCCGTCGGCGTCGACCGCCTCGGTGATGCGCCGCTCGGCGGCGTCGCCGGCCTCGTGGACGGCGGTGAGCGCCTGGTCGTACGAGGACTGCGCCTGGAGCAGCGAGGTGGTCATCGGCTCCACCGCGTTCTCAAGGCGCACGAGCTCGTCGCGGTACTCCTCGATCTGGTCGGCCGGTGCCCACTGCATCGAGTGCTGGGTCTCGCTGATCTGGGCGTCGTAGGTCGCGATCGTGCCGGACGTGGACTCCCGGACTTCGATCGCCGACGACACGTCCGACTGCGCCCAGTCGAGGACCTCGGCGAACGTGGCGAGGGCCGACCCGGCCGTCTCGTAGCGGTCCTGGATCTGCGCGAGCCGGGGGAGCACCTCGTCGGCCTGGCCCACGAGCTCCGTCATCGCCTCGGACTCGTGCGCCTCGGCGTCGGCGATGGTGCGCCGAAGCTCGGCGACCGCGGTCCCGACATCCTCCGCGACCCGGGTGTAGCGGGAGGCGTGGCGGCGGATGCCGTCGGGGTCTCCCTCGAGAGGCATCATCGAGGACGCCGCCTGCAGCGCTTCGGCACGCCCCGTCACCGGTCGCCCTCCACCGCGGCGGCGAGCTTGCCGTCGACGTCCTCGAAGGTCTGCGCCACGCCGTCCGTGGCCTGGTGCAGGCCGTCGAGCTTCTCGACCAGCGCGGTGCGCGCGACGTCCCAGTCCTTGCCGAACGTCGCCACGGCGTCGGCCAGCCCCCGGTGGGGGATCATGCCCGCCAGCTCGTCGGCCGCCGCCTCGGCGTCGTCCAGGTTGCGCCGGATGCTGCCCAGGCGGGTGGCGGTGTCCCGCACGGCGTCGAGGTCGAGTCGCAGCCGCTCGCCCACGGTAGTCCTTTCGTCGTGCCGTCGATGCGTGCCCGACGATATCGGTGCCGAGCCGCGGGCCGCCGACGTCGTCCACAGCCCCCGGACGAGCGGGCTCAGGCGGTGGCGGCCGCCGCGGCCCGCGCCCCGGCGGGCAGGGCGTCGAGGATGCGCTGCACCGCGGCCTCGTCGTGCGCCGCGGAGACGAACCAGGCCTCGAAGACGGACGGCGGGAGGTTCACGCCCGCCTCCAGCAGGGCGTGGAACAGTGCCCGGTAGCGGAACGCCTCCTGCCCCTGCGCCTGCGCGTAGTCACGCACCCCGTGGGCCGCGGCGTCGGGGCCGAAGAACACGGAGAACAGCGAGCCGGCGCGCTGCACGCGGTGCTCCACGCCCGCGGCGGACAGGGCGTCGCCGAGCGCGGTGGCCAGGGTGTCGGCGACCGCGTCCACCCGCGCGTACACGGCGTCGTCGGCCAGCCGCAGCGTCGTCAGCCCCGCCGCGACGGCGACCGGGTTCCCGGACAGCGTGCCCGCCTGGTACACGGGCCCGGTCGGCGCGAGCTGGTCCATGAGGGCCGCCGGGCCGCCGAGCGCGGCCACCGGCATGCCCCCGCCCACGACCTTGCCGAACGTCAGCAGGTCGGGCTCGTACCCCTCGCCGTCCGAGGCGTTCTCGACGCCCCACCAGCCCGACGGGCCCACGCGGAACCCGGTGAGCACCTCGTCCATGATCATCAGGGCGCCGTGCTCGCGCGTGATCCGCCGCAGGCCCGCGTTGAACCCCGGCTCCGGCGGCACGACACCCATGTTCGCCGGGCTCGCCTCGGTGATCACGGCGGCGATGCGGTCGCCGTGCGCGGCGAACGCGGCCTCGACGGCTGCCAGGTCGTTGTACGGCAGGACGAGGGTCTCGGCCGCGGACGCCTCGGTCACCCCGGCGGTGCCCGGCATGGCGAGGGTCGCGACGCCGGAGCCCGCGTCGGCCAGTAGTGCGTCGACGTGCCCGTGGTAGCAGCCGGCGAACTTCACGACGAGCGGCCGCCCGGTCGCGCCGCGCGCCAGGCGCACCGCCGTCATCGTCGCCTCGGTGCCGGTGGACACCATCCGCACCCGCTCCGCGAGCGGCACGCGGCGGCGGATCTCCTCCGCCAGCTCGACCTCCGCCACCGTCGGCGCGCCGAACGACAGCCCGCGTGCGGCGGCGTCCTGCACGGCCGCGACGACGTCCGGGTGCGCGTGCCCCAGCAGCGCCGGCCCCCACGAGCACACCAGGTCCACGTACTCGCGACCCGCCACGTCGGTGACGTACGGGCCCCGCGCGGAGGCGAGGAACGTGGGGTCGCCGCCCACCGAGCCATACGCCCGCACCGGCGAGTTCACCCCGCCGGGGATCGCGGTCCGGGCACGCTCGAACGCGTCGTGGTTGGTCGTCATCGTGTGTGTCTCCTCGTCGTCTCGCGGCGTCGTGCGGGTCGGTGCGGGTCGGTGCCGGTCAGCCCAACCACTCCGCGATCTCGGTCGCCCAGTACGTCAGCACGACGTCGGTCCCGGCCCTCTTGATCGCCAGCACCGACTCCAGCACGGCGCCCCTGCGGTCGATCCAGCCCTGCGCGGCGGCCGCCTCGATCATCGCGTACTCGCCGCTGACCTGGTACGCCGCGACGGGCACGTCGGCCCGGTCGGCGACGCCGCGCAGCACGTCGAGCGACGTGCCCGCGGGCTTGACCATCACCATGTCCGCGCCCTCGGCGAGGTCCAGGTCGGCCTCGCGCAGCCCCTCGCGGGCGTTGGCGGCGTCCATCTGGTAGGTGCGGCGGTCGCCCTGGAGCGCCGAGTCGACGGCGTCGCGGAACGGCCCGTAGAACGCGCTCGCGTACTTGGCGCTGTAGGCGAGGATGCTCACGTCGGTGAACCCTGCGTCGTCCAGCGCGTCGCGGATGACGGCGACCTGGCCGTCCATCATCCCCGACGGCGACACCACCTCGGCGCCCGCGCGTGCCTGCGCGACCGCCAGGGACGCGTAGCGCTCCAGCGTGGCGTCGTTGTCGACCGTGCCGTCCGCGGTGAGCACGCCGCAGTGGCCGTGGTCGGTGAACTCGTCCAGGCACGTGTCCGCCATGACGACGGGCCCCGGGCGCCCGGTCTCCTCCTCGACGGCGGCGACGGCCTCGCGTGCGACGCGGATCCCGCGCTGCAGGATCCCGTCGGGGGCGTCGCCCGCCGACCCGGTCGCGTCCCGCTCGGCGGGGATGCCGAACAGCATGACGCCGCCCAGCCCCGCGCGGGCCGCGTCGGCGACGGCGTCGCGCAGGCTCGCCTCGGTGTGCTGCACCTGGCCGGGCATGCTCGCGATGGGCGCGGGCTCGGCCAGGCCCTCCTTGACGAACAGCGGCAGCACCAGGTCGCCGGGATGCAGCCGGTGCTCGGCCACGAGGCGGCGCATGCGCGGCGTGGTGCGCAGGCGGCGGGGGCGGTACACGATGCCGGACGTGCTCACGGGTGCTCCTTGCTGGACGGTCGGCTGGGCTGGTCGTGCTGGTCGTGCTGCTGGCCGGAGGGGGCGGCGCCGAGGGCGGTCGACACGGCGGCGGCGAGGCCGTCGTCCGTGGGGCGGGTCGCGACGGCCGCGACGGCGAGCCCGGCGTCGCGCGCGGCGTCGGCGGACGGCCGGCCGATCGCCACGACCGGCGTGGCGGTGCCGCCCTGGCGCGCCACCTCCCGGGCGGCGGAGCCCGAGGCGACGACGACCAGGTCGAAGCCGCCGGCGCGCAGCCGTCCGGCGACGTCGGCGGGCAGGTCGCGGCGCACGGTGCGGTACGCGGTGACGACGTCCGGCCGCCAGCCGCGGGCTGCGAGCCCGTCGGGGAGCGTGGCCGCGGCGAGGTCGCCGAGGGGCAGCAGCACCCGGTCGCCGTCCGTGCCGGGCTCCGCCGTGGCGGGCCGGGGGAACGCGGCGACCAGGCCGGCCGCCGTCGGGTCGCCGTCGGCCGGCAGCAGGTCGGCGCGCAGCGACGACGCCTCCAGGGCGCGTCGCGTCGCGGGCCCGACGGCGGCCCAGCGGGTCGGGCACCGCGCGAGGTCGACCGCGGCGCGGCCCGCGGCGTCGCGCAGCGCGGTGACGGCGTTGACGCTGGTCACCGCCGTCCAGGCGTACGAGCCGGCGGCGAGTCGCCGCACGGCCTCGTTCAGCGCGGCGGGGTCGCCGGCCGGGGCGCGCTCGATCACGGGCGCGGCGACGGCGTCGTGCCCCGAGGCCCGGAGCCGCTCCAGGAGCCCCGCGGCGCGGGCGGGCGCCCGGGCCACGAGCACGGACGCGCCGGTCACGCGCCCTCCGGGTCGTCGGTGCCGGTGGGGGTGTGCAGGGGCGCGACGTCGGCGCGGGCGGCCACGTCGTCGGTCATGTCGTCGCCCGCGCCGGCGGGCACGTCGCCGGGTGCGCCGGCGCCGAGCGTGAGCGGCGCGAGCCGGTGCGCGCCGTCGGCGAGCAGCGCCTCCGCGACGCGCACGCCGAGCCCGGTCGCGGCGGCGTCCTGCGCGGCGAGGTCGCCGTCGAGCGACGCCGTCGCCGTGTGCCGCAGCTGCTCCGTACCGTCGACGCGGGCCACGACGGCGGTGAGCGCCAGCTCGCCCGCGTCCACCCGGGCGTGCGCGCCCACGGGCGCCGCGCAGCCCGCCTCCAGCCGGGCGAGGACGGCCCGCTCGGCGAGGACGGCAAGCCGCGTCGGCCGGTGGTCGAGGGCGGTGAACGCCTCGGCGAGCTCCGACCCGGGGGTGAGGTCCGCTGCGCGCGCCTCGACCGCGAGGGCGCCCTGCCCGGGGGCCGGGGCGACGACGGCCGGGTCGAGGGCCTCGGAGACGACGTCCGTCTTCCCCAGGCGGGCGAGCCCGGCGCAGGCGAGGACCACGGCGTGCAGGTCGGCGTCGTCGCCGAGCGCGCGCGCCAGCCGCGTGCCGACGTTGCCGCGGATGTCCACGATGTCGAGGTCCGGCCGGGCGGCCTGCAGCTGCGCGGCGCGGCGCGGCGAGCCCGTGCCGACGCGGGCCGAGCGCGGCAGCCCGGCCAGGGTGAGGCCGTCGCGCGCGCACAGGGCGTCGCGGGGGTCCTCGCGCTCCGGCGTGACGTAGGCCAGGGATCCAGGCTGCGCCGTCGGCAGGTCCTTGAGCGAGTGCACGGCGACGTCGCAGCGGCCGTCGAGCAGGGCCTCGCGCAGCGCCGCGACGAACACGCCCGTGCCGCCCATGGAGGACAGCGGCGACGTGCGGTCCGCGTCTCCCTGGGTGCGGATCGTCACGAGCTCCACCGGCCGGTCCAGCAGCTCCTCCAGCCGCCGGGCCACCAGACCCGACTGCGTGGTGGCGAGCGCGCTGGCACGGGTGCCCAGGCGCAGCGGTGCGAGGTCGGGCGTCGTGGGGATGCTCACCGGTCCAGTGTCGCGCAGCAGGGCGCCCCGTGGACAACCCGCGTGCCTACGGGCGCCCGATCTCACACGGTTGCTGTCACGCTGTCATGACACTCCGTGCCGACGTAGCGGTTTCTCCCCGTTCCCGGCACCGCAAGGGGGAGCGAGCGCTACGTCGGCACCGTCAGAGGTCGGCGACGGCCGCCTGCGCGTGCCCGACGATCGCCGCCAGGCCGGTGCCCGCGACCCAGCCGCCGGTGACGGCGAGCCCCGGGGTGCGCTCGACGGCCGCGGCGAAGCCGGCGACCTGCGCGCGGTAGGCCGGCGTCGGCGGGGGGAGCGCGCCGTCCCACCGCTGGAGCAGGTGGTCGCGGACGCGGTCGGCGACGTCGACGCCGAGCAGCGCCGACGCGTCGCGCGCCGCCTCGTCCGCCGTCGGGGGCTCGGTCGCCTCGCCGGTCCGCCCGTACGACAGGCGCACCACGTGCACGCCTTCGCCCGCGGCGGCGCGCACCCGGTCGGCCAGCCAGGGCCACTTCGCGGTGGCGTGCGTGAGGGCCTTGGCGCGCACCGGCGTCCCGCCGGGACCGGCGGCGCCCGGCGCGACGAGCATCCCCGACCCGCGGGGCGCGGCGTCGAGCTCGGGGGCGTCCAGCAGCAGCGTGACGAGCCGGATGTCGGCGCCCCGCTCCGGGGACGGCGCCGCGACGGCGTCGTCGTCGCCCGGCTCCAGCCACGGCGCGACCAGGGGCGCGACGGCGGGGGTGGTCACCACCAGCCGCGGCGCCGTCACGACGGCACCCGCCGCGGTCCGCACCCGCCAGCCGGCGTCGTCCCGGGCCACGTCCTCGACCCGCTGCCCGACCCGGACGGCGGCGTGGATGGGGCCCGTGGCGTCCGTGCGGGGGGTGTCCGCGAACTCCTCGGCGCTCGCGGCGATCTCCCCGGTGAGGGCCTCCACGAGGGCGTGCACGCCGCCGTCGATGCCGCGGACGGCGGAGCCGGCGGGGGCGGCGGCGCGCAGCTCGCCGACCGCGCGCGACAGCGACGCCGTCCGGGCGAAGGCGTCGAGGACGCCGGGGGCGACGGCGGCCACGTCGAGGCGGTCGAGGGGTGCGGAGTGGACGCCCGAGGCGACCGGCCCCACGAGGCGCTCCGCGACCCGCCGGCCGAGCCGCGAGCGCACGAAGGTCCCGAGGTCGGTGGTGTCGGCGACCGTGCGGGGGAGTATCCGGTCCAGGGCGGCGCGGGCCACGCCCGGCCAGCCGATCGCGCGGCGCACGTCGGGCGCCCACGGCACGGACGGGATGCCGAGCACCCCGCCCGCCGGCAGCGGGAACGCCCGCCCGGCGGCGTACCCCCAGGCGGCGAGCGGGGCGGGGGCCACGACGTCGAGCCCGAGCTCCGCGGCCAGGTCGGTCACCGCGGTGCCGCGCGCGGCGAACGACTCCGCGCCCAGGTCGAGGCGCAGCCGCGGCAGCGTCTCGAAGGCGCCGCCGCGCACCGGCCCGCCCACCCGGTCGGCGGCCTCGAGGACCACGACCTGCAGGCCCTGGTGGGCCAGGGTCCGGGCGGCCACGAGCCCGCCGATGCCGCCCCCGACGACGACGGCGTCGACGCGCTCGGCCGCTCGCGGGCGCGGCCCGGTGTCGGGCGCGCCGAGCGGGGGGAGGCCCGAGCCGGTGGTCACAACGCGTGCACCAGCTCGACGACGCGGGTCAGGACGGTCGGGTCGGTCTCGGGCGGGACGCCGTGGCCCAGGTTCACGACGTGACCGGGCGCGCCCTTCCCGCGCGCGACGACGTCGCGCACGTGCGCCTCCAGCGCCGGCCATCCCGCCCCGAGGAGGGCCGGGTCGACGTTGCCCTGCACCGGGACGTCGCCGCCGAGCAGCGCGGTGGCCTCGTCGAGCGGGGTGCGGTAGTCGACGCCGACGGTCGGGTGCGTGATCCCGGCGGTGCGCAGCACGTCCCGCATGGCCGGAAGCAGGTGCCCGGTGCCGGTGCCGAAGTGGATCCCGGGCACGCCTTCGTCCGTACCCGGCACGCGCAGGTCGGCGACGTGGGCCAGCGCGCGGGTGGACGACGGCGCGACGTGCGCCAGGTAGTCGGCCAGCGACAGGGAGCCCGCCCAGGAGTCGAACAGCTGGACGGCGGACGCGCCGGCGAGCACCTGCGCGCGCAGGAACCGGCCGGTGAGGTCGGCGGTCCACGCGGTGAGGCGGGCCCACGTCTCCGGGTCGGCGTGCATGAGGGTGCGGGCGGCGAGGTGGTCGCGCGACGGGCGACCCTCCACCAGGTAGGCGGCGAGCGTGAACGGGGCGCCGCCGAACCCGACGAGCGGCACGCTCCCGTCGGTCTCGGGGCCCGGACGGCCCGCGTACCGGTGCTCGGCGGACAGCTCGGCGACGGTGAGCCGCACGGCCTCGGCGATCGGCGCGAGGGCGTCGTCGTCCAGGGTGTGCTCCGTCAGCCGGGCGACGTCCTCCGCGGTGCGGTACGGGCGGTCCATGACGGGCCCGACCCCGGGCTTGATCTCCACGTCGACGCCCGCGAGGCGCAGCGGGATCACGATGTCGCTGAAGAAGACGGCGGCGTCCACCTGGTGCCGCCGCACCGGCTGCAGGGTGATCTCCGCCGCGAGCGGCGGCGTGAGGCAGGCGTCGAGCATCGCGGTGCCGGCGCGCGCCTCCCGGTACTCGGGCAGGGAGCGGCCGGCCTGGCGCATGAACCACACGGGCGTGGTGCCGTCGTCGGGGCGGTCGCCGCGCAGTGCCCGCACGAGCGGCGTGGTGGACGTCCGCCCGTCGACGAGCGGGTGGTCGGCGGGCAGGGGCGTCGTCGGTGCGGGGACCGTGGGCGATGTCACGGTTGACGATTCTGCCTCCCGGGGCGGCCGCCCATAAAGTGGGAGCACTGTGGTTCTGATCTCCCTCACCGCTTCCCACCGCGAGCTGGACCTCGACGCCCTCGAACGGCTGTCCACCGGCTCGGCGTCCGTGGGGCGCACCGTCGTGGGCTCCTGCGGCCCCGTGCAGGGCTCCGTCGTCATCTCGACGTGCAACCGCTTCGAGCTCTACCTGGACGTCGACGCGCCCCTGGACGGCGACGGCGTGCGGCACGCGACCGCGCACGTCGCGGCGCTCGTCGCCGGCAGCTCCGGCGTGAGCACCGAGACCGCCGCCGGGTCGTTCACGGTACGCACGGGCCCGGAGGTCACCGAGCACCTGTTCGCCGTCGCCGCCGGGCTGGACTCGATGGTCGTGGGGGAGCGCGAGATCGCCGGCCAGGTGAAGCGGTCCCTGGCGGAGGCGCGCGAGGACGGCACCACATCCAAGACGCTCGAGCTGCTGTTCCAGACGGCGTCGCGCACCTCCAAGCAGGTCGGCACCCGCACGGCGCTGGGCGCCGCGGGCCGCTCGGTGGTGGCGCTCGGCCTCGACCTCGCCGAGCGCGAGCTCGCCGCGCCCGCCGGCCCGGCATGGCGCGACGCGCGGGTCGTCCTCATCGGCACCGGATCGTACGCGGGGGCCTCCGTGGCCGCGCTGCGCGCCCGCGGGTGCGCCGACGTGCGGGTCTACTCGCGGTCCGGCCGCGCGGAGTCGTTCGCCGCGTCGCACGGCGTCGAGGCGGTCGCCGACGGGCCGGGCGCGCTGATGGCGGCGCTCGCGGACGCGGACGTCGTGGTGTCCTGCTCCGGCGCGCGCGGCCGCGCGGCGACCGACCCGGCGGGTGCGGCCGACGCCGGCCCGGACGCGGCGGGGCGCGCCCCCGAGGCGTCCCTGGAGTACGTGCTGGACGCGGCGGCCGTGGTGCGCGCCCGCGAGCGGGCCGCGGCGGCGGCCGGGGACGAGCCGGAGCCGCGCCCGCTGGTCGTGCTGGACCTGGCGCTGCACCGCGACGTCGACCCCCGCGTGGCCGACGTCGAGGGCGTGCTGCTGTACGACCTGGGCACGCTCAAGGCCCACGCCCCGGCGGCCGTGGCGGGCGTGGACGAGGCCCGCGACATCGTGGCCCGCG
Source organism: Isoptericola sp. BMS4 (assembly GCF_011634835.1). GTDB lineage: Bacteria > Actinomycetota > Actinomycetes > Actinomycetales > Cellulomonadaceae > Isoptericola. The sequence continues at coordinate 4,299,664 of NZ_SIRP01000001.1, read as the reverse complement.
CCGTGGCGGCCTTCGAGGAGACCCGGCTGGGCCGGGCCGCGGACGCGGCCGTCGTCGCGCTCCTGGACGAGGCCGAGGTGCGCGTCCGCGCCGAGGTGGAGGCGGCCCGCGCGCGGCTCGCGGCGGAGCTGGCCCCGCGGGGGCAGGAGCCGGACGAGGCGGACCTCGACGCGATCGCGCGCGGCGTGCGCCGGCGCGCGCACTCGGCCCTGCACGAGCAGATCGTCGCGGTGCGCGCGGAGGCGCTGGCCCAGGCGCGCGCGGACGAGGCCGCCGTCGTCGCGGGAGCCCAGGAGCTGGTGTCGGGGGCCGCGCGCCCCGTCGTCCGCTGACGCCGTCCCGTCGCGCCGCACCCTTCGCCGCGATTCGTACCGACTGACCGGTTCGGCGCGCGGAACCCAGATCACCCCGTTTTCGACGCGCGCGTCCGGCTCTGTGGGGCTAACGTCCGAATCGCGGAGTACCGGTCCGGGCCGGACCCGCGGACTCTGACCCGCGCACGGAAGGACGCCGACATGGACGGCTTCTGGGACTTCTTCTGGTTCCTCGTCTGGATCTTCCTGTTCATGGCCTACCTGATGGTCCTGTTCCAGATCCTCACGGACCTGTTCCGGGACCGGGAGCTCAACGGCTGGTGGAAGGCCCTGTGGGTCGTGCTGCTGATCTTCCTCCCGCTGCTCACGGCCCTGGTGTACCTCATCGCCCGCGGCCGGGGGATGGCCGAGCGCCAGGTGGCCGCCGTGAAGACCGCGAAGGCGGACACCGACGCGTACATCCAGTCGGTCGCGTCACAGGCGTCGCCGGCCGACCAGATCGCCTCGGCGAAGTCCCTCCTGGACGCGGGCACCATCTCCGCCGAGGAGTTCGAGCGACTGAAGGCGAAGGCGCTCTCCTGACGCCACGGCACGGCTGAGCGGGGCGACGCGCCCGGTGCCCGACGACGGCGCCCTCCTGCCCGGGAGGGCGCCGTCGTCGTCTCGACGGCCGGGACGGGCGGGGGCCGGTGTGCCATCCTTGCTCGCTCTCGGACAGGAACGACCCACGGAGGCCCGGATGCGGCTCGGCGTGATCGACATCGGCTCCAACACGGTGCACGTGCTCGTCATGGAGGCGCGGCACGGGGCGCGCCCGGTGCCGCAGGCGTCGCAGAAGTCGACGGTGCGGCTGATGCGCTACCTGCGCCCTGACGGGTCCATCTCGCCGGACGGCGTCGCGGCGCTCGCCGACGCGGTCTCGAGCGCCGCCGCCGTGGGCCGCGAGCACGGCACCGACGGGACGCTCGCGCTCGCGACGTCGGCGCTGCGGGAGGCGGCGAACGGGCCGGAGGTGCTGGCGACGCTCGCGGAGCGGGCCGGCGTGGAGATCACCGTGCTGGGCGGCGACGACGAGGCCCGCCTGACGTTCCTCGCCGCGCGCCGCTGGTACGGCTGGGGCGCGGGGCGCCTGCTGCTCCTGGACATCGGCGGCGGCTCGCTGGAGATCGCGACGGGCGTGGACGAGGAGCCCGACGTGGCGCTGTCGGTGCCGCTCGGCGCGGGGCGGGTGACGCGCGAGCTGCTGTACGCCGCCGACCCGCCGCTGCCGGACGACGTCGAGCACGCGCGCAAGCACGCCCGCAAGGTGCTGCGCGCCGCCGTCGACCCGGTGCGGGACGCGCCCGCGCCCGACCACGTGGTGGCGACCTCGAAGACGTTCCGGTCGCTGGCGCGGCTGGCCGGGATGCCGCGCGACGTGCTCGGGCCGACGGGGCGCTGGCGGATGCGCCGCGAGCACCTGGAGGACTGGGTGCCGCGGCTGGCCCGGCTGTCGTCGGGGGACCGCACGGTGCTGCCGGGCATCGGCCCGGGCCGGGCGCTGCAGATCGTCGCGGGCGGCATCGTCGCGGAGGAGGCGATGCGGGCGCTGGACGTCGCGGAGGTCGAGATCTGCCCCTGGGCCCTGCGCGAGGGCGCGATCCTGCAGCGCCTCGACCGCATGTGAGCCGCCGTCGTCCCGGCCGCCGCGGACCCCGGCCGGTGTCGGCACGACCGGGCACGCGCCGGTCCCGACGACGAGGAACGGCGGCCCGGGTGTCCCGGACCGCCGTTCCCCGTGCTCGGGAGGAGCGGGCGACTACTCGTCCGCCGCGCCCACCCGTCGCCGGGCCGAGACCACCATCGTCGTGCCGAGCAGCAGGACGAACAGCGCGACGGGGATGCCCGCCAGCCACAGGTCACCACCCGTGACGGGCAGCTGACCGCCGCCGGTGCTGGTCCCGGTCCCCGTGCCGGTCCCGGTGCCGGTCCCGGTCCCGCCCGTGCCGTCGTCGGACGCGGCGGTCACGGTCAGCGGGGCGTCCGCCGCGCCACCGTCGCCGTCCTCGCCCACGATGACGTAGTCGCCGGGTGCGAGGTCGTCGGGGATCGGCGCGCACAGGTCGGCGGCGAGGTCCCCGTTCTCGTCGGCGGTGACCGTGGTCGTGACCCCGGTCGGGTTCCCGTCGGCGTCGGTGATCCGGAGCGTCACCTCCGCACCGGGGGCCCAGCCGCCGGAGGCGATGGCCGCGCAGTCGCCCGGCTCCACCGGGGACTCCGCCTCCAGGGACGGCGAGTACACCTCGAGGTCGTCCGAGGCCGTGCGGCCGTCCCCGTCCTCGCCCGTCAGCGTGTAGACGCCGGCGGCGGCTCCCTCGGGCACCGGGACCGTGGTGCCGGCGGGAACGTTGCCGTCCCCGTCGGTGGTCACGGTCACGGGGTCGCCCACCGGGTTGCCCTCGGCGTCCGTGAGCTGCAGCGTGACCTCGGTGTCGGCGGGCCAGCCCGACGACGTGACCGTGGTCTCGCCGCCCGCGGGCACCGGCGACGACGCGTCGAGCACGGGCTCACCCGCCGCGATCACGTCGACGTCGGCCGACGCCTCGGCGCCGCCGGCGTCCGTGCCGACGACCGTCAGGGTCGTCCCCGCCGGCATGTCGGCGGGGACGGCGAGCACGGTGCCCGCCGGGACGTCGCCGTCCGCGTCGGTCGTCACCGTGACCAGGTCACCGGCGGCGTTGCCGTCGGAGTCGGTCAGCTGCAGCGTCACCTCGGACTCCGGCAGCCAGCCGGACGACGTCACACCCGTCTGGCCCCCGGCGGGAACCGGCGACGTCGCCTCGAGCGACGGCGCGTAGACCTCGACGTCCCCGGAGGCGCTGCCGCCGTCCGGCTCGGTGCCGACGACCGTGTAGGCGCCGGCCGGCGCGTCGGCGGGGACCGGGACGGTCGTGCCGTCGGGGACGTTGCCGTCCGCGTCCGTCGTGACGGTGACCGGGTCGCCGACGGCGTCTCCGTCCGGGCCGGTGAGCTGCAGCGTGACCTCGGTGTCGGCGGGCCAGCCCGACGACGTCACCGTGGTCTCCCCACCGGCGGGCACCGGGGAGGTGGCGTCGAGCGTGGGCTCGACGGCACCGACGTCGTCCGACACCTCGAGCGGTGCCGAGACCTCGGCGCCGTTGTCGTCGGTGCCGACCACGGTGTAGTCACCGGGAGCGGCGTCGTCGGGCACGGCGATCGTGGTGCCGTCGGGGACGTTGCCGTCCGCGTCGGTCGTCACGACCACCGGGTCGCCGACGGGGTTGCCGTCCGGGTCGGTGAGCTGCAGCGTGATCTCGGACTCCGGCTGCCAGCCGCCGGAGGTGATCGCCGACTCGTCGCCGGGCGCGACCGGGGTCTCGGCCTCCAGGACCGGTGCGTACACCTCGATCGTGTCCGAGACGGCGTTGCCGTCGGGGTCCTCACCGGTGACGGTGTAGTCGCCCGGGGCGGCGTCGTCGGGCACGGGGATCGTGGTGCCGTCGGGGACGTTGCCGTCCGCGTCGGTCGTCACGACCACCGGGTCACCCATGGTGTTTCCGTCCGGGTCGGTGAGCATCAGCGTCACCTCGGTGTCACCGGGCCAGCCCTGCGACGAGACGGTCGTCTCGCCACCGGCCGGGACCGGGGACGAGGCGTCCAGCACCGTGGTGCCGGCCGCGACGACCTCGATGGTGTCCGAGGCGGTGTTCCCGTCGGCGTCCTCGCCGGTGACGGCGTAGCCGTCGCCGGGCGTGGTGCCCTCGGGTACCGGGATCGTGGTGCCGTCGGGGACGTTGCCGTCACCGTCGGTCGTGACCGTGACCGGGTCTCCGACGGCGTTGCCGTCCGGGTCGGTCAGGGTGAGCGTCACGTCGGAGTCCGGGTTCCAGCCCGAGGACGTGATCGTGGTCTCGCCGCCCGCGGGAACCGGCGAGGACGCGTCGAGCGTGGGCTCGACGGCGGCGTCGGACACCTCGAGCGGTGCCGTGACCTCGGCACCGTTGTCGTCGGTGCCGACCACGGTGTAGTCGCCGGGGGCGGCGTCGTCGGGGACCGGGACGCACGTGTCGGCGGGGAGGTTGCCGTCCGCGTCGGCCGTGACGGTGACCGGGTCGCCCACGGCGTTGCCGTCGGCGTCGGTCAGCTGCAGGGTCACCTCGCTGCCCGGCACCCAGCCGCCCGAGGTCACCACGGAGCAGTCACCGGGAGCCACCGGCGTCTCGGCGTCCAGCGTCGGGGCGTAGACCTCGATGGCGTCCGACGCCGTGTTGCCCTCGGTGTCCTCGCCGGTGACGGTGAAGCCGTCGCCGGGCGTGGTGCCCTCGGGTACGGGGATCGTGGTGCCGTCGGGCAGGTTGCCGTCCGCGTCGGCGGTCACGGTCACCGGGTCGCCGACGGCGTTGCCGTCGGGATCGGTGAGGGTGAGCGTCACGTCGGCGTCCGGGGCCCAGCCCGTGGAGGCGATGATCTCCGTCTCGCCACCGGCGGGGACCGGGGACGAGGCGTCCAGCACGGTGGTGCCGGCCTCGACCACCTCGATCGTGTCCGACGCGGTGGTGCCGTCGGGGTCCTCACCGGTGACGGTGTAGTCGCCCGGGGTGGCGCCGTCGGGCACGGGGACCGTGGTGCCGTCGGGGACGTTGCCGTCCGCGTCGGTCGTCACGACCACCGGGTCACCCACGGTGTTGCCGTCGGGGTCGGTGAGCGTCAGCGTCACCTCGGTGTCGCCGGGCCAACCCGACGACGTCACCGTGGTCTCGCCACCGGCCGGGACCGGGGACGAGGCGTCCAGCACCGGCGCGGCGGCCTCGACGACCTCGACGGGCGAGGTCACCTCGGCGCCGTTGCCGTCCGTGCCGACGACCGTGTAGTCGCCGGGCGCGGTGCCGTCGGGGACCGGGACGCAGGTGTCGGCGGGGACGTTGCCGTCCGCGTCGATGGTCACGGTGACGGGGTCGCCCACCGGGTTGCCGTCGGCGTCGGTGAGCTGGAGCGTCACGTCGGACTCGGGCAGCCAGCCGCCGGAGGTGATGTCCGAGCAGTCGCCCGGCGCGACCGGCGTGGCGGCCTCGAGCGTCGGGGCGTAGACCTGCAGCGGCGCCTCGGCGGTGTTGTCGTCCGGGTCGGTGCCGACCACGGTGTAGTCGCCGGGGGCGGCGCCGTCGGGGATCGGGACCGTGGTGCCGTCGGGGACGTTGCCGTCCGCGTCGGTGGTCACGACCACCGGGTCACCGGCCGGGTTGCCGTCCGGGTCCGTGAGCTGCAGCGTCACCTCGGTGTCCGCGGGCCAGCCGCCCGAGGTGATCTCGGTCTCGCCGCCTGCAGGCTCCGGCGACGTCGCCTCGAGCGTCGGCGTGACGGCCGCGAGGTCGCAGGCGTCGATGCGGGCGCCGGCGTTGCCGAAGTTGAGCCGCGCCGCGTCCGCCGACTGCACGAGGCCGAGGCTGAGGGCCGAGACCTCGAGGCTGCCCGGCAGCTCGGCGCCGTCACCCGTGGTGCAGGTCGCGGTCACCTGGTGGTTCAGCTGCACCGACACGACCTGCGCGAGGAGCTCGATGAACGGCTCCAGCGCCTGGCGGATCGGCACCGTGATGGCGCCGGTCTTGATGTCCCGGATGAGCAGGTCGAACACCTGCTGGCCGGCGTCGCCGACGACGAAGTCGCGCACCGGCACCAGCGCCTGGTCGACGACCGGGCCGACCAGCCCGATCGCGGTGGTCAGCGTGGTGCAGAGCGCCGCGCCGCCCAGGCCGGTCGACTCGCACGTGACGTCCGTGAGGTCCTCGCCCATGAGGTTCACGTCCCAGGTGGCGCGGGCGCTGCTCCCTGTCAGGGGCTCGTCCAGCGTCGCCACGAAGTGCACCGTCACGCTCGCCAGCGCGCCCTCGATGGCGCCGACGACGATGTTCGTCGCCTCCTCCATCACGTCGTGGACGCTCTCGGCGATCATCGGGTAGATCTCGTCGTCGATGAGCTCCGTGTTCGGGTTCTGCGCCTCTCGGCGATCATCGGGTAGATCTCGTCGTCGATGAGCTCCGTGTTCGGGTTCTGCGCGTTCAGCCCGGTCGGCTGGTCGGGGCGCAACTCGCCCGACAGCAGCTGGTCGAGGTGGAACGTCGCCGTCCCGGTCGAGAAGTCGACCGTGAGGAACTCGTTGTTCGTGGTGATCGGCTGGTCCAGCAGCGCCGCGAAGATCTCGTCCTGCATGTTGGACTCGATGGTCGTCTCGCTGAGGTCGACGCCGGCGGGCAGGTCGCCCGTGATGGACGTCAGGTCGAGCAGGCTGCCGACCTGGTTCTCCATCTCGTCGTCGATCAGGCCGATCGTGTCGTAGATCTGTCCGGCGGCCTGCTCGATGAGCGGGGAGTGCACGAAGGCGCTGGCCTCCGCGACGCGGTACTGGCCGGCTCCGCCGACGCCGTCGGGGTCGAGGAACTCGCCGTTCTCCGCGATGACCTCCGCGCCACCGGCGCCGAGGCGCAGCAGCGCCTGGTCGACGATCTCGTCGGTCAGGGTGTTCACCCCGGCCTCGTCGAACAGCGAGAGGAGGTCGATCTCCGCGGCGCCGAAGTCGGCGTCGTCGCCGTCGAGCGTGACGGAACCGTCGCCGCTCAGCAGGCCCGAGATCGCGTGGGCGTTGAGCTCGTCGGTCGCCGTGGACTCGCTGTACAGCGCTCCGAGCTGGCCGAAGTCGATGAGCTGGTCGGCCGGGATCGAGAGACCGCCGAGATCGATGACCTCGCCGCCGAGGATGTCCAGGCTGAGGCCCTCCTGGTTCGGGCCGGGGTCCGTCGGGAACCCTGCCTCCGAATGTGCAGCACCCGCCAGGTCCGTCCCCAGGAGGCTCGAGTCGATGACGCTCGCCTCTGCCTCGGACGGATCTGACGGGTAGCTGTCGAGACCGGCCGCGTACGCGGCCCCGGTGGACCCGACCATCGCGCCGACGACCCCTATCGCGACGCCTGCCGCCACGGCTCGTGACCGCTTCAGCCGGATCCGGGGGCGCTCCCCGGCGCCCCGCATCGTGCTCTTCATACTTCCCCCCTGGTTGTATGTCGAAGGTCAACGTTCCTCGGCCGCATCATTGCGATCGAGGATTCATTGACCCGCCAAGGACTATCGCAACTCCTCTCGAGGTTGTCCACGGCACATTCACCCCGCCCGAAGTCGTGATCGTTTCGAGATCTTCGGGCGGCGGAGGGAATCGGCGGGGGCGCGGGTGAAAAAAGGTCTCTGACGTGCGAAGAGAATTTTTGCGGCGGCCTGTTTCTGCTTCTCATGTCAGGCATGTTCGCTTTTCTCGGCGATATCTGTCGAGAGGAATAATCCGGACACAAGGTACGTATTTTTTCACCCGCTCGGCGGGCTCGCCGAAGCGTCGTGATGGTGCGTTCGCGCGTGGGCGCCGACGAGTGCGGCGAGCGGGGCGCGGGTGAGTCGGACGGGCCGGTCGGGCGTCACCAGGTGGCGTGGTCGCTGCCCCACGGGTGCGCGGGCGCGCGGTGGTCGTCGGCGCGGGGCAGGGCGGGGCGTGCCGTCGTGACGCACGGCCGGTGCCCGTGGCTGACCGTGGCTCCCGGTCCCGGGACGGCGGGCGCGGGGTGCTCCGGGTCGCGGCCGCCGGCGTCGAGCAGCCAGACGGCGGTGCGCGCGAGGGCGGCGGTGACGTCGCTGCCGTGCCCGTCGCGGGCCCGGGCGGCGAGCGCGTCGACGACGCCGGCCGCCAGCAGGTAGCCGGTCGCGTGGTCGAGCGCCTGCGCGGGCAGCGCCCCGGGGGTTCGGCCGTCGGCGGACTCGAGGAGGGCGATGCCGGACGCCGCCTGGACGATCGAGTCGAAGCCGCGGCGGCCCGCCCAGGGGCCGTCGTCGCCCCAGGCGCTGACGCGGGCGCGCACGATCCCCGGCGGCGGGCGCAGCCCGAACCGGTCGAGCGCGCCGGGCCGGTAGCCCGTGACGAGGACGTCGGCGCCGTCGAGCAGCTCCTGGGCGTGCCGGCGGTCGCCGGCGTCGTGCAGATCGAGCAGGGCGCTGCGCTTGCTCTGGCCGGTGTCGAGGTGCTGCCACCGGATCTCCGCGGGCACGGGCGGGTCGACGCGCAGGACGTCGGCGCCGAGCTGCGCGAGCGCCCGGGTGGCGACGGGTCCGGCGATGACGCGCGTGAGGTCGAGCACCCGCACGCCCTCCAAGGGTCGCGACCATGTCCTTTCCATGGGCCGAACATGCGCAAGCTCCGGGACTCGTTCCCTGGATCCCGGAGAAAGCACATGTTCGGCGACGTGCTCGCGGCGCCGGACCCGCACGAGCGGGCCGCCGCGCGCGGCGTCGCCGGGGCCGGACGCCCGCCATTCCTCCGGGGTGCGCACGCGGGCGACGATCGCCCCCGCGCGCGCGGCATCGTCCTCCAGGGCGGCGCCGGAGGTGCCGGCGAGACGCGCGGCGAGCTCCTCGCGGTCGGCGCCGTCGTGCAGGTCCAGCAGGCGCAGCAGGCGCGTGCGGTGGTGCGGGTAGTTGGCGTGCGTGCGGACCCAGCCGTCGGCGGTGCGGAAGAACCCGGACAACGGGGCGAAGCCGTCGACGGGACGGCCGTCGAGCCGCAGCAGCCGGTCCGAGGCGAAGGAGGCCGCGACCCGCGCCGGGTCGGGGCCCCGCTCGGTCAGGGGTCCGCGGGCGCCGGCCCGGCCCGCGGCGCGGCACAGGGCGGACACCGCGCCGAGGGCGAGGTCGAGGGCGGGCAGCGTGGCCGCGAGCCAGGCGCCGCGGTCGCCGCCGGGCGCGGGCGCCTCGCCGGGGGGCGTGATCAAGTTGCCGAGCCCGGTCTCGTACTCCGCCACCAGGCGGCGCCACTGCTCCATCCCCCGACGCTAGCCCAACCGCTTGGTGAAGGGCATTCTCGTGGGGATGACGGAGAAGTTGAGCGTCAGGTCGGCCCCGAGGTCAAACATGGCGATCCTATAACGATATATGTCCGGTGGGTAGCGATGGGTCCTGTGTCGGCCATCTATCCCGATAGAGGTCTTGTGTCTATGACTCTTCGTTCTGCGCATGTTCGACGGTCGAGGGTGAATTCCATCTGCGGGAAAGTGAAGTTCGGGGCCCGTCGAAAGCGCGTGACCGAAACGTGGCCGCCGAGGAAGCGCAGGAATCGCTCGCGAACCTGCCCGACGGTCTCCTTCAGGCGGCCAGCACGAAGGGCACGCGTGCAGCAGTCACGTCGAAGGCTTCCGACGGTGTCAATCTGGACGCGGGACACGCCGCGATCGTCGTCGCGCTTCCCGGTGGCGAGTCGATGGCTGAAGGTGAGCACTCGGTGGCGGCTCGACTGTGTTCCCCTCCGATGAGGGGTTCGCCACGGTCGTGCGTCCCACCCGCGATGGCTTCCAAGCCGCGACCTCGATCGCGAATGCTCGGGCGCCCGAGTGATTTGAGTATGAGATGGACCTCGAGTCCGGTCAGGAACTCGTCAAGACGTCGTTCGGCGGCGTTCAGATCGTCGACCGCGAGGCAGACCCCGTGGTCGTCATCGCCGCTCCGTGGGCGTGCGACGCCGAGGGGCAGTCGATCCCGACCCGATACGAGGTCGAGGGTGACACGCTCGTGCAGTACGTTCAGCATGCGAACGCCGGTGTCACCTATCCTGTTGTCGCGGACCACCACATACGCGTACTGGTGGGGCGGGGGAAAGTCGTTCTCGAACGATGTTGTTGCCTCGGGGCAGGTCGTCACTGCAATGGCTGCGCTTGTCCCCATAGCGACTTCCTCTGTCGAGCTCACCTCGACCGCTTTGCAACTGTAACCGGAACGGCAAATGACATCTGGTCTACTGGACCTGGGCGGGTCAGGTCTGGTGCGCTACTCGATAACCGGCCACGAGAAGAATGAAGGGAGCGCGGATGGTCAAGCGCTTGCAGCTGGCGATTCGAATCATCGCGGCCGTACTTGTTGTCGTCGCAGCTGCGGTGTACTGGGGTGAATGGACATCTCTGACGATCTCTCTCTTGGCGATCGTTGTCGTCGCCATCTCCGTCCTGTATTCCCTGGAGCGTCGACGACCTGAAACGAGTGCAGACCAGGCGCCGAATCCGCAGGCGTAGGCAGGGCGTGCTGCCGCCCCATCACTCACACTTTTCACGCGGCCGTTGCTCGGTGGGACGCTCAGCGCCAGATGGCCGCGATGGGCAGGGCCCACACCCGGTCGGTGATCGGGTAGGCCGTGTCTCCGGTGTGGAAGACGATGCCGCACCGGAACTCGTCGCCGATCTCGTCGCGGAGCCAGATCAGGTGCTTCGCGTCCCGCGGCGTCGCCCCGGCGGCCGCCTTGACCTCGATCCCCACGATCTGCCCGCCGCGGTCCTCGAGGACGAGGTCCACCTCACGGCGGTTGTCCGCGTCGCGCAGGTGGTAGGCCGTGGCGCGGGTGGGACCGATCCGCAGCAAGGGGCGCAGCTGCGCGGCCACGAAGGACTCGAGGAGTCGCCCTCGCAGGTCGTCGTCCCGGAGTAGCGACGCGGTGTCGACGCGGGCGAGGTGTGCCGCCATCCCGGTGTCGATGAGATGGATCTTCGGGAGCTTGACCATGCGACGGAGCCGGTTGGTGCCCCACGCGGGCAACCGGTCGATCATGCCGAGCTCTTCCAGCAGGCCGACGTAGCGGTCCATCGTCTTGTGGTCGACCCCCGAGGCGCGTGCCAGCGCGGCCTTGGTCGGTGTGCCTGCGGTCGACAGCGCCAGCGCCCGGAGCAGCGACTCCAGGCGTCGGGGCTCGCGCACGTCGGCGATCTGCCTGACGTCCCGCCCGACGAGCTGCTCGACGTATCCGTCGAACCAGTCACCGCGCAGGTCCGGCGGCAGGTCGACCGACTCGGGGAACCCGCCGGAGGCCGCGTACGACACGTAGTCGAAGATCGTCGGAGCGTCGGTGAGTCGTTCCACAGAAATCTCTCGGGCGAAGACGCGCTCGACGAACGACCTCGCCCGCCCGGCACTGCCGAGCTCCCCCCGCGCCAGCGGGTACATCGGTACCGGAGTGACCCTGCCCGTGCCCGGCCAGGTGACGCCCGTGTGCCGGGCGCGGACACTGCCGGTGATCAGGAAGCGCCCTGCTCCCGAGCCGGTGTCGACGGCGCGCTTGACCGCGCCGAGCGACTCCGCGGCCTCCTGCCATTCGTCGATCAGCACCGGGGACTGGAGTGCGGCGAGCACGGTGTCCGGCTGCCCCGCGAAGAGCGATGCCTGCCCCGGGTCGTCGAGCGACAGCACCGACGCGGCACGCCTCGTGGCCGTCGTCGTCTTCCCGCAGGCACGCGGGCCCGTGATCATGAAGGCGGGCAGGTGCTCCATCGCGCGGTCGAGATAGTCGTCCACGTACCGGCGAAGATACGCGTCCGTCGCCACCGCGCCCGCCTCGTCGCTGCCCGTCCCTGGTGACCGCACTCGCTCCTCCTCGGTCGACGCCGCTACGTGTTCCCAAGATGACGCGCCATGTCATCCCAGATTACCGCGATTACTCTTCCCTGTTTACCGCACCCTCTGCTCCTGTTCCACCGCAGTCGAGCGCCGTCGGATCGCGTCGGGTGTCTCGGGTCGACCGGTGGTCCAGGTCTGCCGGTCAGGCTGGACGAATGTGATCGGTTCCTACGGCTGCAGGGGAGGCATTTCTAGTCCACTGGTCTTGATTTGCGCTCGCGTCTGTGTGTCAATGGTCCGGTGACCAAGTACCACGCGGTGCGCGAGCAGCTCCTCGACCGGCTCGACCAGATGGCCGCCGGAGAGCAGCTCCCCCCGGAGCGCGAGCTGTCTGCGAGCCTCGGCGTCTCGCGCATGACGCTGCGGCGCGCGATCGACGATCTCGTCGCGCGCGGCGCGGTGCGTCGCCGGCAGGGGTCCGGCGTCTTCGCGCTCGGCCCCAAGCTCGACACCGGGCTGGTCGCCACGTCCTTCACCGCCGACATGCGGTCCCGTGGGCTGCGTCCCGGCGCCCGCACGCTCGCCTTCGAGCGCCGCCCCGCGGGCGCCCGCGTCGGTCGCCGGCTGCGGATCTCGCCCACGGCCGGCGTCGTGCGGGTCACCCGGCTGCGCCTCGCCGACGGCGAGCCCATGGCCATCGAGCAGCTGCACGTGCCCGACGCCCTCGTCCCCGGGCTGGGCGCGGCCGACCTGCAGGACGCCTCCTTTTACGACCTGCTGCGCACCCGCTACGGCGTCACCGTGGTGCGCGGCGTGCAGACGATCGAGCCCACCGTGCTCGACGGCGACGAGTCCGCGTCGCTCGACGTGCCCGTGCACTCGCCCGCCCTGCAGTTCGAGCGGACCTCCTGGGGCGAGCGCGGCGCGGCGGACGGCGACGTCGGGATCGTCGAGTTCGTGCGCTCGGTCTACCGCGGGGACCGCTACCAGATCCGCACCGAGCTGTCCGTGCCCTCCGCGTCGTCCACGCCCCCCGGGGGCGGCACGGAGGGTGCGGCATGAGGGTGCTCACCTTCGACGTCGGCAAGACGGGCTGCCGGGCAGCCCTGTGGGTCGACGGCGCACGGGGCCACGACGCCGAGGGGCCGGGGCCGGTCGGCCTCGCCAACGCCGACGGCTCCCGCGCCGCGCTGCGCAGCATGACCGACGTCGCCGCGCGCCTGGACGGTCTCGGCCACCCGGTCGACGCCGTCGTCGCCGGCCTCGCCGGACTCCTCAGCGCGCCCGAGCAGGCGCCCCCGCTCCTCGACGGGCTCGCCGCCGCGTTCGGCGGTGCGCGTGTCGTCGTCACCAGCGACGCGATCACCTCCCACGCCGGAGCGCTGTCCGGGCGTCCCGGGGTCGTCCTCGCCGCCGGGACCGGGACCAGCGTCGTCGGGCTCGGCCACGACGGCGCCGTGCACCTCGTCGACGGCTGGGGCTACCTGCTCGGCGACGCCGGCAGCGGGTACGCCATCGGACGCGCCGGCATCGACGACGCGATGCGCGCGCACGACGGTCGCGGCGGCAGCGCCGCCCTGCTGGCACGCCTGGAGGCGCGCTGGGGCGCCCCGCGCGACGTCCCCCGCCTGGTGCAGGGCGCCGACAACCCCGCCCGCGTCGTGGCCTCCTTCGCCCGCGACGTCTTCGACGCCGCCCGGGCGGGCGACGCCGGGGCGGCCTCGATCTGCGAGCGGGCGGCCGCCGACCTCGCCGACAGCACCGCCGCCGCGGCCCGGCGGGCCGGGCTCGGCGACGCCCCCGTCGTCGCCACGACCGGGGGGCTGCTGCACGCCGGCCCGGTGCTCACCGAGCCCTTCGACCGCGCGCTCGCCGCCCGGCTGCCCGGCGCCCACCGGCAGGAGCCCGACGACGACGCCCTCGCCGGCGGGCACCTGCTGGCCACCCGCCCCGACCTGCCCCACCTGCGCGCGTCGAGCACGCACGCCCACGACCCGGCCGACCGGCGCACGGCCGGCCCGAACCGACCGGAGACGCGATGACCACTGGACCGACCACCGGACCGGACGCCGGGCGGGACGCGGCGGCGGGCTCCGCCCGCGACCTGGGCCGCGAGCTCGACCGCCTCGACACCGAGCGCTCCCGCCCGGGCGTCCGTCTGGACGCCATGGACGTGCCCGCGCTCGTCGCCGCCCAGCTCGAGAACGACCGGGACGTGCAGCGGGCCGTCGAGGCCGCCGCGCCCCAGATCACCGCCGCGCTGGAGACGGTCGTCGAGCGGCTGGCCTCCGGCGGGCGCCTGATCCACGTCGGCGCGGGCACCCCCGGGCGCCTCGGCGTGCTCGACGCCGCCGAGTGCCTGCCGACCTTCGGGGTCGGCCCCGACACGGTCACCGCCCTCATCGCCGGGGGCGAGACCGCGATGGTCAACGCCGTCGAGGGCGCCGAGGACGACGTCGACGCCGGCGCCGCGGACGTGCGCGCGCTGGACGTCGGCCCGCGGGACGTCGTCGTCGGCATCACCGCCTCCGGCCGCACCCCCTACGTCGTCGCCGCCGTCACGGCCGCCCGCGAGGCCGGGGCCGCCACCGTCGGCATCGCGAACAACGCGGGCACCGCGCTCGCCGCCGCCGTCGACCACCCGATCGAGACCCTCACCGGGCCCGAGTTCGTCACCGGCTCCACGCGCCTCAAGGCGGGCAGCGCGCAGAAGCAGGTGCTCAACATGCTCTCCACGATCGCGATGATCCGCCTCGGCAAGGTCTACGGCACCCTCATGGTCGACGTGCACGTGACCAACGCCAAGCTCCGCCACCGCGGCCGGCGCATCGTCATGGAGGCGACCGGCGCCGCCCCCGAGGAGGCCGAGCGGGCGCTCGCCGCCGCGGACGGCAACGCGAAGGCCGCCGTCGCCGCGCTGCTCCTCGGTGTCGCCCCCGACGAGGCCCGCGCGCGGCTCGCCGCCGCCGACGGCCGGCTCGGCGCCGTCCTGGGCGGTGACGCATGATCGTCGTCGGACTCATGACCGGGACGTCCGCGGACGGGCTCGACGTCGCCGTCGCCGACCTCGCCCTCGACGGGGACGAGCTCGCGCTGCGGGTGCTCGACCACCGGGAGGTCGCGTTCCCCGACGACCTCGCCGACGACATCCTGCGCCTGCTCGAGCCGCGGGACGTGCCCCTCAGCCTCGTCAGCGGCGTCGACGCCCGGCTCGGCCGGTTCTGCGCCGACGCCGTGGCCGACGTCCTCGCCGAGACCGGGGTCGTCGCCGACCTCGTCGTGTCGCACGGGCAGACGGTGCGCCACGACGTGACGGACGGGCAGGTCACCGGAACGTTCCAGATCGGTCAGCCGGCGTGGATCGCCGAGCGCACGGGCGTGCCGGTGCTGTCGGACGTGCGGTCGCACGACGTCGCCGCGGGCGGGCAGGGCGCGCCGCTGGCGAGCGTCCTCGACCACCTGCTGCTCGCCGACGCGGAGATCCCGACGGCGGCGCTCAACCTCGGCGGCATCGCGAACATCACCGTCGTCGCGCCGGGCCGACCCACGGTCGCCTACGACACCGGCCCCGCCAACGCGCTGATCGACCTCATGGCGCGGCGTATCACCGGCGAGCCGCGCGCCTACGACCGCGACGGGGCGCTCGCCGCGGCCGGCGAGGTGCTGCCCGCCCTGCTCGACGACCTGCTCGCGGAGCCGTACTACGCGCTGGACGCCCCCAAGTCGACCGGCAAGGAGCTGTTCCACGCCGCGTACCTGGACGAGCACCTCTCCCGGTACGCCGCCGCCCACGGCGAGCCCGACCCGCACGACGTCGTCGCCACGCTCACCGTGCTCACGGCACGGACCGTCGTCGACCAGTGCCGCGCCCGCGGCGTCGGCGCCGTCGTCGCCTCCGGCGGCGGCACCCGCAACCCGGTCCTCATGGCCGCGCTGCGCCGCGAGCTCGGCGCCGCCCCCGTGCGGACCACCGACGAGCTCGGGCTGCCCGAGGGGGCCAAGGAGGCGACGCTCATGGCGCTCCTCGGCTGGCTCACCTGGCACGGGCTGCCCGGCACCCTGCCCGGCGTCACCGGGGCCACCCACGGGACGCTCGCCGGGAGGATCACGCCCGGCGCCGGCCCCCTGCGGCTCGGCGAGCCGCCGGCGGCGCCGCCCGCCCGGCTGCGGGTGGTGCGCTGACCGGCGCGAGCGCGCCGCTCCCCGTACCACCCGCAGCACCACCACCGACCACCGGACACGTACCACCGCATACCGCCGAAGGAGTCACGGCATGCAGACCGTCGACCTGATCGTCATCGTCGCCTACCTGGCGGCCACCGCATGGCTGGGCCTCAGGCTCAGCGGCAAGCAGAAGGGCCTGAAGGACTACTTCCTGGGGGGCCGCAACCTGCCCTGGTGGGCCGTGTGCCTGTCGGTCGTCGCGACCGAGACCAGCGCGCTGACCGTCATCGGCATCCCCGTGATGAGCTACCTGGGGAACATCTCCTACCTGCAGCTCGCGCTCGGCTACATCCTCGGCCGGATCGTGGTGGCGTTCTTCATGCTGCCGCGGTACTACGACGGCGAGATGGTCACCGCGTACGCCTACCTGGGCAAGCGGTTCGGGCAGAGCACGCAGACCACGGCCGGCGTGACGTTCCTGTTCACGCGCCTGCTGGCCGACGGCATCCGCGTGCTGGCCGCCGCCATCCCGCTCAAGCTGATCCTCGACGGCATGGGCGTCCACACCAACTACTTCACGATCATCGTCGTGCTGGCCGTGGTGACGATCCTGTACACCTTCATCGGCGGCATCAAGGCCGTCGTGTGGGTCGACGTCGCGCAGATGTTCCTCTACGTCCTCGGCGGGGTGCTGGCGATCGTGGTCATCACCGCGCAGACGGGCGGCGGCTGGTTCGCCGACGCCGCCGACGCCGGCAAGCTGCAGATGTTCGTCTTCTCCGGCAACCCGATCTCGGACGCCTCCGCCTTCGTCCCGTCGCTGATCGGTGGTGCCGTCTTCGCGATGGCCTCGCACGGCTCCGACCAGCTCGTCGTGCAGCGGCTGCTCACCTGCCGCTCCAAGGTCGAGGCGCAGAAGGCCCTCATCTGGTCCGGCGTGATCGTGTTCGTCCAGTTCGCCGTGTTCCTGCTCGTCGGCCTGGCGCTGTGGGGCTACTACGGCGGCGCCACGGCGGCCGACCTCGGGCTGACCCGCGACGACGAGATCTTCCCGATGTTCATCATCGAGGGGCTGCCGCAGGGCGTCTCGGGGCTCCTGCTCGCCGGCATCCTCGCCGCGGCGATGTCCACGCTGTCGTCCTCGCTGTCCGCGCTGTCCTCCTCGACCGTCACGGACGTGTACGGCCGGCTGAAGAAGACCCCGATGACGGACGAGCAGGGGCTGCGCGCGGGCCGCTGGGCGACGATCGGCTGGGGGCTGGCGTTCATCGCCCCGGCCACGGTGTTCCAGTCCGACGAGGGCAACATCGTCGTCCTCGCGCTGGGCGTCGCGGGCATCACCTACGGTGGCCTGCTCGGCGCGTTCGTCTTCGGGATCGTCAACAAGCGGGCCCGGGCGCTGGACGCGAACGTCGCCTTCGTGGCCGCCGTCGCCGTCAACGCCTTCTTCTTCGTGCAGGAGAAGTACATCACCGGCGAGGTGTGGGTGGCGTGGCAGTGGTACCCGCTGCTCGGCGTCATCGTGACGTTCGTGGTGGGCGGTCTGCTGTCGCTGCGGAACCGTGCACCCGAGCTCGAGGCGGCCGTCCGCGAACCCGCGAACCGCTAGGATCCGACGCATGGCCTCCAGCACCAAGTCCGACCTCGTCCTGCGTCCGTTCGAAGGCCTCCCGGGGGAGGCGGACTGGGTCGCGCTGCGCGAGATCGTCCCGGCCGCCACCGCGACGGCGCGCACGACGGCTGACCACGGCGGGCGCGACGTCGTCGTCACGACGGTGCTGCCCGGCGGCTGGGTGTCGCTGCACCGCGAGGACGGCACGGTCCTCCTCGCGGTGCAGGGCGTGCTCGGCTCGGACGACCTGAGCCGCGACCTTGCCGCGGCGCTCCTGGCCGCGTTCGACGTGGAGCCGGGCACCGGGGTCACCCCCGACCGTGCCCAGGTGACCGACGCGACGCCGCGGCTGCAGGACGTGCTCGACCTCGACGTCCCGTTCGAGGTGACGGTGCACGACGGGTACGACTACTGGCTGGACTCCTCGTCCGAGGTCACGGACGAGATCCGCGCCTCCCTGGAGGACGCGGCCGAGGCCTCGATCCCGACGGTCCGGCTCGACGCCGTGCCGGCCGCGTACTGGTGCCGCATGTCGCGGGAGTTCCTGCGGTGGGCGCGCACGGAGGACGAGGACCGCGTGGTCGACGCGATCGCGCGCCTGCACGCCCGCCGGGAGTCCGGCCTCGCGGGAGGCAAGTTCCTCGGCATGTTCCGGGCCTGCGGCCTCGTGGTCCCCGTCTGGGAGCTGCCGCGCGGCACGGAGGCGGCGGACCTCGAGGAGCCGGTGGCGGACCTCGCCGCCCGCCTCGACGAGGCGCTGTCCACCGACGCGCCGCTGGATGCGAACGAGCGGCGGGCGCGGGCCGGTATCGTGTCCCGACAGGTGACGCTGCGCTGACCGGCGTCGCCGCCACCATCCGGCACGACTCGGAGACGACGAGGTCATGACGAGCCCGGTCCTGTTCCGCGAGATCTTCACCTCATGTCCTGACCGACACCGTTTCTTGACCAGGTTTGGTCACGCCGGGGGAGTACAGTCGGGGCGGGAATACCTCGCACATGCGAACCCCGGTGATTCGACCAAGAATCACTGTCGAGCAACGTCATGAGGGCAACGGGCAGGGAGTCGTGAACACGGACCAGGGCGCCACCTCCACGGGCGCCGACGTGGCCGCCGCGGACGACGGGACGGCAGGCCACGGTGCAGGGGCAGGGAACACGGCACGCACGAGCGTGCTGCCGGTCGCCAAGACGCCGCGGCCGCCCACCGGCCAGAACCGGCGCAACCCGCAGCGCGTCGCCGTCATCGTCCCGGCGAAGGACGAGGCGGACCGGATCGCCGCGACGGTGCGCGCGGCGCGGGCCATCCCGCACGTCGACCTGGTGCTGGTCGTCGACGACGGGTCGACCGACGAGACGCAGCACGTCGCCCGCGACGCCGGCGCCGTGGTGGTGCGGCACTCGCACAACCGCGGCAAGGCCGCGGCGATGGAGACCGGCGCCGCCGTCGTCGCCATGCGCGACGCGGACGGGCGGGCACCGCGCCTGCTCCTCTTCGTCGACGGCGACCTCGGCGACACGGCGGTGAACACCGCGCCGCTCGTCGCGCCCGTCCGCGAGGGCGTGGCGGACCTGGCGATCGCGCTGCTGCCGAAGCAGACCGGCGCCGGCGGCCGGGGCATCGTCGTCGGCACCGCGCGCCGCGCCGTCTACCACCTCACGGGATGGTCGCCCACGCAGCCGCTGTCCGGGATGCGCTGCCTGACGCGCGAGGCCTTCGAGGCCGCGACGCCGCTCGCGCACGGCTGGGGCGTGGAGACGGGGATGACGATCGACCTGCTGCGCCAGGGGTACGTCGCCGTCGAGGTGCCGTGCGACCTCAAGCACCGCGCGTCGTCGAACAGCCTCGCCGGGCAGATCCACCGCGCCGGCCAGTACCGCGACGTCGTCCTGGCGGTGAACGCCCGTCGGGTGCGCGGCGCCGTCGACGCGGTCCGCGGCATCGGCCGCGACCGCGCCCGCAGCTGACGCGTCCGTCGGGGCCGACCGGCCGCTGAGCAGGAGTGACACGGTCGCGGCCGCGTCGACGTCGCCACGCCCCGTGACTACGCTCGGAACGTCGACGGGGTCGTGACGGCCGCGCCGGACCCTGCACGCCCGACCGTTCGACGGAGGCTCCATGGACACTCCCCCCGCGGCACCGACCCCCGCGTCGCCCGACCACCACCAGGAGGCCCCGGCGACGCGGCCCGACCCGGGAGCGGCCGAGGACCACGCGCTCGGCGTCGACGTCGCGCGGGACCGCGTGCGCGTGGCGCTCGTCGACGCGACGGGGGCGCTGCGTGCCCGCGCGGAGCGTCGCGACGTGCCCACCGCGCCGCCCGCCCGGGCCCGCGCGGTCGCGGGCCTGGCCCGTGCGGCGTCGGAGGACGTCGAGGCGCGTCTCGACGGGGGCCGCCGGGTGCGGCTGCGGCACGCGGTCGTCGGCGTGCCCTCGGTCGTGGCGCCGGACCACGCGAGCCTCCGCCGGGTGCCGGGCTACGAGAAGGGCGGCACCGGGCTGCGCGACGCCCTCGTGGACGCGCTGGGGTGCCCCGTGGACGTCGAGAACGACGTCAACCTCGCGGCCCTCGCCGAGGTGCACCACGGCGCGGGGCGCGACGCCCGCAGCGTCGTGACCCTCGTGCTCGGCACGGGGTTCGGCGCGGGCATCGTGCTCGACGGCCGCGTCCACCGGGGGCACGCCGGCCTCGCGGGCGAGGTCGACTTCCTCCCGCAGCCCGGGCTCGCCCTCGGGTCGCCGGTGCTGGGGGAGACCGCCCTCGCGGCGCTGGCCAAGGAGCACGGGCTGTCGCCGTCCTCGACCGTCGGCGGGATCGTCGACCGCACCGAGGCGGGCGACGCCACGGCGGCGGAGGTGCTCGACGTGATCGCCCACCGGGTGGCCGTGTCGGCCGCGTCGCTGGCCCTCGTGCTGGACCCCGAGCTCTTCGTGCTCGGCGACCAGGCGGCGCGCCCCGCCCTCCACGACCGGGTCGCGCGCTACCTGCGCGAGCAGATCGCGGTCCTGCCGGTCCGGGTGGCCGCGTCGCCGCTGGGCGCGGACGGCGTGGTGCTGGGCGCGGCCCACCTCGCGGGCGAGGCCCTGCGGTGACGGCCGGCCCGCCGTCGGACCTGGTCGAGCGGCTCGGCCTGGACGCCGGCGCCCGCGCGATCATCCTCAACGCCGACGACTTCGGCATGTGCCGCGCGGCGAACCGTGCCGTCGTGCCGCTGCTCGCGGGCGGGCACCTGGACTCCGCGACGGTCATGGTGCCGTGCGCGTGGGCGCCCGACGCGCTGGCGGCCGCGGCCGCGGACCCCGGCGCCGACGTCGGTGTGCACCTGGTGCTGACCAGCGAGTGGACCCGGTACCGGTGGCGGCCGCTCACCGGGACGGGGACGTCCCTGGTCGACGGCGCGGGCTGGTTCCCCGCCGACGTCGAGGCGGTCGAGCGGCACGCGGACGCCGGCGACGTCGTCGCCGAGCTCACCGCCCAGGTGGACGCTGCGCTGGCGGCCGGGGTCGACGTCAGCCACCTCGACAACCACATGGGCTCGGTCTACGGCCTGGTGACGGGCCGCTCGTTCCTGCCGCAGGCGCTCGAGCTCGCGGCGTCGTACCGGCTGCCGTTCCGGCTGCCACGCTCCCCGGAGGGGCTGGACGTGCTGGGCGCCGACCCGTCGTCGCCGGCGCTGGTGCAGGCGCTCGGCGCCGCGGCGGCCGCGGCTGACGCCCTCGGGGTCGTCGTCCCCGACCGGCTGTGGACGCACCCGTTCGAGCTGGCGGGGGAGGGCACGCCCGACGAGGAGGACTACGAGACGGTCAAGGCGGGCTTCGTGGACCTGCTGCGCGCGGTCCACCCCGGCGTCACGGAGATCTTCCTGCACCCCATGGTGGACGACGACGAGCTGCGCGCGACCGTCGACCGCGCGGCGCCCAAGCGCGGGTACGAGCGCCGGCTCCTCACCGACCCGGACGTCGCCGCCGTGGTCGCGGAGGAGGGCCTCGTGCGGGTCGGGTGGCGCGACCTGCGGGCGGTGCAGCGGGGCGAGCGGTGACGTCCGCCCCCGCCCCGGCCGGCTCCCCGCTGTCGCGGCTGCGCGACCGGCGGCTGCACGGGGCCCCGACGCGGGCGCAGGCGGTCGCGTACGGGGCCTCGGCGTTCCCCGCCACCCTCATGCTGCAGACGTTCTCCGCGTTCGTCGTCTACTTCTACGTCGACCACCTGGGGGTCCCCGCCGGCTGGGTCGCCGGCGCCATGGTGGCGCACGGCGTGCTGAACGCGCTGCTCAACCCGGTGGTCGGCGCGGCCTCCGACCGGCGGCGCACCCGGTGGGGCAGGCGCGTGCCGTGGATCGGCCTGGGGATCGTGCCGCTGGTCGTCGCGTTCGCCCTCGTGTGGGTGCCCCCGCCGCTGCCCCCGAGCGGCCTCGTCGTGTGGTTCGTCGTGGTCGTGGCGGTGTTCGACGTCGCGTACGTCGCGGTGGTGCTGAACGTGGCCGCGCTCTTCCCGGAGATCTTCCGGACGACGGCGGAGCGGGCCCGCGGCAACTCGCCGCGGCAGGTCTTCGCGCTGGTGGGCATGATCCTCGGCACGGCGGGCGCGCCGCTGCTGTACGGGTCGGTCGGGTGGCCGGGGATGGCCCTGGTCCTCGCCGTGGTGTGCCTGGCGTTCTTCGGCTGGGCCGCGGCCGGCATGGTGGAGCGCCCGGCGGACGAGGCGGTGCACGCGCGGGAGAGCGCGCTGAGCCTGCGCGACCAGCTGCGGTACACGTTCGCCCACCGCGCGTTCGTCACGTACGTGGTCGGGTCGCTGCTGCTGCAGAGCACGACCGCCGTCCTGCTCGCAGGCGTCCCGTTCTACGTGCGCTACACCCTCGGCGGGTCCGAGGCGGACGCCACCCTGCTGCTCGCGCCGATCTTCGTGGCCGCCGTCCCGGCGATCCTCGGCTGGTCGTGGGTGGTGCGCCGGGTCGGCCCCCGCACCGCGATGCTCGCCGTCGTCGCCGTCTACGGCCTCGCGACCTGCCTCTACCTGCTCCCGACGACGGTCCTGGGCGCCGCGGCCGCCGGGCTCGCGGTGGGGGTCGGCGTCGCGGGCCTCATGCAGGTGCTGGAGGTGGCCCTGGCGCAGGTGATCGACGACGACGCGCGGCGCACGGGGCTGCGGCGCGAGGGCATGTACGTCGGCGCGAACGGCTTCGTGGTCCGCGGGTCGGTGGTCGTGCAGGCCGTCGTCGTGGCGGGGGTGCTCGCCGCCAGCGGCTACGTCGAGGGTGCCGCCACGCAGACGCCGGAGGTCGCGACGGGCGTGCGGCTGCTGCTGGGCGGCGTCCCGGTGGTCCTGGCGGCGCTCGCGTTCGTCAGCTTCTGGCTGTACCCGCTGCGGGGGCGGGACGGCGACCGGTCGTCCGTCTCCGTTCGTCAGGACCGAGGTGCCGGATCCTGACGGACGGAGACGGACGATCCGCGTGGCGGCGTCAGGACGCGAGCCACACGGTGCTCGCGCCGGGCAGCATGCCCTCGTCGAGCGGGCCGCTGGTGAGCAGGACGTCGCCGGCAGGCAGCGGCACGGGCGAACTGCCGAAGTTGGTGATGCACGTCCAGCCGTTCGGCCGGCGGAACGCGAGCACGTCGTCCGAGCCGGTGTCGAGCCACTCGAGCCGCTCGGCCGTGCGCAGCCGGTGCCGCAGCTCCAGGGCGGCGCGGTACATCGACAGGGTGGAGCCCTCGGCGCCGTCCTGGACCTCGGCCGCGTGGTCGGCGAACCATGCCGGCTGCGGCAGGTGCGCGGTCGCGTCGCCGAAGCCGAACGACGGGCCCTCCGCCGTCCACGGCAGCGGCACGCGGCAGCCGTCGCGGCCCTTGTCGACGCCGGGGCTGCGGAAGAACGTCGGGTCCTGCCGGGCGTCGTCGGGGATGTCCCCGACCTCGTGCAGCCCCAGCTCCTCGCCCTGGTAGAGGTACGCCGAGCCGGGCAGCGCCAGCTCGAACAGCGTCGCGGCCCGCGCCTTGCGCTCGCCCGCCGCGCGGTCGAGCGAGTCCTCCGGAGCCCCGGCGAGCACCCACGCCCGGCCCTGCTTCTCGTCCGACTCGGTGCTGCCCGCCCGCGCCGGCAGCGGCGGCAGGCCGTACCGGGTGGCGTGGCGCACGACGTCGTGGTTGGACAGCACCCAGGTGGACGACGAGCCGGACTCCGCCGCGAGCTCCAGGCTGTCGGTGACGACCTCGCGGAACGCGGCGGCGTCGAAGTCGGCGACGAGCAGGTCGAACTCGAACGCCTGCCCGAGCCCCTCGGCGCTGGCGTACCGCGGGCGGCGGTGCCGCTCGACCCACGCCTCGGCGACGGCGGTGCGCGGCGGGTCGTAGGAGTCGAAGACCCGGCGCCACTCGGCGTAGATCTCGTGCACCTCGTCGCGGTCCCAGATGGGGTGGTCCCCGCCGCGCGGGTGCGCGTCGAGCTCGGCCGCCGTGGGCAGCGGGTCGGACAGGTCCTTGGTGAGGGCGTGGGCCACGTCCACGCGGAACCCGTCGACGCCGCGGTCCGACCAGAACCGCAGCGTGTGCAGGAAGTCGGCCCGCACCTCGGGGTTGGCCCAGTTGAAGTCCGGCTGCTCGGGGGCGAACAGGTGCAGGTACCACTGGCCCGGCGTGCCGTCGGGCTCGGTGACGCGCGTCCACGCGGGGCCGCCGAACATGCTCGTCCAGTCGGTCGGCGGCTCGGCGCCGTCCGGGCCGGCGCCGTCGCGGAAGATGTAGCGCTCCCGCTCGGCGCTGCCCGGCCCGGCAGCGAGGGCCGCGGCGAACCAGGCGTGCTCGTCCGAGGAGTGGTTCGGCACGATGTCGACGACCACGCGGATCCCGGCGGCGTGCAGCGCCGCCACCATCTCGTCGAAGTCCTCCAGCGTCCCGATGCGCGGGTCGACGTCGCGGTAGTCGGCCACGTCGTAGCCGCCGTCGGCGAGGCCGGACGGGTAGAAGGGGCTCAGCCACACGGCGTCGATCCCCAGGGCGGCCAGGTAGCCGACGCGGGAGGTGATGCCGCGCAGGTCGCCGATGCCGTCGCCGTTGCTGTCGGCGAAGCTGCGCGGGTAGATCTGGTAGACGGCGGCCTGGCGCCACCAGGTGGGGTCGGGCGCCGCGCCGCTGCGGTCGGAGGCGACGGCGGGGCGGTCGAGCAGGTCTGACATGTCGGGTCCCTTGCTTCTCTGGTGCGTGGTTCTCGGGTGCGGTCGGACGGTCGGGTGCGGGGCGGGTCAGCCCTTCACGGCTCCCTGGGTGACGCCGGACATCACCCAGCGCTGCGCGAACAGGTAGGCGACGATCGCGGGCGCCATCGCCATGAGGTACGACGCGAAGGAGACGTGGTAGTTGTTGCTGAACTGCGTCTGGAAGAGCTGCTGGCGCACGGGCAGCGTCTGCAGCGCGGGGTCGGAGATGATGAGCGACGGCATCATGAAGTCGTTCCAGGCGTAGAGGAACGCGAAGATGCCGACCGTGGCGCTCATCGGGGCGAGCAGCGGGAAGACGATCCGCCAGAACGTCTGCCACGTCGTCGCGCCGTCGATGCGCGCGCTCTGCTCGAGCTCGGCCGGGACGGACCGCAGGAACGCGGTGAACAGCAGCACGCT
The DNA here is from genome assembly GCF_011634835.1 of Isoptericola sp. BMS4. GTDB lineage: Bacteria > Actinomycetota > Actinomycetes > Actinomycetales > Cellulomonadaceae > Isoptericola. The sequence continues at coordinate 4,274,557 of NZ_SIRP01000001.1, read as the reverse complement.
GAAGCTGAGCTGGAACATCGTGGCGAGCAGGATCACGCCCAGCGGGTTGTCGAGGCCGGCGCGCCCGGTGAGCTGGATCTGCGGCAGCGCGACCACGGGGAACGGGATGAACATCGCCGCCAGCAGGTAGAAGAACGACCAGCGGAACAGGCGGCGCTCCCAGTTGCGCATGATCGCGTAGGACGCGAGCGCCGCCAGCAGGATCGTCGCGGCGACCGTCCCCGCCGTCACCAGGAGCGACATCGCGAGGCCGACCGGGAAGCGGGTGAGCTGCCACGCCTCGACGAAGCCCTGCACGCTGACCGGCACCGGCAGGGAGAAGGCGTTGCCGTCGGCGGCCTGGCCCGGCGTCTTGAACGCCATCGCGACGGTCACGTACAGGGGGAGCAGCACCGTGACGGCGCACAGGACCAGGACGACGGTGCCGGGCCGGTTGGTCCGCTCCGCCCTGGCCCGCCGCGGTCGGCGCCCGCCGGACGGGCCCGCGCCGGGGCTCCGCGTGGTGGTGGCCGGTGCTGCCTGCGTCGTCGTCGTCACAGTGCGCTCCTTCCGCGCGTCATCGTCAGCTGCGCCACGGCGATGAGCACGGCGACGACGAAGAAGATCGTCGCGTTGGCCATCTGGTAGGCGTAGTCGCCGCCGTTGAAGCCGGAGATGATGGTCATGGCGATGCTGCGGGTGGCGGTGCCGGGCCCGCCGCCGGTGAGGCCGACGATGATGTCGTAGGCGTTGAGGAAGTTCTTGAACCCGAGGATCACGTTGATGGCGACGTAGCCGGTCATGAGCGGCAGCGTGATCCGCGTCAGGCGCTGCGTCCGGCCGGCGCCGTCGATGTCGGCGGCCTCGTACACGTCGCCGGGGATGGCGAGCAGCCCGGCGATGTAGATGAGCAGGGCCCCGGGGATCGCCTGCCAGGCCGTCACCACGACGATCGCGGTCCAGGCGAGGTCGGGGTTCGCGAGCAGGCTCGTCTCCAGGAAGCCGATGCCGAGCGCCTGCCCGGCGGCGGGCAGCGAGTTCGAGAACAGGAAGTTGAAGACGTAGGCGATGATGATGCCGGAGACGACCATGGGGATGACGAAGACGGCCCGCAGGCCCACCTTCATCCGGATGCGCGAGGTCAGCCCGACCGCCAGGCCGAAGGCGACCACGTTCACCACGAGCACGGTCACGAGCGAGAAGCCGAACGTGAACAGGTAGCTCTGCACGATGGCGGGGTCGCTCAGGGCCGCGACGTAGTTGGTGAGGCCGACGAGCTCCCAGTCGCCGATGCCGATGGAGTTCGTGAAGCTGAAGAAGATGCCGATGATCCCGGGGACCGTGATCGCGAGGGTGAACAGGACCAGGCTCGGCAGCAGGAAGAGGTAGTAGACGGGTTCGACGCGTCGCGCGCGTCGGCGCACGAGGCGGTCGCCGCCGGTCGGGGTCGCGGTGGTGGTGGTCATGAGTCGCACTCCTTCGTGCCGCTCACTGGCGCATGGCCAGGCGGGCCCAGTCGGCGTCGAGGCTGCGCAGCCAGGGCGCCGGGTCCTCGTCGAGGACGATCGCCTGGGCGTAGCTGAAGACGGGGATGGTCTTGGGCACGAGCACCGACGCGCCCTGGTAGACCTGCCCGGCGTCGTAGTAGCGGGTCATGCCCTCGATCCGGGGGTCGGAGGGCGGCGGGGCGTCCGCCGTCGGCGTGAAGCCGAGCTGGGACTCGTTGTAGGCCTCGATGATCTCGGGCCGGTACAGGTGCTCGAGGAAGTCGCGGGCGGCCTCCGGGTGGGCCGCGCCCTGAGGGATCATGGCGGCCAGGTCCACGTTGACGCGCACCTTGAGGTCGTCCGGGTCCTCGGTCATCGGCAGCGGGAACGTGCCGACGTCGAGGTCGGGCGACGTCTTGGCGATCTCCCCGAGGGCCCACGGGCCCTGCAGGTACATGGCGGCCTTCCCCTGCGCGAAGGCGAGGTTGCCGTCGCCGTACGCGCGGCTCGCGGCGTCGTCGTTGACGTAGGTGGTCGTGAGCTCGGTCATCCGTGCCAGAGGCTCCGCGAGGTCCTGCTGGAACGACGTGGCGGAACCGGGGCCGACGTCGGTGCCCTCGGCGGCGAGCCGGTCGAAGAAGCCGAGGGTGTCGACCTGGCCGCCCACGGCGTAGTCGAACCAGCCCTGGCCGACCGTCCAGTCGTCCTTGAAGGTGCCGTAGAACGGGGTCACGCCCGCGTCCTGCAGGGTGTCGGCCACGTCGAGCAGCTCGCTCCAGGTGCGCGGCACCTCGAGGTCGTGCGCGGCGAAGATCTCCTTGTTGTAGATCACCGCGGACGCCATCACCGAGTAGGGCAGGGCGCTCGTGCGGCCTGCGCAGCGGCCGTACTGGTCCATGAGCGGCTGCAGATCCTCGCGGACGCCGCCCGCGGCCTCGGTGTCCGACAGGTCGCTGAGCGTGCAGCGCTCGACGAACCGCGAGACCTCCATGTTGTAGTTCGCGAGCATGAGGTCGGGCGGGTTGCCCCGCACGAAGCTCGCGGAGACGACGTCGACCCCCGAGGTGTCGAGCACGACCTCGACGTCGTCCTGCGAGGCGTTGTAGTCGTCCACCACGCCGGTCATGAAGCCGATCGCCTCGCGCTTGCTGAAGGTGAAGCGGACGGTCTCCGGCTCGTCGTCCCCGGGCCCGCAGCCGGTGAGGAGGGCGCCGGCCAGCGCGATGCCCAGGCACCCCGCCACGGCGCTCGCGGCACGTCCCGGTCCGGCGGACGCCCTCGCCCGGGCGGCGGTCGTCCGCCGCGTCCCAGCCCTCATGCTCGCTCCGTTCGTCGTCGAACTTCGTTGGCGACAAAAATCTAGCACGTAAATCTAATGCTCGACCATACTGGTAGCCACGATCCGAGACGACCGAGGTGGAGCACGATGACCGACGGCCCGGAGGCGGCGACGCCCTCGACGCACCTTCTGCGGCGGCTCAACGCCGACCGCGTGCTGGGGGAGGTGTGGGACGGCGAGCCGGTGACCGCCAGCGGCCTCATGGCCGCCACGGGGCTGTCCCGCTCGACCGTGCTGGCCCTGTGCCGGGAGCTGACCGAGCGGGGCTGGCTCGTCGAGCTGGACGACGCCCGCGCGGCGGGCTCCTACACGAAGGGGCGCCCCGCGCTGCGGTACGCGTTCCGCCCCGACGCGGCGCTGGTCGTGGGGGTGGACGCGGGGCAGCACCGGGTCTCGGCCGCCGTCGCCGACCTGCACGGGCGGGTGCTCGCCGAGGAGGCCGTCCACCTGGACCCGGCGAGCGACGCCGGCGCCCGCCGCGACGCCGTCCGGGGCGCCGTCGACGCCGCCGTCGCCCGCACCGGCCGGTCCGGGGCCGACGTCGCCGCCGCCGTGGTCGGTGTCCCCGCTCCCGTGGAGGCGGCAGGCGTGCCGTCGGGGGAGCGCAACCCCTTCTGGGCGCGGATGAACCCCGGGCTCGGCGACCTCCTCGCCGACCGTGGCTGGGACGCCGTCGTGGAGAACGACGCGAACCTGGCCGCGGTCGCCGAGGCCGAGCACGGGGGAGGGGCGGCCGCGTACGCCGCGCTCCTCGTCGGCGAGCGGTTCGGCGCGGGCGTCGTCCTCGACGGCGCGCTCCGGCGCGGGCCGCGCGGCGCGATCGGGGAGATGCGGATCCTCGACCTGGTGGAGGGCGTCGGGTCCAGCGACGGTCTCGGTGCGCTGGCGCGGGACGAGGCCCGCCGGGCGCTGGCCCGCGGCGACGGCGAGCCGAGCACGCTGGCCCGTGTGCCCGCCGCGCGGCTGGACGCCGCGCACGTGCTCGCGGCGGCCGACGACGGCGACCCCCTCGCGCTGCGCGTCCGCGAACGCCTCGCGGACCGGCTGTCCCGGGTGTGCGCCGTCCTCGCGGGGCTGCTCGACCTGGACCGCGTCATCGTCACCGGGGCGATGGCCCCGGCGCTGGGGGCGGTCGTCGAGCGGGCCCGCGCGCTCCTGCCCGGCCACCTCCACGACCCGGCCGTCGAGATCGTGGTCTCCGACCTGGGGCCCGAGGTGGTGCGGGCCGGGGCCGTGCGGATGGCCGTGGACCACGTCCGGTCGCACGCGCTCGACCGCGACCTGGCCGGCGTCGGCCCGGTGGGAGCCTGAGCCTGGCGGGACGGCGCTGGTCTACTGGAAGATCTGCCCGCACAGGACGGATGCTGTGGGCGTGATTCTGGTGCTATTTCCGCGGAAATAGCGCCAGAATCACGCCCACAACACCCGGGGGTGGGCGCTCAGCGGGAGCGGAGCAGCGCGATGAACTCGTCGGCCATGTCGAGCTTGCGGGCGAGGTCCGCCCGCCGCTCCTCGGCGGCGGCGCGGTAGCCGTCCAGGCGTTCACGCGCGTCGCCGTCGACGGCCCCGCCCTCCAGCGCGTCGGTGATCTCCAGGAGCTCGGCCATCTGCTCGAGCGTGAAGCCGAGCGGCTTCATGCGGCGCACCAGGAGCAGCCGCTCGACGTCCGGCTCGGTGTAGAGCCGGAACCCGCCCTCGGACCGCGCCGACGGGCGGACCAGCCCCACCTCGTCGTAGTGCCGCAGCGTCCGCAGCGAGAGCCCGGTGCGGGTCGCCACGGCGCCGATGTGCAGGGTCGCGGCGGGGGAGCGGTCGGTCATGGGCTCCAGTCTGACGGATCGGCGGAGGGCTCGGCGTTGGAACTCTACCCTCACGTGAGGGTAGAGTTGCCGCGCGCCGCGGACGCTCGTGCCCCGAGCCGTGCGCGGCGCCCACCGACGTCCCTGCGCGACGACGCGCGCCCCGAGACCCCGACCCCGACCATCGGGCCGGAGCGTGCCGTCGCCCCGACGGCGAGCCCCGGCCCGGGTGTGCCATCGCGCCGCCCCGAGCGAACGGAGCCCCGCGTGCCGAACGACGACCCGCGCGCCTCGCTGCCCGACCCCGCCCCCGCACCGGCCCCCGTGACCGGCGCCCCCGAGGCCACGTCCTCGGGATCCTTCCGGGCGGCGTTCTCGTCGATGACCCGCCTGCGGACCGAGGTGCTGGCCGGCCTCGTCGTCGCGCTGGCCCTCATCCCCGAGGCGATCGCCTTCTCGATCATCGCGGGCGTCGACCCGCGGATCGGTCTCTTCGCTGCCTTCACCATGGCCGTGACCATCTCGTTCGTCGGAGGGCGCCCGGCGATGATCTCGGCCGCGACCGGCGCGGTCGCCCTCGTCGTCGCGCCCGTGGTGCGCGACCACGGCCTGGACTACCTCGTCGCCACCGTCATCCTGGGCGGCGTCATCCAGGTGGTGCTGGGCGTGCTCGGCGTCGCCCGCCTCATGCGGTTCATCCCCCGCTCCGTGATGGTCGGCTTCGTCAACGCCCTCGCGATCCTCATCTTCTCCTCGCAGCTGCCGCACCTGCAGGGCGTCCCCGTCGCCGTGTACCCGATGGTCGTCGCCGGCGTCGCGATCATCGTGCTGTTCCCGCGGCTGACCAAGGTCGTCCCGGCCCCTCTCGTCGCGATCGTGCTGCTCACGCTCGTCACGGTCGCGGCCTCGATCGCCGTGCCGACCGTCGGCGACGAGGGCGCCCTGCCCGAGTCGCTGCCCACCCTGCTCCTCCCCGACGTGCCGCTGAACCTCGAGACGCTGCAGATCATCGCCCCGTACGCACTGGCGATGGCGCTCGTCGGCCTCATCGAGTCGCTGCTGACGGCCAAGCTCGTCGACGACATCACCGACACGCACTCGAACAAGACCCGTGAGTCCTGGGGCCAGGGCGTCGCGAACGTCGTCACCGGCTTCTTCGGCGGCATGGGCGGCTGCGCCATGATCGGCCAGACGATGATCAACGTGAAGGCCTCGGGCGCCCGCACCCGCCTGTCGACGTTCCTCGCCGGCGTCCTCCTGCTGATCCTCGTCGTCGGCCTGGGCGACGTCGTCGCGATCATGCCGATGGCCGCGCTCGTCGCCGTCATGATCATGGTCTCCGTCGGCACGTTCGACTGGCACTCGGTCCGACCGTCCACGCTCAGGCGGATGCCGAAGTCGGAGACCGCGGTCATGCTGTCGACCGTCGTCGTCACCGTCGCGACGCACAACCTCGCGTACGGCGTCGTCGTCGGCGTGGTGGTCGCCGCGATCCTGTTCCTGCAGCGGGTCGCGCACCTGACCACGGTGACCCGGCTGGATGCCTCGGACGAGGACGACGAGCGGGTCTACGCCGTCTCCGGGGAGCTGTTCTTCGCCTCGTCGAACGACCTCGTCTACCAGTTCGACTACGCGGGCGACCCGCACCACGTCGTCGTCGACATGTCGGACACCCACGTGTGGGACGCTTCCACGGTCGCCGCGCTGGACGCCGTCCAGCACAAGTACGCCCAGCACGGCAAGACCGTCGAGTTCCGCGGGCTCGACCCCGACAGCCTCGCGCGGCTGGACCGCCTCGCCGGGGAGCTCGGCGCCGCCCACTGACCCCCCGGGGAGGTGTTGTGGGCGCCCACAACGGGTCATCCGGCAGGGTCGTGCTGCCTCGGCCAGGAGGCGTGGAGGACCGCGATCGTGAGCAGCGGCACCGCCGGGACGAGCGCGACCACCGCGATCCGCACGCCGAAGTCGTTGACGGCGGAGCCGAGCACGCACACGATCCACAGGGCCAGCACCGTGGGCCGCAGCAGCGGCCACGCGTCGCCCGTGCGGGCGAACCAGCGCGGCGTGAACCGGCCCGGCGCGAAGAGCAGCAGCGCGCACGCGACGAGCACCAGCAGGGTCAGCCACACCGGCACCCCGCCGAGCACCGACCGCGCGGCGTAGCCGGCCTTGCGCGCGAGGGTCTCCCACGCCTCGCCCGCGATGACCTCGTCGACGAAGCGGCCCAGGTGCGAGCGCTCCTCGGCGGGGCGCATCCAGTCGAGGAGGCCCACGGCCGCCACCGCCCCCACGCCGGCCGCCGCCACCCCGAAGAACCGGCGCCAGGTGAGCCGCGCCCCGGACGCCGCCAGCCCGAGCACCGCGAAGGCCGGCACGACGACCAGCCCGCCGCCGAGGTCGGCACCCAGCGTGGGCCAGACGTCGACGACCATGGTGACCAGGCCGATCACCCCGACGGCGGTCGCGGCCCACCAGCGGCGCCCGCGTCGGACCAGCGCCTGCGCGACGACCGCCGCGACGACGAGCGCGGCGACCGCGTACACCGAGAAGGTGGGGTTGCCGAACCCGTAGAAGCGCGCCCCGAACGTCGGCGCCGCCCCGAGCGGGCTGGCGCGGTTGAGCGGCGTGCCGATGAGGGCGTCCAGCGTGAGGATCACGAACGTGAGCCCCGCGACGATCCCGGGGCCCAGCCACACGGGCCGCCGCGGCGCGAGCGCGCCCAGACCGGCCACCACGGCGGTGGTGCCCACGATCGAGGCGATCGCGGCGAGGGTGGGCTGGTCGAAGCGCCACCAGCCGGTGAGCGAGACCAGGAACGCGGACGCCGGCAGCGCCGCGAGGACGAGGGCCGCGCCCCGGGCCCACCCCCACAGCCGGCGACGCCGGGCCCGGGCGCGCGCCGGCGCCGCGCCGCGCCCGACCAGGAGACAGGCGCCGGCCAGCGCGAGCCCGGCGTACAGGGGCAGGTCCACGAACACCGTGTACACCGTGCGGCGCACGTGGTCGAGCGCCGTGAGGTCGGCCAGCGCCCCGGCCGCGGCCGACGCCTGCTGCGGCCGCGGCGAGCCCCACGCCAGCGGCGTGTCCTGCACCGGGGCCGTCGGCGTCACGCCCGCCGCGTCGAGCACCGTGGCCGGCACGTCCAGCACGCGCGCGACGCCGTCGGTGCGGGTCGCGGCGCTCGTGAGGTACCGGGGCTGGTCCGGCCCCCCGGTCCCCGGGCGTGCGACGGCGACACCGAGCACGGGCCGGGTCCCCGGCGTGCCCGCCACGTCGACGACCAGCACGGTCGCGGAGGCCGGCGCGGCGGCGAGCACCCGGCGGACGGTGGCGTCGACGGCGCGCAGCCGCTCGGTGCGCTGCCGCTCCTGCAGCGCCGTGGCCTCGTCCTCCGGCAGCGTCTCGTCGAGCGTCGGCGCGGTGGCGTCCCCCGCGTCGACCACCGTGACGGGGCACGCGAACGCGTCCGTGCCGGACGCCGTCGCCGCGTCGACGTCGCGGTACCGGGCGACGTCCCCCTCCGGCCCCGCGAGCGCCAGCGCCGCGCCCGGACCGACCGCCGTCGTGCAGCGGGCGGGGGCGAGCGCGGCTCCGAGGCTCCCGAGCCGTGCCTGGTACGTCGACGACGTCTGGAGGGCGGTGAGGTCGTCCCACCCCTCGACGGTCGCGCCGTCCCCGTCCGGGACCGGGCGCGGCGCGAGGCAGTTCCAGGTGCCGTCCGGTGATCGTCCGTCGGCGGCCTCGGCGAGCGTGCCGGCCGAGAGGGCGAGCCACCCGGTGACCACGCAGCGGCCGGCCGCCCCCGTCGGCTGGGCGACGCCGCCCGCGCCGGCCCCGTCGGAGACCAGTCGGTGCAGCGCGGGGGTGTGCCCGTCGGCCACGTCCTCCCACCGCACGCCGGTGGTGCCCACGACGACGACCGGCGCGTCCTGCACGAGCGCGTCCGCCTGGCTGGGCGTGACCTGCGCGCCCGCCTGCGCGGTGTCGGAGTCGGGCCGCAGCCCGGCCGCCGTCATCACCTGGGACGCGAGGAGCAGCAGCAGGAGCACCGCCCCGGCGGCGGTGACCAGCATCGTCGGGATACGGCGGATGCCCGGCTCGGCCGACGTGCGGGTCTCGGCGGAGCGCGCCGCGACCGGCGCCAGGTGACCGGCCAGCAGCGCGGGCGTGGCCAGCACCAGCATGAGGAACGCGATCGCCACCCCCGAGTCGTTGAGGAGCGTCCCGGCGGCGGCGGTCACCACGAGCGCGACCACGAGGCGGCGCAGCAGCGGGTCGTGGCGGTACGCGGCGGCGAGCCCCCCGAGCCGCCAGCGTTCCGGGGCCAGGACCGCCCAGGCGGCCGCGGCGCACGCGACCAGCGCGGCGGCACCCGCCGGGTTCGCGATCGTCGCCCACGCACCCGCCGCCTTGCCCGCGAGGACGCCCACGGCGTGCCCGTCGACGACGGACTGCACGAACCCGCCCAGGTGGCTGCCCGGCCCGGGCAGCAGCCAGTCCGCCACCGCGACCACCGCCACCACGGCGACGGTCACGCCCGCGACGAGCGCGGCCCGCCGCACCGTGACGCGGATCCCGGCGATCCCCAGCACGAGCACCGCGACGCCGGGCAGCAGAGCGAGGATGCCGCCCAGATCGGCCCCGAACAGCGGCAGGCCGTCCACCAGCACCGTCACGACGCCGACAGCTCCCGCCACCCACGCGGCGCGGGTCCGGCCGGCGTCCCGCCCGTACCGGGAACGCACGGCCGCCGCGAGCCCCGCGGCCAGCACGAGCCCGGCCACCGCGTACACCGCGAACATCGTGTTGGAGAACCCGTAGAACCGGGCGCCCAGCGACGGCGCCGGCCCCAGCAGCGACCCCTGCTGCAGCGTGGTGCCGGTCAGCCCGTCGACCGTCGTGACCAGCCAGGTGACGCCCGCGAGGCTCGTCGCCAGCCGCCAGCGGGACGGGGGCAGCAGCAGGCGGCCGAACCACGCCAGCAGCGACGCGACCAGCGCCGCGGCGGCGAGCGAGAGCAGCAGGGCGGTCACCGGGGCCGGCGCCGCCCACCACCGGGAGAGGGTCGCCAGCTCCGCCGCCACGGGCAGGCTCGCCGCCATGACGAGCGCGGCGAGGGCGAGGCGCCGCCACGTGAGCCCGGTGCCGGTCGTCGCCGGCGTGCCCTGCGACGACGCCCGGCGCCGGGCGACCAGCAGGGCGGCGACCACGATCACGCCCACCAGCGCCACGAGGCCGAGCAGCATCGGCGCCAGCCGCGGCACCGTCTCGGTGAGCACGCTGACGTACTGCCGGTTCTCCACCGTGCGCGCCACCGACAGCCGCCGGTCGTCCCCGCGCTCCAGCGGGGACCCGGTGAACGGCGCCAGCGCCGACGCGAGCTCCGCCGAGGGCTCCTCGCCCTCGCCGTCCCCGCCGTCGCCCGGTCCCGCCTCCGGCGCCGTCCCCGACAGTGCGCCCCCGGCCACCGCGTCCGCCACCGTCGCGGACAGGTCCGCGAGCACGACGACGCCGGACCAGCGCGACGACGTCGACGTCAGCCACGTGGCGACGCCGCCCGGCGCCGTCCAGTCGACGACCACCTGCAGGTCGGACGGCCCCAGCGGGGTGTCGGACACGCCCGCGACGACCAGCCGCCCGCCGGCCGGCAGCAGGTCCGCCAGCGTCCCGACCCGGTCGTCGAGGTCCTCGATCGCGGCAGCACGCTCGCTGGTGGTGTCCGGCAGCACGCCGAGGTCGACCACGGTGGCCGGGCACGACGCCACCACCTCCGGCGACAACCCGTCCACGTCCGGCACGTACCGGCTCACGTCCCCGTCGCGGTCGGCCAGCGCGACCGCGGCGCCGGGGCCGACGGCGGTCGTGCACCCGCCCGCCACGGAGGAGAGCTCGCCGATCGCCCCGGGCTCCGCCGTCGCCGGCACCACCGGGTCCGTCGTCGTCAGCCGGGACCAGCCGGGCACCATCGCGGGCGTGACCGTGTCCGCCTCCGGCGTGCCCGCGCGGGCCGGGTCGCCGCCCGCCGGCGTCGGGGACGGCAGGGACGGGCAGCCGGCGGCCCAGTCGTCGCCCGCCTCCTCCGGGTCCTGGCCGTCCCCGTCGCCCTCCTCGTCGCCCGGCTCCTCCGGCTCGGCGACGACCCGGCCGCCCGCCGAGACCGTCAGCCACGCGTCCAGCGGGCAGGACGGCGCCAGCGTCCGTACCGAGATCGACGCCACGGACCCGCCGCCGACGAGCCGCCACAGGTTCGGCGTCCGGGCCCGGTCGACGTCGGACCACTGCAGCCCCGAGACCCCCGCCAGGACCAGCGGCGTCTGCGGGGGCGTCGCGTCCTCGTCGCCGTGCGCCGCCGCACGCGTGGGGCCCGCGCCCCCGAGGACCGCGAGCAGCACGAGCAGGGCCACCGCGAGCACACCGGGCAGGCGGGCGGAGCGCGTGGCGAACGGGGTGGCGGTGCTGGTCACACGGGCCACCCTAAGCGGGCCGTCCCGCCGCATCCCGGCCCCGCGGCGGCGACCGGGCGGGTCGCCCGCGTGCGCTCACCGAGGCTTCACAGGATCAGCCCGAGCACGTCGCGACCGAAGCCCCGCCCGGGCGCCTCGTGCGGGTGGTCAGCCGGTGCGCACGACGAGGGCGCCCGGCTCCACCCACGTCTCCAGCTCGACCGCACGGCCCAGCGGGTCGCCGTCCGCCTGCGCCTGCTCCCCGTCGTCGACCCTGATCACGGCACGCCGCGCCCGGATGTGGTCGATGCGGCCGATCTTGCCCGGCATGTCGTTCTGCACACCGAGCCCCTGCGCGACCACCTCCCCGAAGAGCTGCGCCCAGCCGGCCAGCCCGCCGCGCGTGTCGACCGCGGCGACGTCCAGCTCGCCGTCGTCGATCACGGCGTCCGGGAGCAGGTTGATGCCGCCGGGGAGGCGGCCGCAGTTGCCGACCATGATGCTCCGCAGCCGGGCCTCGACCGCCTCGGAGTCGTCGAGGCGGATCGTGGCACGCATCCGCCGGCCGTGCAGGTGCCGCATCCCGGCGAAGAAGTAGGCCACCCACCCCACCCGCGCCTTGAGCTGGTCGTCCGCGTCGGCGACCATCGCCGCGTCGAAGCCGAGCCCCGCGATGACGAGGAAGATGTGCGCGGTCTCCGGGTCCTCGGGCACCTCCGCGTCCGGCGCGTACTCCGTGACCCGCGCCCGCCCGACGTCGATCCGGCGGTCGTGACCGCCGAGCACCACCGCGAGAGCCTCCGCGACCGACGCCAGCGGGATGTCGAGGTTGCGGGCCAGCAGGTTGCCCGTCCCCACCGGCAGCAGGCCCATCGGGCAGTCCGTGCCGACCAGGGCCTCGGCCACCGCGCGCACCGTGCCGTCGCCGCCCGCGGCCACCACCACGTCCGCGCCGTCGGCGAGCGCCGCACGAGCCTGCCCCGTGCCCGGGTCGTCCACCGTCGTGTCGTAGAACGCCGGCGGCGGCATCGCGGCGTCCGCGCACACGTGCTCCACGACCGCCCGCACCTCCGCGGCACCCTCCTTCGACGGGTTGATGACGACCGCCAGGCGCAGCCCGCCCGTCGCGGTCGAGGCCGACCCCTCGGCGTCCGGCGCCGCCGTCCGGGTGCGCGCACGCCGCCACAGCAGCAGCGCGACGCCGAGCGCGGCCACGGCCACCACCAGCGCGACGATCCCCAACGTGAGCTCCCACGGCATGGGGGCAACCTATGGGGAACTTCCCGCGACCGCGAGGCCTGGGGCCACCGTGGCGGTGTGAGCTCCCTCGCGGGCCCGGCACGCCCGACCGTTAGGCTTGCGGGCGTGATCGACCTCCGTCTCCTGCGCGACAACCCCGACGCCGTCCGCGCGAGCCAGCAGGCCCGCGGCGACGATCCCGCCCTCGTGGACGCGGTGCTCGACGCCGACGCCCGCCGGCGCTCCTCCCTGACGGACTTCGAGTCGCTGCGGGCCGAGCAGAAGGCGCTCGGCAAGAAGGTGGCGAAGGCGGCCGGCGAGGAGAAGGCGGAGCTGCTGGCCCACACCAAGCAGCTCGCCGAGCGGGTCAAGGCGCGCCAGGCCGACGCGAACGACGCCGAGCGCGAGGTCGACGAGCTGCTCTACCGGCTCCCCAACGTCGTCGAGGGCGCGCCCCCCGGCGGCGAGGACGACTACCTCGTCCTGCGCCACGAGGGCCGGATCCGGGACTTCGCCGCCGAGGGGTTCACCCCCCGCGACCACCTGGACCTGGGCGAAGGGCTCGGCGCGATCGACACCGCGCGCGGTGCCAAGGTCTCCGGCTCGCGCTTCTACTTCCTCACCGGCGTCGGCGCGCGGCTCGAGCTCGCGCTCCTCAACGCCGCCATGGACCAGGCGGTCGCCGAGGGCTTCACCCCGATGATCACCCCCACCCTCGTCAAGCCCGAGACCATGCGCGGCACCGGCTTCCTCGGCGCGCACGCCGACGAGATCTACCGGCTCGAGAAGGACGACCTGTACCTGGTCGGCACCTCGGAGGTGGCGCTCGCGGGCTACCACGCCGACGAGATCCTCGACCTCGCCGACGGCCCCCGGCGGTACGCCGGGTGGAGCGCCTGCTACCGCCGGGAGGCCGGCTCGCACGGGAAGGACGTGCGCGGCATCATCCGCGTCCACCAGTTCCACAAGGTGGAGATGTTCAGCTACTGCGCCGTCGAGGACGCCGCCGCCGAGCACGAGCGGCTGCTCGCCTGGGAGGAGGCGATGCTCCGCAAGGTCGAGCTGCCGTACCGGGTCATCGACACCGCCGCCGGCGACCTCGGGACGTCCGCCGCGCGCAAGTTCGACTGCGAGGCGTGGCTCCCGACGCAGGACCGGTACCTCGAGCTGACGTCCACGTCGAACTGCACCACCTACCAGGCGCGCCGACTCGGGGTGCGCGAGCGCACCGAGACCGGCACCCGCCCCGTCGCCACGCTCAACGGCACCCTCGGCACCACCCGGTGGATCGTCGCCATCCTGGAGAACCACCAGCAGCCCGACGGGTCGGTGCGGGTTCCCGAGGGCCTGCGCCCCTACCTCGGCGGGCTCGAGGTGCTCGAGCCGGTCGCGTGAGCGCCGTGCCCGACGCCGCCGCGACCGGCCCCGAACCGGTCGCGCCCGCGCCCCCGGCCGCCCGCACCACGCACCTGGTCGCGCTCGACATCGACGGCACCCTGCTCACGCAGGACAGCGGCATGTCGGCCGCCGTGCGCGACGCCGTCGCCGCCGTGCGGGACGCCGGCCACCACGTCGTGCTGGCGTCCGGGCGGTCGCTCACCGCGATGACGTCCGTGGCCGACATGCTCGGCATCGGCACCGGGTGGATGGTGTGCTCCAACGGGTCGGTCACCGTCCGCCTCGACCCCGCCCTGCCTGCCGGCTGGGAGCTCGACCAGGTGGTGACGTTCGACCCCGAGCCCGCGTTGCGCCTGCTGCGCGCCGAGCTGCCCGACGGCCGCTACGCGGTCGAGGACATCGGTGTCGGTTTCCGCATGAACGCCCTCTTCCCCGAGGGGGAGCTCGACGGCGAGCACCGCGTCGTCGACTTCGAGCAGCTCTGGTCGCGCGAGGTGACGCGCGTCGTCGTGCGCAGCCCCGAGCACACCCCCGACGACTTCAGCGCCATGGCCGCCCGCATCGGGCTCGACGACGTCACCTACGCCGTCGGCTGGACGGCGTGGATGGACCTCGCGCCCCGCGGCGTCACCAAGGCGTCCGGCCTGGAGCGCCTGCGCGACCGGCTCGGCGTCGCGCCCGCCGCGACCGTCGCCGTCGGGGACGGCCGCAACGACATCGACATGCTCCGCTGGGCCGGCCGGGGCGTCGCCATGGGGGACGCGGACGACGTCGTCCGCGACGCCGCCGACGAGGTCACCGGGACGGTCGAGGAGGACGGTGCCGCTGCTGTCCTTCGGTCGCTCCTTCGGTAGCCCTTTGTAGCCCTTGCTCGGCTCGGGGGCGCGGGGGCGGGGGACTCTCGTCGCGAGGCACGCCATCCGCCGCTCGTTCCTCGCGGCTCCCGCCAGGCCCGACCAGCCTCT
>NZ_SIRP01000001.1:4241558-4259664 GCF_011634835.1 Isoptericola sp. BMS4 | reverse complement strand
GGGACTCTCGTCGAGAGGCTGGTCGGGCCTGGCGGGAGCCGCGAGGAACGAGCGGCGGATGGCGTGCCTCGCGCCGTGGTCCGCTCGCGGTCGTAGTCCCGTGACGAGGGCCGCCCCCGCGCCGTGGTCCGCTTGCGGTCGCAGGATGGCGGTAGGCGTTCGTCGGGCCCGCGCCGTGGCCCGTGCGGTCAGTCGCGGGCGGTGAAGACGATCGGACCGTCCTCCGTGATGGCGATGGTGTGCTCGCTGTGGGCGCCGCGGGAGCCGTCGGCGGAGCGCAGGGTCCAGCCGTCGGGGTCGGTGAAGATCTCGTCGGTGGTCTCGAGGAACCAGGGCTCGATGGCGATGACGAGGCCGGGCTTCAGCGGGAACCCGCGGCCGGCGCGGCCGTCGTTCGGCACGTGCGGGTCTCCGTGCATGGTGCGGCCGACGCCGTGCCCGCCGAAGTCGGTGTTGATCGAGTAGCCGGCGGCGCGGGCGACCTCGGCGATCGCGGCGGAGACGTCCCCGACCTTCTTGCCGGGCTGCGCGGCCGCGATCCCGGCCTCCAGCGCGACCTCGGTGGTGCGGATCAGCTTCGCGTCGGCGGCGGCGCGCTCGGGGGAGGGGGAGCCGCCCACGACGAACGAGATCGCGGAGTCGGACACCCAGCCGTCCACGGAGGCGGCGAAGTCGATGGTCAGCAGGTCGCCGTCGCGCAGCGCGTAGTCGTGCGGCAGGCCGTGCAGGACGGCGTCGTTGACGGAGGTGCAGATGACCTTGCCGAACGGCATCGCGCCGAAGGACGGGTGATAGTCGATGTAGCACGACTCGGCGCCGCGCTCCTTGATCATCCGGTGCGCCAGGGCGTCGAGCTCGAGCAGGTTCACGCCGACGGCGGCGGCGTCGCGCACGGCGGTGAGCACGTCCGCCACGAAGCGTCCCGCGGGGCGCATCTCCTCGATCTCTCGAGGGCTCCTCAGCTCGATCATGGCGGTCCTTCCAAGGTGACGACGACTTGACCGCTCCCCAGGGTGCCACGAATCGTCACCGACTCGTGACCGTGAAAGGCCTTGCTGGAACTTGCACCGCAGGTCAGGGTGCGATCAACTCTGGAGGGAGGCAGGATCCGAGAAGGAATCACGGCTCGGGTCCGCCTGCTGGTGGGCACGCCCATTCGGCCACGACGTAGTGGAGGAGCTTGGCATGACCAGACGAACGACGACGGCCCGCCGTCGAACGCTGGCACTGGCGGCGAGCGGCACCGGGCTCGCGCTCGTCCTCGCCGCGTGCGGTGGTGACGGCGGGGACGGCGGCGGAGACAGCGGCAACGGTGGCGCTGCAAGCGACATCGACTGCGCCGCGTACGACGAGTTCGGCGATCTCGAGGGCACCACGGTGAGCGTCTACACCTCGATCGTCGAGCCCGAGCAGACCCAGCAGGAGGACTCCTACGACGCGTTCGAGGAGTGCACCGGGGTCACGGTGGAGTACGAGGGCTCGCGCGAGTTCGAGGCGCAGCTCCTGGTGCGCATCCAGGCCGGCAACGCACCCGACATCGCCTACCTGCCGCAGCCCGGGCTGCTCAACACGATCGTGACCGACTACCCCGACGCCATCGTGCCGGCCCCGGACGCGACGGTCGCCAACGTGGACGAGTTCTTCAGCGAGGAGTGGAAGGACTACGGCACGGTCGACGGCACCTTCTACGCCGCCCCGCTCGGAGCGAACGCCAAGTCCTTCGTCTGGTACTCGCCGTCGATGTTCGCGGACGCCGGCTACGAGGTCCCGACCACGTGGACCGAGCTGATGGACCTCACGGCGCAGATCCAGTCCGACACCGGGGCACCCGTCTGGTGCGCCGGCGTGGAGTCCGGCGACGCGACCGGCTGGGCCGGCACCGACTGGATCGAGGACGTCGTGCTCCGCACGGCCGGCCCGGACGTCTACGACCAGTGGGTCAACCACGAGATCCCGTTCAACGACCCGCAGATCGTCGAGGCGTGGGACACGGCGGGCGAGATCCTCAAGAACCCGGACTACGTGAACGCCGGGCTCGGCGGGGTCGACTCGATCGCCACGACGCCCTGGGACCAGGCCGGCATCGGCGTGCTGGACGGCACCTGCTGGATGTACCGCATGGCCAGCTTCTACGCCACGCAGTGGCCGGAGGGGACGGAGGTCGCGTCGGACGGTGACGTCTACGCCTTCTACCTGCCGACGGACCAGACCGACATGCAGCCGGTGCTCGGCGGCGGCGAGTTCGTGGCGGCGTTCGACGACCGTCCCGAGGTGCAGGCCTTCCAGACCTACCTGGCCAGCGCGGACTGGGCCAACCAGAAGGCCATCGCGACGCCCGAAGGCGGGTGGTTCAGCGCCAACAACGGCCTGGACATCAACAACCTCGCCTCGGAGTTCGACCAGGACGCGGCCGCCCTGCTCGCGGACGAGTCGACCGTGTTCCGGTTCGACGGCTCCGACCTGATGCCCGGCGACGTGGGCGCCGGCACCTTCTGGACCGGCATCGTCAACTGGCTGACCGGGCAGAGCACCCAGCAGGTCGTGGACAGGATCGAGAACACCTGGCCCGAGTAGTTCCCGCGGTCGGGCCCGCCGGGTGCGCCGCAAGGCGTCCCGGCGGGCCCGACCGACCCCACGTCGCAGAGGGAGGTCATCGATGACCTGGCTCCTGGCACCCGACACCACCGGCGAGAAGCTCGCCGCCATGGTGGTGGCGGTCCTGCTGTTCGTCGTCGTCATGGGCGTGATCCTGTACGCCGTGGACCGCCCCAAGCGGATCCCGTCGTGGGTGGTCGCCGTCGGGTTCGTCGGGCCCGTGCTGGCGATGATCGCGTACGGCTTGCTGCGCCCCGGCCTGATCACGCTGTGGGACTCGTTCTTCCACCGCAACACCACGGAGTTCGTCGGCCTCGACAACTACGTGCGCATGCTCACCGACGGGGCGTTCCAGAAGGTCCTCGTCGTCACCGCGGCCTGGGTGATCCTCGCGCCCCTGCTCAGCACGGTGATCGGTCTCGTCTACGCGGTGCTGGTGGACCGCACGCGGTTCGAGCGGCTCGCCAAGACGCTGGTCTTCGTGCCGATGGCGATCTCCATGGTCGGCGCGTCGATCATCTGGGGCTTCGTGTACGAGTTCCGGCCGGACCAGCCGGGCGTCAGCCAGATCGGCCTGCTCAACCAGGTGCTGGTGTGGCTGGGTATCCCCCCGCAGCAGTTCCTCATCGGACAACCCTGGAACACCGGGTTCCTCATCCTGGTGATGATCTGGATCCAGACCGGTTTCGCCATGACGGTCCTCTCCGCGGCGATCAAGGCCATCCCGGACGACATCACGGAGGCCGCCCGCCTGGACGGGCTGCACGGCCTCGGCATGTTCCGGTACATCACCGTCCCGAGCATCCGGCCCGCCCTCGTCGTCGTGCTCACGACGATCGCGATGACCACCCTCAAGGCGTTCGACATCGTCCGCACCATGACGGGCGGGCAGTTCGGCACCCAGATCGTGGCGAACGAGTTCTACACGCAGGCGTTCCGGCAGAACAACCAGGGCCTGGCGGCCGCCTTCGCCGTCGTCCTGTTCATCCTGGTGATCCCGATCGTCGCGTACAACGTGCGGCAGATGCGCAAGTCGGAGGAGATCCGATGACCACCTCGACCCCCGGCGTGCCCACCCCGGGCACCGCGTCCCCGGCGCACCGCGACGACGACGAGCCCGCCGCCGCGCGCAAGCTCTCCCGCCTCGAGAAGCGGGCCATCGCCACCAAGGGACGGCTCAGCTCCCCCTGGGCCTCGCTGGTCGCGATCGTCCTCGCGATCCTGTGGACGATCCCGTCCATCGGCCTGCTGGTGACGTCGTTCCGGCCCGAGCTCGACATCCGCCGCAGCGGCTGGTGGACCGTGATCCCGGGGATCTTCAGCGGTGACGCGGAGTTCACGTTCGACAACTACGACCAGGCGCTCTATGGCAGCGGGGCGAACCTCTCCGAGGTCTTCGTCAACACCATCGTCATCACGCTGCCCGCGGTGCTCATCCCGATCACGGTGGCGCTGCTGGCGGCCTACGGCTTCGCGTGGATCGAGTTCCCCGGGCGCAACCTGCTGTTCGTCGCGGTGTTCGCCCTGCAGGTGGTGCCCATCCAGGTGGCGCTGGTGCCGCTGCTGTCCGACTACGTCCAGGCGAACGGCTTCTTCAACGCCGTGTTCGGGGTCGGCATCTCAGGGACCTTCTGGACCGTATGGCTCTCGCACTCGATCTTCGCCCTGCCGCTGGCCACGTTCCTGCTGCACAACTTCATGAAGGACGTCCCACGGTCGCTGGTCGAGGCCGCACGCGTCGACGGGGCCGGGCACGTGAAGATCTTCTTCCGGGTGCTGTTCCCGCTGCTCGTCCCGGCGATCGCGGCGTTCGGGATCTTCCAGTTCCTGTGGGTCTGGAACGACCTGCTCGTCGGCCTGACGTTCACCGACCCGGCCTACCGGCCGCTGACGGTGGCGGTCGCCGAGATGGCCGGCTCGCGCGGCGGCGACTGGCACATCCTCACCGCGGGGGCGTTCATCTCGATGATCGTGCCGCTGGTCGTGTTCCTGCTGCTGCAGCGCTACTTCGTGCGGGGCATGCTCGCCGGCGCGGTCAAGGGCTGACCGGCTCCGGCAGACATCCAGCAACGACGACGGCGGCCCGGGCGCGATGCCCGGGCCGCCGTGCGTCGTGCGCGTCCCCCGTGTCAGACGGCGGTCTGCGGGGCCGTGACGGCCTTCGGGTCCGGGCCGAAGCGGTTCGGGCCCACCGTGCCGGGGGTTGCGTAGAAGACGATCATGATGATCCAGCCCACGAACGGGATGAGGCCCATGAACCAGAAGAAGCCGGACTTGTCCTGGTCGTGGAGGCGGCGGACGGAGACGGCGAGCGTCGGCAGCAGGAGAGCCAGGCCGACGATGCCGTAGATCGCGGAGCCGCCGAAGTACGAGCCGCTGAGCTCGCCGGTCTGCACGTCCATTCCGGACACCATCATCGGGCCGGCGATGATGCCGACGACGACGTACACGACGAACGTGAAGAGGGTCCAGAACCAGAACTCCGAACGGCGTGCGCGGCCGGAGAACGTGGCGTACTGGCTGAAGACGGACTTGATGGCGTCGATGAACGACATGAACGGCCTCACTGGGTCGATGGTCGGATCGTGCGCCGCTGACTGCGGCGCCACGCGAGCGTATGGGCTGAGGCACTTTCCGTCCAGGGGAAGTACACAGGTCCTTCACAGCGTGGGGGCTGTCACGTGACGGGTGTCGCGCCTCGTATGCTCCCGTGGTGCCGACCCCGACCCACCGCCCGCGCGCTGCGCTGGACCGCGTGCCCGCCCCGCTGCTCTTCGTCGCCTCCGGGGTCACGCAGTACGCGGGGGCCGCGGTCGCGGTCGGGCTCTTCGCGACGCTCGGCGCCCCCGAGGTGGGCTGGTGGCGGATCGTGCTGGCCGCGGCCGTCCTCCTCGTCTGGCGGCGGCCCTGGCGCCGCCGGTGGACGCGCCGCGAGCTGGTCGCCGCGGCGGCGTTCGGGGTCGTGCTGGCGGCGATGAACATCGCCTTCTACGTGGCGATCGGCCACCTTCCCCTCGGCGTCGCGGTCGCCCTCGAGTTCTGCGGCCCGGTCGCGGTGGCGGCGATCACCGGCCGCGGCCGGCGGGAGCGCGCCGCGATCGTCGTCGCGGCGGGCGGCGTCGTCCTGCTCGCCGGCGTGACCCTGGAGTCCGGCACGGCGCGCGAGGACGTCGTCGTCGGGCTGGCCGCGATCTTCACCGCCGCGGCCTGCTGGGCGGGCTACGTGGTGCTCGGCAAGCGGGTCGCGGGCGGCGGCGCCGGCATCGACGGCCTGGCCGTCGGCATGACCGCGGGGGCGCTGGTCTTCGCGCCGTTCTTCGCCGGCAGCGTGCCGCGCGTGGCCGGCGACCCCGCGCTGCTCGGGTTCCTGCTGGTGGTGGCGGTCTGCTCGTCGGTGGTGCCGTACGTGCTCGACCAGGTGGTGCTGCGCCGCCTGGGCACGGCGACGTTCGCCGTGCTCCTCGCGCTGCTCCCGGCGACGGCGGTGCTGGTCGGTGCGGTCGTCCTGCGGCAGGTGCCGACCTGGCCGGAGCTGGCCGGGCTCGTGCTCGTCTCCGGCGCGATCGTGATGACGGCGCGCAGCTGAGCCGCGCCCGCCCCCGCGGCCCGGTCAGAGGTACTGGCCGGGGGACGGGTGCCGCTCGTCGCCCGGACCGCCGGGCCGGCCGTCGGAGGCGAACGGCGCCGGGTGGGCCCCTGGCGGGAGCCGGCGCATCTGGGTGAGCTGGGCCTGCGCGGCCATCTGCTGGGCCACGAGCGCCGTCTGGATGCCGTGGAAGAGGCCCTCGAGCCAGCCCACGAGCTGTGCCTGGGCGACGCGGAGCTCCGCGTCCGACGGCGTCGCGTCGTCGGAGAACGGCAGGGTGATGCGGTGCAGCTCCTCGACGAGATCGGGGGACAGACCGTCCTCCAGCTCGGTGATCGACCGTTCGTGGATCGCCGCGAGCCGGGTGCGGGCGGCGTCGTCGAGGGGCGCGTCGCGGACCTCGTCCAGGAGCCGCTTCACCATCCCGCCGATGCGCATCACCTTGGCCGGCTGCTCGACCTGCGGGGCGGACTCCTCGACCTCGTCCGAGGCGGCGTCCGGCTCGTCCGCGCCGGGCTCCTCGTGCTCCTGCTGCTCGTGGTCGCGTCCGCGGGGTCCGGGGTCGATTCCGCTCATGCCGTCAGTCTGCCCCGGGCCTGCTCACGGGACCAGCAGGACCTTGCCGAACGGCGCCCCCGACTCGAGCAGCTCGTGGGCGCGGGGGGCGTCCTCCAGGGGGAGGCGCGCGTGGACCACCGGCCGCACCGCCCCGTCCTCGATCAGGGGCCACACCCGGTCGCGCACCGCCGCGACGAGCGCCGCCTTCTCGCCGGCGTCCCGCGAGCGCAGCGTCGTCCCGGTGACCCAGGCGCGCTTGGCCATGAGCGCCCCGAGGTCGAGCTCGCCCCGGGCGCCGCGCTGCAGGCCGATGACGACGAGCCGTCCGCCGGTCGCGAGCAGGCGCACGTTGTCGCGCAGCCCACCGCCGCCCAGGACGTCGAGCACGACGTCGACCCCGCGCCCGCCCGTGGCCTCGCGCACCGCGGCGACGACGTCCTCCGACCGGTGGTCGACGGCGACCTCGGCGCCGAGGTCGAGGCAGCGGGCCGCCCGGTCGGGGCCGCCGGCCGTCGTGAGGACGTGCGCGCCGAGCGCGGCGGCGAGCTGGACCGCGATGCTGCCGACGCCGCCCGAGCCGCCCTGCACGAGCACCCGGTCGCCGGCGCCGAGGCCGCCCGTGTCGACGAGGTTGGTCCAGGCGGTGCACACCGCCTCCGGCAGCGCCGCGGCGTCGACGAGGTCCACCCCCGCGGGCACGGGGAGGGTCTGCGCTGCGCGCACCACCGCCTGCTCGGCGTACCCGCCGCCCTCGAGGAGCGCGACCACCTGATCGCCGACCTCCCAGCCGCGCACGCCGGGACCGAGCCGGCGGACGGTACCCGATATCTCGAGACCCGGCCACTCGGGAGCGCCGGGCGGCGGGGGGTAGTGACCGGCGCGTTGTAGCAGGTCAGCACGGTTGACGCCTGCCGCGGCGACGTCCACCAGCAGCTCCCCCGCGCCCGGTTCACCCGGGTTCACGTCGAAAGGGGTGAGTTTCGCTGGACCGCCCGGTGCCGATATCGTGACCGCTCGCACACCGATGGAGCCTACCCGCGCGCCCCCGTCCGACCCAGGGCCCGGCGCGGCGCCACCGGTGAGGCACCTACCCGAGGGCGTCGGCGACCGCCGAGCTCCCTCGACGAACTGGGATGAGAGAGGTTCAGATGCTCCGCAGGTTGGGCGTTCGCGGGAAGATCCTTGCGACACTCGCCGTGCCGATCTTCGTCCTGGCTCTCGCGGCGAGCTGGATCACCTGGCAGTCATGGCGAGACAGTCAGACGGCGGAGCAGACGGCGGCGCTCATGCGCTCGCTCGAGCTGCAGGACGTCTCCGGGTCGGCCGTCGCCGAGGAGCGAGGCCTGAACATCGGTGCCACGCTCGGGCTGCCGGGGGCGGAGAAGGCGCTGCCCGAGGCGCAGGAGGCCACGAGCGACGCGCTCGCGGCCCGCGACGAGGCGTTCGTCGCGCTCGACACCTCGAACCTGTCCGCCAACGTGCAGGACAAGGTGGCCCGGACCATCGAGGACTCCACGGCGATGGACCAGGTGCAGCGCAGCGTCGCCGCCGGGCAGATCACCGAGACCCGGGCGACGGACCAGTACTCGGCGCTCGCCGACGCGGCGCTGGACGTCCCCCGCTCGGTGGCGCAGAGTGCCACCGACGAGGGCATGGCCGACCGCATCAACGCGTACGTCGCGCTCGACGAGGCGCTGCTCGCCAACACCCTCGAGCGGCCGTTGGCCGGGGCCGTGCTCGCCCAGCTGGCCGCCGGGGAGACCGACATCGAGCCGGACCTCCTCAGCCGCATGGTCTCCGCCCTCCAGACCACGGACACGCTGCGCGCCGAGGCGCAGCAGCGCCTCGACGCGCTGCCCGGCGACCTGCGGGTCCCCGCGTACGACGACGGGCTCCAGCGGCTGCGCCTGCAGCTGCGCTACCTGAACTTCTCCGGCATCGAGCCCGAGGCCGCCGAGCAGTGGGGCGACCTGTCGCAGGCCTGGGTCGAAGACACGCACCCCGTGCGCGACCAGGTGCGCGACATGGCGGTGTCCCACTCGGAGGACCTGGCGCGGGACGCTCAGACCACGGCGTGGATCACCGCGCTGGCCGCGTTCGGTGTCGTCGTCGGCTCGTTCCTGCTCGCGATCACCATCGCCCGCCGCATCGTCGAGCCGCTGCGACGCCTGACCAACGCGACCGCCGAGGTGCGCGACCGGCTGCCGCAGATGGTCGAGCAGATGGCCGTGCCGGGCCAGGCGCCCGCGGTGGAGCTGATCCAGGTCCCGGTCGAGTCCGGCGACGAGATCGGTCATCTCGCCGACTCCTTCAACGACGTGAACGAGACGACGATGATCGTCGCCCGCGAGCAGGCCGCCCTGCGCGGGTCGATCGCCGAGATGTTCGTCAACGTCGCCCGGCGCGACCAGGTGCTGCTCAACCGCCAGCTCGCGTTCCTGGACGAGCTCGAGCGCTCCGAGGAGGACCCGGGCACGCTGTCCAACCTGTTCCGGCTGGACCACCTCGCCACCCGGATGCGGCGCAACGCCGAGTCGCTGCTCGTGCTCGCCGGGATCGACTCCGGGCGCCGGGTGCGCAACCCGATGCCGATCTCCGACGTCGTGCGCACGGCGTCGTCCGAGATCGAGCTGTACGACCGGATCCGCCTCGACCTGGGCGCCGACCCGCACATGCTCGGCCACAACGCGCTCAACGCCGCCCACCTGATCGCGGAGCTCCTCGAGAACGCGACGATGTTCTCGGAGCCGCACACCCCCGTCGAGGTCCGGACGTCGCGCGACGAGCGCGGCGTCGTGGTCGTCGTGCGGGACCTCGGTCTCGGCATGAGCCCCGAGGAGCTCGAGCAGGTCAACGCCAAGGTCGCCCGCACGACCGCCTCGGACGCCGTCGGCGCGCAGCACCTCGGGCTCTTCGTGGTCAGCCGGCTCGCCGAGCGTCTCGGCGCGTCGGTGGCCTTCGCGGCCGGATCGTCGGGGGTGGGCACCGAGGTCGAGGTCGTGTTCCCGGCGGTGCTGTTCCTCCCCGACGAGGCGCTCCCGCTCCCGCAGCCGACGGACCCCCTGGAGGCCGAGACGCAGGCGGCGGCGGACGGGCTCGCGGGCCCTGGCGGGTCCTGGGACCCCACGCCGGCCGAGCAGGCGGGACCGGCCGACGAGACGGCCGAGGCGCGCCCGTTCACGACGCCGTCGCCCGTGGCGAGCTCCGTGGACGCCCCCGAGCAGTCCCCGTTCGCCCCCGCTCCGGCCGCGTCCGGCCTCGCCGAGCCCGAGCCCCCGGTCGCGGTGCCGGTCGACCTCGACGCCCTGACCGACGGGACGACGTCCCTCGGCATGCCGCGTCGTCGCCGGGCGACCGAGCCGGCCGCGGGCCAGCACACCGCCGAGGAGCCGGGCGTCTCGCGCGCGGACACCGGGCCGATCATGCTGCCTCCCCTGGAGGCGCCGTCGCTGCCCGACACGTTCGAGGACGACACGACCGACCTGTGGCGCCCGCCGAGCGCCGAGGCGTCGGGGGCCGCCCCGCTGCCCAGCCGCGGCCACGCGCGTCCCGAGACGACCCCGACACCGGCGAGCGAGCCGGACCCGACCTCGGCGCCCGTCATCGGCGTCGAGCAGCGGACCGGTCTGTTCTCCGGGTTCCGCTCGATGGGGAACCTGGACGTCTCCGACACGGAGAGCACGCTGCAGCTGGACGCCGTGACGGAGGACCCGGCCACCGTGCCGGACGGTCTCTCGTCGCTGGCTCCGGAGGCCGCCGAGGAGGCCACGACGCCGGACTCGCCGTTCGCGCCGGTCGTCGACGCCGTGCCGACGAACCTGCCGGCCCGAGACGGGTCCGCGCTGCCGACACGCGACACGCCGGCCGACACTCGTGACGGTGCGCCGCGCGACGACGCGCCGTGGATGCCGGAGCCCGCCCCGTCGCTGCCGCGCCCGGAGGAGCGCGAGACCGTGCGGCCGGTGGTCGAGCCGGTGCCGGAGCCCGTCCCGTCCCCGATGCCGGAGCCGGTGGAGCTCGCGTCCGCACCGACACCCGCCGAGGGCCGCCCGGCGAGCCCGGGCGGAGGGGAGCCGCTCCCCGCGTTCGAGGACCTCATGGCGGACCTGCCCACGCGGCGCGGTGCGCGGGAGGCCGCCGGGCGCAAGCGCGGGCTCTTCGGCCGCAAGCCGTCCTCGGCCGGCCCCGCGCCGGCGCCGGAGCGCCCGGCGGCGGCGCCCGCGCCGGAGCGACCGGCAGAGGAGCCGGCGCCGGCCGAGCGAGGGCCGGAGACGTATCACGCGCCCCGGCCCGTGTCGTCGTTCGGTGCTCCTCCGGCCCCGGCGGCACCGGCCCCGGCGGCACCGGCCGCCGCGCCGGCCCCTGACGTCGAGGAGCCTCGCCCGTCGACGAGCTACGGCGGGTCGGTCCTGCCGCTGCGCTCCACGGAGCCGGACGGCGGCGCTCTCGACGTGCCCGAGGTGCCCGACGCGCCCGACAGCGTCGAGGCACGGTCCGAGTGGATGGCCTCCGCCGTCCTGTACGAGGAGATGTCGTCGCTCCTGGAGCGGGGAGTCTTCCAGGAAGGGAACGTGACTTCGACGAACGACGAGCCGACGTACCACCCGGCGACGCTGGCCACCGAGGGACGGACGGGCCTCGCCCGCCGTGCCCGCGGCAGCGAGTCCACCGGCGCCACCGACCACTTCGCGGTGCGGATCGACCGTGATCCCGAGCAGCTGCGAGCCCGCCTGTCGGCCTTCCAGTCGGCGACGAGCCGGGGGCGGACCGACGCCGACGCCGTGCGGCCCTCGACGACACCCGCCCCGACCGTGAATGATGTCCCTGGATCGTCTCCGCAGCAGCGGTGACCTGCGCCTTCCGGCGCACCTGACGAGGAGGAAGCGTGACCCTCAGTACTGAAGCGACCAACTTCGGGTGGCTTCTCGACAACTTCGTGCGAACGGTTCCTGGCAGCCGCCACACGCTCGTGGTCTCGGCCGACGGTCTGCTCATGGCCATGTCGGACCATCTCGACCGGACGAGCGGCGACCAGCTCGCGGCCATCGTCTCGGGGATGTCGAGTCTCACGCGTGGCGCGTCGCGCCAGCTCGAGGGCGGGAACGTCCGTCAGGCCATCGTCGAGATGGACAACGGATTCCTCTTCCTCATGAACGTCTCCAACGGCTCGGTGCTCGCCGTGGTGGCGGAGTCGTCCTGCGACATCGGCCTCATCGGCTACGAGATGGCGCTCCTGGTGTCGCGCACCGAAGCCACCCTGACGCCGCAGCTGATCTCCGAGATGCGGGGCAGCCTGCCGGTGAACGGATCGTCGCGTTCCGCCGAGAGGGGATGAGGTCGAGACCATGACGCACGCACCGTTCGGTTCCCTGGGCGCGCACTCCGCGGACAGCTACGAGGCTTCCACGGTGCGCCCCTACGCGGTCACGGGAGGCCGCGTCCGCTCCGCGCTGTCCGACCTGCCGCTCGAGGCACTGGTCGAGGTGATGCCGGGTGCGGTCAACAGCGTCGGTCTCACGCCCGAGAAGCGCACGATCCTGCAGCACGCCGCGCACACCTACGTGTCCATCGCGGAGCTGTCGGCACTGCTGCGCCTGCCTCTCGGCGTCGTCCGCATCCTGGTCGCGGACATGCAGGAGGAGGGGCACATCACCGTGCACACCTCGACCCCGGTCAACGTCCACACGGGGCACGGCAGTTCCCACTCGGGCCTGTCCCTGAGCGTCTTGGAGAGTGTTCTGAATGGCATTTCCGCCCTCTGACAGCGCGGCGCGCGGCGGGTCCGGCGGCAGGTCCCCCGCGTGGGCGCCGGTCTCGCAGAGCGCCGGCGCCGTGAGCACACCCGCCGCCGGTACCGGGGCGCCGGCGGCATCCGGTGCGCCGCAGCGCCAGAGCGTGCTCGGCGGAGGCCCGCGCGGGGAGGCGAACCAGCCGTCGGCCCCGGCGGAGGCGCCGACGAGCGGCCAGCAGCCGGCGGCGCCGCATGCCCCCCAGGCGGCCCCCGCGCCGACGCCCCCGCAGGGCGCCCCCGCACCGTCGCAGGGCGCTCCCGCGCCGACGGCGCCGCAGGGCGCCCCGTCGGGCGGTGCGCAGGACCCGCGGCCGGCCGCGCAGCCGGTGGGCGCCCCGCCCGCGCAGGCGCGCCAGGCGGCCGCCGCGCCGAGGCAGGCGGCGCCCACGGTGACGAAGATCGTGGTGGCCGGGGGGTTCGCGGTCGGGAAGACGACCTTCATCGGGTCGATCTCCGACGTCGAGCCGCTCAACACCGAGGCGGCGATGACCGAGCACTCGGTTGGCGTCGACGACGCCGGCGGTGTCACCGACCGCAAGACGAGCACGACCGTGGCCATGGACTTCGGTCGTGTGGAGCTGCCGGGCAACCTGTGGCTCTACCTGTTCGGCACGCCCGGGCAGGACCGCTTCCTGTTCATGTGGGACGACCTGGTGCGCGGCGCGATCGGTGCCGTGGTGCTCGTCGACACAGAGCGTCTGGAGCAGTGCTTCCCCGCGATCGACTACTTCGAGTCGCGCGGCGTGCCCTTCGTCGTCGGTGTGAACTGCTTCGACGGCGTGGCGAAGCACCGCCTCGAGGACGTCCGTGAGGCGCTGCAGATCCCCGCGCACGTGCCGATGCTGTACACGGACGCCCGGTCGAGGGCGGCGACCAAGCAGACGCTCATCGCGCTCGTGCAGCTCGCGATGCGCCAGCTGCGTGGCGGCGCCGCCTGACGTTCGCGACGTGCGCGGCCGTGACGCGCCGCACGGCCCCGGCATCTGGTGGTGCCGGGGCCGTCGTCGTCCGGCCCGGTAGACTGTCGGGCCAGGTCACCGCACGTGCGGCGGCCGAGGAGGGCTGACAGAGCGGCCTAATGTGACGGTCTTGAAAACCGTTGTTGCGCAAGCAACCGGGGGTTCGAATCCCCCGCCCTCCGCCGTCCGGTGCCCCGTCGACCTCAGGGTCGGCGGGGCACCGCGTTCGTCGGCGCCGCCGCGGCGCCGTGGCGGACCTCGACGACGGGGAGCTGCAGCGCGCCCGGCGCCGTCGCCGGGACCGCCGGCCACCGGGGCGGCACGGGGCCCACGACCTCGTACGGGCTCCCGGGCGCGGGCCTGGCGTCGCGCTCGCCCGCGTTCGGCCACAGCGCGCAGGCGCGCTCGGCCTGGGCCGTGATCGTCAGCGACGGGTTGACCCCCAGGTTGGCGGTGACGGCCGAGCCGTCCAGGACGTGCAACCCCGGATGCCCGTGCACGCGATGGTAGGGGTCCACGACGCCGCTCTCGGGCGAGTCCCCGATCGTGCACCCGCCCAGGATGTGGGCGGTCATGGGCACGTCGAACGGGTCACCGGCGGTGCCGCCGGCGATGCCGCCCATGCGGCGCGCCATCGCCCGCACGGTGTCGTGAGCCGCCGGGATCCAGGTCGGGTTGGGTGCTCCGGTGCCTTGCCGGGAGGTGAGGCGCCGGCCGAGGGGGCCGCGGCGCGTGAACGTGGTCAGCGAGTTGTCGTGGCTCTGCATGACCAGCGCGATCACCGTGCGCTGCGACCAGCCCCGCAGGTCGTACAGCGAGGGCAGGTTCCTCCGCTGCCGCCACAGCTCGCCCAGCCACCGCCGCCATCGAGGCCCGTCTCCCGGGCCGGAGCCGTCGACGAGCACGGTCTGCAGCAGTCCCATGGCGTTGGACCCGCGGCCGTACCGCACCGGTTCCACGTGCGTGTGCTCGTCGGGATGGAACGACGACGTGATCGCCACACCCTCGGAGTAGTCGGGGCTCTCGGCACCGGCCCGGCGCGGGCGCATGGCGCCGAGCAGCGCCTCGGAGTTGGTGCGGGTCAGGTGCCCCAGCCGGTCGGAGAGGTGGGGCAGGTGCCCCTGGTCGCGCATCGCGTGCAGCAGGCGCTGCGTGCCGAGCGTCCCGGCTGCCAGGACCACCTCGCGCGCCCGGAGGGTGCGGCGGCCCGCCCAGGGCCGGCCGGTCCGGTGCATCCTGACCTCGTAGCCGCCGTCGCGGTGCGGGCGCACGAGCGTCGCCGTCGTCAGCAGGTGCACCTGCGCCCCCGCCCGCTCGGCGAGGTGCAGGTAATTCTTCACGAGGGTGTTCTTCGCGTTGTGCCGGCACCCCGTCATGCAGGACCCGCAGTGCAGGCAGGGGGAGCGGTCGGGGCCCGCACCGCCGAAGTACGGGTCCGCGACGACGGGTGACCCGCCGTCCGTCGCCGCGTCCCTCCCGCCGAGGTGGACACCCACGCGCACCTGCCGGAAGGTGTCCGCCACGCCCAGCTCCTCCGCCACGTCCCGCAGCACCTCGTCCGCCGGTGTCGTGCGCCGGTAGGTGGTCGCGCCGAGCATCCGCTCCGCCTGGTCGTAGTAGGGCCGCAGCTCGGACTCCCAGTCGGTGATGTGGGCCCAGGCCGGGTCGCGCCAGAAGGGCGGGAGCGGGCGGTACAGCGTGTTCGCGTACACGAGCGACCCACCGCCCACCCCGGCGCCGGCCAGCACCAGCACGTCGCGCAGACGGTGGATGCGCTGGATGCCGAAGCAGCCCAGCCCGGGCGCCCACAGGAACCGGCGCAGGTCCCACGACGTGCGGGGGAGCTCGCTGTCGGTGAAGCGCCGGCCCGCCTCGAGCACGCCGACGCGGTAGCCCTTCTCCGTGAGGCGCAGCGCCGCGACGCTGCCGCCGAACCCGGAGCCCACGACGAGCACGTCGTAGTCGTCGTCGCCCGGGCGTGGGCGGGGAGGTCCGCCGGCTGCGGGCGTCGTCCCGGTGTGGTCGTCGTCGTCCACCATGCCCGCACTGTAGCGGGCCCGTGGTGCCGATCCGGCACGGTGGCTTTGCCCCGGAGCACGGTCGCCGGTTAGTCTGGGCGCCGCAACGCTGACGCTCGGTCGACGCCGGTCCTCAGCCGCTGCGAGGAGACGTCGCATAGTCTGGTCTAGTGCGCCACCCTGCTAAGGTGGTAACGGGGCAACCCGTTCGCGGGTTCAAATCCCGCCGTCTCCGCCAGGAAGGCTCCGGATGTCCACGCCCGGAGCCTTTTCTGTGCCCGACGACGCCCTACCGCGGTGTCGTCGGTCACGATCGGGGATCCCGGTTTGGGGAACCGGCCACGGAGCGGTAGTGTTCTCGTCGGCCGGTACGGAAGTCCCGGTGACGACTGCGCCCGTAGCTCAACGGATAGAGCATCTGACTACGGATCAGAAGGTTGGGGGTTCGAATCCCTCCGGGCGCACCGAGAGCGGCGGCTCGATCCCGAAGGGGTCGGGCCGTTCGTCGTTCCCGCTGTCCCCACGGGGTGGCTCCGCAGCGAGGTCAGCGCCGACCTCGGCACCGGTATCGGTTCCGGGAGGCCTGACCTGGCCCCGGTCCGTCGTGCCGCGCACGGCGGTCGGCGCGCGACGCGCGCCAGACGCTGCACGGAGAGACCGAGAGGGTGATCGATCGCATGAGCGATCAGACCTGGCAGACCATCGCGATCGTGGCGTACCTGGCGCTGATGCTCGGCATCGGCTACGCGGCGTTCCGCAACACCAAGGACCTGGACGACTACATGCTCGGGGGCCGCCGGCTCCATCCGGGCGTGGCGGCGCTGAGCGCCGGAGCGTCCGACATGTCGGGCTGGCTGCTCATGGGCCTGCCCGGCGCCATCTACGTCTCCGGGCTCGTGGAGTCGTGGATCGCGATCGGGCTGACGATCGGGGCCTGGCTCAACTGGACCTTCGTCGCCCCGCGGCTGCGGGCGTACACCGTGGTCGCGAACAACTCGATCACCATCCCCAGCTTCTTCGAGAACCGCCTCCGCGACTCCGCGCACCTGCTGCGGATCGCCGCCGGCGTCATCGTGCTGGTGTTCTTCACGTTCTACGTGTCCTCGGGCATGGTCGCGGGCGGGACGTTCTTCGAGAGCTCGTTCGGCTTCGACTACACGACCGGCCTGCTCGTCGTGGGCGGGGTGACGCTCGCGTACACCCTCTTCGGCGGCTTCCTCGGCGCCACCTGGACGGACGTCGCCCAGGGGCTCCTCATGCTGTGCGCACTCGTGGCGGTGCCGATCGTGGCCATCGCCGACATGGGCGGGTGGGGCGCCGTCCGCGAGGGCATCGCCGCGGCGGACACCATCGCGGCCGCGGACCACCTGTCGTTCCTGGCGGGCGCGTCGGCCACGGGGATCATCTCCGCGGTCGCGTGGGGTCTCGGCTACTTCGGACAGCCGCACATCATCGTGCGCTTCATGGCGATCCGCAGCCCGCGGGACGCGAAGGTCGGTCGCCGCATCGGCATCAGCTGGATGATCGTCACCGCGGCCGGCGCCGTGGTCACGGGCCTCATCGGCGTCGCCTACATCAACGTGAACGGCCTGACCCTCGACAACCCCGAGACGGTCTTCCTCTACCTCGCGCAGGTGCTCTTCCACCCTCTGGTGGCGGGGCTCGTGCTGGCCGCGGTCCTGGCGGCGATCATGTCGACGATCTCGTCGCAGCTGATCGTGTCGTCGTCCGCCCTGGTCGAGGACCTGGTCCGGATGACGGGACGCGAGATGACGCCGAGGTTCCAGGTGATGCTGGGCCGCCTGGGCGTGCTCGCCGTGGCCGTCGTCGCGATGGTCATCGCCCTCGACCGCACGACGACGATCCTCGACCTGGTCGGTTTCGCCTGGGCCGGCTTCGGGGCCGCGTTCGGCCCGCTCGTGCTCCTGAGCCTCTACTGGCGGCGCCTCACCCGGTGGGGCGCGCTGGCGGGCATGGTCGTCGGCGCCACGGTCGCGTTCACCTGGGGCCGGTCGGGGCTCGCCGACACCCTGTACGAGATCGTGCCCGGGTTCGTGGCGGGACTGGCCGTCGCCGTCGTCGTCAGCCTCCTGACCCCGAGGCCCGACGACTCGGTGATCGAGGAGTTCGACGCGGCTCGCCGCGTCGCGGCCGGTGAGGAGCCCGAGACCGTCGCTTCCTGACAGGTCCGCTCCTGTCGAGCCGGCGGGAGCACGGCGACCCGACCGCGTGGCGGGACGTGGCACGCGCCACGTCCCGCCACGTTGCGTTCGGGGGAGGACATGGGTAATGTTCTACGACGTCAGCCCGACGGGCCGACGGACATCGAGGAGACAGCCGAGAGGCTGGGTACCGATGGCCGTGCCGGGGCTGAAACCCACTTTCCTTCTTGGTCAGTCGCACTTCGGTGTGCTGATAGAGTGGGGCTTCGGATTTCCGATTCGTCTTGGATGTCCTGATTCACCGATCAGGGCGGTTTGAGAAGAAGAAGCGGATCTGCTAAGTTAGAGGGGTTGCCCCGGACGGGGTCGGGATGAGATTCCTGGTCTTGGATGGTGTGCGTCGGTTGTTTGAGAACTCAACAGTGTGCTTGATAGTC
>NZ_SIRP01000001.1:4163191-4241458 GCF_011634835.1 Isoptericola sp. BMS4 | reverse complement strand
GGGGTGGGAGAGTAGGACGCCGCCGAACACCCTTTCATGTGAAGGCCCACCCCCGGATACCCGGGGGTGGGCCTTCACGCATACCCCCACACCCACGCACCGCGACCCGCGACCCGCAGTCTTCGTCTCAGCACGCCGTCGGCCCCGCCGCCCAGGCCTCGGCACCGGCGGGCCCCGCTCGACCACATCGACCCGCAGACCCCGCCCGACCACACCGACCCGCAGACCCCGCCCGACCACACCGACCCGCGGGCCGCTCCGGACGACACCCGGGCACAGCGGGCACCAGCGAGTGTGGGACGACTTCGTCGGCCGGCGGTGGGATCGGTAGGCTGCGGGAGTGATCGACGCGACTGGACAGGCCGGCCCTTCGTCCGCATGGCGACGCCGGCACTTCGGAGACCTGACAGCGCTGGCGGTGCGGTCGGTGCGGCCGGACGGGGCCGCCTCGTGGCTCGACGACCGGGGCGAGCCCGACGGGAGCCGTGGCGCCGAGACGTGGATCACGTGCCGGATGGCACACATCCTGTCGGCCGCGTCCCTGCTCGGCGTCGAGGGTGCCGGGCCGGCCGCGGACAGAGCGATCGCCGGGCTGAGCACCGTCCTGGCGGACCCGGAGCACGGCGGCTGGTTCACTGCGGTCGGTCCCGGCGCCGGCGAGGTCGACGGCACGAAGTCGGCCTACGCGCACGCGTTCGTCGTGCTCGCCGGTGCCACGGGGACGATCGCGGGACGCGAGGGCGCGGCCGAGCTGCTCGACGCGGCCCTGCGCACGCTGGACGAGCGCTTCTGGGAGCCGGACCTGGGGATGCACCTGGACGAGCGCTCGCGCGACTGGACGGTCGTCGACCCTTACCGCGGCGTGAATGCGAACATGCACTCGGTCGAGGCGCTGCTCGCGGCGCACGACGCCACGGGGGAGCGCCGCTGGCTGGACCGGGCGGCGGCTGTCGCCGACCGGGTGGTCGGATGGGCGCGAACGAACGAGTGGCGGATCCCCGAGCACTTCGACTCCGCCTGGAACGTCGACCTCGAGTACAACGCCGACCGGCCGCACGACCCGTTCAAGCCGTACGGGGCGACGCCGGGGCACGGACTGGAGTGGGCCAGGCTGCTGCTGCAGGTGGACGTCGCGGCCGGCGCGCCCGGGCGGCGCACCGAGGCGGCGCGGGCGCTCTTCGACCGAGCGGTCGAGGACGGCTGGGACCGCGACGGGGGCGGGTTCGTCTACACGACGGACTGGACAGGGCGGCCCGTGGAGCCCCGCCGGTTCCACTGGGTGGCCGCGGAGGCGGTCGCCGCGGCGGACACGCTGGGCACCGTCACGGGAGACGAGCGATACGCGGGCGCGGCGGCGTCCTGGTGGGAGTGGATCGACCGCTACCTCGTCGACCATCGCTACGGGTCGTGGTTCCACGAGCTCGACACCGAGAACCGGCCGTCGGGGCGCACCTGGGTCGGCAAGCCCGACGTCTACCACGCGGCGCAGGCGGTGCTCCTGCCGGAGCTGCCGCTGACCGGGTCCTTCGGGGCGTCCGCCCGCGCGGCGGGCCCGATCCTCGCCGAGCAGGACGAGGCCGAGGCACGCCGATGAGGATCTCCGCCAAGGCCGACTACGCCGTCCGCGCCTCGGCGGAGCTGGCCGCGGCGACCGACGGCCGGCCCGTGCCCGCCGAGGCGCTGGCACGGGCGCAGGACGTCCCGCACCGGTTCCTCGAGGCGATCCTCAGCGACCTGCGGCGCGAGGGCATCGTCGCGAGCCGGAGGGGCGCGAACGGCGGGTACGTGCTGGCGCGGCCGGCGGACCGGGTGACCGTCGCGGACGTCGTGCGCGCCGTCGAGGGCCCGCTGGTGTTCGTCCGCGACGCCCGTCCCTCCGACCTCGAGTACACCGGGTCGGCGGCGTCGCTGCTGCACGTCTGGGTGGCGCTGCGGGTCAACGTCCGGGCGGTGCTCGAGTCGGTGACCCTCGCCGACCTCGCGTCCGGCACCGTGCCGGACGTCGTGCGCGACCTCACCGCGGACGACGGCGCCTGGGTCAACCCCTGAGCCGGCGAACCGCCGTGGTGTGGCGGACGCTTGACGTTTAATCCGATCGGAACGATAGGATAACTCGGTGATGCGGTGCCGGAGGGGCTGCCGCACCGACGGAGGGGAATCCTGTGCGGACACTCGTGCTCCTTGCTCTCGTGGGCCTCGGCGCCCAGCTGGTCGACGGCAGCCTCGGCATGGCCTACGGCGTCACGTCCACGACGCTGCTCCTGGCGATCGGGACCAACCCGGCCGCGGCGTCGGCCACCGTGCACCTCGCCGAGATCGGGACGACACTCGCCTCGGGTGCCTCCCACTGGCGCTTCGGCAACGTCGACTGGCGGGTCGTGCTGCGGATCGGGGTCCCCGGCGCCGTCGGGGCCTTCGCGGGGGCGACGTTCCTGTCCTGGCTCTCCACCGAGCTGGCCCGGCCGCTCATGTCCGTGCTGCTGCTCGGCCTCGGGGTCTACGTGCTGACGCGGTTCACCTTCCGGGGGCTGCGGACCGACCGGCTCGGGCAGCCGCTGCGTCGGCGCTTCCTCACGCCGCTCGGCCTCGTCGCCGGGTTCATGGACGCGACCGGCGGGGGAGGCTGGGGCCCGGTCGGCACGCCGGCCATCCTCGCGAGCGGCCGGATGGAGCCGCGCAAGGTGATCGGCTCGATCGACACCAGCGAGTTCTTCGTCGCCGTCGCGGCGAGCCTCGGGTTCCTGGTCGGGCTCGGGACCGCCGGGATCGACCCGGCCTGGGCGCTGGCGCTCCTCGTCGGCGGACTGGTCGCCGCGCCGATCGCCGCCTGGCTCGTGCGCCTCGTCCCGCCGCGCGTCCTCGGCTCCGCCGTCGGCGGCGTCATCGTCCTGACGAACCTGCGCACCCTGCTGAGCACGGACGTGCTCGCCGTCGACGCCGGTCTGCGCGACACGCTTCTCGGCCTCGTGGTCCTCGCCTGGATCGCGGCCGTGGCGTACTCGTTCGTCGAGCACCGGCGTGCCCTGGAGCGTGAGCGGACGGCCGCCCGGCGCCCGGCGCCCGAGATCACGACCTCCTGACCCCGAGGCTCCGGGACCGGCGCAGATTTCGCCCGGGCTCCGGTGGCATCAGGACGTCCTCCCGGTACCGTGGTGCCATCACGGGGGGCGGGCCTGGAGCAAGTCGTGGGAGGATCGTCATGTCCGCAACGGCGTCGTCCACTCCCGGTGGGAGCCCGGCGCGACGGGAGCTCGTCGCGCTGGCGGAGCTCCTCGGGGCAGGGACGCAGCTCCTCGTGGGCCGCTACCGGGTGGACGTCGGCACGGGCGCCTGGTGGTGGTCCGACGAGGTCTACCTGATCTTCGGGCGCGAGCCCGGCGAGGTCGAGCCCGGGCCGGAGGTCCTGCGCGCGCACCTGCATCCCGACGATCGCGATCGGCTGTCACGCACCGCGACCGTCGCCCTGGCCTCCGGGCGCCCGTTCTCGGGCGCCCACCGGATCGTCGACGACCACGGGCGCACACGCACCGTCGTCGTCACGGGGCAGGGGCGCGCGGGGGACGACGGGCACACCACGCAGGTGGTCGGCTACGTCATCGACGCGAGCCCGGTGGCGCGCGAGGCCCTCGACCGGGAGGCGCACCGTGCGGTGTCGCGGGCGTTCGTCGCGGCCGCGGCCGCGGAGCGCGCCAAGGGGGCGATCATGGCCGTGTGCGGGGTGGACGAGACGGTCGCGACCGAGGTGCTCGCCGACGCAGGGGCTCAGGTCGGGGTGTCCGGGC
Organism: Isoptericola sp. BMS4; assembly: GCF_011634835.1. Classification (GTDB taxonomy): domain Bacteria; phylum Actinomycetota; class Actinomycetes; order Actinomycetales; family Cellulomonadaceae; genus Isoptericola. The sequence continues at coordinate 4,237,676 of NZ_SIRP01000001.1, read as the reverse complement.
AGTCGGCCGGGGTGCAGATGATGCAGGCGCTCGCGCGGGGCCGGACCGACGCCGACGAGGCCGGCGACGCGGACGTCCCGGCCGTGGCGCGGTCCGTCGTCGAGGCGGCGCTCCCCGGGGAGGACGCCGCGGCGCGGGTCAGCCGCGCGCTGGCGAAGGTCCGCCCCGTGGAACGCCCGCACGGGCACGACGCGCAGCTCGCGCGCCGCCGGCCGCACACCGGCCACTGATCCCGGCGTCGCGGCGCGGCGACCGGCGGCGGTCCGGGTCCCCCGTGGGCGGAGGTTTCGTCAGGAGGACGCGCGCAGCTTGGCGCCCGCGCGCACGGCGCCCTGGCGGGCCATCCGCTTGGCGAGCACGGCGACCCCGCCCGAGACGGCCGCGAAGGTCACGGCCTGCACCATCGGGAGCTCGTCGTCGTCCACGTCGGTGGGGGCGACGTGACCCGTCGCCTTCTCCCAGACCACGCCCACGAGCTTCTGTGCCACCCATCCTGCCGCGATCGTCAGGACGACGGTCCCGACCTTGACCGCGAGCGGCTGCTCGTCGTCTGCCACAGGGCCTCCCAGGCTCGTTGCGTGCCTCGCCGGTGCGGGGCACGTCGTTCGTGCAGGTCGACCGCGCGTCGGGGACGTCACACCCCAGCCGGACGGTCGCCACCACCGTAGCGCGGCGCGGATGTGTAGGCTCGGGGGAAACGACAGGGGAGCGCCGCCCGGGCGCTGAGAGTGCGGACCACCGCAGACCCTCGAACCTGATCCGGCTAGCACCGGTGGAGGAAGTCGGGCATCTCGATCCCCGCGCGGCCTCGTACCCCCGTGGGGCGTGCGGCGCGCGGGACCCCCTTCTCGACGGCTGAGGAGGAACCCATGGACCACGGACCCACGGGCGGGGCACCGTCCCGCCGGAGCGCCGCACGACGCCGGACGACGGCGGGCGTCGCCGTCGCCGGCCTGCTGCCGCTGCTCGCGGCGTGCGGCGGGAGCGACCCCGCGGACACCGACGCGACCGGCGGGACGGACGGCGTCGTCACCCTGGTCACGCACGACTCGTTCGCGGTCTCCGAGGACGTCCTCGCGGACTTCGAGGAGCGCAGCGGGCTCACGGTCGAGCAGGTCGCCCCCGGCGACGCGGGCACGCTCGTGAACCAGCTCGTCCTCACGAAGGACGCCCCGCTCGGCGACGCCGTCTTCGGCGTCGACAACACGTACGCGACCCGCGCCGTCGACGCGGGCGTGTTCGAGCCCTACCAGCCCGCGGACCTGGCCCCGCGGGTCGCCGAGCTCGCTCCGGAGGGCCTCGACGGCACGCTCACCCCCGTCGACCGGGGCGACGTGTGCATGAACCTCGACGACACCTGGTTCGCGGACCACGACGTCGCCCCGCCGGCCACGCTCGAGGACCTCACGAAGCCGCGGTACGCCGACCTCACCGTCGTGACCAATCCCGCGACGTCGTCGCCCGGCCTGGCGTTCCTGCTCGCGACGATCGGCGCGTTCGGTACCGACGGGTTCCAGGACTACTGGGCCGACCTGCGGGACAACGGACTCAAGGTGGCGGAGAGCTGGGAGGACGCGTACTACGTCGACTTCTCCGGCGCCGGCGAGGGCGGGCAGCGGCCGGTCGCCCTGTCGTACGCGACGTCGCCCGCGTTCACGGTCACCGAGGACGGCGGGTCCTCCACCACGAGCGCCATGCTCGGCACCTGCTTCCGGCAGGTCGAGTACGCCGGCGTGCTCGCGGGCGCGGAGAATCCCGAGGGGGCGAAGGAGCTGGTCGACTTCCTGACCTCGGAGGCGTTCCAGGCCGACGTCCCGGGGCAGATGTACATGTACCCGGCGGACCCGGACGTCGAGCTGCCCGCCGACTGGCAGGAGTTCGCCCCGCTGGCCGACGAGCCCTTCGCGGTGGCCCCGTCCGAGGTCGCCGAGCACCGCGACGAGTGGATCGAGCAGTGGACGGCCACGGTCATCGGGTGAGGCGCATCCGCTGGGGGTGGCTCGGCTGGACGCTGGCGGCCGGGCTGCCGCTGGCGTTCCTCGGCGTGTTCTTCGCCTGGCCGGTGGTGGCGCTGGTCGTGCAGGGCTTCGTCGCGGAGGACGGCGCGGGCGGCCGCGTGCTCGACCTGTCCGGGTTCGCGGAGGTGCTGTCCCGGCCGCGCACGTGGCGGCTGGTGGGCCAGACCCTGGGGCAGGCGACGGCGGGCACCGCCCTGGCGGTGCTGCTGGGGGTGCCGGGAGCGTACGTGCTGTACCGGTGCCGCTTCCCGGGGCGCACGCTCGTGCGGGGCCTGGTCACGGTGCCGTTCGTGCTGCCGACCGTCGTGGTCGGTGTCGCGTTCCGGGCGCTGTTCGCCCCCGGCGGCCCGCTGGGGGCGCTGGGGCTCGAGGAGTCGTTCGCCGGCATCGTCGTCGCCCTCGTCTTCTTCAACTACGCGGTGGTGGTGCGCACCGTCGGCGGCCTGTGGGAGCGGCTCGACCCGCGTGCCGAGCAGGCGGCCCGGGCGCTGGGCGCGACGCCGTGGCGGGCGTTCCGCACGGTGACGCTGCCCGCGCTCGGCCCGGCGGTCGCGTCGGCGGCCTCGGTCGTCTTCCTGTTCTGCGCGACGGCGTTCGGTGTCGTCCTCGTCCTCGGCGGCCTGCGCTACGGCACGATCGAGACGGAGATCTGGGTGCGGACCACCCAGTTCCTCGACCTGCGCTCGGCGGCGGTGCTGTCCGTGCTGCAGCTCGTGGTGGTGGTCGGCGCGCTGCTCGTCGGGGCCCGCGCCCGGACCCGGCGCGAGCGTGCCCTGCACCTGAGCAGCGACCGGTCGGCCGCGCACCCGCTGCGGCTGCGCTCCGCCGTCGACGCGGTGCCCGCGGCCGTCACGGCCGCCGTCGTCGTGGGGCTGCTCGTGCTCCCGCTGGCGGGGCTGGTGGCCCGCTCGTTCCGTGGCCCGGACGGCACGTGGGGGCTGGACAACTACGTCGCGCTGAGCACGACCGGCGGGCGGAACACCCTCGCGGTGACGGTGTGGGAGGCGCTGGGCAACTCGCTGCGCACGGCCTTCCTCGCGGCGGCGATCGCCGTCGTCGTCGGGGGCCTGGTGGCGCTCGTGGTGTCCCGCCGGCCGCGGGCCGCCGGGGCCCGGCGCGCCGTCGGGGCGCTCGACGCGCTCTTCATGCTCCCGCTCGGCGTCTCGGCGGTGACGGTGGGGTTCGGGTTCCTCATCACCCTCGACCGGCCGCTCGGGCTCGACGTCGACCTGCGGACCTCGGGTCTGCTCGTCCCGGTCGCGCAGGCCGTCGTCGCGATCCCGCTGGTGGTGCGCACGGTGCTGCCGGTGCTGCGGGCGATCGACCCGCGGCTGCGGGACGCCGCGGCCGTCCTCGGCGCGACGCCCGGGCGCGTGCTGCGCGACGTCGACGCGTCGCTCGCGCTGCGCTCCCTGGGCCTGGCGGTCGGGTTCGCGTTCGCGGTGTCCCTGGGGGAGTTCGGGGCGACGTCGTTCCTCGCCCGCCCCGACTCCGCGACGCTGCCCGTCGTGATCTACCGGCTGATCGGGCGCCCGGGCGCGGAGAACTACGGGATGGCGCTCGCGGCGTCGGTGGTGCTCGCCGTGCTGACGGCGACGGTGATGATGCTTGCCGAGCGCCTGCGCGGCGACCGGCTCGGAGGGGAGTTCTGATGGGACCTGCGAGCCACGGCGGCCTGGCCGTGCGGGACGTCGTCGTGCGGTATCCCGCGGCCCGCGGCGGGAGCACGACGGCGGTGGACGGCGTGAGCTTGGACGTCGCGCAGGGGGAGATCCTCGCGCTGCTCGGGCCCAGCGGGTGCGGCAAGTCGTCGTTGCTGCGCGCCGTGGCGGGGCTCGAGCCGGTGGCCGCGGGTCGGGTGCTGTTCGACGGCGCCGACCTCGCCCGGGTGCCGGTGCACCGGCGCGGCTTCGGGCTGCTGTTCCAGGACGGCCAGCTGTTCCCGCACCGCGACGTCGCGCGGAACGTCGCCTACGGGCTGGAGACGGCGGGCGCGTCGCGGGCACAGCGGGAGGCGCGCGTGCGCGAGCTGCTCGACGTCGTCGGGCTGGCGGGGTACGAGCGGCGTGCGGTCGTCACGCTCTCCGGCGGGGAGCAGCAGCGCGTCGCCCTGGCCCGTGCGCTGGCGCCGCGCCCCCGCCTGCTCCTGCTCGACGAGCCGCTGTCCGCGCTGGACCGCGGGCTGCGGGAGCGGCTCGCGGTCGACGTGCGCACGGTGCTGCGCGAGACCGGCACCACCGCCGTCTTCGTGACCCACGACCACGACGAGGCGTTCACCGTGGCCGACCGTGTCGCGGTGATGGCGGCCGGCCGGGTGCTGCAGGTGGCGCGGCCCGCGGAGCTGTGGCGCGCCCCGGCGTGCCGGCAGGTGGCCGAGTTCCTCGGCTACCAGGCGTTCCTGCCCGACGGCGACGGGTGGCTCGCCGTCGGCCCGACGGGGCTGCGGGTGGTCCAGTCCGAAGAGTCCGGACCGGGCGTCGTCGCGTCGGGGGAGTGGCACGGCGTCGTGGCGGGCACCGTGCTGCGCCGCGGCCGCGCGGAGGCGACGGTGGACGTCGACCTCGGGGCGGGCGAGCAGAGGCTCGTCGCGATCGCCGACGGCGTCGAGCTCCCCGAGGACGGGGACAAGGTCCGCCTCGTCCTGGACGCGCGCCGCTGCGCCCACGTGCCCGCCTGACGGGCGGGGGTCACGCCTCGCCGGCGTCGCGCACGAGCAGGGCCACCTGCGTGCGGTTCTCCAGGCCGAGCTTGACCAGCAGGCTCGACACGTGCGCCTTGACCGTCGGGACGCTGAGGTACAGCGTGGCGCCGATCTCGGCGTTGCTGGCGCCCCGCCCGAGCTCGACCGCGACGTCGCGCTCGCGGGCGGTGAGCACGGCGAGGGCGGACCGGGCACGGTCGCGCGTGTCGCCCGACCCCGCCATCGCGTCCATGAGCCGCCGTGCGACGTCGGGCGCGAGGACGGGCTCGCCCGCGGCCGCGGCGCGCACCGCCGCGGCGATCCGGGCCGGCGGCATGTCCTTGAGCAGGTACCCGGCGGCGCCGGCCCGCAGCGCCCCGCCGACCTCCTCCGCCGTGTCGAAGGTCGTGAGGACGACGACGGCCGGCGGGGTCGGGCGCGCCCGCACCTGCCGCGTGGCGGTGATGCCGTCGACGTCCGGCATGCGCAGGTCCATGAGCACGACGTCCGCGGGGTGGGCGTCGAGCGCCGCGGGCACGTCGGCGCCGTCCGCGGCCTCGGCCACGACCCGGATGCCGTCCGAGCCGTCGAGCATCAGGCGCAGGCCCGCGCGGACGAGCGCGTCGTCGTCGACGAGCACGATCCGCACCGGGGCCTCGTCCGTCGTCGTCACGCCTCCCACGGTAGCCACGCCTCCACCACGAAGCCGCCCGACCGGCCCTGCCCGGCGTCCAGCGTGCCGCCCAGCAGCGTCGCGCGCTCGCGCAGCCCCACCAGGCCCGTGCCGGCGCCCGCCCCCGCCGTCGGCGCGTCGGACCGCCGGGCGCCGTCGTCGGCGACCCGCACCCGGACCTCCTCGCCGGGGCCGACCACGACCCCCACCCGCACGGCGGCCCCCGGCGCGTGCCGGCGGGCGTTGGTGAGCGCCTCCTGGACCACGCGGAACACCGCGGCCGCGACGGCCGGGGGTACGGCGGGCAGGTCGTCGCCCGGGGCCTCGTAGCGCACGTCGCTCCCGGCGGCGCGGGCGTCGTCCACCAGCCGGCGCACGTCGTCCAGGCCGGGCAGCGGGCCGAGGTCGTCGGGTCCCGCGCGCAGCAGGCGGATCACCTGGCGCAGGTCCTCGAGCGCGTCGCTCACGCCGGCCCGCACGCGGCCCGCGGCCTCCGCGAGCCGGGCGGGATCGGCGTCCGGCCGGTACTCCAGGGCACCGGACGTCGCGGCCAGCAGCGACAGCCGGTGCGCGAGCGTGTCGTGCATCTCGCGGGCGATCCGCGTGCGCTCGGCGGTGCGGGCCTCGGCGACACGACGCTCCTGCTCGGCCTCCGCCCGCCGGGCGCGGTCGCGCAGGGACCACAGGACGAGCGCGCGCTCGCGCGCCCATGCGCCCCACCCCAGCAGGGCCGCGTGCACCGCGACCACGCACAGCAGCCACCAGCCCAGCGGCAGGCCCACCGGCCGCCACAGCGCCTGCAGCGCGTGCCCGGCCACGCCCGCGGCCGCGACGAGGGCGGCGGTGCGGACCGGGAACCACCGGGCCACCAGGAGCGTGCCCGCCGTCGCCGCGGGGGTGGCCGCGCCCGACACGGCCGTCAGCGCGGCGAGGACGACGGCCGCGGGGACGCACCACCGCGACGACCACAGCAGCGGGAGCAGCGCGAGCGCAGCCACCGCCACCGTGACGTCCACAGCGGTGGGGGCGGCGGAACCTCCGGAGCCCTGCGTCGTGGCGGCGGTGGCCGCGGCGGTGAGCACGGCCACCGCCACCCAGGAGGTGAAGAGGACCCCGGCCGGCACCGGCGGCGGGCCGTCGTGCCGCGGCGGCGCGCAGGAGTCCGCGGCGGTCGGGTCGTCGGTCGGCAGCCGTGCAGTCATGCCGCCGAGGCTAGGGCGGCGTGGTCCAGGGCGACACCGACCAAGGTCGGGGGTGGGCGCCACCGTCGTCGGGCCGGGAACCTCCTCCCGGCCGAGGCGCCGGGGCGGGGGCCGGGACGACGCTGGGCGGGTTCCCGGCGCCGCGCCGGGAGGAAGGACGGACGACGATGACCGAGCAGGGTCTGGGGAAGGCGCCGGCGGGAGACCCGGCGACGAGCGGCCGCGCGGCGGCCGGCGGTCCGGGGCGCCCGAGGGGGCTGCTCCGCCGGCCGACGCCGGGGTGGGCCGTACCCCTGGTCGCCGCCGTGGTGGCGGCGGTCGTGTGGGTGGTCTCGCGGACGGCGGGGGCGGAGCTCGTAGCGCGGACCGGGGCCGGGACGCGGACGGTCGGCCTGGTGGACGTCGTCGTGGCGGCGCTCGTCGTGGGCTGCGCGGGCTGGGGCGTCCGGGCGGCGCTGCGGCGGCTGCCGGGCGGAGGGTCCGTGGCGTGGACCGTGCTGTGCGTGGTCGTGCTGCTGGTGTCGCTCGCGGGACCGCTCGGCGCGGCGACGACGCCGGCCATGGGGTTCCTGGTCGCCGAGCACGTCGCCGTGGGCGCGGCGGTGATGCTCGGCCTGCGGCGGTAGTCCCGTGCGTGGCGCCGGTCCGGGGCCGACGTCGTGCCCGGGCGCGCGTGCCCGGTCGACGTCGGCCCCTCGTCCGGCGCGACGTCAGTTGCGGTGCGTCCGGTAGTACCGGATGAGGGCCTGCGTCGAGGCGTCCTGCGCGGCCAGGGCGTCGTCGTCGCCGGACACGGCCGGGGCGATCTCCAGGGCCAGCTTCTTGCCGAGCTCGACGCCCCACTGGTCGAAGCTGTCGATGCCCCACACGACGCCCTGGGTGAACGTGACGTGCTCGTACAGCGCGATGAGCTGGCCCAGCACCGACGGCGTGAGCGCCGGGGCGATGATCGACGTCGTCGGCCGGTTGCCGGAGAAGACGCGCGCCGGGACGATCTCCTCGGCCGTGCCCTCGGCGCGCACCTCGTCCGCCGTCTTGCCGAACGCCAGCGCCTTGGTCTGCGCGAAGAAGTTCGCGAGGAACAGCTCGTGCACGTCCGCGCCGGGGGCGACCGCCTTGCCGTCGCCCTCGGCGTCTGCGAGCGGGTAGGCGGGCGTCGCGAAGGCGATGAAGTCCGCCGGGATGGTGCGCGTGCCCTGGTGGATGAGCTGGTAGAAGGCGTGCTGCCCGTTGGTGCCCGGCTCGCCCCAGAACACCTCGCCCGTCTGCGTGGTCACGTGCGACCCGTCCCAGCGCACCGACTTGCCGTTCGACTCCATCGTGAGCTGCTGCAGGTAGGCCGGGAACCGGTGCAGCTGCTGGGCGTACGGGAGCACGGCGTGCGTGTGCGCCCCCAGGAAGTTCGTGTACCAGACGTTGAGCAGGCCCATCAGCGCCGGCACGTTGCGCTCGAGCGGGGCCGTGCGGAAGTGCTCGTCCATCGCCCGGAAGCCGGCCAGCAGCTCGCGGAAGCGGTCCGGCCCGAACGCGATCGCCAGGGACGTGCCGATCGCCGAGTCCACCGAGTAGCGGCCGCCCACCCAGTCCCAGAACCCGAACGCGTTGGCCGGGTCGATGCCGAACGCGGCCACCTTGTCCAGCGCCGTGGAGACCGCGACGAAGTGCGCCCCCACGGCGGCCTGCTTCGCGTCCGGGTCGTCCTCGATCGCGCCCGCGGCGATGAGCCGCTCCCACAGCCAGGCGCGCGCCAGGCGGGCGTTCGTCAGCGTCTCCAGCGTGCCGAACGTCTTGGAGGCGACGATGAACAGCGTCGTCTCCGGGTCCAGGTCCGCGGTCTTCTGGGCGACGTCGGTGGGGTCGATGTTGGAGACGAACCGCACCTCCAGGTCGTCCCGCCCGTACGGCTTCAGCGCCTCGTACACCATGACGGGGCCCAGGTCGGAGCCGCCGATCCCGATGTTCACCACCGTGCGCACCGGCTTGCCCGTGATGCCGGACCATGCCCCCGAGCGCACGTCGTCCGCGAAGGCGGACAGCTTGTCGAGCTCGGCCTGCACGTCCGCGTCGACGTCCTGGCCGTCGACGACGAGCGGCGGCTGCGTGCCGGGTGCACGGCGCAGCGCGGTGTGCAGCACGGCCCGGTCCTCGGTGACGTTGATGTGCTCGCCGGCGAACATCGCCTCGACGCGCTCCGGCAGTCGCACGTCGTGCGCCAGGCGGACCAGCAGGTCGAGCGTCTCGTCCGTGACGAGGTTCTTCGACAGGTCGACGTGCAGGTCGCCCGCGACGTGGCTCATGCGCTCGGCACGGCCCGGGTCGGAGGCGAACCACCCGCGCAGGTCGCCGCGGAAGTCCTGGTAGTGGCCGTAGAGGTCGCCCCAGGCGGCCGTGGTGGTGGGGTCGACGGGGGAGGAGGTCATGGGCTCACGGTAATGACTGCGGAAGGCGGCGGCCACGGGTCGGCCACCATCCGGGCACGGCCGGTGCCCCCGACCGGTTGCGCCGGACGCGCCGGCTGCCAGGATGACGACCAGCCGGGAACCGGCCCGGCGCCCGAGCTGGAGGAACTCATGGCGCGATTCATGGTCTGGAAGTTCGACGACCCCCAGGCGGCGGACAACGCCGTCAAGGTGCTCAAGGACGGTGCCGCCGAGGGGCTGGTCAAGGTCGTCGACCACGCGGTGGTGAGCTGGCCGGAGGGTGCGAAGAAGCCGACGAGCCACGGCCAGAACGAGGACACGGCGAAGGCCTCCGGCTGGGGCGCGTTCTGGGGTCTCCTGCTGGGCGCGCTGTTCTTCCTGCCCGTCCTCGGGGCGGCGGCCGGGGCCGCGGTCGGCGGCATCACCCGGGCCCTGTCGGAGGTCGGCATCTCCGGCAAGGACATCGAGGCGATGAAGCGGGAGATCGTCCCCGGCACCTCGGCGCTGTTCGTCGTCACCGAGGCGATCGACCCCGACCGCCTCGGCGAGCGGTTCCACGGGGTCAAGGCGACCCTCGTCAGCACGAACCTCACGGAGGCCGAGCGCTCGGCCCTGCTGGAGACCTTCGGGCAGTGACCGGAGCCGACGTCGAGCGTCGCGGTCGGGACCTCATCGAGGGCGGATGAGGTCCCGACCGGGACGCCGGGTGCGTCGAGAGGTCGCCTAGACTCGCGCGGGTGACCGACCAGAACACGCCGCGGGTGCGGCTGGAGATCGCCGTCCAGGACGTCGCCGGGGCACTGGTGGCCGCCAAGGGCGGCGCCGACCGTGTCGAGCTGTGCGCGGCGCTCGCGGGCACGGGCGGGCTGACGCCGTCGGCGGGCATGGTCGCCGCCGTGAGCGACGCGCTGCGCGGCTCCGGGGTGGGAGTGCACGTGCTCGTGCGTCCCCGCGCGGGCGGGTTCACCTACTCCGGCGAGGAGCTCGACGTCCAGCTGCGGGACGTGCGCGCGGTGCTCGACGCCGGCGCGGACGGCGTCGTGGTCGGCGCGCTGACCGGCGACGGCGCGGTGGACGTCGCCGCGCTCGACGCCCTCGTGGCCGCCGCGGGCGACGCCGAGGTGACGTTCCACCGCGCGATCGACCAGCTCACGGATCCCGTGGGGGCGATGACGACGCTCGCCCGCGCGGGCGCGCGCCGGGTGCTCACGTCGGGCCGCGCCGCCCGGGCAGGCGAGGGGATCGCGGTCCTGGAGCCGCTGGCGGCCCGCGGGAGCGAGCTCGGCGTCGAGGTCATGGCCGGCGGGGGCGTGCGGGTCGAGGACGTCGCCGCGCTCGTCGGCGCACGCGTGCACGCGGTGCACCTGTCCGCACGCCGCACCGTCGCCGCCGACGGCGGCCCCGGCGGGGGCGGCGCCAGCGGCTACGACGTCACCGACCCCGCCGCCGTCGCGGCCGCTCGTGACGCCCTGGACGCCGCGACCCGGAGGGCCTGAGCCGGAGGTGCGCGACGCTCCTAGGCCGGTGGGGGAGCGGTGCTGGCGCGCTGCACCAGCGAGGTCGGCAGGCGCAGGTGCGGTTCGGGCGACCCGCCCTCGAGCAGCGCGAGCAGCATCCGCAGCGCCTCGGCGCCCATGCGGTGCAGGGGCTGGGCCACCGTCGTCAGGGGCGGGACGGAGCTCCACGACTCGGGGATGTTGTCGAAGCCCACGACCGACAGGTCCTCCGGGACGCGCAGCCCGAGCTCGTGGGCCACCTCCATGAGGTGGATGGCGGACAGGTCGTTGCCGGCGAACACGGCGGTGGGCCGCTCGCCGGACGCCGGGTCGAGCAGCTCGCGGGCGGGGGCGTCCGCGAGGTCCGGCCGATAGCCGCCCACGCGGACCAGCGCGGGGTCGACGGCGATCCCGGCCGCCTCCAGTGCCTGCCGGTACCCGAGCTCGCGCAGGCGGGCGGACTCGAGGTCGGCACGCCCGGCGAGGTGGGCGATGCGCCGGTGGCCCAGCTCGAGGAGGTGCTCGACCGCCTCCCGCGCCCCGGTGGTGTTGTCGGAGTCGACGGTCGGGGTGCCCTCCGGCCCGGTGTGGGGGTCGACGGCGACCACGGGGACGGCGACGTCCGTCGACAGCACCATCGACGGCGTCACGACGATGGCGCCGTCCACGAGCGTCCCGGCGAGCCGCGACAGTGACCGGCGTTCCCAGCCGGCCATGCCCCCGCCGTCCGTGGCGCCGGCGTACGCCAGCAGCTCGTACCCGGTGCCGCCCACCGCGGCGGAGATCCCCTTGAGCAGCTCGGTCGAGTAGGGCTCGAACTCGTCGACGAGGACGCCGACGACGCCGGTGCTGCCGCGGCGCAGGCTGCGTGCCACGAGCGAGGACTCGTAGCCGAGCTCCTCGACGACGGCGAGCACGCGCTCGGCGGTCGTGGCGGCGACGCCGTAGCGGTTGTTCACCACCTTGGACACGGTGGCGACGGAGACGCCGGCGACGCGCGCGACGTCCGAGATCGTCACGCGGCCGGCAGCGGCGGGACGGCTCGGCGGGGTCGGCTCGGCGGTGGTCTCCACGGGACGACAGTATGCCGCGCGGAGCGCTCCGTCCGGGCAGGACGGCAGGAGTCGGTGCGCCGGGTCACGAAATCGTTATCGAAAACGATTGACACAGAGGGTGCGACATCGCGAGGCTAGTGCGCGGCAACACCCGTACAGCCGCGGGTACAGATGCCGTCGTGGGTCGGTACCCGAGCGACAGGCATTCTCGACGAGGAGGATCAGTCATGAAGATGCGCGTGCGTAGGCCGCTCGCGGTCACGGCCGCCCTGGTCATGGGCGTGGGCGGGCTCGCCGCCTGCGCGGGCGGCGACGACGGCGGTTCGAATGACGAGGGCGGCCCGGTCACCCTGACCGTCTGGCACAACTCGACCACCGGCCCCGGCAAGCAGTACTGGGAGGACGCGACCGCGGCCTTCACCGAGGACCACCCGGACGTGGACTTCGAGATCCAGTCCATCCAGAACGAGGACATGGACGGCAAGCTCCAGACCGCCGCCAACTCCGGCGACATGCCGGACGTCTTCATGGCCCGCGGCGGTCAGAAGCTGGCGGACATCGTCGCGAGCGGCAACGTGAAGGACCTCACCGGCTCCCTCAGCGACGAGGCCAAGGAGTCGATGGGCGCCGCCCTGTCGGCGTTCGTCGTCGACGGCAAGAACTACGCGGTGCCGACCGCGGTGCTGCCCGGCGGCATGTTCTACTCGCAGGACCTCTTCGACGAGGCCGGCGTCGCGTCGACGCCGACGACGTTCACCGAGCTCGAGGCCGCGAACGACCAGCTCAAGGACGCCGGTATCGAGCCGATCGCGCTCGGGGCGAAGGCCGCATGGCCCGCCGCGCACTGGTTCTACTTCTTCGCGCTGCGCGAGTGCTCGCAGGAGACGATCGAGAACCTCTCCACCTCGCCGGACTTCTCGGACGAGTGCTGGCTGCGCGCCGGTCAGGACCTCGAGGACTTCGCGGCCACCGAGCCGTTCCACGAGGGCTTCCTGACCACCGACCCCCAGGAGGGGGCCGGGTCGTCGGCCGGCCTCATCGCGAACCACAAGGCCGCCATGGAGCTTATGGGCGGCTGGGACGTCGGCGTGATCGCCTCCCTGACCCCGGACGAGAAGCCGCTGCCCGACCTCGGCTGGTTCCCCTTCCCGGAGGTCGAGGGTGGCGAGGGCGACCCGACGGCGATGATGGGCGGCGTCGACGGGTTCGCCTGCTCGAACGACTCCCCGTCCGCGTGCGAGGAGTTCCTCAACTTCATCGCGACGAAGGACCAGCAGGAGAAGTACGCCGAGGCGTACCAGACCATCCCGGCCAGCACCGAGGCCCAGGGTGCCGTCGCCGACCCGGCGCTCGAGCCGATCATGGAGGCCTACAACAACGCCGCCTACGTCTCCACGTGGATGGACACCGTGCTCGGCCAGAACGTCGGCAACGCGCTGAACACGGCCGTCGTCGAGCTGCTCGCCGGCAACGGCGACGCCGCGAGCATCGTGGCGACCATGGAGACGGCCGCAGGGCGCGGGTGACGGTCGATGCCAGACTCCCAGGTCCTGGCGCCTGAGGGTCCCGCGGCCGCAGGGGACGGCACGACGCCGCCCCCTGCGGCCCGACCGGCGGGGGGACCTCCCCGCCGCGGGGCCGACTGGCGCAAGCGCGCCGAGATCGCGGTGCTCACGGGCCCCGCCATCCTCGTCTTCCTCACGTTCGTCATCGTCCCGGTGGTGATGGCGGCGTACTACGGGTTCTTCCGGTGGAAGGGCTTCGGCCCGCCCACCGACTTCGCCGGCCTGCAGAACTACACGTCGATCCTTACCGACCCGACGTTCCACGACGCGGTCCGGCACAACGCCGTCATCGTGGTCCTGTCCCTGGTGATCCAGGGCCCGGTCGCGATCCTGTTCGCCCTGCTGATGAACCAGAAGATCCGCGGGCGGTCCGTCATCCGCGTGCTGATCTTCGTGCCCTACGTGATCTCCGAGGTCATCGTCGGGACGGGCTGGGCGCTGATGATGTCGGACACCGGGGCCCTCAACACGCTCCTGGGCAGGATCGGCCTGGAGAACCTGCAGCACAGCTGGCTGGCCGACCCGAGCATCGCCATGGGCACCCTGATGCTCATCCTCACGTGGAAGTACGTGGGCTTCGCGGTCATCCTCATGCTGGCCGGCCTGCAGTCCATCCCGGAGGAGCTCTACGAGGCCGCGGCCATCGACGGCGCCTCGTTCTGGCAGCAGCAGTTCCGGATCACGCTGCCGCTGCTCGGCCCGACGATCCGCATCTGGGCGTTCCTGTCGATGATCGGTGCGCTGCAGCTGTTCGACCTGGTCAACATCATCTGGGGCCAGTACGTCGCGGCCACCGCGGGGACGTCGACCATGGCCACCTACATGTACCTCAACGGCCATCTCGCCGGGAACTACGGCTTCGGCAGCGCCGTCGCCGTGGTGCTGTTCCTGATCTCGTTGGTCGTCGCGCTGGTCTACCAGCGCTTCGTGCTGCGCCGCGACACCGAGGGCGCGCTGACCGGTGACTCCGGGCGGAAGGGGAGGAAGAAGTGAGCACCTCGACCGTGTCCGCGGCGCCGCGGCAGGCAGCGCCGTACGAGCTGCGTCCCACCAGGAAGCTCGCGTGGGGGAGCCCGGTGACCTATCTGGTCGCCGTCGTGCTGATCGGCGCGTGCCTGGGCCCCGTGGCGTACATCGTGCTCGGCGGGTTCCGGACGAACTCGCAGATCACCGAGGACCCGGCCGGGCTCCCGTCGCCGTGGGTCGTCAGCAACTACACCGACGTCCTGGCCAGCAGCGACTTCTGGGTCGCCATGGGCAACTCGACGATCTCGGCGGTGGCCACCACGGTCGGCGCCGTCGTCCTGGGCGTCATGGCGTCGTTCGTCATCGCCCGGTACGACTTCGTGGGCAAGGGAGCCATGTACTCCCTGTTCGCCGCCGGACTGATGTTCCCCATGACGGTGGCGATCACCCCGCTGTACCTCATGGTCCGCACCCTGGGGCTGACGAACTCGCTGGCAGGCGTGGTGCTGCCGCAGATCGCCTTCGCGCTGCCCGTGACCGTGATCATCCTCGTGCCGTTCCTCCGGGCGATCCCGGCCGAGCTCGAGGAGGCGGCGAGCATCGACGGCGCCAGTCGCCTCGGTTTCTTCTGGCGCATGGTCGTCCCGCTGTCCATGCCCGGCGTGATCACCGTCGGCATCCTCGCGTTCATCAACGCCTGGAACAACTACATGCTGCCCCTGTTCATCCTCAGCGACCCCGGCACGTTCACCCTGCCGCTGGGTGTGGCGAACTTCGCGTCGCAGTACTCGGTGGACACCGCCCGGGTGCTGGCCTTCACGTCGCTGTCGATGGTGCCGGCGCTGATCTTCTTCTCACTGTTCGAGAAGCGGATCGTCGGCGGCCTGACCGGCGCGATCAAGGGCTGACCTCGCATGACCCGCCACGTGTCCCTCGAAGGAGACCCCTCGTGAACCACCCCCGCCCGACCGCCGCCGACGCCGCAGGCTCCCCGGCCGACCCGCCGGCGATGCCCCGGGTCTCCGACCGCGTCCGTGCGCTGCACGGGCGGATGACGCTGGAGGAGAAGCTGGCCCAGCTCGTCGGCTTCTGGCTCGACAAGGGCGGCGAGGTCGTCGCCCCGATGGCGGGCGAGATGACGGCCGGCTCCGGCGGCGCCGACCGCCTGGCGCACGTGACGCGCCACGGCATCGGCCACTACACCCGCGTGTACGGCACGCGCCCGGTCGACCCGGTCGAGCGGGCCGGCTGGCTGTGGGCCGAGCAGCGCCGGCTGCGGGCCGAGACGCGCCTCGGCATCCCGGCGCTGGTGCACGAGGAGGTCCTCACCGGCGTCGCCGCGTGGAAGGCCGCGACGTTCCCGACGCCGCTCGCGTGGGGGGCCTCGTTCGACCCCGACCTGGTGGCCGAGATGGGCCGCCTCGTCGGCGGGTCGATGCGCGAGCTCGGCGTCCACCAGGGCCTCGCGCCCGTCCTCGACGTCGTCCGCGACCCGCGCTGGGGCCGCGTGGACGAGTGCATCGGCGAGGACCCGTACCTGGTCGGGACCGTCGGCACGGCGTACGTGCGGGGCATGCAGGACGCCGGCGTGCACGCCACCCTCAAGCACTTCGTCGGCTACTCCGGCTCCGTGGCCGGGCGGAACCACGCCCCCGTGCACGCGGGGCCGCGGGAGATCGCCGACGTTTTCCTGCCGCCGTTCGAGATGGCGGTGCGCGACGGCGGCGTGCGCTCCGTGATGAACGCGTACACGGAGGTCGACGGCGTGCCGATGGCGTCCGATCCCACGTACCTGACCGGCGTGCTGCGCGACGGGTGGGGCTTCGACGGCACCGTCGTCGCCGACTACTTCGCGGTCGCGTTCCTCGAGGTGATGCACGGCGTCGCCGCCGACCGCGCGGACGCTGCCCGGCAGGCGCTCGTCGCGGGCATCGACGTCGAGCTCCCCGGCGGCGACGCGTACCTGGAGCCGCTCGCCGAGGCCGTACGGGACGGCCGGGTCGACGAGGCGTACGTGGACCGCGCCGTCCTGCGGGCGCTCGCGCAGAAGGAGGAGCTCGGCCTGCTCGACGAGGACTTCGAGGACGGCCCTCCGGAGACGGTCGACCTCGACTCCCCGGCGCACCGCGACGTCGCCCGCCGGCTGGCCGAGGAGTCCGTGGTACTCCTGGCCAACGACGACGTCCTGCCCCTGACGCGGTGGACCGCCGCGCCGTCACGGGTGGCGGTCCTCGGGCCGAACGCCCACCGCGGGGACGCCCTCATGGGGTGCTACTCGTTCGCCAACCACGTGCTGGCCCACCACCCGGGGGTGCCGCAGGGCTTCGAGACCCCCACGGTCCTGGAGTCGCTCGGCGACGCGTTCGGGGCGGCCGGGCTGCCGCGGCCCGAGCTCGTGCACGCCGCCGGGTGCGACGTCGAGGGCGAGGACACCTCCGGGTTCGGCGAGGCCGTCGCCGCCGCCCGGTCCGCCGACGTGGCGGTCGTCGTGGTGGGCGACCAGGCCGGCCTGTTCGGCCGGGGGACCGTGGGCGAGGGCAACGACGCGGAGTCGCTGGAGCTGCCCGGGGTGCAGCGGCGACTGGTGGAGAGCGTGCTCGACGCCGGCACGCCGGTCGTGCTCGTCGTGCTCAGCGGGCGCCCGTACGCGATCGGGTGGGCGCTGGACCCGCAGGGCGACCGGAACGGACCCCGGCCGGCCGCCGTCCTGCAGGCGTTCTTCCCCGGCGAGGAGGGCGGCGCCGCGATCGCGCGGGCGATCACCGGGGCCGTGAACCCCTCGGGCCGGCTCCCCGTGTCCCTGCCGCGGTCCGCGGGCGCGCAGCCGTACTCGTCGCTGCACCCGGTCCTCGGCGGGCCGAGCGACGTCACCTCGACCGACTCCACCCCGCTGCGGCCGTTCGGCTTCGGCCTGTCGTACACGACGTTCGCGTACACCGACCTCGCGGTGGACGGCGAGGTCGCCGCCGGCGGCACGTTCACCGCCGCCGTGCGGGTGACGAACACGGGCACCGTCGCGGGCGCCGACGTCGTCCAGCTGTACGGGCGCGACGTCGTCGGGTCGGTCACCCGCCCGGTCGCGCAGCTGCTCGCCTACCGGCGGGTGACGCTGGAGCCCGGCGAGTCCGCCGTCGTGACCTTCGCGGTGCCCACGACGCGCCTCGCGTTCTCCGACCGCCGGATGGTGCGCGTCGTCGAGCCGGGGGACGTCGAGGTGTGGGTCGGGGCGCACGTGGCTGCCGTCGCGGAGGCGTCCGGCGAGGACGTGCGGCAGGCCACCGGCGGCGTCATCACCAACGTGCGCGGTTCCCAGAAGCGCGAGCTGCCCGGGGTGGCGACGGCCCGCGCGACGCTCGCCGTCACCGGCGACACCTACCCGGTGACCGTCCACGACCCGCGGATGGCGACGTCCACGGTCGCCTGACCGCCGTCGAGCGTCTCCGTCCGTCAGGGATCGCGGCCCGGATCCTGACTGACGGAGACGCTCGACGCGTCAGGCGGGCTCGGGCGACGGCGGCGCCCCCGTGGCGTCGTCGGTCTCGACGACGGGCGAGGCCTCGCCCTCCTCGCCGAGGGGCGGGATGCCCCGCTCGTCGGGGCCGTAGAACCGGCCCGTGTAGCGGGGGCGGAGGAAGTTCTCGGTGGTGAGGATGGCGTCCACCTCCTCGGCCGTCAGCAGGCCGCGCTCCACGACGACGTCGCGCACCGACCGGCCCGTGCGGGCGGCCTCCCTGCCGACCAGGTCGCCGTTGTGGTGCCCGATCACCTCGTTGAGGTAGGTGACGATGCCGATCGAGCCGAGCACGTGGGCACGCATGACGTGCTCGTTCGCGGTGATCCCCGTGACGCACCTGGTGCGCAGCGCCTCGCACGCGCTCGTCATGAGGCGGATCGACTCGAACATCGACTGCGCCAGCACCGGCTCCATGACGTTGAGCTGGAGCTGCCCGGCCTCCGCCGCGTGCGTGATCGTCACGTCGTTGCCCATGACCTTGAAGCAGACCTGGTTGACGACCTCGGGGATCACCGGGTTCACCTTGGCCGGCATGATCGACGACCCGGCCTGCAGCTCGGGCAGGTTGATCTCGTCCAGGCCCGCCCGGGGCCCCGAGGACAGCAGCCGCAGGTCGTTGCAGATCTTCGACAGCTTGGCCGCGAGCCGCTTCACCGCCGAGTGCACCGCCAGGTAGGCGCCGTTGTCGTACGTGGCCTCCACGAGGTTCTCCGCCGGGACCGTGGCGAGCCCGCTGACCTCCGCCAGGCGGCGGGCCGCGACCTTGGGGTAGCCGGGCGGGGTGTTGAGCCCCGTGCCGATCGCCGTCGCGCCCAGGTTGACCTCCAGCAGCAGGTCGGCGGCGACACTGAGCCGCTTGACCTCCTCGGACACGTTGACGGCGAAACCCGCGAACTCCTGGCCAAGGCTCATCGGCACCGCGTCCTGCAGCTGGGTGCGCCCCATCTTCGGCAGGTCGGCGAACTCCGTCGCCTTCTCGTCCAGGGCCCGGGCGAGGCGCCGCACCGCCACCACCAGGTCGTCGACGAGGGCGTACACCGCGAGGCGGAACCCCGTCGGGTAGGCGTCGTTCGTGGACTGCGACTTGTTGACGTGGTCGTTGGGGTGGATGACGTCGTAGCGGCCCTTGGGGAAGCCCGCGTGCTCCAGCGCGAGGTTGGCGATCACCTCGTTGGTGTTCATGTTGACGCTCGTGCCCGCCCCGCCCTGGAAGACGTCCACCGGGAACTGGTCGAGGCAGCGCCCCGCGACGAGCACCTCGTCGCATGCGGCGACGATCGCGTCGGCGACGTCCCGCTGGATCGCGCGCAGCTCCCGGTTCGCGAGCGCGGCGGCCTTCTTGACCATCACCATCCCGCGGATCATCTCGGGCACGTCGCTGATCGTCGTGCCCGAGATGGGAAAGTTCTCGATCGCGCGGGCCGTGTGGACCCCGTAGTAGGCGTCGGCCGGCACCTCCTTGGGCCCGAGCAGGTCCTCTTCCACGCGCACGTCCGTCATGGCGCCGACAGTAGCAACGCGGACGCCCCCGCACGGCCACGCCCGGGGCGCATAGGGTGGTGGGGTGCGGGCGGACGTGTGGCTGTGGGCGGTGCGGCTCTTCAAGAGTCGGTCGGCGTCCGCGTCGTTGCTGCGCACGGGCCGGGTGCGGGTCAACGGCGCGGTGGCGAAGCCGTCGACGTCGGTCACGGTCGGCGACCGCATCACCTGGCGCGACCCGCTGCGCGACCGCGACGTCATCGTGCTGGAGCTGCTGCCCAAGCGCGTCGGGGCGCCCCTGGCCGTCAAGGCGTACCGCGACGACAGCCCGCCGGTGCCCACCCGTGAGGAGCGGGCCGCCGTCGGCCTGCGCGAGCGCGGCGCCGGGCGGCCCACCAAGCGCGAACGGCGCGAGATCGACCGCCTGCGCGGCGGCCGTCGCCGCTGAGGCGGGCCGCCTGGACCCTGCGGGTCAGAACGTGTCGCGGCGGACGAGCCGGGCCGTGAGACGCGTCGGCGTGACCGGCTCGCCCCGCACGGTGGCGTCGAGGAGCCGGATCATCTCCTCGCCGGTGGACTCCGGCGTGATGGCCGACGTCGTGAACGCCGGGCGCAGCTGCGCGGCGAGCGGCACGTCCTCGCACACGACGACCGGCAGCTCCCGGCCGGCGTCGGCGAGCCCCGCCGACGCCCCCAGCGCCATCGGCAGCGTCGCGACGAGCAGCGAGTCGACGTGGGCGGGCAGGTCGCGGGTGGCGCGTGCTGCGCCGTCGAAGTCGTACCCGGTCTCGAGGACGTCGGCGGCGGGTGCGCCCGCGGCGAGCTGGCGGGCGAAGGGTCCGGTGCGGTCGCCGAGCAGCAGGGCCGGTCGGTCGAAGCCCTCCGCCGCCAGTGCTTCCGCGGCGAGGCGCGCGCCCGTGTCGTGGCCGGAGCGCAGCGACACCACTCCGGGCACGTCGAGCTGCTCGACACCGGTCACGACGGCCGTCCCGTGGCGCAGGCAGTCCTCGACGGCGGCGACGACCGGTCCGTTCGCGAGGCTGTCGGCGGTGGCGATGACGACGCCGTCCACCTGCTGGCGCGGGAGCTTGCGCAGGATCGACTCGAGCCGGTCGGTGCGGTGGCCGAGATCGTGCAGCACGACCCCGAGGCCGCGGTTCTCGGCCGCCGCGACGACGGCCTTGGCGAGGGCTCCGTGGAACGGCTGGGCGATGTCGCCGACGAGCAGCGCGACCAGGCCGGTGCGGCCGCCCCGGAGGCCTCGCGCGGCACCGCTGGGTGAGTACTGCAGCGCGTCCGCAGCGTCTCGCACTCGCTTGAGGGTGTCCGGGGAGACGTGGTGGGGGTCGTTCAGCACGCGCGAGACGGTCGTGCGTGAGACCCCGGCGGCCCGGGCGACGTCGAGGATCGTCGCGGCGCCCCCTCCCGATCTGGTCACGGGCCGATCATAGGGAATGCCGGCCGACGGGGACGCTACTCACCGGCGAGCACCGACTCGGCGTACTCCTCGACGTCGTCCGCCGACGCGTGGACGACCACGTCGACACGCTCCAGCGCGTCGTCCGGCAGTGCGAACGGCGGCGTGAACCGCTCGCTGAAGGTGCTCCGGGGCGCGTGCCCGACGTCGAGCCCCCAGAACGACAGGTGGCTCGACACCCGGGGGACGCGAGCCGTGGCGACCTCGTCCCCGCCGGCGAGCAGCGTGACGAGACCCGACCCGTCGTCGCCGGTGCGGAGCCGGAAGCCGGCCGACACCACGGGCGCCGGGCCGAGCGGCGCCGTGACGAGGACATGGTCCTGAAGATGGCCGTGCTCGAAGCACAGCTCCCCGTCCTTCAGGTACAGCACGTAGCCACCCTGGGCGTTCCCGCTCGAGAGCACGACCCCCTGCGGCAGCGGGTCGCGAGGCACGAACCACCCGACGACGTCGACGTCCCGGTTCGACCCGGTGACCGCGCTCGGGTAGGGGACGTGCGACTGCCCGGGACGCAGCGTGATGTGCGACCGGGCGAAGAGCCCTACCGGCCCGCGGGTCGCGATGAGCTCCCGCAGCGGCCGGTCGTCGAGGGGGAAGACGTCGTTGCGCCCGGCCTCGCTCCACCAGAGCTGCTGCAGCCGCCGGAGCGCGTCGGGGCGCTGCTCCGCGAGGTCGTGCGACTCAGAGAAGTCCTGCCTGGTGTCGTAGAGCCGCCACCGGTCGTCGTCGTACGACGTGCCGGGCACGTGCGTCGTGACGGCCTTCCACCCGTCGTGCCAGACGGCGCGGTGGCCGAGCGTCTCCCAGTACTGCGTCTCGCGGCCCGTGGCGGCGTCTCCGTCGGTGAGAGCGGGCGCGACGCTCTCGCCCGCCATCGCCGGCTCGGTGGGGATGCCGAGCAGATCGAGGATCGTCGGGGCGACGTCGACGGCGTGGACGAACTGGTCCCGGACACCCGCGACCCGCTGCGGGGCCCCGGGCCAGGACACGACGAGGGGGGAGCGCACGCCGCCGAGGTCGACGAACTGCTTGTACTGGCGGAAGGGCGTGTTCCCGGCCATCGCCCAGCCCTCGGGGTAGTGGGCACCGCCCGTGAGGGTGCCCAGGGATTCCAGGAGGGGGAGCTGCTCCGTGGCCGGCCTGTGGACCCCGCTGTACGGCGCGTTCGTGTCGACGTCGCCGCCGGGCCCGCCCTCGCGGCTCGCGCCGTTGTCGGAGAGCGCCAGCACGATGGTGTCGTCGGCGAGCCCGAGCTCGTCGAGCGCCGCCAGGACGCGACCGACCTGGGCGTCCGCGTGCTCGAGGAACCCGGCGAAGGCCGCCTGCAGGTGCGTGGCGACGGTCTGCTCGTCGTCGTCGAGGTCGTCCCACGCGCGGACGCCGTCGTTCCGCTCGGGCAGCGTCGTGCCGGGCGGCACCAGCCCTGCCTCGACCTGTCTCGCGAGCCGGTCGTCGCGGGTCCGGTCCCAGCCCTTGGAGAAGACGTCGACGTACTTGTCGATGTACTCGCGCGGCGCCTGGAACGGTGCGTGGGTGGCGCCGAGCGCGAGCTGCAGGAAGAACGGGCTGTCGGGCCGGTAGGTCGTGTGGTCCGCGAGGAACCGTACGGCCTGGTCTGCGAGGTCCTCGCTCAGGTGGTACCCCTCGCGGGGAGGCGTCGTGACCTGGTGGTTGTCCTCGAAGAGCTCGGGCTCGTACTGGTCGGTGCAGCCGTCGAGGAAGCCGTAGTACCGGTCGAACCCGCGCGCCAGGGGCCAGTTGGCGAACGGTCCGGCGGGGGTGATCTCGTGCAGCGGGGTCAGGTGCCACTTGCCGACGAGGTACGTGCCGTAGTCGTGCTCTCGCAGGATCTGCGGCAGGAGTCTGACGTCGGGCCGGATGGAGCCGCGGGAGTTCGGGAACCCGGTGTCCGTGTCGGCGAGGAACCGCATGCCGACCGCGTGGTGGTTGCGTCCGCTCAGGAGGGACGCACGGGTCGGCGAGCACAGTGGTGTCACGTGGAACCCGCTGAACCGTGCGCCCGCGGCGGCGAGGCTGTCGAGGTGCGGGGTGGCGATCTCCGACCCGTAGCATCCGAGGTCGCTCCACCCGGTGTCGTCCAGGATGACCATGAGGACGTTGGGCCGTTTGCGTGTCGGCCTGTCGGGCCACCACGGCGTGGACTCCGCGACGGTGGTGCGGACCTTCCCGTGAAACTCCGAGCTGGTCAAGGCGGTGCTCCTTTCCGTTCCTGCTGTGGGGTGGGCGTCGCGTCATGACGGACGCGGTGCGGCCTGCCGTCCGGTGGTCTCGGTCGGCTCGGCCCTCGGCGTCGTGCGCGTCGCGACGAGCGCGGCGACCGCGACGACGAGGACGTACAGGGCCACGGGCCACGTCGCGCCGCCTGAGGCGCCGGTGAGCGCCTGGGCGACGACGGGTCCGAACCCGCCGCCGACGACGGTGCCGATCTGGAACCCGAGCGACATCCCGGAATAGCGGACCTCGGCGGGGAAGAACGTGGCGAACAGCGACGCCTGCCCGGCGAACAGCCAGCCGACGAGCACGCCGCTGACGCCCGTGCTGAGGAAGAGCCCGCCGACCGTGCCGGTACCGATGAGCCAGAACATGGGAAAGGCCCACAGGACGAGTGCCACGAGGCCGATCGACATGACGCGCCGTTGCCCGATCCGGTCGCCGAGGGCCCCGGCGAACGGCGTCGCGACGAGGTTCGTGGCGGAGGAGAAGATGTTCGCCAGGAGGACGATCGTCGGGTCCATGCCGAGCACCGTGGAGGCGTACCCGAGGACGAACACGCCTTGGATGAGGCCGACGGTCGTATCGCTCATGTGGATGAGGACGGCGGCCACGATCTGGCGCGGGTAGTTCCGCACCGCCTGCCACACGGGTAGGCGCGTCTCGGCCCGCTCGTCCTTGACCTTGGTGAACGCCGGCGTCTCGGCGACCTTGAACCGCAGGAACAGGCCGACAAGGAGCAGCAGCGCGCTGGCGAGGAACGGCAGGCGCCAACCCCAGGCGAGCATCTGCTCGTCGCTGAGCAGGGCGGTGAGCAGGGCGACGCTGCCGGACGACAGGATGACGCCGACGGGGGCGCCAGCCTGCACGAGGCTGCCGTAGAGCCCCTTCTTGGACTCCGGGGCGTGCTCGACGGCGAGCAGCGCCGCGCCGCCCCACTCGCCGCCGATGCCGATGCCCTGCAGGATCCGCAGCGCCACCAGGAGCAGTGGCGCAGCCAGCCCGATCTGGGCGTACGTCGGGAGGAACCCGATGAGGACGGTGACGGTGCCGGTGAGGAGGAAGGTGAAGAGCAGGAGCGGCTTGCGTCCGACACGGTCGCCGAAGTGGCCGAGCAGGATGCCGCCGAGCGGGCGGGCGACGAAGCCGACGGCGAAGCTGAGGAGGGACAGCAGCGCGGAGACAGCGGGGTCGTCGGTGGGGAAGAAGAGCTCGCCGAGAACGAGCGCGGACAGTGTGCCGAACACGAAGAAGTCGTAGTACTCGAGGATCGAGCCGACCGTGCTGGCGGCCACGGCGGTGCGGGCCGTCCGAGCGCGTGCAGCTGTGTCCTCGGGGGTCATGGTGGGCGGGGTGCCGTTGCTGTTCATGATCTCCTCGTCGAAAGCTGAACCAGCGATCACGGAATCGATCCCGGAATCGATTCCGTGACGTTACGCCACGTCGCGCCCGTCTGTCCACACCGCGTCCGGCGACGGGCCCGTGGCCGGTGCTCAGCCGGCGCCGACCGTGCCGACGGCTCGGCCGCCGGACCGAGGGCGACGACCGACCGCACGGCCGGCTCCGGGCGGGGCTCGATCGGCAGTAGCGTGCGGGGGATGAGCGACACCGTGGAACGCATCGCCGCCCTGCTCCGTGACCATCCCGTCTGGGACGGGCACAACGACCTGCCCTGGGAGGCGCGCGACCAGGTCGCCTACCACTGGGAGCGGCTCGACGTCGAGGCCGGCACCACGGGCCGCACGCACACCGACGTGCCGCGGCTGCGTGCCGGGGGAGTGGGCGCCCAGTTCTGGTCCGTGTACGTGCCGTCGAACCTGCCCGGGAGCGCCGCCGTCACGGCCACGCTGGAGCAGGTCGACGCCGTGCGCCGCATGGTCGCGCGCTGGCCGGAGCACTTCGGGCTCGCCCTGACGGCGGACGACGTCGTGGCCGCGTGGGCGCAGGGGCGGATCGCGTCGCTCATGGGCGCGGAGGGCGGCCAGTCGATCGACTCCTCGCTCGGCACGCTGCGCATGCTGTACGAGCTCGGCGTGCGCTACATGACGCTCACCCACAACCACCACACCCCGTGGGCGGACTCCGCCACCGAGGAGCCGTCGGCGCACGGCGGGCTGTCGGCGTTCGGGCGCGAGGTGGTCCGCGAGATGAACCGGCTCGGCATGCTGGTGGACCTCTCGCACGTGTCGGCGGGCACCATGCGGGCGGCGCTCGACGTCGCCGAGGCGCCCGTGATCTTCTCGCACAGCTCCGCCCGCGCGGTGTGCGACGTGCCCCGCAACGTGCCCGACGACGTCCTCGCGCGCCTCGCCGACAACGGCGGCGTGTGCATGGTGACGTTCGTGCCGAGCTTCGTGACCCCGGCCATCGGCGAGTGGCGGGCCGAGGCCGGCGAGGCGGCGAAGGCGGCGGGCATCGCGCCGAACGACCACACCGAGTTCTCCCGGTTCTCCGATGCGTGGGAGAAGAGTCACCCCAAGCCGCCCACGACGCTCGACGACGTCGTCGCGCACGTCGAGCACGTGCGGGAGGTCGCGGGACCGGAGCACGTGGGTCTCGGCGGTGACTACGACGGCGCGTCAGGGTTCGCGCCCGAGCTGGCGGACGTGTCCGGGTACCCGCGGCTGCTCGCGGCGCTCGCCGACCGCGGCTGGTCGGACGCCGACCTCGGCCGGCTCACGAGCGGCAACGCGCTACGGGTGCTGCGCGACGCCGAGGACGTCGCGGCCCGGCTCCGCACGGAGCGCGCCCCCGGCGTCGCCCGCATCGCGGACCTGGACACCTGACCGGTGCGTCGTGGGCGCGAGATCGGTGGAAAGACCGGCGGGAAAGACGCCGATCTCGCGCCCACAGCGATCAGGCGAGCGGGGGCTGAGCGCTGAGCGACCGCTGCGACCAGCTCACCCCGAGCGTGCGCAGCACGTCCTGGGGCTCGCGGTGCGTGGCGTCGGTGTACGCGCGCAGGGACATCACCGAGGCGGTGAGCATGGTGGTCAGGACCTGGCGGGCGAGGTGCTCGTCCTGGCTCGCCTCGTCCAGGAGGTCTTGCACGACACGCGACCGGATGCCCAGGTCGGGCTCGGAGCATGCCGTGAGCAGTGCGATGGTCATCGAGCCGGCGTCCGCGTCCATGGCTTCCCCCTCGGGTGGGTCATCTCATGGTTAACGTCTATCGCACGCGACGCCGCACGGCACGTGGAACAGCGGGCGAGATCGCGCGCTCAGCCGTGCAGGATGCGCTGGAACAGCGCGTGGTCCTGCCAGCGCCCCGCGATGCGCAGGTACTGCGGCGCCGTCCCGATCCGCGTGAACCCGGTGCGGGCGAGCACCGCCTGCGACGCGGCGTTGTGCAGCAGCGTCGCGGCCTGCACCCGGTGCAGCCCGAGGTCATTGGCGTGCCCGCACGCCGCCTCCACGGCGGCCGTCATCACGCCGCGGCCCGCGAGCCGGGCGTCGAGCCAGTACCCGAGGTGGGCGTTGTCGAACGCACCCCGGACGATGTCGGTGAGGTTGAGCCGGCCCACGATCTCGCCGTCCCGGTCCAGGACGAGCGGGACCTTGCGCCCCGCGCCGAGCTCCAACAGCTCCATCGGGACGAGGCGCGTGTGGTGCTCGGAGGTGAAGAACTCCTCGGTGCGCTCGGGGTCCCACGGCGCCAGGTGTGCGCGGTTGCGTGCGTACGCCGTGGCGAGCGCCGGCCCGTCGTCGTTCCGGAGCAGACGCAGCACGACGCCGTGGGTCAGCGGGACGGGCGCGAGGGCGGGGGTGTCGGGCACGCGACGAGACTACCCACGCAGGAGGGGGGCGCCACGGACTGACAGCGCATCGCGGACGGGCAGGTGCGCGGTCGCAGGCCGGAGCGGGCCGTCCGGACGTCCGCTACTCGAAGACCCGCTCGCTGCCGCCCTTCGACCCGTCGTCCAGGAACCACGTGAGCGTGGCGTCGTCCCACGGGTCGTCCGAGGCCGCGTCGTGGGTGGCCACCCAGTAGCCGTCACCCATGATGGCGTCGACGCGTGCGCCGTCGGCGGTGCGCGCCTCGACGCGCGAGACGTCGTCGCCCGCGCGGCCCACGAGCATCGATGCCGGGCCGGAGCCGCCGCCGGCCACAGCCCGCACGTCGTCGGGCGCGAGTGGGCCCCGCGGCAGGTCTCCGCCGACCGTCGAGAACGGCTCGTACGGGGGGCGGGCGTTCTGGACGCACGCCGCGAACCAGGCGCTGTACTCGTCGACGACCAGCATGACGCCCCGATCGCCCCGGCGCTCCTCCACGACCAGGTCGTGGTCCCTGCCGCGCCAGTTCGGCTCGCAGGCCGTACGACGAGCCTGGACGAGCACGTTGCTGGGGTGGTCGTCGGTCTGCCAGCCGGCATCCATCGGGAGCGAGTGCTCCTGCCCGTCCACCTGCCACAGGAGGGTGACCTCGACGTCGTCCGGCAGCGTGTCGTCTGCGAGCTCCGCGTCGGGCAGCACCTCACCCGCGTCGAGCGCCGCGGACCAGCGGCCGTCGCCGGCCCGGTCGACCTCGACGACGGTCCCCGCGGTGTGCCGCAGCGACCCGTCCGTGTCGTACTCGTGCCGCTCGATCTGGAGCCGGACGTCCCGGACGTCGCCCCCGGAGAGCCCCCAGACGACGTACCAGCCGGGCTCGGTGGCGTCGGGGACGATCTCGCCCGACACCCCGCTCGGACGGACCTCGTCGGGCTCCGGCGCCTCGTCGGGGACCGCGGGCCAGGTGGTCGTCCGGGTGAAGTCGTGGCCGTCGAGCCGACCGCCCTCGCACAGGCCGGTCAGCCCGCCTCCCTGGACGAGTGCCAGGTGGGCATCGGCGCGGGACTCGGACGCCAGGGTCCGCCAGGTGAGGTCGGTGGCGGGGCCACCCGGCATCCCGGCCTCCATCAGCGCCGCGCAGGCGCGTTCCGGAGTAGCGGGGGTGAGGTTCGGCCCGACCGGTGAGAGCACGAGCGCCGTGCCGACGACCCCGAGGACGCCGACGGACGCGGCGGCCAGGGTGACGCGGCGCCGTCGCCGGTCGCGCGCCCGGCTCGCGGCGTCGAGCGGGGTGACGACCTCGACGTGCCCGTCGTCGTGAGGGTCGAGGTCGATGACGTGCGCGCCGCCCTCGACGCTGCTGCGGCGGTCGTGCCCGGCGCCCGCGTCGTCGGGGTGGAGGGCGGTCGCGGCGTCGAGCGCGGCGCGGGCGGCGGCGAGCCGATCGGGGTCGGGCGACACCGACGGTGCGAGGCGGGCGAGGCGCTCGTCGAGGGTGGGGTCGTCGGGGGCGTTCATGCCGACCTCCTCTCCTGCGTGCG
This sequence comes from Isoptericola sp. BMS4, assembly GCF_011634835.1. Taxonomy (GTDB): domain Bacteria; phylum Actinomycetota; class Actinomycetes; order Actinomycetales; family Cellulomonadaceae; genus Isoptericola. Next base: position 4,209,587 of record NZ_SIRP01000001.1, on the reverse strand, counting down.
GGAGCGGGTGACGGCGACGCCGGCGCCACCGGCGTCGTCGGTGGCGTCCGCGAGCCGCCGCCGGGCGCGGTGCAGCCGCACGTGGAAGGCCGCCGTCGTGCACCCGGCGACGTCCGCGGCCGCGGCGGGAGCGAGGCCGTCCCACGCGACGAGGAGGACGGCCTCCCGCTCCCGCGCGGTGAGGCGGGCGAGGCCGCGCAGCAGGGTGTCGCGCTCGGTGGCGAGCGCCTCGGGCGCCCCGTCGGGCAGCGGGGCGGAGGCCTCCAGGCGGGTGAGCTCGTCGGTGAGCGAGCGTCGCCTTCCCGCCGCGCGGTGCATGTTGCGCACCAGGTGGCGTGCGGTGACCAGGAGCCACGGCAGCGCGGGCTCGGGGACGGCGTCGAGACGGCGCCACGCCGCGAGGAACGTCTCGGAGAGCACGTCCTGCGCGGAATCGGGGTCGGTGTGCCGCAGCGCGTACGCCTGCACGCGGACGGCGTGGGCGTCCCACAGCGCGGTCAGCCGGGAGCGCCGGTCGTCGTCGTCCTCGGGAGTGCTCACACCACGTAGTGTCCCGGGCCCGGCGGAACTTACGGCGCGCGCGCCGTCCGTCCCGGTCAGCCGGCGTCCTCCTCGCCGCGCAGCCGCGGCTCGGTGCGCAGCGCGGGCCGCAGGCCGGACTTGTCGGCGTAGAACGCGCGGATCTCGTCCATGTCCGTGGCCACGTCGCCGGTGAGGCGCAGCGTGGGGCCGAGCCCCGTGGTCATGGTGGTGCGGTCCACGTACCCGAGGGTCACGGGCAGCCCGGCGGCGCGGGCGATCCGGTAGAAGCCCGAGCGCCACCCGTCGCCGGATCGGGTGCCCTCGGGGGTGACGACGAGCTGGAACACCTCGCCGGCGCGCACGCGGGCGAGGACGTCGTCGACGACGCTGCTCGGGTCCCGGCGGTCCACGGGGATGCCGCCGAGCGCACGCATGAGCGGGCCGCGCCACCCGGCGAACAGGGTGTGCTTGCCGAGCCAGCGCACGTCGAGGTCGAGGTGCCACGCGATGGCGAGCATGAGCACGAAGTCCCAGTTGGACGTATGCGGGGCGCCGACGAGGACGCCGGGCTCCCGGGGGACGTTCTCGGTGCGCAGCGTCCACCGGCTGAGCCGCCAGTACAGGCGGGCGGCCGCGCGCCGGAGTCTCCTGAGCATCGTGCGACCTTACCCGTGTGGGCCCGTGCCGATGCGGACCGGCCGCCCGGACAGGCCGTGCTCGCGCAGCGCGTCGAGGGCCTGCCGCACGCAGTCGGCGAGCGGCGGGCGTGGTTCCGCCGCGGCGACCCAGGCCTCGAAACCGATGCGGAAGGCGCCGATCCCCGCCTCGGCCACCATGCTCGCGGCGGGCTCGGCGAGGCCGCGACCCCGGAGCGCCGCCGCGAGGGAGTCGCGCATCGAGGCGAGCTTGAGCAGCTCGCGTTCCTGGAGGCGGGGCGCGGCGGCGACGACGGCGGCGCGTCGCAGGCTGAATGCGCGTCGTTCCTCGAAGAAGGCGTCCAGGGCGGCGAACGCGTCGCCGACGGCGTCCAGGGGGGCGGTGCCGGGCGGGGCGCTCGCGACGGCCTCGGCGAGGGTGCCCTCCAGGTCTGCGGAGCCGTCGAAGAGCACCTCGCGCTTGTCGGCGAAGTGGCGGAAGAAGGTGCGCTCGGTGACGCCGGCGCGCTCGGCGATCTCCGCGGTCGTGGTGCCCTCGAAGCCGCGCTCCTCGTACAGCTCGAGCGCCGCCTCCAGGAGGCGCCCGCGCGCGCCCGGCTCCCATCTGCCCATGGCCGTCGAGTCTATCGGCCGGCCACCCAGCGATGACAGTTGCTGACATCGGGTGTACCGTCGATGACGACAGCGACTGACATCACCGGCCGTCCACCGGCCGGGAAGGAGAGACACACCATGCGCGTCTTCGTCACCGGGGCCTCCGGCTGGATCGGCTCCGCCACCGTGCCCGGACTGCTCGCCGCCGGTCACGAGGTCACAGGCCTCGCACGGTCCGACGCCTCCGCCCGCGCCGTGGAGGCGCTCGGGGCCCGGGCGCACGCCGGTAGCCTCGACGACCTGGAGAGCCTCCGTGCCGGCGCCGAGAAGGCCGACGCCGTCGTCCATCTCGCGTTCAAGCACGACTTCACCGACTACGCCGGCGCCGGGCGCACGGAGCGGGCCGTCGTCGAGACGTTCCTCGACGAGCTGGCCGGCAGCGGACGCAAGCTCCTGCTCGCGTCGGGCCTGGCAGGGCGGCCCGGCGCCGTCCTCACGGAGGACGACCCCACCGCGTTCACCGGGCCCGACGCACCCCGCGGCGGTACCGACGGCCTCGTCCTCGCCGCTGCCGGCCGCGGCGTCGCGGGCGTGGCCCTGCGCTTCTCCGCCACGGTGCACGGCGCCGGTGACCACGGCTTCACCGCGGTCCTCGCCCGCACGGCCCGCGAGCGAGGCGTGTCCGGCTACGTCGGCGACGGGCAGCACCACTGGCCCGCGGTGCACGTGTCCGACGCCGGCCGCGCCGTCGCCCTGGCCGTCGACCGGGCCGAGGGTGGGACGGCCGTGCACGCCGTCGCCGAGGAGGGCATCGCGACCCGCGAGATCGCCGAGGCGATCGGGCGCGCCGTCGGCGTCCCCACCGTCTCCGTGGACCCGGACGACGCCGCCGAGCACTTCGGCTGGCTGGGGACGTTCTGGGGCATGGACATCCGCGCGTCGTCCGCCCTGACGCGCGAACGCCTCGGCTGGGAGCCGACCGGCCCCACCCTCCTCGAGGACATCGCCGCCGGCGCCTACCCCGGCTGAGGCTCAGCCCGCCTCCGCACCGGGCCGCGCCACGGCGCCGGTCGCCGGATCTCGTGTCGCCGCAGGTCGACGCGCTGCGCCGATGAGTCGGCACGCCGACCGGACCCCTTCCGATCGGCGGCGCTCACGAGGAGGATGCGACGCGTGCCCGGGTCTCTCGTCGTCCTCACCCTCACCACCTTCGTCACCTGGATCGGCACCCGACTCACGGCCGTCGCCCTGCCGCTGGTCGCGCTCGCGGAGACCGGCGACGCCTGGACCACCGGTCTCGTCGGCGGCGCCGCCGGGCTGCCGCTGCTCACGGTCGGCCGGTGGGGGCGGCGCCTGCGCGAACGGATCGTCAGCGGCCGCGCCCTCGCGGTCGTGCTGCTCGTCCAGGCGGCCGGGCTCGTCGTCGTGCCCGTGGCCGCCGGCACGGTCGGGGTGGGGGCCGCCGTCCTGTGCGCCTCCGGTCTCGTCACCGGCGCGGCCGGGGCGCTGGGCGGCCCGGCCCAGCGGGCCCTGACCTCCGACCTCGCCGACGCCGCCGTCGAGGACGGCGCCACGACGTCGGCCGCGCGGTGGCTGTCCTGGCAGGACCTCGCCCGCCGGGTGTCGATGATCTTCGCGCCGCCCTTCGGCGCGTGGCTCGTCGCCACGTGGGGCGCGGGCCCGCTGCTGTGGTGCGAGGCCGTGGCGCTGCTCGCCGGCGCGGCCGCGGTGCTCACCGTGCCGTCGGTGGGCGAGGTCGGGCGTACGGCGAGCGGCCCGCCGGCGGCGCACGAACCACCGCCGACCGTGCGGCAGCTGTTCGCCGCCCGCCCCGACGTCGCCGTCGGCGTCGTCCTGACCGGGGTCGGCGGGCTGGCGTGGTTCGCGTTCAGCCTCGGCCTGGCACTCCTCGGCGCGGAGCTCGACCGCCCGGGCGCGCTCGTCGCGGCCGGGATGAGCGGGTACGGGGCGGCGTCCCTCGCCGTGTCGTTCGTCGTGCCGGCCGTCGTGGACCGGCTGCCCCGCGTCGCGACCGTCGCCACGTCCTGCGTCGTGGTCGGCCTGTCGTTCGTGGCCCTGCCCCTCGTGGCGCCCGACCTGCTCCTGATCGGCGCGGCGGCCGCCCTCGGCGGGGCCGCCATGCCGCTGGGCATCACCGCCCTCAACGCGCTCATCAGCGAGCGGACCGCGGGCGCGGAGCGCCGCCTGGCGTTCACCGTCGAGATGGTCCTGCACAGCGTCGGTGCCTCGCTCGGCCTGCTCCTCGGCGGCGGCCTCATCGGGCGCTTCGGCGCCGGCCCCGTCCTCGCCGCGGCCGGCGCCGCACAGGTGCTGGCCGCCGTCGTCGGCGTCGCCTGGGTGGCCGTCGGGCACGGGCACCGGCGGCCCTGGGGCGGCGCCCGCCACGTCCGGGACACCCGTGCCGGCCGGGGGGAGCGCGTCGTCGCCGGTCCGGCCGGCACCGAGTTTCACCCGCTCCGGCCGTAGCGAACGGGGGGCCGCCGGCAACGACAGGGTATGAGCACTCGTCGGCGCCGGCCCGGGGAGACCCCGGCCGGTCTGGTCTTCGCCCTCGTGGCGGCCGGCGGGCTCGCGCTGTGGGCGACGGCGATCGGCGTCCTGATCCTCGTGCGGGATGGCGACCGGCCCGTCCTCGGGCTCACGTGCGTGGTCGGGGGTGCGGTCGTGCTCCTCGCGGTGACGCTGATGGTCGTGTCGCTGCTGCGCGGCCCGGCGACCGTCGTCATCCACACCGGGCCCGGCACCCGCTGGTCGTTGCGGGCGTCACCGGTGCCGCTGCGCCTCGCGAGCTCCACCCGGCTCCCGGCCGGGTCCCGCGGGGAGATCCTCGCCGCCCAGGTGGTGCGGGCCGTGGCGCAGGAGGGCGCCCGGCCCGTCGACACCGCACGGGCCGTCCTGCTCCTGCGTCGCATCCTCGAGCTCGGCGGGTCCACCGACGAGGCCGAGTGGGCGCGCGTGCGCGTCGCGGTGGTGGACCTCATGCTGCGCGCGTCGGACCACCCGCAGCCACCGGCGCCGCTCGTGCCGTGGGAGGAACGCTGCCCGTCCCCGCGCTGACGGCGCTGGACCTCGTCGTTCCTCGGTGGTCAGACCAGCGACACGCGCCGCTTCCAGGAGCGCACGGTCCACACGACGCACGCCACGGACACGAGCAGCAGGGTGGGGACGAAGCCGATCGGCATGACGGCGGCGGAGTCGGCCGACAGGTCGGCGAACAGGTGGAACGGCACCAGCGCGAGCCGGCCGTCGGTGAGTCCGACGCCGAGTGGGACGACGACGAACGACACGAGCGTGAGCACCTGGACCGCCACGTACAGGCCGAGCCAGACCAGCACCGGGCCGCCGACGCCGAGCCGGTTCATCGGCGCCTGGCTGCCGACGGAGCCGGCGAAGTAGTACTGCGCGGGCGCCATGAGGACGTACGCCAGGGCCAGCACCGCGATCGCGGCCACGCCCCACGCGGAGGTCACGTCGGTCAGCGCGGTCCACGCCTCGCGGAGCACGGTCGCGGGCGACCCCATGACGGACCCGTCGCGCAGGGACAGGACGCCCGAGCCCGCCACGGCGATCCCGACACCGACCAGCGTCGCGGCGACCGAGACGAGCCACGCCCAGACGATCTTGCCCCAGTAGAGCGTCGGGCCGGGCAGGGGCAGCGTGTGGATGAGGTAGCCGGTGCGCCCGTAGCAGGAACGCCAGTAGTCGACGGCCAGGAGGAGCTGGCAGGCCGGGAGCAGGCCGACCGTCACCCCGAGGAGAAGGACGAGACCGAGCTCGGCCAGGACGGGCCACCCGGTCGCGGCGAGCGCGGTGCCGGCGATCGCGAGCAGCAGCGCGACCCCGACGGCGAGGCCGAGCATCGCCCGGGTGCGGATGATCTCGTGCTTGAGCACCGTTCTCATGACGCGTACACCTTTCGGAAGATCTGCTCGAGGCTGGCCCCGTGCTCGGCGCGCAGGTCGTCGACCTCGCCGGTGAGGAGCACGCGCCCGTGGCGCATCATCACCACGGAGTCGAGCGCGGTCTCGAGGTCGTGCACCAGGTGGGTGGCGACCAGGAGCAGCGAGTCGGGGTCGAGGGTGCGCAGGATGCCGTCGAGGATCCCCTCGCGGGCGGCCGGGTCGACGCCGGAGATCGGCTCGTCGAGCAGGAACACCCGTGCGCGGCGCGCCATGGCCAGCGAGATGTGCACCTTCTCGCGCATGCCCTTGGACATCTCCTTGAGCCGCAGCGACGTCTCCAGCCCGAAGGACGCGAGCAGCTCCGTGGCCTTGGCGCGGTCGAAGTCGGCGTAGAAGTCCTCGAACAGTTCCAGGCAGTAGCTCACGCGGGCCCGCTCGGGCAGGGCGCTGCGGTCCGGCAGGTAGGACACCACGGCCTTGGACGCCGGTCCGAGCGGGCGGCCCGCGACCCGCACGACGCCGGTGTGGTCGGCGTACAGACCGGCGAGGGTCTTGAGGAGGGTGGACTTGCCGCACCCGTTCTCGCCCAGCAGGCCGACGATCTGCCCGGACGGGAGGTCGAGGTCGAGGTGGTCGAGGGCGGTGCGGGACCCGTAGCGCACCGTCAGGTCGCGCACGCTGACCAGGGCCTGTCGGTCCGGCATCGTCGGTTCACGCTCCTGCAGGGGTGTCGGCGTGGTGGTCATGCCATCTCTCCTCGATGAGTCGCTGCGCGTGGTCCGGGCCCATGCCGAGGCCGCGTGCCCGGTCGATGAAGTCGTCGGCCGCCTCCTGGGCGAGCTCGGCCCGCAGGGTGTCGATCCGCGCCTCCTCGTCGGTGACGAAGCGGCCGGCGGTCCGTGCCGAACGGCACAGCTCCCGTCGTTCGAGCTCGGCCAGGGCGCGCTGCACGGTGTTGGGGTTGACGCCGAGCTCGGCGGCCAGGTCCCGGACCCCGGAGATCTTCGTGCCGGCGGGCCACTCGCCGGTGACGATCCGCCGGGAGAACTCCGCCACGAGCTGGCCCCAGATTGGGGAGCCGGTGTCGAACTCCATCCCACCCCTCCGTGTCGCTGTATTAAGCCGCTAATACAGTGACACGTCGTGAGCGTGAGGTCAAGGCAGGGTCCGGGCCGGTGCCGTGTCGCGCCCGCGGAGCGGTCGTGAGGCGTGCCCCACACGGTGGGACGCGCCTGCCGGCGGCGCTGTCGGGGACACTGGAAGGCAGCAACATCTGCCGAGACGAGGAGTCCTCAGTGCCCCAGGGAACTGTCCGATGGTTCGACGCCGACCGAGGGTTCGGCTTCATCGACCTCGGGAACGATGCCGACGACCTGTTCGTGCACGCGTCGGAGATCGTCGGCGACGACGGGCCGAAGCAGCTCCGCGAGGGGCAGGCCGTCGAGTTCGAGGTGGGCGAGGGTGACCGTGGCCCGCAGGCGCGCCGCGTCCGGGTCACGGGCGACCGGGCCGCCGACGAGCCCGTGGGCGTGCTCGGCACCGTCAACTGGTACGAGCCGGCCAAGGGGTACGGCTTCGTCACGCCCGACGACGGCCGCGCCGAGGTCTTCGTGCACAGCTCGGCCATCGTCACCGGCGGTGTGATCTCGGAGGGGCAGCGGGTCGCGTTCCTCGTCGTCGAGGGGGAGAAGGGCCCGCAGGCGGACCACCTGCTGCCGCTCGGGGACCAGGCCGCGCGGCCCGCGTCCGACGGGGCGGACGGCACGGTGTCGTGGTTCGACGACGTCAAGGGCTTCGGGTTCATCGCTCCCGACGGCGGCGGCGAGGACGTCTTCGTCCACGTCAAGGCTCTGGCTGGAGGGCTGACCGAGCTCGTCGAGGGTGCGCGCGTGACGTACGACGTCGTCGACGGCGACCGCGGGCCGAACGCTCGCCACGTGCGGCTCGTGCGCGGCTCCGGGAACGCCCGCGCGGGCGCGGACCGCGGGCGGCCGGGCCGTTCCCCGGGCTCCGGCGGGCCCGTGCGCGGGGGCGAGGGCACCGTCGCGCGCTACGACGAGGACCGCGGGTTCGGCTTCATCACGCCCGATGCCGGCGGTGCGGACCTGTTCGTGCACGTGTCGGTCGTGCGGGGCTCCGAGGTCCTGGAGGAGGGCGACCGGGTCCGGTTCAAGGTCCGCCAGAGCGACCGGGGGCCGCAGGCCGACGGCGTCGAGCTGATCTGAGCGGCGGGGTGGCGGCGGGCGCCGTCGGAGCCAGGGCGCGGTCTCCGCCGTCGCTCGCCCGCCAGTCGTCCGGGACCTCGACCGGGCTCGAGCGACCCTGTTCGCTGTGAGCGAACAGCTCGGGTGGCCAGCGGGAATACGGGCGCCCGAGGCAACGTTGAGTGGAGCAGACTCAACTTTCGCCTTGCCGGCTGGACATCCCGTACCCCGGCGGCCTAGGTTGAGTGCAGACGACTCAACCTGACGTCCCGACCCGGGACTTCCCTGACACGGAGGCAGCACACATGGCTCGAGCAGTCGGTATCGACCTCGGTACCACCAACTCGGTGGTCGCCGTCCTGGAGGGCGGCGAGCCCACCGTCATCGCGAATGCGGAGGGCTCGCGCACCACGCCCTCCGTCGTCGCCTTCTCCAAGACGGGCGAGGTGCTCGTCGGTGAGGTGGCCAAGCGCCAGGCCGTCACGAACGTCGACCGCACCATCAGCTCGGTCAAGCGCCACATGGGCACCGACTGGTCGCAGCAGATCGACGACAAGGACTACAGCGCGCAGGAGATCAGCGCCCGCATCCTGGGCAAGCTGAAGCGTGACGCCGAGGAGTACCTCGGCGAGCCCGTCACCGATGCGGTCATCACCGTCCCGGCGTACTTCAACGACGCCGAGCGCCAGGCCACGAAGGACGCCGGCCAGATCGCCGGCCTCAACGTGAGCCGCATCGTCAACGAGCCCACCGCGGCCGCCCTCGCCTACGGGCTGGAGAAGGGCAAGGAGGACGAGCTGATCCTCGTCTTCGACCTCGGCGGCGGTACGTTCGACGTCTCCCTGCTCGAGGTGGGCAAGGACGAGGACGACTTCTCGACCATCCAGGTCCGCGCGACGTCCGGCGACAACCGCCTCGGCGGCGACGACTGGGACAACCGCATCGTCGAGCACCTCATCAAGCAGGTGAAGAACAACGAGGGCGTCGACCTGTCCAAGGACAAGATCGCCCTGCAGCGCCTGCGCGAGGCGGCCGAGCAGGCCAAGAAGGAGCTCTCGTCCGCGACGAGCACCAACATCTCGATGCAGTACCTGTCGATGAGCGAGAACGGTCCGATCCACCTGGACGAGAAGCTCACGCGGGCGCAGTTCCAGCAGATGACGCAGGACCTCATCGACCGCACCAAGGAGCCGTTCCACGCCGTCATCCGTGACGCGGGCATCTCGGTGTCGGACATCGACCACGTCATCCTCGTCGGCGGCTCCACCCGCATGCCCGCCGTGTCCGAGGTCGTCAAGGAGCTCACCGGCGGCAAGGACGCGAACAAGGGCGTCAACCCGGACGAGGTCGTCGCCGTCGGCGCGGCCCTGCAGGCCGGCGTCATCGGCGGCGAGCGCAAGGACGTGCTGCTCATCGACGTCACCCCGCTCTCCCTCGGCATCGAGACCAAGGGTGGCGTGATGACCAAGCTCATCGAGCGCAACACCGCCATCCCGACCAAGCGCAGCGAGATCTTCTCCACGGCGGAGGACAACCAGCCGTCCGTGGCGATCCAGGTCTTCCAGGGCGAGCGCGAGTTCACCCGCGACAACAAGCCGCTGGGCACCTTCGAGCTCACCGGCATCGCCCCGGCCCCCCGCGGCATGCCGCAGATCGAGGTCACCTTCGACATCGACGCGAACGGCATCGTGCACGTGTCCGCCAAGGACCGCGGCACGGGCAAGGAGCAGTCGATGAAGATCACCGGCGGCTCGGCCCTCCCCAAGGAGGACATCGACCGCATGGTCAAGGAGGCCGAGGAGCACGCGGAGGAGGACAAGAAGCGCCGCGAGGAGGCCGAGACCCGCAACCAGGCGGAGGCCTTCGCCTACTCCATGGAGAAGCAGATCGCGGACAACCGCGACAAGCTCCCCGCCGACGTCGTGTCCGAGGTCGAGGCGGACGTCGCCGCGGTGAAGACCGCGCTCGAGGGTGACGACACCGACGCCGTGAAGAGCGCGTACGAGAAGCTCGGCGCCTCCTCGCAGAAGATCGGCCAGGCGCTGTACGCCTCCGAGCAGGCGGCCGGCGAGGCCGGCGAGGCCCCGGCGGGCGACGCGCCCGGTGCGGGCTCGGCCGACGCGAAGGCCGACGAGGACGTCGTGGACGCCGAGATCGTGGACGACGAGGACGACAAGAAGTGACGGACTCTCCGCAGCAGGGGACCCCCGAGCCCGAGGAGGGCTCGGGGGACGCCCCGTTCCAGTTCACGGACAAGCGCAAGGTCGACCCGGCCACGGGCGAGGCCCGTCCGGCCGAGGACGCCGCCGGCGAGCAGCCCGAGGGCGACCCGCTGGAGGCCCTCGACTTCGAGCCGACCGGTGAGGCCGCCGAGAGCGCCGACGTGCTCCAGGCGAAGGCCGAGGCCGCCGAGCACCTGGACGCGCTGCAGCGTGAGCGTGCGGCGTTCACGAACTACCGCAACCGCTCGCTGCGCGACCAGGAGGCCGCCCGCACGCAGGGCACCCAGGACGTGCTGGTCGCGCTGCTGCCCGTGCTCGACGACATCGAGCGGGCCAAGCAGCACGGCGAGCTCGCCGGCCCGATGGCGGCCATCGCGGAGAAGGTCGACGCGACCCTCGCGAAGTTCGGCATCGAGCGGTTCGGCGCCGTCGGCGAGGAGTTCGACCCCACCGTGCACGAGGCGCTCATGCACAACGCCGACGCCGAGGCCAGCACCACCACGGTGAACCTCGTCGTCGAGCCGGGGTACCGCATCGGCGAGAAGGTCGTGCGGGCGGCGCGCGTCGGCGTGGTCGGTCCGGAATGACGGTGGTGGGGCCGGGGTGCGTGCGCTCGAATGATTCGCTCGTTCCCCGCTCGGCTCTCGCGCACGCACCCCGGCCCCACCACCGAGCGTCCTCGCCCGTCGCCGTCGCGCGGCGCACAGAGGGCAAGATGGCAGAAGGAAGGGAGGCGTCGTGACCGGTCAGGACTGGATCGAGAAGGACTTCTACGCCGCGCTCGGCGTTTCCAAGGACGCCGACGACGCGACCATCAAGAAGGCGTACCGCAAGCTCGCGCGCCAGTACCACCCGGACCAGAACCCGGGTGACGCGGCCGCGGAGGCCAAGTTCAAGGAGATCGGCGAGGCCTACGCCGTGCTCTCCGACACGGAGCAGCGCCAGCAGTACGACGCGGTCCGCACGATGGCGGGCGGCGGCGCCCGGTTCTCGGCCGGTCCCGGCGGCCCGGGGGCGAACGGCTTCGACGACGTGTTCGGCGGCATGTTCGGCGGCGGTGGCGGCCCGAACGTCCGCTACGGCCAGCAGGGCTACGGCTCCGCGGGCTTCGAGGACATCCTCAGCCAGATGTTCGGGGCCCAGGGCGGCGCCGGCCGCCGGCCCGCGGGCTTCGGCACGCCGCCCGCGAGCAAGGGGCAGGACGTCGCGGCGAGCGCGTCCCTGCCGTTCCGCGCCGCGGTCGAGGGCTCCACGGTCGAGCTCACGGTCGACAAGCGGAAGCTCACCGTCCGGATCCCGGCGGGCGTGCACGACGGCCAGAAGATCCGGATCCGCGGGCGCGGGTACCCGGGCAGCGGCGGCGCCCCGGCGGGCGACCTCGTCGTCACCGTCCGCGTGGAGCCGCACCCCGTGTACGCGATGGACGGCTCCGACCTGCGCATGACCGTCCCGGTGACGTTCAGCGAGGCCGCCCTGGGCACCACGCTGGAGGTGCCGACCCTCGACGGGGGGACCGTCCGGGTCAAGGTCCCGGCGGGGACCCCGTCGGGCCGTGTGCTGCGCGTGCGCGGCCGCGGCGTGGCGGCCAAGAAGGGGACCGGGGACCTGCTCGTGACCATCCAGGTCGTGGTGCCGCAGAAGCTGAGCAAGAAGGCGAAGGAGGCGCTCGAGGCGTTCGCCGCCGAGGGCGACCACGAGGACGTGCGCGCGGACCTGTCCCGGCGCGCGGCGCAGTGACCGGACACTGACGGACACTGACCGGCCCGTCGGGCACACTGGCCGCACGAGCCGCCCGGGCGAGAGGAGGAAGCGTGACCACCGACGACGCACCGGTGCTGACGGTCTCCCAGGCCGCCCAGCTCGCCGGCATGCACCCGCAGACTCTGCGGCAGTACGACCGTCTCGGCCTGGTCACGCCGCGCCGGACGGTCGGCCGCGGCCGCCGGTACTCCCGGCGGGACGTCGCGCGGCTCCTGGAGGTCCAGCGCCTCGCACAGGGCGAGGGCATCAACCTGGCCGGGATCAAGCGGATCATGGACCTGGAGCAGCACGTCACGGTGCTGGAGCACCGCCTCGCCGAGCTGCTGACGATCCTCACCGAGCGGGAGCAGGCGGACGAGCGCGTGTTCGCCGCGGCGACCACCGGTGACGTCGTGGCGGTCCCGCGCGGCCGCCGCGTGCGCCGTTCCGAGCTGCGGGTCGAGGTCGACCAGCACCACCCAGCGCCGGGCGCCCTGGTGCTGTGGCGGCCGTCGCCGCGCCGCGACCGATGAATTTCAGGAACGCTATTCTTTCCTATTTCGGGAATGGCTTCGGTAAGGCTTTCCTTGCGGCATGGAATTCCCCTTCCCCTTTCTTCTTCGTGCGGTGAGGAATACGCTCGGAGAAGGCGGCCGGCGTCCGCCGGCCGGACGAGGGGAGTAGGCATGAGCACCCTGATGGAGCTGCCCGAGGTCGCCGAGTGCTCGGTCGACGGCTGCGGCTACAACCACGACCACGGCTGCCACGCGGGCGCCGTCACCATCGCCGGCCACTCCGGCGACGCCGCCTGCGCCACCTTCATCCCGCTCAGCGCCAAGGGCGGCCTGGAGAAGGTCGTGGCCCACGTGGGCGCGTGCCAGCGCGGCGAGTGCGTCCACAACCACGACCTGGAGTGCGGGGCGGCGGCGATCCGCGTCGGCGCCGGCCCGGACGACGAAGCGCACGCCGACTGCCTGACGTTCGCCCCGCGCTGACCTCTCGTGCCCCCGGCCGGTGACGCGGAGGTCAGCGGCCCAGGGTGCGCAGCAGCTCGACCGCGGCGGCGTGCGACGCGGGAAGGCGCTCGACCCACACCCGGGTCGGGCGCCGCAGCGTGTCGGCGAGCCCCAGGATGTCGCCCTGGCGCTCCACGATCCTGCGGGTCGCCCGCGTGATCTCGGGCGTCACCGTGCGACGTTCGCACAGCACCACGTACACCCCGGCGGACAGCGCCGCCGCGGGGTGCCCCTCGCCGAACGTGTGCTCGAGCGCCTGCCCGACCGCCGCCGCGCGGGCCGTGCGCTCCCACAGGCCCAGCCCGTCCACGCCGACGTCGATCACCACCAGGCAGTACGCCTCCGCGATCCCCGCACCGTACGTCTCCCGGAGCCGCTCCCCGACGTAGTCGGCGGTCGGCAGGCCCGTGGTCGCGTCCCGCACGGCGTCGCGCACCCCGGAGACGGCGCCGCCGGCCTCCTGACCCTTCGCCCAGCCGACGGCCGCGGCGCGGACGGCCTCGGGCGAGAGCTCCACCGCCGCGGCACGGAAGCCGCAGGCCACGTCGTCGAGGGTCTCCTCGAGCCCCACGCCCGCCTGGCCGCGCGCGAAACCGAGCCGCCCGATCGCCACCTCGCTGGGGCGGCCCTCCACGACGGCCTCCACGACGGCGTCGACGGCGGCGTGGTCCCAGTCCCCGGGGCGGAGCCACACCTCGGCCATCGTCGTGGCACGCCAGGCGGCGCGCACGTCGGCGGCCTCGTCGGGGACCTGCGTCGTGACCGGGCTCATTCTGGGCTCACCCCCATGACCGTCCATCATGACGCATGACGGCCGGACGTCCCGGGTGATCTCGGACCGTGGCACGGCCGGACGGCGGTGCGAGCGCGCCGCTCCGGCGTGATTCCGGCCGTCTCGCGCACAGGAATTCACCCATGACGGTCCTCGGCCCGCGGCGTACAGTAGCGGGGGTCTGCGCAGACGACGGCGCAGCGGGACGAGCGGGGTCGGTGGCCGTGACGGAGATCTTCGCGAGGCCGGAGGACTCGGCCCGGAGCGACGCGGAGCTGATCCTCGATGTGCGCGACGGGGACTCCGACGCCTACGGAGCGCTCTACGCCCGGCACGCCGCGGCGGCGCGGTCCGTGGCTCGCAGCTACGTCCGGTCGTCCGCCGACGTCGACGACGTCGTCGCCGAGGCGTTCCAGCGGGTGCTCCAGGTGCTGCAGCACGGCGGGGGCCCGGACACGACCTTCCGCGCCTACCTGTTCACCGTGGTGCGCCGCCTCGCCGTCGACGTCGTGCAGGGCCGGCGCCGCACCCGCCCGACGGACGACGAGTCCACCCTGGACGCGGGCCTCGGTGCCGCGCTGGCCAGCGAGCGGGCGGCGATGGCCGGTTTCGAGCGCTCGGTGGTGCGCCAGGCGTACGAGGCCCTGCCGGAGCGGTGGCAGGCCGTGCTCTGGTACACGGAGGTCGAGGGCTGCACCCCCGCGCAGATCGCCCCCGTGCTCGGCCTGACCCCCAACGGCGTCGCGGCGCTCGCCTACCGCGCCCGCGAGGGGCTGCGCGTCGGCTACCTGCAGGAGCACCTGCAGGCCGAGCCGTCACAGGGCTGCCGTGCGGTGAACCCCCTGCTCGGGTCGTACGTGCGCGGCGGTCTCTCGCGTCGGGAGACGGCCAAGGTCGACGCGCACCTGGAGACCTGCGGCGGCTGCCGCGAGATCGTCCTCGAGCTCGGCGACGTCGCCCGCGGCATGCGGGCGGTCATCGCGCCCCTGGTGCTCGGCACGGTCGGGATGACGGCGCTCGGCGCGCTGCCCCTGGGCGGCGTCCTCGCGGGCGGTCTCGTCGGAGCGGGCGGCGCGGCCGCGGGAGGCGCCGGGGTGACCGCCGGCGTCGGCTCGGCGGCGGGCGCCGTGAGCGCGGGGGCGGGCGCCACCGGCGCGGGTGCCGCCGGCTCGGCCGCCGCGGTCGGCACCTCCGCGGGCGCGTCGGCGGGAGCAGGCGCCGCGACCGTCGCCGCGGGCTCGGCGGCGGGCTCGGCGGCGGGGACGACGGCGGGCACGGCCGTCGCGGTGGCGACCGGCACCGCGGCGGTCACCGGCACGAGCGTGGCGGCCACGGCGGGCGCCGTCATGGTCGCGACCGCCGGGGTCATGACCGCGCTCACCGCCCTGGACGACCCGCCGCCCGAGCCGCCCGTCCAGCCCGCCGCCGTCAGCGTGCCCGGCGCGCCGTGGGAGGAGCCGTTGACCGGCACGGGCATCTCGGCCGCCCCGGAGGACGAGCCCCCGCCTGCCGACGGGCCGGCCGACAAGCCGGACGGCGCGGAGCCGGACGGCGTCGAGGCGGACCCGTTCGCCCCGACCAACCTGCTCGGCGGCGTGCCCCCGGTGGACCTGGTCCCGTCGGCGACGCTCGAGGCCGCGGTCGCGCCGGCCCCGCTCGAGCCCCGCGTCACCCAGGACGTGGCGGTGACCGTGACCAACACGGGCGAGGCACGAGCCGAGGACGCCATGCTCGAGGTGGCGCTTCCCGAAGGCATGGAGCTCGTGCCCGCCCCGCCGTCGGGCGGGGACGGCGGCACGCTCGCGCTCGCCCCGGCGGACGCCGGGGCCGCCACCTGCGTCCCCGCCACCGAGGAGGAGCGCCGCGTCCGCTGCCGCGTCGGCGACCTCGAGCCGGGCGAGACCCGCACCCGGTACGTCGCCGTGACGGCCCGCGACGGCGGGAGCTACGCCCTCGGCGCCGAGCTCTGGGCCTCGGGGGTCGCCCGCCGCGCCGTGGACCTGGCGCCCACCACCGTGCGCCACTACGGCGCCGAGCTCACCGTCGGCGGCGCCGGGACGTCGGGCGCGCCCGTGGCGCTCACCAACCCTGGCGACGCCTGGGTCCCGGTCGCCGTGCGCAACACCGGCGACCTGACGGCGTCCGCACCGTGGTCGGTCCGGGTGGAGGTGCCGGCGGGGCTCCGCGCCGTCGACGCCCAGGGGGACCTCACCTGCACCGGCGTCGAGGGCGGGACGGCGGGCGGCGGGCCGGGCTCCGTGTGGCGCTGCGCGCCCGTGGAGGGCGCGCCGGCGCTCGCCCCCGGCGAGACCCGCACCGCGCAGGTGCGTGTCGTCGCCGACGGGACGTCCGAGAGCGGGGTCTACCCCCTCGCCGTGAGCCCCGAGTCGTCCGCGACGTCGCACACGGTCGGTGGCGCCGTCCCGGTCGACGTCGCCGAGGCGTGGGCGGTCGCCGCGGCCGGGGCCGGGTCGCTGTCCGCCGTGTGCACCGAGCGTGGCGGTGTCGGCGTCGCGCGGGCCGCCGTCGTCGGCTCCTATCTCAACACCTCCACCCGCCCGGTCACGGTGCGGCTCGACGCGGCGGGCGCGAGCGGGACGGCCGAGCGGACCGTGTCGCCCGGCGGGTCCGTCGTCGTCGAGGTCCCCGACGGCCTGCGCGTGCCCGCCGGCAGCGCGACCTGGACCGTCAGCACGACCGTGGCCGGTGCTACGTACCGCACCACGGTGCCCGCCGGCTCGCACGGTTCCGCGGACTGCTACGCGCCGGCCTGGGACGTCTCGGCGTCGGCCGACGTCGTGAACGTCGACGGCCGGCTGCAGGTGCGCGCCACGGTCACCAACGACACCGGCGAGGCGATGCAGGTCGGGCTGTCGGCCGCCGGCGCGGACGTCGCCCCCGTCCGTGTCGGGGCGGGGCAGACGGTCACGCTCACCGCCGCGACGGGGGAGCGGAGCCTCCCGGCCGGTGACGCGGTGCTGGCACTCTCCCGGTGGGTCGTCGACGCCGACGGCGACGCCCCGGCGTCGGCGTCGACGCCCGCTGTGGCGCCCCGCGTCGGGTATGCCGCGACGACGCTCGCGCCCGCCCTGGCCGGCGACGCCCGCCCCGCGGGCGAGTGCCGCTTCGACGACGCCGCGGAGGTGTCGTCGCGCGCCATGAGCATCCCGGTGGACAACACGGCGTCGGACCTGCCCGTGCGGTTCGCGGTGGACGACGAGGGCGTGCGCGGCGACGTGCTCGTGCCGGCCGGCGAGACCGGCGCGCTCGAGGTTCGCGTCCCCTGGGGGACGACGGGCGTGGACGTGACGGCCGACGGGCGTCCGCTCGGGACGGTGACGGTGCCGTCGTTCGACAGCTGCGCGACGGTGTCCTGGCCGGAGGGGTCCGTGCACGTCCAGGCCGCTGCCGTGTGCTCCGGCACCGACGCGCTCACGAGCGTGACGGTCCGCAACGACGGCGACGTCAGGTGGACGGCCGCGATCCGTCGCGGGGCCGAGGAGGTGCCGTCGGCCCGCACCCGGGCCCGCGTCGCGCCGGGCGAGTCGGCCGAGCTACGGCGGGCGAAGAACGGCGCGCCCACCGACGGCGGCGCCGTGCTGCTGTGGCTCGGCCGCACCCTCGAAGGGGAGCGGTTCGTCGTCGTCCGCGCGTTCACCTACGACGGGGTCTCCTGCGTCGAGGAGCAGCAGGACGCCGTCGACGAGCAGCAGGACGCCGGCGGCGAGGCGGCGGGAGGCGCCGGCGACGACGGGCCGTCGCGCCAGAAGCCCGACGACGACGTCTCGCAGGGCGGCGAGGGGCAGAAGGACCAGAAGGAGCCGCCGACGCCGGGTCGTGGCGAGCCGTCGGCCCCGGCCGGTGACGGCGCGGCCGGCGAGCGTGACGCCCACGAGCAGGGCGAGGCCGCCTCGCGGTCCACCGGTCGGCAGGACGCCGACGCGAAGCACGCCGAGCGCGGCGTCGGCGGGCTGGTACGGACCGTGTGGGAGGCGATCGGCGGCCGACGATGAGCGGCCCGCCGCCGGGGCCGGGAGCCGGTCGTGCCCGTTCCCGGGCGGGCCTCTCAGACCACGCCGTACAGCCGGTCGCCGGCGTCGCCGAGCCCCGGGACGATGTACTTGTTCTCGTCCAGCCGCTCGTCCACCGAGGCCACCACGACCTGCACGTCGACCCGGTCGCCGACGGCCTCCTCGACCACCTTCAGGCCCTCCGGCGCGGCGAGCACGCAGACGGCGGTCACGTCCCGCGCGCCCCGCTCCAGCACGTAGTCGATCGCGGCGACGAGCGTGCCGCCCGTCGCCAGCATCGGGTCCAGCAGGAAGACCTGCCGACCGGTGAGGTCGTCGGGCAGCCGGTTGGCGTACGTCACGGCCTCGAACGTGGTCTCGTCGCGCTGCAGGCCCAGGAACCCGACCTCCGCCGTCGGCAGCAGCCGCGTCATGCCGTCGAGCATGCCGAGGCCGGCACGCAGGATCGGGATGACGATGGGGCTCGGGTCGGCCAGGTGCGCGCCGGTCGTCGTGGTGACGGGGGTGCGGATCTGCTTCGGCTCGGTGCGCACGTGCCGGGTGGCCTCGTACGCGAGCAGGGTGACGAGCTCGTCGACCAGGAGGCGGAACGTCGCCGACGGGGTGGTCTCGTCTCGCAGGACGGTGAGCTTGTGGGCCACCAGCGGGTGGTCGGCGACGTGCAGGTGCATGGCCCCACGGTACCGTCCGCGACCTGTCAGGCCGCGCGCGTCGTATCACCCGCGCACGGTCTGACAACTCTCGCCCGCCCGTGACTTGTCAGGCTCAGCGCGGGGCATATACCGCCCAAGGTCTGACAACTCTGAGATGGTGGGGGAATGGTGGACGACGCGCGCGGGCTCGCGCTCCCGTGGGCCGGCGGCGCGTTCCCGCCTGGCACGATCAGCGGCAGGCGCGCCGTCTGGGACGCGCTCATGGGCCTGGCGCTGCACGAGGCGACGCACGCCCTGGCCAGCGACGACGTCCCCGTCGGCGCGCTGGTCGTCGACGAGGACGGGCGGCTCCTCGGGCTCGGCCGCAACCGGCGCGAGGAGACGGGCGACCCGACGGCGCACGCGGAGATCCTCGCGCTGCGCCAGGCCGCGGCGACGCGGGGCGAGTGGCGCCTCGAGGGCTGCACCCTCGTCGTCACCCTGGAGCCGTGCGTGATGTGCGCGGGTGCCCTCGTGGCCGCGCGGGTGCGCCGCCTCGTCCTCGGCGCCTGGGACCCCAAGGCCGGGGCCACGGGGTCGGTGTGGGACATGGTGCGCGACCAGCGGGCGATCCACGCCGTCGAGGTCGTCGGCGGCGTCCGTGAGGACGAGTGCGGCACCGTGCTGCGCGAGTTCTTCGCCACGCACCGCACCGGCTGAGCGCGGACCCCCGCCCGGGAGGGTAGGGGAAACCCGACCATCCGCCGTGGGAGGACCTCCTGCCGCCCGCCGGGTGCCGCGCCTAGGGTCGGGGGCGTGACGACGACCGCCGCCCCGACGGAGGCGCCCGTGGCCCCGGCGCTCACGGGCTCAATGGGCTTCCTGCGTGCCCCCGTGGACGGCGCGACCTGGCGCGGCGTCGCGCAGCTCGCCGTCGGTGCGGTGTGGCTGCTGACGTTCGGGCTCGCGGTGTGGGTGTGCGTGGCGGTGTCGCTCGCGCTGGTCCCGGTGCTCGGTGCCGGCCTGCCGCTCCTGGCGCTGAGCCTGCTGCTCGCGCGCGGGTTCGCCGCCACGGAGCGGGCCCGCCTGGCGGTGACGACCGGCGTCGCGGTGCGCGCGCCGCAGCCGCCCGTTGCCGAGCGGCCCGGCTGGTGGCCGGCGATGTGGGCCGTCCTGCGCGACACCCGGGCCTGGGCGGCGACGGCCTACGCGTTCGTCGCGACGGTGCTCGTCTCCCTGGCCTGCTGGACGGTGGTCGTGCTCGCCGGAGTCGCCCTCGCCGCCGCCGGGTTCCCCCTGTACGGGCGGGGCACCGACCTGGCCGCGTCGCTCGGCGCGCCGTGGTCCCTGACCGTCGCCGGCGCCCTGGGTGCCGCGGTCGTCCTCGGGTGGGCCGCTGCCGTGGTCGCGCAGTACGGCTCGTACCTGACGGTCCGGCTCGCCGTGTCGCTCCTCGGCCCCTCCGCCGCCGCCGAGGCGGGCGTCCGGGCGAGGGCCGCCGAGCGCGCCGCCCGCGTGGCCGAGGCCACCGCGCACGGCGCCCAGGAGCGCGCCGCCGTGCTCGCCCAGACCCGCGCCGCCGCGCTCGAGGCCGCCGACGCCGAGCGGCGGCGTATCGAGCGCGACCTGCACGACGGCGCCCAGCAGCGCCTCGTCGCGCTCGGCGTCGATCTCGGAGTTGCCCGGCGGGCCGCGGACCGGGACCCGGCCGCGGCCGTCGCGGCGCTCGGGCACGCCCACGACGAGGTCAAGGCGACGCTGGCGGAGCTGCGTGACCTCGTGCGGGGCATCCACCCGGCCGTGCTCACGGACCGCGGTCTCGACGCCGCGCTCTCGGCGCTCGCGGCCCGCAGCCCCGTCCCGGTCCGGGTCGACACCGCCGGCGACCTCGCGACCGCGGGCCCGCCCGCGCAGGCCGCCGCCTACTTCGTCGTGGCCGAGGCGCTGACCAACGTCGCGAAGCACGCCGACGCCGCGCGTGTGCACGTCACGGCCGCCGTCGTGCCCGCCGCCGACGGCGCGCCGCCCCGCCTGCGGGTCGTGGTGGCCGACGACGGACGTGGCGGCGCCGCGGCGGCGCCCGGCAGCGGCCTCGCCGGGCTGCGCGGCCGGGTCGGCGCTCTCGACGGCACCTTCGACCTGGACAGCCCGACCGGCGGGGGGACCCGCCTCACCGTGGAGGTGCCGTGCGCATCGTGATCGCGGAGGACTCCGTCCTCCTCCTGGACGGCCTGACCCGGCTGCTCACCGCCGAGGGGCACGTCGTCGAGGGCCACCGGACCGCGGACGCCACGGTGCGCGCGCTGACGGCGCCCGACGCAGCGCTGCCCGACCTGCTGGTCACCGACGTGCGGATGCCGCCGTCGCACACCGACGAGGGGCTGCGGGCCGCCGTGCACCTGCGCAGCCTCCACCCGCGCCTGCCGGTCCTCGTGCTGTCGCAGTACGTGGAGCAGCGCTACGCCTCGGAGCTCTTCGCCGCCGGCGCCCGCGCGCTCGGCTACGTGCTCAAGGACCGGGTGGCCGACGTCGACATGTTCCTCACCGCCGCCGACCGGGTGGCGCGCGGTGGCACCGTGGTCGATCCGGAGGTGGTGACACAGATCATCGCGCGGACCCGCAGCACCGACCTCGACCGCCTGACCCGGCGCGAGCGCGAGGTGCTCGAGCTCATGGCCGAGGGGCGATCCAACTCCGGCATCGCGGAACGTCTCGTCGTCGGGCTGCCCGCCGTCGAGAAGCACGTCACCAGCATCCTGGACAAGCTCGGCCTGCCGCCGGCGCCCGACGACCATCGCCGTGTCCTCGCCGTGCTGCGGTGGATGGAGCAGAACGGAGACCGCTCATGACCGACTGGACGCCCCCGCCGCCCCCGTCTGCCCCGCACCGGTCGGTGACCGGACGCGTCCTGCTGTTCGTCGGTGTCGCCCTCGTGGTGGTGGTCGTGGCTTGGGCCGCGTTCGCGCTGGTGGACCGGGCGCTGGCCACGACCACCACCACGCACGAGACGTATGCGGCGGCGCGTGGTGTCGAGCTGCGCGCCGACTCGGACGTCACGGTGCGCGCCGACCCCGACGCGACGTCCGTGTCGGTGGCCGTCGTGCGGCGGGCCGGGATCACCGGCCCCACGTTCTCGGCCGACGAGTCCGGGGACACGCTCGTGCTGACTCACCGGTGCCCCGGCTGGCTCTGGTTCGACTGGACGTGCCGGGGCGAGCTGCACGCCGTGGTCCCGCCGGGCACGGAGGTCTTCGTCCGGTCCGCGAGCGGCGACGTCGAGGCGACCGGGCCGGCCGCCGACGTCGATGTGCGGTCGGCGAACGGCGACGTCCTGACCGCTCGCACCGACGGCGACGTGCTGGCCGGGTCGAGCAACGGCCGGGTCGAGGTCCGTGACGTCAGCGGCGACGCCGAGCTCACGTCCGCGAACGGTGACGTCGAGGCGGACTCGGTGGGCGGGGACGTGGTCGCCGACTCCAGCAACGGCGACGTGGAGGTGTCCGAGGCGGGGGGCACGGTGTCGGCACGGACCAGCAACGGCGACGTGGAGGTCGTGGACGCCGTCGACGACGTCGAGGCACGCTCCACCAACGGTGACGCGACGGTCATCGGCGACGGTGAGGCCGTGCGTCTGACGATCGAGACCACGAACGGCACCCGGACCGTCGAGGGGGCCACCGACCCGGCGGCGCCCCGCAGCGTCGTGGTCCGCAGCACGAACGGCGACGTGGCGTACCTGGCGCCCTGACGCACGGCCCGGCGTACGTCGGCGCCCCGTGGTGGGATGTTCCCCGGCGTCGCGACCCGGCCCGACGCCGCCCACGGACGACACGGAGATCCCCGATGCCCGACGCCGCCGCACCGACGCTCGACGACTACGCCCGGCAGTCCGTGTACAGCGACCCGGGGGAGCACGCCGGCCTCCTGGCGTCCCTCGACCCGACGCCGGCCGCCCTCGGCGCGACGGTGTGCGCCGCCGTCGTGCACTACCGCGCGGGCAACCCCGTGCTGACGGACGAGCAGCGCGCTGACATCGACCGCCGGTGGGTCGACCGGATCCTCGACGCCGCCGTGGCGCGGCAGCCCGGGCCGCTGCACGCCCCGCGGCCGCGTGAGCGCCAGGTGGCGGGCTGCTGCCGCGACCACACGCTGCTGTCGGTGGCCACGCTGCGCGCCCACGGGTTCCCGGCGCGCTCGCGGGTCGGGTTCGCCGGCTACCTGGAGCCCGGGTTCTTCCACGACCACGTGGTGGTGGAGCACTGGGACGGCGAGCGCTGGGTGCGGTGGGACCCCGAGATGTTGCCGGACGACGACCATGGCTTCGACGTGCACGACATGCCCACCGGTCCGGGCTCGCCCTTCCCGACGGCGGCCGAGGTGTGGCGGGCGATCCGCGCCGGCGACGTGGACCCGGCGTCCTACGGCGCCGACCGGCGGGTGCCGGAGCTGTGCGGCACCCCGTTCGTGCGCGCGTACGTCTTCCTGGAGCTGGCGCACCGGATGCGCGAGGAGGTGCTGCTCTGGGACGTGTGGGGTGCCGCTCCCGACCTTCCGGGTGTCGCGAGGCTGCTGGCGCAGTCGCCGCCGGGCCACATCCCGCTGGTGCGCCTCGACGACGACACCTGGGACTCCCTCACGGACGCGCTCGCGGCGCTGCTCGTCGCCGCGGACGCCGGGGACACGGAGGCCGAGTCGACGCTCGCGGCGCGCTACGCAGGCGGGCTCGGGCCGCGCGGGCGTGTGCTCACCCTCTCGCCGCTGGCCGGGCTCGGCGTCACCGACCTGCGCGCCCGCACGACCCTCTGGGACTGACCGCCCTCCCGAACGAGACCTCAGAGGGAGGCGACGCGGACGCCGAACACCTCGCGCAGGGCGCGGCGGGCGGCGTGCCACCCGCCCATCCCGTGCACGCCCGGCCCGGGCGGGGTGGACGCCGAGCACAGGTACACCCCGCCCGAGCCGACGCGGTACGGGTTCGCCCGCAGGGTGGGGCGGGCGAT
This sequence comes from Isoptericola sp. BMS4, assembly GCF_011634835.1. GTDB lineage: Bacteria > Actinomycetota > Actinomycetes > Actinomycetales > Cellulomonadaceae > Isoptericola. The sequence continues at coordinate 4,186,275 of NZ_SIRP01000001.1, read as the reverse complement.
CATCTGCCACATCGTCGCGGCGCCGGCGGAGATGTCGCCGCCGACGTAGTTCTCGTTGTGCGCCGCCATGCCGGTCGCCGGCGTGCAGCGGACGGCGGCGACCACGTCGCGGAAGCCCGGGGCGAAGCGCTCGATCTGCGCGGTGACCGCCTCCGTGACGTCCACGTCCGAGCCCGCCGGCACGTGCGCGTACGCCCACAGGGGGCGCAGGCCGCCGCGCTCGCGGTCCGGGTCGACGACGGACGGGTCGCTGACCAGGCACATCGGGCGCTCGGCGTGGCGGCCGGTGGCGACGGCGGCCTCCGCGGCGGCCATGTCGGCGCGCGTGCCGCCCACGTGCACGGTGCCCGCACGGCCGACTTCCGGCCCGGCCCACGGCACGGGACCGGACAGCACGAAGTCGACCTTGGCGGCGGCGTTCCCGTGCCGGAACCGTGCCAGCTCGCGACGCAGCGTCGGCGGCACGGTCGCCCCGACGACGTCGAGCAGGGTGGTGGGCGTGGTGTCGAACAGGACGGCGCGCGCGGCGGGCAGGTCGCGGCGGGAGCCGACCCGGTGCCCGGTGACGACGGTGCCGCCGTGGGCCTCCAGGTCGGCGCGCAGGGCCGCGACGATGGCGCCGGAGCCGCCGCGCGGCAGGGGCCAGCCGCCGTCGAAGGCGCGAGGTCGAGGCGAGGGTGCGAGATCGAGGTCCGGGACTTCGACCTCGGGCTCTCGCCTCGACCTCGCGGGGACCGGGGTCGCGTGCGCGAGGGTGCCGAGCAGCAGCGCGGTGCCCGCGGCGGCGAGCGACGGCATGGGGGTGATGGTGTGTGCGGCGACGCCGGTGAGCAGCGCGGGCGCCTCCTCGCCGGAGAACCGCGCGTTCCACAGGGGCGTGCCCTGCTCCAGGACGGCGGCGCCGAAGCGCGCGGCGGCGGCGGCGCGGGGCAGCGGGTCGGGCCGGTCGAGGATCCCGGGCGGCAGCGACCGCTTGTCGCCCATCCCGACCGCGACGACGGCCTCCCAGCGGTCGGCCGCCGCGCCGAGCAGCGACCGCCAGGCGTCGCCGTCCTGCCCGAGACCGGCGGCGGTGCGCTCCAGGTCGCGGTAGGCGACGGCGGCCCGACCGCCGGGCAACGGCTGGGCGTAGGAGACCTCGGGCGTGCGCAGCTCGACCCCGTGCGCGGGCAGGTCGAACGCCCGGAAGAAGGGCGACGCCCAGGCCATGGGATGGACGGCGGAGCAGACGTCGTGCACGACGCCGTCCCCGAGCCCGAGGTCGAGGGTGCGCGCGCCGCCCCCGACCGTCTCCTGCGCCTCGAGCACCGTCACGCCCAGCCCCGCGCGGGCGAGCGTGACCGCGGCGGCGAGCCCGTTGGGCCCGGACCCGACGACGACCGCGTCCTCCACCGTGCCTCCCCCGTGAGCGCCCCGGCCGTGGTGGCCGGCGTCAGGTCGATCCAACCACGGACCGGGGCGCGTTCACAGCGTCACGGTGGGGGTCGGCGCAGGTCAGCGGTACGTCAGCGAGCCCGACCGGTCAACGGCGCAGCGCGATCGCCCGCCCGACGTGCGGGCCGGGCTCGACCGTCACGGCCGCGACGCGCTCGGCGACGTCGCCCGGGAACGGTGCCGACCGGCCGCCGGCGACGTGCAGCCCGAGGATCTCCTCGGTGGCGCGGAGCCGGCCGCCGGTCCACAGCTCGTGCCACAGGTGCAGCGCCTTGCCGGTGGCGCCCACCACGGACGAGCGGACCTCCAGCTCGGCGCCCGCGGACACCTCGTCGAGGTACCGCACGTGCGCCTCCACCGTGTACAGCGACGCGTCGTGGGCGGCGCGGTACTCGGGCCCCAGCCCGACGTGGTCCATGACCGCGTCGGTGGCGTGCCCGAAGACCAGCACGTAGTAGGCCTCGCTGAGGTGGCCGTTGTAGTCGATCCACTCGTCGCGGACCGGCTCGCGCCAGGGCGGGAGCGCGGCCTGCCCGCCGTCGGCGGTCACGGCCGCCCCTTGGCGCGCAGCAGCTCGACGACGCGGCGGTCGCGCTCGGCGACCAGGTCGTCCACCGACCGCTCGCCGGCCTCGTCGTCGGTACCGGCGACGACGGCGTCCCGCAGCTCCGGGGTGAGCTCCGGCGCCTCGAGCCGCGTCCACGGCGACAGCAGCGACGGACCGAAGTGGTCGAGCATGTGCGCCATCCCGCCCTGGCCGCCGGCCAGGTGGAAGGTGAGCATCGGCCCCTGGAACGGCCAGCGCAGCCCGGGCCCGTCGGTGATGGACAGGTCGATCTGCTCGACGGTGGCCTCGCCTGCCTCGACCATGTGCAGCGCCTCGCGCCACAGGGCCTCCTGCAGCCGGTTGGCGATGAAGCCCGGCACCTCCCGCTCCATGTGGATGACGGACTTGCCGGCGGCCCGGAAGAAGTCCGCCGTCCACTGCACGACCTCCGGGTCGGTCAGCTCGCCGCCGACCACCTCGACCAGCGGGATCAGGTAGGGCGGGTTGAACGGGTGCCCGACGACGAGCCGGACGGGGGTCGCGGACGCCGTGGCCATGTCCGTCATCGGGTATCCGGACGTGGACGACGAGATCACGACGTGGTCGGCGGCCGCGGCGTCGATGTCGGCGAGGAGCTTGCGCTTGAGCGCGAGGTCCTCCGGGGCGCTCTCCTGCACGAAGTCGGTGCCGTCGACGGCCTCGGCGAGCGTCGCGCACACGGTGAGGTTCTCCCGCGACGCGCCGTCGGCCAGGCCGAGCTCGGTCAGCGCGGGCCACGCGGCGTCGATCAGGTGGCGCAGCTTGGCCTCGGCGTCGGGCGCCGGGTCCCAGGCACGCACCCGGTACCCCTGGGCGAGGAAGTACGCGGCCCAGCCGCCGCCGATGACGCCGGCGCCGACGCAGGTGACGGTGCAGACCTGGTCCGGGGCGACGCGGGCGCTCACTTGCGGCCTCCCAGGGCGAGGATCTCGCGGGCGTCGTCGGGCGTGGCCACCTGCGACCCCATCGCCTCGATGATGGTGCGCGCCTGCGTGACGAGCTGCGCGTTGGTGGCCTTCACGCCCTTGCGCAGGTACAGGTTGTCCTCCAGGCCGACGCGCACGTGCCCGCCCAGGAGCACGGCCTGCGCCACCCAGGGCAGCTGCATGCGGCCGAGCGCGAACGACGACCAGACGGCGCCCTCGGGCAGCTGGTCGACCATCGTGGCCAGCAGCCGCGGGTCGGCGGGCATGCCGTAGGGGACGTCCATGCACAGCTGGAACATGGCGGGGGCGTCGATCAGCCCCTCGGCGACGAGCTTCTTGGCGAAGACGAGCTGGCCGGTGTCGAAGATCTCCATCTCGACGCGGGTGCCGAGCTCCTGGATGCGCCTCGCGCCGTCGCGCAGGATGTCGGGGGTGCTGACGTAGACCAGGCTGCCCTCGCCGAAGTTCAGGCTGCCGCAGTCGAGCGTGCAGATGTCCGGGTCGACCACGCCGACGTGCTTGAGCCGCTCCACGCCGTTCACGAGGTCGGTCTCCGGCAGGATCGTCGTCGGCTCCTTCGGGTCGAGGTAGAGGTCGCCGCCCATGCCGGCCGTCGTGTTGATGACGACGTCGACGTCGCTGGCGCGGATCAGCTCCACGGCCTCGCGGTACAGCTCGGTCTCGCGCGACGGGGCGCCGGTCCGCGGGTCGCGCACGTGGATGTGCACGATGGCGGCCCCGGCGCGCGCGGCGTCGATGCCTGCCTGGGCGATCTGCTCGGGAGTGACGGGCACGTGCTCGGAGCGGCCGACGGTGTCGCCGGCGCCGGTGAGCGCGCACGTGATGATGGTGTTGCGGTTCACGGAGGTTCCTCTCGGAAGTCTTCGGGGGGTGCAGTCGGCGCTGCAGTCGACACTGCTGTCGGACTGGCCGGGCCGGTCCGCCTCACGGGCGGGTGGCGGCGACCGCGTCGGCGATCGCCTGCAGCCCCAGGTAGCTGAGGTCGCGGTAGTGCCGGTCGGACCAGGCGTCGGCGTACGGCCACAGCGACGTCTTGACCACGACGACGTCGCGGTCGCGGTCGACCAGGGTGAACTGGCCGTGGCTGCCGTCGGCGACGAGGAGCCGGCCGGCGGTGTCCAGCGGCCACCAGTGCCAGGCGTACCCGGCGTGGGTGGTGTAGGCGCTGGGCAGCCGCCCGGGGGCGAGGAACGGGTACGGGGGCACGCCCGCGCCGTCGACCCACGCGGGCGACAGCAGGCGGGCGCCGTCGGGCGTGGCGCCCACGCGCCCGTCGAGTGCGAGCAGGCCCACGCGGGCCCAGTCGCGCGTGGTGGCGGCGACGCCGCCACCGGCCATCGGCACGCCGTCGCCGTCTATGCCGACGACGGCGTCCGTGGCGCAGCCGAGGTCCGCCCACAGGCGGGCCAGGGCGTCGGTGAAACCGGCCCCGGTGGCACGCTCGCGGACCCAGTCGAGCACCTGGGAGTCGGCGGTGCAGTACTCCCACTGGGTACCCGGACGGTGCTTGGCCCGGGTCTCGGCGAGCTGGGTGCGGGTGCTGCCGCCGGTGCGGAAGGCGCGCACCAAGCGGCTGGCGGCGCCGTCGGGGTCGCGGTGGTCCTCGACCCAGTCCAGCCCCGTCGTCATCGTGATGACGTCCGTGACCGTGCACGCGTCGTAGCCGGAGCCGGCGAGCTCGGGCACGTGGTCGGTCACCCGGTCGGTCAGGCGCAGGTCGCCGTCCGTGACGGCGATCCCCGTCAGGGTGGCCAGGAGCGACTTGGTCATCGACGCGCCCAGGAACCGGGTGTCCGGGCCGAGGCCGTCGGCGTACCACTCGTGCACGACCTCGCCGCGGTCGAGCACCAGCAGGCTGGTGGCGTAGGTCTCGGCGCGCCAGCGGTCGAGGTCGGCCAGGTGCCCGGCACCGGCCACCTCCACCGGCAGGTCCCGGGGCGCCGCGGGCAGGTCGCCCGGGCGCGTGGCGGGGACGCGCACGTGCGGCATCGCGGGGGCGCCGTCGTGCGGGACGTCCGGGTCGATGAACCGCATCGCGTCGACGGTCGTCGTGTCGACGGCGGGCCGCTGGTCCGTGAGTTCCGGCATGGGTACCTCTCGATCGGTCGGGTCAGGCGATCCGGGGCGTGTTGTCCAGCAGCGTGCGCGTGTACTCCTGCTGCGGCTGCTCCATGACCCGCACCACCGGGCCCGACTCCACGAGGCGGCCGGCGGACAGGATGTCGACGCGCGCCGCGATGGAGCGCACGAGCGCGAGGTTGTGGGTGACGAACAGCATCGCGATGCCGTGCCGGGTGCGCAGCCCTTCCAGCAGCTCGACGATGGCGCCCTGCACCGAGACGTCGAGCGCCGAGGTGATCTCGTCGCAGACCAGCACGTCCGGCTCGGCCGCCAGCGCGCGGGCGATGGCGACGCGCTGGCGCTCGCCGCCGGAGAGCCGGTCGGTGCGCAGCGCCATCGTCGCCGGGGCCAGCGCCACGGAGTCGAGCAGCTCGGCCACCCGGTCGGTGGCCTGGCGCCCGCGGGCGATGCCGAACAGCTCCATCGGCCGCCGCACGAGCTGCTCCACGGTCTGGCGCGGGTTCAGCGACAGGTACGGGTTCTGGAAGATGTACTGGATCCGCTTGCGGTCGCTCAGGGTGCGGCGGCGCGCGGAGCGGGCCAGCTCGTGCCCGTCGAGGACGACGGAGCCGGTCCACTGCCGGTGCAGGCCTCCGACGGCGCGGGAGATCGTCGTCTTGCCGCTGCCGGACTCCCCGACGAGCGCCACGCACTCGCCGCGGGCCAGGTCGAACGAGACGTCGTGCACCACCCGGGTGCGCCCGTAGCTCACGCTGAGGCCGTCGACGGCGAGGACGACGTCGCGCTCGGCGTCGGGGTCGGCGTCGGGCACGCGGCCCGTGTCGAGGTCCCAGGGGCCGAGGGCGTCGGTGCGCAGGCACCGGGCCCAGTGGCCGGTGCCGATCGTCACGGGCGCGGGGTCGGTCGTCGCGCAGGCGTCGGTGGCGAAGGCGCACCGGTCGTGGAACCGGCAGCCGCTCGGGCGGCGGCCCGGCTGCGGGGTCTGCCCGGGGATGCCGGAGAGCGAGCGCGCCTGGCCGACGTGCGGGATCGCGTCGAGCAGCGCCCGCGTGTACGGGTGCGTGGGGCGGGCGAAGACCTCGGCGCGGGGCCCGAGCTCGACGATGCGCCCCGCGTACATGACGGCGACCCGGTCGGCGATGGTGCCGATGACCGCCAGGTCGTGGGTGACGTACAGGGCGGCGACGCCGTGCGCCTCGCAGAGCCGCTCCATGGTCTCGAGCACGAGCGTCTGCGTGGTGACGTCGAGGCCGGTGGTGGGCTCGTCCAGCACGAGCACCTTCGGCCGGGGCAGGAACGCCATCGCGAGGGCGACGCGCTGCACCTGGCCCCCGGAGAGCTGGTGCGGGTAGCGGGCGAGGAACGCGTCGTCGTCGGGCAGCCCGACCTCGGCGAGGCCGGCGCGGGCCCGCTCCAGGCGGCCGGCGGGGGTGTCGATGCCGCGCAGCTCCAGCAGCTCGACGATCTGCCGCCCGATGCGGATGCTCGGGTTGAGCGCCGACGCGGGGTCCTGCGGCATGTAGGCGACGTGCTCGCCGCGCAGCATCCGCACCTCGTCCTCGGGCAGGCCGAGGACGTCGTGCCCGTCGACGACGACCTCGCCGGCGTCGATGGCGGCGCCTGTGCGGGCGTGCCCCAGCAGGGCGGTCCCGATGGTGGTCTTGCCGGAACCGGACTCGCCGACGAGGCCCACGACCTCGCCGGGGCGCAGCGTGAGGTCGATCCCGTCGACGACGTCGACGCCCTGCGCGCCGTCGCCGGTGAGCGCGACCCGCAGGCCGCGCACCGTGCACACGGCGCCGTCGTCGGCGGTCACCGTGGGGTCCAGGGGGACGGTGGCGCTCATCGGTCGCCTCCCTTCGAGGTGAGCTGGGAGATGCCGTCGGCCGCGAGGTTGGTGCCGACCGCGAAGATGCCGATCATCAGCACGGGCGCGAGCACCCCCCAGGGCTGGACGAGCAGGGCCAGCCGGTTCTCGTTGATCATCTGGCCCCAGTCGGCGGCGCCGGGGTCGGTCGCGAACCCGAGGAACGCGATGCCGGCGACCATGCCGATGGAGTAGGTGAGCCGCAGGCCGGCCTCGGCGAGGAGCGGACCGCTCATGTTGGGCAGCACCTCGCGCACCACGATCCGCAGCCGGGACTCGCCGAGGGCCTCGGCGGCGGTGACGAAGTCGCGCCGGGTGAGGCCGAGCGCCACGCCGCGCGCCACCCGGGCGACGCGGGGCGCGTGCGAGATGCCCACGAGCAGCACGATCATCCACGACGTCGGCTGCGCCACCGTGGACAGCACGAGCAGCGTGAGCAGGATCTGCGGGAACGCGAGGACGGCGTCGTTGAGCCGCATCACGACCTCGTCGAACCAGCCGCCGGCGTAGGCGGCGAGGATGCCGACGAGCACGCCGAGCACGAGCCCGACGACCGTCGCGGCCAGGGCGACGACGAGGACGGAGCGGCCGCCGTACAGCAGCCGGGACAGCACGTCCTGGCCGAGGTAGTCGGTGCCGAGCACGCCGGCGTCGCTGTACGGGTCGCCGGTGATCTGGTTCTCGCCGTAGGGGGCGAGCCAGGGGCCCACGACGGCGACCAGCACGACGAACGCGGTGATGGCGGCGCCGACGGCGAGGCGCGGCTGGCGCAGGAACCGGGCGGCGGACGGCGCCGGAGCGGTGGTGTCGAGGGCAGTCATGAGCTGATCGCCGTCCTCTCTCGGGGCGTGCACAGGATGGACAGCACGTCGGCGACGAGGTTCACCACCACGTAGACGGCGGCGACGATCATCGCGAGCGCCTGCACCATGGGGACGTCGCTGTTGCGGACGCTGTCGACGAGGCTCGCGCCGATGCCGGGGTAGGAGAACAGGTACTCCACGAGCACGATGCCGCTGGCGAGCCAGGCGAGCTGCAGGCCGATCACCTGGATGCCGGGCACGACGGCGTTGCGCAGCGCGTGGCGGCGCAGCACCACCCGCTCGGGCACGCCCTTGAGACGGGCCAGGTCGACGTAGTCGCTGTCGAGCACGTCGAGCAGCGTCGAGCGCATGATCCGCACCACGTACGGCGCGACGACGAGCACGAGGGTGGCGACGGGCAGGATCATCGACGCCGGCTGCGTCCACGGTGCCGTGCCGCCCGCGCTGATGGTGACGGCCGGCAGGGCGTGGAAGACGACGGTGGAGAAGACGGAGACGAGCACGATGCCGACGACGAACTCGGGCAGCCCGGCGAGGGTGAGCACGACGAGCTGGATGCCGTGGTCGAGGCGCTTGTCCCGGTGGCGGGCGCTGACCAGCGCGACGCCGAACGAGACGGGGACGATGACGACGGCGGCGATCAGCACGAGCACGCCGCTGTTGACGACGCGGTCGCCGATGAGCTCGCCCACGGGCAGGCCGTTGGCGACCGAGGTGCCGGGGTCGCCGGTGAGCAGGCCGCCGAGCCAGTGCCAGTAGCGGTCCCACAGGGACTCGTCGAGGTGCAGCTGCTCGCGGATCTGCTCGGCGCGGCCCAGGTTGGTGGCGGCCTCCTTGCCGAGGATCGCCTTGACGGGGTCGCCGAGCGCGGCGGTGGCCACGAAGACGAGCACGGAGACGAGCCACAGCGTGAGGGCGGCCAGCCCCAGGCGCCGGGCGGCCCACAGGGTCCAGGCGAGGGCGGGGCCGCGCCGTCGGGGGGCACCGGCCGTGGTGGCGGGGGCGTCCGGCGTGGTGCCGGGCGCCGCCGGGTCGGGGGTGGTGGTCCGGGTCGTGGTCATGTCAGGCGGCCCCCTCGACGAACGACACGCGGTGGAACTTGTAGCCCCCGCTGGGCAGGTAGCGGTCGGGCTCGAAGCCCTGGACGAGGTTCGAGTACCCGTCGACCTGCTTCTTGAAGCCCCAGACGACGAGGCCGCCGCGCTCGTGCTCGATCTCCTGGCAGCGGTGCAGCAGCTCGCCGCGCCGGGTCTCGTCGACCGTGCGGGTGGCCTCGCCGAAGAGCTGCTGGAACTCGGCGTCGTCGAAGTGGGTCTCGTTGTACGGCGACGAGGGCAGGGCGCACGCGGCCACCTGCGGCACGTAGTTGCGGGTGACCCAGAAGTCCTGGGCGAACGGCCACTGCAGGTACTGCTCGCCGTAGAACGTGTTGGGGTCGGCCTTGTTCAGACGGACGTCGATCCCCGCCTGGCGCGCCTGGTCGACGAACAGGTTCGCGGCCTCGACACCGCCGGCACCCACCGCGGTGGAGGTGACGAGCTCGACCTGCAGGTCCTCGTGGCCGGCCTGCTTGAGCAGGGACCTCGCCTTGTCGAGGTCCTGGTCGCGCTGGGGGATGTCGTCGGCGTAGGCCGGGTCGAACGGCGAGTAGAGGTCGTTGCCCACGAAGCCGTAGCCGCCGAGCGCCTGGTCGATCATCTGCTGACGGTCGACGACGAGGCGCATCGCCTCGCGGACCCGTGCGTCGGAGAACGGCTCGGCGTCGACGCGCATCGTGAACGGGATCCAGGCGCCCGTCTCGGAGACGAGGGCGGACGCGCCCTGCTCGGCGACGGCGTCGACGAGGTAGGTGGGCAGGTTGTCGATGCTCTGCACCTGGCCGGCGAGCAGCGCGTTGACCTTGGCGGCGTCGTCGGCGAAGTCGTAGACGACGAGCTCGTCCACCCAGGCGGCGTCGCCCCAGTAGTCGTCGAACCGCTGGAACCGGCTGAGCTGGCCGGGCGTGAACGTGTCGGCCCGGAACGCGCCGGTGCCCACGGGGTTGGCGACGTCGAAGTCGGTCGGGACGATGCCGGTGGTGTACTCGGCGAGCAGCTGGTCGAACACGGAGTAGGGCTGCTTCAGCGCGAGGCGTACCGTGTGGTCGTCGAGCGCCCGGGAGTTCTTGATGTCCAGGATCTCGGTGAGCGCGCCGGCCGCACCCGACTCGGGGTCGGTGATGCGGCCCATGGTGAACAGGACGTCCTCGGCCGTCATCGTCTTGCCGTGGTGGAAGACGACGTCACGGCGCAGCTCGATCGTCCAGGACGTGGCGTCCTTGTTCGGGACGACCGCCGTCGCCAGGGCCGGCGTGAGCTGGTACGCGGAGTCCCAGAACAGCAGCGGCTCGTAGAGGTTGTTCACCCGGGCGATGTCCGGTGTGGTGACGGGAAAGTGCGGGTCGAGGGTGTCCGACAGTCCGCCGCCGGTGGCGCCGTGGCTGAGGGTTCCGCCTCGTGTGCGCGGTGCTGCGGCGTCGGGCTTGCGGGGCACCGTTCCGCACCCGGCGAGCGCGCCGGCGCTGACGGCGCCGGCGGCCGCGATCGCCGCCAGTCGGAGCATGTCGCGCCGCGACACACCGCGGCCACCCGGACCGAGTCCGTTGTAGATTGTTCTCTCCTTGTTCGCATTGCGAGCATGATGTTGAGCGATGTGAACATAGGGTGGCCGGTTGTCAGAGTCAAACCGGCCTGCGATCCAGGCAAGCGAAAGCAAAGGACGGTGCGGATTGAGCACAGAGGAGCTCGGCGACGCCGAGCAGGGGGGACGTCGGAGCGGGCGGGTGCAGTCCGTCGACCGCGCGGTGGCGCTGCTGCGCGCCGTCGCGCGGGCCCGCCGGCCGGGGGACGCGACCGTGGCCGCCCTGGCCGCGACGTGCGGGCTGAACAGGGCCACCGCCTGGCGCATCCTCACGACGCTGGAGGCCGAGAGCGTCGTCGCGTGCGACCGGCGCACGGGCCAGTGGCAGATCGGCGTCGGCCTCGTCGAGCTCGCCGGCGTGGCCAGCGTCGACACCCTCGTCGGCTCCGCGCGCCCCGTGCTGGAACGCCTGTCGCTGCAGACGGGGGAGACGGCGGCGCTCGCCGTGTTCCGCGCCGACAAGCTCACCTACGTGGACGAGGTCGCCCCGACGTCCGTCGTCGCCGCGTCCTGGAAGGGCCGCACGGTGCCCGTGCACGCGACGTCCACCGGCAAGGCGCTCCTCGCGTTCCTGCCCGCCGAGTCCGCACGGCACCTCATCACCGGGCGGCTCAAGCGGTACACGGAGACGACGATCACCGACCGGCACGCCCTCGACGTCGAGCTCGACGAGACCCGGCGCCGAGGCTTCGGCGTCTGCCGGGGCGAGTACGAGGCCTCCGCCTACGGCGTATCCGCGCCCGTGCTGGACAACCACGGGCACCCGCTCGCGCTCGTCAGCGTCTGGGGCCCCGGCAGCCGGCTCACCGAGGAGCGCTTCGACGCCCTCGGCGAGATCGCGCGCGACGCCGCCGAGTCCGTCGCCCGGCCGCGCAGCGCTCTGCGGTAGCGGCCGGGTCGTCACGACCGCGGGACGGAGTCCCGGCGTCTTTTCGTTGACACGATAAAGGAATAGGTGCCAGGGTGGGGTGCGTGCAGCGCAGCGCGGACGCCCCCACCCTCGGATCGCTCGGGCCCTCGGCCCGGGCGGTGGTCCGGACGCTGCTGCTGGCCGGGCCGCTGTCGAGGGCGGAGCTCGCGCGGCGCCTGGAGCGATCCCCGGCGAGCATCACCAAGATCACGCAGCCTCTGGTCGCCGACGGTCTGATCAGCGAGGACACCGCACCTCCCGGCGAGAGCCGCGGACGCCCCGGCGCGCCGCTGGTGCTGGACGCCGCCCTCCACCTCTTCCTCGGGGTCAAGGTCACCGCGGACGAGGTCTACGCGGTCCGCGCGGACGCCTCCGGGCGGGTGGAGGCGTCCGCCCACCGCCCTCTCGTCGACGTCGGGCAGGCGACCGTCGTCCGCGAGATAATTGAACTAGTCAACGAATTGACGCCGGCCCCTGGGTCGATCCAGGCGCTCGGCGTCGGGCTGGCCGGGCAGATGTCCCGCTTCGACCGCACCGTCCGCGCGAACGCCTACCTCGGCTGGGACCGGGTGCCGCTGGCCGAGATCCTCGAACGGGCCACCGGCATCCCCACCGTCCTCAGCGAGGACGCCCGGGCGCTCACCGCCGGGGTCCAGTGGTCCGGTCCGGGCCGCGGCATGCGCGACTTCGCCGTCCTGACCGTCGGTGTCGGGGTGGGGCTGGGTGTCGTCATCGAGGACCGGGTCCTCGCGGGCCCGACCGGCAAGGTGGGCCGCATCGGGCACACCCGCGTCTCGGACTCCGGCCCCCTGTGCTCCCAGGGGCACCGCGGCTGCGCCTCGGCCTTCCTCACCACGCGGTCCGTCACCCAGGGCATCGGTGTCCCGCACGGCCGGTCCGACGTCGACCTGGACGCCGCGATCGAGCTCGCGGACGCCGGCGACGAGGTCGCGCTGCGCGTCTTCGACGACGCCGGCCACGCCCTCGGCGTGCTGATCGCCCAGCTCGTGAACATGCTCGGGCTGCCCGCGGTGATCCTGGCGGGCGACGGGCTCGGCATGCTCGCCCACGCCCGCACCGGCATGGAGGCCGCGATCGCCGAGCACCTGGACCCGAACGCCACCGCGCCCGAGGTGGTGGCCTTCACCTCCGGCTTCGACGAGTGGGCGCGCGGCGCGGCCGTGGTGGCCTGCCAGTGGATGCTCGTCGACCCGCCCCGCAGCGACCCCGACCCGGCATGACCCGCCACCTCAGGAGGAACCCGATGTCCGCACTGCCCCTCGACCCCACCGCTCCCCTCGCCGAGGACGCCGGCTCGGTGAGCATCGGCATCGTCGGCGCCGGTCAGTTCTCACGGAGCTTCGCGACGCTCTGGGACCTGCACCCGAACGTCGACCGGATCACCATCACCGACCTGGTGCCGGAGCGCGCCAAGGTGCTCGCGGACCGCTACGAGCGCGCCACCGTCGTCGACAGCTTCGAGGAGATGCTCGACTCCGACGTCGACGCCGTGGCGATCTTCACCCAGCGGTGGACCCACGCGCCGCTGGTGCTGGCCGCGCTGGACGCCGGCAAGCACGTCTACTCGGCGGTGCCGATGGCGACCGAGCTCACCGACATCGAGGCGATCATCGCCGCCGTCGAGCGCACCGGGCTCACCTACATGATGGGCGAGACGAGCTACTACAACCCGGCCACCGTCTACATCCGGCAGAAGGTGCGCGAGGGCGCGCTCGGCCAGGTCTTCTACGCCGAGGGCGACTACGTCCACGACATGGACCTCGGCTTCTACGCCGCGTACCAGTACAGCGGCGGCGAGAACTGGAAGGCCACCGCCAGCTACCCGCCCATGCTCTACCCGACCCACGCGATCGGCGGGGTCCTCGGCGCGCTGCCGACCCGTGCCGTCAGCGTGAGCTGCATCGGCGTGGAGGACCAGCGCGGGGATGGCGTCTTCGACCGGGAGATCAGCCAGTTCGGGAACAGCTTCTCCAACGCCACCGCGCTGTTCGAGCTCGCCGACGGCGGAGCCATGCGCACCAACGAGATGCGCCGGGTGGGGTACCCGTCGCACATCCGCGAGTCGCGGTTCCGGTTCTTCGGCACCGAGGCCAGCTTCGAGCAGCTCGCCCACCAGAGCGTGTGGAACGACAAGGAGACCTCCACGGACGTCTCCGCCGACTTCGTCCCGGTCCGCAGCACGACCGACGAGGCCGACCTCGCCGACGTCGACCCGGCGCTGCGGGAGGCGTTCACCTCCGGCTCGGCGCCGGTCCACGACCGGTCCCGGCTGCCCGCCGCGTACGCCGGGGCGCCGAACGGCCACGAGGGGTCGCACCACTTCCTCGCCGACGACTTCGTGCGCGGCGTGATCACCGGGGAGCACCCGCCGGTCGACGCCTGGCGGTCCGCGCTGTTCACGGCCCCCGGCATCGTCGCGCACGCGTCGGCCCTGGCCGGCGGCGAGCGCATGCCGATCCCCGACTTCGGGAGCCGCCCCGCGCACGACTGAGCGCTATCCGCCCTTGCGTCGTCTCCTGGCAGGGGACGTCAGGGGACGCACGTCGATCACGCCCGGCACGGAGGCGGTCGTGGCACGGCCGGTGCGGGCGAAGTCGGCCCAGATGCCGCGGACCCGGCGGCCGGCGGCGTCGACCTCGTCCCAGGTGGCGCCGTCCACCAGCGGGAACGGCCGCCACGCCTCACGGGTGCCGAGCAGCAGCGGCAGGTCCACGGTGTGCGCGCCGGCGAACGGGTTCGCCGTCGGACCCCACCGCACCACGTACCGGGCCGCGTGGCCGCCGGCGTCGCGGTGGCGGCGGGCGAACCGGGCCGCCGGCCCGCCGTAGACCCGTCGCGTGAGGGCCGCGACCGCGGCCCGGCGCACCAGGGCCCCGGCCACCGGCACGCGGGCGGCGCGCTCCAGCGCGGGGACGGCGGGCAGGAAGAGCGCGGCCTCCCGGTCCGTGTTCCCGACCAGCAGGTCCACGCGCGGGGCGGCCCGCCGCCAGGCGGCGTCGATCTCGCCCTCGCTCGGCAGCGGGGCGTGGCCGTACTGGGTGCCGAACGGCATCGCGCCGCGCAGCCCGAACCGCCGTGCCCGCGCCGCCACGCGCGCCTGGGCGTCCACCACCGTGGCGGTCGGGGCATCGACGGGGAGCCGGGCGGCCTCGGCCGCCATCGCCGCGCTCATCGCCGCCCGGTGCCGCGAGATGCCCAGGGGCGCGCTCTGCACGATCGCGCGCCGGAACAGGCCCTCAGCGCCGTCCGCGACCATGAGGTGCGCCACCGCGTCGCCGCCCGCCGACTGCCCGAACAGGGTGACGTTGCCCGGGTCGCCGCCGAACGCCGCGATGTTGCGCCGTACCCAACGCAGCGCCTCCAGCTGGTCCAGCAGCCCGAGGTTCGCCGGCACCCCCGCGCGGGACAGATAGCCGAACAGGCCCAGGCGGTACGTCACGGAGACCACGACCACCCGCTGCTCGGTCACGAGGGCCGCCGGGTCGTAGATCGCCGCGTCGCCGGCGCCCGTGGTGTACGACCCGCCGTGGATCCACACCATGACCGGCACCAGCCTGTCGCGGGTGCCGCCGTCCGCGTCGGCCGGAGCCGTCACGGACAGGCGCAGGCAGTCCTCGTCGTGCGGCAGGTCGCCCAGCACCGGCCCGAACACCGGGTCCCAGGGCTGCGGGCAGGCGGGGGAGGGGCGAGCGGCGTCCACGGTCGGGGCGGGCGGTTCGGCCACGGGCGCCCCGAACCGCGGGGCGCGGGCGTATCGGATCCCCGACGCCCGCAGCACCGCGCCGTCGCGCCGGCCCACGACCGTACCGGCGTCGCAGGTCCAGCGCGGCCGGCCGTCGTGCGCGCCGCTCACAGGCGGTCGGAGAGCGCCGTCAGCGTGGTGGTGGTGCCCGCATCGACCTTGACGGTCGCGAGCGGGTCGCCGCGGGTCTCGCCGCGGTTGACGATGACGACGGTCTTGCCGGCCTTGGCGGCGTGCCGCACGAACCGCAGCCCGCTCATCACCGTCAGCGACGACCCCGCGACCAGCAAGGCGTCCGCGTCGTCCACCATCGTGAAGGCGCGGCGCACCCGCTCGCGGGGCACGTTCTCGCCGAAGTAGACGATCTCCGGCTTGAGCACGCCGCCGCAGAACTCGCAGTCCGCCGGCACGAAGTGGCCGGTGGACTCGATGACGGCGTCCGCGTCCGGGGCGGTCTCGATGTCGGCGACGGTGGCGCCGTCGGTCAGCACGGACTCCACGAAGCCGGGGTTGAGGGCGTCGAGCCGCTCCGCCAGGTGAGCGCGCGAGACGACGCGCGAGCACTGCAGGCAGATCACCCGGTCGTACCGCCCGTGCAGGTCGATGACGTGCCGCGAGCCGGCGTCCTCGTGCAGCAGGTCGACGTTCTGCGTGATGACACCCCGCACGACGCCGCGGTCCTCCAGCGCCGCCAGCGCGCGGTGGCCCGCGTTCGGCTCCGTGCGGTGCACCACCTGCCAGCCCACGTGGTTGCGGGCCCAGTAGTGCCGGCGGAACGCCTCGTCCGCGACGAACTGCTGGTACGTCATCGGCGCGCGCGGCGGCGAGTCCGGGCTGCGGTAGTCGGGGATGCCGGAGTCCGTCGACACGCCCGCGCCCGTCAGCGCGGTGATCGTCGCCCCGGTGAGCTCGCGGACGGCGTCGTCGACCGTCCCGTGATGCACGACGGCGTCCGGCGGCAGCTCCCAGCGGCGGTCCTGGTAGGTGGGGGCCAGCGGGCGGGCGACGGGTTGCACGCTTCCGAGCGTACGACGACGTCGCCCCGCCCTCGCGGTCAGGCCGCGCCGTCGTCGCCGGCGCCCTGCGGCACCTGGCCCCCGCCGCCGGGCATCCCCATGCCGCCCTCGGCGGCCTCGCCGGCGGTCGCGGTGCCGACCTGCTCCCCGTCGGCCGTCAGCGTGTAGGTGTCGCCGGAGGTGATCTCCGACCCGCTGAGGACGACGGACTGCGCCGACTTGCTGAGCGTGATGGACGCGACGGCGGTGCCGTCGGCGTCGACCACCGCGACCTCCGTCCCCGCCTCCAGGGTCGTGTCGGCCGTGAGCGCGACCCAGCCCTGCGCGGAGTCCGCGTCGGGGGACTCCGCCATCCCGGACGCCCCGACCGCGAGCAGCGACCCGCCCGAGACGTCGAGGCCGCCCGCGGAGTCGAGCGCCCCGTTGCCCCCGTTCGTCGGTCCCTCGATCACGATGTCGCCGCCGCTGACCACCGTGACGCCGTTGGAGTCCAGGCCGTCGCCGTCCGCGTCCACGTGCAGCGTGCCGCCCGTGATCGTCAGGGACGCGCCCTCCTCGACGCCCATGCCGCCTCCGGCACCGCCGCCCTGAGGCGCGCCCTCGGGCATCTCGCCGTCCGCGGGCGGGCCGCCCTGGGGCATCTCGTCGTCCGCGGGCGCCTGCCCGTCGACCGGTGCCTGCCCGTCAGCCGTGCCGGTCCCGTCGCTGTCGGCCGAGGCTCCAGGGTCGGTGTTCGTGCCGGCCTCCGTGCTCGAGTCCGTGGTCGACGAGTCCTCCGCCTCCTTGACGGTGGCGTTGAGGCCGTCGTCGGTGGACGTGACGTCCACGTCGCCGCCGGACTGGACGATGGTCGCGGCCTCGATGCCCTCCTCGGAACCGGTCACCTCCAGCGTCCCGTCCGCGACCACGACGTCGGTGAAGCCCTGCACGCCGTCGGACCCGGCCTGCACCGTGACGTCGCCGTCGGTGAGCGCGACGTACCCGGCCGTCGCGTCGTCGTCGGCGTCGGACTTCAGCCCGTCGCCTCCGGCGTCCACGTCCACGGTCCCGCCGGTGACCACCAGGTAGTCCTTGCCCCGGACCGCGTCGTCCGCCGCGGTGACGGTGATGGTCCCGCCCGCGATCACGAGGCCGTCCTTGCCGGTGATGCCGTCGTTCGCGTTCCCGACGACCTCCAGCGCGCCGTCGCCGGAGATCGCCATGTCCGCCGTCGAGTACAGGGCGGCGTTCGCGGCGTTGTCCTCGTCGCTCTCGGCGTACTCGGTCGCGTCCTCCAGCCGGTTGCTCGAGCCGTCCGCGAGCACGACGGACACCTGGTCGGCGTCCCGCACGTCGACGGCGGCGCCGGTCGAGCTGGTGATGTCCGCGCCGTCGAGCACGAGGCGCACCACGCCGTCGTCCGCGGAGTCCACGACGACCTGGCCGTCGTCGAGCGTGCCGGAGATCCGGTACGTGCCGGGCTGCGTGACGGTCACCGTGGACCCGTCGACGGTGACGCCGTCGCCGTCGGCGCTCGCGGTGTCGCCGTCCAGGGAGACCGCGACCTCGTCGTCGGCGTCCCACGTCTCGTCGGCGAGCGCCGCGGTCTCGTCGGGGGAGACGTTGTCGGCGAGCACCTCGTCGGCGGTCAGGCCGGAGTTGTCGGCGGTGACGACGGCGGTCCCCGCGCCGTCGTCGGACGCCGCGGTGGCCGACGAGCCGGCGTCGCAGGCGGCGACGGCGCCGAGGGTCAGCGTGCCGGCGGCCGCCAGTGCGACGGCACGGCTCCGGACGGTGCGGGGTCGGGGGATGCGCATGGGGTGTCCTCTCGATGCTGCTGCGGTGGGGAGGACCAGTGCACACGTCCCCGATGGGGTCCGAGTGGGTACCGCCTCGACGTCGTCTGGGAAACCTGTGCACCGGCCACCAGGACGCTCACCGCTCGCCGCTCGCCGCGCGCCGCGCGCCGCTCGCCGCGCGCCGCTCGCCGCTCGCCGCGCGCCGCTCGCCGCGCGCCGCTCGCCGCTCGCCGCGCGCCGCTCGCCGCGCGCCGCGCGTCCTCGCCCGCGAGCTGCGAGCGGTCGCTGTCGGAGAGACGGTGGTGGCATCGGTGAAGCAGTCCGCCGTCACTCTCTCGTCAGAGAGGAGGCCGGGATGGTGAGCCAGACCGTCGCCGACTGCATGACCCCGGCGCCGACGTCCGTCGACGCCTCCGACACCGTCCGCAGCGCCGCCGCGGCGATGGTCGCGGGAGACTTCGGCGCGATCATCGTCACGGGTGACGGCCGCACGCGCGGCATCGTGACCGACCGCGACCTCGTCGTCCGCGGGCTCGCGGACGGCCGGGGCCCCGACGAGCCGGTCGGGTCCCTGGTCAGCGAGCAGGTGATCGCCGTCGGCCCGGGCGACCCGGTCGAGACCGCCGCCCAGGTGATGCGGGACGCCGCCGTGCGCCGCGTCCCGGTGCTCGACGGGGAGGTCGTGGTCGGCATCGTGTCGATCGGTGACCTCGCGGTCGAGCGAGACCCCTCGTCCGCGCTCGCGGACATCTCGCAGGCCCCGCCGGACGGCTGAGCACTCCGGACGCACGGCGGCCCCCGGGCGTCGCCCGGGGGCCGCCGTCTCTCAGCAGGTCTCAGCCGGTCGCGGCCGGGTCGGTCTCCGGCTCGGGCGCGACCTCGGGATGCGCCAGGAACTCCTCCACGCTCGCCCGGCGGTGACCGTCGTCGCTGGTGCGCCGGGCCAGCTCGATCAGCCGCTGCGCGAGCACCCGTACCGGTACGTTCGTGTCGTTCGAGCGCTGCCGGAGCACGGCGAACGCCTCGTCGTCGTCCACGCCCCGCAGCAGCGAGACCACCGCCTTCGCCTGCTCGATGTCACGCCGGCTCTGCGCCGCGGCGCGGATGGACGCGTCCGCCCGCTCGTCCGCGAAGCGGCGCACGCTGCCGGTCAGGTCGAGCACGTAGCCGGCCAGCTCCGCGACCTCGCCCGCGTCGTCGCGCCGACCCTCCCCGACGATGGAGACCACGTGGTGGCCGCCGTGCGCGTCGAGGATGCGGTGCACGCTGGCGAAGGGCTCTCCTGTGCGGCGGGCGTCCTCGAGCACGTGGCGCACCCTCTCGCGGTCCTCGGGATGCTTGTGCGCGAGGACCATCGCCGTCGTGGGGACCACCTCGCCGGGGGCGAAGCCGTGGATGCGGTACGTCTCGTCCGACCACCACCACTCCTCGGTCGCGAGGTCGACGCGGTACCGCCCGACGGGCGTGGCGTCGCCGAGCGCGAGCACGTGCTCGAGCCGGGTCTCGTGCAGGGGACCGACCATGGGAATCAACCTCCGGTAGGTGCCTGGTCTCGCACCATCGCACGTCGGACGCCGTCGCGCCACCGTCGCGGTGGCCGGCGTGGAGGTGCCGGGCTACGGTGGGGGATTCCGGGAGTCCAGCACGTGGCCCCGGCCCCCGCGGACGGGAGGAACCCCGATGACCGCGACAGTTTCCCAGCATCGTCCTCAGGTGACGGCGGACGACCTCGCCGCCGCCTTCGCCGGCGGGCCCCGCCTGCTCACCGGTCAGTACCGGGTGGACCTCGAGACCGAGCGGTGGTGGTGGTCCGACGAGGTGTACCTGCTGCACGGGTACGAGCCCGGGGCGGTCGAGCCGGGCCTGGACGTCATCCGTGAGCGCCAGCACCCCGACGAGCGCGACCGCACGCTGCGGGACGCGAAGCGCACCGTGGCGACCGGCGGACCGTTCGCCGGCGCCCACCGCATCGTCGACGCCGCCGGACGGTGCCGCACTCTCCTCGTCACGGGGCAGCCGCGCCTGCCCCGCGACGACCAGGCCGGCGACCGGCACACCGAGATCGTCGGCTACGTCGTCGACGTCACCCCCGTGCAGCGCGAGGCGCTCGACCGCGAGGCCCGGCACGCCGTCGACAGCGCGTTCGTGTCCGCCGCGGACATCGAGCGTGCCAAGGGTGTGCTGATGGCCACCCACGGCGTCGACGTCGACACCGCCGAGCACCTGCTCGCGGAGGCCGCCGGCGCCACCGGGGCAGGGCTGCGCGACACCGCCGCCCAGGTGATGGAACGGCTCGTCGGCGACGGCGGGCTCGGGCGCACCGCCGAGGACCACCTGCGCCGCGCGCTCGACGCCGTCGAACCGCGCAGGCGCCCCCACGGGAACGACGCGCAGCTCGCCCGCCGTCGCCCCGCCGCGTGAACCCCGACCGGAGGGAGACCACGATGAGCAGCACGCAGGACCGGCCCCGCGAGTTCCCGCCGCAGCAGCAGGAACCGCCCGGCGTCACCGGCGCGATGACGCCCCCACCGGACCACGGCGAGCAGTCCTACCGCGGCTCCGGCCGCATGGAGGGGCTGCGCGCGCTGATCACCGGCGGCGACTCCGGCATCGGGCGGGCGACGGCGATCGCCTTCGCCCGCGAGGGCGCCGACGTCGCCATCGGCTACCTGCCCGACGAGGAGGACGACGCGCAGGAGACCGCGCGCTGGGTCCGCGAGGCCGGACGCACCGCCGTCCTCCTGCCGGGCGACGTCACGGACGAGGAGACGGCGCGCGCCCTGCCCGGCCGGGCCGCCGACGAGCTCGGCGGGCTCGACGTCCTCGTCAACAACGCCGGGTTCCAGATGGCGCGGCGCGAGGCGTTCGAAGACGTCACGACCGACGAGATCGACCGCGTGCTCAAGACGAACCTGTACGCCCTGCTGTGGATCACGCAGGCGGCTCTGCCGCACCTGAGCGAGGGCGCGAGCATCGTCAACAACTCGTCGATCCAGGCGTACCAGCCGTCCACGTCGCTCCTCGACTACGCGTCCACCAAGGCGGCGATCAACAACTTCACCGTGAACCTCGCCGCCGAGCTGGGCCCGCGCGGCATCCGCGTGAACGCCGTCGCCCCCGGCCCCATCTGGACGCCGCTGCAGCCCGCCACCCAGCCCGAGAGCAAGGTGCAGTCCTTCGGGCAGGACACCCCGCTCGGACGCGCCGGGCAGCCCGCCGAGGTGGCCCCCGCGTTCGTCTACCTCTCCTCGCCGGGCGACGCGAGCTACGTCTCCGGCACCGTGCTGGGCGTCACCGGCGGCAAGCCGGTGTTCTGACCGCGGGGCGCCGGCGGCTCAGCGCGCGGCGCGGTCGAGCTGCAGGTAGTCGAGGTTCCAGTTCTGGTACGCGTCGTCGGGCAGGCTCACGCGGACCGTGTGCCGACCCTCCGTGAGGTGCTCGACGACCCCGCTGGCCTGCAGCTCCTGCTTGTCGTGGCTCGTGGTGCTGCGCACGGCCACCCGCTCGCTCGCGGGGCCGCCGTCGAACGACACCGTGTACGTGCCGGCAGGCGTGTACGGGGAGGAGACGCGGGCGGACAGCTCGTACCGGCCCGTGCGCGGCACGTCGACCTCGTACGTGAGCCACTCGCCGCCGCGCATCCAGGACACGCGCACGTTGCCGTCGGCGTCAGAGATGTCGACGTCCTCACCGGGGCGCATGTCCAGGTTGCCGCGGTTGCCCGCGTCGACGTCGCGGTAGGCGACGCCGGCCCCGCCCGGCGCGAAATCCTCCGCCTGCACCCGGACACTGCCGCGGGGGAGCGGGTCGCCCTCGCCGGTGCGCAGCCAGTGCTCGAGCTTCTCGACGTCGTCGGTCTGGATCATCGACGCGCGGAAGGTCGTGACGAGGGACTCCCAGCCGCGGCTCGGGTCGATCAGCGAGGCCTCGTCGGTCAGGTGGTCCGCGAGCCCGTCCCACATCGAGTTGATCCACACCCTGGACTCGCCGGCCAGGCGCTCCAGGAACGGCGCGCGGGCGACGGCGTCCTGCTCCGAGCCGAACACGACCTCGTAGCCCACGGGCTGGTCGTCGCCGAACTCGTCGAACGCCGTGAGGTTGTCGTCGCTGATCATGTGCAGGTAGACGGCGTCGGGGTGCGCCTCGCGGAACGCCCGCACCTCCGCCACCGGGGCGTCCGACTTGAACAGCCCGTTGCGCACCGTGCCCGTGCCGACCAGCACGTCCCAGATCTTCTCGCGCGCCGGCCAGCCCTTGTCGAGGTTCACCAGGCCGCGGTCCGCCGCGACCTCCATGGCTTCAGCCAGCGTCGGCACGCGCTCGTCGGTCAACGCCGTCTGCGCCCCGCCCAGCCCCTCCTTGAGACGCAGCTCCTTGATCTCGGCGAGGGTGAACGACGAGACCGGCCCGCTGCCGTCGGTCGTCCGGTCCACCGTCGTGTCGTGCATGAGCACCGGGACACCGTCCGCCGTGAGGCGCACGTCGAGCTCGACGATCTCCGCCCCGTCGTCGAACGCCGCCGTGATCGCCGGCAGCGAGTTCTCCGGCGCGTCCCGCCACTGGCCGCGGTGCGCCGCCGTGAGGATCTTCGCCCTGTCCGAGTGGTCCAGCAGGTCCCGGTACGCGCGCTCCGCGTCCGTGCGTCCGCCGTGCCCCGGGCCGCCGTACCGTGCGGCGGGCGACGCGTCGGCGTGCGCCGTCGTGGACGGCGTCGTCGCGGGTGCCGACGACATCGCCGCGGTCGTGCCGATCGTCGCGGCCGCCGTCAGCGCGACGACGAGAGCGGACAGGGACGTGCGCCGGAGCCGGGGGAAGATCATGGCCGGGACGCTAGAGGCCGCGGGGTACCCGCCGTGCGTCCGCCGGGCGACGGGCGGATGAAGCCTCGGCGAACACGTCCGCCCGGGCCGCCGTCACCCGCCCCGTCGGCGCGATTTCGACTCTGCGGCGATGATCCGATATCCTCGACCGGCCGGTTCGTCCGGCGTAGGTAGCGTGTCCGAGCGGCCTAAGGAGCACGCCTCGAAAGCGTGTGAGGTTCATAGCCTCCGTGGGTTCAAATCCCACCGCTACCGCACTTGTGATGTCTCAGGACATCGGGATGGCCCGGACCCACGTTCGTGGGTTCGGGCCATTGTGGGTTAGCGGCCAAAATGTGTGTCCGTCTCGGGCGTGTCGATGTCATCGGTGGGAGTGTC
>NZ_SIRP01000001.1:4077423-4163091 GCF_011634835.1 Isoptericola sp. BMS4 | reverse complement strand
ACTCGAGACACGCTATGCCGATGTCTTGAGACACCCCATTCCGATGTCCTGAGACTGGACACCACCGCTACCGCACCCACAGTGGGATTCGAGCCCCTGACCAGCGCAAACGCCGGTCAGGGGCTCGAATCTTTGGTGCTGGTCCCGCAACAGTCGCAAAGAAACGGGTCGCGCGGCGCCGTCGTCCGTTTCGCACCGGTAGGGGCGACAGCCTCGTCGGGAGCGCGGCGACGCATCGTGATGACCACGGCACGATCCTCGTCCTCGATCGAATTGGGCATGGTCGCGATGCCCGCGAACGTGGACAGTCGCTCGACCTGTCGAGTGCGTACGCTCATGGCATGGTGCGCGTTCTCGTCACTGGGATGTCGGGCGCGGGGAAGTCGACTTTGCTGGAGGAGCTTGCTCGGCGTGGGCGTCTGACCGTCGACACCGACTATGACGGCTGGGAGTTGCCCGGCGCGGTGTGGGACGAGGCTCGGATGAGCGAGCTGCTGGATCGTCACGGCGACGTGGTGGTCTCGGGGACGGTCGAGAACCAGGGCCGCTTCTATGGCCGGTTCGAGCATGTGGTGCTGCTGAGCGCCCCTGTCGGGGTACTGGTCGAGCGCGCCGCGACACGGACCAACAATCCGTATGGACACTCAGCGGAGCAGCGGGCCGAGATTCGCCAGTATGTCGTGGACGTCGAACCTCTGCTTCGGCGAGGAGCGACCGTCGAGCTTGACGGTCGCCTGCCCGTCGGCGAGCTGGCCGACGCGATCGAGAAGCTGCGGTGAGCCGCGTGAGAGCGCGCGAGCCCACGGTCGGCGTAGCGTGATCGATGTGTCAGCACCGACGCCGACGACACCTCCCGCGCACCTCTGGGGCCGCGCGGACGCCGCTCTGCCGAGCATGCGGCGCGCGTCCTTGGCATCCGCGGCTGTCGCCGCGGTCGTCGTCGCCGACGGCGGCTGGCGGATGGTGGACCTCGGCTGGTTCGCGTTCGTGGGCTACTCGCTCCTGATCTGGGCCGTGCTGCCCGTGCTGGTCACGCTCGCGATCACGTTCCTGATCACGCTCGTGACGGACGTCGAGCTGCCGATGTGGTTCACCGCCGGTGTCGCCGCTCTCGCGACAGGCTCGTGGATGGGCTGGGGCGCCGGCGTGGAGCATGGCGGAGTCGCCTACGGCGTCGTCGTCGCGGCGGGCATCTTTGGTGTCGGCCTGATCCTCGACACGCACCGGCGTCTTCGCGCTCGAGTCCTGCTCGCCGCCCTGGTCGCTGCCGCGACGGCTGTCCTGGCGTTCGTCGGCTTCGACGTCTTGTAGGGCACGGCAGCGTGCGCTCGTCTGTCGACCACCTGGCGGCGGCCGACAGACGAGCAGAACGAGTCTCAGCCCACGAACTCCCGGAGGGCGGCGGCGAGGAGCTCGGGCTGCTCCTCGGGGATGAAGTGCCCCGAACCCGGGATGGTGACGTTCCGAGCGTCGTCCGCGTAGGGCTGGACGGGCGCCGTCATGTCGGGGATGCTGCCGAACTCTGCACTGACGCCGAGGACGGGCATCGTGAAACGCCTCGTCTCCAGGAGCGCACGGTTCTGCTCGGCGGAGCGCGCGGCCTCGCGGTAGTAGGCGAGCCCGGCGTTGACGCCGCCGTCCGAGGCGAAAGACGCCGCGTAGGCATCGACGTCGGCATCCGAGAAGGCTGTCCGGTCGTGCGTCTTCGCCCGGAGAAACCATGCGATGTAGTCCCGTTCGTTGCCCTTGAGCAGGACCTCGGGGAGCTCCGGCACCTGGTGGAAGGCGAAGTGCCACGTCTTCCACGCTCGCTCGGGATCGAGCGGGACCGAGTCGGGCAGGGTGATGCCGGGGATGCCGGCGTCGAGGAGCGCGAGGCGTTGGACCTCGTCGCCGTAGAGGAGGCCGTAGGGGAACGCGGTCCACGCGCCGACGTCGTGCGCGACCAGCGCATATCGGGTGACGCCGAGCTGCTGGAGGAGGCCATGGACACGGGCCGCCATCGTCTGGGTGTCGTAGCCGTCCGCCGGCCGGCCGGATCGGCCCTGCCCGGGGAGATCGGGGATGACCAGCCGGTAGTGCTCGGCGAGGTGGGCCGCGGTCTTGAGCCAGGCCCGGGCGTCCTGGGGGAACCCGGCCAGGAGCACGAGGGTCCGGCCTGCAGGGTTCCCGCCCACGAGGGCGTGGAGACGGACGCCGTCGACGTGACGGTACTCGGTGGCCAAGCCTGTCTCGTCCAGGTGCGGGATGGTCGTGGTCATCGTGATGCTCCGTGTTCGTCGACGACGGGGATCGGCACGCCGTTGCTTCCACTCCGGGACGGGCGCTCGAAGGAGGTCAGGTCGGTGGTCACCGGGCTACCATAGCCATCTTGTACTGATCGATCCAAGATAGGGTGGATCGAGGCGAGCGGTGGAGCGACTCAGCGGGAAGGTGGTCGAGGGTGGCCGGGAAGAAGGCGTTCGACGCCGACGTGGCGGTGGAGGCGGCGATGCTCGTCTTCTGGGAGCGCGGGTACGCGGATTCCTCCATCGACGTCCTCGGCGCCGCGATGGGCCTGGGGCGCAGCTCCTTCTACAACGCCTTCGGCGACAAGGCCACGCTGTTCCAGCGGTGCCTGGCGCGGTACGGGAGCCGGTACGGCGAACGGTACGAGCAGGCACTCGGATCGCAGACGGCGGACGTCCGCGCCGCGTTGACGTCGTTCTTCGACGTGACGCTCGAGCGCATCGCGGACCCCGACGTGCCGCGCGGATGCTTGGTCGCGCAGTCCGTGATCGCCAGTCCGACCCTGCCGGCGAGTGCCGCTGCCCAGGCGGACGCCCTCCTCGGGTCGCAGCGCAAGCGGATCACGACGGCACTTCTCGGTGCTGGGGTCGCCGCATCGACCGCGGACGACGTCGCGCTGCAGCTGGCGGCTGCCAACCAGTCCCTGGCCGTCCTCAGCCGGACGAGTCTGAGCACCGAGGGGCTTGAGGCGGTGGCGCGCGCTGCGGTCTCCGCAGCGATGACAGAACTCCGATCACGCCGGCTCAACCCGTAACGTACGGTGGCCGGAGTCAACCGTCCCGGAGGCCGATGCATGGACACCGATCGCCGAGTCGGCGAGCCGACCGCGTCGACGGCCGAGAGGCCGGGGACCCCGGCGGACGAGCCGGTCAGGAGAGCGTGGATGATCGGCCTCCTGCTGCTGCAGGTCGTGCTCGGGTCGCTCTACGTCGCAGCGTGGCTCGCCAACGTCGACGGGCGGGCCGGTGGGGCCGCGACCGTCCCGGCGTGGGTGAGCGTGACGACGGCCGCGGCCGTCGTCGCAGCCGTCGCCAATGAGCTCGTCGAGCTGGCGGTCCGCCGACGCGACGGCACTCGGGTGGTACTCGCCTCGACGGTCCTGATCCAGGCCGCGTGGACCGTCGAGGCGCTCTCCGTCTAGCCGGGCGCGGACGCCGTCACGCGATGAGCGACTGGCCCCCGTCGACGAACACCTCGGTGCCGGTCACATGGCTCGCGGCGTCGGAGACGAGGTAGGCGATGGTGTCGGCGACCTGCGCGGCCACGCCGGGCTCCTGGCCGGTCAGCGGGATCTGCCCCTCGGGATAGTCGGCGTCCACGCCGAGGTTGCCGGTGTCGCGGTGCTCGGTGTTGTCGCCGATCTCCGTGTCGATGGCGCCGGGGCACACGGAGTTGACGCGCACGCCTCGCGGGCCGAGCTCGACGGCGGCCATGCGGGCGAACGCGACCTGGCCGGCCTTGCTCGCCGCGTACGCCGACGCGCCGGAGTTGCTGAACGTGCGGGTGCCGTTGATCGACGACACGACGACGACAGCGCCGCCCTGCCGCACGAGCAGGGGGACCGCGTACCGCACGGTGAGGAACGTGCCGGTCAGGTTCGTGGTGATCGTGCTGTCCCACTCCTCCGGCTCCAGCTCCTCGAGCGGGGCCCAGACGCCGTTGACCCCGGCGTTCGCGACGACGGTGTCCAGCCGCCCGAGCTCGCGCTCCACCCGGTCGAGCACGGCGCGCACCGCGGCGACGTCCCCGACGTCGGCCGACACCGGCAGCACCCTGCCGCCGTCACGGCGGATCTCGTCGGCGACGTCGTCCGCGCTCTCCTGGCGGTGCCCGAGCGCGACCACCGTCGCGCCGTCGCGTGCCAGGCGCACCGCCGTCGCGCGGCCGATGCCCGACCCCGCGCCCGTGACCAGCGCGACCCTGCCCTCCGTCGTCATCATGCACCTCCAGTGGTCGAGGCCCCCGACGCTAGTGACGACGCCGTCGCCTCGCCCGCGGGAGCGTCGGCCATGCCGAGCCGACGCGCGGCCGGGACCGCGGTGTGCGGCAGGATCGTCGACATGACCCTCCCGGCCGTGATCCGCCCCGCCGCCCCCGACGACGCCGCCGGCTGCGCGTTCGTCCACCACACGTCGTGGGTGGAGACGTACTCGCGGCTGCTGCCGGCCGACCACTGGGAGACGGACACGCTGGAGCGACGGACCGCACGATGGCAGCGCCGGCTCGACGACGGCGCCGCGGTCACGGTGGCCGAGCGCGGTGGGCAGGTCGTCGGGTTCGCCATCGACGGGCAGGGGCGAAGGATCGGGGACCACGAGCCCGTCCGCGACCGCGAGCTGCTCTCGCTGTACGTGCTGTCGGCGCACCACGGCACCGGGGTCGGGCAGGCGCTGCTCGACGCCGTCGTCGCACCAGGGACGCCCGCCCAGCCGTGGGTCGCCGAGGACAACCCGCGGGCGCGCCGGTTCTACGGCCGCAACGGGTTCCTCCCCGACGGAGCCGGCTACGTCGACGACGGTCTGGGGCTCGCCGAGGTCCGCCTCGTGCGCTGAGCTTGCGGGACACGCGAGCGGCCCGGGCCCGCGGCTGCGGGTCCGGGCCGCTCGGGCGCCTCGGCGGACGGTGCGTCAGTTGTCGGTCGGGTCCACCGGGCGCTCCGGCTCGGCCGGTCCCTGCTGAGCGTTGGCGATGCCCCGCCCCACGGCGTTGCCCTGGATCACGCTGGACAGGTCGATGCCGGTCGCCTCGCGCACGGTGTCGAACATGGCGCGCATGCCCATCGCGGCCTCGCCCGCCATGTGCGACGACGCGCCGCTCTCGCCGGAGCCCGAGAGCACCATGACGTTGCCGACGTTCCCGTACCCCTTGGCGAACTCCGTCATCATCGGCACCAGCACGTCGAGCGACCGCTGCGCGAGCACCGCCTCCTGGTTCTTCATGAGTGCCTCGGCCTCGGCCTCGATCGCCGCGGCCTTCGCCTCGCCGGCCAGGCGGATCGCGTCGGCCTCCGCCTGCGCCCGCGCTCGGGCGGCGTCCGCCTCGGCCTCCGCCTGCAGTCGGGTCGCCTCGGCCTCGCGCTGGGCCTTGCGGGCCTCCGCCTCCGCCGCCTTGACCTGGGCGTACGCGTCCGCGTCGGCCTTCTTCTGCCGCTCGTACTCGTTGATGTCGGCCTCGCGGCGCTGCACCTCGGCCGCCGCCTCGGCGTCCTTCATCCGCGCGTACGCGCGGGCGTCGGCCTTCTTCTGCTCCTCGTACTGCGCGGCGTCGGCGACACGCTTGACGTCCGCGTCGAGCTGGGCCTGGCGGTTCTCGGCCTGCTGCATGAGGACGCCCTGCTCGGCGCGGGCCCGTGCGAGCGCCTCCGCCTGCTCGGCCTCGGCGCGCGCCTCGCCGACGTCGGACGCGGCCGCCGCCTGGTTCTTGTCGTACTGCGTCTGCTCGATCAGCGTCTCCTCGCTGGTCGAGATCTCGCGCGCCTTGATCTGCCGCTCGGCGTCGATGCGGGCGATCTCCGCCTGACGCTTGACCTTCGAGACCTCCTCGGCGCCCAGCGCGTGCACGTAGCCGTTCGCGTCGGTGATGCCCTGGATCTGGAAGCTGTCGAGCACGAGGCCCTGCTCCGCCAGGTCGCTCTTGATGAGCGTCGCGATCTGGTCGGACAGCTCCTGCCGGTCGCGCATGAGCTGCTCGACCGACAGGGTCGCGACGACGCCGCGCAGGGCGCCCTCGAGCTGCTCGGTGGTGAACACCTCGATCGCGTTGTCCTGCGACACGAAACGCTCGGCCGCCCGGGCGATCGACTGGTCGTCCGAGCCGACCTTCACGAGCGCCACCCCGGTGACGTCCACGGTGACGCCCTGGATCGACTGCGCGGTCGGCTGCACCATGATCTGGCGCGCCCGCAGCGACAGCGTCTCCGCGCGCTGCGTGATCGGGTTGACGACCGCGCCGCCGCCCCGGATCACCGAGAAGCTCGCCGTCGGCCCGTCCGACCTGCGCCGCTTGCGCCCCACGATCACGAGCGCCTCGTCGGCTCGCGCGACCTTGTACCAGGCGCGCATCACGAGCATGACGACCAGCGCGACGACCGCCGCGACGGCGACCAGCACCACGATGCCCACGGCCAGCCCTGCACCGCCGACGGCGGCAAAGAACCCCTCCACGTTGCTCCCTCTCCCGGCCCGCCCGGCACGCGACCCCGGTGGCGGCGTGCGGCGAACCTTCACACCCTAGTGACCGGATCTCCTCGACACCGCCATATCCCCGGGTGATCTCGCCGCCGGACGGTCATCGGCTCGGTCGCCCGCGCACACCGTACGGAACGGCCTCAGTCGTCGAGCAGCTCCTCGTACTCCTCGGTCCACTCGTTGGACGGGACGCCGTTGAGCTCCTCGCGCTCGGGCGGGACCGCGACGCGCTGCGCCGTCAGGTCGCGGGGGAGCAGGGTGAACCCCTGCCAGTGCGTGTCCATGGGGGACTGGTCCTCGTCGCGCACCACGTGGTGGAAGCCGACGGCGACCCACGAGACGACGTCGCCCAGGTCGTCGCCCTTCCCCCGGTCGACGTAGTCGAGGACGCCGCTGCCGCACTGGCCGTCGTTGTGGGTGGCGAAGACCTGGCACTCGTCCGCGTTCGTGAACGCGACGTCGTAGCCGGCGTCGTCGCCGTGCTCGTGGTGGTCGTGCGTGAACTCGAACGAGTCGGTCTTCCCCAGGTCGATCTCGTACGAGACGGGGTGGCCGTCATCGTTGAGCACGTCGGGGGCCAGGACGCGCCACCAGCGCCGGTCGGTCCACTCGGCGGTGGTCGGCCTCGGCAGCCGGGTCAGCGCCCCCTCCAGGACGGGGGACTCGCTGCCCATCTCGCCGGTGGGCTCGGCGTCGTACTGCTCGGCCGCGAGCTCGCCCCCGGCGCCGAGGTCCCAGTGGGCGCGCCACACGACGTTGTGCGAGTGGCTCGCGGCGTGGGCCTCGTCGCCCTCGCCGACGGGCCACCCGTGCTCGGGGTCGGTGAAGTCGACGGGGGAGATGTCGCCCGTCGCGCCGAGGGCCGGCCGGATGCTGCCGTCGGAGCCGAAGGAGTACTGCGCGATGTACTCGTACCAGCCGACCTTCGAGATCGACGAGAGCTGCCACGCGCTGCTCCGGTCCGCCACCAGGGTGCCGCCGTCGCTGGACCGGTAGCCGACGCCGGTGTCCACGGTCTCCGAGCAGAGCACCTCGCGCACCGGCGCCTCGCCGAACGTGCCGTCGCCGATGTTCGGGACGGCGGTCTCGAGCCGTTCGCCGGCGCACTCCGTGTCCGTGAGGGTCTTCATCTTCGTGCCGCCGAACCCGGCCTCCGTGATGTCCGAGGTCGACCGCCCCCCGTCGTCGTACGGCACCTCGAGCTGCGCGACCGACAGCGACGCGAGGATCGGGATCGGGTCCGCGCCCGTCGGCGTGAACCGGACGTCGCGGAGCACCAGCCCCAGCTTGGGGTCCACGGACCAGCACATCGACCACGACGCGCCGTTGTCGAGCGTCCGCGTGACGGGCTCGCCGTCCTCGCACTCCTGCGCCGCGCCCGGCGCCGAGGGATCGGCCGCGGCGGGCGGGGACTCGTCGCCCTGGTCCGTGCACCCGGCGAGCAGCGACGCGAGGGCCCCGGCGGCGACCAGCGACGTGAGGAGACGACGAGAGGACATGCTTGCTCCGAACGTGGCGAGATATGTGGCGAGATGGTGGGCGTGACGACGGCGGACGCGCAACGCGAGAACGGCGGCCCGGACGTACCGGACCGCCGTTCTCCGTGCGGGTGACCGGGCGGTGGTGCCGCACGGTCACGCCCGCGTCAGTGCGGGTCGCGCCGGTGCCCGGCGCGACGGTCGCGCATCAGCAGGCGGTGATGCTCGCCCCGGCGTTGCCGAGGTTGAGCCGCCCGGCGTCCGAGGCCGGCACGAGGCCGACGCTGAGCGCCGAGACCTGCAGACCGCTGGTCCGCTCCGAACCGTCGTCCGCCGTGCACGTCTGCGTCGCCTGGTGGTTCACCTGCACCGAGACGACCTGGGCGACCTGCTCGATGAACGGCTCCAGCGCCTGACGCACCGGCACCGTGATGGCGCCGGTCTTGATGTCGCCGATCAGCGTGTCGAAGAGCTGCTGACCGCCGTCGCCGAGCACGAAGTCGCGCGCCGGGACGAGCGCCGTCTCGACGACCGGGCCCAGCGTGCTCACCGTGGTCTTCAGCGTCGTGCAGCCCAGACCACCGAGGAGGCCCTCGCCCTCGCAGGTGACGTTGGTGAGGTCACCGCTCATGAGGTTGACGTCCCACTTGGCGGTGGCGTTGCCGAGCAGCGGCGTAGTGACGTCCGCGACGAAGTGGATCGTGACGCTCTCGAGCGCGCCCTCGACCGCACCGAGCGCGATGTGCGTCGCCTCGTTCATGGCGTCGTGCACGCTCTCGGCGATCATCGGGTAGATCTCGTCGTCGATGAGCTCCGTGTTCGGGTTCTGCGCCTCTCGGCGATCATCGGGTAGATCTCGTCGTCGATGAGCTCCGTGTTCGGGTTCTGCGCGTTGAGACCCGTCGGCTGGCCCGGACGCAGCTCGCCCGAGAGCAGCTGGTCGAGGTGGATCGTCGCGGTCCCCGTCGAGAAGTCGATCGTGAGGAACTTGTTCTTCGTCGTGATCGGCTCGTCCAGGACGGCGGCGAACACCTTGTCCTGGATGTCCGACTCGATCCACGTCTCGCTGAGGTCCACGCCGGCCGGCAGGGTGCCGGTGATCGCCGTGGTGTCGATCAGCTCGTTGACCTTGCCCACGAGCTGCTTCTCGTAGGTGCCGATCGCGTCGTAGAGCTGGCCGGCGGCCTGCTCGATGAGCGGCGAGTGCGCGATGGCGCTCGCCTCGCCGACGCGGTACTCGCCGGGACCACCCACGCCGTCCGGGTCGACGAACTCGCCGTCCTCGGTGACGACGCGCGCGCCGCCCGCACCGAGCCGGAGCGTCGCCTCGTCGACGACGCCGTCGGTCAGCGAGTTGACCTCGAGCTCGTCGAAGAGCGAGAGCAGGTCGATCTCGGCGGCGCCGAAGTCGCCGTCCTCGCCGTCGAGCGTGATGGCGCCGTCGGCGCCCAGCAGGCCGGAGATCGCCTCGGTGTTGAGCTCGTCGGTCGCCGTGGACTCGCTCTGCAGCGCGCCCAGCTGGCCGAAGTCGATGATCTGGTCGAGCGGGACGTCGACACCGTCGACGCTGATGCTCTTGTCGCCGAGCGCCTCGACGTCGAGGTCGGCCGTGTTCGGGCCGGGGTTCGACGGGAACGTCGCCTCCGACTGCGCGAGTCCGGCGACGTCCTTGCCGAGCAGGCTCGAACCGAAGACGCTCGCGGCGGCCCCGGCCTTCTCCGAGTCGTCCGCCCCGGCCAGGGCGGTGCCCAGCAGGTCCGAGGCGAGGGCGTCGGCCTCGACGCCCGCGGAGCCCTGCGGGTCGACGTCGACGGTGTCGGCGAACGCGACCCCCGTCGAGGCGACCATGGTGCCCGCGACCCCCATCGCGACACCTGCCAGAACGGTCTGTGACCGCTTCAGGCTGCGTACTTTCCTCTGCATACTTCCCCCCTGGTGGTATTTCAGAGATCAAGGCCCCGAGTCCGAAGTGCCGGAAAAGGGGCCCTGGGGGAACTATCGCAACTCCCGACGGCCGTGTCCAGGGGTTCGTCACATTTTGATCACGAACTGAGGATCGCGGTCCCACCAGCGCGATCGCGGTCCGGGGCGCGCCGGAACGGCGGCCCGGACGTCCCGGCCGCCGCCCGCGGCGGGACCCGGAGAACGGCGGCGACGGGCCGCGGGCGACCGTTCTCCGGGCTGCCGCCGTCCGCTATCCGGTGGGGAAGAGGGACGCGAGCCGGGCCGCGACGAGCGTCGCGGCGTCGACCACGAGCGTGAGCACCGCGACGGGCGTGCCGGCCGAGCGGGCACCGTCGCCCACCTCGAGCCCGGCCCCGACCGTCCGCGCCGGTGTGCCCGACATCGGGTCCGCGGCCGGTGTGGTCGTGGCGCGCCCGCCCTCGTCGTCGACGGCGACGACGGTGACGTCGTCCCGCGGCACGTCGTCGGGCACGGGTGCGCACACGTCGGTCAGCGTCCCGTCCTCGTCGGCGGTCGCGGTGGTCGGGGCGCCCTGGCGTGCCCCGTCGGTGGAGGTCGCCCGCAGGGTGACCTCGGACCTCGGGAGCCAGCCGCTCGACGCGACCCGGGCGCACGCGTCCGGGTCGTCCGACGGCTCGACCTCCAGGGACGGCGCGTAGACCCGCAGCTCGTCGGACACGGTGCGGCCGGCGCCGTCGGCGGCCGTCAGCGTGTGGACGCCCGCCACGGTGCCGGCCGGCACGGGAACGGTGGTGCCGGCCGGGACGGTGCCGTCCGCGTCCGTCGTCACGGTCACCGGGTCGCCGGCGGCAGCTCCCGCAGCGTCCGCCAGCCGCAGCACGAGGTCGGTCTCGCCGGGCCATCCCGAGGACGTCACCGGGATCTCGCCGCCGGCCGGCACCGGCGACGACACGTCGACCACCGGGTCGTTGGCCGCGATCACCGTGACCTCGTCCGTGACCCGTGCCCCGGCGTCGTCGCGGGCGACGACCGTCAGGGTCGTTCCCGCCGGCACGGCGGGGACGGCGAGGACGGTGCCGGCCGGGACGTCGCCGTCCTCGTCGGTCGTCACGGTCGTCGGGTCTCCGGCGGGGTTGCCGTCGAGGTCGGCCAGCCGCAGCGTGACGTCGGACGCCGCCCTCCAGCCGCCCGAGGCGATCCCGGTGCGGCCCGCGGCGGGGACCGGGGACGTGGCCTCCAGCGACGGGGCGTACACGTCGATCCGCGCCGTCGCGGAACCGCCGTCCTCGTCGGTGCCGACCACGGTGTACGCGCCCGCGGCGGCGCCGGCGGGCACCGGGACCGTGACGTGGCCCGTGACGCGGCCCTCCGCGTTCGCGGTCACGGCCACCGCACCGCCGACGGGGCCGCCGTCCGGCCCGACGAGCGAGAGCGAGACGTCGGCCTTCGGGCGCCATCCCGAGGAGCGGATGCGCGACGCGCCGCCGGCCGGCACCGGCGACGCGGCGTCCACGACCCGGGTCTCGTCGGTGGTCTTGTCGGTGGTCTCGGGGCCCGGGCGCGGCGCGTGCTCGCCGGGACGCTCCGACCGGTCGCGGCGTCCCTCGCCGGGCGCGGGCCGTCCGTCCGGACGCTTCTCCGGGCCGGGCCGATCGACGTGCGGGTCCGCGGGGACCTGGTGCGCGACGGCGCCGTGCGACCGTATGACCTGCGTTGTCTCGAGACCGGCGGCGGGCATCGCGCCGGTCGGGCCGACCATCGTGCCCGCGACCCCCATCGCGACCACGAGCGAGGTGGCACGTGTCCACCGCGGCCTGCCCCGGGGGCGCCCCCCGGCACCCCACGTTGCACTCTGCATGCTTCCCCCCTGGTTGTCCGTCGAAGACCGGTGCCCCTCGGTCGCGCGCGGCGAATCGAGAGGCAGAGACCTTCTCAGTGACTATCGCAACTCCTCCGAAAGGTGTCCAGCATTTCTTCACATTCTCGGAAGTTGTGACACGTTCGAGATCTTGAGGGCTCGTGTCGGCCCGGAATCGGCGCGGCTAGGCCGCTGACCTGCACCGATGGTCGAGCCGGACGGCGGCGTCGCCCGCCGTCCGGCCGCCGGCCACCATTCCTGTCGCCGCCCACGGGGAGATGTCGGCGGAGATCTCGGCGGGAGCTCTCCGTCAGGTCGCGGAGGGGCGCAGCCCGGTCGTGATGGCGCTCATGTTCCAGGTGGTGATGACCCCGACCGCGACGACGAGGTCGGCGCGGCGCTCCGTGCCCAGCAGGCGCCCGGCCTCCTCCCACAGGTGGTCGTCCACGTGGCCGACGCCCGCGGTGAGCGTCTCGGTGAACGCGAGGGCGACGCGCTGCTCCTCGTCGAAGAACGGGCTCTCCTGCCAGGCCGCGACGCCGTGGACGGTACGGGTCGGCACGCCGCGCCGCTCGAGGTCGCGGGCGTGGGTGTCGACGCAGTAGGCGCAGCCGTTGAGCTGGGACGCGCGCAGCTTGACGAGGTCGTACAGGACGGCGCCGAGCGACTCGCTCATCCGGGCGTCGAGCGCCCTCAGCAGCCGGAACGTCTCCGGGCTGGCCGTCCGGGTGGGGGTGCGGGGCTCTCGTGCGGCGGTGACCGTCATGCTGTCTCCTTCAAAGCAGATATCGGATATCCAGGTATCGACCACGGTGCGCCGTCGGGGGCGGCCGTGGCCGGGATCAGGGCGCCGCGAGGAAGCGGCGCGCGTCGGCGGCGCGCCCGGCGGGCGTGGAGCCCGCCAGGTCGGCGATCGAGGTGGCGGCCAGGGCGCGCCGCCAGGCGAGCTCGGCCTCGCGCATCGCGTGCGCGACGCCGCAGGGCTGCGCGAAGTCGCGCGCGGGGCGCTCGGCGTTCATGCCCTGCCGGCGGATCTCCGTGCAGGCGAAGGCGTCGTCGGGGCCCTCGATCGCCGCGACGACGTCCATCAGGGTGATCCGCGCCGCCGGCCGTGCGAGACGCACCCCGCCGCGCCGGCCCGGCACCGACTCCGTCAGCCCGGCCCGGCCGAGGGCCTGGAGCTGCTTGACGAGGTAGGCCGTGGGCAGGTCGTAGGCCGCCGCGAGCCGGGTGGCCGGCACCGGGGCGTCGCCGCCCTCCTCGGCCCAGTGCAGCAGCACGCACACGTGCGCCGCCCACTCGACGCCCTCGTTCATCCGCACGTCGCCACCTCCTTACTGGACAAAACATATCCAGGTTTGAGGGCCACCGCCAGGCCGAGCTTCGAATGGGCGTCGCGGTCCGTCAGGAGCCGGATCCTGACGCACCGCGACACCCGTTCGCGCGTCAGCGGCGCCCGGTGAGGCGGTCCACCTCGAACAGCGTCGTCGTACCGGACACCTCGTTCGCGACGGCGAGCACCGGGCGGTGCGTCGGGGACGCGCCCGCGGGGACGAACGCCATGCCCTCCGGCCCCAGGTCACCGGCGGACGCCAGGGTCGACGCCGGGTCCGCGCCGTCGTCCACGGCGTCCTCGACGGACACGGAGTAGTCCCGGTTCGACACGTAGGTGACGAAGGACGACTCGGCCGGGACGGTGACGTCGTAGACCATGATCCCGCTCGCGCGCTCCAGCCCGACGAACGCGTACGTGCGGCCGGCCACCTTCCCGACCGTCACGGCCTCGGGCTCCGGGCCCTTGTTGTCGCTGCGTCCCTCGAAGCTCGTCTCGGAGTGGTCCGTGTTGAACGCGTCGCCGAGCGCGTCCGCCGTGACCCGCTCGAAGTCGTCGCCCGAGTCGAAGACCTGCTCGCCGTCGGTGGTCCAGACGGAGAAGGACCGGGCGCCGAAGGCGTACAGCTCGCCGTAGCACGAGCCGTCGGGCCGCAGCCCGTCCTCGACGGAGACGTCGAGGCGGCCCAGGTCGGCGTCGTCGAGCAGGCCGGCCGCGGGGGAGTCGTCGCAGACCGGCGCCAGCCCGTCGTCGCCGAGGTCCTTGACGCGCGCGGCGTCCTCGTAGTCGCCCCACTCGCGGGCGTCGCCCTCGTTCGCCGTGACGAGGTACGTCTCGCCGCGGGACGTGTACGACGCGACCCCGTCCGGCATGTACAGGCCGCGCACCGGCAGCTCGCGCACGTCGGCGGCGCCGTCCTCGTCGGAGGGGTCGAGGCCCTGGCCCGGGAGCGAGTGGTCCTTGGTGCCCAGGGGCAGCACGTCAGTCACCGTGGCGGAGCGCAGGTCGACGACGGCGACCGCGTTCGCCTCCTGCAGCGTCACGTACGCGGTGCGCGAGCCCTTCGGCACGGTGACGTACTCGGGCTCGAGGTTGCGCGAGACGCGGAACGCCGACGACCCCGACGCGTCCGCGACGTCCGGCCCGGTGACGCGGACGCCGTCCGGCAGCGCGTCGCCCTCGAACGCGTGGAAACCGGCCGTGCGCACGTCCTCCTGAGTGATCGCGGAGTGCTTCCCCGTGAGCCGGCGGGGGAGGTCGACGACCGAGACGGACCCCTCCGGGTCCACGGAGAAGTCGTCGGCGGGCTCGCCCTCGTTCGCGACGACGGCGGTGCGCCCGTCGGGCGCGACGGTCACCATGTCCGGCAGGGCCCCGACGCGCACGGCGGCCAGCGCGCTCCCGTCGCCCGCGGCGTCGAAGAGCACGAGCCAGCCGGCGTCGGTCTTCACGTCGGACTCGACGGCCACGACGCCGAGGCCGTCCGCGCGCACCGCGACCGAGTTCGCCACGGCCCCCGCGGGGATCCGCGAGCCGTCGGCGGCGCGCAACCCCGCGGTCTGCACGGCGAAGAGGCGGCGCGGGGCGCCCGGGTCCGACACGTCGAGCGCGGTGACCTCGGCCGCCCGCGCGTTCACGGAGAACAGGCGCTCGGAGCGCGCGTGGTAGGCGACGATCTCCGCGGCGGACTCGTCGAAGACGCCGGTCGCGTAGGAGCCGAGCGGCTCCAGGGAGATCCGCGCGTCGTCCGCGACCACGGTGACCGGGTCGTCGACGACGCCGGCGGGGCTCCAGGCGTGCGCGCCCGGCGCCGCGAGGCCGACGGCCGCGACGGCGGCGGTCAGCGCGGCGGGCCCGCGGGCGCGGCGGCGGGTCGGTGAGGCGGTGCGGGCTGGGGTGCGAGGCACGGGGGCTCCCTCGGTCGGCGGCCGACGGCGCACGTCACGCGCCGTCGCGGTGACCGTAGGGAGTGCGGGTTGCGGCCGGGGGCGTGCCGGGTGAACGACGCGCGACCCGGCGGTGAACGCGCCTGCGCGACCGTGACGTCGCGGGCGAATCTCTCGTTGTGTCTCTGAGACATGTCTACTAGACCTGTCTCAGAGACAGATTGGCTAGGCTCGGGGCATGGGACACGTCATCCTCGGGCTGCTGCTCATCGCGCCGCAGAGCCAGTACGACCTCGGCAAGAGCTTCGAGGCGGGCGTGATGCTCTTCTACAGCGCGAGCTCCGGGAGCATCCGGCGCGCCCTGGACCGGCTCCTGGACCAGGGCCTCGTCGAGGCGGGCGAGGCCGGCGCGCGGGGCCGTACGGTCTATCGGGTCACCGACGCGGGCAGCCGGGAGTTCCACGCCTGGATGACCGGCCCGCTCACCGGTCCCGACGCCGAGGCGGCCGCCCTGCCACGCCTCTTCTTCCTCGGGCTGCTGGAGCCGGCCGACCGGGCCCGGGTGCTGCCGCTCGTCACGCACCGGATCGAGACCGACCTGGACCGGCTCACCGCGCTGGACGCGCAGCTCGACACCGAGGAGGTGCCGCCGGGGTACGACGACGTCGCCGCCTCCCAGCGCGCGACGCTCGACTACGGCATCGCCGCCCACCGGTTCGCCTTGGACTGGTTCCGGTCGTACGCCGAGCGCCAGGCCGCCTCAGGTCAGGGCTGACCCTGCCTCGTCGCGGGGCTCCCGGCTGTCACGCACCCCGCCGCGGGCGAGCTGGGCCATACGCCAGGCCGCGCCGCCGAGCAGCACGACCAGCGCGAGGTTGCGCAGCGCCTCCACCACGACGATCCACGGCACGGCCGACAGGAACTCCCCGTACGCGACCGGGTAGACCAGGTGGGTGGCGAGCGCCGTGAGGACCACGCCCACGGCGGGCGGCACCCAGATGCGGCGGTGTCCCGGTGTGGCGAGCGCGATCGCGGCGGCCATCGGCGGCCCGATCCACGCGACGAACTGGGGGGAGCCGACCTTGTTGAACACGATGAGCGCGAGGAGCAGCGCCGCCGCCCCGAGGAGGAGGACGTCGGCGGTGTGGTCCGGGCGACGCCGCGCCGCCCACCAGGTCAGCGCGGCGAGCGCCAGCACGGCCAGGGGGAGCAGCCAGTCGAGGGCGCCCGCGACCCGCTGCGCGACCTCGCCCTGCACCTCGTACGTGAAGATCTCGTCGTTGTACTCGACGGACACGGCCGGGTCCCACAGGCGGGCGACGCTGAACCAGGTGGCCGCGACCGACTCGACCTGGAGGGTGCGCGCGCCCTGCTGGCCGAAGACGCTGAACGCCCGCATGCCCGCCCCGCCGGCGATCGCCAGGCCCACCACCACGACGCTCACCGCCGCGCCGGGGACCATGACCGAGCGCCACAGGTCCCGCACCCGTCCGCGGGTCGCGGCCAGCGCCACGACGACGGCGCCCGGGGCGATCTTGATCCAGGCGCCGGCGGTGGCGATCGCCGTGGCGAGCGCGGGGCGCCGGCCGGCGAGCACGAGCGCGACGAGGATCATCGGTGCGATCACGCCGTCGAGCCGGCCGACGAAGATGGGGCCGAGCGCGAGCAGGAACACCAGCCACCACCAGGCGCCGAGCACGCCGTGCCGCGTGCACCGCACCAGCACGACCGTCGCCACGGCGTCGAGGAGGACGATCATCGCCGTCCAGGCGATCTTGTACCCGAGCAGGCCGCCGGTGACGAGCGCGGGGAGGACCACGGGGACCAGGGCGCCGGCGGGGTAGACCCAGTCGTAATCCAGCACGGGCCACTCGCCGGCCGTCAGGCCGTGCCGCGCCCACCACTCGTACAGCGTGACGTCGCCGTAGACCGTGTACGCCCAGGCGATCGCCGCGAGCACCACCCACGTGTGCACCGCGACGAACCCGGCCGCCAGCAGCCAGGGCGAGCGCAGCAGCCGCGGCAGCGCCGCGGGACGGCGTGCGGGTGGCGGCGCGGGCGAGCTCACGGGGTGCGGCACGCGGGCCATGTTCCCAGATCTTCCCGAGCGTTCCCGGGGCCGCCCCTCGTGGCCGGTCGCACCATCCCGGAGAATGTGGGAGGCCGCGTCTATGATTTCGGGTAGACGAAACTCGGACGGAGCGAACGTGGACGATCGGAGCACGGTGAGCGACGCGATGCGGGCTCTCGGCAGGGGCGGGGCCGCCACGAGCGGGCGGCCCGGACGGCAGGCAGGCCGCCGGAGGCCCGGCGCGGCCCGCCTCGTGACCCTGCTCGGCCCCGCCTTCGTGGCCGCCATCGCATACGTCGACCCCGGCAACGTCGCCGCCAACCTCACGGCGGGAGCACGGTTCGGGTACCTGCTCGTGTGGGTCCTGGTCGCCGCGAACGCGATGGCGGTGCTGGTGCAGTACCTGTCCGCCAAGCTCGGCGTCGTCACCGGGCGCTCCCTGCCGGAGCTGCTCGGCGAGCGGCTGTCCCGCCGAGGCCGGATCGCGTACTGGGTGCAGGCCGAGCTGGTCGCGATGGCGACCGACGTCGCCGAGGTGATCGGCGGCGCCATCGCGCTGCACCTGCTGTTCGGTGTGCCGCTCGCGCTCGGCGGCGTCATCACCGGCGTCGTGTCGATGGTCGTGCTGTCCGTGCAGCAGCGTCGCGGGCAGCGGGTCTTCGAGAGCGTCGTGACCTCGATGCTCGTCGTGCTGACCGTGGGCTTCTGCGCGGGGCTCTTCTTCTCCCCGCCCGACCTGGGCGCGGTCCTGGGCGGGCTCGTCCCGCGCCTCGCGGGCCCCGAGTCGGTGCTGCTGGCCGCCTCGATGCTCGGCGCCACCGTGATGCCGCACGCGATCTACCTGCACTCGTCCCTGGCGCGAGACCGGGTGCGCCACGACGCCCGCGTGCGCGAGCTCCGTCGACTCACCTCCGCCCGGGACGACGCGGCGCTCGCCACGGTCGAGGCGCCCGCGGCGACCGTGCGGCGCCTCCTGGCCGCGACCCGGTGGGACGTCGTCGCGGCCCTGGTCGTCGCCGGCGGCGTGAACATCGCGATGCTGCTCCTCGCCGCCGCCAACCTGCCCGGGCGGACCGGCACCGACACGATCGAGGGCGCCCACGCCGCCATCGCGTCGTCGCTCGGCCCTGCCGTCGCGGTCCTCTTCGGGATCGGGCTGCTGGCCTCCGGGCTGGCGTCGTCGTCCGTCGGCGCGTACGCCGGGGCCGAGATCATGTCCGGGCTGCTGCGGGTGCGCGTCTCCCTGCTCACCCGGCGCCTCGTCACGCTGGTGCCGGCGATCGTGCTGCTGGCGACGGGGATCTCGCCGACCTGGCTGCTGGTGGTCAGCCAGGTGGTGCTCAGCTTCGGCATCCCGTTCGCGATGGTCCCGCTCGTGCGCCTGACCCGGGAGGCGGGGCTGCTCGGCCGGTACCGCAACGGCGTCGCCACGCAGGTCGTGGCGTGGGCCGTGGCGGCGGTGATCGTCGCGCTGAACGTCGTGCTGCTCTGGCTGACCCTCACCGGCTGACAACCTTTCCGGGCCGCGAGCCGTCCCCGGTGCGCGAACGCCCCTTCGTGCCGGTGCGCTCGCTCACGACGCCGCGAGCGACTCCTGGAGCCGGTCGACGAACGCGGCCTGCGCGCTGACGACGACCTCCCGCGCGTCGTCGGGGGAGAACCAGGCGACGCGGTCGATCTCGGGGACCTCGACGCGCCGGCCCGACCGCGGGGGCCACTCGATCTCCACCGTGTTCCCGTGGATCGCGGTGAGGTCCGGCACCGGGGCGGGCCACCGGCGCGCCCAGGCCAGGACTCTCTTGCCGGCGCGCTGGCGCACCTCGCCGAGGTCGAGGTCCGGGGTCGAGGCCGCGGGGACCGGCCGTCCCAGCTCCTCGACGGCCTCGCGCACCGCGCCGTCGTGCGGCTCCTCGCCCGGCTCGAGCTCGCCCTTGAGGACCGTCCACGCGCCGGCGTGCTTGCGCGCCCAGAACGGGCCGCCCATGTGCCCGAGCAGCACCTCGAGCCGGTCGTCGGGCGTGACCCGGTACAGGAGCAGCCCCGCGCTCGTCGTCGCCATCGCCTCATCGTGCCGGGGCCAGGGCGCGAGGTCGAGGTGAGGGCTCGAGGTCGAGGTCCCGCACCTCGACCTCGAGCCCGCACCTCGACCTCGAAGGTGAGACCGAGTATCGGTTGACGTGAGACGCGGTCGCGGGCCACCATGGGTGCAGACCGGCGTCGCAGTCACCAGCCTGGCGGCGCCGGTCGTCCTTCTCACCCGGGCCCGGGACCGCCGGACCCCCGCGCAGAGAGAGGCCGACGATGCCCCGCACCGCTCCCGTCATGCCCGGCGTGACCGCCCCCGACTACGACGTGTCGCAGCCGCTGGACCTCGACTACGTCGGCGCGTTCGCCGACGTCGCCCCCGAGGCGCGCGAGCACCAGCTCGCCGTCCGCGCGTTCGTCCAGGACGAGGTGCTCCCCGTCATCGACGCGTACTGGGAGCGCGCCGAGGTCCCGTTCGACCTCGTGAAGAAGCTCGCCGAGCACGACTTCCTGCGCGACGGCGTCGACGTGCCCGGGCGCCCGCGGATCAGTTTCATGGCCGAGGGCCTGGCCAGCATGGAGATGTCCCGCGGCGACGGCTCCGTCGCCACGATCTGCGGCGTCCAGGGCGGGCTCGCGCTGCGCTCGATCGTCATGCACGGCTCGCCCGAGCAGGTCGAGCGGTACGCCGAGCCGATGGCGCGCGGGGAGATCCTCGGCGCGTTCGCGCTCACCGAGCCCACCCACGGCTCGGACTCCGTGTCGCTCGAGACGGCGGCCCGCCGCGAGACCCGCGACGGCGTCGAAGGCTACGTGATCAGCGGCGAGAAGAAGTGGATCGGCTTCGGCTCCTGCGGCGACGTCACCGTCGTCTGGGCCCGCCTCGTGGGCGACGACGGCGACGGCCAGGTGCACGGCTTCCTGGTCCCGCAGGACGCCCCCGGCTACTCCGCCACGACGATCGAGGGCAAGGTGTCGCTGCGCGCCATCTGGCAGGCGCACATCGTGCTCGACGACGTCTTCGTGCCCGCCGACGCCGCGCTGCCCGGCGCCACGTCCTTCAAGGCCACCGCGGCCGTGCTGTTCGCGACCCGCCTGGCCGTCGCGTGGTCCGCCGTCGGGCACGCGATCGCCTGCTACGAGGCCGCGGCCGCCTACGCGACGCAGCGCATCCAGTTCGGCAGGCCGCTGGCCGCCAACCAGATGGTGCAGGAGCGGCTCACCCGCATGCTGTCGCTGATCACGCAGATGCAGCTGCTGGTCGCGCAGGTCACGCGACTCGCCGACGCCGGCACGCTCACCGGCGAGCAGGCGTCGCTCGCCAAGTACACGACCACGCGGCAGGCCCGCGAGGTCGCGTCGGTCGCCCGCGACATGCTCGGCGGCAACGGCATCCTGCTCGGCAACCGCGTCGCGCGGCACTTCGCGGACATCGAGGCCCTCCACACCTACGAGGGCACCGAGTCCATGCAGGCCCTGATCGTGGGCCGCGACATCACCGGGGTCTCCGCGTTCGCCTGAGGCGCAGCGGGGGTACTGGCCTCGGGGCGTCAGGTCGTCGTGACGGTCGCGGCCGTCGCGGCGACCATCACCGGCACCATGACGGCGACGAGCATCTCGTCGACGGCCTTCTTCACCGCACCGCTCGCCCAGCTCTGCGTCGACAGCTCCTTCGCCCGCGTCTCGGCGGCCCTGCGATGCTCGCGCGGCACCAGTCCGCGCACCACCCCAGACCCGTGGGCGACGGCGATGAGCGCGCCGGTGCGGGCGTCCGGTGCCGCGTGGTCGAGCAGGGCGGCGCGGCACGCCGCGCGCAGCAGCTCCTCGTGCGTGGAGTCCCGCGCCGGCCACGACGTCCGCGGGAAGATCCCGAGGACCCGGCCCTCCTCGCGGCGCAGCACGCCGCGCTCGGCGAGCCCGGTCAGGAGGGCGTCGCGCAGGCCCTTGCTCAGCGGGCGCACGAGCTCCTTCGGCCGTCTCGGTCTCTCGGCGACGACGGCGAGCGCGCGGTCCAGCGCCGGGTGGTCGGCCGGGGACGGGTCGCGCACGACGACGCGTCCCGCGCGCGCCGGGCCCCCGTCGACCGTGACGTCGCCG
Organism: Isoptericola sp. BMS4; assembly: GCF_011634835.1. Taxonomy (GTDB): domain Bacteria; phylum Actinomycetota; class Actinomycetes; order Actinomycetales; family Cellulomonadaceae; genus Isoptericola. The sequence continues at coordinate 4,141,941 of NZ_SIRP01000001.1, read as the reverse complement.
GGGCCGGCGACGTCCACGCGGCCGTCCAGCGCGAGCTCGATCAGCAGCGCCCCGGCGAGGCGGTAGTCCAGCTCGTCGGCGCCGACCTGGGGCCTGCCGGAGTCGTCGTCGTAGGCGAGCAGCAGCAGGTCCTCGGCGATGATCATGGTCCGATCATCGCCGAGGGTCGAGCGCACGAGTGACGATCGCGTCGGCATGTCCGGATCGGCGCGGCAGTTCCGACTGCCGATCGGATCCCGGACTGCCGCGCTGATGGCGTCACGTCGCCGTGGGAACCTCGGTGCGGTCCTGCTCGCGGCGGTGGATGCGCCACCACACGAAGAAGCCGACCAGGGTGAAGGCGCCGTAGAAGACGTACATCAGGGCCGTGGCGAAGTAGTCGGCCGACCAGAGCAGCGGGACACCGACGACGTCGACCGCGACCCACACGAGCCAGAACTCGACCCACCCCTTCGCCATGCCGTACGTGGCGACCAGCGATCCCATGAAGATCCAGGCGTCCGACCAGACCGGCTCGTACGAGCCGAGGGCGCGGAACAGCGGGGTGAGGAGGAGGGTGCCGCCGACCATCACCACCACGATGCCGAGTCGCTGCGGCCACGTCGCCCACTGCGGGTGCACGGCCGCCCCGCCCGACGCCGGTACCTTGCCGTCGGCGCGCACCTCCAGGTCGGCGCGTCGTGTACGACGCCACTGCACCCATCCGTACACGGACACGACGAGGAACATCACCTGGCGGCCCGCCTGGCCGAGCATGTCGGCGCGGCCCGTGTCTCCGAACCACGAGCCCATGAAGACGGTGAACAGCACGAGGTTGCCGGCGATGCCGACGGGCCAGGCCCACACCTTGCGGCGCATCCCGCCCAGCGCGGAGGCCAGGCCGAAGCCGTTGCCGACGATCTCGCGCCACAGCAGCGACTGGTCGCCGATGGTCAGCGTGGCGTGGAAGAACGCGTCGATCGCGTCCATCGTTCACTCTCCCGGTCCGTCGAGCGGCTGCCGGGGTGAGGGGCGGCCGTCCGCCGGGAGCGCGGGGCCCTCGCCGGCGACACGGCGCCCGGCGGCACCCACCCGTCGCCGGGCGCGTGCCGCACGTGCTTCCTCCCATCCGGACTCTGACCGTCGGCCCTGGAGTTCCACCAGGTCAACCGGCCTCGCGGAGGAGGCGCGGGTCGCGGGCTGTCACCGCCGGCTCGGAATCTCACCGACCCCGGAGCACGTACGTTGCGTGTCTGTGGCCGCCGGAGGTCCCGGCGGCGTCCTGCACAACGCAGGATGCCACAGCCGCATTCCCTCCCCGACCTCTTAGGCGAGGGCGTCCCGCACGGCACGGGCGACGTCGTCGGGCCCGGCGCCCGGCTCCAGCACGGTGACGACGACGCGGCGTCCGTCCGTGCCGGTCACGCGGGGGGTCGACGCCGGCTCGTCCGCCGGGACACCCGCCCCGCCGGCCGTGCCGGCGGGCGGCGCACCGGGGGCAGCGGACGCCGGCGCGCCGCCGGCCGTGTCGGGAGCGTCGGCCGCGTCGCTGGTGTCCCGCATCGCGCCCCGGCGCAGGTCGGCGAACGCCTCCTCGAGCTCGGGCCGCAGGTCCAGCAGCGGGTTGCGCAGCCACCGGCGCAGGATCGCGTTGTGCACGGCGACGACGGAGGCGGCGAACGCGATCGACGTCGTCGTCATCGACCGGTCCGGCGGCAGCGTGTCCCGCAGGTAGGCCGTGAAGGCCCGCTCGTAGCGGTGCGTGGTCACGAGCTCGCGGTCCCGCAGCGCGGGCACCTGCTGCAGCAGCCGGTGGCGTGCGAGCGACGTCTCCCGCTGGCCCACGTGGTGGTCGAACACGAGGCGCGCGGCGCGGCAGACCTCGAGGTACGGGTCGACGGACGGGTTCCACGAACGCTCGGTGCCGTTCCCCTGCTCGCTGCCCCCGCGCGCCTCGGGACGGGTCTCGGCGAGCATGACCACCACCTCCTCGAGGAGGATCTCGTGGTCCGCGAAGACGACGTCCTCCTTGGACCGGAACCGGCGGAAGAACGTCGCGCGGCTCACCTGCGCGGCGTCGGCGATCTCCTCGACGGTGGTCTGCTCGTAGCCCTGTCGCGAGAAGAGGTCGATCGCGGCGACGACGGCCTGGGCGTGGGTGTGCGTCCGGACGGCGGTCATGTGCAGGAGGCTACTCCGGGACGGCCGGGAGTCGTGTCGCGGGCCTACCCTGCGGGCCGCCGCTGTCTCGCGGGCAGCGGGGCCGGCGCCGCGACGGCGGCGCCGGCCCCGGGACGAGGACGGCCGGGCCGGCGCCCGACCGCCGGTCGTCACGTCCCGGTGATCTCGAAGGTCGAGCCGGGTTCCGTCACGACGTCGCCCTCGGCGGACCCGGTCACGGTGACGTTCTCCAGGATCGCGTTGCCGCGCGCCCCGCCCATCGCGAGGATCCCGGAGCCGTTGGTGGAGTCCGCGATCCGCACGTCCGTGATCCGGACGTCGGGCATGGCGCCGCCGCCGTTCTTGAACTGGATGCCGTCGTAGGTCGAGTCGACGATCTCGGTGTCGCGGATCGTGACCCCGACGATGTCGTGCGTCTGCGGGAACAGCGTGATGGCGCCGAACTCCTGGTCCTCGTTCCAGAACGCCCCACCCGTGCGGTACAGCCCGTTGTTCGCGACGAGCGTGGTCCCGGAGAACGGGAGCGGGCTGTGGTCGGTCGCCAGCATGATGCCGGGGTAGTTCATGGTGTCGTACACGAGATTGTTCTCGATCGAGTTGTCGCGGCCGCCGTAGATGGCGATGCCGTTGGCGCGCCACGGGAGCTGCACGGTGTTGTTGCGGAACGTGTTGTCGTGCGCGATGTCCACGGACGTGTCCTTCACGTACGGGTTCGCCCACACGGCCAGGGCGTCGTCGCCGGTGTTGCGCAGGGCCGAGCCCACCACAGACGAGTTGCGCGTGCCGTTGGAGAAGTTGATGCCGTCCGCGTAGGTGTTGCGGATCCGCATGCCGGAGAACCGGAGCCCGTCGGCGGGGTTCCACAGCTCCGGCTTGTTCGAGTAGTCGCGACCGACCCATACGCCGACGTTCGCGTGCTCGATCCACACGTTCGAGATCTTCGTGTCCTTGCCGAACCGTCCGTTGAGCCCGACGCCGCCCTCCGCGCCGCCGTCGCCACCGCGGATGCGGCCCGAGCCGAAGATCGCGATGTCGGAGATCTGGACGTCGTCGTCGATGTCGAACCCGAAGTTGCCCTCGTGCGGGTGGTTGATGCCGTCGGCGTCCTGCGGCTCGATCAGGCTGTAGAGCTGCGAGTGCCACATGCCGGCCCCACGGATGGTCACGTCGCGGATGCCGACCTGGTTGTACCCGGTGCGGTCGGGGTCCTCGGTGAGGATCTTGCGTTCCTGGCGCCACCGGCCGGCAGGGATCCACACGCAGTCGATGTCGCCCTGCTGGTCGGCGGTGACCGCGGCCTGGATGGCGTCGGTGTCCTCGGCGCCGTCGTCCGGCACGGCGCCGTACTCCGTGATGGAGGTGCACTGCGCGGGCTTCTGTGACGGGGGTGCGACCTGCTCGAGCTCGACGAGGTCGATGACGTAGAACTCCGCGTCGTCGTCGGCGTCGCGCTGGAGACGGAACTCCGTCCCGGCGGGGAAGTCCCGGTCGAGCAGCGCGTGCGACTCGTCGAAGAGCCGGCGCGCGTCGCCCCCGGGGGTGTTCGTGAGCCCCTCGGGGGCGTCCGTCGTCCCGTACAGCCACGAGTGCTGCGAGGACAGGGTCAGCTTCTGCACGAACTCGCCGTCCGCGTAGAGGCTGATCGTCTTCTCCTGGCCCCCGCCCCCGGGGGCGTCCGGGATCGAGCTGCGCACGACGATCGAGTTCGTCGGCACGGTGGAGGTGAGCGCGACGTGCTCGCCGGTGCTCGTGAGCCGCACCGACTCGCGGCCGGAGGACTCGGTGGCGAAGTTGGTGTGCCCGAACGTGCGCAGCGGGTCCGTCTGCAGCAGCTCGCCCTCGTACCGCCCGTCCTCGGCCTCGTACGTCGTGTAGGGCACGGGAGCGCCGCGCCCCACGGTCACGCTGAGCGTGCCGGTGTTGTTGTCCTCGTCGGTCTCGTCGACGACGTCGGTCGCGTCGGCCGTCGCGGTGACGGTGGCCCCGCCGTCCGTCGCGGTCCACGTCCCGTCCGGCGTGACCGTGACCGTCTCGCCGGGACCGATCGCCGGAGTCGTGGCGTCGAGGGTGATCTCGCCCGCGACGACGCGCGTCACCGAACCCGCGGTGACCGGTTCGTCCCCGCGGTTGCGCACCTGGACGCCGAAGGTCACGTCGTCGCCGGGGGCAGGGGACGACGGGGTCGAGGACACCGCGACGACCTCGAGGTCCGGTCCCGGGGCCTCGCCGACGGTGAGCTTCTCGGACCGGGTGCGCGCGTTGTTCGTCTCGTCGAGCTCGGCGACGGCGTCCTGGGGGTCGACGACCGCGCCCACCGTGTGCTCCCCGGCGCGGTGCGTCCCGGTGGCGATTTCCACCTGGCCGCTCGCGCCGGGCTCCAGCGCGCCGACGTCCGCCGAGCCGGCGGTGCTCCCGTCGACGGCGGCCTCGACGGTGGTCGGCGTCGAGGCGAGGTCTCCGACGTTCTCGACGGTCGCGGTGAGGGTCACGGGGATCGTCGCCGTGGGCTGCGCGGGGGACGTCGCAATCGCGGTGACGGTGAGGTCGGGGTTCGGTTCCGGTGCTCCGTAGACCTCGAGCTCGGCGACCTGTCCGTTGCCCGCCCCGGTGTTGCCGGTGAACCGTACCCGCACGTCCGTCGCGGTCCCGCTGACGGGGACGTCGACGACGTTGCCGTCAGCGGGCGCGAAGGCATGACCGGCGGACGCGGAGAGCTCGTGCCACTCCTCCGTCCCGGTGCGCCCCCACACGGAGAAGGTCTGTGTGCGCGGCCCCCACGCGTCGGAGGGGTCGAGGCGCACGCGCACCGTGCTGAGCTGCGTCGGCCCGGCGAGGTTCACGTCGAGCGTCGACGGGTAGCGGCCGGCCGCGCCTTCCCAGTAGGTGGTGACGTCGTCGTCGACGGCGTTCGCGGCGGCATAGGTCCACTGCGTCGACGAGGCCGACACCGGTCGGTCCGCCGCGCGGTTCGGCCCGCTCGGGTCGGTCGGCGGGTCCGTCGGGTCGGGGTCATCGGTCGGCGTTCCCCAGACCTGCAGCTCGGCGACCTGGCCGCTGCCGGCGCCGGTGTTGGCGGTGAAGGCGAGGCGGACCTCGTCGACCTCGGCGTCGAGCGGGATGTCGACCGTGTTGCCGTCGGCCGGGTCGAAGTAATGCTCGGCGGACGCCTCGAGGACCCGGAACGAGGCCTCGCCGTCGCTGCGACCGAGCACGCTGAACGTCTGGGTGCGTGGGGCCCACACCGAGAGAGGCGGGAGAGCGACGACGACGCGGTCGACGGTCGCCTCGGCGCCGAGGTCGACCGTCAGGTGCGCCGGGTACTGCCCGCCGGCTCCCTCCCAGTAGGTGCCGGTGTCGCCGTCGGTGGCGTGGTGCGCGGCATAGGTCTGCGTCGTCGACGACGCGGTGACGGGGCGGTCGGCCGCCAGGTCGGCGGACTCGGCGGCGCCCGCGACGGCGACGGCGCCCAGGGGTGCGATCAGCGCGGCTGTCGCCCCTGCCACGATCGTGTGCTTCCAGGGTCTTCTCATGACGTCCTCGTCCTCCCGCCCGTGCGGGGTCGCCAGCCCTGGCCGACGGCCGAGCGGCGGTGCGTGGGCCGCGCGTGGTCAGGGGTGGGTCGGTCGGCCTGGACACGGCCCGGAGGGATGTCCCGGACTTGTGGTACAGGCTCAAATTCGAGAGTTGCAGATGATGCACTGCTTTGTGCTGGCTGACTGTCGAGTTTTTGCGTGATTGACAGTACGAGGCGGCGCCGGAGGCGTCAAGGGCAGAGGAAGGAGTGGGCGGCGCAGGCCGGGCGCGTCGGCGTCGCGCCCCCCGGGGGGTTGGGCGGGAGTTCCGTGCAGGGAGTCCGTGGGGGCTACGCCCGGCGGTCGGGGCCGCGCTCCCGGCGAGGCTCGTCGAAGCGGGCGTCCGGCGGGCGCCGCCGACGCTGCAGGTAGCGCAGCTCGCGCACGAAGATGCCGAAGGCGATGATGAAGGGGATCCAGGCCCAGGCGCGCCCGCGCAGGACGACCCAGAGCATGACGAGGGCGACCGCCGCGGCACCGACGACGGTCGCGACGCTCTTCCACAGGACGTTGCCCACGGGCCCGAGGGTATCGCTCCCGCTCCGCCACCTGTCGAGCATGCGGATCCTCGCTGCCGAACATGTGGTTGGTCCGGGATCGAGTTGCCGAGAACGGGATCAACCACATGTTCGGCACCACAGGGGTGCCGGAGAAGGGTCGGTAGGGTGGCGACCGTGACTTCCGGGACCGCCACCGTGCCTGAGACCGCCCCCACCTCCACCGCCGCCGGGCCCGCCGTCGACGTCTACGTCGACCCGCTGTGCCCGTTCGCGTGGATCACCTCGCGCTGGGCGCTGGAGGTCGCCGCGCACCGGGACGTGCGCCTCACGTTCCGGCTGATGAGCCTCTACCTGCTCAACAAGGATCGCGACATCCCCGCCGACTACCGCGCCAGGATCGAGTCGTCGCGCGGCATCGGCCGGGTCGCGGCCGCCGTGCAGGCCGACCACGGACCGGAGGCCTTCTCCGCCTTCTACACGGCGGCCGGCACGCGTATACACCCGGGCGGGCGCAAGGACTACGACGCGGTCGCCGTCGAGGCGCTCGCCGAGGCCGGGCTCCCCGCGTCGCTCGCCGACGCCGCGACCTCCGACGCGTACGACGCCGGCCTCGCCGAGTCGCACGAGGCGGGCATGGGCCCGGTGGGCGACGACGTCGGCACCCCCACGATCCACGTGGACGGCGTGGCGTTCTTCGGCCCCGTGCTCACGCGGATCCCGCGCGGCGAGGACGCGCTGCGGATCTTCGACGGCGCCGTCGCGCTGGCGGCCTTCCCCGATTTCTTCGAGCTCAAGCGCTCGCGCACGAGCTCCCCGGCGTTCGGCTGACGCCGGCCCCACGATCGCAGCCGCCCCGGGCGCGCGGACCACGACGCACCGGGCGGCACTCCCGAGAGGCGAACCCATGACCCTTGACCTGCGGATCTTCACCGAGCCCCAGCAGGGCGCGTCGTACGACGACCTGCTCGCGGTCGCGAGGGCGACCGAGGAGCTGGGCTTCAGCGCCTTCTTCCGCTCCGACCACTACCTCTCGATGGGCGGCGACGGCCTGCCCGGCCCCACGGACGCCTGGACGACGCTCGCCGGACTGGCCCGCGAGACGTCCACGATCCGCCTGGGCACGCTGGTGTCCTCGGCGACGTTCCGGCTGCCCGGGCCGCTCGCGATCCAGGTGGCCCAGGTGGACCAGATGTCCGGCGGCCGCGTGGAGATCGGCCTGGGGACGGGCTGGTTCGAGCGGGAGCACCAGGCGTACGGCATCCCCTTCCCGGCCAAGCGGTTCGGGATCCTGACCGAGCAGCTCGAGATCCTCACCGGGCTCTGGGGCACGCCGGTGGGCCAGACGTACTCCTTCGCCGGCGAGCACTACACGCTCACCGACGCGCCCGCCCTGCCGAAGCCGGTGCAGGCCCAGGTGCCCGTGATCGTGGGCGGCGGCGGCCCCCGGCGGACGCCGGCGCTGGCCGCGCGCTTCGCGACGGAGTACAACCAGGCGTTCCCGGAGCTCGACACGATCGGCAAGCGGATCGCGACGATCCACGAGGCGCTGGAGACGGCGGGGCGCGCCCCGGAGTCGCTCACGCAGTCGGTGGCGCTCGTGCTGGCGCTCGGCAAGGACGAGGCACAGTTCGCGCGCCGGGCGGCCGCCATCGGGCGCGAGCCCGCCGAGCTGCGCGAGCACGGCGTCGCGGGCACGGTCCCCGAGGCGGTCGACCTGCTGGGCTCGCTGCGCGACCAGGGCGTGGAGCGCGTGTACCTGCAGGTCCTGGACCTGCAGGACCTCGACCACCTCGACCTGGTCGCGCGGGAGGTCGCCCCGCACCTCTGACCGAGGCGCGCAGAGGGGGAGCGCCCCCGAGATCGCACGTGAGCGGCCGTCGCCGGCATCCCCGGCGGCGGCCGCTCACGTGTCCGCGTCCGGACGTCGCGCCGTGGGCGTCGGGTGCAGCCACCCGCCCATGGCGGTCGACGTGCGTCCGGCGTCCCGCCCGGCCTCCCGGGAGACGCGCACGCCACCGGAGCGGCCCGTGCGGACGGTCGGAGGCGGCCCCGGCGGCCAGGCCGTGCGACGTGCTGTCCCGCCCCGCCCGCGAGGTTCGGGTCCGGGGTTGACGGGGTGAAGTTCGCCCCCTACGGTGAATCCATTCAACGGGGAAGGGCTTACCTGGACACCTCGCCGCCGAGGATCGCGGGCGGGGGAGCTGGTGGCCGTTCCCGTGCATCGATGGAGATGGGGACGGTGACATGGGTGTCAGGACGGTCGAGCCCTCTCGCCCCGCGGTGGCGTCCGGCGTCCGGTCCGGGAGCGCGGCCGGGGCGGCCCGCGTGGAGCGCTGGTACGGATGGCTCGACACGCTGCTGCACCTCGCCGTCCTGAACCTGCTGGTCCTGACGTTGACGCTCGCCGGAGCCGTCGTCCTCGGCTGGGCCCCGGCCGCCGCGGCGGCCACGGCCTGCGCCCGGGACCGCGTCCGCGGCAGGGCGTTCCCCCTGGTGCGTACCTTCGCCGCACGGTGGCGGACGAGCTTCTGGCACGCGAACCTGCTGGCCGCACCCTCCGCGGTGGCCTTGACCTTGCTCACCACCAGCGTCCTCGCCCTGCGCGACCGTCCCGGCACCGGCGCCCTCGTCGCGGCCCTGGTGACCGCGGGCGCCGTCTGCCTCGTCCACCTGCTTCTCGTGCTGAGCATGGACGCCCACTACGACCTGCGGCGCCGCGACTGCCTCCGCCTGGCCTGGGCCTTCCTGGTCCGGTTCCCGGGCGCGCCGCTGCTCCTCGCGGCCACGACGGCCCTGGTCGCCGTCGTCACGGCCCTCGTCCCCGGCCTGGCGCCGACGCTCTCCGTCGGCGTCTGGCTGCACCTGTGCACCGCGCTGTGCCTGTCCTTCTTCGCGGCGAACGACCGCCACCTCTCCCCGGCGCCCACCGGCGCCGCGGACGGACCGACCCACCACCGACCGACCCACTGACCGACACGAGTGACCGATGACGCGCACTCACGAAAGGACGATGATGCGTACACGACGGCTGGCAGCCCCGCTCGCCCTCCTCGCGACGGGGAGCCTGGTGCTCTCCGCCTGCAGCGGCGGGTCCGGTGACGACGGCGGAGGAGAGGGCGGCGACCTGGAGTCGCTGACCTTCATGTCCCCGTACTTCTCCGCGACGCCCCCCGAGGACGACGACGCCGTCGGCGCCGCGCTCGACGAGCTCACCGGGGTGGACATGGATGTCCAGTGGGTGCCGAACGCCGAGTACGGCGAGAGGACCAACGTCGTGCTCGCCGGCGACGACATCCCCGACGTCATGGTGATCCAGGGCAAGGACCAGAGCTTCGTCTCCACGGCGGAGGCGGGCGGCTTCTGGGACCTCACCGAGTACCTCGCCTCGGGCGACTACCCCAACCTGGTGCCGGAGAACCCCGAGGTCCAGGAGGCCGCCAGCGTCAACGGCAAGGTCTACGGGGTCTACCGGGCGCGCGACGTCATCCGCACCTGCGTGATCGTGCGCAAGGACTGGCTGAAGAACCTGGGGATGGAGGAGCCCGCGACGACGGACGACCTCATGGAGGTCGCGCGGGCCTTCACCGAGGACGACCCCGACGGGAACGGGAAGGACGACACGTACGGCCTCATCGTGCCGCAGTGGCCCGGCGGCATCGGCAGCTCCAGCCCCTACGACTCCATCGAGACCTGGTATGGCGCGGGCAACGTGTGGAAGGACGACGGCGGGGAGCTCGTCCCGTCGTTCACCACCCCGGAGTGGCGTGACGCCGTCGAGTTCGAGCGCGAGATCGTCGAGAACGGCTACATCAACCCCGACTACGCCACGATGGACCCGGCGACGTGGAACGAGCCGTTCCTCAACGGCAAGGGCGGCATCATCATCGACGTCCAGTCGCGAGCCTCGCAGCTCGCCGGGCTCTTCAAGGACGAGGACCCGAAGACGTACGACCAGAAGGTGGCGCTCGTCGACCAGCTCGAGGGCCCGAACGGCAAGTACACCCTGCCGACGGAGGGCTACTCCGGGTTCCTCGCCGTCACCAAGTCGGGCGTGAAGACGGAGGAGCAGCTCAAGCAGGTCCTCGAGGTCCTCGACACTCTCAACACCGCCGAGGGGCAGAACCTCATCACCAACGGCATCGAGGGCGACACCTACACCGTGGACGACGAGGGCTACCTGGTGGTCCCGGAGGACCAGGCCGAGTACCAGGAGCAGGTCGCGGGCTCGTGGGCGCAGCTCGGCATGAACGTCGCCGGTGACAAGACGTACAAGGCGAAGCCGGAGACGAAGTACGACGAGGAGCTCGCGGACGAGCGCCTCGAGCTGCAGGCGAAGGGCCTCGAGACCGCGGTGTTCAACCCGGCCGCGCCGATCGTCTCCGAGACCTCCATGACCCAGGGTGCCCAGCTCGGCCTGATCATGGCGGACGCCCGCGTGCAGTACCTCGCGGGGCAGATCGACGACGCCGGCCTAGACGCGGCGATCCAGCGGTGGCGCGAGTCCGGTGGCGACGCCGTCATCGAGGAGGTCAACGCGAAGTACGAGGGCCGGTAGCGGCTCACCGCCTCGACCGACCCCCACGGCGGGTGCCGGGCGGCCGACCGCCGGCCGCCCGGCACCCCGCGAGACCGAAGGAGACCCGCGTGTCCACCGTCGCCGACGTCCGGGCCGCGCCCGCGGCACCGTCGCCACCACCCGCACCGCCCCGCCGTCAGCGCACGCTCGGCCGCAGGATGGCCCGGTACAAGTGGCTGTTCCTGATGATGCTCCCGGGCGTCGTCTACTTCCTGCTCTTCCAGTACTGGCCGATGTACGGCGCGCAGATCGCCTTCAAGGACTACGTGCCGTTCCTCGGCATCCAGGGCAGCGAGTGGGTGGGCCTGAAGCATTTCACCGACTTCTTCTCCAACCCGGACTTCCCGCGGCTGCTGACGAACACCCTGATCCTCGCGGCCCTCGGCCTGCTGGTGGCGTTCCCGCTGACGATCGTGCTGGCGCTGCTGCTCAACGAGCTGCGGCTGACGATCCTCAAGCGCACGGTGCAGACACTGGTCTACATCCCGCACTTCCTGTCGTGGACCGTCGTGGTCTCGCTCACCGGGCTGCTGTTCGCCGTCGGCACCGGGCCGCTGTGGACGGCCCTCAACGGGATCTTCGGCACCAGCACGGACTTCCTCACCGACCCGGACTGGTTCCGCCCGCTGATCCTGCTGCAGACGATCTGGAAGTCCACCGGCTGGGGGACGATCATCTTCCTGGCCGCGCTCGCGAGCGTCGACCAGGAGCAGTACGAGGCGGCGATCATCGACGGCGCCGGGCGCTGGCAGCGCACCTGGCACATCACTCTTCCGGCGATCCGGCCGACCATCGTCGTCATGCTGATCCTGCAGACCGGCGAGATCCTCAACACCGGGTTCGAGCAGATCTACCTCATGTCGAACGCGCTCAACCGGTCGGTGGCTGACGTCTTCGACACCTACGTGTACTTCACCGGCATCGAGCAGGGTGCCTACAGCTACTCGACCGCCGTCGGGCTGTCGAAGGCGATCGTGGGCGTGATCCTCATCTTCGGCACCAACTGGCTCGCGAAGCGCTTCAACCAGCAAGGGATCTTCTGATGGCCTCGACGACCTATCAACGGTTCAACACGAGGGCCGGCCGGGCGTTCGACGTCGTCAACGTCCTGCTGCTGGTCGCGGTCGGCCTGCTCGCCGTCGTCCCGTTCGTGTACGTGCTCGCCGGGTCGCTGGCCACCGAGTACGAGATCACCACGCGGCCGTTCTTCCTGTGGCCGCACGAGATCACGACGGACTCGTACGCGTCGATCCTGTCCTCGGACATCTTCCTGCGTGCGTTCGTCACCACCGTCGTCGTCACGTTCGTCGGCACGCTGGTCCAGCTCGGGCTCACGGCGCTCATGGCCTACCCGCTGTCGAAGGTCGATCTGCCGGGCCGGCGCACCATCATGATGCTCGTCGTCTTCGCGATGGTGTTCAGCGCGGGCATGATCCCGATGTTCCTCGTCGTCAAGCAGCTCGGGCTGCTCGACACGTACTGGGCGCTGTTCCTGCCGATGGCGATCAACCCGTTCAGCCTCATCATCATCAAGAACTTCTTCCAGCAGCTGCCGATCGAGCTCCAGGAGTCGGCGACGATCGACGGCGCGAACGAGCTGCAGGTGCTGCGGCACGTGGTGCTGCCGCTGTCCAAGCCCGTGCTGGCGACGTTCGCGCTGTTCTACGCCGTCGGCATCTGGAACGACTACATGTCGCCACTGCTGTACCTGTCGGACACGAGCAAGTGGACGCTGCAGATGATCCTGCGCCAGGTGACGGCGTCCGCGCAGATGTCGGCGGAGGACATCAACGCCGACGTGCCCCCGCCCGCGCAGGGCATCAAGTTCGCCGTCGTGATCGTCGCGACGATCCCCGTGCTCCTGGCCTACCCGTTCCTGCAGAAGCACTTCGCCAAGGGCATGCTGATCGGGAGCGTGAAGGGCTGATGACCATCCATCTCGCGGGCGACTCGACCGTCGCCCCCACCGACGACGGCCGCACCTCCGGCCACGACACGATCCCGCTGCTCGGCTGGGGCGACGAGCTCGCCGCCCTCGTCGACGCGGAGGTGCGCAACCACGCGATCGGCGGGGCGACCACGGCGTCCTTCCGCGCCGAGGGGCGCTGGGACGCCCTGGTCGCCCAGCTGCGGCCCGGCGACACCGTCGTGATCCAGTTCGGCCACAACGACCAGAAGGAGCCCGAGGAGCTCGCCGCCGACGGCGGGTACCGGCGCCGGCTCGCCGACTTCGTGGCCGAGGCGCGGGCCGCCGGCGCCCGCCCGGTGCTGGCCACCAGCGTGGAGCGGCGGCTCTTCGGCGACGACGGCGCGCTGCGCTGGTCGCACGGCCCGTACCCCGCGGCGGTGCGGGCGCTCGGCGACGAGCTCGACGTCCCGGTCATCGACCTCACCGTGCTCACGCGCTGGCTGTACCGGTGGCTGGGCGAGGAAGCGTCGGCCGCGCTGTTCCCGCACGGCGCGGCGGCGAAGGCGGGCCTGCCCGTCGACGACGCGCTCGGCAAGGACAACACCCACTTCACGACGGCGGGCGCCCGCGCGGTCGCGGCCTACGTCGCGGAGGCGCTGGCGTCGATCGACGGCGCGCACGACGGCGCGGAGCCGCTCGGGGCGTGGGTGGTGCAGCCGTGACGGGCCGCTACCGCAACCCGCTCGCCGGGCCCGGCGACCTCGCCGGCTGGGTCGCCGAGGGTCCCGTGGGCGCCGAGCACCGGGACGGCGGCCTCGTGCTGCGCAGCACCGCCGACGAGGCCGCGCTCGTCGCCGACGGTCGCGGCGACCACGCGCACTTCACGTACTGGTGCCCCGAGGTCTTCGCCGCGGACGTGGAGATCTCCTGGGACTTCCGCCCCCTCGCGGGCGACGGCCTCGCGATGCTGTTCTTCGCCGCCACCGGGACCGAGGGGCGCGACCTCTTCGACCCGTCGCTGGCCGAGCGCACGGGGTACTACCCGCAGTACCACTCGGGCGACGTGTCGACGCTGCACGTGTCGTACCTGCGCCGCAAGTGGCCGACCGAGAAGCGGTTCCGCACGTGCAACCTGCGCAAGAGCCCGGGTTTCCGGCTGGTGGCGCAGGGCGCCGACCCGCTGCCCGGGCCCGAGGACGCCGACGGCCACTACCGCGTGCGCGTCACCAAGCGCGGCGGCGACGTCACGTTCGCGATCGACGACCTGACCCTGTTCACGTTCCACGACGAGGAGCCCCTGGGCGCCGGCCGGATCGGGTTCCGGCAGATGTCCCCGCTCGTCGCCCACTACCGCGACCTCGAGGTGACCCCGCTGTCATGACCACCACCACGCTCCCGACCGGTACCCGCACCGACGAGGACAGCCCTGCCGACGGCCGTCCCCGGGACGGCGTCGACGTCCCCCTGCGCTGGCTCGACGACGTCGCGCCCGACCTGACCCTGGGCGGCGTCACCTGCGGTGTCCCGCTGCGCCCGGGCGCGGTGCGCGACGCCGGCACCCTCGCCGTCGTGGACGCCGACGGCGCCCCCGCGGCGGCGCAGACCTGGCCGCTGGCGACCTGGCCCGACGGCAGTGTCAAGTGGGCGGGCGTGGCGCTGGGCGCGACGGCGCCGGCGAGCGCGTCGTACCGGGTGACCGGTGGCGCGACGGAGGACGCCGACGCCGGCCCTCGGGCCACGGTCGCCGAGCGCGCCGACGAGGTGGTCGTCGACACCGGCGCGTGCGTCGTCGTGGTCGGACGCTCCGGGCCGGACGTGGTGCGCTCCGTGCAGGTCGGCGCGGCGCACGAGCGGGTCGAGGTCGCCCGCGCGGGCCGCTTCGTCTCCAGCCGGCAGGACCACCCGGAGCCCGACCACCGCGCCCGCCGCGACGCCGTCGGGGTGGTGGACGACGTCGTCGTCGAGCAGGCCGGGCCGGTGCGCGCCGTCGTGCGGATCACCGGCCTGCACCGCGACGTGGCGTCGTCCCACGACGACGGCGCGCCCGGCTGGCTGCCGTTCACCGTGCGGCTCGTGCTCGCGGCCGGGGCGCCGACGTTCCGTGTGGTGCACTCGTTCGTCTGGGACGGCGACCCCGAGCGCGACTTCCTGTCGTCGCTCGGCCTGCGGTTCGACGTCCCGCTGCGCGCCGCCCCGTACGACCGGCACGTGCGCCTCGCCGGCGCGGACGGCGGTGTCCTGAGCGAGGCCGTCCAGGGGGTGACGGGGCTGCGCCGCGACCCGGGCGCCGACGTCCGCGCCGCCCAGGTCGCGGGCCGGCCCGCCCCGCCCCTGGACACGTGGGACACGCGCGTCTCCGACCGGCTGCGGTGGGTGCCCACCTGGTCGGACTGGTCGCTGCGCCAGCCCACCGCGCACGGCTTCACGGTGCACAAGCGCACCGCGCCGGACCGCCCGTGGATCGACGTCGCCCAGGGCACGCGGTCCGAGGGGCTCGGCTACCTCGGCGACACCGGCGGCGGGCTCGCCGTCGGGCTCACCGGCTTCTGGCAGTCGCACCCCACCGGGATCGACGTCGAGGGGGCGTCGTCCGACGTCGGCACGCTGACGACGTGGCTCTGGTCGCCCGACGCGGCGCCCATGGACCTGCGCTTCTACCACGACGGCCTCGGGCAGGACACGTACGACGACCAGCTCGACGCCCTCGAGATCACGTACGAGGACTACGAGCCCGGGTTCGGCAGCGCGCACGGCATCGGCCGCACCCACGAGCTGACCGTCACCGCCTGCCCCGGCACCCCGGACGCCGGGACGCTCGCCCGGCTCGCCGCGGGAACCGCCGTCCGCCCGCAGCTCGTCCCGACGCCCGAGGCGCTGCACGGCACCGGCGTCCTGGGCGACTGGGACCTCGTGGACCGTGGCACGCCGGAGCGGGCCGGGCTCGAGGACCGCCTCGAGACCCTGCTCGACTTCTACGTCGGCCAGGTGGACCAGCGGTCGTGGTACGGCTTCTGGAACCACGGCGACGTGATGCACGCCTACGACCCCGACCGGCACACCTGGCGCTACGACGTCGGCGGGTACGCGTGGGACAACTCGGAGCTGTCGCCGGACCTGTGGCTGTGGACGTCGTTCCTGCGCACCGGCCGGGCGGACGTGTTCCGGCTCGCGGAGCGCATGACCCGCCACACGGGCGACGTGGACGTCTACCACGCCGGCCCGTGGCAGGGCCTCGGCAGCCGGCACAACGTGCAGCACTGGGGGTGCAGCGCCAAGCAGGTGCGCATCTCGACGCCCGCGTACCGGCGGCCGCACTACTTCCTCACCGGCGACGAGCACACGCGCGACCTCATGCTGGAGCTGCGCGACTCCGACCGGAACTTCCTGGGGCTCGACCCCACGCGCAAGGTGCGGCCCGACGCCGCCACCTACCGCCCGCGCCGCGACGCCCTCGCCGTCGGGCTGGGCACCGACTGGAGCGCGCTGGCCGCGACCTGGCTCGCGGACTGGGAGATCACCGGCAACGAGCACTCCCGCGACCGGTTGGTCGGCACCATGACCGACATCGGCGCCCTGCCGCGCGGCTTCCTCACTGGGGAGGCGCTGTACGACCTCGACACCGGGCGCTTCGACACCACCCGCGACCGCGTCGTCGTCTCGCACCTGTCCGCCGTCTTCGGCCTGGTCGAGATCTGCTCCGAGCTCGTGTCGCTGGTCGACGCCGGGCTGGTCGAGGCGCCGGGCTTCCGTGAGGCCTGGCTGCAGTACTGCCGCCTCTACCTCGCCACCCCCGCCGAGCAGGAGGCCGAGGTCGGCACGGCGCTGACGGGCACGAACCTGGAGCAGGCGCACTCCCGGCTCGCGGCCTACGCCGCGCACCGGCTCGGCGACGACGGGCTGGCGGACCGCGCCTGGCGCGCCTACTACGACGGCGGCGAGTTCATGGGGGAGGAGGCGTTCCACCCGGTCCGCATCGACCCGCCCGCCGTCCTCGCGCCCGTCGACGAGGCCAGGACCCTGTCCACCAACGACGCCGCCCAGTGCAGCCTCGCCACCATCCAGAACCTCGCCCTCATCGGCCACCGGCTGCAGGTAGTCGACCGCCTGACCTGAACCGGGCAGGGGCGTGAGCGAGTCGGTCCGTGAGAGAACCATGACGAGGGCCTGCCGACCTCACGGCCCTGGCCGAGGTTTCGGCCCGGCAGCCCCGGCCGAGGTGTCGGCCCGGAGGGGGCGTGCCGCTACGCTGTGCGGCGGCAATCTGCGTCGGACGTTCACGGGCGAGCGGCGACGGCGAGCACGGCCCGTCATCCCGGGCCCGACGGACGGAGCACCATGAGCCTCGGCTGGACCCTGCACGGAGACGGCACCCGCATCGGACCGGGCGACGTCGTCGCGCCCGAGGAGCGGCTGAGCTGGCCGCGCACGGTCGGCATCGGCATGCAGCACGTCGTGGCCATGTTCGGCTCGACGTTCCTGGTGCCGCTGCTCACCGGCTTCTCGCCCGCCACGACGCTGTTCTTCTCGGCGATCGGCACGGCGCTGTTCCTGCTGATCACGCGCAACCGGCTGCCCAGCTACCTCGGGTCCAGCTTCGCGTTCATCGCGCCGATCATCGCGGCGACGGCGTCGCACGGGGAGTCGGTCGCCGTCGGCGGCATCCTCGCCACGGGGTTGGTGCTGGCAGGGGTCGGCGTGCTGGTGCACTTCGCGGGCGCGCGGTGGATCGACGTCGTCATGCCGCCGGTGGTCACGGGCACGATCGTCGCGCTCATCGGGCTGAACCTCGCCCCGGCGGCGTGGGGGACCTGCACGGAGTCCGTCGTCGACGGTCAGATCGTCCAGACCTGCGACAGCGGGTTCCGCGCCGCGCCCGTGACGGCGGCGATCACGCTGGCGGCGATCCTCCTGGTCACGGTCCTGTTCAAGGGCATCCTGGGCCGACTGTCGATCCTGGTGGGCGTGCTCGTCGGCTACGTCGTGGCGATGATCCGCGGCGAGGTGGACTTCTCGTCGGTGCGCGAGGCGTCGTGGGTCGGGTTCCCGCACTTCGTCACCCCGTCGTTCGAGCCGTCTGTCCTGGGGCTGTTCGTGCCGGTCGTCCTCGTGCTGATCGCGGAGAACGTCGGGCACGTGAAGTCGGTGGCGGCGATGACGGGCCGCAACCTCGACCGCCTCACGGGCCGGGCGCTGCTGAGCGACGGCCTGGCGACGACGTTCGCGGGGGTGGGCGGCGGCTCCGGCACCACGACGTACGCCGAGAACATCGGCGTCATGGCCGCGACCCGGGTGTACTCGACGGCCGCGTACTGGGTGGCGGCGGCGACGGCGCTCGTGCTGTCGATGTCACCGAAGTTCGGGGCGCTCATCGCGACGATCCCGGCGGGCGTGCTGGGCGGCGCGACGACCATGCTGTACGGGATGATCGGCATCCTCGGCGCGCGCATCTGGGTGCAGAACCGCGTGGACTTCTCCGACCCGGTGAACCTCACGACGGCGGCCGTACCGCTGGTCGTCGGCATCGCGAACTACTCGTGGACGGTCGGCGACCTGGCGTTCGAGGGCATCGCCCTGGGGACGGCGTCGGCCCTGGTGATCTTCCACGGCATGCGGGGGATCGCCCGCTGGCGGGGCACCTCCCACGAGCCGGCGTCGCCGGCCTCCGTGCCCGCCGGGGACGAGGCCGGGCGCGAGGGCTGACGTCAGTTGTACTCGGCGCTGGTCTGAGGCTTCTCGCGCGGGATCGGGGTGATCTCGTCGGCCGGGAGGCAGCCCTGGACGTCCTGCATGGGGGTGTCGGCGGTGAGCAGCACCTGGTCCTCCTGCAGGGGCGGGCTGTTGTGGTCGCCGATGAGCATGTCGACGACGTTGCCGGTGCGGTCGTCGAGCACCAGCCGCAGGTCGGGGTACTGCGCGGCCAGGGTGTACGCGCGTGTGATGCCCTTGACCCCGAAACGCAGCTGGGTCGCCTCCATCGTGGTGCTCATGTTGCCCGTCGAGACGACGTCGAAGCCGCGCTCTGCGAGCACCTCGGCGTTCGCGCTGGCGATGCCGATGGTCTCCGACGCGTTGAAGACCCGCACCCGGGTGTTGTCGTACGACACCGGCAGCGCGCCGTCGGGCTGGCCGTCGACGGGCGGCAGGCAGGGCTCGGGCTGCGGTGCGGCGGCGGCCGGGGTGTAGATCGGCCGCGAGAAGGGCGTGTGGAGCGCGCCGGTGTAGGCGGCCAGCGCCCCGACCGCCGCGACCAGCAGAGCCGTGATGAGGAGCCCGAAGACGACGGCCTGCCGCTCGTGCTCACGCCGTCGGCGAGCCGAGCGTGCCGGTTCCTGGGCTGGTGATGTCACGCGAAGAAACTACCTGAGTTCACGTGGGCGGGCCGTTCCGGGCGCGTGGTCTCGGTCACCGGACCGTGAGCACGCGAGCGTGCAGCACCGGGCGCTGCTGCAGCGCGGCGCGCACGGCGCGGTGCAGGCCGTCCTCGAGGTAGAGCGTGCCCTGGTACTCGACGACGTGGGCGAACAGGTCGCCGAAGAACGTGGAGTCCTCGGCGAGCAGGTGGTCGAGGTCGAGCGTGCGCTTGGTCGTCACGAGCTCGTCGAGGCGGACCTGCCGCGGGGGCACGTCCACCCAGTCCTTGGCACGCACGTGCCCGTGGTCGGGGTACGGGCGACCGTCCCCCACGGCCTTGAAGATCATGCGCGCCATCGTAGGGGGTGAAGCCGTCCACGGTCGGGACCGTCCGCACACCGGTGCCGAACATGTGGTTGATCAGGGACTCAGGGACGGAATGCCTGCTCTACCACATGGTCGGCGTCGAGGGAGGGCATGGTGGGTTCACGCAGGGCGGCGCAGCTCCACGAGGTGTCGTGCGGAGTGCGCGACGAACGGGCCCTCCGTGCGGATCAGGTCGTGGAGGGTGTGCAGCGCGGGCCGGTAGGCGTCCACGGTGAACCCCGGGACCAACCACACGACCTTGCGCAGGAACCACACGACGGCGCCGACGTCACGGAACTCGACCCGGAGCCGTTCGGCGCGCAGGTCGACGAGCTCCAGCCCGGCCTCCCGCGCGGCGGCGACCTCGTCGTCGGGGTGCCGGCCGCGACGCACCTCGTCGGGCTGCGGCCCGAGGAAGTGCTCGACCAGCTCGAACACGCTCGCAGGGCCGACGTGCTGCGCGAGGTAGGTGCCGCCGGGTCGCAGCACGCGGGCGATCTCGGCCCACCGCGGCACCACGGGGTGGCGGCTGGTCACGAGGTCGAACGCGGCGTCGGCGAACGGCAGCGGGGCGGGGTCGGGCCCGGAGTCGTCGTGCGCGACGACGGCGACACCACGGGGGTGCAGGAGCGCGGTCGCGGCCGCGACGTTCGGCGGCCATCCCTCGGTCGCGACGGCCAGGCGGGGGAGCTCGGGGGCGGCGGCGAGCACCTCGCCGCCGCCCGTCTGCAGGTCGAGGGCGGCGTCGACGGTGGCGAGCCGTGCGTGCAGCAGGCCGGCGTAGCCCCACGACGGGCGCTCCTCGGTGGCGCGGCCCTCGAGCCAGCCGAAGTCCCAGCCGGACATCGGGGCGGCCACTGCCTCGGCGACGAGCTCGTCGAACGATCGGTCCATGAGCGCCATCGTCGCCGGGCGGTGCAGGGGCCGCCATCAGAATTCGGTCCTCGGCGGGCTGCCGAACATGTGGTTGGTCCGGATCTGGAACCCCGAGTTCCGGACCAACCACATGTTCGGCATCGAGGGGGGCCATGTTCGGCATCGGGGCCGGGACGGCGAAGGGGCCCGCCCCGGCGTACCGGTGCGGGCCCCTTCGTGCGGCGGAGGATGGGGGATTCGAACCCCCGAGGGCGTGAACCCAACACGCTTTCCAAGCGTGCGCCATAGGCCGCTAGGCGAATCCTCCTGGAGCAGCCGGCGCCCGTCGTCGAGAACGGTGCGCTGGCAGCCCCAGAAGCCTACCGGACGGTGGCCGGTGGCTGGAAATCGGCAGGTCGGGCGCGCTCGGGGACGCCGCGCGCGGCGCGGGTTTTCTCCTCGGCGCGGGTCTCGGTTAGGCTGGTGGCAGACCCCTCGTGCGGCATCATCTCGCCGAACTCCCCCAGGGCCGGAAGGCAGCAAGGGTAGGTGAGCTCTGGTGGGTGCGCGAGGGGTCCTTTGCGTCCCTGAGAGTGGCCCACGCCACACTTCTCGCGATGCGGACGCATTTTGGCTCGCATAGCGAGATTCCCGGGCGTCCCGCTTGGCGAAGGTCGATCGCGGATGGTCCTGTGGGGCCATGCCCCGCACCGCTCCCGCCGCACCGACGACCGCGCGCACCTGCCGTCGCGGCGCGATGTGCTGTCGCGCGGTGTCCGCGGGTCGAATGTGCGAGCTCGACTGACCTCACCGGCATCGTGCCCAGACGACGTCGTCGTCGCCCCGGTCCGCCCGGGACCCTGTTCCTCGCCGGCTCGAGCTGATGGCCGTGGCCGCCGCCTCACTTCCTGACCCTCTCACCCTGCCTGCCCTCTCCGGCGCCGCACCCGGCGCCCGCCCGGAAGGACCTCCGATGTCCCGTAGCACCACCCCCCGGACCGCCCGCACCACCCGTGCGGTCGCCGTGACCGCCGCCGTCGCCGCCACGACGCTCGCCCTCACCGCCTGCGGTGGCTCCGGCTCGGCCGAGAGCGACGGCACCCTGCGCATCGGCGTCGTCGGTGCCTCCGACGACAAGTGGGCCGTCTTCCAGGAGCAGGCCGAGGCCGGGGGCCTCACGATCGAGCTCGTCGACCTGCAGGACTACACCCAGGCCAACCCCTCCCTGTCGCAGGGCGAGCTCGACGCCAACCAGTTCCAGCACCTGCAGTTTCTCGCGGGCTACAACGTCGACGCCGACGACGACCTCACGCCGATCGGCGCCACCGCCGTGTACCCGCTGGCCCTCTACTCCACCGAGCACGACTCGCTCGAGCAGATCCCCGACGGCGGAGAGGTCGCGGTGCCGAACGACCCGACCAACCTCGCGCGGGCGCTCCTCGTGCTCCAGGACGCCGGCCTGGTCGAGCTCGAGGACGGCGGCAGCGCCGTCTCGACCGAGGCCGACGTGCTGCCGAGCTCGAAGGTGACCGTGACCCCGGTGGCCGCGGAGCAGACCCCGATCCAGCTCCAGTCGGTCGACGCGTCGGTGGTGAACAACGACTTCGTCGACGACGCCGGGCTCAGCCCCGACGACGCGCTGTTCCAGGACGACCCCGACTCCGACGCGGCCAAGCCCTACATCAACGTGTGGGTGACCCGCGCCGAGGTCGCCGACGACCCGGACCTGAAGAAGCTCGTCGAGATCTCGCACTCGGACGATGTCGTCGCTGCCGAGCAGGAGGCCTCCGGCGACACCGCCGTCATTAAGGACAACTCGCCCCAGGAGCTCCAGGAGATCCTGACCGGCCTCGAGGACGACATCCGCGACGCCTCCTGAGCCGCTGCGGCCGGGGTGGGCGGGCGAGCCCGCGCACCCCGGCCGCGGCGCTGTGCGGGATGGCGGCGCGACGAGAGGACGAACCAGGTGAGCGAGAGCAGGGTCGGGGCAGGGGCGGGCACGCCCGTGATCGAGCTGCGCGGTGTGTCGAAGGCCTTCGGCGAGGGAGACGGCGCGGTGCGCGCCGTCGACGACGTCTCGCTGACCGTGCGCGCGGGCGAGATCTTCGGCGTCATCGGGTACTCCGGCGCCGGCAAGTCGACGCTCGTGCGGCTGGTCAACGCGCTCGAGACGGCGACGGCGGGTCAGGTGCTCGTGGAGGGCGCGGACCTCACCGCGCTGCCGGAGCGGCGGTTGCGCGGCGTGCGTGCGCGGATCGGCATGATCTTCCAGCAGTTCAACCTGCTGACGTCGCGCACCGTGGCGGGGAACGTCGCCTACCCGCTGAGGGTGGCGCGCTGGCCCAGGGAGAAGCGGGCGGCGCGGGTGGCCGAGCTGCTCGATTTCGTGGGCCTGGCCGACAAGGCGAAGGCGTACCCGCGGCAGCTCTCCGGCGGGCAGAAGCAGCGCGTGGGCATCGCCCGGGCGCTCGCGACGTCGCCCACCATCCTGCTCGCCGACGAGGCGACGTCGGCCCTCGACCCCGAGACGACCCGCGACGTGCTCGGTCTGCTGCGGCGTGTGAACGCCGAGCTGGGGATCACGATCGTCGTGATCACGCACGAGATGGACGTGGTGCGGTCGATCTGCGACCGGGTCGCGGTGATGGAGCAGGGGCGCGTGGTCGAGCTCGGCGACGTGTACGACGTCTTCGCCGCGCCGCAGGCGGACGCCGCGCAGCGGTTCGTCGGGACGGCCCTGCACGACCGGCCCTCTCCGGAGGCCCTCGCCCGTCTGCGCGAGCGGCACCCCGGCCGACTGGTCACCGTCGGCGTCCGCGAGGGCGCGAGCACCGGCACGGACCTGTTCCGGCTGCTGCGCGAGCACGAGGTCGACGGCGCGGTCGTGTACGGCGGCATCAGCGAGGTCGGCGACCGGCCCTTCGGGTCGCTGACCGTCGAGCTCGACGCGCCCGACGAGCGCATCGCGGCGTTCCTCGCCGCGCTGCGCGAGCGGGCCGACGTCGTCGACCTCGGCACCGCCGAGCGCCCGCTCGACGACCCGCGGGCGTGGCGTCCCGCCGCCGGGCCGGCCGCGCCCGAGCCCGGCGACGAGCCCGGCGACCCGTACGGCGCCGCGCGTGACGACGTCGTGCGCGGCAACCTGCGCAACTTCGGAGGCGCCTGATGAACCGCGACTGGGACACCCTGTGGCCGCTGCTGGTCGGCGCGCTCGGCGAGACCCTGCAGATGGTCGCGATCGCGATGGTCGCCGGCGGGCTCAGCGGGCTGGCGCTCGGCCTCCTGCTGTACTGCACGCGCCCGGGCAACCTGCTGGCCAACCGGGTCGTGTTCGGCATCCTCAACGCGATCGTCAACATCGTGCGGCCCATCCCGTTCGTCATCTTCGTGACCCTGATGGGGCCGGTGACGCTGCAGGTGGTGGGCACGACGCTCGGCACCGAGGCGTTCATCTTCCCGCTGTCGGTGATGATGGCGTTCGGCACGTCGCGCATCGTGGAGCAGAACCTCGTCGGCATCGACCCCGGCGTGGTCGAGGCCGCCCGCGCCATGGGCGCCTCGCCGTGGCGCATCATCACGACCGTGCTGGTGCCCGAGGCTCTGGCGCCGCTGATCCTCGGGTATACCTTCCTGTTCATCGCCGTGCTCGACATGTCCGCGATCGGCGGCATCATCGGCGCCGGCGGCCTCGGTGACTTCGCCATCCGGTACGGCTACCAGCGCTACAACTGGATGGTGGTGCTGGTGACGGTCGCGGTGATCGTCGTCATCGTGCAGGTGGTGCAGTGGCTGGGCAACCGGCTGGCGCGCAAGGCGCTGCACCGCTGAGCGCGCCTCAGACGTCCGTGAGGCGCCGCCACTGGTGCACGACGACGGCGCACGCCGCGGGCGCGATAGCCGCCGTCAGCCACAGGGCGCCGGGTGCGATCGCGGCCGCGGCCTCCGGGCCGCCCGTCCCCGTCCACAGGGACGGCACCGCGTAGGGGAACCACGAGCCGGCGCCGAGCAGGACGACGAGCTGCGTCGTGGCGACCATGCCGATCAGGGAGCCGACGGTCGCGAGCGGGCTGCGGGTGGCGGTGGCCACGACGGCGAACGGCAGCGCGAGGCCCGCGCCGAGCGAGCCGGCCGCCAGCGCCCGCCCGGCCGCCGCCCACGCCGTCGGGTCGAACGGCTCCGCCACCGACGCCGCGGCGGCCGCGGACGCCGCGACGGTCAGGGCCACGGCAGCCAGCGCGCAGGCCAGCACCCAGCCCAGCACCACGAGACACCGGGCCAGCGCCAGCGTGCCGCGCGGGGTCGCCAGCCCGAACCAGGCGCCGGCGCGGCCGTCGGCGAGGGGCTGGCCGAACGCGGCCGCCACGCCGAACCCGCCGGCCATGAGGACGGCGACGGACAGCACCTGTCCGGCGACGACCAGGTGCGTCGTCGCGAGGTCGCCGGTGGCGTAGTCCGCGAGCTTCGCGGCGCCCGTGCCGGCTACCGCCCCCGACCGGGCCAGCGCCGTCATCCCCACCGACGCGATCGGGACGAGGAGGATGAGCAGCGGGGTGGCCAGGCGCTGCACGGTCGAGCGGCGCCAGGCGAGCGCCTCCGTGCGGAGCGCCGTCGCGAGCGAGGTCATGAGGCGCTCCCGGGTGCGGCCGCCGACTCGTCGGCGGCGAGGACCATGGCGAAGAACCGGCGCTCCAGGTCCGCCCCGCCGGGGTCGAGCGTGCCCACCACGCGGCCGCCGTGCACGACGACGACCCGGTCGGCCACGCGGGCGACCTCGTCGAGGTGGTGGCTGGAGACCAGGACGGCCGCGCCGGCGTCGGCACGCTCCCGCACCAGCTCGCGGACCAGCACGACGCCCTGCGGGTCGAGCGCCGACGTCGGCTCGTCGAGGACGAGCACGTCCGGGCCGTGCGCGACGGTGCACGCGATCGCCAGCCGTTGCGCGTTGCCGAGCGACAGCGCGCGGGCCCGGACCGCCGCCCACGGCGCGAGGCCGAGCCGGTCCAGCGTCCCGAGGGCGGCGGGCCCGACGTCGCCCCGGGGTACCCCGTGCAGCGCGGCGGCGGTGCGGAGGTTCTCGGTCACGGTCAGCGCGAGGTCCACGAGCGGGGAGCCGACGAGCTGGCCGAAGCGGCGCGCAGCGGCGGCGTCCAGGCGGGCGGGGTCCTGGCCGAGTACCCGCGCCGACCCGGACGCCGGGCGCAGCCGGCCCGCGAGCACGCGCAGGGCGGTCGTCTTGCCGGCGCCGTTGAGGCCCACGACGGCGACGACCTCGCCGTGGTCGGCGGTCAGCGACAGGCCGGTCAGCGCGGCACGGCGGCCGAACGCGTGGTGGAGGTCGGTGAGCCGGACGGCGGTGCGGGGCTCCGTGGCCGGCGCGCTCACGACCGCTCCCGTCCCGCGGCCGTCGTGCCCGTCGTCGTCGCGTCGTCGGGCGGCCCGAGCAGCCGGAGGGCGTGGGTGACGGCGTCGGCGAGCGGGCGCCCGTCGTCGGGCAGCGCGAGCAGGGCCGCGGTGGCCGCGCCGAGGCAGGCGGCCGCGGCGACCCGCGCGTCGAGCGGGGGTGTGCCGTCGGCGGCGAGACGGTCCGCGATCGCGTCCTCCGTCGCGCCGGTCGCGGCCACGACGGCGCCGCGCAGGGCGGGGGCGTCCCGCTGGAGCCGGGCGACGAGGGCGACGCGGCGCCGCGCGGTGGCGTCCTCGACCGGGCCGATCGTGGCGAGCGCGGCCAGCATCCCGCGCCGCACCCGCTCGAACGGCGGCAGGCCGCGTGGCTGGGCCCCGACCGCCTCGGCGATGAGCGGGTCGTAGGGGTCGGAGACGAGGACGGCGTCCTTGGTGGGGAAGTGGCGGAAGAACGTCATCTGCGTGACGCCGGCCGCGTCCGCGACCTGTGTCACCGTCGTCGCGTCGTAGCCCTGGTGCTCGAAGAGGTCGAGCGCGGCGTCGAGGATCCGGGCCCGGGTGCGCAGCGCGCGGGGGGTCGTCAGGGCGGCCATGGTTCGAGGATAGCCCAAATGTGAGTCACTCACATTTCCGTCGCGCGTGCAGGCGTCGAGGGGCGCGCCCACCCTGGGAGGGCCGACCCGACACCGCGGCGTCGTGCCGCGGTGGGTCGACGGCATCGAGGAGGTGACGACGATCGGTATCGGTACGACGACGGGCGCGGCCACCGCCGTGGCCGCCCGGGCCACGGAGCTGAGCACGGCCGAGCTGCCGACCACGCTCGTCGCGGTGAGCACGGCCACCCTCGCCCTGGGCGTGGTGTGCGCCGTCCTGCTCGCGGTGGACGTGGCGCGGCGGCCCCAGCCCATGGGGGTCATGAACGTGGTGTGGCCGGTGACGGCCCTGTTCGGCTCGGTGCTGTGGGTCGCGGCGTACCTGCGGTGGGGGAGAGCGTCGCCGCGCGGCGCGGACGGCGGCGACCGGCCGCGCCGTCCCACGGCGGTGTCGGTGTTCCTCGGGACGAACCACTGCGGCGCGGGGTGCACCCTCGGCGACCTGGTCGTGGAGTGGACGGTGCTCGCGCTGCCGGGTCTGCTGGTCCTGGGCGGGTACGACTGGCTGTTCGCCGACCGGATCTTCGGCACGTGGGTGCTCGACTACGTGGCCGCGTTCGCCATCGGCGTCGCGTTCCAGTTCTTCGCGATCGCGCCCATGCGCGGGCTGGGCGTCCGCGCCGGGCTGCGGGAGGCCGTCAAGGCGGACGCGCTGTCGATCACGGCCTGGCAGGTCGGCATGTACGGCACGATGGCGGCGGTGCAGCTGGCCGTGCTGCCCGCCGTCCTCGGCGGCCGCGCGGCCGTGAGCACGCCGGTGTTCTGGGCGGCGATGCAGGTCGCCATGCTGGTCGGCTTCGCCACGAGCTACCCGGTCAACTGGTACCTGCTGCGCGCGGGGATCAAGGAACGGATGTGAGGTCGCGCCCCGTGCGCACCGGCCTCGTGGCTGTCGGCCCCGGCGTCTAGAGTTGCTCCGGTGACCACCGCTCTGTACCGCCGCTACCGGCCCGAGACGTTCGCCGAGGTCATCGGCCAGGAGCACGTCACCGCACCGCTGATGCAGGCGCTGCGCAGCGGGCGCGTCAATCACGCCTACCTGTTCTCCGGCCCGCGCGGCTGCGGCAAGACGACGTCGGCGCGCATCCTGGCGCGCACCCTCAACTGCGCGCGCAACACCCCCGAGAGCCCGCTCGCCGTGCCGTGCGGCGAGTGCGCCTCGTGCGTCGAGCTGGCGCGCGGCGGCCCCGGGTCGCTCGACGTCGTGGAGATCGACGCGGCCAGCCACAACGGCGTCGACGACGCGCGCGACCTGCGGGAGCGGGCCACGTTCGCCCCGGCGCGCGACCGGTACAAGATCTTCATCCTCGACGAGGCGCACATGGTGACGCCGCAGGGGTTCAACGCGCTGCTCAAGATCGTCGAGGAGCCCCCGCCGCACATCAAGTTCGTCTTCGCGACCACCGAGCCGGACAAGGTCATCGGCACCATCCGCTCGCGCACCCACCACTACCCGTTCCGCCTCGTGCCGCCGGACGTCCTCGGGCCCTACCTGGAGCAGCTCTGCGAGGCCGAGGGCATCCGGCTGGGTGGCGGCGTGGTGCCGCTGGTCACGCGTGCGGGCGGCGGCTCCGTGCGCGACTCCCTGTCGGTGCTGGACCAGCTCATCGCGGGGGCCACCGAGGGCACGGTGGAGTACGACACGGCCGTGGGCCTGCTGGGCTTCACCCACGCGACGCTGCTCGACGACGTCGTGGACGCGCTCGCCGCGCGCGACGGCGCGTCGATCTTCCGCGTCGTGGACCAGATCGTCGCCACGGGCCACGAGCCGCGGCGGTTCGTGGAGGACCTGCTCGAACGGCTGCGCGACCTCATCGTCATCGCGGTGTCCGGCGACGCCGCCGACGCGGTGCTGCGAGGCCTGCCGCCGGACCAGCTCGAGCGCATGCGCGCCCAGGCGTCCCGGCTGGGGATGGCCGAGCTCTCGCGCGCCGCCGACCTCGTCAACACAGCCTTGACGGAGATGACCGGCGCCACGTCGCCGCGGCTGCACCTCGAGCTGCTCTGCGCGCGCCTGCTGCTCCCGGGCGCCGACGACGGCACGGTGGGCCTCGCCGCGCGGATCGACCGCCTGGAGCGCGGCGCCATCGCCGCGGGTGGTGCGCCCGTCGCGTCCGCGTCCGTCGACGACCGTTCCTCGGCGCCGGAGCCGGCGGCGGGGACCGTCTCCGAACCCGCGACGACGGGCGCGGCCGTAGGGGTGAGCGGTGCCGCCGCCGTCCGGGCCGCCCTGCAGGCGAGCCGGCGCCCGGCCGCAGAACCGGAGCCGGCCGCAGCACCGGAGCCGGCTGTCGAACCGTCGCCTGCTGCACCGGGACCCGCCGAGGCGGACCGGACCGATGAGGTGCCGCCGGTCGATCAGGAGCCGCCCGAGCTCGAACCGTTCGACGAAGCGCCGTCCGGTGAGCCGGAGCGCGTGCCGGAACCGGAGCCGGTCGAGGTCGAGCCGGTCGACCAGGCGGAACCGGAGCCGGTCGACGAGGCGCCGTCCACCGCACCCGATCCTGCGCCGTCGGCTCCCGAGAGCGCCGTCACCTCCGAGGTGGTGCGGAGGCGCTGGCGCGAGGTCCTCACCGCGATCCCGAGTCCGCGAGCCGCCACGTTCCTGGGCGAGAACGCCCGGGTGCTGACCCTCGAGGGCGACGTGCTGCGCCTCGGGTTCGCGCCGGCCGTCGTCGCGCTGGCGCGTCAAGGGCGCCCGGAGACCATCTCGGACGCCGTCTACCAGGCGCTCGGCATCGCGGTACGGATCGAGATCGTCGAGCTCGACGCCGGCCCGAGCCCCCGGGAGGCTGACGATGCTCCGGCCCGGCCCGACCCGGGTGACGATGCTCCCGAGGAACCCGACCGACCCGAGTGGCCCGACGTCCCGCCGCCCGGAGAAGCACAGCCACGCAGCGGCGTCACGGGCCGCGACCCGCGCGGTGGTGCGCAGGGTGCCGCGACGGTGTCCGCGGCCGAGGTGCCGCGCGGGGGCGTCGCGGTCGCCGAGCGGGTGGCCCCGGCACGGTCTGCGGCGGACGAGGCGGATGCCGCATGGCTCGCGGGGTCGCCCCCCGCCGCGGTCCGCACGGTGCCGCCGGAGGCCGCGGCGGCACCAGAACCCGCCCGGCCGGACGCGGCGGCCGCGCTCGCCGCGCCCGACACGGCCCCGCCGTCGTCCCCCGTCGCGTCGTCGCCGGCGGCGTGGTCCCCGGACGAGTCGTCCGCCCCGGTCGCGGAGCCCACCCCGGAGCCCGCGCCCGACCCGGGTCCGCCCGCCGCGGCACCCTCGGGGGCGCAGGCGGCCCGGCTGGCGGCCGAGCAGGCGCTCGCCGCATCCCGCGCCCGGACGCAGGAACCGGCGGCCAGGCCCGCGGCGGCACCGGCCTCCCCCGCGGCGGACTACGACGAGGCCTCCGACGACGACCCCGACATCACGGCGTCCGGCCTCGTCGGCGTCCCGCTCGTGATGAAGGTTCTCGGCGGCACGATCATCGACGAGCAGGCGGAGCAGCCATGACCACCGGAACGACCCCCGCCACGCTGCACATCGTCGCCGCGGTGATCGTCCGCGACGACGGGCGCGCGCTCCTCGTCCGCAAGCACGGCACCACCGCCTTCATGCAGGTGGGCGGCAAGATCGAGCCGGGCGAGGACCCCGTCGGCGCGCTCGTGCGCGAGTGCGCGGAGGAGATCGCTCTCGACGTCGACCCCGCTGCGGTCCGTCCGCTGGGCCGGTTCTCCGCGGTCGCCGCCAACGAGGCGGACCACGTCGTCGACGCCCACGTCTACGCCGTCGACCTGCCTGCCGGTTTCGAGCCCACCGTCCGGGCCGAGCTCGCCGAGCACGTCTGGGTGGACCCCGCCCGCCCGGTGACCACCCACCCGATCGCGCCCCTGTCCGTCGAGCTGCTCTCCCGCACGGCGGCACGGGCCGGTACGGGCACGTCGTGACGGGCGGGGCGCCGCGCGGCACCGTCCACCACCTCGAGCTCTGGGTTCCGAACCTCGCCCGTGCGGAA
Source organism: Isoptericola sp. BMS4 (assembly GCF_011634835.1). Taxonomy (GTDB): domain Bacteria; phylum Actinomycetota; class Actinomycetes; order Actinomycetales; family Cellulomonadaceae; genus Isoptericola. Next base: position 4,111,592 of record NZ_SIRP01000001.1, on the reverse strand, counting down.
CGGTCGTGGGGCTGGCTGCTCGGTGAGCTCGGCTACGCACCGTTCCAGTCCTGGGAGCACGGGCGCTCGTGGCGTCTCGGCACGGCGTACGTCGTCGTCGAGGAGAGCCCGGCGATGAGAGCCGGCACGCACGACCGCCGCCGTCCCGGCCTCAACCACGTCGCGCTGCACGCCGGCACGCGCGCGCAGCTCGACGCGCTCGTCGACGCGGCGCCGTCCCACGGCTGGCGGCCGCTCTTCGCCGACCGCTACCCGAACGCCGGCGGCCCCGAGCACGACGCGGGGTACCTGGAGGACGGCGACGGGTTCGAGGTCGAGCTCGTCGCCGGCTGACGCCACCGGCGGGTGGGGCGGCCGATTCGGCCCGGATCGCGTCGGCAGCTCAGTATCTGAGCGGCAGTTCGAACTGCCGCCCGGATCCGGAACTGCCGCGCTGATCAGGGCGGGAACGGCCGGTCGACACTCAGGCCGGCCCCGCCCTGGGGGGCGGAGCCGGCCTGCCTGTGTCCGACGGCGCGCTCGGTGCCCGTCAGCGCACCGTCAGCTCCTGCGTCGTCGTCCCCTCGCCGTAGTGCCCGTCACCGAGGTACTCCACGGTCACGGGGTGCTCGCCGGGTGCGAGGCCCGACGTCGGCACGTCGACGTTCGCCTGACCGTCGACCAGCTGCCCCGTGACGACCTCGTCGCCGAGGGTGACGCGGACGGTGCCGGTCGCGACCGGGGCGTCCTCCTCGGGGCCGGTGACCCAGGTGATCACCTTGGTGTCCTTCCCGGACCTCACCTTCGGCGGCGCGAGCTGCGCGCGCAGGGTGGGAGCGACGTCCCCGATCGGCGCGACCTGGATGTCGCGGTAGAAGATCCGCTCTCCCGCGCCGTGGTTCTGCACGCCCAGGAAGCCGCGGGACAGGTCCCGCGCCGGGTCGGTGCTGGTGAAGTCGTTGACCAGCACCCCGTTGAGGAAGACCCGGATGGTGTCGCCCACGACACGGATGTCGTAGGAGTTCCACTCGGGCACCGGATTCAGCGCCTCGGCGATCGCGTCCGGGTCGGCGCCCTGGAACGTGTAGATCGCCCCGGTGGTGCGGTCGGCCTCGTCGGAGGCGTCGACCTGGATCTCGTAGCCCTCGTTCACGGCCACCCACGGGTCGTTCCCCGGGTCGGGGAAGCCGACGAACACGCCGCCGTTGTCGTCCTTCACGAGCTTCCAGTCGAGCTTCAGGCTGTAGGAGCCCTCCAGCCCGTCGGTGTGCCAGAGCAGCCCCATACCGCCGTCGCTGCGCAGCACGCAGTCGTCCTGGCGGCCGAACGACCCGGCGCCGGCGAGGCGCCAGTCGCCGAAGCTGGCCAGCGTGCCGTCGAACAGCGCGGTGTAGCCCGCGTCCGGCTCCGTGGCGGTGCACAGGTCCGGGTCCTCGCCGAGCGACAGGACGTCGAAGTTGACGTTGCCGTCGTCGCCCTCGTCGAACCGCAGCGTGATCGTGTTGGCGCCGGCCCGCAGGTCGAGGTCGCGGGTGACGAAGTCCCACGTCTTCCAGTCCCCGGTGCTGGGCAGCACCCACGGGTCCACCTCGGTGCCGTTGACGCGGACCGACACGGACTTGTCGCCCTCGAACGGGTTCGGCCCGTTGGCGTAGCGCAGGTTGACGGGCTGGCTACCGGCCTCGTCGGCGGTCACCGTGAAGGAGACCCCGGCGCCCTCGGACTGGATGCCGTCGACGAACCCGGAGCCCGAGTACCCGTTGTGCTCGCTGTCGAGGCCCGCGGAGCCGAGCAGCACGGCCTCCTCGGCCTCGTAGTATCCGCGGTCGGCGGGTGCCACGTAGCCCGGCAGGCTGTTGAGCGTGTACCAGGCCTCGGTGTTCCACAGCTCGCGGCCGTCTGAGTCCCTGAACGGGCGCGGGGAGCGCAGGTGCACGACGCGGCCGGGCTTGAGCCCGTCGATGTCGAGCGTGACGGTCGTGTGGTCCTCCGACACGGCGGCGCTCGCGACGTGCAGCACCTCCTCGTCGATCTTCGGCCCGCCGTACTGCTGGGTGGGCACGTACCGCCACTGGTCGACGTCGTAGGCCGCCCCGGCGTCCTCCGCGATCTTCGCCACGGTCTCGTCGGACAGGGGCTGGCTGTACTCGAGCTCGAAGCCGCCCTCGCGGACGCGCACCTCGAGGATGTCGAACGACTCCTCGCCGTTCGGGGCGAGCTTCTGCAGGCCGTACTTCAGCTTGTTCGGCTCGCTCCAGTTGCCGGCCTCGCCGATGCCGCCCACGTAGATCGCGCCGTCGGGCCCGATGGTGGTGCGGTTGACCCCGGCCTCCAGGCCGGCGGTGTGGCGGAAGACGGCGCCCTGGTACTCCCCGTCGACCTTCTCCAGGAAGCCGCGCTGCAGGCCGCCGTAGGTGACGTCGCCGAAGAGCATCTGCCCCGCGAACGGCCCTTCGGTGAGCTGCACGGGCTCGCTGGGCGAGTTGCCGATCTCGTTCTGCGGGATCCACAGGACGGGCTGGGTGACGGGCTGGTCGTCGAACGGCCCGTCCGGGTTGGTGTAGTGGTTGAAGAACCGGTCCTGCTTGACGTGCACGAGCTTGGAGGCCGGCAGCCAGGCGCCCTGGTTGTCCGTGACGAAGAGGTCGCCCTCGGGCCCGAACGCCATCCCGTTGGGGGTGCGCAGCCCGCCGGCGACGTACGTGACCTCGCCCGTGTCCCGGTCGACCTTGATGCTGGTGCCGCGGTTCTCCGCCGGCTGCGGGTCGGTCGTCGCGCCGCCGTTGTTGATGGCGACGGAGAGGTTGACGTAGAAGAAGTCCTCGTCGTGCTGCAGGCCGAACGCGAACTCGTGGAAGTTGCCGCCGAACGGCCACCGGGCGAAGGTCTCGCGCGTGTCGTAGAAGCCGTCGCCGTCGGGGTCGGTCAGCTCGGTGAGGCCGTCGCGCTCGGAGACGAAGATCGAGTCGCCGACGACGTCCACGCCCATGGGGTTGAACAGGCCGTCGGCGACGGGGGTCGCGGTGACCTGGTCGGCGCTGGTCTCGCCCGTGACCTCGTCGAGCACGAAGAGCTCGCCGGTCCGGGGGTCGTCCTCCCATCCGGCGGGGCTCACGTCCCCGGACGTCGCGACGACGAGGTCGCCGTCGGCGGTCCAGTCCATGCCCGAGACCATCGGCTCGAAGCCCTCGGGCCGCAGGTCGGTGAGGTCGTAGGCCGGGTGCACGGCGTCGAGCGGGAGGCCGTCGCCGGCGGTGTCCTCGGCGCCTTCGCAGTACTTGGTGCCGGGGGCGGTGACACGGACGACGCCGGCCTCGGTGCTCAGCACGTCGTTCGGCACGACGGTGAAGGAGTCGGCGCCCGGCGGCCGCCACTCGAGGCGCAGCACCTGGCCGCCGCCGGCCTCGAAGAACTCGACGAGGAGCTCGTGGTACCCCGCGGTGAGGGTGACGGTGCCGTCCACCGACTCCTCGCCGTGCAGCCCGTCGTTGTCGACGACCACCTGGTCGTCGATCGAGAGCCGGGAGCCGTCGTCGCTGGTGAGCCGGAAGGTGTACTCGCCGTCGGCGGGCACCTGGAGGTTGCCGAGGGCGTGGGTGAGGAAGTTGTCCTCGAGCCCGAACTCGCCCGCCGTCGTCCAGTCGACGGTGGGCATGAGCTTGTCGACGTTCGGTGTCTGCCCGTCCTTGAGCGTGCAGAGGCTGTCGATGCCCTGCCGCAGGTCGTACGTCCGCAGCGTGACGCCGGGCTCCTGTGGGGGAAGGTCCTCGGCGGTGGCGGTGGGGAGCCCGGTGGCACCCGCCGCCGGGAGGGGGCCCAGCGCGGCCAGTGCACCGAGCACGGCCGTCGTGGTGAGCCCGGCTGCTCGTCGCCGGGCGGGGGACCGTCGTGGCTGCATGCTTCCTCCTCGAAGTGCGTCGTCCTCGACGTGACGTGAGCCTAAGGAGGGTTTTGACGAACGTCAATCAAAAGTTGAAGGAATTTCACGATAACTCGGTCGTGGGTGGACTCAGCCGGGTGCCTGGAGAACGGTCAGAGCCAGCCCTGGCCGCGGGCCACGCGCGCCGCCTCGTGCCGGTTCGTCACGCCGAGCTTCGCGACGGCGGACGACAGGTAGTTGCGCACCGTGCCGGGGGCGAGCGCGGCGCGCTCGGCGATCTCGTCCACGGGGGCGCCGTCGGCGGCGAGCTCCAGCACGTCGGCCTCGCGGGCCGTCAGCGGGGAGTCCCCGGCCGCGATGGCGTCCGCGGCGAGCTCGGGGTCGACGTAGCGCCCGCCGGCCGCGACCTGGCGGACGGCGTCCGCCAGCACGGTCGCCGGCGCCGTCTTGGGCAGGAAACCGCGCACCCCCGCGGACAGGGCCTTCTTCAGGTGCCCCGGACGGCCGTGGCCCGTCACGATGACGACCCGGCACCCGGGCTCGCGCCGCCCCACCTCCTCGGCGACGGCGATCCCGTCCGCCCCGGGCATCTGCAGGTCGAGCACGGCGACGTCCGGGCGGTGGCGCACGACGGCGTCGACGGCCGCCGGGCCGTCCCCCGCGACCGCGACGACGTCCAGGTCGTCCTCGAGCGCCAGCAGTGCGGCGACCGCGTCGCGGATGAGGGTCTCGTCGTCGGCGAGCACCAGCCGGATCATGCGTCATCCCTCCTGTCGGGCCCGGGCAGGCGGGCGGTGAGCGTGAACCGGCCGTCGGCCCGGTCGACGTCCAGGGTGCCGCCGACGGCGGCGAGGCGCTCCCGCAGGCCGGCCAGGCCGTTGCCGCCGGAGGTCGTGACGACGGCGTCACCGACGCCGTCGTTCGTCACCCGCAGGACGGCGGTGCCGTCCTCGACGTCCAGGCGCAGCACGCACTCGCCCGCCTCCGAGTGGCGCACCACGTTGGTCACCGACTCCCGCACCACCCACGCGAGGGCCTCGGCCTGGGAGACCGACAGCGGCGGTACGTCGCCCACCACGCGCGCCCTGATGCCCGCGGCGCGCAGCACCGAGCGCGCGCCGGCCAGCTCGGTCGCCAGGTCGGCGGCGCGGTAGCCGGCGACGACGCCCCGCACCTCGCGCTGCGACTCCTGGGCCAGCGCCCGGACCGAGTCCATCTCGTCGGCGGCGCGCGGGTCGCCCCGCCTCGCCAGGGCCGCCGCGAGCTCGCTCTTGACGGCGACCGCGGACAGCGCGCGCCCCACGACGTCGTGCATGTCCCGGGAGATGCGCAGCCGCTCCTCGGCGACGGCGAGCCGGGCGCTCACCTGGCGGGCGGCGTCGAGCTCGCGGATCACCTCCAGGCTCCATACGGACAGGCGCATCGTCCCGGCCCAGAACGCGGGGACGCAGCACGCCAGCACCGCGACGACGACGGAGCCCGCCACCGGGGGCGGGTCGGCCGGCAGCCGGACCGCGAGGATCAGCGCGCCCGTGACGACGACCCCGGCACCGAGCCACCGGACGGTGAACCGTGACGCGAGGGCGCCCAAGGTGAACGCGGCCGCCCAGGCGATCCAGAACGTCCTGGGGTCGATCGCGAAGAGGCTGTCGGCCGGGCTGTCGGGGTCGTACGGCGGCAGGATCGTCAGCCCCAGGACCAGTACGGCCGCTGTCGTCACGCCGAGCGCGACCGCGGCCCGGCGCGTCGCCGTCGAACGACGCAACGAGCCGCCGATCCCGAGGTGCACGACCGCGAGACACGACCCGGTATGGGCCAGGACGGCCATCGCCGCCACAACGAGCCACACGTCCGAGGCGGGCCACGAGCGGGCGCTGGTGACCGGGACCAGCGCCGCGAGCGGCTCGAACACCGGAAGGAGGTAGAGGCTGGACCGCGTATAGGCGTCGAGACGGCGCACGCCGACGGCGACGCTCGACGTCGGGGTCGGTGTCGTCACGGCGCCACCCTGCCACGTCTGGGCGTCACCGGCGCGGCTCCCAGCGCATCCACCGCCGGGCGGCGAGGACGCCGACGACGGCCCACGCGGCGAGCACGGCCACCGGCACCGCGGCGGCGGGGAACGTCTCGGCGAGGGTCAGCGTGCGGCCGCTCGCGTCGGTGCCCGCGAGACCGAGCCAGCACAGCTCGACGACGGGGCGCAGCGGCGTGAACCGCGCGATCTGGCCGAAGACGCCGTCGTTCGCCCCCGGCGCCGTGAACATGCCCGCGAACGGGAGCATCACGACCACCAGGGGCAGGGTGGTGAGCTGCACCGACTCGACCGTCCGCGACAGGCCCGACGTCGCGACGGCGAACAGGCCGATCACGGCGAGGCCGCCCAGCAGGCCCACGACCACCAGCAGCGGGTTGACCAGCCCCGGCGGGTCGAGGAGCGCGGTCACGGCCGCGAGGCCGACGAGGACCTGCGCGACGACGACAGCGGCCGCGGGGACGGCGGGGGCGAGCAGGATCTCGCCACGCGTGCACTCCCCGGTGAGCAGCCGCTGCAGCACCCGGTCCTCCCGCCGGGCGACGTACGCGGTGGTGAGGTTGTAGTACACGACGAACAGCAGCCCCATCACCACGAGCATGGCCAGGACGGCCGTGGCGGTGGTGGCCTCGTCGGCGCCCGCGCCGCCCGGGTCGGCGACCATGGCGAACGCCCCGACGAACGCCAGCGGCAGGAGGATCGCGTTCATGAGCGCCGTGCGGTTGCGCACCAGCAGGGTCGTCTCGGCGCGGGCGAGTGCGGCGATGCGGCGTCCGCCCGCGACGGCGGGGGAGCGGCGCGCGGGGGTGGTGGTGGAGGTGCTCATGCTGCCGTCCCTTCGGTGACGTGCGTGGTCCGACCGGTCTGGTGGTCCGGCGCACCGCCGGCCTCGGCGAGCGCCAGGAACGCCTGCTCCAGCGACGCCGGGCGGGCCTCCAGCTCGTGCAGTCGCAGCCCACGTTCGCGCGCCCAGAGCAGCACCGTGGTCAGGTCCTCCTGCAGGCGCTCGGTGCGCAGCCGGACCCGGCCGCGCTCCGCCGTCGGACCGCGGTCCGGGGCATGTCCCGTGCTCGGGACGCCCGCCAGCACCGGCAGGTCGTCCGGGGTGAGCACGAGCGGTGCGCCGCCCGCGTCGTGGGGCACGAACTCGATCCGCGCGGGCTCGGCAGCGACGACGTCCGCGACCGTGCCGGAGCGCACCACCCGGCCCGCGTCCATGATGGCGATCCGGTCGGCGAGCTCCTCCGCCTCCGCCAGGTAGTGGGTGGTCAGCAGCACGGTCACGCCGTCGTCCAGGAGGCCGCGCACCAGGCGCCAGGTGGCCTGCCGGCTCTCCGGGTCCAGGCCGGTGGTCGGCTCGTCGAGGACGAGCAGGTCGGGCCGGCCCAGGACCGCCAGGGCGAGGTCGAGGCGGCGTCGCTCGCCGCCCGACAGGCTCACGACGCGCACCTGGGCGCGGTGCGAGAGCCCGACGGCGTCGAGCACCTCGCCCGCCGGCCGCGGCCGGGTCAGCGTGCCCGCCCACATGCGGGCCGTCTCTGCCACGGTGAGGTCGGCGGAGAAGCCCGCGTTCTGCAGCATCACCCCGACGTGCGGGACGACGGCGCGGCGCTCGCGGTAGGGGTCCCGGCCGAGCACGCGGACCTGGCCCCCGTCGGCCGGGGCGAGGCCCTCGACCAGCTCGACCAGGGACGTCTTGCCGGCGCCGTTCGTGCCGAGCAGGGCGACGAGCTCGCCGCGCCCCACCTCGAGGTCGACGCCGCGCACGGCCTCGAACGCGCCGTAGCGGCGTCGCGCCTCCCGGACGGAGACGACCGGTCCGGCGTACGGCCTGTCAGTCGGTTCTGGTGTCATGGCTCCAGCCTGGCGAGCGGGCGTCGCCGCAGGTAGTGCCGCCGATCACCGGTTCGCGTGAGGGACGCACCGCGGGGCCGTGACGGATGTCATGGGCGCGTCGGGCGTCGGTGCCGGCACGTAGGCTGATCCCTTGTGTACGAGGGCGCAGTCCAGGACCTGATCGACGAGCTCGGCCGTCTTCCCGGCGTCGGGCCCAAGAGCGCGCAGCGGATCGCGTTCCACCTGCTCGCGGCCGACGCCGCCGACGTGCGGCGTCTGGCCGACGCGCTCACCGAGGTCAAGGCGCGCGTGCAGTTCTGCGAGACGTGCGGGAACGTCGCCGAGTCGGCCACCTGCCGCGTGTGCGCCGACCCGCGCCGCAGCGACGAGGTCCTCTGCGTGGTCGAGGAGCCCAAGGACGTCGTCGCGATCGAGCGCACGCGCGAGTTCCGCGGCCGCTACCACGTGCTCGGCGGGGCCATCAACCCGATCGAGAACGTCGGCCCCGACGACCTGCGCATCAGCCAGCTCATGTCCCGCCTGGCCGACGGCGCCGTCACCGAGGTCATCATCGCCACCGACCCGAACGTCGAGGGCGAGGCCACCGCCACCTACCTGTCGCGCCTCATCGCCCCGATGGGCGTGACCGTCTCCCGCCTCGCGTCGGGCCTGCCCGTCGGGGGAGACTTGGAGTACGCGGACGAGGTCACGCTCGGCCGTGCGTTCGAGGGTCGGCGGGTCGTCGGCGGCTGACCATGCCGCCGTCGGGCGGACGACCGGACACCGAGCGCGCCGGGGATCACGGCGCAGGGAGCGAGGAGGACCGTGGGGGAGATCGAGCCGGGCTCGGAGTTCCGCGACGTGGCAGAGCAGATGTCGGCACAGGCGCGCACCTTCCTGTCGACGACGACGCAGGTCGCCTCCGGCGCGGCTCCGGGCGCCGAGCTGTCCCTGCTGATCCTCGCCACGTCCGACCTGCTCGCCGTGGGCGCGCGGCTGGCCGCCATCGTCGACGTCGTGCCGGCCGAGCGGTTCGAGCCCGACGCCGGGCCCGAGACCGACGTCGACCCGCTGCGCGACGCGCTCGCGAAGATGTTCGACGGCTTCGACGACTACGTCGAGGTGTCCGACCCGGCTCTCAGCGCCGACGTCGCGCCCGCGACCCTCTCCGGCGACCTCGCGTGCGTCGCCGAGGAGATCGCCAAGGGGCTGCAGCACTACGACGACGGCCACGAGCTCGAGGGCCTCTGGTGGTGGCAGTTCAGCTACCTGTCGGTGTGGGGCGAGCGGGCGGCGTCCGCCCTGCGCGTGCTGCAGGGCGTCCTCGCACACCTGCGGCTCGACGTCGCGGACGACGTCGCCGCCGAGGCGGAGTACGACGCGCTGCACTCCTGACGGCCGGCCCGGGCGTGGCAGGATCGCCGCGTGCTCGATCTCGACGTCCTGACCATCGTCCTGCTGGTGCTCGCCGGGCTGACCGCCGGCTGGATCGACGCCGTGGTCGGCGGCGGCGGGCTGGTCCAGCTGCCCGCGCTGCTGCTCGTCCCCGGCATCTCGCCGGTGCAGGCGCTGGCCACCAACAAGGTCGCGTCCATCATGGGCACCTCGACCAGCGCGATCACCTACTACCGGCGGGTGGGGCCGGACCTCACGACCGCGGGCCCGATGGCGCTCGCGGCGCTGGCCGGCGCGTGCGGGGGAGCGGCGCTCGCCGCGCAGATCCCCGCGGACCTGTTCACGCCGATCATCCTCGTCGTGCTGGTCGCCGTCGCCACGTACACCGTGCTCAAGCCGAGGATGGGCGAGCACACGAACCTGCGCTGGGAGGGCAACCGGCACCGGTGGACCGCCGCCGGGATCGGCCTGGTCATCGGCGCCTACGACGGGCTCCTCGGGCCCGGCACGGGCACCTTCCTCGTGATCGCCCTGGTGAGCGTGCTCGGGTACGCGTTCCTGCCGGCGTCGGCGCTCGCGAAGATCGTCAACTTCGCCACGAACCTGGGCGCGCTGCTGTTCTTCGTCCCGCACGGCGCCGTGATCTGGGGCCTCGGGCTCGCGATGGGCGCGGCCAACCTCGTCGGCGCGTACGTCGGGGCCCGGATGGCGGTCGCCCGGGGCAGTGCGTTCGTGCGCGTCGTGTTCGTCGTCGTGGTGGGCGCGTTGATCTGCAAGCTGGGTTACGACGTCGTGCGGGACTGGGGCGCCTGACCGCCGGGGCGGGCGACGGGTGACGCGAGCCGCTTCGCCGCCTCGACGACGGATCGCCGGCGCGCCGCGCGCTCCCGCCGGTCGTCCGGTCCGGCGTCGGTGATCATCTCGGCGAGCTGCGGCACGGTCTGCCACCAGGCGGCGAGGGCGATGAGCACGAAGACGAGGTGCGCGGGGCTGATGCCGTCGTCGAGGACGCCGTCGCGCTGGGCGGCGGCGAACCGCGCCACCTTCTCGCGGTAGTGCGTCGTGCGGGCTGTCGCACGGGCGGTCGGGCCACCCTGCAGGCCCTCCCACTGCAGCAGGCGGCTCAGCTCGGGGTGGGCGGCGTGGTAGTCGTAGGTCGTCCCGGCGAACTCCCCGACGTCGTCCAGGCCGACGCCCGCGAGATCGACGGCGGCCGCGAGTCGCTCCAGCTCGGTGGACAGGACGAGGTCCCACAGGGCCTTCTTGTCCCCGAAGTAGCTGTAGAGCCTCTCCTTGTTCACCCCGGCCCGGGCGGCGATCGCGGCGACGGTGGTGCCGTCGAAGCCCCGTGCGGCGAACTCCACCAGCGCGGCCTCGCGAAGTCTCCGCCGCGTCCCCTCCGTGTCCCACGCCATCGCACCAGATTACCAACGCTCGAGTTGGAGATGGCGAGGAGGAGGTCTACGGTCGTTTCCAACCGCAACGTTGGAGTTGAAGGAGGAGTCATGACCGACATCGACCGTCTTCCCGCGCAGGTCCGCCCGCCGGCGCCCGGGCTGGTCGCGCTGGTGGCCGGAGGAAACGGCGGCATCGGGTTCGACACGGCGCGACAGCTGCTCGATCACGGCCTCGAGGTATGGATGGGTGCGCGTGATGTCGACAAGGGCCGGCGGGCAGCGACCGGCCTCGGTCCGGGCGTGCACGTCGTGCAGCTCGACGTGACGGACCCCTCGTCCGTCGCCGCGGCGGCCGCGCAGGTCGGCGACCTGGACGTCCTCGTGAACAACGCGGGAGTGAACCCTGGCGGCGAGGACATCGCCAGGACGACGCCCGAACAGCTGCGACTCGCCTACGAGACCAACGTCTTCGGGCTCGTCGCGGTGACACAGGCCTTCCTGCCCGCGCTGCGCCGGTCGGCGCACCCCCGCATCGTCAACGTGTCGAGCGGGACCGGGTCGTTGGCCTGGAACGCCGGACCGAACCCGCAGTTCGACTGGGAGCGCGTGCGGGGTTCCGGTCTCGCCTACCGGAGCTCGAAGACCGCCGTCAACGCCATCACGCTGCTGACGGCCCAGTCGCTCGGCGACGACGTCAAGGTGAACGCTCTCGCACCCGGCCTGCGCCGGACCAACCTCCTCGCCGGCACGACCGCCGGCGGCGACCCCGCCGAGGCCGCCGCGGGAGCCGCCCGCCTCGCGCTCCTCCCCGACGACGCCCCGACGGGCGCTCTCTGGTCCTGGGACGGGACGCGTGCGCCCTGGTGACAGCCGGCAGTGCGTCCGCGGCCGCCGTCGCGCCGCCTGGGTGCGGGGTTGACCAGGTGGTTTCGTCTATGGCGGGTCTGGCGATTACCATCGTCGTGCCAACATCCATCCCGGCGGACCGTTGAGAAAGACGGAGGCCGGCGAGACGAAGGTTGTGAAAACCGCATGGCACTAGTCGTGCAGAAATACGGAGGGTCGTCCGTCGCGGACGCCCGCAGCATCAAGCGCGTCGCCAAGCGCATCGCGGAGTCCAGGCGGGCGGGGAACGACGTCGTCGTCGTGGTGAGCGCCATGGGCGACACCACGGACGAGCTCCTCGACCTCGCCGGGGAGATCACCCCGCTGCCGCCCAAGCGCGAGCTCGACATCCTCCTCACCGCCGGTGAGCGGATCTCGATGTCGCTGCTCGCGATGGCGATCACCAAGCTCGGCGTGAAGGCGAAGTCGTTCACCGGACAGCAGGCCGGGCTCCTCACGGACGCCGTCCACGGCCGCGCCCAGATCGTCGACGTCGTCCCGCACCGCGTCCACGAGACGCTGCAGAAGGGGCAGGTCGCGATCGTCGCGGGGTTCCAGGGCGTCAGCCGCAGCAACGACGTCACCACCCTCGGCCGTGGTGGGTCGGACACGACGGCGGTCGCCCTGGCGGCCGGTCTCGGCGCCGACGTCTGCGAGATCTACACCGACGTCGACGGCGTCTTCACCGCCGACCCGCGGGTCGCCACCAGCGCCCGCAAGATCGACCGCGTCACCTACGAGGAGATGCTGGAGCTCGCCGCCGGCGGCGCCAAGGTCCTGGCGCTGCGTGCCGTCGAGTACGCGCGCCGCTACGAGGTGCCCGTGCACGTGCGCAGCTCGTTCTCCACCAAGACCGGCACCCTCGTGACCGGCACCTACGGTGACCCGATCGACCCGAACGCCCCCGCGAGCCAGAAGGACACGCAGATGGAAGACCCGATCATCTCCGGCGTCGCGCACGACGACAGCGAGGCCAAGATCACCGTCGTCGGCGTGCCGGACAAGCCCGGCATGGCAGCCCGCCTGTTCGAGGTCGTGGCCGGCGCGGGCGCGAACATCGACATGATCGTGCAGAACGTCTCCGCGGGCGAGACGGGCCGCACGGACATCTCCTTCACCCTGCCGCACGCCAGCACGCAGGCCACCGTCGCGGCGCTCGACGCCGTGCGCGAGGAGATCGGCTACCTCGCGCTCGAGGACGACGACCAGATCGGCAAGCTCTCGCTCGTGGGCGCGGGCATGAAGTCGAACCCCGGCGTCTCCGCGCGGCTCTTCGGCGCGCTGCGTGACGCGGGCATCAACATCGAGATGATCTCCACCTCGGAGATCCGGATCTCCGTGGTCACCCGCGCCGACATGCTCGACGACGCCGTGCGCGCCGTCCACACCGCGTTCGGCCTGGACTCCACCGAGGGCGAGGCCGTGGTCTACGCCGGGTCGGGGCGGTGAGCGGCGTGGCAGAGATCAGCACCCACGGCGCGAACGTCGCCGTCGTCGGCGCCACCGGCCAGGTGGGCGGCGTCCTGCGCCGCCTGCTCGCCGAGCGCGAGTTCCCGGTCAAGGAGCTGCGCTTCTTCGCCTCCGCCCGGTCGGCCGGCACGACGATCCCGTTCCAGGGCGTCGGCGTCACCGTCGAGGACGTCGCGACCACGCCCACCGAGGAGCTCGCGGACGTCGACATCGCGATCTTCTCCGCCGGCGGCTCCACGTCGCGCGAGCACGCGCCCCGGTTCGCCGAGGCGGGTGCCGTCGTCATCGACAACTCGTCCGCGTGGCGTCTCGACCCCGAGGTGCCGCTCGTCGTCTCCGAGGTCAACCCGGAGGCCATCAGCGAGGCCGCCAAGGGCATCGTCGCGAACCCGAACTGCACCACCATGGCCGCGATGCCCGTGCTCAAGCCGCTGGCCGACGAGGCCGGGCTGGAGCGCCTGCGGGTCGCGACCTACCAGGCGGTGTCCGGCTCCGGGCTCGGCGGTGTGCGTGAGCTCGCCGACCAGGCGCGCGCCGCCGTCGCCGGGGACCTGGAAGGGCTGGCCCACTCCGGGTCCGCCGTCGACTTCCCGGCCCCGGAGAAGTACACGGCGCCGATCGCGTTCGACGTCCTCGCGCTCGCGGGGAACCTCGTGGACGACGGGTCGGGCGAGACCGACGAGGAGCAGAAGCTCCGCAACGAGTCCCGCAAGATCCTCGGCCTGCCCGAGCTGGCCGTCGCCGGCACGTGCGTGCGCGTGCCCGTGTTCACCGGCCACTCGCTCGCGATCCACGCCGAGTTCGGCGCCGCGATCACGCCCGAGCGGGCGCGCGAGCTGCTCGCCGCCGCGCCGGGCGTCGAGCTGGCGGACGTCCCCACGCCGCTGGACGCGGCCGGCGCCGACCCGTCGTTCGTCGGCCGCATCCGCACCGACCAGTCCGTGCCCGGCGGGCGTGGGCTCGTGCTGTTCGTGTCGAACGACAACCTGCGCAAGGGCGCGGCGCTCAACGCCGTGCAGATCGCGGAGATCGTCGCCGCCGACCTGGCGGAGCTCGCGACGCTCGACGCCGCGGAGACCGCCGGCGCCTGACGACGCCGCTCGCAGCTCGACGGGCCCGACGACGGAAGCACCGTCGTCGGGCCCGTGTTCATCCGCTCGGGCGGAAGCCCCGGGTGACCTGGCGCATCACACACTCTCCCGAGTCAGCATGTCGAGCACGCGCGGCGCGAAGAAACGCCGCTTGTACGCATCCGGGTCGACGACGGCGAGCACTCCGAGCTCGACGAGCTGGCCCACCAGCTTGTTGGCCCTGCCGTAGGACACTCCGAGCTCGGCCTCGACCCTGCGGACGGTGAACGTCGGGTTGGCCACCGCGACGTCGACGAGTGCGTGCGCGGAGTCGGCCCGAAGGTGCGAGGCACGGATCACGTCCTTCAGCTCGGCCTGGACGGCGACGAGCGCGACCATCTCCATCCGGGTCATGTCCGCGGCCTGTCGTAGGCCCTCCGCGAAGAAGCGGACGTACCCGTCCCAGTCGTGGCGTGTGCTCACGCCGAACAAGTGGTCGTAGTACAGGCTTCGTCGGGCCTCGAACCATGGGGAAACCGTGAGGGTGGGCTCGGCCAGGACTCCGGTGCTCTGGAGATGGAGCACGATCAGGAAGCGGCCCACGCGACCGTTGCCGTCCCTGAAGGGATGCAGCGTCTCGAACTGGTAGTGCGACATGGCGGCCGCGACGACCGGGTCGATCATCCCCCGATGGTCGGAGCGCATCCAGTCGACGAGGTCACGCACGCCAGCCTCGAGCAGGTGCCCGCCGGGTGACGGGACGAAGCGGGCCGCTTCCACGGGGAACCGGACCGTGGCGGCGTCGTCGCGGCGCCCGATGACGACCTGTCCGTCGCGGAGTCGCCCGGACTCAGGTTCCAGGGACGTGCCTGCCATCAGGATCCCCTGGAGCTCGCTGAGCATCGTCACGGAGAGCGGCCAGCCGTCGGAGGCACGAGCGAACCCGGTGTTCGCCATCCGTACGTAGTTGAGGATCTCGACGAGCTCGGCGGTGGCCGGCGCCTCGTCGTCGGCCGTGAGCACCTGGGCGAGGGGCGCATAGGTCCCTTCCAGGGCCGATGTGCTCTGGGCCTCACGGCGCAGGGTCGGCATGCGCAGCAGCGTCGGGTTCGGGAGCTGACGGCCGGTGCTGTCCAGCGCGGCAAGGGCCGCGCGGGCTTCGGCGACCGCCAGGTAGGTGACGGGGGAGAGGTCTGGCATCGTCGGCGGCAGCGGCGCGGGAACGAAGGCCTTGTGCTCCCACTCGCCCAGGGCCGGATCGGTCCCGCGGATGGTGACAAGTTCTCCCGGGGCGTCGTTCAGGAACATTTCCGGATCCACAATGCGACTCTAGAGCGTGTTGAGTGACATTGCTGCGCCGGCAATGTCACTTGTGGACAACTGTCGCGACGACTCACGCCGTCCGGCAGCGCGGGCGTGGCGGCGTCGAGGACGTCCCCCGTCAGGGGGCCGCCGCAGGCGCGTCCCGCCGCCCGACGGCGGGGCCGACG
Organism: Isoptericola sp. BMS4; assembly: GCF_011634835.1. Lineage (GTDB taxonomy): Bacteria > Actinomycetota > Actinomycetes > Actinomycetales > Cellulomonadaceae > Isoptericola. The sequence goes on along the minus strand of NZ_SIRP01000001.1, from coordinate 4,096,158 downwards.
ACGACGATCGCCGCCGCGGCGGCGACGTGCCACACCGCGTGCCCGGCGGACCCGACGTCGATCCAGTCGGCCGCGCACCACGGGCGGTCGGTGCGGGACAGCTCGCCGGCGAGGGTGGCGACGCCGAGCACCACGAGGGCGGTGGCGAGCCGCCGCCGGACGGCCGGGCGCGCGATCGCGCGGGCCGCGACGAGGACGACCGCCACGGCTGAGGCCAGGCCCTGCGCGACGATCGAGGCCGTCGGGGACACGGCGGCCAGGCCCACGCCGGCCAGGGTGGGGACCAGCCACCACCACGTCCGGGCGCGCCGGCCGGCGAGGTCGGCGGCGGCGTCCGCGGCCACCAGCGTGTAGGCGCCGAGCAGCGGCGGGTCGTGCAGCACCGGGTTCCACGACGGCGCGGGGCCGTGCTGCACCAGCGACCCGACGCCGACCAGCGCGGCGAGCACCCCGAGCGCGACGACCTCACGCCGCCGGGGTCCCGCGACCAGCACCCATGCGCCCGCCGCGACGAACGCGAGGCTCGACCACGTGCTCGCCGCCTCCGCCCACGACGGCCCGGTCGGCGTGCACGCCTGCGCCAGCGCGAGCGGTGCCATGCCTCCAGCGTCGTCGCGGTGCGGGAGCCCACGCCACCCTCGCCGCGGGTGGAGTCGACCCCGGGGTTGCGCGAGCACAGACTCCTGTGGTTCATTAGTCGAGTAATGAACCACATAACCAAAGAACCTGGCGCGAGGAGGCTGGCGTGTTCGACGGTCCCGAACCGATCTACGTCCAGATCGCGCAGATGATCCGGGCGCAGGTGCTCGCCGGAGAGCTCGCGGAGGAGGAGCAGGTCATGTCGACCACGCAGTTCGCCACGACGTTCCGCATCAACCCCGCCACCGCGGCGAAGGCGTTCACCGCGCTCGTCGACGAGGGCGTGCTGTACAAGCGGCGCGGCCTCGGCATGTTCGTCGCCCCCGGCGCCCGGGAGCGGATGCTCGAGCACCACCGCAGGGCGTACTTCGACGACGTCCTCGCCCCCGCGCTCGCCCAGGCCGACATCCTCGGCATCTCGACCGACGAGCTCGTCGCCTACGTCCTCGGGACGAACGGCCACGGGCGCACGACCACCACCACGGAGAGCTCATGAGTCCCGCACCCTTCGGTGCCCGTCTCGACGACGTCGTCGTCCGGTTCGGCACGCAGCGCCGGATGACCTCAGACGGCACGACGGTGAAGGAGGACGCCACCACCGCGCTCGACGGCGTCGGCCTGACGATCCGCCCCGGCGTCATCACCGGCGTCCTCGGCCGCAACGGCGCCGGCAAGTCGACCCTGCTGTCGCTCCTCGCGGCCTTCAACCGGCCCACGAGCGGCACCGTCCGGCTCGGCCCGGACGGCGACGACGCGTGGGAGGACCCGTGGGAGAACCCCTGGGTCACGGCGAACGTCCAGCTCGTGCGCGAGAGCGGCGACCTGCAGGACGACGAGAAGATCTCCGAGTCCCTGAGGTACTACGGCGACCTGCGGCCCGCGTGGGACGCCGACCTCGCCGCCCGGCTCCTCGACCTGTTCGAGGTCAGCACCCGCAAGAAGCCCAGCGCGCTGTCGCGCGGCAAGCGGTCCGCCGTCGGCGCGACCATCGGCCTGGCCTCGCGCGCACCGCTCACGATCTTCGACGAGGTCTACCTCGGCATGGACGCGCCCACCCGGTACGCGTTCTACGACGAGATCCTCGCCGACTACGCCGAGCACCCGCGCACCATCCTGCTGTCCAGCCACCTGGTGGAGGAGGTCGAGCGGCTGTTCGAGGACGTCGTCGTGCTGCACCGCGGCTCGGTGCTGCTGGCCGAGACCGCGGAGGAGATGGCCTCCCGCGGGTTCAGCCTCACCGGCCCGGCCGCCGCCGTCGAGCGGCTGTCCGGCGACCGCCGGGTGCTGCACCGCCAGCGCCTGGGCGCCACCGTCCAGGTGACGCTCGAGGGCGCCCCCGACGACGCGACCGCCGCCGAGGCGCGGTCGGCCGGGGTCGAGGTCGGCACGCTGCCGCTGCAGGACCTGTTCGTCCGCCTCACGCAGCCCGCGGGCGGGGACGGGCGCCACGCCGACGCGCCGGCCGCGACGGGCGGGGAGGCACCCCGATGAGCGCCGTCACCGCCGACCGGCGCGCCGCGTTCGCCGCCCGCGCGCAGGCCGCCGCCGTCCGCCGTGTCACGCGGACCGCCGCCGCCGTCTCGCTCGTGGTCGGCTCCTGGTTCTGGGGCATCTTCGCCCTGGCGACCGTCGCCGTGCCCCTGATCGTGCACGCCGCCGGCGGCGTCATGGGCGGCGGCGTGACGACCGGGGCGGAGTACTCCTCCCGCTGGTTCGCGTTCAGCATGGGCGTCGTCGTCACCGCGACGGTCGTCGTCACCCACCTCGCCGCCGGCGGTACGCGCCGGGCGCTGTGGATCGGACAGCTGCGCGCCGCCGTCGTCGTGGGCGTCGCCTACGGGCTCGCCTTCGTCGCCGTCCTCCTCCTCGAGTGCGCCGTCTTCGGCGGCGTGGGCTGGACGTGGGAGCGTGCCGGCGCGAGCCTCGCGCACGACGGCGCCGGGTGGCTCGCCGTGACGTTCGCGTCCGAGGCGCTCGTGGCCGCGACCTACCTGCTCGGCGGCGTCGCCGTCGCGGCGGGCTACCAGACCCACGGCCTCTGGCGGGGCACCCTCCTCGTGCTGCCCGCGCTGGTGCTGCTGTTCCTCGCGGACATCGCGTCGAGCACCGGCGCCGGCGAGGCCGTCCTCGGGCCGATGCTGGGTGGGCTCGACCAGCCGTCGGCCGGCCTCGGCCTCCTCGTCGGCGCCGCCGTCCTCGCCCTCGCCGTGGCCGCTGCCTACCAGCAGGTGCGCACCCTCCGACTGCGTCCCACGAGGTGACCGCCATGACGACCACGTCGAACGTGTCGACCGCACCGGCCCCCCGGGAGCCACGTCCCCGCACGGAGGCCCGGTACCAGGGCCCGTACCGGGCCGCGACCCGCGTCGTGCGGCGGCGCGTCACTCGCACCCTCCTGCTCGCCGGGGCCTGGTTCTGGGCCTTCTGGGCCGCCCTCGTCGTCGGGACCCCGTTCGCCGTCGACCGGTGGGGCGGCGACATCGCCGGCCTCACCTACGACGCCGCGGGCGGTCCCGCGCGCTGGGTCGCCTTCGCGGTCGGCGTCATCACGGCGACGGCGCTGCTCACCCTGCACGTCGCCGCGGGCGGCACCCGGCGTGCCTTCGTCGACGGCGCGGTGCGCGCCGCCCTCGTCGGCGGCGCGGTGTTCGGCGTGCTGTCGGTGCTGCTCTCGCTCGCCGAGGAGCGCGTGTACACCGTGCTGGACCGACCGTGGCGGGGCCCGTCCGCACTCGTGGACCCGAGCACGCCCGCCGGTGCCGTCGTCGCGGCCGCCGGTGAGGCGCTCGTCGTCGTCACGTACCTGCTCGTCGGCGTCGCCGTCCTCGCCGGCTACCGACGGTACGGCGCCTGGCGCGGGACGCTGCTGATCCCGGCGCTGCTGGTACCGGCGGCGCTCGCCGACCTCGCCACCCGCACCGGCACCCTCGGCATCCTCGTGCGCGGCCTGGACGCCGGCCTCGCCGTCGACACCGTCCTCACCCTTGCCGGCGGCGCGGCCGCGGCCGCCCTGGCGACGGTCGTCGCCCACCGGATGCTGCGGTCCGTCCCGCTCCGACCATGAACCTGCCGCACCTGCTGCCCCCACCCAGAAGAAGGAGAACCCGATGACCGACCCGGTCGTGGAGGTGACCCACCTCCGCAAGACGTACGGACCGAAGGTCGCCGTGGACGACGTCTCGTTCGCCGTCCAGCCCGGTGAGATCTTCGGCATCCTCGGCCCCAACGGGGCCGGCAAGACGACGACCGTGGAGACGCTCGCCGGCCTGCGCACCGCCGACGGCGGCACCGTCCGCGTGCACGGCGTCGACACCCAGCGCGACCCGGCGGCCGTGCGGGACATCCTGGGGGTGCAGCTCCAGGAGGCCACCCTGCACGACAAGATCACCGTCGCAGAGGCGCTGCGCCTGTTCGCCGGGTTCTACAGCGACCCCGCCGACCCGGCCGACCTGCTGGCCCTGCTCGACCTCACCGAGCACGCCGGCAAGCAGTTCGCGAAGCTCTCCGGCGGGCAGAAGCAGCGCCTGTCCATCGCGCTCGCGCTCGTCGGCAACCCGAAGATCGCGATCCTCGACGAGCTGACCACCGGCCTCGACCCGCAGGCGCGGCGCGCCACCTGGGACCTCGTCGAGCGCGTGCGCGCCACCGGCGTCACGATCCTGCTCGTCACCCACTTCATGGACGAGGCGGAACGGCTCTGCGACCGGCTCGTCGTCATCGACGCCGGCCGCGTCGTCGCCGAGGGCACCCCGACCCAGCTCATCGACGGGCTCGAGGGCGGCCGGACCGTCGTCGTGCGGTTCGCCCCGGCGGACGTCGAGCGCGGCCGGCGCGAGCTCGCCGTCCTCGCCGACCGCGACGCCGAGGTGGAGGGGGTCGCGCCCGTGGACGGCTCCGAGGTCGAGTACGCCGTCACGGGCACGCGCCGCGTGCTGTTCTCCCTCGTCCCGGCGCTCGCCGCCGCCGACCTCGTGCCCGACGACGTCCGCACCGTGACGCGATCGCTCGAGGACGTCTTCCTGGCCGTCACCGGCCGCAGCTACGACCCCGAGGCGCAGCCCGCGCTCGCAGGAGAAGGAGGCACGTCATGACCACCGCCGTCGCCACCCGTACCGCCACCCGCCGCGGCGGCCGGCAGCGCGGCTTCGGCCTGCTGCTGCGCACCGAGACCGTCGTCTGGCTGCGCGACTTCGGCTCCGTGTTCTTCGGGATCCTGTTCCCGTCCGTGATCCTCCTCGGCGTCGGGTTCGGCATCCCCGGCATGCGCGAGCCCATCACCGACGCGCCGGCCGACTCACCCTGGTACGGCGTGACGCCGATCGCGACGTACCTGCCCACCGTGCTCGCCATGGCCGTCGGCACCCTCGCCATCATGTCGCTGCCCGTGACCTTCGCGACCTTCCGCGACAAGGGGGTGCTGCGGCGGCTGTCCACGACGCCGATGCGGCCGCAGGCGATCATCGTCGCGCACCTGATCATCAACGTCGTCACCACCCTCGTCGGGGTGGCGCTCGCGCTCGTGGTGGCACAGCTCGCGTTCGGCATCGTGGCGCCGACCCAGCTCGCCGTCCTGCTCGGCGCCTTCGCGCTCGGGATGCTCGCGATGTTCTCGCTCGGGATGCTCATCGCCGCGCTGGTGAACAAGCCGTCGACGGCGAACGCCGTCGGCTCGCTCGTCTACTTCCCGCTGCTGTTCCTCGCGGGGCTGTGGACGCCTGGTCCGATCATGCCGGACATCGTGCGGCAGGTCGGTCAGTTCACGCCGCTGGGCGCCGCCGCGCAGGCGATGAACACCGGCTGGTTCGGCGACGGCGTCCCGCTGCTGCAGTACGTCGTCATGGCGGCGTACACGGTGGTGCTCCTGCCGCTGGCGATCCGGCTGTTCCGCTGGACCTGACTCGCTCGGGGCCCTGTCGAGGGGTTCCGGTCGAGCCGACGACGGGTCCTCGTCGCGAGGCGCGCCATCCGCTGCTCGTTCCTCGCGGCTCCCGCCAGGCCCGTCCAGCCTCTCGCCGAGGACCCGTCGTCGACTCGACGCCTGCTCCGTCACGGCCGCAGATCTCCCTCGCTACCGGAGCTGCGGCCCGCCGTCGGGTGTGGGTTCGGAGTGCGGGGGAGCGGTAGGGTCCACGGTCATGCGCGCAGTGGCTGAGCTGGCCGGTCGGTGGTTCGCGGTGCTGGTGGTGCTCGGGGGAGCGGCGGGGCTCGCCGCCCCCGAGCAGCTCACGCCGATCGCGAGCCAGATCCCCCTGTTCCTCGGGATCATCATGTTCGGGATGGGGCTGACGCTCCGCGGCGCGGACTTCGTGCTCGTGGCGCGGCGCCCCTGGGCGGTGCTCGTGGGCGTGGTCGCGCAGTTCGCGGTCATGCCGCTGGTGGCCTGGGGCGTCGGCACCGTGCTCGGCCTCGACGGCCCCGCCATGCTCGGCATGATCCTCGTCGGCGCGGCGCCCGGCGGGACGGCGTCGAACGTCATCGTGTACCTCGCCAAGGGCGACACGGCCCTGTCCGTGACCCTGACCGCCGTGTCCACCCTGCTGGCGCCGCTGCTCACCCCGGCGCTCGTGCTGTGGCTCGCCGGGTCGTCTCTCGACGTCACCTACGGCTCGCTCGTCACGTCGATCGTGCAGATCGTGCTGGTGCCCGTGCTCGCCGGGCTCCTCGTGCGGACGTTCGCCGGCGGGATCGTCGAACGGTACTTCCTGCCGTACCTGCCGCTGGTGTCCGTGACGGCGATCGTCGTCGTGGTGGCCGGCATCGTCGCGGCCAACGCCGACGCCGTGCTCAGCACGGGGCTGCTCCTCGCGCTCGCCGTCGTCGTCCACAACGGCATCGGGCTCCTGCTGGGTTACGGCGCGGCCCGCGCCGCCGGCCTCGACGAGACGGCGCGGCGCGCGGTGAGCATCGAGGTCGGGATGCAGAACTCCGGCCTCGCGGCGAGCCTCGCGACCACGCACTTCAGCCCCGCGGCCGCTCTGCCCGCCGCGCTGTTCTCGGTGTGGCACAACGTGTCCGGCTCGGCGCTCGCGTCGTACTGGGCCCGCCGCCCCGTCACCACCCGGTGAAAGTTGTCAGGCCCAGCGCGACGTGAACGTCGCGCTGGGCCTGACACGTGCATCGTCCGACGAGCTGTCAGACCCTGCGCGACCCATGTGTCGCGCTGGGCCTGACAGCTCGGCGGTGGGTCAGTTGACCTGGATGGTCGTGACCCCGGACTTCGCCTTCTCCTTGAGCACCTCGATGGTGGTGCCCGTGCCGCCGACCAGGACCGACCCGCCCGGGTTGGCCTCGTCGTAGTACGCGGCGGGGTCGGTGTCGTCGAAGACGGCGACCCCCGGCGTGCTGCCGGCCTCGAGCGTCGTCAGGCCCGTGGCCGTCTCGCGGCTCAGCGACAGCGGGTCCGTGGACTGCAGCCCGAACGTCGCGTCGAACGACTGGACACGGTTACGGGCCACCGTGCCGTCCGACCAGGTGAGCGCCTGGGCGTTGGCGTCGACCGGCAGTGCCTGCCCGCCGCCCGGGTGCTGGGAGGTGTTGTTGTCGCCGTAGAACGAGTTGACGTACCAGATCAGCAGGCCGTCCTGGTACGGGTAGTGCTCCACGGTGTTCGGGGCGGTGGCCTGCCAGCCGAAGTTGTACGGCCCGGTCTCCAGCGTGGAGTCGTACCCGACGTAGCGCCGGTTCTCCGCCACGTAGTAGTGCGAGAACGTCACGTCGTAGGTGCCGTCGGCGCCCACGATCGTGAACCCGTCGTTGGTCCAGTCCGTCTCGCCGCCGGCGAAGTCCTCGGCGAGGGCGTCGCCCACGGCGACGTCGTCCACCATGAAGCCGGGGTTGTTGACGCCACCGTCCGCGGTGTAGCGGAAGCGGACGGACGCCGTCTGCCCCGCGTACTCGGCGAGGTCGGCCTCGAGTCCGACCCAGGCCCCGTCGGTGGTGCCGGAGATGCCGCCGTGCGCGCCCTCGTCCGACCGGTTCGTCGTGAGCGCGGTCCACGAGGAGCCGCCGTCGGTGGAGACCTCCGCGTAGGCGTAGTCGTAGTCCGCCTCGATGTCGTACTGCACCGTCGCGGTGAGCGACGCGCCGTCCGGCACGACGAACTCCGGCGAGGCGATCGTCGAGGTGAGGTTGCTGCCCGTGCCCGAGTAGGCGAACTCGCCGTCGACGGGCTCCACGCCCAGGTCGACCGTCTTCTCACCGTCCGGCAGGTTGACGACCGCGGCCTGCGCGTTCTTCGTGGCGTGGTACGACGGGCCGAGGTCGATCTTCTCGCTCGCGCCGGCGTCCACCGTCTCGTAGTCGAGCCAGCCGAGGAACATCTTCTCCGTGGCGCCCATGTGGTTCGGCGTGGTGCCGATGCTGCCCTCGCCGTGGCTCATCCACGACCCGGAGCTCATGAGGTTCCAGAACCCGGTGCCGTTGTCGCCACCGTTGGTGTCGTAGTAGTCGGGCAGGCCCAGGTCGTGGGCGAACTCGTGCGCGAACACGCCCAGGCCGCCGTTCTCCGGCTCGGTGGTGTAGTCGCGGATCCAGATGTCGGAGTCGCCGATCTTGATGCCGCCGGCGGGCTCGAAGTCCGCGGGTCCGTCACCGTTCAGGTAGCCGTTCGGGTTGACCGCCCAGCGGTGCGACCAGATCGCCGACTCGGGGGCGCCGGCCTCCTCGCCCTCGCCGGCGTGGATCGCCTGGAAGTGGTCGATGTAGCCGTCGGGCTCGTCGAAGATGCCGTCGCCGTCCAGGTCGTAGCGGTCCCAGACGTCGAACGACTGCAGGTACTCGGTGATCTCCTCGGGCGTCTTGCCCTGGGCGAGCTGGTCGTCGTACCAGGCGTCGGCGGTGTCCTGGACGAAGCGCGTCATGTCGGCGTTCGACTCCGTCTGGCCGTACGACGCCGAGCTGTAGGGCACCGTGACCCAGTCGGAGACGTCGCCCTGCAGGTCGAAGCGGCCCGACGACATCTCGTCGTACACGTCCGCGAACGACTCGCCGCCCTGGTCCTCCAGGCCGGTGAAGAACATCTCCTGGTAGTGCTCGCTCGAGAAGTCGGGCTCCCAGTAGGTGGAGTTGTCGTCCTCGCCGGGCTCCGGGATCTCGTTGTGGACGGGGCCCGAGGCCGGCGCGTCCGGGAAGCGGTCGTCGGCCTGGTCGCCGAAGTCGACGAGGAAGGTCAGCAGCTGCGCCGTCTGGTCGGTCTCGTACTCGACCCACTGGCCGGGGGAGACCTGGACCACGTCGGAGCTGTTGCCGCCCCGGCTGCGGGTGGTGACGTCGGACTCGCCGGTGGCGAGCTGTTCGACGGCGGTCTGCTTCAGCGCACGGCGCTTGTCGCTGAGGGTGTCCGGCCGGTCGTCCTTCTTCTGGACGGCGGGGGCGTCCGAAGGCGGGGCGTCCGCGGCGGGAGCCGCGGCGGCGACGCCGGGTGCGACGACGGCCGCGGCCAGCAGGGCCGCAGCCGTACCGAACGCGCTGGTGGTGCGTGTTCTCACTGTTCCTCCAGGGGTGTCGGAGCACCCGGTCGCCTGTGACCGGGTGGCCGGGCCCCGAACCGTGTGCCCGGGGCATGTGGCGGGGATCACCCAACCAGAGAAGTGTCACGAACGCTATACGGGCACGTTGCACGCCGTTTCCCGGATGCTGGACCGGGTGGACGGGCTGCAGGGCGCCGCGTACCCTTCTTGTTCGTGGACACCCGTTGGTATTGGCGCTTTACGCCGGCTCCGGTAGGAGCTCGGCGGGCTTTCGCCTGACCGACACCCACTCCGGAGCCAGCACAGGGCCTAGGACGCGACGCGCGTCCGGGGCCCTTCGTCGTCAGACGGGGCCGCTCCGGTCGGGCTGGGGCTCGCTGCGTCCGACGACGCCGGACAGCAGCCGCACCCGACCGCGACCGACCAGGAGCCCCCGCGATGAGCACCACGACCGACTCCGCCGCCCATACTGAGCTGATGGCAGAGACCTCCGACCTGCGCGTGCGCGCGCTCGACCCGCTGCCCGCGCCCGGCGAGCTGCGGACCGAGCTGCCCCTCGGCACCTCCCGCAGCGACCTCGTGACGACGTCGCGCCGCGAGGTGCGCGACGTGCTGCGCGGCGAGGACGACCGCCTCGTCGTCATCGTGGGGCCGTGCTCGGTGCACGACCCGGCGGCCGCCCTCGACTACGCCTCGCGCCTCGCGCCCCTGGCCCGCGAGCTCGCCGACGACCTCGTGGTCGTGATGCGCGTGTACTTCGAGAAGCCGCGCACCACCGTGGGTTGGAAGGGCCTCATCAACGACCCGCACCTTGACGGCTCGCACGACGTGCACCACGGCCTGCGGCTGGCCCGCGAGGTGCTGCTCGGCGTGCTCGACGCCGGGGTGCCCGCCGCGTGCGAGTTCCTGGAGCCCACCAGCCCGCAGTACATCGCCGACGCCGTCAGCTGGGGCGCGATCGGGGCGCGGAACGCGGAGTCGCAGGTGCACCGTCAGCTCGCGTCGGGGCTGTCGATGCCGGTCGGGTTCAAGAACGCGACCGACGGCGACGTGCAGATCGCCGTCGACGGCTGCATCACCGCGGCGAGCGAGCACACGTTCTTCGGCGCGGACGCACTGGGACGCGCGGCCGCCGTGGAGACCCTCGGCAACCCCGACTGCCACGTGATCCTGCGCGGCGGCCGCGGCGGCCCGAACTACGGCGCGTCCGACGTCGCGGCGGCGCTCGACGTCGCCCGGACGTCCGGGCTCGGCGGCGCCGTCGAGCAGGGCGTGGTCGTGGACGCCTCGCACGGCAACTCCGGCAAGGACCACGTGCGGCAGGCCGAGGTCGTCCGCGAGATCGCCGCCCGCCTCGCCGACGGCGAGCAGGGGATCACCGGCCTCATGCTGGAGAGCTTCCTCGAGGCCGGCGCCCAGAAGCCCGGACCGCTCGACACCCTCACCTACGGACAGTCCGTCACCGACAAGTGCATGGACTGGGGCACCACCGCCGAGCTGCTCGGCACCCTCGCCGCCGCCGTGCGGGAGCGTCGCGCGGGCTGACCCGAGTCGCGAGAGCACGCGCCCCTGCCCGCCGGCCGGCGGGCAGGGGCGCTTCTCTCTGTCCGGACCGCGGCGTCGCCGTGAGCGACCGCAGACCGTACTGACGACCGAGGCATGCCTGAAGCGCGAACAGCGGGTGAAAAACCACGGCTGGCTTTGCTCACCTTTGACCTATCGGTAGGGTCGGGCAACGGCCGGGGGGTCGGTACGAGAGATATACGAGGTTTGTCGCCGATGACTGTCCTGCCCAGACGCTCCCTGGCCGCATCCGCGGTCGTCGGCGCCATGGTCCTGGCCACCACACCCGCCGGTGCGGCGGGCGCCGCAGACGACGCGACGGAACCCGCCATCACGTGCGTGACCAGCGTCGACGATCCTGCGCTGGCGGTCGACACCGCCGCGGAGTGCGGAACCGAGGTCGAGGTCGCGTCGGCACGCACGGCGTGGGACACGCTGTACGCGACGCCCGAGGGTGGCTCGCGGGTCGAGACGTCCGCGGGTGCGGTGCGCACCCGGGCCTCGAACGGTGATTGGCGCCCCATTGACACCGCATTGATCCCCGGAGATGCGGGCATCGAGGTGTCGGCGCCCGTCTGGCCGATGGTCTTCTCGGACGGGACCGCGGGCCAGCCGTTGGCGACGATCGAGCGTGACGGGCACGTGCTCGAGTTCGACGTGCCGTTCGAGCTTCCCGCCCCACAGGTGGAAGGGCCGAGCGTGACGTACGCCGACGTGCTGCCAGGCGTGGACCTCGTCGCGTCGGTCAACGACGACGGCACTGGCTTCTCCGAGGTGCTCCGTGTGGAATCGCCGGAGGCCGCGGCGCAACCGGCCCTGCAGCGCCTGGACTTCGACGTCCAGGTCACCGACGGGCTCGACGTGGCTGCGGACGACGGCGGGTTCGTCGCCACCGACGGCGCCGGTGAGCGGGTGTTCACCAGCCCGACGCCGCTGATGTGGGACTCCGGTGCACGGCCCACCGCGACGGCCGGCGTGCAGAGCCTGTCGGAACCGAGTCCCGAAGACCTGCACGAGCTGGTCACCGGTGAGCCTGCTACCGCGGAACCGGTGCGTCGGCCCGCCCCGGACAGCGTCGTGGCGGCCATGCCTGCGACGGTCCAGGACGTGTCCGAGGGCGAGGCCCGGGCTACCACCACAGAGTCAGAGCCGCCGGATGCGGAGGCGTCGGGCGGCACGGTGTCGGTGACGCCGGACGCGGCGATGGTCGCCGACCCGGAGACGTCGTGGCCGATCTTCATCGACCCGTCGGTGTCGGGCTCGCGGCACGAGTGGACGGCGATCCGGTCGACGATCTCGTCGGACTACAAGTTCTCCGGCGACCAGGGCCTGGGGCTGTGCGACGTGCAGACGGTGTCGTCGTGCGGGGAGGACTTCAAGAGCCGTCTCGTGTGGGAGTTCCGCGACCTCGCGGCGATCGGGAACGTGGCTCCGGGAGACATCACTTCGGCGACGTTCAAGGCGTACGGGACGCACTCGTTCAACTGCACGAACTACTACGTGCGGGCGTACCGCGTGGAGAACATCGCCTCCGGGACGACGTGGTCGTCGAACTCGGGGTGGACGGACGGGCGCTACCAGTCGAGGCGGTCGGTGCACCACAAGTCAGGTTGCCCCTCCAGCCCGGGCTGGGTCGAGTGGAACGTCACGGACGCCGCGAAGACCACCGCGTCCAACAACGTCGGCTACCTGACGATCGGCCTCAAGGCGGCCGACGAGACCTCGATGTCGAGGTGGAAGCGCTACCGGTACGACGCCAAGCTCTCCATCTCGTACAACCGGCCGCCGAAGACGCCGTGGGACCTGGATGTCGTGGCGGACGGATCTGTCGTGGAGTGCGGTTCGGGTGCCTGGGTGCGGGACACGACGCCCAAGCTGCGGGCGCGGATCGGCGACCCGGACGGCAACCGTGTTTACCACAACTTCAACGTGCGCACGGATGGCGGCGCCTCGATGTACTACAACGGGCCGAAGAGCGGGACGTCGTTTGCGAGCGGGTCGCTGGTCTCCCGCACCGTGCCTTCGGGCTCCGCTCTGACCACCGGTCGCTATCTGTTCGACGTCCAGGCGCAGGATACGAGCGGGCTGTGGGGACCCTGGGCGCACTGCTCGTTCAACATCGACGTCAACCCGCCCAACAAGCCGACGGTGACGCCCGTGGACGGTGAGCCCGCGGTCTACGTCACGGACAGCGAGACCGGAGGGATCGGCGTTCGCGGAAAGTTCGCGATCGGGAGCAACGGCTCCGGGGACGTGAAGTACTTCAAGTACTCGTTCGACGACTCGACGTCGCTCACCAAGACCCTGACGGGGACGTCCGGGACGATCTCGTACACCCCCACCACGGCAGGACCGCACACGCTGCGGGTCAAGTCGGTGGACCGCGCGGGCAATGTGAGCAGCATCCGCAGCCACACGTTCGACGTCGCCGCACCGGTGGAGGACGCCGCCTGGGAGCTCAACACGGGCTCGGGCCTGGTGGGAGAGGACTTCCTCGGGCGCCAGGACCTGCAGCTGAGCAGCACGGCGATGTGGATCGATGGCCCATTCGTCGACAAGCTGCCGGGCAACCACGCGCTGCAGTTCGACGACGCGTCGGACACGGCGCAGACCCAGGGGCCGGTGGTGCACACCGACGGCAGCTTCGTGGTCTCCGCGCACGTGCGGTTGGACAGCTTCGGGGACTACGCGGCCGCCGTGAGCCAGGACGCGCCGGAGAGCAACGGCTTCTGGCTCGGCTACTCACCGGACCGGCGGTGTGCGACCGACGCAGGCAACGGTTGCTGGACGTTCGCCATGCGTCCCGCTGACGGCGAGTACGGGACGATCGTCACCACCGACTTCCAGGTCACCGAGGACAAGTGGATGTACCTGGTCGGCTCCTACGACGCCACCGCGGACGAGATGAAGCTCGTGGTGTGCGATCCCGACCCGATCGACGACGACCCGTTCGACGGCGAGGACCCGGAGCAGGTCAGGGCGGCGAGCGGTGCGTTCACCACGCCGTGGTTCGCCAAGGGGCCGCTGCAGCTCGGGAGGGCGCACTACAGCGGCACGACCTACCGGGACCTGTGGCGCGGTGCGGTCGACAACGTGCGGGTCTACGACGGCCAGCTGCTGGATGCGGACGACACCAAGATCCGCCGCGTGTGCAAGGGGGCGCCCATGTACTCGACCGTGCCGGGCGGCGACATCAACGACCCGACGGAGCCGTGATGCGGGTGAGGACTGCGATGCGAGCAGGGACGAAGGGAATCGGCATGAACGGCAGGTCTCGCCTGGTGACGGGTGCAGCGGTCAGCGGCGCACTGATCGCGACCATGGCTCTCGCGGGTCCCGCTTCGGCGGCCGACGCGGGACACAACGACTCGTTGAGTGCCCAGGAGCTCCAAGAGCGCAAGTCGTGGACCGCCGACGAACGGCGCGCGCACGGCGAGAAGCTGCTGGGCGAGTTCGAGGACGTGGCGCGGATCTCCTCGGTCTCGGAGGACTCGGGCGACAGGTCCGACGACGCCACGGACGCGCCCTCCTGGTCACCCGGGAAGGTCTCCTGGCCCGAGCCCGCCGAGGCCGGGCTGGATGTGGCCGCTACCGCACGGCGCGCCGACGTCGGTGGCCTGCCCGTGAGCGTGAAGTCGTCGGGCCTGTCGGAGGGGCGTGCGAAGCAGTCGAGCAAGGGCTCCACGAAGGCCGCCGACCACGAGACGCGGAAGATCCAGGTCGAGGTCCTGCGACAGGACGAAGCGCGCGCCCTGGGTATCGAGGGTGTGCTGCTGCGGGTGAGCGATGCCTCGGCGACGACGGGGGCCTCGGCCGAGGCCTCCCGTGGGCGTGCCGCGGACGGCCAGGCCACGCAGGTCGCGCCGGTGCGTGGAGTGGATCTCTCCGTCGACTACTCGACCATCGCGGACGCCTTCGGCGGGGGCTGGTCGGACCGCCTACGCCTGGTCGAGATCCCCGAGTGCCAGTTGACCGGTGCCGACGACGCCGGGACGAGCATGACCGGCGACTGCGAGCCCGCGAAGCCGCTGGCGTCGATGAACGACCCCGAGTCCCAGACACTGTCGGCCACGCTCGCCGAGCCGTCGTCGACGATGCTGGCGATGACGGCCGACGAGTCTGGTTCGTCGGGCGACTGGTCGGCGACGTCCCTGTCGCCGTCGGCGTCGTGGGACGTGTCGACGAACACGGGCAACTTCTCGTGGTCGTACCCGATGCGGGTACCGCCGGCGCCTGCCGGACCGGAGCCCGAGCTGGCGCTGGGGTACTCCTCGGGGTCGTTGGACGGGCGCGTGGCCTCGACGAACAATCAGTCCTCGTGGATCGGGGACGGGTGGGACATGTCGCCGGGGTTCATCGAACGCCGGTACGTGCCCTGCCTGGACGACCGCAAGGATGTCGACGGCAAGAGCGCGAACAATGCCTCTCACCCCAGCGGTGACCTGTGCTGGGACTCCGACAACGCGACGATGACGTTCGACGGGTCCGCGGTGGAGCTCGTCAAGGACGCCTCGACGGGCAACTGGCTCCCCAAGCACGACGATGCGACCCGCGTTCAGCATCTGACCGGTGGGCAGAACGCGGACGACAACGGTGAGTACTGGAAGGTCACGACGGCCGACGGCACGCAGTACTTCTTCGGGCGCGGGCAGCGGTCGGCGTCGGACTCGACCAAGCTGAACTCGGCATGGACCGTCCCGGTCTTCGGCAACCACGCCGGGGAGCCCTGCCACGCGTCATCGTTCGGCTCGTCGTCGTGCACGCAGGCCTGGCGGTGGAACCTGGACTACGTGGTGGACACCTCCGGCAACACCATGACGTACACCTACGGCACCGAGACCAACCGGTACGGCCGCAACAACAACACCTCGTCGGTGCAGTACGTGCGTGGCGGCTGGCTGAAGAACATCACCTACGGCCAGCGCAAGGGCGTCGAGACGTCGTCGAAGGCGCCGGTGCGGGTGGACTTCTCGGTCTCGGAGCGGTGCCTGAAGACATCGACGCAGTCCTGCTCGTCGCTGACCGACTCCACGGCGTCGGCGTGGCCGGACGTCCCTGCCGACCTGATCTGCACGTCGACGAGTTCGTGCGCCGACGTGACCGCCCCGGTGTTCTTCACCCGCAAGCGGCTGACGACGGTCACGACGAAGGTGCTCGACTCGGGTTCCTACCGGGCGGTGGACGCGTGGACGTTGCAGCACACGTTCCCCGACCCGGGAGACTCGGAGGACCCGGTGCTGTGGCTCGACAAGATCACGCACTCCGGCAAGGCAGGCGGCACGACGACGCTGCCCGCTGTCGACTTCGACGGTGAGCAGATGGCGAACCGGGTCGACGAGTCCGGCACGTTCATGCCGATGAACCGGCTGCGGCTCACGGAGATCCGTTCCGAGTCGGGGGCCCTGACCACGCTGACCTACTCCCCGCAGGACTGCACGGTCTCGGACCTGCCGGCCGACCCGGCGACGAACACGCGCCGCTGCTTCCCGGTGCGATGGACCCCCGAGGGTGCGACGGAGCCTGTCACCGAGTACTTCCACAAGTATCTTGTGACGGGCATCGCCGAGGACCCGCGGGGCTCGGACCCTGAGCAGGTCGTCACGACGTACAGGTACGTCGGCGGCGCCGCCTGGCGCTACGACGACGACCCGCTGGTGGCGAAGAAGGACCGCACCTGGGGCCAGTTCCGTGGGTATGCCACGGTGGACGTGACCGAGGGTGAGACGGGCAGCTCGACGCCTGGGCGCACCCGGTTCCGTTACTTTCGGGGTATGGACGGCGACCAGAACGGGTCGGGTGGTACGCGCTCGGTCGCTGTGGACGGGGTGACCGACCACGACGAGTTCGCCGGCATGCTCCGCGAGGAGATCACCTACAACGGCACCGGTTCGTCGGTGGTGGAGAAGGTGACGAGCACCCCGTGGCGTTCGGGTGTGCAGGCGACGGACGCCGACGGGCGCAAGTCGTACCAGGCGGCGGTCCAGACGGTCGTCACCACCACGACGGCTCCGAAGCTCGCCGGGGGCGAACGGGAGACGTACGTCAAGAACTACTTCGACTCCCACGGTCAGGTCTACAAGGTCCTGGACCTGGGTGATCGGGACAAGACCGGTGACGAGCTCTGCACCAACCGCTACCGGGTCAGCAACACCAGCAAGAACATCATCGGTGCGGTCAAGCGCGAGGAGGTGCTGTCCGTCGGCTGCTGGGGCGACATCTCCCGTCCGGCTGACGTGGTCTCTGACGAGCGGTACTCGTTCGACGGGCAGTCGTTCGGGGCAACGCCGACCAAGGGCCTGGTGACTCGCACCGAGCAGGCGAAGAAGTACAGCTCGGGGAGCCCGGTGTACGTGGCGACGGAGCGCACTGTGTACGACGCGCTCGGGCGCGCCACGTCGGTCACCGATGCGCTGGGGCGTACCTCGACCACGGCGTACACGCCGGCGAGCGGCGGCCCGGTGACGAAGGTGACCAGCACGACGCCGGACCCCGACGGGTCGGGGTCGGCGTCCTCGCACACCACCGTGACCGAGCTCGACCCCGCATGGGGTGCGCCGGAGACCGTGACCGACCCGAACGGGAAGGTCACCACCGCGACGTACGACGCGCTGGGCCGCATCACCAAGGTATGGAAGCCCGGACGAGTGCAGGGCGAAGAGACCCCGCACCTGCAGTACACGTATACGGTGCGGTCGAACGGCCACAACGCCGTGACGACCAAGACGCTGGACGCGAACAACAACTACCGCACGAGCGTGTCGATCTATGACGGGCTGCTGCGTGACCGCCAGACGCAGGTCCCGGGAGCGAACCGAGACATCGGTGGTCGAGTCGTCAGCGACACGAAGTACGACTCGCGTGGCCTCGTGGCCTACACCTACGACACGTGGGCGACGACCGGGGACCCGTCCACGTATGCGGTTCTTCCGTCGGAGGCGGTCCCGACCCGGACGCGGTTCGTCCGCGACGGTGCGGGCCGTGTGACGGCCGAGGTGTTCGAGGTGAACGAGGACGAGCGGTGGCGGACCACGACGACGTATCTTGGTGACCGTACCGTGGTGGATCCTCCGGCGGGTGGGACGCCGACGAGCACGATCACCGATGCCCGTGGCAGGACGACGACTCTGCGTCAGTTCACGGGATCGGCGCCGACGGGCGACCACCAGGACACGACGTACTCCTACGATCAGGACGGGAACCTGGCGGAGGTCACCGACGCGGCGGGGAACGAGTGGACGTACACGTATGACATGCGGGGGCGTCTCGTGGAGGCGCACGACCCGGACAAGGGCACGACGATGTCGACGTTCGACGACGCGGGGCAGGTCCTGACCACGACGGACGCGCGCGGCAAGACGTTGGCTTACACGTACGACGACCTCGGCCGGACGACCGAGCGTCGGTCGGGTTCGGTGTCGGGGGCCCTGTTGGCGTCTTGGACGTATGACACGGTGGCGAAGGGTCAGGTGTCCTCGTCGACGAGGTATTCGGGTGGGGATGCGTATACGACGTCGGTGACGGGGTACGACGACGCCTACCACCCGTCGGGGCAGACGGTGACGCTGCCGGCCTCGGAGGGTGAGCTCGCGGGGTCGTATACGTCGCAGTTCTTCTATGCCGATTCGGGTGATTATCGGGGTGCCAGGCTTCCGGCGCTGGGGAACTTGTTCGCTGAGGACGTGGTGACGCACTACGACGAGGCGGGGATGCCGGAGTGGCTCGATGGTGGTGGTGGTGTGGGGGTGTATGTGGCCACGACCCGGTACACGTCGCAGGGCCAGGTCGAGCAGATGGACCTCGGTACGACGCGTTCGTTCCTGGTGGCGAACGACTGGGACGAGGGCACGCGCCGGCTGATGAAGACCAGCTTGGATCTGGAGGGTGTGTCGGGTACGGATCTGGCGGCGTCGTTCTCGTATGACGCGGCGGGGAACGTGGTGAAGGTCGATAATCGTCCGACGGCTGATGGTGCTCCGGCGGCCGATACGCAGTGTTTCGACTATGACGGGTTGCGGCGGTTGACGTCGGTGTGGACGCCGGCTGGTGGGTCGTGTGCGACGGCGAA
>NZ_SIRP01000001.1:3777747-4077323 GCF_011634835.1 Isoptericola sp. BMS4 | reverse complement strand
CGAGGGCAGCGCCGAGCAGATCCTCCAGACCCTGCAAGCCGGCCTCGAACAGGTCATGTGAATCTCGGCGTCGGACGACGCCGCCCTGGCCGGAACCCAGGGCCTATCAGTACACGACAGGAACGGCTGAACAGTAGTGACTCCACAGACGCAGACCAACGTGAAGACGAATGCTGACGATCGACCCGTCGTGGTCATCACCGAGTGCGACCACGACTCGTTCGCGATTGAGAACGAGGTGGTCTCGTCAGCTGGGGGCATCCTTCGCGTAGCACAGTCCCGTGGTGCCGACGAGCTCGTGGCGAACTGCCAGGACGCTGATGCGATCGTCGTACAGTACGCGGCGATCACTGCAGAGATCTTGGATCGGCTTCCGCACCTCAAGGTGGTCGGACGCTACGGCGTCGGCGTCGACTCGGTCGACGTCGACGCTGCGACGGCGAGAGGAATCCCGGTCTGCAACGTTCCCGACTATGGGACCGAGGCAGTCTCGGACCACGCGATCGGCCTGGCGCTGGCGGTCGGCCGAGGGATTCCACGTCTCGACCGAGGTTTGCGTGCGGGCTCCTTCGACCTCCCGGCCGTGCGACCGTTGTATCAGGTAAGTGGGCGGACGTTCGGCGTCATCGGTGCGGGACTCATCGGGACAGCAACTGCACGAAAGGCTGCCGGGTTGGGCTACGAGGTCATCGTCCATGACAGCGCGGCCGATCCTGCGGCAGCGACCTTCCGCGGTCTCCGGTCCGTTGGGCTGGAGGAGTTGCTCGAGCGTTCGCAGGTCGTGTCGGTGCATACGCCCCTGACGGAGGAGACCCGCGGGATGCTCGCGAAGGACGAGTTCGCGAAGATGCGTGACGACGCGATCGTGGTGAACACGAGCCGAGGCGGCGTGATCGACACCGTTGCACTCGTCGACGCACTCGCGAGAGGCGCGATCGGTGGTGCGGGAATTGACGTCCACGAGGAGGAGCCGGTACCCGTCGGCCACCCGCTCACGACCTTCGACAACGTGGTCCTAACTCCCCACTTGGCCTGGTATACCGAGGAGTCTTACGGCGAGCTTAAGCGCCGGACCGTCGAGAACGTCGTCGACGTCTGTGCCGGACGTACGCCTCGCAATGTCGTGAACCCTGAAGCGCTGCCGGAGACGGGAGCCCGGCGATGACGCGAGAGATGCAAGCAGCAGTATGGGCCGGCGTCGACGACGTCCGCGTCCACGACGTCCCCGTCCCCGAGGTCCCTGAAGGATGGGCCCTCGTCAGGGTTGAATACACCGGGATCTGCGGGACAGACCTGGCTATTGTCCACGGTCGTCACCCCCGTGCCCAGCGCGGCCTCGTCCTGGGCCATGAGATCGCCGGCCGCGTCGAGTCGGCCGGCGCCGGCGGCCCCGCCGCAGGAGCACGAGTCGTCGTCGAGCCACTGATCTCGTGCGGCACCTGCCGAGCCTGTAGGAGTGGTGACACACACGTTTGTACACACCTCGGCCTCTTCGGCATCGACGAGCCGGGTGGTGCAGCACAGTTCGTCGCACTGCCTCCGTCAGCGCTCCATGAGGTGCCGTCGCACGTGGCCCCCGTACACGCGGCACTTGCCGAGCCGTTGGCCGTCGCAGTTCACGCTGTCCGGCGTTCAGGCATGGAAGCCGGAGACGTCGTGGCTGTATTCGGAGCGGGACCGATCGGCATTCTCACCGCGCTCGTTGCGCGCCACGCAGGTGCGTCCCAAGTGATCGTCAGCGACCCGAATTCACGCCGGCTGAGCATCGCGGAATCCATGGGACTCACAGTGGTACCACCGGGTGCCTCGATGCGTGACACGGCCGCCGAACTCACTGGTGGTGACGGTGCTGACACCACGTTCGACACCGCGGCACACCCGTCGGTGGCTGCCGAGCTGACAGACGTCACTCGTGTGCTGGGACGCATCGTCGTCGTCGGGGTCTACAAGGAAGCGCCGCGGGTCGACCTCCGCGCCGTGTGCTTCAAGGAGCAGTCGTTCCTCGGCGTCCGGGTCTACACGCGCGACGATGTCCGGACCGCGATCGATCTGATCGCCGCCGACGAACTCGCGCTGGACCTCTTCCCCGTCTCGGTGTACGAGATGATGCATGTGTCCGAGGCGCTGTCCGCCGCTAGCTCGGGGGACGCAGGGTTGAAAGTACTCCTCGCACCGATGGGAAGTGGCCGGGAATGACGAATCCGTTTGATCTGTCGGGTCGTACAGCGGTGGTCACCGGTGGGGGCCGCGGGCTCGGGCGCGGAATCACACGGTCGATGCTTGGCGCTGGTGCAGACGTCGTCGTCCTCAGCAGGTCGCAGCTCGACGACGAGCTCAGGGCCTTCGCGCAAGGACTCGGTCGCCACATCAGCCACATGCAAGTCGATCTCGGGGACCAGCAGTCGGTGGCACAGGCTGGCGCCGAGGTTCTGGATCGGCACTGCATCGACATCCTCGTCAACAACGCCGGGACCCAGGACCGGCACCCGGCTGAGGACTTTCCCCTCGACGCTTGGGACTCGGTACTTGACGTCAACCTGCGTTCAGTTGTCCAGCTATGCCAGACGTTTGGACGTCCGATGCTCGAGCGAGGAGATGGCAAGATCGTGAACCTGGCCTCGCTCCTCAGCTTCCAGGGTGGGATCACCGTGGCTGCCTACGCGGCTAGCAAAGGCGCGGTTGCTCAACTGACCAAGGCGCTCTGCAACGAGTGGGCCGGTCGAGGCGTGAACGTGAACGCGCTCGCCCCCGGCTACATGGCAACGGACATGAACGCAGCGCTGCTGGCTGATCCGCAGCGACTCGAACAGTTGTCGGCCCGAATTCCGGCGGGCCGATGGGGCGAGCCTGAAGACGTCGGCGACGTGGCCGTCTTCCTTGCCTCAGAGGCCGCCAAGTACGTACACGGTCAAGTGCTAGCGGTCGACGGGGGATGGCTCGCGCGGTGACGCGCTCGACCTCACCGGGGCTCACCGTGCCAGGGGTCTGCTTCGCGTGTGGGGTCCAGCGGGCGATCTAGACATCCATGCGGGTCACGAGAACGTTCCCGGCCACATTGGACGGAGGGCTACCGCACGTGCTCAGGAAAACGGTCGGTGGAGGCCGCTCGATATCGCACGGCCATCTGCCTCCGCCGCAGCGATGTACCCGCTGAAGGGCCAAGCATCCGGGCGTGGCCCTCGTCAGCTAGGGGGCGGGTGTGGCACGAGCGTCGGCGCCACGAGCAGCGCGCGGTTGGGCTGTCCGCGCTGCTCGTAGTCGTCGGGGCCCGCAAATCGGGGTCGCAATCATCGTGGCCGTGGCCGTGGCCGTGGTCGCCGCCGCCGTCGCGCCATTGGCCGCAGTCACCCTGCTCGTCGCAGTCGTCGTCACTGCAGTGTCCGGCACCGCCGACGCCGGCACGATGCAGGTCGCAGATGGTGGCACGGTCTCGTACACCGTGGACGGTTCGACGTTTGTCGACAACGACCCGTCCGCGAACGCGTGGGGCGGCCATGCCAACGGCCGTATCCCCGGCTCGGAGTTGTGCCCGGTGCCGACAGCGCCTGGACATCAGGCACGCTGTGACGCGGCCGAGGCATTCGGCGACCTCACGGCGGCGTTCAAGCAGGAGTTCGGGCACGACATCGCCGTGACGGACGCCTACCGCTCTTACTCCGAGCAGGTGTGGACGAAGGCGTCGAAGGGGTTCCTGGCGGCGACGCCGGGGTACTCGAACCACGGCTGGGGGATCGCGTTCGACCTCGGCAACGGGATCAACGACTACGGCAGCGCGGCGTACGCGTGGATGAAGACGAACGGCTACCGGTTCGGGTTCTTCCACCCGACGTGGGCCGAGCCCGACTCGCCGGACTTCAGCAAGGCCGAGCCGTGGCACTGGCAGTTCGTCCCCTCGGCGTTGCAGGCGCAGCGGCAGGCGACACCGACGTCGGACGGCACACCCGACGGCAACCGTGCCCTGGGCCGATCGATGGCCGCCACCCAGGGCTGGACGGGCTCGCAGTGGGGGTGCCTGGAGAAGTTGTGGACCGCCGAGTCGGGCTGGAACCACCGCGCCGCGAACCCGACCTCGAGCGCGTACGGAATCCCGCAGTCCCTGCCCGGGAAAAAGATGGCGGCCACCGGCGCGGACTGGCGCACCAACCCGGCCACCCAGATCGACTGGGGCCTGGACTACATCGCCGACCGCTACGACACCCCGTGCCAGGCGTGGGCATTCTGGAACAGCCACAGACCGCACTGGTACTGACCTCGGAGGACGCCATGCAACAGCAGCAGAGGCGACGACGGCGGGTCCCGCCGTGGGGCGCGGGCCTGGCGGCGTTGGCCACGGTCGCGCTCGTCGTGGGCGCGGCGGTGTGGTTCGTGCTGCGGGGCGTGCCCGACGGCGGTGCGCCCGGCCACGCAGAAGCGGTACCGAGCGCATCGGCACCGGTAGTTGAGTCGACCTCGGCGCCGTCGCCGTCGCCGTCGACGCTGCACGAGCGGGCTGAGCACCGCGAGGAGGACGCCGCTGAGATGGCCGCCGAGGCAGGTGACGCCGGACGTGTAGGTGACGACGATGCCGCGGATCCCGCCGTCGGCCCGGCCGAGAAGGTCACGGACGCGGATCTCGCAGCCGCACGTGGCTGGCTCACGACCGCCCTGGCCTGGCGTGAGGACGAAGCCGCTCTCGGACCGTGGGGCCGTGCGGTCGAGCGGGCGAACGCCGAGTGGGCGTACTCCGAGGTGCAGGTGACGGTCGTTCCGTCGACGGCGCTGGAGGCGATCGCGTCGGACGCGACGGTCCACGGCGCGCTGCCTCACGTCGTCGAGATTGTCGACGAGACCGACCCGGAGTGGGCCGCACCGGGCGAGGTCACACTGCGAGCCGACGTCGTATTCGGCACCGGCGATGGTTGGACCCGGCCGGGACTGCGGCTGCTCGTCGGCCTCGAGGTCACCGACAGCGAGGTGATGGCCGTGTTCATCGACGACGGGTACGTCGTCTCCGATCCGGAGCTCCTGCCATGACATTCACATGGATCGGCACGGCTGACGGCGACGGCACGGTGAGCATCCCGGCGCTCGACTTCGGCTGGCTCGACGGTGCCGGCACCGGCGCGGCTGGGACGACTCTGCGTGAGATCGCGGGCGGCGTGCTCGCCGTCGGGCTGATCCTGTGTGCGCTCGTGTTCGTCACCGGCGTCGTCTTTTGGGTCGCCGCCCGGGCCACGGGCGGAACGGTGGGCGGCAAGAACTCCTCGTTCTTCGCCGGTGGCGCCGGGGCAGCGCTGCTGGGAATGGTCCTGCTCGGCTCCTTGGTGGGCGCGACCGGGTGGGGCGCGGATACGGTCGGCCACTGGGTGACAACGATCCTGCCGGTCGACTTCGGTGGTTGAGCCCGTGACCGACGCCGGGCGTGCAGCGGCGCTTGCCGAGAGGATCGGCAGCGAGGTGCGCCCCTCCTGGCGGCTGATCACGGCCCTCGCCGTCGTGTCCGTCGTCTGGGCGGTGTGGCTGACCGGACCGGGTTGGGCGACTCCCGCGTTCGTCGTCGCCGCGCTGGCGGGCGCGGCACTGGGTGTGATCGACGTGCGAGACCGGCGCCTCCCGGACGTGATCCTCTACCCGGCCATGTGCGCATGCGCGGCACTGCTGGTGGCGGCCGTCGTGGTGACTGGCGCGTGGGAGAACCTTGCTCGAGCGGGTCTGGGCGCCCCCGCGCTCGGCATCGTGTACCTCGTGCTGAGCCGCATCGGGCCACGGGGACTCGGCCTCGGGGACGTCAAGCTCGCCGTGCTCCTGGGGATGCTCGCCGGCTGGCAGGGCTGGCAGGCCGTCCTCTGGACGGGGGTGTTGCCGTTCCTCCTCGCCGGAGTCGTCGCCGCGGGCCTGCTGATCGCCCGTCGAGCGACCCGCCAATCGATGCTCCCGTTCGGCCCCTTCATGCTCGTGGGCGCGGCCGTTGCGATGACCTGGGCGCCGTAGCGGCCAGACAAGCGGCGATATCGGACCGACGGTTGTCGCAGACGCCGCGATGTGAGGGATGAAGCCTGCGCGAAGGGTGCGGGCCATCCTCCGGAGCGTCCTCATGGTCCTTCCCAGTCACATCCCCGGCATCGAAGCCGCCGATAGCGACGACGTCGACCTCGGCGTCGAGCTCGATTTCGACGCGTTCCCCTTCATGGCCCAGCTCCAGGAGTGGGCGGGCGGCATTCAGGCGGTCTGCCTCATCGTGCTGGGCATCCTGTTCGTCGTCGCGATCGTCGCGTGGATCGCCGGCAAGGCCTCGGCCAGCCAGCAGGTGCAGCGCGTCTCGGTCGGTGCCCTCATCGTGTGCGCGATCGGCGCGGCCCTGACCGGGGCCGCGTTCGCGATCACCGGGTACTTCGCGGGCTTCGACCTCGGGTTCTGACCGTGCGTACGCGCGAGTCCCAGAAGGAGAGGATCCGACGGCGCCCGCCGCGCCGCCGTCGCTGGCCCCTGCGTCGTCCAGCCCGACGGCGCTACCCGCTCGCGATGATCCCTGCCGTCGTCGCCATAGCCACCCTGACCAGCGGATCGTGGTGGAACCCGCTGGACTGGGAGGGCTTCGTCGACGGAATCATCGAGGGCATGGGCGATGCCCTCGTCTGGCTGCTCAACCTCGCGTTCAACAACCCCCTCACGGTCATCTCGGCCTCGGAGTGGCAGGCAGCGTTCGGCCAGGCGGCCAAGTGGGGCGGGGTATTCGCCGTCGTCGCCGTGGCGATGTGCGCGGTGGAGATCATCGCGGGGATGATCTCCTCCGACCACGGCCGCATCCTGCGCGGCTGGGTGTGGGCGATCCTCGCCTGGCCCCTGACGGCCGCGAGCCTCCTGGTGTACTCCCGGCTGGTGAACGCCTCGGACTGGCTGACCACCGGAATCCTCAACTCGATCACCGCGCCCGAGGTCGTCGCCGGATCCGCTGCCGTCACGGGGGCGACGTCGGCCGCGACGACGGCGATGGTGTCGATGCTGCTCGGCGTGGGGACGCTGTCGACGTGGTGGCTCGCGCTCATCTTCGTCGGACTCGCGCTACTGCCCGTGATCGGCCTGGTGATCGTGCTCGGCATCGTGACCTTCGGGCAGATCGCCCTGGCCGCGTTCGCACCCGTCGCGCTGATGCTCATCGGGTTCCGCGGCACGCGTGCGATGTCGAGCAAGTGGCTGCAGATGGCCGTCGCGCTGCTGCTCACCAAACCCATCGCGGCGGGCATCGTCGCACTCGGATGCGCACTCGGCTCCGAGGGCGGAGCGGACGGGCTCATCCTCGGGATCATCGCGATCACCATGGCTGTGGGATCGCCCGCTCTGGCGTTCTCGTTCGTCGGGTTCGCCGGAGCGCAGCTCGGCGGAGCGATGACCGCGCACGCGGACAAGCTCAAAGGGCTGACGAACTCGATGACGCATGCCGGCGCGAACCAGGGAGTGGCCGCGCTGCGCGAGCGACTCGGAGGCTCGGCCAGGGCCGCCGCCGCGACCGCAGGAGCCGGAGCAGCAGGCGACAACGAGGCGGGCTTCAACGGTTTCGGGCCGACGGCGGCGCCCGGCGCGGGTTCGCCTCGACCCTCGGCGAGCGATCCTCACTCGAAGACGGCCAACACAGCCAAAGGCCAAGGTGAGGGGCGCGGCGCTGGGCAGCGTGAGGCAACCGGTTCGGGCAAGGGCTCGGCCGAGACCGGCGGGGGCGCCGCTCGCGGACCAAGGGATCCGGCCAACGGCGGCAGCGCCGCGGGCGGACACGACAACCAGGCCGGCGGTGGGGCAAGCACCACCGACCCGGCAGCGACAGGTACTCACGACGCCGCTGGCCCGAGCGTGGCCGACACCGGCTACGACGGGGCAGCGCTCGATCCTGCCGACGTCCCGGCTCAGGACGGCTGGCCCGACGACACCGTTTCGGCGGCTCCGGTCGATGACGGTCAGGTGAGCGGTGCTGCGTCTCGCCTCGCGGGACCTGTCGGCGATTCTGCCCAGCCTCTTGCGGGGCAGGCCGGCGGCAGCGAGACGACCAGACAACCTGTCGACCCGGCCGGGGCGGCAGGTGCACCGACGTCCGGGGCGAGGGGTGCCGCTTCTTCCGATGGCAGCAGTTCGCGGGCGCTGTCCGGCGAGTCTGGCACTGCGGCGTCAGTCGGACGCAACGCCACAACGTCCAGTGCCAGCCGTCCCGCTGGTGGCACGGCCCCTCGTCGGCAGGGCGCAGGAGGCGCCGGGGCCTCGCACGGGACGGCCCCGCGCTCGGGCACCTCGGAGACCAGGGCCGAGCCGGCTCCGTCCGCGGCTGGACCATCAGCACCGTCCGGCCAAGCGTCCACACCCCCAACCCCTGCCTACGAGCAGCCGGACGAACCCGAGCGCCCGGGCCGACCGCCGTCGGGCACCCCCAAGACGCCGGATCCCGCGCCGCCCGCTGAGCCGGAGACCGAGTCCGGGCCCAACCCGTTCGGAGGCGACCGATGACCCGGACCAGCGATCGCACTACGGAGGACCTCGTGCCGTCGGCGTCGTTCGCGCCGCTGTCACGCTCGGGCGTGATGCTCGGGCTGTCCGGCCCGCAGCTCGCACTCGTCGCGATCGCGATCGCCCGGCCGATGTGGCAGCTCACCGTCGGCAAGGATCTGCCCGGTGCCCTGTGGTCGCTCGCGTGGTGGACGACGCCGATCGCGGTTGTCGCCGTGGGCTCCTGGGGTGGGCGATCGTTCCTCGAGCGGCTCACCACCGTGGGCCTGTTCACCCTGCGCAGGGTGTTCCGCCAGACCTCGACGGTCGTGAAGGTCAACGCCGCCCACGTCGAGGGGCGTATCGCGATCCCTGGCGCGGCGGGGGAGCGGCTGCACTCGTTCGCGCTGGTCGGTGTCGAGTACGGCCAGGGAGCGGCGTTCGTGTGGGACGCCGTCGCGCAGACCGCGACCGCAGCCCTGCGGTTCACCACCGACGCGTGGGACCTCGCCGACGACCAGGTCAAGGCCGCCCGCGCGGCCGCCGTCGGCGACCTGTGTCAGAAGCTCACCACGGCCGACGGCGTGCAGCGCGTCGCCGTGCATGCCCGCTCCTACCCGGGCGCG
Organism: Isoptericola sp. BMS4; assembly: GCF_011634835.1. Taxonomy (GTDB): domain Bacteria; phylum Actinomycetota; class Actinomycetes; order Actinomycetales; family Cellulomonadaceae; genus Isoptericola. Next base: position 4,068,249 of record NZ_SIRP01000001.1, on the reverse strand, counting down.
CCCACCCGCCTTCCCGCCCCGCGCATCCCCGCCTCCACGGCGGCCGGAGCGCTGCTCGCCGACGAGCACGCCGAACTCCTCGCCACGCCCGCCGTCGGGCAGATCCTGCACAGCGACGTCGTCGTGACCGTCACCCTCGCCGCAGGAGCCGTCTCCCGGGACATCGACGCCGCAGGCGGTGGGATCACCGGCGTCTCCCACGTCTTGGCCGACCGGGTCCAGCAGGTCGCCGCCGGGCTGCCCGCGTGCGGCGTGCGCGTCGAGGACGCGACCTGGATGAACGAGGCCCAGATGCGCGGTGCCATCCGCCTCGCCTACGACCCCGACGCCGCACCGTGGCTCGCCGAGCAGGACTGGCAGCTCCCGCCCGACGCGTTGCTCGCCCAGGTCGTCACCGAGCGCCTCGACCACCTGGTCACCGACTCCGCCGTACACCGGTGCTGGTGGGTCGAGCGGATGCCGGCCCTGCCCGCCCGGGCCGGTTTCCTCGCCCCGCTCATCAGCGGCGGACGCACCGCGCACACCGTCACCCAGGTGTGGGAAGCCGTGGACGTGCACCGGGCCGAGAAGCGCCTCAACAACGCCGAGGCCTCGCGCGCGACCGCCGAGCAGGTCAACGAGTTCCTCGGCCGACCCACCACGACCGCGCACACCGCCGAGGGAAAGGAGCTCGCCAAGCGCCGCGCCGAGCTCGAGCTCGGCTACGGCGACGTGCGCTACTCCGCCTGGATCACCGTCCACGCCCCGTCGCTGGACGAGCTGGAACGCTCCGACCTGTGGGTCGCCGGCTCGACACCCGGGATGAAGGTCAAGCTCCTGCGCGGCGACCAGTGGGCCGCGTTCAACACCGCCGTCCTGCCGCTCGGGATCGGAGCACGCGCATGACCACGACGGCGGAACGCCGCCAGGTCGCCGAACCCGCTGTTGAACCCGGAACGACGGCGCCGGACGCGCAGCGTTCGCGGCCTTCCCGAGGGCGGTGGGGCCGCAAGCGCGCGACAGCTACGGCGTCGGGCAGGGAGGAACACGCCACGGAGGTCGAGAGGGCGCGCCCCCGCGTGCGACCGGGTGGGATGTCGTCGGAACCTGGCGAGCGGACCTACCAGGTCACGGCCTTCGCCGGCCCGGGCAACCGCGCCACCCGCAAAGCCGCTCGCCGTGCGGCAAAGGAGGCTCGCACGCAGCTCACTCACGCCGAGCTGCCGACGTCGAACGCCGATGCTCTGCCGAGGCTGTCCCGGCGCCGCGCGTGGGGACGCCTCGCCCGCGGAGGCATGTTTGGTCCGGTCGGGGTCGGGGTGCCGAAGCACGTCACGTCTGCGGCACGGATCGGCGTGCTCACCCCGTTCGTCGCACCCGCGACGACGTCGATCCCCGGGCCGGTCATCGGGATCGAGGCGACCAGCGGCCAGCCGTTCACCTTCGACCCGTGGGGTGCGGTGCAGACCAAGCATGCGGCGTCCCCGGGCGTCGTGGCCTTCGGGCTGCAGGGCACCGGCAAGTCCTTCTGCGTCAAGACCGCCATGCTGCGCGAGATCGGATGGGGCAGGCAGGTCATCGTCTCCTCCGACCCCAAGGGCGAGTGGGTGCCGCTGGCTCGGGCGCTCGGCGGGCAGATCGTCGCCGTCGGACCGGGCAGCGGCAACGTCATCAACCCGCTCGACGAAGGCACCCGCCCGCCCGACGTCGACCCGGCCACCTGGCGCGGGCTCGTCGGCACCAGGCGATCGCTCGCCCTGGAGTCGATCTGCACGACCCTGCGACCAGGCCGGGTGCTCGACGAGTTCGAACGCACCGTCCTGGACCGCGCCGTCGAAGCCATCTCTTCCGGCGCTGTGGCGGCGACCGTCACGGCCGTCGTCGACTGGCTCGAGCGACCGCCGTCGACCCTGCGTGACGAACTCGGCGACGCCGGCGCCGAGGCGCCGACGGCGCTCCGCCTGGTGCTCGGCCGTCTCGTCCGCGGGCCGCTGGCCGGCATGTTCGACGGCGACTCCACCGTGGAACTCGACCCGACGGCACCGATCACCGTCATCGACACGTCCGCCATCGTTGGTGCCGCGCCGGAACTGCGCGCGATCGCCCAGGCAGCGACCTCGGCGTGGATCGACGCGACCCTGCGCTCGGGGGACGGGCGCTGGCGATGCGTGGTGTCCGAGGAAGGCTGGGACGAACTGCGGGACCGCGCTCAGGCTCAAGCGATGGACGAGCGGCTGCGCATGACGAGCCAGTGGCGCTGCTCCAACTGGCTGATCTTCCACGAGCTCGCTGACATCACCCAGTTCGGTGAGGCCGGGTCAGCGCACCGCAACCAGATCAAGGGCATCATCACCAAGTCGGCGATCAAGATCCTCTACAAGCAGTCCGCCGCCTCGATGGCGCTGCTCGACGAGATCGTGCGTCCCACCCAGGCCGAGGCTGACCTGCTCACGTCCCTGCCGCAGGGAGTTGGCGCCTGGCATATCGGGGAGTCGACCCCGGTCCTCGTCGCACCAGTCGCCGGACCGACCGCCTACGCGCTCATCGACACCAGTGTTGGACGGGAGGGCTGTGAGCCCGGCTGACGCCTCCAGCTGGGCGGTGACGGCTGCCGGCAACCGTCGGCATCGTCACACCGAAGATGCTCGCTTGGTGCTCGATTCTGTAGCTGACCCGGCGAACGTGGACGAGGAGCTCGCCGAGCGAGACTTCGGTGACCGCTACGAGACCGCGTAGAAAGTGCGCTGCAGATCGCCAGCGGCATCGGCGGGGGAATGGCTGGTGAATTAACCGAGAGTGGCGCCCTTACGGCCGTTGCACACTGCGCATAGCAACTGCAGGTTCCGCATTGTGTTCGACCCTCCCAGCGCCAACGGGATGATGTGGTCGAACTCGAGGTCCTGGTTCGAGGAGCACTCGACGCACCGGCCGCCGTCGCGCTGCCAGATGGTGATCTTCACGTCCTGTGGGATAGGCTCGCGACGCGCCTTGCGGTCCAACTCGGTGGCCATCGCCTGCAGAGCGTGCGCCTTCTCCAACTGCAGACGCCGCCCGTTTGCCTTCTCATTGAGCAGTGCCAGCACGTCCTGCGGTATCAGGTCTGCGTCGTTGACGGCGTACACCTTCTCCAGGTTCACCAGCCAGTAGTACGTCCCTGCGCGGGACCGGTTGCTCAAGGCTCGCCTCGGAGCGCCGAGCTTCCACGGCATGCCCGCCGTTGTCGCGTCGTCCAAGCTCGCGTAATCCGCAGCGGTCAGATCCCAGTGCATATCGGGATCCCGGGTCGTGAGGATCATCCGCCCCACCTTCCCCGCAGGGGAGTCGTCCGCAGCTAGCCGGACCGCGTCCGCCACGAGCCTCAGTGTTATCGCCACACCGGGCAGGCTACTAGGGTCGACGCCATAGGGGTCGAGGATCGGGGCGCGAGGAGGAGCCGTAAGCGGCTCGACGCAACAGACTGTGGTGTCCACAGGCTTGAACAGGATGAGCCGCTTCCGGCGTCGGTCCTCCGGGGCCCGCCTACTCGGACTTGCCCTTGCCGAAGAGCACATCGGAGTGGAGTCGCTCGAGTTCGTCCTCGATCTCCCAAAATTCGCGGGCGAGCCACTTCAGGGCCGACTTCATGAAGGCCTTGGTGTCCCTCTCGGGGGCCTCTGTCCGGTATCTGCGCTTCATGGAGACGAAGTCGAACGGCTCGTCGGAGTCCGGGTGCTTGATGAAAGAGCCACTGGCCCACACGCCATGAACGACGAAGTGGCGGAGCTCAAGCGCTGCCTCCAAGCGGTCGACGAGCGCCTTCGGTGCCGTGTTGCGGAGGGCCCTGACGAGCCGTGAACTGGTGTCGTCGTAGCCTGTTGCTCGCTTGTCCCAGTCGCCCGAGGTTGCTTGTAGGAAGGTGCCACCGGCGTCCTCGGCCCAGGCCGCCGCGATGACAACCTCACCTATGAGGTGTGGGAGCTCAGGACTAACCTGCCGCCGGGACATCTGACGGGTGAGTGACTCTGGATCGTTGGCGAGAGCTTCCTCGAGACGGTGGAGCAGCGCGGTGCCCAGAGCAAGCTGCTCGGCTTTGGGTCGCGACTCAAGATCAGGCGGCACTAGCCACTCAAGGAGCTCATCGATGATGTGGGGTTCGTCATTCACGACCATGACCCCGATCATGCCAGTGGACTGGCTCCAAAGGGATGTCAGGCCGGCCATAAACTTCCCGGCCGTGCAGTTGTGACTCCCGTGGCCGGCTCCTCGGCCCGATATCGGAGCCGGATCTGGGCATACGGCGGCAATGTGTGGGGTGAAGTCCGCGTCCGCGGGCTCGCTCTGCCGTCGAGAGGGTCGCCGTGACCAGTCAGGGGTACGTTCCGCAGCGCCGTGAGCGCTCCAGCCAGCTCGGCGGAGCCGCAGCCACGCTGTTCTGCCGACCGGACGACGGGGGTTCGGACGCAACCGCCGAGGTCCAGCAGCATGGCCCGGCCTGGCTCGAGTGCGTCGAACACCGACTCCGGTCGACGAGACTCGCGTGGTGGATGCGGCGGTACGGCGGTGCCTACCGGCGCATGGCTGCGCTCAACGACACCGAGGTCGCTCAGACGCTCGGGATCGCCTGGCTCGCCTACGGGTGTGCTGCGGCGATCGCCGCGATCGTCGTCGGCCCGTGGTCCGTCGGCGTCATCGTCCCGCTCGGCATCGTCGGGCTCGGGGCCACGGCTGTGGCGCTGGTCTGGTGGTTCGGCTACCGGCGCTCAGGTGCGCAGCTTCGCCATCAGATGCTCGCCCGCGAGGGCCTCGCGCGAGGCCGGGAGGTCGCCGAGCACCTCGGGGCGGCAGTCCACGTGGCTACGGCGGAGACGGTCCGCCCGACGTTCACCGCCGAAGCGCAGAGCGAGGGCCGCACCGTGAACCCCGGGGACGTCGCGTTCCTGCTGGGCCACACCTACGGCGAGGAGGTCTGGGTCGGCCTGGAGCGGCCGGTCTACGTGCTGGGTCCGGCGCGGTCGGGCAAGGGTGTCGGCGTCGTCGTCCCGGCGATCCTCGCCGCGCCCGGTGCGTGCATCACGACGTCGACCCGCACGGACAACCTCGAAGCCACCGCCGCCTGCCGGGCGGAGCGCGGTCCGGTCGAGGTGTTCAACCTCGAAGCGTCGGGCGGTCGCCCGCACACGATCCGGTGGAGCCCGCTGGAGGGCTGCGAGGTCCCGCGCATCGCGATGAAGCGCGCCAAGCTCCTGGTCGGCTCATCGGGCCTGGGTGGGGACAACGCCGTGTGGGCCACGAGCGCGGGCGGCATCGTTATGGCGCTGCTGTACGCGGCGGCGATCTCGGGACGGACCATCGCCGACGTCTACCGGTGGTCCAAGAGCCCCGACGCGTGCAAGGAGGCCATGCAGGTCCTCGAGCGCGCCGCCCACTTGCCCGAGTACTGCTCGGCCTCGGGCGAGCAGGTCGACTGGCACACCACGATCCGGTACGTCATGGGCGAGGAGGTGCGGATGAAGGCGAACAAGTGGTTTGGCGTCGAGAACGCGTTCGTGCCGCTCATGGACCCGCACGTGCGCGACCGCCTCGCCGTCCGCCTCACCGACGACGCCGGCCATCGAGTCCCGGGCACCTTCGACACCGAGGCCTTCCTGCGCGAGCGCGGCACCTGCTACATGATCTCGGCCGGCACCTCGACCACCGCGGAGACATCCGGCACGGTCGGCACCTTCTACTCGCTGTTCCTCGACCACGTCACCGACATCGCCCACGAGCTCGCTCAACGCTCACCGGGCGGACGCCTCGACCCGCCCCTGACGCTGGTCCTCGACGAGCTCGCGAACATCCACCCCTGGCCGGGTGCGGCGCGGATGAGCTCGGCCGGGTCCGGTGAGGGCATCCAGCTCGTCGCTGTCTTCCAGTCCCGCTCCCAGGGCCAGGACGCCTACGGCGACGACGTCGAGGAGACGATCTGGAACAACTGCCTCAACGTGCTGCTCCCCGGCGTCAAGGCACCAGAGGTGCTCTCCGCGCTCTCGCAGACCCTCGGGGCCGAGGACCGCTCCACCACCTCGGCGAGCTACAGCCTCCGTGAACCCTTCAGCCGCTCCTGGCAGACGCAGATCTCTCAGCAGGCCACGATCGAGCCAGGGGAGATGCGCCGCCTACCCAAGGGGCACGCGCTCGTCGTCGAAGCGGCGATGCGCCCGATGCTCGTCGACCTCATCCCGTACTGGCGTGGGCCCCACGCGGAGGCCGTCACCCGAAGCAAGGCCTGGTACGCAGAACACGACGGGCAAGCCGTCCCGCCCGCGACCATGGCCCAGGACGACTCCCGGCCCGTCGGCGAGGTGGCGTGATGGGCTACGACGGCAACGAGCAGGCCTGGGGTAGCGACACTCGTCAAGACGCGACACGTGTGAGCCGGCCGCCGCAGGTGTCGCACGGCGACGGCGGGCCGCCCGCCAACGACCCGTTCAGCAGGTCCGGCGGCCTGGGACCCTTCGCGAAAGCCAAGGGCGGCGGCTGGGCGCGTGTCGATGCGGTGTTCCCGGTCCAGCATGACCCTGGTGTCTTCTCCTGGATGGACGCCGACGTCGCCACGCGCGCCGCGGCGATGCAGCGCCTGGACAGGTTCGTCGAGTGGCTGTGTGCCACCTTCGCGTTCGGCGAGGTCATCACCCCGTGCTGGAGCCTGCACCCCGCGATCGTTCAAGAGTTGTGGGCGCTGGAGCGGTACTACCGCCTTGCGCACGACGACGGCGCGAACCTCGCTGAGCCCGTCCGCTGGCTCAACCAGCTCGCCTCGACCCGCAGCAGGCTCGGCGCCGAGTGGAGGGCGCGGGCCTGCGACTATCAGCACGTCGAGCCCATCGCCGAGGCCGCCAGTCGCATCGCTGAGCGTCGCGGCTACTACATCGCCGACTACTGGCCCGATGGCGAGATCCCGTTCGAGGATCCGCCCGGTGGGTTCGCCTGGCAGCGGTGGTCGTGGCCCGACGTCGACGAGTCCGGCGCCGAAATCACTCCGCCCGATCACATCGAGTCCGGCGGAGTTCGCAGACGTCGAGAAGGTGCGCGGGATGGTGGGCGGGGGAGTCCGGAATGAGCGTTGATCTCGCCCACCAGCTCGAGTCCATCCTCCACGGCGAGCCTGAGGTCAGTGGACTGCTCGGCATTCTCGTGGCCGGTCCACTGGACGAGCCGACAGCGGACCGGATCCGCCGAGTCGTAGCGGACGCGTCGCCCGCGGTCCGCATGGCTACGCATCGACGCCTCGTCCTGATGTCGCGCCCGGCAGGCAATTCTGCGTCCGATTCGCCGTGTGGCGTGGATCACATCGGGTTAAGGTCCATTTCACGTGTGGTCGATTGTCACGAGCAATGGGGTGCCCAGACATGACGACAATGACACAACAGAGCGCCGCCGGTGCCGAGACTTCTGGGGCCACGGGTAGGTCCGAGTCCGACCAGATCGCCCCGCCGCCAAAATACCGACGGCGCCCGCTTCTCGTCATCGCCTCGGTAGCCGCCGTGGCCCTGGGCGCCCTGGCGTCCGTGTGGGCCTATCAAGGAGCGTCGGACGCTCAGGACGTGCTCGCCGTGCGCACGACGGTGGAGCGCGGGCAGGTCATCGAGCCCGACGACCTCATGACCGTGCCCATGACGGTCGACCCTGCCCTGCAACCGCTCCCGGCCTCGCAGCTCGACGCGGTCGTCGGCAAGCGAGCCGCGCTCGACCTCGCCGCCGGGGGAGTCGTTACCGCCGACCAGGTCACCGAGACGGTGCTACCCGCCGCGGGGATGTCCGTCGTCGGCCTCAACCTCACCGCCTCCGGCCTGCCCGCAGACCAGGTACGCGTCGGAGACCGAGTCCGCGTCGTCCTCACCTCTGACACGGTGACGGGCACCGGCTCGACGCCGGCAGGACCAGTGGCGATCGACGCGGAAGTGGCCGGTACCGGCATCGACGACGCCTCCGGCAACACGATCCTCAACGTCCAGGTCGCCCACGACGACGCCCCGCTGGTCGCCGACAAGGCCGCAGCGGGCCAGGTCGCCGTGGTCCTCGACGAGCCGGGCGACCAGGAGTGAGACATGGCCCTGATCGCGCTCACCTCAGCCAACGGCTCCCCAGGGGTCACCACGACGGCACTCGGCCTCGCCCTGTCCTGGCCGCGGCCGGTGGTTCTCGTCGATGCCGACCCGACCGGGTCGCGAGCCATACCCGCCGGGTACCTGCGCGGTGGTGAGCTGCCAACCACGCGCACCGTCGTCGACCTCGCCGTCTCCCTGCGCGCGGGCACACTCGTCGAGGACCTACCGAAGTCGGTCTTTACCCTGCCCGACTCGCGTGTGCAGGTGCTGGTCGGCCCCCTCAACCACCTTCAGTCGCAGGTGCTCGGACCCTTGTGGGAGCCGCTGGCCGCCGCATTGAAGGCGCTGGAAGGCAACGGCCAGGACGTCATCATCGACGTCGGCCGCCTCGGCCTGGACGGCAGCCCCAACCCGCTGCTCACCGCCGCGGACCTCGCGCTGCTGGTGACGCGGTCGAGTCTGCCCGCACTCGTCGGGGCGTCCTCCTGGGCACCGACTGTCCGCGAATGGTTCGAGCGGTCCGGTGCGGGCGCCAGCCTGGCAGCACTCGTAGTCGGGCCGGGACGCCCCTACGGCGAACGCGACGCCGCCAAAGTGCTCAAGGTACCCGTGGCCGCGTCGCTGGCGTGGGACCCCGAGTCGGCGTTCGTCTACTCCGACGGCGCCACACCAGCCCGCAAGTTCCAGACCGGAGCGCTGGCCAAGTCGCTGCGCGCCGCAGTCCAAGGGCTCGGCTCCACGCTCACGGCCGTACGCACCGATCTCGGCCTGGCCGTCGAAGGGAGCTGGTCGTGAACGAGTTCCTCGAAGGCGCGACATCCGACGGTGCCGACGACCCGACGAACCTGCCGATCTTCGGCGTCCAGCCGAGCGACACCACCGATCCGCCAGTCGCGGCCCCGCCCACGCAGCCGGCAGCGCACTCGCTCGCCGGACGGCTCGGAGTGCCGAGTACGCGGCCGCCCGACGGCGCCCGTGCCGATACACGGCATGTGGCGGACCCGACGGCGGAGGCTCAAGCGCCGTCGGGCAGCCTCGACTGGCAGCTCGTCGCCGAACTGCGAACTCAGGCCTCGGACCTGCTGATGGCGTCCCTCGGCGACGAGCGCGGCCAGGATGTCGAAGCCGAGCGTGAGCGCGGCCGAGCGATCATCCACGAACTTCTCGCCACCACCGCCGCCGACCGGATCCACGACGGCGAGCCCGCATGGAGCCTGGACGTTCAGGCTCGGCTGGCCGAGGCCGTCTACCACGCGCTGTTCGGCCTCGGGCGGCTGCAGCCCTACGTGGACGACGACTCGGTGGAGAACATCATCATCACGGGGGCCGACACGGTGTTCCTGGAGAAGACGGACGGCGACCTCGTGCGCGTCGAACCGGTCGCGGAATCGGACGCCGAGCTGCTGGAGTTCCTCCAGTTCGTCGCCGCTCGCCAGGAGTCGACCGCCCGGTCGTTCTCCGCGGCGTCCCCGACGATGCACATGCGCCTGGACGGTGGGCCACGCCTGGCGGCGGCCGCGTGGATCACCGCGTTCCCCGTCGTCGTCATCCGCCGCCACCGCCTCGTGCGTGTGACGCTCGACGACCTCGTCGCCCGCGACATGCTCACCCCCGTCCAGGCGTCGCTGCTGTCGGCGGCGGTCAAAGCCGGGCTGTCGATCGTCGTCGCCGGCCCGCAGGGCGCGGGCAAGACGACCATGGTCCGCGGCCTGTGCGCCGAGATCCCCCAGCACGAGAAGCTCGGCACCTTCGAGACCGAGTACGAGCTGCACCTGCACGAGCTCAAGGACGTCCACCCCATCGTCGTCCCGTTCGAGGCGCGCCCCGGCTCGGGCGAGGTTGGGCCAGACGGCAAGCGAGCGGGGGAGTACACCCTCGACGAGGCGCTCTACGACTCGTTCCGCATGGCCCTGTCCCGCCAGATCGTCGGCGAGGTCCGCGGCTCGGAGGTCTGGGCGATGCTCAAGGCGATGGAGTCCGGCGCCGGATCGATCTCCACCACGCACGCCGCCGACGGCGAAGCGGCGATCCGCAAGCTCGTCACCTGCGGGATGGAGGCAGGCCAGGCGAAGGATGTCGTCACCGCCAAGCTCGCCGAGGCGATCGACCTCGTCGTCCAGGTCCACCTGGACACCACCGAGGTCGGCCCGAACCAGTGGCACCGCACCCGCTGGGTGTCCGAGATCCTCCACGTGACTCCGGGCGAGGAAGCCAAGGGCTACGCCACCACGCGCGTCTACGTACCCAACCCCCACGGCGGGCCGGCCGTGCCCGGAACCTTGCCCGACGAGCTGCGCCGCTTGGAACGCCACGGGTTCGACCTGGCCGGGTACATCGCCTCCGCACCCGGCGCGACGCAAGCGGGGGCCGCCTGATGCCGCTGCTCATCCCCGCCCTCGGCGGCGCGCTTGTCGTCGCCGGACTCATCGGCGTCATCGTGGGCCTGACACCCCGCCCTCCCACAGACCCCGCCTCGCGGCCCTCACGCCCCTCGCCGCTGGCGGCCCGATGGCGGCGGCTCACCAAGCACACCAAGGTGCTGCTCGGCATCGGCCTCGCCGCGGGCATCGTCGCGTGGCTCATCACCGGGTGGGCCATCGCGATCGTCCTCGGACCCCTCGCTCTCGCAGGGCTCCCTGCACTCCTGTCCGCCCCGGGCACGAACGAGCAGATCGCCAAGCTGGAAGCGCTCGAAGAGTGGACGCGGGGGCTCGCGAGCGTGCTCACCGTCGGTGTCGGGCTCGAGGAAGCCATCCGAGCCACCCTGCGATCGGCCCCCGAGGCGATCCGGCCCGAGGTGACGGCGTTGGTCGCCCGGCTGCGTGCCCGCATGGGCACCGAGGCCGCGCTGCGGGCCTTCGCCGACGACCTGGACGACACCACCGGCGACATGGTCGCCGCGTTCCTCATCCTCGGCGCCCGCAAGCGTGGCCAAGGCCTGGCTGACGTGCTCACCTCGCTCGCAGAGTCCGTCTCGTCGGACGTCCGTGCGCGGCGCGCCATCGAGGCAGACCGCGCCAAGCCCCGCACCACCGCCCGCTGGGTCACGATCATCACCATCGCGGTGCTCGCCTACCTGCTGATCTTCACCGGCGAGTACGTCGCCCCGTACGGCACGGCTCTGGGCCAGCTGCTGCTCACCCTGCTGCTCAGCATCTACGTCTCGCTGCTGTGGTGGATGCGCCAGATGGCCAAGGGCGAGAGGTTGCCCCGATTCCTGGGCCTGTCCGGCCTCGCCGGGACCGAGTCCCGGACGATCGCAGGGGCAGGTGCGCGATGACGACGGGACTGCAGATCGCACTGGCCGGCGGCGCCCTGGTGGGACTCGGCGTCGCGCTGCTCCTGTGGCGCCTGGCGCCCGCACGGCCCGACGCCGCCGACGTCGTACGGCGCTACTCCCCGCAGGGCGTCCGTGATCGCGAGGCCACCGCCAGTGCCGCCATGAGCACCACGAGCGCGACCGAACGCCTCGGCGTCTGGGCCCTGCGCACAGTCCCCGCCCCGTGGTGGGGTCGAACCCCGACGCGTGAGCTTGCCCTCCTGCAGATCCCGCTGCACCGCCACTACGGCAGCAAGATCCTCTACGCGCTCGTGGGCCTGGTGATCCCGCCCGTCGGGGTCTACGTGCTGTCCGTCGTCGGGATCACCATGCCGATCGCCGTGCCCGCGGCCGGATCGCTCCTGGCCGCCGCGGTGTTGTTCTGGCTGCCCGACTTCAACGCCCGCGACGATGCCCGCAAGGCACGGGCGGAGTTCAACCGGGCGCTGGGCGCCTATATCGACCTCGTCGCGCTCGAACGCCTCGGCGGATCGGGCAGCCGCGAGGCCATGGAGCTGGCCGCAAAGGTCGGCGACAACTGGGTCTTCCGCAGGATCAGCGAAGAGCTCGCCCGCTCGCGCTGGTCCGGCGTCGCCCCGTGGGATGCCCTCCATGCGCTTGCCGACGAGCTCCGCCTGCCCGACCTGGCCGACCTCGGCGACGTCATGCGCCTGACCAACGAGGGCTCCCAGGTCTACGACCAGCTCCGGGCCCGGTCCGAGTCGGTGCGAGCCGCGATGCTCGCGGCCGAACTGGCCAAGGCCAACGCCGCCGGTGAACGCATGACACTGCCGATGTCGCTGCTGTCCGTGGTGTTCCTCGTGATCCTCGTCGTTCCCGCGCTCCTGCAACTGACGGGAGGCGCGTAACACCGGGCCGCCACACCTGAGCCCGGCCAACAATGCACCGGATCCCACCCCAGGGGAAGAATCATGAGCAAGTTCATCGCCACCATCTACCTGTTCGGCCTCGACGTCGTCGACGGCGTCAAACGCCGGCTCGGCCCCGACGAACGCGAGCGAGGCTCGGTGAGCATCGAGCAGGTCGTCATCACCGCCGCCCTCCTCATCGCCGCCGTCGCGCTGGTCGCAATCATCGGCAACGCGATCAGCGACCGGGCTGCCGAGATCAGCTGACCGTGACCAGGCGGCACCCGCGCCACGGGTCCCTTCACGCTCGACGCCACCACCGCGGCGGCGAGCGTGGCTCCGTCGCGCTCGAAGCCGCCATCGTCATGCCCGTCGTCCTGACCCTGTTCTTCCTCGGGCTCCAGGCAGCGCTGCTCTACATGGGGCGCACCGCGGCAGTGGCTGCCGCCCAAGAGGGGGCGCAGGTCGCCGCGGGGGAGACCGGCACCATCGCCGACGGGATCACCGCAGCCCAAGGGCTCGCTGACGCCTCGGTCATGGTCCTGGAATCGACGTCGGTCACCGGCTCGATGACGGCGAAGGAGGCACACATGACCGTCTCGGTCCGGGCCGCCTCGCTCGTCCCGGGGTGGCAGCCGAACGTCACGGCCTCGGCCGCGATGCCCGTGGAAGAGGTGACCGGATGAGGACGGCGCCGCGCCATGCACGACGGCGGCACGCCCGGTCGGTTCGTGACCGGGAGCGAGGTTCCACAAGCCTCGAGCTCGCCGTGCTCGCACCCGCCCTGCTGGTGCTGCTCGCTCTCATCGTGGTGGCGGGCAGGGTCGCCGTCGCGCACCAGGCCGTCGACGGCGCGGCGGCGCAGGCCGCCCGCGCCGCGTCGCTGGAGCGCACCCCGGGGGCCGCCGCCGACCGCGCGCACGCCGTCGCCGCCGCGACCCTCGACAACTCCGGACTGCATTGCACCGGCACTTCCGTCGCCGTGGACACCGGCGGGTTTGCGGCGCCAGTTGGTACTCCGGCCAGCGTGACGGCGACCGTGACCTGCACCGTCGACCTGTCCGGCCTGCCGGTCCCCGGCGTCGGGCCGCAGACCATCACCAAGACCGCGTCCAGCGCCCTCGACACCTACCGGGAGAGGTGAAGTGATGCGCCCCTTCCGCCCGCTCAGCGGTACCGCCTGGTTCCTCCGTGAGGACGTCGAGCGTGGGTCCATGTCCGCGTGGGCGGCTGTCACGACGTTCGCGATGCTGCTCTTCGTCGGTATCGGCGTCGACTTCGGAGGCCAACTGCACGCGATCCAGAACACCCGCGCCGTCGCCGCCGAGGCCGCCCGCATCGGCGGGCAGCAGCTCAACGCCCCGGTCGCGATCCGCGGGCAGGGCACCGAAGCCTCCCCGGCCGCAGCACGGGCCGCCGCCGCGGCCTACATCGAGGGTGCCGGACTGACCGGGTCCACTGCGATCGTCGAGGGCCGGATCGTCGTCGACACGAGTGCCACCTACCAGACGAAGATCCTGTCCCTGGTCGGCATCGATAGCCTGCCCGCGAGCGGGCACGCCACTGCCCGGATCGCACGCGCCGTCGAAGGGGTCGAACAGTGAACGCGCGACGTCGTCTGCTCGGCCTGGCCGCACTGGTCGCGATCCTCGCGATCACCGTCGGCCTGCCTGTCGTGCTGGTCGCCGTCGGGGCGAACCCGCTCGCCGACGGCGCCTCGTGGGGAGACCTGACCCGGCCCGACGACGGATCCCTCGCCCTCGCCGCGATCAAGGTGATCGCCTGGATCGCCTGGGCCGCGCTCACCATCACCCTGCTCGTTGAGATCATCGCCCGGGTGCGCGGCATCCGCCCGCCGCGCCTGCCCGGACTCGCGCTGCCGCAGGGCTGGGCGCAGGGCCTCGTCGGGGCAGCCTTTGCGCTGTTCGCCGCGGCCGGCCCGACAGCGGTCGTTTCGCCCCCGGCAAGCGCCGTCCCCCTTGACGCGGTCGAGCCTGTCGTTGTCGGTGCCGATCGTTCGGTTGCGGATGGCGCGGCCCGCCCGCAGCAGCAGACGAAGGAACGCGATGCGCCCGCAACTGTCGCGTACACGGTGCAGCCCAACGATTCCCTGTGGTCCATCGCGGAGAAGTGCCTCGGCGACGGGCACCGGTACACCGAACTCGTCGAACTCAACGCCGACCTGCTCGGAGGCAAGCCCGACTTCCTCCAACCCGGCTGGGTCCTCACCCTCCCGGCATCGCCCGCGCCTTCCACCGTGCCCGCCGACGGTCGGCGCACGGTGACGGTCCAGCCTGGCGACACGATGACGTCGATCGCCTCCGACGAGCTCGGTGACCCCGACCGGTATCGCGAGATCTTCGACGCCTCGACGGACATCACCCAACCCGATGGGGCCCGCTTGTCGGACCCCGACCGGATCCAGCCCGGCTGGACGCTCGTCATCCCCGCCGTGCGCGGCGAAGGCGAGCCAGGGCCGTCCCCGACGCCCGAGCCGGCTGAGCCACCTGCCGCCGAGATGCCGACCGCAGAACCGGAGGACTCGGAAGCGGTGGACGCGACACCGCGACCCGAGCGCAGACCCGGGGCGTTGTCGGCTCTGCCCGGCGAGGCTCCGACCGCTCCGGCCGCCGTGCAGGTCGCTCCCGACGCCGGAGCAGCAGAGACGGCGGTAAGCGGCCACGGCGACGAACCGGACTCGGTCGACGCATGGAAGGTGGCGACCGGCTCGGGCATCGGGACGATCCTGGCGGCCGGATCGATCGCCCTCGTCGCGCGCCGGCGGAGCGCTCAGCAACGCCGCCGCAAGCCGGGCCAAAAGATCCCGATGCCCGAGGGCAGCGCCGCGACCCTGGAACAAGAACTGCGGACGGCCGCTGACGAACTCGCCGTCCAGAGGGTCGATGATGCCCTGCGAGGACTCGCGCACCAGTGCTCCGAGGCGGGTGAGCCCTTGCCGGGTGTGCGGGCCGCGAGGCTCACGGTCGACCGATTCGAGCTCTACCTCGAGGAACCCGAGCATCTCACAGCGCCCTGGCAAGACCTCGGCGACGGCTCTATCTGGGCTCTCGACGCAGGCACGGCACTCGCCCCGGACTCGGCGTCCAGCTCGGTCCCGGCCCCGTACCCGGCGCTCGTCACCGTCGGTCACGACGACACCGCAAGCCACATCTTCCTGAACCTCGAATGCATCGGGTCGCTCGCTATTACCGGTACCGAAGAGGACACTCGCGCCATCGTCGCGGCCCTGACGCTCGAACTGGCCACGTCGGAGTGGGCGGACGACCTCCAGGTCACCGTCGTGGGCTGGCTCGCCGACATCGAAGGCGTCCTGCGCAGCGGCCGGATCCGCTGGGTCCCGACCATTGACCGACTGCTCGACCAGCTCGCCGAACGCGCCGAGTCCGACCGCCAGGCGATCGCCGAGGCAGGCGTACGCGACCTGGGCGCCGTTCGCTCCGCAGGCCTCGTACCGGACGCCTGGACGCCGGAGATCGTCGTCGTCGCTGACTTCATGACCGAGGCGCAGAAGTCCAAGCTCGCCGCGGTCACCGCTCAGACACCGAAGGTCGCCGTCGCGGCCATCACCAGCGGCGTGAGCGTCGGACAGTGGGCGATCCGAACGTCGCCCGGGGGGTCACGCGCGATCCTCGACCCCATCGCCATGCCGCTCACACCACAACGCTTAGCCCTCGACCAGTACGACGACCTCCTGGGACTCGTCGCACTCGCCGACCCGGCGGGCCTGGTCGGCGACCGTGATCCAGAACCATCCGTCGCGCAGGTCGAAACCCTGGAACCTGTTCCGGAGCCCGAGCGCGATGCGAACGACGGCGCACCCGCCCGGCGGGAGGCACCGGACACGCCAACCGCGCCACGGCTCTTCGTCCTCGGGCCCGTCGACATCGTCGGCGCCACGGGGACCGTCGAGGACTCCAGGAAGGCGCGACTGCTCGAACTGGCCGCGTACCTCGCGCTGCACCCGAACGCGACCGCCCCCGCGATCGACGACGCCATCTGGCCCGACCGCAGAACCGAGGACAACCTCAACACCCGCAACACCGCGACGTCGAAGCTGCGCCGGTGGGTCGGGCAAGACGAGTCCGGCCAGGACTTCCTGCCGCGCCACGCCGCCGGCGGCGGATACGGGTTCACCGACGACGTCACGAGCGATGTCGGGGACTGGGACGCCTTGATGGGCGGAGACCCGCTGAACGCCTCGACCGAGAACCTGGAAGCCGCTCTCGAACTCGTGCGCGGCACCCCCTTCGAGGGCACTCACCGCAGGCGCTATGCGTGGTCGGAGCCGATCCGTCAACGCCTCGTGTCGGAGATCGTCGATGCCTCGTACGCCCTCACCAAGCGCCGGCTCATGGAGGGGCACTGGCGTGCCGCCGAGGCCGCCGTCACTGTCGGCCTCCTGGTCGACCCTGCCCAGGAAGCCCTGTGGCGGCTGCGCATCTTGGCCGCCCATGAATCGCGCAACCCAGCCGCCGAGGCCGAGGCCATCGACCGCCTGCTGGCCATCACCGAAGAGCTCGAGGTCGAGCTCGAACCCGAGACCGAACAGCTCCTTGCCGAGCTGAAGAACCCCGGCGAGCCGACCAAGACCCACCTTCGTGCATTGTGACGGGAGACCACGTGCGTCCACAGCCAGTCCGAACCGCGCGCCATCCACAGATCCGTGGCGGCGATCCCGGCGCACGGCCGACCGATCCTACGGTGGCCGCGAGGGGCGCGGAACGGAATGAGGTCGCGATGATTCCGAAGCGACCGACTCTGGCGGCGTGCGCCGTCGGGCTCACGGTGCTGCTCGCGGCCTGCACCGACGGCGGCAACGGCCAGCCCACGCCCACGGCGACCACACCGCCGTCGGCGACCGCATCTCCGACGCCCTCAGCCAGGCCGACGCCGACCCTGAGCGAGGAAGAAGCCGCCCAGCAGGCCAACGTCGATGACGCACAGGGACGCCTCGCGGAGTACCTCGAGGTGAGCGATCGGGTCCTCGCCGAACCGGGCAACGGTGACCCCCTCCGCAGAGTGCGCCCGTACATCGGCTCGGAGGAGATGGTGACGTGGTGGCAGTCCGTGCCGCAGCAGTTCGCTGACCAAGGGCTCCACCAGACCGGGACATCCACTCTGGTCTCCGTGGACGTCACCGACTACGAGGGTGATCCCCTGAGCGAGGGCACACAGGTCGTGACGATGGAGGCGTGCGTCGACTTCACGGACGTCGAGGTCGTCGATGCCGACGGCAACCCTGCCGAGTCGAGCTATTCGGCGACGACGCCGGTTGTCCAGGACGTCGTCATGCAGCGGCAGCCAGATGATCGCTGGACCGTCCAGGAAGCCTCGACCAGGCAGCCGTTCGCGGAGTGCTGATCGATGCGTTGCGCAGTCGGGGTTGTCTTCGCCGCAGTGGCTGCGGCGATGACTTTGCTGCTTGCCGTCGCGATCCCAGCGTCGGCCGCCGACCCCGTGACGTGTCCGCCGGGCCAGACACCGATCGGCGGCACCTGCTACATCACGATCACCGACCCGGGTGAGAGCGGCGGTGGCGACGGTAGCGGGGGAGACGACTCGGGTGGCGCCGAGAACGTCAGCCATGAACCGGCCACGTGCCACTACGGGCCGCACGAGGTGCCGTGCGCCGTCGAGGGCTACACGTGGAACGCCGCACGGATGTGCTACGCCAGGCTCGCGGACCCTCAGCCGCCGGCCGACGACCCGGTTTGGGAGGGCCGCACCGAGGGCGTGATCGTCTCGTGCACGCCGCCGTACTGCATCGTCGATGGCGTCGGCATGGACGACTGCTGGAACGACTACTACTGGGCCGAGGCGGCGCCCGCAGCGAGCGGACCGTCCCCACGGGACCTCGCCGACCGCGCCGTCGAGGCGATGAACCTGCGCGCGATTACGATCGGCATCGTTCCGGAACCTGTGACCGGAAGCGTGGGCGTGGTCGGCATGCCCACCTGGATGTGGGCGGCGGAGCCCTCGGAGTCGTCGACCGGGCCGATCACGAGAGCGGCGTCGGCGGGCGGGACGACTGTGTCTGCGACCGGGCGGCTCGACCGGATCGTGTGGTCGATGGGCGACGGAACCACGGTCGCTTGCGGCGTCGGGACGCAATACGCCGACTCGTACGGCAAGGCGTCGTCGCCCGACTGCGGACACCACTACGCCAAGCAGGGTCGCTACACCGTCACCGCGACGTCCTACTGGACCGTCGAGTGGTCCGGCGGCGGTCAGAACGGGTCGATCCCACTGGAGTTCTCGGACTCGACGCAGATCACGATGGGCGAGGCCCAGGCGCTCGTGCAGTAGGAGTGGCCCGGTGAGGCAATCCGAGACGCGTCGACTCGGACCGGTAGCGCATGAGCAAACTTCACCCGAGCCCGCGTCCACTCCTACCAGCCTGCGAGGTAGCGTGGTGAGGGCGTCGAGGAAGAAGTTCCAGGGTCTGTGATGAAGCGAGTTCCGAGCCCGAGCGCTGTGTCGCTCTTGTGCTTGGTGCTGCTCTCGTCAGGCTGCGGAAGCTCAGCATCAGAGTCCGCGGACCGTTCGGCATCTACCGAGCCACTCGTTTCGGCTGATGTCACGACGACACCAGTCCCGCGCCCCTCCCCGGCAGCCGTGAGCCCTCCCTCAGCCGCGTCCACCTGGGCCGAGACGAGCGAGCCCGCAAACGTCCGAGAATTCCCAGCATGCGACGCCACTGTTCTAGCCAAACTCGATGGCGGCAGATCCGTCGAACTCACCGGCGAACCCCGGTCCGGGTGGTATCCCATCACGGCTGCCGGTCTCGACGGATGGGTGGCGGGCAGCCTGCTCGACGGTCCAGAGATCCCTGACATCGCGCAGATATGCGGCGCCACGACCCGATCTGTCGTGACGAGCGAACGGGCGAATGTCCGCTCGGCGCCAGCTTGCAGCGCGGATATGGTGACCACAGTCGCGGCTAACACCGATGTCGAGCTCACCGGCGAACCCCAATCCGGGTGGTACCCCATCCAAACCGGTGACGTCGACGGGTGGATCGCCGGAAGCCTGCTCTCGGGACCTGGCATTCCCAGGATCGGCCGACTCTGCGGGAAGACCGCCGAGGCCGCGCCACCAGCGACCGCTGCTGCGGAGCCAATCGGGAGCGTGCGGATCTACGGCCCCGAGGGAGGCGGCAACTTCGGGCAAGGGTTCCCAGATGAGAACTGTGCCAACTGGCACGTCAGGGTCGTCAACCAGTCTGACACTGCAGTCTCGGGCTTCACGTTCTCTTCAACCGGAGCCGACTACGTCGACGGCTATTCCGCCGACAGCACGGAGATCGCTGCCGAGGTCCCCGCACCCGTCCATGTCGAGGTCTACGTGGCTCCAGGGACTGAGCAGAGCGTTCAGTTCCAAGCCTGTACCTCGACGCCCTACCCCGGAGGTGCTTTCAGCTTCGGGGTGACGCCCGCGAAGAAGATCACCTACCACTGGGTGACCGGGCACGGCGGCGTCTCGGACTTCGGCTGGTAACCGTCTACGTCGGGCCCTCCCAGAGTCAGCACCCGTCGATGCGGATCAGCACCGTTGAGTGCACTCAGGCGGTTTGAGTCACGCTGGCACGGGCTGCCGCGCTGAGTCTTGCGACCGCGCGGGAGCATCGCATCTTCACTGCCGATCGCGACACGCCGACGGCCTCTGCGACGTGGTCGAAGCCCCAACCGTCCGGCATAGAGGGGAGGTATACGTCGGCAAGCATCTGCGCCTCCGCCGTCGTGATGACACCCTCGGAGACCGCCCACGTCAGCACGGTCAGCAGGTCGGAATCGGGGTCGATCCCGTCGACATGGCTGGGGGCTCCGCCGTCTGCTTGGGCGCGGACCGCTCGGTAGACGTCACGGTCTGTCTCTGGCACGGCGTCGGTGTAGAGCGCGGCGGGGTTGAACGGCCTCGGTACGGCCTGACGAGTGTGGCTAGTGACGCGCTTGACGGTGTCGAGCAGGAGGTTCGATGCGACGCGCTGGCGACGTCGGAGGACCGGGAACACCGCTGCGGACTCCAGGAACTCCTCGACGACTAGCTGGCGCGCGGCCTCAGCGCGGTCCGGCTCGCTGGCGGGCAGCTTTGGAGTCGTGCGCGCGGCCAGTCCGGCGAGCCCGGGGAGCATCGCGTGGAGGACGGTCTGACTCGCGAGCGGTTCCCCTGCCTGCACGAGACGAAGCAGCGCAAGCAGGAGGGCGTCCTTGCGTTGGTGGTTGCCGGCGTCGATCGCGTCGACGACGTCGGCGGGTCGGGAGAAGCCCTCGAAGTGCGGCTCGGCGCGACTCCAGCGCTGTAGGGAAGCGCCCGCCGATGGCCGGGACTGCGTCCACACCCAGTCCTGGACGAGCTGTCGGTAGAGCGCCGACGACATCACCTCGGGAGCGACGTCGTGCTCTCTGAAGATCTTCTCGGCCCGGCGCATGGCATCCACCTCCGTGGTGTCGAGCCACGTCGGCGTGGTGGCTCTCATGCCATGGAAGCCGCGGGGTCTTGCCCGAACTCTTGCCCGATACGGATCTGTGGACAAACTCCTTCATCCACAGGGGCCGGGAGTCTTGCCCGCAGGGGCTCAGGTGCGGGTGACGGCGTTCGCCCAGACCCAGGTCCAGCCCTCGCGGCCGTGGGTGTCGATGTACCTCACGTGCACCTGGCGATCGGTCCAGCCGATGGCGTAGCCGTCGCACTCGTGGTTGCCCGACTGCCGAGCCTCGATCCACACCCGCACCGGGATCGGGTCGGTCGGCTCGATGATCCGCTCACCGACACGCTGCTCCTGCGGGGCGCCGTGCGCCGCGTCGCGCATCGGCACCGACTCGATGCCGCGATCAGTCAGGTAGCGCCGACCTTCCCCGGTCACGGATCGTCTCCGCCATCGAACATGTGTTCGATAGTACCGCGTGTGCCGGCCGCGTCGTCAGGGTCCGAGGCTCCAGCCGACGTCCGAGACATCGGAGGGGCTCGGATCGTGTGTGGGCCCACAGCCCCAGTCGGTGTCCACCCCGGCAGCTCGGGCGAGGCGGCCGTAGAAGGCGTGCGCCTCGCCGTAGGCGCTGGTGGTGCCGAACGCAGGCATGTCGGCGTCGAGGGCCGCACGTTGGATGGGGTCGGCGAGCACCTCGATCGCGGACGAGTCCCACCGAGTGTTGGCACCGAGGAAGACGACGGCTTCGGCGAGCTGGCGGGCGTGCGTGGCCAGGTGGGTCGTGAGGGCCTCGGCGACGTCGTCGATGGTCGTCGGTGTCGGTGGCCGGCCGGGCGGCTGGTGCCTTTCATCGCCGAGCGACATGTCGGCCATCGCAGCAGGGTGCGGCGCGGTAGCCACAGTGACCTGCACCGCTGTTCGCTCGTGCTGGACGGTCGGTGTCGCCGGTTCCTCGACGACAGCGTCCGCGGTGTCGGCCGTGAGCGCGTCGGCGAGGGTGTGGGCGCAGTGCAGCACCCGGTCGGCGGTGTCCTTGATGAGCTGGGGGTCGTAGTCCGACCAGCCGGCGACGTACCCGATGGAGTACTCGGCGGTGTCGAGACCCAGGAGACCGGCGGTCACGTAGGCCACGGATTCGGCCTCGGTCTCCTTAAGGCCACGGTGTGCGACGTACTCCTCGATCCCGTCCTCGGCGTGCAGGGACGCGTGCGCGGCCTCATGCAGGGCGACCTTGGCGGACATCGCGGGCGACAGACCAGCGTCGACGATGACGCGGCGTGAGCCGTCCATACTGGTGAGCCCATTGGTCTCACCGGGGATGGCCTCGCGGATGACGGTCCAACCCTGCGACGTCAGGTAGTCGACGACGGCGTCGTAGATTCCGGCCGGGTCTTCGCCGTCGAGCCGGACGAGGCCGACGGGCGCGACGGCGTTCTCGGGGTCGATCGGGTCGCACTGGGCGATGTCGAAGACCGGGACGGCGAAGAACAGCGTGCGGCGCTGCTCGGTCTCCTCGCCGGTGTCGGGGTCTTCGACGGTCTGGGTCACCGAGCGGCCGCCGAAGATGCGGATGGCCTTCTCGCCCTTGCGGACCTGG
The DNA here is from genome assembly GCF_011634835.1 of Isoptericola sp. BMS4. Classification (GTDB taxonomy): domain Bacteria; phylum Actinomycetota; class Actinomycetes; order Actinomycetales; family Cellulomonadaceae; genus Isoptericola. The sequence goes on along the minus strand of NZ_SIRP01000001.1, from coordinate 4,045,967 downwards.
TAGCCGCGGTCCTGCCAGGTGCGGTAGCCGGCGACGGCGGTCGCGTCAGGGTTCTGCGCGAGGATCAGCAGGAGGTTGTTGATCGAGTAACCGCTCATGTGGCGGGAGAAGTCGAGGAACCGCGTCCAGTTCGTCGAGTCGCGCAGGTTCTCCACCTCGGTCGCGATGGTCGCGTGCAGGGCCTCGGCCTCCGCGCGGCGCTGCTCGGGAGTCTTGCGGGTGCGGACTTTGCGGGCCATCGCCGCCTCACCACCCGAGCTCGAGGTCGGCCGCGGCGGTAGGGCCGACGTCGGGCATCATCGGCGACGGCGACGGCGGCGCCTGGCTCGCCGGTTCGGTCGCCGGTTCGTCGGCGATCTCGAACGTCCAGCCGAGGAGGCCGAGGTCGTAGGTGCCGTCGAGGTTCGGTGCGACAACGTCGCGATCCGTTGGCGATCCGTTCTCGAAGTGTTCGACCCGGAGGACGTCGTCGCCGTCGATCCGCCCGCGCACCCACTGCGGGTCGAGGCGGTCCAGGAGGTCTTCGAGGGTGGCTCGGTCGACGACGGGGGCGGCCCAGCCGTTCCACCCCTGGTGGTACGCGACGGCGGCGAAGGTGACGCCGTCGAACGCCGGGTGCGTGAATCGTGGCGTGCCCGACGCCGGACCTCCCGGCTGCGGAGGTCCCTCGTGGCGCCGCATTGGTGAGGCGTGCCCGGTCACGGACTGGGCGGACAGGTCGTCGAGACGTGCGGCGGACGGGCTCGGGTGGTCGGTGGCGACGCGCGCAAGGGTGGGTTCGATCGTCGCGGTGACGGCGTGGTCGACGACGTTGTCCAGGGCGTCGGTCAGCCGGATCCACACCTGACGCGCCCACGCCTCGACGTCATCCCGCTGGGTGTCGCTCAGGGTGCTGCCGCGATGCCAGTCGACGTCCTCGGTGTACGCCTCGCCGGTCCAGACTCCGGCGACGGTGAGCTGCTCAACCCCGCCCACGGTGACGGTCAGGCGGGTCTCGCCGTCGGCTGCGCGCTTCCCGGCCACGTCGGGGTCGGGAAGGTCTGCGGGCCACTCGGGTAGCGATGGGTGGTGCCGCGCCCCGGTGTCGATCAATGCTGCGGGCACGACGACGCCGTCAGTCGTCAGCGCCCCCAGGTCCTCGGTGGGAGGGACCGGTTCGGGGAACGCCGCGGCGATCGCGTCGGACAGGTCGAGCTCGGCCGCTGCGCGCAGGTCCAGACGGTCGACGCGGTCGCTGCTGGCGAGGAGCCACGGGTAGTGCGGGACCGCTTCCCGTGTCTCGAGGTCGTAGGTGAAGTCGCTGGGTAGGTCGGTCAGCGGGCCGTAGTGGGGGCCGACGACGGCGTCCCACCGGTCGACGACGTCAGCCGGGGCACTGTGACGATCTGCGGCGATCGGGTTGCCGGCTCCGTCGAGGATCGCTCCGGGTTCGAAGTCGACGCCGTCCTGGTCGGTGGGCACGAGCTTGAGGTAGGCCGCGGCCGGGAACTCGGCCCGGATGGCCAGCGCCGCGGCCTTGGCGGTGGCCTGGTGGTAGAGGGCCTCACCGAACGTCGTGGTGTGCCGCAGCCGATGCTGTGCGACGTCACGCAGCGTCCGCGTCTGGTCCGCCATCTGGGCGGCGTGGGTGTCGAGCACGTTCATGAGGCCCTCCATGTGCCAGGGGCCGAACCCAGCTGCCCGGCTCCTCTCACCGAGGTCATCGCCGCCCGGCCACCAAGCGCGCCGTCGATATCGGTCGCCCGCCTGCCCGTGGGCTGGCGATGTACGTGGCGAGAGGAGGTCGAGATGGCCGATATCGACGACGGCGCAGACCCCGGCGCCGAGCCCGCGGCTCCCAGGGGCGACCAGCAGGTGGCCCGCGCGCGGCTGGCCGCCGCGCGTGACCGCACCACTGAGGTCTACCCCCGCGCCGAGCAGCGCCACCTGCGAGCACTGGCTGATGACTCGGCCGCGCGGGTGATCGGCGGCCGCGACACCCTGCCCGATGTTGGCACCGGCTATCGGGTCGCCACCCAGGACGCGGCTCAGGCCAACGAACAGGTGACGCGCGCCGAAGCACGCCTGGTCGGTGCGCTGGCAACGTCGGACGTTACACTGCGCGAGCTGGCCGATGCCACGGGTCTGGGCGCCGACGACATCGCCCGGGTGCTGGGGCGCGACAAGGTCACCGTGCTGTCCAAGCCCGGATGCGTCCAGTGCGGCGCCACCGTGCGTGCCCTGGAGAAGAAGGGCATCGACTTTGTGCGGGTCGACGACGCCGAGGCTCTCGACCTTGCTCGCGGGCTCGGCTACCTGACCGCGCCGGTCGTGGTGACCCCCGAGGGAGAGCACTGGGCAGGTTTCCGGCCCGACCGGATCGCCGGCCTGGACGCCGGCCCTGGCCGCGAGCCTCCCGCCGCACCCTCGCTCGTCGGGCCGGGCCAGTGAGCGCGCGCCGCGGTGCCGGTTGGAGCGAGCACGAAGGGGTGGAGGCGTACCGGGAGGCGCGCTCGAGCCTCGCCGCACTGCAGGCGACGCTGCCGGACTTCTCGACGCTGTCGTACACCGAGGTGCTCCTCGCGCTCGAGGCCGCGACGGACCTCCCGGTTCCGGTAGCAGTGCCTGTCGAGTCCGGGGACCGCGCCCGCCTGTACGTGCGGGCCCGCACCGCCGTCGAGCGCCTTGCCGAGCGTGGGGAACGCCTGGCGCTCGAGCTCGTGATCGCCGGTCTCGACGCCGTCTGGTCCGACGACGTGCGCACCAGCTGGGCAGGGGACCTGCCATGACCTACGGGCAGAGCGCCGCGGCGTTGCGGGACGCGCTGGGCCGACTGCTCGCCGTCCAGCGGGTGCGCGCCGCCTTGGACGGGCGTGACCCGCGCCGCGAACTGGCCGGCAGGCTGTTCGCGGACGGCTACTCGTGGAACGAGATCGAGCGTTCCCTCAGCATCGGTCGCGAGCTGCTGCGCGAGTACCACGCGGCCTTCCGCGACGACGGCCGGTTCGCAGCGGGCCCGCGCCGTACGGCGAGTGAGGCGCTCCAGGACGGCGGGTTCGACGTCCGCACCTTCGCTGAGCGCGACCAGGAGCGACAACGCGCCATGCGCGACGCCGTCGCGCTCCTGGTCGGGCGCGGCTACGAGCACCAACAGATCGCGGGCGCCGTCGCCGCTGACGTCCACACCGTGCTGCGATACCGCCGGCTGTTGGAGGCAGAAGGCTGGACGCCGGCCGTCGTCACCGCTGCCAGCGCCCTGGAGGAAGCGGGGCTCGAACTTCCCGACCGGGCAACGACACCCCGCGGGACTGAGCGCTCGGCCGCGTACCGACGTCTGATCGGCTTCCTGCGCGGACGCGGCCATGAGCAGCAGGAGGTCGCCGACACCCTCGGCCTGAACGTTGCCACGGTCCGCACCTATCAGCGGCGCCTCGAAGCGTCCGGGTGGACACCTGAGCCGCGACCTGACCCCGCCGAGGTGCTGGCCGCCCACGGCATCGACCTCGGTGCGACCAGCCTCGCTGACGAGACACGCGAGATGGTCACCTTCCTCACCGAGCGCGGCTACATCCAGGAGGAGATGGCAGACGCACTCGGCCTGGACCGCACTTCGGTCGCATACCACCAGTCCGTGCTGCGCGACGGCGGGCAGATCCCGCCGCGCGACACCGGACCCGAGGTGCCGATCGAGCAGCGCATCGCCAACCTGGCCATCGAGATTCCCGACCGCGCCACGCCCGAGCAGCGCATCGCCACCGCCGAGCTGATCATGCGCTACCGCGCCGAGGTGATCGCCTACCTCGCCGCCGTGGTCGAGCAGGCTGTCGAAGGCCGCTTTGCGACGACGGCGATCGGTGCCGCGAACCCCGCCTACCGACTACGCGCCGCACTCCTGCAGCTGCGCGACGCCGAAGACACGCGAGCCTCCGCCGCCGACCTTGGCACCCCGCAGCCGATCCGCGCCGTCGAGCTGTGGCGGCAGGCCGCGGTCGCCGCCGTGGCGGGGCGTGAACGCGATCTGCCGACGTCACTGACCCGCGACCAGCGCGCCGCAGCCCTGAGAGACACGGTCACCGCACTGCGCGCACTGCTCGCCCTCGACGAGCGACACGCCGCCGCCCGAGGCTGGCAATGCCTCCCCACGACGGTCGGCCCGAAGACCGACGAGTGGGCCCTGCCCGCCGTCGTGCTCGACGCCGCCACGTGGACCGCCGACACGCCAACGGCGGACTACGCCATCGACCGACTCGGGCCGACAGCGATAGACCGGCTACCAGGTCCGCCGCCAGTAACTCTCGGGGCTGCCGCAGCCGCCCTCGACCGGGCCGCTGCCCATCTGGCGGGTGACCCCGAGCCGGTCAAGGCCACCGTGATGCGCTGGCTCGTCGATGCCCAACGCCGCATCGCCACCTACGCCCGTCATCAGGCACTCACCCTGGACCTGGACGAGGTCGCCGAGGTCCACGAGAAGCGGTACCACCGCTACGACGACATCGACGTTGTCCTGACCGACGTCGCCGGCACCGCAGGGTGCGAGTCGCTGGCCGTCGTCGAGATCGCCGAGGCCGTGCGCATCCTCAAGCACACCCGTCGCGGCACCGAACCCGAGCTGGCCGACCTGACCTTCGCGAGCCAAGCCCTCGACGCCACCATCTCCCGGATGCTGCGCCTCGGGGCGGCTGGCTACTACTTCCAACGCACCGAGCGCCTCGCCGTCGAACGACCGGGCAGCTCGCTGGTGCGACGCGCCGTCGCCGTCTACGAGCCCATCACCGCTGAGAACAACCCAGGCTACGGTCCCGCGTGGCTCGAGCTCGAACGGCTGGCCGCCCCGCGCGAGATCGCCCGCTCACCCGAGAGCGAGGCGTTCACTGCTCGCCTGGACAGCCTGGCAGCGGACACACTCGCCGTCGCCCAAGCACGCAACCGCGCCCTCTACCCGGACGACGACGGCCACCGCGTGCTTGCCGACCACGCGGCAGCCGAGGTGATTGCGGGCATCGACAGCCTCGGCGCGGCCGGGGCCGCGTTCGCCGAAGCGCGGGCACGACTCGCAGGAGCCCTCGCGGCGACCAACGGCACACTCGCTGAGCTCGGCAACCGGTGCGGATTGGCCCCCGGGGAGATCGCCTGGCTCATCGAGCCTGCCCGCGGCATCCACGCCGAGACCGTGGGGGCGGCGCCGGAGCGGGGCGACGGCGAACTCGCGTTCGACGGCGGTGTCGGTGGGGTGGATCAGACTGACGGTGTCGACGGCCGTGACTGCGAAGGGACGGTGACGGGCAGTGAGTTCGACGTAGTGGGGACCGGAAGGGACGACCAGTCGGGAACGCCTGTGCCCGTGGGTGGCGGGCCGGTCAGCACGGAAGGACCAGGAATATGAGCGACCGGCGACGCTGGAACTTGGCCGCCGACGTCGTGCTCGCGGCCTGCGGACCGGCCTGGCTACTCGGCATGGGCGCGGAACCGCCCGGCGACGTCGTGGCCGTCGGTGCCGCATGGGCGTTCCTCACCGTCGGTGCGCCGTGCTCCGTCGTGCGGATCATCCAACTGCACCGCCGGTGGCGCGACAATGGCCGACCGTTCGCCCAAGCGCCCCGCACCCTGGTGCTGACGGTGTGCCTGGCCGTGGTGCTCGTCCTGGCCGGCATGACGATCAGAGGCCCCATCGGTGGCACGGTCGTCAACCTCGCGGGACTCGCGCTGCTGACCTTCGGCGTCTGCGCGTTTCTGGCGGCGTTCACGCCGCTCGGCAGGTTGCTGGTCGTGAGGGCGCGACGCTGCTCGACCGAGCGATGACTAAAGAGCGACTCCGCATGGTTGCTGAGCGTCGGTTTCTCAGGGCTCCGGCAAGGTCGTGGTGTAGGGCTATGAATTGCGGGTTGGTCGGCGCGGGTGCGGGTGCCCCTGGAGGGCTGTGATGGGTGGTTCTGACACACGCCCATCTTGAGCCGCCGCCGTGCAGGGCCACTCGGGCTTATGCTTTGCTCAAGATGTGTTCTCCCCGCCGCGCCAGACGCCTCGACGAGGCTGTCGATGCCTGACGATGTCGAGCATGTCCGCCACGAGATTCGGTTCGCGCTGAACCAGTTGCGCGTGCGCAACGGCCAGCACGAGTTCGAGACCCTGACGCGGATGCTCGCCAAGGCAACAGTGACCCGGAATCTGATACCGGCGACCGGGCCAGTCGCCAGTGGTGGAGACCAGGGTCGCGACTTCGAGACATTTCCGACGCAACTGCCGGGTCAGGTACAACGGATCGGGCGCGATCTCGGCGTTTCTGACCGAGCGATGGTCGGCTTCGCTTGCACGCTGCAGCAGAAAGACTTGCGCGGGAAGATCCGTGCTGATGTCGCCGAAGTCGTAGCCAGCGGGTCCGAGGTCGAGTTCATCGTCGCGTACAGCGAGGCAGACATCCCGGTCGCGCGGCGGCACGCGATCGAGCGCGATGCGATGGAGCGACACCAGGTGCACCTGGCGGTCTTCGACGGGAACGCGATCGCTGAGCGTCTCGCGGACCATGCGACGTTCTGGATCGCCGAGACGTACCTGCACCTTCCGGCGCGGGTTTTGCCGGTGCCTGTTGACCGGCCTGACTGGTATGAGGAGGACCTTGCTCGTTGGCGCTCGGACATAGACCCGGTCGACACGATGGGCCGCCTGCTCGACCTGGCTGGGTGCCTGCACTACGCGTGCGCGACCCGCGAGGGACGCCCCGATTTGCCGTTCTGGCTCGAGCGACTGGAAAGTGCCCTCGAACCAGGCCGGCCGTACCCGCTTCGAAGGCGGGCGTTGTACGAGTGCGTGGCCGCGAACATCCGCGGCCTGGGCGACCTGACCCCGGCCGATGACCGGGCCGCGGAGTACCTCGACGACGCCCTCACAGCCACTGACGGTCAGGCGCTATCGGACGCGTCGGTGATCCTGATGTACATGACCGGCGCAGCGGCCCGCGGCCGGACCAGGCACACTGAGGAGGCCCTGCAGGCCTGGAACGCCGGCCTGTCCCGACAGGTCGAGTACCTCCTCGACGGGGATCTGCCCCCCGGTGCCGCGTGCGTTCTCTTCGACACGCTCGGGTGGCTGCGGCTTCAGCCCGATGTGGTGACCGCGAACGAGACCGAGGACGGGTACGTCATCGGAGACGAGATCACCGATATGGCGTCGGAGGAGCGGATGGCGGCGTTGGCGGCTGGAGAACTGACACCAGTCAACGTGCCCCTCGTGGACCCGGTGGGAGCGATCGACGCGTACAAGAGGCTCGTCGAGCATCTGCCGGACGCGCCCCTGTTCCCGGTGGAGATGCTCGGCAAGGTGTTGACGATGTTCGCCCCCTTCCTCGTCGACATCCCGGGCTACGACCAGGTCATCGATGCGATCGACGCGCGTGTTGCGACAACCAGCGGAGAGGCGACGGCCGCGGACAACGCTCTTGACCGGTGCCAGGCGCTGGCCACGGCGGGCCGCCGGATAGCAGCGCTCAAGCAGCTACATCGGGCTCGGAACGGGCTGTTCTCCGGGGACGGTCGGCAGCACATGGTGCACGCGACCTTGGCGACTGCGGTCGCGTACCGAGACATGGGCCTGTATATGGCGGCCAAGCAGTTCGCGCTTGCGGCGGCGTACCTCGTCAATGACGTGGACCCGGCTCAGCACTCGGTCGGGTTGGCGTACGCCGCGTTCGCCGACTACCACCAGGGTTCGTGGTGCAGCGCGGCTCACTTGGACTGCGAGGCACTGGTCTCACACCGTCTGCTCGCCGAGCAGCCGATGGACTTTGATCAGCATGGCTGGCTCACGGGCGCGTTCTTCGAGCTGACCCAGATCAGGTCGCTAGCTCGCAAGGCAGGCGAGCCGTACAGGGGAGACGTGGAGAATGCGATCAGTCGCGGTGGCATTGGCGAGTTCCTCGATGCCCTGCTCGCCGAAGCGTTCGAGGGGCGACCGCCGTGGTTTGAGGACATCGAGTTCGACGACCATGTCGACCGGGTGGTCGACAGTCTCGGTCGGCCCCCGTTCGGCGACACCACCGAGGTCCGCCACGTCCGGTTCGAGGTCCTGGGGGTGACGTGGACGGTAATTTTCCGGAACTCGTACGCCGACGTTGCCGTCGCTGAGCGGTTCACGGCTGCGTTGCAGATCGTACTGGCACATCTGGCCGACCAGGACCTGGTTCTGCTGCCGATGAGCAGGACAGTTTACGTCAAGGCGATGCCCGTGGGCGTCGACTTCGACGCCCAGGACGAAGCGTCGAAGCCCGAGGAGAGCAGGCTCAGCGTGTCGCTGCCTGCGGTTGGCCGTCTGACGAACGAGCACGTCAACGTAGTCGCGCGGCAGACGCTGGCTGCGGTCACGACCGCGATCGTGGAGGTATCTGCGCTCCCCGAGGACCGGTTCCGGGAGATCGTGGTGTGTGGGCTTGAGGATCAGCTGCTGACTGACGTCACGTTTGCTGTGCCCTACGACGTGCTGTGGCGCTCGGTCGTGTCCGAGGCGAGCTTCGATGCCCGACCGCGCGCGACCGCGCCCCTGTCGGCGCCGGACTTGACCGCTGCTGAGCCTCATCAAGAGCTCACAGCCCGCACCACGCGAGGCCCGGGATACGACCCGGATCGAAGCCGGGAGGAAATCGAGCATCGCTACGCCGACCTGCCGTCGCGGATGAGGCCTACCCTCGATGCGTTGAGGGACGACTCCGCCTTTATCGATGTGGTCGCGACGCTGCGCGACGAGGGCTGGAAGGACTGGCAGCTCCTGATCGCGGTCCACAATGTCGCGAAGAACGCACGGCACACCTTCCGCTCCCCGGGATCGCCCGAGGAGGCGCGGAAGATGCGCGACGTGTTCATGACTCCTGAGCCGGAAGGTGACCCGGTGGAGACCGACCTGTTCACCGCCGAGGCGTTGCGGAACGCGTTGCTGTTGACGGTGACGTCGAGCGCCCAGACGTGGTGGGACTTGGTGTTGCGTCCGGAGCCTCTGCCATCGGCTGCGGTTCTGGAACTCCTCCGGGCCAGGTACGGGTGGAGTGAGGACGACGTCGACCACACGGATCCGTTCGTGCGGTCAGCGGTCGCAGCAGAGTAGACCAGCAGCGGCGGGTCGAGTCGAAGGGCCAGCAAGGTCGGATCAGCCGATGGCCCGATACTGATATCGAGTGCGCCGATGTGGGCTGGATATGGAGCCGAGCACCACGAGGTCACGACGTGTGGCGGTGTCGGGTTCGCATTCTCGAGCGCCGTGCGGGCGAGCGACTCGTCGCGAACCGGATCTACGGACTGGCCTGCCGACCTATGTCAACGTGGCCGTTGGGTCCGCGAGAACGTCGTCGGGCACTGGGGCTCCGAGAGTCAGTTCTTTCGTACGGTCGGCGCTCTGCATCGCGCATGCGAATTCGTCGTCGATGATCGTGCGGTCGATGGGGCTGTTCGGGCCAAAGCGGTCGACAAGGGCGTCTTTGACCGCCGTGATCGCCTCGGGGTTGAGCGTGGGAGCGGCCTCAGCCGCCACCGCACGTAGCAGGAAGACGCGACCCTCGATCGTCTCCGGAGCGATCGCCGACGCGGCGAGGTGTTCGACCAGGGCGAGGGCAAGCGGGCGCGGGTGGGCAAGAGATTGGGCAAGAGCCTCGGTCTTGCCCAACTGGACGAGTTCGCCCGGGTCCTTCGCTCCTGACCAGGTCGCTTGGCGTACAGGCCCCGCCTCCCGGGGCCCGAGCAGCGACCACAAGCGGGCGGCCGCGGCTTGTCCGGCGGCGTCGGCGTCGAAGGCGACAATCAGAGCGTCGAGGCTCCCGGCCTCGTGGGCGATGGCGGCGAGGTGGTTCGCGGTGACGGCCGTGCCGCAGGCGGCCAGTGGGACGAGGTCGTCGCGGCCGATGGCGTCGATGGCGGCGGCGTCCATGGGGCCTTCGACGAGGACGGGTGTGGCGCCGGCGGTCAGGCGATGCCGGGCCTCGGGAGTGAGTCCATAGAGCAGGCGGCTCTTGTCATAGGCAGCTGTGGCGGGGGTGTTGAGGTATTTCGGGGTGTCCGGCCGAACGGTGGTCTCGGCGGGGTTGGCTCGGGCGGTGAATCCGACGAGGTGCCCGGCGTCGTCGTAGACGGGTATGGGCAGGCGGTCGCGGAACCGGTCGATTAGCTTGCCCGTGCGTGCGCGGGTCGCGAGGCCGGCGTCGATGAGGTCCGTGTCGGTGAAGCCGGTGCCGCGCAGGTGGTCGATCGTCGTCGTCCACCCTGCGGGGGCGTGCGCGAGGGCGACAACGCCGCCGAGGCCACGGTGGGTCAGGTACGCGAGAACCCAGGATGACGGAGTGACGGCGCAGATCTGCCAGTAGTCCCAGGCGGCGGCGTTGGTTGCGGCGATCCGGTCGCTCGCGGCCCGGTCTGACGGGCGCCGTTCGCGAACGTCGTCGCGCCACGAGGGTGCCGTGGGGGAGTGGTCGGCGTCGTGCGGCCAGGTCTCGGGTTCCGAAGGCGGTACCACGACGTCGTCGATGAACCGTGCTCCCTGGGGTACATCGAGGTCATGGTCACCGGGGTCGAGCGCCTCGAAGTCGATGTCGGCGTAGGGGTCGGTCTCGATGGGCCGGGACAGGTCGGGTCCGGGGCGGGGGCCGCCGTCTCGCCAGTGGGCGAGGCGGTCGTGGGTCTGCTCGTAGTGCCGCAGCCGGCGTCGGTCGCCCACGGGTACGGGGCCGAGTGGTGTGGTTGCGGTGACCTGCCAGGTGTCGCGGTAGATCGCGACGGCGAGCATCGCCTGGCGCCATGCGTCGTGCAGTTCTCGTGCGGCGTCGGGGTCGGAGGCCGGCGGGGCGTCGAGCATCCAGGGTGGTGGGTCGTCGTCGAGCTGGCGGGCGAGGTCGGCGACGCGCGCGGAGATCAACGCTTCGCACTGGCGTGCGAGGTCGGCCAGTGGAGCGTCGTCGGTCTGGATTCTCACGACGAGGCCGTTGATGTAGGCGGGGTCGTCGGCGGCGATCGGGGCGGGGTCGACGAGTGCGCCTGCCAGCCGCCACTGCATGATCGCGGCCGGGTCGACGCGGCCCGCCGGTTCGCCGCCGGGTTCGAGTGGGGTTTCCTCAGTGCCCGCGTCCCACAGGTCGAGCGTCCCCTGGAACGCCGTGCGGGCACCGCGACTGGGTGGGATGCACAGCAGGCGCAGGGCACGTTCGGGGTTGACGGCGTGGGCGTGCCGGAAGGTGGACACGAGGGCGTCCCAGGCGGGGGAGGCGGTGAGAACGACCTCGGGATGGAGCCGGGCGAGGTCGGCGGCCAGGCGCGGTGCTACGGCGTGGGAGGCGAGGGCCTCGTGCTCGGCGACCAAGCGGCCGAGGTTTGTGTGAGCGGCGACTTCGGCGTCGCGTTGTTCGTGGGCGGTCTGTTCGGCGCCGACGGCGGCCAGCGCTCGGGCGAGGATCGACGCGCCGGTCGGTATCGCCAGGCGGGGGACGCCGTCGTCGCCGGTCTCGAAGGCTGAGCGGTTCTCGTGCGCGAGGTCCGCGGCGTCGGGCAGTCCGACCCACGCGGTGTTGCCTGTCCGGCCGCGGGTCATCGCGACGTAGAGCAGCTCGCGGGTCATGCGCGCGCCGTAGGGGACGAACAGGTGGGCTTCGTCGACCGTGATGCCCTGGGCGCGGTGGGCGGTCAGGGCATATCCGAGGTCGCAGTGGCGGGCGAGATAGCCGGGCGGGAGGGTGATACGCGCACCGGTGTCGACGCGTCGGCAGGTCGCCGAGCCGTGGTCGTCGATGGCGGTGATGTGCAGCAGGTCACCGTTGTGGATGGCGACACCGGCGTCGTCGCGCAAGGTGCGGTAGTCGTTGAGGCGGGCGTAGAGCAGGTCGCCGACCCCGGCGTCCTGCCCGGCTCGGAGCGTGACGATGTGGGTGGTGTCGACCTCGCCGGCCTGGCGGCGGTCGAGGGTGGTGCGCAGGTTCAGGTCGGCGACGTGGTCGTTGGTGGCGGCGACCAGGATGGCGGTGCGCCCGGCGCGTTGGACGGTGCGGACGGCGTCGTAGGCGGCGTCGAGCATGGAGGTGGATTCCCCGTCGTGGATGCGGCCGGCGTCTGAGTACGACGGCGGGCCGTCGCCGTCGGCGGGAAACAGGACGGTGGCGTCGCCGTCGCGCAGGCGCAGCGAGGCGGCGGCCTCCCAGGGGGCGTCGAACCGGAACAGGGAGGACAGGTGCGCGGCCTTACCCTGGCGGTCGAGCCAGCCGAGGATCCCTCCGGCGTCGATGGAGTCGAGCTGGGCGGGGTCGCCGACCAGAGCGACCTTCGCCCCCGCGGCTACGGCAAGGCGCCCGAGCGCGGCGAGGTCGTGCGTGGAGCACATCGAGGCTTCGTCGACGACGACGAGGGTGCCGGGCCGTAGCGTGAACGAGGCTTCCTCGGCATCCAGGGCGGCAAGGCCGCGAGCGGCGGCCGCGCGACGGCGCGGGTGGGCGGAGTTGAGCGCGGCGGTGAGGTCGTTGCGGCGTGCGGCGCGTCGGGCGCGCGCGTCGGGGGAGTGGCGGGCGAGCAGCATGGCCAGGGTGTGGGCGTCGATCCCGACCGCGGCCGACAGTTCATGGGCGGCGCGCGCAGACGGGGCGACGCCCATCACCGACCCGAGGCCGTGGGCGGCGGTCCAGACGTCACCGAGTGCGCGCATGGTCGTGGTCTTGCCCGAACCGGCCGGGCCGACCATCGCCGTCAGCGCGTGCGGGTCACCGGCCAGGTGCCGGACGGCGGCGAACTGGTCGCCGGCCAAGGTTTGTCCTTGCCAGGAGGCGAGCGCGGTCTCGATGTCGTCGGGTGGCACGTGGGCGCCGTCGCGGCCGGTGAGGGAAGCGAGGAACGCTTCGGCGTCGAGGACCTCTTGAGCGGTGAACAGTTGCAGGTTGGGGTTGTCGAACACCGTGTGGCCGCCGTAGGCCAGGTGAGGGTCGGTGGCGGCGCCCGCGGGGAGCTGATAGCGGTGCGGAGTGATCGGGACGCACAGGGCGATCGCGGCCTCGGTGATGTCGTCGATCACGGCACGGCGTCCGTCGGGGCGGAAGCGGACGAGGCGGGTGAGGCGTTCGACCTCGGCGCGGGCGTTGAACCGCGACCACGTCGCCCGACGGCGCGCGAGGGTGTCGTGGACGGCATGGGCGAGCACATTCCGGGTGGCGCCGTCGTTGTGATCCTCGAGCCAGGTCTCGACGTCCGCGTCGGTGACGCGGGCGAGTTGCTCGCGGTCGATGCCCGGGTTGTCGGTGAGGTGGTGCGCGATCGCCAGGCGGGCGAGCTGCTCGACGACGTCGCCGCGGATCCGCCGGGCGGCGGCGGGTGCGGGCTCGTGGCCGAGCACGCGAGCGATCAGGTCGCGGGCGTCGTGGCCGAGATGGCGCAGCTGGTCGCGCCATCGGCGCGTGAGCGCGGACAGCGGTGCCGCGATGGCCTCTTTTGGTTTGCGCGTCTCGCGCCAGGCCTGCGCGTCGAGGACCGCCTTCACCGGCGGGGGGACGGCGTTGAGGTCGGGGTGATCGGCCAGCCACTGGCGCTCGAGTGTGTCGCGGCGCTGACGTAGGGCGAACCGGCGTGTGGAGAACCGGTCGACGAGGTCGGGCGGGAACCCGGCGACGTCGGCCACGACCGAGCGGGCTGAGCGTGCATCGGGCCGGGCACGCTCGACGAACGACATGCCCAAGCGCTCATGGAGAAGGTCGAGCAACGCGTTCTCGTGCAGCTCGCTCATCGCGACCGCCGACCTGTACACGGTGCGCCCGTCGAGGGTGAGCCATTTGCCGTCGAACGAGCGGCGCACGCGGTTGGCGAACGCGACGTGCGTGTGCAGGTGCGGGTCGCCGTCGCGGGTCTCGAAGTGGTCGTACGCGATCGCGATCACCCCGCGCACGCTCGCCGCAGCGACGCCCGCGCGGCCCGAGCGGGTGGACGCGACCTCGGTCTCGAACCAGTCGAGCGTGCGGGCGATCGCGTCGCGGTGCGCGCTCATGATCGCCGCCTGCGTGTCGCGGTCGGCGACGCCCCAGATGACGCTCACCGACTTGGGGATGCTGAACGTCAGGTCGAACCCTGAGACCTGTTCGGGTGACTCCTGTGCGCGAGCCGCGTGGAGCTGACGGGGCGGAGTGCCCAACGGTGTCCCGGTCACCGGATGGGTGAACCGGGAGAACAACCGCTCGGCCTGCTCGCGGGTCGCCTCGTCGCCGATAGCAAGCCCCAGTCCGGGGACAGCGGAGCCGAGCCAGATGCCGGCGGGCGTGCCCGGATGCGTGTAGTACCCGACGGCGCCCGACGCGGCGGGCTTGGCGTCACGGTTGACGACGGACTTCAGCAGGTAGGCGACGCCCGCGACCGCGGTGATCTTCGTCAGGTTCATCGTCACCGCGATCACCCGCCCTCGGCGCGTGGTGTCGCGGCGGTGGCTCCGTCGTCGTCGGGGTGCTGGCGGTCGCCGGTGAGGCCGGAGAGCTCGGGTAGGTAGTGGCGCAAGAGCGTCTGGACGCGCTCATCGACAACGAGGGGATCGCCGTAGACGGCGGCCAGGTGCCACAGCCAGCGGGCCAGTTGCTGCGCGTTCTGCTCGTGCCCGACCGCGATCTCCTCGAGATCGGCGAGCTGGCGAGCGATCGCGGCCTCGCCCGCCTCGAGCTCACGGATGCGCTCGCTCGCATCCTGGCTGAGCGTCTCGAGTCTGGAGGCGAGCGCGCGGTCACGGCGGGCGGCAGCACGCTGGCGGGTGAGCGCGCGTGACCGCTTGGCGTACGCGGCCGACCGTTCACGGCGAGCGGCCAGCGCGCACCGGTCGGAGCAGTACCGACCACCGTGCCGTGCATGCTCGACGCTGACCGTGTCGCGGCAGGCCGGGCGCGCACACTCGCGCTCCTTCGGGACGTTCGGCGTCCACTCGGCACGCCCGCGCCGTCGGGCCTCATGGTTGCGCGTCGAGACCACACTTGCGCAGGTCGGCGAGCAGTACTTGGCGGTCGACCGGCGAGTAGCGGGGATCGGCGACCGGCAGGTCGGGTTGCTGCACAGCCGGGCAGTGCCGGGGGTCGTCTCCATGCCCCGCACATCGCGCTTGTCCGCCCAACCGGGCGGGCGATATCGGTCAGCCTGTCAGGGCGCCGATCTACACGGGTGCAAGAGGCGCGTCACGAGTTTTGGTGACGTCGTCCACAGAGGGTCGAACCGGCGGGTGGGACTCTGGTTCTTGTCGCGACGGGAACGATCGGAGATTCCGTCAAGGCCTCCTTGGAGAGGTCGCTCGATGCTCAGGAGCCGAGGTGGCTGACGTGGCCGACAGAGACAACAGCATGGTTGTGAAAGTAGGCGTCCTCGCTCAGCGTCGTGATGCTGCCCGAAGGCGCCGGAAACGCGACATGACCGCTGGCTGGACCGGCATGTCGATCCAGCCAGCGACGACGAGACTTGCCGCGAAGCCGTGCGTCATGACCACGAGCTCGTCGACATCGAGCATGAGCAGGTCCGTCATCGCTTCGTCGACGCGTCGAGCCACGTCCAGCCGGGTCTCGGAGCCTACCGGGCCGCCGTGATGACGGAGGCGGCCGCCGACGGCGGGCGGTGGTACGAACCGCGCGTCGAGTTACGAATGCAGTCGTCCACCTGCATCTCCGTACGACATCTCATCGACTCGCCGCCTGTGGGTCGAGTCAGTGTTCCACCAGGAATGTCAGTGGTCGCCCCTAGAGTCGAAGGCACCCCGAAGAGAGACCCATAGGAGCACCCGTGCAACTGACCAGCTTCCGCGTCCGCAAGTTTCGGAACATCATTGACAGCGGCGAGATCAAGGTCGATGGGAGTGTCACCTGCCTAGTCGGCATGAACGAGTCGGGCAAGACTGCAGTGCTCTCCGCGCTGCACCGGCTGAACCCGGTCGGCGACGCCTCATTCGATGAGCAGCGCGACTACCCGCGATGGCTTCTCTCGCGGGACCGCCGCGAGGGGACCATCGGCGACGTTGTGCCGATCGAGGCGTCGTTCGCGCTGGACGCCGCCGACGTCGCCGTGCTCGAAGACGCGCTGGGGCCGGACGTCATGACAGGTTCCGACATCACTATCTCTCGTCGCTACAACGCCGACAACCGCCAGTGGAGTGTTCCACGCGATTCTCGTCGCGCGGTGGAGAACCTCCTGGACCGGGCCGACATCCGGAAGAAGACCCTTGAGCGCTTCAAGGACGTCAAGGACATTAGCGAGCTCGAGGCCACGTGCGCAAAACTCGCCGGAGACGACACCGACGCTCAGTCGGAGAAGACAGCCGAGGAGGTCGCGAGCATCCGGGCCGAACTCGACGAGCTCGATGGCGACACCGCCTTGCGCGCCATGATCAATCTGCTCCGCCCCCGGCTACCGAAGCTGTTTTACTTCTCCGACTACTCCCGCCTCGAGGGCCGCATCGACGTTGCTGCGCTTGCTGCTGCGGATGGGCAGATCGGGTCGTCCGCCGACCAGACCGCCCGGGCGCTCCTGCGGCTCGCCAGCACGACCCCTCAGACCCTGTCCGAGGATGACTACGAGGACCGGAAGGCCGAGCTCGAGGCCGTGGGTCACGAGCTGACCAGTCAGGTCTTCGAGTACTGGAAGCAGAACACGAACCTGAGGGTGCAGTTCGACATCGACCGCAAGATCGAGCGTGTCGCGCCGAACCGCGACCAAATCACGAAGACGTACCTGGACATCCGGGTGGAGGACACGCGCCACGCGTTCACCAACAACTTCGGTCAGCGCTCGTCCGGCTTCCGCTGGTTCTTCTCGTTCCTCGCCGCGTTCACTGAGTTTGAGGGCCGCAGCGAGCCGGTTGTCGTGCTACTTGACGAGCCCGGGCTGACACTGCACGCCCGCGCTCAGGGTGACCTGCTCCGCTTCATAAACGAGCGTCTCGCCGCCGCCGTGCAGGTCCTCTACACGACCCACAGCCCGTTCCTGGTCGAGACCGACAAGATCGACCGCGTCCGCATCGTAGAGGACGGCGGCCCCCAGACCGGCGCGACCGTCACCCAGGAGGCGCTGACTGTCGGCGACAGCAGCATCTTCCCGCTCCAGGCCGCACTCGGCTACGACATCGCCCAGCACCTGTTCATCGGTCAGACGAACCTCCTGGTGGAGGGTCCGAGCGACTTCGTCTTCCTAGACGCCGTGAGCAGACTGTTGAGGGACAGCAGGCGCACGGCGCTCGATGAGCGCTGGCGTGTGCTCCCGACCGGCGGAGCCGCGAACATCCCGGCCTTCGTGGCGCTGATGGGTCAGAGTCTCGACGTGACCGTTCTGATCGACTCGGGGACCGAGGGCGCCGAGAGGCTCGGGAGGGCCGTGGAAGCGGCCCGGCTGCAGCGCGACCGGATCGTCCAGATCAGCGAGATCACCGGCCGCAAGCACTCCGACATCGAGGACCTCTTCGAGGTTGACGAGTACCTCGCCCTCTTCAACAAGGCGTACGGAACATCGATCTCGGCCGGCGACCTCGGTCACGGCGACCGGGTCGTCAAGCGGCTGGCGGACGTGCACGGGGCGTACGACCACTACAAGCCCGCCGATGTGCTGCTAAGGAACCCTGATCACCTGGACGGACTCGGCGAGGAAACGCTGGCCCGGTTCGAGAAGCTCTTCGAGCGGATCAACGGCACCGACTCCTGAGCTGCGGGCGGGGGCTCGCATCGCACAACCAGTCCGTTGACCTGTGAAGACAGAACCGGCTCACGCACTTCTACTCGGCGTGAGACTCACACAGATTCGACAGCGCCCCCAGGTCAGACGGATGGCACAGCTCCGGGACTGCCGATAGCTAGGGCGATCGCTCCGGCAACAACTTGAGGTTGGCCCTGTTACTCCGGGCCCCTGTTCGGGGCATTCCCCCGGTGTACGCATGCGCCGGCTCCAGGGAGATCTCGATGGCCTCGACCGAACTACGAGAGCAGGTCCACGCGCTGCTCGCCGCCGGTTTCAAACAGCGGCAGATCGCCGCCTACTTGGGGATCGGTCAGGCGACCGTCTCGGATCACAAGCGCGCGTTGGTCGCGGCCGGGCGCCTGCCGGCCAGACCGTCTGTCGGGGCCCGTGGCACCGGCCGCGCAGTCATTGACCTGGTCCCAGCAGATCCGACGTCCAGACGGTTGAGGATCGAAGTCCTCCTCGAGCACGCCGAGCTCAAGGCGTCGACGGTGCGCTCCGCGGCGCGCACCTTCGCCGAGCACATCATCGGCGCCGACGAGTGGGTCACAAACGGCGCCTTCCGGGAGCAGGTGCGTGGCATCGCGGCGGATGCCGTGGTTGAAGCCATCGCCGACCTCGAGCGGATCGCCGTCGACCTCGGCCTTCGAACCGCGGGACTGGCGCGGTGAGCGGGCGCCGGCCCCTGGCGGGGGCGTTGTGGCCGGGCGTGCTGCTGTGCACGGTCGCGGCGGTCATGGCGTTCACGCTGTCGTTCAACGCGCTGCGCGCGGTTGGCATCGCCTCGGGCATCACCCCGCGGCTGGCGTGGATGTTCCCGCTGACGATCGACACGGTCATCCTGTTCGGCACGTGGGCGGCGTTCCGGTTCCGCGCCCGTGGTGCGGCCGGCACCTGGTACGCCTGGGTCCTGCTGATCGTGTTCGCAGCCGCCTCGTGGACCGGCAACTTTCTGCACGCCGAGCCCGTCCCTGTCGGGCACATGGAGCTCTCCCGGCTGGTCGCATCGCTGTTCTCCTCGGTGCCGTCGCTGTCGCTGCTGCTGACCACTCACATGCTCGTCCTGATCGCGGTACGGCGCGGCGAAGAACGCGAGCACGTTCCCGCCGCCGAACCGGTTGCGGTCGCCGTCTCCGCGCGAGCCAACGAGCCGGACGTTCCTGCGCGGGCGCAGATCGCCGCAGCCGAGAATAGCGACACGTTCTCGGGCGCCCTCGTCGCGCCGGTCGCGGAACCGTCGGACACCGACGTCGAGCAGACCGCCGAGAGGACTGACGACTTCGCCGCGTGGGTGGCCGCCCAGGAACAGGCTGGAGTTCGCCCGACTGGACGGATGGCCGTCGAGGCGGGATTCGCGGGCTCCGAGGCGACCGGGCGGCGATGGCTACGAAACCTGCGCTTGCAGATGGCACACCGTCAGGAGGCTGAGACATGGCGACGCTGACCCCAGCCCCGGCGACCGACGCGGCGGCTTCGCTGTGCGACGACGACGAGATCGGCGTCCGCGTGCTCGGCCTGGCTGACAGCGTCGAGGGCTACGTGCACCGGCGCCTTCGCACCGCCGGAACCACCGCCGTCATGCGCGATGAGCTCGGTGACGTCGCCAGTGCCACGAGCGAGGTGGTCGGCGACGTCGTCGAGATCCTGTGGACCAAGCGCGACCAGTGGACCGTCCTGTGCGACGAGGACCAGCGGCGCTGGACGTTCGCCGTCGCGCGCAACGTCGTCGCCCGGCGCGTGAAGAAGGCCTACGCGACCCACGTGCACAGGAGCGAGCTCGTCCCGCTCGTGGACGGCACCGGCGAACCCACCGTGGCCGATCCGCGACTGGCGGCACTCGCCGAGCTGCGGCTACTTGTCGAGTCCCGCCTCGGAGATACCGCGTGGGCGAAGATCGCTGCAGTCATCGGTCGCAACCACTCACCGCGCCTGCGCGCCGACGTCGCCGCCGCGCTGCAGGCAGTGGCCGCAGGGCGTGTGCCGTCGACTCGAGCCATCGTGCGTCGATGCCGCGTCGACTGGCGGCCCTGGGCCCTGGCACGCCTCGAAGCAGGCCAGTCGCTGCGCCCAACCGATGCGGTCGAAATCGGCCTGTTCGCGACCCTCGTCGAGGCGACGTCGACCCTGACGGGGTGGTGGGTCGAGCAACGTGTCGCGTTCGGTCAGCCCATCGACGCCGCCGGCCTCGTCGCTTCCGGCCTGGTCGACCACCTCGGCCGAACAGGGCGGGCCCGTCGTGATGCTGCGTCCGATCTGCTCGTGTGGATCTCGACGACGGTCACTCGTGCTGCGGCCGCGGCATGAGGTGAGGACGTCTGGTGTCCGGGCAGCGGGACTCCCGATCCGCCTTGATCCCGCGCGCCGCGCCGACGGCGGCCGTGATCCGTCCGAGCTGGGTGCGCTTCTCTACTCTCGACTCATGCCAACCAGCGAGGCCAACTCCAAGCTCTACGCGATCATGACCAGCGCGGCGCAGCGGGTCCTGGCGCTGTCGAGCGACCCGTACGAGGTCGGCATCGAAACAATGGCTGAGATCGCCGGCGAAGCCATCACCGATGCCGATATGGGCGGGCAGGCGTACTGCGTGTGGGCCGAGCTCACCGACATCGCCGATCATCCGCGCATCAACAACTCTGCGCTATGCGAGGAACGGTCGAGGGAGGCCGCCATCGAGTGGCTCCAGGTGGACGTCGCCAACCCCAAGGAAATCGAGCGCTACTTCAAACGATGGGACGATCCGCTCAAGCCCAAGGACGTGCCTACCGACCCCGCCTCATGAAGACGAGCCGCCTCACGACATCGCTAGGACAGGCGGCCAGCATCAGCGCGGCAGCGCCGAGAGCAGCCGCCAACGGTGGATTCCCCTCGCCAGAGGAATGTCGACCGCGGAGCAACACCGCACGGACACATCCGGGTCTGCCCGGGTACGTCGTCGGCCCATAGAGTTCAGGTTCGCCTGTTACTCCGTCGGCCCTCGGGAGGCATTCCCAGGTTGTGAGGGAAGCTCCCTCGCCGGCGCTGCTGGTGCCGACAACAACGCCCTTGGGGGAGAGATGTCGAGGAATGAGTCGATCACCGCCAGCCAGGTCGCCCCGCTGCTCTACCGGGTCGAGGAGGCTGCCGAGGTGCTGCGCGTCGGGCGGACCGTCGTCTACGAGCTGATCCGGTGCGGTGCACTGCGCACCGTCAAGGTCGGTACCCGCCGCCTCGTGCCCGTCGAGGCGGTGCGTGAGTACGTCGACAGCCTCTCGGACGGTGCAGCGTGACCGAGCAGTCGAAGAAGCCGCCGCGTCGCTCGCGGGGCGAAGGGGGCGTCTACTGGAACGAGAAGCGGCAACGCTGGGTCGCCACCCGGGTTGTCGCATACGACGACCGTGGCAAGGAGGTCCGCAAGACGGGCTACGGCAAGTCGCGCTCGGCGGCAATCGATGCTGTGCGTAGGCTCGTCCGCGCCTACGAGAACGGCGTCCCGCCGGGCGCCGAGAAACTCACCGTGCGCGACGCGGTCGACGACTGGCTCCGGTACGGCCAAGGTCAGGTCGATGAGAGCACGGTCAAGACGCGTGCCTACATGTCCGCGCACGTCGTAGACGGCCTTGGCGACGTGCTGCTCAGGAAACTGACGACCAAGCACGTCGAGGCGTTCCTGGCCGACCTGGCGAAGACACGTTCGACGCGCACGGTCGCTGACGTCAAGGCGCAGTTCAACAGCGCGATCAAGCGTGCCGTCGCGCGTGACCTCATCGAGCGGAACGTGGTCGAGTTCGCCGTGACCCCACGAGGGCGTGCTGGGCGGAAGTCGAAGTCCCTGACCGAGAAGCAGGCGCTGGACGTCCTTGAGCTGACCAAGGGGCACTGGATGTACCCGTACATCGTCGTGTCGATGCTCGTCGGCATCCGCACCGAGGAGATGCGCGCCCTGACGTGGAACCACGTCGACCTCGCCTCGAGCCCACCCTCGATCGAGGTTTGGCGCTCCGTGCGGGCATCCGGGGACACCAAGACCAAGAAGTCCCGGCGCACCCTCGCCCTCCCCGACGTCGCGGTCGAGGCTCTGCGCAGGCGTCGCCGTGAGCAGGAAGCGGACCGCGCCAGGGCCGGGTCCGACTGGGCCGAGACCGGCCACGTGTTCACGACGTCGGTCGGCACTCCGCTCGACGCCGCGAACGTGCGTCGCGCGTTCCGGTCCGCGCTCAAGTTCGTCCCCTCGGTGGATGCCAAGGAGTGGACGCCGCGCGAGCTGCGCCACTCCTTCGTCTCGCTGATGTCCGCCGGGGGAGCGGCCGTCGAGCAGATCGCACATGTCGTCGGGCACTCCGACACCTCGACCACAGAGCGCATCTACCGCCACGAGCTGCGCCCGGTGATCCACACCGGGGCGACGTTCATGAACGAGTTCGCCGGCATAGAGGTGGTCAACCCCGAGTGGCACATGGACCCGTTGTTCAAGACGCCGGGGAACGGCCAGGTGCGGCAGGCGGACGATGGCGGGTGACAGACGGAGCATCCGGGGCTGAGGGCTCGATCGTCGCGGACGATCGAGCCCTCGTTGCTTGGGAGGTGAGGATGCTCCAACTCGCGCCAGTGGTCCGCCGCAGACCGCCCAGACGCGCCGGAGTCCCGGGCCGTCATGAAGCAGTTGATGAAGCACCCCGGTTCCGTGGCGCTTAGGGCAAAGCGAAAGGCCCTCCGACGTCAGCGTTTCCGCTGGCCGGAGGGCCTTTCTGGTGGTCGGGGTGACAGGATTTGAACCTGCGACCTCTTCGTCCCGAACGAAGCGCGCTACCAAGCTGCGCCACACCCCGAGGGACTGCTCCTACGACGACGGGCTGTCACCCGCGTGCGGAAGCCTGCCCAGAATAGCCGACGATCGCCCCAGGACGAAAACGAGATCCCGTCACCGGGTGGTGAAGGTGAGCAAGGTCGCCTCGGGGCGGCATGCGAACCGCACGGGAGCGTACGGGGACGTGCCCGCGCCGGCGGAGACGTGCAGCCACGTGGACCCGGCACCGCCGGCCTCGTCGGGGCGCGGCCCGGGCCATCCGTGCAGGCCGGAGGCCCGGCGGCGGTCGACGTCGCAGTTCGTCACGAGTGCGCCGAATCCCGGCACGCGGAGCTGGCCGCCGTGCGTGTGCCCGGCCAGGACGACGTCGGCGCCGTCGGCGTGCATCCGGTCGAGGACGCGGCGGTACGGCGCGTGCGACACCCCCAGGTGCAGCACGCCGTCCTCGGTGGGCGCGGGCGGGGGGAAGTCGTCGTGGTCCAGGTGCGGGTCGTCCACCCCGACCAGGGACAGGGTGCGGCCGTCGGCGACGACGGCATCACGACGGTTCGTGAGGTCCTTCCAGCCCGCGGACCGCATCGCGTCCGCCAGCTCGCCGGCGGGCATCTCGGGCGGCCTCGTGGGCGCTACGCGGGCATCCGGCAGCAGGTAGCGGGCGGGGTTCTTCGGCACGGGGGAGTAGTAGTCGTTGGACCCCATGACGAAGGCGCCCGGCACGCGGAGCAGCGGCTCCAGCGCGTGCAGCGCGGGGCCGAGCGAGTCGACGTGCGCCAGGTTGTCGCCCGTGTCGACCACGAGGTGCGGGTCGAGCGCGGCCAGCGACCGGACCCAGGCGATCTTGCGCTCCTGAGCCGGGGTGAGGTGCAGGTCGGAGAGGTGCAGCACCCGCAGGTCGGCCTCGCCCGGGGGCAGCACGGGCACCGTGACGTGCCGCACCGTGAAGAGCTTGGTCTCCAGGTGGGCGTACGCGAGCCCGGCCGCTGCGACGGCGACCGCGCCGCCGATCAGACGCCCGGCACGGGCCCCCGCGCCGGTCAGTTGTCGCCCCACAGGCCGGCCAGCGAGCTCGTGCCGCCGTCGGCGTTCGTCGAGGCCGCGCTCGCGTCGTCGCGGCCCTTGCCGTCGCCGCCACCGTCACCGCCGTCCTGACCGTTGCCGCCGCCGTCGGTGCCACCGGTGTCACCACCGCCGGTGTCACCACCGCCGGTGTCACCGCCACCGGTGTCACCGCCACCGGTGTCACCGCCGCCGGTCTCGCCACCGCCGGTCTCGCCACCGCCGTCGCCGCTGTCGCTGTCACCGGAGTCGCCGTCACCGGAGTCCCCGGAGTCGTCGTCGCTGTTCTCCGGGGGAGCGGGCGGCGGCGGGGGAGCGCCGACCAGCGACTGGTCCGGCTCGCCGAAGTCCTTCACGGGAAGGTCGGCGACCGCCTTGTCCATGTACTCCTTCCACGCCGGGGCGGCGAGCGTGGAACCGTAGATGACGTCGTAGAACTGGCCGTTCACGACATTGCCCTCGGTGTGGTCCTCGTTGGGGTTGTCGGCGTTGCCGACCCACACCGACGTCGACAGGTTCGGCGTGAAGCCGGTGAACCACGTCTGCGCGGACAGCTGCGACGTGCCCGTCTTGCCGGCGACGGGCCGGCCGTCCGAGAGGCCGCCGTCGAGCCGCCAGGCCGTACCGCCCGGGCCGAACACCCGCTCCATCGCGTACACCACGGTGTTGGCGATGTTCTCCGGCAGGGCGTTCTTGTCGCACTTGGCCTTCGGGACGTCGTACTTCTCGCCGCCGGGGCCGGTCACGCCCGTGATTGCGACGGGCGAGCAGTACGTGCCGCCGCTGGCCAGCGTCGCGTACGCGGCCGCCTGGTACAGCGGCGTCGACTCCTGGGTGCCGATGATCATCGGCGCCTGGACGTCGATGTCCTCCTTGGTGGGCTTGTAGATGGTCTCCCTCTGCACGCCCGAGTTGGTGGGGCGGAAGCCCATGTTCCAGGCGGTGTTGCGCAGGTCGCACAGGTTGAGCTCGTAGCCCATCGACGCGTACGCCGTGTTGACCGACTTGTACGTGGCCTCGAGTGCGGAGATGTAACCGAAGGCCGCGCCCTCCGAGTTGCCGGGCGCCCAGGTGTCCGAGCCGAGCGACCCGACGCACGGGGTCTGGAAATTGGCGACGGGGCGACTCACCTCAGTGGCGTTCACCTGCTCGTAGAGTGTGTGGCCCTCGTTGAGCCACTCGGCGAGCACGAACGGCTTGAAGTTCGACCCGACCTGGAACCCCTTCGAGGCGCCGTGCAGAGGGCCCGCGGAGTAGTTGACGCTGGTGCTGCGCCCGTTCTTGTCGCCGAGGCCGGTGTACGGCACGTTCTGCGCCATCGCCTTGATCTCGCCGGTGCCCGGCTCCACGGAGACGAGGGCGGACTGCAGGCGGCTCGAGTCGTCCGGGTCGACGGCGTTCCTGACGGCCTTCGCGGCCGCCTTCTGCTTGTCCATGTCGAGGGTGGTGTGGATCTCCAGCCCGCCGCGGTACAGCAGGGACTGGCGCTCCCCACGGGTCTCCCCGAACACCTCGTTGTTGACGATCTCCTTGGTCACGTAGTCGCAGAAGAACGCGGCGTCGCCCGCGGCGCTGCAGCCGACCTGCACCGGCGTCACGTCCAGCGTCTTCTTGACGGGCGTCGACTTGGCCTTGTCGTACTCCTCGCCCGTGATGTACCCCTGCGCCCACATGTTGTGCAGCACCAGGTCGCGGCGGTCGCGTGCCTGCTTCGGGTTGACCGTCGGGTCGAAGCGGCTCGGGTTCTTGGTGATGCCCGCGATCGTCGCCGCCTCGACGATGTTCAGGTCCTTGGCGCTCTTGGAGAAGTAGTACTGCGACGCGGTCTCCACGCCGTACAGGTTCTGGGCGCCGAACTGCGCGACGTTGAGGTAGCCCTGGAGGATCTCCTCCTTGCTCATCTGCTTCTCGAGCGAGATCGCCATCTTCGCCTCGCGCAGCTTGCGGTCGATCGAGCTCTCCTTGGCCTCGATGAGACCGAACGGGTCGTCGTCGCGCACGGCCTGCTCGATCAGCACGTTCTTCACGTACTGCTGCGTGAGCGTCGAGGCGCCCTGCTGGTCGTGCCCCGCGAGGTTGTTCGCCAGGGCGCGGGTGATACCGCGGGTGTCGATGCCGCCGTGCTCCCAGAACCGCTCGTCCTCGATGGCGATCACGGCGTTCTGCATGTTCTCGGAGACGTCGTCGAGCGGGACCACGATGCGGTTCTGCGCGAAGAACGTGGCGAGGAGCTCGCCGTTGCTCGCGTAGACGCGGGACTGCTCCGAGAGCGGCCCCGGCTCGAGCTCGGCCGGCAGCTCGTCGTAGATCTCCACGGTGCTGTCGGCGGCAGCGTTCGCCCCGGCGACGAACGGGATCACCAGCCCGGCGGAGAGCACTCCGCCGGCCACCGCCGCGAGGACGAACGCGAGCAGCAGGGCCACGAGCTGTGTCGCCGGCATGGTGCGGGTGATGCGCCGGTGATCCTGGTTCGACATGCGTCCTAGGGTACGGGCTGGGCCTGAGCAGGCACGGCCGGGCACCCCGCCCGCCGTGTGGAGGTCCGGTGGACTCCTCGTCACCGCGTCGTGCGACGCCGGACCTCACCCGGCGTGGTTACGATCGGCCGCATGGCTACCACGTGGGAGTACGCGACCATCCCCCTGCTCATTCACAACACCAAGGCGATCCTCGACCAGTGGGGCGCCGACGGGTGGGAGCTCGTCCAGGTCGTCCCCGGCCCCGACAGCACCAACCTCGTCGCCTACCTCAAGCGTCCGTCGGGCGGCCAGTGATGTCGGCCACGTCCCCCGAGGCGCGCCTGGCCGAGCTGGGCATCGCTCTGCCCGACGTCGCGGCCCCGGTCGCCGCCTACCAGCCCGCCGTCCGCTCCGGCGACTACGTCTACACCGCCGGTCAGCTCCCGTTCGTCGACGGCGCCCTGCTCGCCACCGGCAAGGTGGGTGAGGGCGAGGGTCTCGTGGCCCCCGACGTCGCCGCCGGGCTGGCGCGCACCTGCGCGCTCAACGCCCTCGCCGCCGTCCGCTCGCTGACGGGCACGCTCGACGGCGTCCGCATCGTCAAGGTGACGGGCTTCGTCGCCAGCGACCCGACGTTCACGGGCCAGCCGGGTGTCCTCAACGGCGCCTCGACCGTGCTCGGCGACATCTTCGGCGACGCCGGCGTGCACGCGCGCAGCGCCGTGGGCGTCGCCGTCCTGCCCCTGGACGCCCCCGTCGAGGTGGAGCTGATCGCGGAGCTCGCTGTGTGAGCCCTCGGTCGCTTCTTGGGTTGCGGTCGCGGCTTCGGGTTGCGGTCGCGGGTGGGGACGAGGTCGTGCGCCCGGTCGCGTTCACGGGCCCTGGGGGCCCTCCACTTCGGGAAAGATACGACCGGGCACACGACCTCGTCCCCACCCGCTCCTGCACCGGTGTCGGTTGCGCCGGTGCCGGGCCGTCCACTCTCGCGAGGCGCCGCAGGGCCGTCAGCCGGCCACCTCGGGGTAGACCTCGACGTCGAACTTGAGGTAGGTCGGTTGACCGTTGGTCATCCCGACGCATCGCGGGCGCCCGGCCGGCGTGCGCCCCAATCGCGCGACCTCGTCGAGCGCGGCGTCGTCGCTGGGCCGGTGGCGCCCGCCGTCGGCGTAGGCCCGCACGACCCGCTGAGCTTCCGCCCGGTCCGTAGCTCGCAGCTCGATCCGAACCATCGGCATGGCGCCACCCTAGGCAGCTCGTCTCCGACCTCGACAGGCGTTTTCCCGCCCCCGCATCGGCGCGCGGAGCGGACGACGACGCGACACGACGGCCGGGCGGACGACGACGGCGAGAGGGGGCCGAGTGGACGACCACGGCGAGAGGGCGGTCGAGGCGACGACCACCGCGAGACGACGACGGAGCGCACGACAAGGACCTTTCAGGTCCGGCCGTATCTTTCCCGAAGTGGAGGGCGCCCAGCGCCCGTGAACGCGGCCGGACCTGAAAGGTCCTTGTCGTGCGCGGCCGCCACCGAGGTTGCGGCCAGAGGCCCGAGGTTGCGGCCGGAAGTGCTACCGAGCTCGGCGCTCCAGGCGGTCCAGGTCCAGGAGCACGACGGCGCGGCCCTCACGACGCACCCAGCCACGGGTGGCGAAGTCGGCCAGGGCCTTGTTCACGGTCTCGCGCGACGCGCCGACGAGCTGCGCGAGCTCCTCCTGCGTGAGGTCGTGGGCGACGCGGATGCCGTCGTCGTTGGGCTCGCCGAAGCGCGTCGACAGGTCGAGCAGCGCCTTCGCCACGCGACCGGGCACGTCGGAGAAGACGAGGTCCGCGAGGGTCTCGTTGGTGCGGCGCAGCCGGCGGGCCAGTGCGCTCAGGAGCGTCGTGGCGACGTTCGGGTGCGCGGCGATCCACTGCACGAGCGCCTGGTGGCGCAGCTCGTAGACCAGGGCGTCCGAGACGGACGAGGCCGACGCGGTGCGCGGGCCCGGGTCGAACAGCGAGAGCTCGCCGAACATCTCGCCGGGGCCGAGGATCGACAGCAGGTTCTCCCGGCCGTCGCTCGATCGACGGCCGAGCTTGATCTTGCCCTGCGCGATCACGTACAGCCGGTCGCCGGGCTCGCCCTCCCGGAAGAGGACGTCCCCACGGCTGAGCTCGACGGGGACCATGGACTCGAAGAGCGCCTTGGTCTCCTCGCTGTCCATGTCCGCGAAGAGAGGGGCGGAGAGCACGACGGTGTCGTCCACAGGAATCCTCACGTGGTTCGGGGGCGGCCGACCCTGTCGTGGGTGGTCGTCCACAGGTTGTCAAGGGATTGTGTTCCAGTTCTCAGTCTGCCTCACCGCACCAAATCACGTCGGGAACGGCGCGGCGCGGCACCCGACGAGTGACGGCGCCCGCGGCCTCGGGGCGACCGGCGGGCCGGTGTCGGAGGCTGTGGATACGCTGCCGAGGTGCCGACAACGACGACTGCGAACGGATCGTCCACCCCCGCCTCGACGCCGCCGGGCGGCGCCGTGACGCCGACGGGGGAGTCCCGCCTGGCGCTGGTGCGCCGGGCGCGGCGCATCGACCGAGAGCTCGCAGCAGCCTACCCGGACGCCCGGGCGGAGCTGGACTTCACGACGCCGTTGGAGCTGCTGGTCGCGACGGTCCTGTCGGCGCAGACGACGGACGTGCGGGTCAACGCGAGCACGCCGGCCATCTTCGCTCGCTACCCGGACGCGGCGGCGTACGCGGGGGCGGAGCCGGCGGAGATGGAGGAGCTGCTCAAGCCGCTGGGGTTCTTCCGGGCGAAGACGCGGGCGCTCATCGGGCTGGGGCAGGCGCTCGTGGAGCGGTTCGACGGCGAGGTCCCGGCGCGTCTCGACGACCTGGTGACGCTGCCGGGCGTGGGGCGCAAGACGGCGAACGTGGTGCTCGGCAACGCGTTCGGCGTCCCCGGGATCACGGTGGACACCCACTTCGGTCGCCTGGCCCGCCGGTTCGGGTGGACCGCGCAGGAAGACCCGGTGAAGGTGGAGCACGAGGTCGGCGACCTGTTCGCCAAGCGTGACTGGACGATGCTGAGCCACCACCTGGTGTGGCACGGGCGTCGCGTCTGCCACGCGCGCCGTCCCGCGTGCGGGGCGTGCCCCGTGGCGCGGTGGTGCCCGGCGTACGGGGCGGGGGAGACCGACCCGGACGCGGCGGCGAAGCTCGTCAAGCCGGGCCCCCGGGGCTGAGCCTGGCCGGGTCGGGAGGCTGAGCGGGCCGGGCCGGGAGTGTGGCCGCCGCCCGCGGGCTCAGCGCGGGTCGGTGGCGGCGAGCCAGTCGAGCAGGAGGCTGCTGACGGCGTCGGGGGCCTCCTCGGGCAGGTAGTGCCCGGCGCCGTCGAGGACCTCGAAGCGGTAGTGGCGGGCGAGCGCCCGGCCGTCGACGTCGGCCTGCTCGCGCCGCACGAAGCCGTCGGCGGAGCCGTGGAGCTGCAGGACGGGGACGTCGATCGGCTCGCGGACGGTGGTGAGGAACCGGCGCCCGTCGGGCCGTGGCGTGGAGCGCACGAGCCAGCGCAGGGTCTCCATCACCGTGTGGGCGGCGAACGGGATGCGCATCACGGTGCGGAACAGCTCGACGTCCTCGGGCGGCAGCGGGCGGGACGCCCCGAGCCGGAGGATGTGGGCGATGAGGTCGCCGTCGACGATCCGTCGTTCCGGCAGGGTGGGCAGCTGGTAGAGCGCGAGCTGGCGTCGTGCCGCGCGCGTCAGGAGGGCGGCCCCGGAGGTGTGCAGCCGGGCGGGGTGCGGCGCCGAGACGGCGGCGAGGCCGGCGGTGACGGTCGGCTGGAGGCGCGCCATCGCCCAGGCGACGACCCCGCCGGTGCCGTGGCCGACGACGACGGCGCGGTCGTGGCCGAGGGATCGCACCACCCCGGCGACGTCGCGGGTGGTGGTGGGGACGTCGTACCCCGAGGGCGGCTTGTCGGAGGCACCGACGCCACGCAGGTCCATCGCGGCGACGTGGTGCCCGGCCTCGGCGAGCGCCGTCAGCTGGTGGCGCCACGCCCACCAGAACTGCGGGAACCCGTGCAGGAGCAGCACCAGGGGTCGGGCGTCGTCCTTCGGGCGCTCCGGCCCGGCCGTGGCCACGTGGAAGCGCGAGCCGTTGGCGGCGACGAGGTCGTGGCGCCACGGCCCGTCCACGAGGGCGCTGGAGAAGTCGCTGGAGTCGGACATCGCGGTCACCCGCACGAACCTACCCGCGCCGGGGCCGGGAGGGGGCGCCAGGGCGCAGGTCTCACCCGGCCGGCGTCGCGGCCCGCGCCTCGCCGCCGTCCTGCCCGCTGCCGTCGGGCCCGCCGCCGTCCGTGGCGCCGCCGTCGTCCTCCTCGGTCCGGGACTCCTTGGGCGGGTCGAACCGGTAGCCGACGTTGCGCACGGTGCCGATGAGCTGCTCGTGCTCGGGGCCGAGCTTGGCGCGCAGCCGACGCACGTGCACGTCGACGGTGCGGGTGCCGCCGTAGTAGTCGTAGCCCCACACCTCCTGCAGCAGCTGGGCGCGGGTGAAGACGCGCCCGGGGTGCTGCACGAGGTACTTGATGAGCTCGAACTCCTTGTAGGTGAGGTCGATGGGCTGGCCCCGCA
This sequence comes from Isoptericola sp. BMS4, assembly GCF_011634835.1. GTDB lineage: Bacteria > Actinomycetota > Actinomycetes > Actinomycetales > Cellulomonadaceae > Isoptericola. The sequence continues at coordinate 4,015,390 of NZ_SIRP01000001.1, read as the reverse complement.
GGCGGGCGGTGTAGCCCCCGGCGTCGATGGTGAGCTCGCCGGCGGCGATCTCCTCGGGGCCGTCGTCGACGGGCCCGTGGGAGGACCGCTCGACGACGAGGCGGATGCGGGCCTCGACCTCGGCGGGGGAGGCGGTGACGAGCAGCAGGTCGTCGGCGCCCCACTCGTGGGTGACGACGGTCAGGCCGCCCTCGGTGAGGACGAGGACGAGGGGGACGGTGAGGCCGGTCGCGTGCAGCAGCCGGCAGGTGGTGCGGGCCGCGACCAGGTCGCGGCGGGCGTCGACGAGCACGACGTCGGAGTCGGGGGCGTCGACGAGGGCGGAGGGCTCCATCGGCAGCACCCGCACCCGGTGGCTGAGGAGGCCGAGCGCGGGCAGCACCTCGACCGACCCGTCCGTCGCGGGCGTGAGGATCAACAGCTCGGCCACCGGTACCTCCTCCCGTCCGTCGGGCGGGTCGCCCGACCGGTGTCCGACCGGTGTGTCGGACAACGTACCGCGGGTGCGGTGCGCGTCACACGCGGTCCGAGCGGCCTGTCGCACGGACTCTCACGGGCCGGTCACGTGTCGATCATGTACCGGCCCGGTGTCGTCCGCGTGCCCTCGCGTGTTCCCCGCAGTCTGCCCTGTGGAGTGTTACCGGCGTGTGAAGCGCTCGTTGCGGACACGTGAGTCGGTGGTGCTCCGCCCGCCCGGCGGGCGCCGGGCCCCGCACTCCCGGGCCACGGATGAGCCCGCGGGGTGCCGGTTCTGGGACACTCGGGGCGTGCCTGCGCCCACCCGTGTGACCACCCGCGCCGTCCTGACGTCCGTGCTCGCCGCCGCCGTGGCCGCAGCGGCGTACCTGGGGGAGGACGCCGTCGCCGCGGCGGCCGGGGTGCTGGTCCTGCTCCTCGCCGCGGGATGGGCGTCGCTGCTGCGGCTGCCCGCGCCCGGCGGCGCGACCGTCGTGGTGGGCCTCGCGGGGCTCGGCGGTGTCGCTGTCGCGTGGGCGACGCGCGGCGAGCCGGTGCTGCGGCACCTGCCGCTCGTGATCGCGATGGCGCTCGTGCTCGCGTTCGTCGCCGAGATGCTGCGGCGCGGCGGACGGCCGCGGCTCGTCGAGTCGGTCAGCGGCACGGTGTCGGGCTGCGTGGTGGCCGTGTCGTGCGCGGGGTGGGTCGCGGCGGGCCGCACCGAGGCGGGCGCGTCCCTCGTCATCACGGCGGCGGTGGGTCTCGCCGTCGCGTCGGCCGTGTCGGCGCTGCCGGTGGCGCGCGGCTGGGCCGGGTCGCTCGTGGGCGTCGCGGTGGGCGGCGGCGCCGCGGCGGGCGCGGCGACCGTGGCGCCGGGGATCGACGTCGTGAGCGGCGCTGTCGCCGGCGTGGTGGCGGGTCTGGTGGTCGCGGCGCTGCAGCTGCTGCTCGCGCGGCAGCCCGCCCTGGCGTCGCGGCGGGCGGTGCTCGCCGCCGTCACGGCCCCGGTCGCGGTGACGGGGATCCTGGTGTTCGTCGTGGGCCGGCTCGTCCTCGCCTGAACCGGCCTGAGACCGGGGGGCGCTCAGTCGCCCTGGCGGATCGCCTCGCCGGCCAGCTCGATGCGGACCCGCTTGGCGACGAGGACGCCGCCGGACTCGAGGGCGACGTTCCACACCAAGCCGTACTTCTCCCGCTCGAAGTCGGCGGAGGCGTTGAAGCCGAAGATGTCGTTGCCGAACGGGTCCCGGCCGGCGCCGCCGAACTCGGCGTCGAGCGCGATGGGGTGCGTGACGCCCCGGATGCTCAGCTCCCCGTGCAGGACGAACTTGGCGGAGGTCCTGGCGGCCTGACCGGCGTCACCGCTGCGGCCGGGGGTGCGCCCCTTGAGGCGGGCCCACGAGAAGATCGGGTCGGACTCGGCGCGCCACTCGATCCCGGTGCTGCGGAACTCGATCGTGGGGTGGTTCTCGACGTCGAGGAAGTCGGCGCTCTTGAGGTGGGCGTCCCGGTCGGGGTTGTGCGTCGTGACCGACGCGGTGTCGAGGGTCGCGGTGACCGACGACCGCAGCGGGTCGTCGGCGACGTGGATGGTGGCGCTCCCGGTCGCGAACTCGCCCCGCACGGGGCTGACCATCATGTGCATGGCCAGGAAGCCGAGGCGCTTGTGCCCCTCGTCGAGCTGGTAGGTCCCGGCGGCCGGGATCACGAGGTCGTTCCACGTCCTGGTGGGGGAGGTCAGGGAGGTCATGGGGGGTCTCCGGATCGTGGGGGCACGGTCGCCCGCCCGGGGTGGTGCGCCCGGCGTCGGTCGGCGGACGGTGGGGCCCACGGCGGCACGACCGGTGATTCAAACTTCAATCTACGACGCGGGCCCGGGGCTCCGCCGTGCCGTGGGTCACAGTCGCGCGGACGCGTCCCGCGTGCGCGCGACCGGGGCTCGAGGACCCGGCCTCAGTAGACGAGGGCCTGCGCGCCGGGACGCAGGATCTCCTCGGTGAACACGGCCGCGCCGGCGACCCGCACCCCGGGCAGCACGTCGCCTTCCGTGATCTCCCGCCGCGCGGCGCACTGCGTGCACAGTGTCACGGTGCCCGCCGCGAGGACGGCGTCGAGGAGGTCCGCGGCCGGGGCGGCGTGCTCGAGGGCGAGCTCGGCCGCGCGGCCCGGCACCGCGAACCACGCGGACTCACCGGTCAGCCACAGGCTCACCTCCGCCCCGGAGGCGACGGCGGCGGCCGCGACCGTCAGCGCCTGGTTGGCGGCCTCCGGCCGGTCCAGCCCCGATGTGGTCTTGATCACGAGGGATCGGGCGGCGGGTGCCGGGGCGGTGTGGCTCATGGCGGGCGACGTTACCCCGTCGCACGGCCCGCTCGCGCCGCGGTACTGGTCGTACCGCCGAACAGGCCGTTCCTGGGTGCCGAGCATGTGATCGGTCCCGGACTGCTGCCGCGTCCCCCGGAGCAACCACATGTTCGGCAGCGGGGGTGGGCGGCTGGGTAGGATCGCGGCATGTCCATCGAAGCACTCGAGGCCGTGTTCCTCAGCCTGCTGGTCGTCGTGTCCGTCGCGATCGTCTGGTTCGCCGGGTACGTCGTCTACAAGCTCTTCCAGGGCCAGCGCTGATGCCCTTCGTCTTTCCCGAGGGCCTCGCGCCCGAGGTGTACCCGCTCGCGTGGCTCGTGGGCCGCTGGCGGGGCGAGGGCGTCATCGAGTACGCCGGCATCGACGCCACGCCGTTCGTCCAGGATCTCGTCTTCGACCACGACGGCGGGCCGTACCTGCGCGTCGAGTCCACGCTGCGGGTGCGCTCCGGCGCCGCGGCCGACGGCGAGACGTACGGCGACGACGAGCCCGACACCGTCTGGTCCACCGAGACCGGCTACTGGCGCGTGTCCACCGACCGCCCCGACGGGCTGGAGGAGGACCGGCACCCGATCGAGGTCCTGCTCACCGACGCGTCCGGCCGGCTCTCGCTGTTCCTCGGCGCGGTCGGCAACGGGCGCATCGACCTCGCCACGGACTTCGTGGCCCGCACCTCCAGCGCCGTCGAGGTCACGGCCGCGAAGCGCCTGTACGGCCTCGTCGAGGGCCAGCTCATGTGGGTCGAGGAGATCGCGGCGTTCGGGCACCCGCTCGGCTCGTACGCCTCCGCGAAGCTCGACCGGCAGCCCGTCGCCCAGGACTGACCGCACCACCGTCGCCGAGGGAGTCACCCCCTGATGGACAGCATGGACAGCCCGCTGCTCGCGCGACCCGGCGCCGTGCCCGCGTCGGGGCCCGACGCCGGCGTCGCCTGGCACTACGGCGACCCCGTGGCCGAGCAGCGCGCCCTTGTGCGCGGGGACGCCGTCGTCGACCAGTCCCACCTGGGCGTCGTGCGCGTCAGCGGGCCGGACCGGCTCGGCTGGCTGCACTCGATCACCTCGCAGGACGTGGAGTCCCTCGCCCCGCGGACGTCCACCGAGCTGCTCGTCCTCTCGCCGCAGGGGCACGTGGAGCACGCCGCGGGCGTCGTCGACGACGGCGAGGCCACGTGGCTGGTCACCGAGGGCGACCACGCCGCGCCGCTGGCCGCCTGGCTCGACTCGATGCGCTTCATGATGCGGGTCGAGGTCGCCGACGTCACCGCCGAGTACGCGGCGGTCGGTGAGCCGGTCGCCGCCGAGGGCGCCGAGGGCGAGCACGTCACGTGGTGGGACACCTGGCCGCGGGTCGCGGCCGGCGGCACCCGCTACGGCCCGCCCGCCGACGGGCACCCGGGCGGGGACCGCCCCTGGCGGCTCGTCCTCGTGCCCCGCGCCGACCTCGCCGCCGCCGTCGCCGAGCGCGAGACCGCGGGCCGGCGGCTCGTCGGCACCTGGGCCACCGAGGCGCTGCGGGTCGAGGCGTGGCGCCCGCGGCTCGGCCGCGAGGTCGACCACCGCAGCGTGCCGCACGAGCTCGACTGGCTGCGCACCGCCGTCCACCTGCACAAGGGCTGCTACCGCGGCCAGGAGACGGTCGCCCGCGTGCACAACCTGGGCCGGCCGCCGCGCCGTCTGGTGCTGCTGCACCTCGACGGCTCCCAGCACGTGGTCCCGGAGGCCGGCGCCGAGGTGCGGGTCGGCGGCGCCGACGGGCGCGCCGTCGGGACCGTGACGACCGTCGCGCGGCACCACGAGCTGGGCCCCGTGGCGCTCGCCGTGATCAAGCGGTCCGCGCCGGAGGACGCCGGGCTCGTCGTCGTCGGCGAGGCCGGCGGCACCGAGCTGGTCGTCGACGCCTCCCAGGAGGTCGTGGTCCCCGGCGACGGGGTCTCCGCCGACCGCCCGGAGGCGCACGGGCCGCTCGCGCGCGGGCTGACTCCCCGCGGACCGGACGCCCCGCAGAGCCTGCTGTGACCCGGCGCCGCGACCGCGACGCCGCCGTCGGCGGAGCCGTCGTGAGCGTGCGTGGTGCGAGGCGCGATGGGTGAGCCCCCGGCCCGGCGGGCCGGTGCCGCGGCGCGCGCGGCCCTGCGCACGCTGCCCGGCCGCATCCGCGTGCGCCAGGGCGTGTCGCGCCTGCGCACCTCGTTCTGGCCCGTGCTCCAGGCGGCCCTCGCCGCCGGCGTCGCGTACGGCCTCGCCACGGTCGTCCTCGGCCACGAGCAGCCGTTCTTCGCGGCGATCGCCGCGTGGGTGTGCCTCGGCTTCAGCTTCGACCGCGAGCTGCGCAAGGTGGCGGAGGTCGCCGTCGGGGTCGCCGTCGGCGTCGCGCTCGGCGACCTCATGGTGCACGTCATCGGGTCGGGCTGGTGGCAGATCGCGCTGGTCATGGGGGCCTCGGCGCTGATCGCCCGGTTCATCGACCGGGGCCCGCTGCTCACCATCCAGGCGGGCGTGCAGGCGGGCGTCGTCGTCGGCCTGCCTGCCGCCGTCGCGACGAGCGGTGCGCTGGGGCGGTGGACGGACGCCCTCGTCGGGGGCGCCGTGGCGCTGCTCGTCGCGCTGGTCACGCCCGGGGACCCGCGCCGCCGGATCCGCGCGCTGGCCCTCGAGGCGACGCGTGAGCTCGCGCTCACGCTGGAGGCCCTCGCCCGCGGCCTGCGCGACGGCGACGCCGACGAGCTGGCCGCCGCCCTCGTGCGGGGCCGCGCCGCCGAGCGGGTCCTGGAGGACTGGCACGACCTGGCGACCAAGTCGTACGAGATCGCGCGGGTGAGCGTGAACCGGGTGCACCGCACGGAGATCACGCGCCTCGCGGCGCAGGCCGTCCTGGTCGACCGGGCGATGCGCAGCGTGCGCGTGCTCGCCCGCCGCGCCCCCGCGGCCCTGCGCTCCCTCGGCCTGCTGGACGGCGACGACGTCGACCACCGGGTGTCGGTCGTCCCGCTGTCCGGCGCGATGCCCGCGCCGCCCGACGTCGACCCGGTGGCCGACCCGGTGGCCGACCTGGTCGTGCGGTACGCGCAGGGCGTGCGGCTGCTGGCGGCCGCGCTCGGCTCCGGGACGGGTCTCGACCGGGCGCGCGACGCGCTGGCCGCCGTCGCCCGTGACGTGGACCCGCGCACCCTCGGCGAGGGCCACTGGCAGGTGCAGTCGCTGGTGCTGCTGCTGCGCTCGCCCGTCGTCGACACCCTCGAGGCGTCCGGGATGACGCCCGACGCCGCCCGGGCCACGCTGCCGGAGATGTGACCGCAGGCAGACGGGTGCCGGTCAGCGGGCCCCGAGGACGTCCGCTGCGTCCGTGTCGTCGGCCAGGAGCTGGTGCGTGAGCTGGTCGACCAGCTGGTCGACCTCGGGCTCGTCGCCGCCGGGCCACTCGTCGACGTAGCGCTGCAGCCGACGCCGTTCGGCGTCGCGGATCCGCTCGAACGCCGCGTCGCCGGCGGGCGTGGCGCGCACGGTGTCGTCGGCGACCTCGACCAGCCCGCGGTCCCGCAGGGCCTCGGCCACCCGGCGCACGACGTCCGGCGGCACCTCGGTGCGTTCCGACATGAGCCGGACGGACCGGGTGTGCTTGAGGGCGACGCGGGCGACCATCCAGCACTCGGTGGCCGTGAGCCCGAGCTCGTCGGCCACCAGCTCGTACACCCGCCGGGGGTCGCGCTTGCCGACCCGGCGCCACAGGATGAGCCGCAGCTCCTCCAGCGACGTGCGGCTGGACGGCAGGGCGAAGGACTCGCCCACGGCCTGACCTGCCGTCGGGGCGTCGTCGCTGCGGGTCGCGGTGCGCAGCTCGACCTCGGGCAGGAGCCACGTCAGCAGGAACGCGAGCGCCGCCACGGGCACCGCCCACAGGAAGACGACGTGCAGCGCGTCGGCGTACGCGCCGGTGAACCAGTCCTGCACCTCGGGCGGGCACTGGGCGAGCCCCTGCGTGGACGCGGCCAGCGTCTCAGGGCCGCACGGCCCCTGCGCGGACGGGGGGACGCCCGTGAGGAGCTCGTCCGTGAGCCGGTTCGCGAAGATCGTGCCGAAGACTGCGACGCCTACGGACGAGCCGATGGTGCGGAAGTAGGTGGCGCCGGACGTCGCGGTGCCGAGGTCGCGGTAGTCGACGGCGTTCTGCACGGCGATGACGAGCACCTGCGTCACCATGCCGAGCCCCGCGCCGAGGACGAACATGCTCACGCCGGCCTGGGCCGTCGTCGTGTCACGACCCATGAGGGAGAGCAGGTAGAGCCCGCAGGCGGTGACCGCCGTGCCGATGATCGGGAAGTGCTTGTAGCGCCCGGTGCGGGAGATGAGCTGGCCGGAGCCGATCGAGGTGATCAGCATGCCGAGCATCATCGGCGTCATCTCGAGGCCGGACTCGGTGGGCGTGGAGCCCTTGACCGTCTGCAGGTAGAGCGGCAGGTAGGTGATGGCGCCGAACATCGCGAACCCGACGACGAACCCGACGACGGCGGCGACGGTGAACACGCGGCTGCGGAACAGGTGCAGCGGCAGCACCGGCTCGGCCGTCCGGCGCTCCACGACGACGAACGCGACCAGCGCCCCGACGGCGAGCGCGACCATGGCGTACACGGGACCGGAGGACCACTCCCAGGTGGTGCCGCCGAGGCTCGTCACCAGCACGATCGACGTCGAGACGAGGCCGAGCAGGATGATCCCGGCGTAGTCGATCCGGGGCTTGACCCCGGCGTCGATGTGCGGCAGCACGGCGGCGACGACGAGGAGCGCGACGACGCCGATGGGGATGTTGATGTAGAAGACCCACCGCCAGTCGAGGTTGTCGACGAAGAACCCGCCGAGCAGCGGCCCTGCCACCGAGGAGACGCCGAAGACCGCGCCGAACAGGCCCTGGTAGCGCCCGCGCTCCCGCGGGGGGACGACGTCGCCGATGATCGCCTGGGACAGCACCATGAGCCCGCCGCCGCCGACGCCCTGGACGGCGCGCCAGGCGATGAGCTGGCTCATGGTCTGGGAGGTGCCGGACAGGATCGAGCCGGCCAGGAAGATGACGATGCAGGCGATGAAGAGGGCCTTGCGCCCGTACAGGTCGCCGAGCTTGCCCCACAGGACGGTGGTGGCCGTGCTGGCCAGCATGTAGGCGGTGACGACCCACGACAGGTGCTCGGCCCCGCCGAGGTCGGAGACGATCGTCGGCAGGGCGGTCGCGACGATCGTCTGGTCGAGGGCGGCGAGGAGCATGGCGAGCATGAGCCCGCCGAAGATCGCCCAGACCCGGCCCTGGGGCAGCGCCCGGGGCTCGGCCGGCGGCGCGGTCGGTGCGGTCATGGGGCGCCCTCCCGGCGTCGGGGCGGACGGCGAGGCCCGCGCGTGGTGGTGCGTGCGTCCGGTTGGCACGTTGCCACGGCCCGCCGCCCACCGCCCGCCGAACAGGTGGTTCCTCCGGGATCCAGGACGTCAGACCCGGAGGAACCACATGTTCGGCACCTTGTTGTCGTTGAGTAGTTGATCAGATACAGTACTAATCGTGATGCAGCAAGACGAGGTCCAGCCGGCGGACGACGCGTTCTCCGCCGACCTGCTGCGCGGCCACACCGACACGATCGTGCTCGCGACCCTGCGTCGCGGGGACCGCTACGGCTTCGAGATCTACAAGACGATCCGCGACGCCACCGGTGGAGCGCACGAGATCAAGGAGGCCACGCTCTACGCGACGTACCGCCGCCTGACCAAGGACGGCCTGGTCGAGGCCTACTGGGGCGACGAGTCCCAGGGCGGGCGCCGCAAGTACTACCGGATCACCGACGCCGGCCGCGCCGTCTACCGGCGCAACGTCGCCGCGTGGGTCGCCACCCGCGACGTCGTCGACGCCCTCCTCAGCACCGCAGCCCGCCCCGGGGCCAGCACAGACAAGGACTCCGACCGATGACCACCGTCCACCGCCTGCTCGACGACGCCTTCGCCGGCGTCGAGCCGTCCCCCGAGGTCCAGGACCTCAAGGAGGAGATCCGGGCGAACCTCGAGGCCCGCGCCGCGGAGCTGCGTGCCGGCGGCGCGTCGCCCGACGACGCGGCGCGGCAGGCCTTCGACGACCTCGGCGACGTGCGTGCGATCCTCGCCGACGTGCGGTCCGACGTCGCCGCCCGCGACGGCGGGGAGCCGCGCACCGCCCTGCAGGCGGCGCTCGCCGCCGCCGAGCACCACCGCGTGCGCCCGCGGCCCCGTTTCGTCCTCGGAGTCGTCCTCGCCGCCCTCGTCGGCGCGTCCCTCGTCGCCCTCGCCGTGCTGGCCTCGGTGGACGTGCTCGCCCTGCCCGCCCCGGCGGTCGCGGCCTTGCTGGTGACGGCGGCCAGCGCCGCCGGCTTCGTCGTCGGGCTCTCCCTGTCGCAGGAGACGACGACCAACCACCCGATGCCGTCGCGCCGGGCCGGCGGCTACTACCTGGCGACCGCGCTCGCGGTCCTCGCCGTGCTCCTGGCGGCGTTCGTGCTCCTCGGGACGTTCGCCCCGTGGGTGTACGTCGTCGCCGCCGCGGCCCTGGTCGTGGCCGGCACGCTCTTCACGATGCTCGGCGTGACCCAGACCAACCGCAAGAAGGCGTGGGTTCGGGACGTCGCGCGGGCGCAGGCCACGGACGGGCACTTCGACCGCTTCGACCAGGACCCGGCCGCGGCAGCGCGGTTCGGCGTCTACACGGTCGTGATCTGGCTGACGGCGTTCGTGGTCTTCGTCGTCGTCGGCCTCACGGCCGGCTGGGCGTGGTCCTGGCTGACCTTCGTCGTCGCCCTCGCGGTGATGATGCTCGTCCTCGCCCGGATGCTCTTCACCCCGAAGGGAGAACCGCAGCAGAAGTGACGCAGGAACGGTCCCGGGCGACGGCCATCGCCCGGGACCGGTGGCTCGGGTCCGGTGCGCGACCGCACCACGAGACGCACTCCCAGCCTAGGGCGTGCGCCGGACCTCCGGACGAAGGGACGTCACCGCGACGTCCCGGCAAGGAGCAAGCATGTCCACGACCTGTCAGGGACCGGCGATCGACGTCGCCGGCCTGACCAAGACCTACCGCACCGGCCGCGGCGCGCCCGACGTGCGCGCCCTCGACGGCCTCGACCTCACGGCGGCGCCGGGCAGCGTGCTCGGCCTGCTCGGCCCGAACGGCGCCGGCAAGTCCACCACCGTGAGGATCCTCGCCACGCTCTCGGCGCCGGACGGCGGCACCGCCCGCGTGGCCGGCCACGACGTCGCGCGCGAGGCGGCCGCGGTCCGGCGCGCCATCGGCTACGTGGCACAGCGCCCCGTGACCGACCCGATGGGCACCGGCCGCGAGAACCTCGTGCTCGCCGGGCGGCTGCAGGGCCTCGGCCCCCGCGCCGCCCGGTCGCGCGCCGACGAGCTGCTGCGGCGCTTCGGCGTGGCCGACGCCGCCGACCGCCTGGTGAAGACCTGGTCCGGCGGGATGGCGCGCAAGCTCGACGTCGCCGTCGGCCTCGTGCACCGCCCGCGGGTGCTGTTCCTCGACGAGCCCACCACGGGCCTCGACCCGGAGGCCCGCGCCGCGATGTGGGCGGAGATCGAGCGCATGGCGTCCGGCGACGGCATGACGATCCTGCTCACGACCCACTACCTGGACGAGGCCGACCGGCTCGCGGACCAGGTCGTCATCGTCGACGGCGGACGCGTCGTCACGTCCGGCAGCCCGGACGCCCTGAAGGACGGGCTGCGCGGCGACGGCGTGACGGTCGAGCTCGACGCCGCGCACGGCGCGGACCTCGCGGCCCGGGCCGCGGCGGGCGTGCCCGGCGTCGTCGACGTCGCGGTCGACGGGCGCACGCTGCGGGCGCGCGCCGACCAGGGCGCCACCGCGCTGCCGGCGCTGCTCACGGCGCTCGACGCCGCGGGCCTGGCCGTGCGGGCGGCGGGGCTGTCGCGCCCGACGCTCGACGACGTCTACCTGGCCCGCACCGGCCGCAGCCTGGCGGAGGCGAACCGGGCCGGCGCCCGCGAGGAGACGGCGGAGGCGGCGGCATGAGCGCACCGGCACGGACCGCACGACCGGCGCGGACCGGGGCCCTCGTCCAGGCCGCGCTGCTCACCGGCCGCCAGGCGCGCCAGGGCATGCGTATCCCCGTATTCATGGTGATGAACCTGCTGCAGCCGATGATCTGGCTGCTGCTGTTCGGCCAGCTCTTCCGGTCCGTCATCGAGATTCCTGGCTTCGCGGGCGGCGCCGACGTCACCTACCTGGAGTACCTCACGCCCGGCGTGGTGATGATGACGGCGATGGGCGGCGCCGCGTGGGCCGGCACCACGTTCGTGCAGGACATGGAGCGGGGCGTCATGGACCGCTTCCTCGCCTCGCCGACCAGCCGGGGCGCGCTGCTCGCCGCGACGATGGCCTGGTACGCGCTGCTCGCGTGCGCGCAGGCGCTCGTGGTGGTCGGGGTGGCCTGGCTCGGCGGCGCCCGGTTCCCCGGCGGGTGGGCCGGGGTCGCGGTGATGCTCGTGGCCGTGGCGCTGCTGAGCTGCCTGTTCGCGGCGCTCTCCGGTGCCGTCGCGCTGCTCACCCGGCAGCAGGAGGCGCTGATCGGCGTCTCCCAGCTGCTCACCATCCCGCTGATGTTCCTCTCGTCGGCGGTCATGGACCCGTCGCTGGCGCCCGACTGGATCGCCGGCGTCGCGCGGTTCAACCCGTTCGACTGGGCCGTCGTCGTCGCGCGGGACGCGCTGCAGGGCTTCGCCGACCCGGCCGCCGTCTGGGGCCACCTGGCGCTGCTCGCCGCCGCCGTCACGCTGATGGGGGCGCTCGCGACGTCGGCCTTCCAGGCCTACCGTCGCTCGCTCTGAACCGCGCGGGTCGCGACCAGGCGCTTCCTGGGTGCCGAACATGTGGTTGGTCCGGGACTCAGGTCATGAGTCCCGGACCAACCACATGTTCGGCACCCAGGTCGGGCATGTTGGGCCGGAGGGTTCGGGGCGGGCAGGGTACCGTCGTCGGTCATGGAGGTCGCCGTCAGCGCCCTGCGCGCCGAGCTGAAGTCGTGGATCGAGAAGGCCCGCGCGGGCGAGGAGGTCGTCATCACCGACCGCGGGGTCCCCGTGGCGCGGCTCAGCGGGGTCGAGTCGGCGGACCTCGTCGCCGGGCTGGTGCGCGACGGGCTCCTCACCCCGGCCACGGCCGACCGCCCCGCGCACGCCGTGCCCGACGGGGCGCCGACGACGGGCGGCCCGCGCCCCGGCGGGCGCTCGCCGTCACGCGTGTCGGGCATGTCCGAGCTCGTGCGGCGCATCCGCCGCTGACGGCCCGACCCACGACGACGCACCCCGCGACGACCGCACCCACCCACGGACCGGACGGAGCACGATGGCCCTCGTCTACCTCGACGCGAGCGCACTGGTGAAGCTGTGCGTGCGCGAGCCCGGCTCCGAGCTCGCCAGCGCCCTGTGGAACCGGGCCGACGTCGTGGCGACCTCCCGCGTGGCGGACGCCGAGGTCCGCGCGGCGCTGGCCGCGGGGGAGCGCGCCGGCGTGCTCGACCCGCTCGCGCGGCGCCGCGGCCTGGCCACGTGGGAGACGCTGTGGCCGGCGCTGCACGTCGTCGAGGTGTCGCCTCAGGTCACCGAGCGCGCGGCGGAGCTGCTCGACACCTGCCCGGTCCCGCTGCGCGGCGGCGACGCCCTGCACGTGGCCAGCGCCCTGACCGTCGGGCACGACGACACGGTCGTCGCCGCCTGGGACGAGCAGGTCGCGGGCGCCGCGCGCGCGGCCCGGCTGCGCGTCCTGCCGTAGCCGCCCGCGTGGCGTTCTCCCGTAGGCTCGAACCCGTGCTCCCGACCTTCATCATGTTCGTGCTCAGTCTGGTCGTGTTCGCGGTTCAGGCTGTCGCTTTCGTCGACGCCGTGCGACGCCCCGGCAAGGCCTTCACCTCCGAGGGCAAGCTCACCAAGAACATCTGGCTGCTGATCCTCGGCATCGCGGGGGCACTCGGCCTGCTCGCGGTCCTGGGGGTGCCCATGGGCTTCCTCAACGTCTTCGCGGTGGCCCCGGCGATGATCTACTGGGTCGACGTGCGGCCCCGCATCCAGCCGTACGGCACCGGCAAGCGGCGCCCGCAGGGCCCCACGGGCGGGTGGTGACGGTGACCGTGCCGACGACGGCGCCCGTGGCGCGGCAGGCGGTCCCGCTCGCGGAGGTGGTCCGCGGCGACCTGGTGGAGTCGGTGCACCTGGGGCACCTCGTGGTGCTCGACCCCGCCGGCGAGGCGCGCCTCGCGCTCGGTGATCCCGCCACGACGATCTGGCCGCGCTCGTCCGTCAAGCCGCTGCAGGCCGTGGCGATGCTCCGCTCGGGGCTGGACCTGCCCGACGGGCTGCTGGCGCTCGCCGCCGCCAGCCACAGCGGCGACGCCGGCCACCTCGCCGGGGTGCGGGAGATCCTCGCGGGCGCCGGGCTCGACGAGTCCGCCCTGCGCAACACCCCCGACCTGCCGCTCGGCGCCGCGGAGGCGCTCGCCTGGCAGGAGTCCGGCCGCGGGCCCGAGCGCGTCGTGCAGAACTGCTCCGGCAAGCACGCCGCCATGCTCGCGACGTGCGTCGCCGCGGGCTGGGACACGGCGTCCTACCTGGACACCGGCCACCCGCTGCAGGCGGCGGTGCGGTCCGCGGTCGTCGAGCTGACGGGCGGGGACGACGACGGCACGCACGGCACCGTCGACGGCTGCGGCGCGCCGCTGTTCTCGACGACGGTGCTCGGCCTGGCGCGGTCGTTCGGCCGGCTGGCGGCCGAGGCGTCCGACGGCGGGTCCACGGACCTCGGCCGGGTCGGGCGCGCGATGGCCGCCCACCCGGAGATGGTGGCGGGCCGCGGCCGCGAGGACACGCTGGTGATGCGGGCCGTGCCCGGCGCGGTCGCGAAGATCGGGGCCGACGGCGTGTGCGCGGCGGGCCTCCCGGACGGGTCGGCCGTCGCGTTCAAGATCCTCGACGGCGCGAACCGGCCCCGGCCGGCGATCCTCGCCGCCGCCCTGCGCGCCGCGGGCGCGGCCGGCGTGCCCGGCGCCGACCCGGCGGCCCTGGACGCCGCGGGGGACACGCCCGTGCTGGGCGGCGGCCGGCCGGTCGGGCTGGTCCGGGCGGTGCTCGACGGGGCGCTCGACCGCGAGACCGCGTCGTGAGGGCGGTGGTCCAGCGCGTCACGCGGGCGAGCGTCACGGTCGACGGCGAGGTCGTGGGCGCCATCGACCGTCCGGGTCTCCTGGCGCTGGTCGGGGTGACGCACGACGACGGCCCCGCCGAGGTGGCGACGGTCGCGCGCAAGATCGCCGAGCTGCGGATCCTGCGCGACGAGCGCGCGGCCGTGGACGTCGGGGCGCCGGTCCTCGTGGTTAGCCAGTTCACCCTGTACGCGGACGTGCGCAAGGGGCGCCGCCCCACCTGGAACAAGGCGGCCCCGGGCGCGGTCGCGGAGCCCCTGGTGGACGCGGTCGCCGCCGACCTGCGGCAGCGCGGGCTCGAGGTCGCGACCGGCCGGTTCGGGGCCGACATGGCGGTCGAGCTGGTGAACGACGGCCCGGTGACTATCCTGGTGGAGACCTAACAAACCGCTGAACTGCCCGTTCGCGCTGACCGGGAGGCGTCGGCGGAGAAGGCCGGGTCCGGCGGCGACGCCGCCCGGCATCGGGAGGCCGACGATGACCTCGACCCCGGACGGCCCCGCCACCCTGCCGGCGGGCGCACGGCCCGCCGCGCCGCACGTGGCGCGCCGTGTCGCGCGCCTCGTCGGCGACGACCGCGTCGCCGTCGCGGAGACGCTGGCCCGTCTCTCGCCCGAGCAGGTGGCGGGCCAGGCGGCCCTGCCCGACCCGCTCCCCGTGGCGCCCGCCGTCCGCGCCGCCGTCGAGGAGGCCCGTCTGCACGACGCCGCGCGCCGTGTGGTGCTCGCCGCCGGCGTGCTCGTGCTGGATCGCGTCGACGTGCTCCTGGGCGCGACGGGCGCCCCGGTCGAGCACCTGCTCGTCCCACCGCTCGTCGATCACCTGCGGCCGGCTGACGGGCGGTTCCGGCGCGTCGACCCGCGGGTGCGGGCCGTCGTCCACGAGGACGCCGGCATGGGTGACCGCACACGGGTGCACGCGGACCTGGCGGCGGAGCTCGACCGCGCCGGCGAGCCGGAGGCCGCGCGCTGGCACTCCGCCCTGTCGACGCTCGCGGGTGACCCCGCCCTGGCCGACGGGCTGGTGCGGTTGGCGGAGGACAGGCTCCTCCTGGGCGGGACGGTCACGGCGCACGCGATCGCGCGCGAGGCCGCGAGCCACGGCACGGGCGAGGTCCGGGCCCGTGCCTTCCTGGCCGCGGGCAGGGCAGCCTTGCTGTCCGGCCACCTGGACGACGCCGCGGCCTGGCTGGACCGGGTGACCAGCACCGGCGTGGCGTCCGTGCACGACGACGCAGAACGGGCCCGGGGGGCGGTGCGGGCCCTCGGCGGCCCCGGGGCGCGGGTCGGCATCGGCGCCGGCCCCGAACCGCCGGGCACGACGCTGGCCCGGATGGTGGTGCCGGTGGCGCAGGCTGCGGTGTCCCCGGCGGACATCGCGGCGCTCGTGGCGGTCGTCGATGCTCTCGCCCGGCTGGAGAGGGACCCGCAGGCGGTGGACGCGGTCCTGGCGCGCGCGGTCGTGTCTGCGGTGCCCGCGCGCGAGCCGTGCTCCTGGGACGAGCGGGGCGCGGTGCTCTCGCCGCTGGCCGAGGCGCACCTGCGTGTCGTGCAGGCGCTGGCGCTGCTTCGAAGCGGGGACGGTGCCCGGGCCGGGCACGTGCTCGCCGAGGCCGCGGCCCGGCTCCCGGTTGCTCAGGTGGGCGGGGGACTCGCCGCCGCGGTGGCCGGGTGCGTCCCGGACGGCGAGGAGCTGGCCGAGTCGCTGCGCGCCGTCGGCACGGCGCACGTTCCGGCGGCGTCCGCCGTGTGCCGTGCGGACTCGAGCCGCCCGGACCCCGGGGCCGCGGTGGTGCGCTCGCTGGTCGGCGTGGCGTGCGTGGGAGCCGACGACCGGGTCGCAGCGGAGCCCGGACGGCCCGGAGGGGGCGTCTGGGAGCGCTGGGCGGACGTGCTGACGTCGCGCGAGCTCGACGTCGCGCGGCTGGTGGCCGAGGGGCTGGCGAACAGGCAGGTCGCCGACAGGCTGTGCGTCTCGGTCCGCACGGTGGAGGTCCACCTCGGGCGGGTGTTCCGCAAGGTGGGCGTGGGCTCGCGCGCCGAGCTCACCGTGCGTGCGCTGAGCCCTGCCTCCTGACCGCCACCCGCCGGCCTTCTAGGTGGAATCGCTTAGGTCGGTGCGTGCGGCGTGAGCCACTTCCTGTGGACATCCCGGATGGCAGCGATAGGAAACTCTCCTAACTTTCTCACCAGGGTCATCGTCGACCACGAGGGAGATCGAGGGAGATCATGCGAGCCTCACCTGCCGGACGTCCCACCGCACCCCCTGCCGCTCCGGGCCACGGTCGTGCCCGGTCGTTCGCGGCCGTCACTGCGCTGGCGGTGAGCCTCACGACCGCCCTGACGGGCGGCGCGGCCACCGCGCTCGTGCAGGACACCCCGCCCGCCGCCGCGACCGGGCAGGCCGTCGCGGCCGCCGACCCCGACGAGGCGTGCCGCCCCGACGGCATGCGCCCGACCCCCGGCGTCGCCACGCCGTACTGCGACGTCTACGACACCGACGGGCGCGAGAAGCTCCCCCACGGCCTCGACCGCCGCGTCATCGGCTACTTCTCGTCCTGGCGCACCGGGACGGACGGGCAGCCCGCCTACCTGGCGGGCGACATCCCCTGGGAGTCGCTGAGCCACGTCAACTACGCGTTCGCCCATGTCGGCCCCGACGACCGGGTGTCGGTCAACGCCGACGTGCCCGGCAACCCGGCGACCGACATGACGTGGCCGGGCGTCGCGGGCGCCGAGATGGACCCCGGCCTGCCGTACACCGGCCACTTCAACCTGCTCGCGAAGTATCGCGCCGCGAACCCCGGGGTCAAGGTCATCCCCGCCGTCGGTGGCTGGGCCGAGACCGGCGGCTACTTCGACGGCGAGGGCGACCGCGTCGCCGACGGCGGCTTCTACACGCTCACCGAGTCGCAGGACCGGATGGACACGTTCGCGGCGTCGGTCGTGGACTTCGTCCGGGAGTACGGCTTCGACGGCATCGACATCGACTACGAGTACCCGACGTCCAACGCCGACGCCGGCAACCCGGACGACTTCGAGATCTCCAACGCCCGCCGCGGCGAGCTCTTCGCGGGCTACGTCGCGCTCATGAGGACGCTGCGGGAGCACCTCGACCGGGCGGGCGCCGAGGACGGCGAGTACTACCTGCTCACCACCGCCACGCCGTCGTCCGGCTGGCTGCTGCGCGGCATGGAGGTCTACCAGATCACCGAGTACGTCGACTACGTGAACCTGATGACGTACGACCTGCACGGCGCGTGGAACGAGTACGTGGGCGGCAATGCCGCGCTGTTCGACGACGGCAAGGACCCCGAGCTGGCCGCCGGGAACGTGTACGGCGCGTACGACGGCATCGGCTACCTCAACGGGGACTGGGCGGCCCACTACTTCCGTGGCGCCATGCAGGCGGGCCGCATCAACCTGGGCGTGCCGTTCTACACGCGCGGCTTCCAGGACGTGACCGGCGGCGAGGCAGGGATGGGCGGCCGCGCCCCGGCCCCCGCCGGGTCCACCTGCCCCGCCGGGACCGACGGCAGGTGCGGCAACGGCGCGGACGGCATCGACAACCTCTGGTACGACACCGACCCGCAGGGCAACGCCGTCCCGGCCGGGGTCAACCCGATCTGGCACGTCAAGAACCTGCAGGACGGCGTCGTCGGCGACTACGCAGAGGCCTACGGCGTGCCCACCACCATCGCGGGCACCTACGAGCCGCACTTCGACCCCGTCACCAAGAACCAGTGGTGGTGGAACGCCGAGACGGCGACCTTCCTGTCCGGTGACGCCGCCGAGGCCGTCGGCGCCAAGGCGGACTACGTGGCCGAGACAGGGCTGGGCGGCATGATGATCTGGGAGCTCGCCGGCGACTACGCCTACGACGAGGCCGCCGGGCAGTACACGACGGGCAGCACGCTCGTCGACCTGATGCACGACAAGCTCTCCACGACGACGCCCTACGGCGCCACCAAGGCGGAGCACGCGATGCCCACCGAGGCGCTCGACGTCGACGTCGACTACACCGAGTTCGCGCTCGGCGACAACAACTACCCGATCGCTCCGAAGGTCGTCTTCCGCAACGACGGCGCCACCGGCATCCCGGCCGGCGCCACGGTGTCGTTCCAGTACTCGACCACCGACACGGGGGAGATGAGCGACTGGTCCGGGCTCGGCACGACGACGACGCCCGGGCGCAGCGGCCCGAACGTCGGCGGGCTCGGCGCGAGCTTCCACACCGCGACGTTCGAGGTGCCTGCCGGGGGGATCCCGGCGGGCGGGTCGATCACCAACCAGCTGAAGTGGGCCCTGCCCGTGGCGCAGTTCTCCAACGTCACGGTGACGATCGACGGCACCGAGTACGCCACGACGTACGACCATCCGCGCGGTGCGACGGTCGTCGAACCGGGCGCGGGCGGCGACGACGGCGGCTCCGACGGCGCGCCCGGTGCCTGTGACGCCCCCGCCTGGGACGCGGCCACGGTCTACACCGGCGGTGACGCGGTCTCGTACGGCGAGCACGAGTACACCGCGAAGTGGTGGACCCAGGGCGACGAGCCGGGCGGCTCCGCGTGGGGCCCCTGGGACGACGCCGGCGCCTGCTGACCGCACCACGAGTCACCGGCCGTGCCCCGTCCCCCGTTCGATGGGCGCGGCCGGTACCCACGGCCCGACGACGAGAGCGCGGGCCCCGAGGGAAGGGAACGATGATGTCCAGACACGTCACGAGGGCGCGCCGCGGGGCGGCCGCCCTGGCAGCCGCCGCCATGGTGGTCGCCGGCAGCGTGAGCGCCGTAGCCGCGTCCGCGTCGACGGGTGCCGAGGCGGCGTCCGCCGTCGCCGACCCCGGCGACAGCGCGATCAACGGATACCGCAACGTCGGGTACTTCACCCAGTGGGGCGTCTACGGGCGGGACTTCCAGGTGCAGGACCTGGACACGTCCGGCGCCGCCGAGCAGCTCACCCACGTCAACTACGCGTTCGGCAACATCCACCACGAGACGCTCACCTGCTTCGAGGCCAACAAGGCGCAGGGATCAGGCCCGAACGGCTCCGACGGCGCGGGCGACGCGTACGCCGACTACGGCAAGAGCTACTCCGCCGCCGACAGCGTGTCGGGCGAGGCCGACGCCTGGGACCAGCCGCTCGCCGGCTCGTTCAACCAGCTCAAGCAGCTCAAGGCGAAGCACCCGCACCTCAAGGTCATGCTGTCCCTCGGCGGGTGGACGTGGTCGAAGAACTTCTCGAAGGCCGCCGCGACGCCCGAGTCCCGGCAGAAGTTCGTGTCGTCCTGCGTCGACCTGTACCTCAAGGGCGACCTGCCCGTGATCGACGGGCGCGGCGGGCCGGGTGCGGCCGCCGGCGTGTTCGACGGCTTCGACATCGACTGGGAGTGGCCCGGCTCGCAGAACGGCAACGTGGGCAACCACGTCGACGAGGAGAACGACGCCGCGAACTTCAAGGCGCTGCTCGCGGAGTTCCGCCGCCAGCTGGACGCGTACGGCGCCGAGACCGGCGAGGACTACCTGCTCTCGGCGTTCCTGCCGGCCAACCCGGCCGACATCGCCGCCGGTGGGTGGAACGACCCGGCGGTCTTCGACTCGCTCGACTTCGGGAACGTCCAGGGCTACGACCTGCACGGCGCCTGGGACCCGGCGCTCACCGGCCACCAGATCAACCTGTACGACGACCCGGCGGACCCGCGGGAGCCGAGCCGGCAGTTCTCCGTGGACAGGGCCGTCCAGGAGTACGTCTCGGCGGGTGTCGACCCGGCCCAGCTCGGGCTCGGCATGGCGATGTACGGCCGCGGCTGGACGGGGGCGACCTCGGCGGAGCCGTGGGGACCGGCGACCGGCGCCGCCCCCGCGACGTGGGAGGCCGGCATCGAGGACTACGACGTGCTGAAGTCGCTCGGCACGGGCCACTACGACGAGGCCGTGGGCGCCGCGTGGCGGTACGACGGCAACACCTGGTGGAGCCTGGACACCCCGCGGACCGTCGCGCAGAAGTCCGGATACGTCCGCGAGCAGGGCCTCGGCGGGGCCATGTGGTGGGACCTGTCCGGCGACGAGCCGGGCGAGCTGCTCGACGCGGTCGAGGCGGGGCTGCTCACCGGGGACCCCGGGCCGGTCGACCCCGGTGAGCCGGGGACCGACCCGGAGCCCGACCCGGACCCGACGGACCCGCCGGCAGGTGACTGCGCGGCCGGCGCCTGGGACGCCTCCGCCGTGTACACCGGCGGCGACGTGGTGGCGCACGGCGGCCACGAGTGGCGGGCGCAGTGGTGGACGACCGGGGAGGAGCCCGGCACCACCGGCGAGTGGGGCGTCTGGCGCGACCAGGGCGCCTGCTGAGAAGACCGGTGACGACGGCGGGCCCGCCTCCCGCAGGGGGGCGCGGGGGCTGCCCGCCGCCGTCACCGGGGCCTGTCCTCCGGCCCGGGGTCCGGGGCGGAGCTCGTGCCGGTCAGCGCTGCGCGCGTCGCCGGCGGACCGTGCCGACGGCCAGCGCCCCCGCCCCGACCAGCAGGGCGGCGAGAGCGGCGAGGCCGGCGACCTGTGCCCCGGTGCGGGGCAGGGCCACGGGCCCCTGGGGAGTCGCCGACCCCGGGGGCACGGCCGCCGGCACGGTCGACTGGGAGGCGGGGGTGGTGTCGTCGCCCGGCTCGGGCGGGGTGCTCGGCGGCTGCCCGGGCGGGTTCGTCGCGCAGTCGGGGGACGACGGCGGGTAGTCGGCCGTCAGCGTCAGCTCGGGGTTGACCTCGAACAGCACGTCCACCGAGGGGCGCACCCAGTCGTACTCGTCGCCGACCACCCAGGTGCCGTCCTCGAGGCGCCAGCCGGGCCAGTCGAGCGGCGTGCCGTCGTCGGCCACCTCGGCGCCGGGCCACAGCACCCGCCCGGACAGCGGCAGGCCCGCCTGGACGACGTCCGCGCCCGAGGGGTGGATCCAGGTGATCGTCACGGTGTCGTTCTCCGTGCCCGTGGCCTTCACGGCGTAGCGCAGGTAGGGCACGTCGCCGTCGCACACGGGCTCGAAGATCTCGGCGGTGAGCGTGGGCTCCTCGGGCGGCTCGTAGCCGTCCGCGCCCGGGCTCGGCGTCGTGGCGGCTCCGGCGGACGTCGCGCCGACCGCGCCGAGCGCGAGCAGGGTGCCCGTCACGGTGCCGATGACGGGAGCCACGAGCCTGCGTCCGGCGATGCCCATCTCGACTCCTTCAGCGGTGCTGCGACGGTGGTGCTGCGTGCCGTTCACGCTAGCCGCGCCCGGGCAGGTGAGAACCGTGCTCACCCGGGTGAAAGGCGCGCCGTGCGGGGGATTCACCCGCAGCGGGGCACCGGCACGTCCAGCAGCCCGCCGGCGGAGACCGTCGGGGTGGACCACACCTCGAGCCTGCCCGGCGGCGTGGCCGGGCCGGGCTCGGCGGCGGCCGGGACGCGCAGCCGCAGCGTGGTCGACGCGCCCGGGTCGAGCCGGACGGTCACGGCCGTCGTGGGGCGGCCGTGCGTGGTGGCGGACCGCCCGCCGAACGGGTCGCCGTCCCGCTCCAGCCGCGGCGCCGGGCCGCCGCGGGGGCCGGCGACCGTCACCCCGACCAGGAGCGTGCCGGGCGGGGCCTCGCCGCCGGGCAGGCCCGCCACGTACCAGGGCAGCGCGGTCGCGGCGTCGGCGGGGGCCGTCGACGCGAGCCGGAGCTCGAGCACGTCGACCCTGCCCTCCGGGGTGCAGCGCGAGCGCGCGTGCGTCAGCGACACGTCGAGGTAGGCGGACATCTTGCCGGAGACGTGGTCCGTGAGGAGCACCCCGACGGCGTCGGCCGCCCGCGGCCCGTCGTCGAACCCTCCGGCGAGCACGGTGCCCGCGAGGCGGCGCTGCTCCGCGTCGTGGGCCGACCACACCCGCAGGCGGTGCTCGCCCGCCGCGGCGCGCAGGCCGCCCAGCAGGGCGCCGGGGGCGACGTCGGGCGCCGTCGCGCGGGCCAGGACGGCGCCCGCCACGTCGGCGAAGAACAGGTCGGCGTCGTCGGGCTCCAGGAGGTCGTAGGCGCGCCGGAGCAGCACGTCGACGGCGTCGGCACCGCCCACCTCGACGTGCCGGCGGCCGAGCGCGTCGGCGACCCGCCCGGAGAGCGGGACGTCGACCGGCCCGGTCTCCGTGAGCAGCGCCGCCAGGGCGACGGGATCCGTGGCCAGCACCCCGTCGACCTCCTCGCCCTGCGCCCGGGCCCACATCGCGGCGGCCAGCCGGGCGGACGTCGGGAAGTGCGGGGTGGCGGTGACGTCCTGCACGAACCGGCCCAGCCGCGGCGTGTAGGCGGCGACGTCGTCCGGCGCGAGCGGCAGCACGGGCTCGTCGAACGGGCCGACGGCGGACGCGGGCACCTGGCGCACCAGCTCGACGCGCCCCTCGTCGACGCGCAGCAGGATCAGGGCGCCGGGGATGCCGCCGCCGGCGCGCAGCTCGGCGGAGTTCATCCCCAGCACGAGGTACGTGCGCGGCCCGTCGGCGCCGAGCATGGCGGGGGCCAGCACGGCGGCACGCTCCGCGGTCGCGGCGGCGCCGGCCAGGTCGCCGAGCCGGTCGTGCAGGGTGCGGACCGGGCCCGCGAGCTCCGGCAGCAGGGCGTCGGGGTCCACGCCGTCGAGGCGGGCGCGGGCGGCGTCCACGGTCGCGCGCGCCTCGGTGGCCGCCGGCGCCGCCGCCCGGAGGGGGCCGAGGTCGAGGCCGCCGTCGGGCGTGCGCCCCGTGGCGGCGACGGCGTCGGCCACCTCGACGAGGCCGGGCAGCGCGCGGTCGGCCACGTCGTCGAGCACGAGCGCGACGTCGGCGACCGCCCGGGCCGACGGGCCGACGACGGGCGCGCGGGCCGCGAGCCACCACAGGGGGCCGTCGGTCGCGGCGCGGGCCTCGTCGGTGGCGCGGACGAGCTCTGCGAGCGCGGCCTCCACCTGCGCGCGGTCCGCGCCGTCGGAGCTGTCGCTGCCCGGCGAGGCGGCGTCGCGCAGCTCCTGCTCCACGGTGGGGACCTGCACGGCGACCGCCGCGAGGGCCTCCCGGGCGGCGAGGGCGTCGCGGACCAGCAGGACGGCGCCGGCGAGGCCGGCGGCCAGGAGCACCAGCAGCACGAGCAGGACCCACCGGCCCGTGTGTCGGCGTGTCCGTGCCCGTCCGGGGGCCGGACCGTTCCGCGTGCCGGCGTCCACCGTCATGCTGGAACGGTAGGGCCGCCGCGACGCGGTGGCGGGATGAATCTGCGGGTGAGATCCGCCGGCCGTGCAAGGGTGCGGCGCCCGGCGACACAGGCGGGGTGGAAGCGGACGCAGGACCACGGGAGGCCCGGTGAGCCCAGAGACAGACCCGGCGCCCGTCGACGTGCGCGGGG
Organism: Isoptericola sp. BMS4; assembly: GCF_011634835.1. Classification (GTDB taxonomy): domain Bacteria; phylum Actinomycetota; class Actinomycetes; order Actinomycetales; family Cellulomonadaceae; genus Isoptericola. Next base: position 3,991,968 of record NZ_SIRP01000001.1, on the reverse strand, counting down.
CCGGGGCGGACGCCGCCTGGTTCGACGCGGTGTTCGCGGCGCACGCCGGCGCGGTGCAGCGCTACCTGGTGCGCCGGCTCCCGGCCGGCTCGGACGACGCCGAGGACCTCGCCGCGGACGTGCTGGCCACGGCGTGGCGGCGGCGTGCCGACGTGCCGCGCGGGGCCGAGCTGCCCTGGTTGTACCGCACGGCCGGGTTCGTGCTGGCGAACCACCGCCGCAAGGCGCGGGCGACGCCGGTCGCCGTGGTGCCCGAGGAGCCCGACGACGTGGACCCGGCCGACCTGGCCGTCGACGACGACCGCGTGCGCGCGGTGCTGGCGAGGCTGTCGGCGCGGGAGCGGCGCGTGCTGCTCCTCGTGGCGTGGGAGGGGCTGGACGGCGACGGCCTCGCGGCGGTGCTCGGCGTCTCGCGCGGGGGCGCGGACGCCGCGCTGTCCCGGGCGCGTGCGCGGCTGCGCGCCGCCTGGGAGGCGGAGGCGGACGAGGTGCAAGCCGGTGCGCGCTGAGCACACAGACCGGGCAGGGGGCCGCAGCGGGCGGCCGGGACCGAGGAGGTCGGCATGAGCCACGACGACGGCCACGACGGCCACGGCGAGAGCACGGGGCGCGCCGCCGGCGACGGGCCCCCGGACGAGGCGTTCGACCGGCTGCGGGCCGCGGACCCGGCGGAGCGCGTCCGGGTGCGCGAGGGCGTGCTGCGGGCCGCGGTGGACGACATCCTCGGCGCGGAGCCGCCCGCTGCCGACGGCGATCCCGACGAGCCTGCCGCGAGGGCGGAGACCGCGGGGGCCGGCGCCGCCGAGGGCGCCGGTGCCGGGACGGAGGGCGACGAGCTCGCGGCGCGCCGGCGCCGGCGCGCGTCGTGGCTGGCGGCCGCTGCCGTGGCGGTCCTGGCCGTGGGCGGTGGCGGCTACGTGCTGGGCACGCAGGCGGGGGAGCCTGACGCGGTCGTGCCGGGCTCGGCCGAGCCCGCGGTCGTGCTGGGCGGCGCCGGCGACGGCGCTCCGGAGCGGGCGGGCACCCTCCCGGGTGCCGCGGACGCGGGTGGCGACGCGGCCGCCGCCACCGAGCCGGGCGCCGCCGACATGGCGTACCCGGGCTGGTACTCCGGGCGCGCGGTGTTCCACGCCCGCGGGCTGTCCACGGAGGCGGGCGAGGCGACGGCCTACGGGGTCGACGCCACGGGCGTCGCGACCCGGGACGGGGCGGCGCGGGTCGCCGCAGCGCTCGGCGTCGACGGCGAGCCGCGCCGGGACCACGGGTCGTGGAGCGTCGGCCCCCGGGACGGCGGGGGACCGAGTGTCTGGCTGTCCGCCGACGGCACGGCGTCGTTCGGCTACCAGGACCCGTCCGCGGACCCGTGGCGCTGCGGCGAGGTCGTCGAGGAGCGTGGCGACGCGGCGACGTCCGACGGCGGGACCGAGCCCGCCGGGTGCGCCGAGCCGGGGGGCGAGGCGGTCACGGCCGGGCAGGCGGTGGACGCCCTGCGCGAGGCGATGCGGTCGCTCGGCGTCGACCCGGCGGGCTTCGAGCTCGAGGCCGACGAGACGGAGGACGAGCCCGCGCGCTGGGTGACCGCCCACCAGGTGGTCGACGGCAGGCGCACCGGGGCGCAGTGGAGCGCGACCGTCGGCGCGTCCGGCATCGCCTGGCTGGACGGGTCGCTCGGGTCCCTCGTGGACCTGGGGGACTACCCGGTGGTCAGCCCGGCCGCGGCGGTGGAACGGCTCGGCGACCCCCGGTTCGCGGGGTCGGCGTGGCCGATCACGTTCGCGGAAGGCGCCGACGTCGACCGGCCCGTCGAGGAACCGACCGAGCCGACGCCCCCGCCCGCGCCGCCGGCGCCGGGCGACCCGGTGCGCTGGCCGGTGTCCGACGTGGAGATCACGAGCGCCCGGCTCGGCCTGACGCAGCAGCACCAGGAGGACGGCGCGGTCCTGGTGGTGCCGGCCTACGAGCTGTCCGACGCCGACGGCAACGTCTGGTCCGTGCTGGCCGTCGCGGACGAGGCGGTCGACTTCACCGCGCCGTCGCGGTGACGGAGCGCACACCGGCGTGCCGCGCGGGAGCGCGTGCCGGGGGCGCGTGCCGGGGGATACCGTCGCAGTGACCTGTCCCGGAGCACGAAGGAGATCTCCTATGCCCACCCGTACCGCACGCACCGCCTGGAACGGCTCGCTCGAGGAGGGGTCCGGCCAGGTCCAGCTCGCCAGCTCGGGCGCCGGCACGTTCGACGTGTCCTTCCCGAAGCGCGCCGCCGAGGACGCCGACGGCACGACCAGCCCGGAGGAGCTCATCGCGGCCGCGCACTCGTCGTGCTTCGCGATGGCGTTCTCCCTGGAGGTCGCGAACGCGGGCGGCACGCCCGGCAAGACCGACGTGAGCGCCGACGTGACGCTGAGCCCGGCCGCCGGCGGCGGCTTCGAGATCTCGAAGGTGCTGCTGAGCGTCGTCGGGTCCGCGACGGGGATCGACGCGGACGCCTACCGCGCGGCGGCCGAGGCCGCGAAGGCCGGCTGCCCCGTCTCCAAGGCGCTCGGGGGCGTCGGGCAGATCGTCCTCGACGTGAAGTTCGAGGGCTGACACCGAGGCGGTGAGGGAGCGGGCGAGGTGGTCGGCCACCTCGCCCGCTCTCGCACGTGGGGTCAGCTCGCGGCGGCCGCCAGCGCGCGGGCAGAGCTCAGCGCGCGGCCGGCCTCGACGGCCTCCCGCTCGGCCTGCGCGGCCATGGCGGCGGCGGGCTCGGCGAACCGGTCGAGCGCGGGGTTGATGCCGACGAGCGTGAACTCGCGCTCGACGACGGTGAGGTCGGCGCCCCAGATGTCCACGAGGATGCGGCGCAGGTAGTCGGTGTTGTGGTCCCAGCCCTCGCGGGGCGTGCCCTCGGCGTACGACCCGCCGCGGGTGGTGACGAGGACGACGGGCTTGCCCTCGAGGATCGGCACGCCGGTGCCGCCGCCGACGATAGCCAGGTCGATCCACGTCTTGGCGTGCTGCGAGACGCCGTAGTTGTACAGCGGCATGGCGAGCACCAGCATCTCGGCGGATCGGGCCTCGTCGGCCAGCGCGGTGGCGAGCTCCGTCGCGGCCCGCTGCTCGGCGGTGCGCTCGGCCTCCGGGACGAACCCGGCGCCGTAGGCCAGCGCCCACGCGTCGGCGGGCAGCGGGTTCTCGCCGAGGTGGCGGGTGACGACCGGCGCGTCGGGGTGCGCGGTCCGGTACTCGCCGACGACGAGGTCGGCGAGGGCGGAGCTCGCCGACCGGTCTCCCTGGATGCTGGTGTCGAGTCGCAGGAGCGTCATGGGTGTGGTCCTTCGGTACGGGGTGCCGACGCGGCGTACGCGCGCGCGTCGACGGAGACGTCGCCCCGACCGTAACCTGATTGCCTGGGAAAACCGTCCGCCGTCCCGGCTCGACCGCCTCAGCCGCTCAGGGGCGGTGAGCCGGCGCCGGCGCCGGCGATGACGCCCTCGACCGTCTCGCGGAGGACGTCCGCGGGGTCGTGGGTCGGCGCCCAGTGCAGCAGCTCGCGGGCGCGGCTCGCGTCCAGGACGACGTCGGCCCGTGCCATGTCGAACCAGCCGACGTCGATCGGGGCGAGGTACAGCCGGGAGGCGACCGCCAGGCCCGTCCGCGCCAGGTCGGGGGAGACGGGGACCCTCCGCCCGCCGGCGAGCGTGTGGGCGAGGTCGTCCCCGGTGAGCCAGCCCTCGGGGGCGACGTTGAACGCACCCGGGTGCCGCCCGACGACCACCGCCCGGTAGGCGTCCGCGGCGTCGTCGGCGTGCAGCACCTGCAGGCGCAGCCCGTCCGGGAAGGGCAGCGCCGGGAGCAGGGCGCCCTCCGGCGCGCGCTTGGCGACGGCCCGGAGGCCCCACGTGCCCAGCGGGCCGAGGAAGTAGCGGGCGAGCTCGGCGCCCGCCTCGCGCTGGAGCATCAGCGACGGGCGCACGCGCGTCACCACGAGGCCGGGGTGCCGCTCCGCGAGGTCGTCGAGCATGCGCTCGACCTCGACCTTCTGCACCGAGTACGCGGAGGTGGGCACGCCGCGCAGCGGCCAGGTCTCCGGGACGGTGCCGCCGGCCGGCCCTGGTGCGTACACGCCGGAGGTGGAGCCGAAGACGAGGTGCGGCACGCCCGCGCGCACCGCGGCCTCGGCGACGGCGCGCGAGCCGTCCAGGTTGATGCGCCGCATGACGTCGGGGTCGCGCGTCGACGGGGACGCCCACACCAGGTGGACGACGGCGTCCGCGCCCCGCACGGCCTCGTCGAGGCCGGCGATGACGGCGTCCGCGGTGTCCGTGAGGTCGACGCGCACCCACCGGGCCGCGTCGTGGGGGAACTCCACCGTGCTGGACCCGTCCGCGCGCGGCACCCGGCGCGCGACCCCGACGATCGAGGTCACGACCGGCTCGCGCGCCAGGGCTCGCAGCACGGCCGTGCCGACGTTCCCGCTGGCTCCGACCACGACGACTCTCACGTGCCCGACCGTAGTCGTCCGAGCGGCAGCGCGCTCGGTGTGTCGGCGCTCACGGGTGAGGCGCCTCACGGAACGGGGCGCGGGCCCCATCTGGGCCGATACATGAGCGTATCCTTTTGGATACAACATTGTATCGAACGGCGGTCGTGCCGGGTGGTCGTGTTCCGCGTGCCGATCGGCGCCCGACGGTGCACCGTCGAGACGCCGGGCCGTCCGGCGCGGCACGACCGGGGGAACGAGGGACGAACGGTGCGGATCAGCCTGCGGGGAGTGAGCGTGCAGGGGCGGCGCGAGCCCGCCCTCGAGCCCATGGACCTCGATCTGTCCACGGGGGAGTGCGTGCTGGTGGCGGCCGAGCCGGGGCACGGGCACACCGCGCTCGCGCTGGTGGCGACCGGGCGGCTGCGCCCGTTCGCCGGCACGGTCGAGCTCGTCGAGGGGCATCGCGCCACCCGCAGCTCTCGCGCCCTGCGAGCCGTCACCGCCGTCGTCGACGTGCCGGGCGTCAACGAGCCCGAGGAGGCGCTGACCGTCGCCGACGTCGTCGCCGAGGGGCTCGCGCTGGCACGCCGCCGCTCCCTGCCGCCCGACGTCTCCCGCTGGCTCGCCGACCAGGACCTCGCCGACGAGCGCCGCCGGCGCGTCGACCAGCTCCCGGGCGTCCTGCGGACCTCCCTGCTCGCCGAGCTCGCGGCCGCCGACCGCGACGTGCGATTCGTCGTGCTCACCGTCCCCGACCGGCACGGCGGCGACCCGTGGGGCTGGTGGTCGGTCGCCGAGACGCTCGCGGCGACCGGGTACGGCGTGCTCGTGCAGTGCACCCGGTCCTCCGCCCGCGACCTGGGCGTCGACCTGCCGCCCGCCCGGGGCCGGACGATGCACGACCCGCCGCTCGAGGTGCTGCGCACCCGGCCCGAGCTGCCCGCCGCTCCCGTCGAGGTGCCGCCGGACCCGCCGTCCGACGACGACGCGGACGCCGAGACCGCAGCCGCCACCGAGGCGGACGTCGAGGCGGGCACCGAGGAAGACACCCAGGCAGACGCCGAGGCAGAGACCGAGGAGACCACCCGATGACCGCGATCCGCCTGGCGCTGTCCGAGCTGCGCCGCATGACGGCGGGCACGCTGCCGAAGCTCGCCGTCCTGGCGCTGGCGCTCATCCCCACCCTCTACGCGGGGCTGTACCTCTTCGCCAACTACGACCCGTACGGGCGCCTGGCCGAGGTGCCGGCCGCCGTCGTCGTCCAGGACGAGGGCACCACGACCACCGACGCCGCGACGGGCGACGAGGAGGACCGCGACTTCGGGCGCGACGTCGCCGACCAGCTCCTCGACGACGGAGGGTTCGGCTGGGTGGAGACGACCCAGCACGACGCCGAGCTGGGCGTGCGCGACGGGCGGTACGACGCCGCGCTCGTCATCGGCCCGGAGTTCTCCGCCGACCTCGTCTCGTCCGGCCGGTTCGAGCCCGAGCAGGCGAGCCTCACGCTCATCACCAACGACGCCAACAACTACCTCGCCCGGACGATCGCCGACACCATCGTGGACCAGGTGCGCGACTCGATCGCCTCCCAGGTCGGCACCGAGGCCGCGGACACGTTCCTGCGCGGGTTCGGCTCCATCCACACCAACCTCGCCGACGCCGTCGACGGCGCGGGCCGGCTCCTCGACGGCACGAAGCAGCTCCGCGCCGGTGTGGCGTCGGCCGACGACGGCGCCCACGACCTCGCCGACGGCGCCGGACAGGCCGCCGACGGCGCGGCGACCCTGGCGGAGAAGGTCGGGCCGCTGTCCGACGCCGTCGGGCAGCTCGACGACGGCGCCCGCCGGCTCGACGACGGCGCGGCCGACCTCGCGGACGGGCTCGGCACGCTGCGCGCGGGGACGGCGGACCTGCCCGCCCAGACGCGGCGGCTCGCGGACGGCGCGCGGCAGGTCGCGGACGGGAACGCGCAGGTCGCGCAGTACGGCGACCAGGCCGCCGCGGCCGCCCGGCAGGTGCTGCCCACCCTGGACGGCGCCCGCTCCGACGCGGCCGACGCCCTCGACCAGGGGCGCAGCGACCTGGACGCGCAGCTCGCCGAGCTGTGCGCGCAGGCGGCCGAGTCGGGCGACGACCTGGGCGCGCGCTGCGAGGAGCTCCGCGCCGACGCCCTCGACCGGCTCGACACCACACGGTCCGACGTCGACGCCGCCCTGGACGCCCAGCGGCAGGACGTGACGTCCGCCGTCGACCAGGTCGAGGACGCCTCCGCCCGGCTCGACCGGCTCGCCGACGGGTCGCAGGAGGTGGCCGACGGCGCGGCGACCCTGGCGGCCGCGACGCCGCGGCTGGCGTCCGGCATCGCGTCCGCCGCCGACGGCGCGGGCACGCTCGCCGACGGCGCCGGCCGGCTGGCGGACGGGACCGGCGAGCTCGCGGCGTCCACCCCCGCGCTGGTCGACGGCGTGCGGCGGCTCGCGGACGGCACCGGGCAGGTGTCCGACGGCGCCGCGCGGCTCGCCGACGGCACGTTCGAGCTGCGCTCCGGGGCGAAGGACCTCGTGGGCGGCACCACGGACCTGCGGGACGGCCTGGCCGACGGCCTCGGCCAGGTGCCGAACCCCGACGACGCCACCCGCGAGGACACGGCGGAGACCATCGGCAACCCCGTCGAGGTGCGGAACGACGCCCTGTCGTCGGCGGGGACCTACGGCGGCGGCCTCGCCCCCTTCTTCCTGTCGCTCGCCACCTGGATCGGCGCCTACGTGCTGTTCCTCCTGGTCAAGCCGCTGTCGACCCGGGCGCTCGCGGCCGGGCGCTCCGCGTTCGCCACGGCCTTCGGCGGCTGGTCGGCGCCCGCCGCGATCGGCGTGCTGCAGGTGGCGGCCATGTTCACCGTGACGAAGTTCGCGCTCGACATCCAGCCCGCCTACCCGCTCGCCACGGCGCTGTTCATGGTGCTCGTGTCCGGGACGTTCATCGCGATCGTGCAGATGCTCAACGTCTGGCTCGGCGCTGCCGGCCAGTTCCTCGGCCTGGTGCTCATGCTCGTCCAGCTGGTCACGGCGGGCGGCACGTTCCCCTGGCAGACGATCCCCGAGCCGCTGCGCGGGCTGCACCACGTGCTGCCCATGTCGTACGCCGTCGAGGGCCTGCGTCAGCTCCTGTACGGCGGCAACCTGGCCACGGTGTGGCGCGACGTGGGCGTGCTGGCCGGTGTGCTGACGGCGGCGCTCGCGGTCACGACGCTGCTCGCGCGGCGCCGGCGCGTGTGGACGCCGGCGCGCCTGCAGCCCGAGCTCGTGCTCTGAGCCCGCCCGCGGCCGCCGTGGGTCGTGCCGCGCCTGGACCGGTCCTCCGGGAGCGGCGCGACTGGTGCGACAATCGCCCACGTGCCCGCCGAGAACGACCAGACCGTGAACGACGCCGCAGGACAGGACGCCGCCCCGCAGCCCGGGCCGGCGCGCGCGGACGCGGAACGGGCCGCGGCCGAGGCGCGCGAGGCCCTCGCCGACGCGCTGCGCACCGTCGTCGCGGGGGAGGTCGACACCTCCACGCGGCGCCGGGCCGAGTACTCGACCGACGCGTCCAACTACCGCGTGGTGCCCGACGTCGTGGCCTTCCCCCGCAGCACGGCCGACGCCGTGCGCGCGCTGGAGGTGCTGCGCGAGCTGAAGGTCCCGTTGACGGCGCGCGGCGGCGGCACGTCCGTGGCCGGCAACGCCGTGGGGCCGGGCGTCGTGCTGGACTTCTCGCGGTACATGAACGAGGTCGTCGACGTGAACGCCGCCGCCGCGCCGGGCGAGGGCGTCGCCCGGGTGGAGCCGGGAGCGGTCATGTCGAGCCTGCAGCGCGCGGGCGCCCCGGACGGGCTGCGGTTCGGGCCGGACCCGTCCACGCAGAACCGCGCGACGCTCGGCGGCATGATCGGCAACAACGCGTGCGGCCCGCACGCCGTCGCCTACGGCCGCACCGCCGACAACGTGCTGGAGCTCGACGTCGTCGACGGGCGGGGACGGCGCTTCACCGCCGGGAGCGGCGACCCGACGTTCGCGGCCGTGCCCGGGCTGGCGGAGCTGGTGCGCGAGAACCTCGCGCTCATCCGCACCCAGTTCGGGCGGTTCGGCCGGCAGGTGTCGGGCTACTCGCTGGAGCACCTGCTGCCGGAGAACGGGTCCGACCTCGCCAAGGCGCTCGTCGGCACGGAGGGCACCTGCGTCACCGTGCTCGGCGCCACGCTGCGGATGGTGGCGGTGCCCAGCGCGCCGACGCTCGTCGTGCTCGGGTACGCCGACATGCCGTCGGCCGCCGACGACGTGCCGCACCTGCTCGGCCACCACCCGCTCGCCGTCGAGGGCCTGGACGCCCGGCTCGTCGACGTCGTGCGGCGGGCCAAGGGCGACGCGGCCGTGCCGGACCTGCCGGAGGGCGCGGGCTGGCTGATGATCGAGGTCGGCGGCGACACCCAGGCCGAGGCGATGGCGCGTGCGGAGGCGATCGTCGCGGCGTCGTCGTCCAAGTCCTCGCTCGTGCTGCCCGCCGGGCCCGACGCCTCCAAGATGTGGCAGATCCGGGCCGACGGCGCCGGGCTCGCCGGCCGCACGCCCGCGGGCGAGCAGGCGTGGCCGGGCTGGGAGGACTCTGCCGTCCCGCCCGAGCGCCTGGGCTCCTACCTGCGCGACCTGCAGGAGCTCATGGACCGCTACGGCGTCGACGGGCTGCCGTACGGGCACTTCGGCGACGGCTGCGTGCACCTGCGCATCGACATCCCGATGGAGACCAGCGGGTCGGTGCTGCGCACGTTCATGACGGACGCCGCCCGGCTCGTGGCGTACCACGGCGGCTCCCTGTCCGGGGAGCACGGCGACGGCCGCGCCCGCTCGGAGCTGCTGCCGCTCATGTACTCGCCCGAGGCGATCACGCTCATGGAGCGGTTCAAGGCGCTGTTCGACCCGGACGACCTGCTCAACCCGGGCGTCGTCGTGCGGCCCGCCGCCGTGGACGCGGCCCTGCGCCGGCCCGCGGCCCGGGCGGTGCCGTCGACCGCCCCGGTGGGGGAGCGCGGCCTGCTCGGTTCCGGGCCGCTGCGCGGCGTCGCGAAGAAGGCGGGGTACGCCGGGTTCTCCTTCGGGCACGACCACCACGACCTCACCACCGCCGTGCACCGCTGCGTGGGCGTGGGCAAGTGCCGCGCGGACACGTCCGCCTCGGGCGGCTTCATGTGCCCCAGCTACCAGGCGACGAAGGACGAGAAGGATGTCACCCGCGGGCGGGCGCGCGTGCTGCAGGAGGCAGTCAACGGCACCCTCGTCGGCGGCCTGGCGGCGCCCGAGGTGCGCGAGTCGCTCGACCTGTGCCTGAGCTGCAAGGCCTGCTCGTCCGACTGTCCCGCCGGCGTGGACATGGCCCAGTACAAGGCCGAGGTGCTGCACCGCACCTACAGGGGGAAGCTCCGGCCGGTGGACCACTACGCGCTGGGCTGGCTGCCGCGCTGGGCGCGTCTCGCCGGCGGTATGCCGCGGCTCGTCAACAAGGTCCTCGGGGTGCCGTGGATCGCCAGGGCCGTGCTGTGGGCCGGCGGCATGGACACCCGCCGTCAGGTGCCCGAGTTCGCCGAGATCCCGTTCCGCACCTGGTGGCGGCGTGGCAGCGCCACCTACGGCGTCCCCGGGCTGGCGACGCGCCAGCTGCCCGGGACCCCCGGCATCCAGGGACGCCCGAAGGTGGTGCTGTGGGCGGACTCGTTCAGCGACGCGCTCGCGCCGTCCGTCCCGCAGGCCGCGGTCAAGGTGCTCACCGAGGCCGGCTACGACGTCGTCGTGCCGGACCAGCAGGCGTGCTGCGGCCTCACGTGGATCTCCACCGGGCAGCTCGACGGCGCCCGGCGGCGGCTGTCGTCGCTGCTGTCCGTCCTCGGGCCGTACGCCGTGAACGGCATCCCGATCCTCGGCCTGGAGCCCTCGTGCACCGCCGTGCTGCGCTCCGACCTGCTCGACCTGTTCCCCGACGACCCCCGCGCGAAGGCCGTCGCCGGTGCCACCCGGACGCTCGCCGAGCTGCTCACCTCGCCCGACACCGCGCCCGGCCCGGAGACGGGCTGGACGATGCCGGACCTGTCCGACCTGACCGCCGTCGTGCAGCCCCACTGCCACCAGCACTCGGTGATGGGCTTCGAGGCGGACCGGAGGCTCCTCGCCGACGCCGGGGCGACGGTCACCGAGCTCGCCGGCTGCTGCGGCCTCGCCGGGAACTTCGGCATGCAGAAGGGGCACTACGACGTGTCCGTGGCGGTGGCGGAGAACGCGCTCCTGCCCGCGCTGCGTTCTCGCCCCGAGGGTGCGGAGTACGTCGCCGACGGGTTCTCCTGCCGCACCCAGGCCGTGCAGCTCGAGGGCGTCGAGGGCAAGGCGCTCGTGGAGGTCATCGCCGAGCGGCTCTGACCCGCCCGCCCCCCGGTGCCGAACATGTGGTTGATCCGGGATTCAGCCGCCGAATCCCGGATCAACCACCTGGTGGGCAGCCAGCAACCACATGTTCGGCAGGATGGGGTCGTGGAGTTCACGGAGGTCGTCCGACGACGGCGGATGGTGCGGCGGTTCACGGACGACGCGGTCGACCCGGAGGTGACCGACCGGCTGCTGCGGCACGCCGTGCGCGCCCCGAGCGCCGGGTTCACGCAGGGATGGTCGTTCCTGGTGCTGGAGACGCCCGACGAGCGCGCCGCGTTCTGGGCGGCGGCCGCGCCGTCCTCGTCCGAGCGCGACATGTCCGGCTGGCTCGCCGGGATGTCCACCGCCCCGCTCCTCGTCGTCGTGCTGAGCTCCCGCGACGCCTACCTCGACCGGTACGCCGCCGTCGACAAGGGGTGGACCGACCGGGACGAGGCCCGCTGGCCGGTGCCGTACTGGCACGTCGACGCCGGGATGGCGTCGCTGCTCATGCTGCAGACCGCCGTCGACGAAGGGCTCGGCGCATGCTTCTTCGGCGTCCCCGCCGGGCGGGTGGACGCCGTCCGGGACGCGTTCGGCGTGCCGGACGCGTGGTCGCCGACGGGAGTCGTCGCGGTCGGGCACCCCGCGGACGGCGGCGCGGCAGGCTCGCCCGCCCGGAGGCGCCGCCGCCCGATGGACGACGTCGTGCACCGTGGCCGGTGGTGAGCGGGACCTGGTGAGCCGGCCCTGTGGACGGCGTGCCGGCGGGCGCCCCGCGCCTCGGTAGAGTGACCGACCGATGCCCCGGACGACCGCCGCCCCGCACGGACCCGCGCCTCGCCGGGCGGGCGCGTGCGACGACGAGTCGGGCAGGATCATGCTGCTCACGCTCGGCTGCGTCGTGCTCGGCCTGATGATCGTCGCGATGGTGGCGTCCGCGACGGCCGTCCACCTCGAGCGCAAGGCGCTGTACGACCTCGCGGACGTGATCGCCCTCGACGCCGCCGACGGCGCCGCCGCCGGTGCCGTCATCGGCGGCGCAACCGGGGACCCCGGTTCCGCCACGCTGACCCTCACCGACGCGGACGTCCGCGAGTCCGTCACCGCCTACCTCGCCGCGCACCCCGGTACCGCCGCCGAGTTCGACGGGTTCCGGGTGGCCGGGGCGTCGTCGCCGGACGGCGCGAGCGCCCGGGTGACCCTCGTCGCGACCTCGCACCCGCCGCTCGTGCGGTGGTTCACCGAGTCCTTCGACGCGGGCATCGGGCTGAGCGCGACCTCGTCCGCGCAGGCCCGCCCGCACTTCTGAGCGGGGCACGGTCCGGTGCCAGGCGGTCGGTGGACGACGCTCAGGCCCGGGCGTCGTGGACGGCGGCGGCGAGGCGGGCGACGGCCTCGTCGACGCGGGCGTCGGCGAGGTTGCCGTAGCCCAGGACGAGCGCGTCGCACGGGCCGCGGGTGAGCCGGTAGCGGTCGAGGTCGGCCACGGTGACGTCCCGCGCGGCGGCAGCCCGGACCACGGCGGCGGCGCTGACGCCGTCGGGCAGCGTGACGACGACGTGCAGCCCCGCGGCGATGCCGCTCACGGACAGGCCGGGCAGGTGCCGGCCCAGGCTGTCGAGCAGTGCGGCCCGGCGTCGCCGGAACCGGGCGCGGGCGGCTCGCAGGTGCCGTTCGTAGCCGCCCCCGGTGACGAACCGGGCCAGGGCGAGCTGGTCGACGGTGGACGGCGGGGCACCGCCGAAGCCGGGCCCCAGGCGCTCGCGCCACCGGCGGGGGAGCGTCATCCAGCCGAGCCCGAGCGCCGGCGAGACGGTCTTGCTCAGCGACCCGACGAGCGCCACCCGGTCGGCGTCGAGGCCCTGCAGCGCCCCGACGGGCCGGCGGTCGTAGCGGAACTCGGCGTCGTAGTCGTCCTCGATCACCAGCCCGTCGACGGCCCGCGCCCAGGCGAGCACCTGCTCGCGCCGTGCGGGCGCCAGCAGCGCCCCGGTGGGGAACTGGTGCGCCGGCGTGAGCAGCGCGGCACGCGCCCCGGTCCGCCGCGCCGCCCCGACGAGCGCGGGCACGTCGGGGCCGTCGTCGTCGACCGGGACGGGGACGAGGGTCAGCGCGGCGTCCCGGGCGACGTCGCGCAGCCGCCCCCAGCTGGGGTCCTCCACCAGGAGCGTGCGGTGCCCGGCACCGCGCAGGGCCCGCGCGAGCCGTGTCATGGCGTCGGTCGCGCCGTGCGTGACGACGACGTCGTCCGGGGTGACGGTCGCCGCCCGGGCGCGGGAGAGGTAGCCGGCGACCGCGGTCCGTGCCGCGGGTGCGCCGGCGGGGTCGGCGGTGCCGAGCTCGGCGTCGGCGGCGTCCCGCAGCGCGTCGTGCACGGCCCGCGCCCATGCGGTCCGCGGCACGTGGCGCAGGTCGGGGACGCCAGGGCCGAGGTCGAAGGGGGCTCGCGGCTCCGGGAGAGGAGCCGTCCGCGTCGGGGCGACGGGCCGGGGGCCCGCGTGCGCGGACACCCGGGTGCCCGACCCGACGCGTGCCTCGCAGAACCCCTCGGCCACGAGCTGCCCGTACGCCTCGGTGACCACCCACCGGGAGACGCCCAGCGTGTCGGCGAGGGCGCGGCTGGGCGGCAGCGCCGCCCCGGGCGGCACGCGGCCGGCGTGCACGGCCCCGCGCAGCGCACGTTCCAGCCGCTGCACCAGCGGTTCCGGCCCGTCGCCGAGGTCGAGCACCGTGTCCCAGGCGAGCACCGCATTGGCCTGGCTATCTGCCATGTCAATGGACGGTACACCCGGACCGATCGGTCCGTAGCGTCGTGCGGGACAGCACCCGCCAGACAGGGAGAACCCCCATGCGCTACCGCACGATCGGTGACGGCACGACGTCGTTCGAGGTCAGCACGCTGTGCCTCGGCACGATGTGGTTCGGCACCCGCACGGACGAGACGACGTCGTTCGCGATCCTCGACCGCTTCGTCGAGGCGGGCGGCACGTTCCTCGACACCGCGAACAACTACAACGCCTGGGGCGAGGGGTACGGCCGGGACAGCGAGGACGTCATCGGCCGCTGGCTCGCCGAACGTGGCAACCGTGACGAGCTGCGCCTCGCCACCAAGGTGGGCGCGGCCAAGAAGGACCCGAACCTGCCGCTGCAGCACGTGCCGCCCATGAACTACCAGGGCCTCGGCGCCGAGACCATCGCCGCCGAGGCGCGCGAGAGCCTGCGCCACCTGGGCGTCGACCACCTCGACGCCTACTACGGGCACGTCGACGACGTCGGCACGCCGCTCGCCGAGACCGTCGGGGCGTTCGGCAAGCTCCAGGCCGAGGGGCTCGTCGGGGTCACGGGCATCTCGAACGTCGCGCTGCACCGCGTGGTCGAGGCGCGCGAGGAGGCCCGGCGGCAGGGCGTGGCCCCCTACGGCCTGGTGCAGCAGCAGCTCACCTACCCGTACCCGCGGCCCGATGTCGGCCGGCGCAACTGGGCGTCGTACGAGCTGCTCGACTACGCCCGCGCGTCGACGGAGGCGGGCAGCCCGCTCGCCGTCGTCGCATACTCGCCGCTCATGCAGGGCGCGCTGGTGCGCGAGGACAAGCCCCTGTGGGCAGGCTTCGACCACCCGACGACGCACGAGCGCCTGCGGGTGCTCCGCGAGGTCGCGGCCGAGACCGGCGCGACGCCGAACCAGGTGGTCCTCGCGTGGCTGACGGGCGCTGACGTGCCTGTCGTCCCGATCGTCGGGGCGAGCAGCGTGGCGCAGCTCGACGAGCTGCTCGGGGCGGCCGACCTCGACCTCGACCCCGCGCTGCGGGCTCGTCTCGACGCGGTGTGACTACTCCAGCCACTCGGTGACGAACCGGTCGTTCGCGTGGACGTGCAGGGCCTCGTAGGTCTCGGGGCCGACGACGGCGAACCGGTGCGGTGTCCGCGGGGGCGCGACGAGGATCTGGCCGCCCACCGCGACCACCTCGTCGTCCCCCACGCGGAACAGGGCGCGCCCCGACCGGATGATGAACGTCTCCGTGTACGGGTGGCGGTGCAGGCGCGGCCCCGCGCCGTCGCGGTCGATGCGTTCGAACATCACCGAGACGGTGGAGCCGTGCAGGTAACCCTCGAAGTCGGCGTCGGGCAGCGTGTCCTGGTCGATCAGCTCGATGCTCATGGGGGATGGACGCGCCCGCGGGGCCCGACTCATCGCCCGGTCAGGGCAGCGACGACCCGACGGCGTCGCGCAGGCGCCGGCGGGCGTCGTCGGGCAGCTGCCCCCAGTCGTCGAGGGTGTCGAGGTCGACGGCGGTCCCCGGGCGGCGCACGACGGCGACGGCGAGCCCGTGCCGTGCGGCCTCGGCCTCGTGCGCGGCGCGGGACCCCGCACCGAACCGGAAGCGGAATGCGGCCGTCGCGGGGACGACGAGCAGGTTCGTGCCGGCGTCGTGCCGGTCCGTCCCGACGACCACCGGGATCTCGTCGGCAGTTCCGGTTCTGGTCGGCAGTCCGGACTGCCGACCAGAACCGGGACTGCCGCGGTGACCGCCCGTGGTGAGCATCGCGGTGACGTCGTCGGCCGCCAGCATCGGCAGGTCGGCATGGGCGACCAGCAGGCGGCGTGCCCCGCGCGCGGCCGCGTGCTCGCGGCCGACGTCCAGCGCCGCGTTCAGGCCGGGCCGCGCGGGCGGCTGTGCCACGACGTCGACGGGAGCGTCGCCGGGACCGCGGGCGAGGCCGCCGAGGGCGGCGCGCGTGAACGGCACGTCGGCGGTGACGACGAGCACGCGCTCCACGCCCTCGTGCGCCGCCAGCACGCCGACGACGTGCCGGGCCAGGTCGGCGACCAGCCGCCGCCGGGCCACCGGGTCGAGGTCGGCGGCGAGCCGCGACTTGCCGGACACGCCGTCGCGCAGCGGCACGACCGCCACGACCCGTCGTTGCCGAACAGGTGGTTGTTCCGGGTTTCCGGCCGTGAATCCCGGAGGATCCACCTGTTCGGCACCGACGATGCGCATGGTCAGCGCGGTGCCGGCCCGACGGCGGTGAGCAGCTCGCGCGCGAGCCGCTCGCGCCCGGCGGGGCCGCCCATGATCGTGTCGGTGACGACGACGTCGAGCCCGAGGTCGCGGATCGGGTCGGCCAGGGCGGCGTCCGCCTCGTCGACGCACATCACGTCCACCAGCCCGGTGTACAGGCGCGCCACGCCCAGCGCGGACACCTCGTGCCCCAGTGTCTCGAGCACCTGCGCGGCCGGTCCCTTCAGCGCCCGGCCGCCGACGATCGGGCTCACCGCGACGCGCCGGGCCGACGTCGCGCGCAGGGCGTCGCGCACCCCCGGCACGGCGAGCAGCGGCTCCACGGACAGGAACGGGTTCGACGGCGCGACGACGAGCACCTCGGTGTCGCGGACGGCGGCGAGCACCCCGGGCGCGGGCCGCGCCGTGTCGGCGCCGTCGAACGTCAGCCCCAGCACGGCGTCGGCGTGCTGCCGCCGCACGAAGTACTCCTGGAACGCGACGCGGCCCGCTGGGGTGTCGACCAGCGTGCGCAGCCGGTCGTCCGTCACGGGCAGGAGGGTGGCGTGCACCCCGAGCGCCGCGCACAGGCGGGCGGTCACCGCGCTGAGGGGCTCGCCGTCGCGCAGGGCGGCGGTCCGCACCACGTGGGTCGCGAGGTCCTTGTCGCCGAGCGTGAACCAGGTGTCCTCGCCGAGACGGGCGAGCTGGTCGAGGACGCCGTAGGTCTCGCCCGTCAGCCCCCAGCCGCGCTGCTCGTCGTTGAGCCCGGCGAGCGTGTACATGACGGTGTCGAGGTCGGGCGAGACGAGGAGCCCGTGCCGTTCGGTGTCGTCGCCCACGTTGCCGACGATCCGCAGGTGCTCCGCGCCGCCGTCGGGCAGGGCGAGCGCGAGGCCGTGGGCGAGACGGGCGCCGCCCACCCCGCCGGCGAGGAGGGTGACGCGAGGGGCCGAGGGGGAGCTGTCCACCCGCCGAGCCTATGCCGCTGCCCCCCGGGTGCCGAACATGTGATCGGTCCGGGATTCAGACTTGGAATCCCGGACCGATCACATGTTCGGCACCGAGGGAGCGCATGATGGCGACATGGCTGTCTTCGCGTTCTCCGTCGCTCCGCTCGGCGCGGGCGAGTCCGTCACGGACTCCGTCGCCGAGGCCGTCCGCATCGTCCGCGAGTCCGGGCTGCCGAACCGCACCACCGCGATGTTCACCGAGATCGAGGGGGAGTGGGACGAGGTGATGCCCGTCGTGCAGCGGGCCACCGAGGCCGTCGCCGCGGGCGGGCACCGGGTGTCGCTCGTGCTCAAGGCGGACATCCGCCCCGGCCGCACCGGGCAGCTCGACCAGAAGGTCGCGCGGGTCGAGGAACGGCTCGCCGGGAGGCCCGCGGTCCATGACGACGGCAGCCCCGCGGAGTAACCTCGACCGCTGTCCGGGAACCCCGCGACCACCGACCGTCCGAGGCCGTGCCCGTCCGCCGGACCCGTGCGCCGGGCGCACAGGAGGCTGGCCTAGGCTTGGTGCGGAACGCGGCCGCGGGGGTCGTGATCCGAGCCGGGAGTTGGATGCATGCCGCTGTTCGAGGTCGATGGTCAACGGCCGCTCCTGGTGCAGTCTGCCCGCCAGCAGGTCGCCCGGGAGCCGGGTGTCGGCACCACGGCGCACACCGTCGTCGAGACGCACATCGACGGCCTGCTGGGTGAGCAGATCTTCCCCGTGGCGCCGGGGAACGGTCCGGACGAACCGCACCTGCTGGCGCTGGACGCGACGGGCTCCCCGGTGGTGGTCGAGCTCGTCGCCGACCTGGACCGGTCGGCGCTGACGCGCGCGCTCGACCACGCGGGCGCCGCCGGGCGCCTCACCCGCGGCCAGCTCGCGGCCCGCTACCACGGCGGCGAGCAGGCGTTCCACCGCGACGTCGCCGCCTTCTACGACAGCGTCCCCCTCACCCGGTCCCAGCCCGGCCGCAGCAGCGCCCGCCTCATCATGATCTGCCAGGAGGCCAGCGAGGAGATCCTCAACGCCGTCGACTTCCTGCGGCAGCCGACGATGCCGGTCGAGGTCCTCAAGATGGGCGTGGTGCACAGCGCGGACGGCCGCCGCTTCGTGGACGTGTCGCCGCTGGTCATCCACCCGGCGTCCTCCCCGGCCGCACCACAGCTCTCCGCCGATACCCGGGGCGGCGCGGCCACGGGCGACGCCGCCGGCGGGGAGGCCGAGGTCGTGAGCCCGGCCGAGCCGGCCGCGGAGCGCGAGCCGGAGAGCTTCGCGGAGGGCGTCGCCGTCGGGCTGGCGCTGCACGACAAGGCGCCGGCCGAGGCCCGCAGCCGGTCCGAGGACGCCCCGACCCGGTCCGGGCGCCGCCGCGCGGCCGCGTCCCGCGATCTCGCCGTCCCGGAGCCGGCGCCCGCCGCCGACGACACCCCGCCGCGCGGGGTGCCCGCCGCGCCGCCGACCCCGGACCTCCCGACGTCGCTGCCGGGCGGGGTGCCCGCCCCGCGCCGCCGCACCGCTCCCGCGCGCCGTCGCTCCCGCACCGACCGCTTCTCCGGCGGGGTGCACGACACGTCCCCGCTGCCGCCGCTGCCGGCCGACCCGCCGGCCGCGCCCGCACCGGCCCCGCCGCCCGGGGCGTCCACGCACCGGCCCGGGCTGGACCAGGAGTTCGCCGCCGCCGCGGCGCCCGCCTTCGACCTGCCGCTGCCCGCGCCGCGGCGTGAGCGGCCCGCCGTCCCGCCGCCGCGCTGGTCCGGCGCGGCCGACGACCTCCCCCGGCTGCAGGTGCCGCCGCTGGAGCCCCCGCGGCTGAGCGTGCCGCCGCTGGAGGCGCCGCGACTGTCGACCGCCGCCCCCGCGTGGGCGTCCTCCGAGGAGGACAGCGAGGACGAGGTCGACCCGGACCTCGCAGCGCTCGCCGGCCGCCTCGGCGTCCCGACCCGGTTGCGCTGGTCGCGGCCGCGACGGCGCCAGCACTTCGAGGCCGTCCTGCAGCCCGACGGCGCCATCGAGCTCCCGGGCGGCGGCCGGTACCGGCACCCGGACCTCGCGGCCTCGGTCGTCTCGGGCTCGCCGACCGTGGACGGATGGACGGTGTGGCAGCTCGCGGACGGCTCCGGGTCGCTGCTGGACGCCTACCGCGCCCGCTTCGCCTAAGAGGTCGCGCGGGTCGTCAGGGCACGACGACGACCTTGCCCTGCTGGTCGCCGGCCTCGAGCCGCGCCAGTCCCTCGCCCACCCGGGCGAGCGAGACCTGCGAGTCGACGACCGGTCGCACGCCGGTGCTGGCACAGAACCGTGCCAGCGCGGCCAGGTCGTCGCGCGACCCCATCGTCACGCCCTGCACCCGGATCTCCGTGAAGAAGATCCGCGCCAGCTCGGCCGGTGCGGCGTCCCCCGACGTCGCACCGCACACGACGACGGTGCCGCCCGGGCGCACCGACCGCACCGAGTGCGACCACGTGGCCTGCCCCACCGACTCGAGGACGGCGTCCACGCGGGCGGGCACGCGCTCGCCCGGCTCCAGGGCGTGCGCCGCCCCGAGCTCCAGGGCGCGGGCCCGCTTCGCCGCGGACCGCGACGTGACGGTCACCTCCAGCCCGGCCGCGGCGCCGAGCACGGTCGCCGCCGTCGCGACGCCGCCGCCGGCGCCCTGCACGAGCACGCGGTCGCCCGGAGAGAGGGCGGCCGCGCCGAAGAGCATCCGGTACGCCGTGAGCCAGGCCGTGGGCAGGCACGCGGCGTCCGTGAAGGACAGCTCGGCAGGCAGCGGAACCAGGTTGGCCGTCGGGACCGCGACCCGCTCCGCCAGGGTCCCCGGGTAGCGCTCCGACAGCAGCGAGCGCGGTTCGCGAGGCCCGACGCCGTGCCCGTCCGCGCCGATGACGCCGTGCACGACGACGCGCTCCCCGTCGGGCGTGACGCCGGCCGCGTCGGTGCCGAGAGTCATCGGCAGCTGCTCCGCACGCAGCCCGACCCCGCGCAACGACCACAGGTCGTGATGGTTGAGGCTCGCGGCCCGCACGTCGACCGTCGTCCAGTGCTCCCGGGCCGCGGGCTCCGGTCGCTCGGTCACCTCCAGGCCGTCGAGCGGGGAGTCGGGCGAGAACCGGGCGACGGTGGCAGCGAGCATGCGTCCAACCTAGCGGCCGTGCCCGCCGAGACCGAGGCGGGCGGCCCGGCGGTAGGTTGGCGCGCATGACACACGCCACCTCCCCGTCGCCGTCCCAGCCCGCAGACCCGGCCCCGAGTGCGGGCGAGGCGGTCGAGGTCGAGCTGGGCGCCGCCCGCGCCGCCGTCGACGAGCGGCGCCGTCAGGTGGCCCGGCGCGGCCGCGCCGCCGAGGAGCTGTCGGCGGCCGAGGCCGCGCGGGCCGAGACCCGGTCGAGGCTCGACGACGAGACCGCGGACGTCGAACGGCTCGAGAAGCTCAGCCTGACCCGGGTGTGGGCAGGCCTGCGCGGCGACCGCGACGAGCGGCTCGGCGCGGAGCGGGCGGAGCAGCAGGCGGCCGAGTACCGGGTCGCGGCGGCGGAGACCCGCGTCGCCCAGGCGCGCCGGGAGCTCGACGCGGTCGACGCCGGGCTCGTGGCCCTGGGCGACGCCGAGGAGCGCTACCGCCGGGCCCTGGCCGCCAAGGAGCGGTGGGTGCACGACTCGGGCGCCCCGCAGGCCACCGCGCTGGCGGACGTCGCCGAGCAGGTGGGCGCCCTGCGCGCCGAGCAGGTCGAGATCGCCGAGGCGCAGACGGCGGCCGAGCACGCGGCCGGCGCGCTCGCCCAGGCGTCCGACGTGCTGCGCAGCGCCGACGGCTGGTCCACCTACGACACGTTCTTCGGCGGCGACATGCTCGCGAGCATGGTCAAGCACGACAAGCTCGACCGGGCCGCCGCACTGCTGCGTGCCGCGGACGGTGCGCTCGCCCACCTGCGCGTGGAGCTGGGCGACCTCGGTGAGACGGGCGTGGCCGACGTGGGCGTCGGCGGCCTGACCCGCACCCTCGACATCTGGTTCGACAACATGTTCACCGACTGGGCGGTGGCGAACCGCATCAGCGAGGCGCGGCAGCGGGTCGCGGGCGCCGGGCAGGCGGTCGACGGCGTGCGGGCGCGGCTCGCCGACCGGGAGCGCGGCGTCACCGGCCGCCTCGGGGAGCTGGCGGCCCGCCGCGAGGCGCTGCTGCACTGACCCCGGGCCCGCCGGGCGGGGCGCTCACTCCCCGACGTCGAACATCCAGGTGATGCCGTACCTGTCGGTGAGCTGCCCGTAGTGGTCGCCCCACGGCGCCTTCTCGAACGGCATGACGTCGGTCGCGCCGTCGGACAACGCCTCCACGGCCGACCGGACGTACTCCAGATCCTCGGGGCCGGACCCGGTGAGCGACACGGACATGCCGGCCGTCGGCCGGACGTGCGGCATCATCGTCCCGGTGTCGGACGCCATGAGGGTGAGGCCGTGCGGGGCGTCGAGCTGGCCGTGCATGACGAGCTCCTGCTCGGCCGGGTCAACGCCCATCTCGGGCAGGCTGCCGTACGTCCTGATGTCCAGCTCGCCGCCGAGCGCGGACCGGTAGAACTCCAGCGCCTCGCGGGCCTGGTCCTTGAAGCTGAGGTAAGGGTTGAGCCGCATGACGTCGCCTCCGGTCGCGGGGTGCCGGCCACCGAGCTGTGGCGGCCTCACCCACGGTAGGTGCGCCTCCCGGCACCCGCCGCCGGAGCGGCCGGGGCCGCTCCGGCGGGCGTCAGTCGCGCCGCTCGGGGTCGGCGCCGTCCGGCACGCCCGCCCGGGCGAGGAAGTCCGCGACCACCGGGCCCAGCTGGTCGAACTCGATGAGGAACCCGTCGTGCCCGTAGTCGGAGACGACGAGGCGCAGGGGCTCGGCGGCAGGCAGCCCCTCCGCGATGCGCTCCGCCTGCTCGGGCGGGAACAGGCGGTCGGTGTCGACGGCGACGACCAGCGCACGCGCCCGGATCTGCGCCAGCGCGGCCTCCACCCCGCCGCGGTCGCGTCCCAGGTCGTGGCTGAGCATCGACTCGGTGAGGATCAGGTACGAGTTGGCGTCGAACCGGCGGGCGAGCTTGTCGCCGTGGTGGTCGAGGTACGACTGCACGGCGTAGCGCCCGTCCGTCAGCGGGTCCTCGCCGCCCTGCGGCAGGCGGCCGAAGCGCGTGTCGAGCTCGGGCGCCGTGCGGTAGGTGGTGTGCGCGATCTGGCGGGCGATGGCGAGCCCGGCGGAGGGCCCGTCGCCGTCGGGAGCGTCGTAGTAGTCGCCGCCGCGCCACCGCGGGTCGGCCCGGATGGCCCCGAGCTGCGGGTGCGCCCAGGCGATCTGGTCGCCCGACGTCTGCGCCGTCGTGGCGATCGGCGCGACGTTGCGCACCTCGATGCCGGCCTCCGGGCCGAGGACCCCCCACTCCAGGACGCGGAGCCCGCCCATGGACGCCCCGATGACGAGCTCCCACCGGCTGATCCCGAGCTGGCGGGTCAGCTCGATCTCCGCCGCCACCTGGTCGCGCGTGGTCAGGCGCGGGAAGCGCCCGCCCCACGGGCGCCCGTCGGGGGCGGTCGACGCCGGGCCGGTGGTGCCCTGGCAGCCGCCGAGCACGTTGGGCGCGACGACGAAGTACCGGTCGGTGTCGATCGGGGCGCCGGGGCCGATCATCTGCTCCCACCAGCCGGCGGTCGCCTGCCCCGGCCCGGCGGGACCGGCGACGTGCGCGTCGCCGGTGAGCGCGTGCAGCACGAGGACGGCGTTGGAGCCGTCCGGGGCGAGCGTCCCCCAGGTCTCGTAGGCGACCCGCACGTCGGGCAGCACGCCGCCCGACTCGAGCTCGACGGCGCCGACGTCGGCGAACCGGCGCGCCCCGGCCGGGTCGCCGTCGCGCCACGCCCCCGTCGCCGGCACGGGGCCGAGGTCGGCGCCGCGCGGGGCGGCGGGCGCCGTGGGGCGACGGGTGGCGACGCTCACGCAGCGGCCTCCTCGGTCGCGACCTCCGCCGCGGCGGCGAACCCGAGCTCCAGGTCGGCGAGGATGTCGTCGACGTGCTCGAGCCCGACGGCGAGCCGCACCAGCCCCGGGGTGACACCGGACGCGGCCTGCTCGGCCGGGGTGAGCTGGGAGTGGGTGGTGGACGCCGGGTGGATGACCAGGGAGCGCACGTCGCCGATGTTGGCCACGTGGGAGTGCAGCCGCAGCGCGGACACGAACGCGCGGCCCGCGGCCGCCGCCCGGGCGTCGTCGTCGGCGCGGAGCTCGAAG
Source organism: Isoptericola sp. BMS4 (assembly GCF_011634835.1). Lineage (GTDB taxonomy): Bacteria > Actinomycetota > Actinomycetes > Actinomycetales > Cellulomonadaceae > Isoptericola. The sequence goes on along the minus strand of NZ_SIRP01000001.1, from coordinate 3,968,817 downwards.
GCGAGCACGGCGCCCGCGCCGCGCGGGGCGTAGCGGCGGGCGTTGGCGTGCCACGGCGACGACTCCAGGCCGGCGTAGTGCACGACGCCGACGTCGTCGCGGGACTCGAGCCACTCGGCGACCCGCCGCGCGTTCTCCACGTGGCGCTCGAGGCGCAGCGAGAGGGTCTCGAGGCCCTGGGCGAGGAGGAAGGCGTTGAACGGCGAGATCGCGGGGCCCAGGTCGCGCAGCAGCTGGACGCGCGCCTTGAGGATGAACGCGAGGTTGGCGCCGAGGGGCGAGCCGACGCCGAGGTCGCGGGCGTAGACGACGCCGTGGTAGCTGGGGTCGGGCTCGTTGAAGTCGGCGAACCGCTCGGGGTGGGCGGCGTAGTCGAAGGTGCCGCCGTCGACGATGACGCCGCCGATCGAGGTGCCGTGCCCGCCGAGGTACTTGGTGGCCGAGTGCACGACGACGTCGGCGCCGTGCTCGATCGGCCGCACGAGGTAGGGGGTGGCGACGGTGTTGTCGACGATGAGCGGCACGCCCACCTCGTGCGCGACGCCGGCGACCGCCGCGATGTCCAGCACGTCGGCGCGCGGGTTGGGGATGGTCTCGCCGAAGAACGCCCGGGTGGTCGGCCGGGCGGCGGCGCGCCAGGCCTCCGGGTCGTGCGGGTCGTCGACGAACGTGGTCTCGATGCCGAGCCGCGGCAGCGTGTGGTGCAGCAGGTTGTACGTGCCGCCGTAGAGGCTCGGGCTGGCCACGACGTGGTCGCCGGCGCGGGCGACGTTGAGGAGTGCGAGCGTCTCGGCGGCCTGGCCGGAGGCCACGAGCAGCGCGCCGACGCCGCCCTCGAGGTCCGCGATCCGGTTCTCGACCGCCTCGGTGGTGGGGTTGCCGATGCGCGTGTAGATCGGGCCCAGGTCCTGGAGCGCGAAGCGGTCGGCGGCGACGTCGGCGGACGGGAACTCGAACGACGTCGTCTGGTAGATGGGCAGGGCCCGGGCGCCGGTGGCCGGGTCGGGCGTCGTGCCGGCGTGGATCTGGCGGGTCTCGAAGGACCAGGCGGGCTGCGGCGTGCTGTCGGTGGCGGTGCTCATGGCTGCTCCTGGGCGGGTCGACGGCGGGGCGGTCGGTCGCGGAGCCCCAGAAGGCCTGCACGCTGGAGGTGGACCGCGACGGTGGGGTGCGCACGAGGGGTCAGGAGGCTGCGGTGCGAGCGACCGCAGGCAGGCGAACGTGCGCGGTGGTCAGCGGCACATTCGACGAGTCATGGCCCGACCGTAGCCGCGGTCGACGGCCGGCGACAGAGGTGTCTCGCAAATTGAGACCACGATGCGGACGGCGTGTCGTGTTGCCCGAGGCCGGTGTGGCGTGCTTTCCGGTGGCGTCGGGGGCCCGTCGGGGCGAGCCTGGGCGGGGCCGCCCGCAGTCCTGGGCGGGCAGGGAAGGAACGATCATGCTCCACACGCGTCGCGCGCCGTCGCGCGCCACGACGACGGGGGCACGGCCCTGGACGGCCCGGCGGCCCGGCCGCGCGATCGCCGTCCTCGCCGCCGCGCTGCTCGGCATCGGGCCCGCGCTCGCCACGGGCGGCGCCGCCCGGGCCGAGCCGCCCGGTGACGACGAGGTGGCCGCCGCCCACGCCGCCGTCGACGCGGCCCGCCTCGACGTCGGCGGCGCCCAGGACCGGCTCGACGCCATCCGCGCCGACCTCGCGGCCGCGGAGGCGGCCGTCCAGACGGCGGCCACCGACTACACGCAGGCGGCCGCCGACCTCGACGCGGCCCGGGACGCCACCGCCGAGGCCCGGGAGCGCGCCGAGACGGCGGCCGAGGCGGAGGCCGCGGCGCGTGCCGCGATGGCGGAGACGTACCGGACGGGGGCGCGGTCGGCCGGGGCCCTCGGCCCGCTGGCCGTCGTGACCGGGGCCCAGAGCCTCGACCAGGTGACCGCGACCGGGTCCGCCCGCCGCGCCGTTGAGCGCAAGCTGGCGGCGACGCTCACCGCGCAGGCCGACGCCCGCGCCGCCGCGCGCCAGGCGGACGCCCGCTGGAGCGCCGCCCGCGACGCACAGGCGGAGGCGAAGGAGCGCGCCGCCGAGACCCTCGCCCGAGCGGAGGACGCCGTCGCCTCGCTCGAGGCCCGCTCGGCCGCGGCCGAGCGGGAGCGGGACGCGCTGTACGGGCGCCTGGCGGACCTGCGCAGCACCAGCGTCGCGCTGGAGCGCGAGCGGGACGAGGCGCGGCAGGCCGAGGCGGACCGGGCGCAGGAGCGCCGGGCCCGCGAGGCCGTCGAGGACGGGGGTGCGCCCGGTGCAGGGCCGGCGGGCGGGCAGGACGACCGGCCTGCGGCCGACGACGGCGCGCCGGACGAGGCCGCGGCGAGCGACGAGCCGGCCGGTTCCGGCCCCGGCACCGCGGGGGAGGCCGAGGACGCGGGACGGACCGGCGGGACGGCGTCGTCCGGCGACCCGGCGCCGGCCGAGGACACGTCGGCGCCCGACCCCGACCCCGCCCGCACGCGCGAGCCCGACCCGGAACCCGAGCCGGAGCCGACGCGGACGAGCGAGCCGGAGCCCGACCCGCAGCCGGTCGTCACGGTGGGACGCAGCACCGCCGCGCAGGGGCGAGAGGCGCTCGCGTGGGCGCGCGCCAGGATCGGGGTCGAGTACCAGTGGGGCGGTGAGGGGAACCCGGGCTACGACTGCTCGGGGCTCACGTCGCAGGCGTGGAAGGCCGCAGGGCTGTGGATCACGCGGACCACGCGCACCCAGTACCAGGAGGTCGCCAAGATCCCCTACGACCAGATGCGGCCGGGCGACCTCATCTTCTACGCGAACGACACCTCGGACCCGTCGACCATCCGGCACGTGGCCCTCTACGCCGGCGGCGGGACGATGGTCGAGGCGCCGCGCCCCGGCATCGACGTCCGGGAGACCGCGATCCGCTGGACCGACGTCATGCCCTACGCCGGCCGCCCGTGAGCTGTGGGTACGCAGATGGCGTGGACTCACCCGTGAGTCCACGCCATCTGCGTACCCACAACGTGGCTCAGGGGCGCAGGAGGACCTTCGTGGCGCGGCGCTCGTCCATCGCGGCGTAGGCCTCGGCGACGTCGGCCAGCGGCAGCTCGCGGTCGAACACCCTCCCGGGCTCGATCTCGCCGGACAGGACCGCGGGGAGCAGCTGCTCCATGTAGTGCCGGGCGGACGCCATGCCGCCGCCGACGGTGAGGTTGCGGTCGAACATGCGCCGCACGCTCAGCTCGGGACCCCCGTGCGGCACGCCCACGAAGCCGATGCGGCCGCCGCCGCGCACCGCGTCGAGCGCGGTGTCCATCGACTGCTTCGTGCCGACGCACTCCAGGGCGGCGTCGGCGAGGTCGCCGTCGAGGAGCTCGCGCAGCGCGGCGATCGCGTCGTCGCCCCGCTCCGCGACGACGTCGGTGGCGCCGAGGTCGCGGGCCAGCGCGGCCCGGTCCGGGTGCCGGCTCATGGCGACGACGCGCCCGGCGCCGAGCAGCCGCGCGGCGATCACGCCGCACAGCCCGACGGCGCCGTCGCCGACCACGACGACGGTCTCGCCCTCCGCGACGCGCGCGGAGGCGGCGGCGTGGTAGCCGGTCGACATGACGTCGGCCAGCGCGAGCAGGTGCGGGACCAGGCCCGCCGCCTCGATCTCGGCCTCCGTGCGGCCGACGGGGAACAGGGAGTGCTGCGCGAGCGGGATGCGGACGCGCTCGCCCTGCGCGCCGTCCACAGGGTGGCCTTCGCGGTCGGTGCCGCCGAAGCCGGTGACCAGGTCGCACGCGGCGGTCACGCCGGCGCGGCAGGCCTGGCAGGTGCCGCAGCTCATGGTGAAGGGCAGGACGACGAAGTCCCCGACCCGCGCGGAGGTGACGTCGTCGCCCAGCTCCTCGACGACGCCCACGAGCTCGTGCCCGATGGGGCGGGGTCGCTTCGTCGGCGTGACCCCGCGGTAGGGCCACAGGTCGGAGCCGCACACGCAAGCGGCGACGACGCGCACGACGGCGTCCCCGGGCGTCAGGATCCGCGGGTCGGGGCGCTCCTCGGCGCGGACGTCTCGGGCGTCGTGGATGACGGAGGCAAGCATGCGCCTACCGTACGACCGGCGCGGCCGGCCGGCGCACGTCAGTGCTTGTCGTAGTAGCCGGTCTCCTTGGCGCGCTGGAGCGAGCGCTCGATCTCGGCCTCGGCCTCGGCCCTGCCCACCCAGTGCGCGCCCTCGACGGACTTGCCCGGCTCGAGGTCCTTGTAGACCTCGAAGAAGTGCTGGATCTCCAGGCGGTGGAAGTCGGAGACGTCGTCGATGTCCTGCCGCCACGCCATGCGCTGGTCGCCCGTCGGGACGCACAGCACCTTGTCGTCGCCGCCCGCCTCGTCGCGCATGCGGAACATGCCGAGAGCGCGGCACGTGATGAGGCAGCCGGGGAACGTGGGCTCCTCCAGCAGGACCATCGCGTCCAGCGGGTCGCCGTCCTCGCCGAGCGTGCCCTCGATGAACCCGTAGTCGTCGGGGTAGCGGGTCGAGGTGAACAGCATGCGGTCGAGGCGGATGCGCCCCGTCTCGTGGTCGACCTCGTACTTGTTCCGCTGGCCCTTCGGGATCTCGATCGTGACGTCGAACTCCACTGTTCCTCCATGCTTGGACGTGCCTCGGACGTGCGTGGTGGCGGGCATTCCCGGTGCAGACGCCCCGTCAAAGTCTGCCATGCGCGCCGGCGCGGACCGGGCCTCCGACGTGGCGCGCGGCGCCCCGCGGACGTGGGAAGATACACAACGAGCACGCCACGGGCGCCGGGCTGTGACGATGCTCACGAAGCGCTCGACGCGCGCTCGGCGGTAGCGTCGTGGGGACACGGGAACGAGGAGGCCGCATGGGCTGGCGGGGAAACGTCACCGCCACCGCCGTGACCGCCGTCGTGCTCCTCGGGGGATACCTGGTCGCCGACGCCTACGACGTCGTCCCGGGCATGCTCACCACCTCGCCCGCCCCGGCCGCGCCGGCGCCCTTCCCCAGCGCACCCGGCGCGACCACGGGCCCGGACGTCGAACGCTCCCTGCCCGGCCTGCCCGAGGACGCCCCCGTGCCGGCGGCCGGCCAGGTGGGGAACCTCGTGGGCGACCTCGCGAAGGACGACCGCCTCGGCAAGCGCGTCGGCGTGGTCGTCGCCGACGCGCGCTCGGGCGACCTGCTCGGCACGGCCGCCCCCGACCGGCTGATGACGCCGGCGTCGGTCCAGAAGCTGCTCACCGCGACCGCCGCGCTGGCCGGGCCCGGCGGCGACCGGACGCTGCCCACCACGGTCGTGCTCAGCGGCGACTCCGACCTGGTGCTCGTCGGCGGCGGGGACATGATGCTCGCCGCGGGCGACGGCGACGAGGAGGCCGTCAACGGCCACGCCGGCCTGGGCGGGCTCGCCGACCAGGTCGCCGCGAAGCTCCTCCTGAGCGGGCGGGACTCCGTCACGCTCGCCGTCGACGACACCCTCTTCACCGGCCCCGCCGTGGCCCCCTCCGTGCCCGCCAACGACGTGCGCGACGGGTACGTCGCGCCCGTCGCCAGCGTGGGGGTCGACGTCGCGCGGCTCACCGACGCCGAGTACGGGCCGCGAGCCAAGGACCCGGCGCTCGCCGCCGCACGGCAGCTCGCCGACGAGCTCACCGACCGCGGGTTCACCGTGCGCGGACGGGTGACGCACCAGACCGCGGCGTCCTCGGCGCGGGAGGTCGCGCGGGTCGAGTCGGCGCCGCTGCGCGACGTCGTCACCTACCTGCTGCACCACTCCGACAACACGATCACGGAGGTGGTCGGGCGGATCGTCGCCCTCGACGCCGGGCGGCCCGGCAGCGGGCAGGCCGCCCGCCAGGCGGTGCGGGCGCAGGTGGAGAGGCTCGGCGTGGACCTCGAGCGCGCCGAGCTCACGGACCTCTCCGGCCTGGGCAGGGGCTCGAGGATGACGCCGCGCCAGGTCGCCGACGTCCTCGCCCTCACCGTCGACCCCGACCACCCGGAGCTGCGCGACGTCGCGCGCGGGCTGCCGGTCGGCGGACTGTCCGGCACGCTCGCGGACCGGTACCCGCAGGGCAGCCCCGGGCGCGGGTACGTCACCGGCAAGACGGGCAGCCTGCCGCGGACGACGGCGCTGGCGGGCACGGTCGTCACCGCCGACGACCGCCTACTGGTCTACACGCTGATGGCCGACGCGGTGCCGAAGGACCAGACGTACGGCGCGCGGATCATCTTCGACCGGTTCACGGGGAGCCTCGCCGCGTGCGGCTGCACGCCCTGACCCCGGGCGCCCGGCCCGCGGACGCCCTGGTTACCGTGGTCCCGTGACCACACCCACCCCGGCCCCCGACCGGGCCGTCGAGCCGCTCCTGGACTGGACGGCCGCGGCCCAGCTCGCCGGTCGCCTGGCCAGGCCCGGGCTCACCGCCCCGCGCGCCGAGCTCGCCGACCTCGTCGACGGGCTGCGCTCTGCCGCCGGCACCGCCGTCGAGCACGTGCTCACCACCACCCGCATGACGCCCGGCGCCGGCCGGGCGCCGGAGGACCTCGGCGACGTGCACGTCGTCGACCGGGCCACCTGGGCGCGGGCGAACCTGACGTCCATGCGGACCATGACCGAGCCGGTCGCCCGGTCGCTCGCGCCGGAGGCCGTCACCACGTCGTCGGCCGCGCGCCTCGCCGGAGCCGCCGAGGTGGGCGCGCTCCTCGCGCTGCTCTCCGGGCGCGTCCTCGGCCAGTTCGACCCGTACGGCACCGCCTGCGGGCGGCTGCTGCTCGTGGCGCCGAACATCCTCACGACCGAGCGGGCGCTGGACCTGCGCCCGCGCGACTTCCGGCTCTGGGTGTGCCTGCACGAGCAGACGCACGCCCTGCAGTTCGCCGCCGCGCCCTGGCTCGCCGACCACCTGGGCGCCCGGGTGGGCGACCTGCTGCAGGACGTCGCGACCGGCTCGGTGCGGATGGTGAAGGCGCCGCTGCGGGACAAGCTCGCGGTCGCCGGCCGCACGGTCCTGCGTGCGGTGCGGGGCGAGCTCGTCACCCCGCTCGACGAGCTCCTCTCCGCGGCGCAGCGCCAGGAGCTGGCGGAGATCACCGCCGTCATGGCGCTCCTGGAGGGCCACGCCGACGTGATGATGGACGCCGTCGGGCGCCGCGTGGTGCCCACCGTGCGCACCATCCGGGCACGGTTCGAGAAGCGGCGCTCCGGGGAGGGCGCCCCGACGCTCGACGCGGTGCTGCGCCGGGTGCTCGGGATGGAGGCCAAGCTCGCGCAGTACCGCGACGGCGCCGCGTTCGTGCGCGGCGTCGAGGGACGCGTCGGCCGCGACGGCCTCAACGCCGTCTGGTCGTCGCCGGAGCACCTGCCGTCCTCCCGCGAGATCCACGACCCCCGCGCCTGGGTGCGGCGCGTGCACGGCTGACCGCCGCGACGAGCGACCCGTCGACCCGTCGAGAGGCGTGATCCGGATGGCACAGGTGGACCCCGCCCTCGCGGCCGCGCGCGGCGCGGTCCGGGCGGAGCTGGCGGACCTCGCCGACGGCGGTCTCGCGCCGGGCGGCCTGGTGCTCGTCGCCTGCTCCGGGGGCGCGGACAGCCTGGCGCTCGCGGGCGCGACGGCGCTCGAGGCGGGGCGCGTGGGCCGGTCGGTGCGCTCGCGCGGGTTCGCGGTCCGTGCCGGCGCCGTCGTCGTGGACCACGGGCTTCAGCCGGGGTCCGACGACGTCGCGGCGGAGGCCGCGCGGCAGTGCCGCACCCTGGGGCTCGACCCGGTCGTGGTGCGGACGGTCGCGGTCGACGACGGGCCGGGCGCGGGCGGGCTCGAGGCCGCCGCGCGCGAGGCCCGGTACGCGGCCCTCGCCGAGGAGGCCGCGGCCCGCGACGCCGCGGCCGTGCTGCTGGGCCACACCCTCGACGACCAGGCGGAGTCCGTGCTGCTGGGGCTGGCGCGGGGGAGCGGGGCGCGCTCCCTGGCGGGCATGCCGCGGCGGCGCGGGCCGCTGCGCCGGCCGTTCCTGGGGCTGCGACGGGCGCAGACGGAGGCCGTCTGCGCCGCCCTCGGCCTGGAGTTCTGGACCGACCCCACCAACCTGCTGCCCGCCACCGATGCCGAACATGCGGTTGCTCCCGGTTTCACGGCCGAAGAACCGGATCAACCACATGTTCGGCACGTGCCGGGGCGGACCCGGGTGCGCGGTGCGGTGCTGCCGGTCCTGGAGGCGAGCCTGGGGCCGGGCGTCGTCGAGGCGCTGGCGCGCAGCGCCGACCAGCTGCGCGACGACGCGGACCTGCTCGACGAGCTCGCCTCCGAGGTGCTCGCCTCGGCGACGGCGCAGGACCCGGCCGCGAGCCGGGGGGAGCTCGTGCTGGACGCCGGCGTGCTCGCCGCCGCCCACCCGGCCCTGCGCCGTCGCGCGCTGCGGGCGGCGGCCCTCGCGGCAGGGTGCCCCGCCGGGGCGACGACGGCGCGGCACGTCGACGCGCTGGACGCCCTCGTCGTCTCGTGGCGTGGGCAGGGCCCCGTCCACCTGCCGGGCGACGCCCGCGCCCGGCGAGCGTGTGGCAGTCTTTTCCTGCACCCGCCGCTCACCGCCGCGGGTACGCCCCAGCACTTCCCGCGCCCTGAGGAGTAACACGTGGACCAGTCGGACGTCTCCGGCGATCTCGCCGACATCCTGCTCACCGAGGAACAGCTCGGGGAGAAGCTCGACGAGATGGCGGCGAAGATCGACGCGGACTACGCGGGCCAGGACCTCCTGCTCGTCGGCGTCCTCAAGGGCGCGGTCATGGTCATGGCGGACCTCGCCCGCCGGCTGCACCACCCCGTGCAGATGGACTGGATGGCCGTGTCGTCCTACGGCTCCGGCACCAAGTCCTCGGGCGTGGTGCGGATCCTCAAGGACCTCGACGCCGACCTGACCGGGCGCAACGTGCTGATCGTCGAGGACGTCATCGACTCCGGGCTCACCCTGTCCTGGCTCGTGGCGAACCTGCGTTCGCGCGGGCCGGAGTCGGTGGAGATCGCGACCATGCTCCGCAAGCCGGACGCCGCGAAGGTCGAGGTCGACGTGCGCTACGTGGGCTTCGACATCCCCAACGAGTTCGTCGTCGGCTACGGGCTGGACTACGCGGAGAAGTACCGCAACCTGCCGTTCGTGGGCACGCTCGCCCCGCACGTGTACAGCTGACGCCCCGGCGCCCGCGGGCGGAGCGCCCGGCCCCCCCTGTGGGCCGCGTCCAGCCGTGGGCGAACACTCACCGTTCGTCCACGTCCAGCGTGTAGCGTCGTGGGCACAGATTGCCCGACGGAAGGGAAGCGGGGCACCGTCCCCGTCGCCGATGAACATCAAGAAGATCCTCAGCGGCCCGATCATCTGGATCGTGGTCGGCCTGCTGCTCGTCTCGCTGGCCTTCAGCGCGTTCAACACCGAGCGGGTCTCCCGCATCGAGACCTCGCAGGGCCTCGAGCTGCTCGCCGGCGACACGGTCGACCACGCGCTCGTCGTGGACGGCGACCAGCGCGTCGTGCTCGAGCTGAACGAGAAGTACGTCACGGACGCCGGGACGGACGACGAGCAGGACCACGGGGAGAAGGTCGAGTTCTTCTACGTGGAGCCGCAGGGCGACACGGTCGCCAAGGCCGTCAGCGGCGCCGACCTCGCCGACGGCTACGACTCCGAGGTGCCCCAGCCCAGCTTCTGGGGCTCCATGCTGTCGTTCATCATCCCGTTCCTGCTCATCGGCGTCGTGTTCTGGTTCATCCTGTCGCGGATGCAGGGCGGCGGCCGGAACGGCGTCATGGGCTTCGGCAAGTCCAAGGCCAAGATGATCACCAAGGACATGCCGCAGGTGACGTTCGCCGACGTCGCGGGCGTGGACGAGGCAGTCGAGGAGCTCCACGAGATCAAGGAGTTCCTCGCCGAGCCGGACAAGTTCCAGGCCGTGGGCGCCAAGATCCCCAAGGGCGTGCTGCTGTACGGCCCGCCCGGCACGGGCAAGACCTTGCTCGCGCGAGCCGTCGCGGGCGAGGCCGGGGTGCCGTTCTACTCGATCTCCGGGTCCGACTTCGTCGAGATGTTCGTCGGCGTCGGCGCCTCCCGCGTGCGCGACCTGTTCGAGCAGGCCAAGAACAACGCCCCCGCCATCATCTTCATCGACGAGATCGACGCCGTCGGCCGCCACCGCGGCGCCGGCATGGGCGGCGGCCACGACGAGCGCGAGCAGACGCTCAACCAGATGCTCGTCGAGATGGACGGCTTCGACGTCAAGACGAACGTCATCCTCATCGCCGCGACCAACCGCCCGGACATCCTCGACCCGGCGCTGCTGCGCCCGGGCCGCTTCGACCGCCAGGTCGCGGTCGAGGCACCGGACCTCAAGGGTCGCGAGCACATCCTCACCGTGCACGCGCAGGGCAAGCCGATGGTCGACACGGTCGACCTGAACGCCGTCGCCCGCCGCACCCCGGGCTTCACCGGCGCCGACCTGGCCAACGTGCTGAACGAGGCGGCGCTGCTCACCGCGCGCAGCGGCGCCCAGCTCATCGACGACCGCGCGCTGGACGAGGCCATCGACCGCGTGATCGCGGGCCCGCAGAAGCGCACCCGGGTGATGAAGGTCAAGGAGCAGAAGATCACCGCGTACCACGAGGGCGGGCACGCCCTCGTCGCGGCGGCGATGCGCTACACCGACCCGGTCACGAAGGTGACGATCCTGCCGCGCGGCCGGGCCCTCGGCTACACGATGGTCATGCCCACGGAGGACAAGTACTCCACGACGCGCAACGAGCTGCTCGACCAGCTCGCGTACGCGATGGGCGGCCGCGTGGCGGAGGAGATCGTCTTCCACGACCCGACCACCGGCGCGAGCAACGACATCGAGAAGGCCACCGGGACCGCCCGCAAGATGGTCACCGAGTACGGCATGAGCGAGCGCGTCGGCGCGATCAAGATCGGCTCCGGCTCCTCCGAGCCGTTCATGGGTCGCGACGCCGGGCACGGGCGCGAATTCTCCGAGGCCGTGGCCGGCACTGTCGACCACGAGGTGCGCAAGCTCGTCGAGGCCGCGCACGACGAGGCGTGGCAGGTGCTCACGCAGTACCGCGACGTGCTCGACGACCTGGTCCTGCGGCTCCTGGAGAAGGAGACGCTCAACCAGGCCGAGCTGGCGGAGGTGTTCGCCCCGGTCGAGAAGCGCCCGCCGCGCGACGTGTGGCTCTCGAGCGAGCAGCGCACCGTCCACACCCGCGGTCCGATCATGACCGACGCGGAGAAGGCGGCCGCGGAGACGAACGGTCACTCGAACGCCGTCGTGCCGCAGGACGAGGCGGCCACCTCCGACCGGAAGGACGTGCTGGAGGCGGGCCCCGGCGTGGGAACGGACGCGGAGCCCCCGGCGGCGGGGGACCACCGGTGACCGACCCGGTGACGGACCTCGGCATGCGCGCGGCCGCGGAGGTCCCGCCGTACGACGAGCCGCGGGCCGAGAAGGCCGTGCGCGAGCTGCTGCTCGCCGTCGGCGAGGACCCGGACCGCGAGGGTCTCCGCGACACGCCCGCCCGGGTGGCCCGCGCGTACCGCGAGATCTTCGCCGGCCTGCGGCAGGAGCCGGAGGACGTCCTCACCACGACGTTCGACCTGGGCCACGAGGAGATGGTCCTGGTCCGCGACATCGAGCTGTACTCGACATGCGAGCACCACCTCGTGCCGTTCCACGGCGTCGCGCACGTCGGGTACATCCCCAACACCGAGGGGCAGATCACTGGGCTGTCCAAGATCGCCCGGCTCGTGGAGGTGTTCGCGCGCCGCCCCCAGGTGCAGGAACGTCTCACGAGCCAGATCGCGGACGCCCTGGTGCGGATCCTGGAGCCGCGGGGCGTGCTCGTCGTCGTCGAGTGCGAGCACCTGTGCATGTCGATGCGCGGGGTCCGCAAGCCCGGCTCGCGGACGGTGACGTCGGCGGTGCGCGGGAGCATGCTGAACTCGGCGACCCGTGCCGAGGCCATGAGCCTCGTCACGAGGCGGTGACGACCCGGTGAGCCCCCACCCGCGCGACGCGGCGGTCGCCGGACTCCCCGAGCTGTCCGGGGTGGGACGCTGCCTGGTCATGGGCGTGGTCAACATCACCCCGGACTCGTTCTCCGACGGCGGCGAGTGGTTCGAGCCGGACGCGGGCGTGCGGCACGGCCTCGACCTGCTCGCCGACGGCGCGGACCTGCTCGACGTCGGCGGCGAGTCGACCCGTCCCGGCGCCGCGCGCGTGGACGAGGACGAGGAACTGCGCCGGGTGCTGCCGGTCATCTCGCGCCTCGCCGCGCACGGCGCCGTGGTCTCCGTCGACACGACGCGCGCGAACGTCGCCCGGCGTGCGGTGGAGGCGGGCGCGCGGATCGTCAACGACGTCTCCGGCGGCCTGGCCGACCCGCGCATGGTGCACGTCGTCGCGGAGACGGGTGTCGCCTACGTGGCGATGCACTGGCGCGGGCACGCCGACGTCATGGACGCCCGCCAGGACTACGCCGACGTCGTGACGGACGTGCGCGACGAGCTCGCCGCCCGCATGGATGCCCTCGTGGCGGCCGGGGCCGACCCGGGCCAGGTCGTCCTGGACCCCGGGCTCGGCTTCGCGAAGGCCGGCACCCTCAACTGGCCGCTCCTCACCCACCTCGACGCGCTGGAGACGCTGGGGCGCCCGGTGCTCGTGGGCGCGTCCCGCAAGCGCTTCCTGGGGCACCTGCTCGCCGGGACCCACGGCGGGCCGGCGGGCGAGCCCGTGCCGCCGCTCGCCCGGGACGACGCGACGGCCGCGATCTCCGCCCTCTCGGCCGCCGCGGGGGCCTGGGGGGTGCGCGTGCACGCCGCACGCGCCAGCGCCGACGCCGTCCGGGTCGCGGACGCCTGGACGACGGCCGGGGCGGACGGGGAAGATGCCGACGAGCTCGGTGCGCCGGGCACCTCCAGCACGACGAGTGCGAGGGGCGGCAGCTCCGCCCTCGCCGACGGAAAGGGCAGCTCGTGACGTTCGCCGCAGCCGTACCGGATCCCCGGGGACGACAGCTCGACCAGATCCGCCTCGACGGCGTGACCGCCACGGGACACCACGGCGTGCTCCCGCACGAGCGGGCCGAGGGCCAGGTCTTCAGCGCCGACGTCGTGCTGCACCTCGACACCCGGGCGGCGGCGTCGTCCGACGACCTGGGCGCCACCGTCAGCTACGCCGACGTGGCCCGGGACGTGCACGACGTGCTCGCGGGGTCCCCGGCCGACCTGGTCGAGACCGTCGCGGAGCGGATCGCCGCCGCGGTCCTGGCCCACGACGCCGTGCACACGGTCGACGTGCGCGTGCACAAGCCGCAGGCGCCCATCGAGGTGCCGTTCGACGACGTCGCCGTCGTGGTGCGGCGCGACCGGACCCACGCCCCGTCGGTCGACGCGCCCGCGCGGCCCGCCGAGGCCGCGTCGCCACCGGCCCCGGAGCCCGCCGAGGCCCCTGTCGCGCCCGCCCTGGGCGCGGCCGCGGTGACGGCGGCCGCGGCGGAGCCGGCGCCGGAGCCGGCGCCGGAGCCGGGGGCGACGCCCGAGCAGGCGCCGGTGCCGCCCGTGCCCGCGCCCGTCGAGCCCGAGGAGCCGGCCGTCGACCCGCTCGACGTCGTGCCCGAGCACCCCGTCGAGGCCGTGCTGGCCCTCGGCGCCAACCTCGGCGACGCGCAGGTGACCCTGCGCGAGGCGGTGACCGACATCGACCGGCTCGCCGGGGTGCAGGTCACGGACGTGTCGCCGCTCGCGCGGACCGGTGCCGTCGGCGGCCCGGACCAGCCCGACTACCTCAACGCCGTCCTCGTCGTGCGCACCACCCTCGCGCCCGTCGGCCTGCTGGACGCGCTGCAGGACGTCGAGGAGCACCACGGCCGGGTGCGCGAGAAGCGGTGGGGGCCGCGGACGCTCGACATCGACATCGTGCAGTACGGCACGCTCACGTCCACCGACCCGGACCTCGAGCTGCCCCACCCCCGGGCGCACGAGCGGGCGTTCGTGCTCGTCCCCTGGGCGGAGATCGCGCCCGACGCGGTGCTCGGCGGCCTCGGTGGCGGGATCGTGGGCCAGCTCGCCGCGACGGCGCCCGACCGCGCCGGCATCCGGTGGCTCGCCCTCGACTGGCTGACGGGGCCGACGCAGAGCACGGGCCAGGTCGCGTCGAGCGCCGCGTCCCCGGCGCCGTCGGCTCCCGTGCCGCAGGCACCCGACGCGGTCGAGCCGGACGCGCCCCGGCCGGACTCCGCCGCGCAGCCGGTGGCCCGGCCTCCCGCGCCCGCGGTCCCGGAGGACTCCCCGGAGGTGCCCTGGGCGCCGCCGGAGGACTCCCGGTCGGCGCCGTGGTCGGCCCCGGAGGACTCGTCGGCGGCACCGTGGGCGGGCCCGGAGGCGCAGCTCGCGCCTGAGCCGACCCCGGAACCGGCTCCCTCGCCGGCTCCGGAGCCCGCGTACCCGTCCGCCGCGGAGCCGCCCGCCCCGCACCCGGCGCCGGAGGCGTACCCCGCCCCGGCGCCGCAGGCCGCGGACGAGCCGGGGTTCGCGCCGGACCCGTGGCCGGCACCGCAGCAGCCCGGCCCGCAGGCCGCTGAGGCCGCCGGGCTCGAGCCCGGCGGAGCGCCCGCAGTGCCGTCCGAGCCCGTGGAGCCGCACCCCGCGGCCCCCTCGTTGCCGGACCTGCCCGACGTGCCGGACCCGCGGGACGACGTGCCGGACCCGGCCGCGCTGCCGCCCGTCCCGGGCCCGGCCTTCGACGTCCCCACCGGCCCGGAGCCTCGCACGGACCCGGCGCAGCCCACCCCGCCGCCGGGGATCATCGACTCCGTCCCGCGGACGACGCCCGCGCCGCACGCCCCGGTGCCGCCGGCCCCGGACCAGCCACCGGCCGCGCCGGAGGAGCCGGAGGCGCTGCGGCCGTACGCGGCGCCGACCGAGCAGCGGCGCCCGGTCGCCCCCGCGGAGCCGTCGGCCCCGCTCGGCGACGCCCATCGCCCGGTCCCGGCGGAGCCCCGCCCGGCCACGCCCGTGGAGCCGCACCCGCCCGTGCCGCCCGCGCCTCCGGAGACGTACCCGCCGTTCGGCGGTGAGCCGGCGCAGCTGAACCCGTTCGCACCGTTCGGGGAGCCGGACCCGGAGCCCCCGGCGCGGCCCGAGGAGCCGGGGCACGACGCGGGCGACGAGCGCGAACGCTGACATGCGCCGCACCTCCGTCCGCACGCTCGTCCTCGTCGCGGCCGCGGTCGCCGTCGTCGGGACGGTCGTGCTGCGGCTGCTGGAGTCGCGGGGCATCTACCTGCCGACCGTCGCGTGGGTGGAGTACGTCGCGATCCTCGGCCTCGCGGGCGGCATCTTCTGGGCCGGCTGGGCCGTGCGCGCCTACCAGCGGGGCGACCGTCCCGACCTCGACCCGCTGCGTGCGGCGCGCACCTTCGTGCTCGCCAAGGCCGCCGCGCTGACAGGTGCGCTGCTCGCGGGCCGCTACGTCGCCACCGTCCTGGTGGTCGCCGGCCAGCTCGACATCGAGGCCCGGCGGGACCAGGGCGTCGCCGCCGGCATCGGCGTGGCGTGCGCCGTCGTGCTCACGGTCGTCGGGCTCGTCGTGGAGAGGTTCTGCGAGCTGCCGCCTCCGGACGACGGCGACGGCGACGGCCGCGGCGAGGAGCGCGCGGACCCGCTCCCGTCCTGAGGCGCGGACACGCCGTGCCGAGGGCCGTCCTCATCCTTCCGGCGGACCCGGCCGGTGGCGGTCCCCGCCGTCCGGCCGATGTCGCGACGCGCGCACGGATGGGAAGATGGGGCCATGACCAGCACCCCCGCCGGCCCGCCGACGGCGCGGGCGACCGGACCGTTCGACCCGCCCGGAGTCGAGTGGCAGGGCGTCTCGCCCCGCCTCGTCCGGGCCCGTCTCATCCCCGCGTCCGTCGTCCTCGGCGTCCCCGTCGTCGCCGGCGCCGTGCTGACGGCGCTCGTCTCGCCGTGGTTCTGGCTGCTGGTCGGGGTCCCCGCCGCCCTGCTGCTGTGGACCGTGGTGCTCGTGCCCCGGCAGGTGCGCGCGATCGGGTACGCCGAGCGTGACGACGACCTGCTGATCCGCAAGGGCATCCTGTTCCGGTCGCTGGTCGTCGTGCCCTACGGGCGGATGCAGTACGTCGACGTCGAGGCCGGACCGCTCGACCGGAACCTCGGCATCGCGTCCGTCCAGCTCCACACGGCGTCGGCGAGCACGGACGCCGACATCCCGGGCCTCGTCCCCGACGAGGCCGAGCGCCTGCGTGACCGGCTCTCGTCGCGCGGCGAGGCGCGGCTGGCGGGCCTGTGAGCATGCCCACGACCCCGCCGTCCGGACGTCCGGCCACCCGGCACGACGGCGCGGCCGACGCCGCGGCGGGCGGCGCGGCGCGTGACGACCTGCGGTGGCGGCGCGTGCACCCGGTGACGCCGCTGGTGCGCGGCTGGGCCGTCGTCGTCGGTGCCCTGGTCGTCGTGGGCAGCCAGGTCGCGGACGACGTGCAGAGCGCCGCCGACCTGGCCGGGCGTATCGACGGCCTGTGGTGGAAGGTCGTCCTCGTCCTGCTCCTGATCGTGGGGATCGCCTTCGGCTACGCCGCCCTCGCCTGGCGGATGACGGCGTTCGCCGTCGACGACGACGCGGTCCACCTTCGCAAGGGCGTCCTGTTCCGTCAGCAACGGCACGCCCGCCTGGACCGGCTCCAGGCCGTGGACGTCCGCCAGCCCCTGCTGGCCCGGCTCTTCGGGCTGGCGGAGCTGCGGCTGGAGGTCGCCGGCGGCACCGACTCCGCCGTCGCGATCGGGTTCCTCACCGACGCCGACGCCGGGCACCTGCGCGCCGACCTGCTCGCCCGCGCGGCGGGGATCAAGGCGGCCCGCGCGGCGACGCCGGGCACCGGCCCCGCACCGGCGCCACCGGCCGGGGACGCGGCCGCGACGCCGGAGGGCTCGGCGGCCGAGGGCGCGGCGCCCCCGGGCACGGCGCCCGGGACCGAGCCGTCGGAGGCTCCCGAGGCCCCGGAGCGCACGGTGTACGAGGTGCCGCCGTCCCGGCTGCTGGCGTCGCTGGTGCGGCTGCCCGGGCTGTGGCTCGCGGTGCTGCTCCTCGCGGGCCTCGGCGTCGTCGTCACGGTGACGCGCAACGTGGGGATCCTCATGTCGGCGCTGCCCGCCGTCCTCGGCGTGGGCGGTTACCTGTTCCAGCGGTTCGCCGGGGAGTTCGGCTTCCGTGCGGCGCTGTCCCCGGACGGCATCCGCCTGCGGCACGGGCTGCTCGAGACCCGCGCCCAGACGATCCCGCCGGGCCGCGTGCAGGCCGTCTCCCTCACCCAGGGGCCGTGGTGGCGGGGCCCGGACTGGTGGCGCGTGCGGGTCAACGTCGCCGGCTACGGCGGCGGCGAGGGCGGCAACGGCGAGTCGCAGAACGTGCTGCTGCCGGTGGGGCCGCGTTCGGAGGCGCTCACGGCGGTCGGGCTGGTGCTGCCCGACCTGGACGCCGGTGACCTCGACACCACGCTCGCGCTGCTGGACGAGGCCCTCGTGGGCGACGCGCGCACCGACCGCTGGTTCCTCACGAGCCCCCGGCGCGCCCGGCTGCTCGACCCGTGGAGCTGGCGGCGCAACGGGTACGCCGTCACCGGCCGCGCGCTGCTCGCCCGCGGGGGCCGGTTCGTGCGCCGCCTCGAGGTGGTGCCCCACGAGCGCACGCAGTCCCTCGGCCTGGAGCAGGGGCCCTGGCAGCGCAGGCGCGGCCTCGCGTCCGTCACGCTGCACTCGACCCCCGGCCCCGTCATGCCCACCGTGCAGCACATGGACGCCGACGAGGCGGCCCGGCTGCTGGCGGAGCAGTCGGTGCGCGCCCGCGCCGCGCGGGCCCACGCCACCCCCGAACGCTGGATGGAGGACCCTCGATGACCCCTGCGCCGCCCACCGCGCCCGGGAGCGAGGGGGACGACGGCGCCCGCCGCCCCGGCCGCCTCGGCGTCGGCATCGTCGGGGCGGGCCGCGTGGGCGCCGTGCTCGGCAGCGCGTTGCGCTCCACGGGCCACGCGGTCGTCGGGGCGAGCGGCGTGAGCGAGGAGTCCCGCGAGCGCATCGCCACGCTGCTGCCCGGCGTGCCCCACCTGGAGGTGCCGCAGATCGTCGAGCGGTCCGAGCTGGTGCTGCTGTCGGTGCCCGACGACGCGCTGGCCGAGGTCGTCGGCGGCCTGGCCTCGCTGGGGGCCTGGCAGCCCGGCCAGCTGGTGGTGCACACCTCCGGCCGCTACGGCACGGACGTCCTGGAGCCCGCGCGCCAGGCCGGCGCGATCCCGCTCGCCGTGCACCCGGCGATGACGTTCACGGGCACGTCGCTGGACCTGCAGCGGCTCACCGGCTGCACGTTCGCCGTCACCGCGCCGGCCGCCGTCCAGCCCATCGGGCAGGCGCTCGTCGTCGAGGTCGGCGGCGAGCCGGTCGTCGTCGACGAGGGGGCCCGGGCGCTGTACCACGCGGCCCTCGCGCACGGCGCGAACCACCTGGTGACGCTGGTCGCCCAGGCGGCGCAGGCGCTCGAGGCGTCCGGCGTCGACCGACCGGGCCGGCTGCTCGCCCCCTTGCTCTCGGCGGCGCTCGACGGCGCCACGCGGGCGGCGGACGTGCGCGACGGCGTCGGGCCGGGCGCGATCGCGGCCCTGACGGGCCCGGTCGCCCGCGGCGACGTCGGGACCGTCCGGACGCACCTGGGCGCGCTGGACGCGCTGGCGACGGCGACGGGGGCCACGGACGTCGTGGCCTCGTACACGGAGCTGGCGCGCGGCGCCACGGTGCGGGCGCTGGCGTCGCACCGCATCGACGACGCCGCGGCGCGCCGGCTGCTCGACGTGCTCGCGGCCCCCACCGCGGCGCCCCGCGACCCGGGCGCCGACGACCCCTCGGAGGAGCAGGAATGACCGGCACCACCACGACGCCCGGCGCGACCGGCCGCCCGCGCCCCGCCGTCGTCCGCACGCGGGGCGAGCTGCGCGACGCCCTGACGTCGTGGGCGCTCACCGGGCCGGACGCCACCGACCGGCGCGCCGTCGTCATGACCATGGGCGCGCTGCACGACGGGCACCTGCGGCTCGTGCGCCGCGCGCGCGAGGAGGCGGGGGAGACCGGGCAGGTCGTGGTGACGATCTTCGTCAACCCGCTGCAGTTCGGCGCCGGGGAGGACCTGGAGGCGTACCCGCGCGACCTGGACGGCGACGTCGACAAGCTGGCGAGCGTCGGGGCCGACCTGGTGTTCGCCCCCACCCCCGACGTCGTGTACCCGGACGGCGACCCCGTCGTGCGCGTGTCCGCGGGCCGGTTCGGGGAGGTGCTCGAGGGGGAGCACCGCCCGGGGCACATGGACGGCGTGCTCACCGTGGTGCTCAAGCTGCTGCACCTCACCCGCCCCGACGTGGCGCTGTTCGGCGAGAAGGACGCCCAGCAGCTCCTCGCGGTGCGCCGCATGGTGCGCGACCTGGACCTGGACGTCGAGGTGGTGGGCGTGCCGACCGTGCGCGAGCCGGACGGGCTGGCGATGTCGTCGCGCAACGCGTACCTCTCGGACGACGAGCGGCGTCTCGCGCTCGCCCTGTCGCGGGCGCTGCGCGCGGGGGCGGACGCGGCGGACGCCGGGCACGGGGCGGACGACGTCCGCGCGGCGGCGTCGGGAATCCTGGAGGGTGCCGCCGGTGTTGACGTGGATTACCTCGCCCTCGTCGACCCGGCTACCGTGGGCCCGGTGCCCGCGGACCACCGCGGCCCGGCGCTCCTGCTCGTCGCGGCGCGCGTGGGCACCACCCGACTGATCGACAACCAGGCCGTGGAGGTCGCGGCCCCCGGGGAACCGGCGGGACGCGAGGACGACACCGCAGGCCAGGAGGCACATCGTGACTGACCAGCCCACGACCCCGGAGCCCGGGCAGGACGCCGCGCGCGCCGCGGGTCGCGCCCCCGCGCGCCGCCCGGCGTCGTTGCAGCGCCCGATGATGATCGGCAAGATCCACCGGGCCACGGTCACCCAGGCGGACCTGCACTACGTGGGATCCGTCACGGTCGACACCGACCTCCTCGAGGCCGCGGACCTGATCCCCGGCCAGCAGGTCGACGTCGTCGACGTCACGAACGGCGCCCGCCTGACCACGTACGTCATCCCCGGCGAGCCGGGGAGCGGCCAGATCAGCATCAACGGCGCCGCCGCGCACCTGGTGCACCCGGGCGACGTCGTCATCATCATCGCCTACGGCATGCTGTCGGACGCCGACGCCCGCACGTTCCTGCCGCACGTCGTCTTCGTCGACGGGTCGAACCGCATCGTCGAGGTGCACGACGACCCCGGCCAGGTGCCGGACGGGCACGGCCTGTCCGCGAGCGGCCTGCCGTTCGCCTCCGTGCGGTGACCGCCGCAGGCGGCCCGACGCCCCGGCTCGCCCGCGCCCTCGCCGCGCCGCCCGCGGGCTGGACCACCGAGGCCGACGCCGTGGTCGTCGGCTCCGGCATCGCCGGGCTCACGGCCGCCCTCGAGCTGCGTACTCGCGTGCCGCGCGTCCTCCTCGTGACCAAGGGCGAGCTGGCGTCCGGCTCGACGGTGTGGGCCCAGGGCGGGATCGCCGCGGCGCTGCACCCGGACGACACCCCCGAGGCCCACCACCACGACACGCTCGTGGCGGGCGCCGGGGTCGGCGACCCCGACGCGGTGCAGGTGCTCGTCACCGAGGGGCCGCGCCGCGTGCGCGAGCTCGTGGCCCGCGGGGCGGCGTTCGACGTCGCGCCCGACGGCGGCATCGCGCTCACCCGCGAGGGCGGGCACCGCGCGGACCGCATCGCGCACGCCGGCGGGGACGCCACGGGGGCGGAGATCTCCCGCGCCCTGGTCGCCCAGATCACCGCCGTGCGCGACGACCCCGGCATCGAGGTGATCGAGAACGCGCTCGTGATCGACGTCCTCACCGGTGCCCCCGACGAGGGGGGCGCGCGCCCCGTGGCCGGGGTCACCCTGCACGTGCGCGGCGCGGGCACCCGCGACGGCGTCGGCGCGGTGCTCGCCCCCGCCGTCGTGCTGGCCACGGGCGGCGTCGGGCAGGTGTTCCGCTCCTCGACCAACCCTCCCGGCGCGACGGGCGACGGGATCGCGGCCGCGCTCCGCGCCGGCGCCGCCGTCGGCGACCTCGAGTTCGTGCAGTTCCACCCCACCGTGCTGTGGCTGGGGTCGGCGGCCAAGGGGCAGCAGCCGCTCATCAGCGAGGCCGTGCGGGGCGAGGGCGCGCTGCTGCTCGACGTCGACGGGCACCGGTTCATGCCGGCCGAGCACGAGCTGGCGGAGCTGGCCCCGCGCGACGTCGTGGCGCACGCCATCGTGCGCCGCATGGACGCCACGTCCGCCGACCACGTGCTGCTGGACGCCCGGCACCTCGGGGCGGGATTCCTGCGCGAGCGGTTCCCGAGCATCACCGCGCGCCTGGCCGCGCACGGCATCGACTGGACGGAGGAGCCGGTGCCGGTGGCGCCGGCGCAGCACTACCACTCGGGCGGGGTGGTGACGGACGTGCGCGGGCGCACCTCGGTGCCGGGCCTGTACGCGGTCGGCGAGGTGGCGTGCACCGGGGTGCACGGCGCGAACCGCCTGGCGTCGAACTCGCTGCTGGAGGGTCTGGTCTTCGCGCACCGGGCGGCCCGCGACGTCGTCGACCGGTTCGCGGCCGGCGAGCTGGGCGCGGCCCCCGCGCCGGTGGACCGGCCCGGCCCGACGGCGCTCGTGGCGGCCGCGGCGCGCTCGCGCGTGCAGCGGGCCACGTCGGCGGGGGCGGGCCCGGTCCGGTCGGCGTCCTCGCTCGCGCGGGCCGCGGCCGAGCTGGCGGGCGTGCGCACCGACGCCCACCGCGCCAGCGAGGTCGTCGCGGGGCCGCAGATCGCCGAGTGGGAGACGACGAACGTGCACCAGGTCGCCACCGCGCTCGTGCACGCGGCGGCCGTGCGCACCGAGTCCCGCGGCGGGCACTTCCGCAGCGACCACCCGCGGCGCGACCCCGCCTGGGAGCGTCGCGTCACCCTCGCCCTCGACGAGTCGGGCGCGCTCGCCGCGCCGTCGGACGTGTCCGGCCGGGTACCGTTCCCGTCGTGAACCCGAGCGACCCGCACGACCTGCCCGTGTCCGACCGCGCGTCCGCCGTCGAGCCCGGCCTCGACCCGGGCTGGGCCGCCCGCACCGTCGAGCTGGCCCTCGACGAGGACCTCGGGCCCGCCCCCGGCCGCGACGTCACCACGCAGGCCACGGTCCCGGCGTCCGCCACCGGGACGGCGGACGTCGTGGCGCGCGAGGACGGCACCGTCGCGGGGCTCGTCGTGGTCCCGGAGGTGGTGCGCCAGGTCGCCGCGCGGCTCGGCCTGCCCGCGCCGTCGGTGACTTTCCACGCCCGGGACGGCGAGGCCGTCGCCGGTGGCCGGGTGCTCGCCCGCCTCGAGGGGCCCGTCCAGGTGCTGCTCGTGGCCGAGCGCACCCTGCTCAACCTCGCCTCGCGGGCGTCCGGCGTCGCGACGGCCGCGGCGGCGTGGAAGCGCGCGCTGGCCGGCACGGGCGCCCAGGTGCTCGACACCCGCAAGACGACGCCCGGGCTGCGCGCGCTGGAGAAGTACGCCGTGCGCGCCGGCGGCGGCACCAACAAGCGCATGGGCCTGTACGACGTGGCGATGGTCAAGGACAACCACGTCGTGGCGGCCGGGTCGGTGGCGGGTGCCGTGCGCGCCGTCCGCTCGACGTTCCCCGACGTCGCCGTGCAGGTCGAGGCGGACACGACCGCCCAGGCGCTGGAGGCGCTCGACGCGGGCGCCGACTTCCTGCTGCTGGACAACATGCCGACGCCGGTCCTGGCCGCCACGGTCGCGGCCGTGCGGGAGCGCGAGGGGCGTGACGGCGTCCCCGCGCACGTCGAGCTGGAGGCGACGGGCAACCTCACCCTCGACCGCGCGGCCGAGGTGGCGGCGACGGGCGTCGACTTCCTGTCCGTGGGGGCGCTCACGCACTCCGCGCCGATCCTGGACCTCGCGCTCGACCTGCGTCCCGCGCCCTCGCGCGGGCACCCGACCGGCGCGGAGCCGTCCTGACCTGTGGTGTCCCTGCCCTGGCTCGGGGCCGGGCGGGTGTGAGCCGGGTCGCCCGTAGAATCGTGGGGTGACTTCCCCGCAGACCGCGCCCGCCGGCGCGCCCCCCGCCGACACGCCCGCCGTCGACGACCTGCCGGAGCAGCTCCGCGTCCGTCGCGAGAAGCGGGAGCGCCTCCTGGCGTCCGGCGTCGACCCGTACCCGGTCGGTGTGCCGGTCACGCACTCGATCGCCGCGGTCCGGTCGGCCTACGGCCACCTCGAGGCGGGGCAGGAGACGGACGACGTCGTCGGCGTCGCCGGTCGCGTCGTCTTCCTGCGCAACACGGGCAAGCTCTGCTTCGTCACCCTGCAGGACGGCGAGGGGAACCGCCTGCAGGCGATGCTGAGCCAGAAGGTGGTCGGCGAGGAGTCGCTGGCCGCGTTCAAGACCGACGTCGACCTGGGCGACCACCTGTTCGCCCACGGCCGCGTCGGCGCGTCCCGCCGCGGCGAGCTGAGCATCTTCGCGGACTCCTGGCAGCTCGCCGCCAAGGCGCTGCGCCCGCTGCCCGTCCTCCACAAGGATCTCTCGGAGGAGGCGCGGGTCCGCCAGCGCTACGTCGACCTCATCGCGCGCCCGGCGGCCCGCGAGATGGTGCGCACCCGGGCCGGCGTCATGCGGTCCCTGCGCGAGAACTTCCACCGGCGTGAATTCCTCGAGGTCGAGACGCCGATGCTGCAGACGATCGCCTCGGGCGCGGCGGCCCGGCCATTCTCCACGCACATGAACGCCTATGACATCGAGCTGTTCATGCGAATCGCTCCCGAGCTCTTCCTCAAGCGCGCCGTCGTGGGCGGGGTGGAAAAGGTCTTCGAGATCAATCGCAACTTCCGCAACGAGGGCGCCGACTCCACGCACTCGCCGGAGTTCGCGATGCTGGAGGCGTACGAGGCCTACGGGGACTACGACACGATCGGGGCGCTCACCCAGGACCTCGTGCAGACCGCCGCGCGGGAGGTGCTCGGCACCACCGTGGTGACGCTGCCCGACGGCGAGGAGTACGACTTGGGCGGCGAATGGGCGCAGATCACGATGTACGGCTCGTTGTCGGAGGCGCTTGGTCAGGAGATCACGCCGGCCACGCCGACGGCGGAGCTGCTCGCGCTCGCGGAGAAGGCGGAGATCTCCGTCGACGTGGCGCGGACGAACCGCGGCAAGCTCGTCGAGGAGCTGTGGGAGCACCACGTCGGCGACACGCTGCACGCGCCCACGTTCGTGCGCGACTTCCCGATCGAGACCTCCCCGCTGGTCCGTGCCCACCGCGACGTCGAGGGCGTCGTGGAGAAGTGGGACCTGTACGTGCGCGGGTTCGAGCTCGCCACCGGCTACTCCGAGCTCGTGGACCCGGTGGTCCAGCGGGAACGGTTCGCCGAGCAGGCGCGTCTCGCCGCCGCGGGCGACGACGAGGCGATGCGCCTCGACGAGGACTTCCTGGAGGCGATGGAGTACGCGATGCCTCCGATGGGCGGCATGGGCATGGGGATCGACCGGCTGCTCATGGCCCTGACCGGGCTGGGAATTCGCGAGACGATCCTGTTCCCCCTCGTGAAGCCGACCACCTGACGAATCGAGATCCACATGAGCACGTTCTGGGCCATCATCGCGGGACTCGTCCCGTCGATCGGTGTCGGGCTGCTGTTCTGGCTCGCCATGCGCAAGATCATGCACGCCGACCGCAACGAGCGTGAGGCGCTCGACCGCTTGGACGAGTCCGCGCGCCCCGGCATGATCGACGCCAAGTGAGCTGATTTCCGGGTGTGAAGATTGACATCGCGGCAGTGACAAAGGCATTCTTTGCGGGAAAGTATTCTTCGAATCGCCGGAAAGGTGCCCACCCGTGGTGCAGAAGCAGCAGATCGTCCTGATCGACGATATCGACGGCAGCGACGCGGACGAGACCGTGACCTTTGCTCTCGACGGTGTCTCCTACGAGATCGACCTCACCTCGAAGCACGCGGCGGAGCTGCGCGACGCCCTCGCCACGTGGATCGGCCACGGCCGCAAGCAGGCCGGTCGCGCCGCCGGCGCGCGCACCCCGGCCCGCCGCACGCAGACCGACCGGGCGCAGCTCGCCAAGATCCGCGAGTGGGCCCGCGAGAACGGCCACAAGGTGAGCGACCGCGGCCGCATCCCGGCGGCGGTCCTGTCCGCCTACGAGGCCGCGCACTGACCGCGGCCCCGCACGGCCGCCGACCGGCGGCCCCGACGACGCCCCGCCCGGGACACCGGGCGGGGCGTCGTCGTCCGTGCGGGCGGTCGCGTGCGCGGTCATAGAGGTCGCGCGAACAGGCAGCGTCGAGGCGAGCGGTGTCCCGGTGCGTGCCTCGCGAGGCGGACGAGCGAAGGACGGGCGGAGCCCATTCGAGCGAGGACAACGCTGCGAGGTGCGTGCCGGGGCGACGCTCGGCCGGCGTTGCCTGTCCGCGCGACCTCATAGTCTGGGGGCATGACGGAATCGACCTCGCGCGCCCTGTGGATCGGCACCTACCCGGCACCGGGTGCCGCGGCCGGGAGCGGCGAGGGCATCTGGTCCGTGGACGTCGACCGCGCCGACGGCCGCGTGCGGGGCGGGCGGCTCGCCGCCGCGGCGGCCGCGCCGTCGTTCCTGGCGCTGCACCCCGGCGGCCGCACCCTGTACGCGGTGAGCGAGACGCCCGCGGGCTCCCTCCTCGCCTTCGACGTCGAGGGGGAGCCGGGGACGGACGCGAAGCTCGTGCCGGCGGGGGCCGTCCCGAGCGGCGGCGACGCCCCCTGCCACGTCCTGGCGGGCGGCGCGGAGGTGTGGGTGGCGAACTACGGCGACGGCGTCGCGGCCGCGGCGTCGGTGGACGCCGGCTCGGGCCGGCTCGCCGCCGGGGCGCCGCGTACCTTCGCCGGGTCCGGCAGCGGCCCGGTCGCGGCGCGGCAGGGCGGCCCGCACGCGCACTTCGTGGCCGACGTCGACGGGCAGGTGCTGGTCAGCGACCTGGGCGCGGACGTGCTGAGGCGCTACGCGGACGGCGGCGACGCCGGCGTCGCCGCGACCCTCCCGCCGGGCACGGGGCCGCGCCACCTGGTCCGCCTCCCCGACGGCTCGCTCGTCGTCGTCGGCGAGCTCGACGCCCGCGCCCACGTGCTGGTGCGCGACGGCGACGGCTGGTCGCCGGCGTCCGCCGTGCCGCTGCACCCCGGCGCCGAGGCGGGCACGCATTTCGCCGCGCACGTCACGCTGAGCGCCGACGGGACCCGGCTGCACGTGACGGTGCGCGGGTCGGACGTGCTGGCGGTGCACCGGGTGCGCCGACCGGACGGTGGGGCGCCGCCGGTGCTGGAGCACCTGGCCGACGTGCCGCTCGGCGACGGCGGGTGGCCCCGGCACCACGCCGTCGTGGCGTCGCCGGACGACGGGCAGGACGCCGAGCTGGTCGTCGTGGCGCTGCAGGGCACCCGCGAGCTCGCGACGGTCGCGCTCGACCCGGTGACCGGTACCGGCGAGGTCACCTCGCGGTACGCGATGCCGACGCCACCCGCCTGCGTGCTGGAGGCGTGATGGGCGGCCCGGGCGAGGAGCACGCCACGGCGCCGGGGCGGGGCCCCCGCGTCGCGATGCTGTCCGTGCACACGTCGCCGCTCGATCAGCCGGGCACGGGGGACGCCGGCGGGATGAACGTCTACGAGCTCGAGCTCGCCCGGGGCCTGGCGCGGCGGGGCGCCGAGGTCGAGATCTACACGCGGGCCACGTCGTCGTCCCAGCCCCGGGTGGTCGACGCCGAGCCGGGCATCCGCGTGGTGCACGTCCAGGCGGGGCCGTACGAGGGGCTGGACAAGAACGACCTGCCCGGCCAGCTGTGCGCCTTCACGGCCGGGGTGCTGCGGGCCGAGGCGCACCGCCCGCCGCGATGGTACGACGTCGTGCACAGCCACTACTGGCTGTCCGGGCAGGTGGGGTGGCTCGCCGCGGAGCGGTGGGACGTGCCGCTGGTGCACACGATGCACACGATGGCGAAGGTGAAGAATGCCGCGCTCGCGCCCGGCGACACGCCGGAGCCGCTGGGGCGGGTCGTGGGGGAGGAGCAGGTCGTCGCGGCCGCGGACGGGCTCGTCGCCTCCACCCGCGAGGAGGCCGACGACCTGGTCGCCGGGTACGGGGCGGACCCGGACCGCGTGCACGTCGTGGCGCCGGGGGTCGACCTCGCCGCCTTCGCCCCGCCCCCGGAGGGCACCGACGGCCGGCGGGCGGCGCGCGAGCGGCTCGGGCTGCCGACGGACCGTCCGGTGGTGCTGTTCGCGGGGCGGGTCCAGCTGCTCAAAGGCCCGGACGTGCTCGTGCGGGCGCTCGGCGTGCTGGCCGACCACGCGGCGGAGTCGGTGCCGGCGGGCGCCGGGCCGCGCGACGCGGCCGAGGCCTGGCGCGACGGCGGCGGCCCGCACGTCCCGGCCCTGGTGGTCGTGGGCGGCGCGAGCGGGCGCCCGACGGCGGTGCGCGAGCTGGAGGCCCTGGCCCACCAGGTCGGGGTGAGCGACCACCTGGTCGTCCGTCCGGCCGCCCCGCGCGAGACGCTCGTGGAGTACTTCCGGGCGGCCGACGTGGTCGCGGTGCCGAGCCACAGCGAGTCTTTCGGGCTGGTCGCGGCCGAGGCGCAGGCGGCCGGCGTCCCGGTGGTCGCGGCGGCGGTCGGCGGGCTGCGGACGGTGGTGCAGGACGACGTGTCGGGCGTCCTCGTGCCCGACCA
This sequence comes from Isoptericola sp. BMS4, assembly GCF_011634835.1. Taxonomy (GTDB): domain Bacteria; phylum Actinomycetota; class Actinomycetes; order Actinomycetales; family Cellulomonadaceae; genus Isoptericola. The sequence continues at coordinate 3,940,906 of NZ_SIRP01000001.1, read as the reverse complement.
CAGCCCGTGGACGTGGGCGCGGGTGCTCGGTGACCTGCTGGGCGACGACGCGCGCCTCTCCCGCCTGGCGGGCGGGGCGCGCCGCGCCAGCGAGAGGTTCAGCTGGGACCGCGCGGCCGTGGCCACGCTGGACGTCTACGCCCAGGCGGCGAAGGTCCACCGCACCCGCCGTCCCGGCTGACCCCCCACCCCCACGGGTGCCGAACATGTGGTTGGTCCGGGATCGACTCCTCCAGTCCCGGACCAATCACATGTTCGACACCCCGGAACCGCATGGTCGGCCTCAACGGGCACGGTTCAGGAACGACCGGACCTCCTGGGCGAGGACGTCGAGAACCTCGTACCCGTACCGGAGGACGTCGACCCGACCCGTGCTGACGATCCGGTTCTGTCGCAGGCGGTCCGCACGCACCGCCTCCGGCGCCGAGTGGAACTCCGAGCCGTCCATCTCGACCACCAGATGGCGACCACGCGGCAGCCGCCAGGCCAGGTCACCCCTGGCTCGACGACCTCCCCGGTGGTCCGCGAGCGGCAGCTGGAGCGTGTCCGGCTCCACCCCGCCGTCGACACACTCGAGCCGCGCGAAGGACTCCAGCGGTGACTCGGCACGACCGTCGGCCAGCTCGAAGAGGTCGTGTCGTGACGCGATGCCACGACGCCCTCTGGCCAGGTCGTGAGTCGCCTCGACCTCGCGCCGGGAGAGCGTGCCCTGGTGCAGGACCGAGTCGAGGACCGCGAGCCCGTTCCTGCGGGGAAGCTCCGGGACGGCCTGGGCGAGCGCCCAGTCCAGTGCTGCTGTCCGCCGGCCGCCGACCGTGACGGTCCGCATCCCGTCGTCGAACTGCCGGAGCGAGACGCCCTCCATGTCGCGCCGGTTGCTCGCCCGCGGCAGCGCCGCCTCCGAGGGGATCGTCGCCGGGAGGCCCGCCACCCCGTGCAGCACCAGGGCGCACCGGCCGACGGCGACCGCGCCGGGCCCGTACGCGAGGAGCGCGGTCCACACCGCCCGCAGTCGGCGGCGGGAGGCGACCCAGGTCGGGGAACCGAGCGCGGTCGCCGTCGAGGGCGTGCCGGGGCCGGTCCACGCGTCGCCGTCCGGGAGACGGACGTCGTAGACGCCCCGGCACACCCTGGTCCAGCGACGGTGCCGGACCAGGGCGGTCAGGGAGTCGGCGTTGATGCCGTGCGTGCGAGCCTGCACGGTCGTGACGAGCCCTGCCTGGTGGCGGGCGAGTCGTGCGAGGGAGTCGGGGACGACGGTGCGGCGCATGCCGGGGACCCTGCCGAGTCCGTGGCGTGTGTCGTGGCGATCTTGCGGCCCGTGGGGACGACGCCGGTCGGGACGGTGGCTGTGGGCAGCGTCGAGCGCTCACGCCGCCACCGTCGACCATGTCTATTCTCGCGGCCGAACATGGTCTGGATCCGGGAACGAGTCCGTAAGTCCCGGACGAACCCCATGTTCGGCGGGACGGGAATGCTGGGCCCGGGCACACGATTGCACGAGGTATGCCGATCACCGGAGAGTATGTCCCCAGCCCGTCGCAGTGGGCGGCCGACCAGGTCGCGAAGTACGAGGAGTCCGGAGGGACGACGGGCACCACGCTCCGCGGGATGCCCGTCGTCGTCCTCACCACCGTCGGGGCGAGGACGGGCAAGGTCCGCAAGACGCCGCTGATGCGGGTGGAGCACGACGGCGCGTACGCCGTCGTCGCCTCCCTGGGCGGTGCGCCGAAGCACCCCGTCTGGTACTACAACGTCCTGGCGCACCCGCGGGTCGAGCTGCAGGACGGCCCCGAGAAGCACGAGTACGTCGCCCGGGAGGTCACGGGCGACGAGAAGGCGCTGTGGTGGGAGCGGTCGGTGGCCGCCTACCCGGACTACGCCGAGTACCAGAAGAAGACCGACCGCGAGATCCCCGTCTTCGTGCTGGAGCGCGCGGACGCCTGACCATGCGGTTCCTCGCCGTCGAACATGTGGTCGCACCGGGACTGACGGCTCGAATCCCGGACTAACCACATGTTCGGCAGGCGGGGTGGCGGGCGTCCGGGATCCGGCCCGCGGTGCAGGCGCCGTGGCGGAGGAGGCAGGATGGGGCCCATGACGTACACCCTCGTGCTGCTCCGCCACGGCGAGAGCGAGTGGAACGCGAAGAACCTCTTCACCGGTTGGGTCGACGTGGCCCTGTCGGAGAAGGGCACGGCCGAGGCGACGCGCGGCGGCGACCTGCTGTCCGAGGCCGGCGTCGCGCCCGACGTCGTGCACACCTCGCTGCTGCGCCGCGCGATCATGACGGCCAACCTCGCCCTCGACACCGCCGACCGGCACTGGATCCCGGTCAAGCGCAGCTGGCGCCTCAACGAGCGCCACTACGGCGACCTGCAGGGCAAGGACAAGAAGCAGGTGCGCGACCAGTACGGCGAAGAGCAGTTCATGCTCTGGCGCCGGTCCTACGACACGCCGCCGCCCGAGATCGAGCTGGGCTCGGAGTTCTCCCAGGACGCCGACCCGCGCTACGCCGACGCGCCCGTGGTGCGCACCGAGTGCCTCAAGGACGTGCTCGAGCGGGCGCTGCCGTACTGGGAGTCCGCGATCGTGCCCGACCTGCAGGCAGGCAAGACGGTGCTCGTGGCGGCGCACGGCAACTCGCTGCGCGCGCTGGTCAAGCACCTGGACGGCATCGACGACGAGACGATCGCCGGGCTGAACATCCCGACCGGCATCCCGCTGGTCTACGAGCTCGACGAGGACACGCTGAAGCCCACGAACCCGGGCGGCACGTACCTCGACCCGGAGGCCGCCAAGGAGGCCATCGCCGCGGTGGCCTCGCAGGGCAAGTGACGGGCGGCCGCTGATCCTCGTCGCCCGGCGCATCACGACGGCCCCGCACCGCACGGTGCGGGGCCGTCGTGCGTCCCGCTCCCGGGCCGGTCCGCGGGTGACGCGGACGTCCACCGCGGCCTCGCGTGTGAGCGTTGTTGATCGGAACCTTGCCAAACAAATCGTGAGGAGGCATTGTGGCGAGCGTCTGCCGTGCACGCCGTCGTGCCCGGCCAGGCGTTTCCGGTTCGACGACGAAGGGACGCCCCATGCGAGACCAGCACCCCCCGACCGCCGCCAGGCCCGGCCTCACCCGCCGGCACGTCCTCCTGGCCGGTGCGGCCGTCCCCGCGGCCGCCGGCCTGCTCGGCGCCTGGCGTGGCCTGCCCGCCGCGCACGCCGCGGACGGTTTCGCCGCCCTGCGGACGCGGTGGGCCGACTACCTCACCGGCGGGCCCGACCTGGACGTGGACCACCCGCAGATCGCCGCGCAGCTCGCCGACCTGTCGTCCCGCGCCCGCGAGGCGCTCGCCGGCGCGGTGCCCTCGCCGTCCGCGGGCGGCGATCTCTGGCCCGACCTGCCGATGAGCGGCCCGACGGAGGGCAACATCTCCCTCACGTACTCCCGGATCCTGCTCGTCGCGACCGCCTGGGCCACGCGCGGCACCGACCAGCACGGCGATCCCGCCACGGCGGAGCGCATCGTCGCCTGGTACCGGCACATGAGCGAGCACTGGTACAACCTCACGATCCGCAAGGCCGGCAACTGGTGGTTCTGGGAGATCGGCATCCCGCGCACCCTCGGCGACCTGTCGGTCCTCGTCGACGGCGAGCTCGAGCAGGCCGATCGCGACGCCGCCGTCGCCGCGATCCGGCGCTTCACCCCGAACCCGAACTTCCGCGGCACCGGGACCTTCGCCGAGACCGGCGGCAACCGCGCCGACAAGGCGCTCGCGTGCCTGCTGCGCGGTATCACTGCCCGCGACGAGGCCGACATGGTCCTCGCGCGCGACGCCCTGAGCGACGTCGTCGGCGGCGGCCGGCGCAGCCTCTTCCGGTACGTCACGTCCGGCAACGGCTTCTACGCCGACGGCTCGTACATCGACCACTCGTACCTGCCGTACGTCGGCACCTACGGCAACGTCGCGCTCGCCGGCATCGCGCGCTCGCTCATGCTGGTCGCCGGCAGCCCCTGGGACGTCACCGACCCGGACGTCTCCGTGATCCTCGACGCCCCCGAGCGCTCGTTCGCGCCGTTCGTCCGGCACGGCCGCATGATGGAGACGGTCCGCGGCCGGGCCGTGTCCCGCGAGCACGAACGCGACTTCACCGACGGGTTCGCCACCGCGAGCTCGCTGCTCCTGCTGGCCGCCGGCCTGGGCGACCCGTACCGCACCAGGTACCGGGAGCTGGCCAAGGGCTGGCTCACCCGATGCACGGAGGACTACACGGCCTCGGCCTCGATCACCGACCTGTCCCGCGCGCTCCCGCTGCTCGCCGACGACGGCGTCGCGGCGGCGCCCGAGCCCGTCGGCCACCAGCAGTTCGGCACGCAGGAGCGGATGGTCCACCGCGGCGAGGGCTGGGCGTACACCGTCGCGACGTCCTCGTCGCGGATCGGACGCTACGAGTGGGGCAACAACGAGAACAACCTGGGCTGGCACCAGGGCGACGGCGCCGCCTACCTGTCCGTGGACGGAGACCAGGGGCAGTTCGCCGACGACTACTGGCCCACCGTCGACCCGTACCGTCTGCCCGGCACGACGGCGTCGCTCGCCGTGCGCGGCTCCGGCGAGTCGGGCGCGGGCACCGGCATCCCGCGGGCGCGCAACTCCTGGGCGGGCGGTGTCGGCCTCGCCGGCCGGTGGGGCACCGCCGGGATGGACCTCACCAACAGCCTGGAGAACCTGCGGGCCCGCAAGTCGTGGTTCCTCGTCGACGACGCCGTGGTCGCGCTCGGCTCGGGCGTGGACGTCACCGAGTCCGACGCGGTCACCGTCGTGGAGAACCGCGGGTCCGCCGTCGGCTCCCCGCCGACGTTCCTGCTGGACGGGGCCGCCGTCACCGGGCCGGTCGAGAGCGCCGCGCCGTCGTGGGCCCACGTGGCGGGCGTGGGCGGCTACGTGTTCCTCGGGGATCAGGCGGTCAGCGCCAACTCGGCCCCCCGCTCCGGGACGTGGCGCGACGTGAACTCCGGCGCCGACACCGGCGGATCCGACGTCGAGCGCAGCCGGCACTACGCGACGCTGTGCGTCACCCACCCGACAGGGACGGAGGGCGGCCGGTACGGCTACGTGATCCTCCCGGGCGCGAGCGCCGAGCGCACCGCCGAGGTCGCCGCCGACCACCGCGAGGAGCTCGGCGTCGAGGTGCTGCGGCAGGACGCGACCGCGCACGTGGTACGAGTGGTGCGCCGGGGCCGGTGGTTCCTGTTCGCCCACCTGTTCGGGGCGACCGACGAGGGGCCGGTCCGTGCGACCGGTCCGTGCGCGGTGCTGGTCTCCGGGACGGCGCGTACCGCCGACCTCGCGGTGTCCTCGCCGTCGAAGTCGATCGAGCACGCCACGATCGAGATCGACCTCGACCGGCCGCTGCACCGCGTCACCGCCGCGCACGACCGGCTCGACGTCACCGGTGGTCGCACGGTCCGGGTCGACGCGACCTTCGCCCACGCGTCCGGTGCGTCGTTCGAGGCGTCCCTGGCCGGCTGACCGGCCTGACGCGGCCGGGTCGGCACTCCGTCCTCGGGTCGGCACGAAAGTGTGCCGACCCGAGGACGGTGTGCCGGTGCCGCGGTGGAGGCTCAGGCCTCCGTGGCGGGCTCGGGCTCCGGCTCGAAGTCGCCCGTGACGAGGAAGGTGACGCGGCGCGCGACGGACACCGCGTGGTCGCCGAACCGCTCGTAGTACCGGCCGAGCAGGGTGACGTCGATGGTCTCCTGCGGGCCGCCCGCCCACCCGGGAGCCAGCAGCGCCGCGAACGTGTCCTGGTGCAGGGCGTCGAGCAGGTCGTCGTCCTGCTCGATCTCGGCGGCGAGCGCGACGTCGCGCGTCTCCAGCAGCGACGTCGTGCGCTGGGCGACGTGCACCGCCGCGTCCTGCATCCTGGCGAACGTCTCCCGCGTCGACGCGGGCACCGCCTGGCCCGGGAACCGGCCGCGCGCGACCTCGGCCACGTGGCGCGCCAGGTCGCCCATCCGCTCGAGGGAGGCGCTGATGCGCAGCGCGCTGATCACGACGCGCAGGTCCGTCGCGACGGGGGCCTGCTGCGCGAGCAGGTGCACGCACCGCTCGTCCAGGGTGCTCTCGAGCCGGTCGATGGCATGGTCGGCCGCGATGACCTCCTGGGCGAGCAGGTGGTCTGCGTCCAGGAGCGCGGTGCCCGCACGGGTGACCGCGGACTCCACGAGCCGGCTCATCTCGATCAGGTCGTCACCGACCTGCCGCAGCTCGGCCTCGAAGATCTCACGCATGGATGTTCCTCTCGATCAGGAAGGGGCTCCCTCCGAGGCTGCCACGCCCCGGGGACGAGGCGAGGACCACAAGGTGAACGCGGGGCACCTCGAAGGTGAACAGTCGACGACGGGTCGCTGAGCAGTTCGGATTCCCGACCGCTCGGCCGACCGCGCCCGCCTAGGCTGAGACGGTGGACGATTTCATCCCGGGCGTCACGGCGGTCGTCGCCGGCGTCCTCGGCGTCGTGGTGGGCGTGGTCGCGACCCTCGCCTTCCGCATCTCGGAACGGGTGCAGCGACGCCAGCCCGAGGTGCCGCCCGCCGAGCTCGACGAGGGCCTGGTCCGCGTGCTCGCCGTGCTGCGCTCGGCCGCCGTCGTGCTCGACGCCGAGGACGAGGTCGTGCGGGCGTCGCCGCCCGCCTACGCCCTGGGGGTGGTGCGCGACGACGCGCTCGCCCATCCTGCCATCGTCGACCTCGTCCGGCAGGTGCGCCGCGACGGGGTGATCCGCGAGGAGGAGCTCGAGCTCCCGCGCGGGCCGATCGGCTCCGGCACGGTGCTGCTGCAGGTCCGCGTGGCCACCGTCGGCCCCGAGCTGCTGCTCGTGCTGGCGGAGGACCGCACGGAGGCACGCCGCGTCGAGGCGATCCGCAGGGACTTCGTCGTCAACGTCTCCCACGAGCTCAAGACGCCAGTCGGGGCGCTGGCCCTGCTCGCGGAGACGGTGCAGGACGCCGCGGACGACCCCGTGGCCGTGCGGCGGTTCACCGAGCGCATGCAGGCCGAGGCCACCCGGCTGTCCGCGCTCGTGCAGGAGATCATCGAGCTCTCCCGCCTGCAGGTCGCGGGCGCGCTGCAGGAGGTCTCCGCGATCGGGGTGCGCGAGGTCGTCGACGAGGCCGTCGACCGCGCCCGCACCACGGCGCAGGGCAAGAACATCACGATCACCGCGGGCGGGGACACCGACGCCGTCGTCTACGGCGACCACAACCTCCTCGTCACCGCCGTGCGCAACCTGCTCGACAACGCCGTGTCCTACTCCCCGGAGAACACCCGCGTGGGGGTGGGCGTGCGCGAGCGCGACGGTCTCGTCGAGATCGACGTGGTGGACCAGGGCATCGGCATCGCCGCCGACGAGCAGGACCGCGTCTTCGAGCGGTTCTACCGGGTGGACCCCGCCCGGTCGCGGGACACGGGCGGCACCGGCCTCGGCCTGAGCATCGTCAAGCACGTCGCGGCGGACCACGGCGGCGACGTGCAGATGTGGTCCCAGCCCGGCAAGGGGTCGACGTTCACCCTGCGCATCCCGGCGGCGGACCTGCCGCACGACGACCTGCCCGACCCGCCGCGCGCCCTCGGGGGCGCCGGCGGCAGGGCTCCCTCCGGCGCCGCCGGGCCCCCGTCCGAGGGCGGGCCCGCCGGCACGGCATCCGGCAGTACAGGCAGCTCTGACGAGGAGGTAGGCGCGTGACGCGCATCCTGGTGGTCGAGGACGAGGATTCGTACCGGGACCCGTTGACGTACCAGCTCACCCGCGAGGGGTACGAGGTGGTCGAGGCGTCGAACGGTGTCGACGCGCTCGCGGCGTTCGACGACGGCGGGGCGGACCTGGTGCTGCTCGACCTCATGCTCCCCGGCCTGAGCGGGACGGAGGTGTGCCGCGAGCTGCGGCAGCGCGGCGACGTGCCCGTCATCATGCTCACCGCGAAGGACTCCGAGATCGACAAGGTCGTGGGCCTGGAGCTGGGCGCTGACGACTACGTCACCAAGCCCTACTCGTTCCGCGAGCTGCTCGCGCGGATGCGGGCGGTCATGCGGCGCCGCGGCCCGGGGGCGGCCGACGCCCCGACGAACGGGCACGAGGAGGACGGCGAGTCGGTCCTGGAGGTGGGGCCGGTGCGCATGGACGTCGAGCGGCACACCGTCACCGTCGCCGACGAGACGGTCTCGCTCCCGCTGAAGGAGTTCGACCTGCTCGAGCTGCTGCTGCGCAACGCCGGGCGGGTGCTCACCCGCGGGCAGCTCATCGACCGGGTGTGGGGCGCCGACTACGTCGGGGACACGAAGACCCTCGACGTCCACGTCAAGCGGATCCGGTCCAAGATCGAGACGGACCCGGGGACGCCGCAGCTCCTGCTCACCGTGCGGGGGCTGGGCTACAAGCTGGCCGACGACGAGGCCTGACCCGGAGCACACGCGGAGCCCCGCCGACCGGTCGTGTCGGCGGGGCCTCGTGCGTCGTCCCGGGCCCGCCGGGGACGGCGTCCCGCACTGTTCACCTTCGGTTCACCTGCTCCTGGGCCCCGGGCCACCTTGGCTCCCTAGCGTGCCGAGCGAGGCCGGCGGCCGCCGGCGCAACCAACGCGTGAACAGGATGGAACGACACGTGAAGCTCAGCCGATTCCCCCGTGCTGGATCCGTCGTCGCGGTCGGCGCCCTCGCGCTCACCCTCGCCGCGTGCGGCTCCGACCCCGAGGCCGACACCGGCAGCGGCGGCTCCACCGACTCGGGCGAGACGTCGTCGCTGTCCGGCGAGCTCAGCGGTGGCGGCGCGTCGTCGCAGGAGGCTGCCATGGAGGCCTGGCGTGCCGGCTTCCAGACGGCGAACCCCGACGCCACCGTCAACTACGACCCCGTCGGCTCGGGCGGTGGCCGCACCGGCTTCGGCGACGGCTCGTACGCCTTCGCCGGCTCCGACGCCGCGCTCGAGGACGACGAGATGGCCGCCGCCGAGGCCCAGTGCGGCGAGGGCGGCGTCATCGAGTTCCCCGGGTACGTCAGCCCGGTGGCCGTGGCGTTCAACCTGCCCGGCATCGACACCCTGAACATGAAGCCCGACGTCATCGCCGGCATCTTCACCGGCGAGATCACCGCCTGGGACGACGAGGCGATCGCGGCGGACAACCCCGACGCCGACCTCCCGAGCACCGACATCACCGTCGTGCACCGCTCCGACGAGTCGGGCACCACGGAGAACTTCCAGGAGTACCTGGCCGCCGCGGCGCCCGACGCGTGGACGTACGACGTCTCCGGCGTCTGGCCGGTCAAGGGCTTCGAGTCCGCGCAGGGCACCTCGGGCGTCGTCTCCGCCGTCGAAGCGGGCGAGGGCTCCATCACCTACGCGGACGCGTCGCAGGTCGGGCAGCTCGGCACCGTCGCGGTCGGCGTCGGCGACGAGTTCGTCCCGTACAGCGCGGAGGCCGCCGCCGAGGTCGTGGCCCAGTCGCCGCGCACGGAGGGCACCGCCGACAGCGTGTACTCGATCGACCTGAAGCGTGACCTGCCGGGCACCTACCCGATCGTGCTGGTCTCCTACTCGCTGGCCTGCGGCACCTACGCCGACGAGAGCACCGCGGAGCTCGTCAAGGGCTTCATGACCTACCTCGTCAGCGAGGAGGGCCAGCAGGCCGCCGCGGACACGGCGGGCTCCGCCCCGCTGTCCGCCGACATCCGCGAGGCGGTTCTGCCGTCGATCGAGGCGATCTCGGCCGGCTGACCACCCGGACGAGCCCGGACACCGACGCCGGTGGCCGGCCGTGACGACGCCCTCCGGGGCGCGGACGGACCGGCCACCGGCTCCGGCGTCGGAAGACCCCCAGCGCATCGAGGAGTACGAGTGACCACCACCGTCAGCCCACCGTCGCCGTCGGCGGCGGGGCGACGCAAGACACGTCGTCGGACGACCGACCGAGGTTTCAACCGGGTGTTCCGGTGGATCGCCGTCGGGGCGGGCGTCCTGATCCTGGCCGTCCTGGCCGCCGTCGCCCTGTTCCTGCTGCAGCAGGCGTGGCCGGCGCTGACCGCGGGGTCCGACGAGCTGGCCGCGGCCGTGCCGCGGTTCCCGGAGGGCACGTCGTTCCTCGGGTTCGTCGGCCCGCTGGTGTTCGGCACGCTCCTCGCCGCCGCGCTGGCGCTGGGCCTGGCGACGCCCGTCGCGATGGGGATCGCGCTGTTCATCTCGCACTACGCCCCGCGCCGGCTCGCGCAGGTGCTCGGCTACCTCGTCGACCTGCTGGCCGCCGTCCCGTCGGTGATCTACGGCCTGTGGGGCATCTCGGTGCTGGGGCCGGCGGCCCTGCCGCTGTGGGAGTGGCTGAACCGCTACCTCGGCTGGTTCCCGCTCTTCGCGGGTGACGTCTCGTCGGCGTCGCGCGCGATGGCGACCGTGGCGGTGGTGCTCGCGGTGATGATCCTGCCGATCATCACCGCCGTCTCGCGCGAGGTGTTCCTGCAGACGCCGAAGCTGCACGAGGAGGCCGCCCTCGCCCTCGGCGCCACCCGCTGGGAGGTCGTGCGCACCGCGGTGCTGCCCTTCGGCCGCTCGGGCGTGATCTCGGCAGCGATGCTCGGCCTCGGGCGGGCGCTCGGCGAGACGATGGCCGTGCTGATGATCCTGTCGCCCGGGTTCCTGTACTCGTTCAAGATCCTCGCGGGCGCGCAGCAGCAGACGATCGCGGCGTACATCGCGGCGGACTTCCCCGAGGCGAGCGGCCTCGCGGTGAACATGCTGATCGCCACCGGCCTCGTGCTGTTCGTCATCACGCTGGCCGTCAACATGCTCGCGCGCGGCATCGTCGCGCGCCGCAAGGACTTCTCGGGGGCCAACTGATGAGCGCGACCGCACCCGCCACCGACACGGCCGAGTCCACCGCCCGCACCCGGGCGCTGCTGACCACCCCCGACACCCGCCGCCGGCGGACCGACCGCACCATGCAGGTGCTCATCTGGGCCGCCTTCGTCCTGGCGATGACCCCGCTCGTCTCCCTCGTCTGGACGGTGCTGAGCAACGGCGCCGCCCGGATGAGCATGGACTTCCTCACCCTGTCGATGCGCAACATCTTCGGCGGGGACCCGAGCGGCGGCATCTACCACGCCATCATGGGCACGCTCGTCATCACGGGTGTCGCCGCCCTGATCTCCGTGCCGGTCGGCATCCTCACGGCGATCTACCTCGTGGAGTACGGCAAGGGGGCGCTCGCCCGCGCCGTGACGTTCTTCATCGACGTGATGACGGGCATCCCGTCGATCGTCGCCGGCCTGTTCGCGATCTCGCTGTTCACGCTGATCCTCGGGCCGGCGGTCCGTATGGGCATCATCGGCGCGGTCGCGCTGTCGGTGCTCATGATCCCGGTCGTCGTGCGCTCCTGCGAGGAGATGCTCAAGCTCGTGCCGAACGATCTCCGCGAGGCCTCGTACGCCCTCGGCGTGCCGAAGTGGCTGACGATCGTCAAGGTCGTGCTGCGCACGTCCGTGGCGGGCCTGACGACCGGTGTCCTGCTCGCTGTCGCCCGCGTGATCGGCGAGACGGCGCCGCTCCTGGTCACCGTCGGCGTCACCGACTCGATCAACGTCAACCCGACGGACGGGCGCATGATGACGCTGCCGGTGTTCATCTACCGGCAGTACATGCAGGGCACGGCCACCTGCCCGGGCGGGGAGTCGGCCACGTGCGTGCCCGACATCGCGATGCAGAGCGCGTGGGGCGCGGCGCTCGTGCTCATCGTCATGGTGCTGGCGCTGAACCTCGTCGGCCGTCTCGTGAACCGCTGGTTCGCCCCCACGCTGCGCTGACCGCGCAGGACCCCGCCCCCGGACCCTGCGCAGAACCGCAGCTGACCCGAAGGAAGCAACGATGGCACAGCGCATCGACGTGAAGGACCTCAACATCTACTACGGCGACTTCCTCGCCGTGCAGGACGTCACGATGACGATCGAGCCGAAGTCGGTGACGGCGTTCATCGGCCCGTCCGGCTGCGGCAAGTCGACGTTCCTGCGGACCCTCAACCGCATGCACGAGGTGATCGACGGCGCCCACGTCGAGGGCACGGTCGCGCTCGAGGGCGTCGACCTGTACGGGGCCGACGTGGACCCGGTGGCCGTGCGCCGCACCGTGGGCATGGTGTTCCAGCGGCCGAACCCGTTCCCGACGATGTCGATCAAGGAGAACGTGCTCGCCGGCGTCCGCCTCAACAACCGCCGGATGAGCCGGTCGGACGCCGACGACCTCGTCGAGTCGTCGCTGCGTGGGGCGAACCTGTGGAACGAGGTGAAGGACCGGCTCGACCGGCCCGGGTCGGGCCTGTCGGGCGGCCAGCAGCAGCGGCTGTGCATCGCGCGGGCGATCGCGGTCAAGCCGCAGGTGCTGCTGATGGACGAGCCGTGCTCGGCCCTGGACCCGATCTCCACGATCGCGATCGAGGACCTCATCGGCGAGCTCAAGCAGAGCTACACGATCGTCATCGTCACCCACAACATGCAGCAGGCGGCCCGCGTCAGCGACCGCACCGCCTTCTTCAACATCGCGGGCACCGGCAAGCCGGGCCGCCTGATCGAGATGGACGACACCTCGACGATCTTCTCCTCGCCGGCCGAGAAGGCCACGGAGGACTACGTCTCCGGCCGCTTCGGCTGAGGGCGGAGGTGCAGCGCAGGGTGGGGGCCGAGGGACGAGGCACCCGCCCGCAGCGGAACCGCAGACCTCGGCCGCGACAGGACGGCTGAGGCCTGCGGTCCCGCTGCGGGCCGGGACGACGAGAGGGGCGGACCACGTCGGCGGTCCGCCCCTCTCGTGCGTTCGGGATCGTGCGTCCGGGTCGCGCCGGCGGCCCGGTGCCGCGGGTCAGGACACGAGGGCGTCCGGCACGTACGGGGCGTACTCCGGCAGGGTGCCGTCGAAGACGGGCAGCCCGAACTCCTCGTCCACGCCGGCGCCCGACAGCGTCGCGTCCAGCTCGCCGCCGGGGTAGGTGTCGATCGCGCCGAGCCGGGCGTCGACGGACTGCTCGGGCTGGTCCGGGGCGCTCAGGTAGACGGTCTCCCCGGCGGGCACGACGAGGGAGACCGTGTCGTTGCCCGCGGTGGCGAGCTCGAACGACACGTCCTCGCCCGAGTCGTTCGCGAGGGCGCCGAGGAGGGCGCCCGGGGCGCCGTCGCCCTCGGACACGACCATGAGGTTGATGCCGCGGACGGAGTCGGTCAGGTTGACGCGCGCGCCGTCCGACGGCGCGTACGGCAGCACGGTGGTCGTGGGGGAGCAGGCGGCCAGCAGGGCGGCCGCGGCCACCGCGCCGGTGGCGACGACGGCGGTACGTGCGGGACGGGCGGAGCGGGACACGTGCTCTCCTTCACGGGCGTGGCCGGCGCGGGCGTGCCTTCACGCCGCGTGCACGGGACAGTCGGGGTCGGAGCCCGCAGGGGGCCCCGGGCCATCTTAACGACGACGTGACGCAGGTTTCGATCCCACCCGCTGGCAGCTCTCTGACCTGCGAAGACGTACCGTTCTGCGGGGTCGGCGCGTCGGCGGAGGCCTCGGGGGTGACACCGCCGCGTGGTAGGATCGTCCACTGGGAAAGGGGACATCTACAGATGACGTTCACAGTAGGCGAGACGGTTGTCTACCCGCATCACGGCGCCGCGCTGATCGAAGAGGTCAAGACGCGCAAGATCCGTGGCGAAGAGAAGATGTACCTCAAGCTCAAGGTCGCCCAGGGCGACCTGACGATCGAGGTCCCGGCGGAGAACGTCGACCTCGTCGGCGTGCGCGACGTGGTCGACCAGGAAGGCCTCGACAAGGTCTTCGACGTGCTGCGTGCGCCGTACACCGAGGAGCCGACCAACTGGTCGCGCCGGTACAAGGCGAACCTCGAGAAGCTGGCCTCCGGCGACGTCATCAAGGTGGGCGAGGTCGTGCGCGACCTCTCGCGCCGCGACGCCGACCGCGGCCTCTCCGCGGGGGAGAAGCGCATGCTGGCCAAGGCGCGGCAGATCCTCGAGTCGGAGGTCGCGCTCGCGGAGGGCGTCGACGAGGAGCGCGCCGCCGCGATCATCGACGAGGTCCTCGCCTCCTGACCCGGCCCGAGACGGACCGTCCAGTGTCGCCGCGCACCATCACCGGTGCGCGGCGACACTCGTCTGACGGGACCTCGGTCGCCCCGCCCGCACCAGCACCCCGCGGAGAGCACCCTCGATGACGACGCTCGCGATCCTCACCGCCGCCGGCTCCGGCACGCGGCTCGGCCGCGACCTGCCCAAGGCCCTGGTCGACCTCGGCGGGCTCCCCCTGGTGCTGCACGCCGCACGCCGGCTCGCCGCCTCCGGCACGGTCGACGCCCTCGTCGTCACCTGCCCGCCCGGCCTCACGGACGCCGTGCAGGACGTCGTCGGCCGCGACGACCTCGTCGACCTGCCCGTGCGCGTCGTGGACGGCGGGACCACCCGGCAGGCGTCCGTGGCCGCCGGGCTGCGCCACGTGCCCGCCGACACCACCGTCGTCCTCGTGCACGACGCCGCCCGGCCCCTCGCCCCGCCCGCGCTGGTGCGCCGCGTCGCCGACGCGGTCCGCACCGGCCATCCCGCCGTCGTCCCGGGCCTGCCCATGGTCGACACGGTCAAGCGGGTCGCGCCCGACGCGGACGGCGACCCGTCGCCCGCCGACGGGCCTCGCGTCGAACGGGTCGTCGAGACACCGGACCGCGCCCTGCTCCGCGTGGTGCAGACCCCGCAGGGCTTCGACCGGGACGTGCTGGTCCGCGCCCACGCCGCCGGCGCCGGCCGCGCCGCCGCCGAGCACCTCGCCGCGTCCGACGACGCCGGCCTCGTCGAGGCCCTCGGCCTGCCCGTGCACGTCGTCGCCGGCGACGAGCACGCCATGAAGATCACCACCGAGCGCGACCTGGTCGTCGCCGGCCTCCTCGTCGAGGAGGAGTCGTGACCACCGGCATGCCCCGCACCGGCGTCGGCGTCGACGTGCACGCGTTCGCCGCCGACACCGACCGCGACCTCTGGCTCGGCGGGCTGCACTGGCCGGGCGAGCGCGGCCTCGCCGGGCACTCGGACGCCGACGTCGCAGCGCACGCCGCCGCCGACGCCCTCTTCTCCGCCGCCGGCATCGGCGACCTCGGCAGCCACTTCGGCACGAGCGAGCCGCGCTGGGCCGGCGCGAGCGGCACGGTGCTCCTCGCCGAGGCCGCCCGCCGGGTCCGCGACGCCGGCTTCGACGTCGGCAACGTCGCCGTCCAGGTGATCGGGAACCGCCCCAAGCTCGGTCCCCGGCGCGCCGAGGCCGAGGCCGTGCTGTCCGACGCCGCCGGGGCGCCCGTGTCCCTCAGCGCCACCACCACCGACGGGCTCGGCCTCACCGGCCGCGGCGAGGGCGTGGCGGCGATCGCGACGGCTCTCGTCGTGCCGCAACCGCAACCCAGGGGATAGCGGTCGGGAGGTCGTGTCGAGAGGCTGGCTGGGTCTGGCAGGAGGGCGCGAGGAACGAGCGGCCGAGCGGCGTGCCTCGCGACACGACCTCCCGACCGCTGTCCCGGCGCCACCCAGGCCCAGCCGGCCTCGCGACCGGGCGCCGTCCGCGTCAGTGCGCGACGCCGAGGACGGCGTCGGTGTAGTCGTTGCGGAAGATGCCGTCGGGGTCGGCGGCGGCGCGGACGCGGGCGACGTCGGCCAGCGGGTAGTGGGCGGCGAGGTCGTCGGCGGTGCGGGTGTGCAGCTTGCCCCAGTGGGGGCGGCCGCCGGCCGCCGTGAAGATCTGCTCGGCCGCGTCGAACCAGCGGTGGCGCGCCATGGCCGCGTACTGGTGGACCGCGACGTACGCGGTCTCGCGCCCGCGCGCGGTCGACAGCCAGACGTCGTCCGCGGCGGCGAAGCGCACCTCGACGGGGAAGGGGACGGGCTCGCCGGAGGCGGTGAGCCAGCCGTCGAGCTCGCCGAGGGCGTCGCGCAGCGCGGCGCGCGGCAGCGCGTACTCCATCTCGGCGAAGCGCACGCGTCGCGGATGGACGAACACCTCGTGCGACGGCGCGACGTACGAGCGCGCGCCCAGGGCCCGCGCGCTCACCGCGTTGAGCCGCGGCACGAGGCTGGGTGCGGCGACCGCCAGCCGGTTGACCATCCCGAACGCGCCGTTGGACAGCACCTCCTCGTCCACCAGGGTGCGGGCCCGCGCCGCCGCGCCCCGCACCGTGCCCAGCACGCCGGAGCGGCGAGCCCGGAGCGCGGCCACGTCGTCGGCCGACGCGCGGTCGTTGCGCAGCGTCAGGGCGCGGCGCGTGCCCGGGAACCAGTAGAACTCCGCGTGGTCGTGGTCGTCGGCGAACCCGTCCAGGTCTTCCAGGACCGCCTCGAGCGGCCACGGCTCCTCGCGGGCGTGCAGCCAGAAGGCGGGCACCACCTCGAGCGTCACCGCCGACAGCACCCCGACGGTGCCGAGCCCGAGCCGGGCCACCTCGAACAGCTCGCGCTCCGCGGCCCCGGCCGGGTCCGCCTCGCCGACGGTGCGCACGCTCCCGTCGGCGCCGACGACGCGGACGCCGCGCACCTGCGTCGCCAGCCCGCCCAGCCGCGCGCCGGTGCCGTGCGTGCCCGTGGAGATCGCGCCCGCCACCGACTGGCGGTCGATGTCGCCGAGGTTGCGCATCGCCAGCCCCAGGGACCACAGGAGGCGGTTGAGCACGTGCAGGCGCGTCCCGGCGCGCACGGTGACGTGCGAGGTGCCGTCCGGCTGCGGCACGACCGCCTCGATCCCGGCCAGGGCGTCCAGGTCCAGGTGCAGCCCGTCGGTCTGCGCGGCCGGGGTGAAGGAGTGGCCGGCGCCGATCGCGCGCACCCGCACGCCGTCGTCGGCGGCGCCCCCGACGACGGCGGCGAGCTCCGCCTCGTCGTGCGGGGCGGCGCGGCGGGCTGGCCGCCACGAGGCCGTGCGTCCCCAGGTGCGCACCGGCGGCGCGGCGGGCGCCGCGGCGGACGAGGGCGGTGTGCTGGCGACGGTGCTCTGGCTCACCGTGCACACTCTGCCACGCCCCCGGTGCCGTGCGGGAGAGGGGCGTCGGCGCTGGTGGGGGCCGCCCGGGCGAGGTGTAGCGTGCGACCCATGAGCCTCACCGCGCGGCTGGGACGTGCGACGGCGCACCTCCCGGCACCGGTCGCCGTCGTCGACCTGGACGCCTTCGACGCCAACGCCGCCGACCTGCGCCGCCGCGCGGGCGGGGCCCCCGTCCGCCTGGCGAGCAAGTCCGTCCGGGTGCGCGCCCTGCTCGACCGGGCGCTGGCGTCGGGGTTCACGGGCGTCATGGCGTACTCGGTGGCCGAGGCCCTGTGGCTGGTGGGCACCGGGGTGCGGGACGTGCTCGTCGGCTACCCGAGCGTCGACCGCCACGCCCTGGCGCGGCTCGCCCAGGACGTCACGGCACGGCGCGAGATCACCCTCATGGTCGACGACGTCGCCCAGCTCGTGCCGCTGCGGGACGCGCTCGCGGCCGGTGACGGCGAGGCACCGCCGGTGCGGGTCTGCCTCGACGTCGACGCGTCGCTGCGGGTCGGCCTCGGGCGGTGGCGGGCGCACCTCGGGACCCGTCGCTCGCCGCTGCGCACGCCCGGCGACGTCGCGACGC
The DNA here is from genome assembly GCF_011634835.1 of Isoptericola sp. BMS4. Classification (GTDB taxonomy): domain Bacteria; phylum Actinomycetota; class Actinomycetes; order Actinomycetales; family Cellulomonadaceae; genus Isoptericola. The sequence continues at coordinate 3,923,241 of NZ_SIRP01000001.1, read as the reverse complement.
TCGCGGCCCGCGTCGGGGCCGTGCCCGGCGCCCGCCTGCGCGGCCTCATGCTCTACGAGGCCCAGGTGGCGGGCCTGCCCGACACCAGCCCGGCGGTCCGCGTCGTGAAGCGGTGGTCGGTCGCCGACGTCGACTCGCGCCGCGGCGCGCTCCTCGCCGCCGCGGCGGACGCCGCCGGGCACGGCCTCGACCTGGTCAACTCCGGCGGCACCGGGTCGCTCGAGACCTCTGCCGCGGGCCCGCACGTCACCGAGGTGACGGCGGGGTCCGGCCTGTTCACCCCCGGCCTGTTCGACGGCTACCGGTCGTTCCGGCCGCGGCCCGCCGCCTTCTTCGGGCTCGACGTCGTCCGCGTGCCGGCCACCGGGTGGGCGACGGCGTTCGGCGGCGGCTACGTGGCCTCGGGCCCCGCGGGCCGCTCCCGGCTGCCCCGCGTCGTGACGGACGGCTGGGCGCTCACCGGTCCCGAGGGCGCGGGCGAGGTGATGACGCCGCTGCGGCGCCGGTCGTCCGGCGCGCGGCCGCTGCGCGTCGGGGACCGGGTGTGGATGCGCCACGCGAAGGCCGGCGAGCTCATGGAACGGTTCGCCGAGGTGCACCTCGTGCGCGGCGACGAGGTGGTCGACATCGTGCCGACCTACCGCGGCGAGGGCCGGGTCTTCGGCTGAGGCACCCCCTCCCGGCGTGCCGCCGCGTGCCCGCGAGGTGTGCCGCCGCGATCATGAGCCCATGACCGACCCCCGCCAGGGCCACCCGTCCAGCCGTCCGGCGGCGCCGCTGCCCCGGGTGCGCCGCATGTCCGGCCGCGACCCGGGCGACTCGCACCGCCCCGCCACCCCGCTCGAGCTGCTGTTCGACCTCGCGTTCGTCGTGGCGTTCGGCGTCGCGGGCGAGCAGGCCGCGCACCTCGTCGCCGAGGGGCACGCCGCCTCCGGCGTCGTCGGGTTCTGCTTCGCGATGTTCGCCGTCTGCTGGGCGTGGATCAACTTCTCCTGGTTCGCGTCCGCGTTCGACACCGACGACTGGGTGTACCGCGTCACGACGATGGTCCAGATGACGGGCGTCATCGTGCTCTCCCTCGGGCTGCCGGAGATGTTCCACTCGATCGACGAGGGCGATCAGGTCCACAACGAGGTCATGGTCGCCGGGTACGTAGTCATGCGGCTCGCGATGCTCGTGCAGTGGCTGCGCGCGGCCCGGCAGTCGCCGCGGTGCCGCCGCGTCTGCCTCACCTACGCCCGCGCGCTGGTGATCGCCCAGGTGGGGTGGGTCGCGCTGGCGGTCGCGCCCGTGTCCGTGGGGACCTTCTTCGCGCTCGGCGCCCTGCTGGTCGTGGTGGAGACGGCCGGCCCCGTGGTGGCGGAGCGGCTGCCCTCGGGCGACGACGGACGGCGGGGGACACCGTGGCACCCGCACCACATCGCCGAGCGGTACGGCCTGCTCGCGATCATCACCCTCGGCGAGGGCGTCATCGGCACGGTGGCGTCGTTGACCGCCGTCGTGGAGGGCCAGGGGTGGAGCCTCGACGCGGCCGTCGTGGCGCTCGCCGGCACCGGGCTGACCTTCGGGCTGTGGTGGACCTACTTCATCACCCCGGCGGGAGACCTCCTCGCCCGCCACCCCGAGCGGTCGTTCGGCTGGGGGTACGGGCACATCGCCCTCTACGCCTCCCTGGCCGCCGTGGGTGCCGGCCTGCACGTCGTGGCGTACGGGCTCGAGGGGCACACCGAGCTCGGCCCCGGAGCGGTGATGCTCTCCGTCGCCGTGCCCGTGGCCGCGTTCCTGCTGGTCGACTACCTGCTGTTCTGGTCGCTCGCCCGGCGCGTCCACCGGTTGCACCTGGCCCTCCTGGGCGGGGGAGTGGCGACCGTCGTCCTCGCCGTCGCGCTGGTGGAGGCCGGGGCGCCGACGTCGCTCGGCCTGGTGGTCCTCATGCTCGCGCCCGCGGTGAGCGTCGTGGGGTACGAGGCGCGCGGCCACCGGCACGTCGCCGCCCTGGTGGGTGGGCCCGGGCCGGAGGGTGGCCGGTAGGCTGGACCGGTGAGCCTGCGCCTGTACGACACCGCGACGCGCGACGTGCGCGACTTCGTCCCCCGGACCCCCGGCGAGGTCGGCATCTACCTGTGCGGCGCGACCGTCCAGGCGTCACCCCACGTCGGGCACCTGCGGCCCGCCGTCGCGTTCGACGTGCTGCGCCGCTGGCTCGAGCGCAGCGACCTGCGGGTGACGCTGGTGCGCAACGTCACGGACATCGAGGACAAGATCCTCGCCAAGGCCGCCGCGGCCGGCGTCGAGTGGTGGGCGCACGCCGCCACGTACGAGCGGGAGTTCGCCCGGGCCTACGACGCGCTGGGGGTGCTGCCGCCCACCTACGAGCCGCGGGCCACGGGCCACGTGCCGGACATGACGGCGCTCATGGAGCGCCTCGTCGAGCGAGGCCACGCCTACACCACCGGCCCCGGGGACGTGTGGTTCGACGTCCGCTCCTGGCCGGCGTACGGCGAGCTGACGCGTCAGCGGCTGGAGGACCTCAACCCGGAGCCGTCCGACGACGACGGCCAGTCCGCCGGCGCCAAGCGGGACCCGCACGACTTCGCGCTGTGGAAGGCGCCCAAGCCGGGCGAGCCGGCGACGGCGGCCTGGGACACGCCGTTCGGGCGGGGCCGGCCCGGGTGGCACCTCGAGTGCTCCGCGATGGCCCAGCGCTACCTCGGCGACACGTTCGACATCCACGGCGGCGGCCTCGACCTGCGGTTCCCGCACCACGAGAACGAGCAGGCGCAGTCCCGCGCCGCCGGGTTCGGGTTCGCGCAGCGGTGGATGCACTCCGCCTGGGTCACCCAGTCGGGCGTGAAGATGAGCAAGTCGCTCGGCAACGGGCTGCTCGTCTCGGAGCTGCTCGCCCAGGTCCCCGCCCCGGTCGTGCGCTACGCGCTCGCGGCGGTGCAGTACCGGTCGATGCTCGAGTGGTCGCCCGACACCCTGGACGAGGCACGCAGCACGTGGGAGCGGCTTTCCGGGTTCGTCGAGCGCGCCACGGAGCGGGTGGGCGCGGTCGCCGCCGAGGAGGTGCGCAAGGCGGAGCTCCCGCCGGCGTTCGTCGCCGCGATGGACGACGACCTCAACGTGCCCGCGGCGCTCGCCGTGGTCCACGAGCACCTGCGCGCCGGCAACTCGGCGCTGGCGGAACGGGACGACACCACCGCGAGGACCGAGCTGGTCGCGCTCCGTGCGATGCTGGACGTGCTCGGGCTCGACCCGGCCGACCCGCAGTGGGCCGCGGGGGCGGGCGACTCGCGGGCGCGCGCGGCGCTCGACGCCCTCGTGTCCGCCGAGCTCGAGGCGCGGGCCGCGGCCCGCGCGGCGAAGGACTGGGCCACCGGCGACGCGATCCGCGACCGGCTGGCCGCGGCCGGCGTCGTCGTGCAGGACTCCGCCGACGGCGCCCGCTGGACGCTCGAGAACGACTGAGCCGCGCTCTCGGGCGGAACCGCAGCCTCGGGCGACATTGACACGACTGATCGAAGGGGGACCACCCCATGGCAGGTAACTCCAGGCGCCAGGGCGCCATGCGCAAGCCCGGCAGCAAGAAGGGCGCGCAGGTCGGCACCGGCGGCCACGGCCGCAAGGCGCTGGCCGGCAAGGGGCCGACCCCGAAGGCCGAGGACCGCACCTACCACCCGGCGCACAAGCGCAAGGTGGCCGCGGAGAAGCGCAAGGAGACCCAGGCGGGCAAGGGCGCGGCGAAGGGCGTGGTGCGCGGCACGCGGCGTCCCACCGGTGGCGCCGAGGTCGTGGCGGGGCGCAACGCGGTGCTGGAGGCGCTGCGCACCGACATGCCGGTGACGGCGGTGCACCTCGCGGCCCGCATCGACCACGACGACCGGACCCGCGAGATCCTGGAGCTGGCGTCGGTCAAGGGCGCGACCCTGCACGAGTCGACCCGCACCGAGCTGGACCACCTCACCGAGGGGTCGGTCCACCAGGGCGTCGCGGCGCAGGTGCCCCCCTACGACTACGCCGACGTCGACGACCTGCTCGACGCCGCGGCGCAGGCTGGTGTGGCGCCCCTGTTCGTGGCGCTCGACGGCGTGACCGACCCGCGCAACCTCGGCGCCGTGCTGCGCTCCGCGGGCGCGTTCGGCGCGCACGGGGTGATCGTGCCGGAGCGTCGCTCCGCGAGCGTGACGGCCTCGGCGTGGAAGGTCTCGGCCGGTGCCGCAGCGCGCGTTCCCGTGGCCAAGGTGAAGAACCTGTCGCGCACCCTGGCCGAGCTGAAGAAGTCGGGTGTGTTCGTCGTCGGGCTCGACGCCGGCGGGGACAGCGAGGTGCGGGACCTGGGGTTCGCCACCGACCCGCTGACGCTCGTCGTCGGGTCCGAGGGCAAGGGGCTGTCCCGCCTGGTGCGGGAGACCTGCGACGCCGTCGCGTCGATCCCGATCTCGTCGGACGTCGAGTCGCTGAACGCCGGCGTCGCCGCCGGCATCACCCTGTACGAGGTCGCCCAGGCCCGCCGCTGACCCGGCCGCTCGCTGTGGGTACACACTTGGCGTGGATTCCCCGGGGAATCCACGCCAACTGTGTACCCACAGCGCCGGGGCGGGGTCAGGTCGAGAGGTGGAAGTGGTCGTCCTCGGGGGCGGCGTCGGGGCCCGAGCCGAGGTCGTCGTCGAGCTCCGGGTCCTCCTCGCCGGGGGCGAGGCCGAGGATCGCCTTCTCGTCGGGCCGGTGCCGCAGCACGTTCTCGACGTACGACGTCGTCGTCTCGTCCATCGGCACGTCGCGGCCGGCCCGCTCCGAGATGAACCACCGGTGGTCCAGGATCTCGTGGAACAGCTGGGCCGGCTCGAGCTTGCGGCGCAGCTCGCGCGGGACCGCGCGGATGGTCGGGTGGTAGACGTTCTGCAGCCAGTCGTGCGCGACGAGCTGCGGGTCGTCCTCCTGCCGGTCCGTCGCGGCCTGGTAGGAGTCGAGGTCGTTGAGCAGCCGCCGGGCCTGGTTGTCCTGCACGTCGAGGCCGGTGAGGCGGAACAGGCGGCGCGAGTGGTGGCCGGCGTCGACCACCTGCGGCTGGATGCGCACCGTGGTGCCGTCGATGTCCGTGGTGATCGACAGCTCACCGACGTCGAACCCCAGGTTGTTGAGCCGCTCGATGCGGGCCGCGACGCGCCAGCGCTCGTCCGAGGCGAACGACTCGACGCCGGTCAGCGCCTCCCACAGCTCGGTGTATCGGGACACCAGGGCGTCCCCGATCGCGAGCTCGTCGACGTCGTCGTCCAGCAGCTCGCCGGCGGCGAGGTCCATGAGCTCGCCGATGATGTTCGTGCGGGCCAGGTCGACGTCGTACGTGCGCTGGCCGCTACTGAGCTCGCGGTGCAGGTCACCGGTCTCGGCGTCCACGAGGTAGGCGGCGAACTGGTGGGCGTCCCGCCGGAACAGGGTGTTGGACAGGGAGACGTCGCCCCAGTAGAAGCCCGCGAGGTGCAGGCGCACGAGGAGCACGGCGAGCGCGTCGATGAGCCGGGCGGCGGTGTCGGGCCGCAGCGCCTGGCTGAACACGGCCCGGTACGGCAGCGAGAACGCCAGGTGCTCGGTGACGAGCGCGGCCTCCAGCGGTTCGCCGTCGTCGTCGACCCGCCCGGTGACGACGCCGAGGGGCATGACGCTCGGGATCTCCAGCTTGTGCAGCTGGCGCAGCAGCCCGTACTCGCGGAACGCGACCTGCTCGCTGATCTCCTTGATGGCGAGCACGCGCCCGTGCAGGCGCACGAAGCGCACCACGTGGCGCGAGATGCCGCGCGGCAGGGCGGCGAGGACGTCCGCGGGCCAGTCCGCCAGCGGGACGCGCCAGGGCAGGTCCAGCAGCGCGGAGTCGGGGGTGGCCGACGTGATCTGCAGCTGTTCCACGTGGCCTCCGTCCGTCGTGCGCGGCGGGCGTCGCCCGTCGCGGTCCCCGCCGTCGTCGGGACGGCGGATCGCAGGTCAGCGTAGACGACGGGCGGGCCCGGCTGCTCGCCGGACCCGCCCGTCGTTCGCGCGACAGCCTGCTGGTCAGACCAGGCGGTTGCCGGTGGACGGGGAGAACAGGTGCTCCTGGTCCGGCTGGATCGCCACGTGGATGGTGTCGCCCTTCATGGGGACGTCGCGCGGGTCGATGCGCACGATCACGTGGTTCTCGCCGGCGCCGGACTGCACGTGGGCCTCCGACGCCGCCGGGCCCACGAGGGTGCCGTAGACGAACGCGTCGGAGCCGAGCTCCTCGACGAGGTCCACCGCGACGGGCATGGCGCCCACCTCGTTCTCCGAGACGCGGTTCAGGGCCTCCGGGCGGAAGCCGACGACGATCTTGCCCTCGTCGGCGTCGGTGAGCTGGTCGAGCGCCTCGCGCTTGAGCGGCAGGCGGGCGGCGCCCACGTGGGCCTCGCCGCCCTCCACGTTGAACGTGGCGATGTTCATCGCCGGCGAGCCGATGAAGCCCGCGACGAAGACGTTCGCCGGGGTGTCGTACATCTCGCGCGGGGTGCCGACCTGCTGGAGCAGGCCGCCCTTGAGCACGGCGATGCGGTCACCCATGGTGAGCGCCTCGGTCTGGTCGTGCGTCACGTAGACGGTCGTGACGCCGAGGCGGCGCTGCAGCGACGCGATCTGCGTACGGGTCTGCACGCGGAGCTTGGCGTCGAGGTTCGACAGCGGCTCGTCCATGAGGAACACGCGCGGCTGGCGGACGATCGCACGGCCCATGGCGACACGCTGACGCTGACCGCCGGAGAGGGCCTTCGGCTTGCGGTCGAGGTACTCGGTGAGGTCGAGGATCTTCGCGGCCTCCTCGACGCGCTGGCGGATCTCGGCCTTCGGGGTGCCGGCGATCTTCAGCGCGAAGCCCATGTTGTCCGCCACCGACATGTGGGGGTACAGGGCGTAGTTCTGGAAGACCATCGCGATGTCGCGGTCCTTCGGCTGGACGTCCGTGACGTCGCGGTCGCCGATGAAGATGTGCCCGCCGTTGACGTCCTCGAGACCGGCGAGCATGCGCAGCGAGGTGGACTTGCCGCAGCCCGACGGGCCGACGAGGACGAGGAACTCGCCGTCCTCGACGTGCAGGTTGAGCTGGTCGACGGCGGGGCGCTCGGTGCCCGGGTAGATGCGCGTCGCGTGGTCGAAAGTGACCGTGGCCATGTTGGTTCCCTCCACCGGCAGGTACGTGCCGGACGATCCGTTGTAGACGGGTGCCGTTGCTTCCACGACTGGCGTGTCGGCGGTGACACATTCTGTTGTCGTGCGCGTCCGGTGCGCCTCACGTCGCCGTGAGCCTCGCCGGAGCGTGCGGGTCGATCGTACATGCCTGTGACGTGGGTCATGTCATCGCGCTGGTCAGGGCACGGTCAGAGCGCGGTCAGGCCGGCGTCACGGCGCCGACCCGGGCGTCGGCGGGCCGGGCGGGACCTGCCGTTCCAGGGCGTCGGCGAGCCGCTCGAGCGCCTCGGCCAGGGCGTCGGCGTCCTCGACCCGGTGCGCGGCGACCGTGGGGCCGGGCCCCACCTTGATCCCCAGGTCGTCGGGGCCGAGCACGCCGAACGCCGCCTCGTCGGTGGTGTCGTCCCCGGCGTAGAGCACGAGCGCGGGCACGTCGGAGCGGTCCGTCAGCGCGTCGCGCAGCGCCTCGACGGCGAGGCCCTTGGACGTGGGCACGACGGCGACCTCCACGACGTCCTTGCCGTGCATGGCGTGCAGCCCCAGACGGTGCGCCAGGTCGTCGACGTCCGCGGCCGCGGCGCGCGCGTCGTCGGCGCCGGCCAGCCGGGTGTGCAGGACGGCGGCGCTCGGCTTGTCCTGCACCCACGTCCCCCGGCGTCCGTCGACGGCGTCCTGCATGCCCTCGCGCAGCCGCTCGAGCGTCTGCGCCTGCTCCGGGGTGAGGTGCAGCGGGACCGCGTCCACGCCGTCCGCCGTCATCCGGCCGGTCTCGGCACCATGGCTGCCGACCAGGTAGGTCCCCGGCGGCACGCCGGCGCGGCCGGCGAGGTCGGTGAGGTTCCGTCCCGACACGAGGGCGAGGCGCAGCACGTCGCCGCCCGCCCGGGAGGTCAGGGCGGCCAGGCGGTCCACGGCGGCGCGCGCCGCCGGGGTCATGACCGCGGCGAGCGGGTCGTCGACGAGGGGTGCGAGGGTGCCGTCGTAGTCGAGCGCGACGAGCCGCGCGCACCGCGGTGCGCGCGGTGCGGCGGGGCCGGCGAAGGCGCGCAGCGCGTCGGACGTCGTCGGCGGTGCCGCGGTGGGACCGCGGCGGGTTGTGGGTCGGTCGTTCACTGGCTCCTCGTTCACAGGTCGTCGTTCGGGGCGCCGGGCACCGTCGCGCCGGCGCGCGGCGGGCCACCCGGCTCAGCGCCCGGCCGGCGCCGCTCGGGCACGCGGCCGGGGACGGCGCGGCCCCGGACATGGTGGCCGCCGGAGGCCGGTCCCGTCGAGGGCCGCCCGGTCACACGTGGCTCGTCCGCGGCGGCATCGCCGTCAGGACGCCGAGGAAGCTCTGCGACCACTTCGCGACGTCGTCCGCCACGACCTTGCGCCGCAGCCGCCGCATGCGCCGGCGCTGCTCCTTGGGGTCCATGTGGGCGGCCGCCACGATGATGTCCTTCATCCCGTCGATGTCGTGCGGGTTGCACAGCAGCGGCCCCGGGGCGAGCTCGTCGGCGGCGCCGGTGAACTCGGAGAGCACGAGCACCCCCCGCTCGTCCGACCGGGCGGCGACGTACTCCTTGGCCACGAGGTTCATGCCGTCGCGCAGCGAGGTGACCAGCATGACGTCGGCCGCGAGGTACAGGGCCGCCATCTCCGCGGGCGGGTACGAGTGGTGCAGGTAGTGGATGGCCGAGTGGCCGAGCTCCCCGAACTCGCCGTTGATCCGCCCGACGAGCACCTCGACGTGCTCGCGCAGCTCCTGGTACGCCTCCACGTTCTCGCGGCTGGGGCTGGCGACCTGCACGAGCGTGCAGTGGCCGACGTCGAGCCGGCCGTCCTGCAGCAGCTCGCCGTACGCCTTGATGCGGTGCCGGATCCCCTTGGTGTAGTCGAGCCGGTCGACGCCGAGCATCATCACCTCGGGGTCGCCGAGGTCCGCACGGATCTCCTTCGCGCGGGCCTGCACCTCCGGGGACCGGGCGAGCCGGTCGAAGTGCGCCGAGTCGATGGAGATCGGGAACGCCGCCGCGCGCACGTGCCGGCCCGGGCGGCCGTCCTCGTCGTTGACCGTGATGATCGGGCCGCGCGTCGTGTGCTTCGTCAGCCGGCGCACCGACCGCACGAAGTTGGACGCGTCGCCGCCGCGCTGGAACCCGATGAGGTCGGCCCCGAGCAGGCCCTCGACGATCTGGTGCCGCCACGGCAGCTGCTGGAACAGCTCCACCGCGGGGAACGGGATGTGCTCGAAGAAGCCGATGCGCAGGTCGGGCCGCAGGTCGCGCAGCATCCGCGGCACCAGCTGGAGCTGGTAGTCGTGCACCCACACGACCGCGCCCTCGGCCGCCTGTGCCGCGGCGGCCTCGGCGAACCGCTGGTTGACCCGGCGGTAGGCGTCCCACCACTGCCGGTGGTACGCGGGCGGGGAGATCACGTCGTGGTAGAGCGGCCACAGCGTGTCGTTGGCGAACCCCTCGTAGTAGCCCTCGATCTCGGCGCGGCTGAGCGTGACCGGCACGAGGAGCATCTCGTCCGCCTCGAACGGCTCGTGCTCGAGGTCGGGTGCACCGGACCACCCGACCCACGCGCCGTCGGCCTCGCGCATCACGGGCTCGAGGGCGGTGACGAGGCCACCGGGCGACCGCTGCCACGACACCCCTCCCGAGGCGTCGACCGTGACATCGACGGGCAACCTGTTCGCGACCACGACGAGGTCGTAGCCGGGCGAACTGTCAGATTTCTTTGACGATCCTTGACCAGACAACGGAGCCCTCTCCACGAGTCTTTGAACAACGTCTTCCCTGGACAGGGTAGCGAGGTCGCTCTTGGCGCCACTGTAGCGACGCGTGTCGGCACCCGCGCTCGCACGGCGCGCCGCACCGTGCTACGGCCGCTACGGTGAGCCCATGGGAGAGGTCGACACGGTGCGGGTCCCGGGCTCGGGGCAGGACGCCGGCCTTCCGGCAGGCGCCGAGGTCGGTGGGTACACCGTGGTGCGCGCCCTGGGTCGCGGCGCCATGGGAGCGGTCTACGAGGCCGTCGACGGCGGCGGGCACGCCGTCGCGCTCAAGGTGCTGCACGCGCACGTGGACGCGGACCCGGCGGGCCGGGAACGGCTGCGGCGCGAGGCCGCCGCCCTGCAGCGGCTGCGCCACCCGGCGGTCGCCCAGGTCCTCGACGCCGAGCTCGACGGCCCCTATGCCTTCGTCGTCACCGAGCTCGTCGACGGCGTGACGCTCGAGGACGAGGTCGACGCGCGCGGCCCGCTCGACGCCGCCGACCTGTTCTCCCTGGCCGACCAGCTCGCCGACGCGCTCGAGGCCGTGCACGCCGCCGGCGTCGTGCACCGCGACCTCAAGCCCTCCAACGTCATGGTCACGGCGGCCGGCCCCGTCCTCATCGACTTCGGCATCGCCCAGGGCCCGGGGGACGCCCGCACCACCTCGACCGGGTTCGTCATGGGGACCCCCGGCTACATCGCGCCCGACCTGCTCGACGGTGGCGACCCCGCCGAGCACACCGACTGGTGGAGCTGGGCCGCGCTGCTCGCGTTCGCGGCCACCGGCCGCTCACCGTTCGGCGTGCGGCCCACCGAGCTCGTCCTGCGCCGTTCCCGCGAGGGGAGGGCGGACCTCGTCGGCCTCCCGTCGCGCACCGCGCGGGCGCTCGCGGGCGCGCTGCAGGCGGACCCGGGCGTGCGCTGGGGGCCCACGGACGTGGTCCGGGCGATGCGCCGCGACCTCGACGACGCGCTCGCCGCGTCGGCCGAGGGCCCGCCGGCGGACGCGGACGCGACCCAGCGGATCGTCCAGGGCGACGAGACGCAGCGGGTGGGGCTGCCGACGCAGGCGGTCGGCGGCGCGGCCGCGGCCGGCGCGGCGGCCGTCCCGCCCCCGCCCCCGCCGCCCCCGGCGAGCTACGCGCCGGCCACCGGCGCGACCCCCGCCGTCGACCCCGGCGACCCCGGCGACCCGACCCAGACCATGACCGCGCTCGAGCGGGACCGCCTCGCGGCGCAGGACGGGGGCACCCGCGCGCTCCCCGTCGGCGACGTGCGCTACAAGGGGTACGAGGAGCTCGTCCAGGAGCTGCCCGCCGAGCCCCGGGCCCCCGAGCCGTACGTGCGGCCGGAGCACCCGCGGCGCCCCGGCTCCGCGTTCGCCCTCGCCCTGCCCCTCGTCGCGCTCGCGGCGACGCGGCCGCTCATCGCGTTCGGTGTGCTCCTGGTGATCGTCGTCGTGTGCCGCATGGTCGCCACGTCGGGCGACGCGCTGCACCGCCGGCGTGAGCGCCGCGGGGTGCGCGGGTCGGACGGCGTCGTCGCCACCCTGCTCTTCCCGTGGCACGCGCTCGTGGGGGCGCTCGGCGTCATCCCGGCCGCCCTGGTGGGCGCGTGCGCCGCCGGGCTGGCCGTGCTCGCGAGCTGGTGGCTGTTCGGCGCGGGGCACCTCATCGTCGTGCCGCGCACGGACATCGAGGCCAGGTCCGTCGGCGGGATGAACGAGGACATCGTCTTCAACGCGCTCCTCGCCCTGGCGATGGTCATCGCCCTGGCCGCCACCTGGTTCGGCCCGGCCGGACGCACGGCGCGCGAGGGCGGCCGGGCGCTCCTCGCCCGCGTGGCGCCCGGCAGGTGGGGCGCCCTGGCGTTCGTGGTGGTGTGCCTGGTCGTCACCGGGGCGCTGGCTGCGCCGCTCCTGGACGCCGCCCCGACGATCACCTGGTGGCCGCTCGAGGGGCCACCCGAGGTGCTGTAGCGCGGGTACGCTGGGGACCGCCCTGCTCCTGCTCGACGCGGCCCGCGGGCCGCCGTCACGCACCTGCCCGAAGGGATCCCCGAGGACACGATGTCGACGAAGAACCCGAACATGACCAAGGCGCAGCGCCGTGAGGCCGCGCGCGCCGAGGCCCTCGCCCTGCGCGAGAAGGAGCAGCAGCGCGACAAGCGCAACCGGATCATCACGCTGAGCGTCCTCGCGGCCGCGCTGGTGGCGCTCGCCGTCGTCGTCTGGTTCATCCTGCGCGAGGGCGAGAAGAAGACCGTCGACGAGGTCCCGCTGTCCGAGGTCTCGATGCCGGCGACCGCGCAGGACGACGGCGGCATCCCCGTCGGCGCCGACCGGGTGGCGGGCTCCACGAACGAGGGCGCCCCCGTGGTCGACGTCTACCTCGACTACATGTGCCCCGTCTGCGGACAGTTCGAGCAGATCAACGCCGCCGACATCGACACGATGATCGACGACGGCGACGCCACGGTCGTCTACCACCCGGTGACGATCCTGGACCGCCTGTCCCAGGGCACGGAGTACTCCACGCGCTCGGCCGCGGCGTCGGCGTACGTCGCGGACCAGGCGCCGGAGGCCTTCGCCGAGTACAACGCCTTGCTCTTCGCGAACCAGCCGGCGGAGAACTCCGAGGGCCTGACGGACGAGCAGCTCGCGTCGTACGCGGAGGAGGCCGGCGCGGACTCGAGCATCGCCGACGCCATCGCTGACGGCACTGCCCGAACGACGTTCGGCCAGTATGTGTACTCCGCAACGAAGGAAATATCCGACTCGGTTGATCGGTTCGGGACGCCCTACGTGTTGGTCGACGGAGAAGTGATCGGCATCCAGACGTGGAGTGAACCCGGGGCGCTCGCAGATACCGTAGCAGCAGCATCTTCAGAGGGTTAGGTTAGAGAAGACTCTTGAATGCCGTGGGTCGCAGATCAGGGCACGGAACGCTTCGGTAAGCTCCCAAAGTGGGAGGCCGAAGGGTCCCGTGCCCTGATTCGCTTCAGCAGCTAGCCGATGACCTCGTAGGAAACAGGTCCAATGATTGCTCCCCATCCGCAACTGAACGGAAAGAGTTGGCTGCCGCCAGGCGCCGTCCACTTCTTGGAGAATATGGCGTCAGTTCCAGGAGTGCACTTGACTGTGTAGCGCACCGTGCCGCTTCCGGAGCACGAGTGGACCACGTAATCCTGCCCGTTGAAGTTGTCAAGTGCCGCGGGGCCGCACGATAGAGATGCCGCATTTGCTGGTTGGGCTACAGCCAGGGTCCCCAATGCGAAGAGTCCGGCCAGTGCGATTCTGATCGTCTTCATATCTTCTCCAGTCACACAAACACGTAGGTGCTCAGGCCGATGATCGGATTTGCTTGCCCGCATGAGACTCGAAAACGCGTGGACTCGCCAGCAGGTCCAAAGTAGTGCGTGTACTGTACGTCTGGTCCTACGCAGCTGATCTTGTATGTGACAGTAGTGCCGCCATCGCACGAGTGGGTGATGTACCCGTTGTATAGCCCGTCGCGCTGGAAATCTGCTTGGCCACAGACGTTCTTGGCCTCGGCAGAAGGGGCCGTTGCGGTCGGTGCGATGGCGATAAACCCGAGGGACAGTATGAATACGGCGGTGAGTATTGCGATCCGCTGTCGTGCGTGCACCATTTACTACTCCTTCACGAGGTGGTTGCCCCCTGTGAATCGTTACACTACAAGCCACCTCGTGATGTGCAACACGTAGCGCACTGGACGCCGTCACCGGCGGATCCGAGGGCTGAGCCCGCCCTCCCGCACCGGAGCGCGGCCCGGCCGCCCGGCACCGCAGGTGACCGGGTAGGCTGGGCCGCGCTTCCGCCGCCTTAGCTCAGCTGGTAGAGCACTCGCCTTGTAAGCGAACGGTCGCCGGTTCGAATCCGGCAGGCGGCTCCATCCCGACCGACGGCTCAGTCCGTGCGGTCCGACGGCGGCCAGGCGATCGGCGTCGGCCATTTGGGGGAGAGCCCGTCCCCGCTGGAGACGTGCCTGATCCGGCGCTGGACCCACGGCACCACGTGCGTGCGGGCCCACTTGGTGTTCGCCTTCGCGCGCTCGACGAGCGCCAGCGGCGGCGTCGGGTCGAGGGGGGTGCCGTACGTGTCGTCCTCGGGCGCGAGGCCCAGGCCGACCAGGGCGGCGTCGGCCACGCGGCGGTGTCCCTCCGGCGTCAGGTGGATCCGGTCGTCCGACCACATGCGCAGGTCGAACAGCGGATCCAGGCCCCACAGGTCGAGCACGTGGGCCCCGTGGCGCCGGGCGATCGTCCAGATGTTCGCGTTGTACTGGCCGACGCGGCCGCGCGTCCAGCTCAGCGCCCCGTCGGCCTTGAATCCCGTGCCCATCAGCACGTCGGTGCCCGCGGCTCGGATCGTCGCCACGGCCCCTTCGAGCTCGGCGGAGAGCACGTCGATGTCGGCCTGCGGCCGCAGGATGTCGTTGCCGCCGCCGACGAGGGAGATCAGGTCGGGCTTCGCCGCCAGGGCGACGTCGACCTGCTCGTCGAGGATGTGGTGCAGCAGGCGGCCGCGGATGGCGAGGTTCGCGTATTGCAGCGGCGCCGCGCCGGCGGCGGTGCGTCGGGCGGACAGGGCGTCGGCGAGGCGGTCGGCCCACCCGCGCTGCGTCGCGGTGGACTCGGTGCCGGCGGGCGCGGGGGTCCCGTCGTCGAGCGGGTAAGGGTCCCAGAGGCCCTCGGTGAAGGAGTCGCCGATGGCGACGTACCGCGTCCAGCGCGGGGCCGTGGGAGTGGTGCCGTCGGGGTGCTCTGCGGGTGCCTGCGTGGTCACCTCGTCATTGTGCCCCCGCCGCGGCGGGGGTTGCTCGGGGCGACGAGAGGTCAGGGCAGGTGCCAGTCGACCGGGGCCGCGCCCTGTTGCTCGAGCAGCGCGTTCACCCGGGAGAACGGGCGCGAGCCGAAGAAGCCGCGGTACGCGGACAGCGGACTGGGGTGGGGGCTCTCCACGCAGGGCACGTCGCCGAGCCACGGCTTGAGCGACGACGCGTCGCGGCCCCATAGGATCGCGACCAGCGGGCCGCCGCGCGCCACCAGCGCCTTGATGGCGGCCTCGGTGACCTGCTCCCAGCCCTTGCCCCGGTGCGAGGCGGGCGCGCCGGGGCGGACCGTGAGGACCCGGTTGAGCAGCATGACGCCCTGGTCGGCCCACGGGGACAGGTCCCCGGTGGTCGGCGGCGGGGCGCCGACGTCCTCGGCGAGCTCGGTGAAGATGTTGACGAGCGACTTCGGCAGCGGCCGCACCTGCGGCTGCACGGAGAAGGACATACCCATGGGGTGGCCCGGGGTGGGGTACGGGTCCTGGCCGACGACGAGCACCCGGACGTCCGCGAGCGGCCGGCGGAAGGCGGCGAAGACGTTCTGCCCGTCGGGCAGGTAGGTGCGGCCGGCGGCGACCTCCGCGCGCAGGAAGTCGCCCATCGCGTGGATCTGCGGCTCGACGTGGGACAGCGCGGCCGCCCAGTCGGGCGCCATCACCGTCTCGAGGGGTGGGCGGGTGCTCGGGCCGGCCGTCGTCGTGTCCACGTCCGCGACGCTAGCGCACCGACCCGCCGGACTTGCGGCACGCCCGGCGGCGTCGTCGGTCCTGGGCGGTGGGTCGCGCATACTGGGACGTCATGAGCGAGATGCTGGTCCAGGAGGTCCAGCCGGACCCCGAGTCGGCGTCCGGCACGACGACGGACGCGCCTGCCGCGGGCGACGGGGCGGGCGAGCTCTCGGACAGGGACCGCGAGATCCTCGCCTTCGAGCGCCAGTGGTGGAAGTACGCGGGCGCCAAGGAGCAGGCGGTCCGTGAGCTGTTCGACATGTCCGCGACGCGTTACTACCAGGTGCTCAACGCGCTGCTCGACTCCCCGGCGGCGCTCGAGCACGACCCGATGCTGGTCAAGCGGCTGCGACGGATGCGGTCGAGCCGTCAGCGCGCCCGGTCGGCGCGGCGCCTGTCCGACGACAGGGCGTCCGGACAGGGCTGATTTCCGGCCCCGGTTGGAGAGGGCCTGGACTTCGCGGCAGGCAGAGCGGCTACCCTGTCCGCCGTGAGCAAGAGCCATTACTCCTACCCGCCAGACGAGTTCGACGTCCGCGGGCCCGAGGGCACGCCGGTCGGCGTGCATCGCGAGCCGCGCAGCGGGTGGAGCTCGGTGTGGCCGTTCCTCCTGGTGATCGTGATCTGCGGTGGTGTCGCCGTCGGAGCGGTGACCTTCCTGTCGCGGGACGGAGAGCCTTCCACGCCCCCCGCCGCGGAGCAGAGCGGCGGCGCGGCGGCCGGCGACGAGGGCTCCGGCTCGGGTGACGAGGCCACCGACGGGGCGACCGACGAGGGCGCGTCCGACGAGACCTCCGAGGAGCCCGCGGACGAACCGTCCGAGGAGTCGAGCGAGGAGCCGTCCGACGACGCGAGCGAGGAGCCGTCCCAGGACGTCGCCGCGCTCGTGGACGCCGCCGACACCAGCGCGTACGTGCGCGTGCTGAACGACGGCGGGCCCAGCGGCGAGGCCGGCCGCGGCGCCGAGGCTCTCGAGGCGCAGGGCTTCACGACGGTGCAGGCCGACAACTACCCGGACGACTCGGGCCAGACGGCGAACGTCGTCTGGTACGTGGCGGGCCGCGAGGACACGGCGGCGGCGGTGGCGGCGATCCTGGGCGTCCCGGCCGAGGAGACCTCCGAGCAGGCGCTCGGGGACGGCGACGTGATCGTCGTCGTCAACGAAGAGCTTGCCGTCGCCGAGTGATTCCCGGCCGTCCCGAGGAATGAGCAACGGAACGGTCATATCCGACACTCCGGACACAAGTCCTTCCCTCGGTGCGACGCGCGCCACTAG
Source organism: Isoptericola sp. BMS4 (assembly GCF_011634835.1). Lineage (GTDB taxonomy): Bacteria > Actinomycetota > Actinomycetes > Actinomycetales > Cellulomonadaceae > Isoptericola. Next base: position 3,906,429 of record NZ_SIRP01000001.1, on the reverse strand, counting down.
GCTCGCGGCACCGTAGGGCGCCGGCCCTGCGGGCGAAGATGCACAAGGAGAGGTACATGGCCCAGGGCACCGTCAAGTGGTTCAACGCGGAGAAGGGGTACGGGTTCATCACCCCGGTCGCGGGCGGCCAGGACCTGTTCGTCCACTACAGCGCCATCCAGTCCGACGGGTACCGCACCCTCGACGAGGGTCAGCAGGTCGAGTTCGAGGTCGGGCAGGGGCAGAAGGGGCCGCAGGCGGAGCAGGTCCGTCCCCTCTGAGGGTCCGGTGGGAGGCCGGTGCCGGTGACGCGCGGACGCGTCGCGGCACCGGCCTTCGTCGTCCCCGGACCGGCCCGCCCTCGTGTCGTGGGGCCCTCATCGCCCGCCCCCGCCCCGGGCCGCCCGGGGCGCGGTCACGCCGTGGGCGAACGTCTTGCACTCTCATGCCGAGAGTGCCAATAATGGCTTAGCACTCTCGACCGTCGAGTGACAGTCGCCCTCGGGCGGCGGGCGCGACGGTCGGGCGTGGAAGTACTCGGGTCGACAGGTGAGGCCCCCCGCGCGTGCGTGACCTGAACGCCGCTCGGGCGGGTCGTCCGTCGCGGGCACCGGCCGGCCACTGACAGCCACCAGCGGAGGATCAGTCCCCATGGCCAAGATCATCGCGTTCGACGAGGAAGCTCGTCGGAGCATGGAGCGCGGGCTCAACCAGCTCGCCGACACCGTCAAGGTCACGCTCGGCCCCAAGGGCCGCAACGTCGTCCTGGACAAGAAGTGGGGCGCCCCCACGATCACCAACGACGGTGTCTCCATCGCCAAGGAGATCGAGCTCGACGACCCGTACGAGAAGATCGGCGCGGAGCTCGTCAAGGAGGTCGCCAAGAAGACGGACGACGTCGCGGGTGACGGCACCACCACCGCGACCGTGCTCGCCCAGGCGCTCGTGCGCGAGGGCCTGCGCGTCGTCGCCGCCGGCGCCAACCCGATCGCCGTCAAGCGCGGCATCGAGAAGGCCGTCGAGTCGGTCACCGAGCAGCTGCTCAACGCCGCCAAGGAGGTCGAGACCAAGGAGCAGATCGCCGCCACGGCCGGCATCTCCGCGGGCGACCCCGCGATCGGCGAGCTCATCGCCGAGGCGCTGGACAAGGTCGGCAAGGAGGGCGTCGTCACGGTCGAGGAGTCCAACTCCTTCGGCCTGGAGCTCGAGCTCACCGAGGGCATGCGCTTCGACAAGGGCTTCCTCGCCCGCTACTTCGTCACCGACGAGGAGCGCCAGGAGGCCGTGCTCGAGGACCCGTACGTCCTGATCGTCGAGTCCAAGATCTCGAACGTCAAGGACCTGCTGCCGCTGCTCGACCAGGTCATGAAGGCCGGTCGCCCGCTGCTCATCATCGCCGAGGACGTCGAGGGCGAGGCCCTGGCCACCCTGGCGCTGAACAAGATCCGCGGCACCTTCAAGTCCGTCGCCGTCAAGGCCCCGGGCTTCGGCGACCGCCGCAAGGCCATGCTGCAGGACATCGCGATCCTCACCGGTGGCCAGGTCATCACCGAGACCGTCGGCCTCAAGCTGGAGAACGCCACGCTCGAGGAGCTGGGCACCGCCCGCAAGGTCGTCGTCACCAAGGACGAGACCACGATCGTCGAGGGTGCCGGCGACGCCGACCTCATCGAGGGTCGCGTCAAGCAGATCCGCGGCGAGATCGACAACTCGGACTCGGACTACGACCGCGAGAAGCTGCAGGAGCGCCTCGCCAAGCTGGCCGGCGGCGTGGCCGTCATCAAGGCCGGCGCGGCCACCGAGGTGGAGCTCAAGGAGCGCAAGCACCGCATCGAGGACGCCGTGCGCAACGCCAAGGCTGCCGTCGAGGAGGGCATCGTCGCCGGTGGTGGCGTCGCGCTGCTGCAGGCCGGTGCCGCCGCGTTCCCGAAGCTCGAGCTCGACGGTGACGAGGCGACCGGTGCGCAGATCGTCGCCTCGGCGATCTCGTCCCCGCTCAAGCAGATCGCGATCAACGCCGGCCTCGAGGGCGGCGTCGTGGCGGAGAAGGTCAAGAACCTCCCCGCCGGCGAGGGCCTGAACGCCGCGACCGGTGAGTACGAGGACCTGCTCGCCGCCGGCGTCAACGACCCGGTCAAGGTCACGCGCTCCGCGCTGCAGAACGCCGCCTCCATCGCGGCGCTCTTCCTCACCACCGAGGCGGTCGTCGCCGACAAGCCGGAGCCCCCGGCGGCCCCGGCCGGCGACCCGACCGGCGGCATGGGCGACATGGGCTTCTGATCCACGGATCAGGACCCGCGCGCCAGCGCTGACGACGGCCCGTCGCTCCCTCGGGGAGCGGCGGGCCGCCGTCGTCACCCCCCCGTGCTGTGGGTACGAAGATGGCGTGGTCTCGGCCCCGAGACCACGCCATCTTCGTACCCACAGCGCTCCGGGCGGGTGGCGGTGGATAGGCTGCGGCCAGGGTGACACGTGTGATGTGAGGACGGGTGAAGGAGGGCGATGCAGCGGCAGGTGACGTCGGCCGACGTGGCGCGGCACGCGGGGGTCTCCCGCAGCGCCGTGTCCCTGGTGCTCAACGGCCGAGCAGGCGGCAACATCTCGGAGGAGAACCAGCGGCGGGTCCGCGCCGCGGCCGCCGAGCTGGGCTACCGGCCGAACGCGTCCGCGGTGAGCCTGCGCCGGCAGCGCACCGCGACCGTCGGGCTGGTCGCCGACGAGATCGCGACCTCGCCGTTCGGGGGGCGGCTCGTCCAGGGCGCCCGCGACGCGGCCCTCGAGCGCGGCTACCTGCTCTTCCTCATGGACACGGGCTCGGACCTCGAGCGCGAGGACGAGGCGGTGCGGCTGCTCCGGGCGCGGCAGGTGGACGCCTTCGTGTACGCGGCGATGTCGATGCGACCCACGACGGTCCCCGGCGCCATGGCCGAGCTGCCGACCGTGCTGGCCAACTGCTTCGACGAGCGCGGTGCCGGCATCGTGCCCGACGAGGTCGGCGGCCAGCACGCGGCGACCCGCGCGGTCCTCGACGCCGGGCACCGGGACGTGACGTACCTCGCCGGGTCGGAGCCGCCCGGGCGCCCGCCGGTGCCGGCCGTGGCGCGGCGCGTCGAGGGCTTCGAGCGCGCCCTGGCCGAGGTGCTCGGCGACGGGGCGGGGTCGACCCGTGTCGCGGGGGAGTCGCGCGTCCAGCGCGTCGGGTGGGACATCGACACCGGCTACCACGTGGCGTCCCGCCTGCTGGAGCGCCCCGACCGTCCGACGGCGATCCTGTGCGCGAACGACCGCCTCGCCCTGGGGGTGGCGCTCGCCGCGACGCGGCTCGGGCTGCGCGTCCCGCAGGACCTCACCCTGGTGGGCTACGACGACGAGGAGCGGATCGCGTCGCGCGCGGTGCCGCCGCTGACGACGGTCGCGCTGCCGCACGCCCGCATCGGCGCCGTCGCGGCGGAGATGGTGCTCGACGCCGTCGCCACCGGGGACGAGACGCCTCTGCGCGAACGGGTGCTCGTGCCCTGCGACCTCGTGGAACGGGAGTCGGTCGCGCCGCCGCCCTGCTGACCGCCGCACGCCCGTGAGCGCCGACGCGCCCGTCACCCCCGCGGGGGTGACGGGCGCAGTGCTCAGCGAGCGTCCGGGAGCCCGAGCCGCCAGGCGGCCACGGGCACGTCCGCCTCGACGAGCCAGCGTTCTCCCCGTGCGGGGTAGGCGCGCAGCGTGTGCGGCACGGGCCCGGCGAACACCTCGACGACGCTGCCGTCGACGAGTGTCCGCCCGCCGGCCGCCACGTCGCCGGACCACACCGGCCGCACGCCGTCCGGCCCCGACAGCGACACCGAGACCCGGCCGGCCGTGGCGGCCTCGACCTCGAACGCGGGCGTGTCGACGTCCAGCCCGCCGGCCACGGTGCCGTCGTGCAGCACGTCGCGGCGCAGGCCGGTCAGCTCTCGCGCGGGACGGCTCGCGAGGCGGCCGCCGTCGAGCGACACCTCCCGGGGGAAGGTCAGCGCGCCGGCCCACCCGGCGGCATCCACCTCGTCCTGGCCGCGGCCCTCCCACGTCCAGCCGAGCAGCAGCCCGCGGCCGGGCTCGGCGAGCACCTGCGGGGCGTAGAAGTCGGGGCCCGTGTCGACGGGACCGCCCGACGCCGGCACGAACCGCGGGCCACCGCCGTCGGCGACGGCGGACAGGTCGAGGTCGCCGACGAGCGCGGCGACCCCGCACAGCTGCTGTGGCCCGTCCCGGTGCCACTGCGAGACCACCAGCGTCCAGGCGTCGCCCGTCTCCACCAGCTGCGGGCACTCCCAGACGTCGGCCTCGGCGACCCGTGCGGCGGTCGAGCCGGGGCGCCCCTCGACCAGCACACCGCGGTACTCCCACGCGTGCAGGTCGTCGGCGAGGTAGACGAGCACGAGCGGGGTGCCGTCCGTCAGGCCGGCGCCCTGGACCGCCCAGCGGTGCCCGCCGGCGCGGAACAGGAAGGGGTCGCGCACCTGGTCGATGCCGTCCACGGGCGGCATCTCCTCGACGGGCGCGGGCTCCGCCGTCCAGGAGGCCAGGTGCGGGTCGGCCGGATCGTCGGCGGGCGCGAGCACGACCGCCGAGCCGGTCGGGGTCTCGCGGATCGCCGTGTAGACCAGTGTCGGCACCCCGTCGTCCACCGTCGCGACGCCGCTCCAGCAGCCGACGGCGTCCGGGCCCTCCGGCCGGGGCCGCAGCGCGACCGGTTCCGGCTCCCAGCGCAGCAGGTCGGTGGAGCTGACGTGCCCCCAGCAGATCGCCTCGTGGCGCGGGCGGTCCGGGTTGTGCTGGAAGAACACGTGGTAGCGGTCGCCCACGCGCAGCAGGCCGTTGGGGTCGTTCACCCAGCCGCGCTCGGGGCGCACGTGCAGGCAGGGGAACGGGTCGAGCGACTGGCCCACGGTCATCTTCACTCCTCACACGTGTCAGGGACTCACACGTGTGAGGACTATGCGCCTCGTCGGCCGGCGATGTCAAGAAGTGCGCCCGCTCGGCCCGGCGGGGACGACGAGGGGTCGTGACGCGAGCCTCGCGACACGACCCCTCGCCGTCCCCGCCTCGCTCCGGACGCTCAGCGGGTGCTGAACAGGCGCGTGGCCTGCGCCTCCGCGTCCGCGTAGGTGCTCGACGCCGCCGAGAGCGCCGCCGTCACCGAGTCGAGCGCCGCCTCCACCTGGGTCTGCGTCGCCTGCCACTGGCCCATCACGCCCGCGAACGACGTCGCGGCGCTGCCGTGCCAGCTCGTCTGCAGGTCCTGCAGGTGCCGCATCATCGCGCCCACCTCGGTGCGGATCACGCCCACCGACCCGCTGACCGCCGCGCTCGCCTGTGCCACCCGCTCGCTGTCGACCTCGTACCGCACGTGCCCTCCTTCGTCGTCGTCTCCCGTGGCCGGGATGCCGACGACGACGCTAGGCGGCGCAGGACGACCGAGGGCGGGCGGCCGCCGGGCCTGTGGACAACCCTGTGGACGGCGGCGGGGCGGGCCCCGCGTCGCGGCCCGGCTCAGTCCTCCGGGCGACGCTCCGGGCCGGAAGGCGTCTGGTCGGCGAGCTTCCGGCGTTCCTTGAGCAGCCGGTGCAGCTCGGCGTCGACGTTCTGCCGTGCCGGCTCCTCCCACGCCGACCCGAGCGGGCTCCAGTACAGCGACGGGCGCTGGAGCAGCTTGGTCAGCACCCGGATCCGGGCGTCGAGGTAGTCGGGCAGGGGGATGTGCGCGTACTCGGCACGGACGTCCGCGGTGTACTCGCGGTAGCGCTGCGGCTCGGAGGCCAGCATGCCCAGGTCGGCGTCGTTGAGCACCGCGGAGTCGACGTCGCCGGCGATCGGCTTGTGCCGGGCCACCGAGTCCACCAGCCGTGCCACCCGCTCCGCCCTGGCCGCCGGGATCCCGAGCCCGTTCAGCTGGGTCCGGGCGAGCTCCGCGCTGACGGTGGTCTGCTCCCCGCCCTGCGTGGCGTACGCGACCTTGCGGTCGGCGTCGAACACCGCGCCGTGGTACCAGGCCGCCAGGCGCACCACGTCGGGCTCGTGGGTCTCCTCCGCGAGCTCGTCCACCCGGTGCAGCACGTCGGCGAGGTGCCGCAGGTTGTGGAACCGGCGGTCCGGCGCGGTCCAGCGCGCCACGAGGTCCTCCCCGACGGCCCGCAGCGCCGCGTCGTCGGCGGTCGCCCCGGCACCGTGCGCGGCCCGGAGGAAGGCAGAGAGGAACCACGCGGGTGCGTCGGCGTCGATCACGCCCATGGCAATCAGGCCTTCGGTCGTCGGACTGGGTCGGCCGCTGCATTCTGCCCTACCTCAAGCCAGATTACGACCGTCCGCCGACATCTCCTCCGGACGGCCCGCGACGGCGACGACCAGGGATGACGCCCGTCAGTCGGCAGGCAGCCTCACCTGGACGGTAAGCCCCCCGCCCGGGGTCTCGCGGACCGAGACGTGGCCCGTGTGGGCGCCCACGATGGCGGCCACGATCGCCATCCCGAGCCCGGACCCGCCGGACGAGCGGTTGCGAGACGAGTCGGCCCGGTAGAAGCGCTCGAAGACCCGCTCGGCCTGCTCAGGGGTGATCCCCGCGCCGTGGTCGCGGACCTCGACGACGGCCTGCCCGTCGGCCGCGCCCACGGCGAGCTCGGCCGGGGACCCCGCCGGAGTGTGCCGCGCCACGTTCCCGACCAGGTTCGTCAGGACCTGGCGCAGCCGGTCCTGGTCGCCCGTCACGGTGAGGGACGACGGCACGTCGGTGCCGTCCAGCCCGGTGACCGCGACGGCGCGCTCCGGGTCGAGCGCGTGCAGGTCCTGGGCGGCGTCGTGGGTCATCGCCACCAGGTCCACGGGGTCGCGGCGCAGGGGGCGGCCCTCGTCGAGGCGCGCGAGCACGAGCAGGTCGCCCACCAGGGTGCTCATCCGGCGGGCGGAGTCCTCGATGCGGCCCATCGTGTCGTCGACCTTGTCGCTCGTGTCGAGCGCGCCCATCCGGTACAGCTCGCCGTACCCCTTGACCGTCGCGAGCGGCGTGCGCAGCTCGTGGCTCGCGTCGGAGACGAACCGGCGCATCCGCTGCTCGGACTCCTCCTGCGCGGCGAACGCCCGCTCGATGTGCGCGAGCATCGTGTTGAGGGACGCGGAGAGCGACCCCACCTCGGTCGACGGCGGACGCTCGGGGACGCGCTGGGAGAGGTCACCGCCCGCGATGGCGGCCGCCGTCGTCTCGATGCGCCGCAGCGGCCGCAGCGAGCGGTGCACCAGCAGCAGCGCCGTCCCGCCGCCGAGCAGCACGATGCCCAGGCCGGAGACCAGCAGCGACCGGGTGAGGAACGAGACGGTCTGCTCCACGTCGCTCAGCGGCAGCGCGACGTACACCTCGCCCTCCACCTGGCCGTCGACCGAGTAGATGGACGGCACGACGCGCCACGAGCTCGGCGTCTCGCCGCCGGTCGCGTCGACGGTGAAGGGTTCGCCCTGGCGGTCGGCGACCTCGCTCAGCGTCTCGGCAGGAATGGCCGGGGTTCCGAAGCGCGCGATCGTCTGGGGCCATCCGATCGTGTCGCCGACGCCCTCGGTGTCGCGGATCGTCACGGCGTAGTCCGTGGGCACCCGCGGCGACGGGGAGTCCGGCTGCTGGAGCGTGACCTTCGCGACCTCCGTCGCGGACCGCTTCAGCTGCTGGTCCACCTGTTCTACCAGGTAGTCCGACACCACCGTGCGGGTCACGATCGTCGCCAGGATCAGGCCCGCCGTCAGGAGCAGCACCGTGATCGTCACCAGGCGCGTGCGCAGCGGGACCCGCTCCAGCAGGCCCCAGCGGCGCGGTGCGGCGGGCGGCGAGGGCGTCGTCATCGCGGCGTCTGCGGTGCCCGCAGCAGGTAGCCCACGCCACGCTTCGTGTGGATCATGGCGGGCAGCGTCACGTCGTCCCCGTCCGGCCCCGTGACGACGAGGTTGTCGAGCTTGCGCCGCAGGTAGGAGATGTACGACTCGACGATGTTCGCGTCCCCGCCCCAGTCGTACTGCCACACGTGGTCGAGGATCTGCGACTTCGACAGCACGCGGCCGGCGTTGAGCATGAGGTACCGCAGCAGCTTGAACTCGGTGGGGGACAGGTCGATCTCGACCCCGGCGCGCCGCACCTCGTGCGAGTCCTCGTCGAGCTCCAGGTCGCCGACGTGCAGCACGGCTTCGTCCTCGGGCTCCCCGGCGTGCGTGCGACGCAGCACGGCCCGGATGCGTGCGACCACCTCCTCGAGGCTGAACGGCTTGGTGACGTAGTCGTCGCCGCCGACCGTGAGCCCCTGGATCTTGTCCTGCGTGTCGTCCCGCGCGGTGAGGAAGAGCACGGGCGTGTGCCGGCCGGTGGACCGCATGCGCCGCGTGACGGTGAAGCCGTCCATGTCCGGCAGCATGACGTCGAGCACCACCAGGTCCGGCTCGGTGTCGCGCACCAGCTGCAGGGCACCGTTGCCGTCGGCCGCCGCGTGCACCTCGAACCCCGCGAACCGCAGGGAGGTGGACAGCAGCTCACGGATGTTGGGCTCGTCGTCGACCACGACGAGACGTGCCTCTGGTGTGCTCATGTCGTCCAGTGTGGGACGCAGGCCTGAGAGGCGCCTGGGAGAAGCCTCGGACGTTCCCTGGACGTCCGCCCCCGCTCGCCGGGCGCGACGCCCCCCGCCTCCCTACACTCGGCAGCGTCCGCGGATCCGCGGTGCTCGTCGGGTACGCAGGGAGGACGTCGCGCGTGGCACAGGCACAGGGCACGCAGGGAGAGGCGCCGCGGGGCGCGGGGAGCGCCGCCCGGCCCCGGCGGCACCTGGTGCGCCGCTGGGTCGCGGGGGTGCTCGTGGTGGTCACCACCCTCCTGTTCGTCGGGTCCTCGGTGGCCCTGTGGGCGCACCGCACCGTCCTCGACACCGACCGGTTCATGGCCACCGTCGAGCCCGTGCTGGACGACCCCGCCTTCTACGACGCGCTGAGCGAGACGGTCAGCGAGCAGACCCTCGTCGTCCTCGACCTCGACACGCGGGTCTCCACCCGGCTCGAACAGCTCGACGAGGTCGTCGCCGGTGCGGTGGCCGGGCGGCTGGCCGACGTCGACCGCCCGCTGCTCGAGGGCCTCCTGGACCGCGTCGACCGGCCGTCGCTCGCGGCGCTGACACCGGTCGTCGTCGACCGCCTCGAGGGGCGGGTCGAGACGATCGTGGACCGCCTCGTGCACTCGGACGCGTTCGTCGAGCGGCTTCCCCTGCTCGTCGAGCGGGCGCACGCGGGCGCGATGGGCCTCGCCCGGGGCGACGTCGCCGACTACCCGAACGTCTACCTCACCGACGACGCGCTCATGCTCGACACGCTCCCGATCGTCGGGGACGCGCTGCGCGAGGTGGTGGGCGAGTTCGGTGACCTGCTGCCGGACGTGACCCTGCCCGACGTGATCTCCGAGCGCGCCGACGACGCGCGCGCCCAGCTCTCCGAGGCTCTGGGCGAGCAGATCCCGGCGGATGCCGGCCAGGTGCGCCTCATGGACCGGGAGGTGTTCGACACCGTCCAGCAGTCCGTGCGCGTCGCCGACCGGGCCGTGGTCGCTCTCGTCCTGGTGACGGTGCTGCTCGCCGCCGCGACCCTGGCCGTCGCGCCGAGCACCCGCCGCGGCGCCGTGCAGCTCGGCCTCGGGGTCCTGGCGGGCCTGCTGCTCACGACGGCGCTGATCGGGCAGCTGCGCGGCCTCGTGGTCGACGTGGCGCGCCAGCCCGACGGCCGCCACGTCGCCGGCGTGCTGTTCGACACCGTCTCCGGCGGCCTGCACGACATCTTCTGGCTGGTCGGCATCGTCGCGGCCGGGGGCGTGGTCGCCGCGCTCCTCGTCGGGAGCCCCCGCTGGCTCGACACCGCCGCCCGGCGGTACCCCTGGGTGCGCACCGCCACCGGGCGCGACGGACGGCTGCCGCGCTGGGTCGCGGCCCGCGCCGACCTGCTGCGCGTCGTCGTCGCCGTGCTCGCGGCGCTCGTCGTGGTCGTCACGGGCTTCGCGTGGGTCGCGCTGGTCCTCGTGGTGCTCGGCGCCGGGCTCGCGCTGTGGGGGATCTCGGCCGCGTCCCGCCTGGCACGGGTGCCCGGCGGGTCCGGGGCGGACGAGCCGCCCGCCCCGGCCGCTCAGAGGTAGCGCAGCGGGTCGAACTCGTCGAGGGGGATGATCCGCACGCGCGGCAGCGGCGTCGTGAAGGCGTCGGCGTCGCCCTCGAGGTCGAACATCTCCAGCCCCTGCTCGGCGAGCTGGCTGAACTGCGCGTTGACGAACTCGCGGAACGCCAGCAGCCCGACCCGGCGGTCGTGGCCGAGCAGCTCGGTGATCTGCGGCAGGAAGTCGCCGTCGTGGCTGGCGAGCAGCACGTCACCGTCGCGCTCGGCGAGCGCCTCCAGCGTGCGCTGGATACCGACGTCGACGACCTTCTCCGTGCCCGACGACGACAGCGGGATGGGCCGGTAGCCCATGGCGAGAAGCGCCTGGATGAACGGCATCGGCATCTGGCCGCTGCTGGCGTTGAGGAAGAACAGCGGGACGACGTCCTGGTCCCACAGCTTCTGCGCGAAGGCGGAGATCCGGTCCCAGCGGGGCCGCTCCTCCGGGTTGGGACGCCGGTTCAGCACGTTCATGCCGAGCGTCGCGTCGATGTTCTCCCCGTCGACCAGCAGGTACGTCCGCCGTGCGGAGGCGTGCGGGGACGACGGCGGGGGAACAGCGGACGCCGACGGCGTCGGGCCGGCGAAGGAGGGGGTCATGGGCTCAGGGTATCCGCCCGAGGGGGCGCGCTCCCCGCTGGCCGGGGCGAGCGCGCCGCCTCGCGGCGGTCAGGCCTCGTCGGAGGACGGGGCGATCTGGGGGGCGGGGGCGTTGCCGGACTTCAGCGCGGCGAGCCGGGCCTCGAGCTCGAGCTCCTCGCCCGCCGACTCGAGCTCGGCGAACTGCGACTCGAGCGACGACGCGGCGATCTCGGCCTGGCCCATCGCGAGCGCCTCCTCGCGGCGCACCGTCTCCTCGAAGCGGGACAGCTCGCTCGTGGGGTCCAGGACGTTGATCGAGGCGATGGCGCCCTGCACCGTCTGCTGCGCCTCGGCGGCCTTCTGCCGGGCGACGAGCTGGTCACGCTTCGACTTGAGCTGGACCAGCTTGTCCTTCATCGCGGCCAGGCCCGTCTTGAGCTGCTCGACGGTCGCGCGCTGCGACTCGATCATCGGCTGCGCCTGCTTGGCCTCGGACTCGTGGTCCATCTGCTTGCGCAGCGCGATCTTGGTGAGCTGGTCGAACCGGTCGGCCTCGCTCGAGTTGCCCGCCGCGCGGTACTCGTCGGCCTTGCGCGACGCCGCGAGCGCCTTGGCGCCCCACTCGCGCACCGACTCGACGTCCTCGTGGTAGTCCTGCTCCGCGAGCCGCAGGTTGCCGATCGTCTGCGCGATCGCCTGCTCGGCCTCCGCGATGTTGTTGGTGTAGTCGCGCACGAGCTGGTCCAGCATCTTCTGCGGGTCCTCGGCCCGGTCCAGCAGGGCGTTGATGTTCGCCTTCGCGAGCTGGCTGATCCGTCCGAGGATGCTCTGCTTCTGGGTCATGGTTCGTGCTTCCTTCCACCTGGTCACAGTCGTCGTGGGGACGTCGTCCCGGCCGGCGGGGCCGCCGTGGTCAGAACCGCCCACCCCGGGAACGTCCGCCGCGCCCCGTCCGGTTCCCGCGCCCGCCGGACCGCCGGGAGCCCCGCCCGGCGCGGTGGCCGCCGCGGGCGCCCCCGGAGCCGCCGAGGCCGAACCCGCCGAGACCGGCGGGCATGCCGCGCGACCGCCGCCGGCGCGAGCCGCGCCCGGAGGACCGCAGGACGGTGTCGAGCAGGATCCCGCCGAGCACCATCCCGGTCGTGCCGCTGCCGGAGCCGCCCTGCCGCATCTCCCAGGTCGCGGTGTCCTGCCGCGCGAGGTCCGCGGCGGCGCGGGCGCGGCCCTCGGCGCGCCGTGCGGCGTCGAGCGCGGCCGCGGGGTCCTGCGGCCGCAGGCGGCGGGCCTCGTCGGCGAGGCGGACGGCCTCCGCCAGCCGGGTGCGCGCCTGCGGGCCGACGGCGCCGCGCCGGGTCGACACGTAGTCCTGGGTGGCGGCGACCTGGGCGTCCACGCGGCCGAGCACGTCGCGCAGCAGCGCGTTCGCGCGGGCGTCGGCCTCGGCGCGCTGCCGTGCGGGGGCCAGGGCGGCGTCCAGCGACGCCTCCGCGGCGGTGAGCCGGTGCACGGCGGCCAGGGGGTCGCCGCCGCGCTGCGCGTCGCGCGCCTGGTCGACGGCAGCGCGTGCCTCGGCCACCGCGGCCTCGACGGCGCCCACCGCCGCGGGGCCGGCGTCCTCGGGAAGGCTGAGGCGGCCGGCGTCGGAGATGTCCTGGCTGATCGAGGCGATGCCCTTGACGAGGTCGGAGCCCGCGGACGCGAGGTCGCCGCCGGCCCGCTCGACGGCGTCGAGCAGCACGGTCGCCTGCTCCAGCGCGTAGCGCGCGGTGCGCAGGTGCCCCACCGCGCTGGTGCGCGTGCGCTCGTCCAGGGCGCCGCGGCCCGCGGTGACGGCGTCGCGCGCCTGGGAGACGAGGGCGCCCGCCTGGTCGGGGTTGCCGCGCACGGACCCGAGCGCGGACGCCGGGTAGGTGGCGGCGAGGGTCGCGAGGCGCTCGCGGGCCACCTCGACGCGGTCGGCGACCTCGTCGGCACGCTCCAGCGTCGCGGTCAGCAGCTCGGGGGCCCGGTCGTGCAGGTCCCGCAGGTCGTCGAGCGCCGCGACCTGCGCCTCCAGGGTCTCGGTCGCGCGCTCGCAGCGGGTGAGGATCTCGCGCAGCAGGGTCCGGCGGCGGGCGTCGTCGGCACCGTGCCGCGCGGGCGTCCCGCCCGTGTCGTCGAGCTCCTGCTGGCTGTGGAACGCTGCGGTCGCGTCCTCGCGTGCCGCGCGCAGCGCCGCGGCGAGGTCGCGCGTGGCGTCGTCGCCGAACTCCGCCCGGGCGAACGCGAGCTCCTGCTCGCCCGTGCGGACGGCGTCGTCGACGGCGACGAGTGCGGTGCCGGCGCGCCGGGCGAGCTCGTCGAGGTCGAGCGCGTCCAGCGGGTCCTCGACCGGCTCGGCGCCGGCGTGCGCCACCCCGTGCCGGCCGACCGTCGCCGGCCCGCCGCCCCCGGACGTCGTCGCGCGTCGCCGTCGCGCCCGCAGCCAGAGCCAGCCGGCACCCACGAGGACCGCGACGACCAGGACGACGAGGAGGCCGCCGGGGCCGCCGCTCGTCCCGCCGTCCCCGAGCGCCGCGTCGACCGCCGCGACGACCGCGCCGCCCCAGTCGCCGTCGCGCAGCTCGTCCTCCGCGGCGGACTCCACGGCGTCGAGCCGGGCGTCGCTCAGCCCGACGCCGGAGTCGACCGACAGCCCGTACAGGCCGTCCTCGACGGCGACGGCGAGGAGGAGGTCGTCCGCGCCGAGCGCGGCCCGGTTGGCCGTGGCGTTCGCCCAGTCGCGGCCGGAGGACCCGTCGAACGTGTCGACGAAGACGACGAAGAGCTGGTACGGCGTCTCGTCGGCGAGCCGGTCGAGGGACTCCTGGACCTCCGCCCGGTCGTCGCCGAGGACGCCCGCGACGTCCGTGATCTCGCCGTCCAGCTCCGTCAGCGGCGCGGCGGCGCGGGCGGCCGTCGTCGCCGCGATCGTGACCACCAGCGCGAGCACCAGCAGCAGGGCGGCGCCGACGGCTCTCGGCGTGCGGAGAGGTGCGGCCTGTCCGGCGGGATTCACGAGGTGATGGTGCCGCGTGGTGGCTGCCGACGCAATCGCGCCCACGCGCCGAGATGCGCCCGGCGCGTGCTCACTCGACGCCGTCCTGGTGGCGCCGGTCCACGGTGCGGGCGGCCTCGCGCGCGGCACGACGGTTGGCGGCGGGCCGGTCCCGGCGTGCCGCGCGGGCCGCGCGCCGCCCCCGGACCCGCTCTCCGGCGCCTCCGGGTCGTGCAGCAGGTGGGACTCGACCAGCTCGTGCCGCTGCAGGTAGGTGTTGCCCACCGCCTGGATCGTGGCCGCGATCGGCAGCGCCAGGAAGGCGCCGAGCGCCCCGAACACCGCCCCGAACGCGAGGACGGCCACGAAGCTCACCGCCGGGTTCATCTCCAGGGCCCGGGCGGACACCTTGGGGGAGAAGTACAGGTTCTCGAGCTGTTGGTACGCGATGACGAACGCGAGCACGCCCACGGCCTGCGGCAGGCCCTGCGACGTGAGGGCGACCGCGACGGGCAGCGCCCCGCCGATGTAGGTGCCGATCGTCGGGACGAACTGGGACACGACGCCCGTGAACAGCGCCAGCGGCAGCGCGTACGGCGTCTGCAGGATCATGAGGAAGACGGCGGTGAACGCCGCGGACAGCGCGGCGAGCACCACGCGCGAGCTGATGAAGTCCGACACCTTCACCTGCGTGATCTCCCACAGGCGCAGCACCTCGGTCTGCTTGGACGGGCTGAGCCAGCGGCACACGGCCGCCCGGAACCGCGGCCCCGCCGCCATGAGGTAGTAGGTGACCAGGCCGATCGTCAGGGCGGCGAAGACCAGCCCGACCACCGTGGTGCCGATCGCGACCGTGCCCGAGGCGACGTCCGTGCCGTACCGGGACACGAGCTGGGACACCAGCTCGTCCGACGGCGGCAGGTCGACGTCGAGGCTGCCCTGGACGGTCTCCCGGAGCCGGGCGTACATCTCCGGCAGGGCGCGGAGGAGCTGGATCAGCTGCTGGACGAACAGGTTGCCGAACATCGCCAGGACGACCACGCCGACGATCACGGAGCCGAACAGCGCCACCGCCGCCGCGGCCCCGCGCCGCCAGCCGTGCCGCACCAGCCACACGACGACCGGCTCCAGGGCGAGCGCGACGAAGAACGAGATCAGCAGGTAGACGAACAGCGTCGTGAGCTGGCCCAGCGCCTCCCACGTCCACGCGGCGACGAAGACCGCGACGGCGCCCATGACCAGCACGCGCGGCACCCAGCGGGGCGGGCGTCGCGAGTCGTGCAGGACGGGGCGCCCCTCGGCCTCGTCCGCGGTGGTGCCGCGCGGGTCGGCGGGCGGGGCGACGTCGTCGGCCATGCTCGCACCGTATTGCCTCGGCGCGGCGTTGTCGCCGCGACTTCCGACGTCGCCGCCCGGTACCTCAGTCGATCCTGTTGGCGCCTGAGCCTGCGGTTCCGTTCCGGGCGGGTGCCTCGTGCTGGTGGTCAGCCTGTCCCTGCGTTCTGTTTCGGGCGGGTGCCTCGTGCTGGTGGTCAGCCTGTCCCTGCGTTCTGTTTCGGGCGGATGCCTCGTTCCTCGGCCTCCACCCTGCACGTCACTACGGGCAGGCTTCACCCTCGGCCCCCACCCTTCACCGCACCTCCGCCTCAGTCGATCCTGTCGACGCCTGGGTCTGCGGTTCCGTTCAGTCGTCGAGGCCGCGGGCGCGCAGGGCCTCGCCCAGCGCGTCGGCCTGCCGCAGCGCCCCGACGACCAGCGGCACGGCGAACGCCCGCAGGTCGCGCTCGCGGCCGCGGGCGCGCTGCGCCTCGCGCACGCGCGTGGCCAGGGCGCCGAGCACCGGCACCGTCCGGACGGCCAGCGCCAGCACGAGTGCGGCCCGTTCCGGGTCGGCGCCGACCCGCCGCGACGGCCCGAGCGCCCGTTCGAGCGCGCCCAGGACGGCCGTCGTGGCCGTGGTGAGCGTGACGAGCCCGGCCAGCGCGACCAGCACGACGAGCCGGGTGGTCAGCACCCCGGCGGCGAGCGGCCCGACCAGCCACCACTGCACGGCGGCGACGGCGGCGACGGCGGGGACGAACCAGCGCAGCGGCCGCACCTGCGACCACAGGGCGCGCGGGCCGAGGCCGGCCAGGGCGTACAGGGCGGCGACGCCCGCGACGGCGGCGGCGATCCCGGCGGGGGAGCGCACCGCGAGCAGCGCGACGGAGCACGCGCACAGCCCGAGCAGCTTCGGCCCGGCGCCGATCCGGTGCAGCACGGCGGCGCCCGTCGTCGCGGGCGGCGCGAGGGCGGCCATCAGCAGCCCATCAGCCGGCGGTAGGCGGGCACCGCGACCTCGGGCACGTCGTCGACGGCGACGCGGCCGTCGTCGACGACGAGCACCCGGTCGAAGCCGGCGACGAGGTCCAGGGCGTGGGTGACGAGCACGACGTGCTGCTCCAGGGCGGCGAACCGCTCGGTGACGGCCCGGGCGTGACGCAGGTCGAGCAGGGTTGTCGGCTCGTCCGCGACGACCAGCCGCGGGTCCGCGGCGAGCACGCTGCTCAGCGCGAGGAGCTGCTTCTGGCCGCCGGAGAGCAGGTGGGCCGGGTGGTCGGCGTGGTCGGCGAGGCCCTGCCGCTCCAGCTCGGCGACGACCCGGGCGGCGACCTGCCGCTTCGACAGCCCGGAGCGGCGCAGCGAGTAGGCGACGTCCTCGGCGACGGTGGGCATGACGATCTGGGCGTCGGGGTCGGCGAACACGAACCCGACGCGGCGGCGCACGTCCCGGCCCCGGCGCCGGGTGTCGAGGCCGTCGACGAGCACGCGGCCCGACGTCGGCAGCACCAGCCCGTTGAGTAGCCGCGCGAGCGTGGACTTGCCGGAGCCGTTGGCCCCGATCACCGCGACGCGCCGCTCGGTGATCTCCAGCGTGACGCCGCGCAGCACGTCGCGGCCGCCGAGCCGCACGTGCACGTCGTCCAGAGCGACCCTCACCGGACCACCTCCACCAGCAGGGCGACGCCGACCCCGCCCGCGGCGGCGGCCGTCGCGAGGCCGAGCGCCCCCGCGGGGGCCCCACCGGCCACGAGCCGGGCGTACAGCCGCACGACGGCGACGGCCCCGCTCGCGCCGAACGGGTGCCCGTACCCGAGGGCGCCGCCGTCGGGGCACCAACGGTCGTCGTCCAAAGGATCCACGCCCAGGTCGTGGGCGACGGCGAGCGCCTGCACGGCGAACGCCTCCACGAGCTCGATCGCGGCGACGTCGTCGAGCCGGGCGCCGGCCCGCTCGCAGGCGGCACGCGCGGCGGCGACGGGGGCGAGCGCGGGGCGGGCCGGGTCGGTCCCGCGTGCGGTGGCGGCGAGGACCCGCAGCCCGGGGGCGCCGTCGGGGCGCAGGACGACGGCGGCCGCCCCGTCCGCGGCGGGGGCGGCGGACGCGGCGGTGACGGACCCGCCGGTGCCGAAGGCGGCGGGGAGGCGGTCGAGCACCACGGGCGGCAGGTCGCGGGCGTGCTCGTCGCGGTCGAGGGCGCCGACGGCGACGGTCTCGCCGGCCAGCCGCCCGGCGGCGTGCGCGGCCCGCACCCGGGCGTGGCTGCGGGCGGCGTACCCGTGCTGGCGGCGGCGGGTGATCCCGCGCTCGCGGGCGAGCGCGTCGGCGGCGGCGCCGAGCCCGGGGTCGGCCCACGGCGGCGGGGCGAAGGACGCCCGGTCGTAGGCCAGCGGCCCGTGCGCGCGGGCGGGGGCGCGGGAGGCGGACTCGACGCCGCCCGCCACGACGGTGTCCGCCTGGCCCGCGTCGACGAGGGACGCGCCGACGGCGACGGCGGCCAGCCCGGAGGCGCACTGCCGGTCGACGGTCAGCCCGGGCACGCTCGGGCCGAACCCGGCGGCGAGGGCGGCGCGCCGCGCCACGTTGCCGCCGTGGCCGGCGGCGTTGCCGAGGACGACGTCGTCGACGGCCGGGCCGCGTGTGCCGCGGGCACCGTGGGCGTCGCGGGCGGCGGCGGACAGCACGGCGGCGGCGAGCCGGGTCTCGTCGTGGCGCGCGTGCCCGCGCCCGGGCACGCCGACCCAGGTGCGGCGGGCCGCGACGACCACGCTCACGACAGGACCCCGAGGCGGCCGACCTCGGCGGCGGGGTCGGTGCCGGCGACGGCGGCGCCGAGGGCAGCGCGGTGGACCTTGCCGTTGGAGGTCCGGGGCAGGGTGTCGAGCCGGTACCAGCGGCGGGGCCGCTGCGCGGGGGCGAGGGTGGCGCGCGCGACGCGTTCGAGGTGCGCGCGCAGCCCGGGCCGGTCGTCCGCCTCGACGACCGCCACGACCACGGCGCCGAGCCGCCGGTGGGGCGCCCCCGCGACGACGACGTCGCGCACGCCGGGCACGGGCCGCAGGGCCGCCTCGACGTCCTCGGGCACGACGGTGGCGCCGGCGGTGAGGACGGCGCCGTCGCCGCGGCCGCGCAGCACGAGCGGCGCGGCGGTCCCCGTCCCCGTGCCGGAGCCGTCGGCGCCGGCCGGGTCGGGGACGTCGGCCAGGTCCCCGACGGTGCACCAGTCGCCGTCGCGGCGCAGCGGCCCGCGGGCTCCGGCGAGGTAGCCGAGCGACGTCCACGGCGAGCGCACCCACACCTCGCCCAGGCTGGTGCCGGGCTGCGGGCGCACCTGGACGTCCACCTCGGGGAAGGGGCGCAGCCCGTCCCCGGTGTCGACGGCGACGAAGCTCAGCTCGACCGCGCCGTAGTAGGCGACGACGTCGACTCCGAGGGCCGCGGCCCGCACCCGCTGGTCGGCGTCCGTGCCCGCGCCGCCGACGACGACGGTCCGCAGCACGGACGGCACCCCGGCCTCGAGGGCGTCGAGCACGTCGTCGAGGCGGGACGGCACCAGGTGCGCGACGTCGCCGCCGGCGAGGGCCTCCGTGGTCGCGGTGCGGCCGGGGGTGAGGTGGGCGCACGCCCCGGCGGCGAGCGCGTGCACGGCGGCGAAGCAGTGCAGCGAGCTCGCGAGCGGGCCGGTGACGAGCACGGTGTCCCCGGCCCGGGTGCCGGTCAGCGCGGTGACGTGGTCGAAGGACCGCGTCCACGACCCGCGGGTCCGCAGCACCGCGCGGGGCCGCCCCGTGCTGCCGGACGAGAAGCCCGCCCAGGCGGGGGCGTCGTCGTCGGGGGTGGGGCCCGGCGGCGACGCGGCACCGTGGCCGCGCGGGAGCGGCAGGGGCAGGACGGTGGCGGGGGAGAGGGCGCGCAGCACCTCGGCGCGCTGGTGCACCGGCCAGGCGGGGTCGCCGACGAGCCCGACGGCGCCGGCGAGGTCGACGGCGAGCAGCGCGACGAGGGTGTCGAGCGGGTCGTCGAGCGTCAGCGCGACGAGGTCGCCCGGCCGGGTGCCCGTGGCGACCAGGTGGTCGGCACCGGCGCGCACGTCGGCGGCGAGCTCCGCGTAGGTGCGGGTCCGCTCGGCGTGGCTCAGCGCGGGCCGGTCCCGGTCGGGACCGGCCCCGCGGACGAGGACGTGGTGGGCGACCGGCACGCTCAGCCCTCCCGGCGGTACCGCAGCGCGGCCGGGTAGGCGCGGGCCACGGCGACCGTGATGCCGGCGCAGGCGAGCGCCTTGGCGACGTCGCCCGGCAGGAACACCGTGGACAGCAGCGCCGTCTCCGCGAGCGGGACCCCCGTGACCAGCGCCTGCACGGGCACGCCGACCGCGTAGACCACCACGACGCCGCCGGCGAGCGCGGCGCCGAGCACCCCGAGGAACGACACCCGTCGCAGCCGCCCGACCAGCAGGCCCACCACGGCCGCGCCCGCGACCCAGCCGACCAGGTACCCCGCGGACGGGCCGACGAACACGCCGAGCCCCCCGCGGCCGCCGGCCAGGAGCGGCAGCCCGGCGGCGACCAGGGCCAGCAGGGTCAGCACCGCCAGCGCCCCGCGCCGGGCGCCGAGCACCGCCCCGGCGAGCATCACCCCGAAGGTCTGCAGCGTGACGGGCACCGCCCCGCCGAGCAGGCTGACCGACCCGGGCATGCCGAGGACGGCGATCAGGGCCGCGAACGTGGCGACGCGGGCGGCGTCGGTCGCCGTGAGGCCGGGGCGGGCGCCGGCGTGGTCGTCCTCGGCGGTGGTCGCGGTCGCGTCGGTCATCCTGCTCCTCGTGCTCGTCCCGGGATCGTCCGGGCCCGGTGCTCGGTCGCCACCACTCTGGCCGCCGCGGCCGGGCCGGGGCGCCGGTCCCCGCGCCCAGTCGCGCGCGGCCGTCGTGCACGAATCCCACAAGCCGTTGCGGGAACCGCCAAACCCGCCGCGTCCCTGACTGTGCTTCCGGCCAAGGATGCCCCGTCCGCGGGACACCCCGGTCGGTTCGACGCCATGCACCGGGGCGGTCCGGCGAACGACCGAACCGGCGACGTGCGACCGAACCGGCGACGTGCGACCGAACCGACCCGGGCACGCGCCACGCTCCGACTCAGCCGGGGTGAGGCACGACGGGGCGCGGCGACGAGCCCGGGCCGCCACGAGCGCCGCGCTACGACCGCCAGGTGTCGTCGAGCGTCAGCGATCCGTCGGCGCCGACCGTGGCGGTCCGGTTGGCGCCGGACTCCCACACGACCTCGCTGCCGTCGACCTTGACGTACTTGTACTCGAACGTCGTACCGGCCGGCAGGTCGACGGTCCCGTGCCACACGGGGTAGGTGTCGGGCGACAGCACCACGCCCGAGGCGGGGTCCCAGGAGCCGAGCCCGGGCTGGTTCCCGACGATCCGCACGTCCTGGCCCCAGGCGGTCGTGGCGTTCACCGCGACGTCGACGTCACCGTCGGCCGGCGGGGGTGTGGTGCCGGAGGTCGCGCCGACGTGCAGCGCGAGCGCCCCGTACGCGGGGACCGTCGCGGTGAACGTCCCGTCGGCGGCGACGGCGACCGTCCGGGAGCAGTCGTCGGCCGCCACGACGTCGCAGTACGTGCCGGCGGGCAGGTCGGTGGCGTAGGTGCGGGTCACGGCCGACCCGGTGTTGTTGAGGGTGACGTACCCGGACGAGCCGCGGCCGTACGCGACGTGGTTGCCGCCGTCGTCCCACCAGCGGGTGACCGCCGCGTCACCGACGGTGTTGCGGAACCCGACCATGCCCCGGATCTCGGTCCACCGCTGGGTGCACGTCCACGAGGTGGCCGAGCAGTCGGCGTCGGGCACCTGGTTCGACGTGGCCCCCGGCGCGCCGGCGTCGTAGTCGGAGAAGCGGTAGCCGGAGTAGACGGTGGGCGATCCGTACGGCCAGGAGAGCAGGAACACGTTGGCGAGCGTGTACTTGGCCCCCCACGTCTCGTTCATCGTCTCGCCGTTGCGCTCGGTGTCGTGGTTGTCGACGAAGACGCCCGCCCGGTCGCTCGGCAGCAGACCGTCGGCGATGTCGCGCAGGTCCTTGATCTGCCCGTCGAACCGGGCCTTGAGGCGGCGGGCGTAGTCGAACTCGTACGAGTCGCCGCTGCCGAGGTACTCGGACGGCTGGATCGGCTCGCCGGCCGCCCCGATGACCTCGTGCACCCAGTAGACGTCGGAATGGGTCATCGCGGCCTTGATCGCCTCGAGGTCCTCGGCCGGGACATGCTTCGCGGCGTCGATGCGGAAGCCGGCGACGCCGAGCGACACGAGGTCGTCGAGGTAGTCCGCGATGGTGTCCCGCACGTAGGTGCTCGACGTGCGCAGATCCTGCAGGCCGACCAGACGGCAGTGCTGCACCTCCCAACGGTCGGTGTAGTCGCTGATGTCGGTGCGGCAGTCGTTGAAGTCCCAGGACGAGTAGGTACCGGGGAAGGAGTCCTCGGCGTACTCGCTGCCGGCGACGCCGTAGCCCGACGAGTCCGCCCCCGCCATGTGGTTGACGACGGCGTCCGCGATGACGCCGACGCCGGCCGTGTCGCACGCCTGGACCATGGCGGCGAACTCGGCGCGGGTGCCGAGCTTGGACTCGACCTGGTAGCTCACCGGCTGGTAGGAGGTCCACCACTGCGTGCCGGGGACGTGCTCGGCCGGCGGTGAGACCTGGACGTAGCCGAAACCGGCCGGCCCGATGGTCGAGGTGCACTCGGCGGCGACGGAGTCCCAGGTCCACTGGAAGAGGTTGAGGATCACGGAGCCGCGTCCGTTCGGTGAGTCGACGACCGGCGACGCCGGCGGTGGCGTCGAGGCGTGGACGGGTGGTGCCCCCGGGAGGATCGCGAGGGCCGCGGCGAGGGCGGCTCCGACCACGGCGAGGAACGCGTGGCGGGGGCGGGCTTGTGGAAGGACGCGCATCGTTGCTGCTCCTGTCGCTCGGGCTTCTCCGGACGTCGTTGCACGGAGTTGCTGGATGTTGCAGTAAGAACTTACACACGATGACGAGTCGCGGCCAGAGGTGCGGTGCCGGCCGTCCGAGCGTCGCCGTCCGCCCGCCCTCGGGCGGCGGGAGGCGGGCCTGGTGACGCGGGTCGGGTCGTCTCGCCCTCGTCGTACGATCGAGGGCGTGACGGACGACGACGCCAACCTTCCCGCCTGCTGCGCCCCCTCGCCCGCCCCGCTGCGGCTGTCGACGCCGTCGGCGCAGGAGCGGCCCGACCGTGACGGCGACGCGGCGCGGAGCGTCGTCGGGGGCCTGGTGGCGCTCCCCGGCGGCACGTTCGACATGGGCAGCGAGGACGCGGACGTCAACCCGGGCGACGGGGAGGGCCCGATCCGGCCGGTTCCGGTCGACCCGTTCCGCGTGGCGCCGACGGCGGTGACCAACGCCGAGTTCGCCCGGTTCGTCGAGGCGACGGGGTACCGCACGCAGGCCGAGGAGTTCGGGTGGAGCTTCGTGTTCCACCTGTTCGTGGCGGAAGGCGTCCAGGTGCGCGGCTCGGCGGCGGGCACGCCGTGGTGGCTCGCCGTCGACGGCGCCGACTGGAACCACCCCGAGGGCCCGGGCTCGTCCGTGGACGACCGTGCCGACCACCCGGTGGTGCACGTCTCGCGCGAGGACGCCCTGGCGTACTGCTCGTGGTCGGGCACCCGGCTGCCTACCGAGGTCGAGTGGGAGTACGCGGCCCGCGGCGGGCTGCACCGGCAGCGGTACGCGTGGGGCGACGAGCTCACCCCCGGCGGTGAGCACATGTGCAACATCTGGCAGGGCACGTTCCCGCGCGTCAACACGGCCGAGGACGGGTACGTCGGCACGGCGCCCGTCGGGTCGTTCCCGGCGAACGGGTACGGGCTGTACGACGTCGCGGGGAACGTGTGGGAGTGGACCGCCACGGCCTGGGCGCCCGAGGCGTACGACGTGTGGGTGGTGCGCGGCGGCTCGTACCTGTGCCACGAGTCGTACTGCAACCGCTACCGGGTCGCGGCGCGCACCCGCAACACCGGCGACTCGTCGTCCGGGAACACCGGGTTCCGGGTGGTGGCCGACTCCTGACCGGCGACCGTCCCGGTGCTGCGGGATATCCCGCCGGAAGCACGCACGAGCGGGACGGTCGCCGTCGGCCGCCGCCCGTCCCCGGTCAGCTGGTCGCCCGGACCTGGGCCACGTAGTGCTCGACCTGCGCGAGGACCTCCTCGTCGTGGGGTCCCCAGACGGGTCGGGGGGTGTCCGGACCGGTGTAGGGGTGGTCGGCGTAGTGCCGCTGGCACTCGGCGAGCCTGGCCTCGAGCTCGGCGCGGACGCCGGCGTAGGCGGGGTCGTCGGCGACGTTGGTGACCTCGGTGGGGTCGGCCCGCAGGTCGAACAGCTCCCACTCGGTCTCGAAGACGCGGTCCGAGGCGCCGGGGACGCCCAGGCCGGCGCCGTAGTAGCAGATGAGCTTGTGGTCGCGGGTGCGGATGCCGTAGTGCGCAGGGGCGTGGTGGATGGGGTCGTCGTGCTCCCAGTACCGGTAGTAGACGGCGTCGGGCCAGTCGGGGACGTCCTCGCCGCGCAGCAGGGGCAGGAAGCTGCGGCCCTGCGACGTGGGCAGGGCGCCGGGGTCGATGCCGCAGGCGTCGAGGAACGTGGCGGCGAAGTCGACGTTGGTGATGGTCGCGTCGCAGCGGCTGCCCGCGGTGACGTTCCCGGGCCATCGCATCAGCATGGGCATCTGCAGGGACTGGTCGTACATGAGGCGCTTGTCGAACCAGCCGTGGTCGCCGAGGAAGAAGCCCTGGTCGGACGTGTAGACGACGAGGGTGTTCTCGGCGAGGCCGCGCTCGTCGAGGTGGTCCAGCAGGCGGCCGACGTTGTCGTCGATCGACTGGATGCACTGCAGGTAGTCGCGCATGTAGATCTGGTACTTCCACCGCATCCGCGCCTCGCGGTTCTCCTCGCCGCGCAGGTGGTCGGGGACGTCGGTCTTGAGGTCCTCGGCGCCCATGTCGTCGGCGATGGTCATGTGCACGCCGCGCACGGCCTTGGACCGGGTGGTGTGGTCGTCGAAGAACGTCTCCGGCTCGGGGATGGTCCCGTCGGCGTACAGGTGGGCGTGCTTGGAGTCCGGGACCCAGGGGCGGTGCGGGGCCTTGTGGTGCACGAGCAGGCAGAACGGGTCGTCGCCGTGCTGATCGAGCCAGTCGAGGGCCTGGTCGGTGACGATGTCGGTGGCGTACCCGGGGACGGTCTCGCGGCCGTCGGGCCCGTACATCTCGGGATCCACGTAGTCGCCCTGCCCGGGGAAGATCTTCCAGTCGTCGAAGCCGCGGGGCCGGGCCTGCTCGGACTCGCCGAGGTGCCACTTGCCGAACAGGGCGGTGCGGTAGCCGGCGTCGTGCAGCACGTCGACGAACGTGGGCAGGCGGTGGTCGATCTCGGTCCAGATCGACGCCACGCCGTTGACGTGGCTGTACGTGCCGGTGAGGATCGACGCCCGCGACGGCGAGCAGATGGAGTTCGTGCAGTACACGGCGTCCATGCGCGCGCCCTCGCGGGCGAGGCGGTCCAGGTGCGGGGTGCGGTTGACCCGGCTGCCGTACGCCGAGATGGCGTGCGCGGCGTGGTCGTCGGACATCACGAACACGATGTTCGTCGGACGGTCCGTGGAGCCGGCAGGGACGGTCATGGGCGCTCTCCTTCGTCGCTTCGCGTGCTGCGGGCCGCGGGCGCTGCGGCCTCGGTCGTCGGCGCGGTCCCGCTCAGCGTCGGCGCCAGCAGGACGTGCTCGTGGCCGGCGTCCGGATCG
Source organism: Isoptericola sp. BMS4 (assembly GCF_011634835.1). Taxonomy (GTDB): domain Bacteria; phylum Actinomycetota; class Actinomycetes; order Actinomycetales; family Cellulomonadaceae; genus Isoptericola. The sequence goes on along the minus strand of NZ_SIRP01000001.1, from coordinate 3,881,516 downwards.
AGCGCGGCCACGACCAGGCGCGCGCACTCGCGGCCCGCCTCCTGCAGCGGCAGCCGTGAGCAGCACAGACCGGGCCACGCGTTCTCGTCCAGCGGTCCCGCGGCCAGCGCCGCGACCTCGATGCCGGCGTCGTGGCGCCGGGCGACGCGGTACGCGTGCTCGGAGTCCGGGCCCCAGCTGCACAGCACGGCCGTGCGCGAGGCGTCGGCCCGGCCGCGGAGGACCTGGCCGAGCGCGGCGTCGAGCCGCTCGGCCAGCACGGCGCCCGGATCGCGGTCCTGCCGCTCCGGCGGGGTGTCGGTGAGTCCGGTCGGGACCACGTGGAGGGTGACGTCGGGGTGCGCGGTCAGGGCGGCCACGACCGCGGCCTCGCGCAGTCGTTCGGAGCGGGCTGCGACGTCGGGCCGCGTGTAGAGCAGGGTGCGCGTCCCCTGCGCGACCAGGTGCTCGACCATCTGTCGTGCCCCCGCGGGGTAGTCGAAGTCGACGGTCGAGTACGGCACGGAGGTGCCGCCGCTCCCGCAGTCGAGCGCGACGAACGGGATGTCGTGGCGGCGCACGGCGTCGGCCATGTCGGCGGGCACGGACTCGTCGTCGTGCCCGACGAACACCAGCCCGTCGAGCAGGCCGCTCCGGCAGTCGTCGAGGTAGGTCTGGCCGGTCGGGTCGGCCACGACCGACAGGCGGAAGCCCCGTGCGGCCAGGCCGGCGCTGGCGCCCTCGACGATCGCCGCGTAACGCGGGATCGTCAGCGGCATGGTGAGGACGACGCCGATCGCGCGGCTCGACCGTGCCTGCAGCGCCCGCGCCATGCCGTTCGGCAGGTAGCCGAGCTCGTCGGCGATGCGGCGCACGCGGGCGCGCGTCTCCTCGGCCAGCTGGACGGTGCTGGCGTCGTTGAGGGCGTACGAGACCGTGGAGATCGAGACGCCGGCCCGCGCCGCCACGTCCTTGAGGGTCACCCGGGTGGTCACGACGGCGACGCTAGAGAACTCAAACGTTTGAGGCAAGGCTTCAAACGTTTGAGTCTGACGGGGTCCGCCGCGGGCGCGGACGGGTCAGGCGACCGTGTCGAGGTCCTCCGCGTCGACGATGCGGTAGGCGTACCCCTGCTCGGCCAGGAAGCGCTGGCGGTGGGCGGCGAAGTCCTGGTCCACGGTGTCGCGGGCGACGACGGCGTAGAAGTGCGCCGTCCGGCCGTCCGCCTTGGGCCGCATGACGCGCCCCAGCCGCTGTGCCTCCTCCTGGCGCGACCCGAACGACCCGGACACCTGGATCGCCACGGACGCCTCCGGCAGGTCGATGGAGAAGTTCGCGACCTTCGACACGACGAGCCGGCTGATCTCGCCCGAGCGGAACGCCTCGAACAGGCGCTGCCGCTCGCGGACGGTCGTCGCTCCGGTGATGAGCGGCGCGTCCAGGTGCTCGCTCAGCTCCTCCAGCTGGTCGAGGTACTGCCCGATGACGAGCACCTGGTCGTCCGGGTGGTCGGCGACGATCCGCTCGACGACGCGGTTCTTGCCCGGTGCGCACGCGGCGAGGCGGTACTTGTCCTCCGGTTCCGCCGTCGCGTAGAGCATCCGCTCGTGCTCCGGCAGCGTGAGGCGGACCTCGACGCAGTCCGCGGGGGCGATGTAGCCCTGCGCCTCGATGTCCTTCCACGGCGCGTCGTACCGCTTGGGGCCGATGAGGGAGAACACCTCGTCCTCGCGGCCGTCCTCGCGCACGAGGGTCGCGGTGAGGCCGAGGCGGCGGCGGGCCTGCAGGTCCGCCGTCATGCGGAAGATCGGCGCGGGCAGCAGGTGCACCTCGTCGTAGACGACGAGGCCCCAGTCGCGCGCGTCCAGCAGCTCCAGGTGCGTGTAGACGCCCTTCCGCTTGGTCGTGAGCACCTGGTAGGTGGCGATCGTGACGGGCTTGATCTCCTTGCGGGAGCCCGAGTACTCGCCGATCTCCTCCTCGGTGAGGGTGGTGCGCCGCACCAGCTCGTCCCGCCACTGGCGTGCCGAGACCGTGTTGGTCACGAGGATGAGCGTGGTCGTTCCGCTCTTGGCCATCGCGCCCGCGCCGACGATCGTCTTGCCGGCGCCGCACGGCAGTACGACGACGCCGGAGCCGCCGTGCCAGAAGCCGTCCACGGCCTGTGCCTGGTACGGCCGCATCTCCCAGGTGTGCGGCTCCTCGGTCTCCGTGCGCGGGATGGTGGGGGAGGTCAGGTCGATCGGGTGCTTCTCCCCGTCGACGTACCCGGCCAGGTCCTCCGCCGGCCAGCCGAGCTTCACGAGCACCTGCTTGAGGTGGCCGCGCTCGGACGGGTGCACGGCCACGGTCTCGTCGTCGACCCGCTCGCCGACCAGGCCCGCGGTCCGCTTGGACTTGAGCACCTCCGCGAGCACCGCCCGGTCCGCGGCCTGCAGCACCAGCCCGTGCGACGGGTGACTCGCGAGCGTGAGCCGCCCGTACCGCCCCATCGTCTCGGCGACGTCGATGAGCAGCGCCTGCGGCACCGGGTAGCGGGAGTACTCGATGAGCGTGTCGACGACCTGCTCCGCGTCGTGCCCCGCGGCGCGCGCGTTCCACAGCCCGAGGTTCGTCAGCCGGTAGGTGTGCACGTGCTCCGGCGCCCGCTCCAGCTCGGCGAACGGCGCGATGGCGCGGCGCGCGTCGTCGGCGCGCGGGTGGTCCACCTCCAGCAGGATGGACTTGTCGCTCTGCACGATGAGCGGGCCGTCGGGCATGCGGTTCCTCTCGCGAGTGGTCGGGTTCCAGCATGCCAACACCGCGCGCCGGCCGTGTGTTCCGGGCCCGGCCGAGCGGTCGGCCTGCCCCCGACCTCAGTCCGCCGGCTCGACGCCGGCGATGCGGTGCACCGCGATCGTCAGCTCCGCCTCGCGGTCGGGGTCCAGGGCGCGCAGGCGGCCGCCGTCGAGACGCAGGGGCTTGAGCCGGCGCCGCTCCAGTGACCCGCTGCGCCCCACCATCTCGACCCACACCCGGCGGCCGTCGCGGAGCGCGTCGCCGAGCACCGCCACCGCGTCCCCGGGACGGGCGGCGGGCGGGTGCGCGGCCGGCGGGCGCGCCGGGGCCCCCGGCGCCGTGGGTCGCGCCCCGTCGCGCGCCCGCGCCGCGAGCCGGTCGACGGCGGTCGGGTCACCGTTCTCGGCCGCCCGCAGACTCGCCACGAGCGCCAGCCGGGACTCGTCCGACGGCGTCTCGACGGTGGCCGCCCCCCGGCGGGCCGCGTCGCGCTCCAGGCGCGGCGGGCGCCGCCACCGGGTGCCGAGCACACGCCCGTCGGGCCCCTCCAGGGCGGACAGCAGGCCTCGCTCGCGCAGGGCGTCGTGCAGCTCGGCCGCCGGCACCGACGCGGCCAGCACCGTCGGGGCCAGGCGGACCAGCCCGAGGTGCGCCAGCCGCGGGTCCTCGGCCAGCCCCGCGAGCGTCGTCGGGTCCGCGGCCCGCACGTACGACCCGGCCGAGCCCACCCGCACCGCCTCGTGGCGGCGCGCCGTGTCGCGCACCAGGTACTCCAGCGGCTGCGGCACCGGCACCCGGGACCGCCCCGACAGCTCACCCAGCAGCTCGTCCGCCGTCCAGCCGTGATCGAGCGCGCGGGTGACCGACGACGTCGTGAACCGGACCGTCGTCGCCGCCCCGCGGGACTCGACGTCCGCCGCCCGGTCCAGGAGCCGGGCCAGCGACTGCGACGGGCGCCCGGGCACGATGCCCGTGAGGTCGCCCTGCAGCAGCACCTCGTCCACCTCGTCCGGGAGCGCCGCGCGCATCGCGGCGGCCAGCGCCTCGTCGCCCGCGCCCTCGGTCAGCGCGGCGCGCAGCGCCCTCCCGGGGCCGGACATCGCGCCCGCACCCGTGACGCCCAGCAGCGCCGCCTCGGTCAGCAGCCCGGACACCGCCTGCTCCGGCGGCACCGTGCGCGGGCTGCGCCACCGCAGCACCGTCATCACCGCGTCCGCCCCGAGCGCCGTGCCCGGCTGGGCGTCGAGCACGCCGAGGATGTCGCCGCGCAGCCGCGGCACCCAGCCGCGGTGCAGGTCGGGCGACAGCGCCGCGCGCACCGTGCCCTTCTCGTCGCGGGAGCCGACCAGCCACGGCGTGCGGCGCGACGGGGCCCAGGCGGCCGCGAGCATCGCCCAGCGGGCGGCGTCGTCCAGCTCGTCCCAGGCGTCGGCCACGGTCGTGGGCCGGTACGACGGCGGGGCGTCACCGTCGTCCGCGACGACGCCGGCCGCCGCGGCCAGCTCGACGACGAACGCCGCCGTCGCCTCGTCGCAGCCCAGCGCCTGCGCGGTGCGGCGCAGGTCCCGCACGCCGAGCCCGCCGCTGCGCAGCACGGACGGCGACGTCTCCTCCCACGCGGCGACCAGCAGGTCGACGTACCGGACCAGGTCGAGCGCGGCGCTCGCGGACTCGGCGTCCGCGATCTCGGGCCGGACGCCCCGACCCTCCGGCCGCGGCGGCGCGAGCTCGGGGGTGCGGTGGGTGCGACCGTCCCGCAGGACCAGGGCGACGTCGCGGGGCAGCACGACGTGCCGCGCGTCGGTGCGCACGAGCAGGCCGGCGGAGACGAGTCCGTCCACGGCGGCGCGGGCCGGGGTGCCCGGCGCCGGGACGACGCCGACGGGCGGCCCCCAGGCGAGCGCGTCGAGCACCTCGCGGCCACCCGGCGGGAGCTCGCCGAGCGATCGTGCGTCTCCGTCCGTCAGCCTCCCGGGCGCCTTTCCTGACGAACCGAGACGCTCGTCGGCGGGCCGGGCGGGGCCCAGGCCCGCGGGGTGCGGGCCCAGCGCCTCGTCGAGCCCGGGCGCGGGTCGCAGGTCGGGGTCGCCGGGCGCGCCGGCGTCCCAGGCGAGCCCCGCGGCGAGCACCTCGGCCAGGGTCCGCGCGACGACGGCGCCTCCGCTCTCGTCGTCCGCGCCGATCGCGGTGGCGACCGCGTCGGGCGTCACCGGGGCGTCACCGTCGGCCAGGACCAGCACGGACTCGAGCACCTGCAGCGTGCGGGCGTCGGCGTGGGCGACGGCGCGCTCCGTGCTGGTGCGGCTCGACGCGCGGGCGGCGAGCGAGCGCAGCGTGGACGGCGACGGTGCGGTGAGGTCGGGCCGGGCCCGCAGCAGGGCCAGCAGCCCCGCGTCGTCGAGCGACCGGACCGCCTCGGTGAACGTGCGCGGGCCGGCCGGGGCGCCGGCGGTGCCGGCGGCCTCTGCCGTGCGCTCGGGCGACGTGCTGGCCATCTGCTCGATGCTACGCGCCGTCGCCCGGGGCGCGGAGCACCCGGAACGTCGGGGGCTGCGCGAGGGACCGCCCGACCACGCAGTACCGCTCCGTGGAGCGGGCGAGGCGGTCGAGGGCGGCGTCGTCGGCGTCGGTGTCGAGGGTCGCCGTGACGGTCACGCCCGTGACGCCCACCGGGACGGACCTGTCGACGCCCAGCGTGCCGCGGGCGTCGAACTCGCCCCGCGCCGACAGCGTGGCCGAGCGGACGGTCAGGCCCATCGCGGTGGCGACGCTGCGCAGGGTGACGCCGGCGCAGGCCAGGAGCGCCTCGAGCAGCATGTCGCCGGAGCAGGCGTCGGAGCCGTCGCCGCCGGTGGCGGGGTGCAGCCCGGCGCGCACCGGCCCGGCGAACCCCTCGACGGTCGCCGTCACCCCCGGGTCGCGGAGGTCGCCGCGCGCCGAGACGACGGTGCGCGCCGCCGCCGGGTCGGCGCGGTAGCGCTCCTTGAGCGGGGCCTGGCGGGTGCGCAGCTCGGTGGCGTCCATCGTCCGATCATCTACCCGTCCGCCGTGCGGCGGCAGACCTCCTCCCACGGTGTGGGCGTGATGCCGAAGCGCTCCTGCGCGGCGGTGGAGTCGAGCACGTACGGGCGGTCCCACTGGTAGGAGAGCTGGCGCAGCTCGCGCATCAGCGGGGAGAACAGCCCGACGGCGGCGAGCGCGGGCCCCTGCAGGGAGCGGACGCGCACCGCCGGCCGGCCGGCGGCGGCGAGCACGTCGGTCAGGGCCTGTGCCTGCGTGCGCGGGGCGTTGCTCGGCACGTGCCAGGCCCGGCCGTGGGCGCCCGGGTCCTCGGCGGCGGCGACCAGCGTGCGGGCGACGTCGCCGACGTCGGTGAAGGTGTGCGGCTGGTCGGTGCGGCCGAGCATGGTGACGCTCCGGCCGCGCAGGGCCGCCGGGGCGACGCGGGACACGTGCCCGTTGGCGCCGACGCCGGGACCCATGTAGTCCGAGCCGCGCACCTCGACCACGCCCCGCAGGCGCCCGGCCTCGAACGCGGCGCGGGCGTCGGCCCACATCCGGGTGCGCAGCCGGCCCTTGTGGTCGGTGGCGGCGTCCGGCAGGTCCTCGGTCATGGGCCCGTCGACGGGGCCGTAGGGGTAGAGGTTGCCGGTGATCGCGTAGACGGTGCCGGTGCGCTCCGCCGCCGTGAGCAGCGCGGTGGCCAACGGCGGCCACACCCGGTCCCACTGCGTGTAGTCGCCCGGGTTGGCGCAGTTGTACAGCACGTCGGCGCCCTCGGCGGTGCGGGTGAGGGCGTCGGCGTCCGAGGCGTCGAGGGCGACGTGGCGGACGCCCTCGAGCCCGGTGCTCCGTCCCGAGCGGGTGGCGACGGTGACGTCGGATCCGCGGGCGGCCAGCAGCGCGGCGACGTGGTGGCCGACGGGGCCGGCGCCGACGACGAGGTGACGATCAGTCATGACTGGTGCTCCAATCCGAGAGCGGTGCTCTCAAGGATGTCGAGCATGGCACGGCGGTGCGCACGAAGCAAGATCGGTGCTCTCGTTGGTGTGAACCGCTCTCGGAAGGCATGCTGGCCGCATGACCGACCGACCGGCCCCCGCGCCTCGCACGGCCCGCGCCCTGGCCCGCGAGACCCTGACCCGCGACATCGTCGGCGCGGCCCGCGCCCGCCTCGCGCAGGACGGCCCCGCGGCCCTGTCGCTCCGGGCCGTCGCCCGCGACGTCGGCATGGTCTCCTCGGCCGTCTACCGCTACTTCCCGAGCCGCGACGCCCTGCTCACCGCGCTCCTCGTCGAGTGCTACGACGAGCTCGGCGCCGCCGTCGAGGACGCCGAGGCGGCGCAGCGCGAGCACGGCCTCGCCGCCCGCTGGCTCGCCGCCTGCCGCGCCGTGCGCACCTGGTCCGTGGCCCACCCCGGCGAGTTCTCCCTGCTCTACGGCACCCCCGTGCCCGGGTACGCCGCGCCGCGCGACACGGTGGTCCCCGCGACCCGGGTGGTGCGCGTGCTCGTGCGCGTCGCCGCCGACGCCCACGACGCCGGCGCGCGACCCGTCGCCCCCGCGGCCTGGCCCGGCGTCGACGCGCCCGTCGAGACGGTCGTGGCCCGGGCGCGCGAGTACGTCGCGGCCGAGGGCCTCTTCCCCGGACGGGCGCCGGGGGAGACCACGCTGCGCGTCCTCATGGCCTGGTCCACCCTGTTCGGCGCCGTCTCGTTCGAGCTGTTCGGCCACCTCGTCGGGTCGGTGGACGACGGCGCGGCGTGGTTCGACGCCGTGGCCGTGCGGCTCGGCGCCGACCTCGGGATGGCGCCCGCCGGCGCGGGCGACGGCGGGGATGCGGCGCCCGGCCGTCGCGGCCGGTAATCTGTGTCCTTCCGGCCGGGCGCACGCCCGCGCCCGTCCCGAGCAACGACGAGCACGAAGAGGTTCAGGTGCCCACCGGCAAGGTCAAGTGGTACGACGCGGAGCGCGGTTTCGGATTCATCGCCGGCGACGACGGCGGTGAGATCTTCCTGCACGCGTCCGCGCTGCCGGCCGACGCGCCGAGCCCCAAGCCCGGCACGCGCGTCGACTTCGGCGTCGCGGACGGGCGTCGTGGGCCGTCCGCGCTGTCGGTGACGCTGCTCGACCCGGCGCCGTCGGTCGCGAAGGCCAAGCGCAAAGCGCCGTCGGAGATGGCCGGCATCGTCGAGGACCTCATCACCGTGCTCGACCGCACGGGCGACCAGCTCAAGCGTGGCAAGTACCCTGAGGGGGCGACGGCCAAGCGCGTGGCGACGCTCCTGCGCGCCGTTGCCGACGACCTCGACGGCTGACGAACCGGCCGGGCGTGGTCCGGCCAGAGCCGACCGGCACGGACCGGCCGCAACAGTGGAAGAACCCGACACCCGTGAGATGGGGACCAGGACGCACATGGTGACTGCTGCCGCTTCGGCGCCCGCGCGAACACCGCGGATCAGCTCGCGCGCCCGCAAGGACGCGGTGCTGCTGGGGGCTGTCGACCTCGCCCGGGACGCGGCGCAGGAGCTCGCGGCGTCGCCGTCGGACGTCGGGGAGCACCTGGGCGCGGTCGCCGAGGGCGAGCGACTCATGTCGCACCGCTTCGCGGCGACGATGAAGGGCTACCGTGGCTGGCACTGGACCGTCACGCTCGCCCGCGTGCCCCGCGGCCGCACGGCGACCGTGTGCGAGGTCGAGCTGCTGCCGGGCGACGACGCGCTGCTCGCGCCCGCGTGGCTGCCGTGGTCGGAGCGTCTGCGCCCCGGCGACGTCGGGCCGGGCGACACGCTGCCGTTCCGCGCCGACGACCCGCGCCTGGAGCCGGGCTGGACGCCGACCGGGGACGAGGAGCTCGACTCCGTCGCGATCGACGAGCTGGCGCTGGCGCGCGAGCGCGTCCTGTCCCCGCAGGGCCGGGACGAGGCGGCCGAGCGCTGGTACCGCGGGTCCCGCGGGCCGACGTCGCGCGGGGCGGTGGCCTCCAAGGCGGAGTGCGGCACCTGCGGGTTCCTCGTGCCGCTGGCCGGCCCCCTCGGCCAGCTGTTCGCGGTGTGCGCGAACGAGTGGTCGCCCGACGACGGCAAGGTGGTGTCGCTCGACCACGGGTGCGGCGCGCACTCCGAGACGGACGTCGAGCAGCCGGCGAGCGAGTGGCCCGCCGACGCTCCGCTGATCGACGAGGTCGGCATCGAGCCGGTGAGCGTCGAGCCCGCCGAGACCGGGCAGGGCGGCACCGGGCAGGGCGGCAGCGAGCAGGACAGCACCGGCACGGGCAGCGCCGCGCCGGGGGACGCCGAGTCGGGCCACGACGACGAGGAGCGCGCCGAGCCCGCCGACGACGCGCGGTGACGGGCGCCTCCCAGCCCGTCGAGCCTCCGCGCGAGGCCCCGACGGGAACGTCCGCCGACCCGTTCGACACCCGCGCCCTGCGGGACGCCGTCGTGCACGCCTGGTCGGCCTCCGGCACGCGCCTGCGCGAGGACGCGAACAGCGAGGAGGACCACGCCCGCGGCTACTACCGCGACCGGGTGGTCGTCGAGCTGGCGCAGAACGCCGCCGACGCGGCCGCCCGCGCGCACGTCCCGGGCCGCCTCGACCTGCGGCTCGAGCGCGTCGCCGCGGCCGATGGCCGCGGCACCGGCGACACCGGCCCCGCGGGCGGCCGCTGGCGCCTGGTGGCCGCCAACTCCGGGGCGCCGCTGGACGCCGCCGGGGTCGCGTCGCTCGCGTCGCTGCGCGCCTCGGCGAAGGCCCCCGGCCAGGCCTCGCCGGCCGGGCAGGCGGGCCGCTTCGGCGTCGGCTTCGCCGCGACCCGCTCCGTCGCCGACGACGTCGCGGTGCGCTCCACGACCGGTGGCGTCCGCTTCTCCCTCGCGCGCACGCGCGACCTGCTCGCCGAGGTGACCGCCGCGGTGCCCGCGCACGCCGACGGCGACGGCGGTGCGGGGGCGGCCCGGCTGCGCGACGTCGTCGCCGAGCGCGGCGACGACCTGCCCGTGCTGCGCCTGCCGTTCCCCGCGCCGGCGCTCGAGCCCGACGGGCCCGACGCCGTCGCGACGGTCGTCGAGCTCGAGCTGCGCGACGACGCGGTCGAGGCGGTGCGCGCGCAGCTCGCCGGGATCGACGACGCGCTGCTGCTGGCGCTGCCCGCGCTCGCCGAGGTGACGGTCACCGTCCAGGACGACGACGGGGACGCGCCCGCCGAGCCGCGGACCCGCGTGCTGCGCGACGTCGAGGACCGCTGGCTGGTGCGTCGCCGCTCCGGGACGGTCGACGAGGACGCCGTCGCCGACCTGCCCCGGGAGCAGCGCCGCACCGACTGGACCGTCGCCTGGGCGCTGCCGCGCGCGGGCGCGCGCCCCACGGACGGCGCCCCGCCGGTGCTGCACGCGCCCACCCCCACCGACGTGCCGCTGAGCCTGCCCGGCCTGCTCGTCGCGACGTTCCCGGTGGACCCCGGCCGGCGCCGCGTGCTGCCCGGCACGCTGACGGACCTGCTCGCCGCCGAGGCCGGGCAGGCGTTCGCCGACGCCCTGGCCGCGCTCGCCGGTGACCACGGCGCCGGCGTCCTCGACCTCGTGCCCACCGACCTGCCGGCGGGGGAGCTCGACGCCGCCGTCCGCGACGCAGCGCTCGACGCGCTGCGCGCCACGCCGCTGCTGCCCGCCCCGGGGACCGGGGACGACGCCACCGGGCCGGCCGTCGCCGAGGGCCCTCGGCCGCACGGCCTCGTCGCCCCGGCGGACGCGGCGGTGCTGGCCGGTGACGCCGGGGACGACGCCACCCTGGTCGCGGCGCTCGCGACCACCGTGCCCGGCCTCGTCTGCGTGCCCGCCGAGCGCCAGGGCGTGGCCCGCAGCCTGGGCGTCACGGTGCTGCCGCTCGCCGACGTCGTCACCGACCTGCCCGGCGGCCTGCCGCCCACCCGGTGGTGGGCCCTGTGCGACGCCCTCGAGCCGCACGCCTCGGACCCCGGCGTGCTGGAGGCGCTCGCGGGCGCCCGCGTGCCGCTCGTGGACGGGCGCACCGCGTCGGGGGTGCGGGGCACGGTCGTGCTCCCCGAGGACGACGACGACCCCGCGCTCGCGGCGATCACCCGCACGCTCGGCGTGCGCGTCGTGCACCCCGACGCCGCCCACCCGCTGCTCGTGCGCGCCGGCGCCACGCCGACCAGCGCGCGCGACCTGCTCGACGACGACGGCGTGCGCGCCCTCGCCCTCGCGGCCGCCGAGGCTCTCCTCGACGGGGCGGACGAGCTGCCGCCCGTCGACGGGTGGCCCGAGCCGACGACCTTCGTCGGCCGCGTGGAGGCGCGCCCCCGCGAGATCGTCGAGACGGCGCTCGCGCTCGCCCGGCTCGCACTGCCGGCCGGCCCCGAGGGGTTCCCCTTCTGGCTCGGCGAGCTGCCGCTGCCGACCGTCGACGGCGTCCTCGCCCCCGCGCGGGAGACGGCGGTCCCCGGGTCGTGGGCGGCCGGGGCGATGGACGGCCTGGTCCCGGTGACCCGCACCGCGGCGGCGCGGCACGGCGTCGAGCTGCTGCGGGCCGTCGGCGCGCACGCGGAGCTCGCCGTGTACCGGGTCCCGGGCGTCTTCACGCCCGACCACGACCTGGCGGACGACGCCGAGCCGGACCACGGGCCCGACGACCCGGCCGGCTGGCTCGCCGGGTGGACCGACTACCTGCGCTTCCTGGCCGACCGGCTCGGGCCGGGCGTCGACGTCGGCGAGGTGGAGGCCGTCGCCGACCTCGACGCCGTCGGCGACGCCGACGAGGACGTCCCCGGTGCGGACGACGACGCCCGGTGGCGCGAGGTGCTGACCCGGACGGCCGCCGACCCCGACGCCCGCCGCGCGCTGGTGACGCCCGTCGCCGGGGCGCCGTCGTACACGGCGTGGTGGCTGCGCCGGCGTCTCGGCGCCCCCTTCGCCCGCCGCGACGACGTGCCGCTCCTGCCGGCCGTGCCGCCCGCCGCGGCCGACCTGGACGACGAGGTGCTGCGGGCCCTCGGCGCAGTCGGGCGCCTCGAAGAGCTGTCGGCCGCGGACTGGCCGGCCGCCCTCGACCGCCTGCCTGACGTCGGCACGCCGGTGCCGCTGCCCGTCGCGCTCGTCGTGTGGCGGGGGATCGCGGGCCTCGCCGTGCGGCTCGGGCCCGCCGCGCGTGCCGAGGCGCTCGACCCGCTGCCGGACCGGCTGCCCGCGCTCGACGCGAGCGACGTCGTCGTGCGGCGCGCCGACGACGTCGAGGTGGCCGGCACGGCGCGCTGGGCCGTGCTCGGGCCCGTGCTGCCCGTCCCCGCGCCCGAGGTCGCGGCCGTGGCCGACCTGCTCGACCTGGCGGTCGTGGGGGAGGACGGCCTGCCGGCCCCCGACGGGCACGGCACCGAGACGCCGCTGGACGCCCGCGTCGCGGGCCTCGACCCTCGGCTGCCCGCCACCTGGTTCCGTCACGAGCGGCTCTCCGTCGCGGGCAGCCCGGTGCCGTGGTGGGTCGACGCCGACGGGCGCGCCCACGCGCGGGACCGGGCCGGCCTCGCAGCCGCGCTCGCGGACCTGCTCGGCCGTCCCGACCGCGCAGCCCTGCTGGCGACGGTGCTCGCCGACCCGGAGCGCGTCACGTCGCTGTGGGTCACGACGGCCTGGGGCTGAGCCCGGCGGGACGGACCGCCCCGCCGGGGCGCCCGGTCAGTTCCCGGAGCGCTCGGTGATCCCCACGACCGCGCCGGAGGTCCGCGCCACGTCCACGTCCACGACGCCGCTCCCGTCGTCGATCGCGACCGTCCACAGGTAGCCGGTGGTCTCGTCGTCGAGCTCGGCCTCGTCGAGGTCCCCCGGGACCTCGGCGATCGCGACGTCGATCGCCTCGGCGAGCGAGACCGGCGCGTCCTCCACCGCCTTCCGGAGCTCCGGGGCGAGGTCCTCCTCGGTATCGGTGCCCCGGACGGTGCTCCCGGTCGCGTCGAGGCTGACCTCGACGGCGCCGTCGCCGGTCGCGACGTCGACGTCCCAGGTGCTGTAGTCGCCGGACCTGCTGATCGCGAAGGCGACGCCGTCGACCTCCTCGAGCGCGGTCTCGACGGCGTGCAGCCCCGGCACCGTGACGACGCCGTTCGCTCCCGTCGCGTCGTCCTGCCCGTCGCCGTCCGGCTCGCCGTCCTCGGGCGCCGTCCCGGCGTCCGTCGCCTCCGGGGCGTCCGCCCGGTCGGCGGGGTCGTCCCCTCCGCAGGCGGCGAGGGCGAGGGTGACGGCCAGGGCGGTCGTGGGCAGGGCGAAGCGACGGCGAGAGGAGCGCATGGCCCTATGGTGACGTGCCGGACCGCCCGCGTCCTGCGAGAACACGGTGCGTCCGGTCACACCTGCGGGCGGTCACTCCTCCCCGCGGTACGCCGCGCGGTGCGAACGCTCCCACAGGAGCCCCAGCCCGCCCAGCAGGATGCCGACGGCGCAGGTCACAGCCGTCTGGGACGCGTCCCGGCCGAGCGTGAGGAGCACCACGGAGACGACGAGCGCCACCGCCCACAGCACGATCCCGGCGAGCAGCACGCGCCGCAGGTCCACCCGCAGCGGAGGCGGCGCCGGGCGCCGGCGCTCGGGACGCGTCAGCACGGTCATGATCGAGGGCACGCCGCCAGTCTACGAGCGCCGCGGCACGCCGCCCCGTGCGCCGGGTGAAGACCGGGGTGAATCCCTCCCGGTCCCGTCATCCGCGGCCTCCCAGGCCTCACAGTGTGGTGAGGCGCACGCCACGGACAGGGGAGGAGGGCCGCCGTGATCACCGTCCCCGACGCCGGGCAGGCCCTGCGGTCGCGCCTCGCCACCGTGCGCGCCGCGCACCTGCGCGAGGTGCGCGACACCTTCCGCACCGTGCCGTGGCAGGCCGCCTACCGGCGCCGGCTCGTGGCCACGGACGTGCTCGTCGTCGCGTCCGCGGCGACGTTCGCGGCCCTGGTGCGGGGGTTCGAAGGCGGCGAGACCATCACCGGTCGGGTGCTCGGCGACCAGGCGCTCCTCGTCGTCGTGCTGGTCGTCGCGTGGACGTGCAGCCTCGCCCTCGCCCGCGCCTACGACGTGCGGGTCTTCGCCTCCGGGCCCGCGGAGTACCAGCGGGTGCTGGACGCGACGTGGCGGCTCGTGACGCCCCTCGCGCTCCTGGCCCTGCTGACGACCTGGCCCGGGGCTCGCACGTTCCTGCTCACCGCCGTGCCGGCCGGCGTCGTCGCGCTGCTCGTGGGCCGCTGGGCGAGCCGGGCCTGGCTGCACCGCCGGCGGCAGGACGGCGGCTGCGTCACCGTCGTCCTCGCCGTCGGGCTGCGCGAGCAGGTCGAGCGGCTCGTGCACGAGCTCAACGACCGGCCGTCCGGGTACCGGGTCGTCGGCGTGTGCGTGCCGACGGCGGACGACGTGCGGCCGGGCGAGGAGATCCACGGCGCCCCCGTCCTCGGCGACCTGCGCTCCGCCGGCACGATGGCGGCCGTCGTCGGCGCCGACTGCGTCGCCGTGTGCGGGTCGGGCGCCGTGACGGCCGACGTCGTGCGCCGGCTCGGGTGGGAGCTCGAGCCCGCCGGCGTCGACCTCATGCTCACCGCGGAGCTCGCCGACGTCGCCGGGCCGCGCATCACCGTCACCCCCGAGCACTCCGTGTCGCTGCTGCACGTCGACGCCCCCCGGTTCACCGGGCCCCGGTACGCGCTCAAATCCGTGGCGGACTGGCTCGGTGCCGCCGTCATCACCCTGCTCGTGGCGCCCGTCCTGGTGCTCGTGGCGCTCGCCGTCGCCTGCACCAGCCGGGGGCCCGTCCTGTTCCGGCAGGACCGCGTCGGCCGCGACGGCCGCACCTTCCGCCTGCTGAAGTTCCGCACGATGCGCCCGGGAGCGGACCGCGAGGGGACCGTCCTGGGCGGGCCGAGCGACGGCGCCGGCGTCCTGTTCAAGCTGCAGCGCGACCCGCGGGTCACCGCCCTCGGCCGGGTGCTGCGCCGGTACTCGGTCGACGAGCTGCCCCAGCTGCTCAACGTGCTCGCCGGGCAGATGTCGCTCGTCGGGCCACGGCCGTCCCTGCCGCGCGAGGTGTCCGCCTACGAGGCACGGATGCGGCGCCGCCTGCGCGTGAAGCCGGGGATCACGGGGTTGTGGCAGGTGGGCGGGCGCTCCACCCTGCCCTGGGAGGAGACCGTCCGCCTCGACGTCTACTACGCGGAGAACTGGACCCTGTCCGGGGACCTGCTCATCCTGCTGCGCACCGCCAAGGCCGTCGTCACCGGGCGCGGGGCGTACTGAGCCCGGGCAGGCGGCGCCGGCGCCCGGCGTGGCGAGCGTCTCGTCGTCGCGACGCTCCGGACCGCACGACACCTCCACGCCGTCTGCGATGATTCTGCCCATGGCGAACCAGACCAGCGCGCCGCCGTCGAGCGAGCCGAGCGCGATCGACCGCTTCTTCCGGATCACCGAGCGCGGCTCCACGATCGGCGCCGAGGTCCGCGGTGGCCTGGTCACCTTCTTCGCGATGAGCTACATCATCGTGCTTAACCCGCTCATCATCGGCACCGTCCAGGACGGGACGGGCCAGGTGCTCGGTGGCGGCGCGGAGGCGACGCCCGAGACGCTCGGCATGGTCGCCGCCGCGACGGCGTTCGTCGCCGGCCTCGTCACCGTGTCGATGGGCGTGTTCGCGAACTACCCGCTGGGCCTGGCCGCCGGGCTCGGGCTCAACGCCGTCGTGGCGTACTCGATCGCCGGCCTGCCCGACGTCACCTGGGCCGACGCGATGGGCCTCATCGTGATCGAGGGCCTCGTCATCCTGGTGCTCGTCCTCACCGGGTTCCGCGAGGCGGTCTTCAAGGCCGTGCCCATGGAGCTCAAGACGGCGATCAGCGTCGGCATCGGCATGTTCATCGCCCTCGTCGGCTTCGTCAACGCCGGCTTCGTGGTCCCGGGCGAGGGCACCATCGTCGCGCTCGGCAACCTCGGCACCTGGCCGATCCTCGTGTTCGTCGTCGGCCTGGTGCTGACCATCGTGCTGTTCGTGCGCAAGGTGCGCGGCGCGATGCTGGTCGCGATCCTCACCGCGACGGCGCTCGCCGTCGTCCTGGAGAACACCCTGCACATCGGCGTCAGGTCCGAGGACAACCCGAACGGCTTCAACCTCAACGCGCCCGCCTTCGACGGCGTCGTCACGGTGCCGGACCTCGGCCTGCTCGGCCAGTTCTCGCTGCTCGGCTCCTTCGAGAACATCGCGGCGGTCACCGTGGTGCTGCTGATCTTCTCGCTGATGATCGCCGACTTCTTCGACACCATGGGCACGATGGTCGCCGTCGGGGCCGAGGGCAAGCTCCTCGACGCCGAGGGCAACCCGCCGCGCTCGCGCGCCATCCTCGCCGTCGACTCCCTGGCGGCCGTCGCCGGCGGCGTCGGCAGCACGTCGTCGAACACCGCGTACGTGGAGTCGACGACCGGCGTCGGGTCCGGCGCCCGCACCGGGTTCGCGTCCGTCGTCACCGGCGTCGCGTTCCTGCTGGCGACCTTCCTGTCGCCCGTCGTCGCACTCGTCCCCTACGAGGCGGCCGCACCCGCGCTGGTGTTCGTCGGCTACCTGATGATGGCGCAGGTCGCCGGCATCTCGTGGCGCAACGTCGAGATCGCGATCCCCGCGTTCCTCACGATCGTCGTCATGCCCTTCACCTACTCCATCGCCGACGGCATCGGCGCCGGGTTCATCGCGTTCGTGATCATCAAGCTCGCGCTGGGCAAGGTGCGCCAGATCCACCCGCTCATGTGGATCGCGTCCCTGGCCTTCCTCCTGTACTTCACGCTCGGCCCGATCCAGGAGGCCCTGGGGCTCTGAGCACCGCTCCGGGGGCGCCAGAGCACGCGATTGCACTAGCGTCGCACTCAGGTTCCCGTCGGAGGGCAGGCAGCGTGAAGATCTCGGTGGTCGGGCTCGGGTACCTCGGAGCAGTGCACGCCGCGTGCATGGCCAGGCTCGGGCACGACGTCGTGGGAGTCGACGTCGACCCCGCGAAGGTGGAAGCCCTGGCAGCGGGCAGGTCGCCCTTCTTCGAGCCCGGCCTCGACGAGCTGCTCGCCGAGGTGGCGGCGACCGGCAGGCTCACGGTGTCGACCCGGATCGAGGACGTCGCCGGCGCGGAGGTGCACTTCCTCTGTGTCGGTACCCCGCAGCGCGCCGACGGGTTCGCGGCAGACCTGGCGTTCGTCGACGCGGCCGTGGACTCCCTCGTCCCGCACGTCGGCACGGGTGCGGTCGTGGTCGGCAAGTCCACGGTGCCCGTCGGCACCGCGTCCCGTCTCGCGGACCGGGTCGCGGCGGCGCGGCCGGGCGCCGTCCTCGCCTGGAACCCCGAGTTCCTCCGCGAGGGGTTGGCGGTCAAGGACACGCTCCACCCCGACCGGCTGGTCTACGGTGTGCCCGACGGCGCCGCGGGCGAGAGTGCGGTCTCCGTCCTCGACGAGGTGTACGCGTCGCCGCTCGCCGAGGGCGTCCCGCGGATCGTCACGGACTATCCGACGGCGGAGCTGGTCAAGGTCGCCGCCAACTCGTTCCTCGCCACGAAGATCTCGTTCATCAACGCCATGGCCGAGCTGTGCGAGGTCGCCGGCGGCGACGTCACCCGGCTGGCGGACGCCATCGGCCACGACGTGCGCATCGGCCGCCGGTTCCTCAACGCCGGTCTCGGGTTCGGGGGCGGGTGCCTGCCCAAGGACATCCGCGCCTTCATGGCCCGCGCGGACGAGCTGGGCGCGGGGGAGGCGGTCGCGTTCCTCGGCGAGGTCGACGCGATCAACACCCGCCGCCGCGCGCGCATGGTCGAGCTCGCGGTCGAGGTGCTCGGCGGGTCCGTCGACGGCGCCGAGATCACCGTGCTGGGCGCGGCGTTCAAGCCCGACAGCGACGACGTCCGCGACTCGCCGGCGCTCGCGGTTGCCGCGCGCCTGAGCGAGATGGGCGCCGTCGTCACCGTGCACGACCCGCAGGCGATCGACAACGCGCGGGTCAAGGCGCCGGACCTCCGTTACGAGCACGACCTGGAGGCCGCCCTGGCCGGCGCCGACGCCGTCCTGGTGCTGACCGAGTGGCGGCAGTACAAGGAGCTCGACGCGGAGCGGGCGGGGTCGCTCGTCGCGCAGCGCACCGTGCTCGACGGCCGGAACGCCCTGGACCGTTCGGTCTGGCAGGCGGCGGGCTGGCAGTATCGTGCTCTCGGCCGTCGTTGAGCAGGCCGTCGCCCGACCGTCGACCGACAGGATCTCCCCGCCATGCGTGTCCTCGTCACCGGTGGAGCCGGTTTCATCGGCGCCAACTTCGTCCAGCAGACCGTCCGTGAGCGCCCGGACGTCGACGTCACGGTGCTGGACGCGCTGACGTACGCGGGGGACCGGAGCTCGCTGGCACCGGTGGCGGACCGGATCACCTTCGTCGAGGGGTCGGTCGCCGACGCGGACCTGGTGGACGGGCTCGTGGCCGAGGCGGACGCCGTCGTGCACTTCGCCGCCGAGTCGCACAACGACAACTCGTTGCACGACCCGTCGCCGTTCGTGCGGACCAACCTGGTCGGCACGTACACGCTGCTGGAGGCCGTGCGCCGCCACGGCGTGCGGTTCCACCACATCAGCACCGACGAGGTCTACGGCGACCTGCCGCTCGACACCCCGGAGAGGTTCACCGCGGACACCCCGTACAACCCGTCGAGCCCGTACTCGTCCACGAAGGCGGGCTCCGACCTGCTGGTGCGCGCGTGGGTGCGGTCGTTCGGGGTCGAGGCCACGATCTCGAACTGCTCCAACAACTACGGCCCGTACCAGCACGTCGAGAAGTTCATCCCGCGCCAGATCACCAACCTGATCGACGGCGTCCGGCCCCGCTTGTACGGGGCCGGGCTGAACGTGCGCGACTGGATCCACGTCGAGGACCACAACGCCGCCGTCTGGACGATCCTCGAGCGCGGCCGCGTCGGCGAGACGTACCTCATCGGTGCCGACGGGGAGACGAACAACCTGCAGGTGGTGCGCACGCTGCTGGAGATCTTCGGCCGCGACGCGGACGACTTCGACCACGTGAACGACCGGCCGGGGCACGACCTGCGGTACGCGATCGACGCGAGCAGGCTGCGCGACGAGCTCGGCTGGTCGCCCCGCTACACCGACTTCCGCAGCGGCCTGGAGGCCACGGTCGGCTGGTACCGGAGCAACGAGGCCTGGTGGCGTCCGGTCAAGGCCGCCGTGGAGGCGAGGTACGCCGAGTCCGGCCAGTAGGTCGGCGGGCTCAGGCGCGCAGCGACGCCAGGTACTCCTCGACACCGTCGAGGGTCGGCAGGAGCCCCTGCTGCCGCGCCTCCGCGAGCGACGGGGCGGCGGTGTCCTTCTCGGACAGCAGGGCCGTCAGGGCGGACCCGTCGCGCGCGGTCGTCGGCCACTCGATGCCGACGGTCGGGTCGAGCGGGTGGATGCCGTGCTCGCGCTCGGGGGCGTAGCCGGTCGAGCAGAGGTACTGCACGGTCGAGCCGTCCTCGAGCGAGCAGAACGCGTGCCCCAGGCCCTCCCCGAGGTAGATGGCGCGCCGGTCGACGTCGTCGAGCAGCACCGAGTCCCACCCCCCGAACGTGGGGGAGCCGACCCGGACGTCCACGACGACGTCCAGGACGGCACCCTTCGGGCAGGTGACGTACTTGGCCTGCCCGGGCGGCACGTCCGCGAAGTGGATGCCGCGGAGCACACCGGCGGCCGACACGGAGCAGTTGGCCTGCCGCAGGTCCAGCGGGTGGCCGACGGCGTCCGCGAACGGCTCGGCCTTGAACCACTCGAGGAACACGCCCCGCGGGTCGCCGAGCTGCTTCGGGGTGATCTCGAACGCGCCGGGGACGGTCAGCTCGCGGATCTGCACGGGTGCTCCTTCGGGGTCGAGGTGGAGACCCGTAGGATCCTACGGTGACCGCGACGACGACCACAGCGCCCGTGTCCTCCACCGGTCCTCGTCGCTGGCTCGTCACCGGCGCCGCCGGGATGCTGGGCACCGACATGGTGGCACGGTTGCGCGCGGCTGGGGCCGACGTCGTCGGGCTACGCCGGGCGGACCTCGACGTCACCGACCCGAGTGCTGCCCGCGCGGCCGTCCGCGGGTTCGACGTGGTCGTCAACGCGGCCGCGTGGACCGCCGTCGACGACGCGGAGACGCACGAGCCCGAGGCGTTCGCCGCCAACGCGACCGGTGCGGCGAACCTCGCCCGGGCCACGCACGCCGCGGGGGCGCGGCTGGTGCAGGTCTCCACCGACTACGTGTTCGACGGCGACGCCGACGTCCCGTACGCCGAGGACGCCGCCGTCGCGCCGAGGTCCGCCTACGGACGCACCAAGGCGGCCGGGGAGTGGGCCGTGCGGGCCGAGGCGCCCGACCACCTGATCGTGCGCACCGCGTGGCTGTACGGCGCGCACGGCGGGTGCTTCCCGAAGACGATGGCGAGGCTCGGTGCCGAGAAGGACCGCCTCGCGGTCGTCGACGACCAGGTCGGGCAGCCCACCTGGACCGCCGACCTGGCCGACCTGATCGTGCGGCTGGTCGAGGCGGGCGCGCTGTCCGGCACCTACCACGGCACGTCGTCGGGACGGACGTCCTGGTACGGGTTCACGCGCCGGATCCTCGCGTCCGCGGGCCTCGACATCCCGCTGGAGCCGGTCACCAGCGACGCGTTCGTGCGGCCTGCCCCGCGGCCCGCGTACTCGGTGCTGGGCCACGACGCGCTGCGCGCCGCCGGCGTCGCCCCCATCGGGCACTGGGCGGAGCGCTGGGAGAGAGCGGCCCGGCAGGTGCTCACCTGAGCTACTCGCCGAGCAGCCCCAGCAGGTAGGAGCCGTAGCCGGACTTGATGAGCTTCTCGGCCCGTGCACGCAGCTCGTCGTCCGACAGGAACCCGCGCCGCCAGGCGACCTCCTCGGGTGCGCCGATCTTCAGTCCCTGCCGGCGCTCGATGGTGCGGACGTAGTCGGACGCCTCCAGCAGGGAGTCGAACGTCCCGGTGTCCAGCCAGGCGGTCCCGCGGGGCAGCACCTCCACCTGCAGGGTGCCGCGGCCCAGGTACTCCCGGTTGACGTCGGTGATCTCGTACTCGCCGCGCGCCGACGGCTCGAGGTGCTTCGCGATCTCCACCACGTCGTTGTCGTAGAAGTAGAGCCCCGGCACGGCGTAGCTCGACCTCGGTCGGGCCGGCTTCTCCTCGAGGGACAGGGCCCGCCCCTGCGCGTCGAACTCCACGACGCCGTACGCCGTCGGGTCGGCGACCCGGTACGCGAAGACGGCGCCGCCGTCGAGGTGCTCGAAGCGGCCGAGCTGGGAGCCGAGCCCGGGGCCGTAGAAGATGTTGTCGCCCAGCACCAGGGCGGCGGGCTCCGAGCCGAGGAAGTCCTCACCGAGCACGAACGCCTGCGCCAGCCCGTTCGGCTCCGCCTGGACCGTGTACTCGATCGACACCCCGAACTGCGAGCCGTCGCCCAGCAGCCGCCGGAACTGCTCGGCGTCGTGCGGGGTCGTGATGACGAGGATGTCCCGGATGCCCGCCAGGATCAGCGTCGACAGCGGGTAGTAGATCATCGGCTTGTCGTAGACCGGCACGAGCTGCTTGCTCACGCCCAGCGTGATCGGGTGCAGCCGGGTGCCCGAGCCGCCGGCCAGGACGATCCCCCTCATGCTCGTCGATGATGCCACGCGCCGGTCGTCGCGGCAGCGGGCGCCGGTGCAGTTCACCCCGCGGAGCAGGGCGGCCCGGAACCGCGGCCCGCAGTCGGAATAGAACGATTCGATAGACTGTTGACCTGAGCGACCAGCTGTGCCGAGGAGAGGAGACCCGTGGCCCCCGCGAGCGACGAACCCATCCGGAGCATCGCCCGATGAGCGCCACCTTCTCCTCGCTGAAGTACCCGAACTACCGCCTCTGGTTCGCCGCCGCCCTCGTCGCCAACGTCGGCACGTGGATGCAGCGCGTGGCGCAGGACTGGATCGTCCTGACCGACCTGTCCGACGAGTCCGGTGTCGCGGTCGGCATCACCACCGCGCTGCAGTTCGTCCCGTTCCTGCTGCTGTCGCCGTGGGCGGGCGTGCTCGCCGACCGGCTGCCGCGCCGCCAGCTCCTCATGATCACGCAAGGCGCCCAGGGTGTGCTCGCGCTCGGGCTCGGCGCCCTCGTGCTGTCCGGGCGGGCCGAGCTGTGGCACGTCTACGGATTCGCGCTGCTCCTCGGAGTGGTCTCCGCGCTGGACAACCCCGCGCGGCAGACCTTCGTCGCCGACATGGTCCCGGCGCACCGGCTGCCGAACGCCATCGGGCTCAACAGCGCGTCGTTCAACGCCGCCCGCCTCGTCGGCCCGGGTGTGGCCGGCCTGCTCATCGCGGCCGTCGGCGCCGGCTGGGTCTTCGTCATCAACGGCGTCTCCTTCGCCGCGACGATCGCCGCCCTCGCGGCGATGCGCACCGGTGCGCTCCGCGCCCAGGCCGTCGCGCCGCGGGCCAAGGGGCAGATCCGCGAGGGGATCCGCTACGTGCGCGGGCGGTCAGACATCGTCGTGATCATGGTCGTGATGTTCGTGGTCTCCACGTTCGGCCTGAACTTCCAGCTCACGTCGGCCCTCATGGCGAAGGTCGAGTTCGGTCGTGGCGCGGGGGAGTACGGCATCCTCGGCTCGGTGCTCGCGATCGGGTCGCTCACCGGCGCGCTGCTGGCCGCCCGGCGGGAGCGCCCGCGCGTCCGGCTCGTCATCGGCTCGGCGTTCGCGTTCGCGGTCTCGACGGCGGTGCTGGGCCTCATGCCCGGCTACCCGGCGTTCGTCGTCGCCTGCATCCCCGTCGGGCTGGCGTCCCTCACGATGATGACGGCGGCGAACAGCGCGCTGCAGGTCTCGACCGACCCGGTGATGCGGGGCCGGGTGATGGCCCTCTACGTGATGATCTTCCAGGGCGCGACGCCCGTCGGCGCCCCGATCGTGGGGTGGATCGGCGAGGCGTTCGGCCCTCGCTGGTCGATCCTCGTGGGCTCGATCGCGACGTTCCTCGTCGCGGCGGGCGCGACCGTGTGGGCGGTCCGGCGCTGGCACCTGCGGGTGCGGTACCGCGTGCTGCGGCGCCCGCACCTGGAGGTCGTCTACCTCGACGGGACGGCCGGCGCCGGCCGCGCCGCGGCTCAGAAGCCGCGGCTCGCGGCCTGACGCTCCCGGTCCTCCTCCTGGCGCGCGCGCTGGCGCTCCAGGTGGCGGCGACGGCGCTCGTCGAAGGCCTGCCGCTCGCGCATCTCGCTCTCGGTCGGCCACATCGCCACGACGAACACAAGGGCCACGGTGAGGGCGACGATCCCGAGGATCAGCGGCCCGAGCAGGTCGACCGCGCTCGTGCCCTCGGACGGCTTGCCGAGGGGGCCGCTGATCGTCAGCGCGGCCATGCCTGTGTAGTGCATCCCGCTCACCGCGGCGCCCATGATCAGCGCGGCGCCCGTCGTGGCCAGCCAGCCCTTGACGTTGACGGAGAGCCACAGCGCCGCCGTGGCCGCCACGAGGGCGATGACGATCGACACCGCGACGATCCATGGTGTGTAGTTCATGTGCCCGGTCATCCGCATGGCCGCCATGCCCATGTAGTGCATGATCGCCACGCCCACGCCGGCCACGAGGCCACCGCCGAGCAGGGGGACCGGGCGGTCGCCGCCGAAGCCGACGAGGAACAGGGCGATCGCGACCACGACGACCGCCAGCACGGCGCTGAGGATCGTCTCCGGGACGTCGTAGTTGATGGGCATGCCCGTCACGGTGAAGCCGAGCATGGCCACGAAGTGCATGACCCACACGCCCGTGCAGCCGATGGACAACGCCCCGACGAGCAGCCAGACCGCGCGCGTCCTGGTGTCCGTGGCGGCACGGGCACGCGAGGTCGCGGACAGTCCGGTGGCTGCACCGACGCACGAGGCCACGTAGGCCAGGACCGGGGTGATGATCCCGTAGGTGAAGTGGTGCATCTCCGGCACGCGCGAACCTCCGCCGTCTTGATCGCCCGAACTGGACGAGCACGGACGCTATCAGAGCACGTCCGAAGGATGAAACGGGTCACACTCGGCGTGGCGAGTCACGGTATGGCCTGCGACGACGCCGTGTCGCGGGCGGCCGCCGGGAGCCGCCGCGGGGGAGTCAGGACAGCTGCGCGACGACGTGGTCCACGCACGCGACCAGGGCCCGCACGTCGTCCGGCTCGACGGCGGGGAACACCCCCACGCGCAGCTGGTTGCGGTTCAGCTTGCGGTACGGGAACACGTCGAGGATCCCGTGCGCGCGCAGCACCGCGACGACCGCCGAGGCGTCGATCGCGTCGTCGAGGTCGACGGTCACCACGACGGTCGAGCGCTCGGCGGCGTCCGTGACGAACGGGGAGGCCCAGTCGCGCGTCGTCGCCCAGTCGTACAGGACGCCCGCGGACTCCGCGCACCGCGCCGTCGACCAGGCCAGCCCGCCCCGCTCGAGCAGCCACTCGACCTGGTCGGCGAGCATCACCAGTGTCGCCACGGCCGGTGTGTTGAGCGTCTGGTCGGCGCGCGAGTTGGCCAGGGCCGTCGTCAGCGAGAGGAACTCGGGGACCCACCGGCCGTCGGGCCCGGCGCCGGCCTCGACGGTGGCGGCCCGCTCCACCGCCGCGGGGGAGCACAGCGCCAGCCACAGGCCGCCGTCGGCCGCGAACGCCTTCTGCGGCCCGAAGTAGTAGACGTCGGTGTCGGCGACGTCGACCGGCAGCCCCCCGGCGCCCGAGGTGGCGTCGACGAGCAGCAGGGCGCCGTCGGCCCGCGCGCCGGGAACCTGCGCGACCGGGGCCACCGCCCCGGTCGACGTCTCGTTGTGCGGGGTGGCGTAGACGTCGACGCCGCCCGAGGCGCCCAGGGCGCCGTCGAGGCGCGCGACCGTGCCGGGCGCGGCCTCGACGACCTGCGGGTCCTCGAGGAAGGGCGCGCGGGCGGTCGCCGCCGCGAACTTGCCGCCGAACTCCCCGAAGACGGCGTGCTGGGCGCGCCGGCGCACCAGGGAGGCGGTCGCGACCTCCCAGAACGCCGTCGACCCGCCGTTGCCGAGGGCGACCTCGTAGCCGGCCGGGAGGGCGAAGAGTTCCGCGACGCCGCGGCGCACGCGCCGCACGACGTTCTTGACCGGGGGCTGGCGGTGCGAGGTGCCGAGCACGGGCGCCGCGGGGTCGCCGGCCGCCGCCAGCGCCGCGACCTGCGCGGGACGGACCTTGGACGGGCCGGAGCCGAACCGCCCGTCGGTGGGCAGCATCGACGAGGGGATGGTCGCGGTCGGCGCGTCGGGCATGGCGTCTCTCCGGGTGCTCGGGGTGCTCGGGGTGCTCGGGTGCGGGGAAATGCTGTGCGGCGTTGTCGGACCGATGATGCAGGATGACGGGTCGCATCTCGCCGCCGGCGTCCGGCGGCGAGAGGGCGGGCAGGGCGCGGCCCGGCGGTCGCCCGTGCGAATAGACTAGGGCCGGGCCGAAAGACGGGAGTGGGACGTGACCGACCTGATCGACACCACCGAGATGTATCTCAAGACGATCTACGAGCTCGGTGAAGAGGGGATCCCGGCGCTGCGGGCCCGTATCGCCGAGCGTCTGGGCCATTCCGGCCCGACGGTGTCGCAGACGGTGGCGCGGATGGAGCGGGACGGCCTGGTCGTCGTCACCGGGGACCGGCACCTGGAGCTCACGGAGGCGGGGCAGGCGAAGGCGACCCGCGTCATGCGCAAGCACCGGCTCGCGGAGCGCCTCCTGACGGACGTCATCAAGCTGGACTGGGAGCACGTGCACACCGAGGCGTGCCGCTGGGAGCACGTGATGAGCGACCTGGTCGAGAAGCGGCTCGTCACCCTCCTCGACCACCCCCACATGGACCCGTACGGCAACCCGATCCCGGGGCTCTCGGAGCTCGGGGAGCAGTACCAGGACGTGCCCTTCCTCGAGGGCGTGCGGTCGCTGCCCACGGTCCTGGGCCCGCTGGGCCGGGCGTCGCAGGACGGCGGCGCCGACGGCGTGGCGCTGGTGCTGCAGCGCATCGCGGAGCCGCTGCAGGTGGACATCGACCTGCTGACGCGGCTGGCCGAGGCCGGCGTCGTCCCCGGGGCCCGGCTGCGCGCGCGCGTCGAGGGCGGGGACTTCGTCGTGGAGGTCGACGGCCGGGAGGCGGCGCTCGAGCTCCCCGAGGACGTCGCGAAGCACCTGTTCGTCGCGGCGGGCTGACCGGCCCGGGGCGCCGGCCGCGGCGGTCGGGCCGCAGGCCACACGCCGATCGTGATCGGAGCGTGACATCGCTGTGTCGTTCCGGTACGGTCGGTCTCGCTCGCCGGAGAACCCTCCGGCGGGTGCTCGACCGGGCGCCGAACCCTGCCACCGGCCGAGCTCCCACGGATCATCCGCACGGCAGGGGCGGGGGACCCAACTTCGGGCGTCGACGACGGCGCCCTCGGGGTGAAGTCGCAGGAACGGCACGCCGTCCCGGTGGCCGGGTGTTTCTCCCACCCGAACCCGACAGCTGACCTCGCAGGCGACAGGAGAGGTTGACACGTGACCGCACGTACGACTCGCGGCCGGCACCGCGCCGCCCGACGTCCGATCGCTCTCGCCACGAACGGCACCGCGGGCCGCCGCGCCGCCGTCGTCGCGACCGCCGGTGGTCTGCTCGTCTCGAGCTTCGCGACCGCCGGCGCCGCGCAGGCCGCCCCCGTCGACAACGATGCGGCCAAGAAGCTCAGCACCGTCGACCTCGGCGCCCTCACCGACCAGGCTCGCCAGTCGCTCGAGGCGGCCCCGGTCGTCGCCGTCGACGCCAAGGCCAAGGTCGACGTCGAGGCCGTCACCGCGAAGATCGCCGCCAAGGCGGAGATCACGCCGGCGCCCGAGCCGGAGCCCGTCGTCGTCGAGACGGTGACGGAGACGGTCGAGGAGACCGCCAGCACGACGACGGACACCGCCTCGCGGTCCACGGAGCGCGAGGAGATCTCGGCGCCCGCTTCCGCCAACGGGTCGGAGATCGTCTCGATCGCCATGCGCTACGTCGGCGTCCCCTACGTCACCGGCGGCACCTCGCCGTCGGGCTTCGACTGCTCGGGCCTGACCTCGTACGTCTACGCCCAGGTCGGCATCGACCTGCCGCGCAGCTCCTCGGCCCAGCGCTACGCCGGCACCGTCGTGTCGGACCCGCAGCCGGGCGACCTGATCTGGACCCCTGGGCACGTGGCGATCTACGCCGGCGACGGGATGCAGATCGACGCCCCGAAGCCGGGCGACGTCGTCCAGTACCGCGCCATCTGGCAGTCGAACCCCACGTTCATCCGGGTTTCCTGAGCCAGACCCGAACGTTCCACGAGGCCCCACCGTGCAGTCCGCGCGGTGGGGCCTCGTCGTGTCCGGCGCCGGTGTCCTGGACGGGTCCGACCGTGCTGGCGGAGCGGTGCGTGACGGGGCGGTGGGACCTCACCGAGACACGCGTGTCGCCCGAGACGGTGACGTTTCCCCAGGTCAGGGCCGTTGTCCACAACGCCTGTGATCGAAACGTGACATCGCCTCGCGGGTCCGCTACGGTTTCAACCACTCGACGGGTCGACCGCCGAGTCTCGACCGGAACGCCGAGCCCTGCCGCCGGTCGAGCAACCAGACCCGAAGGCAGGGGCGGGGGACCCACTTCCGGGCACCGGTGACGGAGTCCTTGGGGTGAAGCCGGACGGGTTGGCGCACGGCGCCGGCGCGGACGGCCGGGTGTTTCTCCCACCCGAACCCGACAGCTCACCTCGTAGGCGACAGGAGAGGGAACACGTGAACGCACGGATCATGGGCGGCCGGCACCGAGCCGCACGCCGCCCCCTGACGCCGCTCACCGAGATCGCCAAGAACGTCGGGACTTCGCCGGCCGGCCGTCGCGCCGCCGTCGTCGCCACCGCCGGTGGTCTGCTGGTCTCGACCTTCGGCGGTGCCACCGCCGCGCAGGCCGCCCCGGTGGACCACGACGCGGCGAAGAAGCTCAGCACCGTCGACCTCAGCTCGCTCACCGACCAGGCGAAGAGCGCGCTCCAGGCGGCCCCGACCGTCGCCGTCGACGCCGACGCCAAGGTCGACGTCGAGGCCGTCACCGCCAAGATCGCCGCCAAGGGCAAGATCACGCCGGCCCCCGAGCCGGAGCCCGAGCCGGAGCCGGAGCCCGTCGTCGAGGAGACGACCACCGAGACCACCGAGACCACCGAGGCCGCGTCGCGGACCGAGGAGCGCACGGAGGCGCCCGTCGCGTCGTCGCTCGGCGCCCAGGCCGTGTCCATCGCGATGCGGTACGTGGGCACCCCGTACGTCGTGGGCGGCGCGAGCCCGTCCGGCATGGACTGCTCGGGCCTCACCTCGTACGTCTACTCGCAGCTGGGCATCGACCTGCCGCGCACCTCCTCGGACCAGCGCTACGCCGGCACCGTCGTCTCGGCGTCCGAGGCGCAGCCGGGCGACCTCGTGTGGACCCCGGGCCACATCGCCATCTACGCCGGCGACGGCAAGGTCGTCGAGGCCTCACGCCCGCTCGGCTGGGAGGTCGGCTACCGCGACATGTGGCAGTCCAACCCGACCTACATCCGCGTCACCGGCTGACGCGTCGCCCTCTCGGGCACGGAACTCACGGACGGCGTCCGCTCGATCGCGAGCGGGCGCCGTCCGCGTCTCCGGGACGTCGTGGCGGGGCGCCTCCCGACGCGCCCCGGCGACCAGGCCTGTTTTGCTATGACTTGCGCGGCTCTTTCGTTAGGCTTGAACCGTCCGGTCGTCTCGACGGAGAGACGGCGCAACGGGCTCGTCCGACAGGAGGCGCGACATGACTCGTCCCGAGGTCGTCCTGGTGGGCGTCGACGGCTCCGCTGCGAGCCTCCACGCCCTCGACTGGGCCGCCGGCTACGCCCGGCGGACAGGGTGGGGACTCCACGTCGTCTGCAGCTACTCGCTGCCGTCCTTCACCGCCGCCTCGCTCGACGGCGGCTACGCGGCGCTCGACGACACCGCGATCCAGGAGGGCGCGAAGGCCGTCCTGGCGGAGGCGCAGGAACGCGTCGAACGCACGGGGGTGGAGGTGACCGCCACCGTCGCCACCGGCGACGCGGCCGGGGTCCTCGTGGAGCAGTCCCGGGAGCACGGTCTCGCCGTGGTGGGCACCCGCGGCAAGGGCGGCTTCACGGAGCGCCTGCTCGGTACCGTCTCGTCGGCGCTGCCGGCGCACTCCCACTGTCCGACGGTCGTGGTCCCCTACCGGGGCGCCGAGGAGGGTGACGCCGACGTGGCAGAGCACCGGGACGGCGACGGCGCGCACGAGGTGCGACGCATCGTCGTCGGCGTCGACGGGTCCCCGTCCGCCGAGGTGGCCCTGCGGCATGCCGTCGCGCAGGCCAAGGTGTGGGACGCGGAGCTCGTCGCGGTCGCCGGCGTGCCCCTCGGCGGCGGCGCGGGGGTGCTGGCCTGGCTCCCGTCTCAGATCGACCACGAGCAGGTCCTCGCCGACATGAAGGCCGGCCTCGACGCGACCGTGGACCGGTTCGAGGCGGAAAACCCGGGCATGCGGATCAGGCGCCACGTGCTGGACGGCACCGGCGCCGAGCTGCTCACCGAGTTCTCCACCGGCGCGGACCTCGTCGTCGTCGGCTCGCGCGGACGCGGCGGCTTCCGGGGCCTCCTGCTCGGTTCCACCAGCCAGGCGGTGCTGCACCACTCCCAGTGCCCCGTGCTCGTCGTGACGCGCAAGTGCGACGAGGAGATGCGGGAGGACGCCGAGCCCGCCGCCTGACCGCCACCGCCACCTGCCGACATGCTGTGGGCGTGAGTTTGGCGCTATTCCCGACGGAATAGCGCCAAACTCACGCCCACAACACTTCCCGGCGTGGGGTCTGTGGATGACGAGAGCGCGCAGACGCCGGCCTTGCGAGGGTCGTTCCATGCCCCGCCCCACGCCGATCGCCGACGCCCGGCTTCCGTCCGGCCCGTTCCCCGTCGCCGCGGCGAGAGTGTCGGGCATCGACAGCGGCCACCTGCGCACCGCTGCGTTCGAGGCGCCGTTCACCGGTGTCCGAGTCCCGGCGGGATGGACCGACGACCTCCGGGCACGGTGCGGCGCGCTCGCGACAGTGCTGGACGAGGGTGTGGCCTTCGGTCACGGGACCGCGCTGCGGCTGCTCGGGGTCGAGGTTCCCTGGACGCTCGAGCATGACGACCGGATCCATGTCGTGACGACACGCCCGCAGGACCGGCCGCAGCGGGAGCGCGAAGCCGTCGTGGCACACCGATCGCGGCAGGTGCGGCTCGACACGATCGAGGTCGGTGGGCTCCTCGTGACCGCGCCGGCCCAGACGTTCGTGCACGTCGCCGTCGGGCTCCGCCGACCGGACGACGTCGTCGTGCTCGGGGACGCGCTGATGCGGCGCGAGCACTGCCTCGTCAGCCGTGCCGAGCTGCAGGACGTCGCGGACCGCACCCACAAGGTCAAGGGGATCGCGCAGGTGCGTGAGCAGGTCGAGAGGATGCGGCCGGGGACCGACTCGTCGACCGAGACGCGCACGCGCTTGGCCCTGATTGCCGCGAACCTGCCATGTCCCGAGGTCAACGGGGTCGTCCTGGCGCCCGACGGGAGCTACGTGAAGCGTGTCGACATGCTCTACCGCCGGCACCACGTCGCGATCGAGTACGACGGCGACCAGCACCGTACCGACAAGGAGCAGTGGCGTGACGACGTGCGCCGCCGCCGCACGCTGGAGGCACTGGGGTGGCACGTCATCGTCGTCGTGGCCGACGACCTCCGGGACCCGCGCGGGCTGGTGGCCCGGGTGCGTGCCGTGCTCCGGCCCGCTGCCCGAACGCTGTGGGCGTGAGTTTGGCGCTATTCCGTCAGGAATAGCGCCAAACTCACGCCCACAACACGTCGGCGGGTCAGTGGCGGGTGCGGTAGAGACGCATGGTGATCGGGCCGAACACGGCGGTCAGGGCCACGGAGGCGACGAGCACCCAGACGATCTCGCTGCCCACGGGCTGTCCACCCATGAGGGCGCGGACGGCGGTGACCAGGTGGGACACCGGGTTCACGTCGACGAACCGCTGCAGGGCCGTCGGCATCGTGGACGGGTCCACGAAGATGTTCGACGCGAACGTGAGCGGCATCAGGACCATCATCGACACGCCCATGACGGAGTTCGGGGTGCGCAGCAGCAGACCCAGGATCGTGAAGATCCAGCTCAGCGAGAACGCGAACACCAGCAGGAGCAGCACGCCGAGCACGACCCCGACGAACCCGCCGTCGGGGCGGAACCCGATGAGCAGGCCCAGCCCGATGCACACGATCGACGCGATCGTGTACCGCACGGTGTCGCCCAGCAGCGCGCCGACGATGGGCGCCGGGCGCCAGATGGGGAGCGACCGGAACCTGTCGAACACCCCCTTGGTGATGTCGGTGTTGAGGGTGTAGCCGGTGTACACCGTCACGAAGACGATCGTCTGCACGAGGATGCCGGGCAGCAGGAACTGGATGTAGGCCGACGTCGACCCCGCCAGCGCCCCGCCGAACAGGTACGTGAACATCAGCGTGAAGATCACGGGGGAGACCAGCACGTCGAAGAGCTGCTCCGGGACGTGCTTGATCTTCAGCAGCGCGCGCCACGCGAACGTCAACGTCATCGAGACCGGCGACGGCCGGGACGGACGCTCCGGAAGCGCGACGGCGTCACGCAGCGCCGAGGTCGTGATGGTCGGGCTCTCCGTGCTCATCAGGACACCTCCTCGGCGGGGGCGGGCTCCGCGGCCTCCGCGTCCTCGGCCGGCAGCGGCTTGCCGGTGATGGTCAGGAACACCTCGTCCAGGCTCGGTTGGCCGAGGCTGAACTCGGGCACGGCGATGCCCGCCTCGCCGAACGCCGGCAGCAGCCGCGCCACGGCGTCCGTCCCGTCGTCCGGGACCCGCGCGGACAGGGCGTACGGGTCGGACGCCAGCGTCGGCTCGGTGCCCAGGACCTTCTCCACGAGGCCGGCGGCCTCGGCCCGTCGGCCGGTGTCCGCGAGCCGGATCGTCACAGCACCCTCGCCGACGGAGCGCTTGAGCTCCGACGGGGTGCCCTGGGCGATGACCTTGCCGTGGTCGATCACCGCGATCCGGTCGGCGAGCTGGTCGGCCTCCTCGAGGTACTGCGTGGTCAGCAGCACCGTGGCGCCGTCGGCCACGAGCACCCGCACGATGTCCCACACCTGGTTGCGGCTGCGCGGGTCGAGGCCCGTCGTCGGCTCGTCCAGGAACAGCACGCGGGGAGCCAGGACCAGGGACGCGGCGAGGTCGATGCGGCGGCGCATGCCGCCGGAGTACGTCTTCACCTGCCGGCCGCCGGCGTCCGAGAGGCTGAACGCGTCGAGCAGGCTCTCGACGCGCTGCCGTGCCCGCTGCCCGGTGAACCCGTAGAGGCGGGCGAGCATGAGCAGGTTCTCGGTGCCGGTGAGGTCCTCGTCGACGGACGCGTACTGGCCGGTGAGCCCGACGGCGGCCCGGACGGCGTCGGCGTCGGTCACGACGTCGTGGCCGAGCACCCGGGCCGTGCCCGCGTCGGGCCGCAGCAGGGTGGCGAGCATCCGGACCACGGTCGTCTTGCCGGCGCCGTTCGGCCCGAGCAGGCCGAAGACCGTGCCGGTCGGGATCCGCAGGTCGACGCCGTCGACCGCCTTGGTCACCTGTTTGCGGGTGGAGAAGTGCTTGACGAGCCCGGTCGCCTCGACGGCGAGGCCGGGCGTGTCGGGCGGGTCGTGGGCCGGGACATGGTCGACGTGCTCGGTCATGGGTACCCCTGGGGAACGGTGGTACGGGTCACGTTACGACGCTAGGACGGGCCTCCGACACCGAATTCATCGCTCCGCTCGCGCAGTGCCCGGCGGACCACGTCCAGCAGCAGGTCGTCGGACATGCCGGCCTCTCGTGCGCGGGCGACGAGCGCCCGGACGTCGTCGACCACGCGTGCCTGTGCGGCGTGCGGCGCCGGCCGGTCGGGCGTGGCGGGGGCGCCCGGGGCGCCGGCGACCACCGTCCCGGACCGGCGGCGCGAGACCACCACCCCCGCGGCCTCGAGCTCCCGGTAGGCGCGCTGCACCGTCCCGACGGCGATGCCGAGGTCGCGCGCGAGTGCGCGCGAGGCGGGGAGCCGGTCACCCGGCGCGAGGTCGCCGAGCGCCACGAGACCGGCCACCTGGCTGCGGAGCTGCTCGTACACCGGGGTGGCCGAGGTGAGGTCGACCGTGATGTCGCTCATCGGGCGGTCGCGGGGACCCGGCCCGCGGCGGCGGTCACCGTGCCCGCCAGCGATGTCGCGGCGGCGGCGACGGCCAGGAGCCCGAGGAGGAGGGCCAGCGCCACGAGCGCGGGGGTCCGGGCGACCTCGTCGGGCGCCGTCGTCGTGGTGGCCGCGCCGGCGAGGGCGGTGGCCGTCACGAGGAGCACCAGCGCCGTCGCGCCGCCGACGCACAGCTGGACGCCGGCTACCACGCGGTCCGCCGACGTCTGGCGGACGGCTTCGTCGTCGCCGCGCGGGAGACCGCTGAGGGGCGCCCGGCGGGCCACGGCGCGCAGCGTCGCGACGGTGACGAGCAGCGTCACCGCGAGGCCGGCGAGGATCGGGACGCCATACGGCCAGCCGGGGTACGGGCCGCTGGCCCCGGTGGTGACGGCGCCGTCGGCGGCGACCCGCACCGGGTGGGGGACGGCGGTGCCGTCCGGCGTGGCGGTCAGGCCGGTGGCGACGAGGGCCAGGGCGAGCAGGGCGGATGTCGCGAGCAGCCGTGCCAGGCGACGCCCGCCGAGGTCGCGCACGGTGCGCCGCGCCAGGGGCGCGGTGCGCACGACGCCGGAGGGCCGGGGCCACGTGCGCTCGCCGGCCGCCCGCACCGCGCCGCAGGCGACGGCGGCCGCGAACGGGGCCAGCGACCAGGCCACGCCCGGGGGCGTGCCGGCCGGGAGCCAGGGCGCGGTCCAGGTGAGGGGCAGCCGCAGCACGGCGACCGCGGTCAGGACGGCCGCGGCGGCGCTCGCGACCGCGATGGACGTCTCGTGCCGGCGGGCGAGGGCGAGGGCGGGCGGTGCGCCGCCGGCGCCGGGGCGGCTGCCGCGCCGGCCCGCGAGCCACAGCACGAGTGCGGCGGCGACGGCGGGCACGGCGAGTGCCGCGGCGGCGAGCACGACGACGAAGGGGACTGCCACAGGACCTCCAATGAATCAATGAGTTGGTTCATTCAATCAGGGGCCGTGTCGCACGACAACCGTGGCTACGGTGTGTGCCCATGACGCCACCCACCGCCCCCGTCCCCGTGCAGGACGCCGTCCTCGACCCCGACCAGCTCGCGGCGTGGGTGGCCACCCAGGCAGGCCTCGCTCGGGTGCCGGGCGTGCAGTACGCCGTGCTCGTCGACGGCGAGCCGGTGCTCGACGGCGCCTGGGGCGTCGCCGACGTCACGAGCGGTGAGCCCCTGCGTGCCGACCACGTCTTCCGCGTGGCGTCGCACTCCAAGACGTTCACCGCGGTGGCCGTCGCGCGGCTGGTCGAGGAGGGGGTGCTCCGGTTCGACGACCCGTTCGAGCAGCACCTGCCCGAGCTGGCGGGAGCGCCGGTCGGCCGCGTCACCCTGCGCGAGGCGCTCGGCCACACGGGTGGGGTGCTGCGCGACGGCCGCGACGCGGACCACTGGCAGCTCGGCGCGCCGTTCCCGGACCGCGCTGCCCTCCTGCCCTCGGTCCGCGCCGACGGTGAGGTCTTCGGCCGCGGCGAGCGCTTCAAGTACTCGAACCTCGGCTACGGGCTGCTCGGCCTCGTCGTCGAGGTCGTCACGGGACGGTCGTACGCCGAGCACGTGCGCGCGGCCGTGGTCGAGCCGCTCGGGCTGCGCGACACGGCGCCCGAGCTGGACGACGCCGTCGCCGGCCGGTCCGTCGTCGGGCACTCGGCGCGCGGCGTGGACGACGACGGCCGCCTGCCCGTGGCCGCCGTGACGACGGGGGCGCTCGCCGCCGCGACCGGGTTCTGCTCGACGGCACGCGACCTCGTGCGCTGGTTCGCGGCGCTCGTCGGTGACGAGAGCCTGCTGCGGCCGGAGACCCGCCGGCTGCTGCGGCGCACGGAGTCGGTCGTCGAGCGCCCGCGCGCACGGCGACGGGCCTACGGGCTCGGCCTGGAGGTGCGCCGGATCGAGGGCCACGACGTCGTGGGGCACTCGGGCGGGTTCCCGGGGCAGCTCACGCGCACGTGGGCCGGCGTCGACGGGCGGGTCGTGGTGAGTGTCCTGACGAACGCCGTCGACGGGCCGGCCGACGCGCTGGCCACCGGCCTGTTCTCGCTGGTCGCCACCGCGGTCGACGACGCGGATCCGGCGGCGGGCGCGCCGGAGGACCCGGACCGGTGGACTGGGCGGTTCGCGAACCTGTGGGGCCAGACCGACCTGGTGCGGCTCGGGCGCCGCCTGTGGATGATCGACCCGCGTCAGGCGGACCCGCTGGCGGGGGCCGAGGAGCTCGTCGTCGACGGCGACGTGCTCCGCCCGCTCCCGCACGGCGGGTTCGGTCCGGTCGGGGAACCCGTCGAGGTGGTCCGCGACCCCGGCGGCGACCGCGTCGCCGCGATCGTCGTCGGCGGGATGACGTCCTGGCCGCTCGCGGAGTACGAGGCGCAGCGGCGGGCGCACCTCGGCCGGACGGTCTGAGGCCCGGCGGGGTCAGCGGCCGGGGATGGTGGGGGAGATCGGCTCGAGACGTGCCCCGGGGCCCGGGCGCGGCTCGTCGAACGTCTCGACCTCCACGGCCTCGGGGCGCAGCAGCCGGACCAGCGCCTCGTCGAGGATCTCGCGGACCGCCGCGACGAGGCCGTCGGCGTCGCGGGCCTCGAGGCGCTCCACGAGCGGCAGGTGGGAGTGCGCGCCGTCGGTGCGCACCGCATACTCCTCGCTCGCGGTGAACGTGGCCACCCGGACCTCCACGATGAGGGTGGTCATCCACCGCAGCAGCCACGGGCTGCCGCTCGCCGCGACCAGCGTCCAGTGCACGTTGAGGTCGGCGTCGCCCACGCGGCGCGCGTCCTCGCTGCGCTCGGCGGCGACCAGGGCGTCGTGGGCGGAGCGCACCTGCGCGACCTGGGCGGCGTTGGCGCGCTCGACGGCGAGACGCGCGGCGGACGTCTCGACGACGGTGCGTGCCTCGTACAGCGCGCGGGCGCGGTCCGGGCCGATGCTGACCACGCTCAGCCCCCGCCCGGGCGTCGACAGCAGCAGGCCCTCCTGCACGAGGCGCTGTGCCGCCTCCCGGAACGGGCCCCGGCTGACGCCGAGCTGGCCGGACATCTCGACCTCGCGGATCGGAGAGCCGACCGGCAGGGCGCCCGAGTAGATGGCGTTGCGCAGCTCGACGGCGATGAGGTCGACCGTCGAGGGCCTGGTCACCGGTGACAGGGACGGCGCACTGCCGACCCGCGCCCGCGACGACGGGTGCATCCGCTCTCCTCTCCGCGACCCGGTCCGGCGTCCCCGGCGGGTCCACATCATCTCGCGATCCGGTCACCGGCGAGATCGTGACCAGACTGTGACGGGCTCATGACGTCTCGGATCGGACGTCCCCCGAACGGCTCCCCGGACGGCGTGCGGCCCTCTGACCTGGGACGTCGCCGTCCAGTCCTGGTCGTATCTCACCCGGACCACCCGATTGTAGACAATCAGACACGCTGACACGTTGATTGTCGCAACGTCCGCATGAGCGCTACCGTGACGGATCGACCACGTACCCGAAAGGCCCGGGCGGCGGACCCCGACGTCGGGCTACCGAAGGGAGACCATCGTGTCGTCCACCAGGACCACGAACCGCCGGCGCGCGCTCGTCGCCACCGGCTCCGTCCTCGCCATGGCCGCGCTCGCGAGCTGCTCCAGCACCGACTCGGGCGGCGACGGCGGCGACGGAGAGGGCGGAGGCTCGACCCTCAGCCAGATCCAGGACGCGGGCACCGTGAACGTCGCCTTCAACGGCGAGGAGCCGTACAGCTACGAGGACGGTGGCGAGCTCACCGGCGCGACGATCGCGCTCGACAAGGAGATCTTCGGCGCGCTCGGCGTCGACGACGTCGAGGGCACCCAGACCGAGTGGAACTCGCTCATCCCCGGCCTCAACGCCGACCGTTACGACGCGGTCTCCGCGGGGATGTCGATCCTGCCCGACCGGTGCGAGCAGGCGGCGTTCGCCGAGCCGACCATCATGTACACCACGGCGTTCCTCGTGCCCGAGGGCAACCCGGACGGCCTCACCGACTGGCAGTCGGTGGAGGGCTCCGACCTCACCCTCGCGGTCACGAGCGGGGCGATCGAGGACGGCTACGCGCAGGACACGGGCGTCGACACGATCACGGTCGGCGACTCGACCGACGGTCTGAACGCCGTCGTCACGGGCCGTGCTGACGCCTTCGCGCTCACGGGCATCTCGATCCGCGCCCTCGCGGAGAGCACCGACGAGCCGGTCGAGGCGACCGAGGCGTTCGTCGCCACCATCAACGGTGTGGCGCAGATCGGCGCGGGTGCCGAGGTGTTCCGCAAGGGCGACACCGAGCTGCTCGACGCCTACAACGAGGAGCTCGCCAAGATCAACGGCGACCAGGACAAGTGGCTCGAGATCATGGAGCCCTTCGGCTTCACCGAGGCCGAGTACCCGCCCGAGGGTCTGACCGCCGACATGCTCTGCGAGGGCGACCTCGAGGCCATCCAGAGCGAGCTGGGGCTGGACTCCTGACCAGATGTCAGATGATCTCCAGACACTGATCGACAGTCTTCCCGACCTCGGCGGCGCCGTCCTCGTCACCCTCGAGATGACGGTGGGCGGCGCCGCCCTGGCGATGATTGTCGCGCTCGTGCTCGGGTTCGGCGCGCGCACCCGGTCCCTCTGGGTGCGCGGGCCGTCCCGGGTCGTGATCGAGTTCTTCCGGGGCACGTCCCTGGTCGTCCAGATCTTCTGGCTCTTCTACGTGCTGCCGCAGTTCGGCTTCAAGATGGAGGCCCTGGCGGTGGCCATCGTCGCCCTGGGGCTCAACTACGGCGCCTACGGCGCCGAGGTCGTCCGCGGCTCCATCGCGTCGGTGCCGACCAGCCAGTGGGAGGCCGCGACGGCGCTCAACCTGGGCTGGGCCCACAAGGTGCGTCGCGTGGTGTTCCCCCAGGCGTGGGCCCTGATGCTGCCCCAGCTGGCCAACCTGCTGATCCAGCTCCTCAAGGGGTCGGCCCTGGCGTTCTACATCACGCTCCACGACGTGTACTGGTGGACCGACGAGCTGCAGCGAGACACGCGAGACACGTTCTTCAGCTTCGGCATCGGCCTCATCATCTACTTCGTCATCGCCTACATCCTCACCTGGGGCATGAACTGGCTCGAGGAGCGCGCCAAGCGCCGCCTCGGCCGGGGCACCCGTCCGCGCCTGCGTGACGTCCTGGGCCTGAAGCCGGGCGTCCCGTCGGAGGTCGCGCGCGTGAAGGGAGGCGTGGCATGAACGACGAGAGCATCTGGGACTGGGACACCGCCTGGGCGGTCCTGCCGGATCTCCTCCAAGGGTTGGTCGTCACCGTCGAGGCGACGGTGATCGGCATGATCATCGCCTCGATCCTCGGGCTCCTGATCGCCCTGGCCATGCGGACGCCGACCCGGTGGGTGCGCGGGCCGCTGCGGTTCGTCGTGGACTTCGTCCGCATGACGCCTCTGCTGGTGCAGCTGGTGTTCGCGTGGCTGCTGCTGGTGGACATCCCGCCGCTCGCCATCGGGTTCGGCGTGCTCGGCGTCCACTACGCGACCTACATGTCGGAGGTGTACCGCGCGGGCATCGAGGCCGTACCGCCGGGGCAGTGGGAGGCCGCGACCGCGCTCAACCTCCCGCGGGGCCGCACCTGGCGGGCCATCATCCTGCCGCAGGCCATCAAGAACACTCTGCCGGGCCTGGGGAACTACGCGGTCTCCATGTTCAAGGAGACGCCGTTCCTGTTCGCGATCACGGTCGTGGAGATGTACTCGGCCGCGCAGAGGTTCGGCGCCAACACCTTCTCCTACATCGAGCCGCTGACGATGGTCGGCCTGCTCTTCCTGCTGGTGAGCTATCCGACCTCGCTGCTGGTGCGCAGGATGGAGATCCGCCTTGCCTGACCCGAACACCCCCGCTGGGAGCGACATGACCAGTACCACCGCGGGCGACGTGCCCGCCATCGAGTTCAAGGACGTCGTCAAGCGCTTCGGCGACAACGTGGTCCTGGACGAGCTCAACTTCAAGGTCGCCAAGGGCGACCGCGTCACCCTGATCGGCCCGTCCGGGTCGGGCAAGACGACGATCCTGCGCCTGCTCATGACCCTGGAGGAGCTCAGCGGCGGGCTCATCCTCATCGACGGCGACCCGTACACACACGAGTACCGGGGCGACAAGTGGGTCGAGATCCCGGAGAAGCGCCGCCGTGTGGTGCGCAACCGGGTGGGGATGGTGTTCCAGCAGTTCAACCTGTTCCCGAACATGACGGTGCTGCAGAACATCATCGAGGCGCCCGTCCACGTGCTCGGCAAGTCGAAGGCCGAGGCGACCGCCCGGGCCGAGGAGCTGCTCGAGCAGGTCGGCATGACCGAGAAGCGGGACTTCGCCACGAACCAGCTCTCGGGTGGTCAGCAGCAGCGCGTCGCGATCGCGCGAGCTCTGGCGATGGACCCCGAGATCCTGCTGCTGGACGAGGTCACGTCGGCTCTCGACCCCGAGATCGTCGCGGACGTGCTCGAAGTCCTGCGCAACATCGCCGAGACCACGGACATCACGATGCTGCTGGTGACGCACGAGATGGCGTTCGCGCGCGACGTG
Source organism: Isoptericola sp. BMS4 (assembly GCF_011634835.1). Lineage (GTDB taxonomy): Bacteria > Actinomycetota > Actinomycetes > Actinomycetales > Cellulomonadaceae > Isoptericola. The sequence continues at coordinate 3,841,858 of NZ_SIRP01000001.1, read as the reverse complement.
TCGAACCGCGTCCTGATGTTCGACCACGGTCAGATCGTCGAGGAGGCCGACCCCGAGACGATGTTCACCAACCCGTCCCACGAGCGGACCAAGGAGTTCCTCAAGGCCGTCCTCGGCTGAGGAGCAGCGCAGGGCGCGGCCGGAGGATCGAGGGACGCGCGCCCGCCCCGTCGCGGAGCCGCAGGTTCAGCCGGAGAACGGCGTGCCTGAGGACTTCCTCGTGGTCCTGGCGGGACGACCGACGGCGGCCATCTCCACGGAGGTGGCCGCCGTCGTCGTGCGTGAGCCCGTGATACTCCTCCGGGGTCCGGTGCCGCGGCCGCGCCGGAGCGCTCAGCCGGTCGTGGATCCGGTGGTCTCCGGGGCGGGGGTGGACCCGCCCGACGACTCGGTGTCGCCTGACGTGTCGCCCGAGGTCCCGCCCGACGTTCCTCCGCCGCTCCCGGGTTGGACGTCGCCCGTGGACGCGTCGTCCTCCGTGCCGGTCCCGGTGCTCGCGTCGGTGTCGTCGTCCGTGCCCGTCCCGGTGTCGGTGCCGTCGGTCGCGGTGCCGTCGGTGCCGGTGCCGTCGGTGCCGCCCGTGGCCGGGTCGGTGGGCTCCGTCGTCGGGTCGGTGGTGGGCTCCTGCGTCGTGGTGCCGGTGGGGTCGGACGTCGTGGTGTCCTCCGTCTCCGCGCCTGCGGCTCCGCCCGTGGTGGGATCCTCCGTCTGCCCGCCGGCGCCGCCCGACGTCGTGCCCTGCTCGCCGGCGTCCTGCGCGGGCACGTCCTGGGTGGACCCGACCTGCTCCTGGTCGGACGTGCCGGACCCGGTCGGCGTGCTGTGACGCAGCTGGCTGATGCTGGTGCCGGTGCCCTCCTGGCCGCGGACCGCGTCGGAGATCGGCTTGCCGAGGGCGAGCTCGACGACGAGCACGACCCCCATGACCACGAGGAACACCGCGAGCGCGGACACGGTGAGCACGCGGCCCCTGCCGTGCTTCTCGATCAGCCGCAGCCACGCGTTGCGCGGGAGCGGTGCCTCCTGCTCGCTCCTGGTCTCGTCTGACGGACGTACGGCCGGACCACCGGCGCCCTGGGGCGGAGCCGAGACCAGGGGCTCGGTCGCGGGCCCGGACGGCGAGGCCGTCGCGGTACCGGGCCCGACGGGGTCGAGCACCGCCGTCCCGAGCACCGCGGTGTCGCGGCGCCGGCCGGACTGCGGCGCCAGGCGAGCGGTCGCGGTCTTGGCCTGGATGGTGCCGACGACGGGCTTGAGCTGTGCGTGCGTCTTCTCGATCGACCGCGTGTAGAGGAAGTTCGCGACGACGGTGAGGACGCTCGCCAGCCCCGCGCCGATGATCGTGCCGGCCACGCCGAAGACGGACAGCAGCACCGTGGTGCTCACGGCGGCGAGGCCGCTCGCGACGACCTGTGTCAGGGAGAGGCGCGCGGGTTCCTTGCGGCTCTCCTTCTCGGCGTCCGCCGCGGGGGAGACTCGCGTCTCGCCGGGGTCGGAAGGGCGCTGCTCGGCGGCGTCACGAGGGATGGGTCGGTGGTGCAGAGTCGTCACGGCGGCGTCCTCGGTTCGGGGGAACGTGCGCCCGCAGATCCCGCCGGCGCACGTCGCCGCGCTCCGCGGGTCCGGCCTTGGGCCGCGGGCGTCCGAGCAGCCTAGACGCGCCGTGTGCGCACCTCAGCGGGCCTCGGTGAGCCCTCCCGTGAGGAACCGGGGAGATCTTGTGCGCGGCGCCGCAGGGCTGCTGTGGGTACGAAGATGGCGTGGGATCCGCCCGCATCCCACGTCATCTTCGTACCCACAACACGTGGGCGGGAGCGCTCAGGAGGCGGCGGCCTCCGCCGCGGCGAGCAGGATGCACGTGGCGACGCCGTCCATCGCCACGCGGACCTCCTCCAGCGGCGGCATGGACGGCGCGAGACGGATGTTCCGGTCCTGCGGGTCCTCGCCGTAGGGGTAGGTGGCGCCCGCAGGCGTCAGCGCGATGCCGGCCTCCTTCGCGAGCTCCACGACCCGCGACGCGGTGCCCGGGACGACGTCGACGGACACGAAGTAGCCGCCGTCCGGGCGCGTCCAGGTGGCGACCCCGGCGTCGCCGAGGCGCGTGTCGAGGATGTCGACGACGGCGGAGAACTTCGGCGCCAGGATCGCGCGGTGCTTGGCCATGTGCGCGCGCACGCCGTCGGCGTCGCGGAAGAACAGGGCGTGCCGCAGCTGGTTGACCTTGTCCGGGCCGATCGACCGGATCTTGAGGTGCTTCGTGAACCAGGCGACGTTCGCCGGCGACGACGCGAAGAACGACACGCCCGCCCCGGCGAACGAGATCTTCGACGTCGAGGCGTACATCACTACCCGGTCGGGGTTGCCGGCGGCCTCGGCCAGCTCGATCGCGTTCGCGCTCTTGGTCTCGTGCTCGGTGAGGTGGTGCACGGCGTACGCGTTGTCCCAGAAGATGCGGAAGTCCGGCGCGGCCGTCGGCATCGACACGAGGCGGCGCGCCACGGCCTCGGACACCACGGCGCCGTCCGGGTTCGCGTACGTGGGTACGACCCACAGGCCCTTGATCGTCGGGTCGTCGGCCACGAGCGCGGCGACAGCCTCGGCGTCGGGGCCGTCCGGCGTCATCGGCACGGTGACCATGCGGATGCCGAGCTCCTCGCAGACGGCGAAGTGCCGGTCGTACCCCGGCACCGGGCAGACGAACGTGACCTGCTCCTCGGCGGACCACGGCCGCTCCGACCCGGGGACGCCGAACAGCAGCGCCTGCACGATGGTGTCGTACATGAGGGTCAGCGAGGCGTTGCCCTGGGCCAAGAGCTGGTCGACGGGGACGTCGAGCAGCTCGGCGAAGATGCGGCGCAGCTGCGGCAGCCCCGCCAGGCCCCCGTAGTTGCGGGTGTCGGTGCCGTCGGCGTCGAGGTGGTGGCCCTGCCCGGGGAGCGCGAGCAGCGGCTCGGCGAGGTCGAGCTGCTCGGCGGACGGCTTGCCGCGCGTGAGGTCGAGCGACAGGCCGCGAGCCTGGAGGTCGGCGTACGCGCGGCGCAGCTCGTCCAGGCGGGACGTGACGTCGCTGTCGGTGGCAGGGGCGGAGGCGGGCTCGGGCACGGTGCTCACCCCCGCGACTCTACCGGCCCCGTCACCGCCCGTCTGCGGCGCCCGCCGTGCGGACGAGCGCCCGCACGAGACGGTCGAGCGACACGTGGAGCATCGCCCGCAGCGCGACGCGGACCAGCGGGTCGGCGGCACGCACCCGCGCCAGGTGGGCCTCCTCCCACCACACGACGCGGCAGCGGGCCGTGTCCACCGGGACTACATCGAACCCGGCCTCGCCCAGCAGCACCGGACCCAGCTTGCGCATCCGGGTGCGCCCCACGCGCGCCGTCGCCGTCGACGGTCGCTCGAGCGCCTCGACCCGCATACGGTCGACGATCCCGCGCGCGCCGCGACGCGCTCCGGGGCCGCTGACCATGGTCACGACGTCGCCGACCCGCGGGCCGTCGCGCGCACCGTCGTCGAGCCTCGTCAGGGGGACGAAGCGGGGGTGCGTCCGCGGGTCGGCGACCCAGGCGTACGCGACCGAGGCCTCGACCGGCACGAGCCGGGACACCTCCACCCGGACCGGGCGCGCCGCGCTCACCGCCGGCTCCGCGAGGTGCGGAGCCGGGGCCGCCACCGCCCGGTGCCGGCGGCCTCCGCCCGCAGGGGGAGGACGTCGGTCGCGGTCGCGGCGTCGTGGGCGGAGACCTCCACGACGCGCGGGAAGTGCTCGGGGGGCGGGCCGAACGCCCGGCGCGACTGCGCCACGACGCCGTGCCCGAGCGCTCGTCCGCCGGCGACGCCGACGACGAGGCCCACACCGAACGGCAGCAGCCGCCCCAGCGCCAAGGAACCCTGCTTGGCCACCTGGCGGCGCAGGAACTGCCGGGCCAGGGTCCTGTTGACCCGCTTCAGCGTGGTCTGCGGCATGGACGTCAGCAGCACCTTGCCCCACGCGGTCGTGGACCCGCCGATCGCGTGCTCGACGTCGCGGGCCCCGCGCTCGCCGAGGACGGTCGCGAGGAGGAGTGTGCGGCGCCGGGCCACGTCGTCGATGGGGATCGCGTGCACGTCCGCCACCGCCAGGGCGAACGCCGAGGAGGCCGCGAAGTAGGTCAGCACGTCGCCGGTGGTCAGCGCCGTCGCGGCGGCCGTCCCGACCGCGGGCGTCGCGGCCGCCGCGCCGACGGCCCCGCCCGCCGTGGTGAGGACGGCCAGGTACTCGCGCTCCAGGATGCGCACCACCTGCGCCGGGTCGGCCTCGGGGTTGCGGGCCCGGACGCGGTCCACGTGCCGGCGGATCTGCGCGGACGGGATCGTGACCGCCCGGTCGAGGAGGGCGTCCAGCAGCGGCGTCGGCCGGTAGCGGGTCCAGTCCTCGCGGCGCGTCGCCTCGTCGTGGGTGGGTGCGTCGCCCGGCGCTCGCGGCACCACGACGGCGTCCGACGCCGACCCGAGGTCGTCCCGGCCGGTCACGACGGGTCGTCCTCCGGGGCGAGGAACTCGGCGGGCGGGACCGCCGCGCCGGCCTTGAGGGTGCGGCCGACCGTGCAGGCCCGGTCGATGGACCGCTGGGCGAGCAGGAGGGTCTTCTCGCGCGTCTTCTCGTCGAGCCCGGACAGGTCGATCTCGAACTTCTCCGTGAGCACCGGGTAGCGGTCGTCGTCCATGTCCTTGGGGTCCTCGACCCGGACGATCACCTTGTAGTCGTCGCCGAGCACCCGCGCGAACTTGGTGTCGCTGCTCATGCCGGCGCACGCCGCCAGCGCGATCTTCAGCAGCTCGCCCGGGGTGAAGACGGCGCCCGCCTCGGCGGGACCGATCTCCACGCTCGCGCCGCGCGCGCTGTGGCCGCGGTACGTGCGGGTGCCGGTCCGCTCGACCCACAGCGGGTCCGTGGGCGACGGCGTCACGGGGGCCGCGGTGTCGGCGGGCACGGTCTCGGAGGTGGTCTGGTCCGTCATGAGGTGATCCTCCCACTGCTCGCCCGGCGTGTCCGGGCGGTCCCGGCGTCAACGTCGGGACATGCCGCCCTCCTCGAGGAAAGAACCGAGTGATCCTCCCACCGTTCTCTGCGGCAGTTCGGGATCAGATCGGCAGCCGCGACTGCCGACCCGATCCCGAACTGCCGCAGTGACACCCGGACGATCGTCGCGTGCGCCACGTCACACACCGTCACCTGTCACGCGACGGCGGTGCGCACGGTCAAGAGGGTGTCGTGCGGTCGTCGGGACCGCGCACCGCAGAGAGGACAGGCTCATGAAGATCGTGGTCGTCGGTGGGACGGGGCTCATCGGCACGCAGGTGATCGGGCTTCTCACGGAGGCGGGGCACGAGGCCGTCGCGGCCGCGCCCAGCACCGGAGTGGACACGCTGACCGCGAACGGGGTGGACGAGGCGCTCGCGGGAGCGGACGTCGTCGTGGACGTGTCGAACTCGCCGTCGTTCGCGGACGACGACGTGCTGCGCTTCTTCACGACGTCGACGCGCACGCTGCTCGAGGCGGAGAGGCGCGCCGGGGTGGGCCACCACGTCGTGCTGTCGATCGTCGGGACGGACCGCAACCCGGGCTCGGGGTACCTGCGCGCGAAGGTCGCCCAGGAGGAGCTGGTGCGCTCCGGCGGCGTCGGCTGGACCGTCGTGCGGGCCACCCAGTTCTTCGAGTTCGCGCCGCGGATCGCCGACGGGGCCGCGGTCGACGGCGTGGTGCGCATCCCGCCGGTCGCGTTCCAGCCGATCGCCTCGGCGGACGTGGCGCGGTGCGTGGCCGACGCCGCCACGGGGGAGCCGCGCGGGGACGTGGTGGAGATCGCGGGCCCGGAGCGGGTCCGGTTCGACGAGTTCATCCGCACGGCGACCGCCGACGCCGGGCGCGACGTCGTGGCCGACCCGGCCGCACCCTACTTCGGCGCCGTCCTCGCCGAGGACTCGATCGTCCCGCAGGGCGACTCGCGGCTCGGCGGGGTCACCTACGCGGACTTCGCGGCGGCACGTGCGACGGACTGAACGCCGACGCCCCGGACGGACTCGTCGTACCGTGACCGCATGACGGCAGGCGGGCGCGTGCCCCGGAACCCCGGCGCCCTCGACGACCCCGAGGGTGCCGGGGCGCTCGACGCGTTCCTCGCGGTCCGGCCCCAGCTGTTCGGCATCGCCTACCGCATGCTCGGCGACGTGGCGGAGGCGGAGGACGTCGTGCAGGAGGCCTGGATCCGGTGGCAGGGCACGGACCGCGCCGCCGTCCGGAACCCGGCGGCCTTCCTCACCACCGTGACGACGCGGCTCGCGATCAACGCCGCGACGTCGGCCCGCGCGCGGCGCGAGACGTACGTGGGCCCGTGGCTCCCGGAGCCCGTCGACACCTCCGGGGACCCGGCGCTCGGCGCCGAGCGCGCCGAGGCCCTCGAGCTGGCGACCCTGCTGCTCATGGAGCGGCTGAGCCCGGTCGAGCGCGCCGTGTACGTGCTCCGGGAGGCGTTCGGCTACCCGTACCGCCGGATCGCCGACATCCTCGACGTCACCGAGGCGGGCGCGCGCCAGCTCGCCCGGCGGGCCCGGGAACGCCTCGGCACCCGTGAGGCCGTGCCCGTCGACCCCGGCGAGCGCCGGCGTCTCCTCGACGAGCTCGTCGCGGCCGCGCACGAGGGCGACCTGCCCCGCTTCGAGCGCTACCTGGCCGACGACGTCGTCGCCCGTCCCGACGGCGGTGGACGCGTGCACGCGTCGCGCGTCGAGCTCGTCGGCCTGGCGCGTGTCTCCCTCTTCCTCGACAACGTGTGGCGCAAGTACTGGGACGCCGGCGAGGTCCGGGCCGTCGAGGCCAACGGGCTGCCGGCGATCGTCGTGGACGTCGAGGGCGCACCGTTCGCGCTGGTGTCCCTCGACGTCGTGGACGGCCGGGTCGAGCACGTGTACATCCAGGTCAACCCGGACAAGCTGAGGGGCTACGCCGCCGCGGCGTGATCGGCAGCCTCCTCGGGTGCCGTGGGCTCCGCGGGCGTCGTCGCCGCGGTGAACGCGGCCCGAGGCGTCTGGACCGAGGCGAGGGAGACGACGTCGCGCCCGAAGACCCCGGCGGTGAGCCACACGGCGAGCACGCGAGCCTTGCGCTCCCAGGTCGGGATGGCGAGCACGTGGTACCCGCGGTGCATGAGCCACGCGAGGAGGCCGCGCACGACCAGCCGCCGGTACTGGAAGATCCCGGAGCCCAGCCCCAGCGTCGCGACCACACCGAGGCTGCCGTGCACGTAGGGCCTGGTGGGTCGGCCACGGAGCGCGGCCGCGAGGTTGCGCGCCAGACGACGCCCCTGCCGGACGGCGTGCTGCGCGTTGGGGACGGCGAGCGCCCCCGCACGCGGGACGGCGAGGTCGGGCACGGCCGCGCCGTCCCCGGCGGCCCACGCGCCCTCCACGGGGGCGTCGTCGGTGCCGACGCGCAGGTCGGGCCGCACGACGACGTACCCGCGGGCGTCGACCGGCAGGTCGGTGTGCGTCGCGACGAAGGGGTTCGCGGCGTTCCCCGCGGTCCAGACGAGCAGCCCGGAGGGGAACGACTCGCCGGACGAGAGGGTGACGACACCGCCCTCGGCGGACTCCAGCGCCGTGCCCAGGTGCACGTGCGCACCGCGGCGCCGGAGCTGATCGACCACCCAGCGGCCTGGCCGCTCCGTCACCTCGGGCAGGATGCGCGGGCCGCGCTCGACGAGGTGGAACGCGAGCTCGCCGGCGTCGATCTCCGGGTAGCGGCGCAGGAGGTCGTGCGCGAGCGACAGCAGCTCGGCGAAGCCCTCCACGCCGGAGAACCCGCCGCCGACAAACGTCACGGTGAGCAGGCGTTCCCGCTCCGGTCCGCGCGGCAGCCCCGCCGCCCGGTCGAACGACGTGAGCAGCCGGTCGCGGATCGCCACGGCCTCCTCGACGTGCTTCATCCCGATCGTGTGCCCGGCCACGCCCGGTACGGGGAAGACGCGCGTGACCGCGCCCGCCGTGACCACCACGTCGTCGTAGTGCAGCCGGTAGGGGGCGCCGTCGCGCGGTCGCACGACGACGGCGTGGTCCGCGTGGTCGATCCGCACGACCGACCCGTCGACGAGCCGCGTGCGGCGCAGGTGGCGGCGGTGCGCCACCGCGGCGTGGCGCGCCTCGACCGACCCGGCCACCACCTCCGGCAGGAACGGCTGGTAGGTCATGTACGGGCGTGGGTCCACCAGCACCAGCTCGACGTCCCCGCGGCGCAGTTCGCGGCGCAGCCGCTTCTCCAGCTCCCGGGCCGCCGTGAACCCCGCGTACCCGCCACCGACGATCACGATGCGTCGCATCACTACCTCCTGTGCCGCGCCCGTCGGGCGCTCTCACCATGTCGACCGAGAGGCCGGGCCCGGCGTGACGCCCGGGGGAGTGACGTCCGTCGCTTCCTCCGTCCGGAGGAGGCGCGACCCTAGACTGGCGCCCATGGCTGCCATCCCCACCCCGTACGAGGACCTGCTGCGCGACGTGCTGGAGCACGGCACGCACAAGGACGACCGCACGGGCACGGGCACGCGCAGCGTGTTCGGCCGCCAGCTCCGCTACGACCTGCGGCAGGGGTTCCCGCTGGTCACGACCAAGCGGGTGCACCTCAAGTCGGTGGCGTACGAGCTGCTGTGGTTCCTGCGCGGCGACTCCAACGTGCGCTGGCTGCAGGAGCACGGCGTGTCGATCTGGGACGAGTGGGCCGCGCCCGACGGCGACCTCGGCCCGGTGTACGGGGTGCAGTGGCGGTCGTGGCCGACGCCGGACGGGCAGCACGTGGACCAGATCGCCGGGGTGATCGAGCAGATCCGCACCAACCCGGACTCGCGCCGGCTGATCGTCAGCGCGTGGAACGTGGCCGAGCTCTCGAGCATGGCGCTGCCGCCCTGCCACCTGCTGTTCCAGTTCTACGTGGCGGACGGGAGGCTGAGCTGCCAGCTCTACCAGCGCTCGGCGGACCTGTTCCTCGGCGTGCCGTTCAACATCGCCTCCTACGCGCTGCTCACGCACATGGTGGCCGCGCAGACGGGGCTGGGGGTCGGCGACTTCGTCTGGACCGGCGGCGACTGCCACATCTACGACAACCATGTCGACCAGGTGCGCACGCAGCTGGAGCGCGACCCGTACCCCTACCCGACGCTGCGGCTGGCCCCGCGCGACTCGATCGTCGACTACACGTACGACGACATCGAGGTGCTGGGCTACCAGCACCACCCGGGCATCAAGGCCCCCGTCGCGGTATGAGGACACCGGTGGGCAGCGCGGGAGGTGCCGGGTGATCGGGCTGATCTGGGCGCAGGCGCGCGACGGCGCCGGACGGCCCGTCATCGGCGTCGGGAACACGATCCCGTGGCGCGTGCCCGAGGACTTCGCGCACTTCAAGGCGACCACCGCCGGCCACCCCGTGGTCATGGGTCGCCGCACCTGGGAGTCGCTGCCGCGCCGCCCGCTGCCCGGGCGGACCAACGTCGTCGTGACGCGCCGTCCCGGCTGGTCGGACGACGGCGCCGTGCCGGCGACGTCCGTGGAGGACGCCCTGGCGATCGCGGCCGCCGCCCCCGGCGGCGAGGAGGTCTGGGTGATGGGCGGCGGTGAGGTCTACGCCGCGGTCCTGCCGCTCGCGGACCGGCTCGTCATCACCGAGATCGACCTCGCCGTCGAGGGCGACGCCTTCGCCCCCGCCGTCGACGGGACCGCGTGGGAGGTCGCCGACGACGGCGCGTGGGCGACGTCGTCGGGGCCGGGCGGGCTGCGCCACCGCGTGCGCACCTACCGCCCGACACCGGGGAGCCGACCCGCCCTCTGACGGCGGAGAGGTCGCTCGGCCGCCTCCTCCGGCGGGGGAGCCGACGCTCACATCACGATCTCGACACCGATCCGCGGAAGGCGCTTGCCCAGTGTGGTGCGCGTCATGTACCGTCCGAGAAACCGGTTACCGAGGGTTGCTGACGACGCGGTCGGGCATCCCGCTGATCGGCTCGAGGACGAGCAGAGGAGCACACCGATGGTGGGAGTGACGAGCGCGGGAGACGCGGTGAGCGCGGCGGCGGCGACCGCGACCGCGACCGACCCCCGCACGCCGACGCCGGCGTCGGCGTCGGTGACGGCGCCGCCCGCGCCCCGCAAGCGCCGCTCGACGTTCTGGCGGCACCGCACGCTGTACCTGATGGCGGTCCCCGGGATCGTCTACTTCCTGATCTTCAAGTACGCCCCGATGGGCGGCCTGGTGATCGCGTTCCAGGACTACCTGCCGTTCCTCGGCATCACCGGCAGCCCCTGGGTCGGGTTCGACCACTTCGTGCGCTTCTTCTCCGAGGACACGTTCTACGTGCTGCTGCGCAACACGCTGATGATCTCGCTGGGGATGCTCGTCTTCGCCTTCCCGGTCCCGATCGTCCTGGCGCTGCTCCTCAACGAGGTCCGGACCCGGTGGTTCAAGCGCAGCATCCAGTCGGTCGTCTACCTGCCGCACTTCCTCTCGTGGGTGATCGTCGTGTCGATCTTCTACGTGCTGCTCACCACCGACGGCGGCTCGATCAACAACCTGATCGTGTCCTGGGGCCTCGACCCGATCCCGTTCCTCACCGACCCGGACTGGCTGCGGCCGATGTACATCTTCCAGGAGATCTGGAAGGGCGCCGGCTGGGGGACGATCGTCTACCTCGCCGCGATGACGGCGGTCGACATGCAGCTCTACGAGGCGTCCGAGCTCGACGGCGCGGGCCGGCTGCGGCAGGCCTGGCACATCACGCTGCCGGCCATCCGCCCCACCATCATCGTCATGTTCATCCTCGCCATCGGGGACTTCCTCGAGCTCGGCTTCGAGCACATGTTCCTCGTGATGAACTCCCTGAACCGCGAGGTCGCCGACATCTTCGACACCTACGTGTACACGGCGGGCATCGAGAACGGGCAGCTCAGCTACGCCGCCGCCGTCGGACTGTTCAAGGGCCTCGTCGGCCTCGTCCTCGTCGTCTTCGCGAACCGGCTCGCCAAGCGGTTCGGCGAAGAGGGCGTCTACTGAGGACGGCCGGCGTGTTCTCCTTCGAGGGCTTCGTCCGCATCGACGCCATCTGCCGCGGCCTGTTCCGGCTCGCCTACCTGAACCTGCTCTGGCTCGCGACGACGCTGCTCGGCCTGGTGGTGCTCGGGTTCGGCCCGGCGTCGTACGCCATGGCGACGTACCTCGACGGGTGGCTGCGCCACGGGGAGACCCCGCCGCCCACCCGCACGTTCGTGGCCGCCGTCCGCGAGGCGACCGGCCGGTCCATGCTCGTCGGCGCGGTCCTCCTCGGCGCGGGCGCCGTCATCGTCACCAACGTCTTCCTCGCCCCGGTCTGGATCGTGCAGGCGCTCAACGTCGTCGCGCTGGTCGTGCTCGGCGTGGCCGCCGCGTACGTGTTCCCGGTGATGACGGCCACCGACCTCCCGACGGCGGGGCGGCAGCTCGCCGCAGCGCTGCTGCTCGGCTTCGGGTCGCTGCACTGGACCATCCTCGGCGCGACCGCCGTCGGGCTCGTCGAGTGGCTGCTGTGGCAGTACGCGACGCCGCTGCTCCTGCTCTTCGGGGCGTCGCTGCCCGCGTTCGCCGTCGCCCTGGTCACCCGCATCGTCTTTCGTCCGTTGGTGGAGTCCCCGGAGGTCCCGCTCCGCTCCGCCGTGCACCCGAACGCGCCTGTGACGGAGCAGGCGTCATGAGAGGAGCTACACCCATGAGCAAGCAGACGTTCGTCAAGGGCGCCGCCGCTGCGGCGGTGACGGCGCTCGCACTCACCGCGTGCAGCGGTGGGTCCGGCGACGGCGGCGGCGAGGCCGACGACGGCCCGATCACCTGGATGGCGATGCTCCACACGCCGGTGACCCCGGACGCCGACGGCCCGATCCACACGGCGCTGGAGGAGTACACCGGCCAGGAGTTCGACATCCAGTGGGTGCCGGACGCGTCCAAGGAGGAGAAGATCAACTCCGCCCTGGCGTCCGGCGAGCTCGCCGACATCGTGTCCCTCACCGTCACGGACAGCACGACGGTGCGCCAGGCGCTCGGCGCCGGCCAGTTCTGGGACGTCGAGCCGTTCCTCTCCGAGTTCCCGAACCTGTCGAAGATCGACCCGCAGACCATCGAGGCCGCCAAGCTGGACGGCACGCTCTACGGGGTCCCGTTCCAGAAGATCAAGACGCGCTACGGCGTCGTGGTGCGGCAGGACTGGCTGGACAACCTGGGCCTGGAGGTGCCGCACACGATCGAGGACCTGGAGAAGGTCGCGGTCGCCTTCACGAACGACGACCCGGACGGCAACGGCAAGGACGACACGACCGGGTTCATCGACCGCGAGGAGAGCTTCCTCGTCGGGTTCCGCTCCCTGACCGGATACTTCGGCGCCGGCGACAAGTTCTCCGTGGACGACTCGGGCCAGGTGCACGCCGCGTTCACGACGGACGAGTTCAAGGACGCCATGGAGTGGTACCGCGGCGTCTACGAGCAGGGCGCCGTGAACCAGGAGTTCGTCACCGTGCAGAAGACGAACCAGCAGGACGCCATCGCCCAGGGCAAGGGCGGCATCGTGGTCACGGGGCTGTTCGAGGCCAAGAACTACCTGGCCCTCGCCGAGAGCGCCGACCCGAAGACCCCCATGAAGTGGGCGCTGGTCAACGACATCACCTACGACGGACAGCCGCACCGCATCATCTCCGACACCGGTGGCGGCATGGGCGGGTGGCTGGCCCTGCCGAAGTCCGAGGTCAAGAACGAGGACGAGGTGCGCAAGGTGCTCGGCTTCATCGACAAGCTGATCGACGAGGAGCCCTACACGCTGATGACGAACGGCATCGAGGGCACCCATTACGAGGAGGACGCCGAGGGCGTCGTCACGATCACCGACCAGACGGCCTGGGAGCAGGACGTCCAGCCCTACTCCTCCTCGCGCCCCTCGGAGAAGGTGAAGACCTTCAAGAGCTCCACGCCGTACGTCGACGAGGCCAACGAGAAGATGGCCGAGCAGGAGCCGGACGCCGTCGTCAACCCGACACAGTCGCTCACCTCCGAGACCTTCGACCGCCAGTGGTCGACCCTCGAGGACCGGGCCATGGACGCCTACAACCGGTACCTCACCGGGCAGATCGAGATGGCCGACTACGAGGCCGTCGTCGAGGACCTGCGCGGCCAGGGCCTGGACGACATCGAGCAGGAGTTCACCGACGCCTACGCCGAGGTGAACGGCTGACCCAGGCACGACCCGGTGGGGTGCCGGCACGCCCGGCGCCCCACCGCCCCTACCGACCCAGAGAGGGCGACCAGTGCAGACCACCCCGCTCGACCAGCCCGGTACCACCGACGCGCACGGGCTCGAGACCGCGGCGCTCCAGGCGGCCATCGACGCGGCCGCGGACGCCGGGGGAGGGCGCGTCGTCGTGGCCGCCGGCCGGCACCGCACCGGCGCACTCCGGCTGCGCAGCGGCGTCGAGCTGCACCTCGAGGCGGGCGCACGGCTGGAGTTCGTGCCCGACCCGGCGCTGTACCCCGCGGTGGACGCCCGCTGGGAGGGCGCGACGTCCGTGATCCACCAGCCGTGCCTGTACGCCCACGGCGAGACGGGCGTCGCGATCACGGGGCTCGGGACGATCGACGGCGGCGGCCAGGCCTGGTGGACCACGTTCCGTGAGCGTCGTGCGGAGCTCGACCACCCGCGCCCGACGCTGCTCGGGATCCACGAGTGCGCCCGGGTCACCGTCCGCGACGTCACCCTGACGAACTCCCCGGCCTGGACGGTGCACCCGCTGCTCTGCGAGGACGTGAGCATCTCCGGCGTGCGGATCGTCAACCCCGCCGACTCGCCCAACACCGACGGCATCAACCCCGAGTCGTGCCGCAACGTGCGCATCAGCGACTGCCACATCGACGTCGGTGACGACTGCATCGCGATCAAGGCCGGCACCGAGCGCACGGCGGAGCGGGTGCCGTGCGAGAACATCACCGTCACCGGCTGCACGATGGTCCACGGGCACGGCGGCGTGGTGCTCGGCAGCGAGATGAGCGGCGGCATCCGCAACGTCGTCATCACCGGGTGCGTGTTCTCCGGCACCGACCGCGGGATCCGGTTCAAGTCCCGTCGCGGCCGAGGTGGCGTCGTCGAGGACGTGCGCGTCACCAACGTGATCATGGACGGGGTGCTGTGCCCGTTCGTCATCAACCCCTTCTACTTCTGCGGCCCGGACGGCAAGGAGCCATGGGTCGGCGACCGTGCCCCGCACCCGGTGGACGAGCGGACGCCCGCGTTCCGCCGGATCCACCTCGCGCACGTCACCGCCCGGGGCGTGCACGCCGCGGCCGCCCACCTGTACGGCCTGCCGGAGCAGCCGCTCGCCGAGATCACGGTCGACGACGTCGCCGTGTCGTTCGCCGACGACGCCGTCGCGGGCGTGCCCGCCATGGCGGACGGCGTCGACCCCGTGGCCCGTGCCGGCTTCCGCGTCGGGTACCTGGCCGACTCCGAGTTCACGCGGATCCGCGTGGTCGGGGCCGAGGGCCCGGAGCTGCGCGCGGAGCACAGCCCCACCCTGCGCCTGACGGACGTGGCCGGCGACGTCGAGCTCGACGAGGTCACGCAGGAGTTCACGGACGCCGACGCCGAGGTGAACGGCTGAGATGGCCATGACCGGGACGCCCGCACCCCGCCGCGGCGGCTCGCCGCCGCGGTGGCCCGACCCCCCGGCGACGCCCACGATCCGGCGCACCGCCGAGATCTGGGTCGCCGCCGTCGCCGCCGGCCTGACGACCCTGCTCCTCGGGGCGTTCACCCTCGTGGTGAACGGCGTCGACGCAGCGACGTTCGCCGACACGCTCTACCCGGCGCTCACCGGGGCGGGTGCGCTGGCCGAGGGCGTCCCGGTCGACGCCGCCTACGAGGCGGCACGCACGCTCGCGGCGTGGTTCGGCCTGACGGTCGTGGTCGTCCTCGGCCTCACCGTCGCCGGCGTCGCCCTCGCCCGCCGGCGTCCTGCCCGCAGGACGACCGGGTGGTGGTTCCTCGCCGCGGGGCTCGCCTGCCTCGTCGGCAGCCAGCTCCTCCTCTATCCGATCGCCTTCGGCTTCTTCGTCACGGCGGGGCTGTTCGCCCTGCGCAAGCCCGACCAGCAGTCCGAGACCGGGAGTTCCAGATGAGCAAGAATGTCGCGGCAGCGCCCGCCCGACCCACGAGCAGCACGGGCCGGCCCCGCCGGCCCACGCTCGGGGTGCGCGTCTTCCAGGTGGTCAACGTCGTCGTCCTGACGGGCTTCGCGCTGATGTGCCTGATCCCGTTCCTCAACGTGCTCGGCAGCTCGCTCGCCACCCCCGGCGAGCTCGCGACGCGCCCGTTCGTGCTGATCCCGCAGACCTTCACCCTCGACGCCTACCGGTACATCCTGTCGACGTCGACGATCTTCCAGGCGATGGGGGTGTCCGTCGTCGTCACGGTGGGCGGCACGTTCCTCAGCCTGCTGGTCACCGCACTGATGGCGTACGCGCTGTCCAAGCGCTACCTGCGCGGACGCCGGGTCATCAACTTCATGGTCGTGTTCACCATGCTGTTCAGCGGCGGCATGATCCCCACGTTCATCGTGGTGCAGAAGCTGGGGCTCATCGACTCGCTGTGGGCACTGATCCTCCCGGTGCTGGTCAACGCGTTCAACTTCGTCATCATGCGCAGCTTCTTCCAGGGCATCCCCGACAGCCTCGAGGAGGCGGCCCGCATCGACGGGTGCTCCGAGCTCGGCGTGTTCTGGCGGATCGTGCTGCCGCTGTCGCTGGCGTCGATCGCGACGATCGGCCTGTTCTACGCGGTCTTCTACTGGAACACGTACCAGCACGCGATCCTCTACATCAACGACTCGGAGAAGTGGCCCATCCAGGTGCTGCTGCGCCAGATCGTCATCGTCGCCTCGGGCATGAACGCCGACGAGAGCTCGGTGGACATCGTGCCGCCCGCCCAGTCGGTGAAGATGGCCGTCATCTTCGTGGCGACGCTCCCGATGCTGCTGGTCTACCCGTTCATCCAGCGCTTCTTCGTCAAGGGCGCGCTGATCGGCTCGGTCAAGGGCTGACCGGGAATCGAGCGTCCCGATCCGGACCCCACACCTCAGGGACGAGGTCCGGACCGGACGCTCGATGCTTACTGCGCCTCGCCGTAGGCCGCGTGGAACGTCCACGCCGGGTCGGCCGCCTCGCAGAACGCCTGCGACTGCACCGCGAGCGTCCCGTCGGCGGCCCGTGCGAGCCGAAGTCGCAGCGTGGCCAGGTCGTCGCCGTGCAGCGCGCAGCGCACGTCCAGCACGTCGTCGTCGCTCCAGCCGGCGGTGACGACGGCCGGGACGCCCCCGACGCGCGTCGCCACCGGCCCGTCGAACCGCAGCGGCACGTCCCAGCCGCCGGTGGCGTCCCACCCGCCGTCGGTCCGCAGCCGGCCGCCGTCGGCGTCGAGGGTCAGGTCGAGCCTTCCGGGCCCTCGCCCCGGCGTCAGGCTGGTCAGGCGCGCGTCGACGGCGCGGGGTACCGCGCCGGCCCGACCCGGGGCCGGCCACTCCAGCGGCAGGTGCTCCGCCGCGTCGACGTCCGCCCCGGCACCGACGGCGGCCGCCAGCGGGTCGACGACCAGGTCGAGCACGTCGTCGAGGAGCCGCTGGTCCCCGCTCGCGCACGCCTGGGTGTCCGCCGTCACGACCACGACGACGCCGGTCGCGGGGTCGCCGTACACGATCTGCCCGCCGAGGCCGAACATCAGCCAGCCGCCGCGCGCGGGCAGCCACAGCTGGTAGCCGTACCCGGCCCGCAGCGACGCGCCCCACGTCTGGGTGGCGGTGTCCGCCCGGCGACCGGTGGCGGCCGCGAGGTAGTCCTCCGGCAGCAGCCGGACGCCGTCGTGCACGCCGCCCGCGACCATGACCTCGGCGAGCCGCCGCAGGTCGCGCGGGGTGCAGATCAGCCCCGACCCCCCGCTGCTGACCCCCTCCGGTCCGGTGAGGTACCGCAGCCCGGGATCGACGCCGAGCGGGTCGAGCAGCCGCGGGCGCAGGTACCCGGCGACGCTCGTGCCGGCGAGCCGCTCCACCAGCGCCGCGAGCACGTACGACCCGCTCGTGTCGTAGGTGAACAGCGTGCCCGGCGGGTGCGTGGGCTCGACCCGGAAGTACGACTCGAGCCAGGTCCCGTCGTACCGCTTGTACGTGGTGGCGCGGTGCGGGCCGCGCATCGCCAGCACGTGGCGCAGCGTGGTGGCCTCGAGCCACGGGTGCGCCGGCTCCGTCCCGGTGACCAGCTCGGGGAAGTGGCGCACGACGGGGTCGTCGAGGCTCAGGGCCCCCTCGTCGGCCAGCAGTCCCACCGCCAGCCCGGTCAGCGTCTTGGACACGGAGTACATGCGTTGCGGGGTGTCCGGGCCGAGGGGGTCGCAGGCGGCGCTCGCGACCTCGCGGCCCCGCACGCCCACGTGGACGGTGTGCAGTGCGATGTCGAGCCGGGCGGCGCGGGCGGCGAGGGGGGTCAGGTCGATCACGCGACCACCTCCCGTGCCGCGGCGGTGGCACACGCGATCCCCAGGTCGTCGAGGCCCGCGGCGACCTCCCGGGCGACGGCGGCAGCGCCGGACCGGGAAAGGGTGCCGTCGTCGGCGGACGAGCGCAGGCTGCCCGCCTCGCCCTGCGCCTGCCACAGCCCCAGGGTGCGGTGGGCGACGTCGAGCAGCCGGACGTCGTCCGCTCGCGCCACGTCGCGGACCGCCTGCGCCAGGGGGCGGTGGGTGGCCCGGGCGCGGCCGCCGGCGAACCGCCGGCCGCTGACGGGGGTGAGCAGCACGGGCGTCGCGCCCCGGGCCCGGACGCCGACGACGGCGCGGCGCAGCAGGGCCGGCACCTCCCGGTAGGGGTCGGGCGGGTCGGTAGGGGCGTCGTCGCCGCTGCCCAGGAGGACGACGTCGCCGGGCCGGACGGCGGCCAGGGCGGTGAGCAGGCCACCGGAGGCCACCCACGCGGCGAGCGAGCCGCCGGCCGGGTGGGCGACGACGTCGCGCCCCGTGGTCCCGGCCAGCGCGGCGGCCCAGCCGCGGCGCGGGCCGCCGGTCGGGCCGCCCGCCGTCCGGTCGGCCAGCACGTGCAGGCGCCCGTCCGTGTGCGGCGGGCCGTCCCACCCCGCCAGGTGCGCGGCGACGACGTCCGCCGGCGCGGGGCCGGCGTCGGTGGCGTCCGCCAGGGGCAGGTCGTGTCCCGGCGAGGCCTCGGCCGCGCCTGGCGCGAGACGCGACCCGGCCTCGGCGAACCGTGCGTCGTCCCGCCAGGAGTACCCGCCCATGTCGTCCCACCGGTCCGCGGCGACGTGCGGGCCGACCTCGCAGGCCACGAACATGGCCTGGCCGACGGCGTCGGGGCGGCCGCCGACGTGCCAGGGCCGGGCGAGCCGGACGCCGCCGTCGGGGACGCCGTCGCCGGCGGTGAGGGCGACCCGGTGGAAGCACAGGCCGCGGGGGTTCTCGACGGGCGTGCTCGGCGCCGCGACGTACCCGGGGCCGACGCTGCGCACCTCGCCGCCCTCGACGAGGGCGGTCGCGCGTCCGTAGACGAAGTCGACGTCGCCCACCACGAGGCAGTCGCGCAGGTGGACGTGGCTGACGGAGGACCAGGACGGGGTGTCGAGCATCAGCGTGTCCTGCTGCCCGAGCAGGTGGCAGTCCTCGACCCGGACGCGGGTGCCGCGCGTGCGCAGCGCGATCGCCTGCGAGTCGGGCAGCCCGGGGTTCGCGCCCTTGTCGAAGGTGTTGCGGATCGTCAGGCCGCGCAGCGTGACGTCGTCGGCGTCGACCGTGACGGTTGCGCACCGCTGCACGAGCGGCATCCCGGTGGGGTCGGCGTCGCCCTGGCGCAGGTCGTGGGTGAGCACGACGTCGCGCGGGTCGCCCGTGGACGAGCGGACCAGCAGCGGGGCGGCGCGCGGGGCGACCACCACCTGGCCCACGTACTCCCCGGGGTGCAGCACCACCTCGGTGACGTCGGGATCCGCGAGAGCTTCGCTCAGGCCGGGCAGGAGGTCGGCGTCGTCGCCGACGTGGAGCGTGGGCATGCCGCCCACCCTAGTAACCGGTTTCTCGGATGACCAGCGCCGCCGGGAAGAACTGTGGGTACGACGATGGCGAGGATCCGGGCACGGATCCTCGCCATCGTCGTACCCACGACCCCGGGCGGGGTCAGGCCAGGTCGCGGACCGCGGCGTACTGCTCGCGCACCACGGGCTGCGGGTCGGCGTCCAGCGTGGCGACCACGTCGGTGGACCACGACGGCGCCCCGGCCCCGGCGTCGGCCGCCACGGCCAGCACCGTCGCCGCCTGGCGGGCGGCACCGTCGGCCACGTACTCGCCCGGCTCGGGGACGGAGATCGGCACGCCGAGCACCTGCGGCGCGATCCGCTGCACCGCGGGAGACTGGGCGGCCCCGCCGATGAGCAGCACCCTCTCCACGGGCACGCCCTGGGCGCGCAGCGCGTCGAGCCCGTCGGCGAGCCCGCACAGCATGCCCTCCACGTACGCGCGGGCCAGGTGCTCGCGGGTGGACGTCGCGAGCCGGATGCCGTGAAGCGTGCCCGTGGCGTCGGGCCGGTTCGGGGTGCGCTCGCCCTCGAGATAAGGCACGAGCACGAGCCCGTCCGCCCCGGGCGGCGCGGCCAGCGCGAGCCGGGCGAGCTCGTCGACGTCCACGCCCAGCACGGACCGGGCGGCGTCGAGCACGCGGGCCGCGTTGAGCGTCACCGCGAGCATGAGGGCGTTGCCCGTCGCGTCGGCGAACCCGTTGATCGCGCCCGACCCGTCCGCCGTCCGGCGCGGCGCCACCGCGGACACCACGCCGGAGGTGCCGATGGAGATGGCGATGTCGCCCGGGCCCATGCCGAGGCCGAGCGATGCCCCGGCGTTGTCCCCGGCGCCGGGGCCGAGCAGCGCTCCGCCGCCGACGCCGGCCCCGGCGACGCCCGGGTGCGCGACGCCGCCCGGCTCGGTCGGCGCCAGGACGCGGGGCAGCACGACGTCGTCGCGGCCGAACGCCAGGCGCAGCAGGTCGCGGCGGTACGCGCCCGCGCCGCCGTCCGCCTCCGCGTCGTAGTAGCCGGTGCCCGACGCGTCGGAGCGGTCGGTGACGAGCGCGTCGAGCCGCGGACCGAGCGGCGACTCGCCCTCGGGGCCGTACCCGGCGATGCGCCAGGTCAGCCAGTCGTGGGGGAGCGCGACGGCGGCCACGCGCGCGGCGTTCTCGGGCTCGGCGTCGCGCAGCCAGCGCAGCTTCGTCACGGTGAGCGAGGCGACGAGCACGGAACCGACGGCGTCGGCCCAGGCCTGGGCGCCGGTGGCGCGGTCGCCGTCGCCGAGCTCGCGGACCAGGTCCTCGGCGGCGTCCGCGGAGCGCGTGTCGTTCCACAGGATCGCGTCCCGGACCACGCGCCCCTCGGCGTCGAGCGCGACCAGGCCGTGCTGCTGGCCACCGACAGAGATCGCGGCGACGTCGTCCAGCCCGCCGGCGTCGTCCGCCGCGGCGAGGAACGCGTCCCACCAGTGCCGCGGGTCGACAGCGGTGCCGTCGGGGTGCTTCGCCGACCCGGACCGGACCAGCCGCCCGGTCTCGGCGTCGCGCACGACGATCTTGCAGGACTGCGTGGACGTGTCCACGCCGGCGACGAGGGGCATCGTTGCTTCCTTCGAGGATCTGTCGGATGGTTGCGGGCGCGAGTTTGGCGCTATTTCGTCGGAAATAGCGCCAAACTCGCGCCCACAACACCGGGCGGGTGGCTGGGTCAGCCGATGAGGTGCTGCAGCGCGAGCTGGTGCAGCCGCACCAGACCGTAGTCGCGCTCGGCCACCGCGTCGACGTCCACGTCCTCGTAGGCCGAGGTGTCCGCGAGGAAGTCGTCGAACGACTCGCCCGCGGCCAGGGTCGGCTGCCCGAGCTCGAAGATCCCGGCGTGCTCGAAGGCCTTGGTGACCTCCGGGTCCTCCCGGTAGGCCTTCGCCTTGGCGGCCAGCATGTCGTAGGTGGCCATGTTGGCCTTCGCCGACTCCCAGACGCCGTCGAGGTGCTCGGTGCGGCTCGGCTTGTAGTCGAAGTGCCGCGGACCCTCGTAGCGCGGGCCGCCGTTCGGGAACCCGTTCTCCAGCAGGTCGACCGTGAAGAACGCGGAGAGCAGGTCGCCGTGGCCGAAGACGAGGTCCTGGTCGTAGCGCGGGCCGTGCTGGCCGTTGAGGTCGATGTGGAACAGCTTCTCGCGGTACAGGGCGAGGGCGAGGCCGTGCGTGTAGTTGAGGCCGGCCATCTGCTCGTGGCCCGTCTCCGGGTTGAGGCCGACGATGTCGCCGTGGTCGAGCGAGTCGATGAGGGCGATCGCGTGGCCGATGCTCGGCAGGAAGATGTCGCCGCGGGGCTCGTTCGGCTTCGGCTCCAGGCCGATGCGCAGGCCGTAGCCCTTGGACTTGATGTAGGCCGCGACGGTGTCGATGCCCTCCGCGTACCGCGCGTGCGCGGCGTGCAGGTCCTTGGAGTTGTCGTACTCGGTGCCCTCGCGGCCACCCCACATGACGAACGTGGAGGCGCCCATCTCGGCGGCCAGGTCCACGTTGCGCAGCACCTTGCGCAGGCCGTAGCGGCGCACCTCGCGGTTGTTCGAGGTGAACGCGCCGTCCTTGAAGATCGGGTGCGTGAAGGTGTTCGTGGTGACCATCTCGCAGACGAGGCCGGTCTCCTCGGACGCCTTCTTCACCGCGTCGATGTGCTTCTGCCGCTCGTCGCCCTCGGCGCCGAACGGGAACACGTCGTTGTCGTGGAACGTGAAGCCCCACGCGCCGAGGTCGGCGAGCCTGCGCACCGACTCGGCCGGGTCGAGCTCCGGTCGGGTCGCGGTGCCGAACGGGTCGTTGGCCGGCCAGCCGACGGTCCACAGTCCGAAGGAGTACTTGATGTCGCTCACGGCTTCTCCTCGTCGAGTCGTTAGCCGGGCACGGCCACGGCTGTTTGTTGTATGGCTGAACTATTGCGTGCCGCTGGGCTAGAGTCAAGATCGTGAGTGCCGAGGCGACGACGACGCAGCGCGAGCCCGGACGGGCCGCGCCCGACGGCGCCCGGGCGTCCCGCCAGCACACCCTGCGCGAACGCAACCTGCGGCTCGTCGCCCGCGAGGTCTTCTCCCCGTCCGGCGCGGGCACGACGGCCCCGGAGGCCGCCCCGGCGGTGACGCCACCACCGTCCCGCGCCGACGTCGCCGCCGCCACCGGGCTCACCCGCGCCACCGTCTCCACGCTCGTCGACCGGCTCGTCCGGGGCGGGCTCGTCGCCGAGCTCCCGCCCGTCGCCGCCCAGCGCGCCGGCCGCCCGGCCGTGCCCCTCGTGCCCGCCGCGCGCACCGTCGTCGGCCTCGGCATCGAGGTGAACGTGGACTACCTGGGCGTGCGGGCCCTCGACCTCGCCGGCGAGCGCGTGGCCGACGTCGTCGAGCAGGGGACGTTCCACGACTCCGACCCCGCCGTCGTGCTCGCCCGCCTCGGCGAGCACGCCGCGCGCGTCGTCGCCCGGCTCGAGGCCGAGGGGATGCGGGTCGCCGGCGCCCGGCTCGCCCTGCCCGGCCTCGTCGACACCCGCACCGGCGAGCTCGAGGTGGCGCCCAACCTCGGCTGGTCCGCCCTCGACCCCGTCGCCCTGCTCGGGCTGGACGACCTGCCCGTCGAGGTGGCGAACGAGGCGAAGCTCGCCGCGCTCGCCGAGCTCGCCGGCGACGTGCCGCCGTCGTTCCTCTACGTCTCCGGCGACGTCGGCGTGGGCGCGGGCATCGTCGTGGAGCGGCAGCTCTTCCTCGGCGAGCGCGGGTGGAACGGCGAGATCGGGCACGTCGTCGTCGATCCCGCCGGGCCCCGCTGCTCCTGCGGTGCCGCCGGCTGCCTGGAGCAGTACGCCGGCAAGGAGGTGCTGCTGCGGGCCGCGGGCCTGCCCGCCGACGCTTCGCCCGGCGACCTGCTCGCGGCGCTGGAGGGTGGCGACGGCGCGGCGCGGGAGGCGCTGCACCGGGCCGGGCGCGCCCTCGGCTCGGCCCTCGCCGACCTGGTCAACCTCGTCGGCGTGTCGACCGTCGTGCTCGGGGGCGTCTACACCGAGCTGGTGCCCTGGCTGCGCGGCGACGTCGTCGACGTGCTGGGTGAGCGGGTCCTCGCGGCGCCTTTCGTCGACCTCGACCTGCGCGCCGCCCGGGCGGGCGAGCGTGCGGCGCTGGACGGCGGGGCGCGCGAGGTGCTGCGCGAGGTCGTCGCCGACCCCGCCGTCTGGGTGTGATTGCCCGGCGGATGCCCGCGGGCGCTACCCTGTGGGAGGTCCGCGGTGCTCGCTCGCCGTCGGCCCGTCGCCGTACGGCGACGCGCGCCTGTAGCTCAGTGGATAGAGCACGGCTCTCCTAAAGCCGGTGTCGGAGGTTCGAGTCCTCTCAGGCGCACATCTCAGGCACCTTCCTGCCCGGCGTCCGTCTCTGTTCGTCAGGATTGCGACGACCGATCCTGACGAACAGAGACGCACGATGCGCGGCGGGCGGTCAGCGGGCGGCCGTACGCTGGCGCCATGCCGCTCTCCGACGTCGAGCCACGCCTGGACTCTCCCGACCCGGCCGCGCAGTTCGCCGCCTACCTCGACTACTACCGCGTCGCGGTGGCGCGGAAGCTCGAGGGGCTGACCGACGCGCAGCTCACCACGAGCCGGCTGCCGAGCGGCTGGACGCCGCTGGAGCTGCTCGCCCACCTGGTGCACATGGAGCGCCGCTGGTTCGTGTGGGGCTACCTGGGTGAGCAGGTCGCGGAGCCCTGGGGCGACCACGCCGACGGCGACCCGGAGCGTCCGTGGCGGGTGCCGGACGGTGCCACCGTCACCGACCTGCTGGACCGGCTGCGGGCCGGCGGCGAGCGCACCGGCGAGATCCTGGCCGCGCACGCCCTGGGCGGCCGAGCCGCCGTCGGGGGCCGTTTCGACGCCGGGACGACGCCGCCCACGCTGCTGTGGATCTGCTTCCACGTGCTGCAGGAGTACGCCCGGCACGCGGGCCACCTGGACGTCGCGCGCGAGCTCGCGGACGGCGCGACGGGGGAGTAGCCGTCAGCCGGCGGCGTCGTCGGGCCCGATGGCCTCCGTGTGCGCGATGTGCGCCAGCTGCGGCCACACGAGCACGAGCGTGAGGCCGGCGCCGACGAAGCCGAACCACATCGGCGCGGTGAGGCCCCAGTGCTCGGCCAGCACCCCGCCGAGCGCGTTCCCGACCACGATGCCGCCGAACAGCCCCATCATGTAGACGGAGGCCACGCGTCCCTGGAACCTTTCCGGCACGGCGCGCTGGCGGACGGTGTTGGACACCGTGCCCCACACGAAGCCGTACAGGCCGAACACGAACAGGGTCGCCATCGCCGCCCAGCCGGCAGGGGCGAGGGCCAGCGCGAGGTGGAACAGCACCTCCAGGCTCAGGCAGGCCTTCATCAGCGTGGCCAGGGAGAACCGCCGCTCCAGCCGCCCGTACACCACGGTGCCCACGAGCCCGCCGAGCGCCGCCGACGTCGTCAGCAGGCCGAACCCCACCTCGCCCATGTGCAGGTGGTCGAGGGAGTACGCGACGAGGATCCCCCACGGCGCGGCCCAGGTGGCGTTGAAGACCAGGATGACCAGCGCGAGCGTCCGCACGGGCGGGTGGTTCCAGAGCCAGCGCAGCCCCTCGGCGACCTCCTGCCGCGCGTGACGCCGTCGCCGGCCGTCAGCGTCGCCCCCGCGTCCGGCGCCTCGGGTCGGCGCCGGCAGCACGATCCGGCTCACCAGCAGCACGGCGAGCACGACGCACAGCACCTGCACGACGAACGGCCACGCCATCCCGGCCGCGAACAGGAACGCGCCCAGCGGCGGGCCCACGAGCTGGTTCGCGGTGAGGAAGCCCGCCTGCAGGCGGGCGTTGCCCATGCCGAGATCGGCTGGCCGCACGAGCATCGGCAGCAGCGTCTGCGACGTGGTGTCGGCGAACACCTCGGCCACGCCCATGAGCAGCATGGCGCCGAGCACGACGCCGATGCTCACGTGCCCGGTGACGATGACGACGCACAGCGCGGCCACGACGGCGGTGCGCAGCAGGTTGGCGACGACCACGAGGCGTCGCCGGTCCAGGCGGTCGGCGAGGACCCCCGCCCAGAGGCCGAAGACCAGCCACGGCAGGCGCTGCAGCATCGCGGCGAGCGCCACGAGGAAGGCCGAGTCGGTCTGGGACGCCACGAGCAGGGGACCTGCGGCCAGGGCGACGCCGTCGCCGATGTTGCTGGTCCAGGACGCCGACACGAGCCAGCGGAACCCCGTGCCCATCCGCGCCGGCACGACGGCCTCGACGAGCCGCGCCGCCGGGCCGGGTCTCGCCGGCTCGCGGCCGGGCCCGGCGCCTGTCATGCTCGTCACGAAACGGCAGCCTAGGCGCCCGTTGCGTCCCTGGCATGGGCAAATGTCGGACTTCGGGTTGCGAGAACGCCACGTCCCAGATATTGACGCGGGGCTTGTCGAGCGGTCACACTGCCGGTGTCAGCGCGCATCGCCCGCCCCCTGCGCGGTGCGCGCTGTCAGGTGCCGGGTCAGCCCGGCCTCGACGCCCCTTCGGACCCCCCGCCGGAGGGGCGTCGGCTTTGCCCCGACGTCGCGACCGGTGCGGCCGTCGTCGGCGTGCCGACGCCCGCGGGGCGCCCGCGCCGTTCTACCGTGCTTGGCGTGAGAGCCGTCCGACGATCCACCGCCACGACCGCGGTCGCCGCCCCCGACGGGGCGCCCGCCGAGCCGGGCGCGCGCCCGGCCGGGGACCGGAGCGCCCCGAGCCGCGACGGGAACGACGGCCGGCGTCAGGAGCGTCCCCCGCAGGGTTCCCGCCCGTCGTCGCCCGGGGACCCCGGCGCCGACCAGGGCCCGGGCGCCGGTGCGCCGCGCAGCGCCCCCACGCCGGCCGACACCGTCGAGTCGGCGGTCCGCGGATGGCGCACCTCCCTCGTCGAGATGGTCGGCGGGTCGTCGCTGTCCGACGTCGGGCTGCTCGGCGAGGCCGTCATCGACCTGTCCGCGGCGCACCCGTCCGGGGTGGCGCAGCTCTTCGCCGGCAGGCCCACCCGGCTGTCCAACCTGGTGCGCGAGGCCGACGCCCTGCCCACCGCCCGCCGTCGGGCCCGCGCCGTGGCGTCCCGCTCCGCCGAGTACGCGTCGCGCTACGGCATCGCGCCCACCTACCTCGCGATCGGCGTCGCCACCTGGGTGGAGCACGGCGACGGACCCGAGGTGCCGTTCGGCGGCGGTGGCCCGCAGCGCCACGACGTCGCCGCGCTCGCGCGCGTCGCCTCCGGCCCCGGGGAGGGCGCGGCGGACGGCCCGGCGCCGGACGACGGCGACGCCGGCGCCCCGCTGCCCGCGCCCGACGACGAGGCGCCCGCCCTGACGAGCTCGATCCCCGTGGTGACCATGGCGTCGCGGGAGGCGGCCGAGCTCCCGCCGGCACGCCCCCAGGACCCGGCCGACGACGCGCCCGAGGCACCCGCACCGGGCCGCGTCGTGCACGCCCCGGTGGTGCTGCGGCCCGTGACGATCACCCCGCGCGGCGACGGCGGCACCGACTACGACCTCACGCTCGAGCCCACCGTCGAGATCAACCCGGTGGTGGCGCGCACCCTGCGCGCCCGCGGCGCGCTGCTCGACCCCGCGTCGCTCGCGAAGGCCACGTTCACCCTCGCCGGGTTCGACCCGGCGGACGTCCTCGCGCGGATCACGTCCCTCGGCGAGGCCGTGCTGGACGACTTCCAGCTCGACCGCCGGGTGCTCGTCGGCACGTTCGTGCACCCCGGCCAGTCGCTCGTCGACGACCTCGACGAGCTCGCGCCGTCGCTGCACCGGCACGAGATCGTCGCGGCGCTCGCGGGCGTCGACGAGGCCGCGGGCCGACTCGGCGCGCTCGAGCTGCCGGAGCTCCGCCGCGGTGACGCCGACCCGACACGGGAGCGCGGCGTCGGCGACCTGGACCCGCAGCAGCGGCACGTCCTCGACGCCCTGTCGACCGGTGGGCACTTCTTCGTGGACGCCCCCGTGGGATCGGACGTCGCCGGCACCCTCGCGGCGGTCGTCGCCGAGGCGGCGTCGGCGGGGCGCTCCGTGCTGTACGTGACGGGGCACCGCCGCGCCGCGGACCGGCTCTCGCTGCGGCTCGCGGACCTCGAGCTCGACTCCCTGCTGCTCGACGTCTCCCCGCAGCCGACCTGGCGCGAGGACGTGACGCGGCGGCTGCTGTCGGCGATGGCGAGCGAGCCGGAGCAGGTCGACGCCGACGCCCCCGCACGGGTCCGCGACGCGCTGATCGGCACCCGCGCCCAGCTGTCCGCGTACATCGACGCGCTGCACGAGCGGCGGGCCCCGTGGCAGGTGTCCGCGTACGACGCGCTGCAGGCCCTGGCGCGCCTCACGTCCGAGCGCCCGGCGCCGTCGACGGCGGTACGGCTGCCGTCGGAGGCCGTGGGCAGGCTCGACTCCGGGCGGCGGCGCGAGCTCGCGGCGAACCTGGAGCGGGCGGCGGAGCTGGGCGCGTTCACGCTGCGGCCGTCGTCGACGCCGTGGTTCGGCGCCCACCTGCTCACCGACGACGACGCCCGCCAGGCGCTCGTGCGCGTGGAGCGGCTGCGCGACGTGACGCTGCCGCAGCTGCGCCGCCAGCTCGCCTACACGGGCGAGGTCACCGGCCTGACCACGCCGACCACCGTGCGCCGGTGGGGCGAGCAGCTCGCGATGCTCGGCGGGATGCGCAGCACGCTCGACGTGTTCCACCCGATGGTGTTCGAGCGCACGGCGGCCGACCTCGTGCAGGCGACGGCCTCGCGGCGGTGGCGCGCCGAGCACGGCGTCGAGATGGGCTGGTTCGCCCGCCGCCGCCTGCGCAAGCGCGCCAAGGACATGGTGCGCCCGGGGATGCGGGTGCCCGACCTGCACGCCGCCTTGGTGCAGGTGTCGGAGCAGCGGGAGGTGTGGGCCCAGCACGCGCAGCGCGGCGGCTGGCCCACCCTGCCGGAGGGGCTCGCGTCGATCGAGGACACGTACGAGGCGGTGCGCATCGACCTCGAGGCGCTCGAGCCGGTGCTCGCGTCCACCCCCATGGCGGGGGGCCTGCTCGACCTCGACCTGGACGGGCTTGCGGAGCGGCTGCAGCGCCTCGCGGGCGACGCCGAGGCGCTGGGCTCCCTGCCCGAGCGCACCCGGCTGCTGCGCGACGCGCGAGCCGCGGGCGTCGGGGACCTGGTCGACGACCTCGCCGACCGCCGGGCCCCGGCCTCCCTCGTCGGCGCCGAGGTCGAGCTGGCCTGGTGGTCGTCGGTGTTCGAGCAGCTGCTGGCCGCCGACCCCGCGCTGGCCGGGCAGGACGGCGCCGGTCTGGACGCGCTCGCGCGCCGGTTCCGTCGCCTGGACCGGGAGCACCTCGCCGCCCTGTCGCAGCCGGTCCGGATCGCCGCCCGCGCCCACCTCGGCGCGGCGATGCGCGAGGACCGCGACGGCGCCGAGGCGCTGTTCACCGAGCTCATCGAGGGCCGGATGACGACATTGCGCGACCTGGCCGAGCGGCACGGCGACGTGCTGCGCCGGCTGCGCCCCGCGCTCGTCGCCACGCCCACGCTGGTGCCCCACCTGCTCCCGGCGCACCGCACCGCGGACCTGGTCGTCCTCGACGCGGTGCAGCACGTGCCGACCGAGGTCGTCGTCCCGGCGCTGGCGCGCGGACGCCAGGTCGTCGTGGTGGGCGACCCGCGCTCGGCGTCCGGGTCGAGCGTGCACGAGCTGGCCGCCCTGCTGCCCACCGTCACCCTGCAGCCCCACGACAACCGCCGGGACCCCGAGCTGACGCGGCTGCTGGCGGCGCACGGCTACGAGGGCCTGCTGCGTCCGGCCCCGCTGCCCCGCGCGGAGGCCCTGGTGCACCTGGACGTCGTGGACGGCACCGGGATGCCCGACCCGGCCTCGGGCAGCGTGGAGAGCACGCAGGCGGAGGTGGACCGCGTCGTCGAGGCGTCGATCGAGCACGCGCTCACGCGGCCGGAGGAGACCTTCGCGATCGTCACCGTGACGGCGGCGCACGCGGACCGCGTCCGCGAGGCGCTGCTGGCCGAGGTGCGGGCGAACCCGGCCCTCGCCCCGTTCTTCTCCGGTTCTCGGCCGGAGCCGGTCGTCGTCGCCGACATCACGGGCGTTGCCGGCCTGTCCCGGGACACGATCCTGCTGTCTGTCGGCTTCGGCCGGACGCCGCACGGCCGGGTGCTGCACCGCTTCGGCGTGCTCGGCGAGGCCGGCGGGGGCGCGATGCTGCTGGGGGCGCTGGGCGCCACCCGCAAGCGCCTCCAGGTGGTCTCCTGCTTCCGCGCCGACGCCCTGGACCCCGAGCGGCTGCGCGGCGCCGGGCCCCGGCTGCTCGCTGACGTGCTCGCGCTCGCCGAGCGCCGGTCCGGCGTCGCGGACCAGGTGCTGCTCGGCAACGGCGTGGACGTCGGGCGGGCGCCCGACCGGCTGCTCGTCGACCTGGGGGAGCGGCTGTGGCGCCTCGGGTACCTGGTGGAGACGGACTACGGCGCCGAGGACGGCGACCGCATCCCGCTCGCCGTCGGGCATCCCGACCTGCCCGGCGAGCTGCTCGTCGCGGTGCTCACGGACGACGTCGCGTACGTCGCGGAGCCGTCCGTGCGGGTGCGCGACCGCCAGCTCGCCGAGCGGCTCGAGCGCGTGGGATGGGTCGTGACGCAGGTGTGGTCGGCGGCCGCGTTCCTCGACCCCGACGGCGAGGCGGACCGGGTGCGCCGCCTGGTGCAGCAGGTGCGGGACGCCCGGCTCGGCACGCCCGGCGGCGTGGTGCCGCCCCGCGAGGTCGTGGTGCCCGTGCTCCCCGAGGAGGACGACGCCCCCACGCATCCCGGGGACGACGACGTCGCGCCGCCGGACGACACGGCGCAGGCCGCGATGGAGGACGCCACCGACCAGGTCGAGGGCGAGGCCGTGCAGGTCGCGGAGGGAGCCGACCCCCGTGCGGGCGCTGCAGACGAGGAGCGCGCGGGTGAGGGCTCCCCGGACGAGCACCTCGCGGACGCAGGGCCGGCGGAGGACGATGCCGTGGAGAAGGACTCGACGGCGGCGCAGGACTGAGGGCGCACCGTCACGACAACGACGTGGGGGTCGCTACCTGACGGGGTAGCGGCCCCCTCGTCGTTCTCGCGGAAAGGGCGGCGCCGAGGAGCCAGAATGGTGGGATGAGGACATCAGGGCCGCACGACGTGGACGTGCCCGACGAGCCCCCTGCCCGGTCGCCGGAAGCTGAGGCCGGCGGGCGCCGCGTCAGCGGGTCCGGCGTCCGGAGCACCGGCGACGACGAGACCCGAGGCAGCGGCACCGACAGCGGGAGATCTCCGGGCCGCCGTGGCCCCCGGCGTGCCGTGCGCCGCGGCGCGGAGCGCGAGGCGGTCCTCGGCGTCACCGAGGACGAGCGGGGCGGCCACGACTCCAACGACGAGCGGCTGCGCCGGGACGTCCCCCCGCACTGGTGAGGGGGACGCCCCGGCGCAGCCGCCGTCGACGCGCCGATGCCGTCGACGCGCCGATGCCGTGGGCCCGCGGCGCGCCGAGAGCGCGTGCCCGCGGGTCGTGCGCCGGTCAGGACCGCGGGCGGTCCGACTGCGTGGCGAGCAGGTCGCGGATCTCGGTGAGCAGGGCGACGTCCTGCGGAATCTCCTCCGGCTCCGGCTCCTGGCCGCGTGCGCGCCGCTCGGCGAGCTTGTTCAGCGGCATGACGACGACGAAGTACAGCGCCGCGGCGACGATGAGGAAGTTCAGCACCGCGTTGAGGAAGACACCGATGCTGAAGAGGGACTCGTTGATCTCGAACGACCACACGTCCGAGATGTCGGGCTTCCCGAAGATCGCCGCGATGAGCGGGTTGATGATCCCGTCGAGGAGCCCCGTGACGACGGCCGCGAACGCGGTGCCGATGACGATGCCGACGGCGAGGTCGACGACGTTGCCGCGCATGATGAAGGCCTTGAACCCAGCCAGCATTGTTCCCCCAGATCAGTGGGTCCCGGGCACGCCGCGGGACGGTGACTTCTGCCGGTGGACGATTCTCACGGCGCCCCGCGCACGGTGCAAACGTGGCGCGCGGTCAGGGGACGAGGACGGCGCCGACCGTGCCCCAGCCGGAGGCGGCTGACAGGCCGGGCGCGTCCTCGGGGGAGACCGCCACGAGGGTGATCCCGCCGTCGCCCGCGGCGCCGCCCGTGCCACCGGTACCGAGAAGGCCGCCCGCCACCCCGGTCTCGCCGTTCGCGGTCGCGGGGCGCGGGAGCACCAGCGCCCGGCGGGCGAGGTAGTCGCGCTCCGCCGGCGCGCGAGCCCCACCGTCGCGCCCGGAGGCTGCGTCGTCCACGCGGCTGAGCAGGTCGACGCGGTCGCCGGGCCGCAGCCAGCCGGCGGCGGTGTCGTCGAGGCGGACGGGGACGACCACCGTCCCCTCGGGCGCCTGGGCGGCCACCTCGCCGCCCGAGAGCAGGGCGGCGTGCAGTGGGAGGCCCGCGGGCAGCGCCACCGCGGGCGCCCGCCCCACGGCGTCGCGCGGGTCGGTGAGGACGCCGTCGGGCGCGAGCGCGGCGGGGACCGTGCGCGTCTCCAGGTCCGAGGCGCCGGCCTTCTTTCCCGCGACGAGCCGGTGGGCGGGGACGACGACCTCGACCGTGGGCGGGGGAGCGGGGCGCAACGCCTGGACGACGAGGGCGGCGGCGAGGGCGCAGCAGGCCGCCGCCACCACGTACCGGCCGCGCCACAGCAGTCCGCGCGCCCGGCGGGCCACGCGCCGTCGTGCCGCGGCGGCCTCGGCGTCGGGTGGTCCGCCCCGGGCAGGCGAGGGTCTCGGGTTCTGGGGCATGGCGGCGACGCTAGGTCGCCGGTGCCGGGCCCTCGCCGGGCCGGGCCAGAACGGTGGACGGAGCCGTGCGGGGGGCAGGCTCGTCCGGAGACGTCAGGCGGAGGCGGCCTTGGACGAACCGGAGGACGAGCTCGACGAGCTCGACGACGACGCCCCCGAGGACGACGAGCCCGAGCCGCCCGAGGACCCCGACCCGGAACCCCCGGAGGAGCTGCCGGACGACGAGCTGCCGGAAGACGAGGTCGACGTGCTCTTGCGGGAGTCGTTGCGGTAGAAGCCCGACCCCTTGAAGGTGACGCCGACGGAGCCGAACTGCTTGCGCAGCCGCCCGCCGCACTCGGGGCAGACGGTCAGCGAGTCGTCGGTGAACGCCTGGTGGACGTCGAAGGCGTGGCCGCAGTCGGCGCACCGGTACGCGTAGGTGGGCACGTGTTCTCCTCGGGGCTGACACCGCCGCCCCGGCCGGGACGGCTGGCACTCAAGTCGTGTGAGTGCCAATCATACGCCGGGCTGTAGTCTCGCCTCCGTGTCAGCGACCGCGACCCCCGCCGCACCCGGAAACCCGCCCGGAGACGACCCGTCGTCGGACGCCCCCGACCGGACCGGGGGCAAGCCCCGTCGGCAGCGCTCCCGGCTGCGTCGGGTCGTCGTGGGCCTGGCGGTCGTGGTGGTGCTGGCCCTCGTCGCGAGCACCGTGTTCGCCGTCGTCACCGTGCGCCGGCCGCTGCCGGAGCACGACGGCACGCAGAGCGTCCCCGGCCTGTCCGCCTCGGTCGACGTGCGGCGCGACGCCCAGGGCGTCCCGCACGTGTACGCGGACGACGCCGAGGACCTCTTCCGCGCCCAGGGGTACCTGCAGGCGCAGGACCGCTTCTTCGAGATGGACTACCGCCGCCACGTCACCTCCGGGCGGCTCGCGGAGCTCGTGGGCGACGTCCCGGAGGCGATCGAGGCGGACAAGGTGATCCGCACCTTCGGCTGGCGCCAGGTCGCCGAGGAGGAGTGGCACCTCGTCTCCGACGAGACCCGCGCCTACCTGCAGGCGTACGCCCAGGGCGTCAACTCCTACATCGCGGACCGGGACCCGGAGGAGCTCGCCGTGGAGTACACGGTGCTCGGCGCCACCGTCGAGGTCGACCAGCCGGAGCCCTGGGACCCCGTCGATTCCCTCGCCTGGCTCAAGGCCATGGCCTGGGACCTGCGCGGCAACTACGACGACGAGCTGGACCGCGCCCTCGCTTACAGCACCCTCGGGGACACCGACCTCGTCGACGAGCTCTTCCCCGCGTTCGACACCGCCGGCAACTCCCCGATCCTGCAGTCCGGCGACCTCGAGCCCACGGACGACGGCGACGACGCCACCGGCGGGTCCGACGAGCAGGTGTCCTCGGCGCTCGTCGCCGGGCAGGCGCCCGCCGCGGCCGCCGCCGTCTCGTCGGCCCGCTCCGCGCTCGACGCGATCCCCGTCCTCGTGGGCCGCGGCGACGCCGCGGGGTCCAACTCCTGGGTCGTGTCCGGGGAGCACACGGCGTCGGGCGAGCCGCTGCTCGCCAACGACCCCCACCTGTCGCTGTCGGCGCCCGGCATCTGGTCGCAGGTGGGGCTGCACTGTTCGGAGGTCACCGAGGCGTGCCCGTTCGACGTCGCGGGCTTCTCGTTCGCGGGCTTCCCCGGCGTCGTCATCGGGCACAACGGTGACCTGGCCTGGGGCCTGACCAACATGGGCGCCGACGTCACCGACTTCTTCATCGAGCGGGTCCGGGGCGACACGTGGCTGCGGGACGCCGAGGCCGAGGAGTGGGACCCGATCGAGACGCGGACGGAGACCATCCGCGTGGCCGGCGCCAGTCCCGTCGACATCACCGTCCGCAGCACGGACCACGGCCCGATCGTGTCGTCCGTCCTGGAGGACGTCGACGAGGTCGTGGGCTCGCCCACCGAGACCGGCACCGAGTTCGGCGAGTACGCCGTCGCGCTGTCCTGGACGGCGCTCCAGCCCGGGCGCACCGCCGACGCCGTCTTCGCCTTCGACACGGCGCGGGACGCCGACGACGTGCGGGACGCGGCTGCCCTGTTCGACGTCCCGGCGCAGAACATCGTGTTCGCGACCACCGACGGGCACATCGGCTACCAGGCGCCCGGCCGTGTGCCCGAGCGCGCCGACGTCGACGGCCCCGTGCCGTCCGACGGGAGCTGGCCGCGGCCCGGCTGGGACCCGGACTACGACTGGCAGGGGTGGGTGCCGGCCGAGCGGATGCCGCGCGCCCTCGACCCCGAGGACGGGTTCGTCGTGGCGGCGAACCAGGAGGTGCTGCCGTCCGGCACCGGCCCCTTCCTCACCCGCGACTGGGACTACGGCTACCGCTCCGAGCGGATCCGCACGCTCCTGACCGACCAGATCGCCACCGGCCGGCCGTTCACCGCCGCGGACATGAACCGCATCCAGAACGACGACTGGTCACCGTTCGCCGAGGCGCTCGTGCCGACGCTGCTCGACGTCGAGATCGACGGCTCGTACGACGCAGCCGGCCAGGAGGTGCTGGCGGACTGGGACTACCGCACCGGCGTCGACTCGCCCGCGGCCGCGTACTTCGCCGCCGTCTGGCGCAACCTGCTGGCCGAGACGTTCTGGGACGACCTGCCCGAGGGCATGCGCCCGGACGGCGGGTCGCGGTGGCTCGCCGTGGTGACCCGGATGCTCGAGCGCCCCGACGACCCGTTCTGGGACGACCGCACCACCGTGAACGTCGTCGAGACCCGCGACGAGATCCTCACGCGCGCGCTGACGACGGCGCGGCGCGACCTCACCGTCGAGCTCTCCAAGGATCCGGAGCAGTGGGACTGGGGCACCCTGCACACGCTGCGCCTGGAGCACCCCGTGCTCGGGGGGCCGACCGTGCCCGCGCTGGTGCGCGACTACATGAACCCCTCGCCGGTGCGCATGCCCGGCGGCTCGTCGATCGTCAACGCCACG
Source organism: Isoptericola sp. BMS4 (assembly GCF_011634835.1). GTDB lineage: Bacteria > Actinomycetota > Actinomycetes > Actinomycetales > Cellulomonadaceae > Isoptericola. The sequence continues at coordinate 3,806,876 of NZ_SIRP01000001.1, read as the reverse complement.
GGGTGGGACGCCGGCTCGAGGAGCTTCGAGGTCACGACCGGGCCGTCGATGCGGATGGTCGTCGACCTCGCGGACCTGGACGCGTCCACCTGGGTGACCGTCACGGGCACGTCCGCGCACCCGGCGTCGCCGCACTACGACGACCAGCTCGACGAGTGGGCCACGGGCGAGACGTTCGCGTGGCCGTTCTCCCGCGAGGCCGTGGAGCAGGCGACCGAGGTCAGAGCGACGCTGACGCCCTGACGGGGTCACCCGCCGGTGCCGGCAACGGGCGCCAGCCCTCGGGCGTCACCACGGCATCGACGGGCACGTCGTGCTCCTCGGAGGGCAGGGGGTGCTCGTCCCCGTCGTACACCTCCTCCGGGAAGACGATCGCGACGACCGGCACGCCCGGGCGCACCTTCGTCAGCAGCCGGTCGTACCAGCCGCCGCCCTGGCCCAGCCGGACGCCGCGTCCGTCGACGGCGAGCGCCGGGGCCACGACCACGTCGGCCTGCGCGATCGCGTCGGCGCCGAGCGTCGGGCCGGACGGCTCGGGCGGCCGGCCCGGGGCTCGTTCGAGGAGGTCGTCGGGGCCGGCGTACTCGGCCCAGTCGCGGGCCAGCCCCGCGCCGAGCACGGGCAGCAGCACCCGCACGCCGCGCGCCGACAGGCGGTTCAGCAGCTCGCCGGTGCCCGGCTCGGCGGGCCGTGACGCGTACGTCGCCACGGTGCGGGCCTCGCGGACGGCGGGCATGGTGTCGAGGACGTCGGCGACGGCGACGGCGGCCTCCGCGCGCAGCCGGGACGAGCGCTCGTCGCGGTGCGCGCGGATGGCTCTGCGCAGTTCCTCCTTCGCCTCCGAGGGGCCCATCCCCGCGACGAGCGGGTAGGGCTGATGGGTCGAGGATCCCTTGCGGTCGCCGCGCATGGAGACATTGTGGCAGGGTCCGATGCCGAGGGGGTCCGGCGTGCGCCGGACGGTGCCGCTCGTCGGCGACCCGGAGGGGACGGCTCGGAGAAGAGAGCCCGCAACGGTGCTCGGATCGAGGTGGCATGACGCACAGGCTCGCCAGGGGGTGGTCCCTGTCCCGGCCGTGGCCGGTGACCCTGCGTGAGGACGGGCCGCACGGGGCGGTGGTGCTGCGACCGCTGCGCCGTCGTGACGGGCCCCGGTGGCTGCAGCTGAGGGCGGAGAACGCGCGCTGGCTGGAGCCGTGGGAGGCGACGGCGCCCGGCGAGCAGGTCGGGGCGGCGTCCTTCGGGGAGTACGTGCGCCTGCTGTCGGCCCAGGCGCGGGCGGGCACGTCGCTGCCGTTCGTCGTGGAGCTGGACTGCGCGCTGGTCGGCCAGCTCACGGTGTCGCAGATCGTGTTCGGCTCGCTGTGCTCGGCGAGCATCGGGTACTGGGTGTCGGAGCACGTCGCCGGTCGGGGCGTCATCCCGACGGCGGTCGCGATGGCGGGAGACTACTGCCTCACGGTGCTCGGGCTGCACCGCGTGGAGGTGAACATCCGGCCCGAGAACGCCGCGAGCCTGCGCGTGGTCGCCAAGCTCGGCTTCCGCGACGAGGGGGTGCGGCGCCGCTACCTGCACATCCAGGGTGCCTGGCGGGACCACCGCACGTTCGCGCTCACCACGGAGGACGTGCCCGAGGGGCTGCTCGCGCGCTGGCAGCGCACCCGCGACTCCGCGTAGGCCGCTCGTGCGGCCCGGCCGACTCCGGGTCGCCGGACACGCCGCGCCGGTGCCGACCCTGAGGTCGCGGGTTCCCCTACCGTCGTGACGTGGAGTATTCGGCATCAGGTCTCGCAGCCCTCGCGCTGGCGGTCCTGTGCCTGGGGTTCTGGGTGCCGCAGCGGATGCGGCTCCGCCAGCAGGTCGCCGACTCCCGCGTGGACGACAGGTTCTCCACCGGGCTGCGTGTCCTGGCGGTGGCCGACGGCGGTGCGGGGCGTCCGGCCGCCTCGCACGGTGGTCCGGCCCCTCGCCCGGCGCTCGGCCCGGCGGGCGGGACAGGAGAGGAGCGACGGATGGGTCACGACGACAGCGGGCCCCGTCGTGGGGCCGTCAGCCCGGCCGCTCGCGCGTCCCGCCTCGCCCAGCTCGAGCAGCGGGCCGCGCGCGCCCGCCGCCGACTGCTGCTCACCCTGCTCCTCGGGCTGGCGACGGCGGTCGGCTGGATGCTGGTCGCGGTCGGGCTCGTCGCCTGGCCGGTCGGGGCGGCGCCGTCGGCTCTGCTGCTCGCCGTGCTGGCCGCCGGCCGGGTCGCGGCACGGTCGGCCCGCCGCGCGGACGCCCGCTGGCTGGCGGAGCGCCGCAGCGCCGAGCGCCGGGCGACGCAGGCCCGCGCCCTCGCGAACGGCGGCCCGTACGCGCCCCGCAACCGTGCCCGCGTCACCGGCCACGCCGTGCACGGGTCGACGACGCACACGCAGATGATCCCGCGCGTCACCGTGACGGACCCCGGCCCGCAGGCAGCCGGTCGCGCACCGCGTCCCGGCGCCGACGACGGCCCCGGCGACGCGAACGCCGGTCAGGAGCCCGCACCCCGCCCCCGCCCCCGCGCGCTCGAGGACGAGGCGCCGGCGCGGCCCGACGCCGAGACGCCGAGCGCCGTGGCGCCGTCCCCGCCTCCGGTGGGCGGGGAGCCGTGGGAGCCCGTGCCCGTGCCCCTGCCGACGTACGTCACCAAGCCGCCCGCACCGCGCCAGTCGCCGCGCCCGATGACCGGCGCCACCCCCGCGGTGTCCCGCCCGGCGGCGCGCGGTCCGTTCCCGGGCACCGGGAACGGCGCCCCGAGCTCGGCCCCTGCCCGGGACGATGCCCCGGGGACCGGCGCCCGGGCCGACGACGGGCAGCCGGGCGACCAGGCGACGCGGACCGCCGGCGACGAGCCGCGCCCCCGCACCGAGACGCTCGGCCTGCCCCTGGACGAGATTCTCGCCCGCCGCCGCGCCGCCGGCTGACCCTCGATTTGCCCAGTCTCAGGGGCGGGAGCTAATGTTGGACCCGCTCAAGGGGCTATGGCGCAGTTGGTAGCGCGTCTCGTTCGCAATGAGAAGGTCGGGGGTTCGAATCCCCCTAGCTCCACCACCAGGGGAAACCCCGTTCGACCAGAGCAGATGCTTACGGTCGGACGGGGTTTCGTCGTTGCGCAGGAGTCGTCGTCCCCGTCCCGGGTGCTCCGGGGCGTCGTCGTGGTGGTTCAGGCCGGGGCTGTCGGCCCTCGCCCGAGATAGCGATTCGTCGTCGACCCGCCGATCCTCGAAGTGCTCGCTCTCGTGGCAGTTCCCCGCCGGGGCGGTCGAGCCGGGGGAGACGTTCGGCAGGCCGCTGTGCGTGAGACCGCTGAAGAGGCCGGCCTCGTCGTCGAGGCCGTCAAGATGCTCGGCGAGCGCGTCCACCCGAAGACCGACCGCCTCATGGGCTACGTCGCGTACGAGAGTGTCGGGCCAGCATGTCTTCAGGGCGGTGGCGAGGCCGGAACCGCCGTCTGTCACGACGACCCTCGGCGGCGGGATGCGTTCGAGAAGAGCGACCCAGGCGGCGCCGTCGATCGGCCAGGTCTCGCCCGAGGCGATCTCGGGCGGCGTGATCGCCCCCCGTCGAGGACGGCGATGATGATCGACATCGACAATCCGTCGCGGAGCATGAGCCTGCGCGTCGACGAGTCGGTGCTCGAGGAGCGTGCGCACGCTGGACGCCGCCGGCTACCGACCGCAGCAACCGCGAGCGGCCCGCCTCCGCGTCGATGCGCGCCTGTGCCGCGATGGCGTCCTCGGCCGACCGCGGTGCCATGCGCGACGTCGAAGCCGTGGAGCGGGCGACGCGCGAGCAGCATCTCCGGAGCGCGATCGCGCCTACCTGAGACGGAGGCAGCAGCTGGCTGTGGGTGTCAGCGGTTGTCGCCGGCCTGTACCCGGGCGATGATCGCGCCGACGCGTTGACGGATCTCGTCGCGCGAGTTGATGAGCCCGTACGGGGGACTGTCCTCCGTGGCACCCCACGGCACCAGGACGTCGAAGTCGAGATCTCGAACGAGTCGAAGGCTCTCGAGGTAGGTGGGGCGGAGAGTCTCGTCGAGGACGACGGCCTTCCACTCGCCGTGTTCGATCCAGATGAAGTCTCCGGTGAACAGAAACCGTCGGTCGCCGTTGTTCCACAGGTAGCTGGTGGTGCCGGGCGTGTGGCCCGGGGTAGGGATGACTTGGAGATCGTCTCCGATCATGTGTCGCTCGGCGAAGGTCCCCGCCACCGGCAGCGATCGACTGACCTCAGCGTGGTCGCGCTCGTGGACGTAGACGGGAACATCGAGCTCTGGTGCGCCGTACATGGCTTCATGGGCGTGATTGACCAGCAGCCGGCTCGCACCGCCGAGGGCGCGGATGGAGTCGGCTGATTCGGTCACGCCCGGGGAGTTGTAGACGACGACGTTGCCGGTGGGACGTTCGAGGATGAACGACCGCAGCAGCACGTCGTGCTGGTACGGCAGACGCGCCGTCGGGGTGGCGAGCAGGCCTGCGGTAAGGGTGGTCAGCGGGCGGCTGTGGGGAGTGTTCATCGTCCGATCCGTTCTCATGGCTCTTCGATGCGGGGGAGCCCGGGTGAAGGGTCTTGTCAGCCGGCGCGGCCGAGAGCCGTCATGCTGTCGGCGAAGGACAGCGCTGCCGGGGTGAGCGGGAGGTTGTGCGCACCGGGGCGGGTGCCGTCGATGATCAGCCGGGCGTAGCGTTCCCAGACGCCGGGATCTGAGTCGCGGGTGATGTCGGCGACCGCGCCCACCATGTAGCCCAGGAGGCAGATCTCCTCCGCGCGGAAGTCCGGCCGGAGCTCGCCGGCCGCGATCGCCTGCTCAACGAGCGCGCGCGCCAGGGGGACGAAGTGCTCCTCCAGGGCTGCGCTGAAGCGACTCCTCCGCCCGGGTTCGGCAAGAACGGCGTCGAGCCCACGGTCGGAGGCGCGCATCGTCATGACGCCGAACATCAGGTCTCGGACCGCCGCGCCAGCGTCCTCGACCTTGGCCGCGCCATGGGCGAGCGCGACGAGAGCGTCGAGCTTCTCGTCGAGCAGCACGTCGAGAATCGCGTCCTTGTCCGAGAAGTTCCGGTACACCGTGCCGACGCCGACCCCGGCAGCCCGGGCGATGTGGTTCAGTCCGGCTTCTGATCCGCGTTCGGCGAAGACGCGAGCAGCGGCGCCGATGATGCGGAGACGATTGCGCTCGGCATCGGCGCGCGGCCCGCGTGGTGACTGTGTGCTCACGGAGACGAGACTACTACGAAGCGGAATCTGATTATCCGGTTCCGCTTCAGGTAGCGGCCGGCCGCTGCTCGTGGGATGGGGCCGCACGTCGGTCTCCGATCGCCGATTTCCGCGGCTGCGTCCTCGCCGCGGCAGTGACGCGCCGCGCGCTTCCCGTCGTTCTACGCGACCATGATCACGGTGCGTTCGCCCCGGGCGTCGTCGTGCGCCCACGCGGCTTCGACATCGGCGAGGGGGACGGGGCGCGGCCTGACGACGAGATCGCCGCGCGTGATCGCGGCGGCCAACCCGGCGAGGTCGGCTCGTCCCATCGGGACCGAGCCGAACCCGCTGCCACTGATGCGAAGAGCGTTATGGCGGAACAGATGCCCGTCCAGCGTGATCGCCGTGCCGCCCATGCCGCCCATCTGCAGCCAGTCGAGTACCTTCACATGGTCGGTGCGCGCCGCGTCGATCGCCGCGATGGCGTTCTCGGTCGTCGCTCCCCAGACGTAGTCCAGGACGACGTCGACATCGGCCGCGGTGGCCGCGAAGGACGCGGCGGTCTGCTCGGCGTCCTCGGTGAGCGTGACGATGTCGTCCGCGCCCTCGGCCAGGAGCTGCTCGAGTCGCTTCTGGTTGCGACCGGCCGCGATGACGCGAGACGCTCCCATGAGCTTTCCGACCTTCACCGCCATTCCTCCGGCGTTTCCGGTTGCCCCGATCACCATCAGCGTCTGGCCCGGTTGGAATCCGGCGCGGGCGTGCAGGGCGACCCATGGCGACAGGGCCGGGTTCATGGTGGCTGCGACAGTCGCCGGATCGGCGTGCTGCGGGAGGGGGATCAGGGTGCTCGGATCGACGGCGATGCGTTCTGCCAGGGTGCCGCTCTCAGGCGCCATCACCATGGCGAGACTGTCATCGCCGCGCCGCACGACTGCGTCGATGCCGGCGACGATGGGCGGTCGCTTGGTGTTCGTGTAGTGCTTTCCGGCCGCGGTGCCGCGCGTGGCGGGATGGATGCCGACGGCGAGAACGTCGACGAGCTCCTGCCCTGCTGCGGCGACGGGAGCCTCGATCGGGGCGGGGCGAGGCGGTTCGTCGAACGACGTCACGACGGCGGCGGTGATGAGAGGCATGATTCTCCTTAAGAGACACAGGTGTATCTAAAAACACGGTACTCGCTGACGATAAGATGCACAAGTGACTCTTGATCGATCGCCGTCGCCGGGCGAGGCCGCCGCAGGCGCGGAAGGCCGGCCGGCCACCCGGCGAAGGGGTGCCGAGCTGGAGGAGGCGCTGCTGCAGGCCGCATGGGCGATCGTGGTCCGCGACGGCTACTCGGGGCTGACCTACGAGGCAGTCGCCAAGGCGGCGGGCACGGCGCGCGCCGTGCTGTATCGACGCTGGCCGCAACGGCACCTCCTGCTGGAAGCTGCGCTGCGCCGTTTCTGGGCCCCGATCGAGGTCCCCGATACCGGTTCGCTACGCGCGGACGCGATCACGCTGCTGGAGCGGATCAACGACGAACGCGCTGATCTCATCGCCGTGCTGGGGGCGAAGCTCGCCGACTACTACCGCGACACGGGCGCGACCCTCACCGAGCTCCGTGACAAGATCGGCATGGCCGGCCGGGAAGCGCCCTTCGACGCCGTGCTCGCACGGGCGCTGGATCGTGGCGAGCTGCGGCATCCTCCCGCAGCTCCCCGAATCGCGAGCCTCCCTCTCGACCTGCTTCGCCACGAGATGATGATGCGATCCGGCCGAACCACCGTCGACGTCATCGTCGAGATCGTCGACCTGATCTGGCTGCCCCTGCTCAACGCGTCACCCCACCCGACAAGCGGCAGTGCGAGCGGTATTGCGATCGCCCGCCAGCGCGGCTGAGTCCTCGAAGGGCGGGTCCACTTCCCAGGCCCAGCGATCACCCGGTCGGCGTCGATGCCCAGGTGCCCAGCAGGGTGAGAGCGTCGGCATCGGGAGGCCCAGCTTCCGCAAGGTGGACAACCAGCTGTTGACCGGGCGCGCCGTGAATCGCCCTGGGTCTCTTGGAGACTCGTGGTCTGCCCCCGGCTTCCGTGGAGCCAGACTGCTGGGTCAGTACACTTAGGCCACGGTGATCGTTGCTGTGTCCTCGAACTCTACGGGTGTCAGCCATCCGAGCGCGGAGTGCCGGCGCTGGCGGTGGTGGAAGATCTCGAGGTGCTCGACGATCGTGTTGGCAAGTTCCAGACAGGTGCGCCACCGGCGACGGTCCAGGAGCTCGGCCTGCATGCGCGACCAGAAGCTCTCGATCAGCTGGAGCTCATCGGGTCGGGACGGTTCAGCGTGTGACGATCACCTTCCCATGGACATGACCAGACGACTGCAAGGTGACCGCGTCGCGGATCTCGCTGAGGGGGAACCGGGCGGCGATCGGAACGGTCACGTCGCCCCGGATGACCGCCTCGGCGAGGCGCCCGAGAGACGCGGGGTCGGCCGCGCAAGCACCGGTGGCGTGCACGCCGGGCAGGTGGTGCTCGGAGGCGACGGTGGCGATGCGCGCCGCAGGAACACCCAGAGCGAGGGCGGCCTCGGCGGTCTCCGCACCGTGCAGGTCGATCGCGGCGGTGATGCCGCCGGACGCGGTCTCGCGGACCCGCTCCGACAGGCCGGGGCCGTAGGCGACCGGTGCCGCACCGAGCCGTCGCAGGAAGTCGAAGGTGCCTGGCGCGCCCGTGCCGATCACCTCGGCTCCGGCGAGCCGGGCGAGCTGGACCGCGAGGACACCCACGCCTCCGGCGGCGCCACCGATCAGCACGACGTCGGAAGGTCCCGGCCGGATCGCCTCGACGGCAGCGAGGGCCGTCAGACCTGGCGTGGGCAGGGCCGCGGCGGTGGCGTCGTCGATGCCGTCCGGGGTGGGCACGAGCAGGTGCGGTGGTGCCGGCGGCACGCGCAGGACCACGTGGTCGGCGGCGGCGCCGACGAGCACGCCGCCGTGGACGCGGTCGCCCTCCGCGAACTCGGTGACCCCGTGCCCGACCTCGTCGACCACGCCGGCGAGGTCGCAGCCGAAGCCGGACGGGCCGGTGATGCCGAACCTGGCCGCGTGGTGCGCCGAGGCCGCGATCTGCCGGTCCATCGGGTTCAGCCCGATCGCACCGACGGCGAGACGGATCTCTCCGGGGCCGGCGTGCGGGTCGGGGACCTCGCGCACGTCGAGCACCTCCGGGCCGCCGAAGGCGGACCGGTGGACGACGCGGCTCACGCGGCACCGCCCGTGCCGCCGGTGAGTGCCCGCTCGATGATCCGGCCGTACATCCATACCGAGCTCGACCGCGGGAGGAGGTACTTACCGGCGACGTCGGCAAGCTTGTTCCTGAGGCCAGGGATGACGTGGACGCGCCTGCCGAGGTTGTCGAGGGCGGTGCGCGCGACCTGTGCGGGGTCCATCGTGGCTCCGCCCAGCTTGCTGAAGTCGATGCCGACGGCGTTGTCCAGCCCCTCGGTCCGGGTCGGCCCCGGGGAGACCACCAGCACGTCCACGCCATCCTTCTTCCACTCGTGGCTCAGGGCCTGGCCGAGCGAGAGGACGTACGCCTTCGCCGCCGCGTAGTTCGCCTCGTACGGCACCGGGCTGGCCGCGATGCTGGAGGACACGAGGACGAGGGCGCCGCGCCGGCGGCGGACGAACTCGCGCCCGAAGCGGTGCGCCAGCTGGAGCGGTATCGCCGCGTCGAGGGAGAGAACGTCCAGCTCGTCCGCCAGTGCGTTGTCCACGAGGGGCCCGGCGTAGTAGATGCCGGCGTTCGCGACGACGATCCCGACATCGAGTCCGGCGACCTCCTGCGAGAGCTGGTCGATCGCCCCGTGGGCGAGCAGGTCCAGCGCGACGGTCCGGCACTCGACGCCGTGCTCGCCCGAGATCTCGGCGGCGAGCTCGTCGAGGCGGTCCTTCCTGCGGGCGACCAGGACGACGTTCATTCCAGCGGCGGCGAGCTGCTCGGCGAACTGCCGGCCGATACCGGACGACGCCCCGGTGACGATCGCGTGTGCGCCGTAGGCGCGGAGGTCTCTCATGCTGTCGGTCCCCTCTGGTGTGGCGGCGTCGGGCGTGAGCGAGCAGCCCGATGACCGGGTCGGTGGCTCCCCGGCGGCGCCCGCACGGATTTCCATGCAGGCGTTCAAGAAGTCGGTACGACAGTACGACTTCTTGAACGGCGATTCAAGAAGCCGTACTGTCGTCACATGGCGAGGACTGGACGGCCCAGAGGATTCGACCCGGCCGCCGCGCTCAGGAGCGCGCGCGACGTCTTCTGGGCCTCCGGCTACGGCAGCACGTCGATCCAGGCGCTCGTGGACGAGGTCGGCCTGGAGCGCGGGAGCCTCTATGCGGCCTTCGGGGACAAGCGCCGGCTCTACTTCGAGGCCGTGAAGCTGTACTGGTCCGAGTACGAGGAGTCGCTGCGGTCGGCGCTCGCGCGCGTCCCGCTGCTCCCCGCGCTGCGCGACGTGCTGGTCATGCCCGCGCAGCTCGGAGCGGTGGCCTCCGACCCCCGGGCCCCGCACGGCTGCATGATGGGCAACACCGTCGCCGAGCTCGTGCCGCAGGACGCCGAAGCGACCGCGCTGGTCGCGGAGTCGTTCTCCCGGTTCGCCCGGTTGACGGCGGAGGCGCTCCGACAGGCTCAGGAGCGCGGCGAGATCACCGTGGCGTCGTCCCCCGAGGCGCAGGCGCACATGCTCCTCGTCCTGGCCGAGGGGACGGCGCTCCTGGCGAGGACGGGCACCGACCCCGAGCTGGCCTCGGCGGCCGTCGACGCCGCCATCGCCGGACTTCGCCCGACCGGCTGAGCCCCCGGACACGATGCTCCGACGCGGGAGCTCACCCGAAGTAGACGGGGTGGTGCAGGGCGCAGCGCGGGTTGAAGCCCGCGCCGCAGCGGGGGCAGGCGTCGGTGCTCGTGTAGGCGGCGATCGTCAGCTCGGTCCAGCAGGCGCCGCAGAGGACGGCGTGCTCGCCGCTCGCCCCGGCCGGCCAGGGCCGGAGGGCGTGGTCGGCGGTCTGGTCGTGGCACAGGTGACAGGGGTAGTAGGTGTCGCAGCACGCGGCGCGGATCGCGACGATGTCCAGGTCGGTCCGGTAGTGGACGCAGCGGGTGTGCTCGTCGACCGTCGGGCCGTGGACGACCGGCCCGGTCGCGCGGGCCGGTCTGTGCGGGCGTGCGGGGCTCATGAGGTGAGCTGGAGGCGGCGCTGGAGCAGGGCGGAGACGGGCCGGAACGACGCCAGGCGCAGCGGCAGGTCGCGCAGCCAGAGCCGGAAGGGGTCGGCGGGGGCGTACAGGCCCTTGACCTGGCGGCCGAGCTGCTGCTTGCGCTCGGCCTCGGGGCGGATCTCGGCCTCCCACTCGTGCAGGGCGGTGGGCAGGTCGTCGGGGTGGCGTTCGAGCGCGGAGCCGAGGGCGTCGGCGCCGGCGACGGCCAGCGACGAGCCGTACCCGGCGAACAGGGTGACGCACCATGCGGCGTCCCCCAGCAGCACGACCCGGCCACGGCTCCAGCGGTCGACCACCATCTGGCTGATGGTGTCGAAGTAGACGGACTCGGCGCCGTCGAGCTGGGCGAGCACCTGAGGTGCGACCCAGCCCATGTCGCCGTACGCGCGGGGGAGGGCCACCCGCGGCCCCTCGGCGAGCTCGTCCTGGGGGTGGTCGGTCCGGTAGCCGAAGAACGCGACGGCGCGCTCCGGCCCCACGCTCACGACCGCCAGGGTGCGCCCGGTGTCGGTGAGCGACGCCGTCACGCCCGGCTCGACGCCGTCGGGCACCTGGTCCAGCATGAACACGCCCACCATGTGGTCCAGGTCGAGGCGCACGTCCTCCTCGGGGCCGAACACGAGCCGCCGGGTCGTCGAGTGGAGGCCGTCCGCGCCGACGAGCAGGGCCGCCCGTTCGACGGTGCCGTCGTCCAGCGTGACGTCCACGCCGTCCGGGTCCTGCCGGACGTCGGCGATGCCGCTGCCGAACCGGATCTCGACGCGGCCGGACGCGGCGTCCGTCACGGCCGTGTACAGCACGTCCTCGATGTCCCCGCGGAGGATGTTGAGCGACCTGCTGCCCATCATCGCCCGCACGGTGGGGCCCGGCACCGAGAAGCGGGTGCGGCCGTCGGGCCGCACGTAGTCCATGCGGTCGGGGGTGATGTGCCGCTCGGCGAGCCGGGGGAGCACGCCGAGGCGCTCGGCGGCGTCGTACCCCTGCCCGGCGAACGTCACGGCGTAGCCGCCGGAGCGGCGCCCCGCGGCGCGCTCGACGACGAGGACCTCCCAGTCGGCGCGGTCCAGGCGCAGCGCCGTGGCCAGACCGGCGATGCCGGCCCCGACGACGACGGCCCGGCGGTGGTGCGTGGTCATGTCCGGTCTCCCTCGGTGGTGGTGAGTCCTGTCGCGACGAGGTCGACGAGCAGGTCGAGGCTCTGGCGGTACGTGTCTGACAGGTGCTGCGTGTTCAGCGGGAGCAGCAGCACGGACTGCAGCGCGCCCACGACGACGGCGGGGTCGTCGCCGACCAGCTCGCCGCGCCGCTGCCGGTCCGCCACGTAGTCGACGAGCGCGGCGGACGGGTCGTCGGCGCCCAGCGCGGCCACCTGCTCCGGGTCGAGGCGCGCGGCGACCGCCCCCAGCTCCTCCGGGTCGGTGACGAGCCGTCGCCACAGCGAGTTGTTCTCCAGCACGTCCACGGTCGCGTGCAGGAACCGGCGCAGCGCCTCGCGGGTGTCGTCGGTGGACAGCAGCGCACGGTCGACGACCTGGGCCTTGACCGCACCGGCCTCGTCCAGCATGAGCTGCAGGTACAGCGACTCCTTGGAGTCGAAGAACTGGTAGAACGTGCTCTTCACGATGCCGGCGGGGGCCACCAGCTCGTCCAGGGAGGTCTTGCGCAGGCCTCGGTCGGTGAACAGGCTCCGGCCCGCGTCGAGCAGCGCCCGGGTGATGCGGGCGCGTTCCTCGGCAGTGAACCCTCGGGGCACCGTGTCTCCTCTCGCCGCTAAAAACAGACTATCGCATTTGTTTTCATGGGCCGTCCGGGAGTCGTGGCACGGAGACGAGCACGGGGCGGACCGCCCGACGGCGGGCGACCCGTCGTCCTCCCGCGCCGTCGGCGGGCTACGCTCGCGGTCGTGACGACCTCGCTGACAGGCATCCAGGAACGCGAGCGGGCGGCGCTGGTCGCGGACCTGCGCGGGCTCGCCCCGGAGCAGTGGCGCGGTCCGACGCTCTGCGACGGGTGGGACGTGGAGGAGGTCGTCGCCCACCTGGGCGCGGCCGCCACGTCGACCCTGTGGCGGTGGGTCCGGAGCATGGTCGGCGCCCGGTTCGACACCGACCTGCACAACCGGCGTCGGCTCGAGGCGTTCCGCGGCGCCACCCCGGAGCAGACCCTGGACCGGTTCGCCGCCGCGGGCACGATCGCGCTGCCGTTCGCGAACAGCCCGGCCGGGCTCGGGGAGCTCGTGGTGCACGCCGAGGACGTCCGCCGGCCGCTCGGGCTTGCGCACACGCCCGACCCCGACGGGCTGCTCGCCGTCGCGCGGTTCTTCGCGAGCCGCGACTTCGCGGTGAACAGCCGGTCCCTGGTCCGCGGGCTGAGCCTTGCGGCCGACGACGCCACCTTCCGGCACGGCAGCGGGCCCGAGGTCCGCGGCCCGCTGCTCGGGCTGGTGATGACGATGGCCGGCCGCCGCGCGCCCCTGGCGGACCTCTCCGGCGACGGCGTCCCGGAGCTCAGGCGGCGGCTGAGCGGCTGAGCTGCCGGCGTCGTCGTCGCGCCGTGAGCTGCCGGCCCAGCAGGCCGTGGCGCGGGCTCGCGAGGTACACGACGGCGAAGACGGCGCCCTGCACGAGCACCACGAGCCCGCCGGACGCGGCGTCGAACCAGTACGACAGGTAGATGCCGGTGACGGAGGCGGCCGCGGCCACCACGGGCGCCACGACGAGCATGCGCCCGAACCGGTCGGTGAGCAGGAAGGCGGTGGCACCGGGGATGATGAGCATCGCCACCACGAGGATCACGCCCACCACCTGCAGCGCGACGACCGTGGTCAGGGCGAGCAGCCCGAGCAGGAGGGCGCCGAGCCGGCGGGGCGAGAGGCCGATGGCGTGCGCGTGGACGGGGTCGAAGGCGAACAGCACGAGGTCGCGGCGCTTGGCCAGCAGGACGGCCATCGCGACCGCCGCGAGGCCCGTGACCTGCAGCAGCTCGGTGGTGGAGACGCCGAGGACGTTGCCGAAGATGATGTGGTTGAGGTCGGTCTGGCTGGGCGTCACGGAGATCAGCACGAGGCCGAGCGCGAACAGCGTGGTGAACACGATCCCGATCGCGGCGTCCTCCTTGAGCCGGCTCGTGTCGCGCACGGCGCCGATGAGCGCGACGGCGAGCACCCCGAAGGCGAGGGCCCCGAGGGCGAACGGCGCGCCGAGCACGTAGGCGAGGACGACCCCGGGCAGGACGGCGTGGGAGACGGCGTCGCCCATGAGCGACCAGCCGATCAGCACGAGCCAGCACGAGAGCAGCCCGCAGACCACCGCGGCGAGGGTGGTGGTGATCAGGGCCCGGACCATGAAGTCGTACGACAGCGGTTCGAGCAGCAGGTCGACCGGGCTCATCCGGCGGCCTCCCGGTCCAGCACGTCGAGCCCGAACGCCCGGGCGAGGTGGGAGGGCTCGAGGGCGCGCCCGACCGGCCCGTGGAACAGCACACGCCGCCGCAGCAGGACGGCCTCGTCGGCGAGGCGCGGCAGGGCGTGCAGGTCGTGGGAGGAGACCAGCACGGTGCACCCGTCGTCGGCGAGCCCGCGCAGCAGCCGCACGATCGTGGCCTCGGACCGCTTGTCCACGCCGGCGAAGGGCTCGTCGAGCAGCAGGACCCGCGCCCCCTGGGCGATGCCGCGCGCGACGAACGCGCGCTTGCGCTGGCCGCCGGAGAGCTGCCCGATCTGGCGGCCGGCGAGCTCCGTGAGCTCGACGCGGTCCAGGGCGTCGTCGACGGCGGCACGGTCGGCCGCCCTCGGCCTGCGGGTGGGGCCCATGCCCGCGTAGCGGCCCATCGTCACGACGTCCCGGACGCTCACGGGGAACTGCCAGTCCACGGCCTCCGACTGCGGGACGTACCCGAGCAGGGCGCGACGTCGGGCCCGCGCCGGGTCCAGGCCCGCGACGCGCACCGTGCCCCGCTCGGGCCGCACCATGCCGGTGAGGGCCTTGAACAGGGTCGACTTGCCCGACCCGTTCATCCCGACGAGCCCGCACACGCGTCCGGGCTCCACGCGCAGCCGCACCTCCTCGAGGGCCACGACCTCGCCGTACCGTACCGTCAGGTCGTCGACGGCGATCGCCGCGCTCACGACCCCTGCCCGGTGAGGCCGTCGACGATCGTGCGGGCGTCGTGGCGGATCAGGTCGAGGTACGTCGGCACCGGCCCGTCGGCCTCGGACAGGGAATCGACGTACAGGACGCCGCCGAAGCGGGCGCCGGTCGCCTCGACGACCTGCCGCATGGGCCGGTCCGAGACGGTCGACTCGCAGAACACGGCCGGGACGTCGTTCGCCTCGACGAACTCGATGGCGGACGTGATCTGCCGCGGCGTGGCCTGCTGCTCGGCGTTGACCGGCCAGATGTACCGCTCGGTGAGCCCGGCGTCGCGCGCCAGGTAGGAGAACGCGCCCTCGCACGTGACGAGGGCGCGCTGGTTCTCCGGCAGCGCCGCGAGCTCGTCGACGAGCTCGTCCTGCACCTGCTGCAGCTCGGCCCGGTACGCCGTCGCGTTGGCCGCGAACTCGTCGGCGTGCTCGGGGTCCAGGTCGGCGAACGCCTCGGCCATGGTGTCCACGTAGCGCTGCACGTTCAGCGGGCTCATCCACGCGTGCGGGTTGGGCGTGCCTGCGTACGCGTCCGCGGTGATGTCGATCGGCTCGACGCCCTCGGAGACCACGACGTGCCGGGCGTCGGCGCTCTCGACGAACTGCGCGAACCATGCCTCGAGGTTGAGGCCGTTGTCGAGGATCAGGTCCGCCTCGGCGGCCTTGCGCACGTCGCCCGGGGTGGGCTCGTACCCGTGGATCTCCGCGCCGACCTTGGTGATCGACTCCACCCGCAGGTGCTCGCCCGCGACGTTCTCCGCGATGTCCGCGA
Source organism: Isoptericola sp. BMS4 (assembly GCF_011634835.1). Lineage (GTDB taxonomy): Bacteria > Actinomycetota > Actinomycetes > Actinomycetales > Cellulomonadaceae > Isoptericola. Next base: position 3,791,480 of record NZ_SIRP01000001.1, on the reverse strand, counting down.
GCACCGTGAACGTGGTCAGCACCACCGGACGGTCGTCCCCGGTCCGCGAGCCCGCGGCGCCGGGGACCGCGCACGCCGCCGGCACCGCGGCCAGGGCGACGAGCAGGAGCGAGGCGAGCGCACGACGAGGTTTCGGCATACTGAAAACAATAGTTGGGACATGGGTGATGGCGTCAAGACCCGCCGTCGGCGCGACCGGCGCTAGGATCCCGTCGTCGTGATCTACGACGTCCTCGTCTTCCACCGCACCGTCGCGGAGCTGGCGCTGTCCCTGCTGGTCCTGGTCTGCGTCGTCCTCGGCGCCGTGCTGGCCCGCCGCCCACGGCGCGGGCGCCGCGCGCTGTGGGTGCTGACGGCGGTGTGGGTGCTCCCCGTGCTCGCCCTCACCCTCGTCCCGGACCTCAAGTCCCTCGGCGAGGCGCCGGGCCCCGTCGGCTGCACCGTGCAGTTCTCGGTCCCCACGCTCCATCCGATCGACCTGGCCAACATGGCGCTGTTCTTCGTGCCGGCCTACTTCGCCGCCCTCGCGAGCCGCCGCCCGGCCCTGGCCGCCCTGGCGGGCACGGCCCTGTCGGCCGGGGTCGAGGCGCTGCAGGCGGTGCTGCCCGTCCTCGGGCGCGCCTGCGACACCGACGACTGGCTCACCAACACGGTGGGCGTCGTGGCCGGAGCCCTCGTGGCCGCCGGCGTGGCGCTCGTGGTGGGGCGTCGGGGGCCGGGCCGCGACCTCGCCCGGTGAGGCCCGGCGGCGGGGACGACGACGGCGCACGGACGGGTGTCGACCGCGGGGCGGTCCATGCGCGAAGATGTGGACGTGCCCCTTCGGAACGTCCGATTCGTCCTGCCTGTCCTCCTGGTCTCGAGCGGTGTCGCGGCGCTCGCCGGATGCGGGTCCCCGCCGGCCCCCGACGTGCAGGACGACCCGGCGTCGGCGCCGGCGATCTCGGTGCACGAGCTCGAGGAGCACACGGTCCTGCTCGACTCCACGGACCCCGCCGAGCTCGCGCTGACGGTGAGCCAGACCGTCTACGAGCGGGCCGAGACGGTCGTCCTGGCCGACGCCGCCGACGAGAGCTCCTGGCCCGGGCTGGCCGCGGTCGCGGTGGCCGCGAGAGCCCCCGCCCTCCTCGCCCGCGGCGGCGTGGCCGACGGCGGCCTCGGCGACGAGCTGGAGCGGCTCGGCGTGCGTTCCGCGGTCGTCGTCGAGGGCACCGACGCCCCGGCCGGCGACGGTGCGGACGGCAGCGCGGACGACGGTGCGGCCCCTGGGTCCGGGCAGGGCGAGACGAGCGACGAGGGCGCCGCGCTGCAGGCCGCGGAGGCGGCAGGCGTCCAGGTGGTGAGCGTGGAGCCGGAGACGGTCGAGGGCGAGCACGGGTACCCGGCGCTGGACCCCAGGGACCTGGACGACCTGGCCGCCGACCTCGAGGAGGCGGGGACGCCGGTGCCGACCGGGGACGGTCGCGAGGACGCGACGGCCGATGCCGGCCTGCTGCGCGAGGTGCTCGCCGTCGTCGACCCCCGACCCGGGCAGACGGCGGCGATCGCGTCGCTGCGCGCCGCGGGCGCCGTCGCCGTCGAGGTCCCGGACGGCGACCTCGGTGCCCCCGCCGCCGTGCGGACGCTCGACGAGGCACAGGCGCTCGCCGTCGTGGGCCTCGGGCCCACCTTCGGCACGCCCGAGGAGTTCGCCTGGCGGGTGGCCGCCGCGGAGCGTGCCGCCCTGCTGCCCACCGGGACCCAGCACCTGCTGCCGGGGCGGTACGTGACGACGGCGGCGGACCGATGGGACGACCCGCAGGCCGCCGTCGAGCAGGCGCGCACCGCCGCCGCCGCGTACGAGGACGACGACGCCGGCGGGGAGGGCGGACCCGTCGTCCCCGCCCTCGAGGTCACCGTGGGCACCGGTACGGGCGCGGGCGTGAGCGACGACGACGTGGACGCCGTGCGCCCCCTCGTCGCCGCCGCGCAGGACGCCGGTGCCTACGTGCTGCTCGACCTGCCGGTCGCGGGGCCCGAGCCGCTGGTCGAGCAGGTGGCGGCCCTGGACCCGCTGCTGCAGCGGCCCGGGGTCGGCCTCGCCGTGCACCCCGAGCAGCGGCTGGGCGACGGCGTGGCCACCACGTCGCACGAGATGAGCGCCGCCGAGCTGCAGGGCGTCGTCGACCACCTCGCCGCCCTCGTCGCGGGCGAGGGGCTGCCCCCGGCGATGCTCGTCGTCCACCAGACGCGGCCCGAGTCGGTGTCGGAGCGTGAGGAGCTGCGCCCGGTGCCGCAGGTGGAGGTCGTGCTGGCCGCGGACCGGACCGGGGGAGCGACCACCGGGGAGTGGGTGTGGGACCACGTGAGCGCGGACGTGCCCGACGGCGTGCACCTCGGGTGGTCCGGGCTGGCCGCCCCGTACCCGGGGGCCGGCGAGACGGTCCCCGAGGACCCGGCGCCGGTGCTGGTCGCGGCCTCCTGACGGCGGTCGCCCGGCCCGTTGACGGGATTCGGCAGGATCATTAACGTTTTGCCTACGCCCAAGGACGAGCCGTCTGGAGACTGATCCCGTTGCTTCCGCTGATCCCCTGGCCCACCGACGTCGAGGGGACCGACGCGCCGGCCGTCCCCGTGCCCGGCCTCCGCGTCCTCGCCCCCGACGACGCCCTGGCGGACCTGGCCGCGGAGGCGCTGTCCGCCGCCGGCCTGCCGCTCGCCGACGCCACCGCCCCGGGCGTCGTCGACCTCACGCTCGCGCTCGGCGAGGACGCCGGCCCCGTCGGCTCGGACGACCCCGAGCGGTACACGCTGCGGGTGGCCGGCGACGGGATCACCGCGACCGCCCCCGAGCGGGTCGGGCTCGCGCACGCCGTGCGCACCCTGGCCCAGCTCGCCGCCGCCCGCGACGACGACGGCGCGCTGCCCGGCGTCGTCGTGCGCGACGCGCCGCGCTACCGGTGGCGGGGCCTGTCGTTCGACGTGGTGCGGCACTGGTTCGGCCCCGAGGACATCCGCGCCGTGGTGGACCTCGTGGCCTCGCTCAAGCTGCGCGTGCTGCACCTGCACCTCACCGACGACCAGGGCTGGCGCCTCGAGATCCCGTCGCGCCCCGAGCTGGAGAAGGCGTCCGACAACCAGGTGGGCGGCGGCACGGCCGGCTTCCTCACGGTGGACGACTACCGCGCGCTGCAGGAGTACGCCGCCGCCCGCTTCGTGACGATCGTGCCCGAGTTCGACATGCCCGGACACGTCAACGCCGCGACGCACGTCTACGGCGGGCTGAACGCCGACGGCCTGCCCACCGACGCCTACGACGGCATCGACGTCGGGTTCTCCCGGCTCTGGTTCGACAACCCCGCCACCGAGCCGTTCCTGCGCGACGTCATCGGCGACGTCGCCCGCATGACCGACGGCGCGTGGGTGCACGTCGGCGGCGACGAGGTGCACACCATGGAGGTCGAGGAGTTCGCGCGGTTCGTCGAGCTCGCCGCGCGGATCGTCCGCGAGCACGGCAAGACGCCGATCTTCTGGCAGGAGGGCGCCCGCGGCCCCGTCGAGCCCGGCACCCTGCTGCAGTACTGGGACCCGAAGGGCGAGGACGTCGACCGCTTCGTCGCCGCCGCCCGCGCCGGCGCGCGCTTCGTCATGTCGCCCGGCAACCACGCCTACCTGGACATGAAGTACACGCCGGAGCACCCGCTCGGCCTGGACTGGGCGGGTCACGTGGAGCTGCGCGACGCCTACGACTGGGAGCCGACGGCGGTGATCGCCGGGCTGCCCGCGGACGCCGTCGAGGGCGTGAGCGCCGCGATCTGGACCGAGACCCTCACCACCCGCGACGAGCTGTTCTCCATGCTGCTGCCCCGCCTGGGCGCCGTCGCCGAGGTGGCGTGGACGGCACCGGACGGCAAGGACTGGGAGTCGTTCCGCACCCGGACGGCCGCGCAGGCCCCCGCCTGGACCGCCGCCGGCCGGGCGTTCCACCCCACGCCCCAGGTCGACTGGCACAACTGAGACGTTGTGGGCGTGAGTTTGGCGCTATCTTCCGAGGAATAGCGCCAAACTCACGCCCACAACACGCTGGGGTCAGACCCAGGACGGCAGCAGCATCAGCCGCTGCCAGTACCCGTACGGCACCTCGGTCGCCGTCCACACCGGGTAGAACACCGCCGAGACGGCGACGACCAGCGCCAGGACGACGGCGATCACCGCGACCACGCGCCGTCGTCCCGGCCGGCCCTCCGTGCGCTCCAGCGCCACGACCATGGGGTACACGAGGGTGAGCACCACCCAGGGCGTGAACACGATCGAGTAGAAGGTGAAGATGGTCCGCTCGCCGAACGGCGGCGCGTAGGCGAACCACGGCAGCCAGCCGGCCACGGTGCCGCTGAGCACCGCGATGGCCCGCCAGTCGCGCAGCCGGACCCCGAGCCACACCGTCACGACGATCGCCAGCGCGGCCAGCAGCCACAGCAGCGGGTTGCCGAGCGACGTCACCGCGCGCACGCAGGCCTCCGCCGCGTCCGCCGGGCAGCCCGCCGTCCCGGGCTCGTTCTTCTCCCAGAAGAACGAGGTGGGGCGCCACTGCACGATCCAGCCCAGCGGGTGCGAGGCGTACGGGTGGTCCGACGACAGCCCGGTGTGGAAGTCCCACATCTGCCGGTGGTACTCGAGCAGGCTGCGCAGGGGGCCGGGCAGCCAGCCGGGCCCTTCGCCGGGGTGCGCGGCCGCCCAGTCGCGCAGGTACGCCCCCTGGGTGGCGAACCACGACCACCACGACGCCACGTAGACCACCAGGGCGGTCGGGACGATCGAGAGGAAGGCGGGCACGGCGTCCACCACCAGCCCGTCCTCCCACCACCGGCCCACGCCCACCGCCCGCCGCGCGGTCAGGTCCCACAGCACGGTGAGGAGGCCGAGCACCGCGACGAACCACAGCCCCGACCACTTGGTCCCGCACGCCAGGCCGAGGCTCACCCCGGCCGCGAGGCGCCACCCGCGGAAGCCGAGTCGCGGCCCGTACCGGGCGACGGAGCCGCCGGCGTCCACGATCGCGGCCACCCGCGCCGCGAGCCGCCGTCGTGCCCGTTCCCTGTCGACGACGAGGCAGCCGAACGCGACGAGCACCCACAGCATGACGAACTGGTCCAGCAGCGCGGTGCGCGAGTGCACGATCGCCTCGCCGTCGACCGCCAGCAGCAGGCCTGCCACGACGCCCGCCAGCGACGACGAGAACAGTCGCCGGGCGATCCGCACCAGCAGGAACACGGCGAGGACCCCCACGACCGCGCTGGCGAGCCGCCACGCGAAGGCGCTGGTGGCGCCGCCCCCGGCCTCCATGCCGAGCCAGATCATCCACTTGCCGACCGGCGGGTGCACGACGTACGCGGCCTGGTCGAGGAACGTGTGCACGTCACCCGCCTCGAACGCGGCGTTCGGCTCGTCCGGCCACTGCGCCTCGTACCCCAGCTCCCCGAGGGTGAACGCGTCCTTGACGTAGTACGTCTCGTCGAACACGAGCGCGTGCGGCCGGCCGAGCTGCCACAGCCGCGCCACGGCCGCCAGCAGCGTCACCGCCAGGGTGCCGAACCAGCCCCAGAACCGGTCGCGGCGGCGCAGGTCGAGCTGCAGGCGCCGCCGGCCCAGCAGCCGGCGGGTCAGCCGGTGCTCCGTCGAGGGCTCGTCGGCGGGCTCGTCCCCCGGGGAGGTGAACGGCGGCTCGGGACGCGCCCACGGGTCCGGCGGGGGCTCCGGGTCGGCGGCGTGCCTGCCGACGACCGCCTGCGTGCCGGTGCTCGCCGCGCGGGCCCCGTCGCGGGGCTCGCCGTCGGCGGTCGGTTCTCCGGTCGCGCCTGCGTCGGGATCGGTCACCCGCGTCATCGTAGAGGCGCCGTGGGACGCTGGTCACCATGACCGCCGACCCCCGTGACGCCCCCGCCCCTGACGCCGCCCCGCTCCCCGAGGCGGGGTCCGTCGTGCTGGCCGCGACGCCGATCGGCAACGCGGAGGACGCCTCGCCCCGCCTGCTCCGGCTCCTCGCACGCGCGGACGTCGTCGCCGCCGAGGACACGCGCCGCCTGCACGCGCTCGCCGCCCGGCTGGGGGTCACCGTCGGCGGCCGCGTCACCTCGTACCACGAGCACAACGAGACGGCCCGGGCCGACGAGCTGCTCGACGTCGTCGCCGGCGGCGGCACCGTCGTCGTGGTGTCCGACGCGGGGATGCCCGCCGTGTCCGACCCGGGCTACCGGGTCGTGGCGCGCGCGGTCGAACGGGGCCTGCGGGTGACGTCGGCCCCCGGCCCGTCCGCGGTGCTCACGGCCCTGGCGCTCTCCGGGCTCCCCACCGACCGGTTCACGTTCGAGGGGTTCGTGCCCCGCAAGGCGGGGGAGCGGTCGCGGTGGCTCGGGGCGCTCGCGGCCGAGCCGCGCACCATGGTCCTCTTCGAGGCGCCGCACCGGATCGCGGCCACGCTGCGCGCGATGGCGGACGTGCTCGGCGGCGACCGGCCGGCCGCCGTCTGCCGCGAGCTCACCAAGACGTTCGAGGAGACGCTGCGCGGCCCCCTGGCCGACCTCGCCGCGGAGGCCGAGGAGCGTGCCGCGGCGGGCGACGGGCTGCGGGGGGAGATCTGCGTCGTGGTGGGCGGGGCGCCGACCACGACGCCGAGCGTCGAGGACCTCGTGGGCGAGGTCCTGTCCCGGGTGGAGGCCGGCGAGCGCATGAAGGCGGCGGTCGCCGAGGTGGCTGCCGCGGCCGGCGTGCCCAAGCGCGACCTGTACGCCGCCGCGCTGGCCGCGCGGTAGCGGACGGCTCGGCCGCCACCGGCTACACGGACGCCGTCAGCTCGACCCCGGCCGCGGCCAGCTCGTGGCGGGCCTGCTCGCCCTGCTCCTCCGAGACGGGCGCGGTGAGGTCGGTCAGCACCCGGGTCGCGAACCCCTTCGCGGCGGCGTCCAGAGCGGTGTGCTTGACGCAGTGGGACTCCGCCAGCCCGACGACGTCGACGGCGGAGACGTGGGCGTCGCGCAGCACCTGCTCGAGCGACCGCCCGGCGTCGTCCGCGCCGTCGAAGCCGGAGTAGCCGTGCGAGTACTGGCCCTTCTTCACCGAGACGTCCGGGTCGAGCTCGGAGAGCGCCGGGTGCAGCGCGGCGTTCGGGCTGTCCGCGACGCCGTGCACGGGCCACGAGTTCACGAAGTCCGGGCGAGAGCTGAAGTGCTCGCCCGGGTCGATGTGCCAGTCCTGCGTCGTGACGACGACGGCGTACCGGCCGCGGTGGCCCGCCGCGTACCCGGCGACGTCGTGGGCCACCTGGTTGCCGCCGTCCACGGCGAGCTCGCCGCCCTCGCAGAACGTCGGCTGCACGTCGACGACGATGAGGGCGCGCCGGGGGAGCGGCGGGGGCGTCGTGGTCTCGCTCATGTCCTCCACCCTGCCACCGTCCGGCCTGCTTCGGCAGGGGTGCGCGGCGCCCGGTCTGCGCCCAGGATGGCGGGATGAGCCGTATCCGTCCCGTCCGCGGCGGCGTGCTGTCCGCCCTGCTGGCCGCCGCGCTGCTCGGTGCGTGCACCGGCTCGCCGGGGACGCAGGAGCCGCAGGTGTCGGCCCCCGGCACGCGGGCGCCGGAGTCGTCGCCCGCGCCGGGGACTTCGGTCGGCACCGTGGTCGACGGGCTCGACGCCCCGTGGGGCCTGGCGGAACGCTCCGACGGCACGCTGCTGATGTCGCTGCGCGACGCCGGCCGGCTCGTCGTCGTCGACCCGGACGCCGGCACGACGACGGACGTCACGGGCCCCGGTGCGCGGGAGCTCGCGGCGGGGACGGACCCGGACGGCGAGGGCGGCCTGCTGGGCGTGGCGCTCTCGGCCCGCGGGGGTCGGACGCCGCGGGGGACGTGTTCGTGTACCGCACGGGCACCGACGGCAACGCCGTGCTGCGCGGCACGCTCGACGGCACGGAGCTGGGGCAGCTCACCACGGTGCTGGAGGGCGTCCCGAGCGCCGACTTCCACGACGGCGGCGCCCTCGCGTTCGGCCCCGACGGGTACCTGTACGTCGGCACGGGCGACGCCGGCGTCCGGGAGGCCGCGCAGGACCCGGCCACCCTCCAGGGCAAGATCCTGCGCATGACGGCCGAGGGTGCCCCCGCGCCGGGCAACCCCGACCCCGGGTCGCCGGTGTGGACGTCGGGGCACCGCAACGTGCAGGGGTTCGGCTGGGACGCCGACGGGACGATGTACGCGAGCGAGTTCGGGGAGAACGCCTACGACGAGCTGAACGTGATCGAGGCGGGCGCCAACTACGGGTGGCCCGAGGTCGAGGGGCCGGGCGGCGCGGAGGACAGCGGGTTCACCGACCCGGTCGCGTGGTGGCCGACGGTCGAGGCGTCGCCGTCCGGGCTCGCCGTGACCTCCGACGCCGTCTACCTCGCGGCCCTGCGCGGGGAGCGTCTGTGGCGGGTGCCGATCGCCGGGTCGTCGGCCGGCGGCAGGCACGCGCTGGGGGCGCCGCAGGCGCTGCTGGCCGGCGAGCTCGGGCGGCTGCGCAACGTCGTCGCGGTCGGCGCGTCGGACGCCGACGGGCTGTGGCTGCTGACGAACAACACCGACGGGCGCGGCGAACCGCGCGACGGCGACGACCGGCTGGTGCGGGTCGAGATCGAGTGACCGTGCCGGTGGGCGGAACGCCTCGTCCGGGCCGCCGTGCGGGCCCTTAGGATTGCCCGCATGACCCACATCCTCTCGGCCGTGGCATGGCCCTATGCCAACGGCCCGCGGCACATCGGCCACGTCGCCGGCTTCGGCGTTCCCTCCGACGTCTTCAGCCGGTACATGCGGATGGCGGGTCACGACGTGCTGATGGTCTCCGGTACGGACGAGCACGGGACGCCGATCCTCGTGCAGGCCGAGCAGGAGGGCGTGTCGCCGCAGGAGCTCGCGGACCGGTACAACCGCGTCATCGTCGAGGACCTCACCTCCCTCGGGCTGTCCTACGACCTGTTCACCCGCACCACGACGCGCAACCACTACGCCGTCGTGCAGGAGATGTTCCGCACCGTCCACCAGAACGGGTACATGGTCGAGAAGACGACCATGGGCGCGATCTCGCCGTCGACCGGCCGCACGCTGCCCGACCGCTTCATCGAGGGCACCTGCCCGATCTGCGGGTACGACGGCGCCCGCGGCGACCAGTGCGACAACTGCGGCAACCAGCTCGACCCGATCGACCTGAAGAACCCGCGCAGCCGCATCAACGGCGAGACGCCCAAGTTCGTCGAGTCGAACCACTTCTTCCTCGACCTGCCGGCGTTCGTCGACGCGCTCGCCTCGTGGCTGGAGACCCGCACGGGCTGGCGGCAGAACGTGCTGAACTTCAGCCGCAACCTGCTCGACGACGTGCGCCCGCGCGCCATGACGCGCGACATCGACTGGGGCATCCCCGTGCCGCTCGAGGGCTGGGAGTCCAACCCGAACAAGCGGCTGTACGTGTGGTTCGACGCCGTCATCGGCTACCTGTCCAGCTCGATCGAGTGGGCCCGCCGCAGCGGCGACCCGGAGGCGTGGCGCGCCTGGTGGACGAACCCGGACGCCCGGTCGTTCTACTTCATGGGCAAGGACAACATCACGTTCCACTCCCAGATCTGGCCGGCGGAGCTGCTCGGCTACGACGGCAGGGGGGCCAAGGGCGGCGCGCCCGGCCCGTACGGGGAGCTGCAGCTGCCCACGGAGGTCGTGAGCAGCGAGTTCCTCAACGTCGAGGGGCAGAAGTTCTCGTCCTCGCGCGGCGTCGTCATCTACGTGCGCGACATGCTCGCCCGCTACCAGACGGACGCCTTCCGCTACTACGTGGCGGCGGCCGGGCCCGAGAGCCAGGACGTCGACTTCACGTGGGACAGCTTCCTGCGGCGCACCAACGACGAGCTCGTCGCGGGCTGGGGCAACCTCGTCAACCGCACGGCGAGCATGGTGCACAAGAACTTCGGGCAGATCCCGACGCCGGGCGAGCTGGCCGACGTGGACCGCGACGTGCTCGCGACGACGTCGAAGGCGTTCGGCACGGTCGGCGACCTCGTCGAGGCGAACCGCCAGCGGGCCGCCGTGTCCGAGGCGATGCGGGTGGTCGGCGACGTCAACCGGTACGTCTCGGAGACGCAGCCGTGGAAGCTCAAGACGGACCCGGACCGGCTCGCGACGGTGCTGCACACGGTGACGCAGGCGGTGAGCGACTGCAACACGCTGCTCAGCCCGTTCCTGCCGCACTCCGCCCAGAAGGTGCACGAGACGCTCGGGGGGACGGGGACGTTCGCGCCGCAGCCGCGCATCGACGAGGTCACCGACCTGGACGACGACGCGCGGCACTACCCGGTCATCACCGGCGACTACCAGGCTGATCAGCATGGCGAGCACGGCTTCCCGACGTGGACGTCGCGGCCCGTCGCGGCGGGCACCCCGATCGACAAGCCGACCCCGGTGTTCACCAAGCTCGACGACTCGATCGTGGACTCCGAGCTCGAGCGGCTGCGCGAGAAGGCCTGACGGGGTGGGGCGCAAGCGCGAGCGCGGCTTCCCGGCCGACCCGGAGCCGCTCGGTGTCCCCGTCGTCGACAACCACACCCACCTGGACGCCATCGCCGGCGTGCTGGACGAGCGTGCGCTCGGCGGGGCGCCCGTGCCGACCGTCGCCGACCACCTCACCCGCGCGGCGGCGGCCGGCGTCGACCGGCTCGTGCAGGTCGGCTGCGACCTGCCGTCGATCGCCTGGACGGACACGCTCCTGACCGACGACGCGCACCGCGGCAACCTGCTCGGGGCGGTGGCGATCCACCCGAACGAGGCGGTGCTGCACGCGGGGGTCCGGGAGGTCGGCCCCGACGGGCTGGAGCCGGACCCACGGCCGCACCACGACGTGCCGCTCGACGACGCGATCGCGCGCGTCGCCGACGTCGCCCGGGCCAACCCGCGGGTGCGGGCGATCGGCGAGACGGGGATGGACCTGTACCGCACCGGGCCGCAGGGCGAGAAGGCGCAGCGCGAGTCGTTCCGCGCGCACGTCGCGCTGGCCAAGGAGCTCGGCCTGGCGCTGCAGATCCACGACCGGGACGCGCACGCGCAGGTGATCGACGTCCTGCTCGCGGACGGCGCGCCCGAGCGCACGGTCTTCCACTGCTACTCCGGCGACGAGGAGATGGCGAGGCTCGCCGCCGCCCACGGCTGGTACCTCTCGTTCGCCGGCCCGGTGACGTACCCGAAGAACGACCACCTGCGCGCCGCGCTGCGCGCCCTGCCGGCCGAGCTGGTGCTGGTCGAGACGGACGCGCCCTACCTGCCGCCGCACCCCTACCGGGGGCAGCCGAACGCCCCGTACGTGGCCGCGCACACCGTGCGCGCGATGGCGGCCGTGCTGGAGCGCCCGCTCGACGAGCTGTGCGCCACGCTGTCCGCCACCTCCACCCGCGTCTACGGCACCTGGTGAGACGGGAGTGCCGACGCGTCTTCCCCGGTGGGCGAGGCTCCGCTACGGTCTGGTGACCGTGGCGAGTGCGAGGAGAGCGGCGCGACCGCGCGTCCGGCGAGGCCGGCGCGGACCCCTGCCGGCACCGGCCCGGCACGCCGTGCGGGGGATGGTGCTGCTCGCGCTGGTCGGCGGGTCGGTCTCCGTGGTGCAGGAGCACCGCACGGTGACGATCGACCTCGACGGGCACGTCGCCACCGTGGACGGCTACGGCGACTCCGTGGGCGACCTGCTGGCCTACCACCACATCGACCTGGGGCCGGACGACCTGGTGCAGCCGGCCGTGTCCGCCTCGGTGCGCGACGGCGGCGAGGTGGTCGTGCGCAGCAGCCGCGAGGTGACCGTCGAGATCGACGGCGAGACCACGACGTTCCCCACGACGGCGCACACCGTCGGCGAGCTGCTCGCCGCGATGGGCCCGCGGGGCGACGGCGCCGTGTCGTCGGCGTCCCGCTCCACGGTGCTCGGGCGGAGCGAGGTGCGGGTCTCGACCGTCAAGACGGTGCAGGTGGCGGTGGACGGCTCGGTGCTGCCGATCCGCACGTCGCAGTCGACGGTCCGCGACGTGCTCGACACGGCGGGGATCACGCTCGGCAAGCACGACCGGACGTCCGTCCCGCTCGGCGCCGCGGCCGTGGACGGGATGGTCGTGCTGGTGAGCCGGGGCGAGTCGGAGTCGGACACGAAGACCGAGGTCATCCCGTTCGAGACGGAGACGATCGAGTCCGACGAGCTGCCGAAGGGCTACGAGGTGGTCCGCACGGCGGGCGTGCCGGGGGAGCGGGTCACCACCTACCGGGTGCGCACCCTCGACGGCACCGAGATCGAGCGCACCGTGAAGTCGCGGGAGGTCACCCGCGAGCCCGTGGACGAGGTGATCGTCGTCGGCACGCTCGAGGTGGCGGAGGCGGACCCCGACCCCGGGTCGGCCAAGGCGGTCGCCCGCGGCCTCGCGGCGGAGCGCGGGTGGGGTGACGACCAGTTCTCCTGCCTGGACAGCCTGTGGACCAAGGAGTCGGGCTGGCGCTGGAACGCCGAGAACCCGTCGAGCGGCGCGTACGGCATCCCGCAGGCCCTGCCGGGCTCCAAGATGGCGACGGCCGGCGACGACTGGCGCACCAACCCGTCCACGCAGATCCGCTGGGGGCTCGGGTACATCGCGGGCCGGTACGGGACGCCCTGCGGGGCCTGGAGCCACTCCATGAGCGTCGGCTGGTACTGAGAGAAGCAGCACAGATCACTGCCCGACTTTCGGGACACGCTGGGGCAGAACCGGGCATCTCTACCACAGTCATGCTTGGCGGACGATCACGATCCGGTTACGGTCTTCGGAGCCGCCGGATCGACGCCGGACCCGACAGCCAGCCGGGACCCCGCCCTCGTAGCCGGGAAGCACGACGACTGGATCCGTGTGAACCCCACGAACGACACTCCGAGCTCCGTCACGCCGGGAGCCACCACCGCGGTGGCGACCCGGCGTCGCTGGCCCCTCGTCGCCGGTCTCACGGCGGGCGCGATCGTCCTCGCCGGAGGGGCAGCGGCCGCCTACGGGCAGGCCCACAAGACCGTCACCCTCGACGTGGACGGCGAGATGCGCACGGTCGACACCTACTCGGGCTCGGTCGCGGGCCTGCTCGAGTCCGAGGGCGTCGTCGTGGGCGACCGCGACGCCGTCACCCCGAACGCCGACTCCGCGCTGCGCGACGGCTCCGACGTCGTCGTGCGCTACGGCAACGAGGTGACCGTGGACGTCGACGGCAAGCAGGACGACGTATGGGTCACGGCGCTCGACGCCGACGAGGCCCTCGCCGGCCTGGCCGCCCGGGGCTCGGACGTCTCGCTGGTGGCCTCGCGCTCCGGCGACCGCGCCTCGCTCCCGCTGCGCCTCGACACCGACCAGCCGGTCGCCGTCGTCGCCGACGGCACCACCTCCGTGGTGGACGACGGCAGCGTCGGCCTCAAGGCGATCCTCACCGGCCTCGACCTGACGGTCGACAAGGACGACAACGTCTACGTCGAGCAGCAGAAGGCCGACGAGCCCGGCGACCCGACCGTCCGGGTGGTCGTGGAGCGCGTCGAGACGAAGAAGGTCACCAAGACCTCCGTCGTCGAGCACAAGACGCGCACCGAGACCGACGACGACCGGTACGCGGACCTCGGCAGCACCGTCAGCCAGGAGGGCAAGGACGGCGAGCGCACCAAGGTCTTCCGCGTCACGACCGTGGACGGCGAGGTCGT
>NZ_SIRP01000001.1:3667364-3777647 GCF_011634835.1 Isoptericola sp. BMS4 | reverse complement strand
GCGAGCGCACCAAGGTCTTCCGCGTCACGACCGTGGACGGCGAGGTCGTGAAGAAGAAGAAGCTCTCCGACAAGGTGACCACCAAGCCGCTGGCCGAGATCCTGGTCGAGGGCACCAAGGAGCGCCCGGAGCCCGAGCCGGAGCCCGCCACGTCGAGCTCGTCGTCGTCCTCCGGCTCGTCGTCGTCCTCGACGACCTACTCCGGCTCGACCCGCGACATCGGCCGGCAGATGGCCGCCGCGCGTGGCTGGACCGGCTCCGAGTGGACGTGCCTCGAGGCGCTGTGGACCAAGGAGTCGGGCTGGAGCACCACCGCCCAGAACCCGTCGTCGGGGGCCTACGGCATCCCGCAGGCCCTGCCCGGCTCGAAGATGGGCACCGCCGGCTCTGACTGGCAGAGCAACCCGGCCACGCAGATCGAGTGGGGCCTGGACTACATCGCCGGCCGCTACGGGTCGCCGTGCGGGGCGTGGGGCCACTCGCAGTCGGTGGGCTGGTACTGACCGGACACCGGAGTGCCGGGGGGCCCGACCGGCCCTGCGGATAAACTCTGCGCATGACGAACACCCCTGGCGCCCTGCTCGGCCCTGCGGAGATCCGCGAGCTGGCAGGGCGCCTGGGCGTCCGGCCCACGAAGACGCTCGGGCAGAACTTCGTGCACGACGGCGGCACGGTCCGCAAGATCGTGCGCGCGGCGCGGCTCCGCCCGGGCGAACGCGTGGTGGAGATCGGCCCCGGGCTGGGGTCCCTGACGCTCGGCCTGCTCGAGGCGGGCTGCTCCGTCGTCGCCGTCGAGATCGACCCGGTGCTCGCCGGGCAGATTGCCGACACGGTGCGGGCGCACGCGCCCGAGGCCGACTTCGAGGTGGTCACGGCCGACGCGCTCGAGGTCCGCGAGCTGCCGGGCGAGGCCCCGACCGCGCTCGTGGCCAACCTGCCGTACAACGTCGCCGTCCCCGTGCTGCTGACGTTCCTCGAGCGCTTCGACTCCCTGGAGCGGGTCCTGGTGATGGTGCAGGCCGAGGTTGCCGACCGGCTGGCCGCGCCGCCCGGCTCGCGCACGTACGGGGTGCCGTCGGCCAAGGCCGCCTGGTACGCGGCGGCGCACCGGTCGTTCGACGTGAGCCGGCACGTCTTCTGGCCGGTGCCGAACGTGGACTCCGCCCTGGTGGCGCTGGAGCGCCGGGACCCGCCGTCGACGACGGCGACCCGCGAGGAGGTCTTCGCCGTCGTGGACGCCGCGTTCGCCCAGCGCCGCAAGACGCTGCGTGCCGCGCTCTCCGGCCTGTGCGGCTCCGGCCCCGCCGCCGAGGAGGCCCTGCGTGCCGCCGGCGTGGACCCCGGGCTGCGGGGCGAGCGCCTCGGGATCGCGGACTTCGCGCGGATCGCCGAGCACGTCCCCCTCCGCGCTGGCACGGTGGACACGTGACGCAGCTCGCCGCCGCCCCCACCCCGTCCGTGCGCGTGCGCGCCCCCGGCAAGGTGAACCTCTCCCTGCGGGTCGGCGCGCCCCAGGACGACGGGT
The DNA here is from genome assembly GCF_011634835.1 of Isoptericola sp. BMS4. GTDB lineage: Bacteria > Actinomycetota > Actinomycetes > Actinomycetales > Cellulomonadaceae > Isoptericola. The sequence continues at coordinate 3,776,122 of NZ_SIRP01000001.1, read as the reverse complement.
ACCACCCCCTCGTGACCATCTTCCAGGCGGTCGCGCTCGTGGAGGAGGTCACGGCCCGGCAGGTACCCGAGGGCGCCGGGGTGCAGCTCACCGTGGAGGGCCCGCAGTCCGAGCGTGTGCCGCTGGACGAGACGAACCTCGCGCACCGGGCCGCCGTCCTGCTCGCCGAGCGGGTCGGGGTCGCCGCCGACGTCGCGCTGCACCTCGCCAAGGGCGTGCCGGTCGCGGGCGGGATGGCCGGCGGCTCGGCGGACGCCGCCGCGACGCTGGTGGCGTGCGACGCCCTGTGGGCCACGGGCCTGAGCCGTGACGACCTGCTCGGCCTCGCCGCCGAGCTCGGCTCCGACGTGCCCTTCGCGCTGCTGGGGCACACCGCCGTCGGCACCGGCCGCGGGCACCTGCTCACCCCCGCCATGACGCGCGGAGAGTTCCACTGGGTCTTCGCCACCCGCGACGACGGGCTCTCCACGCCCGAGGTCTACGGCCGGTTCGACGAGCAGGCGGACGGCGCCCACGACCCGGAGCTCTCCGAGGACACCGCCCTCATGCAGGCGCTGCGGGCTGGTGACCCGCACGCGCTCGGCGCCGCCCTGCACAACGACCTGCAGGACGCGGCGCTGTCCCTGCGCCCCGACCTCGAGCGGACGCTGGACGTCGCCCGCGAGGCGGGGGCGCTCGGCGTGCTGGTCTCCGGCTCCGGGCCGTCGGTCGCCGCGCTCGCCCGCTCCCGGCAGCACGCCCTGGCGATCGCCGCGACGTGGACCGCCGAGGGTGCCGCCGACGCGGTCTGGTGCACGAGCGGTCCGGCGCCCGGGGCCCGCCTCCTCGCCTGACGCCATCCCCAAGGTGTTGTGGGCGCGAGTTTGGCGCTATCGACCCCGCCGATAGCGCCAAACTCACGCCCACAACGCCTTACCGGTTCCCCTCCCCGGCGGGCAGCGGCGGATCACACGTGCTTGCCGAACCAGGCCAGGGTCGGGGCGAAGCGGTACTCCTGGCCGCCCTCGTGCCCGTTGTACGGGTAGACGTCGATCTCCCGGGCGGCGGTGTCGCCGGTGTCCGCGCCCCACGCGTTGAAGGCGGCGTAGACGGTCGACGGCGGGCAGACGGCGTCCATCAGCGCCACCGAGAACAGGCCCGCGGCCCGCGCGCGGCGGGCGAAGGACGCCCCGTCCAGGTACGACAGGGTGCGCCACACGGCGTCGGCGTGCTCGCGGTGCACCGACAGGTACGTCGTGATCTCGCCGTAGGGCTTGGCGTCGGTGATCGCGACGGCCCGGCGGTAGTGGCACAGGAACGGCACGTTCGGCGCCGCCGCGGCGACGTCGGGCACGAGCCCCGCGACCGCGATCGCGATGCCGCCGCCCTGGCTGCCGCCCGTCACGGCCACCCGCGCCGGGTCGACGCCGTCGACCTGCCGCACGGCGTCCACCGCGCGCACGCCGTCGGTGAAGACGCGGCGGTAGTAGTGCTCCGCCGGGTCGAGGATGCCGCGGGTCAGGAAGCCGGGCGAGGCGGGCCCGCTGCCCACGGGGTCCGGGGTGTCGCCGCCCGAGCCCCAGCCCGAGCCCTGCCCGCGCGTGTCCATGACCAGGTGGGCGTACCCGGCCGCGGCGAGCCCGAGCCGCTCGTGCGGCAGCCCGCGCCCGCCCCCGTAGCCGAGGTACTCGACGACGGCGGGCAGCGGCCCCTCGGCGTGCGCGGGGCGCACGAGCCAGCCCTTCACGGGGTGCCCGTCGAAGCCCGGGAACGTCACGTCGTCCACGACCACCTGGGTCAGCCCGGTGTCGACCCGCTCCAGCACGGGCCCGGCGTCGTGCCCGCGCGCCTCGGCCACCGTGGCCGTCCAGAAGGCGTCGAAGTCGGCGGGCTCGTCGATCTCGGGCCGGTAGGTCTCGAGCTCGGCGACGGACAGGTCGAACTGGGCCATGGGTCCTCCGTGTCGTCGGGACCGCCCGCGTCGGCGCGGGCGGTGGACGGGTGCACTGTAGCGCCGGGCGCGCCGGGGATGGCTACCCTGACCCGCAGACGGACGAGCGGGAGGCGGCGGAGTGGGACGCGGGACGAACCTGCCGCGCGTGGGCGACTTCAACCAGCGTGTCGTGCTGGACCGGATCCGGCGCGCCGACGACGGCGTGAGCCGGGTCGAGCTCGCCGCGAGCACCGGACTGTCCCTGCAGACGATCTCGAACATCGTCTCCCGCCTGCTCGCGCGGCGGCTCGTGGTCGAGGGGGAGCGCCGGGTCGAGGGGCGCGGCAAGCCCCGCACGATGCTGCACCTGGACCCGCGGGGCGCGTACGCGCTCGGGGTGCACGTCGACCCCGTGGTCGTCACGGCGGTGCTCACCGACCTGGACGGCGAGGTCGTGAGTCGCCGTGCGCTCGCGACGCCGGCGGGGCCCGACGCGCTGGTGGCGGCCGTCGCGGACGGCGTGCGCGAGCTGCTCGCCGACGCCGGCGTGGACCGGGCGGACGTGCTCGGGCTCGGCGTGGCCGCGCCCGGACCGATCGACATGCCGTCGGGGCGCGTCATCCACCCGCCGCTGCTCGACGGGTGGGTCGACGTGCCGCTGCGCGACGCCCTCGCCGACGCGACGGGCCTGGAGGTGCTGCTGGAGAAGGACGTGACCGCCGCGATGGTCGCGGAGCTGTGGCGCGGCAACCGCATGCGCCAGGGCACGTCGCTGTTCTTCTACACGGGCTTCGGCGTCGGGGCGGCGGTGGCGCACGACGGCGAGGTGTTCGCGGGCACGTCGAGGAACGCGGGCGAGATCGGGCACCTCATCGTCGACAGCGACGGCCCGCGGTGCAGCTGCGGCAACCGGGGCTGCATCGGGAGGTGTGCCGCCCCGGACACGCTGGTCGACGAGGCGGTCGAGACGGGGATCCTGCCCGCGTCCACCGCACGGTCGACGCCGGCGGAGCTGGACGCGGCGCTCACCGAGGTCTGCCGGCTGGCGGCGGCGGGCCGGCCGGCGGCGGAGCGGGTGCTGCGGACCTCGGCCCGGCGCGTGGCGCGCGGGATCACGATCGTCGCGGACCTGCTCGACGCCGGCGTGGTCGTGTTCGGCGGGCCGAGCTGGGCGCGGCTCGCGCCGGTGTACGTGCCGGTGGTGCGCGCCGAGCTCGCCGCGCACGCCACGCTGCGCGAGATGCACCCGGTGGAGGTGCTCGGGTCGGCGGTGGGGGACGACGTCGGCGCGGTCGGGGCCGCGAGCCTCGTGCTGGACGACGCGTTCGCCCCGCGCCCGTCGGGCCTGGTGGGCCGCACGGGCGCCGTCCTGCCCTGACGCGGACCCGGCCGAGCCGCGGCGCGACCCTGATGAGCGGGAGCGGGCAGAGGGCTTGACACTATTAACTCCATTCGGTTGAGTTATTCGCGTCAGGCGGCCCGACCCGGGTCACGCACTGTGGGCAAAGGAGCACCATGCGACTGGCACGACCCCTGGCCGCGGGCACCGCGGCAGCAGCGCTCGCCCTCGTGACCGCCGCGTGCGGCTCGGGCACGGGCGGCGACGAGGGTGCGGCGACGATCAAGATCGCCTACCAGAAGTTCGGCAACTTCACGCAGGCCGACGAGCTCTTCACCGACGTCAAGGCGGAGTACGAGGCCGAGAACCCCGACGTCACGATCGAGCTCGTGCCGATCGAGGCCAGCCAGAACGACTACTTCACCAAGCTCGCGCTCATGCAGCGCTCGCCCAGCACCGCCCCGGACCTCATGTACGAGGACACGTTCATGATCAAGTCCGACGTCGAGGCCGGGTACCTGCTGCCGCTCGACGAGCACCTGGCCGGGTGGGACGAGTGGGACCAGTTCGTCGACACGGCCAAGCAGGCCGGGCTCGGCGACGACGGCAAGACGTACGGCGTCCCCATGGGCACCGACACCCGCGGGCTGTGGTTCAACTCCGAGGTGCTCGCGAAGGCCGGGCTGCCCGACGACTGGGCGCCCCAGACCTGGGACGACATCCTCGAAGCCGCCCGCGCGATCAAGGAGTCGGACCCGGACGTCATCCCGTTCAACATCTACTCGGGCAAGCCGATGGGCGAGGCCTCGACGATGCAGGGCTTCGAGATGCTGCTGTACGGCACGGGCGGCACCCTGTACGACGCCGACGCGCAGCAGTGGGTCGTCGGCTCGCAGGAGTTCGTCGACTCCCTGACGTTCCTCGAGACCGTGTACAGCGAGGGCCTGGCGCCGACGCCGCAGCAGGCGCTCGACCCGAACGTCGGCACCACCGTCGCCTCGGAGTGGCTGCCGAACGGCAAGCTCGGGATCGCGCTCGACGGGTCCTGGCAGGCCGGGACGTGGCTGGAGCAGGGCAACTCGCCCTGGCCGGAGTGGAGCGACGTCCTGGGCACGGCACCGATGCCGACCCAGCACGGGCAGGAGCCCGGCGCGGTGAGCATGTCCGGCGGCTGGACGATGGCGATCGGCGCGGGCACCGAGCACCCCGCCGTCGCCTTCGACGTGCTCACCCACGCCCTCGACAAGGAGAACTCGCTGCGGTTCGCGATCGACAACAGCCAGATCGCCGTCCGCGAGGACGTCGCCGCGGAGCCCTCGTACGCTGAGGCGAACCCGACCGTGCCGTTCTTCTCCGACCTCGTCGAGGTCACCCACTTCCGGCCCGCCACCTCCGACTACGCGCAGATCTCCAACGCCATCCAGGTGGCCATGGAGTCCGTGATGACCGGGCAGGCCACCCCCGCCGAGGCCGCGGCCACCTACGACCAGGCCGTCGTCGACCTCGTCGGCGCCGAGAACACCACGGAGGGCTGAGGCGTGACCACCCTCGCCCCCGCCCCCGCGGGGGCGAGGGGGCCGGAGCCCTCGGCACCCCGCCGCACCCACGTGCGGCGCGACGCCCGGCGCCTCGTCCCCCTCGTCCCGGCCGTGGTGCTGCTCGCCCTGTTCATGCTCGGCCCGGTCGTGTGGTCGTTCTACGGCTCGTTCACCAACGCCGCGCTGACCGGACCGGCCGCCGCGAACCCCGAGTTCGTCGGGCTCGAGAACTACGCGAACCTGCTCGCCGACCCCGACTTCCCGAAGTCGCTGTGGCTCACCGTGCTGTTCGTCATCGCCTCCGCGGTCGTCGGGCAGAACCTGCTCGGGCTCGGGCTGGCGATGCTCATGCGGTCCGCCGTCGGGCCCGTCCGCGCCGCCGTGTCCACGCTGGTGGTCGCCGCGTGGGTGCTGCCGGAGATCGTCGCCGCGTTCGCCGCCTACGCGTTCTTCCACGCCGACGGCACCCTCAACGCCCTGCTCGGCGGCGTCGGCATCGCCGGGCCCGACTGGCTCTTCGAGCACCCCATGCTCGCGGTGATCCTCGCCAACGTCTGGCGCGGCACCGCCTTCTCGATGATGGTCTACTCCGCCGCCATCGCCGAGGTGCCGCCGGAGATCACCGAGGCCGCGACGGTGGACGGCGCGTCCGCCGTCCAGCGACTCGTCTGGGTCACGCTGCCCACCATCCGGCGCAGCATCTCGACCAACCTCATGCTCACCACGCTGCAGACCCTGTCCGTCTTCACCCTCATCTACGTGATGACGGGCGGCGGGCCCGGCACCGACAGCTCCACGCTGCCGATCCTCGCCTACCAGGAGGCGTTCAAGTTCGCGCAGGTCGGGTACGGCACCGCGATCGCCACCGTGATGCTCGTCATCGGCGCCGTCTTCTCCGTGGTGTACATCCGCAGCCTCAAGCCGGAGGTGGACTGATGACGGCGACCTCGACGGCCCCGGCGACGCCGGCCGCCCCCATCGACCGCGGCCGCCCGCGCCGGCCGGCAGCGCTCGTCGCGCCCGGCCCGCGCGCCACGCGCTTGGCGGCCAACCTGGTGCTGGTCGTGGTGGGGCTGTGCTTCCTGCTGCCGCTCGGCTGGATCGTGCTCGCGTCCGTCGACGCGCAGGCCACCCTGACCGTCGGCCTCCCGGAAGCGCTCACGTTCGCCAACTTCAGCGCCGTGATGACCCCCGAGCAGACGTGGGTGCCGCTCGCGAACGCCTTCCTGCTCTCCGCCGGCTCCGGCCTCGTCACGGTGCTCGCCTCCGTGCTCGCGGCCTACCCGCTCTCGCGGTACCGGATGCGGTTCAACAAGCCGTTCCTGTACGCCGTGCTCTTCGGCACCTGCCTGCCCATCACCGCGATGATGGTGCCCGTCTACTCCCTGTTCGTGCGGCTCAACCTGCTCGACTCCCTGCCGGGGACCATCTTCTTCATGGCGGCCACCGCGCTGCCGATGGCCCTGTGGATGACGAAGAACTTCATGGACTCCGTGCCCGTCTCCCTGGAGGAGGCGGCCTGGACCGACGGCGCGTCGGCCATGACGACGCTGCGCCGGATCGTGCTGCCGCTGATGCGGCCGGGGATCGCCGTCGTGTTCATCTTCGTGTTCATCCAGGCGTGGGGGAACTTCTTCGTCCCCTTCGTGCTGCTGCTCTCGCCCGAGAAGCAGCCCGCCGCCGTGAGCATCTTCGCCTTCTTCGGCCAGTACGGGTCCGTCGCCTACGGCCAGCTCGCCGCCTACTCGATGCTCTACGCCCTGCCCGTGATCGGGCTGTACGTGCTCGTCTCGCGACTCTCCGGCTCCGGCTTCTCCCTCGCCGGAGCCGTCAAGGGCTGACGCCCGCCCTCCCCGCACACCACCACCCAGGAGCCTCCTCCATGCACGACACCACCGCCCGCACCACCGCACGACTCGAGCGGTTCGTCCGCGACTGGCTCGAGCCCGCCGTGCACCGCGAGCGACGCCCGCTCGACGTCACCGCCTGGACCGTCGGCGGGGAGCCGGTGCCGTTCGCCGAGGCCGCCGCCGCCACCTACGCGCCTCATGCGATCGGGGAGCCCTGGGGCCGCCCCTGGGACACCGTGTGGTTCCGCGTCACCGGCGCCGTGCCCGCCGAGTGGCGCGGCGAGGCGGCGCCGGCCGGCACCCGGGCCGAGCTCGTCGTCGACCTCGGCTTCACGGGCGCGGGCCCCGGCTTCCAGGCCGAGGGCACGGCGTGGACCACCGACGGCCGGATCATCAAGGCCGTCGAGCCCCGCAACCAGCACGTGCCGCTGGCGCCGGGTGGGGCGCTGGCCACGGACGGGACGATCGACCTCTTCGTGGAGGCAGCCGCCAATCCCGACGTGCCCGGCGGGGCGTGGACCCGCCCGACGCCGATGGGCGCCTGGGAGACGGCGGGGGACGCGCCGATCTACGCGCTGCGGACCATGCACGTCGCCCTCGTCGACGAGACCGTCACCGAGCTGCTCGCCGACGTGCGGGCGCTGTCGGGTCTGGTGCGGGTGCTGCCGCCCACCAGCCCCCGCGGCGCGGAGGTGCTCCGCGCGTGCGAGGACATGCTCGACGCCGTCGACCCGGACGACGTCGCGGGCACCGCCGCCGCAGGGCGGGCGGCGCTCGCGGGCGCCCTGGCGAGCCCGGCCACGCCGTCGGCGCACCGCGTGCACGCCGTCGGCCACGCCCACATCGACTCCGCCTGGCTGTGGCCCACCCGCGAGACCGTGCGCAAGTGCGCCCGCACGTTCTCGAACGTGCTGTCGTTGATGGACGAGGACCCGGACGTGCGCTTCGCGTGCTCCTCCGCGCAGCAGTACGCCTGGGTGCAGGAGCACTACCCGGAGCTGTTCGAGCGGATCCGTGAGCGGGTGCGCGAGGGGCGGTTCGTGCCGGTCGGGGGCATGTGGGTCGAGTCCGACACCAACATGCCCGGCGGCGAGGCGCTGGCCCGCCAGTTCGTCGAGGGCAAGCGGTACTTCATCGACGAGCTCGGCGTGGAGCCGACGGAGGTGTGGCTGCCGGACTCCTTCGGGTACACGGCCGCGCTGCCGCAGCTCACCCGCCTCGCCGGCAGCGAGAACTTCCTCACCCAGAAGATCTCCTGGAACGACACCAACACGATGCCGCACCACACGTTCTGGTGGGAGGGCATCGACGGCAGCCGCGTCTTCACGCACTTCCCGCCCGTGGACACGTACAACTCGGACCTGTCCGCCGAGGAGCTGGACCGCGCCGAGCGTCAGTACGCGGAGAAGGGCCGGGCCAACACGTCGCTCGCGCCCTTCGGGTACGGCGACGGCGGCGGCGGGCCCACCCGGGAGATGGTCGCCCAGGCGCGCCGGACCGCGGACCTCGAGGGCTCGCCGCGCGTCACGCTGTCCGACTCGCGGTCGTTCTTCGACGCGGCGCGCGCCGAGTACGCCGACCCGCCCACGTGGGTGGGGGAGATGTACCTCGAGTACCACCGCGGCACGTACACCTCGCAGGCGCGCACCAAGCGCGGCAACCGGCGCAGCGAGCACCTGCTGCGCGAGGCCGAGCTGTGGGCGGCGACGGCGACGGTGCGCACCGGCGCCGCGTACCCGGCCGAGCGCCTGCGGCGGCTGTGGCGCACGGTGCTGCTGCAGCAGTTCCACGACATCCTGCCGGGGTCGTCCATCGCCTGGGTGCACCGCGAGGCGGAGCGGAACTACGCTGCCGTCGCCGCCGAGCTGGAGGAGATCGTCGGCGGGGCGCTGGCGGCGCTGGTCGGCGAGGGCGACGCCGTCGTCGCCGTCAACAGCGGACCGTTCGCGCGCGCCGGCGTGCCGGGCGTCGGAGCCCGCGTGCTCGACGGGCCGCGGCAGGAGACCACCGTGGCGCCCGCGGCGGACGGCGCCGGCGGCTGGGTGCTGGACAACGAGGTCGTGCGCGTCGTCGTCGACGCCTCGGGACACGTCACCTCCGCCGTCGACCGCGCGAGCGGGCGCGAGGCGATCCTGCCCGGCGCCCGGGCGAACCTGCTCCAGCTGCACCGCGACATCCCCAACGAGTGGGAGGCGTGGGACATCGACGAGCACCACCGCCGCACCACCACCGACCTGGACGATCCGGCGAAGATCGAGACCGTCGCCACGACGGCGGGCCCGGCGCTGCGCGTCGTCCGCGAGGTGGGCAGCTCCCGCGTCGAGCAGGACCTCGCGCTGCCCGTCGACGGGCGCGCGCTGCGTATCACCACCCGGGTCGACTGGCACGAGCGGCAGAAGCTGCTCAAGCTCGCGTTCCCGCTCGACGTGCACGCCGACCGGGCGACCTCGGAGATCCAGTTCGGGCACGTGCACCGGCCCGTCCACACCAACACGTCGTGGGACCACGCCCGGTTCGAGACCGTCGCCCACCGGTGGGTGCACGTCGGCGAGCCCGGCTTCGGCGTCGCCGTCGCGAACGACTCCACCTACGGGCACGACATCACCGCCACCCGCGTCGACGACACCCGGGCCGGGCGCGACTCCGCCACCGGCACCACCGTGCGGCTCTCGCTGCTGCGCGCCCCGAAGTTCCCCGACCCCGACGCCGACCAGGGGGAGCACGAGCTGCGCTGCGAGCTCGTCGTCGGCGCCGGCATCGACGACGCGATCCGGCACGGCTACGCGCTCAACCTGCCCGAGCGGACCGTCACCGGGGCCCGGGGCGTCGAGCCGCTCGTGACGGTGGACGACGACGCCGTGGTGGTCGAGGCCGTCAAGCTCGCCGAGGACGGCAGCGGCGACGTCGTGCTGCGCCTCTACGAGAGCCGCGGCGGGCGGGCACGGGCACGCGTCTCCCTCGGCTTCGCGCACCGCGACGTCGAGGTCACCGACCTGCTGGAGCGCACCCTCGGCGCCGCCGAGCAGGACGGGGGCGACGTTCTCGTGGACCTCACCGGGTTCCAGGTCCTCACGCTGCGCGTGCGGCGCTGACCCGCGAGACCGACCGAGCACCACCCGAGCACCACCCGAGCGAAGGAGAGAACGATGAGGTTCACCAGAGCCGTCGGGAGCCTCGCCGCCCTGGCGTGCGTCGTCGGGGCCGCCGGCCCCGCCGCCGCCGAGGGCGACGGCCACGGGCCCGACGACACCCCGCGCACCCAGGTGCAGCGCGCCGTCGCCAGCTACGACGCCATGCAGCGGTACATGTCCGCCGACGACGGCTCCGGCCTGTACCGTGAGAGGTACCCCAGCGGCGCCGAGGACCGCGACTACTCCTTCGAGTGGCCGCACTCCCAGGCGCACGTCGCGGCCCTGGACCTCACCGGGCTGCCCGGGGCGCTCGGGCGGTCGTTCGAGGACGACCTCGCCGACGCCGCCCGCGGCCAGGAGCACTTCTGGAACGCCGGCGGCGGCACCACCGGCCTGCCCGGCTACGACTCGTACCCGCGGGCGCCGTACGGCGACGGCGGCGACATGTTCTACGACGACAACGAGTGGGTCGCCCTCGCGAAGGTGCAGCAGCACCTCGCCACCGGCGACGCCGCGGCGCTCGACCGGGCGAAGGAGATCTTCGAGCTCGTCGTCTCCGGGTGGGACACCGACCCGGACCACCCCGCCCCGGGCGGCGTCTTCTGGACGCAGGCCGACTGGAGCACCGACCGCAACACCGTCTCCACCATGCCCGGCGCCCAGCTCGCCACCCGCCTGTTCATGATCACCGGCGAGCAGCGCTACCTCGACTGGGCGCTGCGGATGGTGGAGTGGACCGACGAGCACCTGCTGGCCCCGAACGGCCTGTACTGGGACAACATCAAGCTCGACGGGTCGATCGACCGCACGCAGTGGTCGTACAACCAGGGCGTTCCCGTGGGCACCTACACCCTGCTGTACCAGGCCACCGGCGACCAGCAGTACCTGGACAAGGCGGAGGCGATCGCGGAGGCGTCGTACCGGCACTACGTCACCGAGGGGCGGCTCGACGACCAGCCGATGTTCTTCAACTCCATCTGGTTCAAGAACCTGCTGCTGCTGGAGTCCGTCACCGGCGCCACCACGTACCGGCACGCCATGGCGGACTACGCCGACCACCAGTGGGACTCCGAGCGCGACCCCGCCACCGGGCTGTTCACCGCCGGGAACGAGCACACCGAGCTGCTGGAGCAGGCCGCCATGGTGCAGATCTACGCCACCCTCGCCTGGCCACGCTCGACGACGTCCATCCTGTACTGACCTGACCTGACCTGACCTGCACCGGGGCCGTCGGCGCCCGGGAGATGACTACCCTCGTGGCGTGGCACATCTCCTCGGCGCCGACGGCATCGCGCTGACCATCGGCACCCGCACCCTCCTGCACGACGTCTCCCTCGGCCTCGACGACGGCGACCGCATCGGCGTCGTCGGCCCCAACGGTGCCGGCAAGTCCACGCTGCTGCGCCTGCTCGCCGGCACCCAGGCGCCCGACGCGGGCCGCGTCACCCGCGTCGGCGGGTCCCGCCTCGGCATGCTCGTCCAGCGCGACGTGGACGACGACGCCGCCACGATCCGCGACCTCGTGCACGGGGACGACGCCACCCACGAGTGGGCGTCCGACGCCCGCATCCGCTCCGTGCACGCCAGCCTGCTCGCCGACCTCGACCTCGACCAGCCCGCGTCCACACTCTCCGGCGGGCAGCGGCGCCGCGTCGCCCTCGCCGCGCTGCTCGTCGAGGACCCCGACGTCCTGCTGCTCGACGAGCCCACCAACCACCTCGACGTCGAGGGCGTCGCCTGGCTCGCCGAGGACCTCACGCAGCGGTACGGGCGCCCCGGCGCCACCGGGGCGCTCGTCGTCGTCACCCACGACCGCTGGTTCCTCGACGCCGTCTGCTCCCGCACCTGGGAGGTGCGCGGCGACGGCACCGGCGCCGTCGACGGGTACGACGGCGGGTACGCCGCCTACATCCTCGCCCGCGCCGAACGCGCCCGGCAGGCCGCCCAGGCCGCCGAGAAGCGCAACAACCTGCTGCGCAAGGAGCTCGCCTGGCTCAAGCGCGGGGCACCCGCCCGCACCTCCAAGCCCAAGTTCCGCATCGACGCCGCCCAGGCGCTCATCGCCGACGAGCCGCCGCCCCGCGACACCCTCGAGCTCACCCAGATGGCCACCCGCCGCCTCGGCAAGGACGTGCTCGACCTCGAGGACGTCACCGTCACCGTGCCCGCCCGCGACGGGCACGAGGCGGGCCCGCGCGACGCCGACGGCCGCCGCGTCCTCCTCGACGACGTCACCTGGCGGCTCGGCCCCGGCGACCGGTACGGCGTCGTCGGCGTCAACGGCGCCGGCAAGACCACCCTGCTGTCGCTGCTCGCCGGACGCCGCGAGCCCGACGCCGGCCGCGTGCGCCGCGGCAAGACCGTCGAGGTCGCCGAGCTCACCCAGGACGTCGGCGAGCTCGACGACGTCGGCCACCTCACGGCCGTCCAGGTCGTCGACCGCGAGAAGCGCACCGTCGTCGTCGACGGCAAGGAGCTCACCGCCGGGCAGCTCACCGAACGGCTCGGCTTCACCCGCGAGCGCGCCCACACCATCGTGCGCGACCTGTCCGGCGGCGAGCGCCGCCGCCTCCAGCTGCTGCGGCTCCTCGTCTCCGAGCCCAACGTGCTGCTGCTCGACGAGCCCACCAACGACCTCGACACCGACACCCTCGCCGCCGTCGAGGACCTGCTCGACGGGTGGCCCGGCACGCTCATCGTCGTCTCGCACGACCGGTACCTGCTGGAGCGGGTGTGCGACCGGCAGTGGGCGCTGCTGGGCGACGGGGCGCTGCGAGACCTGCCGGGCGGGGTCGAGCAGTACCTCTCTCTGCGGCGTGCTGGGGCTGGAGCGGCGGGCTCGAAGGAGTCCTTGTCGCGAGGCGTCCATCCGCGCCCTCGTTCCTCGGGCGCTCCCGCCAGTCCCATCCAGCCTCTCGACAAGGACTCCTTCGAGCCCGCCTCGGGGTCGTCCGTCGCGGTTGCTGGGGGTTCCTCGTCAGCCCCGGCGGGTGCCGCAGCGCCGTCGCCGGGTGGGGAGAGTCAGAAGGCGACGGCGGCGGAGACGCGGGCGGCGAGGAAGGAGCTGCAGCGGGTCGAGCGGCGGCTGACGAAGATCGCCGACGAGGAGAAGCGGCTGCACGACGAGATGGCGGCGGACCCGACGGACTACGAGGGCGTCGCCGCGCTCGACGCGCGGCTGCGCGAGCTCGTCGCCGAGAAGGAGGAGCTGGAGATGGCGTGGCTCGAGGCGGCGGAGGTGGCCGGATGAGCGGCGACGGGCTGGACGGCGTCGACCGGACGATCGTGCAGGCGCTGCGGGCCGACGGGCGGGCCACGCTCGCCACGCTCGCGGAGGCGTCCGGGCTGTCGCAGTCCGCCGTGCAGGCGCGGGTGCGCAAGCTCGAGGCGCGCGGTGTGATCACCGGATACCGCGCCGTCGTCGACCCCGAGACGGTCGGGCTGCCCATCACCGCGTACGTGGAGATCACGCCGCTCGACCAGTCGCAGGCCGACGACGCGCCCGAGCGGCTCCGCGACATCGAGGGGATCGAGGCCTGCTGGTCCGTCGCCGGGGCGTCCAACTACCTGCTGCTGGTCCGCGTGCCCTCGCCCAGCGCCCTGGAGGACCTGCTCGGGCGCATCCGGCGCGAGGCCGGCGTGTCCACCCGCTCGACGATCGTGCTGCGCACCTACTTCGAGGGGCGCCCCGTCCTGCCGTGACGCAAGATTCTCCGGTGTAACCCTGGTGGCGCCGGACAATCTCTCCTATGGTCAAGGCATGACCGAGACAATCTCTCAGCCCACAGCCCCCAGCGTCGGTGGCTCGATCGAGGCCACCGCCGTCCTCGAGTCGCTGCGCGAGCACATGCTCGTCGACGGGTTCGACCTCGTGCTCGACCTCGACGCCTCGCACGGCTCGACCCTCGTCGATGCCCGCGACGGCACCGAGTGGACGGACCTGTTCACCTTCTTCGCGTCCAACGCCCTGGGCATGAACCACCCCCGGCTCGCCGCCGACGCCGCGTTCCGCGCCGAGCTGGCGCGCGCCGCCGTCAACAAGCCGTCCAACTCCGACGTCTACACGGTCGAGCTGGCGCGCTTCGTCGACACGTTCTCCCGCGTCCTCGGCGACCCCGCCCTGCCGCACCTGTTCCTCGTCGACGGCGGCGCGCTCGCCGTCGAGAACGCGCTCAAGGTCGCGTTCGACTGGAAGTCGCGCCACAACGAGGCGCACGGCCGCTCGCCCGAGCTCGGCACGAAGGTGCTGCACCTCAAGCACGCGTTCCACGGCCGCTCCGGCTACACCATGTCCCTGACCAACACCGAGCCCGGCAAGGTCGCCCGGTTCCCGAAGTTCGACTGGCCGCGCATCACCTCCCCGTACCCGGGGCACGACGCCGACGGCGCGCCCCGCGACGTCGAGGCGCTCGAGGCGAGGGCGCTCGCCGAGGCGCGGGCCGCCTTCGAGGCGCACCCGCACGACATCGCCTGCTTCGTCGCCGAGCCCATCCAGGGCGAGGGCGGCGACCACCACCTGCGCCCGGAGTTCCTGCAGGCCATGCAGGCCCTGTGCCACGAGCACGACGCCCTGTTCGTGCTCGACGAGGTGCAGACGGGCGGCGGGTTCACCGGAACCGCCTGGGCGTACCAGCAGCTCGGCGTGCAGCCCGACGTCGTCGCGTTCGGCAAGAAGCTGCAGGTCTGCGGCGTCATGGCCGGCGGCCGCGTCGACGAGGTCGGCGACAACGTCTTCCACATCTCCTCGCGCATCAACTCCACCTGGGGCGGCAACCTCGTCGACATGGTGCGCTCGCGCCGCATCCTCGAGGTCTACGAGGCGGACGGCCTCGTCGAGCGTGCCGGGCGCGTCGGCGCAGGCCTGCTCGCCCGCCTGGAGAAGCTCGCCGCCGCGCATCCCGGCGTCGTCACCGACCCGCGCGGCCGCGGCCTCATGTGCGCGGTCTCCCTGCCGTCGCGGGAGGTGCGCGACGCGGTGGTCGCCGGGATGCACGCCGAGCACGTGCTCATGCTCGGCTGCGGCGAACGCTCCGTGCGCTTCCGCCCGGCCCTCACCGTGGAGGAGAACGTGCTCGACCACGCCGTCGCCGTGCTCGACCGGGTCGTGAACCGCGTCGCTTCCTGACTGCTGGTTCGGCATTCCGTCCCCGGGTCGGCACGAATGTGTGCCGACCCGGGGACGGAATGCCGAACCGAGACTGTCTCGAAGCAGCAGCTCTCGTAGCCACTCAACCTTCGGGCCCGCGCGGACGTGTACAACACATGACCGTGACGATGACAGCGGCGGACGCCGCCGACCCTCCCGACGACGCGGGCTTCCGCGTCGTGCGGGTGGGCACCTCTTACGAGGAGGAGTTCACCGCCTTCATGCGCGACGCCGCGCCGGCGCTCGCGCGCACGGCCTGGCTGCTGTGCGGCGACGAGCACCTCGCGGACGAGCTCGTGCAGCAGGCGCTCACCCGCACCTTCCTGTCGTGGCGCAAGGCCCGCGAGCGCGATCCCCTGGCCTACGCGCGCCGGACCCTGGCGAACCTGCGCATCGACCACTGGCGCCGGCGGCGCCGCGAGGTGCTCACCGAGCCGACGGCGCTGCCCGAGGGCGCGGAGCGCAGGAGCGCGGCCGAGCACCACGCCGAGCGGGACCAGCTCGTGCGGGCGCTCGCGACGCTCAGCACCCGTCAGCGTCGAATCGTGGTGCTGCGGCACCTCGTGGGGCTCACCGAGCGCGAGGTCGCCCGCGACCTCGGCGTGTCGCTCGGCACGGTCAAGTCCACCGCCTCGCGCGGGCTCGCCCAGCTGCGGTCCGTGCTCGGAGCGGCCGACGACGGTTCCGACCAGGGAGGCGCACGATGACGCACCGCACGAACGACGAGGACTTCGCGCGCGAGCTGCGCGCGCACATCGACACCGTCGGACCCGAGATCGCCGTCGACCTCGACGCCGTCGTCCCCCGGGCGCGACGGCGGCGGGTGCGGCGCGTCGTCGTCACGGGCCTCGCGTCGGTCGGGGTCGTGGCGCTTGCCGCCACCTGGGCGGTGAGCGCCGAGCCGTGGGTCCGGCCGGCGCAGGTACAGCCCGCGGGCCCGGTGATGGCGACCGACGACTCCGAGAAGGCCGAGGAGCCCGCGCCGCACGTGTCCGTCGCACCCGGCTGGCCCGAGGGGAAGTACTGGTACGTCGAGTCGAATCATCAGGAGCGCGGTGACGACACGGTGGCCTTCGAGCAGAGCTGGAGCGGCCACGACGATCCAGGACTCCACATCCAGAACCAGAACGTCGACGACGCCTGGGCGAAGGGTCCGTCGGCCTGGGGCAGTCTGAAGATCGACGGCGAGTGGGTGTTGATCGGTTGGGACGAGCTCTACGAGCTCCCGACGAGTGCACCGCGGCTGCGCGAGATCCTGTTCGACAGCGTCCGGCCTGACAGGGGGGCCGGCACGCCCGAAGACAAGGTGTTCGAGATGGCAGCCGAACTGCTTCGTGAGAGCCCTGCACCGCCGGCGCTTCGAGATGCCGTCTGGCAGGTGATGAGCGAGCTCTCGGTGACGACGCTCGAGGTCGGGAGCGACTCGACGGGACGGCCCGGTGAGGTTCTCGACCATGTCGTGGACGGACGGACCGGCGAGCGCTACGTGTACGACGTCGTCGAGCGTCGGCTTCTCGAGCAGTGGTACTTCGACACCGAGGGTGAGTGGGTGGGTCGAGAGACGTACGTGACGGAGCGCACGGCGGGCGACACCCCCATCGAGCCGACGTTGGAGATGGCCGGCTGCGCGAGGTGGGAGAACTGTTGACGGAGCCGTCTGAGCCGGGACTCCGGCTCAGCGCCAGGCGGCCACCAGCTGCTCCGGGCCCCAGGTGGCGGCGAGCGGCAGGTCGCCGTCGACCCCGGACCGGGAGACCGCGACGAGCGGGGTGGTGGCGTCGGCGCCGGGCACCGCGGTGACGGCGCGGGCGAGCGCGTCGTACTCCTGGCGGCCGAAGGGCCGGGACTCGTGCCACTTGACGGATCCCAGGAACTGCACCGACCGGGCGACCGGTGTGCGGTCGGCACCGACGAGGTCGACCTCCGGGTTGTTGCGGCGGTTCCACCACCCTCCGACGAACTCGGTCGTGGGCCAGGCGTCGTCGGGGAGGAGCCGTTCGAGAGATGCGCGCACGAACGGTTCGACGGCGCGCCCCCGCCAGGCGGCCCACCCGCGCTCGACGTGGTCGAGTGCGACGTCGCCGCGGCCGCGTTCCACGAGCGGGATCGCGCGCGCGGCGAAGGCCAGCCAGAACCGGAGGTAGGGGTCGGCGACGCGGTACCGGTTGTTCTTGGTGTCCGACGTCGTCGACAGGGGGCGGTCGGCCGCGATCACGTGCTTGGCCTGCAGCGTCTTCAGCAGCGGGCCGAGCGCCCCGGACTTGAGCACACCGTCCCCGCCGGCGGAGGACGCGATCCCGGTGAATGTCCGTTCCCCGGTGCCGATCGCCTCGAGGACCGCTCGCGCCTGGGTGGACTCGGGGAACTCGCCCAGCAGGGTGAGCTCGCCGGAGACCAGCAGCGGGGACAGCGGATCGGCGAACGATGTCCGGAGGAAGTCGCGTAGCGTCATGCCGCGCGGCCACGACCGGACGATCTCCGGGAAGCCGCCCGTGACGAGCAGGGCATCCACCGCGGCGGCGGGATCGAGCCCCGTGGCGTCCTGGACGTCGGCCACGTGCAGGGGCTCGACGCGTAGCGGGGTCGCGCGGCCGAAGAACGGCCTCCCGTGCTCCTGCAGCTGCTCCATCACCGACGTGTCGCTGCCCACCAGGAGCAGCAGCACGGGCTTGTGGGCGAGATGCTGGTCCCACACCGTCTGCAGGGCGCCCTCGAAGTCGGCGGCGCGTTCGGTGAGCCACGGGATCTCGTCCAGCACGACGACGGCGGGCGTGTCGTCGGGGAGCGCGATCGCCAGAGCGCGAAGCGCCTGGTTCCAGTCGCTTGCCTGCAGGCCCGCGACGAGGCCCGCCTGCGGGAGCCCGGACTGCGTCACGGTCGCCAGGAACTCCGCGCGCTCGCTTCCCGGTGCGCGCCCACGGGTGGCCTGAAAGATGACGGCGGGCAGGCCGGAGCGGTCGCAGAACTCCTGCACGAGCCGTGACTTGCCGACCCGTCGTCGGCCGGACACGATGACGGCCCGGCCGCGAGTGGCTCCCGTGCCGTCGCGGACCGCGCGTCGCTGATCGTCGAGCCGAGCAAGATCGGACCGTCTGCCCTGGAACTCCATCGCGCCTCGTAATGCTAGAAGAAGATTAACTTAGAACAAATCTAACTTCATGCCCGTCGACGTGTCCACCTGCCCGGCGGTCTCGGTGGGCTAGTCCAGGTCGGCCGGAGGCGTCGAGGCAGCGTGCGAGCCAGCAGGCTGTCGGTGGTCCGAGGCGCGACACGCAGACCGATCGTTACCGACCCTTAACAGAGATTTTCGTCACCAGACGTCATGATGGCGATATGTTCCACGGCAATGCCGCCGTGGGGCGGCAACGACGTGGGGAGATGCCGGTGAGGACGACTCGGTGGGCCGCCACAGCGGCCGCGGTGACGCTGGCCCTGGCGGGGTGCTCGTCAGGTGGCGGAGACGACGACGGCGGGACGGACGGTGGTACCGACGGGGGCGGAGGCGGCACCGTCCACCTCGGTCTGGAGCAGGACGTCGACACGCTGCTCCCGATGGACTCCAACGTCGGGGACAACATCTCCGTGCTGGACGTCGTGTACGACGGGCTGGTCCGGTACGACCCCGAGACGACGGAGCCGTACAACTACGTCGCCGAGAGCGTCGAGTCCGACGACAACAAGGTCTGGACGATCACGATCAAGCCCGACCTGACGTTCCAGAACGGCGAGCCGGTGGACGCGAACGCGTTCGCCCGCGCCTGGAACTACGCCGCGTACGGCCCGAACGCCATGGCGAACAACTACTTCTTCGAGCGTATCGAGGGCTACGACGCGATGCAGGGCGAGGTCGACGACGACGGCAACGTCGTCACCGAGCCCACGGCCGAGGAGCTGTCGGGGCTGGCGGTCAAGGACGACCTCACCCTGGAGGTCACGCTGACGGCGCCGTTCGCCGGGTTCTCCACGATGCTCGGCTACACGGGCTTCTTCCCGATCGCGCAGGCGTGCCTCGACGACATCGAGACCTGCGCCACGCAGCCCATCGGCAACGGGCCGTTCCAGGTGGACGAGTGGCAGCAGGGCATCAGCCTCACCGCCAGCCGCTGGGACGAGTACACGCTGGACGAGACGCCTGCCTACGACACCATCGAGTGGACCGAGTACGCGGGCGAGGAGAACTGGCCCGACTTCCAGGCGGGCATCCTCGACGTGGCCTTCCCGCCGCCCGCCGAGCAGGCCGCGGCCGCTGCCGACCCGAGCCTGCAGGAGCGCTACCTCGAGAGCCCCGGCGCGGCGCTCACCTACCTCGCGTTCCCCCTGTACAAGGAGGGCCCGTGGCAGGACATCGAGGTCCGCAAGGCGCTGTCGATGGCGATCGACCGGCAGGGCATCATCGACGCCCTCATGCCGGGCCAGCGCGTGCCCGCCGACAGCTGGGTGGTGCCCGACGGCGTCCCCGGCGGCGAGCCCGGGACGTGCGAGTGGTGCAGCTTCGACCCGGACGCCGCCAAGGCCGCCCTGGACGCCGCGGGCGGCTGGCCCGACGGTGAGACCCTGACGATCCACCTCGGCCAGGACGAGACCGAGGAGGCGCTCTTCAAGGCCGTGGGCGACTCCATCCAGGAGACGCTCGGCATCGCGTACGAGCTGGACCCGACGCCGGACTACTTCGCCAGGCGCGGCGCCCGGGACTTCGACGGCGCGTTCCGCGCCAACTGGTTCCCGGACTACCCGCTCAACGAGAACTACCTGGCTCCCGTGTACGCGAGCGGCGACGAGAAGAACGGCAACACCAACTTCGGGTACTACGGCGAGGAGTTCGAGGCCGCGGTCGCCGCCGGTGACCAGTCGGCGTCCCTGGACGAGGCCATCGGCCACTACCAGGACGCCGAGGCGGCGCTCGCGCAGGACTTCCCGACCGCCCCGCTGTTCTTCTCGGTGAACTCGTACTACTTCTCCGAGCGGCTCTCGAACGTCGTCCTCGACCCGTTCAGCGGCGAGCCCAAGCTCCGCCTCCTCGAGGTCAGCGACGACATGTAGCAGATCGCCGTCGTGCACCCGAGCCCGGGCGTCGGGGGCGACGGGGCGAAGGAGACGAGGGGGTCTTCCCCGCGAGGCTGGCCAGGTCTGGCGGGAGCCGAGCGAGGAACGAGCGAGGCGGATGGCGCGCCTCGAGGGAAGACCCCCTCGTCTCCTGGACGGCGAGCGAGGCTGACCGACGGACGGTGGTGGGGTGACAAGAGCAACCCCACCCGGCGCGCCGGGGACGACGAGAGATCAGAAGGACGTGAATGGGCCGCTACATCCTCCGCCGGGCGCTGCTGGGCGCGCTGACGCTGCTGATCGTGATGTTCGTGCTGCACCTGCTCACGACGTTCGCGATCCAGCTCAACGGCAACCCGGCGCTGGCGTTCTTCGGCGACCGGGTGCCGACCGACGCGCAGGTGGCCGCCGTCGAGGCCCGGTACGGGCTCGACGACCCGTGCTACGACCAGACGGGTAACCCGTGCCTCGGCCCGTTCGTCGAGCGGCTGGGCTCGTACGCGCAGGGCGACTTCGGCACCGACCTGCGGGGCCGCGAGGTGACGGACATCGTCGCGACGGCGGCGCCCAACACGCTGAAGCTGTTCGCGGTGGTGACCGTGACGTGGTTCGTGCTCGGCATGGGCCTGGGCTCGGTCGCCGCGCGGTGGCGGGGGCGCCCGACCGACCACGGCATCCGGATGTCGTCCGTGCTCATCGACGCGTTCCCGATCTTCGTGCTGCTGCTGGTCTACCGCTACGTGTTCGCGGTGCCGCTGAGCGGCTGGGCCACGTCGACGTTCGGCGCGGACAGCATGGCGGCCCTGTGGTTCCGGCCGTCGTTCGACGACGACCACCCGTGGGCGACGCTGCTCGTCCCGGGGATCCTGCTGGGCCTCGCCGGCTCCGCGGCGTTCATCCGCCTGGTGCGCGCGAGCCAGCTCGAGGCGTACACGGGCGAGCACGTGCGGACGGCGCGGTCGCGCGGGCTGCCGGAGCGCCACGTGGTCGTGCACCACGTGGTGCGCAACTCGTCGGTGCCCGTGGTCACGGCCGTCGGGCTGACGTTCACGGAGGCGCTCGCGGGCGCCGTGATCACCGAGGGGATGATGAACATCTACGGCATGGGCGGTGTGCTCTGGGAGGCGGTGCGCGCCAGCGACGTGGCCCTGGTGGTCGGCGTCGTCACCATCCTGGCGGCGGTGACGGTCGTGGTCATGCTGGTCGTCGACGTCGCCTACGCCGCCCTCGACCCGAGGATCCGTTATGCCTGAGCCCACGACGCCGGAGGTGGCGGCGGCCGTCGACGTCGCGGCGGGACGCTCGCTCGGGGCGGACGCGTGGCATCGCCTGCGCCGCCGGCCCGACGTGATCGTGGCCGTGGTCGTGGTGGCGTTCTTCGCCGTCGTCGCCGCCGTCCCGACGCTGTTCACGTCGACGGACCCGCAGCGCTGCGTCATCGGCGACTCGAAGATCCACCCGCAGGGGTTCGGCGCGACCCACCCGTTCGGCACGGACGCGCACGGGTGCGACGTGCTCGCCCAGCTGGCGCACGGCGCCCGCCCGTCGCTGCTGCTGGCGTTCGTCGTGGTGGGCGCGTCGGTGGTCATCGGGGTGGTCCTGGGCCTGCTCGCGGGGTACTACCTCGGCTGGGTCGACGGGATCGTCTCCCGGGTGATCGAGGTGTTCCTGGTGATCCCGCTGCTGCTCGCGGCGCTCCTGCTGCTCTCGCTGTTCCGCAACGTGCACGTGGGGTCGGGCACGTTCGACGTCATCCTGCTGCCCGCCATCGTGCTGACCCTGTTCGCGTGGATGGGGTACGCCCGCTACGTGCGCGCGAGCGTGCTGGAGGCGAAGAACCTCGACTACGTGACGGCGGCGCGGGCACTCGGCGCGTCGGACGTGCGGATCATGCTGCGGCACGTGCTGCCGAACGCCGTCGGCCCGGTGACGGCGCTGGTGCCGACCGCGATCGCGGGCGTCATCAGCGCGGAGGCGGTGCTGGCCTTCCTCGGCATCGGGGTGCGCCCGCCCGCGGTGAGCTGGGGGATCATGATCACGCGCGGCTCGGAGTGGGTGACGGGCGGGTACGCGTACCTGCTGCTGTTCCCCCTCGGCTGCCTGGTGCTGACGGTGCTGGCGCTCGTCGTCCTCGGCGACGCGCTGCGTGACGCGCTCGACCCGAGGCTGCGGTGAGAGGGAGGGGAACGATGACGACGTCCGTGCCGGTCGACGTCCGGGACCGGGAGTCCGAGGACACCGGCGACACCGGGCCGCGGGACGTGGGCGAGACGCTGCTCGAGGTGGACGACCTCGCGGTGGAGTTCCGCGGCGACGACGGCGTGGTCCGGGCCGTGGACGGCCTCGGGTACCGGGTGGTCGCGGGCCGGACCCTCGCGCTGGTGGGGGAGTCGGGCTGCGGCAAGTCGGTGAGCTCGCTCGCGGTGATGGGCCTGCTGCCGCCGGCGGCGCGGGTGACGCGCGGGTCGGCGCGGTTCCGGGGCACGGACCTGCTCGCCCTGCCGCCGGCGCGGCACCGGGAGCACTGCGGCCGCCATGTCGCGATGGTGTTCCAGGACGCGCTGGCCGCGCTGAACCCGGTGCACACGGTGGGCTACCAGCTCACCGAGGCGCTACGGGCGCGCACCGGCGCGTCGCGGCGGGACGCCCGGCGGCGCGCGGTCGAGCTGCTGGACCTGGTCAAGGTGCCGCACGCGGCGCAGCGCGTCCACGAGTACCCGCACCAGTTCTCCGGCGGGATGCGCCAGCGGGTCATGATCGCGTCGGCGCTGGCGCTGGACCCGGACGTGCTCATCGCGGACGAGCCGACGACGGCGCTCGACGTCACGGTGCAGGCGCAGGTGATGCAGCTGCTGGCGGAGATCCAGGCGGAGCGGAACATGGGCCTCGTGCTGATCACGCACGACCTCGGCGTGGTGGCGGGCGTCGCGGACGACGTCACGGTGATGTACGCGGGCCGGGCCGTGGAGCAGGCGCCGGTGCGGGAGCTGTACGAGGCGCCGGCGCACCCCTACACCCGCGCGCTGCTGCGGTCGGTACCCCGCCTGGCCGGCGGGGGCACGGACGCCGACGGCCGCCTGCCGGTGGTCCCCGGCCGCCCGCCGGCACCGGGCCGCGTGCCCTCGGGGTGCGCGTTCCACCCGCGGTGCGACCTGGCCCGTGACGTCTGCCGCACGGACGTCCCG
Organism: Isoptericola sp. BMS4; assembly: GCF_011634835.1. Lineage (GTDB taxonomy): Bacteria > Actinomycetota > Actinomycetes > Actinomycetales > Cellulomonadaceae > Isoptericola. The sequence goes on along the minus strand of NZ_SIRP01000001.1, from coordinate 3,752,978 downwards.
CCCCTGGCCGAGGCGGCCCCGGGACGGTCGTCCGCGTGCCACTTCTCCGCCGAGGTGCTCGGAGGTGCCCGTGGCTGAGCTGACCCGCCCGTCGCCCGACGCCGGGACGCCCGGCGACGTCGTGCTCGAGGTGCGCGACCTGGCCAAGTCGTACCCCGTGCGCCGCGGCGTCGTGCTCAAGAGGACCGTCGGCCAGGTGCAGGCCGTCGACGGCGTGAACCTCACGTTGCGCCGCGGCCGCACGCTCGGCCTGGTGGGGGAGTCGGGCTCCGGCAAGTCGACCCTCGCCAGGGTTCTCGTGGGCATCGAGAGGCCCACCCGGGGCGCGGTGCTGGTCGACGGCCAGGACGTGTCGACGATGTCGCGGGCCGAGCGCAAGCACCTGCGACGTTCCGTACAGATGGTCTTCCAGGACCCGTACACGTCCCTGAACCCGCGGATGTCGGTGGCGGAGATCGTGGGCGAGCCGTTCCGGATCCACCCGGACGCCGTGCCGGCGGGCGGGCGGCGCCGCGCCGTCGCGGAGCTGCTGGAGCTGGTGGGTCTCGACCCGGACCACGCGAACCGCTACCCCCACCAGTTCTCCGGCGGTCAGCGCCAGCGGATCGGCGTCGCGCGGGCGCTGGCGGTCAAGCCGCGCGTGCTCGTGTGCGACGAGCCGGTGTCGGCCCTCGACGTGTCCGTGCAGGGCCAGGTCATCAACCTGCTCGAGGACCTGCAGGACGAGCTCGGGCTGTCCTACCTGTTCATCGCGCACGACCTCGCGGTGGTGCGGCACATCGCCGACGAGGTCGCGGTGATGTACCTGGGCCGCGTGGTGGAGCAGGGCGTCGGCCCCACCGTGTACGAGGCCGCGAGCCATCCGTACACGCGGGCGCTGCTCTCCGCGGTGCCCGTGCCCGACCCGGGGGCGGCCGCCGCGTCCCGGCCGCTGCTGCTGGAGGGCGACCCGCCTTCGCCCGCCGACCCGCCGTCCGGCTGCCGGTTCCACACGCGGTGCTGGCTCGCCCACCAGATCGGCGCGGCGCGGGCGAACTGCGCCGACGGCGACGCGGGCTCCGTGCCGGAACGCTGCCGCACGCAGGATCCGGCGCTCCTCCCGCCGGACGCCCCCTCCGCCCCGGCCCGGCCCGACGAGGAGACCGGGCCCGCTCCGGAGCACGTCGCGGCGTGCCACTTCGCGGACCTGGTCCCGGGCGGCGCCCCGGATACCTCGTCCCGCACATCGACCAGCACCTCGACCAGCATGGGAGCCGACTCGTGACCCGACCGACGGTCGTCCTCGTCCAGAACTCACCGACCAGCACCGCGGGGCGCCTGCCGGAGTGGCTGTCCGACGCCGGCGTCGACGCGCGGGTGGTCCAGGGCGAGGACCTCGCCGCGCAGGTCCCGGCGATCGAGGGCGACGACGCGACGGGGCGGGTCCACGGGCTGGTGCTGCTGGGCGGTGGCCTGCTGCCGGACGAGGACGACCGGGCGCCGTGGCTCCCGCACGAGCGCGAGCTCACCGTGCAGGCGGCCCGCGCGGGCGTCCCCGTCCTGGGCATCTGCCTCGGCGCCCAGGTGGTCGCGCACGTGACCGGCGGGGAGGTCACCGGCCGCTCGGGCGAGACGGAGAAGGGGATGTGCCCGGTGGACCTGCTCGACGCCGCGGCCGACGACGCGCTGCTCGGCGGCCTGTACCGCGCGCACGGGACGTCGCCGGGCGCGCTGCGGATGATCGAGCACCACCAGGACTCCGTCACGGGGCTGCCGCCGGACGCCGTCCTGCTCGCGACGAGCGACGCCTGCCGGGTGCAGGCCTTCCGGGTGGGGGTCGCGTGGGGCGTGCAGTTCCACCCGGAGGCCCCCGCGGAGCGGATCGGCACCTGGGACGCCGCAGAGCTCGCCGCCTCCGGCTACGACCGTGACGCGATGCAGGCCGAGGCCGCGGCGCACGACGCGACGAACTCGGCCCAGGCGCGGGTGCTCGCCGAGGCGTTCGCGGACGTTGTCCACCGGACCCGGCCGCACGTGGACGGCCGGGTCTCCGGGCGGACCCGCCCGCGCCGGGCGGGGGTGCGCTGATGCCGGCCACGGGGACGCACTCGGACGGGGTGCCCACCGTCGCCTACCAGGTGCGCCGGGCGGGCGGCGAGGTCCTCGCCGCGCGGGACGCCGACCTGCCGTTCTACGCGGCCTCGACCGTCAAGCTGGCGGTCTTCGCGGCCGTCGCCCGGGCGCTGGATGCCGGGACGCTGACGCTGGACCGGCGCGTGACCAGCACCGACACGTTCGCCTCGCAGGTGCCGGGTGCGCCCGACTACCGCATCGAGCCGGACGACCTGGACCCCGGCATGCCGCCGCCCGGCACCGAGGTGACGTTCGGCGAGGTCGTCGAGCGCATGGTCGTCGTGTCGTCCAACGAGGCCACGAACATGGTGATCGACGCCGTCGGGCTCGACGCCGCGAACCGGGTCCTGGCGGACGCCGGCGCCGCCGCGAGCGTCGTCGGGCGCAAGTACTCCGACCTGGCCGCCGAGGCGGCGGGCGCCACCCACCGCACGACGGCGGGCGACCTGGCGAGCCTCATGTCCGCCGTCGTGACGGGCGCGCTGGCCGGCCCCGAGCCGACGGCCTGGATGCTCGACCTGCTGGGACGCCAGGACGACCGGCAGCTCACCGCCGGCGTCCCGCGGGACGTGCCGCACGGTTCCAAGTCGGGCTGGGTGGACGGCATCCGGCACGACGTGGCGTTCGTCGGCGAGCCGGGCCCGGGAGCGCTGGTCGTGGCGGTCTGCTCCCGCGGCTACGCGCCGGCCGACGCCGAGGAGACGCTGCGCGCGCTCGGCGCGCTGGCGGTGGACCTCACGGGTGCCTGCCGGGCGCCGGCCGGCCCGACGCCAGCCACATCGCCGCGGTCATGACCGCCAGCACGGCGGCGACGGCCGCCAGCGGCACGGTCCAGCCGCCCGTGGACTCCTGCACGGCGCCGACGGCGGTGGGCGCGACGGCGGCGCAGGCGTAGCCCGCGGTCTGCACGGCGGCGGAGGTGCGCCGCGCCACGGCGAGGGTGGGGCTGCGCTGCGCGACGAGCGTGAAGATCACGGTGAAGTTCCCGCCCTGGGCGGCCCCGGCCAGGCCCACCCACAGCCACCAGAGCGACGGCGCGGCGAGCAGGCCGACGGGCAGCGACAGCCACATCGCGGCGAGGAGCATCGCGACCCGGCGGGGCGCCGTCCCGCGGGCGAGCACCGCCGGCACCAGGAGGGACCCGGCCACCGCGCACAGCTGGAACGGCGCGGCCGCGCCCCCGGCGGCGGCGTCGCCCATCCCCAGCCGGTCCTGCAGGATCGCGGGCAGCCACGCGGTCATCGCGTAGTAGCCGGACGCCTGCCCGGCGAACGCCACGGACAGCAGGACGGCGAGGCGCCGCGCCGCGGCCCGCTCGGCGGGGGCGAGGGCGGCGAGCTCGTGGCGTGCCGACGGCGGGCGGCCGCCGGCCGCGCGGTCCGCCGCCGGCCGCGCGCGGCCCGCCGGCACCCAGGTGGACAGGCCGACGACCGCGAGGACGCCCCAGCCGACGAGCGCCCACTGCCACCCGAGGGTCGCCGCCAGCGGCACCGTGAGCATGGTGGTGAACGTGGAGCCGAGGTTCATCGTGGCGCTGTAGGCGCCGGTGACGACGGCGGCACGGTCGCGGAAGTCGCGGGTGATGACCACGGGGACGGCCACGTTCCCCACGGTGATCGCGATCCCGACGACGGCGGTCCCGGCGAGCGCGGCCGGCACGGAGCCGCCGGAGCGCAGCAGCGTGCCGACGAGGATGCCGCCGAGGGCGGCGGTGACCGACGCCTCCGGCCCGAGGCGCGCCACGAGCACCGACGCCAGCGGGGTGCACAGCGCGAAGCAGAGGACGGGGACGGACGTGAGCAGCCCGACGCCGGCCGCGGTGAGCCCGAGCCCGGCGGCGACGTCGTCGACGACCGGCGGCAGCGCGGTGATGGGGGCGCGCAGGTTGAGGGCGACCAGCAGCAGCGCGGCCAGCAGCCATCCGGCGGGGGCGCCGTCGCGGCGCCCGGGGCGGGGCGTGGCCGTCACTCGTCGAACTGGGCGCCGACGGCGCGCAGCAGCGCGGCCAGCTGGGGACGCACGGCCGCGGGCAGGGCGTCCAGCACCCGCGCCTCGACGTCGAGCAGGTCGCTCATCGCGGCGTCGACCCGGCGGCGGCCGGCCGCGGTGAGCTCCACGAGCACGCCGCGGCGGTCCTCGGGCGCCCGGTGGCGCTCCACGAGGCCGCGCTTCTCGAGGCGGTCGATGCGGTTGGTCATGGTGCCGCTGGTGACGAGGGTCTGGGCGACGAGCACCCCCGGCGACAGCCGGTAGGGCTCGCCCGCACGGCGCAGCGCGGACAGGACGTCGAACTCCCAGGTCTCGAGGTCGTGCCGGTCGAAGGCGCTGCGCCGGGCGCGGTCGAGGTGCCGCGCGAGCCGGCTCACGCGGGAGAAGACGGTCAGCGGCTCGACGTCGAGGTCGGGGCGCTCGCGGCGCCAGGCCGCGACGATGCGGTCGACCTCGTCCGCTCCGCGGGGCTCCGTGACGTCCATGCCGAGAGGATACGCCGTTCTCTCGACGTCAAGAATCTTGACGCCGCGCCACCATCTGCGATTTGTCAGGGTGAGCGCGCGGTATACCCCGCGCTCACCCTGACAACTCGCCGGGGCCAGGTCAGGCGGGTTCGAGGCGCACGACGACAGCCTTGGAGACGGGCGTGCGGCTCGTCTCGGCGGTCGCCCCCAGAGGCACCAGGACGTTCGCCTCCGGGAAGTACGCCGCTGCGCAGCCGCGGGCCGTCGGGTAGGCGACGACCCGCTGGCCGCGCAGCACCCGGTCGACGCCGTCGTGGTACTCGCCGTGCACGTCGACGGTCGCCCCGTCGGCGAGGCCGAGCTCGGCGAGGTCGTCCGGGTGCACGAGGACCACGGCCCGCCCGCCCTTGACGCCGCGGTAGCGGTCGTCGGCGCGGTAGACGGTCGTGTTGAACTGGTCGTGCGAGCGGATCGTCTGCAGCAGCAGGCGCCCCGGCGGGCACTCCACGGGTGCCAGCTCGTTGACGGTCAGGTGCGCGCGCCCGTCGGACGTCGGGAACGTGCGCGAGTCCCGCGGCCCGTGCGGCAGCAGGAACCCGCCGTCGCGGCGCACCTTGGCGTTGTAGTCGTCGAACCCGGGCACGACGCGCGCCACGTGGTCGCGGATCACGTCGTAGTCACGCTCCATGGCCGCCCAGTCGACCGGCCCCGCCCCGCCGGGGCGCGCGCCCAGGACGGCGCGCGCCGTCCGGGTCACGATCGCGACCTCGGACAGCAGCACCGGCCCGACCGGCTCGACCTTGCCGCGCGACGCGTGCACCGCGCAGACGGTGTCCTCGACGGAGACGAGCTGCTCGCCCGTGGCCTGCCGGTCGATCTCGGTGCGCCCGAGCGTCGGCAGGATCAGCGCCTCGCGCCCGACGACGGCGTGCGAGCGGTTGAGCTTCGTGGAGATCTGCACCGTGAGGTCGGTGCGGCGCAGCGCGTCCTCCGCCGCGCCGGTGTCGGAGATCGCCGCGACAAGGTTGCCCCCGAGCGCGACGAGCGCCTTGATCCGCCCGGCGGCCATGCCCTCGATCGTGCCGACCGCGTCCACGCCGTGCGCGCGCGGCACGCCGAACCCGAACTCCGCCTCGAGCGCGTCGAGGAACGGCTCCGGCATCCGCTCCCAGATGCCCATGGTGCGGTCGCCCTGCACGTTGGAGTGCCCGCGGATCGGTGACGCCCCGGCCCCGGGCCGCCCGACGTGCCCCCGCAGCAGGAGCAGGTTGACGATCTCCCTGATGGTGGGGACCGCCTGGGTGTGCTGGGTCAGGCCCATCGCCCAGGTGACGATGACCCGGTCGGCGCGCAGGTAGCGCTCCGCGAGCTCGTCGATCTCGGCGCTCGTCAGCCCCGTCGCGGCCAGCACGGCCTCCTCGTCGAGGTCGGCCAGGTGCGCGGTCAGCTCCGCGAGGCCCGACGTGTGCGCGGCGAGGAACCCGTGGTCGAGCACGGTCCCCGGCGCCGCGGCCTCCGCGTCGAGCACCCGCTTCGACAGCGCCTGCAGCAGCGCCATGTCCCCGCCGAGGCGGATCTGCAGGAACTGGTCGGCGAGCTCGGTCCCGCGGCCGGCCAGCCCGCGCACCGTCTGCGGGTTCTTGTACCGCATGAGCCCGGCCTCGGGCAGCGGATTGACGGCCACGATGCTCGCGCCGTTCCGCTTGGCCTCCTCGAGCGCGGTGAGCATGCGCGGGTGGTTGCTGCCCGGGTTCTGCCCCATGATCACGACGAGGTCGGTCCTGCGGAAGTCGTCGTAGGTGATCGTCGCCTTGCCGACGCCGAGCGTCTCGCCGAGCGCCGCCCCCGTGGACTCGTGGCACATGTTGGAGCAGTCGGGCAGGTTGTTCGTGCCGAAGGCGCGCACGAAGAGCTGGTACACGAATGCGGCCTCGTTGGACGCGCGCCCGCTCGTGTAGAACGACGCCTGGTCGGGGGAGTCGAGCCCGTTCAGCCGGTCGGCGAGGATCGCGAACGCCTCGTCCCAGCCGATCGGCTCGTACCGGTCCGAGCCGGCCGGCTTGTGCACCGGCTCGACGAGCCGGCCCTGCTGCCCCAGCCAGCGCTCGGACCGCGCGGCGAGGTCGGTGAGGGGGTGCTCGGACCAGAACTCGCGGGGCACGGTCAGCGGCGTGGCCTCCCAGGTGACGGCCTTGGCGCCGTTCTCGCAGAACTCCGCGGTCTTGCGCCGGTCCGGGTCGGGCCACGCGCAGCTCATGCAGTCGAAGCCGTCGCGCTGGTTCATCGCCAGCAGCAGCCGCGCGGAGCGCAGCGGCCCCATGCCGCGCAGGGCGGGCCCGAGCGCGTGCGTGATGCCGGGCAGGCCCGCTGCCCAGACCTTCGGCGGTCTCGTCTCGCGGGGCCGGTCGGCGGTCATACCGTGTCCTTCCTGCACGACCGCTGCGGTGCCTCGCTCCGGTACGCCTCGTTCCTCGGCCTCCCTCCGCGGGGGCTCCTCGCACTCATGCCGCGTCACCTGCACGCTCGTCCCCGGCGGCCGCGTCCTCGTCCTCGACCACGCGGTGCCCGCCCGCGTAGACGACGAGCGAGGGGTCCCGGACGAAGCCGACGAGCGTGAGGCCGGCCTCGTCCGCGAGCTCGGCGGCGAGCGACGACGGCGCGGACACGGCCGCGAGCACCGGCACGCCGGCCATGACCGCCTTCTGCGTGAGCTCGAAGCTCGCCCGCCCGGACACCACGAGCACGGTCCCCCGCAGCGGCAGCATCCCCGCCGCGGCGGCCCACCCGACCACCTTGTCGACGGCGTTGTGCCGACCCACGTCCTCGCGGACGACGAGCGCCTCGCCGGTGGCGACGTCAAAGAGTCCCGCGGCGTGCAGCCCGCCGGTGCGCGCGAAGACGTCCTGCGCGGCGCGCAGGCGCCCCGGGAGCGCGGCGAGCGTGGCGGCGTCCACGCGGACCGGGTCGTCGGCCACCGTGAACGCTCCGCGCGTGCGCACCGCGTCGATCGACGCCTTGCCGCACAGCCCGCACGCGCTGGAGGTGAAGAACTCCCTGGCGAGGGTGGGGTCGGGAGGGCGCACGCCGGCCGCGAGCGCGACGTCGAGCACGTTGTAGGTGTTCTCGCCCACGCCGGGGAGCCCCGGCGAGCCGGCGCACCAGCGCGCCCCGGCGACCTGGTCGCCCGCGGTGACGACGCCCTCGGACACGAGGAACCCGGTGGCGAGCTCCACGTCGTGCCCGGGGGTGCGCATCGTGACGGCGTACGAGCGTCCGCCCACGCGGATCTCCAGCGGCTCCTCGCCCGCGAGGAGGTCGTCGCGGCGGGCCGTGCGCCCGCCGATCGTGAGGCGCCGGACGCGGCGTCGGACGGTGACCCGGCTCATACCGCAGGCCTAGCAGACCCGCGCCCCGCACACAACGGCGACGCGAGCGGATGAAGTCCGACGGAGCCGTCTGCCCGCACTGCCTGGCCCCCGCGACCTGCCTACCGTCGAAGGACCGGCTCAGACCGGGCCGGGTGTGGTTCGAGGAGGAGCACCATGGCAGACACCAACCGCGCGGTCGCGTACAAGGGGCCGGGTGAGGTCGCCGTCATCGACATCGACTACCCGACCTTCGAGCTCAGGGACGGGCCCGGGGTGAACCCGGCCAACGTCGGCCGCCAGGTCCACCACGGCGTGATCGTCAAGACGGTCGCCACGAACATCTGCGGTTCGGACCAGCACATGGTCCGCGGGCGCACCACGGCGCCGCAGGACCTCGTGCTCGGTCACGAGATCACCGGCGAGGTCGTCGAGGTCGGCCGGGACGTCGAGTTCATCAAGGTCGGCGACCTCGTCTCGGTGCCGTTCAACATCGCCTGCGGGCGCTGCAAGAACTGCAAGGAGCGCAAGACCGGCATCTGTCTGAACGTCAACCCGGACCGGCCGGGCAGCGCCTACGGCTACGTCGACATGGGCGGCTGGGTCGGCGGCCAGGCGAACTACGTGCTGGTGCCGTACGCCGACTGGAACCTGCTGAGGTTCCCGGACCGCGACCAGGCGCTCGAGAAGATCATGGACCTCACGATGCTGTCCGACATCTTCCCGACCGGGTTCCACGGCGCCGTGACCGCCGGGGTCGGCGTGGGCTCCACGGTGTACGTCGCGGGGGCGGGGCCCGTCGGGCTCGCCGCGGCGACGGGCGCGCAGCTGCTGGGGGCGGCGGTGGTGATCGTCGGCGACATGAACGCGGACCGGCTCGCGCAGGCACGCAGCTTCGGCTGCGAGACGGTCGACCTGACGAAGGGCGGTCCGGTCGAGCAGATCGAGCAGATCCTCGGGGTCCCCGAGGTCGACTGCGGCGTCGACGCCGTCGGGTTCGAGGCGAGGGGGCACGGCGCCGACGCGAGCCACGAGGCTCCGGCGACGGTGCTCAACTCGCTGATGGACCTCACCGCCGCGGGCGGCGCGCTGGGCATCCCGGGGCTGTACGTCACGGGCGACCCCGGCGGCATCGACGAGGCCGCGAAGAAGGGCTCCCTGTCGCTGAGCCTCGGCACCGGCTGGGCGAAGTCGCTGTCGTTCACCACGGGCCAGTGCCCAGTGATGAAGTACCACCGCGGGCTGATGCAGGCGATCCTGCACGACCGGGTGCAGATCGCGAAGAACGTCCACGCGACTGCGATCCCGCTCGAGGACGCCCCGCGGGGCTACGCCGAGTTCGACGCCGGGGCGGCGACGAAGTACGTCATCGACGCCAACGGCTACCTGGACGGCCGCTGACGACGGCGCCACCGCGTCGGGCGTGCCGGTCCGGTCCCCACGACGGGCGGATGGGGACCGGACCGGCACCCTCGACGAGCCGCGGCGTCAGCGGGGCCCGGTCAGCGCGGGCTTGCGCTCCATCCCCGACAGGCCGTTCCACGCGAGGTTGACCAGGTGCGCGGCGACCTCGGTCTTCTTCGGGCTGCGCGCGTCGAGCCAGTACTGGCCGGTGAGCGCGACCATCCCGACGAGCATCTGCGCGTACAGCGGCGCCGCCTTCGGGTCGAGCCCGTTGGCCCGGAACTGGTCGGCGAGGATGCTCTCGACCTGCGTCGCGACGTCGCCGATGAGGCTGGAGAACGTGCCGGTGGCCTGCGCGACGGGGGAGTCGCGCACGAGGATGCGGAAGCCGTCCTCCGACGCCTCGATGTACCCGAGCAGGGCCAGGGCGGTGCGCTCGACGATCACCTTGGGGTGGCCGCCCTCGGCCAGCGCGCCCGTGAGCGCCGACGTGAGCGCCTGGACCTCACGGTCGACGATGACGGCGTAGATGCCCTCCTTGCCGCCGAAGTGCTCGTACACGACCGGCTTGGACACCTGGGCGCGCGCGGCGATCTCCTCCACGCTGGTGCCGTCGAAGCCCTTCTCGGCGAACAGCCGGCGGCTCACGGCCAGCAGCTGCTCGCGGCGCTGGCTCGCCGTCATCCGGGCGCGCGGGGTGCGCTTGGGCGCGCGGGAGTCGGCAGGCATGCCCCTCATTGTGCCTGGTCGCCGGTGCGTCCGCGGGGTCCGCCCGCCCGCCGTGCCCGCGCCGTGCACGTGCCGGGCGGACGACGGCGGCCGGCCGGTGTGGCGCGCACCACGGGCCTCACGGCGTCCACATGGTCGGCCGCGCGCCGGGGCACGCCCCCGGACCTGGCAGACTGAGGACGGACGCTCGACGGTGCCGCCACGCGACGCGCGGTGCCGGGCTCGGGCGGCCGTTCCGCCTTGGTGTAATCGGCAGCACACGGGTTTTTGGTGCCCTTGGTCCAGGTTCGAGCCCTGGGGGCGGAGCACGTGCACACGACAGAGACGGAGAAGACGTGGTCTCGACAGGCTCGACCGGAACGCCGGGCGGCACCGTGACGGACGGCTCCACGTACACACGACGGCCCGCGCGACCGGCCGCCGTCGTCGTCCTCGCCGCCGGGCAGGGCACCCGGATGCGGTCCGCGGTCCCCAAGGTCCTGCACACCCTGGGTGGGCGCAGCATGCTCGGGCACGCGATGACCGCTGCCCGCGAGCTCGACCCGCGGCTGGTGGCCGTCGTCGTGCGGCACGAGCGGGACCAGGTGGCCGCGGCCGCGACGGAGCTCGACGCGACCGCCCTCGTCGTCGACCAGGACGAGGTGCCCGGCACGGGCCGCGCCGTGCAGTGCGCGCTCGACGCCCTCGACACCAAGGCGCACGCCGCCCGCGCGGCGGAGCTCGCGCACGCCGAGGACCTGCACGACGGCGACGAGCACCCCCTCGGCGACGGGCTCGACGGCGCGGTCGTCGTCCTCGCCGGCGACATCCCGCTGCTCGACGGCGCGACGCTCGCGGAGCTGCTGGCGGCCCACCACGCGGACGGCAACGCCGTCACGATCCTCACCACGCAGGTGGGCGACGCCACGGGCTACGGCCGCATCGTGCGCGAGGAGGGCACGGGCGACGTGCTCGCCGTCGTGGAGCACAAGGACGCGACGCCCGCGCAGCGGGAGATCCGTGAGATCAACAGCTCCGTGTACGTGTTCGACGCCGCGGTGCTGCGCCGCGGGCTCGGCGGGCTCGGCACCGACAACGCGCAGGGCGAGGTCTACCTCACCGACGTCGTCGCCTCCGCGCGGGCCGAGGGCGGGGCGGTGCGGGCCGTGCTGAGCGACGACCCGATGCTCGTCGAGGGCGTCAACGACCGGGTCGCGCTCGCGACCCTCGGCGCGGAGCTCAACCGCCGCGTCCTCGACGGCTGGATGCGGGCCGGGGTCACCGTCGTCGACCCGGCCACCACGTGGGTCGACGTCGACGTGGAGCTCGCGCCGGACGTCACGCTGCTGCCCGGCACCCAGCTGCACGGCGCCACCGTCGTCGCCGCCGGCGCCACCGTCGGGCCCGACACGACGCTCACCGACGTCGAGGTCGGGGCGGGCGCCACGGTCGTGCGCACGCACGGCTCGCTGTCCGTCGTCGGGGAGGGCGCGAGCGTGGGCCCGTTCGCCTACCTGCGCCCGAACACCGTGCTCGGCGCCTCCGGCAAGATCGGGACCTTCGTCGAGACGAAGAACAGCGAGATCGGCGCGGGCTCCAAGGTGCCGCACCTGTCGTACGTCGGCGACGCCACCATCGGCGAGCAGTCCAACATCGGCGCCGCGTCCGTCACCGTCAACTACGACGGCATCGCCAAGCACCGCACCGTCATCGGCTCCCACGCCCGCACCGGCGCGGACAACATGTTCGTCGCGCCCGTCACCGTCGGCGACGGCGCCTACACGGCCGCGGGGTCGGTCATCACGAAGGACGTGCCCGCCGGCGCGCTCGGTGTCAGCCGCTCCCAGCAGCGCAACATCGACGGCTGGGTGGAGCGCCGTCGCCCCGGGACGCCCGCGGCGGAGGCCGCCGCCCGCGCCGCGCAGGCCCCCACGACGGACGCCCCGCGGCTGGGTGCGCAGGCGCAGCGCCAGCTCGCCGAGCACAATGCCCTCACCGGGACGATCCCGGTGGTGTCCCCGCCCGCCGATCCGGCGGGCACCCGCTCCGACGACAGCTCCGCCGCCGACACCGAAGGAAGCACGCAGCGATGAACAACTCCATCCCCGGAACCGGTGAGCGCACCCTCGTCCTCGCCACGGGACGGGCGCACCCCGAGCTCGCGGAGGCGGTGGCGAAGGAGCTCGGCATCGAGCTGCTGCCGACGTCGGCGTACGACTTCGCGAACAGCGAGACGTACGTGCGGTTCAGCGAGTCGGTCCGCGGCACGGACATCTTCCTGCTGCAGAGCCACACCGCGCCGGTCAACCAGTGGCTCATGGAGCAGCTGCTGATGGTGGACGCCGCCAAGCGCGGCTCGGCGCGGACGGTCACGGCGGTGGCGCCGTTCTACGCGTACGCACGCCAGGACAAGAAGGGCCGCGGGCGCGAGCCCATCTCGGCCCGTCTGGTCGCGGACATGCTCAAGACCGCCGGTGCCGACCGCATCCTGAGCGTCGACCTGCACACGCCGCAGATCCAGGGCTTCTTCGACGGCCCGGTCGACCACCTGTGGGCGATGCCGGTGCTGGTCGACTACGTGCGCACCCGCGTCGACCTGTCCAACGTAGCCGTGGTCTCGCCCGACGCCGGCCGCATCCGCGTCGCCGAGCAGTGGGCCGCGAAGCTCGGCGGCTGCCCGCTCGCGTTCGTGCACAAGACGCGCGACGTGACCCGCCCGAACCAGGCCGTCGCCAACCGCGTGGTCGGCGACGTCGAGGGACGCGACTGCGTGCTCGTGGACGACCTCATCGACACGGGCGGCACCATCGCCGAGGCGGCGAAGGTCGTCATGGAGGCCGGCGCCCGCTCGGTCACGGTCGCGGCGACGCACGGCGTCCTGTCCGACCCGGCCGCCCAGCGGCTGCAGGAGTGCGGGGTCACCGAGGTCGTCGTCACCGACACGCTGCCGATCTCCGCGGACAAGCGGTTCGACAAGCTCACCGTGCTGTCCATCGCGCCGCTCGTGGCCCGCGCCATCCGCGAGGTCTTCGACGACGGGTCGGTGACGAGCCTCTTCGACGGCAACGCCTGACACCTGACGTGCCGTGGGCGCGAGATCGGTGCCTCCCCCGCCCGGGGAGGCACCGATCTCGCGCCCACAGCACTGTGGCGGGGGCGACGTAGGCTGTCCCGGCGAAGGAGGGCCGAGTGGACGTGACCGTGGTGGTCCCCACGTACAACGAGGGACCGAACGTCGCGGAGCTGGTGCGCAGGATCGCGTCGGCCTTCGACCGTGACGGCGACGCCGGGGGTGTGACGCCCGGCGGGGTCGACGTGCTCTTCGTCGACGACTCGACCGACGGCACCCCCGACGAGATCGCCCGCGTCGCCGAGGCGGCGCCGCTGCCTGTACGGATGATCCACCGCGAGCGGCCCGACGGCGGCCTCGCGGGCGCCGTCGTCGCCGGGCTGCGCGCTGCGACGGGCGAGCTCGCCGTCGTCATGGACGGCGACCTGCAGCACCCGCCCGAGACGGTGCCGCTGCTGGTGGAGCGCGCCCGGGAGGCGCGCGCCGACGTCGTCGTCGCGTCGCGATACCTCGGCCGGGGGGACGCCGGTGGGCTCGACGGGCGCTACCGGCGCCTGGTCTCGACGGCGTCGGGGCTGCTGGCGCGGTCGATGTTCCCCGTCAAGCTCCGCGACGTCTCCGACCCGATGACGGGGTTCTTCGTCGTGCGCCCGGCGGCCGTCGACCTGGACGCGCTGCGGCCCCGCGGGTTCAAGATCCTGCTGGAGATCCTCGCCCGGCAGCGCCTGGCCGTCGTCGAGGTGCCGTTCGTCTTCGGCGAGCGGTTCGCGGGCCGGTCCAAGGCGAGCGTCGCCAACGGGCTGCGCTACCTGCGCCAGCTGACGTCGCTGCGCTTCGGGCGCATGTCGCCGTTCGCCGTGATCGGCGCGGTCGGCTCGGTGCTCAACCTGGCCATCCTCGCCGTGCTGCAGGGCGTCGGCGTGCACTACCTGCCCGCGGTGATCGTCGCGAACGCGGTGACGATCGTCACCAACTTCCTGCTGCAGGAACGCTTCGTCTTCGCCGACCTGCGCGACGGCGCGTACCGGTTCTCCGGGAGGTTCCTGCGCTCGTTCGCGTTCAACGGCACCGAGGCGGCGGTGCGGACGCTGCTGCTGTGGTGGATCGTCGAGCGGGCGGTGCCGTACCCCGAGCTGGTGCAGGCCGTGCTCATCCTCGTGGCGTTCGTCGTCCGGTTCGTGTTCCAGACCCAGGTGGTCTACCGGCCGCGGGCGGCTCGGGCGGCGGCGCGGGCCGCCGACCGTACGGGCACCTGACCGGCCCGCGACGGCCCGGGGCACCGGGGTGGGGCCGGGCCTGTCATCACGGCGGCGGGGACGTTATACTCGACCGGTTGCCTCGGCGAGGGACGTCTGACGGGCGCCGGTCCATGCACTTCGTGCAGCGGCCAGGTCGCACCCTCAGAGCAGGATCCGTCGGATTTCCGTGATCGACTGGGCGGCCTCGACGCACCGCGCGCACGCGCCGGTCGTCGCGGCGCGTCCTCGGTCGCGTCCGTCATGTGTCCCACGCCGACGCAGCCGCCGGTCCGCGGGGCACCTCCCTCACCCTCGTGGGCACGCCGACGTCTCCCACTGGTCGTCGGCACGCACAGACCTTCCAGGAGTGATCCACGTGTCCGACATCAAGCTCGCCGCCGAGGCCCGCACCGAGTTCGGCAAGGGCGCCGCCCGCCGTCTGCGCCGCGAGAACAAGATCCCCGCGGTCCTGTACGGCCACGGCACCGACCCGGTGCACATCACGCTGCCGGGCCACGCGACCATGCTCGCGATGCGGCACAGCAACGCCCTGTTCTCGATCGAGCTCGAGGGCAAGACCGAGCTGGCCGTCGCCAAGGACGTGCAGCGCACCCCGGTCAACAGCCTCATCGAGCACGTCGACTTCCTGCTCGTGCGCCGCGGCGAGAAGATCGCCGTCGACGTCCAGGTGAACGTCGTGGGCGAGTCGGCCCCCGGCACCATCCACTGGGTCGAGGCGCAGACCCTGTCGGTCGAGGCCGAGGCCACCCACCTGCCGGAGTCCGTCGAGGTGTCCATCGAGGGCCTCGAGGTCGGCGCGCACGTCGCCGCCGGCCAGGTCGAGCTGCCGAACGGCGTGACGCTGCTGACCGACCCGGAGGCGTCCGTCGTCACGATCGCCGAGCCGCGTGCCGAGGTCGCCGCGGAGGACGAGGAGGCCGAGGGCGAGGCCGAGGAGCCCGCCGCCGAGGCCGCGGAGTCCACCGAGGGCTGACCCCCACCACCTCGCTGTGAGCGCGATTTCGGGGACTATGCGCACTCGCATAGTCCCCGAAATCGCGCTCACAGCGCTCACTGCAGGAGTGGACCACCCATGACCGACTCCCCGTGGCTCGTCGTCGGCCTCGGCAACCCTGGCCCGCGGTACGCGGGCAACCGGCACAACGTCGGGCACATGGTGCTCGACCTGCTGGCCGAGCGCACGGGCGCGCGCTTCGCCCGGCACCCGCGGGCGCAGGCCGTGGCGGCCGAGGCGCGCCTCGGCATGCTGCCGAGGGGCGTGCCTGGGCCCCGCGTCGTGCTCGCCAAGCCGACCACGTTCATGAACGTCTCGGGCGGGCCGGTCTCCGCGCTCGCGAAGTACTACGGCATCGACGCCGGGCACGTGCTCGTCGTGCACGACGAGGTCGACATCCCGTTCGACACGATCAAGCTCAAGGCCGGCGGCGGCGAGGGCGGCCACAACGGGCTGCGGGACGTCACCAAGGCGCTCGGCACCAAGGAGTACGTGCGCGTACGGGTCGGCGTGGGCCGCCCGCCCGGTCGCACCGACACCGCCGACCACGTGCTCAAGGACTTCAGCGCGACGGAGCGCAAGGACCTGCCCATGCTCGTCGACGACGCCGCGGACGCCGTGGAGCAGGTGGTCGCCGAGGGGCTGCTCGCCGCCCAGCAGAGGTACCACGCGCGAGCCTGACCGGCACGAATCACCCGGGTGACGTCCCCTCCCACCCCTCGGAAGCCCGGCCCGCGCGACCTACGCTGACAGGGCCGCCCGGCCGGCTCGTCGGCCGCGCGGGCAGGCCGGGGCAGGGGAGGGCCGATGACGGACGGAGTGGTGCTCGCGCACGACTACGCCACCCAGCGCGGCGGTGCCGAGCGGGTCGCGCTGCTGCTCGCCGAGGCGTTCCCCGGCTCGCCGCTGTACACGACGCTGCACGATCCGGACGGCACGTTCCCCGAGCTGGACGACCTGGACGTGCGCCCCGGCCCGCTCGACCGCGTCGCGGCGCTGCGCCACCACCACCGGCTCGCGCTGCCGCTGCTCGCCCCCGCCGTCTCCCGCCAGCGCCTCGCCGGTGACGTGCTGGTGGCGAGCTCCACCGGCTGGGCGCACGGGTACCGGGGCGCCCGCCGCACCGTGGTCTACTGCCACGCGCCCGCCCGCTGGCTGTACCAGCGCGACCGGTACCTGGGCGCCCCGGCGGACGTGCCGGGCCGCGCGCGCAAGGCCGCCGCCCGCGCCGCCCTCGCCGGCCTCGGCCCCGCGCTGCGCGCCTGGGACGTGCGCGCGGCACGCCGCGCCGACGTGTACCTGGCCAACTCGACCGTCACCCGCGACGCCGTGCGGGCCGCGTACGGCATCGAGGCCCAGGTGCTGCCGCCGCCGCCCGCGCTGCCGCCCGGCCCCGAGCGCCCCGTGCCGGGGGTGGAGCCGGGCGCCCTGCTCTGCGTCGCGCGCCTGCTGCCGTACAAGAACGTCGACGTCGTGGTCGCGGCGGCGCAGCTGCTGCGCCGCCCGCTCGTCGTCGTCGGCGACGGCCCCGACCGCCAGCGCCTCGCCGCGCTCGCCGCCCGCGACCCGCGCACGCCGGTCCGGTTCGTCGGGCGGGTCGACGACGACGGGCTGCGGTGGCTGTACCGCCACGCGGCCGTGCTCGTCGCGGCCTCGTACGAGGACTACGGCCTCACCCCGCTGGAGGCCGGCACCTACCGGGTCCCGGTGGTCGCGCTGCGCGCCGGCGGGTACCTCGACACCGTCGCCGAGGGCGTCAACGGCACGTTCGTCGACGCCCCCCGCGCCGACGTCGTCGCCGACGCCGTCGCGAAGGCTCTCGCCGCCGACTGGGACGGGGTCGCCATCGACGCCCACGTCGCCGCGTTCGGCCGCGACCGGTTCCTCGCCCGGATCCGCGAGGTCGTCACCGCCCTGCGTGACGCCCCGGCCCCCACCGTCGGAGGTGCCCGATGACCGTCCGTGAGCTGCTGCACACCGTCTGGGCCGGCCGGTGGCTGGTGCTGGCCGCCGTGCTGCTCGTCGTCGCCGGCACCGTCGTGTACCTCGACGGCCAGGAGACCGTGTACCGGTCGAGCGCCGTCGTCGAGCTCGCCGCCACCCGCTCGTCGGGCGACGAGACGACCGAGGTCACCGTCGCGGCCGGGCCCGCCGACGTCACCACGCGCCGGGTCGTCGAGCCGGCCGCCGACGAGCTGGGGCTGCCCGTCGCCGAGGTCTCGGGCAGCGTCGTGGCGGAGTACGGCTCCGAGGACGGGGCGACGATCGTCATCACCGCCGAGAGCACGGACCCCGCCCGGGCCCAGGACGTCGCCGACGCCGTCGCCGTCGCCTACGTCGCCCGCCTCGGCGGCATCCTGGAGGACCAGCTCGCTCAGCTCGACGAGCAGCGTGCCGCCCAGCGCGAGCAGCTCGGCCCCGTCGACGCCCAGCTCGACAAGAAGCCGAAGGACCCGCTCGCCGACGCGGAGCGCACCACGATCATCGACCAGTACCAGGCGCTCACCGTCGAGATGAACACCCTGCGCTCGCTCGTCGCGCCGGGCGAGGTCGTGCAGAAGGCGACGCCGGCCACGCCGGTCGGCCTCGGCAGACCCGTGGTCCTCGCGCTGGCCGTCCTGGCCGGGCTGGTCGCCGGCGTCGGGCTGGCGTTCGCCCGGCGCGGTCTCGACGTGCGGGTGCGGGGGGCGCACCAGGCGGCCCGCGACGCCGAGACGCCGGTGCTGGCCGAGCTGTACGGGGCGCGCCGCGCCGACCGCGACTTCCGGGACACCGGCGTGCTGCCCGTCGCGAGCAAGCGGGCGACGCCGTTCACCGAGGGCGTGCGCGAGCTGCGCACCGCGATCCAGGTGTCCACCGCCGACCAGGGGCGGGTCGTCGTCGTGGTCACCGCGGCGGACTCGCAGGGCCCCCGGTCGTTCATCGCCGCGAACCTCGCGGCGTCCTACGCGCTGAGCGGCCGCACCACCGTCGCGATGTCCGGCGACCTGCGGCGCTCCCAGCTGGACACCCTGCTGCCACCGCCCGGCCCCGACGCGGGCACGGGCCCGCACCCGACCGGCATCCCGAACCTGCTCGCCCTGCCCGCGCCCACCGAGGACATGGACCCGGCCGACTTCCTCGCCACGGACCGCGCCCGCGAGCTCGTCGAGTCGCTCGGCACCCAGGCCGAGGTCGTCGTCATCGACGCCCCGCCGGCGCTCGCGGCTGCCGACGCGAGCATCCTCGGCCGGTACGCGACCGGGGTCGTGCTGGTCGCGGAGACGGGGCGCACCGACCGGAGCGTCCTGGCCGAGGCTGCCGACCGGCTGCGGGTGAACGACGTGCCGCTGGTCGGTGTCGCCCTGGCCGGCGGCGCCCTCGACCGGCGCACCCGGGACGCCACCACGTACGGCGAGGCGCCGCGCCGGCGACGGCGACCGCGGCGTCGCGGCGCCGCCGGCTCGGAGGGCGCCTCGGCCGCGGCGCAGCACGCGGCGCCCGGCGACCGCGCGACGGCGTCCGACGCCGAGGACCCGGTCGGGTCCGGACGGCGGTGAGCGCGACCGCCCGGCGCCCGCTGCGCGTGGTGGTCGTGGACCACACGGCCGAGCTCGGCGGCGCGGAGCTCGCCCTCGTCCGGCTGTGCGCGGCGCTGCGCGACCGACCCGGCGGGCCGCGGGTGCGGGTGCGTGTGGTGCTCGGCGCCGACGGGCCCCTGCGGCCGCTGCTGGAGCGCGAGGGGGTGGGGGTGGACGTGGTGCCGCTCGCGCCGAGCCTCGGCACGGTCCGGCGCACGGACGCCCTCCGTCCGGGAGCCGACCCGCTGCGTCGGCCGGCGGCGGCCGCTGCCTTCACGGCGCGGCTGGCGTGGCGGCTGCGGGCGCTGCGGCCCGACGTCGTGCACGCCACGTCGCTCAAGGCCGACCTGCTCACGCTGCTGCCGGCCGCGCTGGCGCGCCGCCCGCTGGTGTGGCACGTGCACGACCGCGTCGCCCCCGACTACCTGCCGGCGGCGGCCGTGCGGCTGGTGCGCGCCGCGTCGCGGCTGCCCGCCGCCGTCGTGGCCAACTCGCGGGCGACGGCCGCCACGCTGCCCGGGCCGTGCACCGTCGCGTACCCGGGGCTGGCGCCCGCCCAGCTGCGGGCGCGCCGCGCCGGCGACGAGGCACGTGGCCCGGCGACGGCGCCCGTCGTGGGCGTCGTGGGGCGGCTCAGCCCCACCAAGGGGCAGCGGGAGCTGCTGCGAGCGCTGCCGGCGGTGCTGCGCGCCCACCCGCGCGCCCGGCTGCGCGTGGTGGGGGAGGCGAGCTTCGGCGCCGGCGCGTACGAGCGGGCGCTGCGCGACGAGGCGCGGCGGCTCGGGGTGGAGCACGCGGTCGACTGGGTCGGCTTCGTGCCCGACCCCGCCGCGGAGCTCGACGCGTTCGCGGTGTGCGTGCACGCGTCCCCGGTGCCCGAGCCGTTCGGGCAGGTGGTCGTCGAGGCGATGGCCCGCGGCGTGCCGGTCGTGGCCACGCGGGCGGGCGGCGTCCCGGAGATCCTCGACCCGGAGGGGCCCGGCGGCGGCCGGGGCGCGGGCCCGCTCGGCCGGCTCGTGCCCCCGGGCGACGTGGACGCCCTCGCCCGCGCCGTCGTCGACGTGCTCGACCGCCCCGCCGAGGCGGCGGCACGCGCCGCGCGGGCCGCCGACGTGGCGCGTGCCCGCTTCCCTGTCGCGCGGACGGCCGACGCGGTCAGCGAGGTGTGGTGGCGGGTCGCCGCACGCGGGTCAGCACCGCGGCCATGAGGCGGGCCTGCCCGGCCCACGTCGGGACGTCCGCCGGGAGCTCGGCCGGCGCGTCGAGGCCCCCGGCACGGTCGGCCAGGGCCCGGCGCACCGCCTCCGGGAACCGGGCGCCGTCGACCACGGTCACGGCGGTGTCGCGGGTGTCCCGGGCGTCCCGGAACCCGGCGACGGGCGTCGCGACGACGGGACGCCCGACCGCCCGGTACTCGTAGGCCTTGATCGGGTCGAGGCTCTCGGTGAAGTCGTTCACCAGGTGCGGCACGAGCAGCACCCCGGCGTGCTGCAGGTACCCGGGCACCGCGTGCCAGGGTCGCCGGCCGAGCAGGAGCACGCCGGACGCCCGCAGCCCGCGCACCTGCGTGGGCGTGAGGTCCAGCACCGGCCCGACGACGACCACCCGGCCCGTGCCCGCCACCGCGTGCGCGGTCGCCCGCAGCAGGTCGACGTCGAACCGGTCGCGGTGCACCGTGCCGAGGTACAGCGCCGTCGGCGCCACGGGGAGGTCGCTCGGGCGGGGTGCCGGGCGGCGGTACCGCTCCACGTCGACGCCGTTGCTGATCAGGGTCACGGGCGCCCGGCCGGCCTTGCTGCGCGCGAGCCCGGGTGAGCACACCACGACCTCCCGGCAGTGGGCCAGCAGGTACTCCTCGTCGCGGCGCAGCCGCTGGAGCTCGTCGTCGGTGCGTTCGGCCACGAGCCAGTCGTCGGTGACGTCGTAGAGGGCGGGCCAGCCGGTGGCGGCCACGACCGCCGCGCCCGCCGGGTCGTTCACCCACAGCACGGGGGCGTGCATGCCGAGGCGGTGCGCGGCGCGGGCCGTGTGCGTCGCCAGCCGCTCGTCGGTGCGCCGGTCGACGCGGCGGGGCAGCAGCTTCGTCGGCTCGTAGCGCCACAGCCGGTCGGCGAGGCGCTGCAGGCCCCGGCCGGAGCGGGGCCGGAACCCGCGGCGGGCCTCGTGCACCGGGTCGGCGGGCGGTTCGACGAACAGGACGCGGGCCCGCGGGTCGGCCCGCAGCAGCTCGGTGACGAGGTACTGGTTGCGCCGCCAGTGGTCGTCCCAGGCCTCGAGGGACAGCAGCACGACGTCGGTGGTCACGGGACCTCCCGGGCGGGGGTGCGGTGTGCGGGCGCGGGAGCCGCCCTCTCCAGGACGGCCCGGTAGACGGCCAGGACGTCCGCCGCCTGGCGGCCGGGCGTGAACTCGTGGCGCTGCCGTGCCTGCGCGGCCCGCGCGTACGCGTCGCGCCGGGCGGGGTCCGTGGCGAGCCGCGCGAGCCGGGTGGCGGCCTGGCCGGGCTCGCCCGGTGGGTACAGCGCGAGCGGGTCCAGCCCCCCGAGCGTCTCGAGGTGGCCGCCGGCGCCGGCCGCGACCACAGGCAGGCCCGCGGCCATCCCCTCCACCACGGTGAGGCCCAGCCCCTCGACCGGGCACGGGGCGAGGAGCAGCGACGCGCGGCGCATCAGGGACTCCACGTCGTCGCGCGCGCCGAGCAGGTCGACGGCGTGCCCGACGCCGAGCTCGTCGGCGAGAGCGCGCGTGGCGGCGGCCTGCGAGCCGTCGCCGGCCACCTGCAGCCGCCACCGGCGGTCCGCCAGCCCCGAGTCGGCGAAGGCGCGCACGCCGAGGTCGGTGCGCTTCTCGGGCTCGAGCCGCTGGGCCATGAGCACCACCCGGTCGCGGGCGGCGGCCGGCAGCGCGTCGTGGCGGGGCGCGACGCCGGGGCGCACCACCACGCTGGCGCCGTCCACCCGGGCGGCGACGTGCTCGCTGATCGCGACCTGCGCGGCGACGCGGCGGCGCGCGACGGCGGCCACCGCCCGCCCTGCGGGGCCGGAGCCGCGGGGCAGGGCGAAGTGCCGGGTGCTGACCACCGGGGGCAGCCGCACACGCAGGCCCGCGAGGGTCGCGGCGACCTCCGCGGCCGTCATGTGCACGTGCACGACGTGGGGCGGCGGCTCCCCGGAGCGGCCGGAGGCCTCGGCGACGAGCGCGCGCACGACGTCGGCGGTGGTGGCCGCGAGGCGGTGTCGCACGGCCGGCCCGGCGGCGCGCGTGGTCGGGCCGGCGGCGCCGCCCACCACGACGAGGTCGTGCCCGGCCGAGGCCTGGGCGCGGGCCAGGGTCGCCACGTGCCGCTCGACACCGGCGAACCCGTCCGACCGGACCGCGTGCAGGATCCTCATCGCGCGCCTCCGTCCGTGCTGCCCGCCCGCTCGGGCCGCAGCGTCGCCAGCAGCGCGAGGTACCGCGCCGCCACGGCGTCCCAGCCGTGCCGCTCCGCGGTGGCGCGCGCGGCGGCGTGCATCGTGGCGTGGCCGTCGTCGCCCGGTGCGGGCACGCGCGCCAGGGCGGAGCGCACCCCTGCCACGCTGCGGGGGACGAGGAAGCCGGTGCGGCCGTCGTCGAGCACCTCGCCGGCGTACCCCACGCGGGTCGCGACGACGGGGACGCCGCACGCCAGCGCCTCGAGGACGACGAGCGCGTTGGCCTCGTAGGCGCTGGGCAGCACCAGCGCGTCGGCAGCGCGCAGGTACGGGCGCGGGTCGTCGACGGCGCCGACGAGCACCGCCCGGCCGCCGAGTCCGGCGGCGTCGGCCCGGCGCCGTGCCGCGGCCACGAGGTCGGGCTCGCCGCCCACCACGACGACCCGCACGTGGGGCAGGTCGGCCGCGGCCTCCAGCAGCAGCGGCAGGCCCTTGCGCTCGTGCTCGTGCCCGACGAACAGGGCCACCACGTCGTGCGGCCCGGCGCCGACGGCGTCGCGGGCGGCGTCCCGCTCGGCGCGGGTGGGCGGCCGGAACCGCTCGAGGTCCACGCCGTTGGCCACGACGTGCGACTCCGGACGCAGCCGTGGGTACGTCGCCCGGAGCGCGGCCGCGTCGTCGTGGGTCAGGCTGACCACCGCGCGGTGGGTGCGCGAGGCGTACCGGTAGGCGTCGCGGGCCGACGTCAGCAGGTGCAGGGGGTTGCGCAGCATCCGCCACCGGTAGTGCCCCTGTGCGCGCAGCGCGACGCGCACGATGCCGTGGTTGACGTACACGTCCCCGGCGAGGGCGTCGTTGTGGCACACGACGACGGTGTCCGGGTCGCGTCGCGCCGCCCGCCGCGCCACGACCGTGCCGACGGTGGAGAACCAGACGACCCGCAGCGCGAGCGCCGCGCGCCCGCGCAGTCCCGGGCCGGGCCGGGGCAGCAGGCGGCCGCCCGCGTCGTCGAGCGTGCACCGGGCCGTTGGCACCCCGGCGCGCCGCCAGGCGGACTCCAGCGCGTGCGCGACCCCGGCGACGCCGCTGCCGGGGGCGATCTGCGGGGCGACCTGCAGGATCCTCATCGCGGCACCGCCCGGGGCACGACGAGGTCGTGGGGGCGCAGGGCGTGCCGGGGCCGGTACACGCCCGCGGCCCGCTCCTCGTCGTCGCGGGCCGCGAGCGCCTCGGCGCCCACGCAGACGCCCGCGACGACGAACGGCACGGACACCTGCACCGAGACCCAGAACAGGTCGAACTGGCCCTGGACGAACCGGGTGAGCAGCACCGCCACCGCGAGCGTGCCGAAGCGGGGGTCGAGGCGCCACAGCACCACCAGCGTCCCCACGGCCAGCACGAGGAAGCCCGTCAGCCCCACGATCCCCGCGGACGACAGGACCTCCAGCTCGGCGTTCGGCGGCTGGAACGTGTACTCGGTGCGCCCCGCCGTCCACCAGCGCAGCCCGACGCCGAACAGCGGGTCCTGGCGCCACACGTCGAGCGCCTCCTCGTACCAGGTGAGCCGCTGGTGGGCGGAGTTGAACCGGTCGCCGGAGGCGAGCTGCTCGCGGACCACCGTCCACACGCCGTACACCGCCGGCACGGCCGCGAGCAGCACGAGGCGGGACCGCCGCCGGTCCGGGTCGGGGCGCAGCGAGACCACGAGGAGCCCGACGACCAGCCCCACCATCGCCTGGCGTGCCTGCGACGCCGCGACCCCGGCGACGAGCAGGCCGAGGGCCGGCAGGGCGAGCCGGGTCGGCCAGCGCAGCCACGGGGGGCGGGCGTGCACCACGACGGCGGCCATCGCGAGCACGCACCCGATGAAGTTCTTGTGCATGTCGACGGGCCACTCGAGGTACACCGCCCCCGTGCTGCCGGCCGCGAGCTGCCGCAGCGCGGCGACGCAGGCGAGCGCGGCGATCGCCAGGCAGGGGAGCACGAGCAGCGTGAGGCCGGCCCGGGCGTGCCCGCCGCGGCCCACGGCCCAGCCGACCAGCAGAGCCCCGGCGGTGGAGAGCCCGGCGTGGAACCACTCCACCGTGTTCTGGACGTAGGGGTGGGCGATCACCGTGAACAGCGTCGCGACCTGGTAAGCCACCGCCAGCCACAGCAGCGTGCGCATCGGCCGGGACAGCGGGCGCGGGCCCAGCAGGGCCGCGAACCCGAAGGCCGCGGCCAGGGCGAGGTCGCTCACCGACAGGTCGACGCCGCCCCCGCCGACCCGTTGCACGACCACCAGGGCGGGCATCGCCAGCACGGGCACGGCGACGGGGTCGTAGACCGTGGCGCCCACGGCGAGGACGGCCACGGCGGCGGCCGCGCCGAGGGGCGCGGCGGCGGGCAGGAGGGCGCCCGTGGTGAGCAGGGCCAGCGCGGTCACGGTCGCGACCAGCGCCCAGCCCAGGGCCCGCGCGGGGGCGCCCGTCACGACCGGGCTCCGGCCAGGACCCGGGTCTCCGCGCGCGCCGGCCCGACGAGGTAGAGGCCGAACCGCCGGCGTGCGGCGGCCCGCGTCTCCGCGCGGCCGGGGCCGCGCAGCAGGGAGACCCGGGCGGCGGCCCCGAGGAGGGCGCCGGCGCGGGCGATCCGCCACCCGGCGTCGCCGTGGTGCTTGC
The DNA here is from genome assembly GCF_011634835.1 of Isoptericola sp. BMS4. Taxonomy (GTDB): domain Bacteria; phylum Actinomycetota; class Actinomycetes; order Actinomycetales; family Cellulomonadaceae; genus Isoptericola. Next base: position 3,727,977 of record NZ_SIRP01000001.1, on the reverse strand, counting down.
GCAGGTAGCGCTCCTGCGAGGCGTGGAAGTGCGTGTCCCGCCGGGCGGGGTCGGTGCTGGTGGCGGCGCCGAGGTGGGTGGCGACGACGTCGTCCACGACCCGGTGCCGCCAGCCGCGCCGCGACGCCCGGTACGCCCAGTCGGTCTCCTCCGCGTACAGGAAGAAGCGCTCGTCCAGGGGGCCGACGTCGGCGAGCGCCGCCGCCGACAGCAGCAGGACGGATCCGACGACGAACGACCGGTCGCCGCGGGTGCGGCGCCACCGGCCGAGCCCGACGGCCTCGGCCCACGTCGCGCCGGGCGACGGGTAGGGCCAGGAGACCCTCGCCGGGTGCCCGGCGGCGTCCACCTGCGCCGGGCCGACGCTCGCCGTGCACTCCTCGGCGTGCAGCGCCCGCTGCAGGCGGCGGACGTCGTCGGCGGCGACGACGGCGTCCGGGTTGAGCAGCAGCACGTCGTGGCCGGGCGCCTGCCGGTGGGCGAGCCCGAGGTTCACCCCGGCGGCGAAGCCGAGGTTGCGGCCGGGGTCCAGGTAGCGGGCACCGAGGTCCGCGGCGATCGCCGCGACCCGCGCCGAGGAGGAGTTATCCACGACCGTGAGGGGCAGCCGCCCGGCGAGCGGGGCGAGCGCGCGCCGCACCAGCTCCGGAGCGCCGTAGGCGACGAGCAGCACCTCGGGCGGTCCGGCCGCGGCGTCGTCGCGCCCGTCCTTCACCGCTTCGGGGGCGGGGGCCGGGGGCGCGCCGTCCGGGGGCGTGCCGGACCCGGCGAGCACGGCGTCGTACAGGGCGCGGTACCGGCGCGCGACCTCGTCCCAGCCGCACTCGCGGGCGCGGCGCAGGCCGGCGGCCCGCATCCGCGCGGCCCGTGCGGGGTCGTCGGCGACGGCGACCAGGGCGCGCGCGAGGGCGTCGGCGTCGCCGGGCGGCACGAGGTCGCCGGCGCCGGCGACGACGTCCGGCAGGGCCCCGGTCGCGCTCGCCACGACGGGGACGCCGCACGCCATCGCCTCGGCGGCGACGCGGCCGAACTGCTCGGTCCAGCCCGGCGTCGGCAGCGAGGGGACGGCGAGCACGTCGAGGCCGCGGTAGAAGGCGGGCAGCGCGGTGTCCGGCAGCGGGCCGAGCAGGGTGACGCGGCCGCGCAGGCGGGAGGCGCGGGTGCGCACGTCGGGCTCCAGCGGCCCGGCACCCGCGACCCGCAGCACCAGGCGGTCGTCGCGGGCGACGGCGTCGAGGAGGACGTCGACGCCCTTGTGCGCGGCGAGGCGGCCCGCGAACCCCACGACGACGCGGCCGTCGTCCTCGTCCCGCGGCTCGGGGAGGCCCTGCCCGGGGGAGAAGAGCGCGGGGTCGACGCCGAGCGGGATCACCTCCACCCGCCCGCGCGCCCCCTGGGACCGCACCACGCGGGCGGCCCCCGTGCTGCACACGGACACGGCGGCCGCGGTGCGCAGCACCCGTGAGCGGAGCCATCCGAACGGCGGCGGGTAGCGCTTGGCGATGTTCTGCGCGGAGTACACGACCACGGGCGCCGCCGGCCCGGGGTCGCGGCCCCGCGACCGGTCCCACGCACGCCGGGCCGCGCGCAGCGCCAGCACCTCGGCGGTCGCGAGCGCGAACGGCTCCTCGTGCACGTCCAGCACGTCCCACGGCTCGCCGAGCGCGCGCCACAGCGGGCGCGGGTCGTAGACGAACAGCGCCGGGTGGGTGCCCAGGGTGCGCACCCCGGTGACGGGCTCGCCGGGCTCCGGGCGCAACGGCACGCGCGCGCCGCCCTCGTCCCAGGACCGCGCGGACAGCAGCCGCACCCGCACCCCGAGGCGGCGCAGGGCGCGCTCACGCTCGCGCCAGGCGCCGACGACGGCGCTGTGCGAGACGCGCAGGACTCTCATGCCAGCGATTGTGTCCCCGGCCGCGGCCCCCGCGGCCGGGGCCGGGGACAAGATCACCCGGGACCCGGCCGATTCCACCCGGCGGGCTCGGCCCGCGCCCGCCAGGGCGTGGATACCGTCGAGCGGACGGCGTTTCGAGGGCGCGGCCTCCGCGTCCCGGCGGGAGGGAGCCCACCATGCGCGTGCTCGTGGACGGTGACCGCGGTTACCTGGGGGCGGTGCTCGTCCCCGTGCTCCGGGAGGCGGGCCACGACGTGGTCGGCCTGGACGTCGGCTGGTACGACGGCTGCGACTTCGGGCCGCCCGTCGGCGGGTACGAGCAGCGCACCGGTGACGTCCGCGACGTGCGCCCGGCGGACCTGGAGGGGTTCGACGCCGTGGTGCACCTCGCGGCGATCTCCAACGACCCGCTCGGCCACCTCAACCCGTCGGCGACGTTCGCCGTCAACGCGATGGGTGCCGTGCACACGGCCCGCGCCGCGAAGGCGGCGGGGGTGCCCCGCTTCCTGTTCTCGTCGTCGTGCTCCCTGTACGGCACGGGCGGTGACGCGCCGCTCGCCGAGGGCGACGCGTTCCACCCGGTGACGCCGTACGGAGAGAGCAAGGTGCTGGCCGAGCGGGGCATCTCCGCGCTGGCCGACGACGGCTTCTCACCGACGTTCCTGCGCAACGCCACCGCGTACGGGTCCTCGCCCAGGCTGCGGGCCGACATCGTCGTCAACAACCTCACCGGCACGGCGTACACGCGCGGCGAGGTGCGGCTGTCCTCCGACGGGTCGCCGTGGCGGCCGCTGGTGCACGCCCGCGACATCGCGGCCGCGTTCCTCGCGGCGCTCGAGGCCCCGCGAGACGTGGTCCACGACCAGGCGTTCAACGTGGGCCGGGACGAGGACGTCGTGCAGATCCGCACCGTGGCCGAGCTGGTCAGCGAGATCACCGGCGCGCCGGTGTCGTTCGCGGACGGCGCCGGCCCCGACGCCCGCGACTACCGGGTGGACTTCACCAAGATCCGCACGCTGCTGCCGGCGGCCGCCCCGGCCTGGACCGTCGCCGACGGCGTCTGGGAGATCTGGAAGGACGCCGCCGACCGATCGCTCACCCCCGCGGACTTCGAGGGACCGCGGTTCGTGCGCCTGGAGCGCATCCGGCAGCTCGCCGACGCGGGCCGCCTCGACCTCGCCACCCTCCGGCTGCGCTGAGCGCCGCCGGGCCGCACGCCTCTGGGAGACACCCGTGACCGACGCCACCGAGACCCGCACCCCGCTCGACCTGGCCGACCTCGCCCCCGCCGACCCCGCGTGGCGGGACCGCTGGGACGGGACCGCCGAGGGAGTCGTCGTCCTCGACCTGGGCATGCAGCCGCCCGCCGACCTCTTCCCGCTGCCCACCGATCCCGCGCCGGACCCGGAGCACCCGCTGCGCATGGTCGTCGGTGCCCGGAGCGGCCTGGCCCAGCTGGAGGCGGACCCGACGACGCCGGAGGAGCCGCGCGGGGTAGAGCCCGCGGCGCTCGTCGCGCAGGCGGAGGCTGCCGTCGACCACGCCGAGGCGGCCGGCTTCGTCCGCCCGGGCACCCGCGTGCTGGAGTACCCGAGCCCGCACGGCGGCACCTGGACCGAGCAGCTCGCGCGCCGCGACATGGTCGAGGTCACGGAGGGGCCGGCCGAGCTGATCGTCGACATCTTCGGGATGATGCACGACGCCGACCAGCGCGCCGCCCTGCTCGAGCGCCGGGACCGGCTCTCCGACGACGGCGTCCTGCTGATGCAGTACCACACGCTCGCGGCGATCGTCCGGGGCGGGATCTGGAACGCGCTGCGGCACGGGCACTTCGCCTACTACTCCACGCCCGCGCTCGTGGCGATGGCCGCCGAGGTGGGGCTGACCGCCGTCGGCGCGTGGGAGTTCCCCCTGTACGGCGGCACGATCATGCTGGCGCTCGCGAAGGACGGCTCCCGCTGGGGCGGGCAGGCGCCCGCCGTGACGGCGACGGTCGAGCGGGAGACCGCCGAGGGCGTGCTCGACCCGGCCCGGGTGGCCGCGCTCGGGGACGCGCTGACCGCCTCGGCCGCCGCCATCCGCGCCTACCTGGACGACGCGGCGGCCCGCGGGCTGCGGGTGGCCGGGTACGGGGCGGCGTCGCGCACCTCGGCGCTGCTGCGCGCGTCCGGCATCGACGCGACGCGGGTGGTGGCGGTCGCCGACGCGTCGACCGCCAAGCACGGCCGCACGATGCCGGGCGGCCGCGTCCCGATCGTCTCGCCGGCGGACCTGGTGGCGCTGCGCCCGGACCGGGTGCTGCTGTTCGTGCCGGACCTGCTGGACGAGGTGCGCCGCGCCCTGCCCGAGGTGGAGGAGCAGGGCGGGCGCTGGGTCGTGCTCGACCCGATGCCGCGCGAGGTCTGAGCCGCACCACGTCGGCGGCGAGGGGGAGGGGGAGTCAGCGCCCGAGGCTCGCCCGGTACCCGGCCCAGCTCAGGCCGTGGCGGTCCCGCTCGCTGACGACGGTGACCGGCGCGGGCCACGGCACGGCCAGGTCGGGGTCGTCGAACGCGACGGTGACGTCCTCGTCGGGGCCGTAGAAGGCGTCGATGCGGTACACGAAGTCCGTCACGGACGTCAGCGCCTGGTACCCGTGCAGGAACCCGCGCGGGATGTAGACCTGGCGGCACACCTGGTCGTCCAGCAGGAACGTCTCCATGCGCCCGAAGGTGGGGGAGTCGGGGCGGGCGTCGATCGCGACGTCGAGGACGGCGCCGTGCGCGCAGCGCACCAGCTTGGCCTCGCCGTCGTTCGACCGGCCGTGCAGCCCGCGCACCACCCCCTGGTAGGAGCGCGACTGGTTCTCCTGCTTGAACGCGGCGGGGTCGATCCCCGCCTCCGCCACGACGTCGACGTCGTAGGTGCGCGAGAAGTACCCCCGCTCGTCGCGGTGCGGGGTCGGCTCGAGGACGACGAGCCCGGGCACTGACGTCTCGATGATCTTCATGCCCGTCACGCTAGGCCGGGCGCCCGCGGCGCGGACCGGGGCCAGCGGATGAAATCGGCATCAGGGCGCCGTGGAGCCGGGTGAACTCGCCCCTGGCGCCTTCCACGGCGCGGCGCGCGCTGCCCAGACTGATCGGGAGCCGCACCCGTGCGGACCGCCTCATGAGCAGCTCGTGAGCAGCGCTGAGCAAGGAGCATCCGATGGCGCAGACGACGACCACGGGGACCCCCCGCAGGGCCACGACCACCGGGCGCTCCTACGCCGCCTCGGCGGCGGCGCAGCGCCGGCTGCACGCCCTCGTCCCCGGCGGGGCCCACACGTACGCCCGGGGCTCCGACCAGTACCCGGAGGGCATGGCGCCCGTGCTGGTGCGAGGGGAGGGGGCACGGGTCCTCGACGCCGACGGCCACTGGTACGTCGAGTACGGCATGGGGATGCGCGCGGTGACGCTCGGGCACGCCTACCCGCCCGTCGTGGAGGCCGTGACGCGCGCGGTGCGGGACGGCGTGAGCTTCACCCGCCCCACGCTGCGCGAGCTGGAGGCCGCCGAGCGCCTGTGCGCGCAGGTGCCGGGCGCCGAGATGGTGAAGTTCGCCAAGAACGGCTCGGACGTCACGACGGCGGCGGTCAAGCTGGCGAGGGCGGCCACGGGCCGCGACCTCGTCGCCGTCTGCGCCACGCAGCCGTTCTTCTCCACGGACGACTGGTTCGTGGGCACGACGGCGATGTCCGCCGGGATCCCGGAGTCGGCCCAGGCGCTCACGGTCGGGTTCCGGTACGGCGACCTCGACTCGGTCCGCGCCGTCCTGGACGCCCACCCGGGGCAGGTCGCGGCGCTCGTCCTCGAGCCGGCGACCGCGACCGCCGAGCCGCCGAACGGCTTCCTCGAGGGGCTGCGTCGGCTCGCCGACCGCGACGGCTGCGTGCTGATCTTCGACGAGATGATCACGGGGATGCGGTGGGCGACCGCCGGCGCCCAGTCCGTGTACGGGGTGGTGCCTGACCTGTCCACGTGGGGCAAGGCCCTGGGCAACGGCTTCGCCGTGTCCGCGCTGGTGGGGCGCGCCGACCTCATGGAGGCCGGCGGGCTGAACACCGACGGGCCGCGGGCGTTCCTGCTGTCCACCACGCACGGCGCCGAGGCGACCGGCCTGGCCGCCTACCTGGCCGTCGCCGACGCCTACCGGACCACGGACGTGGTCGGGCGGATGGAGGCCCAGGGCGAGAAGCTGCGCCGCGGGGTCGCCGAGGCGGCCGCGGACGAGGGCCTCGCCGACCTGGTGACCGTCATGGGGCGCCCGTCGTGCCTCGTGTTCGGCACCCGCGGCCCCGACGGGAAGCCGTCCCAGGAGTACCGCACCCTGTTCCTGCAGGAGCTCCTGGCCCGCGGCGTCCTCGGGCAGTCGTTCGTCATCTCGGCCGCGCACACCGACGCCGACGTCGAGCAGACCGTCGAGGCGGTGCGCGGTGCCCTGGCGGTGTACCGGCGTGCCGTCGCCGCCGGCACCACCGTCGGGCTGCTGCGCGGCCGGCCCGTGGCCCCCGCGATGCGGGAGCGGGCCGCGCCCCGACGGCTGCCCGACCAGCCGCCCCTCCCGGCGACCCGGCAGGAGGAGCAGCGATGAAGGTCGTGCTGTTCTGCGGCGGGCTGGGGATGCGGATGCGCTCCGGCCCGGACTCGCTGCCCAAGCCGATGATGCCGATCGGGTCGCGGCCCGTCCTGTGGCACATCATGAAGTACTACGCGCACTTCGGGCACACGGAGTTCGTGCTGGCGCTGGGCTACGGCGCCACGGCGGTCAAGGACTACTTCCTCGACTACCGCGAGACCCACTCCAACGACTTCGTCCTGTCCGAGGGCGGCGCCCGGGTGGAGCTGCTGTCCAGCGACATCAGCGACTGGCGCATCACCTTCGTCGACACGGGTGCGGACACCGCGATCGGCGAGCGGCTGCGGCGGGTCCGCCCGTACCTCGACGGCGACGACGTGTTCCTCGCCAACTACGGCGACGTGCTGACCGACGCGCCGCTGGACCGCATCGTCGACGACTTCGTGGCGACGTCCGCCGTCACCGGCGACGTCGGCACGCTGCTCGCCGTCGACCCGCAGGACTCGTTCCACGTGGTGAAGATCGACCCCGCGGGGCACCTCACCGGCATCGAGCCCGTCGCCGACATGGAGATGCGCATCAACGGCGGCTACTTCGTGCTGCGCCAGGGCATCTTCGACTACCTGGACGCCGGCGACGACCTGGTGATGGACGGCTGCGTGCGGGCCGCCCACGACGGGCGGTTCCGGGCCGTGCGCTACGACGGCTTCTGGGCGCCCATGGACACCCTCAAGGAACGCTCCGCGCTGGAGGAGCTGTACCGCACCGGCCGCTGCCCCTGGGCGGTGTGGCGCGACGACGGCCGCCCGGCCGCGGCGGGGCGGCGGGTGCCCGTGGTCGACCTGCCCGACGTCGCGGACCGGGGGGCGGCCGTCACCCGCCTGCCCGCGCCGAGGGCGGTGCGAGCATGAGCGCCACCCTCGCGCTGGACGTGCCGGACCACGACCTGGAGCTGCTGTGCCTCGGCGCGCACCCGGACGACATCGAGATCGGCTGCGGCGGCACCCTGCTCGAGCTCGCCGGGCGGCGCGCCCTGCGCGCCACGTTCGCGACGCTCACCGGCACCCCCGAGCGGCGGGCCGAGGCCCGTGCGGCCGCCGAGGCGTTCGTCCCCGGCGCGCGCGTGCACGCCGAGGACCTGCCCGACGGCCGGCTGCCCGCCCGCTGGGGCGACGCCAAGGCCGCGCTGGAGCGGCTCGCCGCGCACGTCCGGCCTGATCTCGTGCTCTGCCCCCGCCGCGACGACGCCCACCAGGACCACCGCACCGTCGCCGAGCTCGTCACGACGGTGTGGCGGGACGCGCTCGTGTGGGAGTACGAGATCCCCAAGTGGGACGGCGACATGGCGGGCGCCACCCACTACGTGCCCGTGTCCCCGGAGAACGCCCGGCGCAAGGTCGAGCTGCTCACCAAGAGCTACCCCTCCCAGGTGGGCAGGGACTGGTGGGACGACGAGACGTTCACGTCGCTGATGCGGCTGCGCGGCGTCGAGTGCCGCGCCCGCTATGCCGAGGCGTTCGTGGTGCGCAAGGCGGTGCTGGCGCCGTGAGGGTCGGGCTGCTGGGCGGGTTCGGCACCGGCAACACGGGCAACGACGCCACGGCGCGGGCGTTCGCCACGCACCTCGCCGGGCGCCACGACGTCGTCCTGCTGACGTACGCCGGGACCCCCGACCAGGTACCGGGTCTGGAGGGACTGCCGGTGGTGACGCTCGGCCCGGACGACGACGTGCCACTCTCGGGCGGGCGCGTGCGGAGGGCGCTGCGCCGGGGGACGAGCGCGTGGCGCAGGCTGCACAAGGCCCGCCGGACGGCTCGTGGGCTCGACGTGCTGGTGGTCGCCGGCGGCGGCGCCTTCGAGGCCGAGGCGACCGCCGGGGTCGGCCCGGTGGGCGCCCTGAGCCTGCTCACCCTCGCGCGGGCCGCCAGCACCGGCGGCCGGCGATTCCTGGCCGTCGCCGTCGGCGGCACCCCGATGCCGCCCGGCTGGGGAAGGCGCACGTTCGTGCGCGCCATGCGGCGGGCCGAGTACCGCTCGTTCCGGGACCTGGCGAGCCGCTCCGCCCTGGTGCGCATGCTCGGGGCGTGGCCCGACGACCCCGTGAGCACCGACGTCGTCCTTGCCGCCGCCCCCGCCGACACGCCCGCCCCCCCGGCCCCCGTGGCGGGTCGCCCTCCGCTCGTCGCGCTGGGCGTGATGCGGTTCGCCTGGCTGGGGCCCGGCGCCCACACGGAGCTGTCCCGCACCCCGTACGTGCAGGCGCTCGCGGACGTCGTCGTGCGGCGGGTGGGCGCGGGCGACCGCGTGGCGCTGCTCGGCGGCGACGTCGCCGACCTGGCGGTCCTCGACGCCGTGGCGGAGGAGGCCGGGCACCGGCTCGGCACGGCGGAGGCCGCGCGGTCGCTCGAACGGTGGGGCACGCCGGGCTTCGACGAGGCGGTGCGTCGGCTCGCCGCGTGCGACGTCGTCGTCGCGTCCCGTTTCCACAACGTCGTGGCGGCGTTCGTGGCCGGGACGCCCGTGGTGGCCGTGGCCGACCGCGTCAAGGTCCGCACCCTGATGATGGACGCCGGGCTCGCCGGCCTCGTGCTGGACGCGGGCGACGTCACCGCGGGCGAGGTCGACAAGCTGCTCGACGACGTGGCCGACCGGTCGCGGGAGGTCCGCGCCGCCGTGACCGCCACCGCCCGCCGCCTGGGCGAGGTGGCGCGCGCCCAGCTCACCGAGCTGGACCGCCTGCTGGACGCGACGGAGCGGTAGCGGCGGCTCCGTGTGGTGGCACGTCGGCGAAGCTGATGCGCATCAGCCGACTGTCGGCCCAGTCGGCGAGCCGGGTCGGCCGGATGGTGCCGGGGTCGTGGGGCTGGTTGAGGTCCGCGACGATCTCGGCCAGCACGGCCTGGCGTTCAGCGGGGTCGGTGACGGGCGTGGCCCGTGCGGCCAGGTCCGCGCGGATCCCGTTCTTGAGGTGGAAGGTGAAGCGGGGGTCGGTGAGAAGGTTCGCGTGCCAGTCGGTCGGGCCACCGCCGGCGCCGCTGCACAGGTAGGTGGCGCCCGCGGCTCGGTAGAAGAAGATCTCGATGCGGTGTGGCCTGCCGGTGCGGCGACCCAGCGTCGTGACGTCGATGATCCGTTCGCTCGTTCCCGCGGCGGGGGTGATCTCGATGGCTCGCCGGACGCGGTCGGGCAGGTGGGACAAGGACGTGTCGCGCACGGGGTCGTTCCTTCCGGTCGCGTCCGGGGCGCTCATGCGGCCTCGGACCGGAGGGCGGGGCCGAGGTGGAGTCCACCGTCGATGACGTACTCCGCCCCCGTGATGAAGGACGCGTCCGACGACGTGAGGAACATCAGGAGCTGGGTGACGTCGGCCGGCTCTCCGAGCCGGGGGACGGCGAACGGCTCGGGCGAGTAGAAGTCGGCGATCGGCGCTGTGGCGCCGGCGGCCGGTTCGTGGATGAAGGGTGTCGCGATGACGCCGGGGTGGATGGTGTTCACCCGGACGTGGTCCCGGCCGAGCTCGAGCGCCGCCGTTCGGGTGAGGCCTCGCAGGGCCCACTTGCTGGCGACGTACGGCGCGTAGTGCGCCGTGCCGCCGAGGGCCATGGTCGAACCGATGTTCACGACGGCTCCACCTCCCGCGCGACGCAGAGCGGGGGCGGCGGCCTTGATGCCGAGGAAGGCGCCTGTGAGGTTGACGTCGAGGATGCGCGACCACGTGGCCGGGTCCGTGCTGTCGATCGTCGCGGGCGGGTTCTGGATCCCCGCGTTGTTGACGAGCACGTCCAGGGTGCCGAACGTGCTCTCGGCGGCCAGCACGGCGGCGGACCACGAGCTCTCGTCGGTGACGTCGAGGCGGGTGAAGCAGGCACGGGTCCCGAGCTCGTCGACAAGAGCGGCGCCGCGTCCCGTGTCGATGCCGCCGATCACCACGTTCGCCCCCTCCGCGTGAAAGGCGCGAACGTGGCTCGATCCCTGGCCGCCGGTCCCACCGGTCACGAGCACGGTCTGGTCGTCGAAGCGAGGCATGGGGCGTTCCTCCGGTACGTGGGCGACTGACCGAGGTCGGTGATCGACGGCGGCCAGTGGTGAGTCGTTCGACTCGCCATCTCCGCCGACACTAGGTGGGGTGTAGAGGTGAGTCAAGCCACTCACCTCGTATCATCGGCGCATGAGCAGGGCTGTCCCCACGTACCACCAGCGCGTCGCCGAGGAGAAGCGCGCGCTGATCGTGACAGCCGCGACCGCGCTGTTCCTCGAGCTGGGCTACGACCGGACGTCGCTGGCGCGGATCGCGGAGCGTTCGGGTGTCTCGCGGGCCACCCTGTTCAAGCAGTTCCCGAGCAAGGCCGCCCTGTTCGACGCCATCGTCACCGAGTCCTGGTCGGCCGCCGACGAGGAGGACCCTCCGCCGACAGGCGACGTCGTCGACGGGCTCACCGCTGTCGGCCGCCGCTACGCCGCCCTGCTGAGCCGCCCGCAGATGACCGACCTCTTCCGGATCGTCATCGCCGAGCTGCCGCGCTTCCCCGAGCTCGCCGATGCGCAGTTCGCGCACGGGAAGATGCCCTACTTCGAGTCCGTGCGCGGCTACCTCCTGGCCGAGCACGAGGCGGGGACGGTGCGGGTCGACGACGCGGACCTCGCAGCCACGCAGTTCCTGGGCATGATCTCCAACCACCTCTTCTGGCCGGCCCTCCTGCTGCCTGGCTGGCAGGTGAGCCCCGAACGCGCCGTCCAGGTGGTCGACGAGGCCGTCCGCACCTTCGCCGCCCGGTATGCCGTCACCGGACCGGGGTCGGTCACCGACGACTGAGTCCCGCCGCCACCACACGATCCGACGCGTCGGTCGAGGCCGTCGGGGCGGTCAGGCGCCCAGCCGCCGCCGCAGCCACGACACGGGGGCGCCGGGCGCGAACCGGAGCGCCCATGCCAGCTCCCCGACGGCGGCGCCGACGGCGACCGCTCCCACCGGGCCGGCGAGCCGCCGCCGGGCCGCGCGGGCCGCGCTCCACGCCGCGAACCGCCCGTTGGCGGCCAGGCTCACGGTGTGGTCGGCCACGAGGTCGGTGCGCCCGCGCTCGCGGGCATTCCAGCGGTGCAGGCGCACGACGTGGTCGATGCTGCGGGCCAGCTCGCGGTGCCGGCGGGTGTTGTTGCCCGGGTGGTGGCGGTAGTCGACGAGCGTCTCGGGCACGAACGCGAACGGGCCCTCCAGGGCGGCCTTGAGCACGAGGTCGAGGTCCTGGGCCCGGCGGAACGCGGGGTGGAACCCGCCGACGCGCAGGAAGGTGGCGCGGCGGATCATCACGTTGGGCAGGATGATCCCGGTGCCGCGGCGCAGCACGTCGTGTGCGTCGCGCACGGGTCGCTGGTCGGCGGGCACGAGCTCGTGGCCGAGCTCGTCCACGGTGCGCATGCCGCAGTAGGCGACGACGGCGTCGGGCCGCGCGGCGAGCGCCGCCACCTGCCGGGCGACGCGCTCGGGGTGCCACCGGTCGTCGTCGTCGAGGAAGACCAGCAACTCGCCGGACGTGTGCCGCACGCCCTCGTTGCGCGCCACGGACACGCCGGCGTTCGACTGCCGGTGCACGACGACGCCGTCGAAGGCGTCCGTGATCGCGCGCAGGGCCGCCGGGTCGGCGGACCCGTCGTCCACCAGCACGCACTCGATCCGCGGGTACGTCTGGTCGCGCACGGACGCCAGCGCCTCGGCCAGGTGCGGGCCGCCGCGGTCGGTCGCGACGACGACCGACACCAGCGGGGCCGGCGACGCGGGGGCGGGCGGAGGCGCGGACATGCTCCGATCGTCCCGCCGCCGGGCCCGCACGACGAGGGTCCGGGCGCGATCTCACCCCGCTCCCGGGCGATATCACCCGGGTGCGGGTGACCGCCCCGAGACCGGCCCGGCCTACGCTCGAAACCGGCTCGTCGCCGACGAAGGAGGACGCCATGGGCGTGCCCGACAGCCCGCTGCTCACCGTGGGGGTGCCCGTCTACCAGGGCGCACGGTTCCTGGAGCGGACGCTCGCGGCGCTGCGCGACCAGGAGCTGGACGACGTCGAGGTGCTCGTCGCGGACAACGCCTCCACCGACGCCACCGTCGCGATCGCGGAGCGCTTCGTCGCCGCCGACGCCCGGTTCCGGCTGCTGCGCAGCGACCGCAACCGCGGCGTCCCGTGGAACTGGAACCGCGTGCTCGCGGCCGCGCGGGCGCCGTACTTCATGTGGAACGGGGCCGACGACGTCGTGCGGCCGGGGCACCTGGCCGCCTGCCGGGTGGCCCTGGCGGAGCGGCCCGAGGCGACGATCGCGTTCTCGGGCGTCGACCTCGTGGACGCAGAGGACCGGCCCGTGGGCCGCATGGACGACACCGCCCTGGACCTCGACGGGGTGTCCCCGGCGGAGCGGGTGCGGACGTTCCTCGCCCGGCACGCCTACCAGGTCATCGGGTTCGGCGGCGTGCACCGCACGGCCACGCTGCGCCGGATGGGCGGCCTGCCCGGCTACTACGGCGGCGACATCGCCCTGGGTGTGAAGATGGCGATGCGCGCCCCCTGGGTGCAGGTGCCCGAGCGGTTGTTCGTCTCCCGCCGCCACGACGCCCAGACGAACAAGGTCCAGGGCGGCGACGTCCTCGACCAGGTGCGCACCTACGACCCGGGCTTCCGCCGCCCGGTCGCGTTCCCGCAGTGGTCCCTGCTGCGGCACATGCTCGCCGAGTGCCTGACGGCGCCCGTCGACGCCGCGGAGCGGGCGCGGGCCGCGGACGCCGTCGTGCGCGAGTGGGCCCTGCCCAACTGGCGCTTCTACCCGTACGACGTCAAGCGCAACGTGGTGCGGCTCGCCCGCGGCCGCTACGTGGGGGCGTACGCGCCGTCCACGGCGGGTGAGGTGTAGCCGATCGTCTGCCTCACCGGTCCTGCCGCTGCCAGGCTCCGGCGGTGGCGCTCCACGCGGCGCTGGCGGTAGTAGGTGGTCTCGGTCGCGCACACCTTGTCCGCGACGTGGTCGACCACCGGGTAGAGCAGGACGACCGATGGTGACACGTCGGGCACGACGACGTCGGGCCGACGGACACTCGTCTCAGGATCGCTGGTCATCATCGATCCGGTGACGAGGTCGATATGAGACTGCTCGGCACGCTTGGTGCCCGCGTACACCTCGACCGAGACCCGGAGGGTGCGCACGTTCGGCTGGAGCTCGGAGCCCACCTCGACGAAGTTCCTGACCAGGGCCTGGGTCGGCCTGCCTGTCTGCTTGTGGATGCGGCGCGCGAGGTCGCTGACGGCGCGGCGTGGAGGATCGGTCTCGTGGGTTCGGGGCGCCGTGGTGTGTCCGGCCCGCACCGCGTCACGCAGGACGTTGGCGATGTGGCTCAGGTCGTGCCCGTCGCGCACGAGATCGGCGATCGTGCGTTCGACCGTCGTGGCGGGCAGCCCTTCGACGAGCGTCACGTGAGCAGGGTCGAGTGCGGTGACGTGGATCCGCAGGCCGGCCCGGCGGGTCTGCCGGCGGGCCGGGACGTCATCTCGTAGACGTCGTCGGGGAGGTCGCCGATGTCGTGAAGGCGTGCGGCCGTGGTGTGCGACGCCACGCCCGCTGTGTGTGGGTCGGAGAGGCGTTCCTCGGCCGTCCGGCCGGGGTCCCGAGCGAGCCACTGCGCCCGGAGGCCGGCGTACTCGGCCGTCGCTCCCGTGGGTGTGGCATAGACGCCGTGCTCGACCCGATCGAGCTCCCTGTTGTGGACCATTCTGCTGAGCTGCATCTTGCTCACTCCGGCGGCGGTGGCCTGGGCAGTGGTGAGCAGCCCCCACTGATCGCCCGCGAGCTGTGCGAGGTCCGAAAGTCACCCGATCGGCACAGCGCGGCTCACGATGCGTGTGACTCCCCGCCGGCCGGTCACGGAGCGACGGAGGCGTGGGCGCAGGCGTCGAGCCACCGCGTCGTCCCGTCACCGGCGTGCTGCGGGAAGACGCCGCGCAGCACGCCCTCGACCGCCAGACCGCCGGCCCGGGCGACGAAGCAGGCGGCGTCGTGCCCGACGACGTGGTGCGCCTCGACCCGCTGCACGCCCTGGGCGTGCAGCCACGGCACGACCGCGGCCCCGGTGGCGAGCACCCACCGCAGGTTCCGCGCGTCCGGGAGCATGGCCACGCCGAGCTCGACGCTGTTCCACCGGTCGCGCAGCCGCCAGAAGGTGAGATCGCCCAGGAGGTCGGGGGCGCCCGGGGCGCAGACGGCGAGCGAGCAGGGGCCGCGCGCCGCGGCGTAGCGGCGCTGCTGCTCCGCGAGCCAGGCGTCGAACTCCGCCCGCGTGGTCGCCGACCGGCAGCGGGCGTCCCAGCGGTCCAGGCCGGGCGAGGACTCGAGCCGCAGGCGGGAATCGGCGTCCTCCGGTCGGTAGCGGCGGAGGACCACGTCGGGCGCCACGACACCCTCGGCGGGGATCCGGGGCAGACGTGCGTCGTCGTGCACGCCGAGGCGGTCCCGGAGCCGTTCGGCCACGAGGCGCCGCAGGCGGGCGGTGACGGCGCTCACCGGGCGCCGGACCTGCTCGCGGACGCGAGCCCGCGCACACCCCGCGAGAGCCGGCCCGCCTCGCGCCGCCCGTGGACGAGCGCGCGCACCGGACCGCCGGCCAGCCCCAGGGTGAACGACGAGGTACGGACCCGGTCGGGATAGTGCGCCGTCTGGTCGGGGTAGCGGCACGGGTCCATGCAGGTGTCCAGGAGCCGGACGCCGGGCTCGTGGCCGACCTGCTCGGCGGCGAGGAGCCGGCCGACGGTACCGGGCGACGACCGGGCGTAGTCGCCGTGGTACGCGTCGTACCAACCGAAGACGGTGCCCCCGGAGCGCAGGACCACGCCCGCGTACGCCACCCCGCGCGGCCCCGAGATCTCGTGCTGCCACGCCCGACCGTCCGCGGCGAACCCGCGCAGCACGTCGGCGAACCACCGCGCTCCGCCCGCCCGTCGGCGGAACGCCGGCCCGTCGGGACCGCCCTTCCAGGTCGTCGCCTCGAAGTCCAGGTAGGCCTCGGGGTCGCAGGGCACCGGGCGAGGCGTGGCGTCCGGGGCGCCGAGGTCGCGTGCGAGCCTCCGGACCTTGCGGCGGTGCTCCGCCGCGCGCGAGCCCGTCGCCCCGGCCTCCCAGGACCACCCCGGGCGGGCGGCGAGGTCCACCGCCGCCCGCTCGTCGCCGCCCCACACGTGCGCGCCCAGCCCCCGTGCCCGGGCGCGTGCGCGCAGGCCGTCGAGGACGGGCCCACCGGCGCCCACCAGGTGCAGCACCACCGCGAGGCCCAGGGTGCGCCGCGCGGCCGCGAGCGCGTCCACGAGCAGCCCCGCGGCCACGCCGGGCGCGTCCCCGTCGACGAGAGGCGTGCCCAGGGACGTGTACTCGAACAGGGCAGGGCCCGCGTTCGACGCGTGCGGCAGCGGCCACCACCGGTCGGCGGGCACGTGCTCGAACGGCAGCACCGCCTGCCAGCGGCCGGCGTCGCGCACCACGAGCAGCCGGATGCCGCGCCCGACGCCGAACCAGCGCTGCGTGGGCACGAGGAACTCGGGCTCGTAGAAGACGTTGGGCTCGGCGGCCCGTCCGGCGAGGTCGCGCCAGGCGGCCAGGTCACCGGGCCCGATCCCGGCGACGTCCACGATCCTTCGAACCACGGGTCCTCCTGAGCGTCAGGGCACGAACGAGGCGAGCTCGTGGTCGAGCTCGGTGCGGACCACGGCCCAGTCGCGAGCGGCGGCATGGTCGCGGGCGGCGAGCTGGCGGCGGCGCAGCAGCGCGGTGTCGTCGGCCAGGGCGGCGAGCACGCCGGTGAGGGTGTCGACGTCGCCGGCCGGGACGAGCGTGCCCGCCCGGCCGGCGGTCTCGGGGATGCCGCCGACGGCGGAGGCGACGAGGGCGGCGCCGGAGGCCATGCCTTCCAGCACGGTGAGCGGGCAGGGGTCGGGCCAGCGGGAGGGCACGACGGCGACGTCTGCGGCGGCGAGGAGGGCGGGGACGACGTCGCGCGGCACGAACCGGCGGAAGCGGATCCGGTCCGCGGCGGGGACGGCGCGGCGGCGCAGGTCGCGCTCGTAGGGGGTCAGGGGGGCGCGGGGCGCGAAGCCGGCGCCGCCCACGACCTCCAGCCGCACGTCCCGGCGGGCGAGCCGCACCACGGCGTCCACCAGCACGTCCGCCCCCTTGTCGGGCACGGCGCGGCCGACGAACACCACGGACAGCACGCCGTCGTCGGGGCGCTCGGGGGCGGCGAACGCGGCGGTGTCGACGCCGTTGCGCACCACGACGACGCGGTCGGCGAGGCCGGCGGGCAGCCGGGGGGCGAGCACGCCGGCGAGGTGGTCGCTGACGGCGACGATCGCGGCCGCGGGGCCGAGCGTGCGGGCGGCCTCGCGCCTCGTGTAGGTGCGCAGCAGCTGGTTGTGCGCGTACAGCACGGGGGCGTGCCGGGCGGTGTCGACGAGGGCGACCGCCTGCGGCAGGTTGTGGGCGAGCAGCACCCCCGGCTCCCACGCGCGCTGCCCGGCGAGGGCGGGCCGCAGGGTGCGCCGGGCGCGGGGGCGCACGCCCGCCGCCCGTCCGAGGACGCCGTCGACCAGCCGGTCCGACCGGCGGGCGGTGAGCGGGTACTCGACCGTGTCGGCGCTCGCGTACCGCTCGGGGTACGTGCCCGCCGCGACGAGGACCGCGGGCCGCGGGGCGTCGTCGGGCGTCGTCGCGGACAGCCCGTGCACGACCGTCGCGACGGCGCTGCCCGTCCGGGGCGAGAAGTGGTCGCCGGGGGTGATCAGGTGCACGAGGCGGGCGGTCCCCGCCGTCGCGCGGGGAGCGGGCACCGTCTCAGATGACATCGGCGAACGCCCGTTCCATGCGGGAGAACACGAGGGTGCCTCCGAGGAAGACGAGCACGCTCACGCCGACGGCCCCGGCGATCTGCCACAGGGGCGGGGCGGCGAACCCGAGCAGCGACCACCGGTAGCCCTCGAGCAGCCACGTGAGCGGGTTGACGAGGAACAGCCACCGCAGGTCGTCGGGGACGGACGTCAGGGAGTACGCGACCGGGGTGCCGTACAGGGCGAGCTGCAGCACCCACGGCAGCGCGTAGTTGACGTCGCGGTACCGCACGGTGACGGCGGCGCCCGCCAGGCCGAGGCCGCTGGCGACGAGGATCGTGAGCAGCACCCACAGCGGCGTCGCGAGCACGCCCCAGCCGGGCGAGACGCCGAACACGACGAGCAGCACCACGAGCAGCCCCAGGCCGACGAGGAAGTCCAGCAGGACGGCCAGCACCACCGACAGCGGCACGAGCATCCGGGGGAAGAACACCTTGGAGACGAGGGCCTGGTTCGCCACGAGCGACGGCGCGGCCCGTGACACGACCCCGTTGAACAGGTTCCACGCGAGCATGCCGACGAGGCTGAAGACGATGTACGGCACCCCGTCGCTGGACAGGCCCGCCACCGCGCCGAACACGAGCGCGAACACGCCCGCCGACGCGAGCGGCTGCAGCACCACCCAGGCGACGCCGACCGCCGTCTGCCGGTAGCGCAGCACGACGTCGCGCGCCCCGAACCGGTACAGCACCTCGCGCGCCTCCCACAGCTCGCGCCACGCGGGCAGGTGGAGCCGGCCGGGCGGGGTGATGACCGTGCGGTGCTCGGCCGTGGGTGCCGGTGTGGCCGGTGTGGCCTGTGTCGTCATGCGCGTTCACCACGCCTCGTAGTCGAAGTCGGCGAGCACGGCGCCGTGGGACATGGCCTCGTCGGACGTCAGCTCGGGGTACGGGGTCACGGGCAGCACCTCGAACGCCGCCGCGCCCTCCCACGCGTCGAGGATCCCGGCGGCGCACAGGTACAGGTCGACGGTGTACCGGCCGGGGCGCAACCACAGCCCCTTGATCCGCAGCGAACCCTTGTGCTCCTCGGCGGGGTCGAACCAGGTGCCGACGAGCCGGGAGTCGCACTGCACGACGACGTTGCCGTTCACGTCGTTGACGTGGCACGACACGAAGTACTTGCCCACCAGGGCGGGATTGGCGCCGACGGCGAACTCGACGACCTTGTCCTCGACGGGCTCGGGCGTCGTCGAGCCCAGCTCCGCGTGCGTGAAGCGCAACGCCCCGGTGCCGGGCCGCCGCGCCGCGTCCTGCTGCGCGGCCTGGAAGTCGTCGAAGCTGTCGCGGTAGGCGGCCATCGCCTCGTCGACGGTGCCGTGGTGCACCAGCCGGCCGCGGTCCAGGTACATGGCCGACGTGCACAGGCTGGTCACCGTGTGCGCCTGGTGGCTGACGTACAGCACCGTGCGGCCGTCGCGGGCGACGTCGCGCATCTTGCGCAGCGACTTCGACTGGAACTCGGCGTCCCCGACGGCCAGCACCTCGTCGATGGCGAGGATCTCCGTCTCCAGGTGCGCGGCGACGGAGAAGGCCAGGCGCACGTACATGCCGGACGAGTACCGCTTGACGGGCGTCTCCAGGAACTTCGCGATGCCGGAGAACTCCACGATCTCGTCGAACCGGCGCTGGATCTCCCGCCTGCGCATGCCCAGCAGGGCTCCGTTGAGGAAGATGTTCTCCCGCCCGGTCAGCTCCGGGTGGAAGCCGGTGCCGACCTCGAGGAGGCTGCCGACCCGGCCGCCGAGCTCGATCCGGCCGGTGGTCGGCGCGGTGATCCGGGTGAGGATCTTCAGCAGGGTGCTCTTGCCCGCGCCGTTGCGCCCGACGATGCCGACGGCCTCGCCCCAGGGGACGTCGAGGTCGATGTCGCGCAGGGCGCCGAACTGCTCGTACCGGGTGCGGTGCAGGGGGTGGCGCAGGCGGTGCAGGGCCGCCTCCGTGGCGCGGTTGGTCTGCAGTCCGCCGCGGGCGATCCGGTACGTCTTCGACAGGCCGCGCACGCTGATCGCCGGGGTCCGCTGGTCGGGCATGTCGTCCTCGCACTCCCTCGGGGTGCCGCCAACGTAACGCCGCCACGGGCCCTGGGAACCGCGCGATCTGGCGGTTTCACCCGGCAGCGGCCGAATTCACCCAACCCGCTGCAGACCGTTCCAGCCACGCGGGTGCGCGCCCGTAGCGGCGTGCGGCGTGCGCGCCGAGGGCGGCCGTGAGCACGAGCGCCCGGCGTGCCCCGTCGAGGCCACCGTCCTGCCGGGCCGCGCGCACGGGCAGGGGCAGCAGCCGGTACCGCAGCAGTCGTGCCACCTGCAGCGCGTGGCGCCCGCGGCGGGGGTGCCGGCCGCCGGTGCGGGCGAACAGCAGCGCGTTGCGCGCGTAGTAGTACAGGCCGAGGTACGAGTACGCCCCGACGAACGACGCCGACACGGCGTGGTGCACCACGGCCCGCGGGTCGACCTCGAGCCGCACCCCCGCCCGCCGGGCGCGCACGCTCCAGTCCGAGTCCTCGAAGTCCAGGAAGTAGCGCTCGTCGAAGCCGCCGACGGCGTCCCACACGGCGCCCGAGGCGGTGACGCAGCACCCCGACAGCAGGTCCACGGGGTACGGGTCGTCGTCGCGGGCCGCCCGGCGGGCCGTGGCGCGGGCCCGCAGCGCCGCGGTCTCGCGCGCGGACAGGTGGCGGGGGAGGCCGTCGTGCGGGTCCAGGCGTGCCCCGCCGAACCACACCCGCCCGGGCGCGTCGAGGTACCGCACCTCGGGGCTCACCGCGACTCGCCCGCCCCTGGCCCGGGCCGCGAGCCGTCCCAGCGCGCCCGGCACCACGACGGTGTCGTTGTTCAGCACGGTGACGACGGCGGCGCCGTCGTCGAGCGCCCGGCGGACGCCGGCGTTCATCCCGCCCGCGAACCCGAGGTTGGTGCCCGTCTGCAGGGTGGCGACGGCGGGCCAGCGCCGGGCCGCGGCGGCGAGCACGCCGTCGTGCGACCCGTTGTCGACGACGAGTACCCGCGGCGCGTCCGCCGCCGGGGCGCCGGGCGCGTCCGGGGCGTCGAGGATCGAGGCGACGCACCGCAGGGTGTCGTCGCGGCCCCGGTAGCTCAGCACGACGACCACGTGCCGCCCCGCGGCCGCCCTGTGCGCGCCGGCCTCACTCACCGACCAGCCCCCCGCTCGGGACGCGCCGCAGCCGCGGCCACAGCCCGTGGGAGAACGGGTGCAGGTCCCGCTGCCAGCGCCACGTCACCGGCGACGGCCACCACCGCAGCCAGTAGTAGGCGGGGAACCGCGTGTCCCGGGCGTGCCCCCACGAGCGGGTCTTGCGCCGGATCTCCGCCGGGGTGCGGGCCCAGGAGTCGTGCACGATCGCCTCGCCGGGGCGGGCCAGCACCCGGCGGTACTCGTCCTCGCCGGGCGGGCGGCGCACCTGCAGGGACGTGCGGTCGCCCGCCACCACCACCCGCAGGAACGGGCCGTCGGTCCGGCGGGCCTCGACCAGGCGCGCCCCCGCGCGCACCGCCACCGGGCCCGGGTACTCGTGGAACGGGCCGCCGTCGTCGGCGCACACCTCCAGCACGTGCCGGGCCGTGCGCCGGTACAGCACCCGCATCGGCCACTCGACCGCCTCCAGGCCGAGCGCGCGGGCCTCGTCGACCGCGGCGAGCAGCGGGGCCGGGTCGGGCAGCAGCTCGTCGTTGTCGAGCTGCAGCACCCAGTCGACCCGGCCGACCAGGGCGTCGAGGGCCGCCTGGCGCTGCGCCGTGTCGGCGCGCAGCGGCCGCTGCGGGTCCTGCCAGGTGCCGGGCACCTCCTCGACGATGCCGCGGGTGTCGAGGGCGTGGACCGTCGCCAGGCACTCGGCGACCGGCACCGGCGCGCCCGTCCACCCGAGGCCGTCGGCCGGCACCGGGACGACCAGCACGTCCAGCAGGTCGTAGTAGCGCGGCAGGGTGCGGGCCAGCCAGGTCGGGTCACCCGGGAGCAGGTAGGCGCCCAGCCGGCACCCCGCCCGGCGCAGGTCCGTCATCGCGCCTCCCGGGGCCTCGTCGCGGACGCCGTGCGGTGACGGCGGGACACGACGAGTATGTCGCCGTCACCGCGACGGCGGGCCGCCCTGAGCGGGTGGAATCCACAGGAGGGCGTCCCGCGGGCCCGGCCTGCCCGGCCCCGTTCAGGGATGCCAGTCGCGCCGGAAGTCCGGGTGGTCGGCGTAGGGCAGAGCGAGCGCGAGCAGCATGCGCTCGCCCACGAAGTCGATGCCGCTCTCGGCCCGGGCCCGGACGTCCCTGTCCAGGTCGACGGTCATGTCGAGGCCGGTGGCCTCGTACGCCAGCTCGACCAGGGCACGCTTCGCCTCGCACTCCGCGAGGAGCCGCTCCGGGGACCAGCGGCCCCCCGGGGCGTGGGGCGCCCCGCGGCGCGCCGCCGCCTCGTCGTCGGCGATCCGTGCCAGCACGAACTCGGTCAGGGTCATGAGCACCTCCAGGGGGCGGGTGCGCCCAGTCTGCTGCATCGGGCCCCTGCTCCTCACCCGGGTGAACCTCCACCCGGCCGGGGTGAAGAACGACCCCGGCCGGCCCCGGGTCGGCGCGCCGCGACTAGCGTCGAGGACCGGGCGACCTTCGTCGCCGCTCCAGTGACCGGGCAGGAGCCACCATGACCCTCGCCGCGCGTGCCGTCACCTTCTACCTGCCGCAGTTCCACCCGATCCCGGAGAACGACGCCTGGTGGGGACCGGGGTTCACCGAGTGGACCAACACGGCCCGCGCACGCCGCCTGTTCCCCGGGCACCGCCAGCCCGACCTGCCCGCCGACCTCGGGTTCTACGACCTGCGCCTGCCCGAGGCCCGCGCCGCGCAGGCCGAGCTCGCCGCGCGGTACGGGATCGAGGCGTTCTGCTACTGGCACTACTGGTTCGGCGACGGCCGCCGGATCCTCGACCGCCCCTTCACGGAGGTCCTCGCGTCGGGGGAGCCGGGCCTGTCGTTCTGCCTCGCCTGGGCGAACCAGACGTGGAGCGGCATCTGGCACGGCGACGCCGACCGCGTCCTGATGCAGCAGCGGTACCCCGGGCCGGACGACGACCGGGCGCACTTCGCCGCCGTGCTGCCCGCGTTCCGCGACCCCCGCTACCTGCGGGTCGACGGCCGCCCCGTGTTCTACGTCTTCCGACCCGAGGAGCTGCCGGACGCGGCGGCCTTCGTCGACCGCTGGCAGGCCCTGGCGCGGGACGCCGGCCTGCCAGGGCTGTACCTGGTGGCCGAGGTGAGCGACCTGCTGGGCGGGGGGCCGCGCTACGAGCGCGTCAAGGAGGACGGGTTCGACGCCGGCGTCTACATGCGCCTGCCCGCGCGGCGCACGTCGTGGACCGTGGCGCGCATGCGTGCCGGGCGCAAGCTCGGCGCACCCGAGGTCTACCCGTACGCCGACGAGTGGGAGCCCGGGCCGGACGAGCCGTGGGTGCAGCCGTGCGTCTACCCGAACTGGGACAACACGCCGCGGTCCGGGCGCCGCGGCCTGGTGCTCAGCGGTTCGTCGCCCGAGCGTTTCGGGCGGCACGTGCGCGCCGCCGTCGCGACGCTCGCGGGCCGCCCCGCCGACGAGCGGCTCCTGTGGGTCAAGTCGTGGAACGAGTGGGCCGAGGGCAACCACCTCGAGCCCGACCTGCGGTTCGGCCACGGCTGGCTGCGGGCGCTGGGGGAGGGCCTCCGTGGCTGACGACGGTGCGGGCGACGGCCCGCTGCGGATCGCGATGATCTCCTACTACCTGCCGTCCACCAGCAAGATGGGCATCGGCTACCAGGTGCACGAGCTCGCCACCGAGCTCACCCGCCGCGGGTACCACGTGGACGTGCTCAGCGAGTGCCCGCCCGTGCCCGGCGCCGTGTACGGGCACCGGCACGTCGTGCTGCGCGGCCCCCTGCGCACCTTCCGCTTCGCGCTCGCGCTGCGCCGCCTCGACCTGTCCGGCTACGACGTGCTGCACGCCCACGGCGACGACTACTGGCTGTGGCGCCGGCGCACGCCCGTGCACGTGCGCACCCTGCACGGCTCGTGCTTCTCCGAGGCCCGCACCATCCGCGGGGCCAAGGAACGGCTGCGGATGGTCCTGCTCGGCTGCTCCGAGGTGCTCGCGAGCCTGGTCGCCGACACCACGGTCGTCGTCTCGCCCGCCACCCGCCGCTGGTACCCGTGGGTGCGCCGCGTCGTGCCGAACGGCGTGGACACCTCCCGGTTCCGGCTCGACGGCGCCGCCCGTGCCGACCACCCGGTCGTGCTGTTCGTCGGGGGCTGGCGCGGGCGCAAGCGCGGCGCCGAGCTCGCGGCGGCGTTCGTCCGCGACGTGCGGCCCGCCCACCCGGGCGCCGAGCTCTGGATGGTCACCCGCGACGCGCCCGCCGACCCCGGCCCCGGCGTCCGGGTGCTCGGGGCGCTGTCCGACGCGGCGCTCACCGATGCCTACCGGAGGGCGTGGGCGTTCTGCCTGCCGTCCGACTACGAGGGGTTCGGCATCCCGTACGTCGAGGCGATGGCGAGCGGGCTGCCCGTCGTCGCGACGCCCAACCCCGGTGCCCGGTACGTGTCCCAGGACGGCCGCAGCGCGGTGCTCGCGCCGCTGACGCGCGTGGGCGAGGAGCTGCGCGACCTGCTGGCCGACGGCGACCGCCGGGACCGCCTCGCCGCCGCCGGTCTCGCGCGGGCCCGCGACTTCGCCCTGGACCGCGTGGTCGACGCCTACCTCGACCTGTACCGGCCGCGCCGACGAGGCGCTGGGCGGCCGGGGCGCGTCAACCGCCCGGCCGCGGCACCGAGCGGGACGGGCGCGCGATGACCCGGGTCGACGCATCCGCCCGGACCGTGCCGCGCGCCCGCACGGCGCGCCTCTCGGCGCTCGACGACGCGACCGTCGCCGCGTGGCGCGCCCTGTCCCGCCGTGCCCTGGACCCCAACCCGTACCTCGACGTGGACTTCCTGCGGAGCACCCACCGGCACCTGGCGCCCGATGTCGACCCGGTCGTCGTCACCGCGTGGGACGACGGCGTCATGGTCGGGCTCCTGCCCTACGTCGAGTCGGCCCGGTGGCACGGGCTGCCGGTCCGGGCCCGCAGCACGGCACCGCCCCTGGGGGCCACCGTCACCGACCTGCACACTCCGCTGCTCGCGCCCGAGGCCGCCGTCCCCGCGGCCAGGGCGCTGCTGGCGGAGGCGACCCGCCCCACGCACGGGCGCCCGGCGGTGGTCGAGCTCGCCGTGCTGGGCACCGACGGTGCGGTCTGGCCCGCCGTGCGGCGGGCGCTGGACGGGCTCGGGGCCACGTGGCGGGTGTGGGAGCACGGCGAGCGGGGCGCCGTCGGGACCGGCGCCGCGGACCGTACCGATCTGCGCCGCGACGACGTCGGGGGTCCCGTCGACGTGCCGCTGGACGAGGTGCTGGCACACCTGTCCCGGTCGCGCCGCCGCAGCGTGGGCCGCTCAGCCGCGGCCCTGGTCGAGGCGCTCGGGCCGCTCGCGTGGCGTGACCGCAGCGACGACCCGGCCGCCGTCGACGACTTCGTGCGCCTGGAGACGTCCGGGTGGAAGGGGCGGCGTGAACAGGGTGGCGAGGGGGTCGCGGTCCTGGACGGGGGGACCGCGTGGCTGCACGAGGTCACCGGCCGTCTGCGCGGCACCGGTGCCCTCGTGGTCGGGGAGCTGAGCGCGGGCGGGACGCCTGTCTTCCTCGGGCTCACGTACGCGGTGGGTGGCCACTGGTTCGGCGCCCGCGACGTGTACGCCGATCGCCTCCGCCGTTTCGGGCCCGGGGTGCTGGGCCGGCTCGTGGAGGCCTGGTGGGTGCGGAGGCAGGGCGTCCGTCTCTTCGACTCGTGCGTCAACCCGGCGGTCTACCCGACGGCGGCCCACCTGTACCCCGAACGGCGCGGCATCGCCAGGGTCGTCGCCGGGCGCGGGCCGCTCGGCCGGACGGCCGTGGCCGGTGCCGCCGCCGTGCACGAGCACCGTCGCGCGTCCGAGAGTGCGCGGCAGGACGCCCCGCGGGACGCCGGCGGTGCGCCCGCGGGGCGGCCGTCGTGACCACCCCGGGGGCGCAGGGGCCTCCCGCCGGCCGCCGCGGGCTCCTCGTGCTGGCGCTGGCCGCGGTGGCGGTCGTGGCGGTCGGTGCCCTGCTCCTCGGGCGCGTCGTCGTGGGCGACGACGGCGGTGCGCCCCCGCAGGCCGACACCACGATCCCGACGTCGACGGGTTCCGGCTCGCCCGCCCCCGCGGACGCCGCCGGCCCGCCGGTCGTCGTGGGGGTGGGCCCCGACGGGCGGACCCTGGTCGACCAGCACGGCGATCCCGTCCTCCTGCACGCCGAGACGGCGTGGGCCATGATGCAGAGCCTCACCCCGGACGAGATCTCCGACCACCTCGCCCGCCGCGGCGGCCAGGGCTTCAACGGCCTGCTCGTCACCCCGTTCCCGTGGATCGGTGCGGAGGGCGAGTCCCGCACCACGCCCGACGGGCTCGAACCGTTCCAGGGCGACGTCACCCGCCTCGACCCCGACTACTGGCGCCGCGTCGACACCGTGCTCGCCACCTCCAGGGAGCACGGCATCACCGTGTTCCTCGCGCCCGGCGGCGCCGCGCCCGAGTTCGAGGCGGGCGGGCTCGACTACGACGCCGGCCTCGCGCACGACCTCGGAGAGGCGCTCGGCACCCGGTACGCCCGCACACCCGGCATCGTGTGGCTCATGGGCGTCGACTACCGGCGCGAGTACTGGGACGCCTACGACCCGCAGATGCTCGGCTTCGTCGAGGGCCTGCGCGACGGCGGCGCCACGCACCCCGTGACCGTGCAGTACTACAACGACGACTCGACGTCCTGGGACGACGCGCGGTGGCGTGGCGTCTACGACGTCGAGGCCGCCTACACCTACCGGCCCGCGTACGGGCCGGTGCGCACCGCCTACGACCGCGGCACCAGCCCTGTGTTCCTCGTCGAGTCCAACTTCGAGGAGGAGAACAACGAGGGCGGCCCCGAGACCACGGACGAGTCGCTGCGCCGCCAGCTGCTGTGGACGTACACCTCCGGCGGCGTCGGGGCGGCCTACGGCCACCGCGCGATCTGGCCGTTCGAGGACGACTGGGCCCAGCACGTCGACACGCGCGCGGTGGCCCAGCTCGGGCGCCTGCACGCGCTCGTCGCGTCCCTGGAGTGGTGGCGGCTGGTGCCGGACGACGGCCTGCTCACCTCAGGCGCGGGGCCGCGCCCCACCACCGGCACGCAGGAGGGCGGGTTCCCCGACGTGCTGGAGTCCGACCACGCCACCGCCGCGGTCAGCGCCGAGGGCGACCTCGCGCTCGTCTTCCTGCCCACGGTGCGCACCGTCGGGCTCGACGTCGGCCGCCTCGCCGACGGGGCCCGCGCCCGCTGGGTGGACCCGGCGTCGGGGGAGTCGACCGACGCGGCGCTCGCGGCGCGGATGCGCCCGCCCGGCCCGAACGCGCAGGGCGACGGGGACTGGCTGCTGGTCGTCGAGGCGCCGTGAGCGAGGCCCGTCACGCGAGGGCCGCGGTCGTGCGGTCGAGCTCGGCCTCGACGTGCCGGGCGATCTCCAGCGAGGCGGTCGCGGCCGGCGACGGCGCGTTGATCACGTGGACCTGCCGCGGCGCGGTCCGCACCAGGAAGTCGTCCACGAGGGACCCGTCGCGGCGCACCGCCTGAGCGCGGACCCCGGCGGGCGCGGGGGACAGGTCGTCCGCCGTCGTGCCGGGCAGCAGCGCCGCCACCGACGCGGCGAACAGCGTGCGTGACCAGGACCGGGCGACCTCGGCCGCGGCGGGGGCCAGGTGGCGGCCGACCAGCCGCCACAGGCCGGGCCATGACGCGGAGTCCACGACGTCGCGCAGCACCACGTCGCGGCGCCGGTACCCCTCGCGGGCCAGGGCGAGGACGGCGTTGGGCCCGGCGTGCACCCCGCCGTCGAGCCCGCGCGTCAGGTGCACCCCCAGGAACGGGAAGCGCGGGTCGGGCACCGGGTAGACGAGCCCGCGCACCCGGGCCGCCGCGGCCGGCGCGAGGTCGAAGAACTCGCCCCGGAACGGCACGATGCGGGCGCCGGGGTCGACGCCGCAGGCCAGGGCGAGCCGGTCCGCCTGCAGGCCGGCGCAGACCACGAGGGCGTCCGCGGCCTCCGTCCCGCCGTCGACGTCCGCCACGACATCCCGGCTCCCGGAGCGCGCCCGGCGCAGCGCGCACCCGAGCCGCACGGTGCCTCCCGCCTCGCGCACCTGCCGGGCCAGCACCTCGCTGACGGCCCGGTAGTCCACCACCCCGGTGGTCTCGACGCGCAGCGCGCCCACGCACGCGATCTCCGGCTCGTGCTCCCGCGCCTCCGCGACGGTCAGCTCCCGCACGGGCACCCCGTTGGCCCGTCCCCGGCGCGCCAGCTCCCGCAGCCGGTCGTGCTCGGCCGCTCCGGTCGCGACGACGAGCTTGCCGGTGATCTCCACCGGGACGTCGTGCTCGGCGGCGAAGCGTGCCATCGACGCGGCGCCGGCCGTGCCCAGCCGCGCCTTGAGGCTGCCCGGCGCGTAGTACAGGCCGGAGTGGATCACGCCGGAGTTGTGGCCCGTCTGGTGGTGCGCGACCTCCGGCTCCTTGTCGACGACGAGGACCTTGTCGCCGCGCCGCGCAAGGCGCGCGGCCGTCGCGAGCCCCACGATCCCGGCCCCGACCACGATGACGCGCACGGTCCCCTCCCGTCTCCGGCTCGTCGCCGAGGCCGGCTCCGCGGCCGGCGTCCCTCCGGGCGACGGCGGTCTCCTCAGGATGCCAGCGGGCGGCGGTTCATGGGAGGTCGGCGCGGGGTGAAGCGGTGGGCAGCGGCGGCCGGACCGCCCAGCAGGCCAGCGCCGGGGCGAGCAGGCCGAGCAGCAGGCCGGCGACGACGTCGCTCGGCCGGTGCGCGTACGTGACGACCGACGCGGCCGCCGTCGCGGCGACGACCCCCGCCGCCGCGACCACGGCGGCCCGCGGGACGCCCGCGGCGGGCCACAGCAGGAGGACGGCCGCGGCGAGGGCGGTGACGACGGCGACGTGGCCGCTGGGCAGCGTGTTGTGCGCGTAGCCATGGTCGCCGAGCCACGGCCGGGCGAGCAGCTCGTCGCGCAGCACCGTCGCGGCCGGGAGGGCCGCCGCGACGCCGAGCAGCCCCGCCACCACGCGTCGGCGGCGGCGGGCGCGCCAGGCGTGCAGGGCGCACCCGGTCACGACCGCGGCCAGCAGCACGGGGGCGGCCGCGCGCCACCGTTCCGCCGGCCCGTTCGCGAGGTCGTGCAGCGGGCTCACCCAGGAGAACGCCCGGACGTCGGCCGCCTGGCCCGGCCCGGTCCGGACCGCGAGGAGGTAGACGGCGGCGAGCGCGCACGCCAGCCCGGCCACGAGGGACCCCCACGCGGCGGGGCGGTAGCCGCGGACGGCGTCCCACCAGTGCCCGACCGGCTCCACCCGGCACCTCCCGTCGTCGGCGACCCCGGGCCGTGCGGCCCGTCACCGATCGTCGCGCCGCCGGGCGGGCGGGGTCGAGGGGTGCGGCGTCCCCGGCGGGGGTGAAACGTCGGTCGTCCCGTTCCCGGGGCGAGCCCGCCGCGAACCGGGCATAGTGGACCTGGAGGCCGTGGGGCGGCGGTCCGGAACGACGAGGTCAGG
The DNA here is from genome assembly GCF_011634835.1 of Isoptericola sp. BMS4. Classification (GTDB taxonomy): domain Bacteria; phylum Actinomycetota; class Actinomycetes; order Actinomycetales; family Cellulomonadaceae; genus Isoptericola. The sequence goes on along the minus strand of NZ_SIRP01000001.1, from coordinate 3,698,889 downwards.
GAGCGCACGATGAGCCACGACGACAGCGGTCGGCAGCCCGACCCGTACCAGCAGCAGCCCGGTGGCCAGCAGCCAGGTGGGCAGCAACCCGGCGGGCAGCACGGGCAGGAGCCGCCGCGGCAGCCCCTGCCGGAGCAGCCGCCCACCCCGTACGCGTCCCCGCAGCAGCCGCCGCAGCAGGCGCAGCCGTACCCCCAGCCGCAGCAGCAGCCGTACCCGCCGCCGTACCCGCAGCAGCCCTACCAGCAGCCGTACTCGTCGCCCTCGGCGGGGACGGACGGGTTCTCGGTCGCGGCGCTCGTCACCGGGATCCTCGGCATGGGCATCGTCCCGATCGTCCTCGGGATCATCGGCCTCACCCGGGTGCGGCGCACCGGCCAGAGCGGCAAGGGCATGTCGATCGCGGGCATCGTCCTCGGCGCGATCGGGATCGTGGTGTGGACGGTGCTCCTGGTGCTGGGGATCGCCTTCTTCTCGGAGATGGACCGGCAGGGCGTCTGGGACGACCTCGACGACGGCACCTACGGGTCCTCGGTGGTGCTCGACGCCGCGTCCGGGCCCGTGACCACCGGCTGAGCGCCGGCGGCCGTGCCCGGCGAGACGTCCGGGGCGGTTCGGGTTCGGGTTCCGTGAAGGCTCGGTGGTGGGCCGCCGTGCCGGTGGGACGGGTCCGTAGCATCGCGACGACGCCCGTCCCGACCGCGTGCCGGCAGGCACGGCGGCCGCCCCGACCGCTTGGAGCACCATGACGCAGCCCTACGGCCCGCAGACGATCCCGCCCGTGCAGGCGCCCGTGCAGCGCCCGGCCCCGCAGCATCCGGCCCCGCAGCCCCCGGCACCGCGCGGCACCGAGCCGGTCGCCGTCGCGGCCCTTGTCGCGGGCGTCCTGGGCTTCGTCGTCCCGCTGGTCGGCCTGCTGGCGATCGTCCTGGGCGGCGTCGGGGTGGACCGCACCCGCCGACGCGGCACGGGCGGGCGCGGGATGGCGCGGACCGGCATCGTGCTCGGGTCGATCCAGGTCGTCCTCACGGCGCTGCTCGTCGTCGCCGGGCTGCTGTTCTGGAACGCCTACGGCGACGACATCGAGCGTGGCCTGGAGCAGGCGGGCGACCTCACCCAGCAGGAGCTGTCCCTGCCCGACCTCGTCCTCGGCGGGCTGACCGGCGACTACTCGTTCGAGGACCTGCGCGACCTCGCCGGAGCCGCCGGCCAGATGGACGAGCTCCGCGAGCTCGCCGACGCGTGCCAGGCCGGCGACCCGGCGTCGTGCGACGAGCTGCTGGAGAACGTCCCGCAGGACCTGGTGCCGGAGGAGCTGCGCGGCAGCATGCCCTGACGCCGGACGGCGCCACGGCGGCGGCGTCAGCGGCTCGGCGTAGTCTGGTGCGGCACGCCCGGCCCCCGGCCCGCCATGCTGCGTCCCGGGGAGAGCTGGGCCCGTCGTCGTGCCAGCGCCCGAAGAGCTGCGCCGCCAGCCCAGCACCGAAGGATCGTCCATGAATCTCACCGGTATCGTCCCCGCCCTCCTCGCCGACCCGGGCGCGTCGGCCGCGCTCGAGCACGTGGCCGTGCGCGGGGCGGCCGACGTCGTCGGGCCGGTGGGGGTGCGGGCCCCGCTGCTCGCGGCCGCCGCCGAGCGGCGCCCGCTCGTCGTCGTCACCGCGACCGGCCGGGAGGCGGACGAGCTCGCGGCCGCGGTGCGCGCCTACCTGCCCGACGAGCGCGCGGACGACGTCGCCGTGCTGCCGTCGTGGGAGACGCTGCCGCACGAGCGGCTGTCGCCCCGGGCCGACACGGTGGCCCGCCGGCTGGCCGTGTTCCGCCGGCTGGCCCACCCGGCCGACGAGCCCGGCCCGACCGGCCCGATCCGCGTGCTGGTCATGCCGGCGCGGGCCCTGCTGCAGCCCGTCGTCGAGGGGCTGGGCGAGCTCGAGCCGGTCGAGCTGCGCACCGGCGGCACCGCGGACCTCACCGACGTCGCCGACCGGCTGGTCGCCGCCGCGTACACCCGCGTCGACATGGTGGAGCGACGCGGGGAGTTCGCCGTCCGCGGCGGCATCCTCGACGTCTTCCCGCCCACCGAGGACCACCCGCTGCGCCTCGAGTTCTGGGGCGACGAGGTCACCGAGATCCGCTGGTTCGCCGTCGCCGACCAGCGGTCGCTGGAGATCGCCGAGCACGGGCTGTGGGCGCCGCCGTGCCGCGAGATCCTGCTGACCGACGCCGTGCGCGAGCGCGCCGCCGCCCTCGTCGAGCGGCTCCCGGGCGCCGTCGAGATGCTCGACCGGCTCGCGGCCGGGGTGGCCGTGGAGGGCATGGAGTCCCTCGCGCCGGCGCTCGTGGACCGCATGGTGCCCGTGCTGGAGCTCGTGCCCGACGACGCCCTGCTCGTCCTCGACGAGCCCGAGCGGGTCCGCCGTCGCGCGCACGACCTCGTCGCGACCACCGACGAGTTCCTCGCCGCGGCGTGGACCGGGGCCGTCGCCGGGGGAGCGGCGCCCATCGACCTGTCCGCGGCGTCGTTCGAGACGTTCGTCGAGGTGCGCGACGTCGCGGCGCGGCGCGGCCTGGGCTGGTGGACCCTGTCGTCCTTCTCGCTCGACGCCGGCACCGACGGCGCGGAGGCGCCCGACGTCGGCACCGACGGCGAGGTCACGTTCACCGTCGGGGCGCGCGACGTCGAGTCCTACCGGGGCGACGTCGAGCGCGCGCTCGACGACGTCAAGACGCTGCAGCGCGCCGACTGGCGGCTCGTCCTCACCACGGAGGGCCACGGCCCGGCGCGGCGCATGGTCGAGCAGCTCTCCGCCGCCGACACCGCCGCCCGTCTCGTGGCCGAGCTGCCCGACGAGCCGGAGGGCGGCGTCGTGCTCGTCGCCCCGGCGATGGTCGGCAAGGGCTTCGTCGCGCCCGAGCTGCGGCTCGCCGTCTTCTCCGAGGCCGACCTCACCGGCCGCCAGGGCACCACCACCCGCGACATGCGCAAGATGCCGAGCCGCCGGCGCAACGTCGTCGACCCGCTGCAGCTCAAGGCGGGCGACTACGTGGTCCACGAGCAGCACGGCGTGGGGCGCTTCGTCGAGATGGTGCAGCGCACCCTGGGCGCCGGGGCGAACGCCGCGACCCGCGAGTACCTCGTCGTCGAGTACGCGTCGTCCAAGCGGGGGCAGCCCGGCGACCGGCTGTTCGTCCCGATGGACCAGCTCGACCAGGTCACCAAGTACACCGGCGGCGAGTCGCCGTCGCTGTCCAAGATGGGCGGCGCCGACTGGAAGAACACGAAGGCGCGGGCGCGCAAGCACGTCAAGGAGATCGCCTCCGAGCTGATCCGCCTCTACTCCGCCCGGATGGCCACCCAGGGTCACGCCTTCGGCCCGGACACGCCGTGGCAGCGCGAGCTGGAGGACGCGTTCGCGTACGTGGAGACGCCGGACCAGCTCGTGTCCATCGACGAGGTCAAGGCCGACATGGAGAAGCCGACGCCGATGGACCGGCTCGTGTGCGGCGACGTCGGCTACGGCAAGACGGAGATCGCCCTGCGGGCCGCGTTCAAGGCGGTGCAGGACGGCAAGCAGGTCGCCGTGCTGGTGCCGACCACGCTCCTCGTGCAGCAGCACTTCGACACGTTCTCCGAGCGGTACGCCGGCTTCCCGGTGACGGTGCGGGCACTGTCCCGCTTCCAGTCCGAGAAAGAGTCGAACGACACGATCGAGGGGCTGCGCACCGGCAGCGTCGACATCGTCATCGGTACCCACCGCCTCATCACCGGCGCGGTGCGCTTCAAGGACCTGGGCCTGGTGATCGTCGACGAGGAGCAGCGCTTCGGCGTCGAGCACAAGGAGACGCTCAAGCAGCTGCGCACCAACGTCGACGTGCTCGCGATGTCCGCCACGCCGATCCCGCGCACCCTGGAGATGGCGGTCACCGGCATCCGCGAGATGTCCACGCTCGCCACGCCGCCGGAGGAGCGCCACCCCGTGCTCACCTACGTGGGCGCGTACGAGGAGAAGCAGATCGCGGCCGCCCTGCGGCGCGAGCTGCTGCGCGAGGGCCAGGTCTTCTACGTCCACAACAAGGTCGAGACCATCCAGAAGACGGCGACCCGGCTCGCGGAGCTGGTCCCGGAGGCCCGCATCGGCGTCGCCCACGGCAAGATGAGCGAGCAGCAGCTCGACCAGGTGATCCGCGCCTTCTGGGAGAAGGAGCTCGACGTCCTCGTCTGCACCACGATCATCGAGACCGGCATCGACATCTCCAACGCGAACACGCTGATCCTGGAGCGCGCCGACACGTTCGGGCTCTCCCAGCTCCACCAGCTGCGCGGCCGCGTGGGCCGCGGGAGGGAGCGCGCGTACGCCTACTTCCTGTACCCGCCGGAGCGGCCCCTGACCGACACCGCGCACGACCGGTTGTCGACCATGGCGGCGAACACCGACCTGGGCGCCGGCATGCAGATCGCGATGAAGGACCTCGAGATCCGCGGCGCCGGGAACCTGCTCGGCGGGGAGCAGTCGGGCCACATCGCGGGCGTCGGCTTCGACCTGTACGTGCGCATGGTCGGCGAGGCCGTGGCGGCGTTCAAGGGGGACAAGGAGGCCGAGCAGCCCGAGGTCACCATCGAGCTGCCCGTGGACGCGCACCTGCCGGAGTCGTACATCGCGACCGAGCGGCTTCGTCTCGAGGCGTACAAGAAGATCGCGGCCGCGCAGGACTCGCCCGCGCTCGCCGAGGTCCGGGCCGAGCTGGTGGACCGGTACGGCGCGCTGCCGGACGTGTCCGCCGCCCTCTTCGACGTGGCGGAGTTCCGCAACCACGCCCGCCGGGCCGGGCTCACCGACGTCACCGCGCAGGGCAAGTTCGTCCGGTTCGCGCCCGTGGACCTGCCCGAGTCGGCGCAGCTGCGCCTCAAGCGGCTGTACCCGGGCACGATCCTCAAGCCCGCCATCCGGGCCTTCCTGGTGCCCTTCCCGACGACGGCCCGCATCGGTGGCCGGCCCCTGCGCGGTGCCGAGGTGCTCACCTGGGCCCGCCAGCTCGTCGATGCCGTGATCCTCGGGGAGGTGTCCGCCGCCGCGTCCGTGGGGACGACCGCCGCCCGCTGACAGGCCTGCGGAGAGGTCGTCCGCTCGGTGGCGCGGTGGTCACCGTGAGGCCGAGCTGCGCCGCGGAGAACTGTGTCGAGGGCGTGCGCACCGCGGCGGAGCTCACCGGCCGGGCGGGTCTGTGCGGGCGGCAGCTGAACCGCCGCGGCAGGGTCATCCGAACCGACTCGGGCGGCGTCAGCCGACGGTGAGGACGACCTTGCCGTACGACCGCTCCGTTCCGGCCGTGAAAACGTCGGGGAGCTCGTGCCACGGCCTGACGGCCGTGACCACAGGATCGAGCCGCCCCGAACGGATCTCGGTCGCGAGCCACGTCATGTCGGGGCCGAGAGCGATCTCGGCCCCGAGGAAGAACGTCGTCAGGGAGCGGTCGTGCCGCCCGGCGTCGCCGAACAGGTCCCCGTACCCGAAGAATTCCTCCTCCCCGGCCGCGTGCCCCAGTGCGACGAGCGTGCCGCCCGGCGCCAGCCGAGCGAAGGCCTGGACCAGGTGGGAGCCGCCTAGCAGGTCGAGCACGCCGGACACGTCCTCGCTGAGCTCGGACGGCGAGGCGACCACCTCGTGCGCGCCGAGACCGGCCAGCCGTTCCCGCGCGGCGGGGTTCCTCGTGGTGGCGACGACATCGGCCCCGGCACGGGCAGCGAGCTGCACGGCGAACAGCCCGACGGCGCTCGTCCCGCCGAGCACCAGGATCCGGCGGCCGAGGACAGGACCGAGGCGGCGGAGGCCGCGCAGCGCACTGGTGGCGGCGACGGGCACGACGCTCATGGCGTTCGGGTCGGCCCCGGCGGGAGCGATACCCACGGACTCGGCGGTCACCAGCCGTCGCTGTGCCCAAGCGCTGTCGGGTCCCAGCGATGTCACCACCTCGCCGAGGCGCGGACCGGTGCCGTCGGCTGCCTCGGCCACGACGATGCCTGCGGCGTCCCAGCCCGGGATCGTGCCGTCGGGCAGTAGCGGTAGTGCCTCGAGGTCGCCATGGTTCGGCGCGAAGGCCTGCACCTGGATGACCGCGTCGTGGGGCCCGGGTACGAGGTCGGGCACCTCGCGCAGGCTGAGGTGGTCGGGTGACGTGTGGTCAACGGTCCATGCGAGCATTTCGCCACTGTATGCCAAGTGCCACTGAGTGCCAGTTTGCTAGGGTGCCGGAATGAAGACGCACCCCGTGACCGGCACGCTCCGTAGCCGGCGCATCGCGCGCAGCAGGCAACGCCTCGTGGAGATCGCCCTGCCTGCGTTCGCCGAGCACGGGTACGACGCAGTGACGGTCGACCGGCTGTGCGACCAGGCCGAGGTGTCCAAGCGGAGCTTCTTCCGCTACTTCGACGGCAAGGAGGACCTCGCGCTGACCCCGCTGAACGACGTCTGGCGCACCCTGATCACCGATCTCGATGCGGTGCTCGCCCGCAGCGGGCCGCTGTTGGCGGTTCTGGGTGACGCGCTCGTCGACGCCGTCGAGCAGATGCCGCCGGGTTGGGAGCGCCTCGCGGTGCTGAGTGCGCGCCTGGGCGGCACCCACCCGGAGATCGACGCGGCGGGCGTGGTGGTGTGCGAACGCTTGACGCAGCAGGTCGTCGACACGATCGCGGCGCGGCTCTCCGGTACGTCCGGAGCGGACCTCTCGGCGCGCTTCGTGTGTGCTGCCATGATCGCCGGCCATCGGGCCGCCGTGGACACCTGGCAGTCGGCGCCCGGCGCCGAGACCACGGCGACCCGCGCCGAGCTGTGCGCGCTGATACGGACATCGCTCGCCGGCGCTCCGGCAGCGCTCGAGATCAGGCTTCCGTGAGGGTGTCCTGCCCCGGCCGTCTCAGCGCCACCGCCCGGAGGCGGCGTCTGCTGGCGCGCGTACCGGTGACGATCGATGTCTCAGCCACGGCGGCGCAGCACGTGCCTGATCGACCAGTCGTCGCAGCGACTCGGTCGCGATGTCCAGCTTCGGTGCTGAGCCGCGCCGGTGGTTCAGCCGAAAGACGCGGCCGTGGCGTGCTCGACGTCCACGAGGAACGCGATGCGCTCCTCGCCGCGCGGGTAGTCCGCACCTGTGTAGGCGCGGGAGATGCGGTCGACGACGGCCCACCCGGCACCGCCGACCAGCACCGACTCCACCCGGCCCGAGAGAGAGGCCATCTCCCACGGCCGCTCGGTGTGCGCCACCGACACGGCGACCCGCGGGTCCCGGTCGATGTTGCGCGCCTTGCGCGACCGCGGGCCGGTGAGGAACGCGAGCCGGTCGCCCTCCCACGCCACCCACAGCGGCACGGTGTGCGGCGACCCGTCGGGGTTGAGCGTCGCGAGGTGGGCCAGGTGCGGCCCCGCGACGAGGTCCCGCGCGAGCTCGGGGACGGTGGTCGGGCCGGGTGTCGGTGTCGTCGTCATGCGGGGCCGACCGTTCCCGGCGGCAGAACTCATCGTGACGGTGGCGTTGGTCACATCTCGCCGGTTCGTCGGGGCGCTGTCAGGCGCACCGTGGACGGCGTCCCGCGGGCCACGTCGCGGCGAGCCGCGCGTTGACATCGTCGTAGGGGTCGCGTAGCCATGCCACTGTGCGCCGGGCCACGCCGACGACGGTGGACGGACCGGCAGCGTGCATGACACGACCACGAACCCGGGCAACTTCCGGGAGAAGGGAAGCGACATGACCGCAACCATCGAGACGACGACGGACGCCTACCCGACGCGGCTCGCGCAGCCGGGCGAGGTGATCGCCCGCGAGCACCCGACGGTGTGGGGCACGGCCGACGACGGCCCGTTCGACGCCGCGGCGCTGGAGGCCCACGCCGAGCGCGGCTTCACGATCCTCGAGGACTTCATCACGCCCGAGGAGGTGACCGGCTACACCGCCGAGCTGGACCGGCTCGCGTCCGACGAGTCGCTGCGCGGCGACCCGCGCGTCGTCACGGAGAAGGCGTCGGGCGAGGTGCGCTCGGTCTTCGAGGTGACGAGGCTCAGCTCCGCGATCGACGCGCTGAGCCGGGACCCGCGGCTGCTGGACCGGGCCCGCCAGCTCCTCGGCTCGGACGTCTACCTGCACCAGACGCGGGTGAACTACATGCCGGGCTACAAGGGCACGGGGTTCTACTGGCACTCCGACTTCGAGACGTGGCACGCGGAGGATGGAATGCCCGCCCCGCGCGCGGTGAGCTGCTCGATCGCCCTCACGCCGAACTACCCCTACAACGGGGGCCTCATGGTGATGCCGGGCTCGCACCGCAGCTACGTGCCGTGCGTCGGCGAGACGCCGGAGAACTACCACGAGGCGTCGCTGAAGGAGCAGAAGATCGGCGTGCCCACGCAGGACGCCATCACGGACCTGGCCCACCGCTACGGCGTGGACCAGTTCACCGGCCCCGCCGGGTCGGCCCTGTGGTTCGACTGCAACATCATGCACGGGTCCGGCAACAACATCACGCCGTTCCCGCGCTCGAACATCTTCCTGGTGTTCAACAGCGTGGAGAACGCGCTGACCGAGCCGTTCGCGGCGCCCGCGCCGCGGCCGGAGCACATCGGCAGCCGCGACTTCACCCCGCTGCGCTGAGCCGTGCGACGGCGTCCGGGCCGGGCCGCTCCCCGCGTCCCGGCCGGGGCGCCGTCGGCGGCCGGGGTGGCGACGGCGCCGGTGCGGGATGCCGGCGCCCACCTCGGTGGCCCCCGCGCCGTCGGTCGTCGACGGCGCCGGGACCGCTACCGTGTCCGGCCATGACCACGACCGACGTCGAGATCACCGCCGACCTCGTCCGGGACCTGCTGGCCGGCCAGCACCCGGACCTCGCCGACCTCCCGGTGTCGCTGGGCGCGCGCGGCTGGGACAACCAGCTCTGGCGGCTCGGCGACGACCTGGCCGTCCGCCTGCCGTGGGCCACGGAGCGGTCGGGCGACCTGCTGCGCAAGGAGCACGCCTGGCTCCCCGGGCTCGCCCCGGGCCTGCCGCTCCCGGTGCCGGTGCCGCAGCGCCTCGGCGAGCCGACACCCGCGTTCCCTCGCCCCTGGATCGTCACCACCTGGGTGCCGGGCACCGCCGCCGACCGCGCCCCCGCCACCCGCCCGCAGGCCGCCGACGCCCTCGCGGGCTTCCTGTCAGCGCTGCACCGGCCCGTCCCGGACGACGCGCCCCGGACAGGGCGGGGCGGCCCGTTGGCCGACCTCCGCGTCGACGACGGGATCGCCGAGGTCGCCGAGGCCGGGCTGGTCCCCGACGCCGACGCGGTGCGCGCGGTGTGGGACGACGCCGTGGCGGCGCCCGCCTGGACCGGCCCGCCCGTCTGGCTGCACGCCGACCTGCACGCGGCCAACGTGCTCACCGTCGACGGCACCTTCTGCGGTGTCGTGGACTTCGGGGACCTGAGCGTGGGCGACCCGGCCTGCGACCTCGCGTCCGCGTGGACGCTCCTGCCCGACGGCGCACTCGACCGCTTCCACGCCGCCTACCGCGGGCCGGACGGCGAGCCCGCCGACGACGCCACGCGCCGCCGCGCCCGCGGCTGGGCCGTGCGCACCGCGCTGGGCGGCCTCCTCGTCGGCCACGCGGGCGACGAGGGTCGCCCGGGCGGCAAGTCCACCTGGGGACCCCCGGCGCGGGCCGCGCTGGCGCGGCTGGTCGGGACGGCTTGAGCCCCCGTCTCCGCACCCGTGGACGACGGCGTCAGGTGGGGTCGCTCCGGTGCCGCGGCGGGGCCCCTGGTTCCGGGGCGCGGTCGTGCGCGGCGTCGAGCGCACCCGCGATGCGCTGCTCCAGCGCCTCCGTGGCGGCGTCGGGCAGCGCGAGGATCCCCTCGAGCTCCTTCGTGGCCCGCCGGTACGCGGACTGCCGCTCGGCGTGCGTGGCACCCTCGTCGTCGGCCAGGGCCAGGAGCTTCTTCGCCCGGTCGAGGGCCCGCCGCTCCTCGGGGGTGAAATCGGAGGCGCGGCGGCGCCGCGCCTCCCGCTCGGCGACGTCGAACGCGACCTGGTACTCGCGGACCGCCTCGCGATAGCGGTCGAGCCGCCGGCGGTCGCGCAGCTCCCGCGGGTCGTCGGGGCGCAGCGACCCGGCGTCGCGGCGCGCGCGGTGGTACGCGATGGTGACCTGCTCGCGCATGTCGGTCATGACGGGGTACTCGAGCACCTTGAAGGGGTCGAGCTCGTAGTCGAGCCAGCGGCGCTCGGTGTCGTCGTGCTCGGCCGTGACCCGCTCGATCTCGCTGGTGAGCGCCTCGTCGGCCTCGGCCGCGGCGGCCTTCTCCGCGTGCTTGAGGCGGTAGAGCTCGATCTTGTCGCGACGACGCCGCTCGTCCCACTTCTGCGCGCCCTTGACCCAGCCGCCGACGATCCCGCTCAGCGGGAACACCAGCCACCAGAAGGAACCGACGAAGTCCCAGAACCCGTCCACCGACCCCACGCTAGCGGGAGTGGTGACCGCTGAGCGGTCACGGGCACCGGTACCGGGCCGCCGGTTTAGGGTGGGGGCGTCAACCCAGCACCGTCGCGGGCGTCAGCGGCCCCGGGCACCTCCGCCCGGGCCTGGTCGCGCGGTCGCCCGCGGTCCCGTCTGAAGGAGCACCCGTGGCAAGCATCGAAGCCGTTGGAGCACGCGAGATCCTCGACTCGCGCGGCAACCCCACCGTCGAGGTGGAGATCGCGCTGGACGACGGCACCTTCGCCCGTGCGGCCGTCCCCTCGGGCGCCTCGACCGGTGCCTTCGAGGCGGTGGAGCGTCGCGACGACGCCTCCGACCGCTACCTGGGCAAGGGCGTCGAGGGCGCCGTGAACGCCGTCATCGACGACATCGCCCCGGAGCTCATCGGCTACGACGCCGAGGAGCAGCGCATCATCGACCAGACGCTCATCGAGCTGGACGGCACCCCGAACAAGGCGAAGCTCGGCGCGAACGCGATCCTGGGCGTCTCGCTCGCCGTCGCGAAGGCGGCGGCGAAGAGCGCGGGCCTGGACCTGTTCCGCTACGTCGGCGGCCCGAACGCCCACGTGCTGCCGGTGCCGATGATGAACATCCTCAACGGCGGGTCCCACGCGGACTCGAACGTGGACATCCAGGAGTTCATGATCGCGCCGATCGGCGCGGACTCCTTCAAGGAGGCCCTGCGCACGGGCGCCGAGGTCTACCACGCGCTGAAGAAGGTGCTGAAGTCCGAGGGCCTGGCCACCGGTCTCGGTGACGAGGGCGGCTTCGCCCCGAACCTGCCGAGCAACCGCGCCGCGCTCGACCTCATCATCACCGCGATCGAGAAGGCCGGCTACACGCCGGGCACCGACGTCGCGCTCGCCCTGGACGTCGCGTCCACGGAGTTCTTCGACGACGACAAGTACTCCTTCGAGGGCAAGTCCCTCCAGGCCGCGGAGATGATCGAGTACTACGAGCAGCTCGTCGCGGACTACCCGCTGGTCTCCATCGAGGACCCGCTGGCCGAGGACGACTGGGAGGGCTGGAGCGCCCTCGTGCAGCGCATCGGCGACAAGGTGCAGATCGTCGGCGACGACCTGTTCGTCACCAACCCGGAGCGCCTGGCCAAGGGCATCGAGCGCAGGTCGGCGAACTCGCTGCTGGTCAAGCTCAACCAGATCGGTACGCTCACCGAGACCCTCGACGCCGTGACCCTCGCGCAGCGCAACGGCTTCACGACGATGACCTCCCACCGCTCCGGCGAGACCGAGGACACCACGATCGCGGACCTGTCCGTGGCCACGAACGCCGGCCAGATCAAGACCGGCGCCCCCGCCCGCGGCGAGCGCATCAACAAGTACAACCAGCTCCTGCGCATCGAGGAGGCCCTCGACGACGCCGGCCGCTACGCCGGCCGCAGCGCGTTCCCGCGCTTCCAGGGCTGACACCGTCCCACGGTCGACGGCGGCCGGTCGCTCCCTCCTGGGGGGCGGCCGGCCGTCGTCGTCCCCGGGGCACGACATCACCGCGGCAGTCCGGACTGCCGACCGGAACGCGACCTGCCGACGCGATCGGCTCCCGTGTCCGGGCGCGCCGACGGCGGTCCACGGCCGGGGCGGCGCGGGTCGGCAGAATCGTCACGTGCCCTCCCGCCGTCCCACCCCGCCCTCGTCCCGCCGTCCGGCGTCGCGACCGTCCGGTGCGCGCGGGACGACGTCGCGCGGGTCGGCGGCGCGCCCCACGACGACGGCGAACGGGTCGGTGGGCGCCCCGCCCGCGCGGCCGGCGTCGACGTCGGGGGGCCGGCCGTCGCCGAAGAAGCCGGCGAAGGCGGGCGCGAAGTCGTCGTCGAAGGCGGGGGCGTCGCGCGGCTCCTCCGGCAAGGGCGCGGCGGACCGCCGGGGGTCGCGCCGCCCGAGCGGTCCGGCCCGCGAGGACCGCCGCCGCAGCCGCTACGGGCTGGTGCTGCCGGAGGTGCTGACCGTCCGGCTGCTGGTGCTGTCGGTCGTCGTGCTGCTGGCCGTGGTGCTGCTGCTGCCGACCCTGCGGGGGGCGGTGCAGCAGGCGGGCGAGCTCGACGACCTGCGTGCCGAGCTGGCGGCCCACGAGGCCGAGCAGGAGCGGCTGACCGAGGAGCTCGCCCGGTGGGACGACCGCTCGTACGTGGAGGAGCAGGCCCGCTCGCGCCTCAGCTTCGTCATGCCGTCCGACCAGGTGTGGCGCGTCATCGACCCGGATGCGGTGGGCGCGGCCGACGTCGACCCCGTCACGGGTCAGGCCGTCGACGCCGGGCCGGTGGGCACCGCCGGCGACCCCGACGTGCCGTGGTACCAGTCGGTGTGGGAGTCGGTGCAGGTCGCGGACGGCCCGGCCGGGTCAGGCCGGTGACCTGGGTGGGTGGGCCAGCCCCTCCTCGATGCGGCGCGCGGCGCGCAGGACCACGGGGGCCAGCGCGTCGAGGCGCTCGGGCGGCATGGACGGGCGCGCGGCGGAGACGCTGATCGCGGCGGCGACGGCGCCGGTCGCGTCGCGCACGGGCGCGGCGACGCACAGGATGCCCGCCTCGTTCTCCTCCAGGTCGTAGGCCACGCCCCGGCGGGCGGCCTCGCTCATCACGGCGACGAACCCGTCCGGGGTGAGGACGTCCGGTGCGGGCGGGTCGGCGGCCCGGCGCTCGGCCGTGAACCGCTCCCGCCACCGGCCGGGGGAGTCGAGCAGCAGGGCCTTGCCGATGCCCGTGCGGGTGAGCGGCATCCGGTGCCCGACCACGGACCGCATCGCCGCGCCGTCGGGGCCGGGGAGCTTGTCGAGGTAGAGCACCTGGCCGCGGTCCTCGACGGCGAGGTGGACGGTGGCGTGCACCCGCGCGGCCAGGTCGCGCAGCACGGGCGCCGCGGCCACGGTGACGGGGTTCTCCTGCAGGGCCTGGTACCCGAGCTCGATGAGCACGGGGCCGAGCGAGTACCGGCCCTCGCCGGACCGGCGCAGGTACCCGGCACCGACCAGGAGCTGCAGCAGGCGGTGCGTGGTGCTGCGGCCGACACCCGTGGCCGCCACGACGTCGCGCAGCCGGTCGTGCCCGCGCGCGACGGCCCCGACGACGGCGAGGCCGCGCGCCAGGGTCTGGGTGCCCGCGGGCGGGCTGTCCGGCGGGCCGTCCATCCCCTGACGTTATCCCGATAATCGGGAAGTGTGGCGGTCGGTCGTGGCCGGCGGCCTAGCGTCCCGTCCATGGCCGACGACGTGCACCCCCGCGGCGCCGCGCTCGTCGCCCTGGACTGGGGCACGACGACGTTCCGCGGCTGGCTCCTGGACCGCGACGGGCGCGTGCTCGACGAGGTCCGCTCGCCCGACGGCTCCCTGCGCACCTCCGCGGGCGCGCGCACGGCGGGCGAGCGCGCCGCCGCGTTCGCCGGGACGTTCGCCCGCCGGTGCGGGCACTGGTTCGGCACGCACCCCGGCCTGCCGGTGGTGTGCGCCGGCATGGCGGGCAGCGACCACGGCTGGGCCGACGCCGGCTACCTGGACGTACCGGCCGACCTCGGGGACCTGGCGGACGGGCTGGTCGCCCTGCCGGTCGACGCGTCGGCCGACGGCGCCGCGGACGTCGCGGGAGGCGTCGTCCACCTGGTGCCGGGGCTGCGGGTCACGGGGCCCGACCCGGACGTGCTGCGCGGCGAGGAGGTGCAGCTGCTGGGCGCGGTCGCCGGGGGCGCCGACCCGCCGCGGGCCGTGGTGCTCCCCGGCACGCACACCAAGTGGGTGCGGCTGGACGGCGCCCGGGTCACGGGCTTCTCCACCGCCATGACGGGCGAGGTCTACGGCCTGCTGCTGCGCGACAGCGTGCTGTCGCGGCTCGCCGACGGCTCTCCGGGCGACGCGCCGTCGCCCGCGTTCGACCGCGCGCTCGACGTCGAGGCCGAGCGCGGCGACGACGCCGGGCTCCTCACGCTGCTCTTCGGCGCGCGCACCCGGGTCCAGGCCGGCCGGCTGGCGCCGTCGGACGTGGCCGATCACCTCTCGGGGCTGCTCGTGGGCTCCGAGGTGCGGCACGCGCTGCGCACGGCTCCGGCGGACGAGGTCGCCGTCGGCGGGGAGGGGCCCGTCGTCGCCCGGTATCGCCGCGCCCTGGAACGGCACGGTGCGGCGGTGCGGGCGCTCGACGGCGACGTCGCGGTCCGTGGCCTGTGGCACGTCGCCCTCGGCGCGGGCCTCGTTCCCGCTCCGCCCGCCGCCCGCACCCCCGCTGCACCCCACCCGGAGGACCAGCCATGACCACGCCCGCGACCGGGCTCGTCGCCATCCTGCGCGGCGTCACGCCGACCGAGGCGGCCGCCGTCGCGACCGTCGTCCTCGACGCCGGGTTCGACGCCGTCGAGGTGCCCCTCAACTCGCCCGACCCGTGCGAGTCCGTGCGCCGGATCCGCGCCGCCACCGGCCCGGACGCCCGCGTCGGCGCGGGCACCGTGCTCACGGCCGACGACGTGCGGCGGGCCGCGGACGCCGGCGCCTCGCTCGTCGTCTCCCCGAACACCCGCCCCGACGTGATCGCCGAGACCGTCCGCCGGGGCCTGGAGAGCTACCCGGGCGCCGCGACGCCCACCGAGGCGTTCGCCGCCCTGGACGCCGGCGCCACCGCCGTGAAGATCTTCCCCGCCACGACCGTGGGGACGTCCGGGATGCGCGCGTGGGCGAGCGTGCTACCGGCAGGGACGCGGCTCGTGCCCGTCGGCGGGGTCGACGAGACCACCCTGGGCGCGTGGGCCCGTGCCGGCGCCGACGGCGCCGGCGTCGGCACGGCCCTGTACCGGCCCGGCGACGCCCCGGCCGGCGTCGCCGACCGGGCCGCCGCGCTCGTGCGCGCATGGACCGAGCACACCCGCTGAGCCACCACGACGAGCAGAGAAGGACACCGTGAAGATCACCTCGCTGACGACGTTCGCCGTCCCGCCCCGCTGGCTCTTCCTCAAGATCGAGACGGACACGGGACTGGTGGGCTGGGGCGAGCCCATCCTGGAGGGCCGCGCCGCGAGCGTGGCCGCCGTCGTCGACGAGCTGGCCGACTACCTGGTCGGCAAGGACCCGCGCCGGATCGAGGACCACTGGACGGTGCTGTACCGGTCCGGGTTCTACCGCGGCGGTGGGATCCACATGAGCGCCCTGGCGGGGATCGACCAGGCGCTCTGGGACATCGCCGGCAAGGCGCACGGCGCTCCCGTGCACGAGCTCCTGGGCGGGCGGGTGCGCGACCGGATCAAGGTCTACTCGTGGATCGGCGGCGACCGCCCCGCCGAGACGGCGGCGGCGGCCGTCGAGGCCGTCGGGCGGGGTTTCACGGCGGTGAAGATGAACGGCCCCGAGGAGCTGCAGTACCTCGACACCCGGGACAAGGTGGAGCGCGTGGTGGCGAACGTCGCCGCGGTGCGCGAGGCCGTCGGGCCCGACGTCGGCATCGGCGTCGACTTCCACGGCCGCGTGCACCGGCCGATGGCGCGGGTGCTGCTGGACGCGCTGGCGCCCTACCACCTG
The DNA here is from genome assembly GCF_011634835.1 of Isoptericola sp. BMS4. GTDB lineage: Bacteria > Actinomycetota > Actinomycetes > Actinomycetales > Cellulomonadaceae > Isoptericola. The sequence goes on along the minus strand of NZ_SIRP01000001.1, from coordinate 3,682,881 downwards.
ATGTTCGTGGAGGAGCCGGTGCTCTCCGAGCACGTCGGCGGGATCGCGGACGTGCTGCGGGCGTCGGCGACGCCGGTCGCGCTGGGGGAGCGGCTCTACTCGCGCTGGGACTTCCGGGACGTGCTGGCCTCCGGCGTCGTCGACGTGATCCAGCCCGACCTGTCGCACGCGGGCGGCATCACGGAGGTGCGCAAGATCGCGGCCATGGCCGAGGCGTACGACGTCGCCGTCGCGCCGCACTGCCCGCTCGGCCCGGTCGCGCTCGCCGCCTGCCTGCAGCTCGACGCCGTCGCGTACAACGCGGTGATCCAGGAGCAGAGCCTGGGCATCCACTACAACACGTCCAACGACCTGCTCGACTACCTCGTCGACCCGTCGGTGTTCGCGTACTCCGGCGGGTCGGTCGAGATCCCGCGCGGCCCCGGCCTGGGCATCGAGGTGGACGAGGACTACGTGCGCGAGCGGGCCGCCGTCGGGCACCGGTGGCGCAACCCGGTGTGGCGGCACGCCGACGGCTCGTTCGCGGAGTGGTGACGGCCGCGACACCGCGCGGCGCCGCCGGGTGGCCGGCGCCGGGGGACAATGGGGGCTGCCCAGCCCGCGCCCACCCGAGGAAGCCGTCGTGACCGACCCGACCCCCGCCCGCGCCGCCGACGACGGCACCGACCCGACCGCCGTCACCGACCGCGACCTGGAGGTGCTCGCCGAGCAGCTCGGCCGGCCCCCGCGCGGCGTCGTCGGCATCGCCGCGCGCTGCGTCTGCGGCCGGCCGCTGGTGGCGCGCACCGCGCCGCGGCTGCCCGACGGGACGCCGTTCCCGACGACGTACTACCTCACGCACCCGGGGGCGGTCGCGGCGGCATCGCGCCTGGAGGCGCAGGGCGTGATGCGCGAGATGACGGAGCGGCTCGGCGAGGACCCCGAGCTCGCCGCGGCCTACCGGCGCGCGCACGAGCACTACCTCGCGCAGCGCGCCGAGCTGGGCCACGTCGAGGAGATCGACGGCATCTCCGCCGGCGGCATGCCCACGCGCGTCAAGTGCGTCCACGTGCTCATGGGGCACGCCCTGGCCGCCGGCCCGGGCGTCAACCCGCTCGGCGACGAGGCCCTGGCGCTGGTCCGCGACCAGTGGCGCCCCGACCGCTGCACCTGCTGACCATGCCCTTCCGAGGTGCCGAACATGTGGTTGGTCCGGGATTCGTTCGTCGAATCCCGGACCAACCACATGTTCGGCACCCGGGAAGCGCATGGTCGGTGGCGGGTGAGAGGGTGACCGCGTGACCGAACGCCCCATCCCTTCCGACACCACCCGGGTCGCCGCCATCGACTGCGGCACCAACTCCATCCGGCTCCTCGTCGCGGACGTCGGCCCCGACGGCACCATGACCGAGGTCGACCGGCAGCTGCGCATCGTGCGCCTCGGGCAGGGCGTGGACCGCACCGGCGAGCTCGCCCCGGAGGCGCTCGCCCGCACCCTGGAGGCGTCGCGGGAGTACGCGAAGGTGATCGCCGAGGCGGGCGCGACCCGCGTGCGGTTCGTCGCCACGTCGGCCACCCGCGACGCGCGCAACCGGCAGGAGTTCGCCGACGGCGTCCGCGCCGCCGTCGCCGTCGACCCGGAGGTCGTCTCCGGCGACGAGGAGGCCGCGCTGTCGTTCCGCGGGGCGACGGCGGGCGTCGCCGACCGGCACCCGGGCCCGTACCTCGTGGTCGACCTGGGCGGCGGGTCCACGGAGCTCGTCCTCGGCACGGACGCGCCCGAGACGGCGCTGTCCCTCGACGTCGGATCCGTGCGGATGACGGAGCGGCACCTGCACTCCGACCCGCCCGCCGCCGCCGAGGAGCAGGCCGCGCGCGACGACGTCCGGGCCGCCCTCGACCACGCGGCGCGGACCGTACCGTTCGGCCGGACCGCGACCCTCGTCGGGCTCGCCGGGTCCGTGACGTCCGTGACCGCGCACGCCCTCGCGCTGCCCGAGTACCGCCGCGAGCGGGTGCACGGCGCCGTCCTCGACGTCGACGCCGTGCTGTCCGCCTGCGACGACCTGCTGCACCGCACCCGCGAGCAGCGCCTCGAGCTCGGGTTCATGCACCCCGGCCGCGCGGACGTCATCGGCGCCGGCGCCCTCGTCTGGTCGCAGGTCGTGGCGCGGGTGCGCGACGACGTCGCCGCCGTGGGCGGGTCGCTGACGCAGGTCGTGACGAGCGAGAGCGACATCCTCGACGGCATCGCGCTCTCCCTCGCCTGACACCGGCCCGACGTCGTGTGCGCTGAGCTGCGGCGACGCCCGGGACCAGGGGTGTGGCGGACCGCACCGTGGACGGCCGGTCTGCGGGCCCGGAACGCGGTCGTAGACTGAGGGCATGCCTCAGAACGTTCTGTCGTCGGACACCCATGCCCAGGACGCGCCCGCGCCGACGCCCAAGCCCCGCAAGGTGCCTCGTGTCGTGGTCCTCGGCGGCGGGTCCGTCGGCCTGTACGTCGCGCGCCGCCTGCGCAAGAAGCTCGGGAAGCGCGAGGCGGCGATCGTCGTCGTCGACCCGCGCCCGTACATGACGTACGCGCCCTTCCTGCCCGAGGCCGGCGCCGGCTCGATCGACGCGCGTGACGTCGTCGCCCCGCACCGCCGCGCCCTCAAGGGCATCGACGTGCTCCAGGGCAAGGTCGTGGGCGTCGCGCACGGCGACAAGAAGATCACGATCCACCCCGAGGAGGGGCCGGACTACGAGGTCTCCTACGACCAGCTCGTCGTCGGCCTCGGCTCCGTGTCGCGCACGCTGCCCATCCCGGGCCTCGCGGAGAACGCGATCGGCTTCAAGAACGTGGAGGAGGCCATCGCTGTCCGCAACCACGTGCTCAACCGCATGGACGTCGCGTCCTCCACCTGGGACGCCGACCTGCGCAAGCGGATGCTGACCTTCACGTTCGTGGGCGGCGGGTTCGCGGGCATCGAGGCCCTCGCCGAGATCGAGGACATGGCGCGCTACGCGACGCGCAACTACCCGACGATCGACCCCGAGGACCTGCGCTTCGTGATGATCGAGGGCGCCGGCCGCATCCTGCCGGAGGTCTCCGAGCCCATGGGCCTGTGGGCGCTCGAGGAGATGAAGAAGCGCGGCATCGAGTTCCACCTCAACACGTTCCTGTCCTCCTGCGAGGGCGGCCACGTCGTCACCTCGACGGGCGTCGAGTTCGACACCGAGACGATCGTGTGGACCGCGGGTGTCAAGGCGAACCCGGTCATCAAGGACCACTCCGACCTGCCGGTCGACAAGATGGGCCGCCTGACCGTGCTGCCGACCCTGCAGGTCGCGACCATGGGCGAGGACGGCACGGGCGAGGTCGTGCCGGACGCGTGGGGCGCGGGCGACTGCGCCGCCGTGCCGGACGTGCTCAACCCGGGCCAGTTCTGCCCGCCCAACGCGCAGCACGCGATCCGCGAGGCGACGCAGCTCGCGGACAACATGGTCGCCCAGCTCAAGGGCCAGCCCGTCGAGGAGTACAAGCACAAGAGCGTCGGCGTCGTCGCGTCGCTCGGCCTGTACAAGGGCGTGGCGGAGCTGTTCGGCTTCCTCAAGCTGCGCGGTCCGCTCGCGTGGCTCGCCCACCGCGGCTACCACGTCATGGCGATGCCGACCGGCAACCGCAAGCTCCGCATCATGGTCGGCTGGATCGGGCAGGCCGTCATGGGCCGCGAGATCGTCTCCCTCGGCTCTCTGCACGACCCGCGCGACGAGTTCCGCCAGGCGTCCGTGCCGCCGAAGGGCTCCTCGACGAAGGTCGAGCAGAAGGCGGAGTCGTCCGCGGCCAGGGCCGCCAAGGGCTGACGCGCCCACGCCGTCGACGGGCGGCCCCGGCCGGCGTTCCCGCTCCCGCTCGGTACCGTGAGGTGCCGGACGAGGGCGGGCCGCCGACCGGGGCCGCCCGTTCGCGTCCCGCCCCCGTAGCCCAACTGGCAGAGGCAGCCGGCTTAAACCCGGCACAGTCCCGGTTCGAACCCGGGCGGGGGCACCCGGCGCCAGGAGCGTCCGCCGTGGCGTGCTCGTCCCGCGCGCTGGCGTGGCCCCCGGGGGTGCGGGACGGTGGCTCGATGGACGCGAACGTCACCAAGGAGTACAGCGAGGCTGCCGACGCCCTGGCCCGGGTCCTCGACGACCCCAGCACCGAGGGCGTCGACATCGAGAAGTACCGCGCCGCCCGTGAGCGGCTCGACGCCGCCGAGCGGACCTGGAGCCGGATGATGGGTGTCTAGCGGCGACGTCCGGGGAGGTTGTCTGCGTGGGGACACGCCGGCTCGTCTCGGATCGCATCATTCGTTCGCCGCGCCTACTGCGCCGGATACTGTCTGCGGGTGTGTTGACCCGGGACTTGTCTCCGCTCGCAACATGGGCACCCACTCCGCACGACGGGAACTGCCGATGATGCCCTACGTGATCGCGCTGCTCTGTGCGCTTGTCGGCGCCGCCGCGGCCTCGTGGGCCCGAGCGCGGCGAAGGTGGTGGGTCGACCTGGTGGCTCTGGCAGTGATAGCAGCCGCGATCGCCGTCGTGCTCCTGTCGGGCGCTCTTGACGATTTCGGCGCGAGGGTCACGTTCCTTGCCATCGTCATGGCGGGCGCGTTCGTGCGGTGGCCGTGGGGGCCTCGCTCGTCCAGTTCGGTGTCGAGTCGTGACGTGACCCCGGCGCAGTGAGCCCCGCGGGTCGGCGCCCGTGCCCTTCAGGTGGCGCGGGCGCCGGCGCGGCGCAGCGCCTCGACGACGTGGCGGACGGCGAGCCGCTCCGCGCGGTCGGGGCGCATGACGGCGGAGACGTGCCGGGCGGACGCGACGTCGACGAGCTCGCGCAGCACCAGGCCGCCGCCGGTGGGCGTCGTGAACCGGGGGAGGACGGCGATCCTGTCGCCGGCGGCGACGAGCGCCTCGATGAGCCGGTTGTCGCGCAGCCGCTGGGCGAGCCGCAGCTCGGCGCCGGTGGCCTGCTCGACGGCGAGGCGGACGGTGTCGAAGGGGTAGCCGACGGGGACGCCGATCCAGGTGTGGTCCACGAGGTCGGCCGCGCGGACCACGTCCTGGTGGGCGAGCGGGTGGTCGGACGCCATCGCGATGTCGAGGGGCTCGCGGGCGAGCGGGACGACGGTGAGCCCGTCGGAGCCCGCCGGGCGGACGCTGGTGAGGCTGTGCGCGACGACCACGTCGTGGTCGGCGGCGAGGGGGCCGTACTCGGCCTCGGCGATGTCGACGTCGTCCACCCGCAGGGTCAGGGCGGTGCCGGCGAGCTCGCGCAGCACGCCCGGGAGGAGGAACGTGGCCGCGCTGGGCAGGGAGGCGATACTCACCTCGCCGGCGGGCTCGCCCCGGTAGGCGTCCCAACGGGCCTGTGCCTGCGCGACGGCGGCCGCGACCGTCGCCCCGCCCTCGGCGAGCAGCCGTCCGGCTTCGGTGAGACGCAGGCCGCGCCCGGCGGGCTCGACGAGCGCCATGCCGGCCTCGCGCTGCGCCGTCTTGAGCTGCTGGGAGACGGCGGACGGGGTGCGGTGGGTGGCGGCGGCGACGGCGGTGACGCTGCCGCGGTCGGCGAGCTCGCGCAGGAGCTCGAGATGCCTCACGTCCATGAAGGCACCCTACAAGGATCGTGAACAACATTTCGCTTGTGCTTCACGGCAGCGCGGCCGAGGGTGGAGCCATGCCCGCACGACACCGCCTTCTCGCCGTCGCCGTCGCCGTGATGTGGGGACTGAACTTCCTCGCCATCGACGCCTCGCTCGGCCACTTCCCGCCGATGTTCCTCGTCGCGCTGCGCTTCGCGCTCATCGCCGTCCCGACGGTCCTGTTCGTCCCCTGGCCGCAGGTGCCGGTGCGCTGGCTCGTCGGCTACGGCCTCGGGTTCGGCACCCTGCAGTTCGCCTTCCTGTACTGGGGGATGGCGTCCGGCATGCCCGCGGGCCTGGCCTCCCTGGTGCTGCAGATGTCGGGCCCCTTCACGGTGATCCTCGGCGCGACGTTCCTGCGCGAGCGGGTGAGCGGGCGCCAGGTGCTCGGCATCCTCGTCGCCGTCGGGGGCCTGACCCTGGTGGCGTGGCAGCGGGCCGAGAACGCCACCGTCCTGCCGTTCCTGCTCACCCTCGCGGGCGCCTTCGGCTGGGCGATCGGCAACGTCTGCAACCGGCAGGCGAAGCCCACCAGCCCCCTGCGGCTCACGCTGTGGATGTCTGTGGTCCCCCCGCTGCCCATGCTGGCCGTCTCGCTGCTCGTCGAGGGCCCCGCCGCGATCGGCGAATCGCTCACGTCGTTCGACGACCCCGCCGCGGTGCCCGCCCTCCTGGGCCTCGCCTACACGGTGCTGATCGGCACCATCCTCGGCTCGGGCGTGTGGACCTGGCTCATGGCCCGCCACCCCGCCGGCGTCGTCGGGCCGTTCTCCATGCTCGTGCCGGTGGTCGGGATGACGGCGGCCTGGCTGGTCCTCGGCGAGACCGTCACGCCCGGCGAGGGCGCCGGCGCCGTCCTCGTCGTCGGCGGCGTGCTGCTGGGCAGCACGCGGCGGCGTGCGCCACGGCCCGGCCGCGCCGTGCCGCCTTCTGCCGGTAGCGGAACGGCAGTGCCCGGCACCGCACCCGCGGAGGCCTCCCGGGTAGCGTGACGTGACATGGAGCACGTGCGCGAGCCGCTGCTGCGGCACCTGGTCGGAGCGATCCTGCGGCGTGCCCGCCTGCGGCAGGGCCGGACGCTGCAGGAGGTCGCCGCCGCGGCCCGCATGTCCACCGCCTACCTGTCCGAGGTGGAGCGCGGCCGCAAGGAGGCGTCGTCCGAGGTGCTGGCGGCCGTCTGCGGCGCGCTCGACATCCGGCTCGTCGACCTCGTCGGGCAGGCGCACGCCACGCTCGCCGCGGTGAGCGAGGAGCGCGGCGTGCGCACCCTGACCTCCGTCGCCGACCGCCCGGGCGCCACGCACCGCGTGCGTGCCGGCGGTCCCGGCGCGACGGACCGCGGCGCCGTCGTCCTGGCGGCGTGAGAGGGCCGCCGCGGCTGGTGCGGCGTGGTGCGCTCGCGTGCCTCAGACCTGGGCGGAGCCGCCGTCCACGGCGAGCTCCGAGCCGTTGACGTAGCTGGACGCGTCGGAGGCCAGGAAGACGGCTGCCGCGGCGATCTCCTCCGGTTCGGCCAGTCGGCCGAGCGGGACCGTGGCCTCAGCGGCAGCGAGCTCGTCGGGTGGGACCAGCTCCTGCAGACCCTGCGTACGGGTACCGCCGGGCGAGAGTACGTTGATCCGGTACTGACGCGCCCCGGCGTCGTGGGCGAACCCGCGGACCAGGTTGCGGATCGCGGCCTTGGTCGCCCCGTACACGGGCAGGTAGGGCTCGGGGCGCGAGCCCGCCGTCGACCCGGTGACGATGATCGACGCCCCCGCCGACAACAGCGGCAACGCCTTCTGCACGGTGAACAGCGAGCCCTTGACGTTGGTCGTGAACATGGCGTCGAACTGCTCCTCGGTGATCTCGCCCAGCGGGGCAAGGATCCCGATCCCCGCGTTGGCCACCAGGATGTCGATCCGGCCCGCCTGCTCGGCGACGGTCGTGTAGAGCCGGTCGAGGTCGTCGAGTCGACCGACGTCGCAGCGAATCCCGGTGACCTCAGGCCCGAGCTCGGCCTCGACCTCGTCGAGCTGCGCCTGGCGACGACCGACGACGAACACCCGCGCCCCCTCGGCGCGGTAGGCCCGCGCGATCGCGAGCCCGATACCCGCGTTCGCCCCGGTCACGACCGCGACCTTGTCCTCCAGCGCCTTCATGACAACTCCCGTCCCAGATTGTTGACCGTACGGTCCATAACTTGCCCTATATGGACCGCGCGGTCAATAACCAGGGTGGCACTGTGTCGCGCACCACTGTGGGAGGGGCTCAGGACGCAGGCAGCAGGCCGGCGAGCAGGGCCTCGGCCATGGCCGACAGCGCGGCCGGATCCTGGCCGACTCGACCGAGCACGATCAGTCCGAGCTGACCGGCCAGCACCGCGCGGGCGGTGACGTCCGGGTCGAGACGGGGCGCCACGTCGCCCTCACGCTGCGCTCGTCGTACCGCGTCGGCCAGCACGGCAGTGGTCGAGGCGTAGCTGTGCCGCGCCTCCGCGGCCACCTCGGCGACGCTCACCGACAGCTCCATCGCCGTGTTGGCGAGCAGGCAACCCCGGCGGGCCTGCTCGCCACTGGGGTCGCGCACGGGCCCTGTCATGAAGCCCCGGATGACATCGACGCCGCGCTCGGCGTGCTCGAGCCGCCTGCGCAGCATCTGATCGTTGGCCTCGTCGTACATGCGCAGCACGCGCAGGAACAAGCTCTTCTTGTCTCCGAATGCTCCGTACAGGCTCCCTTTGCCGAGCCCGCTGGCCACCAGGAGATCTTCGAGCGACGTGCCTGCGTACCCCTTGTCCCAGAACGCCGCCTGCACGGCCGACAGCACGCGCTCTTCATCGAACTGACGTGGACGTGGCACGGGGTGATCCTACCGATAGTGGACCAGTCGGTCCAGCATCGCCGCCGGCGCCGGTCGGGCCCCACGGCGCGCGTCGGACGCAGCCGTGGGGCGATCCGCCACCACAGCGACAGATGCCGCCATGGCCGCGACCGACCTCTGCTGGATCGTGCAGATCGCCTGACCTGCACGTCTGGAACGGGCCCTCGGCGCCTACGCGGCCGCCGCTGCCGGCGCCTTGCGCGACGTGACGACGGCGTCCGCGACGCCGTACTCGACCGCCTCGGCGGCGGAGAGCACGAGGTCGCGGTCGGTGTCGGCGCGCAGCCGCTCCGTCGTCTGCCCGGTGTGCCTCGCGAGGAGCGACTCCGTCTCGGCGCGCAGGCGCAGCACCTCGCGGGCCTGGATCGCCAGGTCGGAGACGGTGCCCTGCCCCTGGGACGACGGCTGGTGCAGCATCACCCGCGCGTGCTCCAGCACCGACCGCTTGCCGGGCGTGCCCGCGGCGAGCAGCACCGCGGCCGCGGACGCCGCCTGGCCCATGCAGGTGGTGGCGACGTCGCACCGCACGAACTGCATCGTGTCGTAGATGGCGGCCATCGCGGTCGCGGAGCCGCCGGGAGAGTTGAGGTACAGGCCGATCTCCTGCTCGGGCGCCTCGGACTCCAGGTGCAGGAGCTGCGCCATGACGACGTTCGCGACGCCGTCGTCGATCTCGGTGCCGAGGAAGATGATGCGCTCTCGCAGGAGGCGGCTGAAGACGTCGGAGTACCGTTCGCCCAGCGGCGTCCTCTCGACGACGTTCGGGATGGTGTAGCCCTGCATCCGCTCGTTCATCACAGCCCCGCCTTCCGACCGCTCGCGGCGGGCCGTACGTCCTCGACGGACTCGACGATCCGGTCGACCATGCCGTACTCGAGCGCCTCGGCGGCGGTGAACCAGCGGTCCCGGTCGCTGTCGGCGGCGACCTGCTCGACGGTGCGGCCGGTGTGCTGGGCGGTGAGTTCGTGCATCACGCGCTTGGTGTGCTCGAGGTTCTCCGCCTGGATGGCGATGTCGACGGCGGTGCCGCCGATGCCGCCGGACGGCTGGTGCATCATCACGCGGGTGTGCGGCAGGGCGTACCGCTTGCCCTTCGTGCCGGCGGTGAGCAGGAACTGGCCCATGCTCGCGGCGAACCCGACGCCGACCGTCACGACGTCGTTCGGCAGCAGCCGCATCGTGTCGTAGACGCCGAGCCCGGCCGAGACGGAGCCGCCGGGGGAGTTGATGTACAGGGCGACGTCGGCCCGTGGGTCCTCCGCGGACAGCAGCAGGAGCTGGGCGGTGACGCGGTTGGCGACGGCGTCGTCGATCTCGCTGCCGACGACGACGATGCGCTGGTGGAGCAGCCGTGCGGCGAGCTGGTCGTCGAAGGTTCCGGTGGGTGTCGGTGTGCTCATGCGTCCACCGTGCGCCCGCGGACGCCGCCGAGGTGGCGAGATCTGCCGGGAGCGCATCTGCCCACGGCAGATCCCGGGCGGGCTCGACGTAGCGCCTGCTGACGCTTCCCGCTCGGGAAGCGTCAGCAGGCGCTACGTCGAGCGCTTGTAGGCGTCGAGGTCGAAGTTGAGCCGCTCGACGAGGTCTGCCAGGAGCGCCCGGTCGTCGAGGGACCAGGAGTCGAGGACCGTGGCGTACATGGCGCCACGACGGTGGCGCTGCGCGGCCCACGCGTCGAGCCCGTCCTCGGTGGCCTCGACGACGACGGCGCGCCCGTCGTGCGGATCGCGGGACCGGCGTACGTGGCCGGCGCGCTCGAGCGCGACGACCTGGCGGGTGACCGTGGACGCGTCGAGGCCCAGCCGTTCGGCCAGCGTGCGGACGTGCTGGGGCCCGCCCTCGTGCAGCGCGTGCAGGAGCAGGTACCCGGACCGGTCGAGGACGGGAGTGCCCTCGCTCGTGGCGGCCCCGGTGCGTTCGGCGCGTCGCAGCAGCTGGGCCAGGCCGAGCTCGACGCGGGCGAGGACGCTCGTGCCGTCGCCGCCGCGGTCGTCGGCGGGCGCCTGGTCGGGAGAACTGTTTCCCAGGGCAGCGGTCATAGGTGTATGATACAGGAAGTTATCTGCGTGATGCAGGTATCTGCCTCCGACGACCGCGGGCCGACGGCTCGCCGGCGCACGACGCGCACCGGGGGCGGAACCCGTCCCGAGACGTCCGAGGCCCGCGGTTCGCCGCGGGGGATCGAGGAGCCAGTGCCCGCCAGACGCAACGAACCGAACAAGACCGCCATCTACGCCACCGCGCTGACCGCGTTCTTCGCCATCGCCGGCATCGCCGTCGTCGACCCGATCCTGCCGGTCATCGGCGAGGAGATCGGCGCCACGACGTGGCAGATCGAGCTCCTGTTCACCGCCTACATCGCGGTGATGGCCGTCGGCATGATCCCCGCCGTGCTCGCCACCGGACGGTTCGGCTACAAGAAGATCCTCGGCGCGGGCGTCTCCCTCGTCGCGGTGGCCGCCATCCTCGCCGCGCTCAGCACGAACATCGGCCAGCTCGCCGCCCTGCGCGGCCTCTGGGGGCTCGGCAACGCGATGTTCTTCGCCACCGCCATGGTGCTGCTCGTCTCCCTCGCGAACGACCGCGAGTGGGTGGTGGGCATCTTCGAGACCTGCGTGGGCCTCGGCTTCGCCGTCGGCCCGCTCATCGGCGGCCTGCTCGGCAGCATCAGCTGGCGCGTGCCGTTCTTCGCCTGCGGCCTGTTCATGATCGTGGCGCTGGCGGTCTCGATCACGCGGCTCAAGGACCCGGCCACGAAGCCCACCACGCTGAAGGTCGGCCAGGTGTTCGGCCTCTTCCGCAAGCCCGCCTTCCTCGCGCTCGCCGTCGTGACCGCCACGTACAACTTCGTCTTCTTCGTGATCCTCGGCTACACGCCGATCTTCCTGGGGCTCGACGTCGTCCCCCTGGGCCTGGTCTTCACGGCCTGGGGCCTCGGGCTGGCGTTCGGGATCCTCGTGGTGGGCCACAAGCTGGCGCACACCATCGGCGCGGTGCAGACCCTCGGCGTCGCGGTCGGGGGCGTGCTCCTGATGACGCTGCTGCTCGCCCTCGGCCTGCCGACGGCGGCGTCGATCGTCGTCCTCGTGGTCGCGGGCGTCTTCATGGGCATCGCCAACGCCATCCTCACCGACCTCTCCCTGGCGCTCGGCGACCCCGACCGCCGGGTGACCACCGGCGCGTTCAACCTCGTGCGCTGGGGCTTCGCCGCACCGGCGCCGGTGATCGCGGGGCTGCTCCACCCGGTGGGGGCGTCGGCGCCGTACTGGGTCGGCGTCGCCGTGCTGGCTGTCGGCGTGGTGGTCTTCCTCGTCACGGCGCACCGCATGGCCGGGCCGCTCGGGGAGCGCGTGCTGTGGTCGCGCTGGAACCGCCGCGCCGCCGCCGTCGAGGGCACGCCCGAGGAGGCCATGGCCGAGCTCTGAGGCTCGGGGACGACCGGGCAGGACGGGCGCGCACGGGCGCCGGGCGGCATCGGCCGCCCGGCGCCCGTCCGCCGTCCGGCGGGCCGATGTCCTCCTTCCGGATGATGTGCCCGGGAACCGGCGCCGCGTATCGTCCGTTCAGCCCGTGCGTCACGACAGCGGAGTCGTGCACCGTCCTGCCGACCGTCGTTGTGGAGTGTGCGTGTTCCGACTTGCCCGCCTGTCCCTGGCGAACCGCGCCGTCGTCGCCCTGGCGACGCTCGCGATCTTCGTCTTCGGGGCCATGAGCCTGGGCTCCCTCAAGCAGGAGCTCATCCCGTCCCTCGAGCTGCCGGCCGGCGCCGTCGTCGCCACGTACCCCGGCGCGTCCCCGGAGGTGGTGGAGTCCCGGGTCACCGAGCCGCTCGAGGCCGCCGCCCAGTCCGTCGAGGGCATCGAGCAGATCGGTTCCACCGCGTCGACCGGCAGCTCGATCACCACCGTCCAGTTCGAGTACGGCACGGACATGGACGCGGCCACGCAGCGCCTGCAGACCGCGGTGACACGGACGCAGTCGCAGCTGCCCGAGGACGTCGAGCCGCAGGTGGTCACGGGCTCGCTCGACGACCTGCCGGTCATCCAGCTCGCCGCATCCGGGACGGACGACTCGCTGCCCGCCGACGACCTCGCCGACACCGTCGACAGCGTCGTCGTCCCGGCGCTCGAGGACCTGGACGGCGTCCGCTCGGTCGCCGTCTCCGGCGGCGAGACCGACCAGGTGCTCGTCGACGTCGACACCGACGAGCTCGCCGCCGCGGGCCTGACCACGCAGGACGTCACCGCCGTCCTGCAGGACAACGGCGTGGTGCTCCCCGCGGGCACCATCACCGACGACGACGTCACCTACTCGGTCCAGGCGGGCTCCGGTATCGACAGCGTCAAGGAGCTGCGCGCGCTGCCGCTCGTGCCCGACCCGTCCGCCCAGGCGGCGCCCGGCGCGACCGCGACCGGCGACCCGACCGGCGGGACCACCGGCGAGATCGGCGACGGGACGGCGGCCCCGCCGCAGCTTCCCGAGCCGGTCGCGCTGTCCGACGTCGCGACCGTGAAGGTCGTCCCGGTCGAGGCGACGTCCTACTCCCGCCTCGACGGCGAGCCTGCCCTCGGCGTCGCCATCACCAAGACCCCCGACGGCAACACCGTCGACGTCTCGCACCAGGTCCAGGCGGCGATCGACGAGCTCGGCCCGGAGCTCGACGCCGCCGGCGTGACCACCGCCGTCGTGTTCGACCAGGCACCGTTCATCGAGGAGTCGATCGAGGGCCTGGCCACCGAGGGCGGGCTCGGCCTCGTCTTCGCGGTGCTCGTCATCCTGGTGTTCCTGCTCTCGCTGCGGTCCACCCTCGTGTCCGCGGTCTCCATCCCGCTGTCGCTGGCCGTGACGTTCCTCGTCATGAACCTCACCGGCTACACGCTCAACATCCTCACCCTCGGCGCCCTGACGATCTCCATCGGCCGCGTCGTCGACGACGCCATCGTCGTCATCGAGAACATCAAGAGACACCTGTCGTACGGCGAGGACAAGAAGGACGCCATCCTCACGGCCGTGCGCGAGGTCGGGGGCGCGATCGCCGCCTCCACCATCTGCACCGTGGCCGTCTTCGCCCCGATCGCCTTCGTGGGCGGCATGGTCGGCGAGCTGTTCCGGCCCTTCGCGATGACCGTCGCGATCGCGATGCTCGCCTCCCTCCTCGTCGCGCTGACGATCGTGCCCGTGCTGGCGTACTGGTTCGTCAAGACGCCGGCCGTGCCGGCGTCGCCCGACGAGGCGGAGCGCGTCCGCGAGGCCGCCGAGCGCAAGGAGCGCCGCGGCCTGTGGCAGCGCGCGTACGTGCCCAGCCTGGGCGCGGCGCTGCGCCACCCCTGGGTCACGCTGGTCGTGGCCGTCGCGGTGCTGGGCGGCACCCTCGCGCTGGTGCCCCGCCTGGAGACCAACTTCATCGGCGACAGCGGCCAGGACACCGTCACCGTCACGCAGACGTTCGAGACCGGCGCGTCGCTGGAGGCGCAGGACGACGCGGCCCGCGAGGTCGAGGACGCGCTCGCCGGCGTCGACGCTGTCGAGTCCGTGCAGACGACGGTCGGCTCCGGGGACGCGGCGCAGGCCGCCTTCATGGGCGGTGGGTCCACGGCGCAGGCGACGTTCTCGATCACCCTCGACGCCGACGCCGACGGCGTCGCCGCGCAGGACGAGATCCGCGACGCCGTCGAGCCCCTGACGGGCGGCGTCACGACCGAGGTGAGCGTCTCCGGCGGCGACTCCGGGTTCGGCGGCTCCACGATCGACCTGGCCGTCACCGCCACGGACGACGACACGCTCGACGAGGCCGCGCAGCAGGTCACCGACGCCATGTCCGGCCTGGACGGCGTCGCCGAGGTGAGCAACGACCTCACCGCCGCGCAGCAGGTCGTCCAGGTCCAGGTGGACCGCGAGGCCGCCGCCGAGGCGGGGCTCACCGAGACACAGGTCTCCGGGATCGTCGCTGCCGCCATGGAGCCCGAGGAGACGGCCGGCCAGGTCGACCTCGGCGACGGGCCGACCGACGTCGTCGTGAAGACCGGTGACGCCCCGGCCACACAGTCCGAGATCGAGGACCTCCAGGTCCCGACGGCCGCCGGGACGGTGCCGCTCACCGACGTCGCCACCGTGGAGAAGGTGGACGTCCCCACCGCGATCTCCCGCACCGACGGCGAACGCTCCGCCACGGTGTCGGTGACGCCCGAGACCCAGGACGTCGGCACGCTGTCGACCACGATCACCCAGGAGGTCGACGCCCTCGACCTGCCCGCCGGCGCGAGCGTCGAGATCGGCGGCGTCGCCGCCGACCAGGCGGACGCGTTCGCCGACCTGGGCCTCGCCCTGGTCGCCGCGATCGCGATCGTCTACCTGGTGATGGTGGCGACCTTCGGGTCGCTGGTGCAGCCGCTCATCCTGCTGGTGTCCGTGCCGTTCTCGGCCACGGGCGCGCTCCTGGCGCTGCTCGCGGCCGACGTCCCGCTGGGCGTCCCCGCCCTCATCGGCGTGCTGATGCTCGTGGGCATCGTGGTGTCCAACGCCATCGTGCTCATCGACCTCATCAACCAGTACCGCGCCCGCGGGCGGTCGATGGACGACGCCGTGCGCGAGGGCTCCCGCAAGCGCCTGCGGCCCATCGTCATGACGGCGCTGGCGACGATCTTCGCGCTGACGCCGATGGCGATCGGGCTCACCGGCGGCGGGTCGTTCATCAGCCAGCCGCTCGCGCTCGTCGTCATCGGCGGCCTGATCTCCTCGACGCTGCTCACGCTGTTCGTCGTGCCGGTGCTGTACTCGCTCATCGAGCGGCGCAAGGAGCGGCGCCGGGCCAAGAAGCAGGCCCGGGCCGAGCGCCGTGCCGCGAGGAAGGCCGCCAAGGACCCCGCCGCCGAGGAGACCCCGCAGCCCGCCTGATGTCCTGGTGGGGACGACCGTGTGCCCACCACACGTGGGGAGGGGCGGGGGTGCTTGTCGCGAGGCTGGCTGGGCCTGGCAGGAGGCCGCGAGGAACGAGCGGCCGAGCGGAC
>NZ_SIRP01000001.1:3601330-3667264 GCF_011634835.1 Isoptericola sp. BMS4 | reverse complement strand
GCTGGGCCTGGCAGGAGGCCGCGAGGAACGAGCGGCCGAGCGGACCGGCCTCGCGACAAGCACCCCCGGCCCGCCCCTCCCAGGGCGGGCCGGAACGGTCAGGCGTCCCGGCGCTTCAACGTGACGGCCGCGGCGGCGAGGAGCGCCACGGTGTACCCGGCGAGGACGGCGTAGCCCGTCCAGGGCTCCAGCAGGTTGTCGGGCGTCGGGCCGGTGGCGATGACGCGTTCGCCGGCGACGCTGGGCAGCAGCTTGTTCACCCACTCGGCCCACGCGGCGTCGGTGGCGCCGACGACGATCGAGAAGATGATCGGCAGCACGAAGAACAGCGCCACGAGGGTGAAGATCGCCCCGGCCGAGTGGCGCAACAGCGTGCCGATCGCCAGCGCGAACGCGGCCACGGTGGCGAGGTAGAGCACGCACCCGCCGACCGAGCGCAGCTGCGTCGGGTCGGACAGGTCCACCGGCAGCCCCGCCGAGTCGAGGATCGGCATCGTCACGAGGTAGGCGATCCCGAGCGCGAGGGCGATGACCACCACCGTCGTGGCGACGATGACGAGCAGCTTGGCCCACAGGGTCGGCAGCCGGTGGGGCACCGCGGCGAACGTCGAGCGGATCATCCCCGTCGAGTACTCGTTGGTGACGATGAGCGCGCCGAGCACGGCGATCGCCAGCTGCCCGAACGAGTAGCCGAGCGTGATCACCGTGGTGCCCGTCATGCCCATGGCCTGCATGTCCGGGTCGGACGCCATGCCCTCCCGCATCTCGGGCGTGGAGGCGGCCATGTTCATCAGGGAGGCCATCATCAGCGCGAAGCCGATCATGACGACCGCGGTGATGACGGCCGTCCACACCGTGGAGCGCAGCGTGCGGAACTTGATCCACTCCGAGGCCAGGACGCGGGGGAAGCTGACCCGGCGCACCGTCACGGTGCTCGGCGCCGGGGCGGTGGTGGTGCCGGTGCCGGCGGTCATCGGGCGTCTCCCTGCTGTGCGGTCGGGTCCTGCGGGCCTGCGGCGGCCGGCGCCGGCCCGGTCTCGTGCGGGGCGGCGTCGGCGACGTCGCCCGCGTGGTACTCGACCGCGTCGGCGGTGAGCGCCATGTAGGCGTCCTCCAGCGTGGAGGCCACGGGCGTGAGCTCGTGCAGCACGAGGCCTCCTGCCGCGGCCGTCTCGCCCACGCGCGCCGCGTCGGAGCCCGCGATCTCGAGGGCGCCGTCGTCGGTCGGCGTCACCTCGGCGCCGTCGCGCCGCAGCGCCTCGGCGAGCTCGGTGGCCTGCGGTGACCGCACCCGGACGGTGCGGCGGGAGGCGCCGTCCACGAGGTCCTGGACCGGGGTGTCGGCGAGGATGCGGCCCCTGCCGATGACGATCACGTGGTCGGCGGTGAGCGCGACCTCGCTCATGAGGTGGCTGGACAGGAACACGGTGCGGCCCTGCGCGGCGAGGTGCTTCGCCAGGTTGCGCACCCACAGCACGCCCTCGGGATCGAGGCCGTTGACAGGTTCGTCGAGGATGAGGGTGCGCGGGTCGCCCAGGAGCGCGACGGCGATGCCGAGGCGCTGTCCCATGCCGAGGGAGAAGCCGCCCACGCGCTTGCGGGCGACGGCGGTGAGGCCGGTCAGCTCGATGACCTCGTCGACGCGCCGGTCGCCGATCCCGTGGGTGGTGGCGAGCGCCTGCAGGTGCTGGCGTGCCGTGCGCCCGGGGTGCACGGCCTTGGCCTCCAGCAGGGCGCCGACCTCGGCCAGCGGCCGCTCGTGGCGGGCGTACGGGCTGCCGTTCACGGTGACGTGCCCGGTGGTGGGCCGGTCCAGGCCCATGATCATGCGCATCGTGGTGGACTTGCCGGCGCCGTTGGGCCCGAGGAAGCCGGTCACGACGCCGGGCTGGACGACGAAGCTCACGTCGTCGACGGCGAGCTTGGGTCCGTAGCGTTTGCTCAGTGCGTGAGCCTCGATCATGCGTGTCCTCGGGGTCGACGGGGTGGGGCCGGCGGCGCGCTCTGCGCGTGCTCTCTCCGAGCCTAGGGAGGTCCGCACCACCCTGCCTGCTCGCCGTCGGCGGCGACGGGAACGTATCGCCGCGGTCGAGCGTTCACTAGCATGGATGCACGGCCAGCGACCCGGCACTGCGCGCGCGACGACCCGTCGTCGGCACCCGGCAGCCGCGACCAGGAGGAGTTCATGAGCAATCCCGTCTTCTCGAACAGCGACGTCTTCGGCGAGCCCCGCCGCACCGGCGCGCGCCGCGGCGGGACGGCCACCGCGCCGCAGCAGCCGCAGTACGGCCAGGCCGCCTACGGCGCCGGGACCGCGGGTGCGCAGGCGGCCGACGCGGCGTCGCTCGAGAACATGTACAGCGCGCCGTCCGCCACGACGGCGGACACCAAGCGCCTCACCTATGACGACGTGATCATGAAGACCGGCGGGCTGCTCGCGCTGCTCGTCGTGGTCGCGGCGGCGACGTGGCAGCTCGCTCCGGGCCTGTGGCCCGTCGGCATGATCGCGGGCCTGGTGCTCGGCCTGGTCAACGCGTTCAAGAAGCAGCCCAGCCCGGCACTCATCATCGCGTACACGGTCGCGGAGGGCGTGTTCCTCGGTGGCATCTCGATCGCGTTCGCCTCGATCGCGGTCGGCGACTCGAACACGGCGCTGTCCACGATCGTGCTCCAGGCGGTGGTCGCGACGATGGCGACGTTCGGCGCCGCGCTGTTCCTCTTCAAGTCCGGCAAGGTGCGCGTCACGCCGAAGTTCACCCGGTGGCTCATCGTCGCGATGGTCGGCTACCTGGCGTTCTCGCTCGTGAACGTGGTCCTCACCTGGACGGGCGTCCTGGAGGGCTGGGGCCTGCGCTCCGGCCCGATCGGCATCATCGTCGGCCTGGTCGCCGTCGGCCTCGCGGCCATGTCGCTGATCATGGACTTCGACTCCATCAAGCGCGGCGTCGAGCAGGGCGTCCCGGCCAAGTTCGCCTGGTCGGCGGCCTTCGGCCTGATCGTCACGCTGGTCTGGCTGTACCTGGAGATCCTGCGGATCATCGCGATCTTCAACAGCGGCGACTGACGCCGCGCCGCCACGGGCGGTCCCGCACGACGGCCGGTCACTCCTCGGGGTGGCCGGCCGTCGTCGTGCCCGGGGCCCCACCCGTGGCCCGCGTCGTCCGTCCTGCTGGGAGGCGCGCGGCGGCAGACGCCACGAGCACCAGGCCCAGGCAGGCCAGCAGCCCGTGGGCCACCCGCAGCCCCGGGCCGCCGAAGAACTGCGGCAGGTACAGCACCAGGCTCGCGGCGAGCGGGACGCCCGACCAGCGTGGGACGGTGCCGCCGCGCCACATCGCGACGGCGACGAGCACGCCGGAGGCCGCGACGAGGGCGAGCCCGACGCCGAAGAGCGCCAGGGCCGCGGGCTGGTCGCGCAGGGCGTCGACGTCGGCGAGCAGGCTCGGGTTGCCGGCGCGCAGCGACGCCCGGGCGATGGTGTGGATGCCGAAGGCTTCCGCGCCGTAGTAGAGGGTGCACAGCACCGTCCCGGCCCAGGCCGTGACCACGGCGGCGCCCGCGGCACGGGCCCCGGGCGCCGCGCGGCCGCCGAGGAGGGCGCGCAGCCCCAGGAAGGTCGGGGCCAGGAGCCAGAGCCCGGCGATCCCGCACAGGTGCGCCAGCACCCAGCGGTCCGAGGCGAACTCGGCGGCGAGCGCGAGGCTCGGGACGGACTCGTCGGGCCAGGGGCGCAGGACGGGGAACAGCAGCAGCGCGAACGCGGCGGCGACCGCACCGAGGGAGGTCC
This sequence comes from Isoptericola sp. BMS4, assembly GCF_011634835.1. GTDB lineage: Bacteria > Actinomycetota > Actinomycetes > Actinomycetales > Cellulomonadaceae > Isoptericola. The sequence continues at coordinate 3,663,477 of NZ_SIRP01000001.1, read as the reverse complement.
AGCGGGCGGCGGTCATGCCTTCTCCTTCGGGTGGGGGTGCGGGCCTGCGGCGTCGCCGAGGGACGCGATCCCGGCCGTGACCATGTCGAGCAGGGTCTCGAAGCTCCGGTCGACGTCCTGGGGCATGCGGAACCCGCCGCCGAGCTCCAGGGTGACGAAGCCGTGGATCGCGGAGCGGGCGGCGCGCACGGCGTCGACGAGACCGTCGTCGGGCAGGCCGAACGCCCGCAGGGCCGCGGCGGCGACCGCCACGCTCTCGGCGGCGGCCTCGCGGCGCTCGGCGTCCGCGGGGTCGTCCGGGTCGGGGCCGATCTGGGTGGCGGCGTACCGGCCGGGGTGTGCTAGGGCGTAGTCGCGCCAGGCTCGCCCGAGGGCGCGGACGGCGTCGGGGCCCGACCGGCCGACGGTCGCGGCGGAGGCGGCGGCGGTGAGCTCGCGGACCGCGACGGTGGCGACGGCGCGTCGCAGCGCGGCCAGCGAGCCCACGTGCTTGTACAGGCTCGGGGTGGCGACGCCCGCGCGTCCGGCGACCTTGGCGAGGGTGAGCGAGCCCGGCCCGTCGTCGTCGACGATCTGGAGCGCCAGGCCCACGACGGCGTCGGGGGAGAGGCCGGCCCTAGGCACGCTCGCCTCCCTCGGGGGACGGGGCGGGCAGACCCGCGAGGAACTCGAGGACGGACGGGGTCACGGCCTCGGGCGCCTGGTGCTGCGGGTAGTGGCCGACGCCGGGCACGAGCAGCCCCGCCCCGCCGAGGGCGTCCCGCATCCGGTCCAGCTCCGCGCCGGCGTCGTCGTAGTCGGGGTCGAGCTCGCCGCCGACGACGAGGGCGGGCGCCTGCACGCGGGGGACGAGAGGCTCGATCACGGTGTGGTCGAGCGCGACGGCGAGGTCGCGGAAGGAGCGGAGGCGGGCGGGGTCGGCCATGCTGCGCCGGATGTCCGCGACGTGCTGCGCGTGTCGGGCGGAGCGGCGGCCCTTGGCGAACATCGAGGTGTAGAGCCACGCCCAGGCCGCGGCGCCCCACGGGCGGGCGAAGAGCGCGCGGTACAGCAGGCGGTACGTGCGGGCCTGGGCGGGCGAGGCCGTCTCGCGCAGGTGCGGGGCCACCAGGACCAGGCCGCGCACCAGGTCGGGGCGCTCGGCGGCGGCCCACACGGCGGCCGACCCGCCCATCGAGCTGCCGACCAGCACCGCCGGCCCGGCGTCGAGGTGTTCCACGAGGGCGACGAGGTCGGTGCCCGTTGCGACGTCGCCGTGCGTGGTGAACGTGGTGTCGGAGTCGCCGTGGCCGCGCAGGTCGGTGACGACGACGCGGTAGCCGGCGTCCACGAGCGCGGGGGCGAGGTCGTCGTACGTGGAGCGCAGGTCGCCCATGCCGGGGACGGCGACGACGAGCGGGCCGGAGCCTGTGTCGGTGTAGGCGATCCGCCCCTCGGGACGTGTCAGCCGCTGGAGTTCTTGGGTTCTCATAGCCAGTAAGCTAATCCTATTAGCTTGGCTTGGCAAGTGATCCACGTCACCATGGCGAGCGGGAGCGGTGGCCGTCCGGAAAACTCGTGTCGACGCGATGTCGATCCGGCGTCGTCCCGTTCGACCTGGGAGTGAGAAGGGGCCCGAGCGGGGCTCCTGCCGAGCACGGGAGACGAGAACCATGGGCAAGTACATGCTGATCATGCGGGCCAGCGACGAGGCGCAGGCCGCCTTCGAGAGCTCCGGCATCGACTTCGACGAGCTGCTCGCCACGATGGGCCGCTTCAACGCCGAGATGATCGACGCCGGCGTGCTGGTGGCCGCCGAGGGGCTCGAGGAGCCGGAGAAGGGCGTCGTCGTCGACTACTCCGGTGACGAGCCGGTGGCCACCGACGGCCCGTACGGCGAGACCAAGGAGCTGTTCAACGGCTACTGGATCCTCGACGTCCCCTCGATCGACGACGCCGTCGCCTGGGCCAAGAAGGCGCCGCTGGCCGGGCCGGGCATGAAGTCCGAGATCCGCCGGATCCCGTCGATCGACGAGTTCCCGCAGGACAACGAGTGGGTGCGGCGCGAGCGCGAGTGGCGCGAGCGCACCGGCCAGCTCTGAGCACCACCACGACAGGCGCCAAGCACGACCGACCGGCACGACCGACGACGAACGAGAGGGTGCATCCACGATGCCGAAGTACATGCTGATCATGCGCGGGACCGACGAGGGGCAGGCGGAGTTCGAGGGGATGGACTTCACCGAGGTCATCGCCGCCATGGGCCGCTACAACGAGTCGATGATGAACGCGGGCGTCCTGGCCGCCGGTGAGGGGCTGTCCGACGCCTCCGAGGGCGCGGTCGTCGACTTCTCGAGCGACACCCCGGTCGTCACCGACGGCCCGTACGGGGAGACGAAGGAGCTGTTCAACGGCTTCTGGATCGTCGACGTCCCGACCAAGGACGACGCCATCGAGTGGGCCAAGCGCGCCCCGCTGAGCGGTCCCGGGACCAAGCTCGAGGTCCGCCGGGTCAACGGCCCGGAGGATTTCCCGCAGGACAACGAGTGGATCCAGAAGGAGCAGCAGTGGCGCGAGCAGCTCGGTACGGAGTGAGCGCCGGGCACGGTGCCGCCGCGGACCCCGCGTCCGACGGCGGCACCGCCGCGTCCGCGGGGCGCGGCCGGGAGGAGGACCCCGCCGCCGCGCGGCGGGCCGTGGAGGCGGTCTGGCGGATCGAGTCGTCCCGGATCGTCGGTGCGCTGGCCCGGTACACGAACGACTTCGCGCTCGCGGAGGACGTCGCCTCCGAGGCGCTCGCCGAGGCGCTCGTGGCGTGGCCGCGCGACGGCGAGCCGCGCGACCCGACGGCGTGGCTGCTGGCGACCGGCCGGCGTCGGGCCATCGACGCGTTCCGGCGCCGCTCCGGGCGGGACGATCGGTACGCCGCCCTGGCCCGCGACCTCGGCGAGGGCGACGCGACGTCGGGCGCCCCGCCGTCGGGCGGCGACGACGCGGACCTGCTGTGGGACCCGGACAAGATCGACGACGACCGGCTCGCGCTGATCTTCACCGCGTGCCACCCGGTGCTGTCCAAGGAGGCGCGCGTCGCGCTCACGCTCCGCGTCGTCGGCGGCCTGGGCAGCGAGGAGATCGCGCGGGCGTTCCTGGTGCCCACGCCGACGGTGCAGGCCCGGATCACCCGGGCCAAGAAGACGCTCGCCGCGGCGCGCGTGCCGTTCGAGGTGCCGCCGGCGAGCGACCGTGCCGAGCGGCTCGGCTCCGTGCTGAACGTGCTGTACGTGATCTTCACGGAGGGCTCCACGGCATCGGCCGGGGAGGACTGGATGCGCACCGACCTGGCGGACGAGGCGATCCGCCTGGCCCGCGTGCTGTGGCGCCTCGTGCCCGACGAGCCCGAGGCGGCGGGGCTGCTCGCGCTGATGGAGCTCACCGCGGCCCGGTTCGCCGCGCGCACGGGGCCCGACGGCACGCCGGTGCTGCTGGCCGACCAGGACCGCCGCCGCTGGGACGCCTCCGCCGTCCGGCGCGGCCGTGCGGCGCTCGCGCGGGCCGTCGCCGTCGGGCGCGGGCTCGGGCCGTACGGGCTGCAGGCGGCGATCGCGGAGCAGCACGACGTGGCCCGGTCCGTCGAGGACACCGACTGGGAGCGCATCGTGGTGCTCTACGAGGCGCTGGGCCGGGTGGCGCCGTCGCCCGTGGTGGAGCTGAACCGGGCGGTGGCCGTGTCGATGGCCTCCGGGCCATCGGCCGCGCTGCGGCTCGTCGACGACCTGGTCGCGCGGGAGGTGCTGTCGGGCACGTACCTGCTTCCGAGCGTGCGCGGGGAGCTGCTGGCACAGCTCGGCCGCGCCGACGAGGCACGCGCCGAGCTGGCGCTCGCCGCACGGCTGTGCGGCAACGCCCGCGAGCGCGGCGTCCTGGAGGCCAAGGCCGCCGCCCTGCGCTGAGTTGTCAGGGCCTCCGCGACGCATACCCCGCGCACGCCCTGACAACTCGCGTCGCGGCGCAAGGTGTCAGACCGTGCGCGAGGTATACGTCGCGCTCACCCTGACAACTCGTCAGTGGCGGCGCAGGGTGGCGACGACGACGCCGGCGAGCGCCAGCACACCGCCTGCCAGCGCGATCGGGGCGGGCACCTCGCCGAGCAGCCCCCACGACATCAGCACCACCAGAGCAGGGACGGCGTACGTCGCCGCCGCGGTGCGCCCCGCGCTCGCCCGCGTCAGCGCGTACCCCCAGGTGCTGAACGCGATCGCCGTGGGGAAGACGCCGAGGTAGACGATCCCGAGGACGGCCGACGGCGGCGCCGCGGCGACCTGGCGCACCAGGTCGCCCAGGAACGGCAGGGACGCGACGGTGCCGGCGGCGCAGCCCAGCCAGGTCATGGTGAGGGCGTCGACGCGCGGCAGCAGGCGCTTCTGCAGCGTGGCCGCCCCGGCGTACAGGACGGCGGACGCCAGGCCGAGCAGCACGCCGGCGGCGTCGACGCGGCCGGTCGTGGTGGCGGCGGCGATGACGACGACGCCGGCGAAGGCCACCGCGATGCCGAGCAGGAGCCGGCGGGGGAAGCCCTCGCCGAGCAGGACGCCAGCGAGCACCGCCACGAGCATCGGCGCGATGTTGACGAGCAGCGCGGTGGTCCCGGCGTCCAGGTGCTGCTCGGCCGCGTTGAGGGTGAGGTTGTACGCGCCGAACCACGCCACGCCCCACCCGAGGACGAGGGCCAGGAGTCGCCCGCGCGGCAGCCGTCCCGGACGGGTGGGCGCCCCGGCACCGGTGCCCCGGGCGGCGCGCCGCCGGGCCCGCGTCACGACGACCATCGCGGTGAGTGCCAGGGTCCCGACGGCGACGCGCCCCAGCGCCAGCGCACCCGGGTCGACGTCGTGGCCCACGGCCCGGACCCCGACGAACGCCGACGCCCACAGCACGACGGTCACGGCCATGGCGGCGGCGGTGAGCCCGCCGGCGCGGGCGGTGGCGGGTGGTGGTACGGGGCGGGTCGCGGTCGTGGTCATGGGACGATCGTCGTCCGCAGGAATCTTCAGCACCAGTCCTGATCTCTACCGCACCGTTCAGCCTCGCTGTACGGTGGATGGATGCTGGACGTCCATCGCCTGCGCATCTTCCGGTCCGTCGTCGCGAGCGGGTCCGTCGCCGCGGCCGCCGCCAACCTCGGGTACACGCCGTCGGCCGTCAGCCAGCACGTCACCGCGCTGCAGCGCGAGACGGGCCTGGCGTTGCTGGAACGCTCGGGCCGTGGCGTGCGGCCCACCGCCGCGGGCCTGGAGCTCGCCGCCCAGGCCGACAGCGTCCTCGCCCGGCTGGGGGAGGCGGAGTCCGTGGTCGCGGACCTGCGCGCCGGGCGCACGGGCCGCCTGTCCCTGGCCTACTTCGCGTCCGTCGGGGCCGCCTGGCTGCCGCAGGTCGTGGACCGGCTCACCCGCGAGCACCCCGGAGTCCGGCTCGACCTCGAGCTGCGCGAGACGATCCCGGACGTCGCGGACGACCGCGCCGACGTGCAGGTCGTCGTGGCTCAGGCGACCTTCGACCCCGGCACCGGGTTCCGTGCCCACCACCTGCTCGACGACCCGTACGTCGTCGTGCTGCCCGCCGGGCACCCGCTCGCGGCGCGGGACGAGATCGAGCTCGCCGAGCTGGTCGGTGAGCGGTGGGTGGACAACGACTTCGCGCGCGGGTGGTGCCGGCGCAACCTGCTGGAAGCGTGCACGGCCGCCGGGTTCAGCCCGTCGTTCCACGTGGAGGCGCACGACTACCCGACCGCGATCGCGATGGTGCGCGCCGGGGTCGGCATCACCGTGCTCCCGTCGCTGGGTGCCGTCCACCTCCCGCCGGGCACGGTCGCCGTCCCGGTGGTGCGTCCCGTGCCCCTCCGGTCCATCCACGCCGTCGTGCGCGACGCCGCCGCGACGACGCCGCCCGCCCGCACCGCCCTCGCGGCCCTGCGGGACGTCGTGGCCGGCGCGAGCGCGGAGGCACGGACCGGCGGAGCCGTGCCCGCGTAGGCTGGACCGCGCCCCGCCGTCAGGCCCCGGCCGGCGGCACCCCGCACGACAGAAGAGGTACCTCCGTGTCCACCCTCCCCACCGCCTCGGGCGGCTACGGCGACAAGCCCGTCATCACGTTCCCCGAGGGCGACGCCCCGGCCGGCCTGCAGGTGCAGGTCCTCGCCGAGGGCTCCGGCCCGGTCGTCGACGCCGGCCGCACCATCGTCGTCAACTACCTGGGCCAGACCTGGGGCGGCGACGTGTTCGACAACTCCTGGGACCGCGGTCAGACGATCGACTTCCCGATCGGCGTGGGCGCCGTCATCGGCGGCTGGGACAAGGGCCTCGTGGGCCGTAACGTCGGCGACCGCGTGCTGCTGTCCATCCCGGCCGAGCACGGCTACGGCCAGCGCGGCGTGCCCCAGGCCGGCATCCCCGGCGGCGCGACCCTCGTGTTCGTCGTGGACGTCGTCGACGTCCGCTGACGTCCCGCGCACCGCGACAGGCGGTCGCGCCCGCCACGCCGTGCGGGCGCGACCGCCTGCTGCGTCTCCGGAGCCTCAGCGTCGACGGGACCGGGTGACTGTGAACTTCGGGCTCTGGGCGATGTGCACGGTCGGTCCGACGGCGCGGGTCAGCGCCTCCCGGTAGTGCAGGGCGGTGTTGAAGACGCACCACAGCTCGCCGCCCTGGCGCAGCGCGCGCCCCGCCGCGGCGAACATCCGGCGCGCGGCGTCCGTCCGCACGGCGGCGCGGTCGTGGAACGGCGGGTTGAGCAGGATCAGGTCGACGCTCGCGGGAGGCAGGTCCTCGCCGGCGTCGTCGCGCAGCACGACGACGCGCTCGCCCGCCCCGTTCGCCTCGGCCGTCGCGCGCGTCGAGGCGACCGCGGACGCCGACCGGTCCACGCCCGTCACCCGGGCGTCCGGGTACCGGAGCGCGAGCGTGGTGGCGAGCAGGCCGGTGCCGCTGCCGAGGTCCAGCGCCTCGCGCACGCGGTCCGCGGCGGGCCACCTGTCCGCCGTCGTGAGCAGGAATCGGGTGCCCAGGTCCAGCGCCGGGCCGGCGAACGTGCCGCCGTGCGCGACGACGGTGAGGCCGTCGGGCGCCGTGCCGTCCCTGGGGGTCGCGGCCGCGAGCAGCTCGGCGTCGCGCAGGACCGCGCGCGCGGGGAACGACGGGGCGGCGTCCCGCGCCTCGGGCCGCACGCCCGACGCGACAAGCACCCGCGACTTCTGCCGCGCCAGTGTGGCCCGCACGTCGGCGAACGACGCGGCCAGCACCTCGTTCATCGTACGCGTCATGTGCTTGACCCGGCCGCCCGCCAGCACGGTGACGTCGTCCGCGGCGTACCGGGCGACCGCCTCCGCGATCTCGGTGAGCTCCGCCAGCGACGGCGGCAGCTGCAGCAGGACGACGCGGGCGCCGGCCAGGAGGTGCTCGTCGACGTCGTCGCGCATGGTGATCCCGAGCTGTTCCCGGTCGCCTCGCGCGAGGTCCAGACGGTCGGCGTCGGCCAGCTGGTGCTCGATCGCGGCCTCGGCCGTCACGGCGTCGGTGTGGGTGCGCACGTCGGGTGCCCCGAGCGCGAGCACCCCGAGCGTCAGCGCGCCGAACCGGTCGCCGAGGACGACGACGTCGCCGGGGCCCGCCGTCGCGAGCAGGGGAGCGGCCTCGTCGAGGAGCAGCCGGTCGGTGGCGTCGACGGCGACGGGACCGTCCGGGCGCGAACCGTCCTCCGGCCACGGGACGAGCGCGCCCAGCACGGCGTCGAGACGTTCGCGGAGGTCGGCGGGGACGGGGACACGGTCGGGGCCGGGCTCGGGGGCGTGGTGCACCCGACCAGTGTCCCCGACGTTCCCCTGGGCAGCCCTACGCTGTCGCCATGACGCAGGCCACGGACCCCGAGAGCACCGCCCCCGGCGAGGGCGCGCCGTCGACCGCTCGCGTGGCGATCACCTACTGCACGCAGTGCCGGTGGCTCATGCGCGCCGCGTGGGTGGCGCAGGAGCTGCTCACCACGTTCCGCACCCGGGTGGGCGAGGTCGCGCTCGTCCCCGGGACCGGGGGAGTGTTCCGCGTGGAGCTCGACCCCGGCGACGGGCGCCCGGGCGTGCTGCTGTGGGACCGGGCGCGCGGCGGCGGGTTCCCCGAGATCCCGCCGCTGAAGAAGGCGGTGCGCGACGCTGTCGCCCCCGAGATGTCCCTGGGGCACACGGACCGCGCGACGTAGTGCTGTCGTCAGGTCGGCACTCCGTCCCCGGGTCGGCACACATGTCTGCCGACCCGGGGACGGAGTGCCGACCCGAGGCCGGAGGTCAGCGGGACTCGCGGGACCGCAGCCGGTCCTCCTCCGCGCGCACCTTGGCGGCCGTCTCGCGCTCGCGGACCAGCCACGCGGGCGGATCCTCGCGCAGCTCGTCGATCTCCTCGGTGGTCAGCGGGTCGGTGATGCCGCCGCGGGCGAGCCCGGCGATCGAGATCCCGAGCCGGCCGGCGATGACGGGGCGCGGGTGCGGGCCGTGGCGGCGCAGGTCGGCGAGCCACTGCGGCGGGTTCTTCTCGAGCTCCTCGAGCTCCGCGCGCGTCGTGCCGTGCTCCTGGAACTCCGGCGGCGTGGCGGGCAGGTACACCCCGAGCTTCTTCGCCGCGTTCGTCGGCTTGAGGACCTGCTGGGAGAAGGGGGTTCCGGCCATGGGCACCAGGGTAGTCGCGGCGGCGGCGCCGGGGCGCACCGTAGCCTTGTGGCGTGAATGACGATCCCGTGGCCGACGCCCCGGACGGCGGAACCGCCGGGTTCCGGCTCGGCTACGTGCCGGGCGCTACTCCCGGCAAGTGGGCGCGCACCTGGCGCGCGCGCCTCGCCGACGTCCCCCTGGAGCTGGTCCAGGTGCCCGCCGCCGATGCCGCGGCCGCGTTGGCCGGACGCCGGGTGGACGCCGCGGTCCTGCGGCTGCCCGTGGACGCCGACGTGCTGCACGCCATCCCCCTGTACGCCGAGCTGCCGGTGGTCGTCGTCTCGCGCGACCACCTGCTCGCCGCGACCGACGAGGACGAGACCGTCACCGCCGACGCCCTCGCCGACGACGTCGTCTGGCTGGCCCGCGACGACGTCCTCTACGCGGGCGGCGCGCCCCTCCCGGGTCGCGCGCCCCAGCCGTACGACGACGGCGCCGGTGGCCTGGTGACCCCGGAGCCGCCCGCCACGACGGCGGACGCGATCGCGTGGGTCGCGACGGGCACCGGCGCCACCGTGGTCCCCATGTCGCTGGCGCGGCTGCACCACCGCAAGGACGCGACCTTCCGTGTGCTGGACGGCGGCCCCGAGGCGCCGGTCGGTCTCGCCTGGCTGCGGGACGGCCTGCCGGACGACGTCGCCGAGCTCGTCGAGGAGATGATCGGGATCGTGCGGGGCCGCACGGTCAACAGCTCCCGGGGGCGCGGTGGTCGCGACGCGGAGGGCACGGGATCGTCCCAGGCGGGGTCGGCGAAGGCAGAGTCGGCGAAGGGGCCGAAGGGCGCCTCGTCGCGGCAGGCGCCGTCGAAGGAGCCGCGGCGTGGGGGCCGGCCCCCGGCGCCGCGCCGCGGGCAGCGGCCGTCAGGCCGGCGCCGCGGCCGCCGCTGACCCCCGACAGTGTTGTGGGCGTGATCTTGGCGCATTCCCGCGTCGGGAATGCGCCAAGATCACGCCCACAACGTCCTGGGAGAGGGAGGCGAGCATGACGGAGGGAACGACCGGGGAGATCGCGCTGGACCTGACGGAGCTCCGCGCCGTCGCGGGGTACGCGGTAGCGTGCGCCACCCCCGCGCTGGGGCTCTTCGGGCGCGACCGGCCGGACGACCCGCGTCCGCGTGCCGCCGTCGAGGCCGCGCAGCGGTTCGCCGACGGCGCCCCGCGGACCACGGCGATCAGGGACGCCGCGTGGGCTGCGCAGCGGGCCGCGGGCGAGGCCCGCGACGCGGGGCGCGCAGCGGCGGGCGAGGCCGCCCGGGCGGCGCTGGCGGCGGCCGGTGCCGCGTTCCTGCACCCGTTGGCGAAGGCCACCCAGGTCAAGCATGTCCTCGGGGCGGCCGCGCACGCGGCCCGGGCGTTCGAGCTGGACGCGGGCGGCGATCCCGCCGTCGCCGCGGTCCACCTGGAGCGGGCCCGGCTCCTCGCCGGCCCCGTGGTGGTGGACGTCCTGTCGCGCTACCCGTCCGCGCCCGCGGGTGGTGGGCGGCCCGGCGCCCTGGTGCGCGAGCTCGACGCCGCCCTGCGCGCGGGTCACTCCTGAGGGGACGTCACCGCAGCGCCCGCACGGTGCCCACGGTGTCGGCCTCGTCGGCGGTCTTGTCGTGGCGGTAGCGCACTACGCGGGCGAACCGCAGCGCCATCCCGCCGGGGTAGCGCGTGGAGCGCTGGACGCCGTCGAACGCGACCTCGACGACCTGCTCGGGGCGGACCGTGACGACGTACCCGTCGGTGGGGCCCTCGGCGAGGTCGAGGAAGCGTTCCGTCTGCCACGCGAGCGTCGCGTCGGTCATGCCCTTGAACGTCTTGCCGAGCATGACGAACCCGCCGGTCTCCGGGTCGCGGGCACCCAGGTGGATGTTCGACAGCCAGCCCCGGCGGCGGCCGGAGCCCCACTCGACGGCGAGCACCACCAGGTCGAGGGTGTGGCGCGGCTTGACCTTCACCCAGCCCGCGCCGCGGCGCCCGGCGGCGTACGGGGCGTCGAGGTCCTTGAGCACCAGCCCCTCGTTCCCGCCCGCGACGGTAGCGGCGAAGAACGCCTGCACCTCGTCCGGGTCGGCGGACACCAGCCGCGGCACGACGGCGTCGGCGGGCACGACGGCGTCCAGCGCGGCGAGCCGGTCGCGGGCGGGCGCGTCGACGAGGTCGGTGCCGTCGTGGTGCAGCAGGTCGAAGAACCGCACGCTCAGGGGCAGGGTGGTGCCGAGGGCGTCGGTGTCGTGGCTGCCGGTGCGCGACGCGGTCTCCTGGAAGGGGCGCGGGCGGCCGGCGTCGTCGAGCGCGATCGCCTCGCCGTCGAGCACCACGGCCGTCACGTCGAGGGACCGCGCGAGCTCGACCACCTCACCGAGGCGCTCGGTGACGTCGTCGAGCGACCGGGTGAACACGGCGACGTCGTCGCCGCGGCGGTGCACCTGCACCCGGACGCCGTCGAGCTTGGTGTCGGCGGCGACCTCGCCGTCGAACCGCTCCAGCGCGGTCGCGACGTCGGGAGCCGACGCCGCGAGCATGGGGCGCACGGGCCGGCCGGGCTCCAGGCGGAAGGACTCGAGGGCAGAGGCCCCGCCGTCGAGCGCCGCGCGGGCGATCGGCCCCGACGGGCCGGAGAACATCGCGGCGCGGCGGACGGCCGCCGCAGGCACCTCGGCGGCGTCGGCCACGGCGTCCAGCAGCAGCGAGTCGAGGGCGCCCTGGCGCAGCTGCCCCAGGATGAGGCGGCGCACGAAGTCCTGCTCCTCGCCCGTGGCGCGGCCGAACAGCTCGTCGACGGCGGCGGCGCGGGCGGCCTGCGAGCCCGCCCCGGCGAGCGCGGCGACCCGCGTCAGGGCGGCGTCGACGTCGCCGGGCGTCAGGGTGGGCTCCTCGGCGGGCGGCGGCAGCTCGGCGAGGGTGCGCCAGCCGAGCCCGGTGCGCCGCTGGCGCGGCCGCCCGGAGAGGAACGCGGCGACGACCTCCACCTCGTCGCCGTCCGACGCCGCCCGCAGCGCTCCCGCGAGCAGCTCGCGCTTGCGCAGCCGCGAGCGCGTCGCGGCGACGGCGGCGTGCGTGGTGACGACCTCGGCGAGGAGCACGGTCCGATCGTCGCACCCCGGACCGACACGCGCTGACGCGCGTGGCGCTCAGGCGGCGTCGGGGTACGGGACGCCGGTGGTGGCGTGGCACCGGTACCCGTGCGGGTTCTTCGCGTCCGAGAGGTACTGCTGGTGGTAGTCCTCGGCGTAGAAGAACGGCCCGGCCTCGGCCGCCGGGCGCAGCTCGGTGGTGATCGGGTCGTAGCCGCGCGCCGCCAGCACCTCGCCGTACCGCTCCGCCGTCTCGCGGACCGCGGCCTCCTGCTCCGGCGCCGTCCAGTAGACGGCGGACCGGTACTGGGTGCCGACGTCGTTGCCCTGGCGGAAGCCCTGCGTCGGGTCGTGCCGCTCCCAGAAGATCCGCAGCAGCTCGGCCTCGGAGACCCGTGCCGGGTCGTACGCCACCAGCGTGGTCTCGGTGTGCCCGGTGCGCGCGGTGCACACCTCCTCGTAGGTGGGGTTCGGGGTGGTGCCGCCCATGTACCCCACGGCGGTGCTCACGACGCCGGGTACCTGCCAGTAGATCTCCTCGGCGCCCCAGAAGCAGCCCATGGCCAGGTACAGCACCCGCGTGCCCTCGGGCCACGGTCCGGTGAGGGACGTGCCGAGCACGGTGTGCGGGCGTGCCGCGGGGAGCACGGGGGACTCCCGCCCGGGCAGCGCGTCCTCGGGGGCCACCATCGTGGTCCTGCCGGAGCGGCCGAGCAGCTGGTCGAAGATCGAGCTCATCGGGTTACCTCCTTGATCGGGGCGGCCTCGTTCGGCGCGGCCTGCCCCCGTCAGGCGCAACGACGTCGGCCCGGTGCGTGTTCCCGCGGGCACGACGGCGGCTCGACATGAGGGAAGGGCCCCGCGGGTCTAGAGTGAGCCGCGTCACAGGCCCACGGAGGGGGACGACCGGGGGGTCGTCCGCGGTGCCGTGACGACCACGGTGGCAGGCGGCGCGGCAGGGGCGGCGACGGCCGACGTCACGGTGGTGGCAGCACGACGGAGTACAGGGGGAGAATCCGGGGTGGGCTGCGGCCGGACCGGGGCAGACCGGTTCTGACCGCGGCCCACCGAGGTCAGGGTCGTCCCGCACGGGCGGGCGCAGGAGCAGGAGTCGACGGCGACGCCCCTGCTCCCGGGCGCCCGCGCCCGGGGACGGTCGCGGTCCGTGTCGGGGACCGCGACCGGGCGTCGACGGTCCGTGCCTCGTCCTTCCCCGACGCGCAGACGGGAGACGACGATGGAACCAGACAGCAGCAGCTCCGGCGCCGACGCGGTGGAGCACCTCGTGCTGCCGGACCAGGCGGCCTGGCGCGCCTGGCTCGACCGGCACGAGGACTCCTGCCCGGACGGCGTGTGGCTGGTGCTCGCGAAGAAGGGGCGTCCCGCCCCGACGACGCTCACGCACGCGACGGCGCTGGACGAGGCGCTGTGCAGCGGCTGGATCGACGCGCAGATGCGCAGCCTGGGCGCGGACACGATGGCGCAGCGGTTCTGCCCGCGCCGGCGCAACAGCCGGTGGTCGGCGCGGAACGTCGAGCACGTCCAGCGGCTGACCGACGAGGGCCGGATGCGCCCGCGGGGGATCTCCGAGGTCGAGCGGGCGCGGGCCGACGGGCGCTGGGAGGCCGCCTACCGGGGCTCTGCGACGATCGAGGTGCCGCCCGACCTGGAGGCCGCGCTGGCGGGCAGCGCCCGGGCGCGGGCGGCGTTCGCCGCGCTCAGCGCACAGAACCGGTACGCCATCCTCTACCGGCTCGCGACGCTGCGGACGGAGCAGGCGCGGCGCCGCAACGTGGTGAAGTTCGTCGCCATGCTCGAGCGCGGGGAGACCCCGCACCCGCAGCGGCGCTGGTCTGCCTGAGCGCGCGGGTCGCCGGGCAGCGCGCTGCCCGGCGACCTAGGGTGTGGGCGTGAGTGCACCGACCTCCCCGACCCCGCACGTGCGGGGCGCCGACACCGTCCCGCTGAGCGTGCGCGCCGCCGCGGCCTGGTCGTGGCGGCTCCTGCTCGTCGCCGCGGCCGTGGCCGGCCTCGTGTGGCTGCTCGCCGCGCTGAAGACGATCGTCGTCCCGGTGGCCCTCGCGCTGCTGCTGACGGTCCTGCTCGGCCCCGTGCGGCGGACGCTCGAGCGCTGGCACCTCGGCCGGGGCCTCGCCACCGGCGTCTCCCTGGTGGGGCTCATCGCCCTCGTCGGAGCCCTGATCACCCTCGCGGGGACGTCGATCGTCTCCGGGTTCCAGGACCTGTGGGACCAGGCGGTGGCGGGCTTCGACCAGGTCACGACGTGGCTCGCCGAGGGACCGCTCGGCCTGGACACCGCCGAGCTCAGCTCGCTCGGCGACCAGCTCCAGGAGTCCGTCGTGGACAGCTCCGGGCTGGTCGCCGGAGCGCTGGGTGCGGCCACCACGATCGGGCACGTCTTCGTCGGCGCGCTGATCACGCTGTTCTGCACGATCTTCTTCTTGCTCGACGGGCGCACGATCTGGACGTGGCTGTGCAACCTGCTGCCGGTGCGGGCCCGCGAGCCCGTGCACCAGGCGGGCCGGCGCGGCATGGTCACGCTGTCCGCCTACGTCCGCACCCAGATCCTCGTGGCGGCCGTCGACGCCGTCGGCATCGGCGTCGGTTCGGCCTTCTTCGTGCCGGCCCTCGCCCTGCCGATCGGCATCCTGGTGTTCGTCGGGTCGTTCGTGCCGATCATCGGTGCCATCGTCACCGGGGCGATCGCGACCGCCGTCGTGCTCGTGGCCAACGGCTGGATCGCGGCGCTCATCATGCTCGGGATCGTGCTGCTGGTGCAGCAGGCCGAGAGCCACATCCTGCAGCCCTTCCTCATGGGGCACGCCGTGTCGCTGCACCCGGTCGCCGTCGTGCTCGTCGTCGCGGCGGGGTCGCTCGCCGCCGGGATCGTCGGGGCCCTGTTCGCCGTGCCGCTCGCCGCCGTGCTGAACACCGTCCTGCTGTATCTCCACGGGCACGACAAGTTCCCCGAGCTCGGCACCGAGGACCACATGCCGCTCCTGCGCAAGCGCCCCCAGCTCCCCGGTACCCTGCTCTGGTCGGGCAGGACGACGGCGTCGGGCACGGTGCCCGGCAGCCTGTCCGGCGACACGGACGACGCCCCCGCCGCGCCCGACGCGGGCCCGGCAGGACCAGGAGAGAACAGGTAGTGCCACACCCCCCGATCGACCGGGTGACGCTCGACGACGTGCGCGAGGCCGCGCGCCTGCTGGACGGCGTCGTCACCCGCACCCCCACCCACCCGTTCCGCGCCATGTCGGAGTCCGTCGGCGCGCCCGTCGTGCTCAAGTGCGAGAACCTGCAGCGCGCCGGGTCGTTCAAGATCCGCGGCGCGTACACGCGGCTGAGCCGGATGAGCGACGAGGAGAAGGCCGCCGGGGTGGTCGCGGCGAGCGCCGGGAACCACGCCCAGGGCGTCGCGCTCGCCGCGCAGATGCTCGGCATCAGCGCCGTCGTGTACATGCCGGTGGGCGCCTCCGTGCCCAAGCTGGCCGCCACCCGCGGCTACGGCGCCGAGGTGCGCCAGCTCGGCAGCAGCGTCGACGAGTGCCTCGTCGCGGCGCGCGAGGAGTCCGCCCGGACCGGGCGCACCCTCATCCACCCGTTCGACCACCTCGACGTCGTCACCGGCCAGGGCACGGTCGCTCTGGAGATCCTCGGGCAGGTGCCCGACGTCGGCACGGTCGTGGTCCCGCTCGGCGGCGGCGGCCTCGTGGCCGGCATCGCGACGGTGCTCGCCGAGGCGGCCCCCCACGTGCGGGTGATCGGCGTCCAGGCGGAGCAGGCGGCGGCGTACCCCGCCTCGCTCGCGGCCGGCCGGCCGCTCGCCGGCAGCCTGGGGCCCACGATGGCCGACGGCATCGCGATCGGGACGCCCGGCGACGTGCCGTTCGAGGTGCTGGCGCGGCTCGGCGTCGAGGTGCGCACCGTCTCCGAGGAGGAGATGTCGCGCGCGCTGCTGCTCGTGGCCGAGCGCGGCAAGCAGATCGTCGAGCCGTCGGCCGCGGCGGGCGTCGCGGCCGTGCTGGCCGCGGAGCCCGGCTCCCTGCCCGGCACGGTGGTGCCCGTCCTCACCGGCGGGAACATCGACCCGCTGCTCCTCGTGCGCGTCGTCCAGCACGGCCTCGTCGCCGCGGGGCGCTACCTGCAGCTGCGGGTGTGCATCGACGACAAGCCCGGCTCCCTCGCGGTCCTGCTCGACGCCATCGCCGCGACCGGCGCGAACATCGTGCAGGTCGAGCACACGCGCACCGACACGTCGCTGGCCGTCTCGGAGGTGCTGGTGAACGTGCAGCTCGAGACCAAGGGGCACGAGCACTGCACCGGCGTCGTGGAGGCGCTGCGGGCCGCCGGGTACGCGGTCGGCTGAGCACCGGTGGTCCCGGTCCTGCCCACCGGCGTCCGGTGGCTCGACGCGTCGTTGCTCGTCGCCGGTGCGGGCGTCGCCGCCGGGTACTCCGGCGTCCTGGTGCTGGAGTCCGGCCCCACGCGCGACCGGCTGCTCGTGCTGGCCGCCGGCCTGGTCGGCGGGATCGTGGCCGGCGCCTGGGCGCGCGGCGCCCTGGCGCGGCAGGCCGCGGCGGAGGCCGCGCGGCGCGGCGTCGTCCCGCCACGGTCCGGCCCCGCCTGGGCTGCCGCGACGGCATGGCTCCTCGGAGCGACCGGGGGCGCGGCGTTCGACGGCTACCGCGGCCCCGCGCTGTGGGTGCTCGGGGCGCTGCTGGCGGTCGCGGCGCTCCAGGTGGCGGCACGCCGGATGCCGCGGCCCGCCCGCCCCATTCAGCGCACGGACCGCCGGTAGGCGCCGGGCGACGTCCCGCAGATCTGGCGGAACGTGTCGTAGAAGCTGCTCTGCGAGGTGAAGCCGGCGGCGTGCGCGATCTCGGCCGTCGTCCTCGCCGTCGTGATGAGGAGGCGCTGCGCCTCGGCCACCCGGCAGCGGGCGACGTACGTGCCGACGGTGGTGCCCACCACCCGCCGGAACACCGTCATCGCGTGGCTGGGGCTCAGGTGCGCGGCCCGGGCCACGTCGGCCGCGGTGAGGGGGGAGCGGTAGTGCTCGGCGACGTAGCGCGCCATGGCCGTCGCCCGGGCGACGGGGTCCGTCCCCGGGTGCGTCGTCGTGGCGGGAGGGGCCGGCTCCGCCGGCTCGGCGAGGGCGTGTGCGCCGAGCGCGCGCCGGACGAAGGCCTGCACCTCGAGCATAACGACGGTCGGGTCGCCGCCGGCGAGGACGTCGTGGTGCCAGGTCGCGAAGCGGGCGCCGACGTCGGGGGCGAGGGCGGAGGCCGGGACCACGACCGGGCGGGCGCTGAGCAGGACGGCGAGCAGCTCGGACGGCAGCGACCAGCCCAGCACCTCGGTGAGGGGCACGTGCACCCAGGAGACGTCGGTCGGCACGGCGTCGGGCGCCACGAGCTGGTGCGGCGTGCCGCCCCAGAACAGCGCCACCTCGCCGGCGGCCACCCGCAGCGTCGAGCCGCCGAAGAGGTACCGCAACCGTCCCGTGCGCACCAGGTTGAGCTCGAGGTCGTCGTGCCGGTGGGGGTGCTCCATCACCGGGGGAGCGCCCTGGCGCACCCACAGGGCGGCCTCCTCCAGCCGCACGTCGTCGACACCGATCGGCACGACGGTCAGCCTAGACGCCCCCGGCCTGCCGAAGGATCCCGGAACCCTGGGCCACGTATCCGGAGGACCCACCGTCATCCTCGGACCTAGCGTCGCAGCATGACTCGATCACCGAAGATCACGATCATCGGAGCCGGCGGGTACGTGTTCCCCCTGCGCCTTATCGGCGACCTGCTGAGCTTCCCTGCCCTGCGCGACGCGACCCTGACCCTCATGGACCTCGACGCCGGCCGCCTGGACCGCGTCGCGGACGCCGCGTGCGAGCTCGTCGACCACCACGGCCTGCCGACCGTGGTCGAGCGGACCACCGACCGCCGCCAGGCGCTCGACGGCGCCGACTTCGTCATCATCACCTTCCAGGTGGGCGGCGTGGAGTCGTACCGCCACGACGTCGAGATCCCGCGCCGCTACGGCGTCGACCAGACCGTCGGCGACACCGTCGGCCCGGGCGGCGTCTTCCGCTTCCTGCGCTCCGTGCCGGCGTACCAGGACATCGCCGCCGACGCGCTCGAGGTGTGCCCCGACGCCCAGTTCATCAACTACGCCAACCCCATGGCGATGGCCACCGCGTACCTCAACGCCATCGGCCTGCGCACCGTCGGCCTGTGCCACAGCGTGCAGGGCACCACGCGGATGCTCGCCCGCACCCTCGGCGTCCCCTACGACGAGGTCTCCTACCGGTGCGCCGGCATCAACCACCAGGCGTGGATCCTCGACTTCCGCCGCGGCACCGAGGACCTGTACCCGCGGCTGCGCCAGGTCATGGCCGAGCGGCACCGGCGCGGGCGCGCGGCCGCCGACCTGCTCGCCGACGACGGCGACCACTCCGAGGAGGCGCTCGCCGCCAGCACCTACGAGGGCGGCAACGAGCAGGTGCGCACCGCGCTCATGAACCACTTCGGCTACTTCGAGACGGAGTCGAGCCACCACGCGTCGGAGTACGTGCCGTACTTCCGCAAGGACCCCGGCACCATCCTCGAGTACATCCCCGAGCGGTGGGACTACTACGAGATCTGCACCTCGCACGACGAGCAGGGCGACGTCGACGACCAGCTCGCCCGCCTCAAGGCGGAGCTGGCGCCGTCCGTCGAGTACGGGGCGTCGATCGTCAACGCCGCCGTCACGGGAGTCCCTGCGGTCGTGTACGGCAACGTGCCGAACGACGGCCGCGTCGTCACGAACCTGCCCGACGACGCGTGCGTCGAGGTGGCGTGCCTCGTCGACGCGAACGGCGTGCAGCCGACGTCGTTCGGCGACCTGCCGCCCCAGCTCGCCGCGATCAACCGCACCAACGTCAACGTGCAGACGCTCGCCGTGCGCGCGGCGCTGGACGGAGACGTGGAGCACGTGCACCACGCCGTCGCGACGGACCCCCTGACGTCGGCGCACTGCACGCTCGAGCAGATCCGGGCGATGACGGACGAGCTGCTCGCCGCGCACGCGGACCTGCTGCAGCCCGCCCTGCGCCCGGCCCCCGCCGCGGCGGCACCCGCGCCGGTCCCGGCGCGCTGAGCACCGCGGTGCTCCCGGGCGACGGAGCCCGGGGGCACCGCACCACCGATCCCTCGACGAAGAGGAGACGACATGCCGACGCACGCGTCGCCGGCGGTCCGGAGGCTGTCCCGGCGGAGCTTCCTGGCCGTGGCCGGGATCAGCGTGGCGGGAGCGCTCGCGGCCTGCTCCGGGGCACCCACGGGCACCAAGCACCTGCGCCTGTCCTCGTGGAACATCCCGCTCGACCTCGAGACCTACCAGGCGATCGCCGACGAGTTCGTGGCGGCCCACCCCGGCACCAGCGTCGCCGTGGAGGTCACCACCGGGCAGTTCCACCAGTGGTTCATCACGCGCCTGGCGGCCGACCTGGCCCCGGACATCATCCGCATCACCCCGCAGCAGATCGGCCGCTACGCCGCCAACGGCAGCCTCGTCGACATCACCGGCGCGGTCCCGCCCGAGTACGAGGACGACTGGTCCGAGCCCTTCTGGGCGATCGGCGCCAAGCCCGACGGCCTGTTCGGGGTGTTCCAGCACACCGACAACTTCATCACCTACTACGACCGGCGGGTGATGGAGCGCATCGGGGTGCGGGTGCCGCAGACCCTCGACGAGGCGTGGCACTGGGACGAGTTCTTGGAGGTCGCCCGCGAGGCGCGGAAGGTCACCCGCGGGTACGGCTTCGGCTACGGCTGGAGCGGGCCCGAGACTGCGTACCGGTGGATGCCGGTCGTCTACCAGAACGGCGGTGCCTTCCTCGGCGAGGACGGCGAGACGCCGAGCATGGACACCGCCGAGGCCGTCGGCGCGCTCGAGTTCGGCCGGCGCTGGTACGCCGAGGGCCTCGTCTCGCCGTCGAACATGAGCAAGTCCGGGGGTGGGGCCGTCGCCCGCGACCTGTTCCTCACCGGACAGATCGGGCTGCTGCTCGACAACCCGGAGTCGGTCGCGGCCCTCGACGAGGGCCGGCCGGACGAGTGGGGCACGGCGCCCATGATCCGCAACACCGGCGAGGCCTCCGACCTCGGCGGCAACGCCCTCGCGGTGACGCGCTCCAGCAAGCACCCCGAGCTCGCCGCCGAGCTCGTCGCCTTCATCACCAGCCGGGCCAACATCGCGGAGTTCTGCCGCCGGGGCAACTGGCTGCCGGCACGGTCCTCCCTCGACGCGGCCGACATCGGCTACGAGCGGCACGAGGCCACCATGCAGCGCTTCATCGACCAGGCCTCGACCATCCCGCTGTCGATGGTGCGCGCGCAGTCCGGCCAGTACTTCAGCTCGCTCAACTCGGTGTTCGCGGACTACCTCGACCTGTGCTTCCTCGGGGAGCTCAGCCCCACCGAGTGCGGCACCCGGATGACGGAGGCGATGCGCAGTGTCACCGCACGGTGAGACCCTCACGGCCGAGCCCGTCCCCGCGACCGCCCCCGCACCGGCGGCCGCCACGGGCGACGCGGCCCGCCGCTGGCGCACCCGCTGGGCGCCCTACCTGTTCGTCGGCCCCGCCGGGCTGCTGTTCCTGGCGTTCTCGCTGGTGCCGATCGTCATCGCGGTCGCCCTGTCGTTCCAGGACACGGCGACTCTCGGCGAGGGTGAGTGGGTGGGCGCGGACAACTACCGCACCATGCTCGCCGACCCGCTGCTGCGGACCGCCCTGCTGAACACGCTCGTGTTCACCCTCGGCACCGTGCCGACGGCGATGGCGGTCGGGCTGGCGCTCGCGGTGGCGCTCAACCGCCCGCTCCCGGGCCGCGGGGCGCTGCGAGCGCTGTTCTTCGTGCCGATGGTCGCGGCCGGCGTCGTCGTCGGTGTGGTCATGTCGTGGATCTTCAACCCCGACTACGGCGTGGCGAACAACGCCCTGCGTGCGGTCGGGCTCGACGGCCTGCCGTGGCTGACCTCGCCCCGCACGGCGATGGCGACCCTGATCCTCGTGGTCGTCTGGACCCGCATCGGGTTCTGCATGGTGATCTACCTCGGGGCGCTGCAGTCGATCCCGTCCGAGCTGCGCGAGGCCGCCGCGATCGACGGCGCGAGCGGCTGGCAGCGGTTCCGCCGCCTGACGGTGCCGATGCTCGCGCCGACGACGTCGATCCTGCTCATCCTCAACGTCGTGTTCTCCCTGCAGGCCTTCGACGTCATCTACGTGATGACTGGCGGCGGCCCCGGGTTCTCCACGACGGTCCTCATCCAGTACGTGTTCCGCTCGGCCTTCGCCGACGCCCGCATGGGGTACGCGGCGGCGCTCGGCCTCCTGCTCGTGCTGATCCTGCTGGTCTTCACGCTGCTGCGGCAGCGGGCGACGAAGAAAGCCGAGGAGCTCCTGTGACCGCGACCGTGCGCCCCGTCCCCGCGTCCCGACCCTCCGCGCGTGAGCGTCGCTCGTCCCGGCGCCGCTGGCTCCTCACCGCCGGCCTCACGGCCGTCGCGATGCTCGTCGTCTTCCCGCTGTACTGGATGGTCGTCTCGGCGCTCACGCCGGGTGGCCAGTCGGCCAGCAGCGACTTCTACGTCTGGCCCGCCGCCCCGACCACCCAGAACTTCGCGGAGGTGTTCGCCCAGCAGCCGGTCTGGCGCTGGCTCGGCAACTCGTTCTTCGTCGCGGCGGTCGGCACGGCGCTGTCCGTGTGCGTCTCGCTCGGCGCCGGCTACGCGCTGGCGAAGTACCGGTTCCGCGGGCGCGGGCTGCTGTACGCCCTGTTCCTCGTGACGATCATGATCCCGATCCAGGTGACGCTGGTGCCGGCGTTCCTCGTGGTGGCCCGGCTCGGGCTGGTGGACTCGCCGTGGGCGGTGATCCTGCCGACGCTGTTCGACGTCGTGGGGATCTTCATCGCGCGGCAGTTCCTGCTGGGGGTGCCGGACGCCCTCGTCGAGGCGGCGCGGCTGGACGGCGCGGGGGAGCTGCGCACGTTCGTCCGGGTGGTGCTGCCGTCGTGCTGGCCGCTCGTGGGGGTGCTCGTGATCCTCGGCTTCATGAACCGGTGGAACGACTTCCTGTGGCCGCTCGTGGTGCTGCAGGGCAACGAGAGCCTCACGGTGCCGGTCGGCCTGTCGACGCTGACGAACAACCCCGCGTTCAGCTCGCCGTGGGGTGCGGTCATGGCGGTGGCGACCGTGGCCGTGGTGCCGCTGCTGGTCGTCTTCCTGGTCTTCCAGCGCACGTTCGTGCAGGGCATCGCGAGCACGGGCATCAAGTGACGGCTGGCGGTGCGCCCGATCAGGGGGGACGCGGGCGCACCACCCGCCGTCGTGCCGGTTCCGCGGCCGCGCTCCGGTCACCGCCCACGGTAGGCAGCCGCGTCCCGACGGACGATGGGGAGTTCTCCCCATCGCCGGTGCACAGAAGTCGCACCGTCGCCGGTGTCGAGGACGGGGCCAGCCGTTCGTCGTCCTCATGACACGGCCCGCCCGGGGCCGTGCGGACGAGGAGGCGACAGATGCGATTCCTGGACACGATCCTGCGGACGGACCCGGAGGCCCGCCGGTTCCGGTCGGCGAGCCGGGGCGCGGGCCGCTGCGTCGGGGACGGGATCGAGGCCGCCGACGTGGCGTTCTTCGGCCCGCTAGTGTTCGACGGTGGCCTTGGCCGCGCGCGTGACGAGGAGGTCTGATGCGTTACCTGATGCTGGTGCTGAGCACGCCCGACGACCCGGAGCTGCGTCCCGAGGACGCCGCCGGCGCGCCGCCGATCGAGGGGTGGGTGGCGCGGTACGACGCCGACGGCACCCGGGTGACGGGCGACCGGCTGCGGCCGCCGCCGGACGCCGTGGGGGTCCGCGTGCGCGGCGGGAAGGTGCTCGTGACGGACGGGCCGTTCTCCGAGACCAAGGAGGCGGTCGGCGGGTTCGACATCATCGACGCGCCCGACCTGGACTCCGCGATCACCGTCGCGTCGGAGCACCCGATGGCGCACGCGGGTGCGATCGAGCTGCGGGCGTTCTGGCCCTTCGGGGACGACGCCGCACGATGACGACCCCGGCGACCGCCGTCGAGGACGCGTTCCGCACGGAGTGGGGACGCGTCCTCGGCGCGGTCGCGCGCAGCACCGGCGACCTCGACCTCGCCGAGGAGGCCACCCAGGAGGCGTTCGCGACCGCGTTGCGGACGTGGGGCAGGGACGGCGTCCCCGGGCGGCCGGGCGCCTGGCTCACGACGGCGGCGCGTCGGCACGCGATCGACGTGCTGCGCCGTCGCCGGACGGAGGGGGAGCGGACGGAGGCCGCCGCGAGGCTGGCCGCGCGGGTGGACGCGCCCGGGGACTCCGCCGACCCCGTCCTCGACGAGGTCGCGCTGGGCCTGGACGACGAGGGGTGGGCGGCGGACCACCCCGACGACGACCTGCTGCGGCTGCTGTACACGTGCTGCCACCCGGCGCTCCCGCTGGAGGGCAGGGTCGCGCTCACGCTGCGGTCCCTCACCGGGATGACGACGGCGCAGGTCGCGCGCGCCTTCCTGGTCCCCGAGGCGACGATGGCGCAGCGGCTCGTACGCGCCAAGCAACGCATCCGCGCGACCGGCATCACGTTCCGCGTGCCACCCCCGGCCGTGCGCGCCGAGCGCACCGAGGGAGTCCTCGCCGTGCTCTACCTGTTGTTCACGGAGGGCTACGACGCCTGGGCGGAGCCGGCGGGGGACGACGCCGGGAGCGCCGCCCGCCGCGCGCTCGCCGACGAGGCCGTGCGGCTCGCGCGCCTGACCGCACGGGTGCTGCCCGACGAGCCCGAGGCCCGCGGGCTGCTGGCGCTGCTGCTCCTGCAGCACGCGCGCCGGGACGCGCGGACGGGCGACGACGGGGCGTCCCGCACGCTCGCCGAGCAGGACCGGGCCCGGTGGCGGCGCGACGAGATCGACGAGGGCCTGCGGGTGCTCGACGACGCCCTCGCCGCTCGCCGGGCAGGTCCCTACCAGGTGCAGGCGGCGATCGCGGCGCTGCACGCCCGGGCGGGGGCCGCGGCCGACCCGGACTGGGTCGAGGTGCTCGGGCTCTACGACGTGCTCCTCGCGATGACGCCGTCGCCCGTGGTGGCCCTCAACCGGGCGGTGGCCGTGGCGGAGGTCCGCGGCCCGGAGGCGGCGCTGGCCGTCGTCGACGACCTCGCCGACGAGCCCGCGCTGCGGGGCTACCACCTGCTGCCCGCCGTCCGGGCGGAGCTGCTCGCGCGGGCGGGGCGGGCCGATGAGGCGGGCGAGGCACTGCGCGCGGCCCTGGATCTCGTCGACCGCGAGGGCGACCGGCGGCTGCTGCGCCGCCGCCTCGCCGCCCTGACCGGCTGACGAAAAGCTGTGGGCGTGAGCTCGGCGCTGTTCCCTCAGAAACAGCGCCGAGCTCACGCCCACAGCGCGGGTAGCGGGTCAGACCGTGGCGGTCTCCGGCTCCTCGGTCACCAGCGGGTACACGCCGTTCTCGTCGTGCACCTCGCGGCCGGTGACCGGCGGGTTGAACACGCACACGCACGTGATGTCGGTGCGCGGGCGCACCTTGTGCTTGTCGTGGTCGTTGAGCAGGTACAGCGAGCCCGGCTTGAGCTGGTGGACCTCGCCCGTGGCCAGGTCCTCGATCTCGCCCTCGCCCGAGGTGATGAAGACGGCCTCGATGTGGTTGGCGTACCAGAAGAAGCTCTCGGTACCGGCGTACAGGGTCGTCTCGTGCACCGAGAACCCGACGCCCTCCTTGGCGAGGACGATGCGCTTGGAACGCCAGTTCTCGCTCTTGATGTCGGCGTCGGTGTCGGTGATCTCGTCGAGGGTGCGGACGATCATGGTGGGTGTTCCTCCGGGGATGGGTCAGGACAGGACGGCGGCGAAGGCCTCGTCGAGGATCGCCAGGCCGCGGCGCAGCTCGTCGTCGGTGATGGTCAGCGGCGGGAGCAGCTTGACGACCTCGCCCTCGGGACCGGAGGTCTCCACGAGCAGGCCGCGCTCGAACGCCTCGGTCGTGACGCGGTCCGCCAGCTCACCGTCGGGCAGCTGGAGCCCGCGGGCCAGGCCGCGGCCCTTCGACACGAGGTCGTGCTGCGAGTAGCGCGACACGAGCGAGTTGAAGTGGCTCTCGATGAGCGCGCCCTTGGCGATCGTCGACCGCTCGAGCGCGTCGTCGGTCCAGTAGGTGCGCAGGGCCTCGGACGCCGTCGCGAAGGCGGGCGCGAAGCCGCGGAACGTGCCGTTGTGCTCACCCGGCTCGAAGATGTCCAGCTCGGGGCGCACGAGGGTGAGTGCCAGCGGCAGGCCGTACCCGGAGATCGACTTGGACAGGCAGATGATGTCCGGCGTGATCCCGGCCTCCTCGAAGGAGAAGAACCCGCCGGTGCGGCCGCAGCCCATCTGGATGTCGTCGGCGATCAGCAGGATGCCGTGGCGCTTGCACAGGTCGGCCAGACCGCGCAGCCACTCGGCGCGCGCGGCGTTGATGCCGCCCTCGCCCTGCACCGTCTCGACGATGATCGCCGCGGGCTCGTTCAGCCCGCTGCCGCCGTCCTCGAGCAGGCGCTCGAGGTAGATGAAGTCGTCGACGTCGCCGCTGAAGTAGTCGTCGTACGGCATCGGCGTGGCGTGGACCAGGGGGATCCCCGCGCCGCCGCGCTTCATGGAGTTGCCCGTCACGGACAGGGCCCCGAGCGTCATGCCGTGGAAGGCGTTCGTGAAGGTGATGACGGACTCGCGGCCGGTCACCTTGCGCGCCAGCTTCAGTGCGGCCTCGACGGCGTTGGCGCCGCCCGGGCCGGGGAACATCACCTTGTGGTCGAGCCCGCGGGGCTCGAGGATCACGTCGTGGAAGGTCTCGAGGAACTCGCGACGCGCCGTGGTCAGCATGTCGAGCGAGTGCACCATGCGGTCGTCGGTCAGGTAGTCGATGAGCACCTGCTTCAGACGACGGTTGTTGTGCCCGTAGTTGAGCGACCCGGCTCCTGCGAAGAAGTCGAGGTAAGGAGTTCCGTCCTCGGCGTACACGGTCGCGTCCACGGCCCGGTTGAAGACCGTGGGCCAGGCGCGCGAGTAGCTGCGGACCTGTGACTCGAGGGCGGTGAAGCCCGTCGGGTCGTCGCCGGCGTCGGTGGACGGGAGGGGGACAGTCGGGGATGTCACTGAGGACACTCCTTCTGGTGGTGCGCGCGGGTGCGGTGTGTGAAGTGAGGGGCTGCGGCGTCACCTGCGCGCCGGACCGGCGCAGCCCGAGATGTGTGCGTGCGAAGGGTCAGCGGTCCCGGGGACCGGGAAGCCCCTCGACGAGAAGCAGCGGCTCGGCCTCGTGGCCGTCCGGGAAGTCGGCGGCCTCGTAGCCCGTGGTCTCCCGGAGGGTGGCGTCGCGGCGGGCGGCGAAGCGGGCGAAGAGCCGACGGGAGGCGGTGTTGTCCTCGGTCACGGTGGTCGCGAGGCTCGTGACGCCGGGGGTCTCGTCGACGACGGCGTCGAGCATGCGGGCGGCGACCCGGCGTCCGCGGGCCTGCTCGTCGACGGCGACCTGCCACACGAAGAGGCGGCTCGGGTCGGCGGGGAGCCGGTAGGCGGAGAGGAAGCCCACGGGCCGGTCGCCCAGGAAGGCGATGCGGCAGGTCGCGGAGAAGTGGTCCGCGAGCAGCAGGTAGGCGTAGGAGGAGTTCAGGTCGAGGCTGCCCGTGTCGCGCGCGAGGCGCCACATCGCGGCGCCGTCGGACGTGCGGGGGGCTCGGACGACCAGTGCGGTGGCGGGGTCTCCGTCTGCGGGGTCGTCCGACGTGCGCCCGGTGGGCCCGGGGGCTGCCCCGGCGTCGTGCGTATGGTCCGTGCTGTCGGTCGGATGGTTGGTCGTTGCGGTGTCCGTCGTGTCCATACCGCCGTCGATCATAGACCGTCCCGAGGTGATCCCACACCTGCCCCATGACCTTGTCTCGACCTACGGGCAGCGGTGCCCCCTCGGCAATCGGTGGCAGGTCACGGATCGTCGAGGATTCGAGACCTTGGACACACCAACGCCCGCCGTCTCGACATGTGAGACGACGGGCGGGGTGGCGCGGTCCGGTCAGGCCGTGCCGGATCAGCCGGAGAACGGCGTCGCAGCCTTGATCTCCACGGGGATCTCGCGACCGTTCGGGGCCGTGTAGGCGACCTCGTCGCCGACGCTGTGGCCGTCGATCGCCGCGCCGAGCGGCGACGTGGGGGAGTAGACGTCGAGGTCGGTCGTCCCGGCGATCTCGCGGGACCCGAGCAGGAACGTCATCTCGTCCCCGGCGACGAGCGCCGTGACGACCATTCCGGCCTCGACCTTGCCGTCGTCGGGCGGGGTGCCGATCTGCACGTGACGCAGCTTCTCGGTGAGCTCGCGGATGCGGGCCTCGTTCTTCGCCTGCTCCTCGCGGGCGGCATGGTAGCCCCCGTTCTCCTTGAGGTCGCCCTCGTCGCGGGCGGCGGAGATGCGCTCGGCGATCTCGGTGCGGGCGGGGCCGGAGAGGTGCTCCAGCTCGGCCTGCAGCCGGTCGTGAGCCTCCTGGGTGAGCCAGGTGCCGGTGCTCTCGGTCACGAGGGCTCTCCTTTCGTGGTGCTCGTGGCCTGTTCCGGGCCGCACGAACGCCGCCGACGCGTCGGCACGCGCGTCGGCTGGCGCAGGACTGCGTGTGAATCCCTCAGGCTAGCGCCCGACGAGAAGGTTTTCCCAGGTGATTCACCCGCTCCTCACGGGAATCTGCCCAGGGCGAACATGGTCGTCCCCGGCGTCAGCCGGTCGCCCGGCAGTCCTCGACGACGCCCGTCGTGGCCTGCTCGGACGTGCTCACCGTGACCGCGTAGGTCGACGTCGTGCCGTCGGCCGGGCCCACGGGCACGTCCAGCGTGCCGACCTGCGCATAGCTGGAGGCCAGCGCCTCGACCGTGCACACCGCCGTCGAGCCCGGCGGCATGTGCACCTGGAACGTGACCTCGATCTGCTCTGGGCCGGGCACGTCGAAGCCCACGACCTCGGCCGTGACCGGCTCGGACCGCGTCTGCTCCACGGCGAACCAGGCGGTGACGCCGACCGCCGCCGCGAGCGCCGCGACCACCGCGACGCGCCCGCGGGTGCCGAGCGCCCGGCGCGGCCGGGTGCCGTACCGGTCGGCGTGCGGGTCCGTCTGCCGGTCCGACCCGGGCGTGGGCGTGGGCGACTCGCTCATGGTGCACCATTGTCCCTGACCCTGGTCGTACCGAGATCCCCGGGAGGGACAGTGCCCAGCGACTCGCCCGAGCCCCTGCGTCTGATGGTGGTGCACGCGCACCCCGACGACGAGTCGTCGAAGGGTGCCGCGACCACCGCGCGGTACGCGGCCGAGGGTGTCGAGGTCCTCGTCGTCACCTGCACGGGCGGGGAACGCGGCGACGTGCTCAACCCCAGCTTCCAGGTCCCCGAGGGGCACGAGTTCGACACGGTCGAGGGCCGCCGCGCCGTGCGGCGCCTCGAGATGGCGCGGGCGGCCGAGGCCCTCGGCGTGCGCCAGACGTGGCTCGGGTTCGTCGACTCGGGTCTGCCCGAGGGCGACCCGCTCCCGCCGCTGCCCGAGGGGTGCTTCGCGCTCGTGCCGCTCGCCGAGGCGGCCGCGCCGCTGGTCGAGCTGGTGCGCTCCTTCCGGCCGCACGTCATGACCACGTACGACCCGACGGGCGGGTACCCGCACCCCGACCACATCAAGTGCCACGAGGTCTCCTACGAGGCGTTCGTCGCGGCCGGCGACGGGTCCCGCTACGTGGTGACCGGTGGCGCGGAGCCGTGGGAGCCGCGCAAGCTCTACTACAACCACGGCTTCTCGATGTCGCGGATGCGGGCCGTGCACGAGGCGATGCAGGGCGCCGGCCTCGAGTCGCCGTTCGGCGACTGGATCGAGTCGCGCGCGGCGCGGGAGATCCCCGAGCGCGAGGTGACGACCCGCATCCATGTCGCGGACCACTTCGACCAGCGCGACGCCGCGCTGGTGGCGCACGCGTCGCAGATCGACCCGGACGGCTTCTTCTTCGCGGTGCCGCGCGACATCGAGGCCGACGTCTGGCCGACCGAGGAGTACGAGCTGGCGCTGTCGCACGTGCCGACGACCCTGCCGGAGGACGACCTGTTCGCCGGTCTGCGGGAGGAGCGATGAGCGTCGCGACGCTGTGGGCGCACGCGCCCGCGCTGGGCGCCCCGTTCGGCTCGGTGCTCGCCGACCCGGTGCCCAGCCCCAGCCCGAGCACGCAGGTGCCGGACGACCTGGAGGTCACGCCCGGCCTGGCCGGGTTCCTGGCGACGTTCGCCGTCGCCGTGGCCTGCGTGCTGCTGTTCCTCTCGCTGACGCGGCACCTGCGCCGGGCCAGGCACAACGCGGAGGAGCGCGGGATGCCGGTCGACGAGCGCCGGACCGTCCGGGAGCGGCGCCACGGCGAGTCCTCCGCTCCCGACGAGGGCGCCACGGGCACCGGGCCCGGCGGGGCGTCGGACGGCGAGCCGCCCGACCCCGGGGACCGGGGATGACCACGCCCGTCCGCGTCACGGTGGGCCAGCTCGCGGTCGGCGAGGACCACGCGGCCAACCGCGCGGCGGTGGCCGACGCCTTCGTCGCCGCGGCGCGGGTGGGCGCCGACCTGCTGGTGCTGCCCGAGTACGCGTCGGGCTACTCGCCGCGCGGTGTCGGGGTCGAGCACGCCGAGCCGCTCGACGGCCCGTTCGTCACCGCCCTGCGAGAGCACGCCGCGCGCTACCGCGTCGCCGTCATGGCGGGGACGACGGTGCCTGCCGCGGGGATACGTCGCGCGCCCGGCGAGTCGGCGCTGACCGGCCAGCTGCCGGCGATCACGGGCGCGGTGCGCCGCGTGGGCGGCGGCCGCGCGGCCGCGGACGAGCCGGCCGGGGACGGCAGGGCCGCGGACGGCGCCGACGGTCCCGAGCGGGCCGCGAACACGGTCGTGGCGGTGGACGCGTCGGGCGCGCTCGTGGGGGCCTACCAGAAGGTCCACCTGTACGACGCGTTCGGCACCCGCGAGTCCGACCGCCTCGAGCCGGGGCCGGCGGACGCGCCGCCGCTCGTGGTCCGGCTGGGCGACCTCACGTTCGGGGTCGTCACCTGCTACGACCTGCGCTTCCCGGAGTCGGTGCGGCGGCTGGTCGACGCGGGGGCCGACGTCGTCGTGGTCCCCGCGGCGTGGCTCGACGGGCCGCACAAGGCGGACCACTGGCGCACGCTGCTGCGGGCGCGCGCGATCGAGAACACGTCCGTCGTGGTGGGCGTCGGCATGGCGGGGCCGGGGCTGGTGGGCCGGTCGCTGCTGGCGGGCCCCGACGGCGCCGTCGGCCTGGAGCTGGACGACGCCGAGCAGGTGCGCACGGTCGACATCGACCCCGAGCCGCTGGCCGAGGCGCGGCGTCGCAACCCGTCGCTGAAGAACCGCCGCTACGTCGTCGTGCCCCGGGCGTGACGGGCCCGGCCGGTCACACCGTCGCGAGGTAGATGGCGACGGTGTGGCAGGCGAAGCCGACGACGGTCAGCGTGTGGAAGATCTCGTGGAAGCCGAACCAGCGGGGCGACGGGTCCGGGTACTTCGTGCCGTACACGACGGCGCCGACGGTGTACGCGAGGCCGCCCGAGACGACGAGCCAGCCCACGGCCGCGCCGCCGGCGGCGGCGAACTGCCCGATGTAGCCGACGGCGACCCAGCCGAGCGCGAGGTAGAGCGGCACGTAGAGCCATCGCGGGGCGCCCAGCCAGAGCACCCGGGCGAGCACGCCGGCGACCGCGCCGGTCCAGACGATCGCCAGCAGCACGGTGGCGGTGTCCGGGGGCAGGAGGATCACCGCCAGCGGTGTGTACGTGCCCGCGATGATGAGGAAGATGTTCGCGTGGTCCATCCGCCGCAGCGTGGCGGCGGCCCGCGGCGACCAGGTGCCGCGGTGGTAGACCGCGCTGGTGCCGAACAGCAGGAGCGTGGTGAGGCCGAAGACGGCGCACGAGACACGCTCGGCGCCGGGGTCGGCCAGCACCACGAGGACGATCGCGGAGGCGAGCGCCAGGGGGGTGGTCCCGGCGTGGATCCAGCCGCGCAGCCGGGGCTTGAGCAGCGCCGCGCCGGTCGCGGCCGCGACGGAGACGGTCTGCACGACGCCGGTCACCGCGTCGCGGGCGCCCGCCGCGGCGTCCTTCGCCTCGTCCTTCAGGCCGTCGACGACGCCCCGGACGTCGGGCGCGTCGGCGCGGTCCGTCGCGCCCGGGGCGTCGCCCCGGCCGTCCGGCGCACGTGTGGCCACGGTCGTCCTCCTCGCTGCAGTCGAACCTACGCATCCGTAGGTTACGCCAGCGTAGGTCACGGCCGCGAGGGAAGCGACCACGCCCTGTGAAGATCGTGGGTGGACCCGCTGGTGGGCGCCTCGGCAGGGCGCCGGAGGGGCGTACCGGTGCCTGTACGGTTGTCCCGGTCCGACCGCCGGTCACGCTCCATGCCCTGCTCCCGTACCCGCCGCCGCGCGCCCGCCGTGCGGCCCGATCCCCCGAGGTCCGCCGTGCGAATGCCCCACCTGCTCTACGGCCTGTACGAGCGGCGGCTGCTCGCCGCCCTGCCGGCCGCGCAGATGCCGCGGCACGTCGGCGTGATCCTGGACGGCAACCGCCGCTGGGCCCGGTCGTTCGGCGAGGCCGCCTCGACGGGGCACCGCCGCGGGGCGGACAAGATCGCCGAGTTCCTCGGCTGGGCGGAGAACCTCGGCATCGAGGTCGTCACGCTGTGGATGCTGTCGACCGACAACCTCTCCCGTTCCGAGGCCGAGCTCGCCGACCTGCTCGACATCATCCGGGACGCGGTGCAGGACCTCGCCGAGTCGCGACGCTGGCGGCTGCGCGTCGTGGGCCGGCGCGACCTGCTGCCCGACGAGCTCGCCGAGGCCGTGCAGGCCGCCGCCGACGGCACCCGGGGCGTCCAGGGCCTGCAGGTGAACGTCGCGGTGGGCTACGGGGGCCGCCACGAGATCGCCGACGCCGTGCGGTCCTACCTCAAGCAGGAGGCCGCCCAGGGGGCCACCATCGAGGAGCTGGCCGAGCGGCTCGACGTCGAGGACATCGCCAACCACCTGTACACCAAGGGCCAGCCCGACCCCGAGCTCGTGATCCGCACGTCCGGCGAGCTGCGGGTCGGCGGCTTCCTCATGTGGCAGAGCGCCCACTCCGAGCTCTACTTCTGCGAGGCGTACTGGCCGGACTTCCGCCGCGTGGACTTCCTGCGCGCGCTGCGCGACTTCTCGCGGCGCGAGCGCCGGCTCGGCCGCTAGGAGATCGCGGGCGGGCCCGCGCGTCATCTCCGCCGCCGGCCGGCGCGCGGCCGGGCGCCCGTCGGTGCCGTGCGGCACACTGCCCCCGTGACGATGTCGCCCGAGCCCTCCCCGCCCCGTGCCGGCGCCCGACTGGCCGCCGACGCCTGGGAGTCGCTGTTCCGCACCCAGGTCACGATCATGCGGCGGCTGCAGTCCGACGACATCTGGCAGGACCTGACCATGCGGGAGTACGACGTCCTGTTCACCCTGTCCCGGGCGCCCGGGGGTGCCATGCGGCTGCGCGACCTCAACGAGGGCATCCTGCTCGCCCAGTCGTCGCTGTCCCGGCTGGTCGAGCGCCTCGAGGCACGGGGCCTGGTGGCGCGCGCCGTGCCCGCCGACGACGCGCGCGGCACGCTCGTGCGCCTGACCCCCGAGGGCGCCCGGCTGCAGCGCGAGACCGGGCTCGCGCACGTGCGCACCATCACCGAGTACGTGGGCCAGGGCCTACCGCCCGACGAGCTGGAGGCGCTCATCGCCCTGCTCGACCGCCTGCGCGCCGCGCAGGCCGGCATCCCCGCGCGCACCGCCGTCCGGCACGACCCGGCCCCGGAGGACGTCTGCGCCGAGCCGGGCCCGGAGCCCGAGCCGGGATCCTCGGCGGGCGGGACGCGGGGGAGCGAGGGGCCGCAGCGGGCGAGGTGACAGGACGTGCTGTCAAAGTCACGTCCTCGGGCGGGCGTTCCTGGCCTGAGCGGCCGCGGGCTGGTGGAAGGATGGGCCCCATGCCGACGACCCTCCACTCGGCCGACACCGGCCCGTACGACGCACTGCTGCTCTACTCCTTCGGTGGCCCGAACAAGGCGGAGGACGTCGTCCCGTTCCTCCGCAACGTGACGGCCGGCAAGGGGATCCCGGACTCCCGCCTGGAGGAGGTCGGCGAGCACTACTACGGCTTCGGCGGCAAGAGCCCGATCAACGAGCAGAACCTCGCGCTGAAGGCGGCGCTGGAGGCCGAGCTCGCCCGGCGCGGCATCGACCTGCCGGTCGTGTGGGGGAACCGCAACTGGGAGCCGTACACCACCGACGCGATCGACGAGCTCGAGGAGCTCGGCGCCAAGCGTGCCGTCGCGCTGGTCACCTCGGCCTACTCGTCGTACTCCGGCTGCCGCCAGTACCGCGAGGACCTCGCGGTCACGCTGGACAGGCGTGGTCAGCTCGGCGACGAGGGCTCCATCGGGGTGCGGTTCGACAAGATCCGCTCCTACTTCAACCACCCGGGCTTCGTGCAGGCCAACGTCGAGGCCGTCGTCGAGGCGTACGGCGAGCTCGCCGCGAAGGGCGGCGCGCCCGCCGAGGCGAGGCTCGTGTTCGTCACGCACTCCATCCCCACCACGATGGAGGCCGCGTCGGTGGTCTCGCACGCCACCTACTCCGCGCAGCACCTGGACGTCGGCGCGGTCATCGCCGAGCGGGTCGCGGCCGAGCTGGGGCACGAGGTCCCCTGGGAGCTCGCCTACTGCTCCCGCTCCGGGCCGCCGTCGCAGCCGTGGCTCGAGCCGGACGTCAACGACCTGCTCACCGAGCGTGCCGGCGAGGGCCTGCGCGACGTGGTGATGTCGCCCATCGGCTTCGTCTCCGACCACATGGAGGTCGCCTACGACCTCGACACCGAGGCCATGGCCACGGCCACGGAGCTCGGCATGACGGCGGTGCGGGCCGGGACCGTCGGGACGCGCCCCGCGTTCGTGTCCGGCCTCGTGGACCTGCTGCTCGAGCGCGCCGCGCTCGCCCGCGGGGACGAGGTCGACGAGGCGACCGTCGGGGACCTGCCGGCCTTCCGGTCCGTCTGCGAGGTCGACTGCTGCCTGCGGCGTGACGGCGAGCCGAGCGGCGTGCCCGCGCTGTGCAGCCGCGACCTGTACCGCTGAGCACCGGGTGCCCCGCCCGGGCACCCCGTCCCGACCACCTCTCTCGACCCTGAGGAGCGCACGATGACGGACCAGCACGTCCACGGCGACACCGGCGAGGCAGTCGACGCGGAGAGCATCAACGCGTCGATCCGGTACGCGATGATCGCGGTGTTCTCGGTCGCCGAGCCGCTGCCCGCCGACGACGCCCGCCGCGCGGCGCTGGCGGCCGAGGCGGAGACGGCCCTGTGGGACGGCCAGGAGGACCGCGAGCCGTCCCGCGTCGACGGGGGCGTCGTCGTCCGCGGCGTCTACGACGTGGCCGGGCTGCGCGCCGACGCCGACCTCATGGTGTGGGTGCACGGGCCGTCCGTCGAGTCGGTGCAGGGCGCCTACCAGCGCCTGCGGGCCTCGGGCCTCGGCGCCGCGCTGGCGCCCGAGTGGTCCGTGGTGGCGCTGCACCGTGCCGCCGAGTTCAACAAGGGCCACGTGCCGGCGTTCCTCGCCGGGGAGCGGCCGCGCGACTACCTGTGCGTGTACCCGTTCGTGCGCTCCTACGACTGGTACCTGCTGCCCGACGACGAGCGCCGCACGATGCTGCGCGACCACGGCCTGGCCGCGGCGGGGTACAAGGACGTCCGGGCGAACACCATGAGCACGTTCGCGCTGAGCGACTACGAGTGGCTGCTGGCGTTCGAGGCGGACGAGCTGCACCGCATCGTCGACCTCATGCGCGACCTGCGCGCCACCGAGGCGCGCCGCCACGTGCGCGAGGAGGTGCCGTTCTTCACCGGCCCGCGCACCACCCTGGCCGAGTGGGCGGAGAAGCAGCCCCGCGATTGATCCCCAAGATGCTCAGCATGCTGAGTTTTGCCATGCTGGGTGGATGAGCGCCGCACCCACGAGCCCCGTCACCCCCGAGGCGGCCACCGCCGCCGACCGCGTCCGGCAGGTCGTCGTCCTGCTCGGGGCGCTGCTCGCCGTCGCCGGCGCCGCGGTGGGGTCGGGGGCCGCCGGCGGCACCCCCGTGGCCGAGGCCGCCGACGGCGCCCTCGCCTCCGACGCGACCGTCGTCGCCCCGGGCGGCCCGGCCTTCGCGATCTGGTCGGTGATCTACGCCGGGCTGATGCTCTTCGCCGTCGTCCAGGCGCTGCCCGGACGGGGCGCCGACCGCCGGTTGCGCGCCGTGGCCTGGTGGGTGCTGGCCTCCATGGTCCTCAACGCCGTGTGGATCGGCGTCGTGCAGGCGGGCCTGCTGTGGGGGAGCGTCCTGGTGATCGCCGCGCTCGTCGCGGTGCTGAGCGTCGTCGTCGTCCGCCTGGCGCGGATCGCGCCCCCTCGTGCGCTGGACACCGTCGCCACCGACTGGCCCCTGGGTCTGTACCTCGGCTGGGTCTGCGTGGCGACGCTCGCGAACGTGGCGGCAGCGCTCGCGCGCGCGGGTGTCGGCGACCTGCTCCTCGGGGAGAGCGTCTGGGGCACGGTCCTGGTGGTGGCCGGCGCGCTGGTCGTCGTGGCGCTCGCGACGTTCGTGCGAGCGGCCGGCCCGCGGCCCGGGATCGCGGTGCCGATCGGTCTCGCCGCGGGGTGGGGGCTGGCGTGGATCGGCGTCGCCCGGCTCCAGGGTCCGCTGGCCGACCCGGTCGTGGGCGTGACCGCCCTGGTCGCGGCCGCCGTCGCCGTGGCGGCGCCCCTGGTGCTCGCGCTGCGCCGCTGAGCACGTCCGGGCGCCGGTCCGCGCCTACCGCGTGGCGACGACGACCGTGCCGCCGGTCGCGTCGTCGTCGTCCGGGTCGTCGTCGGTCACGACCCGGGGCATCATCCTGTGCTCCGTGACCAGGGCGCGCGCGGCGTCGACCTGGCCGCCGCCGATCTCGAACAGCAGCGACCCGCCGGGAGCCAGCCAGGCCGACGCGGCGGCGACCACCCGGCGCAGCACGTCGAGGCCGTCGCCGCCGCCGTCCAGCGCCACGGCGGGCTCGTGCTCGCGGGCCTCGGGCGGCATGGTGCCGATCGCGCCGGTGGGCACGTAGGGCGCGTTGCAGGTGAGCACGTCGATGCGGCCGCGCAGCGCGGCCGGCAGGGCGTCGAACAGGTCGCCCTCGTACGCCGCGCCGCCGAGCGGGGCCAGGTTGTGCCGCGCGTGCTCCACCGCGGCCGGCTCGACGTCGGCGGCGTGCAGCTCGGCGCCGGCGCGCACGCCGTCGGGCAGCCCGAGGAGCACGGACCCACCGACCGCGCCGCACCCGCAGCACAGGTCGACGAGCACCTCTCCCGACAGCTCGCCGGCGGTGCGCACCATGAGCTCGGTGCGCCGCCGGGGGACGAACACGCCCGGGCCGACCGACCAGCGCCGCCCGGCGAACTCCACCCAGCCGAGCAGGTGCTCCAGTGGCTCGCCGGCGACCCGCCGTGCGACAAGACGTTCCAGTCTCGCCCCGGTCTCTTCGGCAGTTCGGGTTCCGTGCGGCAGTTCGAACTGCCGCGCAGAACCCGAACTGCCGACCGGATCGCCCGGCAGGCCGCTCGCAGCACCGAGGAGCAGCGCCTCCTCCTCCGCGAAGACGCAGCCCGCGGCGCGCAGCCGTGCGGTGACCTGCGCGAGGACTCCCTCCGGTTCGCCGCTCAGGGGTTCCGCCCGCAGGTCTCGTGCGCCCCGGGGGCCGGCCGGCGGCTGCAGGCAGCGGACTGTCGAGGATGAGTGGGCATCGACGGCTCGTCAGTGACCGAACGCATCCGAGTCCGTGACGTGCGCCTCGCCGCGGTCGAGCGCGGAGACCGCCTCGATCTCCTCGGCGGTGAGCTCCACCTCGAGCGAGGCGAGGTTCTCGCGCTGCCGCTCCGGCGAGGCCGACTTCGGCACCGTCACGTACCCCTGCTGGGTGACCCACCGCAGCACGACCTGCGCCGGCGTGCAGCCGTGCCGCTCGGCGATCTGGACGACGACCGGCTCCGCGAGGACGTCCGCGGGCTTGATGGGGCTCCACGCCTCGGTGACGATCCCGTGCTCGCGGTGGAACGCGACCGTCTCGGCGCGCGTCGCGTACGGGTTGAGGTTGATCTGGTTCACCTCCGGCGCCTCGCCGGTGGCGTCGAGGAGCCGCCGCAGGTGGGCCGGCTTGAAGTTCGACGTGCCCGCCGCCCGGATCAGGCCCTCCTCGCGCAGGCGCAGCAGGCCCCGCCAGGCGTCGACGTACCGGTCCTGGCCCGGGTTCGGCCAGTGGATCAGCAGCAGGTCGAGGTAGTCGAGGCCGAGCCGCTCGAGGGCGTTCTCGCAGGCCTGCCGCGCCCCGTCGACGCCGTGCCACTCCTTGTTGAACTTGGTGGTGACGAACAGCTCGGAGCGCGGCACGGAGGCGTCGGCGATCCCGCGGCCCACGCCGCGCTCGTTGCGGTAGTTCTCGGCGGTGTCGACCGAGCGGTACCCGGAGGAGATCGCGGCGGCGACGGCGGTCGCGGACTCGTCGTCGTCCATCGGCCAGGTGCCCAGGCCGAGCACCGGCATGGCGGTTCCGTGGGACAGGGTCACGGTGGGGGCGAGTTGCGTCATGCCGCTGAACTTACGCCCGTCTCCGAGCGGGTGAAAGCCGGGGCTACCGGGACCGGCGGCGGAACGACGACGGCGTCTCGCCCGTCAGCCGGGCGAACGTGCGCGTGAACGACGGCTGGTCGTAGAACCCGGCCGCGGTGGCGACCTGTGCCAGGGGCGTCGCCGTGGACGTCAGCAGGTGCGCGGCGCGGTCCACCCGGGCCCGCAGTACGAGCTGGCGCGGCGACAGGCCGAAGACCTTGCGTACCCGCCGGTCCAGCACCGCGGGCGTGCTCCCCGCCATCGCCGCCAGTTCCGCGACGGTCAGCGCACCGCCCGGGTCGGTCTCCAGACGCTCCTCCACCGCGGCGACCAGGCGGGCCATCGCGTCCATCGTCGCGTCGTCGGCGTCGCCCGAGCGCAGGTCCTGCGACACGGAGACGAGCCCGGCGACGCGGCCGCCGTCGTCCCGCAGCGGGAGCTTCGCGGTGAGGAACCAGCCGGGCGTCCCCCCGACGCGGCGGATCAGCTCCAGCTCGTTGCGCAGCGGGCGTCCGGTGCGCAGCACCTCGGCGTCCTGCGCCTCGTAGCGCTCGGCGAGCTCCGGCACGAACAGGTCGGACGCCCGCCGCCCGAGCACCTGGCGCCGCGACGTCTCGTTCGTGCGCCGCACGAAAACCTGGTTGACGGCGATGTAGCGCCCGCCGGCGTCCTTCGCGCAGAACATCACGTCGGACAGCTCGTCCATGAGTGCGACCATGACGGGCGACAGGGCCGCCATCAGGTCGGGGGAGTTGTTCGAATCCGCGCTCATCGCGGGTGCGATCGTACAAGACGAGCACCCCGGGTCAGGAGCACCCTGGGAGGATGAGTACCGCTGCAGCGACCCCCGGCGCCGCCACCCCCGGCGCCGGCCGGTCCGGACACCAGAGCACGCGCGCCGACGGGGGCGTCGAGGGCGTTCAGGGCGCGCAGGACGTGGAGAGCATGGTCGAGGACGCCGTCGCCCTCGCCCACCACTGGATCGCGGTCGCCGACGGCTCGGCGACCGACGGGCCCGCGGGCGGCGCCACGACCACCCGCGCCGACAAGAAGACGCGCGCCACCGCCGAGCGGCTCGGCTCCCTGGTCTCCGACCCCGCCGGGCTGGAGCTCGCCGTCGGCTTCGTCGACGACGTCGCGCGCCCGCACGACGTCGGCGCCGCGGCCAAGGCGCTCGCCCGCCTCGGCAAGGACGCCGGGTCCGCGAGCTTCCTCAGCCCCGTCGACCGCACGCTGTTCAAGGTCGGCGCCGCCGTCGCCCCGACCCTGCCCTCCGTCGTCGTGCCGGCCGCCCGGATCCGGCTGCGCCAGCTCGTCGGGCACCTCGTCGCCGACGCCGGCAAGGGCCTCACCGCGCACCTCGCGCGCACCCGCGCCGAGGGCTACACCCTCAACGTCAACCTGCTCGGCGAGGCCGTCCTGGGCGAGCAGGAGGCCCAGGCCCGCCTGCAGCGCACCATCGACCTGGTGCGCCGCCCCGACGTCGACTACGTGTCCGTCAAGGTCTCCTCGGTCGCCGCGCAGCTCGTCACCTGGGACCTCGACGGGTCCCGCGAGCGCGTCGTCGAGCGCCTCGTGCCGCTGTACCGGGCGGCGCGCGAGTCCGGCGTCTTCGTCAACCTCGACATGGAGGAGTACAAGGACCTCGCGCTGACCACCGCCGTCTTCACCGAGATCCTCGAGCGCGACGAGTTCCGCGACCTCGAGGCCGGCATCGTCCTGCAGGCCTACCTGCCCGACGCGATGGGCGCCCTCGACCACATCACCGAATGGGCACGGCGGCGCGTGGACGCCGGCGGCGCGCGGGTCAAGGTCCGCCTCGTCAAGGGCGCGAACCTCGCCATGGAGCACGTCGAGGCCGAGCTGCACGACTGGGAGCAGGCCCCGTACCCGACGAAGCCGGACGTCGACGCGAACTACGTGCGCATCCTCGACCACCACCTGCGCGCCGACCGCACCTCCGCCGTCCGCCTCGGCGTCGCCTCGCACAACCTGTTCCACGTGGCGCTCGCGATCCTGCTCGCCCGCGGCCGGGGCGTGACCGACGGCCTCGACATCGAGATGCTGCAGGGCATGGCGCCCATCGAGGCGCGCCTGGTGCGCGACGAGGTCGCGAAGGATGGCGGCCGCGTCGTGCTGTACACGCCCGTCGTGCGCGACGAGGACTTCGACGTCGCCATCTCCTACCTCGTGCGGCGGCTCGAGGAGAACTCCGCGCCGCAGAACTTCGTGCACGCCGCGTTCGCGCCCGCCGTCGAGTCCGGCGGCACCCGGCCCACACCCATGGCGCGCCAGGAGGTCGCCTTCCGCGCCTCGATCGACGGGGTGCGCTACGAACCGTCGGACGTCGCGCCGCGCCGCCGGTCCCGCTTCGACGGGGCGCCCGACCACGTCGAGGTGTCCGCCGGGTTCCGCAACGCCATGGACACCGACCCCGCCGTGGCGGCGCACCGGGCCTGGGCGCAGCACGTCACCGGCCCCGACAGCGGGTACGTCGGCGTCCAGGCCGCCGAGGTCACCAGCACCGACGAGATCGACGCCGCCGTCGCGCGCGCCACCCGCGCGCAGGCCGTCTGGGCCGCCGTCGCGCCCGCCGACCGGGCGACGGTGCTGCGCGCCGCCGCCCGCCACCTCGAGGACCGCCGCACCGAGCTCGTCACCGCCATGGTGCACGAGCCCGGCAAGACCGTCGCCGAGGCAGACCCCGAGGTCACCGAGGCCGTCGACTTCGCCAACTACTACGCGCAGTCCGCGGAGCAGCTCGAGCACGTCGACGGGGCCACGTTCACCCCCGACGGCGTCACCCTCGTCACCCCGCCGTGGAACTTCCCGGTCGCCATCCCCGCCGGCGGCGTGCTCTCGGCGCTCGCGGCCGGATCGGTGGCCATCGCGAAGCCGGCGCCGCCGACGCCGCGCTGCTACGAGATCGCGATCGACGCCGTCCACGACGCCCTCGACGAGGTCGCGCCGCAGATCGGGCTCGACCCCGCCGTGGCCCGCGACGTCGTGCAGTTCCTGCGCGTGCCCGACGGCGACCTCGGCAAGCACCTGGTCACCCATCCCGAGGTGGCGCGCGTCATCCTCACCGGCGCCATCGAGACGGCGGAGCTGTTCGCGTCGTGGCGCCCCGACCGCCCGGTGCTCGCGGAGACGTCGGGCAAGAACGCGCTCGTCGTGACGCCGTCGGCCGACCTCGACCTCGCCGTCGCCGACCTCGTGAAGAGCGCCTTCGGGCACGCGGGGCAGAAGTGCTCCGCCGCGTCGCTGGTCATCCTCGTCGGCTCGGCGGGCGACCCGTCGACCGAGACCGGCCGCCGCGTCCGGCGCCAGCTCGTCGACGCCGTCCGGTCGCTCGCCGTCGGGCCCGCCACCGACATGTCCACCGTCATGGGCCCGCTCACGGAGCCGGCCCGGGGCAAGCTGGAGCGGGCGCTGACGACGCTGGAGCCGGGGGAGTCGTGGCTGGTCGAGCCGCGCCGCCTCGACGACGCGGCCGCCGCCGCGGGGATCGACCCCGACCGCCTGTGGTCGCCCGGGCTGCGCGACGGCGTCGTCCCGGGCTCGTTCTTCCACCTCACCGAGGTCTTCGGCCCCGTGCTCGGGATCATGACCGCGAAGGACCTGGACGAGGCGATCCGGCTGCAGAACCAGGTGGCGTTCGGCCTCACGGCCGGGATCCACTCGCTGGACGACGAGGAGATCACCAGCTGGCTCGACCGTGTCGAGGCCGGCAACGTGTACGTCAACCGGCACATCACGGGCGCGATCGTGCAGCGGCAGTCGTTCGGCGGTTGGAAGGCGTCGTCGGTGGGCCCGGGCGCCAAGGCCGGCGGCCCGAACTACGTGGGCCAGCTCGGCGCCTGGTCCGACGACACCACCGTGGTGCCGTCGCGCGGCAACGACCCCGAGGCCTGGCTCGCCTGGGCGGAGCGCTCCGACCAGGCCGCCTGGGACGCCGAGTTCGGCACCGGGCACGACAGGACCGGGCTCAGCGTCGAGGAGAACACCTTCCGCTACCGGTCGATCGACCGGATCACCGTGCGCGTCGGTGAGGGCGCCCTGCCCGTCGAGGTCCGCCGCGTGCTCCAGGGCGCCCGGAGGGCGGGCGTGCCGGCGGTCGTCGTGCCGGCCCGGGACTCCGGCTGGGGCGTGCCGCACGAGGCCCCCGTCTCGCACGAGGACTTCGCTGCCGCGGTCGCGGACGGCCGCGTCACCGGCCGGGTCCGGGTGCTGGGCGACGCGCCCGGCCTGAAGGAGGCGGCCGCCACGCGGCTGGGCACCGTGACGGTGCTCGACGGGCCGGTCCTCGCCTCGGGGCGCCGCGAGCTGCTCGCGTTCCTGCGCGAGCAGGCCGTGAGCCGCACCCGCCACCGGTACGGGCACGTGCACGCCTGACGAACAGGCCCTTCCTCGACGCCGAACATGTGGTCGGTCCGGGATTGACGACGTCAATCCCGGACCGACCACATGTTCGGCCGCCACCCACGACATGGTCGTGGCACCATCGGGCGCATGACGGTCGCGTTCGTGCTCGGTGGCGGCGGCGTGCGCGGCGCCGTGCACGTCGGGATGCTGCAGGCCCTCCTGGAGGCCGGTATCCGCCCCGACCTCGTCGTCGGTACCTCGATCGGGGCGATCAACGGGGCGGCGGTGGCCGCCGAGCCCGAGCTGCCCGTCGTCGACCGGCTCGTCGAGGCCTGGTCGTCGTCCGTGGCGAACGAGGTCTACGGCGAGCCCTGGTACCGCCAGCTCGGGCGCCTCGCCCGCTCCCGCACCCACCTGTACGACCCCGCGGCGCTGCGCCGCGTCATCGCCGGCACCCTCGGCGCGCACACCACGTTCGAGGACCTGCGGGTCCCGCTCGCCGTCGTCGCCGCCAGCATCGAGCGCGCGTCCGAGCACTGGTTCGACACCGGCCCGCTCGTCGACGCCGTCCTCGCCTCCGCGTCCGTGCCCGGCGCGCTCCCGCCCACCGAGATCGGCGGGGAGCACTTCGTCGACGGCGGCATGGTGAACTCCATCCCCCTGGGCGAGGCCGTGCGGCGCGGCGCCACCACCGTCTACGTGCTGCAGGTCGGCCGCGTCGAGGAGCCCCTCACCGCGCCGACGAGGCCCGCCGACGTCGCCCGCGTCAGCTTCGAGATCGCCCGGCGGCACCGCTACTTCCGCGAGCTGGACGAGGCCCGGCAGACAGCGACCGTGCACGTGCTGCCCAGCGGCGGCGCCCTGCCCGGCGACGAGCGGCTCGGGGCTTTCCGCCGGCTCGACTCGACGCACCGGCGCATCGCGCAGTCGCTCGCCAGCGCGCGGGAGTACCTCGCCTCGCCGGCGCACGACGACGCGGAGCGGGCCCCGTGATCGCCCCGCCGCCCCGGTGGGCCCGGCGCGTGCTGCTCGGCCCGATCGTGGTCCTCCTCGCCGTCGCGCTCGTGCCCACGACGCTCATGCTCGGGCTGCTCGTCGGCGCCGCGCTCACCTGGGTGCTGCCGGGGCGCCTGCGCGTGCTGCGCCTGCTGTGGATGATCAGCGTCTACGTGGTGTGGGACGCGCTCGCGCTCCTCGGGCTGTTCGTGCTCTGGGTCGCGTCCGGCTTCGGGCTGTGGATGCGCCGGCCGTGGATGCAGCGGGCGCACGT
The DNA here is from genome assembly GCF_011634835.1 of Isoptericola sp. BMS4. GTDB lineage: Bacteria > Actinomycetota > Actinomycetes > Actinomycetales > Cellulomonadaceae > Isoptericola. Next base: position 3,620,222 of record NZ_SIRP01000001.1, on the reverse strand, counting down.
CGTCCTCGCGCGGCGCATGCTCGCGATCCTGTTCTGGCAGGTGCGCTGGACCCTGCGCCTGCGGATCGTCGTCGACGCGCCCGCCGGCGCCACCCTGCCCGGCGTCCCGCTCGTCGTCGTGAGCCGCCACGCCGGCCCCGGGGACTCGTTCGTCCTGCTCGACGCCCTGCTGCGTGGCGGGGGCCGCACCCCGGCGATCGTGCTCAAGGACACCCTGCAGTGGGACCCGGCGATCGACGCGCTGCTGCACCGGCTGCCCGCCGCGTTCGTCACGCCGCGCTCCCGGCGCCGGCGCGGCCAGCCGGGCGCGAGCGCGACCATCGGCCACCTCGCCGCCGACCTCGGCCCGGACGGCGCGTTCGTGCTGTTCCCGGAGGGTGGCAACGTCACCCCGCGGCGCCGAGACGCGCGGATCGCCGCCCTGCGCCGGGCCGGACAGGACGTGCTCGCCGACCGCGCGGCGCGGATGCCGCACGTCATGGCGCCGCACACCGGCGGCTTCCTCACCGCGCTGGACGCCGTCCCGACCGACGGGGCCGTGCTCGTCGTCGCGCACACCGGTCTGGAGCGCCTCGTCACCGTGAAGGACATCTGGCGCGAGCTGCCCATGGACAAGACGATCGTCCTCGGCGGCTGGCTCACCCCCGTGGCCGACCTCCCGGCCGACCACCAGGGGCGCTCCCTGTGGCTGTTCGACCAGTGGGAGCGGGTGGACGCCTGGATCGCCGCCCGAGCCTCGGAGACCGCGCCCGCCGAGTAGCGCGCCGCGGTCCCCGCGGCGCCGGGTCAGCCCGCAGGCCGTCCGAGGTATGCCGCCAGCCGCGCGGTCGGGCCGGCGCCAGCCGGTGGTTCCACCGGGTCGTCGAACGGCAGCCGCGGGTCGCGGGGACCGTCGCCGAGGGCGCGCTCGGCGACGGCCTGGGCCACGGCGACGACAGCCGGCTCTGCCTCGACCGGCTGCCCGGTCGCCGTGGCGAGGTCCCAGCCGTGCGCGACGGTCTCCATCACGAACCCCGCCAGCGCCAGGGCGCCCGGTGCCGGGCCGAACGGGGCCGTCACGGTGGTGGTCAGCAGCTTGTCGTCCGACCACGCCGCCATCGCCTCGGCCGCCCCTGCGGCATACCGGTCCGCGACCGCCTCGTCGCCCAGGGGGACCCGGGCGGGCAGGTCCCGGGGATTGTCGCCCTCGGCCATCGCCCGCAGCTTGGCGGACACGGCGTGCAGATGCTCTGCCAGGGCCCGGACGTCGTACTCGGTGCACGGGGTGGGGTCCGCGGCCTGCTCCGGCCGGGTGCCGTCGAGCAGGTCCGTCACCCACCTCTGGGCCGTCATCAGATGGGGTCGAGGATCGGTGAGAAGGTCCATGGACCCACTGTGCCCGCCGGCACCGACACCACCCGTCGCGTGCTTCGTCTCAGGCGGAGTCGCCCTCGACCAGGCGAGGCACGAAGATCTGCGGCTCCGGAGACACGGGCACACCCGCCACCATGTCCAGCAGCGTGGACGTGGCGGCGGAGACCATCTCCACGACGGGCTGCAGCACCGTCGTCAGGCGCGGCGTGGTCCGCTCGGCGCCGAGCGCGTCGAAGCCGACGAGGGCGACGTCGTCCGGCACGCGGCGGCCGGCGGACCGCAGCACCTGCAGTGCGCCGGTGGCCATGAGGTCGGAGGCGGCGAACACGCCGTCGACGTCCGGGTGGTCGGCGAGGATCCGCTCCATCGCGGCGGCACCCCCCGCGACGGTGAAGTCGCCGCTCTCGACCGCCACGCCGTCCAGGCCGGCCTCGCGCAGCGTCCGCTGCCAGGCGTCGTAGCGGTCGAGCGCCGCCGTCATGTCGAGCGGGCCGGTGATCGTCGCGATCCGCCGGCACCCGCGCTCGACCAGCCGCCGGGTGGCGACGGTGCCGCCCGCCGCGTTGTCCACGTCCACGAAGTGCAGGGACTCCGTGTCGAAGGGGCGCCCCACGAAGACCGCGGGCATGCGCGACCGGCCGAGCTCGGGCTCGATCTGGTCCTCCCGGTGGTGGGAGGCCACGATGACGCCGTCCACGTGGCCGCTGCGCAGGTACCGCGCGATGTGCCCCGGCCGCTCGCCCTGGCGGGCGAGCAGCAGCACGAGCTGCAGCTCGGTGCCGCCGAGCCCCTCGCTCACGCCGCGCAGCACCCCGGCGAGGAACGGGTCGGTGAGGATGCGGGCGTCCGGCTCGGGCACCACGAGGGCGATCGAGTCGGTGCGCCGCGTCACGAGCGTGCGCGCCGCACGGTTCGGCGCGTAGCCGAGGCGCGCGACCGCGTCGTCGACGGCGGCCTGCGCCTCGGGGGAGACCCGCTCGCCGCCGTTGACGGCACGCGACGCCGTGGACCGGGAGACCCCGGCGGCCCGTGCCACGTCATCCAGCGTCGGGCTGGGGTGCTCGGTGCTCACGTCGGGAGACTACCGCTCGGCGGCCGGGCGGGCGGGCAGCGTGCCGGTGCGCGCGACGTCGGCGTACCAGTGACCCGACGCCTTGACGGTGCGCTCCTGGGTCTCGTAGTCGACACGGACCAGGCCGAAGCGCTTGGAGTAGCCGAGCGCCCACTCGAAGTTGTCCATCAGCGACCAGGCGAAGTACCCCCGCACGTCCGCGCCGGCGTCGATCGCGTCCGCGACGGCGCGCAGGTGGCGGTCGACGAACTCGAGGCGGTCCTGGTCGTCCACGCTGCCGTCCTCGGCGACGACGTCCGGGTAGGCGGCGCCGTTCTCCGTGACGAACATCGCGGTGCCCCGCGGACCCGTGTAGTCGCGCTGCAGCCGCACGAGCAGCCGGCTCAGGCCTTCGGGCTGCACCTCCCAGCCCATGTCGGTGGTCGGCAGCCCCCGGCTGTGGGGGTGGATGCCGTCCGGCACCGGGTTGGGCGACCGCGTCTCGCGCACCGGCCCGGCGTCGTCGCGGGCCCCGTCGGGGCCCGCCGTGCCGTCCGGTGCGGCGTCGCCCGCCGTGTGCTGCGGCCGGGCTGAGACCGCGCCGCCGTTGTAGTAGTTGACGCCGAGCACGTCGACCGGGGTGGAGATGATCTCCAGGTCGCCGTCGCGCACGTGGTCCGCCAGGCCCAGGTGCGCGACGTCGTCCAGGACGTCGGGCGGGTACACCCCGCGCAGGATCGGGTCACAGAAGATGCGGTTGAACATGCCGTCGTCGCGGCGCGCGGCGTCGACGTCGGCGGGGTCGGACGGGTCGACCGGGTCGGAGACGGTGAAGTTGAGCGTGAGGCCGACCGACGCCTCCGGGTCCCGCTCGCGGATCGCCCGGGTGGCCAGCCCGTGGCCGAGCATGAGGTGGTGGGCGGCAGCGAGGCCGTCCGCGGGCGAGGTGCGACCCGGGGCGTGGACGCCGGCGGTGTAGCCGAGGAACGCCGAGCACCAGGGCTCGTTGAGCGTCGTCCAGACGCCGACCCGGTCGCCGAGGGCGTCGTGCATCACCGCGGCGTAGTCGGCGAACCGGTACGCGGTGTCCCGCGCCGGCCAGCCGCCCGCGTCCTCCAGCGCCTGGGGCAGGTCCCAGTGGTAGAGGGTCAGCCACGGCAGGATGTCCGCACCGAGGAGCTCGTCGACGAGCCGGGAGTAGAAGTCCAGGCCCTCGGCGTTGACGGTCACCCCGTCCGGCATGACGCGCGCCCACGACGTCGAGAACCGGTAGGCGCCGAGGTCGAGGCGCCGCATGAGGGCGACGTCCTCGCGGTAGCGGTGGTAGTGGTCGCACGCCACCATGCCGTCGTGCCCGGCGTGCACGGCCCCGGGGACGCGGCAGAAGGTGTCCCAGACCGAGTCGCGCCGCCCGCCCTCGGCTCCGGCGCCCTCGACCTGGTAGGCCGCCGTCGCCGTGCCCCACAGGAAGCCTTCGGGGAACGTCACCGCGCCGGTCGTGTTCGGGGTGGGCGCGGTGAGCGGCGTCGTCGGGGAGAAGGGCACGGGCGTGCCGGGGGCGGCGAGACGACGGCCGGTGCCGAGCGTGGTCAGGGTCATGTCAGCGGAACTTCCCATGCGAGTCGGGGCGGGCGGTGTGTGCCCGGGAGAGGAGGGGGCGGGTCAGCCCTTGACGGCGCCGGCCATGATGCCGGCGACGAGCTGCTTGCCGACGACGGCGAACAGCACCAGCAGCGGCAGCGTGACGAGGAAGATGCCGCCCATCACCAGCGAGTAGTCGACGAAGTAGTTGGCCTGCAGCGACTGCACGACCAGCGTCAACGTCGGGTTCGTGTTGTTCAGCACGATCGACGGCCAGAAGTACATCGTCCACTGCTGGACGAACCAGAACAGGCCCAGCATGAACGCGGCCGGCCGGGCGGCGGGCAGGGCGACCGACCGGAACGTGCGGAACATCGAGGCGCCGTCGACGCGCGCCGCCTCGATGAGCTCGTAGGGCAGCGCCTCCGAGAGGTACTGCGTCATCCAGAAGACACCGAACGCGGCGGCCATGGCGGGCAGGATGACCGCCTGGATCTTCCCGACCCACCCGATGTCCGACATGAGGATGTACAGCGGGATGACGCCGAGCTGCACCGGGACCGCCATCGTCGCGATGGTGAAGACCAGCAGCGGGCCGCGACCGCGGAACCGCAGCTTGGCGAACGCGTAGCCCGCGAGGGTGGAGAAAAACACCACCGACAGCGAGGTCACCGTCGAGATGATCAGCGAGTTCGCGAGGGCCTTCCAGAAGTTGATCTGGGTGGAGGAGATGACGGTGGCGAACTGGTCGAAGAGGCTGCCGTCGGGGAGCCACTGCGGCACCGCGTTCTTGGCGATCTCGACGGGGTCGGACGAGCCCAGCAGCAGCGTGAAGTACAGCGGGAAGATCGAGATGAGCAGCACGATCCCCAGCAGGGCATAGGTCAAACGGCCCGGCCGGCGCTGCGCGCCGCCGATCGCCCGGCGGGCCCGGCGCCTCGCGGCGTCGGCCGCCGCGCGCTTGCCGGCGGTCTGTGCGGTGACGGCGACGGAGGTCATCGGTCCTCTCCCGGGGTGGTGCGGTGCGGGGTCGGGGCGTCGGCGGCTCCGGGCGGCCCGCCCGGAGCGGCGCCGGCGGGTGGTGGGGCGGCAGCGGCGGCGGCACGGGCATGGGCGACGACCGCCCGGGTCTGCCGACGGCTGACCTTCGCCCGCCGGCCGTCGGAGGTGGAGATACGCCGGGTGACCAGGAAGTTGACCATCCCGATGCCCACGACGAGGACGAAGAGCAGCCAGGCCACGGCCGACGCGCGGCCGAAGTCCTTCTGGTTCCCCCAGGCGACGTCGTACAGGTAGACGACGGTGGTCATCCAGTCCTTGTCGGGGCCGCCGAGCCCGGTGGCGTCGAACATGCGGACCTCGTCGAAGATCTGCAGGCCGCCGATCGTCGAGGTGATGACGACGAAGATGACCGTCGCCCGGATCTGCGGCACGGTGACCGAGAAGAACTGGCGCACGCGCCCGGCGCCGTCGATGACGGCGGCCTCGTAGAGCTCGCGCGGCACCGCCTGCATGGCGGCCAGGAAGATGAGGGCGTTGTAGCCGGTCCAGCGGAAGTTGACCATCGTGGCGATCGCGACGTGGCTGGCGAGGCGGTCGCTGTGCCAGCCGACCGGGTCGATCCCCACGATGCCGAGCAGCTCGTTGATGAGGCCGTACTGGTCGGCGAACATGCGCCCGAAGATCATCGACACGGCGACGGGGGCCACGACGTAGGGGACGAGGACGCCCATGCGCCAGAACGTGGCCGCGCGCAGGTTCTGGTCGAGCAGGGCCGCGATGGTGATCGCGAGGATCACCTGCGGGATCGACGAGAGCACGAAGATGGAGAACGTGTTCGCCAGCGACTTCCAGAACACGGGCTGGCCGAGCACCTCGGCGTAGTTCTGCAGGCCGACGAAGTCGCCCTGGCCGCCGAGCAGGTTCCAGTCGTGCACCGACACGTACGCGGTGTACACCAGCGGGAACAGGCCGGTGATCGCGAAGAGGACGAAGAACGGCGAGACGTACAGGTAGGGGGAGACCTTCACGTCCCAGCGGCCGAGCCGCTGGGAGAACCCGACGCGTCGCGGGGGTCGGGGTGCCGGTCCGTCGCGCCGCGGCGCGGACTGGGTGGGGGACAAGACGGCCATCTGCTCTTCCTGTACGTCGCCGGAGGTCGTGGGGGTGGGCCGGGGCGGCCGGCCGGCGTGCTGCCGGCCGGCCGCCGCGGGGCGCGGCGCAGGGGGTGCCTCGCCCCGCGGCCGGGAGGTCAGAGCGACGCGTACTCGTCGAGGGCGCCCTGCCAGCTCTTCTCGGGGTCGTCACCGTTGAGGTCGACCCGGTTGAGGGCGTTCTGCACGGCCTGGTGGATGGCGAAGTAGTGCTGGCCCTTGAACGGGGCGCCGTCGATCGCCTCGGCGCGGGCGGTGAAGATCTCACCGACGGGCGCTTCGTTGAAGAAGTCGTTGGTGAACGACTGCACCTGCTCCGACGCCTGCGCGTCGACCTGCGACGGGAACGTCCCCGCGTTCTCGAACGCCTCGGTCTGCTGGGCCGGGTCGGTCAGCCAGGCCGCGAGCTCCTGGGCGGCCTCGACGTTCGGGCCCGACGCCGGGACCGTGAGGAAGGAGCCGCCCCAGTTGCCGCCCCCGCCGGGGAAGACGTCGGCGACGTCCCAGCCGGTGATGCCGCCGGAGTTCTCCTCGATGGGCCCGGTCATCCACGCCGGGCAGAGCATGGTCGCGAAGGCGTCGTTCTGGAAGCCGGCGACCCAGTCCTCGCCCCACTGCTCGAGGCCGGCCGAGAGCTCGTCGTCGACGGAGGCCGTCAGGACCTGGTCGTACAGGTCCTTGACCGCGGTGTTGCTCGCCAGGTCCTTCGGCTCACCGGTGGCCGGGTCCTCGTAGGCGCCGTCGAGCTGGTTGACCATGCCCTGGTAGGTGGGCACGGCGCCGTCGTACCAGGCCGCGTCGGACTTGCCGACGAACTTCTTCCCGGCGGCGAAGTAGTCGTCCCAGGTGGCGTCGTCGCCGCCCAGGAGCTCCGCGACCTTCTCGCGGTCGGTGGGCAGCCCGGCGGCCTCGAACAGGTCGGCCCGGTAGCAGATCGCCTCCGGCCCGATGTCGGTGCCGTAGCCGATGACCTTGCCGTCGGGGGTCGTGGCCTGCTGCACCTTCCAGTCGAGCCAGCGGCCGTCGAGGGCCGGGTCGGCGAGGTCGGTGAAGAGGTCGGGGAACTCCATGAGCTCCGGCAGCCAGTCGACCTCGATGGCCTCGATGTCGGCGAGGCCATCGCCGCCGGCGGCGAGCTTGGTGGTGAGGTTCGAGCGGGCGTCCTCCGACTTGGCGGCCTTGACCTGCTCGACGGTGACGTTCGGGTGCTCCTCGGAGTACCGGGCGAGGAGCTCGTCGGAGTAGCCGAAGTCGTTGAAGGTGGCGACGGTCAGCGTGATGGGCTCGTCGGGGTCGGCACCCTCGGCCGACGGCTCCTCGGAGCCGCCGCCGCACGCCGTGAGGGCGAGGGCGAGGGACGCGACGCCGGCGGTCGCCGCGACGGCGCGGCGGGTCCTGCGGGCGGTGGGTCGGGTGCTGTCGAGCACGATGACTCCCTTGTCTGGATCGGACGTCGAGGTGGTGCTTGGGACGATGGGAGCGCTCCCAACATCATGGGTGGTAGCGCTTCCATGGATGGCCACGATGGTTGCCGCCCGAAGGCGGTGGAGTCAAGCCTGTCGCGGGGTGATGGCGAGGGCCGTCGTCGCCGACGGAGCGTTCGTGCAGGTCAGAGGGCTGTGACGGGTGCGGCGGTGACCGGATCGTTACCGGGCGGTCGCATCCTCGCCGCCCTCGAACCACGCGCCGGCCGCCGCGCCCTCGGCCTCGAGGGTCGTCCGCACCGTCCGCGCCGCCGCCCGGGCGACGGCGTCGCCGAAGAGCGGGACGGAGGCGCGCACGTCGCCCTCGTAGACCTGGCGGCATCCGCCGTCCGGCAGCGGCTCCAGCCTGACCGTCCCGGTCAGCCGGACCGGGGCACCGGTGATCTCCACCGCGACCGTGCCGACGCGCCGGCCCTCGGACGGGGCCTCCCACGCCTCGGCCTGGCGGACCTCGAGGTGGTCGCCGACGAACGGACGCACCTGCGGGGGGATCAGGTCGGTCGGCAGCGTGCGGCGCACGGCGACGGTGAACCCGTCCGCCGGGGTGCCGGACACGTCCACCTGCTCGACGCTCCCGCTCGCCGCCCGGTCCGCGCGCCACCGCACGAAAGTCTCGTCGGCGAGCGCCGCGGCGACGTCCTCGACGTCGGCCGGAATGGTCAGCTCCACGGTCAGGTGCACGAGAGCACCCTACCGAGGTGGGGTCCCGCCCCTCGACGGGCGCGCGGGCCCCGGGCGGGGGCGGGGCGACCCGCGGGCGCCCGTAGGCTGGTGCGCGTGTCCGCCATGAGTGATCTCATCGCCCAGTACGCCGACCTGTCCGAGGGCGACGTCGAGTGGTTGCACCTGCTCGCCGGCGACTGGCAGATGGTCTCCGACCTCGCCTTCGCCGACCTCGTCCTCTGGCTGCCGACGAAGGACGACGGCTTCGTCGCGATCGCGCAGTGCCGGCCCTCGACCGGCGCGACCGTCCACTACGACGACATCGTCGGCGCCCTCGCCCCGGACGGCCAGCGCCCGCAGCTGGCCGCGGCGATGCAGGAGGTCAAGGCGCAGCGATCGCGCGAGCCGCGCTGGTTCGGCGCCTACGCCGTGCGCGAGGAGGCGGTGCCGGTCGTCCACGAGGGGCGGGCCATCGCCGTCGTGGCGCGCCAGACGAACCTGGGCTCCGGGCGCACGCCGAGCCGCCTCGAGCTCAACTACGTCGAGTCCGCCGACGACATCCTCGCGATGATCGCCCGCGGGGAGTACCCCACGCGCAACGCCGCCACCGGGCCCCGCCGCGGGGCGCCACGCGTGGGCGACGGCCTCATCCGGCTCAACTCGGAGGGCGAGGTGCTGTACGCCAGCCCCAACGCCCTGTCGTGCTTCCACCGGCTGGGCGTCATCGGGCCGCTCGTCGGCCAGGCGCTCGTCGAGGTCACGGCGGAGATCGCGCAGAGCCAGGACACGGTCGACGAGTCCCTGCCCGTGGTCGTCATGGGACGCGCCCCGTGGCGCACGGACATCGAGGCGAACGGCGTCGCGCTGTCCCTGCGCGCGCTGCCGCTCACCGACCAGGGCCAGCGCATCGGCGCGGTCCTGCTGTGCCGCGACGTCACCGAGCTGCGGCGCCGTGAGCGCGAGCTGATGACCAAGGACGCCACCATCCGGGAGATCCACCACCGGGTGAAGAACAACCTGGCCACGGTCGCCGCGCTGCTGCGCCTGCAGGCGCGGCGCATGGACGTGCCCGAGGCGCGGGCCGCCCTGGAGGAGGCCATGCGCCGGGTGGCGACGATCTCGCTGGTGCACGAGTCGCTGTCCCAGACGCTCGACGAGCACGTCGAGCTGGACGACATGCTCAAGCGCGCGCTGCGCCTGGCCGCCGACGTGGCGTCGACGCGCACGAGGGTGCGCACCCGGCAGACCGGTTCCTTCGGCATGGTCCCGGCCCAGGACGCGACGCCGCTGGCGCTCGTCCTCACCGAGCTCGTGACGAACGCCGTCGAGCACGCGTTCCCCGAGCGGGAGGCGGGCGTCGTCGAGATCGACGTCGAGCGGACGGGGACGGCGCTGCGGGTGGTGGTCGCCGACGACGGCGTCGGCATGGCCGACGACATCGCCGCGCTCGGCCGGGCCTCGCGCAGCGGCCTCGGCTCCCAGATCGTGCAGACGCTCGTGACCAACGAGCTGCGCGGCACCATCACCTGGGAGGCGCGCGAGGGCGGGGGCACCCGCGTCATCCTCGAGATGGAGCTCCGCGAGGGGCAGCCCGGCTCGCGCTAGCCGTGGCGGGCGGTGTGCCCGCGCACGGGCGCCCGGCGTCGTGCGCGGGTCGCCGTGCGTGAGCGGGCGCGTCGGCCGACGGGTCCGGAGACGACAGAGGGCGGACCGCACCAGGTGCGGTCCGCCCTCCGGCGGGTGCGGTCGGCGTCAGCCGGCGCGGCGGGCGCGCGCCGTCCGGCGCTTGAGCGCCCGGCGCTCGTCCTCGCTCATGCCGCCCCACACGCCGGCGTCCTGCCCGGACTCGATGGCCCACTTGAGGCACGTGTCCACGACGTCGCAGCGGCGGCAGACGGCCTTGGCCTCCTCGATCTGCAGCAGAGCGGGGCCGGTGTTGCCGATGGGGAAGAAGAGCTCAGGGTCCTCGTCGAGGCAGGCGGCCTTGTGGCGCCAGTCCATGTCAACTCCTACGGGGGTGGGAATCCTGGGAGGACGGTGGGCACGACGGCGCACGCCCGTCCGAGGCCAGGGGTTCAGGGGTTCAGTGGAACTGCTCTCAAGCGTCACATCTCGTGAAGCACCGCACAAGAGGTTGCAGAGAAGTTTCTGCCGAATGAAGCCTGAGTGCTTCATCACACTGTTGTGAAACCCCAGGTCGCACGTATCCTGGCGTGTCATGCATGCTGCTGACCCGCCCGCCGAGGCCTCCGACGGCGCCCGTCCCGCCATGCCGACCGGGCTGCGCGTCGTGACGGCGGGCGCGGGGATCGAAGGGCTCGTCCTCGTCGTGATGGCGGTCGTCGTCGCACTGGAGCTCGTCCGCGGCGAGTCGGGCAGCGTCGGCGTCAGCATCTTCCTCGTGCTCTTCTTCCTCGGGATGGCCGCCGTCCTCGTCGCCGCGACCCGCTCCCTCTGGGGCGGGCGCCGCGGCGGGCGGGCACCGCTGGTCGTGTGGCAGGTGCTGCAGGGCCTCGTCGGCGTCAGCCTCCTCGCCGGCGGCGTGGCGTGGGCCGTCGTCGCGGGCCTCGGGCTCCTGGCCGTGTCCGCGACCGTGCTGGTGGCGCTCATGACGCGTCGCGTCGTCGAGGCCACCGCCGGCTGACCCAGGCGCGCCCGCCGCGGGGGTCACGGCCGCGCCACCTGCAGCGGCCGCGCGTCGCCGGCGACGACGAGCGCCCCGCGCCCGGCCCGCGGCGGGCCGGGCTCCGCCGTCTCGCCCACCGGCGTCGCCAGCACCTCGTCCGCCCCGCGCTCGGCGGGGTGCAGGACCACGCCGGTGCGCGCGGCGCGCAGCTCGACCAAGGGGCCGCGGTGCGCCAGCAGCGCCCCGGTGGTCGTCGCGGCCGCGACCAGCGCGTGACGTCCCCGCGGCCCTGCCGGGGCGGCGGCCAGGTCCGCGAGGCGCTCAGCGTCCACCGGGCAGGTCTGGGCGAGCGCGTCGAGGTCGTCGACGACCAGGACCCCGGGCGCCGCGTCGGCGAGCAGCCCCTGGACGCCGGCGGCCGTCGGCGCGACGGCGGGCACCCCCGCGCCGGCACCCTCCTCGCGCAGCGCCGGGTCCCGCGCCACCACCCCCGCGAGGGTCCCGGTCGCGGCGAGCCGCCGCGCCACCAGGCGCAGCACCGATGTGCGGCCCGTGCCCCGTGGGCCGGTGACCAGGAGCCCGCCGGCGACGTCGACCCCCGCCGGCTCCGCCGCGTCGCCGCCGGCGCCGAGCACGACCGTGGTCGCGCCACCGGGCGTGGGCAGGTCGCCGGCGTCGACGACGCGCGGCAGGGGACGCACCACCACCGGTGCGGACGGCGGGACGGCGCCGCCCGCCACGGGCTCCCGCCCCGGCCGCACCACCTGGCACACGACCGGGTCCCCGGCGAGCCACGCCGCCCGCCCCGGCGGGCCGCCGGTGCCGGCGACACCGCTCGGGGCGCCGAGGACGACGTCGGCGTGCGCGTCGCGTCCCAGCAGCACCAGACGGGGGCCGACCCGCGCGGCGAGACCGCCCACCGTGGCGCTGTCCGCGGTGACCGCGAAAGCGGCCCCGCCCGTCGCCATCGCCCCCGCGAGCGGGTCCCACGGGTCCGGCCCGGCGAGCGCCGAGCGCAGCTGCTCGACACCGTCGACCAGCACGAGCACGGGCGCCTCTCGCGGGTGTGCCGGTGGACCGTCCGCGGCCAGCAGCCGCAGCAGCCGCACCGCCCGCCGCGGGTCGTCCGGGCCCGCCAGGGTGCCGAACCCGGGATGCCGTGCGAGCTCCTCCACGGCGCCCCGGACGGCGGGCGGCACCAGCGCGTGCACGTGCCAGCCACGTGCCAGCGCCACCCGGGCGAGGGTGAGGAGCGTCGTGGTGCGGCCCGACCGTGCGGCACCGACCACCGCGAGGTGCCCGGCGCCGGGTGACCAGCGCACGACCGACCGCCGCTGGCGCGCGGGGTCGTCACCGAGGGCGAGGGGGAGGGCCCGGCGGTCGGGGCCCGTGACGCCCCCGCCGTCCACGAGACCCGCGCTCCCGGCGTCGTCGGCGAGATCCGCGGAGCTCGCAGCGTCCGTGAGGTCGGCGAGGTCGGCGGGGCCGACCTGCTCCGGCAGCGGCGGCAGCCACGGCGCGGGCCCGGGCTCCAGGCCTCGCCGGGCGGCGGCCTCGCGCAGCGCGGCCACGAGCGCACCGACCGCGTCGGGCTCGCCGTCCGACGGGCCGTCCGCCGGCCCACCCGGCCCGCCGTCGGCGCTCGGGTGCCCGCCGGCCGTACCGCGGGGGAGGCCGGGGCGTGCGGCGGGCGCGCCGCGACGTCGCCAGACGGGCGCGCGCCGGACCCCCGGGCCCGCCTCCGGCAGCGTGCCGGCATGGGCGCACTGGAGGGCCACGGGGGCTCCCGCGCCCACGCGCAGCACCGCCCGGCCGGGGTGCTCGGGCGGGATGCGGGCCGCGGCCGGCGACTCGACCACGTCCTGCGAGTCGGCCGCGTCCACGACCCGCAGCGCGACCCGGGCCGAGACGTTGGCCCGGACGTCCGCGCTCACCGCCCCGGACGGGCGCTGCGTGGCGAGCACGAGATGCACGCCCAGCGAGCGGCCCTGCGCGGCGACGCGCAGCAGCCCGGGCAGGAACTCGGGCAGGTCGTCGGCGAGCGCACGGAACTCGTCGATCACCACGACCAGCCGCGGCGGGGCGTCGTCGCGGCCGGCGATCTCCCGCAGGTCGGCGGCGCCGGCAGCGGCCAGCAGCCGTTCACGGCGGTGCAGCTCGGCCCGGAGCCCGTCGAGCGCGCGGCCCGCCAGGCCTGCGTCGAGATCGGTCACCTGGCCCACGACGTGGGGCAGGCGCGCGCAGCCGCCGAACGACGCGCCACCCTTGAAGTCGACGAGCGCGAGCGCCAGGTCCCGCGGGGAGCGGCGCACGGCCAGCGCCAGCACGAGCGACTGCAGCAGCTCCGACTTGCCGGAGCCCGTGGTGCCGGCCACGAGCAGGTGCGGGCCGTCGTCGACCATGTCGAACGCGACGTCCCGGCCGTGCGCGTCCCGCCCGAGGGGGACGGACCAGTCGCCCCCCGCGTCCCAGCCGGCGGCGAGCGCCGGCGCGTCGGGCAGGTCCCCGGCCAGGCCCAGCACGTCGAGCAGCGGTACCCGCCCGGGGAGCCCCGGGTCCGCGGGGTCCGCGCCGTCGGGCACGTCGGCCCCGTCGCGGCCGGACGCGGGCCGCGAGCCGTCGAGGTCGCCCAGGGACCGGCGCAGCCCGTGCAGGGCGGCGACCCGCCGTGCCAGGTGCTCGGCCCAGGCCGGCGAGACACCGACGAGCGGGCCCGTGACGGCGGACCCGTCCGGCCCGGCGCGGCGCACCGAGCGGCCGTCGACCTGCCACAGGGTGCGGCACCAGGCGGGCGGATCGGCGCCCTCGGGCAGGCACAGCACCACGGCGGCGGGTGGGTCCGCGCCGTCCCGGAGGGCGTCGGCGGGCACCGGCTCCCCGGCGGCGAGGTCCGCCACGACCGCGCGGGGACCGTCGTCGGGGAACCACCGGCACCACGACCAGGCGTCGTGTCCGTCGCCGACCACGCGGACCGCGGCGCCCCGGACCGCGAGCTCGGCGACGACGGCGCGCGCCACGGCCCGCACCTCGTCCCGGGGGCCGCGCACGGCCAGGGCGCCGTCGGGCAGGAGCGTGCCGGTGCCGGCGACCGGCGCCTCGCCTGCCCGGGCCGGCGTCGCGGCGCGGACGGCGCGGCTCCACGCGCCCGCCGAGGCCTGGTGCGCGGCGACCGTGCCCGCGAGCAGGGGCCCCGGGGCGCTCCCCGGGGGAAGCGGCCCCGCCGTGCCCGCTGCCCAGGCGGCAGGGCCGGCCGGCGTCTGGGCCGGCTCCCGCCCGGCCCGGCGGCGGCGCCGGGCCGCCAGCAGCTGGGGCACGAGCGCGAGCACGCCCACCAGGGAGAACAGGGCGTACAGGGGCTGGCGCACCACGGCCGCGAGCACCAGCGACCCGACGATCGGCACGACCGCCGCCGCGGCGACCCGCGGGCCACGGCCCTGCTCGTGGTCGGGCGGCGGATCGGCCACCAGCCACGCGTCGACGCCGCCCGAGCGATGCAGGGTGTAGCGGGCGCCGGGCAGCACCAGGCCGGCCTCCGGCCGCCAGCGACGCGGCAGCGCCCCCACGGCGCCGGCAGCACCGGCGGCACCGACGGCGCGGTCGGCGCCGCCGCCCCGCCCGCCGGACGCCGCCTCCCGGACGAGCCGCGCCGTCGCCGCTCCGCGCCGTCGTCCCGCCGACCGCACCCGCACCCGGTCCGGGCGCCGTCGCGACACACGCACCACGACGGGCCGGCCGCCGGGCGGGCGCAGCGTCACCCGCTCGCCCGGCGCGAGCGCCACCGGCCACCCGGCGTCCGGGCCGTGGGCGCGGACGACCACCCACGGCGCGCCGAGGACCGCGGCCTCGACACGAGGCCCCCGTCCCGCCGTGCGGGCGCCGGGCGCCCGGCGCCGCGTGCCGTCCTCGGCCACGGCGAGGGTGGCGCCCGGCAGCAGCGGTCGCTCGCCCACGACGTCGCGGTCGGACAGCCGGACGCCGTCCGCCGCGAGCGGTGCGTGGCGCAGCTCGGGGCGCCGCAGCAGGTCGGCCAGGCCCCCGCGGACGGTGCCGAGGGCGACCCCGCGCGGCAGCACGACCTCCTCTGCCGGGGCGACGACGACGCGCACGCCGTCCTGCGCGGCCCGGGCCGACGCCCGGGCGGACGACCGGACCGTGGCCGGGACGCCGGCGGGGGAGACGGCGCGGGCGGGCACCTCGGTGGTCGGCATGACCACCAGGGTGCCCGCCCGGGGCGGCCGCCGTCGGCGGCCTGTGGACAACTCCGGCCTGGGGGCCGGATCCTGCCCGCGCTACTCCGCCGCCAGCGCCTCCACGGGGGAGGTGCGCACCGCGGCCCGCGCCGGGACCACCGACGCCACGAGGCCCGCGACCGCCGCGACGCCCAGCATCGCGGCCAGGTCCGCCCACGGCACCACGAACACGGGCTCGCCGGCCCAGCCGAGGGCGGACGCCGCGCCCGCCCAGCCGTAGACCAGGCCGAGCAGCACGCCCAGCACCGCCCCGACCAGCGCGATCAGCAGCCCCTCGACCGCCAGCATGCCGCGCAGCTGGCCCCGCGACAGGCCGATCGCGCGCAGCGTCGCCGACTCGCGCCGCCGCTCGATGACCGACAGCGACAGGGTGTTCGTCACGCCGATGAGGGCGATGACGACCGCGACCGCCAGGAGCCCGACGACGATCGCCAGGGCCGTGTCGATCACCTGCTGGAACGTGGCCCGCTCGACGGCCGCGCCCATCACCTGCGCCGGCGACTCGGTGTCCGCGACCGCGTCCTGCACGGACGGGACCACGGCGACGGCGTCGGCCGGGTTGTCCAGGCCCACCCAGAGCTGGGTGGTCGGCGCTGCGGCGTCGAGCCTCGCCAGGTCGTCCGGCACCACGAGGAAGCCGTCGTCGACCAGGTCGGTGACCGCCGCCGTGCCCTCCAGCGTGCCGTCCGCGCCGGTGATCGTCAGGGCATCCCCGTCGGTGATCCCGTAGACCTCCGAGAGCTCCTCCGGCACGACGACCGTGCCCGCGGCGAGCGGTTCCACCATCTCGGTGCTGCGCAGCACCGCGTCGGCGTCCGCCGGGGCGACGGCGCGCACCGGAAGGGTGGCGTCGTCCCCGCCCGGGACCGAGACGTCGCCGCTCGTCACGGGCACCTCGACGACCGTCGCCACGCCGTCCAGCCCGGCCACCGTGCCCGCGAGCCCGTCGGTGACGGGAGGGGCTCCGGCGGGGCCGCTGTCCAGGTCGGTCGCGACGACCACGTCCACCGGGTAGCGGGCGTCGAGCTCGGAGTCCATGGTGACGCGGGCGCTCGCCGCGGCCGTCGACATCATGGCCACGAGGGTCACGCCGATGAGCAGCGCGGTCGACGTCGCCGCGGTGCGCCGCGGGTTGCGCAGCGTGTTCGCGGCGGCGAGCCGCGCCGTCGGGCCGGAACCGCCGACGACCCGCCCCGCCAGCGCCACGACCTTCGGCAGCCAGAAGACCGCGCCGACGAGGATCCCGACGAAGGAGAACGCACCGCCCGCGAGGGCGACCAGCAGGCCCGTCGTGGGCTCCTCCGCGACGACGCTCAGCGCCACACCGGCACCGAGGAGGGCGAGGCCCACCACGGTGACGAGCAGGGACAGCACGAGCCGGACGCGCCCGGCGCCGCGGGCCGCCGTCGGGGACTCGGCCGGGCGCAGCGCCGCGAGCGGCGCCACGCGGGTCGCGGCGCGGGCTGGCGAGAGCGCCGCGACGAGGGTCACCAGGGTGCCCGCCACCAGGGGCGCGATCACCACGACCGGCGTGACCTCGATCGCGGAGGGCAGCGGGACGCCCAGGTCCATGTTCCGGCCGACGGCGAGGGCCGCCTGTGCGAGGCCCGACCCGAGCACGAGGCCCACGACCGAGGAGAGCAGCCCCACGATCGACGCCTCGACCAGCACCGACCGGCGGAGCTGGGACTTGTCGGCGCCCACGCAGCGCAGCAGCGCGAGGGTGCGGGTGCGCTGGGCGACCAGCACCTGGAACGTGTTGGCGATCACGAGCGCCGCCACGAGGAGCGCGATGGCGGCGAAGACGAGCACGAACGTCACGAAGACGACGTTCTCGCCGCCGGTCGTCTCGGCCGCGACCCGCTCCGCGTGCTCGTCGGGGGTGACGACCTCCAGCATCGAGGCGTCCGCCTCCTCGGCCTGCGCGGTCGTGGTGACGGCGTCCTCGACCGCGGTGCGCACCTGCTCCAGGTCCGCACCGTCGTCGAGCGTGGCGAGGACGGTGGCGGGCATGGCCGACGTCTCCTCGCCCGGCGCGACCATGTCGGCCTCCCAGTCGGCGACGTCAGCGGCGGGCGCGACGGCGGCGCCGCCCAGCATCGCGTAGGCGCCGTACGGGTCGTCGAGGGTGCCGGAGACCACGACCTGCTCGCGGACCTCGGTCCACGTCGGCTCCGTGCCGTCGGTCCCCTCCTCGAAGGCGCCGCGGACGAGGTCCGTCTCGTCGCCCGGCGCGACGTCGAGACGCTCGGCGACGTCGACCGGCAGCGCGATCTCGCCCGAGGCGTCGGGCAGCGCGCCGTCCACGATCTCCAGCGGCAGCACGTCGAGGTTCGTCGGCTTCGCCAGCACGCCCTGGTAGATGGTCCGCCCGCCGTGCTCGAGCTGCTGGTACGACATGGTCATGGGGTCGGCGGACGCGACGCCGTCGGTTCCCCGCACCGCGTCGACGGTGGCCTCGCCCGCCGGGGCGTCGGCGACGACGAGGTCCGCGCCCTTGAACTGGGCGGCGATGGAGTCGTAGGTGGTGCTCGTGATGACGTTGCCCGCGATGAGGGTGATCGCGACGAACGCGGTGCCGATCACGATGGCGACGCCCGCGGCGGCCAGCCGGCCGGCGCTGCGCCGCATCTGCGACAGGGTGAGTCGGATCATCGCGCGGCCACCGTCCGCAGCGCGTCGAGGCCCGCCAGGGCCGACTCGGGGGTCGGGTCCGTGATGTCGCCGGCGATCTTGCCGTCGGCGATGAGCACGACGCGGTCGGCGTAGGCGGCGGCCGCCGGGTCGTGGGTGACCATGATGATGGTGCGGCCGAGCTCGCGCACCGAGCGGCGCAGGAAGCTCAGCACCTCGGCGCCCGAGCGGGAGTCCAGGTTGCCCGTCGGCTCGTCGGCGAAGACGACGTCGGGCTGGGCGATGAGGGCGCGGGCGATGGCGACGCGCTGCTGCTGGCCGCCGGACAGCTCGCTGGGCCGGTGCTCGAGGCGCTTGCTCAGGCCGAGCGTGTCGACGAGGGTGCCGAACCACTGCTGGTCCGCGGTGCCGCCCGCGAGCTCCACCGGCAGGGTGATGTTCTGCGCGGCGGTGAACATCGGCAGCAGGTTGAACTGCTGGAACACGAAGCCCACGCGGTCGCGGCGCAGCGCGGTGAGCGCCTTGTCGTTCAGGCCCGTGACCTCGGTGGAGCCGATGAACGACTGCCCGCTCGTCGCGGAGTCGAGGCCGGCGAGCAGGTGCATGAGCGTGGACTTGCCCGAGCCGGACGGGCCCATGATCGCGGTGAACCGGCCCGTCGCGAAGTCGACGTCCACGCCGTCGAGGGCACGCACCTGGGCCTCGCCCCGACCGTAGGTCTTGGTCAGGGCGCGCGCCCGCACGGCGGGGGTGACGGCGGGGCGGTGGCCGTCGTCGCCTGCGGGGGCGTCGTCGGGCATCGGGACGAACACGGTGGTGTCCACGGAGCTCTCCGGTCTTTCTCGCGGGTGGTGGCCCGCGATGACGCGTGCGGGCCAGGACACCCCCGACGCTACGGAGGCGCGGCGGGCGGGACATCGGCCCGGAGGGTGGTCCTCGTCAACTCCCAGGTCATCCCCAGGTATGACATCGCCCCCCGAGACTTGTCAGGGTGTGCGCGAGGTATACGTCGCGCACACCCTGACAACCCGCCGTGCGGCGGGTTCAAGCGGTCGTCGCAACACCTGATCTAGCGAGGGGTGTTGCGATGGGTGACG
>NZ_SIRP01000001.1:3546767-3601230 GCF_011634835.1 Isoptericola sp. BMS4 | reverse complement strand
CACTCAACCGCCTACTCTTGACAGCCTGACGACGCGTGTTGCGACGACCGCTTGAACCCGCCTGCGTGTGAGTTGTCAGACCCTGCGCGACGTAGACGTCGCGCACACCCTGACAACTCGGCGGGACCGTGCCCACAGGGCCACGCGACGCACAGATCGCTCCGGCTGTCGGTCGCGCAGCCTTCGCCCGCACCACCCTGCCGTGATGACAGGAACCAGGAGCGTGTACGAGACAGTCCCCGGGCTCGTCGGCCTCATCCGCCGGCAGCATCGGGTCGTCACCCGCGCTCAGCTGGCTGCGCTCGACGTCGGCAGGGACGAGGTCGCCTGCCACCTCCGCGCGCTGCGTTGGCGCGAGCTGAGCCCGACCGTCGTCGTGACGCACCGCGGCCCGCTCACCTGCGAGGCGCAGCGGTGGGCGGCGGTGCTCGGTAGCCCCGCGCGCAGCGTGATCGGTGCGTGGACCGCACTCGAGGTGCACGGGATCACCGGCTGGTACCGGGAGTCGGTCCACCTGGTGGTGCCCCGTGGGGCCGAGCCCGACCGGCACCGGTGGTTGACGGTCCACGAATCGCGCCGGCTGCGGGACGACCACGTCGTCGAGGCCGCCGGGCTCCCGGTGCACACGGTGGCCAGAGCCGCAGTCGACGCCGCGGCGTGGCAGCGATCCTGGCGCACCGCGTCGGGGCTGATGGCCGCCGTCGTGCAGCAGCGGTCGGCGACGACGGACGACCTGTTCACCATGCTCGACGAGGTGGGCCGGGTGCGGCACCGCAAGGTCATGCGGCTGGCGCTCGCGGACGTCGTCGGCGGGGCGGACTCGCTCGCCGAGATCGACCTCGCGCGGCTCTGTCGCGCCGCCGGGCTGCCCGAGCCGACGCGGCAGGCGGTGCGCCGCGACGCGCGGGGCCGACGGCGGTTCCTCGACGTCGAGTGGCTGCTGGCCGGCGGGCGGCGGTTCGTCGTCGAGGTCGACGGCGTCGGGCACATGGAGCGCGACCGGTGGTACGACGACCTGCTGCGTGACGCCGAGATCGGGGCCGACGCGCGGACCGTGCGGATCCGGCTGCCCGCGATGGCGGCCCGGTACGAGCCGGGGCGCGTCGTCGCGATCGTGCGCCGCCACCTCGTCGCATGAGCCGCGCGAGTTGTCAGACCCTGCGCGAGGTATACGCCGCGCTCGGTCTGACAACTCGCCGTACGCGTGAGCTGTCAGACCGTGCGCGAGGGAAACGCCGCTCTCACCCTGACAACTCGTCGTCGCGGCGGCGGCCACGCGAGCGCACGAGCACGAAGACCGCGGCGCTGAGGACCAGGCCGGCGAGCACCACCATCCAGACGTACGCGGGGCCGCCCACCAGGTCCTCGATCAGCACCCGGCTGCGCGACGTCGGGTCGGCCAGCACGACGGCGACGAACGCGGCGACCACCGTGACGACGACGCCGGTCAGCACCCGCTCCCACGCCGTGGTGAGGGAGGCCTGGCCCATGACCCGCCGGCCGGCGCGCACGATGTGGCGGGCGCGCAGCAGCCGCAGGGCGCCGACGGCGCGGATCAGCCGCAGCAGCTGGGTGGGACCGACCGCCAGCACCACCGAGACGGCGATCGCCAGCGTGACGACGACCAGCCACCGGTTCCGCCGCACCCAGGCCCGCTTGTCGTCCGAGGCGACGAACAGCACGACCGTCTCGGCGAGCAGGACCGCGCCGGTGAGCAGGCTGCCGACGGTACCGACCGTCCGGTACGGCTCGGACAGCAGCGTCAGCCAGACGGCGGGGACGGACACGAGCGCCGCGACCAGCACCGGCCAGGCGAACCGTCG
Source organism: Isoptericola sp. BMS4 (assembly GCF_011634835.1). Classification (GTDB taxonomy): domain Bacteria; phylum Actinomycetota; class Actinomycetes; order Actinomycetales; family Cellulomonadaceae; genus Isoptericola. The sequence continues at coordinate 3,599,407 of NZ_SIRP01000001.1, read as the reverse complement.
CGCCCACCGTTCCTCGCGACCTGCCCTGCCGGCCCCGTCCGGCTCGTCGCACCCGACCGCGGCCACGGGCGTGCCCTCGGCGGGATCCGGACGGTCGCGACGCACCGCACCAGGGTAGGGGAGCGGCGGGAGAGCGCCCCGGCCCCCGGTCACGACCCGGGCCGCACCAGCCCCGTCTCGTAGGCGATGACGACGGCCTGCACGCGGTCGCGGGCGCCGAGCTTGGCGAGGACCCGCCCGACGTGCGTCTTGACGGTCGCCTCGGCGACGTACAGGTCCGCGGCGATCTCGGTGTTGGACCGTCCGCGGGCCATGAGGCCCAGCACCTCTCGCTCCCGCTCGGTCAGCGCGGCGAGGGCGTCGTGCTGGGGTGCGGGCTGGTCCGCGGGCAGCGTCGTGACCAGGTGCTCGAGCAGACGCCGGGTGGACGACGGCGCGATGACGGCGTCCCCGCGGTGCACGGTGCGGATCGCGGTGAGCATCTCCTCGGGCGGGGCGTCCTTGAGCAGGAACCCGGAGGCTCCGCTGCGGATCGCCTCGAGCACGTACTCGTCCAGGTCGAACGTGGTGAGCACGATGACGCGCGGCGCGTCGGCGCCTGCGGTGAGGCGGGCCGTCGCGGTGAGCCCGTCGAGGTGCGGCATGCGCACGTCCATGAGGACGACGTCGACGCGGTGGTCGGCGAGCAGCCGGAGCGCCTGGGCCCCGTCGCCGGCCTCCAGCGCGACCTCGAGGTCGGGCTGCGAGTCGATGACCATGCGGAAGCCCGCGCGCACGAGCTGCTGGTCGTCGACCAGGGCCACGCGCACGGGCGCGCCCGACGGGTCGGTGGGCGGGACGGTCATGCGGTCTCCAGGTCTGGGCTGTCGGGGATGTCTGGGCTGCCGGTGCCGCCGGCGTCGTGGCCACCGGGCACGGGCGCCGACCCCGGCAGGGGCAGGGCGAGGTGCACCCGGTACCCGCCGCCCGAGCGCGGGCCGCTCGTCAGGGTGCCGCCGTACAGACTGGCGCGCTCGTGCATCCCGCGCAGCCCGAAGCCGGGCTCCGACTCCTCGGCGGCGGCCGCGCCGCGCCCGTCGTCGAGCACCTCGAGTTCGACCTCGTCGGGGGTCCAGTGCAGCGCGACGGTGACGGCGGGGTCGGGGCCGGCGTGCTTGCGCACGTTGCTGAGCGACTCCTGGCACACGCGGTACAGGGTGAGCCCCATGCCGGCGGTCAGCGGTCGGGGCTCCCCGAGGCGGGTGTAGGCGACCCGCAGCCCTGCCCCGCGCGCCTGGTCGACGAGGTCGTCGAGCTCCTCGACACCGGGCTGCGGCGCCGGGGAGCGCGGTGCGCTGAGCTCGGGGCGTGCGGCCGGGTCGTCGTCCTCGCGCAGGACGCCGAGGAGGCGACGCATCTCGGTCAGGGCTGTGCGCCCCGTCTCGCTGATGGTGCCGAGGACGCGGGCGGCGGCGGCCGGGTCGGACGCCGCGACGTACCGCCCGCCGTCGGCCTGGGCGACGACGATCGACAGGGAGTGCGCCACGATGTCGTGCATCTCGCGGGCGATCCGCGCGCGCTCGGCGGACGCCGCGATCTGCGCCTGCTGGTCGCGTTCGATCTCGAGCCGGTGGGCGCGGTCGCGCAGCACCTCGAGGGTGACGCGGCGGGACCGGCGGGTGAGCGCGAACGCCCACACGGCGAGCGCGGTGACCAGGCAGAAGAGGCCGACGGGCACCATGTGCACGATGCTCGCGGTGTCGCCCACGGCCAGTCCGGCGGCGATCGGGAACGCGACCAGGCACCCCGTCGCGGCCGACGAGATCGCCGTGACGTGCGCCCAGGTGGGCCCGTAGACGGTGACCGAGAACAGCGCGACCAGCACCAGCAGGTCGGACGGCATGACCATCGGGAATCCGACGACCATGTGGCCGAGCGCGACGGCGTAGATCGCGACGGCCGAGGCCACCGGCCGCACCCGGCGCCACGGCAGCGGGGCCGCCGTGGCGAGGGACCAGGCGATGACGTCGGCGCGCGAGCCGCCGTAGGCGCCGGTCTCGTACAGGTCGGTCGCCGAGGTCGCCAGGAACGCTCCGAGCAGCACCGTCGTCGTGAGGTCGACGACGAACCGGTGCGCCTCCAGCCACCGGCCCGTCCGCTCGTACCACGTCATGGCCGCCAGGGTAGGCCGGGGGCGGGCGGGTGCGCGTCCGTCCGTGGGCGGACGCGCCGGGCCGCCGTCCCGTCCCGTGGTCGGACGGCGGGCGGTGTGGCGCGCCGGGGCGCGCACGTCACAGCGACGCGGCGGCCGGGGGTGCTCGGGACCAGGGGTGATGCCGCTAGCATGAGGGAATGACCCACGTACTGCTGGCCGAGGACGACCCGGCTATTGCCGAGCCTTTGGCGCGGGCTCTCTCACGTGAGGGTTACGACGTCATCGTGCAAGGAACAGGTCAAGGAGCCGTCGACCACGCCGGGAGCGCGGACATCGTGGTCCTCGATCTCGGCCTGCCGGACAAGGACGGGCTGGACGTCGCGCGGGAGATCCGCGGCGCCGGCCTGACCGTCCCGGTCCTGGTCCTGACCGCCCGCGCCGACGAGGTCGACCTCGTGGTCGGCCTGGACGCGGGTGCCGACGACTACGTGACCAAGCCCTTCCGCCTCGCCGAGCTGCTCGCGCGGGTGCGGGCGCTGCTGCGCCGCACCCACGGCGAGGTCGGGGACGAGGAGGAGCTGCGCGCGCAGGACGTGCGCGTCGACGTCTCCGCGCACCGGGCGTTCCAGGGCGAGCGCGAGCTGCACCTGACCACCAAGGAGTTCGACCTGCTCAAGGTGCTGGTGGCCAACGCCGGCTCCGTGGTCGTGCGCGACACCCTGATGCGCGACGTGTGGGGGTCCGACCCGGTCGGGTCCACCAAGACGCTCGACATGCACGTCTCCTGGCTGCGCCGCAAGCTCGGCGACGACGCGAACGCCCCGCGGTACGTGTCGACGGTGCGGGGGCTCGGCTTCCGCTTTGAGCTCGGCGCCAGCTGACGGCGCGGCGGACGGGGGGCAGCGCCAGTGCGTCGTCGCGTCCTGCTGGCGACCATCTCCGCGGTCGCCGTGGCGGTGCTGCTCCTCGGCGTCCCGCTGGGCATCCTCGGCGCGCGGTACGTGCTGGCCAACGAGTCGCAGCGTGTCGTCGACCGGGTGGACCAGTTCTCCCGCAGCGTGGACCGGGCGCTCGCCGGCGAGGACGACGTCACGCCGGAGGCGATGGAGCGGGCGAGCCAGGGCAGCGGTGACGGCGACCTGCCCGCGTCCGTGGTCGTCACGCTGCCCGACGGCACCCAGCTCACGGCCGGCGAGCCGGTGGACGGGCCGGTGATCGAGAAGGCGAAGCTGACCGACGAGCGCGCCACGGTCTCGTTCACCGTCTCGGCGGTGGGCGCGTACGTGAAGTCGGCGCAGACCGTGCTGCTCGTCGTCATCGCCGGCATCGTCGCGGTGGCGGCGGGCGTGGCGGTCGCGGTCTGGCAGGCGAACCGCCTCTCCGCGCCGCTGGTGTACCTGGCGGCGTCGGCCGAGCAGGTGGGTTCCGGGCAGGTGCGGCCGCGGCTGGAGCCGTCGGGCATCGAGGAGATCGACCTCGTCGCGGCGGAGCTGGTCCGCAGCGCCGACCGGCTCGCCGGCCGGCTCGCGGCCGAGCGGCAGTTCACGCAGGACGCCTCCCACCAGCTGCGCACCCCGCTGACGGCGCTGACGATGCGGCTGGAGGAGATCACCCTCGCCTCGGACGACCCGGAGGTCGTCGAGGAGGCGCGCATCAGCCTTCAGCAGGTGGAGCGCCTGGTCGCGGTGGTCGACGACCTCCTCGCGGCCTCGCGCCGGTCCCAGGGCGGCACCACGGAGGCCGTGAGCCTGGCGGTCGTCGTGCATCAGCAGGAGGAGGAGTGGGGCCCGACGTTCGAGCGGGCCGGCAGGCCGCTGGTGGTCGACGTCCCGGCGGACCACCAGGTCCTCGCCACCCCGGGCGCGCTGGCGCAGATCATCGCGACGCTCCTGGAGAACTCCCTCAAGTACGGCGACGGGACGACGACGGTCCGGTCCCGCCCCTCCGGCCCGAAGGGCGCAGTCGTGCTCGAGGTCACCGACGAGGGCCCCGGCGTCGACGACGAGATCGCCCCCACCATCTTCGAGCGCGGCACCACGACGGGCGGCAGCACGGGCCTCGGGCTCGCGCTGGCGCAGGATCTCGCCGCGGCCGACGGCGGGCGCCTGTCGCTCGCGCAGCGCCGGCCGCCCGTGTTCGCGCTGTTCCTCGCCGGGGTGCCGCGCACCCTGGACCCGAAGATCGTCCTGCCGCCGGGGACGACGATCTCGTCGCGCGGGCGCCGGCGCGGATGGCTGCACCACGACCAGTGAGCGGCCGGTATCGTTCTGCACCGTGACCGGACCCACCTCAGCACCGCAGCCCGTCACCCCGACCACCTCGACGGACGCCCCCGTGCCCCTGGACGCGCCCGTGACCGTCGCCGTCGTCGGCGGCGGCCAGCTCGCCCGGATGATGGCGCCCGCGGCGTCCGAGCTCGGCGTCGGCCTCCGCATCCTGGTCGAGGACCCCGCGTCGTCCGCGGCGCAGGTCGTCTCCGACGCGCCGGTCGGCGCGGCGTCGGACGACGCGGCGATCCGTGACCTCATCGCCCCCGGCGACGGCCGCCCCGCCGCGACGGTGCTCACGTTCGAGCACGAGCACGTGCCGAACGCGCTGCTGACCGACCTCATCTCCCACGGCACGCCCGTGCACCCCGGCCCGCACGCCCTGGTGCAGGCCCAGGACAAGATCGTGATGCGCCGCCGGCTGACCGAGCTGGGTCTGCCGTGCCCCCGCTGGGCCGCGCTGCCCGAGGAGCCGGGAGCCGGCCGGGCCGCGCTGGCGGAGTTCCTCGACGAGGTCGGCGGCGAGGCCGTCGTGAAGACGTCGCGCGGCGGCTACGACGGCAAGGGCGTGCGCGTCGTGTCGTCCCCGGACGCCGTCGCCGACTGGTTCGAGGGCGTCGCCGCGGGCGGCCCGCCGCTGCTCGTCGAGGAGAAGGTGCCGTTCGTCCGCGAGCTCGCCGCCCTCGTGGCCCGCCGCCCCTCGGGCGAGGTGCGCACGTGGCCCGTCGTCGAGTCGATCCAGCGCGACGGCGTCTGCAGCGAGGTGGTCGCCCCGGCCCCCGACCTGGCGCCCGAGGCCGACGCGCGGTCCCGCGAGATCGCCGTCGCCGTCGCCGAGGGCCTGGACGTCACCGGCGTCCTCGCGGTCGAGCTGTTCGAGACGCGCGACGCCGACGGCACCGTGCGGGTGCTGGTCAACGAGCTCGCGATGCGGCCGCACAACTCCGGCCACTGGACCATCGACGGGGCGGTCACGAGCCAGTTCGAGCAGCACCTGCGGGCCGTGCTCGATCTGCCGCTCGGGGACACCGCCGCCCGCGCCCCCTGGACCGTCATGGCGAACGTGCTGGGCTCCGGGCTGGACGCCCTCACCGACGCCCTGCCCGAGGTGCTGGCGCGGTTCCCCGAGGCGCGGGTCAACCTGTACGGCAAGGGCATCCGGCCGGGCCGCAAGCTCGGGCACGTCAACGTCAGCGGCGCCGACCTCGCCGAGGTCCGCCGCCGCGCCGTCGAGGCCGCCGCGCTGCTGCGCGGGCAGGCCACCACCACCGAGAGCACGGAGCACGCATGAGCGACCAGCAGCCCGCCGTCGGCATCGTCATGGGGTCGGACTCCGACTGGCCCGTCATGGAGGCGGCGGCCGACGCGCTCGCCGAGCTCGGGGTCGGCGTCGAGGTCGACGTGGTCTCGGCGCACCGGATGCCGACGGAGATGATCGAGTACGGGCGCTCCGCGTCCGACCGCGGCCTGCGGGCGATCGTGGCCGGGGCCGGGGGAGCCGCGCACCTTCCCGGCATGCTGGCGGCCGTCACGCCCCTGCCCGTGATCGGCGTCCCCGTGCCGCTGCGCTACCTCGACGGCATGGACTCGCTGCTCTCCATCGTGCAGATGCCCGCCGGGGTGCCCGTCGCGACCGTGTCGATCGGCGGCGCCCGCAACGCCGGGCTCCTGGCCGCCCGCATCCTCGCCGCGGGGACCGACGCCGAGTCGCTGGCGCTGCGGGGCCGCATGGTCGCCTTCCAGGCGGAGCTGGGCGACGTCGCCCGCGCCAAGGGCGACAAGCTCCGGGCGGCCCGGCAGCAGCGCCCCGGCTTCTGAGAGACCTGCTCCGAGAACGACGTGGCCGCCGTCATCCCCGGGGATGACGGCGGCCACGTCGTTCTCGGCGAGCCGTGTTCTCGGGCGCCGGTCAGCCGGGCATGCCCCCCACGGTGCTGCCGGCCTCGAGGTTGCCGTCCCGGACGTCGGCCCAGAACTGCGCGGCGTCGTCCGACAGGAGCACGGTGGACCCGACGCCGGTGCCCGGGTCGTAGCCCGGGTCGGCGATCGGCGGGGTGCCGGTGACGCCGTCGGGTCCGGTCGCCGCCTTGAAGGCGAGGGCGAGGCGGCCGAGGTCGATCATGCCGGTGCTCTGGTCGACGGCGAGGGCGTCCGTGCCGGCGTTGACGAGCTGGACTTGGTTGACCGGGTTGAGCAGCACGCTGGGCTTGACGACCTTCGCGGCGGCGGCGGCGATCACCTGCTGCTGCCGCTCCGCGCGCCCGATGTCGCCCTTGGGGTCCGAGTAGCGCATCCGTGAGAACGCCAGCGCCGTCTCGCCGTCGGCCATGTGGCAGCCGGCCTCCCACTCCAGGCCGCTCTTCTTGTCGTCGACGTCGTCGTCGTAGCAGAGCTCGACGCCGCCGACGGCGTCCACGATCTCCTCGACGCTGCCGAAGCCGACCTCCGCGTAGTGGTCGACGGTCAGCCCGGTGAGCCCCTCGACCGTCTGCACCAGCAGCGGGGCCCCGCCGAACGCGTAGGCCGCGTTGATCTTGTTCGGGTCGTGCCCGGGGATCTCGGTGTACGTGTCGCGAGGGATGGAGATGAGGGACACAGGGCCGCTGGACGGTTTCTGCAGCACCATGATCGTGTCCGTGCGCGCACCCTCCGTGCCGTCGTCGGCGACCGACCCGGTGCCGCGCGCGTCGGACCCCGCGAGCAGGTAGGTGGTGCCCGGGGTGTTCTCGGCCCCGGAGAGGGCGTCGACGTGCTGGATCTTGCCGTTGGCCCACAGGATCAGCCCGATCGGCCAGGCCAGCAGCAGCACGAGCAGGAGCACCAGGATCAGGACCGCCACGCGACCCTTGCGCACCCGGAGGCCGCCGCGCCCGCCGGCGGAGGCGGCCACCGCGGCACCCCCGGCGGGCGGGCCGCTGCGCCGCGCCGTCGACGGCCGCGGCTGCGCCGGGGTGGTCCGGGCCTGGGCGGCCTGCGGTGCCGCGGCGCGCGACCCGCGCGGGGGGTACGAGCGCGGCGCGCCGCGCTGGCCGGAGCCGCGGCGCTCGGGCGGCGTCGTCGGGATCTCGCGGGACGACTGCCGCCGCACCCGCGGCTCGAGCGGGGCGGCGTCGTCGCGACGACCGACCCGGCCGCCCGTGGGCCGCGGCGCCGGTCGGCTGGTGCCCCCCACGGAGATCGCGTCGCCGGTCGGCTCCGGGCGCCCGGAGCGTCCGCCCGACGGCGTGAAGCTCGGCGGGATCCGCTGGTCGTCGTTGCTCATGCCTCGTCTGCCCCCTGCGCTCAGCCGCACACCGACGTCACGTCGGCGCCGGTGAACGCCTCCTTGCCGGCCTCACGGGTCCGCGTCGGCTCCGGCGAGGACTCGGTGTCCTGCTCGGCGTCCGGGTCGTCGTCCGCCACCGGCGTCGCGTCGTCGGCGTCCGCCCCCCCGGCGGACCCGTCGGTGCTGCCCGACGTGTCGGCGGCCTCCTCGCCGGACCCGTCGCCGGACCCGTCGCCGGACCCGTCGCCGGACCCGGACTCGTCCTGCTTGTCCTTGCCCGCGATCGCGTCGCTGAGCGGGCGATCGTGCTCCAAGTTGTCCCACACGTCGTCGGCTTCCGGACCGAGGAGGACGTTGGCCGGGTTGTTCGGGTCGGCCACGTAGGGGACGGTCATGAACGCGATGGTCCCAGGGCGCACGTTGCGGGCGCTGTATGCCAGCCCGGCGAGTCCCTGGACGGACGCGAAGTTGCTGCTCATCGTCATCGAGCTGGTCACGGCGTTGAGGAACTTCAGCGACTTGCTCGGGTCGGCGAGCGTGCCGGCGCTGAGCACCTCGCGGGCGAGTGCGGCGAGGAGCTGCTGCTGCCGGCCGATGCGGCTGAGGTCCGACCCGTCGCCGACGCCGTAGCGGGCGCGTGCGAACTTCAGCGCGGTGGGGCCGTCCAGCTCCTGCACGCCCGCGTCGAGCACCAGGTGGTCCGCCTTGGGCGAGTCGATGTCCTCCGGGATGCACATCTCGACGCCGCCGACCGCGTCGATCATCTTCTCGAAGCCGGCGAAGTCGACGACGACGAAGCCGTCCATCGTCACGTCGGAGAGCGTCTCGATGGTGTGCATCGTGCACAGGGCGCCCGAGGCGACGTCGCCGCCGGTGAGCACACCCTGGGCGAAGGCGGCGTTGAACTTGGTGCTGTACAGCGGGCTCGACTCCGCGCCCGACGCCGTCGGGCAGGACGGCACGTCGACGGTCGTGTCGCGGGGGATCGACAGCATCTCGACGCGGGTCCGGTCGGACGAGATGTGCATGATCATCGTCGTGTCCGAGCGGGCGCCCTGCGTGCCGTCGCCCACGATGTCGGCGTTCTCGCCGGCCCGGCTGTCCGAGCCCATGAGCACGATGTTGAGCGGCTCGTCGGCGTTCGGGTCCTTCGGGAGCACCTTCTCGGGCCGGTCGGTGCCGAGGATGGCATCGGTGTCGACCGACTCGATGTTGCCGGTGAGCTGCAGGGCGGCCGTCGCGCCGCCGGCGGTGGCGAACGCGAGCACCGCGACGACGGCCATGCCGACGCCCCGCAGGACGGAGTGGCTGCGCAGCGTGCGAGCGTGCGACGGGCCGCGGACCGTCTCCGGTCGGGCGGCCACGTGGCGGGCAGGCTGGCGAGTCACGGGAAGTGAGCATAAAGGGTTGATGTCTCGGGCCGGAGATGCCGCAGGTCCGGACCGGTGAAGGGAATGTGTGGGTCAAGCCTCGGGCGAGGGCGTCTGGAAGACTGGGATCGTGACGGACACGACGCCACACGTCCGGCCAGGACCCGCGGCCTCGGGCGCCGTCGTCCCCGTGTCCGGGACACGCGCGGCACGACGTGGCTCCCGTGCGTACCGCCGCGCCGTCGCGGTGCTGACGCTCGCCGTCGCCGCCTGGGGCGTCCTGTGGTCGGTCACCACGCCGGCGTTCCGTGCGCCGGACGAGCAGACCCACCTCGACAGCGTGCTGCGGATCGCGTACGGGGGCGGGTGGCCCGCGCCGGGCGACGCCTGGGTGGCCCCCGCGGTCGCCGACGCCGTGGACGAGGCCGCCTACCCGGCCGACCCGCCCGGACGCTGGGTGCACCGGCCGGACGAGCGCCAGCTCGTCGACGTCGAGCCCGTCCCGCGCGAGGACCGGACCCGCATCGGGGAGACGAACGCCGTCGGCGACGCGTCGTCCGGCACCGAGATCGACCAGATGACGCAGCACCCGCCGGCGTACTACGCGCTCGGGGCGGCGGTGCTGCGGGTGACGGGGCTCGCCGACGCGCGGTGGGACCAGGCGATGCTGGCCCTGCGGCTGCTGGACGTCGTGCTGCTGGCGCTCGTGGTGCCGCTGGCGGCGGGGACCGCCCGCCGGGTGACGGGCTCGGCGTCGGCGGGTCTGGTCGCGGCGGCCTTCCCGCTGTTCCTGCCCCAGCTGGGCCACATCATGGGGTCCGTCAACAACGACGCGTTCGTGGTGCTGGCCGGGGCCGGGGCCACGTACCTCGCGGCGCGGGTCGTGACGGGCGACCTGCGCTGGCGGGTGGCGGTCGCGCTCGGCGCGGTCGTCGGCCTCGGGCTGCTCGGCAAGGTGATGCTGGCCTTCGCCCTGCCGATGGTGGGCGTCGCCTACCTGCTGGCGCGCGGCCGCCCGGTGCCGGCGCTGCCGGCCCGGCTCGGGCGGCTGGCCGTGGCGACGGTCGCGGCGGGCGTCGTCGGCGGCTGGTGGTGGGTGCGCAACGTCCTCACGCTCGGCGCCGTGCAGCCCGTGGGGCGCCCGCGCGACCTCGACACGATGGCGCCGGTGGCGGACGGCGACGTCGCGTCCCTCATCACCGAGAAGCTGGCGCAGGCGTTCTTCGGGAACCTGTCCTGGCTGGAGATCCGCCTCGACGGCCGGTGGGTGGTCGCCGGGTCGGTCGCCCTGGGGGTCGCGGCGCTCGTCGCGGTCGCGCTGCCCGGGGCGCGGCGCGCGGCCGTGGTGCTGCTGCTGTTCCCCGCCGGGCTGGCGGCCGGGGTCGCGTTCAACGCCTGGGACTTCCACGCCGAGACGGGCCGGCTCGCGGCGGTCCAGGGCCGCTACCTGTTCGCCGGGGTGGCGGCGCTCGCCGGCGTCGTCGCGATCGCGCTGTGGCAGCTCGCGCGCCGGGCGGAGCGGCGCCTGGCCGTCGCCGTCCCCGTCGTGGTGACCCTGGCCCTCGTCACGGCCGTCGCCGGTCTGCGGTGGGCGTTCGGTGCCTTCTACCGGGGCCCGGGCGAGAGCGTCGGCGACGCCGTCGACCGGTGGCTCGCGTGGAGCCCGCTCGAGCCGCCCGCCCTGGCCGCCGTCGTGGTCCTGGCCGCCCTCGCCCTGGTGGCGGCGCTCGCCGTCGCCGTCCCGTGGCCCCTCACGACCCGGGCGGCACGGGCGGCCCGGCGGACCGGCGCCGACGGCGCGGGCGCCGACTCGTAGACTCGCGGCGTCGCCCGTGGCCGCACCCGGAAGGTGTCGATGAAGCTCTTCGTGCAGATCCCGTGCCTCGACGAGGCCACCACGCTGCCGCTCGTGCTGGCGGGCATCCCGCGGCAGGTGCCGGGCTTCGAGGCGGTGGAGGTCCTCGTGATCGACGACGGCTCCACCGACGGCACCGCGGAGGTCGCGCGCCGCCTCGGCGTGCGGCACGTCGTGCGGCACACGGCGACGATGGGCCTGGCGCGCACGTTCCGCGACGGCGTGGACTACGCCCTCGCGCACGGGGCCGACGTCGTCGTCAACACCGACGGCGACAACCAGTACCCCTCCGAGCGCATCGGCGACCTCGTGGCGCCGATCCTCGCGGGGGACGCCGACATCGTCGTCGCCGACCGGCAGACCGCGACCATCGAGCACTTCTCGCCGTTCAAGAAGCGCATGCAGCGGCTCGGCAGCCGGGTGGTCAGCGCGGCCGCCGGCACGTCGCTGCCCGACGCCGCGAGCGGGTTCCGCGCCTACTCCCGCGCCGCGCTGCTGCGCCTCAACGTCGTCACGCAGTTCAGCTACACCATGGAGACGATCATCCAGGCGGGCAACAAGCGCCTGCGGATCGCCGGCCTGCCGATCACGACCAACCCGAAGACGCGCGAGTCGCGCCTCTTCCGCAACATCTGGCAGCACATGGCCCGCTCGGGGCGTGCGATCGTGCGCAGCTGGATCATGTTCCGCCCGCACCTGGTGTTCCTCACCCTGGCGGCGGTCTTCTTCGTGGCGGCGGCGGTCCCCGCGGTCCGGTTCCTCGTCTTCTGGGCGTCGGGCGACCCGGGCGGCCACGTGCAGTCGCTCGTCTTCGCGGCGGCGATGCTCGTCGGGTCGCTCCTGTGCCTGGCGCTGCTGGTCATCGCGGACCTGCAGCGCACCAACCGCACGCTGGTGGAGGAGACGCTGGAGCGTGTGCGCGCGATCCAGTACGGCGCCGCCGCACAGGCTCCGCCGCCCGACCTCCCGGTCCGCGCGGTCGAGACCGCCGACGCCGCCGACACCGCCGGGAGCGCCGAGGACGGCGCCGAGGGGACGCCCGGGGACGCCCGGCCGTGATCGTCGCGTTCGGTACCTACGACGCCTCCCGTCACCCGCGCGTCGCCGTCCTCGTGGACGGCCTGCGCGCGCACGGGTACGCGGTGCACGAGCTGGACCGCCCGCTGGGCCTGAGCACGGCGCAGCGGGTCCGGATGCTGCGTGAGCCGTGGCACCTCGGCGGTCTCGCGCTGCGCCTGCTGGCGTGCTGGGCGGGGCTGGTGCGCGACGCGTGGGCACACCGCCGTCGGCACGGGGCGCCCGAGGCGGTGCTCGTCGGCTACCTGGGGCACTTCGACGTGGTGCTGGCGCGGCTGCTGTTCCCGCGCACGCCCGTGGTCCTGGACCACCTCGTCTTCGCCGCCGACACCGCCGCCGACCGTGGGGTGCGCGGCCTGCGGGTCCGACTCCTGCGGGGCCTGGACCGGCTCGCGACGGCGTGCGCCGACGTCGTCGTGCTCGACACGGCGGAGCACGCCGCGATGCTGCGCGCGCTCGCGCCCCGCCGTGCCCGGCGCGGCGTCGTCGTCCCCGTGGGCGCCTCCGGCGCCTGGGAGCGGGCCGGGGAGCAGGCCGAGCACCACCTGGAGGCCGTCACCGGCCCCGGTGACGGCGGCGAGGTTGTCGCCGGCCCCCTGCGGGTCGTGTTCTTCGGGCTGTTCACCCCGCTGCAGGGCACCCGCGTGCTCGCCGACGCCCTCGCAGACGCCCTGCCGCGGGCCGCCGCGGCCGGACGGCCGATCGAGGTGACCCTGGCCGGCGCGGGTCAGGACCTGCCCGCCGTCCGGGACCGGCTCGCGGGGGTGGCCGGCCTCACCTGGCACGACTGGGTCGACGCCGCCGACCTCCCCGCGCTCGTGGCGGCCCACGACGTGTGCCTGGGCATCTTCGCCGCCACCGGCAAGGGGACCAGGGTCGTGCCGAACAAGGTGTTCCAGGGGCTCGCGGCCGGGTGCGTCGTGCTGACGTCCGACACGCCGCCGCAGCGCCGGCTCCTCGGCGACCACCTGGAGCTCGTACCCCCCGGGGACGCGGCGGCGCTCGCGGACCGCCTCTTCGCGCTGACCGACCCGGAGGCGCTGGCCGGAGCGCGCCGGCGTGCCGCCGCGGGCCGCGCCCGGGTGCGCCCGGGCGCCGTCACGGAGCCCTTGGCGACGGCGCTCGCCGCGCGGGGCGTGACGCCGTGAGCGGTGGTGCGGGGGGAGCCGTGGCGCGGGCGCTGGCCGTGCTGCGCTCGCCGTGGGTGCGGTGGGGGTTCCTCCTCGCGGCCGTCGGGCTCGCGGTCTACGCCGTGGTCGCCGCCCGCGACGGCCTCGCAGAGGCGGCCGCGGCGCTGACGGCGGGCCGGCTGCTCGCCGCGCTCGTGGCGTCGGGAGCGTTCGTCGCGTGCACGTTCGGCGCGTGGCGCGCCGTCCTGGCGGACCTGGGCTCGCCGGTCGGGCTGCGGCCCGCGGTCGCCGTCTTCGGGCTCAGCCAGCTCGGCAAGTACGTGCCGGGCGGGGTGTGGAACGTGGTGGCCGCCGCCGAGATCGGGGCCGACCACGGGATCCCGCGCCGGCGCTCCGTGACGACGACGGCGGTCGCCACGCTCGTCGGCGTGGTGTCCGGGGCTGTCGTGGGGCTGGTGGCGCTGCCCGTCGTCGCGGTGGACGAGCTCGGGCCCGCGGCGCGCGTCCTGTGGGCGCTGCCCGCCGTCGCCGTGGTGCTGGCGCCGCCGGTCCTCAACGCGCTCGTCGCCCGGGCACTGCGCGTCGCGCGGCGCGAGCCCCTGGAACGACCGCTGACCTGGCGGGGGCTCGGCGCGGCGACGGCCTGGTCGGTCACGGGCTGGCTGTGCGCCGGGCTGCAGGTCTGGGTGCTCGCCGTCGGCCTCGGGATGCCGGCGGACCCCCGGGGCGCCGCGCTCGCCGTGGGCGGCTACGCGCTGGCGTGGGTCGTCGGGTTCCTCGTGGTGGTGATGCCCGCGGGAGCGGGCGCGCGGGAGCTGGTGCTCCTGGCCGTGCTCGCCGGGACCCTGCCGCACGCCGAGGTGCTGCTCGTGGTCCTCGTCAGCCGGGTGCTGGTGACCGTGGTGGATCTCGGGTTCGCGGCGGCCGGCGCGCTCGCCCGGGCGCGCCGCTGACGTGCGGGGCGCCGTGCCTGGCAGGCTGGCGGCGGCCACGGACGGCCGATCTCCCGGAAGGAGCGACCCATGCGGAGCACCACGGACGCCGCGCCCGGCGCGCCGCCCCTCACCCTCTACGGCTCGCTGCGGTGGGACGTCGTCGAGCCGCTGCTGCCGGCCGCCGGCGCGCGCGTGCTCGAGGTGGGGTGCGGCCAGGGCGCCGTCGCGGTGCGGCTCGCGGCCCGCGCGGCGGCGTACACCGGCGTGGAGCTCGACGCGTCGTCCGCGCGCACGGCGGCCGACCGGCTCGTCGCCGCGGGCACGGGCGGGCGCGTCCTGCACGGCGGCCTGGACGCGCTGGAGGACGACGAGCGGTTCGACCTGGTGTGCGCGTTCGAGGTGATCGAGCACATCGACGACGACGCGGCGGCGCTGCGGGAGTGGGTCGGCCGCCTCGCGCCGGGCGGGCGGGTCGTGCTGTCCACGCCGGCGTGGCGGTGGCGGTTCGGGCCGATGGACGCGGCCGTCGGCCACTTCCGCCGCTACGACCCGGACGCCCTGCGGAGCTTGATGGAGCGCGCGGGCCTGCGTGACGTCGGCCTGCGGCTGTACGGGATGCCTCTCGGCTACGCCCTCGAGGCGGTGCGCAACCAGGTGGCTCGGCGCCGCCCCGGTCTGGGGGACGAGGGCGGCACCGCCGAGATCACCACGGCGCAGCGCACGGCCCGCAGCGGCCGGCTGTTCCAGCCGACCACCGCGGTGCAGGGGCGGCTCGTGCAGGTCGCGACCTGGCCGTTCCGGCAGGTGCAGCGGGCGTTCCCCCGCACCGGGACCGGCCTGGTCGCCTGGGGGCGCGCGGTCTGACCAGCCGGGGGCGTGGTGGGTCAGAGCGCGCCCGCGGTGACCCGTTCGGTGTCCCGGACGCGGTCCTGCCGTGCCGTGTCGTCGCGCAGCTCCGCGGCGGTGGCGGCCGACGCGAGGACGACGGACCCGTCCGCGGACCACGCGGCCAGCAGGTCGTGCAGCACGGCGGCCGCGGAGCGGTCGCCGGCGACGAGCACACGCGCGCGCGGCTCCTGCTCGCGGTCGCCGACCCAGGGGCCGAGGAGGTCGGCGAAGGTCACGGCGCCGTCGGGGGACTCCAGCGCGGTCTCGTCCGGCTCCGTCGGCGGCGCCCAGCCGATCGCGTCCCCGTAGGTCATGACGGCGGCCGCGGCGTCGATCGCGCCCGCGGGCAGCTCGCCGTCGAACCGGCGGGCGAGCGCCGGCAGCGCGACGGCCACGAGGTCGGCCCCGCGGTCGCGCGCGACGGACCAGGAGCCCGGCCGCGACGTGACGACGACGTCGGCGCGGCGGGCGAGCCCGTCGTCGGGGCCCTCGTCCGGCCCGGCCTCCGTGGGCGGCACGACGACCGTCGCCCCCGCCCGCCAGGCGGCCAGGGTCCACGTGACCGACCGCCAGTGCGGGGGCAGGTCGACCACCACGATGCTGCCGGGCCCGGCGTCCAGCTCGGACACGAGCAGGTTCACGGTCTTGGCGACCCAGTTGGCGAGCACGGCGCCGGACAGCTCGACGCGCTCGCCGTCGTCGCCGTACCAGGTGAGCCGTGGCCGGCCCGGGTCGGCGACCAGGAGGTCGAGCAGGCGGGACAGGTCGGGGAGCGGACGTCCAGGGTTCACGCCGGTCAGCCTAGGAGCATGGCGGCCGGCGTGGCGGACGGGCCGGAGGGTGCGGGACGTGCGGGCGGCGGCCGCGCGAGTGAAAAGCGCGTGCAGATCGCGATCCCTAGCACATTTCGACTTGACGACCCCGAAGGACACGCGTGTAATTCCAGGTATGCAGTTTCCCCAATAAGGGCATGGAGGGGCACGCCATGTGGAACTTGCTGGATGGGGACCGGGGGGGCTTCCCGTCAGACGCCGACCGCGAGCCGGAGCGCGTCGCGCCGGTGCTGCCGCTCTTCGGGGAGGTGGACGACGACGACACGCTGCTGGGGTGGCAGGAGCGGGCGCTGTGCGCCCAGACGGACCCGGAGGCCTTCTTCCCGGAGAAGGGCGGGTCGACCCGTGAGGCCAAGAAGGTCTGCGGCTCCTGCGAGGTCCGGGCCGAGTGCCTGGAGTACGCCCTGGAGCACGACGAGCGGTTCGGTATCTGGGGCGGTCTGTCCGAGAGGGAGCGGCGCAAGCTGAAGCGACGCGCCGTCTGACGGCGCGCCCCGGCACGCCGACACGCACGGTCGGATATCCCACGCTGCCGGGGACGGGCGCCGCATCATGGCGAGCAGGATGACTGCTCCGCACACGACCCGCGCCCGCCCGAGCGGCGAGGCCGCGCCCGAGTCCTCGGTGACGACGACGGGTGCGGCCCCGCTCGTCGTCGCCGTGACCGCCGTCGTGGTCACGCGCGGCCGGACGCCGTTCCTGCCCGCGACGCTGGAAGCCCTCGCCGCGCAGGACCGTGCGCCGGACGAGGTCGTGGTCGTGGACGTCGGTGCCGCGGAGTCGACGTCCCGCCACCCGGACCTGCGGCTCGGGGAGATGCGCTACGTCGCCGCCGCCGGCGTCCGCGGGTTGGGCGAGGCGGTGGACCGGGGGATCCAGGCGGTCGGGGTGCCCGAGGACGGCTGGCTGTGGATCCTGCACGACGACTCCGCGCCCGAGCCGGACGCTCTCGCGCGGCTCCTGCGCGCGGTCGAGCACTCGAGCGCCGTCGGCGTCGCCGGCTGCAAGCAGCGCCGCTGGGACACCGTGCCCGACGAGGTGCCCGACGAGGCGCCCGACGACGTGTCCGGCGCAGCGGCCGACCGGGCGCCTGACGGCACCGGCGTGCTGATCGAGGTCGGCCACACCGTCTCCCCGCTGGGCCGCCGCATGACGGGCGTCGACGAGTCCGAGATCGACCAGGGCCAGCACGACGGCCGCGAGGACGTGCTCGCGGTCGGGCTCGCCGGCGCCCTCGTGCGCGGCGCGGTGTGGACCGCGCTCGGCGGTACGGAACCGGAGGTGGGCCCGTTCGGCGACGGCCTCGACCTGTGCCGGCGCGCCCGGCTCGCCGGGCACCGCGTCGTCGTCGTGCCCGACGCCGTGGTGCGCCACGCGCAGGCGTCGCTGCTGGGCCGGCGCGAGGAGCCGGACGCTCCCGCGGACGTCGAGGCCTCGCGGTACGCCCGGCGGCGCAGCCAGCTCTTCCTCCGCCTCGTGTGGACGTCGCTGCCGCTGCTGCCGGTGGTGTGGGCGGCGATGCTGGTGTGGGCGCCGTTCGCCGCCATGTACCGGCTCGCGCTGAAGCGTCCGGCGCACGCGCGCGACGAGCTCGTCGCGGCGGCCGTCACGGCGCTGCGGCTCGTCCCGCTGTACCGGGCCCGGCGCCGCGCGGCGCGCACCCGCCGGCTGCCCCGCCGCGTGCTGCGCCCGCTGCGCGGCACGTGGCGCGAGGTGGCGGCCGGACGCCGCGACGCCCGCCTGTCCCGCGCCGAGGCGCACCGGGTCCGCTGGGCGCCCGGCGAGCTCGAGCGGGCCGAGCTGCGCCGGCTGGCCCGCACCCGGCACGCGGTGCTGGGCGCCGTGCTGGTGGCCGTGGTCGCGCTCGACCTCGTGCTGTTCGGCCCGTGGCAGGGCGTGCTCGCCGACGGCGGCCGGATCGTCGGCGGCGCCCTGCTGCCCGCGCCGGGCACGGTCGGCGACGTCTGGGAGGCCGCCACGTCGGGGTGGGTGCGCGACGGGCTGGGTGCCCGCGCCGCCGCCGACCCGCTGTGGCTGCCGCTCGCCGCGCTCGCGGGCCTGGTGGGCGGCGGGGCGCAGACCGGAGTGAACACGCTGGTCCTGCTCGCGCTCCCGCTGGCCGCGCTGGCCGGCTGGGCGGGCACCGGGGCCCTGACGCGCGCCGTGGGCGTGCGTGCCGCCGGCGCGCTCGCGTGGGCCGCCGCCCCCGCCTTCCTCGCCACGCTGGCCTCCGGCCGGCTCGGCGCCCTCGTCGTCCATCTGGTCCTCCCGTGGGTGCTGGTGGCGGTGCTGCGGGCCGTCGGCGCGCACGCCCGGGACCGGGTGGACGTGCCCGGTGCGCGGACCGGCCGGCGTCGGCGCGGCTCCCTGGGCGCCGCCGGCGCGGCGGGCCTGCTGCTGGCCGTGGCCGTGTGCGCCGCGCCGGTGCTCCTGCCGGTCGCGGCCGTCGTGCTGGGCGCGGCGGCGGTGCTGGCGCGGCGGGCCTGGCGCCGGATCCTGCTCGTGCTCCTGCCCGCCGTCGTGCTGCCGCTGCCGTACTGGGTCCAGGTCACGGGCGACTGGTCCGCGGGCGGCTGGCGGCTCCTGCTGGCCGAGCCGGGCGGGCCCGTCGTCGCCGCGGGCGCGCCGACCGGCCTGGAGCTGCTGCTCGGCCTGCCGGGCGACGTCACGTGGTTCGGGCTGGACGGGGACGGCGCGCCCGGGCTGCTCGGCAGGGCCGGTCCCGCCCTTCTCGGCGCGGTGGTGCTGCTGCTCGCCCTCGTCGCGCTCGCACGTCCCACGGCGCTGCGCGGCGTGCGCCTGGCCTGGCTCGGCGCGGCGGCCGGTCTCGCGACGGCGGTCCTCGCGGCGGCCACGGCGGTCGCGAGCGGGACGACGGCGGACGGCCGGGACGCCCCGGTCACGGGCTGGCCCGGCGCCGGCCTGTCGGTGCTGCTCCTCGGCCTCGGCGCCGCCGCGGTGCTGGCGCTGCCCGACCGGCCGCTGGCGGGGTGGCACCGGCACGCGGGCCTCCGCCGGCTGCCGGCCGCCGGGCTGGCGGCCGTCGGCGTCGTGGCGCTCCTCCTGCCGGCAGCGCAGCTCGCGTCGTGGACCGTCGGGTCGACCGCCGGTGACCACGTGGGCGCCCTGCGGGCGAGCGGGACCCCGGTCGTCCCCGCCGTCGGGCAGCAGATGCAGGCACCGCCGCGGGCGGCGTCTGTGCTGCAGATCGACAGGGTGGAGCCCGGCGCGCCCGCCGGCCAGGAGGCCGGCGGCGACGTCGCCCCGGTCGTCGACTACACGCTGCTGCACGCCGACGGGTCGCGCCTGCAGGACGCGTCGAGCGTCGTCGCGGCCCGTGCCGCCGGGCTGCTGCCGGGCGACGCGCGCGACGACGTCACCCTGCTGGACGACCTCGTGGCCGACGTGGCGACCGGCCCGGCGGCCGACGCCGCCGCGCGGCTCGCGTCGCTGGGCGTCGGCGCCGTGCAGGTGCCCGCGGGTGGGGACCCCGAGCTGGTGACGACCCTCGACCTCGTGCCGGGCCTCTCCCGCGTGACCGAGGGCGGCACGCTGGTGTGGCGGGTGACGACCGACGGCCCCGCGCCCGCCTGGGCCACCGTGGTGCGCACCTCCCCGGACGAGGCTCCCGACCGTGAGCCGGGCACCGCGACCGGGGGCGAGCTGGCCGACGCCGCGACGTTCGCCCCGCGGGACGCCGGGCGGACCCTCGACGCAACCGGCATGCGCGCCTCGGGCGACGTGCCCGACGGGGCCGAGGAGCGCTCGCTGCGGATCGCGGCCGCGCACGACGGCGGGTGGCGGGCGACGCTCGACGGGCGCCGGCTGCTCGGCGTGGACGCCGGCGGGACGCAGGCGTTCGTGGTCGGCCCCGAGGCCGGGCACCTGCACGTGGAGTACGTGTCGCCGCACCGCACCGCCTGGCTCGTGCTCGCCGGCGGCGTGCTGCTGGTGTACGCGCTGCTGGCGCTGCCGGTCGGCCGGAGGAGGGGGCGATGAGCGCGCGGACCGTGACGGCCGTCGTGACGGGCGCGGCGGCCGCCGCCCTCCTGGCCGCGGTCGCCACCGTGGGGGACCAGTGGGTGCAGGAGTGGACGGGCGCCGAGCAGCGCGCCGTCGCGGCCGGGACCCGCACCGTCGCGGTGCCGCCGGGCGAGGAGACGCTCGTGTGCCCGGCGCCGGCCTCCCTGCCCGAGGGCGCCGACGTCGGCGACTCGCAGTTCGAGGCCGCGCCCGTGCGGACCGCCACGACGCTGGACGCCGCGGTGCTCGGTGCCGCCGGCACCGGGGACGACGTCCGCCCGCCGCGCACGACCGGGCTCGGCGGCGGGCGCGCGGCGGCGCTGGACGACCAGGGCGGCGACGCGGCTGCCGCGCGGGCGGAGGCCGACGGCGTGCGCACCCTGCGGGCCACGCCGGTGGCCGGGCAGACGTTCCTCGCGGCGGGCACGCTCGCCTCGCTCACCACGCAGGGGGACCTCCGGGGCCTCGCGGCGGGGGAGTGCGCCGTGCCGGGGACGTCGCACTGGCTGGTCGGCGGCAGCACGGCCGTCGGGGCGACGTCGACGCTGGTCGTGCAGAACCCGAGCGACCGGCCCGCGACGATCACCCTGGACGTGTACGGGCCGGGCGGCTCCGTCGCGCTGGGCGGCGGGGGCACCTTCACCGTCGGGGCGCACGAGCAGGTCACCACCCGCATGGAGTCGGTGGCGCCCGAGCAGGACCGCCTCGCCGTGCACGTCTCGTCCGCCGGCGCGCGGGTGACGGCGTCCCTGCAGAGCCAGGCGATCGACGGGCTCCTGCCGGTGGGCGTGGACCTGGTGGGTGCCGGGGTCGCGCCGCGCCGCGCGCTCACCGTCGCGGGCGTCGTCAGCCGCGGGGAGGAGCTGGACGACAAGCACGCGCCGCGGCTCCGGCTGCTGGCCCCGGGGGACGGGGACGGGACCGCGCGGATCAGCGTCTACGGCCCCGAGGGACGTGTCGTCCTGCGCGGCGCGTCCACGGTCGAGCTGGAGGCGGGCACGGTGACCGACGTGCCGCTGGGCGGGCTGCCCGCCGGCACCTACGCGGTGGCGGTCGACGCCGACGTGCCGGTCACGGGGGCGGCGCGGTTCGACCGGCCGGGTGCGTTGCCGGAGGATTCCGTCGTGTCGGGGACCCCGTACGACGTGGCGTGGGCGCACGCCCAGCCGGCGCCGTCCGCCGGGGCGGAGGGCGCGGCGCTCGGGATGGTGGCGCTGCCCGGCGACGCGCGGGCCGAGGTCTCCCTGGCGGGGGTGCCGGACGAGCGGGACCCGGACGTCGACCCGCGGGGCACCGCGACGGTCACCGTGCGGGCGTACGACGCGCGGGGCGCCGAGGTGGCGTCGCGGGACGTGGAGGTGGCGGCGGGCGCCACGACCGGGCTGCCGGTCGCCGACCTGACCGGCGGCGACGGCGAGGTGCCCGTCGCGGTGCGCGTCGACCGCGCCGACGACGGGTCGGGGCAGGGCTCGGGGCAGGGCGTCGTGTGGGGCGTCGTGCTCACGGCCGACGACGGCACGGCCGAGGGCGGCACCCTGGTCTCGGTGCTGGCGCCGACGCCCGCGACCGCCGCGGCGGGCGACGTCGCCGTGCGCGGCATCGACGCGGGCCGCTGACCGCGGTCCCGGCTCGCGGCGTCGCGCCCGGCGCTCAGACGGCCAGCGGCTCGCCCGGGGCGAGCCTGCGGTAGGCGACGTCGCCCGTGAGGGCGTCCAGCAGGCGGTCGGTGGCAGCCCTCCCGGCGTCGGACAGGACGGCGTCGTGGATCGGCACCGCCGTGACGGGCGCGACCGCCGCGGCGTAGTCCGCCGCCTCGGCGACCTTCGTCCAGGGTCCGCCGACCGGCAGAGCCAGCACCTCCACCCGCGTGCCCTCGGGCGGCAGGGTGAAGGAGTCGCCCGGGTGCAGCACGGCCCCGTCGACCAGGTAGGCCACGTTCGTCACCGGCGGCAGGGAGGGGTGGATGACGGCGTGCCGGCCGCCGAGGACCCGCACCTCGAACCCGGCCGTCGCGATCGTGTCCCCGGGGGACGCGGTGTGCACGCGCCCGGCGGGGGCGTCCGCGCCGCGCAGGGCCTGGGCGACCGGGGCGGGCGCCCACGCCTCGAGCTCCGGGCGCTCGGCCAGGACGGCGGCGAGCGCGTCCGGCTCGACGTGGTCGGCGTGCTCGTGCGTGACCAGGACCGCCGTCGCCCCGTCGAGCACCCGGTCGTCCGTGAACGACCCCGGGTCGACGGCGAGCCGCCGGCCCCGTCGCTCCAGGCGTAGGCCGGCGTGGCCCCAGACGGTGAGCTCGGTGGTGGGCTCGAGCGACGTCACGATCGTCTCCTTCCCTGCCGCCGTGTCGTTGCGACGGCGGCGTGCCGCCGGTCAGCGGCCCTCGTAGTGCGGGTCGATCTCCTCGGGCGTGCGTGCCAGCAGGTGGGCCACCTGCTCCACCACGACGTCGCGCACGAGCTCGGCCCGGTCGGCGTCGTCGAGGGAGCGCAGCTCCACCGGGCGGCGGTACACGACGACGCGCGCCGGCTGGCCGGCCTCGGCGGGGAAGCACCGCCCGAGCGGGACCCCGTCGTCCTCCCAGGGGGCCGGGTCGGACGGCGGCACCTCCTCGACGGCGAACTCCGTCCCGGCGAGCGGGCCGGACCATCGCCGCTCCACGAGCTCGACGACGTCGAGCACCAGGTCGTCGAAGCGCTCGGCGCGGGTCCGGTGCCCGGGCGACCCCGGGGGCAGCAGAGGCCCGCGGAGCCCACGGCCGCGGCGGTCGCGGCGCCGGACCGGCGGGTGGGAGGACTGCACCCGTCGAGCGTATACGCGCCCGGCGGACCGGTCACGACAGGTCCCCTCGGCGAGCCGCGCAGCAGGTGAGGGGCCGTTCGGCGTATCCTCCCCAGGTGAGATCGGTCAGGCAGTGCTCGCGGACGGCATGCACCCATGCCGCGGTCGCGACCCTCACGTACGTGTACGCGGACTCGACGGCCGTGCTCGGTCCGCTCGCGCAGCACGCCGAGCCGCACAGCTACGACCTGTGCGCCGACCACGCGGAGCGGCTCACGGCGCCGCGCGGCTGGGAGGTCGTGCGCCTCATGCCGGCCTTCGAGGAGGCCGGCCCGTCGCCCGACGACCTCAACGCCCTCGCCGACGCCGTCCGCGAGGCGGGGCGTGCGCGGCCCGCGCCGCAGGGGGAGCCGTCGAACGTCACCGAGACCGCGCGCCGCGGGCACCTGCGCGTGCTGCGGGCCGAGGGCGACTGACCCCCGCAGCCGCCAGGGGCTGCGGCTCGGGGCCTCAGGGCACCCAGGCGCAGACGACGTGCCCGGTGCCGGACAGGCGCAGCGCGCCGGCGGCGTCGGGCACGAACACCGAGCGTCCCCGGCGCAGCGCCGCGCCGGCGGCGCAGCGGGACGCGGCCACCGTGACGTCGCCGTCGAGGCACAGGACGATCCGCGGCCCGGCTCCGGGCAGGTCGACCTCCTCGCCGGGCTCGACGTCCGCCGCCGTCAGCGCGAACTCGGCCACGGGTGCCCGGTAGGTGCGCACCTGGCCGCGGTCCCCGGTCGTCCGCACCTCCGGCACCGCCGGCGGGCGGGGCACGAACGACGCGCACTCGACGAGTGCCTCCTCGTCGACGCGCTTGGTGGTCAGGCCCGCCCGGAGCACGTTGTCCGAGGACGCCATCACCTCGACGCCGACGCCGGCGAGGTAGGCGTGCACCTCGCCCGACGGCAGGAAGAGCGCCTCGCCGGGGTCGAGCGTGACCCGGTTGAGCAGGAACGACGCGATCGCGCCCGGGTCGCCCGGGTGCTGCTCGGCGAGGAGCACGGCGGTGGCGTCCGCCCGCGCGGTGGCCGACCCGTCCGCGAGGCGCGCGGCCACCGACGCCACCGTCGTCGCCACCGCGTCGGGCGTGCCCGGGGCGCGCCGGGCCGCGACGAGGCGCGAGAACGCCTCCCGCACCCCCCGCGAGGACCGGTCCGAGCGCAGGGTGTCGCGCACCCGCGCGACGAGCGGCCCGTCGAGGTCGTCCAGCAGGTCGAGCACCGTGCGCGGCGTGCGGAACCCCGCCAGGCCGTCGAACTCGGTGAGCGCGACCACCATCTCGGGCTTGTGCTGGTCGTCGTGGAACGACCGCCGCGGGTCGGTCGGCGCCAGGCCGAGCAGGTTCTCGCGGTTGAACCCCGCGCGCGCCGCGTGCGGCCGGGGGTGCACCTGCAACGACAGCGCCCGCCGGGCCGCCAGCACCTTGAGCAGGTACGGCAGCCGGGGCCCGTAGTCGTCGGCCACCCGGCGCCCGAGCATCTCCTCCGGGGCACGCCGTACCAGGTCGAGCAGCGAGGTCGGGGTCGTCGCGCCGGGGCCCGCCACCCGGCTCGGCGCGTTCGGGTGGGCGCCCAGCCAGAGCTCCGCGGCCGGGTCGCCGTCCGGCGTGGTGCCGAGCAGGTCGTGCAGCCGCGTGGTGGAACCCCAGTCGTAGTGCTGGACGGTGTTCTCCAGCGGGTACAGCTCCGGCACGAGTGACAGCCTTCCACACCGGCGCGGGCACGTACCCTGTGAGCGTGACGATCGACCTGACGCGGATCATCAAGGCGTACGACGTGCGCGGCACGGTGCCGGACCAGCTCTCGCCGGACGTCGCCCGCGCCATCGGCTCCGCGTTCGCCCAGGTCGTCGTCCTCGGCGGCGGGACCCGGCCGGCCGCGCCCCGGGTCGTCGTCGGGCACGACATGCGCGACTCCGGCCCGGCGCTCGCCGCCGCGTTCGCCGAGGGGGTCACCCGGGCGGGCGTCGACGTCGTGACCATCGGCCTGTGCTCCACCGACGGGCTGTACCACGCGTCGGGGGCGCTGGACGCCCCGGGTGCCATGTTCACCGCGTCGCACAACCCGGCGGAGTACAACGGCATCAAGCTGTGCCGCGCCGGGGCCCGCCCCGTCGGTCAGGAGACGGGCCTCGCGGAGGTCCGCGACCTCGCGCAGCGCATCCTCGACGGCGCCGAGCCCTCGCCCGCGGCGAGGCCGGGCGTCGTCACCGCGCGCGACACGCTCGCCGACTACGCGGCGTTCCTGCGCGGCCTCGTCGACCTCTCCGGCATCCGGCCCCTCAAGGTCGTGGTCGACGCCGGCAACGGCATGGCCGGGCACACCGTCCCCGCGGTGCTCGGCACCGGCGCCGGGCTCCCCGTCCTGCCGCTCGACGTCGTGGACCTGTACTTCGAGCTCGACGGCACCTTCCCGAACCACGAGGCGAACCCGCTGGAGCCCGCCAACCTGCGCGACCTCCAGGCTGCGGTCGTGGAGCACGGCGCCGACCTCGGCCTCGCGTTCGACGGCGACGCCGACCGCTGCTTCGTCGTCGACGAGCGCGGCGAGCCCGTGTCGCCGTCCGCGGTCACCGCGCTGGTGGGGCTGCGGGAGGTCGCCAAGGAGCTCGAGGCCGGTCGCACGCCCACCGTGATCCACAACCTCATCACCTCCCGCGCCGTGCCGGACCTCCTCACGGCGGCCGGCGCGACGGCGGTGCGCACCCGTGTCGGGCACTCGTTCATCAAGGCGCGGATGGCCGAGGCCGACGCCGTCTTCGGCGGCGAGCACTCGGCGCACTACTACTTCCGCGACTTCTTCTTCGCCGACACCGGCATGCTCGCCGCCCTGCACGTGCTCGCCGCGCTGGGCGGCCAGCCGCACCCCCTGTCGGCGCTCGCGGAGATGTACTCGCCGTACGTGGCGTCGGGGGAGCTCAACTCGCGGGTCGCCGACGCCGCGGCCGCGACGGCGCGCGTGCGCGAGGCGTACACGAGCGCGTACCCGGACGCCGACGTCGACGAGCTCGACGGGCTGACCGTCGCGCACTGGGACGACGCCCACCCGCAGTGGTGGTTCAACCTGCGCGCCTCGAACACCGAACCGCTGCTGCGGCTCAACGTCGAGGCGGCGGACGAGGACATCATGATCAAGGTGCGCGACGACGTGCTGTCGCTCGTGCGCCAGGAGGAGACAGCATGAACCAGCAGGACACGGGGCTCGACCCGTGGGTGCGCAGCATCCTGCGGTGCCCGGTCACCGGCGCCGAGCTGGTCGACGCCGTCGGCCCGGACGGCGAGCCGGAGCTGCGGTCGACCGACCCGGACCGCCCGCTGGCCTACCCGGTGCGCGACGGCGTGCCGGTGCTGCTGGAGTCGGAGGCGCGCGAGCCGTAGGCCGCGGCCGCCACGGTCACCAGTGCCGGCGGACCTTGGTGACCCACGCGGCCGGCATCGACCCGTCCGTCGTCGCGCGCCCGAGCATGCTGCGCATCCTGTCGGCCTTGCCCTTGATGACGACCTTCTTGCCGGCGGGGCTGGTCGCGGTGACCTCCCGGACCTGGCCGCTCGGCCAGCGCGACGTCACCCACAGCGACTTCACGTTCTTCAGCCCGGAGAGCTCGCGGGCCTTCTCCTGGGTGATGGTCCGGGTCCAGGACGCGTAGGAGTTGCCGGGGGCGTCCAGGCTGTGCGGGTCCTTCACGGACCGCAGGTACGGCACGGCCGACGACCACACGTCCTCCGAGTCGGCGGTGCGGCCGCCGCTGGACGAGTAGTAGTAGGCGGCGACGGGGTCGCCGTCGTAGGTGAGCACGCGCGCCTCCCGCGGTCCGCGCACGGTCGCCTTCACCGAGCGCTTCCACACGGCGCCGTACCGGCCGTCGGCGCCCTCCGACTCCTTCTCCCAGCCCGTGTAGTTCTGGTCGCGGACGTCGTCGACCAGGTGGCACCGGCACGACGACTTGAAGTCCTTCGTCATGGCGTAGGAGCGGGCGGTGATCGCCTGCGCGCTGAGCGCGCCGCGCCCGCCGTTCAGCCCCCACGACGACGGCATCTCGGCGATGCCGTACAGGTACTCGGTGTTGAGCAGCACGTCGTTGGTGATGTTCGGGACGCCCTCGCGGGCGGTGACGGCGAGCCGGCCGTGCCGGTACGTGCCGTGCGCCCCCTGGACGGAGGCGACGGCGGGCGACCCGGAGCGCTTGAAGTAGCGGGTGCCGGACCAGTGGATACGCAGCAGCTTGCCGTAGTACGTCTTGCCCTCGACCGTGATCTTGGCGCGCCCCGCCTTGGTGGTGGCCACCGTGAACGTCACGGGGCCCGACCCCTTGGCGAGCGTCTTCGGCTCGGCGCTGCGCAGGCGCCAGTCACCGCCGCGCACCGTCACCTTCGTGGTCGTGCGGGTGTCGCCCATGCTCGGCGACGAGTACGGGTCCGGCCCGTGGACCTGCACCAGCATGGTGCGGGGCGTGGTGCGGTAGGCCGCCGACGCGCCGGAGTAGTAGTACTTCAGGATGCCCCGGCCCGTCGCGCCCTCGCGGGACAGCTGGTAGGCGCCGTACTGCGGCATCCCCACGCCGTGCCCGTAGCCGGAGCCGTGCAGGACGAACTTCTTCGGGACGTCGGCGGCCTGCGCCGGTGCGGCGGCGCCCGTCGCGCCGCTCACCGCGAGCAGTCCGGCGACGAGCCAGGCGAGCGGTCCGCGGGTGAAGTTCCGCCGCGGGCGGGTGGTGTCGTGCGTGCTGTCGTTCATGTCGTCCCCCTGCATGTCGTACCCCCTGCCAGCCACTGTGCCCCACGGCGTGCGGCCCAGCATCCTCGGCCCCGCCGGCCGCCCCCGGGATGCGCTCCGGTGTCGAGGGCGGCCGGTTGCGCCTACCGTCGCGGGGAGCGGACGCAGGGAGATCACGGTGCGACGAACCACACGACGGACGGACGAACGGCGGACGGCGGGCGGGAGACGGAGGAGGACGGCCTGGCGACCGCCGGCGGCCGCCGGCACGGTCGTCGCGCTCGCGGGCGCGGGGGTGGTCCTGCCGACGGTCGCACTGCCCGTGCCGGAGGCGCGGGCCGTGCCGCCCCGCGTCGACGCCGTGGAGGTCCACGGCGTCGACCGGGCGGCGAGGGCGCGGGCCGGTGCCCTGGCCGAGGCGGTGGGGCACGGCCACGACGCCCCCGAGGGGGCGGCGGACGGTTCCGCGCGCTCGGCGCAGCAGCAGGACGACGGCCACGGGGAGGGCGCCCTGGCGGCGCTGAACGCGCGGACGACGACCGACGAGTTCCTCGTGGCCGGAGTCACGTGGGACGCCGGCACGCCGGTCGAGGTCACCGAGGTCGCCCTGCGGGTGCGCGAGGACGGGCGGTGGACGGAGTGGCAGTCCCTCGGCGTCGACGGCGGGGGCGGCGACGAGGCCGATCCCGGCGCCGGGATCGAGGGCGCACGGGCGGGCACCGAGCCGTTCATGACCACCGGCGCCGACGGCGTCCAGCTGCGGGTGCGCACCGCGGACGGCGGTCCGCCCGCCGGCCTGCGGGTCGACCTGGTGGACCCCGGCACGTCGCCCGCCGACGCGAACGTGGGCGCCGACACAGGCCCGGCGTCGTCGGCGAACGCCGGCACCGGCTTCGAGATCCGGCCGGACAAGATGCTCAGCCGCAAGCAGTGGGGTGCCGACGAGTCGCTGAGGTCGAGCTGGCCGGAGGTCTCGGGCAGGCTCAAGGCGGTGTACGTGCACCACACGGCGGGCACCAACAGCTACTCCGAGGGCCAGTCGGCGGCCCTCGTGCGCGGCATCTACGCTTATCACACGAAGTCCCGGGGCTGGCCGGACATCGGCTACCAGTTCCTCGTCGACAAGTTCGGGAACATGTTCCAGGGGCGGCACTACGCACGCGTCGACAACCCGATCGGGGCGCAGGCGGGCGGTTTCAACACCGGCACCATCGGTGTCTCGGCCATGGGGAACTACGAGACCGCCCGACCCACGCGGGCCCTCATGCGCGGCCTGGCCAAGGTCATCGCGTGGAAGACGTACCAGTACAAGATCGATGCCGAGGGGAGCGTGCCCCTGACGTCCGGGGGCGGGGGGACCGCCCGGTGGAGTGCGGGCACGACGGTCACGGTGCCGCGGGTCCTGGGCCACCGCCGGACGAACAGCACGGCCTGCCCGGGCAGGTACCTCGTCGCGGAGATGGACGACCTGCGGCTCAACGTCGAGAAGCGGCGACAGACCGCGCTCGACCGGCACGGGGCGATCCGGTGGGCCGTCGGCCGCCCCGACCGTGACGCCCCCACGTCGGCCCAGGCGCCCGTGCAGTGGAAGCCGACGTCGACCTATCGCTGGAAGCCGGTACCGGGTGCCGCGTTCTACCAGGTGCTCTACCGCCAGGCGCACTGGGACGAGGACATGCCGCGCCGGCCGTACTGGCGTGTGCTGCGTGCCAGGACGACCTCGACGTCCTACACGATGACGATGTGGCGAGGAAAGGCGCGTCAGCTCGCCGTCCGGGCCGTCGGTCCCCACGGCGAGCGTGGCCCGATGACCACGCTCGTGCGCACCGCCCGGGTGGTCCTGCCGAAGTCGTGGACGTTCTCCGACGACTGGACGCGCGTGACGAACTGGCGCTTCCACAGCGACGAGGCGTTCCGCACCAGCACCCGGGGCGCCACCATCAGGCTGAAGAGCGCGAACGAGGTCAGGCGCGTCGTGCTGCGGGCCGCGACCAGCCCGGGCGACGGGCGGCTGCAGGTTCTCGTGAGCGGCGAGGCCTTCGGCACCTTCGACCTCGACCGGTCGAAAGACCTGAACCGCATCCTGGAGTTGCGGCTGCCGCGACGGGTCGACGGCACCGTGACCCTGCGCGCGCTCGACGGGGACAGGGTGCGGATCAGTCGGATCGCCCTGCACCGGTGGTAGCGCGGCCCGGGTCGTCGTTCAGGTCACGTCGAGGTCACGACGGTCTACTACAGTCGTCCCCGTCGCGTCGCGGGGCGCCGACCTGACGAGCCTGACGGGCCTGACGAGCAAGGAGCGTGGATGTCGACGAGTGGGGGCACGACCGGGGTGCAGCCGCTGCCCGAGCAGGGGCTGCTGCTGCACATCGGGCTGATGAAGACCGGGACGACGAGCCTGCAGAACGCGGCGTACTCGTTGCGCCCGGAGCTCCTGGAGCGTGGAGTTCGGTATCCGGGACGCCACAAGAACCATCGCAGCGCCATGAACGACTTCATGGGCCACGCCTGGGGCTGGGGGACGACGCCCGTCCACGGCGCGTGGGCCAAGCTGCGGGCGGAGATCGACGCCGACACCGAGAACCGGATCTGGATCGGGCACGAGTTCGTCGCGAACGCGGACGACGCCACCGCCGCCCGGTGGCGCACGGAGCTCGGCGAACGCGCACGGGTCGTCGTCACGCTGCGCAACTACGCGTCGATCCTGCCGTCGGTGTGGCAGCAGCAGATGAAGGACGGCAGCACCATCTCCTTCGACTCGTGGCTCACGGCCATCCTGTCCGAGGACCCCGGGGACGCGCTGCGCTCGTACAAGGAGCGCCACGACCAGGGCGACGTCGTGGCGCGGTGGGCAGAGGCGTTCGGCCCGGAGAACGTCACGGTGGTGGTCGTCGACAAGTCGACGCCGGAGCTCCTCTTCGACGCCTTCGAGTCGATGCTCGGCCTCGAGCACGGGCTCTTGAGCACGGCGAAGCTCGACGGCAACTCGTCGAACCGCGGGATGTCCGTGGAGGAGGCAGAGCTGCTGCGGGCCCTCAACCACCGGCTCCGCGAGCAGCTCACGTGGCACGAGTACTGCAAGTGGCTCCGAGACGCCGGGGCGAACACGCTGCTCAAGCGGCGCAGACTGGGCGACCACGACACACGCTTCGTGCTGCCGACCTGGGCCGCCGAGCGAGCGCACGAGCGCGCCGTTGGCTACGTCGAGCAGATCGAGGCCTCGGGCGTGCGGGTCGTGGGCGACCTCGGGCTCCTCTCGGCAGAGGTCCCCTCGGTGGACCACCCCATGCTGAGCGCCGAGACGGTCCCGATCGACGCGGCCGCCGAGGCGATCCTGGGAGTCATGAGACAGGGGCGCCGCGACGAGGCACGGCTGTCGAAGGCACGGGAGGCGCTGAAGGAGCGGTCGGCGAACGCCTCGGCGGTCGAGCGCGCCGCGGCGTCGCCGGTGCCGGCGCTGGAGTCGGTGAGCGGCCGCGAGCTCGCGCGCGAGCTCGGGGGACGGCTCAAGCGGCGTCTCGGCCGTCGCTAGGCTCGCGCGCGTGCACCTCGCCCAGCAGCTCGTCCTCCTCGACCAGCCCGACCGGCGCGCCCTGAGCCTGGAGGACGGCCCGGCCGTCCTCGAGGACGCCGGCGTCCGCGTCCCCGCCGGCACCCGCCAGGGGTTCGCCACGTACTTCAACGCGTTCCCCGCGGCCTGGTGGGCGCGGTGGGCGGGGGCGACGACAGCTCGCCTGGAGATCGGGCACGTGATCGTGCACGAGGCGGGGCAGGAGGGCGCCGGCACCCTGCGGGTGCTCCGCTCGGACGCGCGCGGGGACGCCGTCGTGGTCGCGACGGAGGAGCTCGCCGGCGGCCCGGCCGCCGTCTCGGTCGACGTCGAGGTCGCCGGCATGGTCGACGGCGGATGGCTGTGGTTCGAGGTCGCCGCCGCGGGCGGGGACGTGGTGCTGACGGACGCCCACTGGTCGGTCGACGTCGCGCCGCGGCGCGACGGCGGCGTCTGCCTGTCGATCACCACGATGGACAAGCCCGGGTTCGTGGTCGCGACCCTACGGCGCCTCGCGGCCTCGGCCGCCCTGCGCGAGGTGGTGTCGACGGTCTTCGTCGTGGACCAGGGCACGGACCGGCTCGTCGACCACGAGGACTACGCGGAGGTCGCGGCCGCGCTCGGCGACCAGCTCGCCGTCGTCGAGCAGCGCAACCTGGGCGGGTCCGGCGGGTTCTCCCGGGGGATGCTCGAGACCCTCGACCGCCACGCGGAGCACCTCGACGCCGACGCCGTGCTGATCCTCGACGACGACGTCGAGGTGGAGCCCGAGGCGCTGCTGCGGGCGATCCGGTTCCACCGGGCCGCCCGCACCCCCGTGGTCGTCGGCGGGCACATGCTCGACCTGAACCGGCCGACGGTCCTCAACTCGTTCCGCGAGGTCGTGCACGAGCGCACCTTCAACTGGGGGCCGCCGGCGCGGGACCAGCAGTGGCACGACCTCGCCGCCGGTCCGTTGCGCGACACGCCGTGGCTGCACCCCGCCGGGAGCAGCGACTTCAACGGGTGGTGGATGTGCCTGCTGCCCACCGCCGTGCTGCGCGACGTCGGCCTCTCCCTGCCGCTGTTCCTCAAGTGGGACGACGCCGAGTTCGGGCTGCGGGCCCGGGACGCAGGGCACACGACCGTGTCGCTGCCGGGCGCGGCGCTGTGGCACGTGGCGTGGACGGAGAAGGACGACACCGTCGAGTGGCAGGCGTACCTGCACGTGCGCAACCGGCTCGTCACGGCGCTCCTGCACGCCCGCCGGCCCCTCGGCGGCCTGCTCCTGGCGAGCCTGCTCGCCACCGACCTCAAGCTGCTGCTGGGCATGCGGTACTACCCGGTCGACCTGCACGTGCGCGCAGTGCGGGAGCTGCTGGCGGGCCCGGCGGACCTGCACGCCGGGCTGGACCGGGTCGTGACCGGTGCCCGCGGGGTCGGCGCCGGCCACCCGGAGACCGTCGTGCACCGGCCGGGCGACCCCGTGTTCGACGCGGCCCCGCCGCCGGCGGACGGCGAGGCGGGGGAGCGGCCGTCGTCGCCCGCCGACCTGGCGCGCGTCGCGCTGCGGGGCGTGCTGCGCCAGCTGCGCCCCGCCCCCCGCGGGACGGCGCCCGCGGCCACGCTGACACGCGAGCAGGCGACGTGGTGGCGGGTCCCCGAGCACGACTCGGTGCTGGTCCTGGCCACCGGCGGTGGGCAGGGGTTGTGGCTGCGGCGCGACCCGCGCCGCTTCCGGCGGCTGGCGGTCGCCACCGTCGGTGCACACCTGCGCCTCGCGGTGAGCTGGCGGACGGTCTCGCGCCGCTGGCGCCGCGCCGCCCCGCGTCTCGCCGCACCGTCGGCCTGGCGGGCGACCTTCCGCGCCCCGGGACGCCACTAAGATGTGCGGGATGTCCACTCCCACCGTCGTCGCCGTCGTCGTGTCGTTCAACCGGGCCGAGCTGCTCGGCGCGGCGCTCGACGCGCTCGCCGCCCAGACCCGGCCGGTCGACCGCGTCGTCGTGGTCGACAACGCGTCGACCGACGACGCCCTCACGGTGGCGCGCGAGCACCCGAGCGGCCCCGAGGTCGTCGCGCTCCAGCGCAACACCGGCGGGGCGGGCGGGTTCGCCGTCGGCCTGGCGACTGCCGTCGCCGACCTCGGCGCCGACCTGGTCTGGCTCATGGACGACGACACCGTGCCCACGCCCACGGCGCTCGCCCATCTGCTCGGTGCCCGCGACGCCTACGACGGCGACGTCACGGCGCTGGCGAGCCGCGTCGTGTGGACCG
Source organism: Isoptericola sp. BMS4 (assembly GCF_011634835.1). Classification (GTDB taxonomy): domain Bacteria; phylum Actinomycetota; class Actinomycetes; order Actinomycetales; family Cellulomonadaceae; genus Isoptericola. The sequence goes on along the minus strand of NZ_SIRP01000001.1, from coordinate 3,566,292 downwards.
ACGGCAGCGACCACCCGATGAACACGCCCCGGACCCGGCCCGGCACGTCGCCCGCCGAGCTGCACCGGGCGCGCGCCGCTGGCGCGGTGCCCGTGCGCTCCATGTCCTTCGTGTCGATGCTGGTGGACGCCGGCGCGGTGCGGCGCCTCGGCCTGCCCGTGGCGGACTTCTTCATCTGGAACGACGACTTCGAGTTCTCGACCCGTGTGCTGCGCCGCGGGACCGGCCTCTACGTGCCGGGCAGCGTCGTCGAGCACCGCACGGCCCGCCTCGTGGGCACCGACCACGACCCGGGACCGCGGTTCTACTACGAGGTGCGCAACAAGGTCTGGACGTTCACGCGCTCGGACGCGCTGGGCGTCGGGGAGCGGCTGCTCTACGGCGGGTCGACGCTGCGGCGCTGGGTGCGCACGTTCGCGCGCTCGCAGGGCCGCGGCACGCTGCTGCGGGCCGGTGGCCGTGGCCTGTGGCACGGCGTCGTGCGCCGCCCCCGCGCCGACACCGAGGTGCTGGCCGGCGTTGGCCCCGCCGCGCTGAGCGTCGCGCGCCTGGAGACCGGCACGGAGACCGGGCACGACCTTCCGGCCGCGGCCCCCGCCGTCCGGCCGGCCCCGGCCGCCGGGGCGGGTGTGGCGGGTGGCGTCCTCGACGACCACCGCTTCTCCGTGCTGCTCCCCGTGTACGCGGGGGACGACGCCGCGCACCTCGAGCGCGGCTTCCTGTCCGTCACCCGCGAGCAGACGCTGCGCCCCGACGAGGTCGTGGTGGTGCGCGACGGGCCCGTCGGCACCGACGTCGCCGCGGTGCTCGCCCGCCTCCACGAGCTCACCGACGTGCCGGTGACGCTCGTGCCGCTGGAGCGCAACGTCGGGCTGGCGCGCGCGCTCGAGGCCGGCCTGGAGGCGTGCAAGCACGAGATCGTGGCCCGTGCCGACGCCGACGACATCTCGCGCCCGGAGCGGTTCGCCGTCCAGGTGCCGTTGGTGGCGGCCGGGCACGACATCGTGGGCTCGGCCATCCAGGAGTTCGACGACGACGAGACCGACCCCGGCATGGTGCGGGTGCCGCCCACGGGCGAGGAGATCGCCACCGCGGCCCGGTTCCGCGACCCGTTCAACCACCCGTCGGTCGTGTACCGCCGCTCGGCGGTCGCCGGGGCGGGCGGCTACGAGCACCTCGACCTCATGGAGGACTACCTCCTGTTCGCCCGGATGATTGCCGCGGGTGCCGAGGCGGAGAACGTCACCGAGCCCCTGGTGCTCTACCGGGTGGGCGCGGGGGCGTACGCCCGCCGCGGCGGGCGCCGCCTCCTGGCCTCCGAGCTCGCGCTGCAGCGCACCCTCCACTCGGAGGGGTTCCTCACCGGGCCGCAGATGGTGCGCAACGTCGTGGTGCGGGCGGGCTACCGCGTCGTGCCCGAGCGGGTGCGCAAGGTGGGCTACCGCACGTTCACCCGCCTGCGCGGCGGGTACGTCCCCGACTGAACACCCCCCGGACCGTCCCCACCCTCACCAGGAGGCATCCCCATGACCGACCTCGTCGTCGTCGGCACCGGCCTGTTCGGCCTGACCGTCGCCGAGCGGATGGCCGCGCGCGGGCGCAAGGTCCTCATGATCGACCGTCGTGACCACGTCGGCGGCAACGCGTACAGCGAGACCGACCCGGCCACCGGCATCGAGGTCCACCGGTACGGGGCGCACCTGTTCCACACCTCGAACGAGCGGGTGTGGGAGTACGTCAACCGGTTCACGTCGTTCACGTCCTACACCCACCGCGTGTACACCACGCACCGCGGCGAGGTGTTCCCCATGCCGATCAACCTCGGCACGATCAACCAGTTCTTCCGCTCCGCCCACGGGCCGGACGCCGCCCGGGCGCTGGTGCGCGAGCAGGCCGCGGAGCTCGGCGGCAAGCGGCCGGAGAACCTCGACGAGCAGGGCGTCTCCCTCATCGGGCGCCCGCTGTACGAGGCGTTCATCAAGGGCTACACGGCCAAGCAGTGGCAGACCGACCCGACCGAGCTGCCGGCGTCGATCATCTCCCGCCTGCCGGTGCGGTACACGTACGACAACCGGTACTTCAACGACACCCACGAGGGCCTGCCCACCGACGGGTACACCGCGTGGCTGGAGCGGATGGCGGACCACCCGAACATCGAGGTGCGGCTCTCCACGGACTTCTTCGACGACGCCCAGCCGGTGAGCAAGAAGGCCGCGGTGGGGCAGGTGCCGGTCGTGTACACCGGCCCGGTGGACCGCTACTTCGACGACGCCGAGGGCGAGCTGAGCTGGCGCACCCTGGACTTCGAGCGCGAGGTGCTGCCGGTCGGGGACTTCCAGGGCACGCCGGTGATGAACTACGCGGACACCGACGTCCCGTACACCCGCATCCTCGAGTTCCGGCACTTCCACCCGGAGCGCGAGTACACGGGCGACAAGACCGTCGTCGTGCGGGAGTACTCCCGGTTCGCCGAGCGCGGCGACGAGCCGTACTACCCCGTCAACACCCCCGCCGACCGCGAGCGGCTCAAGCGCTACCGCGAGCTGATGGCGGGGGAGCCGCAGGTGTTCTTCGGCGGCCGCCTCGGCACCTACCAGTACCTCGACATGCACATGGCGATCGGCTCCGCCCTGTCGATGGTGGACAACAGGCTCACCTGACCCGCACGGTCACTCCAGGACTCCCGCGGTCCGCAGCTCGCGCAGGAGGTACGGGGTCAGCGTCCGGGTGAACGTCGTCGTGAGGTGGCTGGAGTCCCGGTAGACGTTGACGCCGCCGATGACCGACGGGCAGCGGCCGTCGGCGCAGTAGTACCGCGTCATGTCCACGTACGTGGCGCCGTCCACGGCCTCGGCGGCCGCCTTGAACGTGTCGTCGAAGGGGAAGGCCTCGGCCGTCGAGACATCGCAGCTGTCGGGCCGCACGGACGACTCCTCCTCCAGGCACCGGGACGGCTGGAAGTCGTGCCACGGGTTGTCGGACAGCGCGACGACCGGCACGCCGGCCTCGGTGACGGGGCGCCAGGCCGCGGCCATCTCGCCGGTCTTCCGGTCGGCGTCGCCGGAGATCATCTTGAGGTAGGCGGTCGTCACGACGACGTCGGTGTCAGCGGTGTGCTCCTCCAGCCACGGCTGGAGCCGGCCCTTCCACTCCTCGCAGGTGTCGGCGCGCTTCTCGTCCCCGGTGCTCACCGCGCCGGTCGTCCAGGCGCACCCCGACTTGAGGTGCGCGGTCAGGCTGATCCGGCCCTGCCGCGCGAGCTCGAGGAACGCCGGCAGCATGGCGCGGGCGTGGGAGTCGCCCACGAGGGCGACGTGCGGGACGTCCGGATCGTCGACCGGGCCGAAGCTGCAGTCGCGCAGGTCGCTCTCGTAGACGTCGACCCAGCACTCCGGGTGCTCGGCGACGTCGTCCTCGGTCGCTTCCGGCGCGGGGACGAGGAGGCCGTCGAGGTCGGGGTTGTGGCAGGGGTCCTCGGGGTCCATCGCGGCGGCGCCGAGGCAGTCGGGCGGATCGGTGGCGACCTGCCGCGCGATCTGCTCCTGCTCCGCGACCCGGTGCTTCGCCACGCCGAGGCCGCAGCCCGCGGCGAGGGCGAGGACGACGGTGCTGGCGGCCGTGAGGCCGAGCACCCTGCGCGTGCGGTGCAGGTCCCAGCGCCGGGCGAAGCGGACCGGGTCCTCGACGTAGCGCTTGGTGAGCGCCGACAGCAGGACGGCGCCTGCGAGCAGGAGCACCCGCTCGACCAGGCCTGGATCATGGCCGAGCGCGAAGGGCGCGAACACGATGACGGGCCAGTGCCACAGGTAGAGCGAGTACGAGATGCCGGCCGTGTACCGGACAGGTCGCCACCCGAGCAGCGGCGCGGGGGAGAGGCGTCCGGCCGGCGTCCCCGCCCAGATCACGGCCGCGGCGGCGAGCACGGGACCGAGCGCGGCCGTGCCCGGGAAGGGCGTGCCGGCGTCGTAGAGCAGCGCGCACGCCAGGATCGCGGTGAGGCCGGACCAGCTCACCGCCGTGCGGACGCCGTCGCCGAGGACCGGCCGGCGGTCCGGGCGGGCGAGCAGGAGGGCGAGCAGCGCGCCCGCGCCGAACTGCCAGGCGCGCGTCGGCGTCACGAAGTACGCCGGCGCCGGGTTCTCCACCGTGAGCCACAGGGAGTACGCGAACGAGGCGAGGGTCGCCGTCGCGAGGACGACGCCGGTGGTCGCGCGCGTGGAGCGGCGGACGCGGACCGCGACGGCGGCGGAGGCGAGCACGAGCAGCGGCCACACCAGGTAGAACTGCTCCTCCGTCGACAGCGACCAGTAGTGCTGCACCGGCGAGGGGTCGGCCTCGGCGGCCAGGTAGTCGACGGCGTCGGCGGCGAGCACCCAGTTCTCCGCGTAGAGCGTGGCGCCGAGGATCTCGCGGAACCACTGCTGCCACAGGGCGGGCGGGGCGACCAGCAGGGTCGCGGCGACCGTGACGGCGACGACGAGGTAGGCGGCGGGCAGCAGCCGCCGGGCCCGCCGGGCCCAGAACCGGCCGAGCCGGACACCGCCGGTGGACTCGGCCTCGCGCAGCAGGTGGCCGGTGATGAGGAAACCGGAGATCACGAAGAAGACGTCGACGCCGACGTAGCCGCCCGGGACGCGGCCGGGCCAGAGGTGGAAGAGGACCACGAGCGCGACGGCGAGCGCGCGCAGGGCCTGGATCTCGCCGCGGAGTGCGCGCGGCTGGCCGTCGGTGGGGCGGTGCGCCGGGGGGCGCCGCGGAGACGGAGGACATGCGCGATCACGTATCCGGTGCCGGGGTCGGGGACGCCGTCCTGCCGGGTCGGTGCCGGGGTGGGCGGCGGCCGATCGAGGAAGGTCACGGTACGGTAACGGCTCCCCGGGTGACCTGTGCAAACGCTGGACGACCCCGCGCGTGTCGGCGCCACCCCGCACGTGTGGGGGCCTGCCGGCCGCGGTCGGGGGCAGGATGGGACGTGAGGCCGCTCACCCCGCGGCCCGGCACGGTCCCCGTGGCTCACGAGGCCACCGACGAAGAGGTTGACGATGACCACCGCACTGCCCCTGCCCGCATACGACCACGAGCGCGTGGAGGTGGTGACGGGGCGGCGCAGCGGCCTGGTCGTCGTCGTCGCGCTCCACTCGTCCGCCCTCGGCTCCGCGATCGGCGGCGCCCGGGTCTGGACCTATCCCCGCTGGGGCGACGCCCTGGGTGACGCGCTGCGCCTCTCCGCCGCCATGACGCGCAAGAACGCGGTCGCCGGGCTGGACTCCGGTGGTGGCAAGTCGGTGATCGCGCTGGAGCCCGGCACGCGGCTCGACGGCGACCGGCGGCGCGCCGCGTTCCTCGACCTCGGCGACGCCGTGGACCTCCTGGGCGGGCTGTACCGCACCGCGGAGGACGTCGGCAGCGGCACGGCGGACATGCTCGTCGTGCGGGAGCGCACCGAGCACGTTGTGGGCCTGCCGACGGGCGCCGGGGGAGCGGGCGACCCCTCGGGCGCCACGAGTCTCGGCGTGCTCGAGTCGATCCGGGCCACGCTCGAACGCGTCACGGGCTCCCCGGACCTGGCGGGCCGGCACGTCGTGGTCGCCGGCCTCGGGCACGTGGGCGGCCAGCTCGCGGCCCGGCTGCACCGGGCGGGCGCCCGGCTGACAGTCACGGACATCGACCCGGCGAAGCAGGGGCTCGCCCGCGAGCTCGGCGCGACCTGGGTGGAGCCCGGCACGGAGCACCTCGTGCCCGCGGACGTCTTCGCCCCCGCCGGCGTGGGCGGCGTCCTCACCGGAGAGGTGATCGACACGCTCGCCGCCGCGGCGGTGTGCGGCCCGGCGAACAACCCGCTGGCGGACCACGACGGCGCGGCCAGGCTCGCCGCCCGGGGGATCCTCTATGCCCCCGACTTCGTCGTGAACGCCGGCGGTGTCATCTACCTCGACCTGGAGTCGAAGCGCCTCGGCACGCACGACGAGATCATGGCCCGCGTCGCGGGCGTCGGGGACACCGTCCGCGGCGTCTTCGACGCCGCGGAGCGCCGGGGCGTCACCCCGCTGGAGGCGGCCGACGGTCTCGCCGCGGACCGGCTCGCGGCAGTCCCGGCACCGGTGGCACCGCCGGCGGGCGCGGCGCCGACGGCCGTCCCGGTCGCGTAGCTCAGGGCACCCAGGCGCAGACGACGTGCGCGGTGCCGTCCACCGTCAGCGCCCCGGCGGCGTCGGGGACGACGCACGACTCGCCGCGGCGCAGCGTGACGTCCCCGGCGGCGGTGAGCAGCCGCGCCTCGCCGTCCAGGGCCAGGACGATCCGCGGCCCGCTCGCGGCGAGCCCCACAGGGTCGCCGTCGACGACGTCGGCGAACGTCAGCGCGAACTCGTCGACGGGGGCCCGGTAGGTGGTCACGACGCTGTCGGCGCCGGTCACGGTCGTCTCGGGCCGCGCGGGCGGGCGGGGCGCGAACGAGGCGCACTCCAGCAGTGCGCCGGCGTCGACGTGCTTGGTGGTCAGCCCGGCGCGCAGCACGTTGTCCGACGCCGCCATGATCTCGACGCCGAGGCCGGAGAGGTAGGCGTGCACCTCGCCCGCCGGGACGAACATCGCCTCGCCCGGCTCCAGCGTGACGCGGTTGAGCAGCAGGGAGACCAGCGCGCCGGGGTCGCCGGGGTGCTGCTCCGCGAGGGTCAGCACGGTCGCGTCGGCCCGCGCGGTGGCGGCCGGCCGGGCCGGGTCGGCGTGCCGCGCGGCGACCGAGGCGACGGCCTCGGCGACGTCGGCGGCGCAGGTGGGCGAGGTGCGGGCGGCGACCAGGCGCTCGGTCGCGGCCCGCACGCCCGCCGTCGACGAGGTGCCGTCCAGGATCGTGCGGAGGTCGTCCACGAGCCTGCCGCCGAGGCCGTCGAGCAGGGCGCGCACGGACCGCGGGCTGCGGAACCCGGCGAGCGCCTCGAACGTGCTCAGCGCGACGATCATCTCCGGCTTGTGCTGCTCGTCGTGGAACGAGCGGCGGGGGTCCCCGGCGGGCAGGCCGGCCCGCGTCTCCCGGTGGTACCCGGCGCGCGCCAGGTGGGGGCGCGGGTGCACCTGCAGGGACAGCGCCCGCTCCGCGGCGAGCACCTTGAGCAGGAACGGCAGGCGGGGGCCGAACCGGTCCGACACGCGGGTGCCGAGCACCGTGCCGGGGTCCGCCTGCACGAGCTCGGCGAGCGAGCGCCCCCCGGCCCCCCGCAGCCCCGACGGCGCGCCCGGGTGGGCGCCGAGCCACAGCTCCGCGGCCGGTCGGCCGTCGGGCGCGCGGCCGAGCAGCTCGGGGATGAGCGTGGGTGATCCCCAGTCGTAGTCGCGCACCGGGTTGTCGAGCCGGTGGACCAGGCCCGTGCGCGAAGTTTGCCGAATGTTCATCGTCATGTCATCGCCTTGTCGTCGACATTTCTCGGTGTACTCCGGTGTGGCCGGGGGCGCCATTCGTCAGAGTGGTTCCGGCGAGGAGCGGAACGACATGTCGCGCGCGGCGACGGTGTCGGGTGCGGGCCGGTCGAGCGGGTCGTCGGGGTCGCCGTCCGGCGCGTTCGGCACCGTCCGACAGCACCATCAAAGGGCACGAACAATGGTCGACGGGACCATCCGGCGAGGGTGTCGAAGAATGTTCACCGGGCCGCAGTCGAATGTTCTCCCGCAGTTACCGCAACGGCGTCGGGTTCGTCGTGTCGGGCTCTTAGTGTCAGCCCCATGAACGACATCCACTCGAGTGGTGGCGCGCTGGTCGTAATCCCCGCTCGCGGAGGTTCCGCCGGGATCCCGCTCAAGAACCTCCAGCGGGTCGGGGGCACCACGCTCGTGGCCCGCGCCGTGGCCGCCGCGCTCGCCGCGCCCTCGGTCACCGAGGTCGCGGTCTCCACGGACCACCCCGACATCGCCGGCGAGGCCGCCGCGGCCGGCGCCCGCGTCGTCGAGCGGCCAGCCGCCATCGCCGGGGCCACCGCCAGCTCGGAGTCCGCCGTCCTGCACGCCGTGGACGCCGTGGCCGACGGCGGCCCCGAGCCGGCGGTCACCGTGCTGCTGCAGGCGACGTCCCCCTTCATCGATCCGGACGACCTCGACGCCGCCGTGCGCCGCGTGGCCGCCGGGGAGCACGACGTCGTCGTCGCGGTCGCGCCCACCCACGACTTCCAGTGGCGCCTCGACGGCGACGTCCCCTCGCCCGTCGGCCACACCACCGACCACCGCCCCCGCCGCCAGGACCGCGCCCCGCACTTCCGCGAGACCGGCGCCTTCTACGTGATGCGCACGGCCGGGCTGCGGGACGCCGGTACCCGGTTCTTCGGCTCCGTGGGGCTGCAGCCCGTCGACCCGGACCGGGCGCTGGAGATCGACGAGCCGCGCGACCTGTGGCTCGCCCAGGAGCTCGCGCGTCCGGCGGCGACGACGGCGGCCGACGCGCCGATCGACGCCGACGCCCTCGTCACCGACTTCGACGGCGTGCACACCGACGACGCCGCCTACGTCAGCCAGGACGGGACGGAGAGCGTGCGCGTGCACCGCGGCGACGGCATGGGCGTGGCCCTGCTGCGCCGCGCCGGCGTGCCGATGCTCATCCTGTCGACCGAGACCAACCCCGTCGTCGCGGCCCGCGGCCGCAAGCTCGGCGTCGACGTGCGGCACGGCGTCGACGACAAGGCGACCGCGCTGCGCGACTGGTGCGCCGAGAACGACCTCGACCCCGCGCGGGTGGCGTACGTCGGCAACGACGTCAACGACCTTCCCGCCCTGACCCTCGTCGGCTGGCCCGTGGCCACCGCCGACGCCCACCCGCAGGTGCAGGACGCCGCGCGCGTCGTCCTGGCCCGCCCGGGCGGCCACGGCGCCGTCCGAGAAGCGTGCGACCGCGTCCTCGCGGCCCGTCGCGCCGACCCCGCGGGCCCGCCCGCACGCCCCGTCACCCGAAAGGACATCCCCATGACCGCGACGAACGAGACCCCCGCGACCGTGCAGATCGGCGACCACGAGGTCGGCGCCGGCCGGCCCGTGTACGTCATCGGCGAGATCGGCATCAACCACAACGGCGACGTCGAGAACGCCAAGAAGCTCATCGACGTCGCGGCCGAGGCCGGCTGCCAGGCGGTGAAGTTCCAGAAGCGCACCCCGGAGATCAGCACCCCCAAGGACCAGCGGGACAAGATCCGCCAGACGCCCTGGGGCGAGATGACCTACCTGGAGTACAAGTACAAGGTCGAGTTCGAGCACGAGCAGTACACCGAGATCGACCAGTACGCGAAGTCCCGGGGCATCCAGTGGTTCGCGTCCCCGTGGGACGCGCCCTCGGTGGCGTTCCTCGAGGAGTTCGGCGTGCCCACGCACAAGATCGCGTCGGCGTCGGTGACCGACCACGAGCTGCTGCGGGCGCTCGCGGACACCGGCAAGCCGATGATCCTGTCGACCGGCATGTCGACGCTGGAGCAGATCGACGCGGCCGTGGGGATCCTCGGCACCGACGACCTGGTGATCCTGCACTCCACCTCGACGTACCCGCTGCCTCCCGAGGAGGCCAACCTGCGCACGATCGGCACGCTGCAGGAGCGGTACGGCGTGCCCGTCGGCTACTCGGGCCACGAGACGGGCCTGCAGATCTCGCTGGCCGCGGTCGCGCTCGGCGCCGTCGCCGTCGAGCGCCACATCACCCTGGACCGGGCGATGTGGGGCTCCGACCATGCCGCCTCGCTCGAGCCGAAGGGCCTGACGAACCTCGTGCGCGACATCCGGATCCTCCAGGACGCCCTGGGCGACGGCGAGAAGCGGGTCATGCCGGGCGAGCTCGCGCCGATGTCGCGCCTGCGCCGCGTCGACGCCTGACGGACCGCGGATGCTGGACAGGCGACCCAGGCGGCCGGCGGTGTCGGTCGTGGTCCCCGCCCGGGACGCGGCCGCGCACCTGCCCGACGCGTTCGGCAGCCTGGCGCGCCAGGGCCCCGGGGGCGGCGACCTCGGTGACGACCTCGAGGTCGTCGTCGTCGACGACGGCTCGGTGGACGACACCGCCGAGGCGCTCGAGGACGCCGGCTCCCGCCTGGCCCGGCTGGACGTCGCGCGGCACCCCGTGCCGCGCGGCGTCTCCGCGGCGCGCAACCACGGGGTGCGCCGCGCCACCGGCCGGTGGGTGACGTTCCTCGACCCCGACGACTGGTTCTACCCGGGCCACCTCGCGGCCATGCTGCGCAGCGCGGACCGGCACGCGGGCAGCGCCGGCGGCGTGGACTTCCTCGTCTGCGACCAGGTGCGGGCCCGGGGCAGGGACCGGCGGGTCGTGCGGGCCCCCGAGCCGCGCCGCGAGGCGGTGCTCGACCCGCGCACGGGCATCATGCCGACCACCCGCAGCACGCTGGTCAACTACGTGCAGGTCTCCAGCCGGTTCCTGTCCCGCCGGGTCGTGGACGACGGGCTGGCGGTCTTCGACGAGGACCTGCCGACGGCGGAGGACCGGGAGTGGGCGTGGCGCCTGCTCCTCGGGACCAGCGCGTACGCGGTCGCCGACTCCCCGGGGTACGTGTACCGGCGGCAGGTGGCCGGGTCCCTCACCGACATCGGCGACGCCCGGCAGCTCGGGTTCCTCGCCGCGTACGACGCCGTCCTCGACCGGCTGCGTGCCGCCGGCCTGCCCGAGTACGAGCCCAAGGCCCTGCGCGACGTGCTGGTGGTGCTCCACCATCACGTGCGGCGTCGCGGCGCCTATCCGGACGACGTGCGGGCGCAGATGGTCACACGGGCCAACGCGCTCGTGTCCCGGTTCGACCGGGACGTCGTCGTCGCCCAGGCCGCCCGGATCGGCCACGACCGGGCGGCCGCCGTCCGACGCCAGGGAGTCCACCTGTGACGGTCCAGATCATCACCGCCTCGACGCTCTTCGGGGCCGCCTCCGTGGCGGCCGCGTGGGACGCGGGCGTGCTGCCGCGGCGCGAGCGCACGCTGCTGGTGGTGCAGAACAACGTGCCCGTGCCGGAGGCGCACCCCGCGTTCGCCGACGGGCCGGGCTTCGCGCCGCTGCGCGCGCGCTTCGACGACGTCGTGGCGTGGAACGACGTGGTGGCGCCGTACCACCCCCAGCAGTGGTCGCCGCGCGAGCAGGACGTGCCGCTGTGGCAGCGGCTGCTGCGCGAGCGCTGGGGCCTGGGCGACGAGCCGCTGGAGCTGGTCGGGGAGTCCGTCGCGACGTCCCCGACGTCGGCGCTGGTGCGCATCTTCTCCGGCGCGGCGGTGACGGTGTACGCGGACGGGCTCATGGTCTACGGGCCCACCCGGTCCCGGCTGCCGTTCGAGGTCGGCGGCCGGATCGAGCGGCTGGTGCACCTGGACCTGCTGCCCGGCGTGCGCCCGTCCCTGCTCGCGGAGTGGGACGTGCCGACCGCGGTCGTGCCGGGCGAGGCGTTCCGCAAGGTCGTGGCGGGCCTCGGCGCGGCCGACGACGACCCGCTCGTGTCCCGCCTGCCCGGGCCGGGCTCCTACGCCCTGCTCCTGGGGCAGTACCTGTCGGCGATCGGCCTCGTCACCCCCGAGGAGGAGGCGGCGCTGCACCGCACCATGGTGCGCACCGCGGCCGACCGTGGCTTCACGGACGTGGTGCTCAAGCCGCACCCGTCGGCGCCGCGTCAGGGCACGGCGGACCTCGCGGAGCACGCCCGCACGCTCGGCGTGACCCTGCGCACGGCCCCGCCCGGCGTCCTCGCCGAGCAGGTCTTCGAGGCCGCGGCGCCCGGGCTCGTGGTCTCCTGCTTCTCGACGGCGCTCGCGACGGCGTCCGCGGTCTTCGGGCTGCCGACGGCGAGCGTCGGCACGGCGATGCTCCTCGACCGCCTGGAGCCGTACGAGAACAGCAACCGGGTGCCGGCCGTCGTCGTGGACGCCCTCGACCGGGCCGACGGGCCGTGGCGGGACCCGGAGCGCCTGCAGCGGCTGGTCCGCGCGGTGTCGTACTGCCAGCAGCCGCGCCACCTGGCGCGGTTCCGCGCGCCGACGGAGGATCTGCTCGGCGAGCTCGACGACGCCGAGGTGCGGCTGTGGTTCCGCCGCAGGCGGCTCACCGCGCTGGGCCTGCCCGGCGGCTTCGGGCTCTCGCCGTGGCGGTCGTCGCGGCTCCTGGCCGTCGCGGACCGGCTGGACCGCCGCACCGGGGGCGCGCTGCGCCGCCTGGCCCGCGGCCGGTACGCCCGTGCCGGGGAGGACGTGCGGGCCGCCATGGGGGCCGTGGAGAGCCGCCGTGGCTGAGGCGACGGTCGGCCGGCGGACGGGCACGGGGGAGCGGCCCACCCCCGGCACCGGGGCGGTGGAGCGGAGCGTCGCCGTCTTCGTCGTCGCGTGCGTGCGCGACGAGGAGGCGTACCTCGCCGAGGCGGTCGCGTCCGTGCTGGCGCAGGACTACACCGGGCCGCTGCGGCTGGTGCTCGCCGTCGGGCCCTCGCACGACGGCACCGCGCGGGTGGCCGAGCGCCTGGCCGCCGCCGACGAGCGTGTGGTGGTCGTGGACAACCCCACGGGCTCGCGGTCGATCGGTCTCAACCTGGCGATCGAGCGCACCGGCGCCCTGCGGGACGGCGCCCCCGGGGTGGCGGGGCCGGCCGGCGAGGACGTGCTCCTGCGCGTCGACGGGCACACGGTGCTGCCGGCCGACTACGTCCGCCGGTGCGTGGCGACGCTGGAGCGCACGGGCGCCGTCGCCGTCGGCGGTCTCATGCACCCGGTCGGGACGACGCCGGTGCAGCGGGCGGTCGCGCGCGCGATGAGCCACCCGGCGGGGATCGGCGCGGCGTCGTTCCACGTGGGTGGCAAGGCCGGCCCGTCCGAGACGGTCTACCTCGGGGCGTTCCGCCGCGGGGCCGTCGAGGCCGTCGGCGGCTACGACCCGTCGCTGGTGCGCGCCGAGGACTGGGAGCTGTGCCTGCGGCTGCGCCGGGCGGGCGGGCTGCTCTGGTTCGACCCCGCGCTCGTCGTGACGTACCGCCCGCGGCGGACGCTGCGCGCCGTCGCCAAGCAGTTCTGGCGCACCGGCATGTGGCGCCGGGAGGTGATCCGCCGGGACCGCACGACGGCGAGCGCGCGCTACCTCGCCCCGCCCGCCCTGGTCCTGGGACTGGGGGCCTCGGCGGCCGCCGTCGCGGCGGGCCTCCTGGTGGCTCTGCCGGCGCTCGCGCTGCTCGGGGCGGTCGTTCCTCTCCTGTACGGGCTGGGCGTCCTGGCGGCGACGGCGCACGCCGCCGTCCGCCGTCCGGCGCTCGCACCGGGGGAGGCGCTGGTGCTGCCGGTGGTGATCGTCGTCATGCACCTGGCGTGGGGCGCGGGGTTCGTGCGAGGCCTCACCGCCCGCGCCGTGGCCGACCATCGCGCGTAGCCGACCTGCCCGAACGCTGTGGGTACGAAGATGGCGTGGGATCCGAGGGATCCCACGCCATCTTCGTACCCACAACGGGTTCAGGTGAGGGCGGCGGGGACGGCGGAGCGCAGCACCGTCCAGCCGTGCCGCTTCCACGACCACGGGGAGACCGTGCGCTCGGGCAGGGTGCCGGCACGGGCGCGCTCGGTCAGCCGGGCGACGACGGCGGGAACCTGCGACGCGTCGTCGTGCAGGTAGTGCTCCGCGCACCAGGCGGGGTCCGGCACCGGACCCCCGGCCCGCAGCGACGCCGCGACCTCGTCGAGGTGCAGCAGGCAGCCCGAGCCGGCGAACGGCGGGTTCAGCAGCTCGGGCCCGACGCCGAAGTCCGCGAGGAACACCGTGGGCAGGCTGAGCGCCAGGGACTCGAGCGCGGCGGTCGAGCTCACCGTGAGCAGCGCGGTGCCCGGGGTGAGGAAGCCGCTCATCGGACCCGTCGCGAAGCGCAGCGTCCCCGCGGCGTGGCCGAGGCGGCGGTGCTCGGCGGCCCACAGCGCGTCGAGCGGGTGGGCCTCGTTGTGCGTCTGCCGCTCCCCGGAGCGGGCGCGGAGCTTGACGACCACGTCGAGGCCGCCCGACGAGAGGCGGGCAATCCCGTCCAGCAGGTGCACGCGGTCCGACCAGGCCGACGGCACCTTGGCCTGGGCGGCGAGCACGGCCCGCCGGACCCTCGGGGCGGGGCGCGCGCGGTCGCCGACGCCGGGCAGGCCCGGCAGGAGCCCGGCCCCCGGGGCGTGCTCACCGTCGCCGTGCGGTGCCCGGGCGAGGAAGGGCAGGCGGGTGAGCGCCAGCTCGGGCGTCGCCCCGTGGGCCGCGAACGCGGCGGCGTACGGCGCGCGCTCGACCCTCGCGTGCACGAGGAACGCGTCGCACCACCGCCGCCACCCGGTGCCCGGTTCCGTGGCCGGCAGGGCCATCCCGGGCAGGCCGGCCACCAGGGCCGGCCGGTGCGGCGCCGTGGCGCCGACGACGTGCCGCGCGACCAGCTCGGCGACCGGGCCGGTCGCGGCGACGAGCACGACGTCCGGGCGCGCCCGGCGCGCCAGCCGCCGCACCGCGGCGGGTGAGAGTACGGGCGGCAGCGGCAGCCCGGTGCCGGTGACCGCGGCCGCCGCCTGCTCGGGCGTCGGGGCGATGGGTGAGCGCACCACCACGGCGGACACCTGCGGGACGTCCGTCCGCCCCGCGGCGGCGTCGTCGCGCAGCCGGGCCAGCGTCCACACGGCCCACTTCAGGTACGAGTCCGAGTCGGCGACGGCCAGGACCCGGGGGGCGCTCATGCGCGCGCCGGCGACATCGTGCCGTCGCCCGCGGGGTCCAGGCGCGCCGGCGCGGGCGCGGCCGGGCGGGCGCGGAGCGCGAGGTCGCGCGCCGTGCCCAGGTGCTCCCGCAGCGCGTCGTCGACCCGCCCCGTCCACCACTCGGCGGGGACCGCGTGCGGCACGACGCCCACGCCCGCCGGGGCGAGGAGCCGCGTCAGCGTGATCGCGGACGTCGACGGCAGCGACACGACGCGCTGCCCGGCCCGCATGCCGCGCAGGCGGACCTCCACGGGGGCGCCCGGGGCGTCGACCGTGACGCCCGGCAGCCGTTCCAGGAGCGCCGTGACCAGCGGGTCGTGGCGGCGGTGCGGCAGGTAGCGCACCGGGCCGTCGGCGGCGATCCCGCGGATCCACGCGGCGTACCGGTCGGCGTGCACCAGCCCGTCGGCGACGAACGCGGAGCCGACCACGACCGTGTCCTCGGCGGGAGCCTCGGGGCGCGGACGCGACCGCAGCCACTCGAAGCCGTGCGTCTCGACGTGCACCCCGAGCGCGCGCAGGCCGGTGACCAGCGGGGCCGGCAGCGGCAGCGTCGTGCACAGCACCACGCGGCCCCCGCGCGCCAGGCGGCGCAGGCGGCGCCCGGCCAGCGCGCCCAGCCCCAGGCGCAGGGGGTCCGGCAGGGTGCCCGGCCGCACGAGGGGGGCGGACGAGACCAGGCGGCGGGCGAGGTCGAGGGTGGCGAGGCCGTCGTCGACGACGACGAGCCGCCGCGGCGGGCGCGGCGCCCGGACGAGCGCGGACTGGAAGGCCCCCGAGAACGCGTCGCCGACGGTCACGACACCGTCCGGCAGCCGCCGGGGCGGCGGGCCGACGACCGCGTCGAGCCCGTCGGGGAGCCCGAGCGCCTCGACGGTCGACACCGTCGCGGCGAGGGTGGCCACGTCGGCACGGGCACGCACCAGCGTGCGCGCGTCGCCGTGCCCGGCGGCGTGGGCCTCCACGGCGCACAGCAGCTGCAGCGGGGACTCGACGACGGCGGTCGCGGTGGGCCTGGTCACGGCGTCATGCTCGCACCGGCGTCGGGCGGTGCGGCGACGTGCCGGCGACGGGGGGACGACGCCTGGGTGACGGGTCGGTGAACACGTGCCGGTGCCGCGGCCTCCCGCAGCGCGCGGGTGTGGCTCGGTACGATCGCACGGTGCCCACGACGTCCGGACACCGCCCCACGGTCTCGTTCCCTGCCGGGACCCACGCCGCCGCGACCTGGACCGTCCCGGCGGCCTACGGCGGGATGACGTCGGCCCTGCTGCGGCGGTCGCGCGCCTTCGCCCGCGAGGCCGGTGTCGACGTGCGCGTGCTGACCTTCGACCCCCTGCTGGACGTCGCGGCGGCCCGCTCCGACCTCGAGGCGCGCGGCGAGCTCGTGCCGGGCGTGACGCTGCACAACGTCTGGGAGGACGTCCGGGCGCTGTCCGACGACGAGATCGCGCCGCCGCCGGGCGCGGTCGCCCTGGACCTCCCGTCCGCCGGCCCCGGCGAGATCGTCCGCGTGGAGGGCGACGGCGAGGACGGTGCCGGGGCGGAGGACGAGGACGCGGGGGAGAGCGACTCCTCCGCCCGCAGGATCCTGCACTTCCGCGCGGACGGCACGCTCGCGGCCGCGGACGAGCGCAGGGCGCTCGTGCGGCGGATCACGACGTACACGCGCGGCGGCCGCGCCGGACGGTCGTGGACGTCGGCGTTCGCGCTGTACCGCGCGTGGGTCGACGTCGTGCTGCCGGTCAGGCCGGGCTTCGTGATCGTGGACAGCAAGACGATGGTGGAGTTCTTCGCGGCGCTGCGGAGCAGGCACACCTCCGTGCTGCACCTGGTGCACGGGGCCCACCTGGCCGCCCGCGCGACCGACGCCCACGGCCCGCTCACGGTCGCCCGCACGCCGATGGTCGAGCACGTCGACGACTTCGACGGCGTCGTGTTCCTCACGCAGGGGCAGCGGGCGGACGTCCTGGAGCGCGTCGGCCCGCGCGACAACACGTACGTCGTGCCGAACAGCACGGACCTCCCGGCCGGGCCGACCCCCGACCGCCCTGAGGGCCACCGCGGAGCGGTGCTCGCGAGCCTGAACGGGCGCAAGCGCGTCGCCCACGCGATCGACGCCGTGCGCCGCGCGCGGGAGGCCACGGGCCTGGACGTGGGCCTGGACGTCTTCGGCGACGGCCCGAACCGCGAGCGGCTGGAGGCGAAGGCCGCGAAGGTCCCGGGCGTGGTGCTGCACGGCTTCGTCCGCGGCGCCGCGGACCGGCTGGCCGAGGCGTCGTTCCTCCTCCTCACGAGCCGTGCGGAAGGGCTCCCGCTCGTCTTCGCGGAGGCGATGTCGCGCGGCTGCGTCCCGATCGCCTACGACATCAGGTACGGGCCCGCCGACATCATCACGGACGGCGTCGACGGGTTCCTCGTGCCCGACGGCGACGTGGACGCCCTCGCGGCGGCGATCGAACGCTTCGTCCGGCTCGACGCCCAGGCCGTGCGCCGGATGCGCCGGGCCGCGGTCGCCACGGCGCAGGGGTACTCGGACGCCGCGGTCGTGGCCCGGTGGGCCGACGTCCTGGCCGACGTCGCCCGGCGGCGCCCGCGGCGCGGTGCGGGGCGGGGCGCGACGTCGCTCACCGCGCCGCGCTCCCCGGCAGACGCGCTCCCGCCGCAGGGCCTGCGGCGCCTGGCCGGTATGCTGCGACGCGCCCCCCGCTGACGCGACCACGACGTTCTGGAGACCCATGCATGCCACACCCCGGGGCGCCACGTTGCGGCGCCGCCTCAGGTCCGCCGGCGGGCGGGTGATCCGCCGGCTGGGGCTCCTTCCCGGGGGGATGCCGGACCGGCTGGGGGAGGACGCCGCGCTGCTGGGGACGTCCTGGCCGTACGAGGTGATCGTCTACTTCGCGGACACCCCCGAGGCGCTGTACCAGATCGAGCAGTGGTACGACACCTTCCGGGCGCTGGACGCCGAGCACCGGGTGGTCGTCGTGGCGCAGGACTCGCGCACCGCCCGCGCGCTGCGCCGGGACAGCGGCCTGGACGTGCGCACCGTCGCGCACTACACGACGCTCGACGACGTGCTGGGCCGCTCGGCGACGAAGCTCGCGCTGTACGTCAACCACAACCCGGAGAACTTCAGCTGCCTGCGCTTCGGCGACCTGGTGCACGCCTCGTTGATGCACGGTGACAGCGACAAGCTCGTGACCGTCTCCAACCAGACCAAGGCGTACGACTTCTCGTTCGTCGCCGGGCAGGCCGCCGTCGAGCGGATGGCGCGGTTCTCCACCCTGTACGACGCGCACGCCCGCTGCGTGCCGGTGGGACGCCCGCAGCTCGACGACCAGCTGCGGCTGCGGGCGGACACCCCGCGCGGACCGCTGCCGACCGTGCTGTACGCGCCCACCTGGGAGGGCGGGCAGCCGTCCGCGGAGTACGGCACCGTCGCCACCCACGGCCTGGCGGTCGTCCGCGCGCTCGTGTCCTCGGGCCGTTACCGCGTGCTGTACCGGCCCCACCCGCTGACCGGGGTGCGCGACGCCGCGTACGGCGACGCGGACGCGGCGATCCGGGACTACCTGGCCTCCGCGCCGGCGCCGGCGGAGGGCCTGGCGCACGGGACGGACACGCACCGGGACGTCGGCCCCGCCTTCGCGGCGGCCGACCTGCTCGTGTGCGACGTCTCGGGCGTGGCGATGGACTGGCTGGCCACGGGGGCGCCGCTCGTCGTCACCCGGCCGAGCACGGAGGCCGTCATCGCGACGAGCCCGCTGCTCGAGCTCGCGCCGGCGCTGCCGGCCGGCGCGGTGGACGCCGTCGTGGCGCTGGTCGACCGCGAGCTGGGCGAGGACCCGACCCGGGACGAACGGCTCCGGCTGCGGGAGCACTATCTTGGCGACACGACGCCTGGTGCGTCGACGCGCCGCTTCATCGACGCCTGCGAACGCCTCATGGCGGTCCGGGACGGGGAGATCGCGCGCATCGCGGAGGAACGGGCCGGAGGCGCAGCGACGTCCGGCGGACCGGCCGACAGGTCGACGGACAAAGAGAGAGGAATGCGATGAGCATCCAGACAGTGATCCTGGCGGCGGGGATGGGGACCCGGCTGGGCCGGCCGCACCCCAAGCCGCTCACGGAGCTCCGCGACGGGCGGACGATCCTGGCCCAGCAGCTGGGGAACCTGCGCTCGGTGTACGGCCGCGAGGCCGAGGTCCTGGTCGTCGTGGGCTTCAAGCTCGAGATGATCCTCGAGGCGGCGCCCGACGTGACGTACGCCTACAACGAGGTGTACGACCAGACGAACACGTCGAAGTCCCTCATGCGGGCGCTGCGGGTCACGGGTGACCGGGGCGTGCTCTGGATGAACGGCGACGTCGTCTTCCACCCGGACGTGCTGCGCCGCGTGCAGCCGCTGATCGACGAGGGGCGCTCGTTCGTGTGCGTCAACACGTCGTCGGTGGGCGACGAGGAGGTCAAGTACACGGTCGACGACGACGGGCACATCGCCGAGCTGTCGAAGACGGTCCAGGGAGCCCTCGGCGAGGCCGTCGGGATCAACTACGTGGCGCCGGCGGACAAGGCGAAGCTGCTCGAGCGGTTGGCCGAGGTCGACGACCAGGCGTACTTCGAGCGCGGCGTCGAGCTCGCGATCGAGAACGACGGCCTCAAGGTCGTGCCGGTGGACATCTCCGACCTGTACGCGGTCGAGGTGGACTTCGCGGAGGACCTGGAGCGCGCGAACCAGGAGCTCTGACGACGGGTACCGAGCCCGCCGTGCCGCCCACCGACGAGGGGCGGCCCGGCGGGCTCCGTCGTGCAG
>NZ_SIRP01000001.1:3509570-3546667 GCF_011634835.1 Isoptericola sp. BMS4 | reverse complement strand
GGGGGCCCCGGGGGGGGGGGGGGGGGGGGGGGGGGTCATTCGGCGAGCATCGCGTCGCGGCGCTCGAGGCAGTCGGTGACGAAGTCGAGGAACCGCCGGCTGCTCTCGCCGCGGGCGAACCCGAAGTAGTGGTCGCGGACCTTCTCGCGCTCGGCGCGGTGCGGGTCGGCCGTGAGCGTGGCCGCGAGGATCTGCGGGAGGTCGTCGACCGTCGTCGCGTCGACGACGTCGGTGGCCCGCGCCACGGGCGCCTCGGCGAGGAGCCGGTCCCGGTCGGTGCGCCGGTCCGTCAGCACGATCGGGGCGTCGGGGCGCAGGTAGAGGAAGTCCAGGCCGACGGACGAGATGTCGGTGACCAGCACG
Source organism: Isoptericola sp. BMS4 (assembly GCF_011634835.1). GTDB lineage: Bacteria > Actinomycetota > Actinomycetes > Actinomycetales > Cellulomonadaceae > Isoptericola. The sequence continues at coordinate 3,546,304 of NZ_SIRP01000001.1, read as the reverse complement.
TCGACGCTCTCGAAGAGGCCGAGGACGTCCGCGTCGAGCGGCAGCTCGTGCGGCGCGCCGGCCCGGCGCGCCGCCCCCACGAGGCGGACGATCTCGGCGTGGGCGCCGGCGACGCCCGGGTCGGTCGCCGAGCGGACCCGGGGGTGCGGCTTGTAGACGAGGCGCACGTCGTCCCGGGCGAGGAGCGCCCGCACGATCGGCACGCCGTACAGGTCGAGCGACGTGTAGTTGTTCGCTGCGTCCTCCCCGGACCAGGTGGGGGCGTACAGCACCGTCCGGCGTCCGGCGACGGGCGCCAGGGAGGGGGCCACGTCCAGGTCCAGCTGCGGGCGCCCGCAGGGCACGAGGCGGTCGAGGTCGAAGTTGATCAGCGCACGCCGGTGACGCTCCACCGCGGCCTGGCCGGCGACGACCACGTGGTCGTAGGCCTTGGCCTGGTTGGAGACCATCGAGATCTTGTCGGACTCCCCGTGGTTCACGTGCACGTGCAGCGCCCGCTGGTAGATGAGCGACTGGAAGTTGCGCATCCCGTTGTTGACGTAGACCACGGTCTTCACGCCGATCCGGTCGTACAGCTGGCGCAGCCCGTCCAGGTGCCGGGTGAAGAGGACCGGCAGCGTGGTGGCGTCGCGCAGCAGCAGCGCGGTCTCCCATTGGCGGGTGACGATCGCCAACCGGTGCTGCTCGGCGACCCGCTCGAGCACGGGCAGCCACTGCCGGATCTGGTAGGCCTGGTCGGGCAGGTCGGCGAAGTAGGCCACGACCGGGAAGGCCGGAAGCGCGTCGAGCGTGGGGTCGAACGGTGGCGGCTCGACGTCGATCGTCCGGTTGATGAGGTGCTTGACCCGAGACCCGGCGCTGAGCAGCGCGCGCGCGGCGAGGGTGCGGGCGCGGGCCGCGAGCGTGGGCTGCGGGGTGCTGGCGTGCGTCATCCGTTCCTTCCCGGGGGCGCATGGTCCGACGGCGCACGAGTATCCCACGCGGGAGGTTCCGCGCGGGGTACCGCCGGCGTCGTGCGCGGACGGGAACGTGAGGGTCCGGGCGTGATGACCTACTGAACCTATCGGTATAGTGCTATTGAGCTCCGGTCAGGCGGTTCGCTGTAGGATCGTCGGGGCCGGGCAGCCGCTGGCCGTACCTCGGAAGACGGGTTTTCAGGATTCGTGACCACCGACACCACCACGGGCGCCGCATCGGGTGACCGCGGGACGCCGGGCCCCGGGAGCGACCCGCTCCGGCCCCCGGAGCCGATCGTGCCGGACACCACCTCCGCGGAGCGTCGCGCTCTCGCGCAGGAGTACGGGCTCCAGCAGATGGGGGTCCGTCCCCCGCTGGGACGCTACATCCGCGACGTGGTCTCGCGCTGGGCGTTCATCCGGGTGCTGGGCACCGCCAACGCCTACGCGAAGAACCAGAACAACTACCTGGGCCAGCTCTGGGCGATCCTCAACCCGGTGCTCAACGCGACCGTCTACATCCTGATCTTCGGCATCCTGCTGCAGGCCAGCCGTGGCGTGGAGAACACCATCGCGTTCATCACGATCGGGACGTTCCTGTTCCGGTTCGTCGAGCAGTCGGTGAACGGCGGCGCCAAGTCGATCGCCAAGAAGACCAACCTCATCCGGTCGCTGCACTTCCCCCGGGCGGTGCTGCCGATCTCGCAGGTGGTGTCGCTGCTCGCGACGCTCGTCCCCGCGCTCCTCGTGATGTGCACGATCGTCCTGCTCAGCGGCCTCCTGCCGGCCTACCCGCTCGTGCACGTCACGTGGAGCTGGCTGCTGCTGCCCGGGATCGTCGCGCTCCTGTGGCTGTTCAACACGGGCCTCGCGTTCATCATGGCCCGCATGGTCGCGATCACCCCGGACCTCGACAACATCATCGGTTTCATCATGCGGCTCGCGATGTTCGGGTCGGGCGTCATCTTCCCCGTGACCCACTACACGGGTCACCTGAGCGCCGGCGTGCAGGCCGTCGTCGCCCCCATCCTGGAGTACCAGCCGATCGCCGTGTTCCTGTACGTGGGCCGGTCGATCCTCACCCAGGAGCCGGAGATCCCGCAGGACCCCTGGATGTGGCTCTGGGCGGGCCTGTGGGCCGTCGGCACGTTCGTCATCGGGTTCATCGTCTTCTGGCGAGGAGAGGAGCGGTACGGCCGTGACTGAGTCGGACCTTCACCTCGACGTCGACCTGGACGCCGAGCTCGAGCCGGAGGACCTCGAAGGGGGCCCGCCGGTCGCGACGCTCGGCGACCCGGTGCTCGTCGTCGACGACCTGCACATCGTCTACCGCGTCTTCGGGGGCAAGGCGCGCCAGGCCGCCCGCTCCGGCGCGCACGTGGAGCAGGCCGCGGCGCCCAGGCGGTCGTTCGTCCGGCGGCTGCTGAGCTCCACCACGCAGCACGTCGGCTCGGTCAGCGAGGTGCACGCGGTGCGGGGCATCTCGTTCGTCGCGCGCCACGGCGAGGCGATCGGCATCGTCGGCGTCAACGGCTCCGGCAAGAGCACCCTGCTGCGGGCCGTCACCGGCCTGATCCCGCCCCACTCGGGCGCCGTCTACGTCGCGGGGGAGCCGGCGCTGCTCGGCGTCAACGCCGCGCTGATGCCGGAGCTGACCGGCGAGCGCAACATCATGATCGGCGGCCTGGCCCTGGGCCTGACGCCGAAGCAGGTCGAGGAGCGGTTCGACGAGGTCGTGGAGTTCGCCGGCATCGGCGACTTCGTCTACATGCCGATGAAGACCTACTCGTCCGGCATGGGAGCGCGGCTGCGGTTCGCGATCTCCTCGTCGGCGACGCCGGACATCCTCATGATCGACGAGGCGCTCGCCACCGGCGACGCCGCCTTCAAGGCGCGGTCGAAGGCGCGGATCGACGAGGTTCGCGAGAACGCCGGGACGATCTTCCTCGTGAGCCACTCGATCGGCACCGTCGAGGCGATGTGCACCCGCGTGCTGTGGGTGCACCAGGGTCAGCTCGTCATGGACGGCAGTACCTCCGAGGTCCTCCCGCACTACAAGGAGTTCGTCCGCGCGCACCGCCAGGCGAGGTCGTCCGGCCGCGCGGGCGGGGTCGGACCTCGCGGGCGCCGCAAGAACGGCAGGAACGGCAAGAAGCAGAACGGCGACTGACCCGGACCGTCCGCCATCGTGCGGCCGGCCCGGGTCCCGCCGGCTCAGCCGCGGGCGTCCAGGCGGGCGAGGAGCGCCGCGCGCACCTGCGCGACGGCGTCGGCCACCTCGACCCGCGAGGTGTCGATCACGAGGTCGGCGTCGGTCGGCTCCTCGTAGGGCGAGGAGATCCCGGTGAACTCCGGAATCTCGCCGCGGCGGGCCTTGGCGTACAGGCCCTTGCGGTCCCGCGCCTCGCACACCTCGAGGGGCGTGCTGACGTGCACGAGCAGGAACAGCCCGGCCGCCTCCGCGTGCTCGCGCACCCGGGCGCGGCCCGAGGCGAACGGCGCGATGGGCGCCGCGACCGCGACGCCGCCGTGCGAGGAGACCAGCGAGGCGACGTAGCCGATCCGCTCGACGTTGAGCTCGCGGGACTCCTTGTCGAAGCCCAGCCCCCGCGACAGGTGCTGGCGCACCTCGTCGCCGTCGAGCAGCGTGGTGTGCAGGCCCTCGTCGTCGAGCTCGGCGGCGAGCGCGCGGGCGACGGTCGACTTGCCCGAGCCGGACAGCCCCGTGAAGAAGACGACGGCGCCGCCGGCCCGCGCGGTGCGCGCGGCACGCGCGAGCTCGGCAGCCGAGCTCTCGGGGTAGAGCGCGGCGACCTCGTCGGCCCAGACGGACCTGAGGCCCGCCACGCGCTCCCGGGTGGCGGCGTCGCGCCGGTCGGCGAGCACCACGGTGCGGTCGGCGCCGTACCGTGCGCCGACGTCGCCCCAGCGCAGGGCGCCGGGGGCGGTGGCGGGCCACGGCACGGCGACGACGTCGGCCCGCGGCCCGGCGTCGGTCGTGGTGTCGGTCGCGATGCCGTTCGCGACTTCGGCGGCGATGCGCACGAGGCCCGGGGCGCCGACCGCACCCGGCGCGGGGGAGCGCCGGGAGGCCGGCACGAGGAGCAGCACGCGCCCGGCGCCCGCCACGACGCCGGGCAGGTCCTCGACCTCGGCCCGCGTGGGCGCCTCGGTCAGGACGACGGCGACGGTCGGGCCGTCCGCCGGCTCGCCCCGCACGGCGTCCGCGGTCCTGCGCAGCTCCGGGTCCCAGTGCGGGCCCGCGGCGCGGGCGAACGGCTTGACGGCGCGCAGCCCGCCGTCGTCGGCGACGGCCAGGGGCGTGTTCTCGGCGTCGGTGAGGGTCACCGCGCCGTCGGGGAGCCCGACGGGCGGGACCCACGCGGCGCCGCCGCCCAGGGCGAGCTCCAGCAGGTCGAGCTCGTCGGCGGTCAGGACGTGGGTGGTCTCGGGCAGGCTCATGAGCGGGGTGACGAGTCCTTCGAGGTCGGCTGGTCCGTCGGCTGGTCCGCCGGCGGGTCGGTCCGTGGCGCGGGGGCGGAGACCGTGCCCAGCGGCATCGGCTTCGGCGGCAACTTCTTGATCCGCTCCCGCACCACGATCCACAGCAGGTTACCGACGACCAGCGCGCCGGCCATCGCGCCGAACACGACGGCGACGGACGCGCCGAGCAGCTTGAGGCTCGATCCGAGGAGGAGGATCGCGAGCGCGCGGCGGATGATCCCGCCCGGGGCGCGGCTCGACACCTGGGCGCCGAACCAGGCGCCCGGGATCGCGCCGATGAGCAGCGAGACCGTGAGCCACAGGTCGAAGTCGCCGTAGATGAGGTGGCCGAGGGACGCGGCCGCGACCAGCGGCACCGCCTGCACGAGGTCGGTGCCCACGAGCTGGGAGGCCTTGAGCGCCGGGTACAGCAGCAGGAGCACCACGATGATGATCGACCCCGCGCCGACCGACGTCATGCCGACCAGCAGGCCCGCGACCGCGCCGACGACCACGGTGGCCACCTTGCGGACGTGCACCTCGGGGCTGCTGGGGGCGGCGGGGCCCTCGCCGAGGGCGGTGCGGCGCTGCAGCATCCCCAGCACCGCCCGGACGACCAGGCCGAGCGAGGCCACGAGCAGGGCGACGCCGAGCACGATCTTGATGCCGGCGTCGAGGGACTCCCCGAACGGCAGGGACTGGATGATCAGGGCGCCCGCGAACGCCGCCGGCACCGACCCGACGCAGAGCCAGAGCACCAGCTGCAGGTTCACGGTCCGGCGCCGCAGGTGCACGATCGCTCCCGCGGGCTTCATGAAGAAGCTCGCGACGACGTCGCTGGAGACGGCCGTCAGCGGGGGGATCCCGAACACGAAGATGAGCATCGGCGTCATCAGGGCGCCGCCGCCCATCCCGGTGAGACCCACGACGAAGCCGACCGCGAGGCCGCCGAGGATCAGGAGCAGGTCGATGTCCATGGCCAGTAGTCAACCAGTTCTATCGGGAATCAAGGAATACCGTCCGGCAGCTCGTGCCCTCCACCGGACGCGCACGGAGGAATGGTAGCCTCGGCGGCGGCCTGTCGAGGGCCTCCGACCACACCCCATCCGAGGAGTCGCATGGCCGTGCCGAGTCCGATCCACCCGGACCCGTCGCTCTCCGACGTCGATCTCGCCGTGGCGCTCGCCGAGGGCGCCGGGCAGGTCCTGCTCGGCCTCCGGGCCGCCGTGGACGCCGCCGGCGGCGGATTCGACGCCAAGGAGCTCAAGGACGCCGGCGACGCGGCCAGCCAGGAGTGGCTCGCCGCCGCACTGGCGCACGCGCGCCCGGGCGATGCGGTCCTGTCCGAGGAGGCGAAGGACGACGCCGCGCGCGTCGCCGCCGACCGGGTGTGGATCGTCGACCCCCTCGACGGCACTCGCGAGTTCGCCGAGCGGCACGCGGACGGCGACGTCGCCGGGCGGTGGCGCGACGACTTCGCCGTCCACGTGGCCCTCTGGCAGCGCGGCGCCGGGCTCACCGCCGGAGCCGTCGGCCTGCCGGCGCGCGGCACGGTGCTCAGCACCGTGAGCCCCGCTACCCCGGCCGACCCGGACGGTGTGCTCGACGGCAGCCGCCCGCTGCGCCTCGCGGCCAGCCGCAGCCGCCCCCCGGCGTTCGTGTCCGACCTGGCCGCCCGCGGCGACGTCGAGCTGGTCCCCATGGGGTCGGCGGGCGTCAAGGTGATCTCCGTCGTCGACGGGACCGTCGACGCCTACGTCCACGGCGGCGGCCAGTACGAGTGGGACTCCGCGGCACCCGTCGCGGTGGCCGGCGCCGCCGGCCTGGAGTGCACGCGCCTGGACGGCTCGCCGCTCGAGTACAACCGCCAGGATCCCTGGCTCCCCGATCTGTTCGTGTGCCACCCGGCCCTGGCGACGCACCTGCGTGCGGCGCTGACGGCGGTCGGGGTCGAAAGCAAGGAAGGTGCCCAGTCGTGACGTCTCACGTCCTGAGCCAGCTCCGCAGCCTCGAGGCGGAGAGCATCCACATCTTCCGCGAGGTCGTCGCGGAGATGGAACGTCCCTGCCTGCTGTTCTCGGGCGGCAAGGACTCCATCGTCATGCTCCACATGGCGGCCAAGGCGTTCGCGCCGGCGCGGATCCCGTTCCCGATCATGCACGTGGACACGGGCCTGAACTTCCAGACGGTCCTGGACACCCGGGACCGCTGGGTCGAGCGGACGGGCGTGCAGCTCGTCGTCGCCTCCGTCCAGGACGCGATCGACCGCGGGCTCGTCGCCGAGGAGCCGAACGGCTCCCGCAACCGCATCCAGACGCCGGTGCTGCTGGAGGCCGTCGAGAAGAACGGCTTCGACGCCCTCTTCGGCGGCGGGCGCCGCGACGAGGAGAAGGCCCGCGCCAAGGAGCGCGTGTTCTCCTTCCGCGACGACTTCGGGCAGTGGGACCCCAAGAACCAGCGCCCGGAGATCTGGAACCTGTACAACGGCCGGGTCCACCAGGGCGAGAGCATCCGCGTGTTCCCGCTGTCCAACTGGACCGAGCTGGACATCTGGGCGTACATCGCCGCCGAGAAGATCGACCTGCCGGACCTGTACCTCGCCAAGGAGCGCGAGGTCGTGGACCGGGGAGGCATGCTCTTCGCCGTCAACGAGTTCACCCCGCTCAAGGAGGGGGAGACCTCCGAGGTGCGTTCCGTGCGCTACCGCACGGTCGGCGACGCCAACCTGACCGCCGCCGTGGCGTCCGAGGCCACCACCCTCGACGCGATCGTCGAGGAGGTCGCGGCGGTGCGGCTCACCGAGCGCGGCGCGACGCGCGGCGACGACAAGGTGAGCGAGGCCGCGATGGAGGACCGTAAGCGAGAGGGCTACTTCTAAGCCATGACTGAGACTTCTGTGCAGGACGCCATGCCGAACGACGCGACCGGTCAGCAGGCGGTCGACACGAGCGCCGACCTGCTGCGCTTCGCGACCGCGGGCTCCGTCGACGACGGCAAGAGCACCCTCATCGGTCGGCTGCTCTTCGACTCCAAGACGATCTTCGAGGACCAGCTCGAGTCGGTGGAGAAGGTCAGCACCGAGCGCGGCAACGACTACACCGACCTGGCGCTGCTCACCGACGGCCTGCGGGCCGAGCGCGAGCAGGGCATCACGATCGACGTGGCGTACCGCTACTTCGCGACGCCGAAGCGCAAGTTCATCATCGCGGACACCCCGGGGCACATCCAGTACACCCGGAACATGGTGACCGGCGCCTCGACGGCCGACGTCGCGCTGATCCTCGTGGACGCGCGCAAGGGCGTCATCGAGCAGAGCCGCCGGCACACGTTCCTGGCGACGCTGCTCGGCGTGCCGCACATCGTGGTGTGCGTCAACAAGATGGACCTCGTCGACTACTCCGAGGAGGTCTTCCAGAACATCCGGCGCGACTTCACGGAGTTCGCCTCCCGGCTGCGGGTGCCCGACCTGACGTTCATCCCGATCTCGGCCCTCGTGGGCGACAACGTCGTGAACCGCAGCGAGAACACGCCGTGGTTCGACGGCGCGCCGCTGCTCAGCCACCTGGAGAACCTGCACGTCGCGAGCGACCGGAACCTGCAGGACGTCCGCTTCCCGGTGCAGTACGTCATCCGCCCGCAGTCGCACGACGCGCGGGACTACCGCGGGTACGCCGGGTCGGTCGCCAGCGGCGTCATGAAGCCGGGCGACCGGGTCGTGGCGCTCCCCTCGGGGCTCGAGACGACGATCGAGGGCATCGACACCGCCGACGGCCCCGTCGACGAGGCGTACCCGCCGATGTCGGTCACCGTGCGCCTGACGGACGAGATCGACATCTCGCGCGGCGACATGATCGCCCGGCCGAACAACACCCCGGCCGCGCTGCAGGACATCGACGCGCAGATCTGCTGGATGGACGAGACCGCGCCGCTGGTCAAGGGCAAGAAGTACGCCATCAAGCACACCACCCGGTGGGCGCGCGCGATGGTCAAGGACATCAACTACCGCGTCGACGTGAACACGCTGCACCGGGACGAGGACGCGAGCGAGATCCGGCTCAACGAGATCGGCCGCATCCAGCTGCGGGTCACGAAGCCGCTGTTCGTCGACCCGTACCGCCAGAACCGGGAGACGGGCGCGTTCATCCTCGTCGACGAGACCACCAACAAGACCGTCGCCGCCGGGATGGTCGGCGGCCTGCCGCACGCCGCCTGACCGGGCGGAGGGACGATGCCGGTCTTCACCAAGGGCGACCGTAACGTCCTGTTCGTCCACATCCCCAAGACCGGCGGGTCGTCGATCGAGACGCACTTCGTCGACGCCGGCTGGCGGATGAGCTACCACGACGGACGCATGCGCAAGGGCAGGCCGAACTACCTGCGGCGGTGCACACCGCAGCACATGCACGGCGAGCTGCTGGGCCAGGTGTTCCGTCTGGACCGGTTCGACGCCGTCTTCGCCGTGGTGCGCGACCCTGTGGCGCGCTTCCGGTCGGAGTACGTGATGCGGCACAAGACGGAGCTGAGCACCGACGCCGCGCAGGTGGAGGAGTGGGCCGGACGGGCCTTCGCGCGCTTCGCGAAGGACCCGTTCGTCCACGACAACCACATCCGACCGCAGGTGCAGTTCCTCGTCGACGGGGCGCGCGTCTACCGGCTCGAGGACGGGCTCGACGCCGCGCTCGCCGACCTGAACGCGCGGTACGGCCTCGACGTGCCCACCGAGGTCGCCAAGGTCCGCACGAGCGAGACGACACGCGGCATCGCGAGCAAGGACGTCGAACTGTCGCCCCGTCTCGCGGCCCGCCTCGAGGAGTTCTACGCCGAGGACTTCGCGCGCTTCGGCTACCGCGACGTGGCGCCGGGACGCCGCTCCGTCCTGGCGCGGGCCGCGGGCCGCGCGTCGCACGACCTGGCGCGCCTCGCACGTCGTCTGTGAGCCGTCCCACCCCGGGCGCCACGGGGCGTATGATCCGGGCGACCGTCACCGGTGGGCGCGACGCCGCCACCCGCCGCCATCCTTCGAACGCGAGTTGATCCGACACAGTGTCCTCCACCACCGCCCTGCGATCCGTCTACCGGCGTCTGCCCGCCCCGCTCCGTGGTCCGGCCAGACGGCTGCGAGCGCAGGCGACTGAGCTGCGACGACTGGGCCGGGGCGTCCTCGTGTCCGTCGTCGTCCCGGTCTACAAGGTCGAGGACTACGTGGGCGAGTGCCTCGAGTCGATCCTCGCCCAGACGCACCGCCGGATCGAGGTGGTCGTGGTCGACGACGGCTCCCCGGACTCGTCGATCGACGTCATCAACGCGGTGGCGGCGAGGGACCGGCGCGTCCGGGTCGTCCGGCAGGAGAACGCCGGGCTGGGCGCCGCGCGGAACACGGGCGTGCGCAACGCGCGTGGCGAGATGCTGTGCTTCGTGGACTCCGACGACACGGTCCCGCCGAACGCGATCGAGGTCATGCTGACGTCGCTGATGCGTAGCGGCTCGGACTTCGCCGTGGGCTCGCTCCTGCGCGACACCTCGACGGGCATGCACATGCCGCCGTGGGCGCGGAGCCTGCACGACCGGACCCGTACCGGCGTCACGATCGCCGACGAGCCCGAGGTCCTCAAGAACGTCTTCGCGTGGACCAAGTTGTTCCGGACGGAGTTCTTCCACCGGGTGGTCGGGGGGTTCCCGGACGGGCTCTACGAGGACCAGGTGCCGTCGGCCAAGGCGTACCTGCACGGGCGGTTCGACGTGCTGCAGGACGTCGTGTGCCACTGGCGGATCCGGGACGACGAGTCGTCGATCACGCAGCAGAAGTCGACGATGCGCGACCTCACCGGCCGCTGGGCGATGCTCGACGAGCTCCACGAGGTCATGCGCGACGCCCCGGCGGCGGTCCGCCAGGCGTGGGAGGCGAAGGTCGTCGGCTTCGACATGCGCCCCTACTACGAGCAGGTGCCCCGCACCGAGGACGACTACTGGACGTTCCTGCGCCAGGAGGTGCGCGGCTTCCTCGACATGGCCGGGTACGAGCGGCTCGCCGAGGTCCGGGTCGCCGACCGGCTGCTCGCCGCGGCGACGTATCACGGGCTGCGCGACGACGTCGTCGAGCTGGTCTCGCGCCGGGAGTCCCGGACCTGGAAGGTGCACGGGGTGGTGCGCGAGGGCCGGGCGGTCGTGGGTGACGACTACTTCGTCGGTCTGGGGCTGACGCCCGACGGCACCGTCGAGCGGCTCGACGGCGACCTGGACGTGGTCGCCGACGTCCGGGTCGACCAGGTCCTGGCCGACGAGCGGTCCCTGGCGATCGAGGGCAATGCCTTCCTGTCCCAGATCGACCTGCGCGGCACGAGCAGCACCGTCACCGTCGAGGCCGTCCCGGCGGACGGCTCCGGCGCTGTGCGGGTCCACGGCGCCGTGGAGCGCTTCGAGGACCCCACCGCCGACCTGCGTGCCGTCGACCCGTGGAACGACCACGCGGGCTCGGGCTTCCGGGCGACGTTCGCCCTGGCGGACCTCGTCGCCGAGAGCTACTCGTTCGTCCTGACCGTGACGGTCGACGGCGCCTCGCGCGAGACGGCCGTCCCGCAGCCGGACGTCCGAGGGCGCGGGCGCCTGCCGGCCTTCGGCCCGCTGGGCGACGACGGCCGGTGGATCCTCGACCGCCTGCCCGAGTCCGGCGACCTCGTGCTGCGACGGCACGTCGCCCCCCGCACGCCCGTCCGCGCGGCACGCGTCCGCGCCGGCGCGCTCGAGGTCGAGCTGGCCGGGCCTGCGCAGGGGGGGATCGATTTCGTGGCGCGGTGCCACGACTCCGTCGTGCGGGGCGTGCCCACCCGCGAGGGTGACCGCGATCTCGTCGTCTTCACCCTGCCGCGGACGCCCGCGGACGGCCCGGCGCGGACCTGGCGGCTGGCGGCGCGGCGCCGCGGCGCGCCCGAGAGCAGGCTGTCGTGGGTGGCGGCGAGCTCCGGGTTGGACATCTCGCCGGGGTCGCACCTGGTGGTGGGGACGACCCGCTTCGGCAACGTCGTGGTGCAGACCGCCCCGCTCGCCGGGGAGATCGAGGACGTCGAGCTGACCCCGTCCGGGCTGCGCGTGCGCGGGCATGCCGCGGCGGCGCCCGGCCTGGGCGGCGAGCTGGTCCTCGCGCTGACGAGCGAGAAGGCGCCCGGCAGCGAGGTGACCGTGCCGGTGGACGCCGACGGCCGTTTCGACGTCACAGTGCCGGTCGTGGACCGCGTCGGCAACGTCCTCACGAAGTCGTCCGGCTTTCTCGTCACCCTTGCCGCCGGAGACCGGGTCGCGCGACCGCGGGCCGCCCGCCCGCTGGTGGCGCGGCTCCCGCTCGACGTCACCGGCGGGGGCCTGTCGGCGACCGTGACCGCGACCCCCAAGGCCGGGTCCGTGTGGGTGCGGCTCCGGGCGGCGCTCGACGACGAGGACCGCAGCCGCCGCGACCAGGAGCGCATGCAGGAGGACTACCGCGAGGGGCCGCACGCGCCTCTCGACGCGGTCGTGTTCGAGTCGTTCGGCGGCCGCACGATCGGGGACTCCCCCCTCGCCCTGAGCCGCGAGCTGCACCGCCGCGGCGACCTCCGTCCCCAGTACTGGTCCGTGGCCTGCCTGTCCACGCCCGTCCCCGAGTGGGCGACCCCCGTGCTGCGGTACTCCCGCCGGTGGTACGAGCTGCTCGCGCGGGCCACCCTGCTCGTCAACAACAACAACTGGCCGTGGTTCTTCCGCAAGCGGAGCCACCAGACGTACGTGCAGACGTGGCACGGGACGCCGCTCAAGCGGATCGGCAACGACGTCCCCGGGGCGAACCTCACCGTGACGTACCGCCGGCTCATGGAGCGCGAGGCCACGACCTGGGACTACCTGCTGGCGCAGAACGACTACTCCGCGCGCATCTTCCCCTCGGCCTTCGGCTACGACGGGCCGGTGCTCACCCAGGGCTACCCGCGGAACGACTCGCTCGTCGACGGCACGGCAGACATCACGCGGGCGGAGGTCCGCAAGCGGCTCGGGCTTGGCGACGACGCACGGGTGCTGCTGTATGCGCCGACGTGGCGCGACAACATCAAGGAGGGCGCCCGCTACGGGCGGGTCGCGTTCCTCGACTTCGACCGGCTGGCCGAGGCGACCGGTCCGGGGACCGTGGTGCTGTACCGGGGGCACGCCAACACCGCGTCGTCGTCGAGCGACCTGCCCGACGGCGTCCTCGACGTGACCCACCACCCCGACGTCAACGAGCTGATGCTCGCCTCGGACGCCCTCGTGACCGACTACTCGTCGATCATGTTCGACTACGCCGTGCTGCGCCGGCCGATCTACTTCCTGGTGCCGGACCTCGAGCTGTACGGGACGACGACGCGCGGCTTCTACCGTGAGCTCGAGGAGATCGCCCCCGGCCCGCTGTGCCTGAGCACCGAGGAGCTGGCCACCGCCCTGGAGCGCGACTACTGGGCCGCGCACGGCGAGGACCACAGCCGCTTCGCGGCGGAGTTCGCCCCGAGCGACGACGGGCGAGCGGCCGCGCGTGTCCTCGAGGCCGTCACCGCTCCCGACGATCCTTCCCCCGAGCAGCACGCACCGTCGTCATCCGCCACGCCGCACTCCTGAAACCTGGAGAAAACACCACATGTCGCTCTACCGCTCGGCACGGAGCCGGCTCGCGCAGGTCGCCAAGAGCCGGCTCGGTCGCCGGTACCCCGACACCTTCGGCATGAGGCGGTTCCGCCACCTGCTCGACGACTACGAGGTCGCCGACCTCATCGAGGTCGACGGGAAGGTACCGCTCAACTACTTCACCTACACACCGAACTTCGGTGACCTGCTGTCGCCGTGGCTCGTGGAGCAGATGACCGGGCGCGAGGTCGTCCTCGCGGACAGGAACGAGCCGCACTACGTCGTGATCGGTTCGATCGTCAACCAGGGCACCGACCAGTCGATCCTCTGGGGTACAGGGACGTACGGCACGGAAGCCAGGCCCGAAGCGGCCGCCAACGCGCGGTACACGGCCGTCCGTGGACCGCTGACGCGCGCGAAGCTGAGCGCCTCCTGGGGCTTCAACATCAACGTACCCGAGGTCTACGGTGATCCCGCCCTCCTGCTGCCCCTGTACTACATGCCCGACGTTCCGGTCACGCACGAGTACGGAGTCGCGGTGCGGTGGAGCGAACGGCGGTGGGCCGAGGCGACCTACGGGCCCGGCGTTAAGCTCATCGACTTCAGCCGGACGGACGTCGAGGACGTGGTCCGCGAGATGCTGTCATGCCGCCGCATCATCACGTCGTCGTTGCACGGGCTCATCGTCGCCGACGCCTACGGGATCCCCAGCGCCTGGCTCGCGTCCGACTCGCCGCGTGGCGGCGTCTATAAGTTCTACGACTACTTCGCCTCGGTGCAGAAGTTCCGAGCGCCGCAACCTCTGGAGCTGGACGCCGACCAGGTCACCGTGGAACGTCTCCGGGACTCGCTGACGTTCAGCCCGGAGGCGATCCGCTTCGACTACCGGCCGCTGCTGGACGCGTCCCCGTTCCTGCGCCGCAAGGAGCCCGTGCGCCCGCGGGCGGCCCGTGCCCGTCCGGCCAAGGAGCCCGGACAGGGTTTGGGCTCCGCACCGGGGACGGATGCTCTGCTCCCGACCCTCGGGTACTTCGGCGGCGTCGCCGTGAACTACCTCTCGGTCCGTACCGAGGGTCGCGTCTCCGAGGTCACGCTCTTCCTGCCGAAGACCGAGGGGCAGCTGGACGTGCGTGGCATCGGGCTCTACAACAAGGGCCGGCGTGTCGTCGTCGACGAGGGGAAGGTCACCTACCAGCAGAGCTCGGACGCCCTACGGACGCCGGGGCGGCCGAGCCCCTTCGCTCTCGGGGGAGTGCGCACCGAGAGGGAGCCCGGGGCATGGTGGACGGTGCGCCTCGACGCGCCGGTCGATGCCGACGAGGTGCGCGTCTTCAACCGCCTGGACGGGTGGGGGCGCAGGTCGCGAAAGCTCACGGTCGCGGTCGCGGGGCAGTCCGGTGGCTTCCGTACCGTCCGTTCCGTCAACTCAGACCGGGTCGTCGAGGAGACGCTCGCCCTGCTGTCGCGCCTGACCGATCGAGAGGTCGACGCCTCGGTCCTCGACTCGAAGGAGTCCGCCGGCACCGCGCGGCGCGAGCTGCTGGCGGAGCTCGCCCGCCGCGCCGGCGACGGGCTGCTGACCGCGGACAGGGAGGAGCAACGCCTGCTCTTCTCTCTGGTCCGCACCGATCGCCTGCGCGCGGACGAGGCCCTGACGGATGACGAGTGGACGCTCCTCGGGCACCTGCTCGCTGCGGAGCGGCTGCGGGTCCCCGCCACCAAGACGTCGATGCGGTCGCTGCAGTTCGTCCTGCGCACCCGCGGCGAGCTGGAGAGCCTGATCGAGGGGGTCAACCGCGCGGGTGAGGTGCTCGGGACCCCTCGAGCGGTGCTGACGAGGCACGGGATCGTCGACGTCGGGGGGCTCCGGGCGCGGTCGGAGGACTACCTGCGAACGATCGAGCGGGCGGGGGAGCTGCTCGAGTCGTGCGGGTACACCGCGATGCTCGCGTACGGGACGCTGCTCGGTGCCGTACGGGAGGGGGACTTCCTCGCGCACGACGACGACGTCGACCTGATGGTCCCGCTGGAGGCCGCGGGTCGCGAGGACGGCGAACCGGCGCTGGCCCGGCTGCGGGAGAAGCTGAAGGGCCAGGGGTGGAGGGTCACCCGGCCGAACTCCTACACGAACTTCCACCTGCACGACCCGGAGACGAAGCTCCACGTCGATGTCTTTCCCCTGTTCGTGGACGCCGGGACGACGACGCTGCACATGGAGAAGATGCGGCTGCGGCAGATCGACACGGACATCGTGATGCCGCCCGCACGCCTGTCGTTCCGAGGCCACGAGCTGTGGGGGCCGGCGCGCCCCGAGGCGTTCCTCGCCGAGCGGTACGGGGAGGGCTGGTCGGTCGCCGACCCGTACTACGACTGGCCGTGGAAGCTGCGCGACGATCAGCCGGACGAGCAGCAGCCCGCGGGACGAACCGGGGCCGCCTGACCTCGCCCGGCGTGCGCCCGGGTGTCGCGCTAGCCTGCCGTGAGACGCCCTTGGGAGGGGAGCGATGTCGCGTGGTCCGATTGACGACCGTCCCCCGCGCACCGTCGTCGTCGCGGACGACCGGCCTCCCGAGGTGCTCACGGGCTACCTCGCCCCGTACCGGCAGGACGAGCTGTTCGTCATCGCCCCGGTGGCGTACGACGAGTGGGGCCTGGAAGGCCTGCACGAGCACTACCTGCGGTTCGACAGGGAGTCGAACGTGCAGTGGCACCTCAAGCTGCGCGGTCCCGTCGACCGGATCGTCAACGTCCGCGTGGCACCGCCGGAGAAGCACGCCGCGATGCTGCGCGGTCTGCTGTTCCACCTGGGTCCGGGCGGCGAGTACGCGATCCCCAGGGCGGCCCTGACGGCGTACCCGGCGGGAAACCGTCTGGAGACGCTGCTGCGTCGGCTGGGCGACGGTCTCGCCCACGGCCACGACGCCGTGCCGACGGCCGCCCGCGAGCTCGCGCACGCGACCGCGGAGGTGCGCCTCGACCGGGACTGGATCCGCGTCCGCAAGAGCGGCCGGCACTACCTCAAGCTCTCGGACCGGTGGGCGAATCGGATGTTGGCGTCCCGGCGCTCGGCCACCACCGTGCGGGAGCTGCAGCGAGTCCCGGCAGGCACGTTCGCCTCCGGCACCACGATCGTCTCGCACGGTGCGAGCAAGACGCTGGGCGGTCTGAAGACCACGGTCGACACCCCGCCCCTGCACCTGCGCCACTACCAGGGGCGCATCGGCCTGGTCAGCAACGCGCTGACGTTCACCGAGAACGAGATCCTCCCGGACTCGTTCCGTCACCATCTCGCCGCCGACCTGACCAACCCCCGGCTCGTCGACGTCGGCAAGAGCTTCGCGCGCCTCGACCGGCAGGTCGTGCCCACCGACGAGCTCCACGGCTCGTACTACCTGCTGGACTCCGAGAACTCCGGTCACTTCGGCCACCTCATGACCGAGGTGGTCTCGCGCCTGTGGGGGTGGGACCGGGCGAAGCAGGACGCCCCGGACCTGCGGGCGATCTTCCGCATCAGGTACCCCCACGAGCGCGACCCGTGGCTCGAGCGCCTGGTGTTCTCCGCCTTCGGCATCCGGCCCGAGGACATCACCTGGGTCGACCGGCCGGTGTACCTGGAGTCGATGTACGGGGCGACCCCCATGTTCCACAACTCCGCGCCGCACTACGTGCATCCCGAGATCCGGGCGGTCTGGGAGCGGATCCGGGACGGGCTGCGTGACGACTCCGCGCCGTCCTGGGACCGGATCTTCGTCTCGCGCCGGGACACGCTGGGCAACCGGCGGTGCCTCAACCGTGAGGAGGTGGAGGACTACTTCTCGGCGGCGGGATTCGAGGTGATCTACCCCGAGGACTACGGGCTCGCCACGCAGGCGGCGATCTTCTCCCGGGCGCGGGTCGTCGCCGGCTTCGGAGGTTCGGCGATGTTCAACACGCTCTTCGCGGACCGCCTCGAGGACATGATCGTGCTCAGCCAGCAGGCGTACACGGCGCGGAACGAGGTGCTGATCTCCCTGCCGCTCGACGTCCGCCTCCACTACTTCTGGAACCGGCCGGACGTGCAGCACCCGCCGGGTGGGTGGTCGCGTGCCGCCTACAAGTCGTCCTGGACCTTCGACTTCGCTCAGCACCGTGAGCAGCTGGACCGGGTGATCAGGGCCGGCTGACCGGCTGGCCGTCGCCGCCTCGTGCCCGGTGATCTACGGAGGCCTGCCCCGCGCTCACGTCCCGACGGCCCGGGCGAGCCGGCGGCGCCACGCGGACGACCGGGTGCGCTCGTCGACGCGAGCGAACGCCGGCATCCGCAGCAGCCGCGACGCGGCGTCGGCTGCCGCACGCTTCACGGGGTGCCGTCGGCGACCTCCGGGCAGCTCGAGGCGTGTGAGCCTGGACGTGTCGAAGTACCTGGCCCGCTCGTCCTCGGGGAGGCCGGCCAGGAACGTGACGGCGCCGTGGCGCAGCGCGGCGCACGTCTGCGGCTGCATGACGTGCGCGACGGTGTCGACGAGTCCCTGGAGGTGCGCGACGTCGGCGTACGGGGACCGCGGCCGGTGGACGGCGTCGATCACCGTCAGCGGCACGCGGTTGCTGTTCTGGAACGGGGTGAGCCGCTCCAGCAGCCCCGCCGCTCCCACGGCCACCGACGGCGTCGACATGATCGCGCGAGCCGTGGCGAGGGCGGTGGAGAAGCACCCGACGACCGCGACGTGCTCGGCACGGTCGAGGTGCACCTCGACCGGGAGCGGGTCGTCGAGCACCTCGAGGGCGACCCCCAGGTCCCGGGCGGTCCGGTGGAGCGGCTCCAGCATGCCCGGCGGGGCGGACGGGTGGGGCTTGAACCGGACGACGTCGGCGCCCGAGGAGACCGCTGCCCGGATCATGTCGGCGTGCAGGTCGGCCTCTTCCTCCGCCGTCATGAGACCCAGTGCGGCCAGGTACTGGCCGACGACGACCGCGCGACGGGGGGACGTGCCCGCCTCCTGGCGCTCGCCGGCCGGACCGCCCGCGGCGGCGGTCTCGTGCACGAGATCGCGGAAGGCTGCCGTGGGCACCACGACCGGCTCGACACCGTGCTCGGACAGCAGGACCGGGCGCAGGCCCGGGACCAGGTCGAGGTGCAGCAGCACGCCCAGACGCTGTGCCACCTCCAGGGGCAGCGGGTTGCGGGTCGGGCCGTAGCTCATCAGACCGTCGGCGTACACGGTGACGGGCGCGTCGTGGAAGACCCGGGCCAGGGCCTGGGCGGGGTTGACCCAGATCGACTCGCACACGAGCTCGACCGGGCCGTCGCCGAGACCCCAGTAGTGGCGCAGGAGCCGCTCGAGCGCCGGGAGCTCCCGTGTCCCGGGCCGCCAGTCGGACGGGTGCACGGGAGCGACGAGGTCGGTGAGGTGCACGACCCGGTCGAACCGGTCTTGCACCGGTCCGGCCCCGGGGATCTCGTCGAGGGCGGGTGTCAGCTCGGGGGCCGGCGCGTTGTTGACCACCAGGAGGACGCGTTCGCCGTCGGGCCGCCCCAGGCGTCCGGAGTCGGCCGCGGCGGCAGCGGTCATGGCACCGAAGAGCGTCGAGGCGACGACGAGCTGGGTGGTCATGCGGTGATCTCCGTGAGGTGGGGGGCGAGGTGCCGGTCCACGCCGCGGGGCAGGACTCGGTGCAGCGTCCGGGCGCGTGCGCGGCGCATCACGCGGACCTCGGCGGCGAGGACGTCTCGGGGGAGGCCCTCGAAGAACGCGCGCGCTCCGGCGCGCAGGTCTCGCCGCACGTCGGGTGGCATGTTCGCGCTGCGGGCGACGTGGTGCGCGACGAGCGCGAGCGACGTCCGGGTGATCTTCGGCAGGAAGGCGTCGGCGTCGCGGTCCTGCTGCACCAGGTCGTAGGCCTGCCGGAGCGCCTTGAGGATGTCGAGCTGACGACGGTCGTAGATCGCCGTCAGCGACGAGGCGATGCCGCGCCGGTAGCAGAGCGTCGGCGCGTCCACCACGGCGTAGCGAGGCACGGACAGGAAGAGCCGCCAGATCCAGGGGCGGTCCTCGGCGGTGTGCAGGTCCGGCGGGAATGCCAGCAGCCCGTCCTCCGCCAGCGCCCTGTCGAAGATCCCCGCCCACGCGTACGGGTAGTCGACCATCGTGGAGGTGTGCACCGGCAGGATGGAGCCCCGCGGGTCCAGGGGCACGCCCCGGACGGACTGGGGTGCGCGGATCAGGTCTCGCCGGCGGCCGCGAACGGTCGTGTGGTCGGTCCGCACGAACGGGACCCGCAGGGCGTCCGACGCGTCGGCGAGGTGCGCCAGCCGGCCCGGCGCGAGCCAGTCGTCGGCGTCGAGGAAGGCCACGTACCTGCCGGTGGCTGCTGCGAGGCCCTGGTTGCGGGCGTTGGCCAGCCCGCTCGGCTCCGGGTTGGTCAGGACCGTGAGCCCGGGTAGCCGGCCGGTGAACTGCCGGGCGACGTCTGCTGTGGCGTCGGTGGACCCGTCGTCGATCACGATGACCTCGAGGTCGCGGGGGTCCTCGACCTGGCGGCCCAGGCTCGTCAGGGCGTCGGCGAGGAAGGGGGCCACGTCCTTGCCGGGGACGACGGCGGAGATCCGGGGGCGATGCGTCACGCGACAGGAGGCTATACACCTCCGGCAGCGCTCAGAACACCGCTCGGCGGACGTCTCCGGATGCTCAGGCAGAGTTCATCTCGGCGTCACCCGGGCGACAGACAACGGCACGATTCTCACCTTGGAGTGATGGCCGTGCGGCCGATCGGCCGCACGGACACGACGAAGGGGCCCCATGCTGGACACGACGGAGAGGGACGTTCGCCGCGCCTACGGTGACGGCAAGTCCCACGGGGAACGGTTCCGCGGGCAGTTCGGGCCCGTGCAGGGCCCGGCTCGCGGACCTCTGGACGACCTCGCGAGGCTGTTCACCGACCTGTCCGTCGACCGCGCCCGCGGAGTCGACGTCTCGGCGAAGCGGGTCGACGACGTTCGCCGTGCGGCGGTGGGCGCCCGCCTGGGTGACTGGTCCGGGCTGTCCCTGGGAGTCGTCGCGGCACTCGCCGCGCACTTCGAGGACCCGCTGTCGCAGGGGTGGCTCCCCGTCATGCTCGCGGAGCACGGCCGTTTCACCGAGGCGGTCGAGCACCTCGAGGAGATGCCGGACGCCGGGGCGCCCGGGTGGCCGCGGGCCAAGCTGGTCACGGCCCTGTGGGAGCTCGGCCGCTACGACGAGGCCCGCGAGCTGATGTGCTCGCTGCAGGCACGGTTCGACACCGTGCGGGAGAGCTCCGTCAGCGTGTGGGACGAGGGGCCGGTGGCCGCCGAGTACGCGCGGCTGCGCGCACAGGTGGAGCCGGGCTCCGTGCCGGTGTTCCTCCACCTGCCGTTCTCCGGGGGGACGAGCATGATCTCCGCGCTGAAGAACGTCGTCCCGTGGGGTCGGATGATCGAGATCCAGCGCCGGTTCGGTCTCCTCCAGCTCGAGGTGGCGCTGGAGCGTCCGCTGGCGGGGCCCGGCCGGCCGCTCCTGGTGCACCTGCACCACCCGGTCCCCCTCGAGCTGCCGGGGCTGCCGTCGGGTGCCGACCTGAGGTACTTCACGGTGCTGCGCGACCCGGTCTCCCAGATCCGTTCGGGCTTCTACAAGAGGATCTCGGCGCCGGGGATCGTGCCGACGGCGGACCACGGCCGGTCGGCGGACTTCGCGCAGCACGTCGAGTACACGACGTCGCACGGCCTGACGAACATGCTCGCCCGGCAGATCGTGATGACCCATCCCGAGATGCGTGCCGCCGCCCGCGCCGAGCTCTCCTCGCGAGGCGTCTTCCGGCCGATCGCCTCCGAGGAGGACATGTTCTGGTTCCGGTCCACGGCGCACCTGTCCGACGAGGTGCTGCTGCGGTGGAGCAGGGAGACGCTGGAGGAGCGCTTCACCCTGGTGGGCACCATGCGGCACCTCGGCGCGAGCCACCTCGCCGCAGTCGCGAGCACGGGACTTCCGGTGGCCGACCGGATCGGTCACCACGGACGGTCCGGGCAGCCCGCGACGGAGGGGGAGGCGGACCCTGTCCGCGAGCGCCTGCGTGACGCGAACTGGGTCGACCAGCAGCTCTTCGAGGAGTACACGGCCCGGTTCGAGCGGGACCACGCGACGCTCCTCGGCGCGCTCGACGCCGAGGCCGAGCCGGGCGTGGTGGTGCAGGGGGCGTCGTGAGCGTCGTCGCCGGTCGGGAAGGACCGGCGACGACGCCGCCGGGCGTGAACGGAACGGTTCAGCGTGCGACCGCCCGCCGCACGGCGCGGCCCCCGCCGTGCACCGCCCGCGCCAGCCATGACGCCCCGGGCTGCCGGCCGTCGAGGCGGCGCCGCAGCTCGTCGTTCTCCCGGGTCAGCTCGCGGACCCGGCGCCGCTGCTCCTTGGCCTTGGCGTCGAGCCTGGCGACCTGCTCGTTGATCGCCCGCCGCGCGCCGATGTCGCGCAGGGCGTCGGAGCTCCACCCCGCCGGGCGGTCCAGGACGCGCGAGAACGAGTCCGACCAGAGGTCGCCGAAGCGCTCGAAGTCCGAGGCGTAGACGGCCTCGAGCCGTTGGCGGATGCCGCCCGCGTAGACCTCGCGACCGGCGGCCAGGGGCGTGTCGTTCTCCCGGGCGAGCGCCAGCTCGGGGGAGGACCCCACGGTGCGGACCAGGTGGTCGGTCAGGTCGCCGGTGAGCTCGCCGATCTCGCTGATGTCGTAGATGCGGCTGTACGGGACCGTCTCCTCGTGCAGCCGCTCCGTGTGCGGGGCGAAGTGGCCGTCGCCGAGAGAGATGCCACCGGCGGGCCCTCCTCGCTCGAGCGCCCCCACGAACCGCTCCCAGTCGTCGAGCACGTCCTGCGCCGACTCGGGGGTGCGTGGCAGCCAGTCCCTCCCGGCGTACTTCCTGCCGCTGTACGACGGGTCGCCGACGAGGAACTTGGACTGCCAGGCGGAGAAGGCGCGCAGCCGCGGGTCGCGGACGACGGCGAAGACGAACCAGCCGTTGGCAGGCGAGATCTCGGCCCTGGCCTCGGGAGCGAGCTGGGTGAGCTTCGGGGTGTCGCGCCACGACCTGCGGTGGTGGATCAGCATGCGGCGGGTCGACTGGAGCGAGTCGGCGGCCATGATCCGTGCGACGTCCTGCCCGGAGATCTCCGCCAGCAGCCACTTGATCGACGTGCAGGCGTTCTTGCCGATCGAGACGAAGGCGATCCTCTGCTCGGGCAGGACCCAGGAGTTCTCCACGTCGCCCGCACCGGAGGCGTCCGCGGGGGAGACGGGTGCGATCTTCATGGGGCGTACGGTCACACGTCGAGGTGTCCAGGACGTGTCGGTGGCCTGAACTCCGGGTTCGAGCTCGAGCGGGACCTCCGCGCGGCGCCCGACCCGGTGCGGGGGATCTCCTCGATCGGTCAGCGGCCCACGGCGTACCCCTGTGCGCCGCGCGGGTTGGCCGCGGCGCCGAGGACTCCGGTGGCGGGGTCACGGGTGACGGCCGACAGCCGGCCGAGCGCCCAGTCGCCGGCGCGGGTGACGACGTGGCCGCGCGCCTCCAGCGCGGCGATCACGTCCGAGCCCAACCGGTTCTCGACGACGGCGCCCCCGGGCGTCCAGGTGCGGGGCCAGAACGACCCGGGTGCCGACGTCGTGTGCAGTGCCGGGGCGTCGATCGCCTCCTGGGGCGTGTAGCCGCCGACGAGCACCCGCAGCAGGAACGCGAGCTGCCACTGGTCCTGCTGGTCCCCGCCCGGAGACCCGCACGCCATGATGGGGTGCCCGTCGCGCAGCACGAGCGTGGGCGTGAGCGTGGTCCGCGGGCGGCGGCCCGGCTCCAGGCGCGACGGTGACGCCTCGTCGAGCCACGTCATCTGCAGACGGGTGCCGAGGGCGAACCCCAGCCCCGGGACCGTGGGGGAGGACTGCAGCCAGCCGCCGGACGGCGTCACGCTGATCATGTTGCCCCAGCGGTCGACGACGTCGAGGTGGCACGTGTCGCCGCGCGTGCGGCCGTGCACATCGGTCTCGAGCCCGTCCGAGGTCCCGGGCGCCGCGGTCGCGGGGACGGTCGGCTCCCCGACGCCGGCCGCCGCGCCGCCGGTCGGGGCCCCGGGCAGCGCCGCGGCAGGAGCGCCGGTCGCGTAGGTCGTGCGCAGGGGCGGAGCCGGGGGAGCGGATCGGCCCAGCAGGGTGCTCGGGCGCAGCTCGTGCGATGCCCGCTCGTCGACGAGGGTGCGGCGGGCGGCCGCGTGCTCCGCGCTCAGGAGCGCGTCGAGCGGCACGTCGTCGTCGCCGTACCAGGTGTCACGGTCGGCGAGCACGAGCTTGAGCGTCTCCAGCACCGTGTGCGCGCCGAGCTCGGTCGACGGGTCGAGGCGGTCGTCGTCGAACGCGTCGAGGAGGCGCAGCGCCTGCAGGAGGGCCGGTCCCTGCCCCCACGCCGCCGTCTTGGCGACGGTGTACCCGCGGAAGTTCACGGTCGCGGCGTCCTCGTAGCCGGCGGCGAACGCGTCGACGTCGGCCGCCGTGAGCACGCCCGCGTGGTCCCGGCCGTCGGAGTGCCGGTGGGGCGTGCGCACGAACGCCTCGACGGCCTCGCCCACGCGGGTGCGCCAGGCGTCCCGGGCGGCGTCGACCTGCCGGGCGCGGGCCGCGCCGTGCTCCCGGGCGGCCTCGGCCGCCGCGGCCAGGTCCGCCAGCAGCGCCGCGTGCTCGGGGTTCGTGACGAGCTCTCCGGGCCGCGGGGCGCGGCCGTCCGGGAGCCACCGGCGGGCCGACGTCGGCCAGTGCTCCGCGAACAGGTCCGCCACGCCCTCGACCGTGCGGCACAC
This sequence comes from Isoptericola sp. BMS4, assembly GCF_011634835.1. GTDB lineage: Bacteria > Actinomycetota > Actinomycetes > Actinomycetales > Cellulomonadaceae > Isoptericola. The sequence continues at coordinate 3,522,414 of NZ_SIRP01000001.1, read as the reverse complement.
CGCGGCCAGCACCGGGTGACCGTCGCTGGCGTACCCGATCGCCGGCTCCAGCACGTCGGCGAGGGGCCAGGTGCCGTGGTCGCGCAGCAGCAGGAGCCACGCGTCGACGGCACCGGGCACCGCGGCGGCGAGGGCGCCCGACCCGGGCACCAGGTCGAGGCCCTCGGTGTCGCGGTAGTGCCCGATCGTGGCGCCCGCGGGCGCCGGGCCCTGGCCCATGAGCACCCGGGGACGGTCGGGCTCGGACGCCGTCGCGAAGATCCCCGTCATGTCGCCACCGGGCCCGTTGAGGTGCGGCTCGACCACGTGCAGCACGAACGCGCCCGCGACGGCCGCGTCGAAGGCGTTGCCGCCCCGTTCCAGCACGGACTGGGCGCTCGCGGACGCGAGCCAGTGCGTGGAGGCCACCATCCCGAACGTGCCCCGCAGGTCGGGCCGGGTCGGGTGGGCCGGGGGCGGGGTGAAGCCGGGGCGGGTCGTCATCGGGCTCCCGAGGTCGGGCGTCGTCCGAGGTCGCGGGTCACGCTAGCGCGTCGCCGCGCGTCGTCCGGGGCGAGGCGCCGCGAGGCCGGTAGCGTCCGGCGCCATGGGGGACGACGACGTCACAGGGACGGCAGGCGCGCGCGGCGTGACGGAGCAGGGCCTGCGGCACACGCTCGACGACGCGAGGCCGCGCTGGCGGATCGTCGGGCCCGGGCTGGTGGTCGCCGCCACGGGGATCGGCGCCGGTGACCTCGTGGCCACGCTCGTCGCCGGCAGCACCTACGGGTACACGCTCCTGTGGGCGGCCGTCGTCGGCGTACTGATCAAGATCGTCCTGGTGGAAGGTGCGGGTCGCTGGTCGCTCGCCACCGGCCGCACAATCTTCGACGGCTGGAAGTCCCTGGGCGCGTGGGCCACCGTCTACTTCGGCGTCTACATCGTCGTGTGGGGGTTCAGCTACGGCGCCGCCGCCATGTCGAGCACCGCGCTGCCGCTCGCGGCGCTGTTCCCGGAGGTCGACCTGGTCTGGTTCGCCGTCGCCTCGGGCCTGATCGGTGCCGGGGTCGTGTGGCTGGGCCGGTACCGCGCGTTCGAGAAGATCGTCGCCGTCCTGGTCGGGCTCATGTTCGTGACCGTGGTGGGCTCCGCGGTGCTCACCGCCCCGAACCTCGGCGAGGTCGTCGCTGGCCTGGTGCCGCGCGTCCCCGAGGGCTCCGTCTTCTACACGCTCGGGCTGGCCGGCGGCGTCGGTGGCACGATCACGCTCGCCGCGTACGGCTACTGGCTCAGGGAGAAGGGCTGGTACGCGCCGGGATGGATGCGTGTCATGCGTATCGACAACGCCTCGGCCTACGTGATCTCGGGCGTCTTCGTGATCTCGATGCTGATCGTCGGCGCCGAGCTCCTCTACTCCAGCGGTTCCGCCGTCGCGGACGGGCAGGGTGGGCTGGTCGATCTCGCCGACGTGCTGGCGGACCGGTACGGGGAGGCCATGGCCCCGGTCTTCCTCGTGGGGTTCTGGGCCTCCTCGTTCTCGTCGATCCTCGGCGTGTGGAACGGCGTCTCCCTGATGTTCGCGGACTTCGTCGCCACCGCGCTGGGTCACGCCGACGACGATCGTCGCCGGCGCTCGGGAGGGCTGTACTACCGCGCGTACGTGCTGTGGCTGACGTTTCCCCCGATGCTTCTGCTGCTTCTCGACAGGCCCATCGCCCTGGTCGTCGCGTACGGGGTGCTGGGCTCGCTGTTCATGCCGTTCCTGGCGCTGACGCTGCTGTTCCTGCTCAACTCGTCCCGGGTGCCCCGGAAATGGCGCAACCGTCCGTGGACGAACGTCGTCCTCGGCCTTGTCGCGCTGATGTTCCTCGTGCTGGGAGTGAGCGAGCTGGTGAAGGCGGTGGAGCCGCTGATCGGTGGATGACCTTGTCCGACATGTCCCCCATGGATCGTGCCTTGGGGTGTCGGCCCCCAGCCCGAGAATGATTGTTAACTATTTGTGACACGAAGTCCGAGTAGAGTCACATAGTGATAAACATCATCGCCTTCGCGGCAGGGGAAGCCCTGATCACGGGGTGCGATGGCCTACGATCGTGCAAAGCGCCGACGCCGAGATGCGTCGCGCCATGTCGTCTCGGCCCCGACGGTCGTCGAGGAGCGAGCGACGAGGTGTTGCCGTGACATGGGCCGTGGTGCCCGCACGGCGCACGGTCACTGTCCCCGACCCGGGAGAATCGTGCCAGCCATCGAAGCATCTGGCTTGACGAAGATCTTCGGCCGCCGCCCGCAGCGCGGTGTCCGCATGCTCGCCGAGGGCGCCGACCGCGCTCAGCTGCGGAAGGAAGGCCTGACCGCGGCGGTGATCGACGCGACGTTCAGCGTCGAGCCCGGCGAGATCTTCGTCGTCATGGGCCTCTCCGGCTCCGGGAAGTCCACGCTGATCCGGACGGTGAACGGCCTGCTCGAGCCCACCGACGGCGTCATCCGCATCGACGGCCAGGACGTCACCCACCTGTCGAAGACGGGCCTGCGTGAGGTGCGCCGCAACAAGGTGAGCATGGTGTTCCAGCACTTCGCGCTGCTGCCGCACCGCACCGTCGGCGAGAACGCCGCGTACCCGCTCAAGCTGCGTGGCGTCTCCAAGTCCGAGCGTGAGGAGCGTGCCGAGGAGGCCCTCGGCATGGTCGGCCTCAAGGGGTGGGGCGGCTCGCTGCCGTCGCAGCTCTCGGGCGGCATGCGCCAGCGCGTGGGCCTGGCCCGCGCGCTCGCCGCAGGTACCGACGTCCTGCTGATGGACGAGGCCTTCAGCGCGCTCGACCCCCTGATCCGCAAGGAAATGCAGGACCAGCTGCTGGAGCTGCAGGCCGAGCTCGGCAAGACCATCCTGTTCATCACGCACGACCTCAACGAGGCGATGCGGCTCGGTGACAGGATCGCGATGATGCGCGACGGGCGCGTCGTCCAGGTGGGCAGCGCCGAGCAGATCCTCAACGAGCCCGCCACCGACTACGTGGCGCAGTTCGTCGCCGACGTCGACCGCAGCCGGGTGCTCACCGCCGGCGCGGTGATGGAACGGGCGGTCGCCGTCGTGGGCTCCGAGACCGGTCCGCGCTCCGCGCACAAGCTGATGCGCGAGAACCAGGTCCCCGCGCTGCTGGTGACCACGCGCAGCCGCAAGGTCGAGGGCATCGTCTGGGAGGACGACATCGCCGCCGCGCTGAAGACGGGGGCCGAGAAGCTCCCGCTGAGCGCGACCGACGTGCCGCGCGTCACCGCGGACACCCCGCTGTTCGAGCTCTTCCCGTACGCGGCCGCGACCCGCAACCCCATCGCCGTGGTCGACGAGCAGGGGCGCCTGCAGGGCGTCATCCCGCGCGTCACGCTCCTGAGCGCCCTGTCCGGCCCGGACGGCACGGACGGCGCCGCCGACGGCCCGGACGCCGCCGGTGCGGACGGAGACACCACCCTCGACACGGCAGGAGTGCACTGATGTCCCCGATGCCCACAGCTGCGTCCGACACGGTCATGCCCGACCTGCACATCGGCGACGCCGCCTCCGAGGCGGTCGACTGGATCACCTCCAACCTGTCGGGGCTGCTCGACGGGATCAGCGCCGTGCTGGACTTCCTCGTGAGCCTGGTCACCGACGTGCTGCTGGCGCCGCCCGAGCTGGTGATGATCGCCGTCTTCACGCTGATCGCGCTGCTGGTGCGGTCCTGGGGGCTCGCGGTGTTCACCCTCGTGGGCCTGCTCGTCATCGAGAGCATGGAGATGTGGGAACCCGCCATGGAGACCCTCGGGCTCGTGCTCGTGGCCGCGGTGATCGCGATCGTGATCGCGATCCCCATCGGCATCCTCGCGGCCCGCAACGACAGGGTCAGCGCGTTCGTCCGCCCGGTCCTCGACTTCATGCAGACCATGCCCGCGTTCGTCTACCTGGTGCCCGTCGTGCTCTTCTTCGGGATCGGCGTGGTCGCGGGCGTCTGCGCCACGATCATCTTCGCCCTGCCGCCCGGCGTGCGGCTGACCGAGCTCGGCATCCGGCAGGTGGACTCCGAGACCGTCGAGGCCGGCGAGGCCTTCGGCGGGACGTCGGGCCAGATCCTCTACGGCATCCAGCTGCCGCTGGGGCTTCCGACCATCATGGCGGGCGTCAACCAGGTCATCATGCTGTCCCTGTCGATGGCGGTCGTCGCCGGCATGGTCGGAGCGGGCGGACTGGGCAACCAGGTCGTCACCTCGATCTCGCGGCTGGACGTGGGCCTCGGCTTCGAGGCCGGCCTGTCCGTCGTCATCGTGGCGATCTTCCTGGACCGCGTCACCGGAGCCATCGGCCAGCCCACCGGCAAGACGCTCGTCGCCAGGGTCCGCAACCGCAGCCGGGCGGCGGCCGCGACCGCCACCCCGGTCTGAGCGCCGACCCACGAGCCAGCTCGGGGACTCGATTCCCTGTCAACGGAAGGAACTCAGCACATGAGCACCCATCGCAAGCATCTCCGCCGGGGCATCGCCCTCACCTCCGTCGCGGCGCTCGGGCTCACGCTCGCCGCCTGCGGAAGCGACGAGGGCGACAGCGGCTCCGGCGGCGAGTCGGGGGGCGGCGACAAGACCATCACCCTCGGCTACATCCCGTCGTGGACCGACGGTCTGAGCACCGCCTACCTGCTCGACAAGAAGCTGACGGACGCCGGCTACACGGTCGAGCACGAGGAGCTCCAGGACGCCGGACTGCTGTACACCGCGCTGGCTCAGGGCGACGTCGACATCTACCCGTCGGCGTGGCCCGAGGTGACCCACGCCTCCTACATGGAGCAGTACAGCGACGACATCGAGGACCTCGACACGTACTACGAGGGCGCGAAGCTGACCTTCGCCGTGCCCGAGTACACGGACGTCGACTCGATCGCGGACCTGCCCGACAACGTCGACACGTTCGACGGCCGCATCGTCGGCATCGAGTCCGGTGCCGGTCTGACCGAGGCCACCCAGAACAGCGTCATCCCGGAGTACGGCCTCGACGAGGCGGGCTACACGCTGGAGACGTCGTCCACGACGGGCATGCTCTCCGAGCTCAAGAAGGCGACCGACGCCCAGGAGGACATCCTCGTCACCCTGTGGAAGCCGTTCTGGGCCAACTCCGCTTTCCCGGTCAAGACGCTGGAGGACCCGAAGGGCGCGCTCGGCGAGGCCGAGGGCCTGCACTTCCTGGCCACGAAGGGCTTCTCGGAGGAGAACCCCGAGGTCGCGGACTTCATCGGCCAGATCAAGCTGGACGACGCGCAGTACGGCGCACTCGAGGACACGGTGGTCAACAAGCACGAGGACGACCCCGCCGCGGGCGTCGACGAGTGGCTGTCGGAGAACCCCGACGTCGTGCCGGACGTGCAGAGCTGACGCTCCGCGCACCGATCGGGCGTGCCGTATGACACAGCGCTCGCCCACCTGACGCGGCCACGCGTCACGGGAGGCCGGGCACCCCTGGGTGCCCGGCCTCGCTGCGTCCGCGCCTCGCCGCGGACTACCCTGGGGGCTGGCCCCTCGCCGACGGCGGCGGGGCCCGCGCAGACGGGAGCCCCCAGCGCAGCCACGACGCCACGACCCCGACCCTGGAGGGCCACCATGTCCACGACCGCCGAGGCCCCGACCGACGCCGGCTTCGACGAGCTCCCCGGCCGCTACAAGGTCCGCTCGCTCGCCCTCGCCGAGGCCGGCCGCCACCAGATCCGGCTCGCCGAGCACGAGATGCCCGGGCTCATGGCGCTGCGCGCCGAGTACGGCGAGACGCAGCCGCTGGCCGGCGCCCGCATCGCGGGATCCCTGCACATGACCGTCCAGACGGCCGTGCTCATCGAGACGCTGGTCGCGCTGGGCGCCGAGGTCCGCTGGGCGAGCTGCAACATCTTCTCCACCCAGGACGAGGCGGCCGCCGCGGTCGCGGTGGGACCGCACGGCACCCCCGACGACCCGCAGGGGGTGCCCGTCTTCGCCTGGAAGGGCGAGACCCTCGAGGAGTACTGGGACTGCACGGAGCAGATCCTCGTGTGGCCGGGGGGCGACGGCGCGGAGCTCGCCGGGCCGAACCTCATCCTCGACGACGGCGGCGACGCGACGATGCTCGTCCACCTCGGGCTGCAGTACGAGCGTGCCGGCGTGGTGCCGCCCGACACCCTGCCCGGGGAGCCCGACCACACCCACGAGATGAACGTGGTGCGCGGCGTGCTGCGCCGCGCGCTGGACAGCGACCCGCTGCGCTGGACGACCGTCGCCCAGGGGATCGGCGGCGTCACCGAGGAGACGACGACGGGCGTGCACCGCCTCTACCACCTGGCCGAGGCCGGCGAGCTGATCTTCCCGGCGATCAACGTCAACGACTCGGTGACCAAGTCGAAGTTCGACAACAAGTACGGCATCCGGCACTCCCTGCCCGACGGCATCAACCGCGCCACCGACATCCTTATCGGCGGCAAGGTGGCGTTCGTCGTGGGGTACGGCGACGTCGGCAAGGGCGCCGCCGAGGCGTTCCGCGGCCAGGGAGCCCGGGTGGTCGTCGCCGAGGTGGACCCGATCTGCGCCCTGCAGGCCGCGATGGACGGGTTCCAGGTGGCGCGCCTGGAGGACGTCGTCGGCGAGGTGGACTTCGTCATCACCACCACCGGCAACAAGGACGTCGTCCGGGTCGAGCACATGCTGGCGCTGAAGGACAAGGCCGTGGTGGGCAACATCGGCCACTTCGACAACGAGATCGACATGGCCGGCCTGGCGGCGGTCCCGGGCGTCGTCAAGACCGAGATCAAGCCGCAGGTGCACGAGTGGACCCTCCCCGCGGCGGACGGGCGCCCCGAGCGCTCGATCATCGTCCTGTCCGAGGGTCGTCTGCTCAACCTGGGCAACGCGACCGGCCACCCGTCGTTCGTCATGTCGAACTCGTTCGCCAACCAGGTGATCGGGCAGCTGGAGCTGTTCGCGGACATGGCCCGCCCGGCCGACGAGCGGCAGTACGAGCGGCAGGTCTACCGCCTGCCGAAGGTGCTGGACGAGAAGGTGGCACGGCTGCACCTCGACGCCCTGGGCGTGCGGCTCACCGAGCTGAGCACGGAGCAGGCCGCGTACCTCGGCGTCCCGGTCGAGGGCCCCTACAAGCCCGAGCACTACCGCTACTGACGCGGGAGCTGTCAGGCTCTCGTACCGGGAGACGCGCACGAGAGCCTGACAGCTCGCAGGACGGGGGACGTCCCCCGTGACCACGCGGCGGTGGGCCGGGTACCGGCACGGCACGCGCGCGGGCAGCCTGGAAGCATGACCACCATGACGTCCACCGACGGCCCCGCGCCGGCGCCCGCGGCCGCGGCGCCGGCGCGACCCGCGGCGTGGCCCGCGCGCCCGCCGTTCCTCCTCGCCCCTTACGACCGCCGCACCTGGCGCGGGTACGGCTTCCTGTGGCTGGCGCTGCTGCTCGCGCCGTTCGCGTTCACCTACGCGCTGTTCACGGTGGTCTTCACGGCGGGGGTCGCGGTGACGGTCGTGGGCCTGTTCGTGGCCGGCGGTGTGCTCCTCGGCGCCCGGGGCTGGGGCTCGATGTACCGGCGGATGGCGGTGCGCTACCTCGGCGTCGAGATCGCGGAGCCCGCCCCGCACACGCCCCGGCGGGGCTTCTGGCGCCGCCTCGGCGGGATGCTCGGCGACGCGACGGCCTGGCGGGCGCTGCTGTACATGGTGGTGACGTTCCCGCTGGCGATCGTGTCGTTCGTGGTCAGCACGGTCGTCCTCGCCGTCGCGCTGGGCGCCGTGACGCACTGGTTCTGGTCGCGATGGCTGCCGCTGCAGCAGGCGTCCGACGGGTCCTGGCACCGCGGCGCGTCGTTCGGCGCCGACTGGTTCGTCGACACGCCGGTGCGCCAGCTCGCCCTCGTGGGGGCGGGGATCATCCTGCTGTACCTGTGGCCGCAGGTGCAGGCGCTGTTCGTCGGGCTGTTCCGGCTGCTGGCCACGGGGCTGCTCAGCCCCACCCGGGCCAGCCTGCGGGTGGCGTACGCGGAACGGGCCCGCGCGGTGACGGTCGAGGACGCCGACGCGCGCCTGCGCCGCATCGAGCGTGACCTGCACGACGGCACGCAGGCGCACCTCGTGGCCGTCGCCATGCAGATCGGCGAGGCGCGCGAGCTCCTGCGCGACGGCTCCGACGGGGTGGACGTCGCCGAGCTGGCCGCCGTCCTCGACACCGCGCACACGAGCACGAAGGACACGCTCGCCGAGCTGCGCGAGCTCGCCCGCGGCATCCGGCCCCCGGCGCTCGACGCGGGGCTCGCCGTCGCGCTCGAGACCCTGGCCGCGCGGGCGGCGCTGCCGGTGCGCGTGCACGCCGTCGGGCTCGACGGTGCGGACCTGCCGCCCAGCGTCACCGCGATCTCGTACTTCGCCGTCGCGGAGCTCGTCGCCAACGCGACCAAGCATGCCCGCGCCACCGGCGTGGACGTCGTGGCGGGCGTGGAGCCGGTGGCCGACGCGACGACGGGCACGGCGCGGCGCGCGCTGGTGCTGCGGGTGCACGACGACGGCGAGGGCGGGGCGGGCGTGCGCGCCCCGGACGCGTCCGGGCGGGGGAGCGGGCTCGCCGGCCTGACCGACCGGCTCTCCGGCGTCGACGGCACGCTCGACGTGGTGAGCCCCGCCGGAGGGCCTACGGTGATCACCGTGACCATCCCGCTCCCCGCACCCGGAGGTGCCCGCCGATGAGCGCCCAGGACCGCGCCGCCCTGCGCGTCGTCGTCGCCGAGGACTCCGCGATCCTGCGCGACGGCCTGGTGGCGCTGCTCGCCCGCCGCGGGCACGACGTGGTCGCCGCCGTGCCCGACGGGGAGAGGCTCGTGCGCGAGGTCACGCGGCTGGCCGCCGCGGGCGAGCCGCCCGACGTGCTCGTCGCCGACATCCGGATGCCGCCGACGCACACGGACGAGGGCCTGCGGGCGGCCGAGGAGCTGCGCACCGCCCACCCGGGCCTGCCGGTGCTGGTGTTCTCGCAGTGGGTGGAGACGCGGTACGCCTCGCGACTGCTGGAGGGCGACCCGCGCGGCGTCGGGTACCTGCTCAAGGACCGCGTCGCCGACGTGGGGGACTTCGTCGCCGCCCTGGCCCGGGTCGCGGCGGGCGAGACGGTGCTCGACCCGGAGGTGGTCCGCCAGCTCATGGGGGCGCACCGGTCCGCCGAGGACGGCGTGACCCGGCTGACGCCGCGCGAGCGCGAGGTGCTCGAGCTGATGGCGCAGGGGCGCTCGAACGGGGCGATCGCGGACGCCCTGTACCTGTCGTACGGGGCGGTGGAGAAGAACGTCGCGTCGATCTTCACCAAGCTCGACCTGCCGCAGGACTCGGCCGACCACCGCCGCGTGCGCGCGGTGCTGCACTACCTCGGCGTCGACGCCTGACACCGGGCCGTCTCGGGGCCGGCCGGCCGGCTGGAGCGGCTCAGCGCGGGACGTCGCGGCGGCGGAACCCGGCCAGGCCGAGGCCCACGAGCGCGACCGCGACGGCGAGGACCACGAGCACCCCGGTGCCGGACGCGGGCTCGGCGGGCAGCCTCCCGATCGCGTGCATCGGCGAGGCCTGGAGCAGCGCGTCGGGCAGGTCGAGGGTCTCGCCCAGCATCTCGACGACGGCGACGTAGCCGAGCGCCGCCCACTGCACCGCGGTGGCCCGCGGGGCCAGGCCGACGAGCGCCACGCCGAACGCCGGGACCACGGCGACCGCCGGCAGGTAGTCCACGGCGGACGCGAGGGTGCCGCCGTCGTCGCCCGTCACGCGCGCGACGACGCCGGCCAGCGCGGCGCCCCCGGCGAGCGCCACGACGGCGCCGCCCACCACCGCGACCAGGATGTGCGCACCGAGCCAGCGCACCCGCGACGTGGTCCGGGCGAGCGCGGCCTCCAGCCGCCCCGCGGTCTCCTCGGCGCGCACCCTGCCCACGACCTGCGCGCCCGCGCCGAGCGCCATGAGCACCAGCAGCACCAGCGTGAACGAGGCGTACCAGCTCGTCGGGTCGCCCTGCGCACCCGCGGAGAACACCGCCTGCAGGTCCGGGTTGGCGGCCACGACGTCCGCGACGTCGTCCGTGAACGCCCCGAAGACCGCGCCGACCAGTGCCGCGCCCAGCGCCCACCCGGCGAGCGCCGGCCCGTGCTGCCGCAGCGCGAGGCCCAGCGTGCTCGTCAGCACCGCACCTGCGCGTGCGGGCCCCGGCCTGCTGGGCACGACGGCGCTGCCCAGGTCGCGGCGCCCGACGAGCGCCAGGCCCGAGGTCACGAGCACGGCCGCCGCGCCGAGCGCGAGCAGCAGCGGCCACACGCGCGCGTCCTCGGCGAACGGCCGGGTCTCCTGCTGCCACGCGAGCGGCGAGAGCCAGCGCCACCCGTTGTCCTTGACGTCGCCGACCGCCCGGAACAGGTACGCGGCACCGAGCACGACCACGCCGGCCCCCACGACGCCCGCGGCCCGGCGCAGGAGCTGTCCGGCCAGTGTCGCGACGCCCGCGAAGACCAGGCCCAGCCCGACGACCGACGCCGCGTACAGGGCGGCGTCGGCGGTCGCGACGCCCTCGGCGACCAGGGCCGCCGCCATGCCGAGGCCGACCAGGAGGAGCGCGGTCGCGGTCAGCAGCAGCGCGGCCACCCACGGCGTCCGCGAGCCGACGGCCCGCGAGCGCAGGAGCTCCAGCAGGCCGGTCTCCTCGGCGGCGCGCGTGCCGCGCACCACGAGCAGGAGCCCCATCAGCGGGACCGCGATCGCGGCGATGAAGCCGAACTCGTTCGCGACCACGCCGCCGAGCGTGTCCGCCCCGTACGGGGTGCCGTTGATCGCCGCCATCGTCGGGTCGGAACCGACCGTCGCCTGGTACGACGCGAGCTGCTCGGGCGTCCCGTACGTCGTGTCGATGGCCGAGACCGTCGCGGCGTACGTGGCCACGAGCCCGAGCACCCACGCGAGCAGCACCACCCACCCGGTGCGCAGCTGCAGACGCAGGACCGCGCCGAGTCCGGTGCCGCGGGGGCTCCTCGCCGTCATGCGGTGTCCTTTCTGCCTGACCGCTGCGGTGCCTCGCTCGGGCACCCCTCGTTCCTCGGAGTACCTCCGCGGGGGCTCCTCGCCGTCATGCGGTGGCCCCGTCGTACTCGCTGAGGAACAGCTCGTCCAGGCTCGGCGGGCGCACCGTGAGCGACGCCAGGCCGCCGTCGACCAAGGGCTTGAGCACCCGGTCGAGGTCGCCGGGGTCGACGGTGAACGTGAGGTCGTGGCCGCCGTCGGGGCCGGAGTCGGCGGGTGACGACGCGACGTCGTGCAGGTCGAACGCAGCGAGGTCCGGGGCCGGCCCGCGGGTGACGGCGTGCACCCGGGTGCGCGCCAGACCGCGGAGCTCGGCGACGGTGCCGTCGCGCACGGTGCGTCCCCGGCGGATGATCGTCACGGTCGAGCACAGGGCCTCGACCTCGGACAGGATGTGGCTGGACAGCAGCACCGTGGCGCCGTCGGCGGCGCGCTCGGCCACGCACTCGCGGAAGACCTCCTCCATGAGGGGGTCGAGGCCCGACGTCGGCTCGTCGAGCACGAGCAGGTCGGCGCGCGCCGCGAACGCGGCCACGAGCGCCACCTTCTGCCTGTTGCCCTTCGAGTAGTCGCGCACGCGCTTGGTCGGGTCGAGGTCGAAGCGCTCGACGAGCGCCTCGCGCCGCGCGGGGTCGAGGGGCGCCCCGGACGCCCCGAGGACGTCGATGCACTGCCCGCCGGTGAGCCCCGGCCAGAGCGCGACGTCGCCGGGGACGTAGGTGAGCCGGTGGTGGAGCGCCACCGCCTGCCGCCACGGGTCCTCGCCGAAGAGTCGTACGTGCCCGCCGGACGCCCGCACCATGCCGAGCAGGATCCGGATCGTGGTGGACTTGCCCGCGCCGTTGGGCCCCAGGAACCCGCGCACCTCCCCGGCGGAGAGTCCGAGGCGCAGCCCGTCCAGGGCGCGGAACGACCCGAACGTCTTGACGAGCCCGTGGATGTCGACGACCTGCTCCGGCATGGGACCTCCCGTCGGGACCTGCGTCGGTCGATGTGGCAGTGACTGTCAACTGGCAGCGACTGTACTCTTGTCGGGACGCGATCGCGAGGGCACGGGAGGTGGACGTACGCATGGGAGCCGACCTGCGGCAGCGGCGTCGCGCCACCACGATGCGCCACGTGCAGCGGGTGGCGCTCGACCTGTTCGAGCGCCACGGGTACGACGCCGTCTCCGTGGCGCAGGTCGCGGCGGGCGCCGACGTCGCCGAGCGCACCGTCTACCGGCACTTCGGCACCAAGGAAGGCCTCGTCGTCCACGACGAGGCGGACGACGCGTTCATCGGCGACGTCGTCCGCCGGGCGCGGCGGGTCGGGGCGCTCGCGGCCGTGGCCGAGGCGCTCGACGCGCTGCCCGGCGACGCCTGGAGCGGCCCCGGCGCGCCCGTCGCGGACTGGCTGCGCAAGCTGCGGCTGCTGCGCGGCACCCCGGCGCTGCGCACCGTGTTCGCGCAGGCGACGGCGGAGCTCGGCGACGCGCTGGGCGCCGCCGAGGCCGAGGCCACCGGCGCGGAACCGTACGCGACCCGCGTGCGAGGGCGGGCCGTGGCGGCGATGCTCGCCGTCGCCGTCGACGCCTGGGTGGACGGCGACGGCGAGCCCGACCTGCGCGTGCTCGTCGCCGACGGCGTCGCTGCGCTGCGGGCCTCCCCGCCCGGCGACTTGTCAGGATGAGAGGCCGGTATACGTCCCGCACGTCCTGACAACTCTCGGCTCGGCGGGTTCAAGCGGTCGTCGCAACACGCGTCGTCAGGCTGTCAAGAGTAGGCGGTTG
>NZ_SIRP01000001.1:3430314-3509470 GCF_011634835.1 Isoptericola sp. BMS4 | reverse complement strand
GTCACCCATCGCAACACCCCTCGCTAGATCAGGTGTTGCGACGACCGCTTGAACCCGCCCTCGTGCGAGCTGTCAGGCCCTCCGGGTGGTATACGCCCCGCACGTCCTGACAACTCGGTGGGGATGACCCCCGTCGGGCACGGGGGACGGGGACGTTGGCGCGGGGGCTGGGCCCATGTCGGGCGACGACGCAGGTCACAAGGCTGGAGGGGTCCGACCGTCCAGCCCTGAGGAGCACCCGTGGCCGTCCTCGACGCCCCTGCCGCGTCCACCGCGCCCCCGCCCCGGCGACCCGCCCCGCCGGCCGCGCACCCCCGTCCCGGCGGCCCGCCCCCGGTCTCCCGGCGCCCGCGGCGCGACCCCTTCGTCGACGCCGTGCGCGCGCTCGGGACGGTCGGCGTCGTGCTGCTGCACTGGCTCATGGCGGAGGCCGCGTGGGACGGCCGGACGCTCGCCGTCGGCAACGCCCTCGGCCACGGCGCCGGATGGCTCCTGACCTGGCTGCAGCCGCTGCCGCTCCTGTTCCTCGCCGCGGGCGCCGCGGCGGGCTACCAGCATGCCGCGACGGCCGCGCGGGGGAGCGGCTGGGCCCGCGTGGTCGCGGCCCAGCTGGCGTCCGTCGCGCGGCCCGTCGGGGCGTTCGCGGCCGCCTGGGCGGCGGCGGTCGCCGTGCTGCTCGCCGTCGGCGTGCCCGACGCCGCGGTGTGGCGCATGGCGCGGATGGCGCCGCAGCTCCTGTGGTTCCTCGCCGTGTGGGCGGTGCTCGTGGCGCTCACCCCGGTGCTCCGCGCGGCCTGGCGGCGCTGGCGGTGGGGTGCGCTCGCCGTCGCGGTGGCGCTGCCCCTGGCCCTCGACGCGCTCCGGTTCGGCGTCCCGGGCGAGGCCACCGCGGTCCTGGGCTGGGGGAACGTCGTCCTCGCGTGGGCGGTGCCGTTCCTCGCCGGGGTCGCCTACGCCGACGAGCGGGTCGCCCCCCGCCGTCCGGCCGCCGGCACGGCGCGCGGGGCCCGGTGGCTGCTCGCGGGCGGGGCCGTCGCCGCGCTCGCCGTGGCGGCCGTGCTGGTCGCCGTCGGCCCCTACCCGGCGAGCCTGGTCGGCATGCCCGGTGATGCGGTCTCCAACCTCGGCCCGCCGACGGCTCCCGTCGTGGCGCACGCGGTGGCTCTGGTCTGCCTCGCCCTGCTCGCCCGCGAGGCGCTGGCCCGCCGGGCCGGCGAGGGGCCGGGACGGCAGGTGGTCGCCGCCCTGGCGCGGCGCTCGATGACCGTCTACCTGTGGCACCTCACGGCCATGTTCGTCGTGGTGGGCGTGGTGCTGCTCGGCCTCGGCCAGCGCCTGCCCGAGGCGTGGGGCGCCGACTGGTGGTCGTCCCGCCCGGCGTGGTTCGCCGGCTACCTGCTGGTCCTGCTGGCGCTGCTGCGCCTGTTCGGTCGCTTCGAGGACCGTCGCTGATCCGTTGTGGGCGCGAGACACGCCGCTATCGTTTCGGGGATAGCGGCGTGTCTCGCGCCCACAACGCTCAGCCGGGCGGGTCGGGGATCGCGTAGGGCAGCCGGTGCAGCGTCCGCGCGCGCTCCTCGCCGCGGGCCTGCTCCGCCTGCCCGCGGGCCAGCTCGCGGTCGCGGCGCTCGTGCAGGACGGCGTGCAGGAACGCCTCCGCCGGCGTGCCGAGCGGCGGGCTCGGCGCCACGTACGGCTCGATCCGCCCGGCGAGCTCGTCGGCCAGGGACGCCCGCGAGGCCGGCGCGAGGCGCGGCGCGCGGTCGAGGAGCTGGCGGGCGGCCAGCGCAAGGCCGTCCGGCAGCCGCCGGATGTCGGCGGAGCGCGCCCACGCGGCGAGCTCCGGCGGCATCAGCAGGGGCGTCGACCAGCCGCGCCCGCCCCGCACGCGGATCACGTACGTGCCCGCGAGCAGGTCGCCCAGACGCTTGCCGCGGGAGTTCGCGAGCGAGGTGATCAGTGCGACGCTGCCGAACGTCAGCCACAGCTCGCCCACGCCCGCCAGCGCCCGGACGAGCGAGTGCCGGAACCGCACCGGCCCGCCGTCGTCGCGCACCACCCGCAGACCCGTGGCCAGCTTGCCCAGCGACCGGCCGCGCGTCAGCGTCTCGACGGTGACCGGGACCACGACCATCACCAGCACGGACATCGCCACGGTCGCGACCCGCAGCCACCGCTGGTCGAGGGACGCGACGTTCAGGGCGGCCACCAGGACCACCACGAGGACGCCGACGGCGATCACCGCGAGGTCGAGCAGCGCCGCCAGGGCGCGCGTGAGGAACGACGCCGGGCGTGCGTCGAGGACCACGCCCTCGCCGATGAGGATCCCGTCGTTCATGCCGCTCTCCCGCTCGTCCGACCGTGCCGTGCGTGTGAAAGGCTATCGGCCGTGGACCTCGACGCCTTCACCGCCGTGCACCGCCACCAGTGGGACCGGCTGCAGCAGCTCACCCGCAAGCGGCGGCTCGACGGCGCGGAGGCGGACGAGCTCGTGCGGCTCTACCAGGCCGTCGCGACCCACCTGTCCACGGTGCGCTCGGCCGCGCCCGACCCGGTCCTCGTCACCCGCCTGTCCGACCTGCTCAGCCGGGCGCGGCTGCGCCTCGGCGGGGCGCACGAGCCGGCGTGGAGCGACGTCACGCGCTTCGTCGCCGTCACGGTCCCCGCGGCCCTGTACCGGGTGCGCTGGTGGTCGCTCGGCGTCATCGTGGCGTGCCTGGCGATCGCGGTCGTCGCGGGCGTGCAGGTGGCGACGGACCCGGACGCGCTCGCGCTCATGGGTACGCCCTCGCAGCGGGAGGCGTACGTCGACGACGCGTTCGCCTCCTACTACGACCCGGGCGTGTCGTTCGCGGCGATGGTGTGGACGAACAACGCGTGGATCGCCGCGCAGTGCGTCGGCCTCGGCATCACCGGCGTCTGGCCCGCCTGGGTGCTGCTGCAGAACGCCGTCCAGGTGGGCGCCACCGGCGGGATGATGGCCCACTACGGGGATCTGGACATCTTCCTGCAGCTCATCGCCCCGCACGGCCTCCTGGAGCTCACGGCGGTCTTCGTCGCGGGCGCGGCCGGGTTGAAGATCTTCTGGACCGCCGTGTCGCCCGGTCCCCGGCCGCGCTCCGTCGCGCTCGCGCAGGAGGGCCGCGCGCTCGTCACGGTCGCGATCGGCCTCGCCGGGGCGCTGGCGGTCTCCGGCCTGGTGGAGGGCTTCGTCACCGGGTCGGGGCTGCCGTGGTGGCTGAAGATCGCGATCGGCGCCGTGGCGCTCGCCGGGTTCTGGGTCTACGTGCTCGTGCTCGGGCGCCGGGCGACGGCCGCCGGGCTGACCGGCGACCTGGACGCCGACCGGGCCGGCGAGGTCGTGCCGACCGCCGGTTGAGGCCGCCCTACAACCGTCCGGCGGCCTTGAGCGCGAGGTAGGTGTCGGCGAGCCGCGGGGCGAGGTCGTCGGGCAGCGCCTCGACCACCTCGGCGCCGCGCTGGCGCAGCACGGCGGCGACGGCGGACCGCTCGAGGTCCGCGCGGGCGGCCGCGGCGGCGTCGTAGACGGCCGTGGACGTGGTGCGGTCCGCGCGGAGCCGGGCCAGGTCCGCGTCCGCCACGGCGGCGACGACGACCTGATGGGTCCGGGTGAGGCGGTCGACGACGGGCAGCAGCCCGGTCTCGACGGCGGCCGGGTCGAGCGTCGTCAGGAGCACGACGAGGGCGCGCTGCGTCACCTGCGTGCGCACCTGCGACACGAGCCCGGTCCAGTCCGTCTCGAGCAGGGTGGGCTCGACCGTCGCCAGACCCTCGGCCAGGGCGGGGAGCAGCCGCGGCCCCGACGCCCCGGCGACCCGGGCCCGCAGCGTACGGTCGTAGGCGAGCACCTGGACGCGGTCGCCGGCACGGTCGGCGAGCGCGGACAGCAGCAGCGCCGCCTCCAGGCTCGCCTCCAGCCGGGTGCCGCCGACGGTCGGCGCCTCGGCGTCCGCCGTGGCGGGCGCGGGATCGGCGGTCCCGCCCGGGGCGTCGCCCCCGCCGGGCACGACGTCGGCGTCCCCGATGCGGGCGGCGGACGTGCGCCCGGTGTCCAGGACGACGACGACGCGTCGGTCCCGCTCCGGCCGCCAGGTGCGCACGACGACGTCGCGGCGGCGGGCGGTGGCCCGCCAGTCGATGGAGCGCACGTCGTCGCCCACGACGTACTCGCGCAGCGAGTCGAACTCGGTGCCCTCGCCGCGCACCTGCACGGCGGCGCGGCCGTCCATCTCGCGCAGCCGCGCGAGCCGCGACGGCAGGTGCCGGCGGCTCGCGAACTCGGGGAGCACGCGGATGCGGCCGGGGACCGGCAGCGACGCCTGCCGGGCGGCGAGCCCCAGCGGGCCGTACGCGCGGATGGACACCGGGCCGGCGGTGCGCTCGCCGCGGCGGGTGGGCAGCAGGGGGGTGCGCACCCGGGCGGACTCGCCCGGGGGGAGGTCGACGCGATGGCGCCCGGAGTGCGCGACCACGGGGCCGCCCGCCGTCCGGGAGCGCGGGTCCACCACGACGGACGGCGGCCACGCGTCGCGGACCAGGGCGCGCAGCCGTCGTGGCGCCTCGTTGGTCAGGACGAGCTCGGAGCGCGCGGGCGTGCCACGCCGCACCGAGCCGGGCACCGCCCGGCGCACCGCCACGGCGCGCGGGGACGCCGCGAGCGCCACGTCGAGGGCGCACGCGGCCACGACGACGATCGCCCAGACGAGCACCGTGCCCGGCACGGGCAGGACCGCCACCGGGACCACGCCGAGGACCGCCAGGGCGACGGCCCGCCACGTCAGCGCCATGCCACCGCCTCCAGCGCGTCCGGCGCGTCCGGCACGGCCCCCGTCATCGGGGGACCGGCACGGAGGCGAGCACGGACGACAGCACGCTCTCCGCGGTGACGCCCTCCAGCTCGGCCTCGGGGCGCAGCTGCACGCGGTGGCGCAGCGTGGGGTGGGCGAGCGCCTTGACGTCGTCGGGCGTGACGTACCCGCGGCCGGACAGCCAGGCCCACGCGCGCGAGGTGGCGAGCAGCGCCGTGGCGCCGCGCGGCGAGACACCCAGCTCGAGCGAGGGCGAGGTGCGGGTGGCGCGGCAGACGTCGACGGCGTACCCGAGCACCTCGGGGGCCACCTGGACGCGGCGCACCTCGGCGCGCGCGGCGGCGAGGACGTCGCGCCCGGCGACGGGGCGCACCCCGGCGGCGGCGAGGTCGCGGGGGTCGAACCCGGCGGCGTGGCGCGCGAGCACCTCGATCTCGTGGTCGCGCTCCGGCAGCGGCAGCACGACCTTGAGCAGGAACCGGTCGAGCTGCGCCTCCGGCAGCGGGTAGGTGCCCTCGTGCTCCACGGGGTTCTGCGTCGCGATCACCATGAAGGGGTCCGGCAGGGGCCGCGGCTCGCCGTCGACCGACACCTGACGCTCCTCCATCGCCTCGAGCAACGAGGCCTGCGTCTTGGGGGGCGTGCGGTTGATCTCGTCGGCGAGCATCAGGTGGGTGAACACGGGACCCTCGCGGAACGAGAACTCCGCCGTGCGGGCGTCGTAGACGAGGGATCCTGTCACGTCGCCGGGCATGAGGTCGGGCGTGAACTGCACCCGCTTGTCGGACAGGTCGAGGGACGCGGCCAGGGACCGCACCAGCAGCGTCTTGGCGACGCCGGGCACGCCCTCGAGCAGCACGTGCCCGGAGCACAGCAGGGCGATGAGCAGGCTGGTCACGGCGGAGTCCTGCCCGACCACCGCCTTGCCCACCTCGCCGCGGACGCTCGCCAGGGCGGTGCGCAGCTCGCGCGACGGCGTCGTGTCCACGGCGGGGGCCTCCGGGGCGGCCGGGGCGGACGGTGCGGCCGGTGCGGCCGGTGTCGCCGGGGCATGGTCGGGTGCGGCCTGCGGCGCCGGGCCGTCGGTCGCCTGCGGCGCCGGGCCGTCGGGCGCCTCCGCGGCCGGTGCCGGCGCTGCGGGCGCGGGGCGGGGCGTCGTGTGCGGGTTCTCGTCGGGGGTCGTCACGATCGGTGGACCTCGCTCTCCAGGGTGTCGAGCCGGTGGGCGAGCTCGGTGAGCTGCGCCTCGTCGGTGGGCGGGGGGCCGTACAGCAGGGCGGCGACCTCGTGCGCGGGTCGTGCGGTGGCGCGCGCCACCGCGTCGGTCAGCGTGGTGGGGTCGGCGGAGCGGGGCAGCCCGAGCCGCCGAGCCACGCGCTCGGCCGTCGAGGCCCGCAGCCCGGCGGCGGCGTGCCCGCGGGACCGCGCGCGGCGGTAGAGCCGCGCCCGGCCGCGCGTGGACTCGGAGGCGCGCACCACGACGGGCAGGGGCTCGGCCACGAGCGGGCCGAGCCGCCGCGCGCGCCAGACGGCCGCGACAACCACGACCAGTAGTGCCCAGAGCCCGACGACCCCGGCCCACGGGGGCAGCATGGAGCCGGTCGGGCCGGGGCCCGAGCCGGGCGTGGTGGTCGTGTCCAGGGGATCCTGCACGAGCCAGACCAGCTCCGTGTGCGTGCCGAGCAGGTGCAGCGCCAGCGCCGCATCGCCCTCGTCGAGCACGGTGTCGTTGCGCAGGAACGACGCGTCGTCCACGAGGGTGACGTCGCGGTCGCCGTCGCGCACGCTCGCGAGCACCGCGCCGTCGCGGGTCGGCCAGCACAGGGTGACGTCGGGGTCGACGCCGTCCCGGGCGGCCAGCCCGCCGCTGAGGACGACGGTCCCGGCGGCCACGGCGGCGGGCACGTCGCAGCCCGGGTGGACGGGGTCGGTGGGCGGGTTCGTCGCCGGGAAGCGTTCGAGGACATCGCCGGATGCCGCCGTCACGAGCAGCTGGTCCGCACCGGCCACGACCAGGTCGGCCTCGGTGCCCGCCAGGGCGTCGGCCTGCGGGCCGAGCAGGTACGGCGCCGGCGTGACCAGGAGGGTGCTGCCGGGGCCGGCGGCCCCCAGGGCGTCGGCGACCGTCGTCACGTACCGCACGTCCACGCCCTGGTCGGCGAGGACCTCGGCGACGGCGCGCGCGCCGTCCGGGCGCGCGTTGTCCGGGGCGTACGGCACGGTCGACGTCGCGGGGCGGGACACCGCCATCACGAGCACGGTGAGCGCCAGCGCCGAGAGCACGAGCACCGTCCAGCGGGCCCGGCGCCAGCGCCCGGCCGCGCGGCTTCGCGCCGTCGTCCCGTCGCCGGTCACGGTGGGGGACGGGGCGGGGGCGGTCGTCGTCACGCGACCACCTCCGGGGCCGCCCCGGCAGCGGGTGCGGGGCGCAGGGCGGCGACCCGGGCGTCCAGTTCACGGACGGAGGCGTCGTCCGCCGGACCGGCGGGCAGCGTGCCGTAGCAGACGTCGTCGAACAGCACGGCCGCGCGGTGCAGGGCGTCGGCGGCGCCGGGGAGACGCGCGGACGCGGCGGTGGCCGCCTCCTGCGCGGTCCGGCCCGGCTGCTCGTCGATCACCACGCGCTCCTCCAGGGAGCGCACCACGGCGCGGAACCGGTCGAGCACGGCCGCGTGCCAGTCCCCGCGGGCCGCCGCCGCGTCCGCCGCGGCCCGCAGCTCGGCGGCGGTGCGCTCGTCGTCGGCGAGCACGGCGACCGACGGCCGTGCGCGCCGGCCGACGCGGACCGGTCCCGCCACCCGCCACGCGATCAGCGCGACGACGGCGACGGCGACGATCACCCCGATGGCCAGCGGGAGCCGGGAGACGTCCAGGGCCGGCATGCCGTCGAAGAGGCCCTGGAGCCACTCCAGCAGGCGTTCGAGCAGCGACGGGTTCTGGTCGTACTCCGGCCGCGACAGCTCCTCGAGCAGCCAGCGGTGCGCCGTCTGCCGGTCCGGGTCGACGGGGACCTCCGCGGGCACGCGGGCGAGCGCGGCGGCCGCCAGGCCCCACGACCCGGCCGCGGGGCTCACGCGAGCATGCCCGGCGGGGGGCCGGGCGGGGTGGACGTCCCCGGCGTCCCGGGCCGCTCGGCACCGGGCTCCGGCGCCTGCGCGGCCGCGGCGAGCTGTACGTCCAGGCCCTCGCGCCGCATGCGGACGTCCACGTACTGCAGGGCGACGACGGACGACAGGAAAATCGTGATGATCGTCGCCGTCAGCACAGTGGTGAGGATCGTCCCGACGACGATGCCGGTCGTCGCGGTCGAGGCTCCGCCGAGGCTGAACATGCTGCTGGCGAACGAGATCGGGTACGTGACGATGCCGGCGGCGATGCTCACCATGATGTACGCGAGCAGCCACACGCCGAAGAGGCGCCAGAACGAACGGCGGGTGAGCCGCCACGCGCGCGGTAGCGTCGAGCCCAGGCCGCGCCCCTCGAGGGCGAGGGCGGGCGCGACGAGGAGGAGCCGGGTCATGAGCCAGACGGCGGCGACGACACCGGCGGCGGCCAGGAGCACGCTCAGCGTGACGGTGGCCGCCACCGAGGTGCCCGAGAGGCCGGCGATGACCAGCACGAGCAGCGCGATCCAGGCCGTGAAGAGGACCGTCGCACCCAGGGAGCGCAGCAGCGCCCAGCCGATCAGCACGAGGACGCGCGGCCGGATCCGTGCCCACACCTCGCGGACGGTCAGCTTGCGCCCGATCACCGACTGGCTCACCGAGACCGTGAGGATGCCCTCGACCACCGGGGTGGCCAGCAGCGTCGTGAGCGCGGTGCCGAGCGACGCCGCGATGGTCTGCGCGTACAGGGAGGCGAACCCGGCGAGCTCGGGCTCGCTCGACGTGACCGTGCCGAACGCGTCGGACAGCGCCGGCACGACGAGCTGGCCGATGAGCACGCCCAGCACGGTGGCGACGAGCAGCACCAGCGTCGCCATGCCCAGCATCACGCCGGGGTTGTGGCGGATGGCGCTGAACGCGCCGTCGTAGATCTCGCCGAGGGACAGCGGGCGCAGGGGGACGATGCCCGGCTTCACGGCCGGCGGGCCGTAGGGCGATCCGGCCGGCTGCTGCCCGTACTGCTGCTGCCCGTACTGCGGCCGCGCCTGCCCGTACTGCTGGTGCCCGTACTGCCCGGACGGGGGCGCCGGGGCGCCGGGCGCCGGCTGCCCGTAGCGGGGCGGCTCGGGGGCCTCGCCCCAGCCGGACGGCGGGGTGGGCTGGTCGGGCGTGGACATCGCGGCCTCCCGGGCTGCAGGGCGGTCGGGTGGGTCAGGGTGGGTCGCCGTGCGGTGGTGCCGGGACGGGCCGGTCCGGGTGCCGACGGCGGTACCGGCGCGACCCGTGCGGCGCGTCGGTATGGACGACCCTAGTACGCGGGGCCGCCGCGCGAGGTCCGCACGGTCCGCGCCGAGTGGCGTGGCCTGGCAGTATGAAGCCATGAAGTCCCGTGTTCTGGTGGTCGACGACGATACGGCCCTGTCCGAGATGATCGGCATCGTCCTGCGGGCCGAGGGGTTCGAACCGACCTTCTGCACGGACGGTGAGAGCGCCGTCACCGTGTTTCGCGACGAGCAGCCGGAGCTGGTGCTGCTCGACCTGATGCTCCCCGGCAAGGACGGCATCGAGGTCGCTCGCGAGATCCGGGCCGAGTCCGGCGTGCCGATCATCATGCTCACCGCGAAGACCGACACCGTGGACGTCGTGCTCGGGCTGGAGTCCGGCGCGGACGACTACGTCACGAAGCCGTTCAAGCCCAAGGAGCTCGTCGCCCGCATCCGCGCCCGCCTGCGCCGCACGGACGAGCCGGGCCCGGAGCACCTGCGCGTGGGCGACGTCGAGATCGACGTCACCGGGCACAGCGTGCTGCGCGACGGCGAGCGCATCGGCCTCACGCCGCTGGAGTTCGACCTGCTCGTCGAGCTGGCCCGCAAGCCCTGGCAGGTCTTCACCCGCGAGGTGCTGCTGGAGCGGGTGTGGGGGTACCGGCACAGCGCCGACACCCGCCTGGTCAACGTGCACGTGCAGCGGCTGAGGTCCAAGGTCGAGCGCGACCCGGAGAACCCCACGGTGGTGCAGACCGTGCGGGGTGTGGGCTACAAGGCCGGTGCCCCGCGCTGAGTCCGCCCGCCGCGTGCCCCGCCTCGCGCGGCGCGCGTGGCGGGCGGCCGCGGTGCGGGCGCGCCGCCTCGCGCTGCGGTGGCGGTCCTCCCTGCAGCTGCGCGTCGTCACGACGGCGCTCGCGTTCGGCGTCGTCTTCGTCGCGCTGCTGGGCCTCTACCTGTCGGGGTCGGTGCGCGACGGCCTCTTCGAGCAGCGCGTGGACCGCATCGAGGTGGAGAACGCGGCCATGACCGACCAGGTCCGCTCGACGTTCCAGTCCTCCCCGGCGACGACGACGACCGACCTGCAGTCCCTGATCGACACGATAGTCCAGACCCTCGCGGCCGGGGCGTCGAGCGCCCAGGACTTCCTGCTGCTGAGCTCCCCGGACCTGAGGTCCGGCTCGCTCGACGTCGCCACCCAGCCCGAGCTGAGCGCGCTCATCACCCCGCAGCTGCGCGCCGCGACGGCGGCCGCGGACCGCCAGGTGCTGCAGTCCGTGCTGATCCCGGGGGAGCACGCCCAGTCCGGGCACGCGGAGCCCGGCGTCGTCGTCGGGTCGACCGTCGAGGTGCCGACGATCGGCACGTACGAGCTCTACGCGATCTACTCGCTGCAGGCCGAGCAGGAGACCCTGTCGTTCGTGCAGCGCACGCTGGCGATCGGCGCGCTCGCGATCCTCGGTCTCCTGGGCGCCCTCACCTGGGTCGTCACCCTGCAGACGGTCGCGCCCGTCCGGCGGGCCGCCACCGTCGCCTCCCGCCTCGCCGACGGCCACCTCGACGAGCGGATGGCGGGCAGCAAGGGCCGGGACGAGATGGCGACGCTGGCCCGGACGTTCAACGAGATGGCCGCGAACCTCGAGGACCAGATCGCCCGCATGGAGGAGCTGTCCGCCGCGCAGCGGCGGTTCGTCTCCGACGTCTCGCACGAGCTGCGCACGCCGCTGACGACCATCCGCATGGCGAGCGAGGTCATCCACGCCTCCCGCGACGACCTGGACCCCGCGGCGCGCCGGTCCGCCGAGCTGCTGCAGACCCAGCTGGACCGCTTCGAGACCCTGCTCACCGACCTGCTCGAGATCAGCCGCTTCGACGCCGGCGCGGCGGTGCTCGACGTCGAGCCGCGCGACCTCCGGGACCTCGTCGCAGCGGTCGCGGAGACCGCGATGCCGCTCGCGGAGTCGAAGGACGTCTTCCTGTCCGTGACGCTGCCCGACGAGGTCGCGTCGGTCGACGTCGACCCGCGCCGGGTGGAGCGGATCGTGCGCAACCTCGTCGTGAACGCCGTCGAGCACGCCGAGGGCAAGCCCGTCGAGGTGACCGTGGCGGCCGACGCGCGGGCGGTCGCGATCGTGGTGCGCGACCACGGCGTCGGGCTGACGCCGGAGCAGCTCTCCCGCGTCTTCGACCGCTTCTGGCGCGCGGACCCCGCCCGCGCGCGCACCACCGGCGGCACCGGGCTGGGCCTGGCGATCTCCCTGGAGGACGCCCGCCTGCACGGCGGGTGGCTCGAGGCGTGGGGCAAGGAGGGCGAGGGCGCGGCGTTCCGGCTCACCCTCCCGCGGCGCGCGGGCATCAGGCTGGAGCGGTCCCCGCTGCCGCTGACCGGACCGACCCGCGGGGTGACGGCGATGCCGACCGGGCAGGTCCCGGTCGTGAACCCGCCGACCGGACCGACGCCGACGGCGATCCCCGACCTCTCCGACGAGGCGCGCCCGGACGTCGACGGCGCGGACGTCGACGGGGTGGACGTGGTGGTCGACCCGGGCGGGGCCGGCCGCGGGCGCGACGACGTGCACGACGAGCACGACGAGCACGACGAGGTCGAGGAGACGCGATGAGCACGCGGCACCGGACGAGGCGCGCCCGCGCCCCGCGGACCACCGTCCTGACCACCGCCCTGGCCGCCCTCCTGGTGGTCCTCGTGGGCGTGGTGACGTCCTGCGCCCGGATCCCGACCGAGGGCCCGGTGCGCGACGGCACGGCCGAGCTGGAGGAGGCCGGGGAGATCGGCTACATCCCCTCCGGCCCGTCGCCGGGCGCCTCGCCGGACGAGATCGTCCAGGGCTTCCTCAACAGCGCGTCCGTCGGGCCCACCTCCGCGACGTTCGTCGCCGCGCAGGAGTACCTCACCGAGCGCGCATGGCGGGGATGGGACCGGTACGCCCGGGTGCTCGTGCTGGACGGCCCGCCGCAGCTCGACTCCGGCGACGTGCCCGAGGACGCCACCGAGGCGACCGTGACGGCCGACGCGAGCGCCGTCGCGACGCTCGACGAGCACGGCACCTACACGGAAGGGGCGACGGCCAGCCCGGTCGAGACCCAGTTCACGCTCGCGCGGAACGCGGCGGGGGAGTGGCGCATCGCGGGCCTCGAGGACGGGCTCATGCTCACGACGGCCTTCTTCAGCCAGGCGTTCCACCTCACGACGCTGTACTTCCCCACGCCGGACCTCACCCAGTGGGTGCCGGACGTGCGCTGGTTCCCGCGCCAGACCTGGCGGACGGACGCCACCGGCGAGATCCTCGCCGGACCCCCGGAGTGGCTCGCGGACTCGACCACGACCGTCGTCCCCGAGGGCACGACCCTCGCCCTGGACGCGGTGACGGTGAGCGACGACGGGACGATCGACGTCAGCCTCACCTCCACGATCTCCCAGGCGACCGCGGACCAGCGGGCGATGGCCCTGGCGCAGCTCGAGGCCACCCTCGTCGAGGGTGAGGGGCGCGAGGTCGTGCTCTCCGACCGCACGTCACCGCTCGCCGTGCCCTCCGAGACGGAGGTCGTCGGGCCGCGGACCGAGGGCGACGCGCTCGTCGTCGCCGACGGACGGCTGCGGCGCGTCGTCGGGCAGGAGATCGAGGACCTGCCGGACGCGCCGTCGCTGGCCGGGCTCGACCCGACGGCGCTCGCCGTGGGCCAGGGGGACGACCCGGTCGTGGTGCGGGACGGCTCCGGTCGCGTGGTCCGCGTCGCCGCCGACGCCGCGCCGCAGCTGCTGCTGGCGGGGGAGGACCTCGTCGCCCCGTCGGTCGACCGGTTCGGGTCGGTGTGGAGCGCGCGCGGCAGCCGGCTGCTCGTCGCGACGGCCGAGGGCCGCACGACCAGGATCGATGTCGACTGGCTGGAGCCCCGCACGGTGCTCGGGCTGCGCGTGTCGCCGGAGGGTGCGCGGGTGGCCGTGGTGACCTCGGGACCCGGGGGACGCATGGTGCAGGTGGCGGGCGTCCAGCGCGACGCCGACAACGTCCCGACGGGTCTGTCGAGCCCGGTGCGGGTGGGGGCGTCGGTACCGCAGGCCGAGCTCGCGGTGTGGCAGGACGAGGCGACCCTCGTGCTGCTCGGCGCGGACGTCGACGCCGACGACGGCCGGTCCCTCTACCTGTCGGGCGTCGGCGGGCTGCTCGGCTCGGGCGGCCTCTCGCGCGAGCTGACGGGCGCGTCGGACCCGCGCTGGGCGACGGCCTCCGTCGGGGCGGGCACGCTGCTCGCGCTGAGCGGCGACGGCACGCTGTCGGCCCGGCAGTCGTCGTCCCTGTGGCCGGTGGTCGCCACCGACGTGGACCTGGTCGCCTTCCCGGGCTGACGGGCCACGACGCCGTCCCCGGCGGGCGACCTGGGCCCGCCGTCCACAGCCGTGCGCCACGGGCGCCCGCCTCCGCGCCGTCGGCCGGCAGGCTGCCGGCATGCCAGGACCTCCCGTGCCCGCCCTGCGGGCCCTCGCACGGCTCGTGCTGCCGGTCGCGTGCCCGGGGTGCGGCCGCCTCGACGTCCTGTCCTGCTCGGCCTGCACGGCCTCGCTCACCGCGGGGCCGCACCGGGTCGAGACGGCCGCACCGCACCTGGACCGCGTGGACGGCGCGGCACCGCTGCCCGTGTGGGCGCTCGCGGCCTACGCCGGCCCGGTGCGCCGGCAGGTCCTCGCCTGGAAGGACCGCGGGCGCGTCGACCTGGACCGGGTGCTCGCGCCACCGCTGCGCCGCGCCGCCGCCGGCGTCGCCCCGCCCGTCGCCGCCGCCGTCGCCGCGACGGCCCCGGGCCCGGTGCTGGTCGTGCCGGCGCCGTCGACCGGCCGCGCCCGGCGTGCCCGCGGCCGTGACCACGTGACGGTGCTCGCCCGCGCCGTGGCGTCCGGGCTCGCCGACGCCGCCGTGCCCGCGCGGGTCACGCCGGCGCTGCGCCGGCGGGGACGCTCTCTCGACCAGGTCGGCCTCGGCGCGCGGGCGCGTGCCCGCAACCTCGCCGGCCGCGTCGTCGTCCGGCGAGCGGCCCGCGACCGGGTGCGGCGCGCACCGTGCCTCCTGGTCGACGACGTCGTCACCACGGGCGCGACCCTGGCCGCGGCCGAGCGGGCGCTGGAGGCCGCGGGCGCCGTCCCCGTCGCCGGCCTCGTGGTCGCCGCGACCCCTCCACCAGGCCTGGACGGCACCTTCGCGAACACGTTGCGTGTTCCGGTGCCCACGTCTCGCGAGGTGGGGTTAGCCTGGGGATCCGACGGCGGGTGAAATCGCGGACGCGGTTCCCCGGCCGACCCCGCGAGCGGGCCGGGTGAGAACCCGGCGACCGGGAGGTGGTGCCGTTACCGGCACCGTCCGAGGTGCCCAGACAGCACAACCGGGCTGCTCGGGACACGAGCGGCCCCACGACGAAGTGGAGCACACGATGGAGATCGTCGTCGTCGGAAGGCACACGGAGGTGGCGGACCGGTTCCGCCGTCACGTGGAGGACAAGCTCACGAAGGTCACGCAGCTGGCGCCGTACGCCCGCCGCGTGGACGTGGAGGTCACGCGCGAGAAGAACCCGCGCCTGGCCGAGGTGCGTGAGCGCGTCGAGCTGACCGTCCGGGACAAGGGGCCCGTGATCCGCGCCGAGGCCGCCGCGGACGACCGGTTCGGAGCCCTCGACATGGCCCTCGACAAGCTCACCGAGCGTCTGCGCCGGTCGCGCGAACGCCGCAAGGAGCACCGTCGTCGCACCAACGGGATCATGGAGTCCGTGGACGTCCGACCCTACGACGAGGTCGCGGCCGAGGAGGCCGCCAAGGCCACCCCGGAGCCCGAGCCGGCCGCCCTCACCGAGCCCGGTGACGCGGTCGAGCACCAGCTCGGCGACTCGCCCGTCCTCATCCGCTCCAAGCTCCACCGGGCGGAGCCCATGACGCTCGACGACGCCGTCTACCAGATGGAGATGGTCGGTCACGACTTCTTCCTCTTCATCGACAAGGAGTCCGCTCGGCCCGCCGCCGTGTACCGCCGCAAGGGCTGGACGTACGGCGTGATCGAGCTGGACACCCAGGTGGGTGACGTCGAGCCGGTGACCGCGCTGACCTGACCCGTTGCGGTCGCGGTCGAGCGGGGCCGTTCATCGGTTGTGGTCGAGCGGGGCGAGGGTTCTTCGCGGGGACGCGTTCACGGGCGCTGGGCGCCCTCCACTTCGGGAGTGAGACGTCCCCGCGAAGAACCCTCGCCCCGCTCTCCTGCTGTCGGCTCACGGTCGACCATGTGCTTCCCCGGTGCCGAACATGTGGTCTGTCCGGGTTTCGACGGCACAATCCGGGACCAACCACATGTTCGGCACCCGGGGGCGGTCCATTTCGGCCACCGGCAGACCTGCTCGTCGTCGTGCTCGTGTCGGTGGGGGCGGGCAGGATGCCCGGGTGGACTCCATGACGCTCGCCCAGGCACGGCGCGTCGCGCTCGCGGCGCAAGGGTTGCACCGGCCCCGGCCCGACACGTCGCGCGGCCCCGTGACGATGCGGCGCCTGCTGGCCGAGGTGGAGCGGGTCAACCTGCTGCAGATCGACTCGGTCAACGTGCTCGCCCGCGCCCACCTGATGCCGCTGTACTCCCGTCTCGGGGCGTACGACGTCGGTCTGCTGGACCGGGCGGCGTCGAGGGCGCCGCGGCGTCTGCTCGAGACGTGGGCGCACGTCGCCTCGTTCGTGCCCGCCGCCACGTACCCGCTGCTGGAGTGGCGCCGCCGCAACGCCCGTCAGGAGGCGTGGGGCATGATCTCCGGCGCCGCGCTGGAGCACGCCGCCGAGCTGGACCTGGTGCGCCGGCTGGTGGCGGAGCGGGGGCCGGTCACCGCGAGCCGCATCCACGACGAGCTCGAGGCGGCCGGCCGCGCGTCGGCCCGCTCCCGCGAGGAGTGGGGCTGGAACTGGACGGTCGCGAAGCGCTGCCTCGAGTACCTGTTCTTCACCGGCGAGGTGATGACCGCCCGGCGCAACACCGCCTTCGAGCGGTGCTACGACCTGCCGGAGCGGGTGCTGCCCCCGGCGCTGCGGCACGCCGAACCCGTCCCCGACGACGTGGCGGTGCGGCGTCTCCTCGAGCTCGGAGCCCGTGCCCACGGCGTCGGGACGCTCCGCTGCTTCGCCGACTACTTCCGCCTCAAGGGCCCCGCCGTGCGCCGGGCGCTGGACGAGCTCGTGGAGTCCGGGACGCTCCTGCCGGTCACCGTCCGGGGCTGGGACGAGCGCACGTACCGGCACCGCGACGCGCGGGTGCCGCGGCGGGCCACGGGCCGCGCCCTCCTGAGCCCGTTCGACCCGCTGGTGTGGGAGCGCCGCCGCCTCGAGCGGCTGTTCGACGTCTACTACCGCATCGAGATCTACGTGCCCGCCCCGAAGCGCACCCTCGGGTACTACGTGCTGCCGTTCCTCCAGGGCGACGCGATCACCGCGTTCGTCGACCTCAAGGCCGACCGGCAGGCCGGCGTGCTGCGCGTCCGCGCGGCGCACGCCACCGCCCACGCCGACGCGGACACCCTCGCCGAGCTCGGCGACGAGCTGGACACCCTCGCGGGCTGGCTGGGGCTGGGCGCCACCGACGTCGAGCCGGTCGGCGCGCTGGCGGGCGACCTGGACGCCGTGCTGCGCGCCGCGTGACCGCCCGGCCCGCCCGCCCGCGCGGCCGTCCGGCGACCGCGGGCCGGTCCTCGCCGTCCTGCCTCCGGCGGCCGGACGGCCCGGCGCCGTGGCCGGCGCCCACGTAGGATCGGGCCCCCGGGAGGAGGACCGATGGGCGAAGCCGTGCTCTATCTCGTCGCAGCGCTCGTGGGCGGTATGGCGGCGACGCTCGTGCGGCTGCCGCCCCTCGTCGGATTCCTCGCGGCCGGGTTCGCGCTCGGCGCGACGGGCGCCCCGGAGCTCCCGGAGATCGAGCTGGTCGCCGAGCTGGGCGTCGCGCTGCTGCTGTTCGCCATCGGCCTGAAGCTCGACGTGCGGTCCCTGCTGCGCCCCGAGATCTGGCTCACCACGGTCGTGCACCTGGCGGTGAGCATCGCCCTCGCCGTCGGGTTCCTCGGCGTCCTCGCGGTCGCGGGCGTCGCGCTGCTCGCGGACGAGTCGTGGGGTTCGCTCGCGCTGGTCGGGCTCGCCCTGGCGTTCTCCTCGACCGTGTTCGTCGTCAAGGTGCTCGAGGACCGCTCCGACACGACGGCGCTCTACGGGCGGATCGCGGTCGGGGTGCTGGTGGTGCAGGACGTCGTCGCGGTCGCGTTCATCGCCGTCTCCACGGGCGAGCCGCCGAGCCCCTGGGCGCCGGCCCTCGTCGCCCTCGTGCCGGGCGCCTGGCTGCTGCGGCGTGTGTGGGACCGCGCCGGGCACGGCGAGCTGCAGCCCCTCTTCGGGGTGTTCGTCGCCCTCGTGCCGGGATTCTGGCTCTTCGAGGCCGCCGGGCTGTCCGGCGACCTGGGCGCGCTCGTCATGGGCGCCCTGCTCGCCGGGCACCGTCACGCCACCGAGCTGTCCCGGTCGCTGCTGAGCGTCAAGGACCTCGCGCTCGTCGCGTTCTTCCTGCAGATCGGGCTGCACGGGGTCCCCACCCTCGCCGACGTCGCCCTGGCGGCCGCGCTGCTCGTCCTGCTGCCGATCCAGGCCGCGCTGTACGCCCTGCTGCTGTGGGCGATGCGTCTGCGCCGGCGCACGGCGTTCCTCGTCGGCCTCGCGCTGGGCAACTACTCGGAGTTCGGCATCATCGTCGTGACCGTCGGTGCCACCGCCGGCCTGCTGGACGAGGAGTGGGCCGTCATCGTCTCCCTGGCGGTCGCCGCGAGCTTCGTGGTGTCCGCCGTCGTCAACCGGCGCGGCGTCGAGATCGCCGCCTGGCTCACCCGCTTCCTGCCGCGGCGCGACGTCGCCCGCCTGCACCCCGACGACCGGCCGGTCGACGTCGGGGACGCGGACGCCGTCGTCCTGGGGCTGGGACGGGTGGGCTCCGCGACGTATCGGCGGCTGCGGGACGCCTACGGCCTCACCGTGCTCGGCGTCGAGCACGACCGCACCCGCGTGCAGACGCTGCGCGACGAGGGCGTCGACGTGGTCGGGGAGGACGCGACCGACTCCGAGTTCTGGGCGCGGGTCAAGCGGGCCGGCAGCGTGCGGCTCGCGGTGCTCGCCATGCCGTTCCACAAGGCGAACCTCATCGCGCTCGCCCGGCTGCGGGCCGCCGGGTTCGAGGGCCGCGTCGCCGCCATCGCCCGCTACGACGAGGACGCCGCCGAGCTGCGTCGGCACGGCGCCGACGCCGTATTCCACCTCTACGGGGCGGCGGGGGCCGAGCTGGCCGACCGTGCCGTCATCGCGTCCGCCGGGCAGGCGGGCACCGGGAGGCCCGCCGCGCCGAGCTCCTGAGCGCCCCGGAGTTTCGTCGGGCGCGAACCTGGGAGGGCCGCCCCGCCGACGGGCCTAGGATGGTCGGCGGTATGACATGGTGACGGTGCGGTCGGCGTCTCGGCCGGCGCCGTCGCCACCTGCCCGTTCGGTCCCGGCGTGCCGGGGCGCCACCGACCCTGGAGTACTGCGTGCCTGCGATCCTCGAGAAGGTCCTGCGTTTCGGCGAGGGCCGGATCCTCAAGAAGCTCACGAGCCTGGCCCAGCAGGTGAACCAGCTCGAGCAGAGCTTCACCGAGCTCAGCGACGCCGAGCTCCACGAGGAGACCGACCGCTTCAAGGAGCGGCTCGCGCACGGCACCACGCTCGACGAGCTGCTGCCCGAGGCCTTCGCCGCCGTCCGTGAGGCGGCCCGCCGCACGCTCGGCCAGCGGCACTTCGACGTCCAGCTCATGGGCGGCGCGGCCCTGCACCTCGGCAACATCGCCGAGATGAAGACCGGTGAGGGCAAGACCCTCGTGGCCACGACGGCGGCCTACCTCAACGCCCTGGAGGGCAAGGGCGTCCATGTCATCACCACGAACGACTTCCTCGCGAAGTACCAGGGCGACCTCATGGGCCGCGTCTACCGGTTCCTGGGTATGACCACGGGCGTCATCCTGTCGGGGCAGACGCCGGACGAGCGGCGCAAGCAGTACGCCGCCGACATCACGTACGGCACCAACAACGAGTTCGGCTTCGACTACCTGCGCGACAACATGGCCTGGTCGCCCGACGACCTCGTGCAGCGCGGGCACCACTTCGTCATCATCGACGAGGTGGACTCCATCCTCATCGACGAGGCCCGGACGCCGCTGATCATCTCCGGCCCCTCGTCGGGCGACGCGAACCGCTGGTACACGGAGTTCGCCAAGGTCGTGCGGCGCCTGAACGTCGACCAGGACTACGAGGTCGACGAGAAGAAGAAGACCGTCGGCGTGCTCGAGCCCGGCATCGAGAAGATCGAGGACTACCTCGGCATCGACAACCTCTACGAGTCGCTCAACACGCCCCTGATCGGGTTCCTCAACAACGCGATCAAGGCCAAGGAGCTGTTCAAGAAGGACAAGGACTACGTCGTCCTCAACGGCGAGGTCATGATCGTCGACGAGCACACCGGTCGTATCCTCCCCGGCCGCCGCTACAACGAGGGCATGCACCAGGCCATCGAGGCCAAGGAGGGCGTGCAGATCAAGGCGGAGAACCAGACGCTCGCCACGATCACGCTGCAGAACTACTTCCGCCTCTACGACAAGATCGCCGGCATGACCGGTACCGCCGAGACCGAGGCGGCCGAGTTCCAGGGCACGTACAAGCTCGGCGTCGTGCCCATCCCCACGAACAAGCCGATGATCCGCATGGACCAGCCGGACCTCGTGTACAAGAACGAGGACGGCAAGTTCAACGCCGTCGTCGAGGACATCGTCGAGCGGCACGCCAAGGGCCAGCCGGTCCTCGTCGGCACCACCAGCGTCGAGAAGTCCGAGCTGCTGTCCGGGCTCCTCAAGCGCGCAGGCGTGCCGCACAAGGTGCTCAACGCCAAGGAGCACGAGAAGGAGGCCGCCGTCGTCGCCCAGGCCGGGCGCAAGGGCGCGGTCACCGTCGCGACCAACATGGCCGGCCGCGGCACCGACATCATGCTCGGCGGCAACGCCGAGTTCCACGCCGTGGCTGCGATGGCCGAGCGTGGCTTCGACGCCGCCGAGGACCCGGAGGCCTACGAGGCCGCGTGGCCCGACGCGCTGGCCGAGGCCGAGGCGTCCGTCGCGGCG
Source organism: Isoptericola sp. BMS4 (assembly GCF_011634835.1). GTDB lineage: Bacteria > Actinomycetota > Actinomycetes > Actinomycetales > Cellulomonadaceae > Isoptericola. The sequence continues at coordinate 3,489,064 of NZ_SIRP01000001.1, read as the reverse complement.
GAGCACGAGGAGGTCGTCGAGCTCGGCGGGCTGTACGTGCTCGGCACGGAGCGGCACGAGTCCCGGCGCATCGACAACCAGCTCCGCGGCCGTTCCGGCCGACAGGGCGACCCGGGCGAGTCCCGGTTCTACCTGTCCATGCAGGACGACCTCATGCGCCTGTTCAACTCGGGTCTCGCGTCGTCGATGATGGACCGCGCGGGCTTCCCGGACGACATGCCGCTCGAGTCGAAGATGGTGACGCGCGGGATCCAGAGCGCGCAGTCCCAGGTCGAGTCGCGCAACTTCGAGATCCGCAAGAACGTCCTCAAGTACGACGACGTCCTGGCCCGGCAGCGCTCCGTCATCTACGCCGAGCGCAAGCGCGTGCTCGAGGGCGAGGACCTCGCCGAGCAGGTGCAGCACTTCCTCACCGACGTCGTCACCGCGTACGTGGACGGCGCCACCGGCCAGGGCAACCCGGAGTCGTGGGACCTCGACGCACTGTGGACCGCGCTGAAGTCCGTCTACCCGGTGTCCATCACGGCGGACGACGTCGTGGAGGAGGCCGGGGGAGTCGGTGCCCTGAGCCACGAGATGATCCTCACCGAGCTGCTGTCCGACGCACGCGTGGCGTACGAGGCGCGCGAGGAGCAGCTCGGCGAGGCCGCGATGCGCCAGCTCGAGCGCCGCGTGGTGCTCTCCGTGCTCGACCGCAAGTGGCGCGAGCACCTCTACGAGATGGACTACCTCAAGGAGGGCATCGGGCTGCGCGCGATGGCGCAGCGCGACCCGCTGGTGGAGTACCAGCGCGAGGGCTACCAGCTCTTCCAGGCGATGACCGAGGCCATCAAGGAGGAGTCGGTCGGGTTCCTGTTCAACCTCGACGTGCAGGTGCAGCAGCCGGCCGCCGGCGGTGGGCCCGTCATCTCCACGGCCGGGGCCGCGGCCGCCGCGCAGTCGGCCGTCGGCCAGGCGGTGCGTCCCGCCCCCACCGACGCGAGCGCGGCCGTCGGGGGTCAGGCGCCCGCGGCGCCGGCCGCCGAGACTCCGGCCGAGGTCCCGGCGCAGCCCGCCGCGCAGGAGAGCCCGTCCGAGCCCGTCCCCGCCGAGACGGAGGAGGCGCCGGCGGAGCCCGCCCCCGCCGCCGGCGACGACGAGCCCGTGCTCGTGGCCAAGGGCCTCGAGGCCCCGCGCCCCCAGGCGCTGCAGTACTCCGCGCCGAGCGAGGACGGGTCGACGTCGGTCGCCGGCGGGTCGTCGTCGCGGCGGTCGCGCCGCGCGGCGCTGCACGGCGAGGCCACCGCCGTGGAGAACGACGGCCGGACCTTCCCCGGGACGCCCCGCAACGCGCAGTGCCCGTGCGGTTCGGGCAAGAAGTACAAGGTCTGCCACGGCGTCAACGAGTGAGGTGAGGACGCCTCCGTCTCAGCCGAGCTCGAGGACGACGGCGCGCCAGACGCCGCGCCGCGCCTCGAGCCGGACGGCCGCGGCCCGCACGCGGCCGTCGTCGTCCAGCACCACCGTGGCCTCGGCCGCGTCGTCCCCGAGGCGGAGGAGCCGTACCCGGCGCACGAGGACCGGACGGCTCGTCGCCCGCCGCCCGGCGGAGGGAGCCGCCGCGCGGAGCAGCTGCGCGCGCTCGACGAGCTGCTCGCGCACCTGCGGGCTGACCCAGCGGGCCAGGTGGTGCGCGGGCCGCTCCCCGCGCAGCACCTCCACCGCGGCCCGGACCATGGAGCAGCACTGCGCCGTGGGGTCCGGCAGGGGCTCCGTGCACGGCGTGGCGAGCGGCCGCGGCTCGGGCTCGTCGTCGGCCGGGACGGGCCGCCGCTGCGGCGTGGCCCCGAGCGTCACCTTGCGCACCCGGGGCCGGCGCGCGGTCTCCGGGTAGCTGCCGGGGCGGCTGCGCCGCGGCGCGCCCGTCACGCGGGCTGCCGTGCGCCCGCCCGGAGTGCCGACCGTGGGGACGGCCTCGACGCTGCCGCCCGGGGCGGACGGTGCCTCGGTGCTGGTCGTACTCATGGTGAACCTCTCTCGGTGAGGGGCGGCCCGCCGGCGGTGTGCCCGGCGGGGGAGGGCGGGGCGCGCTCAGCCGGGCGGCTGCAGGACCTGGCCCGGCAGAATGACGTCAGGGTCCGCGCCGATGACGTCGCGGTTGGCCTGGTGCCAGCGGGTCATCTCCTCGAGGACGTCGGCGTCCGACGGCGCCGCCGCCCCGTGCTCGGCGAGGCGGGCGGCCGCGATGTCCCACAGGGTGTCGCCGCGCAGCACGACGACGGTGTCGTCGTCGGCGAGCGTCGTCCCGCGCAGGTCCCGGGCCACGACCGAGGCGTCGCCGGCCGGAGCCGGCGTGATGCCCGGCTCGGCGGCCGTGCCGCCGCCGGGGCCGGCATGCGCAGCCGAGCCCGCCTCCACCGCCTCCACGGTGTCGCCGTCGTCGACGGTGGCCACGGCGTCGGTCGCCCCCTTCCCGCCCGCCGCGTCCGCGTCGCCGGTCGTGGGCTGCCACCCGAGGTCCACCACCGCCACGGCGGACGCGGGGTCGGGGGCCGCCGGAGCGTCGTCGGCCGCCAGCGCTGCGGAGGGCGCGAGAGCCAGGCCGGTGCCGACCCCCAGGCCCACGGCTGAGCGGGCCAGGCGCCGCACGACCGCGGGGGCGACCCGCTCGAGCACCGCCTCGCCCGCAGCCCACCGGCCACCCAGCCGGTGCATGACGACGCAGCCCAGGGCGACCGCCGCGCTGAGCGCCAGCCACATGGCCGCGAGCAGCCCGGCGGCGAGCGCGCCCACCTCGACCAGGCCCTCGACCGGCAGGGTGCCCAGGGTCGAGGCGGCGTGCCCGGAGGGGAGGCCCGTCACGGCGGCGAGGCGGAGGGCGAGCGCCGCGGCCGCCGTCGCGCCGGCCGCCGCCACGAGCGCCAGACGGCCGGTGCCCCGGCCGTCGCGTCGGGCAGATCTGGGCATCGGTTCTCCTTTGTCCGCCACCACAGGTGATCGATCATCACCAGTGATGCCGTTTGATGCTGTTTGATGATGTCTGATGGCGGATATTCAAGCGGACTGGTGCCGGCTTGTCCACCCCGGGCATGCTGTGGGCGTCCGGCGAGCGCGACGAGGGAGATCGATGACCGGCACGAGCCCGACCCGGTGGGAGCTCCTCTTCGCCGACCTCGAGGCGCGGTTCGCCGCCGAGGAGGCGGCCGAGCGCGAGGGGGTGGTCGCCGACCTGACTCGCGCCGAGCAGGCGTCGATCGGCCTCACCGACCGCCTCCGCGCCGTGGTCGGCCGGCCCCTCCGCGTCGAGCTGCTCGACCGGGAGGGCGTCGAGGGGCGGCTCGTCCGCGTCGCCGACGCGTGGCTGCTGCTGCAGGGGCACGGCGCGCACGGGCCCGCGCAGCATCTGGTGCCGCGGTCGGCGGTCGCGGCCGTCGTCGGGCTCGGCCGGCACGGCACGCCGTCGACCGCGCGGACCGACCGCCTCGGGCTCGGCCACGTGCTCCGCGGGCTGCAGCGGGACCGTGCCCGCGTGCTCGTGCGCACGCTCGGCGGGGAGGTGGCCGGCCGGATCGGCAGGGTCGGCGCGGATCATCTCGACGTCGAGGAGACCGACCGGGCGCGGCCCGTCGTGCGCACCGTGCCGTTCGCGGCGGTGCTGCGCGTCAGCGGATCGTGACGCGGGCGCTCGGGCCTCGGAAGGCCCAGAGGCGAGCGCTCAGAGGTCGCCCGAGGCGATGCGCTCCCGGGTGCGGGCGTACTGCCGCTCGATGTACTCCTCGAGCTTGCTGGCCTCGACTCGCCAGACCTTCTTGGGCCCGACCTGGATCGCCGGCAGCTCGCCCGAGCGCACGAGCGAGTACGCCTGCGTGCTGGAGATGCTGAGCATCTCCTGCACGTCCGCGAGCGACAGGAACCGGGTGGTCATAGGGGAAGTCTGGCACACGAGGAGTCGTGGTTCATGGTGGTTGTCCACAGGAGTGGTCAGGAGCACCGCGAGGATCGCGGATGATGGGTGCGGGGCGCGACGAGGCGCCCGATGTCACCAACTCCGGAGGGAACGCCCGTGAGCACCGACCACCTGCCCGCCCCCGTGGCCCCGCGGCTGCGGCGCCCGTCGTGGCGCGACCCCCGCTTCGTCGTCGGGGTGGTGATCGTCGCCGCGGCGGTCGCGCTCGGCTCCTGGGCCGTCGCCGCCGCGGGGCGGACGGTGCCCGTCTACGCCGCCGACGCGGCGCTCACGCCGGGCGAGCCGGTCGACGTCGAGCACCTGCGCACGGTGGACGTCCGGCTCGACCCCGGCGCCGAGCTGTACCTGCGGGCGGACGAGCCCCTGCCCGAGGACGTCGTGGCCCTGCGGGTGGTCGACCCGGGCGAGCTCGTCGCGCGCAGCGCGGTCGGCTCCGCCGAGGACGTCGACGTGCGGTCCGTGGCGGTGCCCGTGGACCAGGCGGTCTCGGAGCGCGTCGCGCCGGGCTCCGTCGTCGACCTGTGGTCGGTCCCGCAGGCGCCGAGCGGGTCCACCCAGGCGGTGGGCGAGCCGAAGGCGGTCGTCCGCGGGGTCGTGGTCGAGCAGGTCGACGCCGCCGGCAGCGGCCTGGTCGTCGACGGTGGCGCGACGCTGCACGTGCTCGTGGGCACCGACCGGCTGCCCGCCGTGCTCAAGGCGCTCGGCTCGCCGGACAGCGTGACCGTCGTGCCGCGGGCCGGGGACGTCTCCTGATGGCTGGGAACCTCACGGTCCTGTGTGCGGTGCAGGGGCCCGCCGAGACCGATGTCGTCCTCGCGCTGGGTGCGCCGGGCTCCGGCGCCACCGTGACCCGCCGCTGCGGCGACGTCGCCGAGCTGCTGGCCGCGGCGGCGGCCGGGGCGGGGACCGTCGCCGTGACCTCCGCCGAGCTGCCCGGCCTGGACCGGGACACGGTCGGGCGGCTGCACGGCGCCGGCGTGCGCGTGGTGGCGATCGGCGACGGGCACGCGCCCGTCGAGCGGTTGCGGGCGCTCGGCGTCGACGTCGTGCTGGAGACGGCCGACGACGCCTCGGTCCTCGCGGCGGTGCGCGACGCCGCCGCCGTCCCGGCGGGTCCGGGCGCCGACACCGGGCCGGGCACGCCGGGGCCCGGGCCGGCACACCTGCTCCTCGACCACCCCGCGGACGACCCGGGTCGCCAGGCCGACCAGCCTGGCGCGGAAGCGCCCGTACCCGAGCCCGGGCGCAGGGGCACCGTCGTCGCCGTGTGGGGGCCCGTGGGCGCGCCCGGACGCACGACGACGGCCGTGGAGGTCGCCGCCGACCTCGCGGGCCTGGCGCGGTCGACGGGTCGGCGGCACTCCCGCCGTGATCGGCGGCGGGCCGAGGCCGACACGCCGGCGCGGACCAGCCTGCTCGTGGACGCCGACACCTACGGCTCGTCGGTGGCGACGCGGCTCGGGATGCTGGACGACGCCCCCGGGCTCGCCGCGGCGGCACGGATGGCCGGCCAGGGGACGCTCGACGTGCCCGGCCTCGCCCGGCACAGCCCGGTGGTCGCCGGCCGGCTGCGCGTGCTGACCGGCATCACGCGCGCGGCGCGGTGGCCCGAGCTGCCCGCCAGCGCGCTGGAGGTGGTCCTGGAGCGGGCCCGGGAGCTCGCCGAGTGGACGGTGGTGGACTGCGGGCCGGTGCTGGAGTCCGACGAGCTGCTCATGTACGACACGTACGCGCCGCAGCGCAACGCGGCCACCCTCGCCGCGCTGCAGGCGGCGGACGTCGTCGTGGCCGTTGGCGGCGCCGACCCGATCGGGGTCCAGCGCCTGGTGCGGGGGCTGGAGGAGCTGGCCGAGGTGCCGGTGCCCGTCGCGGCGCCACGGGTCGTCGTCGCGAACCGGGTGCGGGCGTCCGCCGTGGGCCCGAGGCCCGAGCAGGTGGTCCGTGACGCGCTGTCGCGCTACGCGGGGCTCGACGACGTCCAGGTCGTGCCGGACGACGTGCCCGCCCTCGACGCGGCGCTGCTCGCGGGCCGCACGCTGGCCGAGCACGCGCCGGCATCGCCCGCGCGCGAGGGGTTCGCTCGGCTCACCGACCGGGTCCGCGAGGTCGCCGCCGCGCACGTCGGTGCAGACTGAACCCATGCGCATCTACGTGCCAGCCACGCTCGACGAGCTCGCCTCCGCGGTCGTCTCGGCCGGAGGGGCCCGGTGGGACGTGCCCGCCCGCCGCGCCCACGCCGACACGGAGGCCCTCGCGGAGGCCCTGCCGGACGACGACGAGGAGGCGCGCGAGTACGCCGCGTTCCTCGCGGCGGCGGACGACTCGCTCGCTCTGGTCGCCGCCCGCGGCGGCGCGGTGCCGCTGCGGGTCGTGGTCTCGGCGGACGTCGCCCGCGCGGCCGTGAGCGAGGCTGCCGGCGACGACGTCCCGCCCAGCGGCGTCGACGTGGCCGCCGTCCCCGGAGCGGCGATCGTCGCGGTGCACGCCGACGAGCCGGAGGCCGCCGCGGACGTCCGTGCGGTGCTGGCCGCCGCGGACGCCGAGAGCGACGCCGAAGGCGTGGCCTCGCGCGCCGCCGCCACGGACGAGGTCCTGGACGACGCGCTGCAGCGCGTGACCGACCGCGACCTGCTCTGGTACGACGCGACCGAGGTCCACCAGGTCCCCCGCCCCTGACGTTGTGAGCGCGATCTCGGGGACGATCCGGTCGCGGATTGTCCCCGAGATCGCGCCTGCAACGCCTCCTGTGTGCACTCGGTGTATACACTCGGTGTATGTTATGCCCATGACGGTACCGATGGCGATGCTCGCCCTGCTCGACGACGGGCCCACGCACGGGTTCGACCTCAAACGCCGCTACGACGCCCTGCTCGGGCACGAGCGCGAGCTCAAGTACGGCCAGGTGTACGCCACCCTGGCGCGGCTGGAACGCGACGGGCTGGCGTCCGGCGTCGGTGTCGAGCCGGGGGCCGGCGGCGAGCGGAAGGTCTACGCCATCACGCCGGCCGGCGTCACGGAGCTGGACCAGTGGCTCGCCACCCCGCACCCGCCGGGCGGGCGTCCGTCCGAGCTCTTCACCCGGGTCGTCCTGGCCATCGCCGCGGGCCGGCCCGCGGAGACGATCCTCGACGAGCACCGCCGGGTGTACCTCGACCGGATGCGCGCCCTCACCGCCGCCCGCCGGGCCGGGGACGTCGTCGACCGGCTCGCCGGCGACTACGAGATCGCCCACCTCGAAGCCGACCTGCGCTGGATCGAGCTGGCGTCCGCGCGGCTGACGACCATCGTCGACCAGGTGCGGGAGGCCGGACGATGAGCGCCGTGCTCACCGGGCGAGGGCTGCGGCACGCCTTCGGCCCGACGCCGGTGCTGGACGACGTCGACCTCGCCCTCGAGGAAGGGGAGGTCGTCGCGCTGCTCGGCCCCTCGGGATCGGGCAAGTCCACCCTGCTGCACCTGCTCGCCGGGCTGCTGCGGCCCGACGGCGGCGAGGTGTGGCTGGCCGGACGGCGGATCGACACCCTGTCCGAACGACGGCGCTCCGACCTGCGGCTGCGGCAGCTCGGGTTCGTGTTCCAGTTCGGCGACCTCGTGCCGGAGCTGACCGTCGCGGAGAACGTCGAGCTGCCCTTGCGCCTCACCGGGGTCCGGGCCACCGCTGCCCGAGCGCGCGCCACCGCGATGCTCGACCTGCTCGGCGTCGCCGCCCACGCGGACAAGCGGCTGAGCGAGGTCTCCGGCGGTCAGGCGCAGCGAGCCGCCGTCGCCCGGGCGCTCGTGCACGAGCCACCGGTCGTCCTCGCCGACGAACCCACCGGATCTCTGGACACGACGACCGGGGAGCTGGTGCTGGAGGCGCTCGTCGCCGCCGCGGCACGACAAGGGACGGCCGTGCTGCTCGTGACGCACGAGATGCGCGTCGCCTCCTGGGCGCACCGTGACGTGCTGCTGCGTGACGGCCGCGTCGTCGGCGGGTCCGGGGAGCTTGCGGGCAGCGGCGGCACGACGATGGCGGCCCGCGCGTGAGCGCCGTCGTCACCCTCGGCCTGCGGCTGGCGCGGGCGGGCGGGCCGCTGCGCGCCTGGTCGATCGCGGCGGGCAACGCGGTCGGCGTCGTGCTGCTCGTGGTGGCGCTGGCGCTCCTGGTGGCCGCCTATCCCGACCCGGTCGCCCGCGCGCAGGCGCGCGTGCAGCTCCTCGGGATCGACCTGTTCCTGCTGCTCCCCGCGGTCGTGCTGCTCGTGACCGTCGGGCGCCTGTCGTCCGGCGTGCGCGACCGGCGCCTGGCCGCGTTGCGGATGATCGGCGTGACCCCCGCGCGCACGCGGACCGTCGCCGCCGTCGAGAACGGCGCCTTGGCGCTCGCGGGTGCGACCGCCGGGGCCGTCGTCGCCGCGCTCGGCGCGCCCGCGGCGAGCGCGGCGGCGGTCGCGGCCGGATGGCTCGCCCAGCCGCTGCAGGTGACGTGGGGGAGCGCGGCCGCCGTCGTCGCGACCGTCGCCGTGCTGTCCATGGTCGTGGGGACGGGGGCGTCGTGGAACCGCGAGCTGCCTGGCCGGGCCCGGTCGGAGTCCGCGCCGCGGACGCCGCAGCCCGGACGGCTCGCCGTGCTCGGCCTGGGACTGGCGCTGCTGTGGTGGGCGAGCAGGGCCGGCCCCTATGCCGGCGACGGCGTTCCGCCCGAGCCGTTGCTGCTCGGCGGCGGAGTCCTCGCGGCCGTGGGGATCGCTGTCGCGACGCCGCTGATGACAGCCTGGTCGGCCCGGTGGCTGGTGCGTTCGCGCGGCACGGCTGCCGTGCTCGCCGGGCGGGCGGTCGAGACGGATCCCGCGGGTGCGTCGCGGGTCGTGGCCGGGCTGGGGGTCGCGGTCTTCCTCGCCGCGGGCGCGCTCGGGGTGGTTGCCGCGTTCGAATCGACACCGCAGTACCGTTACACGCTGCAGTCGTTGGAGGCGGGGCCGCAGAAGATCCATGCGATGGCCCGCACCGCGTCCGGCGACGAGAAGGCCTTCGACCCGGCGGCCCTGCGGGCGCTCGACACGGTTCCCGGGGTGCAGGGCGTGGTGACGGCGCGGACGGCGAGCACCCCCTGCGACCCCGAGGCCGACATCTCGGGGTGCGCGAGCATCTTCGTCGGCACGTGCGCCGACCTGTCGCTCGTGCTCGAGCAGTCCGGCTGCGACGACGCGCACGCCGCATGGATCACCCACGACGGCGGATACGGGGATGTGGCACCGCCGCCGTCGGAACGCGACCTCACCGCACCGATCGTCGCGACGGCCGAGGACGGGGGCCCACCGGAACCCCAGCGCTCCTTCGAGCCGGGGTCGGCGCCGATCGTCGTCGATGCACGGGCGCAGGTGGACCGGTGGGTCTACCCGGAGGGCTACGTGGCGTTCGTCCCCGAGGCGCTGGCCGATGACCTCGTCGGTCCGCCGACGAGCGCGGAGGTCGTCGCCGACGGAGGAGTCGAGGTCCAGGAGGCCGTGGTGGCCTGGGCCGACGAGCACGGCTACGTCGCCTTCCCGTACCCGACAGACGACGTCGAGTACGTCGCCGAGGTGCGCGCCGCGGTGTTCTCCCTCGCCGGGGTCTCGCTCGCCGTCGGCCTGCTGGTGTTGGCGCTGACCGCGGCGGACCGCGCGGTCGAACGGCGCCGGACCGTGGCCCGGCAGCTCGTCGTGGGGGTGCCGGGCCGGGTGCTGCGCGCCGGACAGCTGGTCCAGGTGCTGGTTCCGACGGTCGCGGCCGCCGTGCTCGGCGTCGGGTCCGGCTGCCTGCTGGTCGTCGCGTACACGCGGCTGGCCGAGATGGCCGGCCCGGAGTCCGTGACGGTCGAACGCTGGGCGATGCTCGCGGGCGTGCTCGGCGTCGGCGGTCTGCTCGTGGCGCTCGCGACGCTTCCGCTGACCCGGGTCCGCCTTACACCGGAGCTCCTCCGCCGCGAGTGACGAACCTGCTCACAACATCAGCCGAGGTAGACCTGGGCCTTGCCGTGCAGGTGGCCGTTGGAGGCCAGGGCGTTGCCGCCCCACGGCCCCGGCTCGCCGTCGAGCGAAGTGAAGCGGCCGCCGGCCTCGGTGACGATGGGAGCGAGCGCTGCCATGTCGTACACCTCGAGCTCGGGCTCGGCGGCCACGTCCGCCGCGCCCTCCGCCACGAGCATGTAGGACCAGAAGTCGCCGTACCCGCGGGTGCGCCAGCACTGGCGGGTGAGGTCGAGGAAGCCGGCGAGCTTGTCGTGCTTCTCCCACCCGGAGAGCGACGAGTACGCGAACGAGGCGTCGCCGAGGTTCTCCACGCCGGAGACGGACATCCGCGTCGCTGCGGCGAGGGACTTGCCGGTCCAGGCCCCCGAGCCCTTCGCCGCCCACCAGCGCCGACCCAGCGCGGGAGCCGAGACCAGCCCCATGACGACCTCCTCGCCGTCGGCCAGGGCGATGAGCGTCGCCCACACGGGCACGCCGCGCACGAAGTTCTTCGTCCCGTCGATCGGGTCGATGATCCAGCGCCGCGCGCCGCTCCCCGCCGACCCGTACTCCTCGCCGACGACGGCGTCCCGGGTGCGCGCCCGGTGCAGCTGGGCGCGGATGAACTCCTCCGCGCTGCGGTCGGCGTCGCTGACGGGCGTGTCGTCGGGCTTGCGCTCCACGTGCAGGTCCACGGCCTTGAACCGGTCCATGGTGATGGCGTCCACCTGGTCGGCGATCACGTGGGCCAGGCGCAGGTCGTCCTCGTACGTGCGCTCGGGTCCGCTGGTCGGGCTGGAAGTCGGCTGAGTGTGGGGCACGGCCTCACGCTATCGGCCCGGGCGCCGGGTGGGCACCCAGGCGCGCGGACCGAGACGCCGGGTGCCGGGTGGGCGTGCCGAACGAAACTGCTCGAACGGTGTGCGGACACGCCCCGGCGTCGTCAGTCCGACCCGCCGGCGCGGGAGGCGAGCAGGCGGCGGAACGACGTCAGGCGCGCCGTCCGCGCGGCGCGGACGGCTTCGTCGGGGGAGCCGGCGACCCAGTCGTCGAGCGCGCAGTCGGGCGCGTCCGCGGCGTGCGTGCAGCCGCGCGGGCACGCGGTGGCGACCTCGTCCAGGTCCTCGAACGCGGCCAGCAGGTGAGCCGTCTCCACGTGCGCGAGGCCGAAGGACCGGACGCCCGGGGTGTCGATCACCCAGCCGTCGACATCGGTGTCCGCCCCGGTCTCGGAGCCGCCCGTGCCGTGGGGCGCCACGGGCAGGCGCAGCGCGACCGCGGAGGTGGAGGTGTGGCGGCCGCGCCCGGTGACGTCGTTGACGACGCCGGTCGCGCGGTCCGCCGCGGGCACGAGCGCGTTGATGAGGGTCGACTTGCCGACGCCGGAGTGGCCCACGAGCACCGACGTGCGGCCGGCGAGGCGGGCGCGCACCTCCTCGACCGACGCGGGATCGTCGCGGCGCGTCACGACGACGTCCACCCCGATGGGCTCGTACAGCGACCGCAGGGCGTCCGGGGAGGCGAGGTCGGCCTTGGTCAGGCACAGCAGCACCGCCATGCCCGCGTCGTACGCGGCGACGACGCACCGGTCGATCATGCCGGTGCGTGGCTCGGGCTGGGCGAGCGCGGTGACGACGACGAGCTGGTCGGCGTTGGCGACGACGATCCGCTCGTACGGGTCGGTGTCGTCGGCGGTGCGACGCAGCACCGACGTGCGCTCGTTGATGCGGACGATCCGCCCGAGAGTCCCCTCGTCGCCGGAGGTGTCGCCCACGACGTCGACCCGGTCGCCGACGACGACGCGCGTTCGCGTGAGCTCGCGGGCCTTCATGGCCAGGACCGCCCGCTCGTCGTCCCCGCCGCCGTCCACGACGAGGGTGTACCGGCCGCGGTCCACGCCGGTCACCAGGGCGGTGACGGCGTCGGCGTGCTCGGGCCGCTGCTTGGTGCGCGGCCGGGTGCCCCGCTTGGAGGGGCGGGCGTACTGCGCGTGCTCGTCGCGGACGCGCCGGGCCATCAGGCGACGGCCTCGCTGCTGCCGAGGGGGCTGCCGGGGGTGCGTCCCAGCATCCGCTCCCACATGCCGGCGAACCCGGGCAGGGTCTTGGCGGTGGTGCCGACGTCCTCCACCCGCAGGCCCGGGACCCGGAGCCCGAGGAGGGCGCCCGAGGTCGCCATCCGGTGGTCGGCATAGGTGCGGAACTCGGCGCCGGACAGCGGGCGGGGGGTGACGACCAGCCCGTCCCGGGTCTCCTCGCAGCGCCCGCCGAGCCGGGTGATCTCCGTGGCCAGGGCCGCCAGGCGGTCGGTCTCGTGCCCCCGCAGGTGCGCGATGCCCCGCAGCCGGCTGGGGGAGTCCGCCAGCGCGGCCAGTGCGGCGAAGGTCGGGGCGAGCTCGCCCGCGGCGCGCAGGTCGACGTCGATGCCGTGGATCTCGCCCGTGCCCGTCACCGCGACGACGTCGCCGTCCCGGTGGACCTCGGCGCCCATGCGGGCGAGGAGCTCGGGCACGAGCGCGCCGGGCTGGGTGGTCGAGGCCGGCCACCCGGGCACGCGCACCGTGCCGCCGGCGACGAGCGCCGCGGCCAGGAACGGGGCGGCGTTGGACAGGTCCGGCTCCACGCGCACGTCGCGTGCGGCGACGGGGCCCGGCGCGACCTGCCAGATGCCGTCGCGCGAGTCGTCGACCTCGACGCCGACCTCGCGCAGGGTGGCGACCGTCATCTCGATGTGCGGCAGGCTCGGCAGCGTCGTGCCCACGTGCCGCAGTGTGAGGCCGCGCTCGAACCGCGCCGCCGCGAGCAGGAGACCCGAGACGAACTGCGAGGACGCCGACGCGTCCACGTCCACGGCGCCGCCGGCGACCCGTCCCGTGCCGTGCACCGTGAACGGCAGGTGCGCGGGCAGCTCGCCGCCCTCGCCGGTGACCCGCACGTCCAGGGCGTGCAGCGCCGCCAGGACCGGCCGCATCGGCCGCACCCGCGCCTCGGGGTCGCCGTCGAATCGGACCGGACCGTCGGCGAGCGCGGCGACCGGCGGGAGGAACCGCATGACGGTCCCCGCCAGACCCGTGTCGACGTCCACGTCGCCGCGCAGCGTGCCGGGCGTGACGTGCAGGATGCCGGGCTCTGCGCCCTCGACGACGTCCGTGCCGAGGGTGCGCAGCGCGCCGATCATGAGGTCGGCGTCCCGGGAGCGCAGCGCGCCGCGCAGGGTCCCGGGCCCGTCGGCGAGAGCGGCGAGGACGAGAGCGCGGTTGGTCAGCGACTTGGAACCGGGCACCTCGACCATGGCGTCGAGCCGGCCGTCCGCGAGGGGGGCGGGCCAGGCGTCGGTGCGGGGAGGTGCCGGTTCGGGTGCGCTCATGCCACCGAGGCTAGTTCACCGTGCTCGCCGGGGGACGGCGTGTCTCGGGCCGCGACGGCGGGTCAGCCGCGCGACGGGACCTTGTCGGCCAGCCTCTCCGCCTTCCGCGCGGCGTCCCGGGTGATCTCGTGGGTCTGGTGGGCGGACTTCTCCGCCGCCCGCTCGGTGGCCTTGCCCGCGCGGGTGCGCGCCGCCCGCACGCGGTAGGTGAGGCCGGGGCGGCCCTCGAGGTCGACCCCGGCGATCACCGCGGCGCCGATCTTGCCGAGGTCGGCGACGAACGCGTCGGTGCGGGCGCCGCGCTGGTCGCGCGGTGCCGTGAACGGCTGGTGCGCGACGGCGAGCGGCGCGGTGAGCGCGGCGAGCGCGAGCGCGGCGGTGCGCGGGGTCCGCCCCACCGCGAGCAGCAGCCCGGCGGCGGCGGTCGCGGCCCCGTGGGCGCGGACGAGGAGCGCGACCCGACGCTCGCTCAGCGGCTCGGCGCCGAGCGCGTCGGTGACGAGCGCCGCGCCCTCGCTCGCGGCCTCGACATGGTCGTCGGGGTGCAGGGCGGCCTGCACGCCGTCGTACACGAAGGGGGCGGCCAGGAGGGGTCGGGCGATACGACGCAGCAGCATGGGCCCACTGTGGCAGAGGGCGGGGCCTCTCGCCGCCCCAGGCGCGCCGTCGAGGGTGGGCCCGGCCCTCCCCGCACCTCCGCCCTTGACCCGCCGTCCGCGGCCCGGTTGCATCCGGGTATGACAGAGGCGACGCAGGGTGGACCGTCCGCACGAGCATGGTCGACGGGGTGGCGTGTCTGCGCGTGGGCACTCGCAATCTCGGTGGTGACGACCGTGCTGGTCCTCGCCGCGTCCGGCCGAGGCGTCTGGCCGCCCGCCGGCCTGACGAGCATGTTCGTGGTCCGGCTCGTCGTCACGGTCGTCCTGGGGGTGCCCGGTGCCGCGCTGCTGGCGGCTCTCGTCGTCCGGCAGGAGACGTGGGTCCAGGTGGCGGCGTTCGCCGCGGCCGGGGCCGTCCTGGGTTTCGAGCTGGCCCGCTGGGCCGTGGTGCCGGGGACGACGGGGTTCGCGTGGCTCGAGGCCGGGGTCGCGGCCGGGGCCGGCCGGTGGCTGGTCGCCCGGAGGGACTCCCGGCGCGGCGTCTCGGGAACGCCCGGGCGGGTCGGCACGGTGGAGGGCCCGGGTGCCGGGCCGGGCGACGGAGGCCTGCGCTGGGAGGGGCCGCTCGCCTGGCTCGTGGCGTCCCTCGGGCTCCTGGTGGTGCCCCTCTGGTCGGGCTTCGCGGCGACGATCACCCTCGCGGGGTTCTTCGGGTCGGTGCCCACCGAGAGCGACCATGCGCAGGCGGCCCGCTACCTCTGGTTCGGTGCGGGCGTGGCGGTGGCGGCCGCGGTGACGGTCCTGGTGCTCGCGCGACGCGTGAGCGGTCGCGGAGACCGGCTGCGCGGCCGGGTGGCGCTGCCGACGCTGGGCGGCGTCGTCGCGTCGGTGCTGGCCTCCGCCGCGAGCACCGCGTGATCCTCGGGCGGCCGGTATCCGCCGGGCGGCCGGGAATGCCGAGGCGGGCTCGTCGGTTGCAGCACGTGTGACAGCCCTTTCGATCAGCGCGCCCTCGCCCGTCGGGCGCGACGACTCCGCGCAGCACGTGCGGCTGTTCGCCGTCCCCGCCGGCGCCCTGCACGAGGCGCGTACGGCAGCGACACCCGCTCCCGACGTCGAGTGGACCGGAGGACCAGGCCGAGTGACTCCACTAGGCTCGCAGGTGATGACCGACAACACGGAGAGCGCGCGGGACCCGGAGGTCGACGAGATCCCCGAGGACACCGAGCGCGCCCCCGAGGCGGAGTCGAGCGCAGCCCGCGCCGCCCGGTTCGAGGCCGACGCCCTGCAGTACCTGGACCAGCTCTACTCGGCGGCGCTCCGCATGACGCGCAACCCCGCCGACGCGGAGGACCTCGTGCAGGAGACGTTCGCGAAGGCGTTCGCGGCGTTCCACCAGTACAAGCCCGGCACGAACCTCAAGGCCTGGCTGTACCGCATCCTCACCAACACGTTCATCAACAGTTACCGCAAGAAGCAGCGCGAGCCGAAGCAGTCGCAGGCCGAGGAGATCGAGGACTGGCAGATCGCCCGGGCGGCGTCGCACACGTCGCAGGGACTGCGCTCCGCGGAGGCCGAGGCCCTCGACCGGCTGCCGGACTCCGACGTCAAGCGCGCGCTGGCCGAGCTGCCCGAGGACCGGCGCATGGTCGTGTACTACGCCGACGTCGAGGGGTTCCCGTACAAGGAGATCGCCGAGATCATGGGCACGCCGATCGGGACGGTGATGTCCCGGCTGCACCGTGGCCGACGGCAGCTGCGTGAGCTGCTGGCCGACTACGCGGCACGGCGTGGGCTGGTCGCGGCTCGTGGAGGAGAGTCATGACCGACCCGATCACCCCCATCCCGCACGAACCCGCCGAGGGGGAGAACGAGTGCGAGCACGCGCTCGTGCACCTGTACGAGTACCTCGACTCGGAGATGACGCCGGCGGACGAGCGACGCATGCGGGCCCACGTGGCGCACTGCTCGCCGTGCCTCGCGGAGCTGAGCGTCGAGGAGCTCGTCAAGCAGCTCGTGAAGCGGTCCTGCGCCGAGCGGGCGCCCGAGACGTTGCGGCTGCGCATCCACGAGCAGATCACCGTCCTCGCGCGGTAGCCCTCACGGAGGCGCGAGAACGACGGAGGGGTGGAGCACGACGCGTCGTGCTCCACCCCTCCGTCGTTCGGGCAAGGGTCCTCAGGCGTTGGGACGCTTGCCGTGGTTCGCTGCCTTGCCCTTGCGGGCACGGCGCTTGTTGCCGCGCTTGCTCATGGTGGTCTCCTCACGGACGGTGGACGAAGGTCGCCCTCATGATCCCACACCGCCGGTCCTCGCCCCGCACCCGACCGGATCTCAGGGTCGTCCCCGATCCGCGGGGCGGCCCTGCTCTGGCAGGCTGGGAGTCCGCCCCGACCCCACCGGCGGGAGCCGGAGACCCCGGCGCCGCACCGAGCACGAGGAGCCCGCATGAGCACCGAGACCTGGGCGGTCGCCGCCCCCCAGACCATCGACGTCGAGGGCGTCACGGGCGCGACGGTGCGCCTGCAGGGCGGCCGCGCCGAGATGGTCACGGACCCGGCGGCCACCACCACGCGGGTGGAGGTGCTCGAGGTCGGCGCGCGCCCGCTGCAGGTCGTGCGGGAGGGTGACCGGCTGCGGGTCGGGTACGACCGGACGTGGGTCGACGCCGTGCGCAGCAGGCTGTCGAACCTCACGCAGACCGAGCGCGCCGTCGTCCGCGTCGTGGTCCCGCCAGGGTCCGCGGTCGACGTCGGCACGATCGACGCCGACGTCGAGGTCACCGGGGGCCGAGCCGTCGCGGTGCGGACCGTGACCGGCTCCGTGCGCACGCACGGCACGACCGGCCCGCTGGCGCTGCGGGCGGTCTCCGGCGACCTGACCGCCGCCGGGCACACCGGTGACGTCTCGGCGTCGGTGGTCTCCGGGGCGCTGTCGCTCGACGGCGCCCTGGCGCGCGTGTCGGTCACCGCGGCCTCGGGAGCGACGAGCATCACGGCGGCCGCCGGCACGAGCCCCATGGTCAACGCCCGGACCGTCTCCGGCACGCTGGACGTGCGGCTGGCGCCGGGCACCCCCGTGAACCTCAAGGTGCGGGGGGCGTCGGGCCAGGTCGTCGTGGACGGGTCCGTGGTGCCCAGCAGCGGGACCACCCTGGTCGTGGACCACGCCGAGCAGGCGTCCGGCGGCGAGCCCGCCGCCTACCTGTCGGCCACGGTGACCAGCGCCCGCGTCACGGTCGACCGCCGCTGACCGCGGCGGGGCCGCCCCGGCGTCACTCGTCGCCGGGGAGGCCCAGCCATGCGTGCCAGCCGGTGTGCAGCACCAGCCACGCCATCAGGCCGTACCCGGCCTGCCCTGGGTAGGTGCTCCCGTTGGTCGCGAGGTCGGCCAGCCACTGCTCGTGCTGGGCGAGCGGCGTGTAGGTGTCCACGTACGGCACGCGGCGCCGCGCCGCGACGTCCGCGAACGCCGCCGACAGCTCCGCGATCCGCTCGCCGTCCTCCGGCCGCCCGGGCGGGGGGCCGACCACGAACGTGGGCACCCGGCTCGTCTCCGCGACGTCGAGGACGTTCGCGAGGTTGAGCCGGGAGCGGGCCACCGACAGGTCCGACGCGACGTCGTGGCGGCCGAGCGCGACCACGAGACGGTTCTCGCAGGTGGACTCGGGGCCGAACCGGCTCTCCGTCTCCGCCTGCCAGCGGGCGCCGAGCTGGGACGAGGTCTCCCCGGGCACGGCGAGCGTGAACGCCATCGCCGGGCGGTCGAACCGGGTCCGGGCCATGACCCGCCCGGTCCACCCCAGCGCGCGGGCGTCGCCGACACCGACGCTGAGCTCGTCGCCCACCACGCAGATGCGCACCTCGGTCTGGCTCACCACTCCACCGTCCTGTCCGTCCTTGCCCGGGGCCTGTCCGCAGGGCCCGTCACGCATTCTCGGGCACGCGGGCGCGCCGCCCGCGTCTCCCACGCCGTCACAGCAGGGTCGCACCCCAGCGCACGGTGTGCTCGTCGCCGGGGGCGAGCAGGACCAGCCGGTCGCCCGTGTTGAAGGCGTCGGCGACGCAGCTCATCGGCTCGGCGGCCAGCCCGAAGCGCTCGTGGCCCGCGATGTGGTCGGCGGAGCACACCTGCCAGCAGTCCATCGAGTCGTCCATCCACACGGCCGCGGTCCGGCCGTCGGGGCAGCCGAGCCGCGCCCACGACAGGCCGTCGGCGTCGCGGGTGGCCCCGGTCCAGGCGTCGTCGAGGTCCAGGCCGGCCAGGGTGCGCGTCTCGCGCAGGTCGTAGGGCCCCGCCACGGGCTCCGTGCCCGTGGGGAGCAGGCGGTCGTCGACGGTGACGTGCGTCGTCGCGTCCAGGCGGACGGTGCACTCGTCGAGCGGCGCGCCGCCGGTGGACAGCCACGGGTGGAAACCGACGCCGTACGGGGCCGTGCCGGCCCCGACGTTGCGAGTCCGCACCTCGACGCCGAGCCCGGCGTCCGACAGGCGGTACGTGACGGTCGTCACGAGCTGGAACGGCCAGCCCTTCTGCGCCGGCAGCGCGAGCTCGAGCGTGACCGCGTCGTCGGTGACCGCGACGGGCTCCCAGCGGTACCAGCAGGCCAGCCCGTGCAGGGCAGTGCCGCGGTCGGGCTCGCTGACGGCGACCTGGTGCGTGGCGCCGTCGGCGCGGTAGCGGCCGTCGCGCAGCCGGTTCGGCCACGGGACCAGCACCGCGGCGTTGAAGACGGGGGCGGCCTCGTCCAGGTCGAACGGGACGAAGACGTCGCGGCCGCCGACGGAGTACTCGCGCACCATGGCGCCGACCTCGACGACGGTCGCGCGCTGGTCGCCGTGCACCAGGTGGTGCTGGGCGCCCGACGGAGGGGCGGGAGCGGGAGTGGCGGGAATCTCGGTGTTCACGCTCACACCGTAGTCGGCACGCCCCGACGGCGCGGGCGACGTAGCGTAGGGGAGCAGAAGTGCGGGCCCGGTGCGCCGGGCCCGGATCGGAGGCGGCCCGGGGGCGCGCCCCACGAACGGAGGAACGATGAACAAGCGGGTTCTCGGCCGCACCGGCCGTCTCGTGTCGGTGGTCGGCCTGGGCACGTGGCAGCTGGGCGCGGACTGGGGGACGGTCGACGACGACCAGGCCCGGGCCGTGCTCGAGGCGTCGCTGGAGGCGGGGGTGACGTTCTACGACACCGCCGACGTCTACGGGGACGGTCGTTCCGAGCAGGCCGTCGGCGCGTTCCGTGCCGCCCACCCCGACGCCGACCTGACCGTGGCGACCAAGATGGGCCGCCGCATGGACCAGGTCCCGGAGAACTACGTGCTGGAGCACTTCCGGCAGTGGACGGACCGGTCGCGCACCAACCTGGGGACCGACCGGATCGACCTGGTGCAGCTGCACTGCCCGCCGACCTCGGTCTACTCCGACGACGAGGTGTACGACGCGCTCGACACCCTCGTCGACGAGGGTGTCATGGCCGCCTACGGCGTCTCGGTGGAGACCGTGGAGGAGGCGTTGACCGCGATCGCGCGCCCGAACGTGGCGACCGTGCAGATCATCCTCAACGCGTTCCGGCTCAAGCCGCTGGAGCGGGTGCTGCCCGCGGCGTCCGAGGCGGGCGTGGGGATCATCGCCCGCGTCCCGCTCGCGTCGGGGCTCCTGTCCGGCCGGTACACCCGGGAGACCGTCTTCGGTGAGGACGACCACCGGACGTTCAACCGCGAGGGCAAGGCCTTCGACGTCGGAGAGACGTTCTCCGGGGTCCCGTTCGAGGTCGGCGTCGACGCCGCCACGCGGTTCGCCGACCTCGCCGGGTCGGCGCTGGCGCAGGACCTCACGCCGGCGCAGGCGGCGATCGCCTGGGTCTGGCAGCAGCCCGGCGTGTCGACCGTCATCCCCGGGGCCCGGTCGCCGGAGCAGGCACGGGCCAACGCGGCGGCGGGCGACGTGGACGTCCTCGGCCCGCTGTTCACGTCCGGCGTCCGCGAGATCTACGACGACGCCATCCGCGCGCACGTGCACGACGCGTGGTGAGCCGTCCCGTCGCCACGGGGTGAGCGGGGCAGCGCCTCCGCCGCCCGGGCCGCGACGAGAACGAGCCGGGGGCCACCGCATTCCGATGCGGTGGCCCCCGGCTCGTTCTCGTCCCGGAACCGGGACGACGGGGCTAGCGGTCGAACGCCTGCGCGACGAGCGTCTCCTGCTCCTCGCGGTGGCGGCGCGCGGTGCCGGCGGCGGTGGACGCGGAGGCCGGGCGGGACACGACGCCCACGCGCGGCAGGTCCTCCGGCAGAGCGAGGTGCAGGTAGGACCAGGCGCCCTGGTTCTCCGGCTCGTCCTGCACCCAGAGCACCTCGGCGTTCGAGTACTTCGCCAGCTCCCGCCTGATCTGCTCCTCCGGGAACGGGTAGAGCTGCTCGAGGCGCACGATCGCGGTGCGCTCGTCGGAGCGGTTGCGGCGCTCGGCGACCAGGTCGAAGTAGACCCGGCCCGTGCACAGCAGCACCCGGTCGACGTTCGCGGCGTCCACGGTGATGTCGGGCAGGACGGGCTCGAACGTGCCGGTCGTGAAGTCCTCGACCGCCGAGGCCGCCGCCTTGAGGCGCAGCAGCTGCTTCGGGGTGAACACGACCAGGGGCCGCCGCGGCCGGTCGTACGCCTGCTTGCGCAGCAGGTGGAAGTACGACGCCGGCGTGGACGGCTGGGCGACCGTCATGTTGTTCTCGGCCGAGAGCTGCAGGAACCGCTCGATGCGCGCGGACGAGTGGTCCGGGCCCTGGCCCTCGTAGCCGTGCGGGAGCAGCATGACGAGCGAGGAGTTCTGGGCCCACTTCTGCTCCGCCGACGAGATGAACTCGTCGATGACGGTCTGCGCCCCGTTGACGAAGTCGCCGAACTGCGCCTCCCACAGCACGAGGGCGTCCGGGCGCTCGACCGAGTAGCCGTACTCGAAACCGAGGGCCGCGTACTCGCTCAGCGACGAGTCGTAGACCCAGAACTTGGCCTGGTCGCCCGACAGGTACAGCAGCGGGGTCCACTCGGCGCCCGTGTTGCGGTCGTGCAGCACCGCGTGCCGCTGCACGAACGTGCCGCGGCGCGAGTCCTGGCCCGCCAGCCGGACCGGGGTGCCCTCCATGAGCAGCGACCCGAACGCGAGGAGCTCGCCGAAGCCCCAGTCGATGGCGCCTTCCTTGCTCATGAGCTGGCGCTTCTCGAGGAGCTGGCCCAGCTTCGGGTGCACGGTGAAGCCCTCGGGGGCGTTGACGTGCACGTTGCCGACCCGCTCGAGGACGGCGTGCGGCACCGCCGTCTGCCAGCCCACCATGGTCCCGGCGTCGGCACGCTGGGACTCGGGCCGCTCCAGGCCGAGGATCTCGTCGTCGCCGTCGGGCGCCGACGGCACCCCGGACGACTTGGTCTCCGTGAAGACCCGCTCGAGCTGCGCCTGGTAGTCCTGCAGCGCCTGCTCGGCCTCCTCGACGGTGATGTCGCCACGCTGCACGAGGCTCTTCGTGTACAGCTTGCGCACCGACTGCTTCGCCTCGATGAGGTTGTACATCAGCGGCTGCGTCATCGAGGGGTCGTCGCCCTCGTTGTGGCCGCGGCGGCGGTAGCAGATCATGTCGATGATCACGTCGCGGTCGAACTGCTCGCGGTAGGCGAACGCCAGCTCGGCGACGCGGACGCACGCCTCCGGGTCGTCGCCGTTCACGTGGAAAACGGGGACCTGGTAGCCCTTGGCGACGTCGGTGGCGTACGTCGTCGAGCGCGACGACGACGGGCCGGTGGTGAACCCGACCTGGTTGTTGATGATCACGTGGATCGTGCCGCCGGTGCGGTAGCCGCGCAGCTGGGCGAGGTTGAGCACCTCCGGCACGACGCCCTGGCCCGCGAAGGCCGCGTCGCCGTGGATGAGGATCGGCAGCACGGAGAAGCCGTCCCCGCCGAGGTCGATGCGGTCCTGCTTGGCGCGCACGATGCCCTCGAGCACCGGGTCGACGGCCTCGAGGTGCGACGGGTTGGCCGCGAGGTAGACCTTGGTGGCCGCGCCCGACTCGGCGGTGAACCTGCCCTCGGTGCCGAGGTGGTACTTCACGTCGCCGGAGCCCTGGACGCTCTTCGGGTCGAGCTGGCCCTCGAACTCCTTGAAGATCTGGCCGTAGCTCTTGCCCGCGATGTTCGCGAGGACGTTGAGCCGGCCGCGGTGCGCCATGCCGATGCCGACCTCGTCCAGGCCGTTCTCCGCGGCACGGGACAGGATGGCGTCGAGCAGCGGGATGACGGACTCGCCGCCCTCGAGCGAGAAGCGCTTCTGACCCACGTACTTCGTCTGCAGGAAGGTCTCGAACGCCTCGGCGGAGTTCAGCCGGCGCAGGATGCGCAGCTGGTCCTCGCGGGGCGTGCGCGCGTAGCCGTGCTCGAGCCTGTCCTGCAGCCACTTGCGCTGCGCCCGGTCGGCGATGTGCATGTACTCGATGCCGATCGAGCGGCTGTACGAGTCGCGCAGCAGGCCGAGGATGTTGCGCAGCGTGTCCTTCGGCTTGCCGCCGAAGCCGCCCGTGGGGAACGTCCGGTCCAGGTCCCACAGCGTCAGGTCGTGGTTCTGGATGTCCAGGTCGGGGTGCTTGCGCTGCCGGTAGGCGAGCGGGTCGGTCTCGGCCATGAGGTGGCCGCGGGACCGGTAGGAGTGGATGAGCTCGGCGATCTTCGCGGGCTTGGCCGCCTCGACCTCCGCGTCGGTGGTGTTGTCGCGCACCCACCGCACCGGCTCGTACGGCACGCGCAGCGACGCGAACACCCGGTCGTAGAAGCCGTCGAGACCGAGCAGCTTGGCGCTGAGGATCTTGAGGAACTCGCCCGACTGCGCACCCTGGATGATGCGGTGGTCGTACGTCGAGGTGATCGTCATCGTCTTCGACACGCCCATGCGCGCGAGCTGCTCCTCGGACGCCCCGGCGAACTCCGCCGGGTAGTCCATGGCGCCGACGCCGATGATCGTGCCCTGGCCCTGCATGAGGCGGGGCACGGAGTGCACGGTGCCGATGCCGCCGGGGTTCGTCAGCGAGATGGTCGTGCCGGCGAAGTCGTCCATGCCGAGCTTGCCGCCCCGCGCCTTGCGCACGAGGTCCTCGTAGGAGGCCCAGAAGCCGGCGAAGTCGAGCTCGTCAGCCTTCTTGATGCTGGGGACGAGGAGCTGGCGGGAGCCGTCGGGCTTGGCCAGGTCGATCGCGAGGCCGAAGCCGACGTGCGCCGGCTGCACCACGTGGGGCTTGCCGTCGACCTCCTCGAAGTGGGCGTTCATCACCGGCATGTCGGAGAGCGCCTCGACGAGGGCGAACCCGATGAGGTGGGTGAAGGAGATCTTGCCCCCGCGCCCGCGCGCCAGGTGGTTGTTGATGACGATGCGGTTGTCCACCATGAGCTTGGCGGGCACCGCGCGCACCGAGGTCGCGGTCGGGACCTCGATCGAGGCCTCCATGTTGGTGACGACGCGCGCCGCGGGACCGCGGAGCTTCTGCACGTCGTCGGTGGCCTCCTCCTCGTCCGACTTCGGCGCGGTCCGGGCGACCTCCGCGTACGGTGCGGTCGCGGGCAGGGCCTCGGCCACCGGCGGGGCCGTCGCGACCTCGGCGTCGGCGGGCGCCGGAGCCTGCTCCTCGGCCTGCTCGGCCTGCTCGGTCTGCGTGGTCGACGCCGCGGCCGGCTGCGGGCGCTCGGCGGGCGCCGCGGCCGGTGCGGCCGCGGGAGTGCTCACCGCCGCCGGTGCGGCGGGCTCGGCGGCCTCGGGCGTCGTCGCCCCGGAGGTGCCGTTGCGCGACTCACCCGGGGTGTAGTCGGCGAAGAAGTCCCACCACGCGGGGTCCACCGCGTTCTTGTCCTTGAGGTACTGCTCGTAGAGCTCGTCGACGAGCCATTCGTTGGCTCCGAACGCGCTCGCCACGCTGCTCGAATCTGACCCGTCCTTCGGGGACACCACGCGCGGATCGCCCACTTTCACACAGTTGCACTCGTTGGCTCGGAAAACGCTCCGGACGAACCGGGGCTCTCCCCAAGCCTATGCCCTCGGCGCGACGCTCTCACGGCACCGGAACGGCGGAATCGGGCCGCTGCGAGGGCGCCCGGGGGCCGCGACCCCCCGGCGGTAATGGACCGGGCAACGGTGTGTCCCGACGGCTCGTGCAATGCGTCGAGCCGCGTCATGCCCGCCCCATCGAGAAGGAACCCCGGCAGACCGGTGTGACCAAGATCACGAGACGTCCCGGGTGTTCCCGGGGTCGGTCGACACCCCGGGCGCCGGGCGCGCACGGGCGGGCAGCGTCACCCGCATCGTGGCGCCGCGCGCGGTGTCCGCCACCTCGACGTGCCCGCCGTGCAGGTCGACCGCCCAGCGCACGATCGCCAGGCCGATGCCCGTACCGCCGGTCGTGCTGGGCTGACGGGTCGCGCTCGGAGTCCGGGTGAACCGCTCGAAGACGCGGTCGCGGTCCTCCGGGGCGATCCCGGGGCCCTCGTCGCTGACCTCGAGCACCACGTCGTCGTCCACGGGGTAGGCGTCCAGGCGCACGGTGCCGCCGTGCGGGGAGTGCCGGATGGCGTTCTGCAGCAGGTTCGTCACGACCTGCCGCAGCCGCTCGATGTCGGCCTCGAGCACGAGGTCCGGCGGAGTGACGTCCACGACGTAGCTCAGGCCCTTCGCGGCGTCCACCATCGACATGGCCTGGGCGGTCTCCTCGAGGAAGTCGCCCACCGAGAACTCGTCGAGGACCAGCGCGGACGCCCCGGCCTCGACCCGCGACAGGTCGAGCAGGTACGTGACGAGCCGGGTGAGCCGCTCGGTCTGCTCGAGCGACAGCTCCAGCGCGGCGGGCGTCGGCTCCGTGACGCCGTCGACCATGTTCTCCAGCTGCGCCTGCAGCGCCGCCACCGGCGTGCGCAGCTCGTGCGACACGTTGGCGATGAGCTCTCGGCGTACCCGGTCGGACGCGTCCAGGTCGGCCGCCATGACGTTGAAGGCCTCGGCCAGCTGACCCACCTCGTCGCGGCTCGTGGCCCGCACCCGGATCGAGTAGTCGCCGGCGGCCATCGCCTGCACGGCGGCGGTCATGTCGCGCAGCGGGGAGGTCATGCCCCGGGCCAGCACCTGCGTGATGATCAGGGACAGGGCGATGGCCAGCGGCAGGGTCCGGCTCGGGCCGAGCTGGTTGCGCAGGCCGAGCCACGTGACCAGCACCGCGAACACGACCGTCGCGACCACGAGCACGCCGAGCTTGGTCTTGAGCGACCGCAGCGGGTCGAGCGGCCGGACGTCCGGCAGCCGGTGGTGGTGGGAGGCGCCGCCGGACGGCGCGGACGGCACGTCAGTCCGCCGGCGGTTCGAAGGCGTACCCGACACCGTGCACGGTGCGGATGAGGTCGGGCCCGAGCTTGCGGCGCAGCGCCTTGATGTGCGAGTCGACAGTCCGGGTCCCGCTGGCGTCCGCCCAGTCCCACACCTCGGCGAGGAGCTTCTCGCGGGTCTGCACGGTCTTGGGGGCGCTCGCGAGCATGACCAGCAGCTCGAACTCGGTCGGCGTGAGGTGCACCTCCTCACCGCCGCGGTGCACGCGCCGCTGGGCGCGGTCGATGGACACGTCGCCCATCGTCATCGGCGGGTCGGCGGGGACCGTGGCGGCGGCCTGGGCCGCGCGCTCGACGCGTCGCAGCAGCGCCTTGACGCGGGCGACGAGCTCGCGCATCGAGAACGGCTTGGTCATGTAGTCGTCCGCGCCCACGCCGAGGCCGACCAGCATGTCGGTCTCGTCGTCGCGTGCCGTGAGCATGAGGATCGGGATCGGGGTCTCGGCCTGGATGCGCCGGGTCACCTCGAGGCCGTCGATGCCCGGCAGCATGACGTCCAGGACGATGGCGTCCGGCTGCAGCCGGGTGGCCGCGTCGACCCCGGCGAGGCCGTCGCGCGCGACCTCGACGCGCCACCCCTCGGCGGAGAGTCGTTGCGCGATGGCGGCGGCGATCGCGGGCTCGTCCTCGACGACGAGCACGGTGGCGTTCGGCTGTCCCGACGGGCTCGGGCTCGTCGGGCCGCCGCCCGGGCTGCTCGGAGGGGTCGCGGTGGTCATGGACTCCATCTTGCACGCCGAGACTGGTAGTGCGCTGTGTACACGCTGTCCGCGCCGCGCCCGGGGCGCCCCGATACCATCGAGGGCACCATGCACACAGAGCTGCCGACAGAGCCTCCAGACGACCTGGACGAGAGCAGACCCGCCGGCCCGGTGCCGGAACCGCCGTCCGCCGGTCGCACCGGCGCCGACCTGCGGGAGCGCACATGCTAGGCGACGTCGCCATGCTCGCGCTCGGCGTCGTGCTCACCGCCGGGACGGCCGTCTTCGTCGCGAGCGAGTTCTCCCTGGTGACGCTCGACCCCGCGGTGCTCGGCGCCGACGACGAGGAGGGTGACAGTCCGGGGCCCGGCGGCGGGCGGGGCCCCGATCGCCGGGACCGTTCCGTCCGTGCCGGGCTGAAGCACCTGTCCACCGAGCTGAGCTCGGCGCAGGTCGGCATCACCGTCACCACCATCCTCCTGGGCTACACCGCCCAGCCGGCGCTCCTGTCGTTGTTCTCCGACGCGTTCGCGGGCAGCCCGCTCGGGCAGGGCGTCGCCGGGGCCCTCGCCGTCGTGCTCGCCCTCGTGGTCGTCAACGCCTTCTCGATGCTCTTCGGCGAGCTGATCCCCAAGAACTTCGCGCTGTCCGCGCCGCACGCCACGGCACGGCTCGCCGTCCCGGTGCAGCGCGTCTTCACGCTGCTGTTCCGCCCCCTGATCACCGTGCTGAACGGCTCGGCGAACGCGCTGCTGCGCCGCATGGGCGTCGAGCCGCGCGAGGAGCTCTCCGGCGCCCGCTCGGCCTCCGAGCTCGCGTCCCTGGTGCGGCGATCCGCCGAGGAGGGCACGCTCGAGCAGTCCGTGGCGACCCTCCTGGCGAACTCGCTCCAGCTCGACGAGCTGGCGGCGCGCGACGTCATGACCGACCGCCTGCGCATGGCCGTCGTCGAGCGGGACACCACCGCCGAGGACGTCATGGCGCTCGCGCGCCGCACCGGGCACTCCCGGTTCCCCGTCATCGGGGACGACCGGGACGACGTCGTCGGGCTGGTCCACCTTCGCCGGGCCGTCGGCGTCCCGTACGAGCGCCGCGCGGAGGTCCCCGCGGCGGCGCTCATGGTCGACGCGCCCCGCGTCCCGGAGACCGTGCGGCTGGGCCCGCTGCTGGTCGAGCTGCGCGGCCTCGGGCTGCAGATGGCGGTCGTCGTCGACGAGTACGGCGGGACGTCCGGCATCGTGACGCTCGAGGACGTCGTCGAGGAGCTCGTCGGCGACGTCGCCGACGAGCACGACCCCCGCCGCGCCGGTGCGGTGCGCGGGGCGGACGGCTCGTGGGTCGTGCCCGGCGTGCTGCGGCCCGACGAGCTCACCGAGCGCACCGGTGTCGTCGTGCCCGAGGGGCCGGCCTACGAGACGCTGGGCGGCCTCGTGATGTCGGTGCTCGGCCGCCTGCCCGTCGTGGGCGACGAGGTCGAGGTCGACGACGTGCGGCTGCGCGTCGAGGCGATGGACTCCCGTCGCGTCGAGCGGGTCCGGGTCACGGAGGTGGCGCGATGAGCAACGCCACCGCCCTGCTGATCGGCCTGCTGCTCCTGGCCGGCAACGCCTTCTTCGTCGGCGCCGAGTTCGCCGTCATCTCCGCCCGGCGGTCCTCCATCGAGCCACGGGCCGAGGCGGGGGAGCGGCGGGCCCAGACCGTCCTGTGGGCCATGGAGCACGTCTCCCTCATGCTCGCGTGCGCGCAGCTCGGTGTGACCGTCTGCTCCACCGGCCTCGGCATCGTCGCGGAGCCCGCGCTCGCACACCTGCTGGAGCCGCCGTTCGCGGCCCTGGGCCTGCCGGAGCAGCTCGTGCACCCCGTCGCGCTCGTCATCGCGCTCGCCGTCGTCGTATACCTGCACGTCGTGCTGGGGGAGATGGTCCCCAAGAACCTCGCGGTCGCCGGCCCTGAGGCCGCGGCGCTGTGGTTCGCCCCGCCCCTGGTGCTGGTGGCGCGCGTGGTCCGTCCCGTCATCGCCGTGCTGAACTGGATCGCGAACCACGCGGTCAGGCTGACCGGCGTCGAGCCCCGCGACGAGGTCGCCTCGGCCTTCACCGCCGAGGAGGTGGCCTCCATCGTCGAGCACTCGCAGGCGGAGGGCGTGCTGCACGACGAGCAGGGCCTGCTCACGGGCGCCATCGAGTTCTCCGAGCGCACCGCCGCCGACGTCATGGTCCCGCCCGAGGACCTCGTGACCGTCGCCCCCGGCGTCACGCCCGACGACGTCGAGCACCTGGTGGCCCGCACCGGCTTCAGCAGGTTCCCGGTCCGCGCCGACGGCGACGGACCGTTCCTCGGCTACCTGCACCTCAAGGACGTGCTGTACGCGAGCAACGGGGACCGCGCGGAGCCGGTGCCCTCCTGGCGCGTCCGCGCGCTCGCGTCGGTGCGCCCGCACGACGAGGTGGAGGACGCCCTGCGCGCGATGCAGCGCTCCGGCGCCCACGTCGCCCGCGTCGAGGACGCCGACGGCGTGCGCGGCGTCGTGTTCCTCGAGGACATCCTCGAAGAGCTCGTGGGGGAGGTGCGCGACGCCATGCAGCGGCGGCGGTAGCGGCCGAGGGGCGCCAGGGCCACGATTCGCGCAAAATCGGCGAACCGGGCTTGGCCGTGGCGTCCGTCACCGTTATGGTGCCGTGACAGGATCGGTCACCGCTGCGCAGACGGCGCCACGACCGGTCCGGACAGCTCAAGCACGGGGAGAACCGTGCGGCCGGGGCGGCCGCACGACGACGACACGGAGGTGTGGTGCAGTCGACGGCGCACGGTGACCCGTCCGAGCTCCCCTCGCGCCGGGCACTCCGCGAGGCAGAGCTCGCGAGGTCCGGCAAGAAACCCCGTCGACGGACGACGACGGCCGCCGGGCCCGCCCCGCGCTCCTCCTCCCGGCAGGGTGGCCGGCACTCCGCACCCCCCGCACCCGCGTGGGTCACCCGGGTCGCCGTGCTCGGCTCCCTCGCCGCGGCGACCATCGCCGTGCCGCTGACCACCGACGCCCAGGGCGACGAGGCCTCCCCGTTCGACCTCGACACCGCGTCCAGCGGGCCGTCCACCCTCGCGCTGCTGCGTGCCGGGGTGGACACCCCCCGCACCTCCGAGTCCATCGCCGCCGCCCCCCGCGACGCCCGCGTCGAGGCGTCCGCCGCCAGCCGGTCCTCCGAACGCGGGCCGCTGCCCGACTGCGACCCCGACGCGCCCATCGACGGCACCAACGGCCGCCTCGCCGACCACTCCCGGTGCGACCTCTGGCAGTCCGGCGAGGAGCTCCGCGCCGACGCCGCCGTCGCGCTCAGCGCGCTCAACGAGGCCTTCCGTGCGCGGTTCGGCCGCGACCTGTGCCTCGTGGACAGCTACCGGTCGCTGGACTCCCAGTACGCCGTGAAGGCGAGCCGCGGGTACCTCGCCGCCACGCCCGGCACCTCCATGCACGGCTGGGGGCTGGCCATCGACCTGTGCGGCAAGGAGTACAGCTCCAGCGAGGTCTACGGGTGGCTCTGGGAGAACGGGCCCGCCTACGGGTGGGAGAACCCGCCGTGGGCCCAGCGCGGCGGCATGGGCAACTACGAGCCCTGGCACTTCGAGTACCGGCCCGGGGTCGAAGAGGTCTCGTACTGGCACTGAGCTGCTGCTCGTGGTCCTTGGTCGCGGCCCGCGGGGAGGTCCGGGTCCTTCGCGCGGTCGCGTTCACGCGCCCCGGGGGGGCGCTCCACTTCGGGAGAGATACGACCCTCCCGCTCTCGTGCATCTCCCGCTCGTGCCTCCGCCAGGCCCGCCAACCTCGCGACGAGGATCGGCCGGTCTCCGCATCTGCCCTCGTCCGCGGCCCGCCTGCTTCATCGGACATCGCGGTCGAGCTCCTCGGCACCCTGGTCGGTCGGTGGCGACGGCGCGGAGGCCGCCGGTCAGGTCGTGATGGTCGTGTTGCCGCCGAAGTCGTCGCGGAAGTGGGGGCCGGCCGTCGCGAGCTCGGCCGCGTAGGACGCCGCCCAGCCGCGGTAGGGGTCGAAGGCCAGGGACTCGTTGGAGAACCGGCGGTCGTCGGTGAGCTCGGTGACGCAGAAGTCCGGGATCTGCAGGTCGGTGACCGGGCCGGAGCGCTCGCACTCGGCCACGATCAGCGGGTGGTTGGTGCCGCCGAAGACGTCGATCGACCAGCCGTCCGCCCCCAGCCACGCCGCGTAGCGGGTCTTCAGCACCTGGGCGCCGCCGCGGCGCACCAGCTCGACGCCGACCAGCGGGTCCAGCTGCCGCTCGGCCTCGTACCGCGTGCCGCCCGCCGACGGTCCCTTGACCGTGACCGCCGCGAAGTCGACCTGCGAGCGGTAGTAGTCGAGCACCTCGCGCGCGTCGCTGTCCGGCGCGAGCCGCGCCTCGACGCCGGTGGCCTGCACCCGCACCCGCAGCGCGTAGCCGCCGTCGGCCAGGTAGTACGACTGCACGATGAGCGACGGCGCGTCGCGCAGGGGCTCGGGCAGGTCCCGCACCAGGAACCGGCGCTCGAACTCGAAGTCGGAGTAGTCGGCAGACATGCCGTCGAGCCTAGTCCGCCGCCGGTGTGCCGGGGCGCGCCTGCTCAGCGCCGGTCAGCCGTGCTCACGAGGAGCTCTCGTCGCGCGGCACCTCGCGCCGCGCGGGACCCACGTACGCCGACAGCGGCCGGATGAGCGAGTTCGCGGCCTGCTGCTCCGCGACGTGCGCCGTCCACCCCGTCACGCGGGCCGCCACGAACAGCGGCGTGAACGTCGGCGTGTCGAACCCCATGAGGTGGTACGCGGGGCCCGACGGATAGTCGAGGTTCGGGTAGATCCCCTTGCGGTCGACGAACTGCGACTCGAGCTCCTCGTACAGGGCGGCGAGCTCCGGGCGGTCGTAGTGGGCGACGAGCGAGTCCAGCGCCGCCTTCATCGTGGGCACGCGCGAGTCGCCCCGGTAGTACACCCGGTGCCCGAAGCCCATGATCTTGCGCTTAGCGGCGAGGGCCTCGTCGAGCCACGGCCCCACCTTCTCGGCCGAGCCGATCTCGGCCAGGGTGTCCATCACGGCCTCGTTCGCGCCGCCGTGCAGCGGGCCCTTCAGCGCGGCGATCGCCCCGACCACGGCCGAGTGCACGTCGGCCAGCGTGGACGTGATGATCCGCGCCGTGAAGGTGGACGCGTTGAAGGAGTGCTCCGCGTACAGGATCATCGAGCGGTTGAAGGCGTCGACGACCACCGGGTCGGGGTCGCTGCCGAACGTCATCCAGAGAAAGTTCGCGGCGTAGTCCAGGTCGTCGCGCGGGGGCACGGGTGCGAGGCCGTGCCGGCGGCGCTGGCCGTACGCCACGACGGCGGGCAGGACGGCGAAGAGCCGCACGCTGCGCGCGAGCGTCTGCTCCGGGCCGTCGGCCGACTCGAGCGCCGACAGGCCGGCGACCTCGCGCGCGCCGACGACGCTCACGGCGGTGCGTACCTCGTCCATGGGGTGGGCGTCGTCGGGGAGCAGGTCGATCGCCGCGCGGACGTCGTCGGGCAGGGCGCGGTGCGCCCGCTCGGTGGTCCGCAGCACGGACAGCTCCTCCGGCGTCGGCAGCTCGCCGCGCCACAGCAGCCAGGCGACGGCCTCGAACGACTGGGTGTCCGCGAGGTCCTGCACGGGGTAGCCGCGGTAGAGCAGCGAGTTCGTCTCCGGGTCGACCTTGGAGATGGCGGTGACGTCGGCGACGACGCCGGCGAGCCCCTTGCGGACCTCGGGCTCGTCGGTGGAGGGCGTCTGCGGGGTCATGGTTGCTCCTTCGCGCCATGTCGGACGGTGACGGACGGTGACGGACGACGTCGGACGGGTCGGTCGGTCAGAGGATCGGGTCGGTGTGGTGGTGGTTCTCGAGGGAGAAGTCGTACACGCCGGCGTCGAACGTGCCGTACCCCGCGTAGTCCACGAGCTCGTACAGCCTCGCCCGTGTCTGCATGCCCGGCACCTCGGCGGCGAGCGTGCCCTCGGCGCGCAGCGTGTCGAGGGCGCGCTCTGCGGCGCCCATCGCGACCCGCAGCAGCGAGACCGGGTAGATCACCATGGCGACGCCGGCGTCGGAGAGCTGCCGCGCCGTGAACAGCTCGGACTTGCCGAACTCGGTCATGTTGGCCAGCACGGGCACGTCCACGGCGTTCGCGACCGCCTCGAACTCGGTCAGGTCGGACATGGCCTCCGGGAAGATCGCGTCCGCGCCGGCGTCCACGAGCGCCTTCGCCCGGTCGATCGCCGCGTCCAGCCCCGCGACGGCGCGGATGTCCGTGCGCGCCATGATCAGCAGGTTCTCGTCGCGGCGGGCGGCGACGGCCGCCCGCACCCGTTGCAGCGCCGTGGCGTCGTCGACCACCTGCTTGCCGTCGAGGTGCCCGCACCGCTTGGGGTTCACCTGGTCCTCGACGTGCAGTCCCGCCACCCCGGCGTCCTCCATCGCCTGCACCGTCCGGGCCACGTTCATGGCCTCGCCGAAGCCGGTGTCCGCGTCGACCAGGGTCGGCAGGTCGGTCATGCGGGCGATCTGGCCCGACCGCGTCGCGACCTCGCTCAAGGTGGTGAGCCCGACGTCGGGCAGCCCCAGGTCGGCGGCGACCACCGCGCCCGAGACGTACACGCCGTCGAACCCCTTGTCGGCGACGAGGCGCGCGGCCAAGGGGTTGAAGGCGCCGGGCAGCTGCAGCAGCCCGTCCGAGCGCAGGCGCTCGCGGAACGCGGCCCGCTTGGCCGCCGGGGTCGTCGTCGAGTAGAGCATCGCCGGCCTCTCAGAAGATCCCGGGGGCGGGGGCGTTCCCGGACAGCGGGTCGGCCAGGGGCGTGACGGTCAGCCCGGCGAGCTCGTCGGCGGTCAGCTCGGGCAGACGCTGCGCGACGTCGAGGAACCGGTCGATCTCCGCGTCGGCGAGCACGCCGTCGACGAGGGCGCGGAACTTGGCCACGTACTGCTCGCGCCCGAAGGGGCGGGCGCCCAGGGGGTGGGCGTCGGCGACGGCGATCTGGTCGATTACCCGCTCGCCGTCGGCCAGCTCGATCTCCACCCGGCCGCCGAACGACTTCTCGGAGGGCTCGGTGGAGTGGTACCGGCGGGTCCACTCGGGGTCCTCGGCCGTGGTGACCTTGCGCCACAGCTCCACCGTGTCGGGGCGCCCGGCGCGCTCGGGCGCGTAGCTGGCCACGTGGTCCCAGGCGCCGTCCTGCAGTGCGACGGTGAAGATGTAGGGGATCGAGTGGTCGAGGGTCTCGCGGCTGGCGGTCGGGTCGTACTTCTGCGGGTCGCCCGAGCCCGAGCCGATCACGTGGTGGGTGTGATGGCTGGTGTGCAGCACGATCGAGCGCACGGCCTTCGGCTCGCGCAGCTCCGGGCGCTCCGTACCGAGCCGGCGCGCGAGGTCGATCCACGCCTGCGCCTGGTACTCCGCCGAGTGCTCCTTGGTGTAGGTGTCCAGGATGGCGGTGCGGTCCTCGCCGTGGGCGGGCAGGGGCACCGTGTAGCGGGCGTCCGGGCCGGACAGCAGCCAGGCGATGACGCCGTCCGAGCCCTCGTAGATCGGGCTGGGGGACGTCTGGCCGCGCATGGCCCGGTCCACCGCCTCGACGGCCATCTTGCCCGCGAACGCCGGGGCGTGGGCCTTCCACGTGGAGATCTCGCCCTTGCGGGACTGCCGCGTGGCCGTCGTCGTGTGCAGCGCCTGCCCGACGGCCTGGTAGATCGTCTCCGCGGGCAGGCCGAGCAGCGTGCCGATGCCGGCGGCCGCGCTGGGGCCGAGGTGGGCCACGTGGTCGATCTTGTGCTCGTGCAGGCAGATGCCCTTGACCAGGTCCACCTGGATCTCGTAGCCGGTGACGATCCCGCGCAGCAGCTCCGCCCCGCTGCGGCCCAGGTGCTGGGCGACGGCGAGGACCGGCGGGATGTTGTCGCCCGGGTGCGAGTAGTCCGCGGCGAGGAAGGTGTCGTGGTAGTCCAGCTCGCGCACCGCCACCCCGTTGGCCCAGGCCGCCCACTCGGGGCTGGTGCGGTGCGGCGAGGCGAACACCGTCGACCCGTCGCCGCCGCGGGAGACCGGATGCGCCTCGGCCTGCGCCCGCGCCGCGAGGATCGGCGCCCGGCCGAGGGACGCCGTCGCCACCGCGGCGTTGTCGATGACCCGGTTGATCACCATGTCCGTGACCTCGGGCGTCGGCTCGATCTGCTCGGCCGCCACGTCGGCGATCTTCCACGCGAGCTGGTCCGTGCGGGCGAGCGGCTCGTCGGAGGCGTACGTGCGGACGGTGTGGTCGATCATGCGCGGGCTGTCCTTCCGCCGGGGTGCGTGGCGTCGTCGCCGCCCTGGGTCGGGCTGCGCAAGGAACGTATCCCTCCGCCGCGTGGGCGGTCCAGCGCAGGCCGGGCACCCGGCCCCTGTCCCTGGCGGCCTACGGCACCACACGGCGGCGCTCGGCGAAGCCGGACACGACGCGGCGCGGCGACGCGTCCAGTCCGGCGGTGTCGAGCACGACAGGGGTCCCCCAGGTGCGGATCGAATGCTCGGCGGCGTGCAGCCCGGCGGCCCGCCAGCGGGCCGCGAGCGCGTCCGGGTCCGCGACGTGCACGACGACGACGGTCCCGCGGCGATAGACGCGGTGCGTCGTGTGTCCGGTGACCTCGTGCCAGCCGACGCGGAGCCCGCGGTAGGTGAACCCCTCCGGGTCGAGCGCCAGGGCGACGCCGGGCGCACGGGCGGCCCGGAGGAGGAGCGGGACGAGGCACGTCGTCGCGACGACGATGAGGGTGACGAGCAGGACCGTCCCGAACACCCCCGGCCGCCCGCCGAGGAGCGCGATGGCAGCCGTGACCCCGGTGGCCAGGCACACGCCGGCGAGTCCGAGGGCCTTGAGGCGGGAGTCGCGGAACTCGGTCGGGTGCACGTCCCGACCGTACCGGCGTCCGGGCGTCGCCGTTCCTGACGTCAACCGGCCACGAGCAGCAGCGTTCCGGCCAGGGCGACACCGAGCACGGGGACCCCGACCACGAGCCCGCTGACCAGGCGCCTGCGGGCTCGCCGGTCCCCGTCACGCTCGTGGTCCAGGTCGCGCCGGGATCCCAGCGGGCTCTCCGCGAGCCAGGCGACCATGCGGTCGGGCGAGTCGCCGTGGGCCCGCGACGTGGCGGGCACGTGCAGCACGAACCGCAGCGGCCGCCCCGTCCGGCGCGCGATCGTCAGCGCCTGCGTGCTGTCGAGGTAGTACCAGGCCACGACGTCCTCGACCGCCAGGCGCGTGGTGCGTGACCCCGCCCACGACCGGCGGGCGACGTCGAGCGTCCCGGCGTCGGCGTCGTGGGTGAGGCGCAGCTCGTACGTGCTCAGCCGCACTGCCGGGATCGCCGCCGCGACCGTGAGGGCCGTGAAGGTCGCGGCGGCCGCAAGCCCGGCGACCAGCCAGTCCAGGGCGCCGAAGACCACGACGCCCGCCACGGCCGTCACCACGGCGACGAGCGGAACGAGGGCGCGCACCGCATAGCCGCGCACGCCTGCGGGCGAGGTCGTGCGGGCCGGGCGCTCGCTCATACGGGGATGCTACGGGCCCCGGGGGCTCCGTGATGGGCGTCCTTGCCGGCCCCGTCCCGCGCCGCTCAGCCGGTGACCTCGATGGTGGCGAACGGGTTCTTCGCGCACGACATGCTGGGGTCGATCTCGCAGAGGGTCTTGGCGTACTGGAGCCGGACCAAGACCTCCGCATCCCCGGCAGGGAAGTCGTCCGGAACCCGGACCGTGCCCCGGGCGTCTCCGTCGCTGTTCGGGTCCAGCATCCCGAGGGCCGCCGAGACGTGCCCTTCGTCCGGGTCGTCGGAACGCTTCTCCGACATGATCGAGACCCCGTAGCGCGCGCGGTCGGGCAGGCGGGGCTCGCAGTCCACGCCGTCCTCACGCCCTGGGACATCCACCTCCAGCTCGTCACCGGGAGCGACGCGCAGTGGAGCCACGACCGGATCACCGGGCCTGCAGTACGCCGTCTGGTCGAGGGCGTCGACGACGGAGCAGCCCGCCGCTGCCGTCAGCGCGAGCGCCACGACGGGCCCGAGCCGCAGGGCACGCCGGGAGCGGCGCGCGAGCACCGTCGCAGGCGTGCGGGTCGATCTGGACGTCGATGACCGGTGTGCCGTCACGAGACCACCGTAGGGCGGCGCCCCGTCGTGACCGGCTGTGCCGTGGAGACACACGGTGCGCGCGGCCTGGTGCGCTGGTGGTGGGGCACGCCGGGTGGTACGACGGTCCCGTGCCGTTCGAGAGCGCCGCCGTGGCCGAGTCTTCGACGAGAACGGCCACGTGATGGCGACCGCGAGATGGGTGCTCCTGCCTGCCGTCGCCGTCGGCGCGCTGGTGTGGCTGTTCGCCGGGCCAAGGCGTACAGGGACACGCTGGTCCTCGCGGCGCTCCTCTGGCTCATCACGGTCGCGGCGCCGGGCCTGGACCCGAAGGCCCTCACCTTCGTGTTCCTCGTGCTGGCGTTGCTTGACTACGTCGTCCGGAAGGTGTGGAGCAGGCCGGAGGAACAGGCGGCCGCTGAGGCACCCGTCGCGACGGAGTAGGTCGACGAGCGCGTCGTGCACTCCGGCAGTGAGGGCAGCAGCCCTGAACAGGGGGCAGGGCGGGGGAACGCAACCGGCCGTGACCGGCATATGCGCTGGTCACGGCCTGTTCCTGTGGGTGCGCCTGGAGGGACTCGAACCCCCGACCTTCTGCTCCGGAGGCAGACGCTCTATCCACTGAGCTACAGGCGCGGGCGCCGACGCGGTCGGTCCGGAACGCGGCCCGGGACCGGTGCCGTCGGCACGGTGCACGAGACTACCAGCACCGCGGCACCGCTTCGAACACGCCCGCGACCGGGGCGGCGTCCGCGTCGGTGAGATTCCCGTCCGGGCGGGGCGCCGTCGTTTGTAGAATCGCCCGGTGACCCCCGACGAGCTCTCGCAAGCACTCAGCGCTGCCCTCGCCGCGGCCGTGGCCGACGGCACCCTCGCCCTGGACGCCGACGCGCTGCCCGCGTCGGTCCACGTGGAGCGACCCAAGCAGCGCGAGCACGGCGACTGGGCCACGAACGTCGCGCTGCAGCTCGCGAAGAAGGCCGGGACGACGCCGCGTGCGCTCGCGGACGACCTGTCGGCGCGCCTGGTCGCACACCCGGGCGTGGCGGCCGCCGAGGTCGCGGGCCCCGGCTTCCTCAACATCACGCTCGACGCCGGCGCGGCCGGCGAGCTGGCCCGGACGGTCGTGGTGGCCGGCGACGCGTACGGGCGGACGGACGCCCTCGCGGGCCAGGTGCACGACCTGGAGTTCATCTCGGCGAACCCGACGGGCCCGCTGCACATCGGCCACACCCGCTGGGCGGCGCTCGGCGACGCGCTCGTGCGCATCATGCGGGCGGCCGGGGCGGACGTCACCGCCGAGTACTACATCAACGACGCCGGCGCGCAGATGGACAAGTTCGGCGCGTCGATCATCGCGCGCGCCAAGGGCGAGGAGGTGCCCGACGGCGGGTACCCGGGCGACTACGTCAAGGAGCGGGCCGCGGAGGTGCTGGAGCAGCGCCCCGACCTGCTCGACCTGCCGGAGGACGAGGCCGCGACCGTGGCCCGCGAGGTCGGGTACGAGGCCCAGCTGGCCGCCATCCGGCGCACGCTCGACGCGTTCGGCGTCCACTTCGACGTGTGGTTCTCCGAGCGGACGCTGCACGAGTCGGGCGCGGTGGCCGAGGCCGTGGAGCGCTTGCGGGAGCAGGGCCACGTGTTCGACGACGGCGGCGCCGTGTGGCTGCGCACCACGGACTTCACGGACGACAAGGACCGGGTCCTCATCCGCGCGAACGGCGAGCCCACCTACTTCGCCGCCGACGCCGCGTACTACCTGTCCAAGAAGGACCGCGGGTTCCCGGGCAAGATCTACCTGCTGGGCGCCGACCACCACGGCTACATCAACCGGCTCAAGGCCATCTCCGCGGCGGCGGGCGACGACCCCGAGGCCAACATCGAGGTCCTCATCGGCCAGCTCGTGAACATCGCCGGCGAGCGCATGGGCAAGCGGCGCGGCAACGCGCTGTACATGGACGACCTCATCGAGTGGCTCGGCTCGGACGCGCTGCGGTACTCGCTCGCCCGCTACCCGGCGGACACCCCGCTGTCCCTGTCGGGCGAGGAGATGCTCAAGCAGTCCAACGACAACCCGGTCTTCTACGTGCAGTACGCGCACTCGCGCACCTGCGCCGTGGACCGCAACGCGGCGGACCGCGCGGTCGCGCGCACCCGCGACGACGGGTCGGACGCCTTCGACCCCGCGCTGCTCGCCCACGAGACCGAGGCCGCGCTCCTCGGGCGGCTCACCGAGTTCCCGCGGATCGTCACGCAGTCCGCCGAGCTCCGCGAGCCGCACCGCATCGCGCGCTACCTCGAGTCCCTGGCCGCCGACTACCACAAGTGGTACTCCGAGTGCCGCGTGACCCCGTACCCCGACGAGGAGGTCACGGACACGCACCGGACGCGCCTGTGGCTCAACGACGCGGTGCGCCAGGTGCTCGCGAACGGCCTCGACCTGCTCGGCGTCTCGGCTCCGGAGCGGATGTGACGGCGCCGGCGGCCGGCGTCCTCGGGGTGCCCTGGTCGGCCGGCGTGCGCCGCGGCGACGACGGTGTCGTCACCGTCGCCGGCGTCGGCGTGCACGACCTGGCGGCCGAGCACGGCACCCCGGCCTACGTGCTCGACGAGGCCGACTTCCGGGCCCGGGCCCGCGGCTACCGCACCGCGTTCGCGACGGCGTTCGCGGAGGTCGGCACCGGAGTCGACGTCTACTACGCCGGCAAGGCGCTGCTCACGGTCGCCGTCGCCCGCTGGGCCCGGTCCGAGGGCCTGCGCGTCGACACGGCCTCTGGCGGCGAGCTCGCCGTCGCGCTGCGCGCCGGCGTCCCGGGCGCGGAGATCGGGCTGCACGGCAACAACAAGTCGGACGACGAGATCCTCGCCGCCCTCGACGCCGGGGTGGGCCGCATCATCGTCGACTCGCTCGTCGAGATCGACCGGGTCGCGGACCTCGCCGCCTCGCGCGGCGTCGTCGCTCCCGTCATGGTGCGCGTCACCACGGGCGTCCACGCGGGCGGGCACGAGTACATCTCGACCGCCCACGAGGACCAGAAGTTCGGCCTGTCGGTGAACCCCGGTGCGCTGGACGACGGCGGGGACCCGCCGGCGATGCGGGCGCTGCTCGCCGTCGTCGCCCGTCCGGAGCTGCACCTGCTGGGCATCCACTCGCACATCGGCTCGCAGATCCTCGACCCCGCCGGGTTCGAGGCGGCGGCGCGCGTGGTGCTGCGCCTGCGTGCGGAGCTCGCCGAGCGCACCGGAGTGCTGGTCGACGAGGTCGACCTGGGCGGCGGGTACGGCATCGCCTACCTGCCGGGGGAGGTCCCGCTCGACCCGGACCGCATCGCCAAGGACGTCGCGAGCGCCGTGGCCGCGGTGTGCGGCGAGCTGCGGACGCCGCTGCCGCGGATCTCCGTCGAGCCCGGGCGCGCGATCGTCGGCCCGGCCGGGTTCACCCTGTACACGGTGGGCACGGTCAAGCCGGTCGCGCTCGACGACGGCCGGGTGCGGACCTACGTGTCCGTCGACGGCGGGATGAGCGACAACATCCGGCCCGCCCTGTACGGGGCGCACTACCACGCGGAGGTCGTGGGCCGGGCCTCGGACGCCGAGCCGCTACTCGCACGCGTCGTGGGCAAGCACTGCGAGAGCGGCGACATCGTCGTGCACGAGGTCATGCTGCCCGGCGACGTGCGCGCCGGGGACCTGCTCGCCGTGGCCGCGACGGGCGCCTACGGCCGGTCGATGGCGTCGAACTACAACCAGCTGACGCGCCCGCCCGTGGTCGGGGTCGCGGACGGCGTCTCCCGCGTCCTCGTGCGCCGCGAGACGGTCGAGGACCTGCTCGCCCTCGACCTCGGCTGACCGTCCGTGGACACCCGCCCTGGCGTGGGTGCCGCGCGGCTATCCTGACCCCGTCCCCGGCCCCCCGAACGAAGGTGGATCCGTGTCCGCTGTGCCCGCGCCCGACCGTTCGACCGACGCGCGCCCCGGCACGCCCGGCACGCTGCGCGTGGCCCTGCTGGGCTGCGGAGTCGTCGGGTCGGAGGTGGCGCGCGCCCTGATCGAGCACGCCGACGACCTGGCGGCACGCGCCGGCGCCCACCTCGACCTGGTCGGCATCGCGGTGCGGGACACCTCGCGGCCGCGCGACGGCGTCGGCACCGTGATCCCGGCCGAGCTGCTCACCGACGACGCGGGGGCGCTCGTGGACTCGGCCGACCTCGTGGTCGAGCTCATGGGCGGCATCGAGCCCGCGCGGGGGCTCATCCGGCGCGCGATCGAGGGCGGGGCGAGCGTCGTCACCGCCAACAAGGCCCTCCT
The DNA here is from genome assembly GCF_011634835.1 of Isoptericola sp. BMS4. Taxonomy (GTDB): domain Bacteria; phylum Actinomycetota; class Actinomycetes; order Actinomycetales; family Cellulomonadaceae; genus Isoptericola. The sequence goes on along the minus strand of NZ_SIRP01000001.1, from coordinate 3,448,619 downwards.
CGCCGAGCACGGCCCCGAGCTCTTCGAGGCCGCGGACGACGCGGGCGTCGACCTGTCGTTCGAGGCCGCCGTCGCCGGCGCCATCCCGATCGTGCGGCCCGTGCGCGAGTCGCTCGCCGGCGACCAGGTGCGCCGCGTCCTCGGCATCGTCAACGGCACCACCAACTACGTCCTCGACCAGATGACGACCCACGGCGCCGAGCTCGAGGACGCGGTGAAGGAGGCGCAGGCCCTGGGGTACGCGGAGGCGGACCCCACGGCCGACGTCGAGGGGTTCGACGCCGCGGCCAAGGCCGCGATCCTCGCGTCCCTCGCGTTCCACACCCGGGTCCGGCTCGACCAGGTCGCCCGCGAGGGCATCACGGCGATCACCCCGGCCGACGTCGTCGCGGCGCGGCTGACCGGGCACGTCGTCAAGCTCCTCGCGATCGCCGAGCGCACCGCCGAGGGCGTGTCCGTGCGCGTGCACCCGGCGCTCGTGCCGGGCGACCACCCGCTGGCGGCCGTCCGCGGGGCGTTCAACGCCGTGTTCGTCGAGGCCGACGGCGCGGGCCCGCTCATGTTCTACGGGCAGGGCGCCGGCGGGCGTCCGACGGCGTCCGCCGTCCTCGGCGACCTGGTGTCGGCCGCGCGCGACCGTCTCGTCGGCGGCAAGGGCCCCCGCGAGTCCGCGTACGCCTCGCTACCGGTGCTGCCGGCCGACGCCGCCGTCACCCGCTACCAGGTGCGACTCGCCGTCGCCGACCGTCCGGGCGCCCTGGCGCAGGTCGCGGGCGTCCTGGCGGACCACGGCGTGTCGATCGACACCATGCGGCAGGCGCCCGACGAGCCCTACGCCACGGACGTCGCCGAGGGCCGTGCCGCCGTGCTGCTGACGACGCACGCCGCGCGCGAGGCGTCGCTCGCCGCGACGGTCGACGCCCTGCAGCGCACCGACCGGGTGCACGAGATCACGTCCGTCCTGCGAGTCGAGGGAGTCTGAGATGCCCACGGGCCTGACCGCGCACCAGTGGCGCGGCGTCATCACCGAGTACGCCGAGCGCCTGCCCGCCCACGTGCGGGAGCGGGTCGTCACGCTGGGCGAGGGCGGCACGCCGCTCGTGCCCGCGCCCGCGCTGTCGGAGCGCACCGGGGCCGACGTCTTCGTCAAGGTCGAGGGGATGAACCCGACCGGCTCGTTCAAGGACCGGGGCATGACCGCGGCGATCTCCGCGGCCGCCGGGCGCGGCGCGAAGGCCGTCGTGTGCGCGTCGACGGGCAACACGTCGGCGTCCGCCGCCGCCTACGCGACGCGCGCGGGCATGACCTGCGCGGTGCTCGTGCCGGACGGCAAGATCGCCATGGGCAAGCTGAGCCAGGCGATCGCGCACGGCGCCATGCTGCTGCAGGTCGACGGCAACTTCGACGACTGCCTCGTCGCCGCCCGCAAGCTCGCGGAGGTCTACCCGGTCGAGCTGGTGAACTCGGTCAACCCGGACCGCATCGAGGGGCAGAAGACGGCGTCCTTCGAGGTCGTCGACGCGCTCGGCGACGCGCCCGACATCCACTGCCTGCCCGTCGGCAACGCGGGCAACATCACGGCGTACTGGAAGGGCTACCGCGAGTACGCCGGGCTCGACGGCGGGGCGTCGCTGCCGACGGCGGCCACCCGGACGCCGCAGATGTGGGGCTTCCAGGCCGCCGGCGCGGCGCCGATCGTCGCCGGGCACCCGGTCGACCAGCCGGAGACGATCGCCACGGCGATCCGGATCGGCAACCCGGCGTCGTGGGAGCAGGCCGTGAGCGCCCGCGACACCTCGGGCGGCGTGATCGAGGCCGTGACCGACGAGCAGATCCTCGCGGCGCACCGGGTGCTGTCCGCCGAGGTCGGGGTCTTCGTCGAGCCGGCGTCGGCGTCCGGCGTGGCAGGGCTCCTCGCCCGTGCCGAGCGCGGGCTGGTGCCCGCCGGGGCGCGCGTCGTCGTGACGGTGACCGGGCACGGCCTCAAGGACCCGCAGTGGGCGCTGCGCGGCCCCGACGGCGGTGACGTCGTCCCCACGCGGGTGAGCGCCGACGTCGTCTCGATCGCCGACGCGCTGGGCCTGGACTGATGCAGCTCGGCGCCGACCACGTCGTCGTCCGTGTCCCGGCCACGAGCGCGAACCTCGGGCCGGGTTTCGACGCGATGGGGCTCGCGCTGGCCCTGCACGACGAGCTCGAGGTCGAGCTGCTGGCCGCCGACGAGGCTGTCGTGGACGTCGAGGGCGAGGGCGCCGGCGAGGTGCCGACCGGGGAGGACCACCTGGTGGTCCGCGCGCTGCGGCACACGCTGGAGCTGGCGGGGGCGCCGCGCACCGGGCTGCGGTTGCGGTGCGTGAACCGGATCCCGCACGGGCGGGGGCTGGGTTCGTCCGCGGCAGCCGTCGTGGCGGGGGTCGTGGCGGCGCGGGCGCTGCTCGCCGACCCGCACGTGCTCGACGCGGCCGCGATGCTGCGCATCGCCACGGAGTTCGAGGGGCACCCCGACAACGCTGCACCGGCGATCCTCGGCGGCGCGACCCTCGCGTGGCACGGCACCGGTGGGGCGCGGGCGGTGGACCTGGAGGTCGACCCGCGGATCGAGGCGACCGTGCTGGTGCCCGACGCGCGTCTCGCGACGAGCCGTGCCCGGGGCGTGCTGCCCGAGCTGGTGCCGCACGTCGACGCGGCGTTCACGGCGGGGCGGGCGGGCCTGCTCGTGGAAGCCCTCGCCCGCCGGCCGGAGCTGCTCCTGGACGCGACGGAGGACCGGCTGCACCAGGACTACCGGGCGAGCGTGATGGTGGCGTCGGCCGAGCTGGTGCGGGCGCTGCGTGCCGAGGGCCTCGCGGCGGCGGTGTCGGGGGCGGGGCCGACGGTGCTCGTCCTGACCTCGGGAGGTGGCACGCGGCACCTCGACGGCGTGCTGTCGGGCCTGATCGACGCGACGGCCGGATGGCGTGCGGTCCGCCCGGGCATCGCCACCGAGGGCGCGACCGCGCGTCGCGTCGAGGCTGCCGACCGGGGGCCGCGAGGTGATAAGATGCGGTGAGCCTTCGGGACGGAACACGACGGCACCCCCACCTCTCACGCGCGACGTGTCGTGCATGGTCGGGCATGTGCCCTCGGTCGTCCGCCGCGGTGCAAGACCGCCGCGCGAAGGCAGACACAACCCCGCCAGCCGACGTCGTCGTACCACTGATGCGAGGTTCCACGCGTCCGGGCGCTCTTCGCGCCGGGGCGCCCGCCACCCCGGCCCCGTGATCGTCGAGGGCCGCATACGAGGGGGAAGGGTCCTTCGTGACGAACACCACCGACAGCCGGAACGGCTCCGCCGCTTCCGGAGACCTGAGCTCGATGCGACTCGCCGAGCTCCAGTCGCTGGCCGCGCAGATCGGCGTGAAGGGCACGTCCCGGATGCGCAAGAGCGACCTCGCCGACGCGATCCGCGCGCACCGGGGCGACGGCTCCGGCGCGCGCCGTGCCGGTGCCCCGGTCGCCGCGGCCAGTGCCGCTCCCGCCGCCGTCCGCACGGACGCGCCCGCCGCGAAGGACGCCGACGGCGGTGCCGAGCGTCCCGCCGAGGCGCCACGCCGCGCGCGCCGGGCCACCCGGACCGCGGGTGCGGGCGAGGCCGCCGGCCGCGACGCCGAGCAGCGCAGCGCCGAGCAGCGGAGCGCCGACCAGGGCGCGGAGAAGAAGGGCGACGGGCGCCGGTCGGCCCCGAAGCAGGACGAGACCGGCGGGCAGCGGCCCGCGCGGGCGCAGGGCGAGCAGCGCGGCGACGCGCCGGCGGCGAAGGACCGCAGGTCCGCCGAGCCGTCCGACGCCGACCGCGAGGCTCGCCTCGCCCAGCTCGCCGAGGCCGTCGCGGCACCGCGCGAGCGCGGGCAGCGCCGCGGCGGCGAGGACCGCGCCGAGGGCGCCGGTGGCGAGCGTCGCCAGGGTGAGGGGGAGCCCCAGCGCGGTCAGGGCCGCGACGGCGGTTCCCAGAACGGGCCGCGGGACGAGCAGCGCCAGCGGCGCGAGGACGAGTCGCGCTCCGGCTCGCGTCGTCGCCGCGGCCGCGACCGGGGGCGGGACCGCAAGCGCGGCCGCAACCGCTCCGGGCCCGACATGCCCCTCGAGGACCTCGAGGTGCGCGAGGACGACGTGCTGCTGCCCGTCGCCGGCGTGCTCGACATCCTCGACAACTACGCGTTCGTGCGCACCAGCGGCTACCTGCCGGGCCCGGGCGACGTGTACGTCTCGATGAACCAGGTCAAGAAGTCCGGCCTGCGCCGCGGCGACGCGATCGTCGGCGCGATCCGGCAGCCGCGCGAGGGCGAGGAGCTTCCGGCCACCGGCGGCGGCAAGAACGCCCGCAACAAGTACAACGCCCTGGTGCGGCTGGACTCCGTCAACGGCATGACGCCGGAGCAGGCGCGGCAGCGTCCCGAGTTCACCAAGCTCACGCCGCTGTACCCGCAGGACCGGCTCCGCCTGGAGAACCCCGAGGCGACCCGGCTCACGCCGCGCGTCATCGACATCGTCGCCCCGATCGGCAAGGGCCAGCGTGGTCTCATCGTCTCGCCGCCCAAGGCCGGCAAGACGATCATCATGCAGCAGATCGCCAACGCGATCACCGCGAACAACCCCGAGGTCCACCTCATGGTGGTGCTCGTGGACGAGCGGCCCGAAGAGGTCACCGACATGGAGCGGACGGTCAAGGGCGAGGTCATCGCCTCGACGTTCGACCGCCCCGCCTCGGACCACACGATCGTCGCCGAGCTCGCCATCGAGCGCGCCAAGCGTCTCGTCGAGCTGGGCCAGGACGTCGTCGTGCTCCTCGACTCCATCACCCGCCTGTCGCGCGCCTACAACCTGGCCGCCCCGGCGTCGGGCCGCATCCTCTCCGGAGGTGTGGACGCCGCGGCGCTCTACCCGCCGAAGAAGTTCTTCGGCGCCGCGCGCAACATCGAGGAGGGCGGCTCGCTGACCATCCTCGGCTCCGCGCTGGTGGAGACCGGCTCGAAGATGGACGAGGTGATCTTCGAGGAGTTCAAGGGCACGGGCAACATGGAGCTGCGCCTGTCCCGCAACCTCGCCGACAAGCGGATCTTCCCGGCCGTGGACGTCAACGCGTCCGGCACGCGCCGCGAGGAGATCCTCATGTCGAAGGACGAGCTGGGCATCGTCTACAAGCTGCGCCGCGTCATGGGCGCGCTCGACCAGCAGCAGGCGATCGAGCTGCTGCTGGGCCAGCTCAAGAAGACCAAGACCAACGTCGAGTTCCTGCTGCACGTGCAGAAGACCACGCCCGCGGGGCTCTCGTCGGACGACCGCCCGGGGGAGACGATCTGACCCTGGCGGGGGAATTTCTTCCGGAGCCACGCGTTCTGGCAGAATGGTTCGTCGGCCTGCCGGTTCACGGCCCGCTGTCCTGCGGGGCGACCCGGTGGCATCACACCAAGGAGCAACATGAAGTCCGGTATCCACCCCGAGTACGTCGCCACCGAGGTGACGTGCACGTGCGGCAACACGTTCGTCACCCGTAGCACCGCGACCTCCGGCAAGATCAGCGCCGAGGTCTGCAGCGCCTGCCACCCGTTCTACACGGGCAAGCAGAAGATCCTCGACACCGGTGGCCGCGTGGCCCGGTTCGAGGCCCGCTACGGCAAGAAGAAGTAGCACTCTCGCGGCGCCGGTGGTCCGCCCGACAACCTCTCCAGGGGCAGTCGGACGACGGACCACCGGCGCTGCTGCATGATCGGGCGAGCACCGTGGCCGTCGGGCCCGTGCGCCGCCCGCGGGTGACGTCGCGCGACCTCGTGCACCGGAGTGGAGAACAGATGACCGACGACCCGTTCGGCGCGGTGCGACCGCTGCTCGCCGAGCACGCGGAGATCGAGCGTGCGCTCGCCGACCCGGGCGTGCACGCCGACGCCGGGCGGGCGCGCTCGCTGGGCCGGCGCTACGCCGAGCTGAACCAGGTCGTCGGTGCCTACCGGGAGTGGCAGCAGACCACGGACGACGCCGAGGCGGCCGCGGAGCTGGCCTCCGAGGACGAGTCGTTCGCCGCCGAGCTGCCGGCCCTGCGCGAGGCGGCCGCCGCCGCGACGGAGCGGCTGCGGCGCGTGCTGGTCCCGCGCGACCCCGACGACGGCCGCGACGTCATCCTCGAGATCAAGGCCGGCGAGGGCGGGGACGAGTCCGCGCTGTTCGCGGGCGACCTGCTGCGGATGTACCTGCGCTACGCCGAGCGGCGCGGCTGGTCCGCCCAGGTGCTCGACGCCACCGAGACGGAGCTCGGCGGGTACAAGGACGTGCAGGTCGCGATCAAGTCCCGCGGCGCGGCGGACCCGGCCGAGGGCGTGTGGGCCAGCCTCAAGTACGAGGGCGGCGTGCACCGCGTCCAGCGGGTCCCGGTCACCGAGTCGCAGGGCCGCATCCACACCTCGGCCGCGGGAGTGCTCGTGCTGCCCGAGGTCGACGACCCCGGCGAGGTCGAGATCGACCCGAACGACCTGCGCATCGACGTCTACCGGTCCTCCGGGCCGGGCGGGCAGTCGGTGAACACCACCGACTCGGCGGTGCGCATCACCCACGAGCCCACGGGCATCGTGGTGTCGATGCAGAACGAGAAGTCCCAGCTGCAGAACAAGGAGCAGGCGATGCGCGTGCTGCGCGCACGCCTGCTGGCGGCCCAGCAGGAGGCGGCGGCCGCGGAGGCCGCGGACATGCGCCGGTCCCAGGTGCGCACCGTGGACCGCAGCGAGCGCATCCGCACCTACAACTTCCCCGAGAACCGGATCGCGGACCACCGCACCGGGTACAAGGCCTACAACCTGGACCACGTGCTGGCCGGGGACCTCGAGCCGGTCGTGCGGTCCGCCGTCGAGGCCGACGAGGCGGCGCGCCTGGCCGCGGCCGGCGCCGACGCCCGATGACGCCGACACCGACGCCGCCGTCGCTGTCCTCGGGCACGCCCGACGACGACGTGCCCACCACGGTCGGGGCGGCCGTGCGGTGGGCCACGACGCGTCTCGCGGGCGCCGGAGTCGCGACGCCACGAGTCGACGCCGAGCTGCTGCTCGCACACGTCCTCGGGATCGGCGCCGGGGAGGTCCGTCGCCTCGCCGTCCTGGACGGCCCGCTGCCCGGCGACGACGCCCGCACCGGGGAGTACCTCGCCCTCGTGGCGCGGCGTGCGGCGCGCGAGCCCCTGCAGCACCTCACCGGCGTCGCGCCGTTCCGGCACCTCGAGCTCGCCGTCGGGCCCGGCGTGTTCGTGCCGCGCCCGGAGACGGAGCAGGTGGCGCAGCTCGCGATCGACGAGGCGGCCCGCGTCGTCGCCGACCGCGGGGCGGCCGTGGTCGTCGACCTGTGCACGGGCTCCGCGGCGATCGCCCTGGCCGTGGCGACGGAGGTCCCCGGCGCGACCGTGCACGCCGTCGAGCTGGACGCCGCCGCCCACGCCTGGGCCGAGCGCAACGTCGCCGCGGCCGGGGCGCCTGCCGACGCGTCCGGGCGCGTCTCGGGTATGCCGGTGCGCCTCGTGCGCGGGGACGCGCGGACCGCGCTGCGCGAGCTGGACGGCGCCGTCGACGTCGTCGTGTCCAACCCGCCGTACGTCCCGCCGGACGCCGTGCCCCGCGACCCCGAGGTGGCGGGCCACGACCCCGCCGTCGCGCTGTACGGCCTGGGGGCCGACGGCCTGGAGGTCCCGCGCGGCGTCACCGCGGCGGCGGCGCGGCTGCTGCGCCCGGGCGGGCTGTACGTCATGGAGCACGCGGAGGTGCAGGCCGGTCCGGCGCGCGACATGGTCGCCGGGACGCCGGACCCGGCCGCGCCGGACGGCGCCCGCCCCGCGTTCGGGACCGCTCGCACCGCCCCGGACCTGGCGGGCCGGCCCCGCGCCGTCGTCGCCCGCCGTCGCGACGGGGACCGTCCGGACGCACCGGGCGCACGGGGCCCGGCGGGACTCGTGCCAGACTTGAGGCCGTGAGCAGCGTGCACGACGTCACCGACCCGAACACCTGGGGCCCCGCCATCGACGAGGCCGTCAACACGATCTCCCGCGGAGGGCTCGTCGTCCTGCCGACGGACACCGTCTACGGCATCGGCGCCGACGCGTTCGACGCCGAGGCGGTCGCCGCGCTCCTCGCGGCCAAGGGCCGCGGCCGGCAGATGCCGCCCCCGGTGCTCGTCCCCGACGTGCGGACGCTCGACGGCCTCGCCACCGACGTGCCCGACGACGCCCGCCGCCTCGTGGAGGCCTTCTGGCCCGGCGGCTTCACGATCATCCTGCGCGCGCAGCCGTCGCTGCAGTGGGACCTGGGGGAGACGCAGGGCACGGTCGCGCTGCGCATGCCCGACCACCCGGCCGCCCTGGCGCTGCTGCGCCGCACGGGCCCGATGGCGGTGTCCAGCGCCAACCGCACCGGCCGGCCCGCGGCCCTCGACGCCGCCGACGCGCGCGATCAGCTCGGCGACGCCGTCGGCGCGTACCTCGACGGCGGGACGGCGCCCGGCGGGGTGGCGTCGACGATCGTCGACGCCACGGGGGAGACCCTGCGCGTGGTGCGGACCGGCGCGGTCACGCTCGAGCGGCTGCGCGAGATCGCGCCCGTGGCGGGCCCCGACGATGCCCCCGAGGAGCCGACCGACGCGACGGACGAGCCGACCGACGCGACGGACGAGCCGGCCGACGAGGCGACGGACGTCGGTGATCGGGCGGGGTCTGCCGGGTGAGGGCGTACCTGCTCCTGATGTTCGTCGCCGCGGCGGTGACGTACCTGGCCACACCAGGAGCACGGTGGGTCGCCTACCGCACCAACGCGATCACCCCGGTCCGGGCGCGCGACGTCCACGCACAGCCCCGCCCGCGCCTCGGCGGACTGGCGATGCTGCTGGGTCTCGCGGTCGCCGTGGTCCTCGCCTCGCAGATGCCGTTCCTCGCGGGGGTCTTCGCGGAGCCGCAGGCCTGGGGCATCGTCGGCGGTGCCGCGATCGTGTGCCTCCTGGGCTGGGCCGACGACGTGTGGGACCTGGACTGGGTCACCAAGCTCGCCGGGCAGGTGCTCGCCGCCGGGTTCATGGCGCTGCAGCAGGTGCAGCTCACGTCGCTGCCCACCCCGGACGGGCTGTACATCAGCTCGCCGCAGATCTCGCTCGTCGCCACGATCCTCATCGTGGTGGTCGCGATGAACGCCGTGAACTTCGTGGACGGCCTGGACGGCCTGGCCGCGGGACTCATCGCCATCGGAGGCTCGGCGTTCTTCGTGTACAGCTACGGTCTGACCCAGCAGGCGAGCCCGCGCGACTACTCCAGCCTGGCGACGATGATGGTTGCGGTCCTCGTGGGCGTGTGCCTCGGGTTCCTGCCGCACAACTTCTTCCCGTCGCACATCTTCATGGGCGACTCCGGGTCGATGGTCCTGGGGCTCGTCTTCGCCGGTGCGACGATCACCGTCACGGGCAACATCGACCCGAGCGCCGCCGGCGACTCCATCTCCGGGGCGCAGCGCGTGTCGCTGTTCATCCCGCTCCTGCTCCCGGTGGCGGTGGTGCTGCTCCCGCTGCTGGACATGGCGATGGCCGTGATCAGGCGGCTCGCGGCCGGCAAGTCCCCGTTCCACCCGGACCGCATGCACCTCCACCACCGGATGCTGGCCCTGGGCCACTCGCACCGGCGCGCCGTGCTCATCCTGTACGTGTGGGCCGCGGTGTTCTCGTTCGGCGCCGCCGCGCTCGTCTGGTGGGACTGGAAGGCGGTCCTGGCGGGCCTGGGCGTCGCCGTCGTCGTGGCGCTGCTGCTCACTCTCGGCCCGCTGCGCACGCGGGGCCGCTTCCTGGACGACGACGTCGCGACGGGCGCGCACCCCACCGTGCCGCCGCCCGCCGGCGCGGTGCCGAGCCGCCCGACGCCGGTCCCGCCCACCTCACGGACCACCCCACCCGCTCACGAAGGACGTTCCTGATGACGACGCCCGACACCCCCCAGCCCGCGCAGCCGGAGCGGGACCAGCCCGCCGGCCGCCCCGCGGCCGCGGACGCTGCGGCCGGCGAGGCCGGCGCCGCCGAGCGTGCCGTGCTGCGCACCGCGCTGCGTGACACCCTCGTCCTGCTCGGGGCCCTGCTCGTGCTCGGCGTCGGCGTCGGCGCGCTCGTCGCGGGGACGGCCGGGGTGTGGGGTGCGCTGGTCGGCACGGGTCTGGCCGCGTTCTTCTGCGCGACGACGATCTGGTCGATGCTGAGGACGGTCGGCTCGGACCCGGCGCGGATGGCCGTGGTGGTCATGGGCACGTGGGTCGCCAAGGTCGTCGTGCTGATCGTCGTGCTCGTGCCCCTGCGGGGCGCGGACTTCTACGACCCGTACGTGCTGCTCGTGGTGCTGGCCGCCGGCGCGGTGGGCTCGGCCGTGCTCGACTACCGGGCGGTCCGGGGCGGTCGCGTGCCCTACGTGCAGCCGTGACCTGCGGACACGGGACGGCGGAGATCGTTGCCCGCACACATCGTGCGATTGTTCACAAGCCGCGTGATCGTGCCCCTGGTGATGTGTCGGGATGACGGACCACCGGTGATCATCCGGTAGGCTGTCCGCGAATCCATGACGGCCAGGTCCGACGGCGTGCCCGCTCGACGAGTGGCGCCGCCGAAGGGCCGTACGACCTCCGGGAGCTCCTCCTGTCTACGCCAGCGATCCCCATGCTGCTCGCCGCTGAAGGTGACGGTGAGTTCCACGCGCCGACGATCGCGGACTTCTTCCCGCCGGCGATCCTCTTCGAGGGTACTCCCTTCGAGTTCAACCGGATCATGCTGGTCCGCGTCATCATGGCCGCCGTCCTGCTGCTGGTGTTCTGCCTCGCCGCGCGTCGCGCCACCCTGGTGCCCGGCCGGTTCCAGAACGGTGTCGAGATGGTCCTCGACTTCGTGCGGAACTCGATCGCCACCGAGGTGCTGGGTCAGGAGAACGGCCGCAAGTACTTCAAGCTGCTCGCGACGATCTTCTGCACGGTCCTGGTGATGAACATCGCCGCCGTGATCCCGTTCCTCAACATCGCGGGCACGTCCGTCATCGGCCTCCCGATCGTGCTCGCCGCCTGGACCTACGTGATGTACCTCGGTGCGGGCGTCAAGGCCCACGGCGTGGGCGGGTTCCTCAAGAACTCGCTGCTGCCGCCCGGCGTGCCGAAGGCGCTGTACATCCTGCTGGTGCCGATCGAGGCGCTGCAGGTCTTCGTCCTGCGGCCCGCCACCCTCGTCATCCGGCTCCTGGCCAACATGGTCGCCGGCCACCTGATGCTCGCGATCTGCTTCGCGGCCACGTCCTTCTTCCTCTTCGACGCGTCCGGCGCGATGAAGCTGTTCGGGGCGGGCACTTTCGTGGCCGGTGCGGCGTTCTTCTTCTTCGAGATCTTCGTGGCGGCCCTGCAGGCCTACGTCTTCGCGATCCTCACCGCCGTCTACCTCAACATGTCCGTGGAGGCGGAGCACTGACCGCCCTGCGGCTGCCGGCCTGAGCCGGACGCACAGCCCCACCCCTGCACCATCAACGCGACGTCGGGCCACCCGAGGCCCGGCGCCCAACGGAAGGAAACCCAGTGGACGTCACCACCCTCGCCGAGGTCACCGGAAACATCGGCACTGTCGGTTACGGCCTCGCGGCAGTCGGCCCGGGCATCGGCCTCGGCATCCTCATCGGCAAGACGATCGAGGGCATGGCTCGCCAGCCCGAGGTCGCCGGCCAGCTCCGGACCACCATGTTCATCGGCATCGCCTTCGTCGAGGTGCTCGCGCTCCTCGGCCTGGTGGCCGGCTTCATCGTCCCGGCATGATGACTCCCCACCAGGACACCTCCACCGCGGACGTCCTCGCCGCCGAGGAGACGACGCAGAACATCCTGCTGCCGCACCCGCCGGACATCGTGTGGTCGCTGGTCATCGTCGTCATCGTCGGTGTGGTCTTCTACCGCTACGTGCTGCCCAAGTTCCAGGCCGTCCTGGACGAGCGGACCGCCAAGATCGAGGGCGGGCTGGCACAGGCGGAGAAGGCGCAGCAGGAGGCCGCCGCGGCGCTGGAGCAGTACCACCAGCAGCTAGCCGAGGCGCGCGCCGAGGCGTCGAAGACCCGTGACGAGGCCCGCGCCGAGGGCACGGCGATCGTCGCGGAGCTCAAGGCCAAGGCGCACGAGGAGGCCGACCGCATCGTCGAGACCGCCCACCGGCAGATCGAGGCGGAGCGCCAGACGGCCGCCGTCTCGCTGCGCACCGAGGTCGGCACGCTCGCGACCGAGCTGGCGTCGAAGATCGTCGGCGAGTCCCTCGAGGACTCGGCACGGCAGTCGCGCGTCGTCGACCGGTTCCTCGACGAGCTCGAGGCCACCCAGGGCGACTCGCGTGCGGCCGAGACCGCGTCGGCGGGCAGCTCGGCGAGCAAGGAGGGCTGATGCGCGGAACGAGCGGAGCATCCCTCGCCGCGGCTCAGGAGCGGTTCGAGCCGGTGCTGCGGTCCGCCGGGGCCGATGCGCAGGCGCTCGGCGAGCAGCTGTTCGCCGTCGTGGGCGCGCTCGACGAGTCCGGCCCGCTGCGCCGTTCGTTGGCCGACCCGTCGCGCGCCGCGGACGACAAGGCCGCGCTGGCCGCCCGCGTCCTCGCCGACGGTTTCGACGAGCGGGTCGTCGACCTCGTGTCGGGCGTGGCCCGGTCGCGCTGGTCGAGCGACGACGACCTCGTCGACGCGCTCGAGCGGCTCGGGCTGGACGCCGTGCTGGCGTCCACCGAGGCCCGCGGGACGCTGGAGACCGTCGAGGACGAGCTGTTCCGCTTCACGCGGGCGCTCGTCGGCCAGCGGGAGGCGCGGCAGGTCCTGTCGGACCAGTCGACCGACGCCGAGCGCCGGGCCGCCCTCGTGGACACCCTCCTCGACGGCAAGGTCGACCCGGTCACGCAGGTGCTGGCGCGCCGCGCGACGACGACCCTGCGGGACCGTCGCTACGTGGCGACGCTGACCTGGTACGGCGACGTCGCGGCAGAGCGGCGCCGCCGCCTCGTCGCGTCCGTCGTCAGCGGCTCGGTGCTGTCCGAGGCGCAGGAGTCCCGCCTGAGCACGCTGCTCGAGCGTGCCTACGGTCGCCCCGTGCAGCTCAACGTCACGGTCGACCCGACCGTGATCGGCGGTCTGCGTATCCAGGTCGGCGCCGACGTCGTCGACTCCACCGTGCTGTCCCGCCTGGCCGACGCCCGTCGCCGGCTGGCCGGCTGAACCCTTCCCAGGCCCAGTCGACACAGGTCGGCTGCACAGAACGTGAGGTCGCGCGAACCGCGGCCACGACAGGAGAGAGCAATGGCTGAGCTGACGATCCGGCCGGAGGAGATCCGGGCCGCACTGGACAGCTTCGTGAAGTCCTACGAGCCCGAGGGCGCGGTCAGCGAGGAGGTCGGCCGCGTCACCCTCGCCGCCGACGGCATCGCGAACGTCGAGGGCCTCCCGGGCGCGATGGCGAACGAGCTGCTGCGCTTCGAGGACGGCACGCTCGGCCTCGCGCTGAACCTGGACGTCCGCGAGATCGGTGTCGTCGTCCTCGGCGAGTTCACCGGCATCGAGGAGGGCCAGGAGGTCCGCCGCACCGGTGAGGTCCTCTCGGTCCCCGTGGGCGAGGGCTACCTCGGCCGCGTCGTCGACCCGCTGGGCAACCCGATCGACGGTCTGGGCGACATCGAGACCGACGGTCGCCGTGCGCTGGAGCTGCAGGCTCCCGGCGTCATGCAGCGCAAGTCGGTGCACGAGCCGCTGCAGACCGGCATGAAGGCGATCGACTCGATGATCCCGATCGGCCGCGGTCAGCGGCAGCTGATCATCGGCGACCGCCAGACCGGCAAGACGGCGATCGGCATCGACACGATCATCAACCAGAAGGCCAACTGGGAGTCGGGCGACCCCGAGAAGCAGGTCCGCTGCATCTACGTCGCCGTCGGCCAGAAGGGCTCGACGATCGCCTCGGTGCGCGGCGCCCTCGAGGAGGCCGGCGCGCTCGAGTACACGACGATCGTCGCGGCCCCGGCGTCCGACCCCGCGGGCTTCAAGTACCTCGCCCCGTACACCGGCTCGGCCATCGGCCAGCACTGGATGTACCAGGGCAAGCACGTGCTCGTCGTCTTCGACGACCTGTCGAAGCAGGCCGAGGCCTACCGCGCCGTGTCGCTGCTGCTGCGCCGCCCGCCGGGCCGCGAGGCGTACCCCGGTGACGTGTTCTACCTGCACTCCCGCCTGCTCGAGCGCTGCGCCAAGCTCTCGGACGAGCTGGGCGCGGGGTCGATGACCGGCCTGCCGATCATCGAGACCAAGGCGAACGACGTGTCGGCGTACATCCCGACCAACGTCATCTCCATCACCGACGGGCAGATCTTCCTCCAGTCCGACCTGTTCAACGCCGACCAGCGCCCCGCGGTCGACGTCGGCATCTCGGTGTCCCGCGTCGGCGGTGACGCTCAGGTCAAGGCCATGAAGAAGGTCTCCGGCACGCTGAAGCTCGAGCTCGCGCAGTACCGCTCCCTCGAGGCGTTCGCCATGTTCGCCTCGGACCTCGACGCGGCGTCGCGCGGCCAGCTCGCCCGCGGCGCGGTGCTCATGGAGCTGCTCAAGCAGCCGCAGTACACCCCGTACCCGGTCGAGGAGCAGGTCGCGTCGATCTGGGCCGGCACCAAGGGCAAGCTCGACGACGTGCCCGTCGCGGACGTCAAGCGGTTCGAGGCCGAGATGCTCGACCACCTGCGCCGCAAGACGCAGGTGTTCGACACGATCGTGAGCACGGGCAAGCTGGAGTCCGACACCGAGGACGAGCTGGCGAAGGCCGTCGAGGACTTCCGCAACGGCTTCCTCAAGGGCGACGGCTCGCCGCTGGTCGGTGGCGCCGCCGAGGGCGAGGCCGCGGACGTCGAGCAGGAGCAGCTCGTCGTGCAGAAGAAGGCCTGAGCATGGCCGGAGGATCCCAGCGCGTCTACAAGCAGCGGATCAAGTCGACGCAGTCGCTGAAGAAGATGTTCCGCGCTCAGGAGCTGATCGCGGCCTCCCGCATCGGCAAGGCGCGGTCGCGCACGGCGGCCGCGGCGCCGTACGAGAAGGCGATCACGCGTGCGGTGTCGGCGGTGGCGACGCACACCTCGACGCAGCACCCGCTGACGAGCGAGCGCACCGACACGAACCGTGTCGCGGTGCTCGTGATCTCCTCGGACCGCGGCATGGCCGGCTCCTACTCGGCGTCGATCGTCCGCGAGACGGAGCGGCTGGTCGCCCAGCTGCAGGGCGAGGGCAAGGAGGTCGACCTCTACGCGGCCGGCCGCCGGGCCATCTCGTACTACGGCTACCGCGGCCGCGCCCTGAAGGCCGAGTGGTCGTACGGGTCGGACAATCCGCAGGCGGACGTGGCCGGCGAGATCGCCGACACCCTGCTCGGCGCGTTCCTCGCGCCGGCGGCCGAGGGCGGCGTCGGCGAGCTGCACGTGGTCTACACGCAGTTCGTCAACATGGTCACCCAGCGCCCGCGCGTGGTGCGCATGCTGCCGCTCGAGGTCGTCGAGGGCGTCGCCGTCCCCGGCGAGCACGAGGCCCTGCCGCTGTACGACTTCGAGCCGTCGCCCGAGGTCGTGCTCGACTCCCTGCTGCCGCGGTACGTGCGCAGCCGCATCTTCAGCTTCATGCTGGACGCGGCGGCGTCCGAGCTGGCCGCGCGCCAGCGGGCGATGCACACGGCGACCGACAACGCCGAGGACCTGATCCGCACCTACACGCGCCTGGCGAACCAGGCCCGCCAGGCGGACATCACCCAGGAGATCAGCGAGATCGTCTCGGGTGCCGACGCCCTCGCGGCATCGTGACGACGGTGAGCCGAATGATGTGCACCGTGTCCGCCGCGACGACACTCCTGACACCCGGAACGAACCTTTCGAAGCGAGGCAAGCAATGACCGCCACCACCGTGGATGCCCCGGTCGAGCACCAGAGCGGACCCGGCGTGGGCCGTGTCGCGCGCGTGATCGGCCCCGTCGTCGACATCGAGTTCCCCGAGGACGCGATCCCCGACATCTACAACGCGCTGCAGGTCGACATCGACCTGTCGACGCAGGGTGAGGGGGAGAGCTCCTTCACCCTCATGCTCGAGGTCGCCCAGCACCTGGGTGACTCGCTGGTCCGCGCCATCGCGCTGAAGCCGACCGACGGACTGGTCCGTGGTGCCGCCGTCACCGACACCGGTGCGCCGATCAGCGTGCCCGTCGGCGACGAGACCAAGGGCAAGGTCTTCAACGTGACCGGTGAGGTCCTCAACCTCGCCGAGGGCGAGAAGTTCGAGGTCACCGAGCGCTGGCCGATCCACCGCAAGCCCCCGGCGTTCGACCAGCTCGAGTCGAAGACGCAGATGTTCGAGACGGGCATCAAGTCGATCGACCTGCTGACCCCGTACGTGCAGGGCGGCAAGATCGGTCTGTTCGGTGGCGCGGGCGTCGGCAAGACGGTCCTCATCCAGGAGATGATCCAGCGCGTGGCCCAGGACCACGGCGGCGTCTCCGTGTTCGCCGGCGTCGGCGAGCGCACGCGTGAGGGCAACGACCTCATCCACGAGATGGACGAGGCCGGCGTCTTCGACAAGACCGCGCTGGTCTTCGGTCAGATGGACGAGCCGCCGGGCACGCGTCTGCGCGTCGCCCTGTCCGCGCTGACGATGGCGGAGTACTTCCGCGACGTGCGCAAGCAGGACGTGCTGCTGTTCATCGACAACATCTTCCGGTTCACGCAGGCCGGTTCGGAGGTCTCCACGCTGCTCGGGCGCATGCCGTCCGCGGTGGGCTACCAGCCGAACCTCGCCGACGAGATGGGCCTCCTGCAGGAGCGGATCACCTCGACCCGCGGCCACTCGATCACCTCGCTGCAGGCGATCTACGTGCCGGCGGACGACTACACCGACCCGGCCCCGGCGACGACGTTCGCCCACCTGGACGCGACGACCGAGCTCTCCCGAGAGATCGCGTCGAAGGGTCTGTACCCGGCGATCGACCCGCTCACGTCGACCTCGCGCATCCTCGACCCGCGGTACGTGGGCCAGGAGCACTACGACGTCGCCACCCAGGTCAAGCAGATCCTGCAGCGCAACAAGGAGCTGCAGGACATCATCGCGATCCTGGGCGTGGACGAGCTCTCGGAGGAGGACAAGACGCTGGTCGCGCGTGCGCGCCGCATCCAGCAGTTCCTCTCCCAGAACACCTACATGGCGAAGAAGTTCACGGGCGTCGAGGGTTCGACGGTGCCGCTGAGCGAGACCATCGAGGCGTTCAAGCTCATCGCGGGCGGTGAGTTCGACCACGTCGCCGAGCAGGCCTTCTACAACATCGGTGGCCTCGAGATGCTCGAGGAGAACTGGGCCCGCATCCAGAAGGAGTACGGGGCCTGACGGTCACGTCCCGCTTCGCGTCGCGTCGTCCCGCCGGGAGGGTCGCCCTCCCTGCGGGACGACGTCGCCGCACCAGCCGCAGCAACTCGAGCATGATGGGATGAAGGAGCACTGATGGCAGAGCTCAACGTCGACCTGGTCGCAGCCGACCGCAAGGTCTGGTCGGGCGCGGCGCACGAGGTCAGCGCCCCGTCGATGGAGGGCCAGGTCGGCATCCGTGCCGGTCACACGCCGATCCTCGCGGTGCTGCGTCCGGGCACGGTCAAGGTGTCGACCACGCAGGCGACGGCCGTCGAGGCGCACGTCACCGGCGGGTTCATCTCCGTGGACAGCGATCTCGTCACGATCGTCGTGGACGAGATCTCGGAGCTGTCCGGCCGCGAGCCGGCCCTCCACTGAGGCTGGTACCGGTGCCGTACGCCGTCTGGGTCGCCCTCGCGCTCCTCGTCGTGCTGGCGCTGGTGCTCGCCGCCGGGGCGTCCCGGCTGCGCACGCTCTCGCGCCGCGTCGGCTCGTTCCCGTGTCACGCGCGCCCTGCCGACGACCCGCACGCCCCGTGGGTCGTCGGCATCGCGCACTACGCCGTCGGTCGGATCGACTGGTGGCGCTGCTGGTCCCTGCTGCCCCGCCCCGCCCGTGTGTGGGAGCGGGGCAGGTTCGTCGTGACGGGGCGCGCGCCGCTCGACCAGGCTGGCCAGGCGGACCAGGTGCTCGTCCGGTGCCGGTACGACGGCACCGACTTCGAGCTCCTCATGTCGACCGGTGCCTACGAGGGCCTCGCGTCGTGGCTCGAGTCGGCGCCCCCGGGGCGCCGCGATCTCGTCGTCTGAGGCGGAGGTGCAGCGCAGGGTGAGGGCCGAGGTACGAGGCACTCGCCCGGAGCG
>NZ_SIRP01000001.1:3429999-3430075 GCF_011634835.1 Isoptericola sp. BMS4 | reverse complement strand
TCCTGTAGTCGTCTGAGTCTGCGGTTCCGCTCCGGGCGAGTGCCTCGTACCTCGGCCCTCACCCTGCGCTGCACCT
>NZ_SIRP01000001.1:3096969-3429765 GCF_011634835.1 Isoptericola sp. BMS4 | reverse complement strand
GGACGACAGAAAGTACTGTGTGACGCGCTCGTCGTCCTGTCATCACGATCTCGAAGGGGGACCGTGCGTCTCGTCGTCGCCCGTTGCTCGGCCCGGTACACCGGCCGGCTCACCGCCCACCTGCCCCTGGCCACGCGGCTGGTCGTCGTCAAGGCTGACGGGAGCGTGCTCCTCCATTCCGACGGGGGCTCGTACAAGCCGCTGAACTGGATGAGCCCGCCGTGCGCGACGGCGGTGCGCGAGCCGGAGCCGGAGGCCGTCGAACGCGGCGTGACCGAGGTCTGGACGGTGCAGCACCAGAAGTCCGACGACCGGTTGGAGATCGAGCTGCACGAGGTGCACCACGACTCCGAGCACGACCTGGGTGTCGACCCGGGCCTGGTCAAGGACGGCGTGGAGGCGCACCTGCAGGAGCTGCTGGCGGCTCAGATCGAGCTGCTGGGTGCGGGGCACTCGCTGGTGCGCCGCGAGTACATGACGGCGATCGGGCCGGTGGACATCCTGGCCCGGGACGCCGACGGCGGCTCGGTGGCGGTGGAGATCAAGCGCCGTGGCGACATCGACGGCGTCGAGCAGCTCACCCGGTACCTCGACCTGCTGAACCGGGACCCGCTGCTGGCCCCGGTGCGGGGGGTGTTCGCAGCACAGGAGATCAAGCCGCAGGCGCGGGTGCTGGCGACCGACAGGGGGATCGGCTGCCTGCTCCTGGACTACGACGCGATGCGCGGCGTCGACGACGTGGACTCGCGGCTCTTCTGACGCCTGGCCCCGGCGACATATTTGGCAGCACTTCTTCCTTATCCGTCCTGAGGTGCGGCATCATGGCCTCCATGAGCTCTCCCACCCAGGCCGTGGCCGACCACACCGCCGAGCACGTGGCCCTGCGCGGGCGCGTCGTCACCCCGCAGGCCGTCGAGGAGGACGGCGTGGTGGTCGTCGCCGAGGGGCGGATCGTGTGGGTCGGCCCCGCCGAGGCGGCCACGGCCGCGTCGCGGCCCGAGGTGGCCAAGGCCGCGCGCCGCGCCGTGGTGCCCGAGCCGGGGACCACCGTGCTCCCGGGCCTGGTCGACGTGCACAACCACGGTGGCGGCGGTGCCGGCTTCCCCGACGCGCGGCACGCGGACGAGGCGATGGTCGCGGTGCGCGAGCACCGTCGCCACGGCACGACCTCGCTGCTGGCCTCGCTCGTGACCGCGGACCGGGACACGCTGCTCGCGCGCGCCGAGCTGCTCGCCGGGCTGGCCGACGCGGGCGAGATCGTCGGCATCCACGCCGAGGGCCCGTTCCTCTCCCACGCCCGTCGCGGCGCGCAGAGCCCGGACGACCTCGTGGCGGGCGACGCCGGCCTGGTGCGCGACCTGGCGGCCGCGGCCCGTGGGCACCTGCGGACCATGACCGTCGCTCCCGAGGTGGACGGGGTCACCGGGCCCGGCGGGGCGGCGGAGGCGCTCGTCGAGGCCGGGGTCGTCCCGTCGCTCGGGCACACCGAGGCCACCACGGACCAGGCGGAGCTCCTGCTGGCGCAGGTCGCGGCGCAGCTGCGCGGCGTGGCGGAGGACGGGGGACCGGACCGCCGCGCGACGGTGACGCACCTGTTCAACGGCATGAGCCCGCTGCACCACCGGGCCCCGGGCCCGGTCGCGGCGTGCCTGGCCGCCGCCGCGCGGGGCGACGCCGTGGTCGAGCTGATCGCCGACGACGTCCACCTCGACCCCGCGACGGTGCGCACGGTCATGCAGGCCGTGGGCGCGGAGAACGTCGCGCTGGTCACCGACGCGATGGCGGCGGCGGGCATGGCCGACGGCTCGTACGACCTCGGCCCGATGGCGGTCACGGTACGCGACGGCGTCGCGCGGCTCACCGACCCCGAGGACCCGGACGGCGGGTCGATCGCCGGGGGGACCGCGCACCTGATCGACGTGGTGCGGACGGCCGTCGCGGCCGGCGTGCCGCTCGTGGACGCGGTGCGCTCCGCGTCGTGGGTGCCGGCCCGCGCGCTCGGCCTCGAGGACGTCGGGGCCCTGGCCGCCGGTCGCCGGGCCGACGTGCTCGTGACCGACGGCGACCTGCGGGTCCGCCGCGTGCTGCGCGCCGGGACCGACGTGCGGCTCTGACCCTCGCCGAGCAGGCGGTTGATGGCGGTCTCACGGGCCGCACCGGCCGCATATCGTGATCAACCGCCTGCTCGGCCGGTCGAGGACCTGGTCAGGACGTCCCGGGGGCGACGACCTCCGCCACCCGGCGCCCGTGCCGCTCCGCGAGGTCCGCACGGCCCACCTCGTGCAGCCATGCCTCGTGCCTCGCCCACAGGCGCCGGACGTCGTCGGGGCGCTCGGCGGCGAGGTCCACGTGCTCGCCGACGTCGGAGCGCAGGTCGTGCAGCTCCACCCCGTCGCCGGGGTCGACGTGCTCGACCGTGCGCACGCCCACCGCGTCGGGGTGGTCGCCGTGGGTGACTCGCAGCTTGAGGTCGCCCTCGCGGACCGCCGTGGAGTACCCGCACTCCCAGTGCAGCGCCTCGTGGCCGGCCGCCGTCTCGCCCCGCCAGAGCGCGGACTGGTCGACGCCGTCGATGTCGGTGAGCGCGGACACGTCGTACCCGGCGGCCGCCAGGAGCGTGGGGTAGAGGTCCATCGAGCTCACGAGCCCGTCCCGCGTCGTGCCGCCGGACCAGCCCCCTCCCGGCCAGCGCACGAGGAACGGGACCCGGACGCCGCCCTCGGCGAGCGTGTACTTGGTGCCGCTCAGCGGCGCGTTGCTGCCGTAGTTGCAGGTGGAACCGCCGTTGTCCGTGAGGTACACGACGATCGTTTCCTCGGCCCTCCCGGTGGCGTCCAGCAGGTCGAGGAGCCGCCCGACCTCGGCGTCCATGAGCTCGAGCTGGGCCAGGTAGTACTCGCGGCCGTGCTCCAGGTGCGGCGAGATCGCGCCGTCGTACCAGTCGGCGTACGCCTGGCCGCCCGGCTCGTCCCAGTCGGCGTGGGTCGGCAGCCCGCGCCGCTCGAGCTCGTCCGCGGGGAGCTGCCAGCAGAAGTTGTGTACGGCGTTGAAGGCCACCATGGCGAAGAACGGGCGGTCGGCGCCGTCGACGAACTCGCGGGCGCGCCGTCCCAGCTCGGCCGTGAGGAAGCCCTCGAGCTCGACCTCCTCGCCGTTGTGGAACATGGGCTGCACCGCCATGCGCCAGCTGCCCTCGGGCCCGTACTCGTCCACGGCCCGGCGGGTGTGCGTCGTGTAGTGCAGGCGGCCCTGCTGGCGGCCGGCCAGCCCGTAGTAGGACTCGTCGAAGCCGTGCTCCGGTGGACAGGCACGGTCCCCGGGCTCCTCGGGGCCGTAGTGCACCTTGCCGAAGTACCCGGTGGTGTACCCGAGGTCGCGGAAGCGCTCGGCGAGCGTCGTGCGGTCCTCGTCGAAGCGGGTGTCGCCGAACCAGGTCGAGCCCCAGCGGGCCGGGTACGCGCCGGAGATGAGGGCGTTGCGCGAGGGGTTGCAGATCGGGGCGGCCACGTACGCATCGGTGCACGAGACGCCCTCCGCCGCGAGCCGGTCGAGCGCCGGCGTCCGGACGGCGGGGTCGTGGCCGAGCGCGCCGCGGTCGGCGTACCCGTGGTCGTCGGACAGCACGAGCAGGACGTTCGGGCGGGGCGTGGTCACGAGACCTCCGGGGTCGAGGAGTGGTCGGGCGTCACGGACCAGGTGGCGCCGGGCCCCTCTCGGACGACGGCGACACCGCCCGTCGGCAGCACGATACCGGCGTCGGTCGGGGTGTCGGTGACGAGGTCGTGGCCGGGCCCGGTCACGCGCACGGGACGATCGCCGTGGTGCAGCAGGAACAGGTAGTCCCCTCCCGCCGCGCGGCGACGGACCGCCTCGACGCCGGTACCGACGGCCTCGGGGACGACGGCCCTCACGCCGTGCGCGTCGAGGAGGCCGGCGACGAACCGGTCGAGCGAGTGCTGCGCCAGCCGCGTCGACACGTAGGTGGCCGACCCGTCTCCCGACCGGTGGCGCGTCACGGCGGGCATGCCCGCGAGGTCGCCGTCTGTGTACGTGGCGAGCGGCTCCGCGCCGCGCAGCCGCACCCGCTCGGACCACTGGTCGGCGTCGGAGCCGTCGCTGAGGGCGAGCGACTCGTCCTGGGCCAGGGGCAGGATCTCCGTCACCCGGATGCCGAGCAGGTCGCGCAGGCGGCCCGGGTACCCGCCCGTGACCACGCGCTGGTGCTCGTCGGCGACCCCGGTGAACCGGCCCACCACGAGGTGGCCGCCGGCGCGGACGTAGGCGGTGAGCCACGACACCGTGGCGTCGTCGACCGCCATGAGGCTGGGGACGAAGAGCAGGCGGTAACGGCCGGCGTCGGCGCCGGGGCGGACGAAGTCCACCGGGACGCCCGCCCGCCACAGCGCGCGGTGCGTCGCCCGGACCTCGGTCGCGTAGTCGAGCCCGTCGTGGGGCAGGTGGGGAGTCTGCAGCACCCACCAGCCGTTCGCGTCCCACAGGACGGCGACCTCGGCCTCGACGACCGGTCCGGCGGCCGGAGGCCGGGCCACCTCGTCGATCCTGTCGAGCAGCTCGCCCAGCGCGACGATGCCGTCGAACTGCTCGGTGTCGGGCCCGGCGTGCGGCACCATGCCGCTGTGCCAGGTCTCCGACCCTCCGGCGGACGCCCGCCACTGGAAGAACAGCGCCCCCTGCGAGCCGCGGGCCACGTAGCCGAGCGAGTGGCGGATCATCCGGTCCGAGGCCTTGGCGAAGTGCCGCTGTCCCACGCGGATGCCGCTCGCGCTCTGCTCCATGAGCAGCCACGGCCCTCCGGCCCACGACCGGGTGAGGTCCGAGGCGTAGGCCACGTGCGCCTCGCCGTCGGGCCCGGTGGTGTCGAGGTAGTGGTCCACGGAGACGACGTCGAGCCGGTCGCTCCAGGACCACTGCTCGAGGTGGTTCCAGGTGGGCAGCATGAAGTTGGTCGTGACCGGCGCCGTGGACCCCGCGGCGCGGATCTCGGCCTTCTGCTCGGCGAACGCCGCGAGCATCTCGTCGGAGCAGAAGCGGGCGAAGTCGACGCCGTGGGCGGGGTTCGTGAGGTACTGGGTGGTCCGCGGCGGGACGACCTCGTCCCAGTCGGCGTAGTGCTGCGACCAGAACGATGTGGTCCACGCGTCGTTGAGCGTGGCGAGGGTCTCGTAGCGGGCGCGCAGCCACCGACGGAACGCGGCCTCGGCGTGCGGGCCGTGGTCGATCGTCCCGTACTCGTTGTGCACGTGCCATCCCCGCAGCCGCGGATGGGCGCCGTAGCGGTCGGCGAGGTAGCGCGCGACCCGGCGCGCGGCCTCCCGGTAGGCGGGTGCGCTGATCGCGTAGGTGTCGCGCGAGCCGTGCGTCAACCGGGTCCCGTCGGCGCGGACCGGCATGGCGTCGGGGTGGGCGCGGGTGAACCACGGTGGGGGAGACGCGGTCGGGGTGGCCAGGAAGAAGCCGATGCCCGCGTCGTCGAGCATCGCGACCACGTCGTCGAGCCAGCCGGGATCGAACTCGCCCTCGCGCGGTTCGAGCAGGGCCCACGAGAAGACACCGATGGTGACCGTGTCGACGTGGGCACGTCGCATCAGCTCCACGTCCTCGGCCCACACCTCGCGCGGCCACTGCTCAGGGTTGTAGTCGCCGCCGAACAGCAGGCGGGCGGGGGCGTACGGGGCAGGCATGGGATGTCCTCGGGTCGGTGGGGCAGCGGGGGCGGTGGAGGGGTCAGCGGCCGTGCGGGCCGACCCAGTGGGAGGGGCCGGGCCGTGCGGCGTCGAGCGCGGCCCAGACGTCGGGGACGTCGTCGGCGGCCCAGCCCAGGACCTGCCGCAGCTGTGTGGTGGACGACGCGCCGACCACGGTGGCGGAGACACGCGGGTCCCGGGTGCTCGACCGGAGCGCGAGGGCGCCGACCGGGACGCCGGCCTCGCGGGCGATCGCGCGGATGCGCAGGACGGCGTCGTGCTGGACGGCGTCGACCTCCCGGTAGTGGTACCGGCGCACCGGGCCGTCGTCGGTGGCGAGCGCGGCACCCCCGAAGGGCGCGGCGTTGAGCACGCCGACGCCGCGCTCCGCGCAGTCGTCGAGCAGGGGTTCCGCGGACCGGTCCAGCAGCGTGAACCGGTTGTGGGTGACCACGGCCTCGACCTCCCCGGTGCGGACGAACCGCCGCAGGAGGGCGACGGGCCCGCCGGCCACTCCCACGTGCCCGATCACGCCCTGCTCACGCAGGTCGAGAAGAGCCCGCCACGGGCCGTCGGGCGTGGTGGCCTCGTCGAACGTGATCCGCTCGGGGTCGTGCAGGTGCACGAGCGGCAGCCGGTCCACGCCGAGCCGATCCAGCGACTCGGCGACCGACGCCCGGACGCGCGCGCCGGTGAAGCCGCCGCCCGGTGCCGGGTCCGCCTTGGTGAAGACCTGGACGGGTGCGTCGAGGCCGGGCAGCACGGTCCCGATGCGGGCCTCGGCCTGCCCGTACTCGTTGCTCGTGTCCCAGGTGTGCCACCCGGCGGCGGCCGCGGCACGCAGCACCTCGTGCGCGTCCTCGGCGCCGACGCGACGGCCGAGCGCTGACGTCCCCAGGACGACCGGGGGCACGCGCAGGCCGGTCGTGCCGAGCCTCGTCCTCGCGTCCGGCACGGTCATCCCTTCAGACCCCCGCTGATGAGGTCGAGGCGCCAGTAGCGCTGCAGCACGAGCATCATCGCGACCAGCGGCACGATCGCGACGGCGGCGCCGATGATCGCCAGGCTGTAGAGCGACGGGGTGCCCGAGCCCTTGGACAGCAGCGTGTACAGGCCGACGGTCAGCGGGTACATCCGCTCGTCCGACAGCATGATGAAGGGCAGCAGGAAGTTGTTCCAGATGCTGACGAACTGCAGCAGGAACACCGTGACCATTCCGGGGACCATCATGGGCAGGGCGACCGAGGTGAAGACGCGCGCGTCGTTCGCGCCGTCGATCCGCGCGGCCTCCATCGTGTCGGTCGGGACGGCGGAGCCCGCGTAGACGCGCGCCAGGAAGATGCCGAACGGCGAGATGAGGCACGGCAGCAGCACGGACCAGTAGGTGCCCGCCAGACCGATCGTGGACATCAGCAGGTACTGCGGCACGGCCAGGGTGATGCCCGGCAGCAGCACGCCGCCGAGGATGGCGTAGAACGCGGCCTTGCGCCCGGGGAAGTCGTACTTGGCCAGGGCGTAGCCCGCCATCGTGGACACCAGGGTGCACGCCACGGCGCCGACGCCCGCGAAGATCACGCTGTTCCACACCCAGCGCAGGTACTGCCCGTCGCCGTAGGCGAACAGGTCGCCGAGGTTCTCCAGCAGGCCCGTGCCCGGCACGAACGTGAAGGTGGAGAACAGCTCCGAGCTCGACTTGGTCGAGGCCACGAGGACCCAGGCGACGGGCACCAGGCAGTACAGCGCACCGAGCAGGAGCGCGACCGTCGGCAGCATCGCGGTGCGCCGGGACGCGGGGCGTGGCCGGCCGGTGGCCAGCCTGCGCTGCCGGACGGGACGGGGGGCGGTGGCGGTGCTCATGAGACCTCTCCGAACGAGCGCTTCTGGGTCACGCGCAGCAGCACGACCGAGACGACCAGGGTGCCCAGCGCGAGGGCGACCGACGCGGCGGCGGCGAGCGACAGGTCGTCCCGGGTGAACGCGTCGCGGTAGATGGTCATGAGGGGGACCCACGTCTGCGAGATCGCGCTGGTCATCGGCCGCAGGGTGGTGGGCTCGCCGTAGACCTGCAGGGTGCCGATGAGGGCGAACAGCCCGGTCAGCACGAGAGCCGGCCCGACCAGCGGGATCTTGACCCGGTACGCGATGTCCCACTCGTTCGCGCCGTCGAGCCGCGCCGCCTCGTACACCTCGGCGGGGATCCCGCGCAGCGACGTGTACAGGATGATCATGTTGAAGCCGACGCCGCTCCAGATCGCGATGTTCGCGACGGACGGGTAGAGCATCGCGCCGTGGAGCACGTCGGGCGCACCGATCCCGAGCCGGGCGGCGACCCAGCTCCCGGGACTGGTGGACGGCAGGTAGAGGAAGCCCCACAGCAGGGTGGCCACGACCCCCGGCACCGCGTAGGGCACGAAGATCGCCGTGCGTGAGAAGCGTGCCCCGGCCACGCGGGGCAGATCGAGCAGCAGGGCGAACGTGAGGGCGAGACCGAGCGTGAGCGGGACGGCGATGATCCCGTAGATCGCGAGCCGGCCGAAGCCGGCGAGGAACTCGGGGTCGGTGAACGCCGTGGCGTAGTTGTCCAGCCCGACCCAGGTCTCCGAGCGCACGCCGAACGGGCCGCCGCCCGAGACGCGCATGCCCCGGAAGCTCAGGTAGAGGGCGTAGCAGACGGGGATCGCGAGGAACGTGACGAACAGCAGCGCCGCCGGCAGCAGGAAGAGCCAGGGCGCCACCCAGCGCCGGCGCGTGCGGCGGGCGGGTCGGGTGTCGAGAGCGGTGGCCATGCGGGGACTCCTTCGGGAGCCGGGTGCCGGCGGAGCTGGTCCGCCGGCACCCGGGCGGTCACTTCTGCGTGACGTCGAAGCCGGACTTCTCCATGTCGGCCACGACCTCGTCCTCGGTCCGGGTGAGGGCGTCACGGAACGGGGTCCCGTTCGTCACGGCCTTGGACATCGCGTCCTGGAAGGCGCTCGAGGCGACGTTGACGTCGGGCCCCCAGCTGATCTCCGGGATGGTGTCCTGCGTGATCCGGGCCGCGATCTCCCAGTAGTCCTCCTGCTCCGGCATGAGGAGCGGAGGATCGCTCTCGAGGGTGAGCTCCTGCCCGGACAGGGACGCGGGGTACTGGCCCTGCTCGATCTGCGCCGCGGCGGCCTCGTCGCTCGTGCCCATCCAGCGGGCGAACTCCGCGGCAGCCTCGGGGTGCTCGGCGGACGTGGTGACCACCACGGCCGACCCGCCCTGGAAGCCGACCGACGAGTCTCCTTCGGTCCACTGCGGCAGAGGGGCCATCGCCCAGTCCCCGGCGCTCTCCTCGGCGACGCCGTAGAGCACGCCCGCGGCCCACAGCCCGGCCGGCCAGGACAGGATGTCACCCTTGTTGAGCTGGGCGTTCCACTCGGGGGTGAGCAGCGGCTCGGCGAGGACCAGGTCGCGGTCGACGAGGTCCTCCCAGTAGTCGGCGACGGCGACCGAGGCCTCGTCGTCGAAGTCGACGGTCCAGGCGTCTCCGTCGACGGACCACCACTCCGAGCCCGCCTGCTGGGCGTATCCGGCGAAGCCGCCGAACTCGGCGGGGGCGTACGTCGTGAGGTAGGCGTCGGGGTCGGCCTCGTGGACCTTCTCGGCGGCGTCGGCGAACTCCTCCCACGTGGTGGGTACCTCGATGCCGAGCTCGTCGAACCGCTTCTTGTTGTAGGTGAGGGCCTGGGGGCCCGCGTCCTGGGGGACGCCGTAGGTGGCCCCGTCGAACGTCACCTGGTTCCAGACGCCGGGGGCGAACTCGCTGTCGAGCCCGTCCACGTGCTCGCTGATGTCCGTCGCGACGCCGGCGACGATCATGGCCGGCAGGGTGTTGTACTCGACGATCGCCACGTCCGGTGCGTTCTCGGCACGCGTCGCGGTGACGAGCTTCGCCGACGAGTCGGTGCCGCCGCCGGCGTCGGTCCGCTTGACCTGGACGTCCGGGTGGGCGGCGTTCCACGCGTCCACCATCGGCTGCTGGGCGGTGCCCCACGCCCAGTAGTCGAGCGTGATCGGGCCCTCGTCGGTGGCCCCGGCCCCGGCGTCGTCGCCGCCGGAGGAGCAGGCTGCCAGGGTGAGCGCGACGGCGGCCACGCTCGCCGCGGTTCGGACTGGATGACGCATGGTCACATCTCCCTCGACGTGTCACGGGAAGCGCCGACACCGACATTGGCGAAGCGCTTCGATATTGGTGTGATCATTGCCGCACGAGTATGGCCGTGTCAAACACCGAGCTCTCGGGGGATACGGCGGAGGCTGCGCCGGTGCGGCCGCGACGGTGGCGCCGTTGTCAGCTTCGGACGTCGAAGCGTTTCCGCGCGGGGTGGCCCACCCGCGCTCGCCGGGCCGATGGCGCCTAGGAGGTCGCGCGGGCCGGGGGCGCGGAGGAGCTGCCTCGGTCCGTCAGCGCGGCGCGCACGAGGCGGGTCTCGGGCTCGAGCTCGCCGCGCAGCGTCGCGACCGCCATCTCCGCGGCCGTGGCCCCGATCTGCTGTGCGGGGATGTCGATCGAGGTGAGCACGACCGACTGCTGCTCGGCGATGTGCGGCGGGCACACCGCGAGCACGGAGAGGTCCTCGGGCACGCGCAGCGACCGCTCGCGCAGCAGGTCCATGACGGTGGGCAGGGCCGCCTCGTTGTGCACCACGAGGGCGGTGGCGGGCGTGTCGCCGTCGAGCGCCCGGGACACCGCCGCGGCGACGGCGTCGCGGCGGGCGCTGGTGTGCGTGAGGACCAGGTCGACGCCGGAGGCGTCGGACTGCGCCCGCAGCCCGTGCAGCATGCGGTCGGCGTACGAGGTGTGCCGCTCGAGGACCACCTGGGGCGGGCCGATCAGGGCGACTCGGCGGTGCCCGAGGCCGGCGAGGTGACGGACCGCGAGGCGCCCGGCGCCGTCGAAGTCGAAGTCGACGCAGCTGAAGCCCTGCGGGTCCACCGGCATGCCGATGAGGATGGCGGGGGTGCGGGAGCGGGCGATGGCGGGCAGCCGCGCGTCCTCGGTCTCGACGTCCATGACGACGAGGGCGTCCGCGGACGAGCCGCCCGCCACGCGCGCCAGGGCCGTGGGGTCGTCGTCGGTGAGCAGGAGGACGTCGTAGCCGAGCGAACGGGCCCGTGGCACCACCCCGGCGACGAACTGCATGATCACGTTGACGTCGACGTCGCCGCGCAGGGACGTGTCCGCGTCGAGGCGCAGCGGGACGACGAGCGCGAGGACGTCGGTGCGCGACGACGCGAGCGCCCGGGCGCCGGCGTGCGGATGGTAGTCGAGCTCGGCGATGGCCTGCTCCACGCGGGCGCGGGTGGCCGCCGAGATGGCTCGCTTGCCCGAGATCACGTAGGAGACGGTCGACGTCGCGACGCCCGCCCGCCTGGCGACGTCCTCGATCGTGGCCACGGCGGAACCTCCGGTCGCTGGGGTGGTGGCGGGCGCCCGTGCGGGATCGCCGTGCGACGGCATCCTACTGCCACGATCAGGCGCCCCACGGCCGGGCCCGGCGCGGGCGTCCGTGACGTCGAGGTGACGGTGGACGAGTTGTGCCCGCGCCCTTGACACGGGTGGCGGGCCGCCTGCATGGTCATTGTCGAAGCGCTTCGTCGAAGCGCTTCGGTGACGACGGGGCGACCCCGACGACGCACGGCACAGGGAGGTGGCGGCATGGCGACGATGCAGGACGTGGCGAGGCTCGCCGGGGTGTCCCTCAGCACGGTCTCGTACGCGCTGTCCGGGCACCGGACCGTCTCCGCCGCCACGCGCGAGCGCATCGTGTCGGCGATGGAGGAGCTCGGGTACCAGCCGAACGCCATGGCCCGCGGGCTCGCGTCGCGCCGCAGCCGGGTGCTGGCGCTCGTGTACCCGGCGGCCGAGCGCGGTCTCGGGGGGACGGTGGCGGAGTTCGTCTCCGCCGCGGCCGAGGCGGCGCGCGAGAAGGGCCACCACCTGGTGCTGTGGCCGTTCCGCACCGACCAGGCGGACGAGGTCCGCGACCTGGTGCTCCAGGGCATGGCCGACGGCGTGCTCGTCATGGAGGTCACGCTCGACGACCCGCGCGTGACCACGCTGCGCGACGCGGGGGTGCCGTTCACGATGATCGGCCGCACCCGCGACGTCGCCGGGCTGCCGAGCGTGGACGTCGACTTCGAGCGCACCACCCGGGAGGCGGTCGACCACCTCGTCGGGCTCGGCCACCGGCACCTCGCGTTCGTCAACCACTCCGAGGCGACGGCGGCGGAGGGGTACGCCCCGACGTTCCGGGCCGAGGAGGGGTTCGCCGCGGCCGTGCGCGCGCACGGACTGGAGCCGGTCGTGCGCCGGGTCGACGAGTCCCCGCAGGCCGGCCGGGAAGCGGCGGCGGAGCTGCTCGACCGCTCCCCGCGGCCCACGGCCGTGGTCACGATGAACGAGATCGCGACCTTCGGCGTCGTCGCCGAGCTGCAGCAGCGCGGCATCGGCGTCCCGGACGAGATGTCCGTCCTCGCGATCGTCACGTCCCCCGGCGTCGCGGACATGAGCAACCCGCCGCTCACGACGATGCACTCCCCGGGGGCCGACCTCGGCCGGCTCGCCGTGGCGACGCTGCTGTCGCAGGTCGCGGGCGACCCGCCGCCGGCCGCCGCGACCCTCATCCCCTGCACCCTCGAGCCCGGCCGGAGCGTCGGGCCCGCACCCGGGGCCCCGCCGGCGCCTGCCGGCGCCGAGCCCCACCCCTGAACCGACGTCCGGGCGAGCACGAACCCGCTCGCCGGCAACCGCACACCAGAACCGTCCGGGCGCGAGCGCCCGGGTGCTCCGGCGCGTCCGAGCGCCGGGCCGACGAAGGAGGAACCGCGATGACGCGAACCCGCAAGGCATCGATGATCGCCGCGCTGGCGGCCCTGCCGCTGGCGCTGACCGCCTGCGTCGGCGGAGGCGGTACCGGCGGTGGCGGCGGCGCGGCCGCCGAGGGTGGTGACACCGACGACCAGACCCTGACGATCTGGCACTACGAGAACGACGACTCCGCCATGGGGCAGGCCTGGGCGAAGGCGATCGAGGTCTTCGAGGCCGAGCACCCCGACGTCACGGTCGAGGTGGAGAAGCAGACGTTCGAGCAGATCCAGAAGAACGCCAAGATCGTGCTCACCGGCGACGACGTGCCCGACGTCATGGAGTACAACAAGGGCAACGCGACGGCCGGTCAGCTGGCGGCACAGGGCCTGATCGCCCCGCTGACCGACGCGGCGGAGCGCAACGGCTGGGCCGACGAGCTCCCCGGGTCGCTCGCGACGACGGCGACCTACGACGAGAACGGCCTCATGGGGTCCGGCGAGTGGTACGGCGTCCCCAACTACGGCGAGTTCGTCGGCGTCTACTACAACCAGGCGATGTTCGACGACCTCGGCCTCGAGGTCCCGACGACGCTCGACGAGCTCGAGACCGTCATGCAGGCCTTCGCCGACGAGGGGATCACGCCGCTCGCGGAGGCGGGCGCCGAGTACCCGATGGGGCAGCTCTGGTACGAGCTGGTCCTCGCGAACGCGGACCGTGACTTCGTGGACCGGTACCAGCTCTTCGACGGCGACGTCGACTTCCACGGGCCGGAGATGACCGCGGCGACGGAGCAGCTCGACGCGTGGATCAAGGAGGGCTACGTCGCGTCCGACTCGGCCGGCCTCACCGCCGAGGACATGGGCGTGGGGTTCATCAAGGGCGACTACCCGATGATGGTCTCGGGCTCGTGGTGGTTCGGGCGCGTCGTCGCCGAGATGAAGGACGACTGGGGCCAGTTCAACTTCCCCGGCAACGACCTGCACGTCGGGTCGTCCGGGAACCTGTGGGTCGTCCCGACCAACGCCGACTCGCCGTCGCTCGCGGAGGAGTTCATCGACACGACGCTGCGCCCCGAGGTGCAGGACGTCCTGGCGCAGTCCGGCGGCCTGCCGGTCGCGGGCGACGCCTCGACGATCGAGGACGCCAAGACCAAGGAGCTCA
Source organism: Isoptericola sp. BMS4 (assembly GCF_011634835.1). Classification (GTDB taxonomy): domain Bacteria; phylum Actinomycetota; class Actinomycetes; order Actinomycetales; family Cellulomonadaceae; genus Isoptericola. Next base: position 3,416,064 of record NZ_SIRP01000001.1, on the reverse strand, counting down.
CCGAGAACTTCCAGGAGATCCTCGACGCCGACGGGCTGGCCTTCTACCCGGACTGGCCCGTGCCCGGCTACTACGACGTGGTCGTGAGCGAGCTGCAGTCCCTGATCAACCAGTCGAAGTCGCCCGACGAGGTGCTCGACGGGCTCGAGTCCGCCTACGTCGACGGCAAGTCCGACCTGCTCGGCGAATGAACCTGCCGTCCCCGAGGCGGGGCCGCCCCGCGGGGCGGCCCCGCCCGGGCCGCAGCCCCCACCAAGGAGCCGCACGATGAGCGCACCCCCGACACCCCGCGTCCGACGCCGTCGGGCCACGTCCCGCGCCGCATGGCCGGCCTACCTGCCGTACCTGGTCCCCGGCGCCGCCCTGTTCGTCGTCGTCATCGGGTACCCGTTGGTGACGAACGTGTACATCAGCCTGTTCTCGTGGCGGGGTGGCCTCGCCCCGCTCGAGTGGGTCGGGCTCGCCAACTACGCCGAGCTGTGGCACGACACCGACTTCTGGACGTCGTTCCAGAACTCCGTCGCGATGATCGTCGCGATGGTGGTGGTGCCGACCGTGATCGGCCTGCTGCTCGCGGCGGTGCTGTTCGACTACCTCGGACGCCGGTTCGGCGGACGGGTCGCCTCGGTCCTGCGCGCCACGTTCTACCTGCCGCAGATCCTGCCGGTCGCCGTCGCCGGCGTCCTGTGGAACTGGATCCTCAACGCCCGGACGGGCGCACTGAACGAGATCCTGCGCGGCCTCGGCGTCAGCGACCCGCCCAACTGGCTCGGCGACCCGGCGTTCGCGCTGCCGAGCGTCATGCTCGTCCTCATCTGGGTGCAGATCGGCTACCCGGTCGTGATCTTCATGGCCGCGCTGCAGCGGGTGGACCCCGAGCTGTACGAGGCCGCGGAGCTCGACGGCGCCGGGTGGTGGCGGCGGTTCCGCGCGATCACGATCCCGCAGATCCGGCCCGAGACGTTCGTCGTCACGCTGACCTGCACGGTCGCGGCGCTCAAGGTGTTCGGGCCGATCTACGTGCTGACCCGCGGCGGGCCCGAGAGCTCCACCCTGGTGCCGAGCTACTACTCGTACCTCAACTTCTTCGACAAGTCCCGGGTCGGGTACGGCGCCGCCGTCGCGACCGTGCTGACCGTCGTCATCATCGCCGTCGCCGTGGTGATGCTCGCACTGCAGCGGCGCGCGGAGCGCCGCGAGGAGGTGGGCCGCTGATGTCCACGACGCTCGAGAACCTGCCCACCACCGCGCCCCGGGCGCCCGGGCCGACTGCCCGGCGCCCGCGACCCGGCGGCCGCCACCGTCGCGGCGCCGCGCGTTGGGTCGTGCTCGGCGGCGCCGTGCTGGCCGCGCTCGTGGTGCTCGCGCCGATGATCATCATGGCGCTCAACGCGGTGAAGTCTCCCGCCGACTACGCGCAGCACGGCCCGCTGAGCATCCCCACGTCGCTCTACGTCGACGGCGTGGTGAACTTCTGGACCCGCGTCGACTTCCCGACGAAGCTCTGGAACTCGTTCTTCATCTCCGCCGTCGTCGCGGTCGCCGGGTGCCTGCTGTCCCTGCTCAACGCGTACGCGATCGGGGTGGGCCGCATCCGGGGCCGGATGTGGATCGTGCTGCTCTTCCTGCTGGCGAACATGCTTCCCCAGGAGGCCCTGATCTACCCCCTGTTCGACATGGCGCGCCAGGTCGGGCTGACCAACTCCCAGTGGTCGGTCATCATCATCTTCACCGTGATCCAGTCGGCGTTCGGCACCTACCTGCTCGCCTCGGTGCTGGGGACGTTCCCGCCGGCGCTGCTCGAGGCGGCGGCGCTCGACGGCGCCGGGCGCTGGCGCATCCTGTGGCAGGTCGTCTTCCCCATCGTGCGGCCCACGCTGATGGTGCTCGTGATCTTCTTCTTCATCTGGACCTGGAACGAGTTCTTCATTCCCCTGGTGATGCTCACGACGAACGACACGCAGACCATCCCGATCGCGCTGGCGTCCCTGCAGGGCGACCGGATGATGGACGCGCCGACGACGAACGCCGGAGCGCTGGTCTCCCTGATCCCCGCGCTGCTGTTCTTCCTGCTCTTCCAGCGCACCCTGACCCGCGGCGTGACCGCCGGCGCCGTGAAGTGACCCCGCCCGGCGCGCGCCTGGCCCACGCCCCGACCCCGCCCCCGACCCACGAGGTAACCCCATGAAGTTCACCGACGGCTACTGGCTGTCCCGCCCGGGCCTCCACCCGCTGTACGCGACGGAGGTCGACGACGTCCGCGTCGACGAGGCCGCCGGCACGATGACGGTCTACGCGCCCACTGCGCGCATCCGTCGCCGCGGCGACACGCTCAACCGGCCGATGCTCACCGTCACGTACTCCTCGCCGGCGCCCGGCGTCGTCCGGGTGCGGGTCGAGCACCTGGCGGGCGCGGCCGCCCGGGGGCCGGAGTTCCGCGTGACGGGCGAGGACGGGTTCCGGCCCGTCGTGAAGGTCGACGAGTCGGCCGGCGTCCTGGAGACGGGCGGGCTGACGGTCCGTGTGCACCGCGGCGACGGGTGGCGCGTCGACGTCGAGCAGGGCGGGGAGATCCTGACGTCGAGCCTGCCGAAGTCGGTCGCGGCCGTCTCGTCGGACGACGGCGGGCACTGGGTGCACGAGCAGCTCGCCCTGGAGCCCGGCGAGCGCGTGTACGGGCTGGGGGAGCGGTTCGGGCCCTTCGCCAAGAACGGGCAGTCGGTCGACATCTGGAACGCCGACGGCGGCACGTCCAGCGAGCAGGCGTACAAGAACGTGCCCTTCTACCTCACGAGCAAGGGGTACGGCGTGTTCGTCGCCCACCCCGACCGGGTGTCCCTCGAGGTGGCGTCGGAGGTCAACACCCGGGTCCAGCTCTCCGTCGAGGGGCAGGCGCTCGAGTACTACCTGATCGCGGGGCCCACGGGCAAGGACGTGCTGCGCCGCTACACGGCGCTCACCGGGCGCCCGCCGCGCGTCCCGGACTGGTCGTACGGCCTGTGGCTGTCGACGTCGTTCACCACGGACTACGACGAGGCCACGGTCACGAGCTTCGTCGACGGGATGGCCGAGCGAGACCTGCCGCTCAGCGTCTTCCACTTCGACTGCTTCTGGATGCGCGAGTACCAGTGGTGCGACTTCGAGTGGGACCCGCGCGTCTTCCCGGACCCCGAGGGCATGCTCGCCCGGCTGCACGAGCGCGGCCTCAAGGTCAGCGCGTGGATCAACCCGTACATCGCCCAACGCTCGCCGCTGTTCGCCGAGGGTGCCGCGCAGGGCTACCTGCTGCGCACCACCGACGGCGGCGTGTGGCAGTGGGACCTGTGGCAGGCCGGCATGGGCCTGGTCGACTTCACGAACCCCGAGGCCACCGCGTGGTACCTCGGACACCTGGAGCGCCTGCTGGACCAGGGAGTGGACTGCTTCAAGACCGACTTCGGCGAGCGCGTGCCCACCGAGGGCGTCGTCTGGCACGACGGGTCGGACCCGGCGAAGATGCACAACTACTACGCCCAGCTCTACAACGAGGCCGTCTTCGGGCTGCTGGAGCGCCGTCGCGGCGAGGGCGAGGCGGTCGTGTTCGCCCGGGCGGCCACCACGGGCGGACAGCGGATGCCCGTGCACTGGGGCGGCGACTGCGACTCGACGTACGCCGCGATGGCCGAGTCGCTGCGCGGCGGGCTCTCGCTGGGCATGTCGGGCTTCGGGTACTGGAGCCACGACATCGGCGGCTTCGAGGGCACCCCCGACGCGGGGCTGTTCAAGCGGTGGCTCGCGTTCGGCCTCCTGTCGAGCCACTCGCGCCTGCACGGGTCCGGCTCGTACCGGGTGCCGTGGGCGTTCGACGACGAGGCCGTCGACGTCGCCCGCCGGTTCACCCACCTCAAGCTGTCGCTGATGCCGTACCTCGGCGCCGCCGCCGAGCAGGCGACCGGCGCGGGCACGCCGATCATGCGCCCGATGGTTCTCGAGTTCCCCCACGACCGGGGCACGTTCGACGTCGACACGCAGTACATGCTCGGCGACGCGCTGCTGGTCGCACCGGTGTTCCGCGCCGACGGCCGGGTGAGCTACTACGTGCCCGAGGGCACCTGGACCCGCCTCGTCACGGCCGGCGACGGCCGCGACCTGCCCACGACCGTCACCGGTCCGCGCTGGGTCACCGAGACCCACGGCTTCGACAGCCTGCCGGTCCTCGTGCGCCCGGGGACCGTGCTCCCCGTCGGCGCGCGGACGGACCGGCCCGACCACGCCTGGGCCGACGGCGTCGAGCTGCGGCTGGTCGAGCTCCCCGACGGCTACGACGCGGTCACCACCGTGCCCGGCGGCACCGGCGCCCCCGCCACGTTCCGGGTGCGGCGCGACGGCGACACCGTCACCGTGGTCTCGGACGACGCGCCGGGCGGCTGGTCGGTGCGTGCGGGCGGGCGGGTCGGCCACGGCGACGGGGCCGCCGCCGTCACCCTCACGCTCTGACCGCGGCGCGACGACCCGCACCACCCTCCGCACATACCACGACACCGACGACGAGGACGAGAACCGTGACCACTGCCGAGACCGCCGGATCCCCGGCGACGGGCCGCACCTTCCCGGACGACTTCCTGTGGGGCACCGCGACCGCCGCCTACCAGATCGAGGGCGCCGCGACCGAGGGCGGCCGCGGCCCGTCGATCTGGGACACCTACTCCCACACGCCCGGCCGCACCCGCGACGGCGACACCGGCGACGTCGCCTGCGACCACTACCACCGGTGGCGCGAGGACGTGGACCACCTGGAGCGCCTGGGTGTCGACGCCTACCGCCTGTCGATCTCCTGGCCGCGCGTCCAGCCCGGCGGCCGGGGGCCGCTCAACGCCGAGGGCGTCGCCTTCTACCGCGACCTGATCGACACCCTGCGCGAGCGCGGCATCCGCCCGGTCGTCACGCTCTACCACTGGGACCTGCCGCAGGAGCTGGAGGACGCCGGCGGCTGGGCCAACCGGGCCACCGCGGAGGCGTTCGGCGAGTACGCGCGGGCCATGGCCACCGAGCTGGGAGAGCGCGTCGAGGTCTGGACGACGCTCAACGAGCCGTGGTGCTCCGCCTACCTCGGCTACGCCTCGGGCGTGCACGCGCCCGGCCGCACCGAGCCCGCGGCGGCGCTCGCGGCCGTGCACCACCTCAACCTCGCGCACGGGCTCGCCGCCGCGGCGATCCGCGACGTGCTGCCCGGGGCGCAGGTGTCCATCACGTTGAACCTGCACGTCATCCGCCCCGACGACGCGAGCTCGGAGGCGGACGCCGACGCCGTGCGCCGGATCGACGCCCTCGCCAACCGGGCGTTCCTCGGCCCGCTGCTCGACGGCGCCTACCCGGCCGACCTGCTCGCCGACACCGCGTCCGTCACCGACTGGTCGTTCGTGCGCGACGGCGACACCGCGCTGATCGCCCAGCCGCTCGACCTGCTCGGCATCAACTACTACTCGACCGTGCGGGTGCGCCGGTACGCGGGGACCGGGGAGCGGTCGGAGAACGACGGCCACGGGAGCTCCGCGCACAGCGCGTGGGTCGCCGCGGGCGACGTCGAGTTCGTCACCCAGCCCGGCCCGTACACGGCCATGGGGTGGAACATCGAGCCCGCGGGCCTGACCGAGCTCCTGCTGCGGATCCACACCGAGCACCCGGGCCTGCCCATGGCGGTCACGGAGAACGGCGCCGCGTTCGACGACGAGGTGGTGACCGACGCCGACGGGCGCCGGCGGGTCCACGACGAGCGGCGCGTGGCCTACCTGCACGACCACGTCGCCGCCGTCGGCGACGCCCTCGACGCCGGTGCGGACGTGCGGGGCTACTTCGCCTGGTCGCTCATGGACAACTTCGAGTGGGGGTACGGCTACTCCAAGCGGTTCGGCATCCTGCACGTCGACTACCCGACCGGCGAGCGCACCTGGAAGGACTCCGCGTACTGGTTCGCCAGGCTCGCCTCCTCGCGCACTTTGCCGCCGGTCACAGCTTCCACTCCCTGACCCTCGGTAGCGTTCCGGCATGAGTGCCGTCCCGCCGTCCGATGCCCGGCCCTTCGACCTGTCGCACGCCGGCGTGCCGCCCGCCGACCGGCTCGGCGCGGCGCTCTCCGCGCGCCGGCGGGAGTGTCGGGTACCGGCTCTGTCGGCGGCGGTGGCGCACGGTGGGCGCGTGGTGTGGGCCGACGCGGCGGGTGCGGCGCGGCTCGGAGCCGGCGGGGAGCCGGCCGTACCTGCCACGACGGACACCGCGTTCCGGATCGGGTCGATCACCAAGCCCCTGACCGCCGTGGCCGTGCTGCGCCTCGTCGTCGCGGGGCGCCTCGGGCTGGGCGATGCCGTCGGCCGGCACCTGCCCGACGCGCCGGCACCGGACGCCACCGTCGCGCAGCTCCTCACGCACACCGCGGGCCTGCCCGCCGAGCCACCGGGCCCGTGGTGGGAGCGCGGCGGCGCCGGCACGTGGGACGAGCTGGTGGCGTCGGGCGTGGCTCCCGTCGCGGAGCCCGGCGAGCGGTTCCACTACTCGAACGTCGGCTACGCCGTCCTGGGCCGGCTCGTGGCCACGGTGCACGGGCGGGACTGGGACGCCGTCGTGCGCGACGAGGTGACCGGCCCGCTCGGCATGGACCGCACCGGGCGCACGCCCGCCGGCCCGGCCGCGACCGGGTACGCCGTGCACCCGCACGCGGACGCCGTCCTGCCCGAGCCGGTCGCGCGATACGGGGCTATGGGGCCGGCGGGGGAGGCGTGGTCGACGCCCGGCGACCTGGCCGTCCTCGGGTCGTGGCTCGTCGGGGCGGGTGCCTGGGCGGCCGACGACGCGGTGCTGCCGCTCGCGTGGCGGCGCCGGATGACGGCGCCACGTGTCGTCGTCGACGAGCCGGGGTCGCCGTTCACCGCCGCCTGGGGCCTGGGCGTGTCCGTGCACCATCCCGCGGCGGGGCGGCGCACCGCCGGGCACGGCGGCTCGGTGCCGGGGTTCACCGCGACCCTCCGGGCGGACCCGGCGTCGACCCACGTCGTCGCCGTCTGCGGCAGCTCGACGGCCGGGTTCGGCGACGCGGGCTTCCTCACGGAGCTGCTGCCGCCGTCCCCGCCCGCCGGCCCGGCATCGCCCGACGCGGCGGCGGGCGACGCCGACCTCACCGGGGCCTGGTACTGGGGACCGGTGCCCTTCGTCGTGTCCCTGGTCCCCGGCGGTCGGCTGGAGCTGCGTGCGGCCGACGGCGACGGGCGGCGCACCGTCTTCGCCCCCGCGCCGGGGGAGCCCGGCGCGTGGGTCGGGGTCGAGGGCGGCTACTGGTGGGCGGAGCGGCTGCGCCCCGTGCGGTCGGACGGCGGCTCCCCGGTGGCGCTCGACGTCGGCACCTTCCACCTGACCCGGACGCCGTACGACCCGGGCACGGAGGTCCCCGGCGGGCTGGACGCGGCCGGCTGGCGGCCGTGGGCGCCGGCCTGACGCGACCGGCCCCGGCGTCACCGGCTCGGCGTGCCCGGCCGGTGTGGGACACGCCCGCGGGCGCGACACGCCGACCGATCGAGAAATGTTCGGACGAGGACTCGCCAGGTATGTCCGGAATGCTGGGTGCCGGACGGCGGGCGATGCGCGAGCCGGGGGCGGACCGCCGTCGGCGTGTCGCGCCGGCCCCGTCCGCGCACACCCTGTGGACGCGCCTCGTGCACCGCCTGTGGACATCGGCGGCCAGCCGCGGAACGGTGCGGCAGCGGCATCCGGGGCGCCTGCACAGGGGTGTGGACCGAGGGCGTGTCAGGGGGTCGTGGGACGCTTGAGGAAGCGGTCGGAAGCATCGGCCGGAACGAAACGACACGCGTGTCAACCACAACATGTCGGTGCCGCGCGAGCCGCGACCACTAGGTGTAGTGTTTGGAGCACGCGGAGCCCACAGGCCTCCGCACAAAGCACATCGGCGTAGTTCCACGAGTGTCGTCCCAGGTCTCGGCCTCGCAGGCCCACCGCCCGGACCGCCTCACGAGAGCACGCGCAGACGCCAGGACGCCCCCGCGGGGGGAGCGGAGAAGGGGAGTAACGACATGAGCATCACGGTCTACAGCAAGCCGGCCTGCGTGCAGTGCGACGCGACCTACCGCGCTCTCGACCGCAAGGGCGTCGAGTACACGGTGGTCGACATCACGCAGGACGCCGAGGCGCTCGAGATGGTCCGTGGGCTCGGGTACCTGCAGGCGCCCGTCGTCGTCGCCGGCGACACGCACTGGTCGGGCTTCCGGCCGGACCAGATCAGCGCGGTCGCGGCGCAGCAGGCCGTCTCCGCCTGACGTCACGGGCCGCGCGGTGCGCGGCCCGCGCCACCCCGCACGGCCGGCGCCCCGGGAACCGACACCCGACCCGGGGCGCCGCGCACCTCCGGCGACGCAGTGCGCGGCCGGCCAGCCAGCAGTACCCGGGGGAGGGGAACATGGGCTCTCTCGTCTACTTCTCCAGCGTGTCGGAGAACACCCACCGCTTCGTCCAGCGCCTCGGCCTCGACGAGCTGGGCATCCCCACGCACCGGATCCCGCTGCGCAAGTCCGACGGGTTCCTGACCGTGACCGAGCCGTACGTGCTCATGGTCCCCACCTACGGCGGGGGCAACGAGGGCGGCGCGGTCCCACGCCGGGTGCGCGAGTTCCTCAACGACCCGCACAACCGGTCGCTCGTCCGCGGCGTCATCGCCGCGGGCAACACCAACTTCGGCGCTGCCTACTGCATCGCCGGCGACATCATCTCCGCGAAGTGCCAGGTGCCGTACCTGTACGCCTTCGAACTCCTGGGGACGGCTGAGGACGCCCGCCGCGTCCGTGACGGATTGGGACGATTTTGGCAACGACAGTCACTGATCTCGGCGTGAGCGCGACGGAGCAGGCCGCGGCCGCGGGGGCGACCGAGGTCCCCCTGGCCACGGCACAGCTCGACTACCACGCGCTCAACGCGATGCTGAACCTCTACGGCCCGGACGGGAAGATCCAGTTCGGCAAGGACCGTGAGGCCACCCGCGAGTACTTCCGCCAGCACGTCGAGCCGAACACGATCCACTTCGACACGCTGGACGAGAAGCTCGACCACCTCGTCGAGAACGAGTACTACGACCCCGAGGTCCTCGGAAAGTACTCGCGCGCCTTCGTCAAGGAGCTCTTCCAGCGGGCGTACGCCGCGGACTTCGAGTTCAGCTCGTTCCTGGGCGCGTTCAAGTACTACACCTCGTACACGCTCAAGACGTTCGACGGCAAGAAGTACCTCGAGCGCTTCGAGGACCGCGTGTCGATGGTCGCCCTCGGCCTGGCCGACGGCGACGAGCAGACGGCGCGCGACATCGTCGACGAGGTGATCTCGGGCCGGTTCCAGCCCGCCACCCCGACCTTCCTCAACGTCGGCAAGGCGCAGCGCGGCGAGCCCGTGTCCTGCTTCCTGCTGAGAATTGAAGACAACATGGAGTCGATCGCGCGCAGCATCAACTCCGCGCTGCAGCTCTCCAAGCGTGGCGGCGGCGTCGCGCTGCTCCTGAGCAACATTCGCGAGCACGGCGCGCCCATCAAGCACATCCAGAACCAGTCGTCCGGCGTCATCCCCGTGATGAAGCTGCTCGAGGACTCGTTCTCGTACGCCAACCAGCTCGGGGCGCGCCAGGGCGCCGGCGCGGTGTACCTGCACGCGCACCACCCCGACATCATGCGGTTCCTCGACACCAAGCGGGAGAACGCGGACGAGAAGATCCGCATCAAGACCCTCTCGCTGGGCGTGGTCATCCCGGACGTCACGTTCGAGCTGGCCAAGAAGAACGAGGACATGCACCTGTTCAGCCCGTACGACGTCGAGCGCGTCTACGGCAAGCCGTTCGCGGACGTCTCCATCTCGGAGAAGTACGACGAGCTCGTCGCGGACGACCGCATCACGAAGACGACGATCAAGGCGCGCGACTTCTTCCAGACGATCGCGGAGCTGCAGTTCGAGTCCGGCTACCCGTACGTGATGTTCGAGGACACGGTGAACCGGGCGAACCCGATCGCCGGCCGGATCACGCACTCCAACCTGTGCTCCGAGATCCTGCAGGTCTCCACGCCGTCGACGTTCCACGAGGACCTGTCCTACGACCACGTCGGCCGCGACATCTCCTGCAACCTCGGCTCGCTGAACATCGCGCACACCATGGACTCGCCGCACTTCGGCAAGACCATCGAGACCGCGATCCGCGCGCTGACCGCCGTGTCGGACCAGACGAGCATCGAGTCCGTCCCGTCCGTCAAGCGCGCCAACGAGGCCGGGCACGCCATCGGCCTCGGCCAGATGAACCTGCACGGCTACCTCGCCCGGGAGCGCATCTACTACGGCTCCGACGAGGGTGTCGACTTCACGAACATGTACTTCTACACGGTCGCCTACCACGCGATCGCGGCCTCCAACCGGCTCGCGATCGAGCGCGGCCGGGCGTTCGGCGGCTTCGAGGACTCGAAGTACGCCAGCGGCGAGTACTTCGACAAGTACACCGACGGTGTGTGGGAGCCCGCGACCGAGCGTGTCGCGCGGCTGTTCGCCGACGCCGGGGTGCGCATCCCGACCCAGGACGACTGGCGTGCGCTCAAGGCCTCCGTCATGGAGCACGGCATCTACAACCAGAACCTGCAGGCCGTGCCGCCGACCGGTTCGATCAGCTACATCAACCACTCGACGTCGTCGATCCACCCCGTGGCGGCCAAGATCGAGATCCGCAAGGAGGGCAAGATCGGCCGGGTCTACTACCCGGCGCCCTTCATGACGAACGACAACCTGGACTACTACCAGGACGCGTACGAGATCGGCTACGAGAAGATCATCGACACCTACGCCGCCGCCACGCAGCACGTGGACCAGGGCCTGTCGCTGACGCTGTTCTTCCCCGACACCGTGACCACGCGCGACGTCAACAAGGCGCAGATCTACGCCTGGCGCAAGGGGATCAAGACGCTGTACTACATCCGCCTCCGCCAGATGGCCCTCGAGGGCACTGAGGTGGAGAACTGCGTCAGCTGCATGCTTTGAGCAACTATCTGGATCTTGGGGAAGAGAACACCATGGCACCGACGGGAACGCTGAAGCTCATCGATCGCGTCACGGCGATCAACTGGAACCGCCTGGAGGACGAGAAGGACCTCGAGGTCTGGGACCGCCTGGTCGGCAACTTCTGGCTGCCGGAGAAGGTGCCGGTGTCGAACGACATCCAGTCGTGGCACACCCTGAGCGAGGACGAGCGGCTCATGACGACCCGCGTGTTCACCGGGCTGACGCTGCTGGACACCATCCAGGGCACCGTGGGCGCCGTCTCGCTCATCCCGGACGCGCTGACGCCGCACGAGGAGGCGGTGTACACGAACATCGCGTTCATGGAGTCGGTCCACGCCAAGAGCTACTCGTCGATCTTCTCCACGCTCATCTCCACCAAGGAGATCGACGACGCCTTCGCCTGGTCCGAGCAGAACGCGAACCTGCAGCGCAAGGCCGAGATCGTGCTCGAGTACTACCGGGGCGACGACCCGCTCAAGCGCAAGGTCGCCTCGACCATGCTGGAGTCGTTCCTGTTCTACTCGGGCTTCTACGCGCCGATGTACTGGGCGAGCCGCGCCAAGCTCACCAACACGGCCGACCTCATCCGCCTCATCATCCGCGACGAGGCCGTGCACGGGTACTACATCGGCTACAAGTACCAGAAGGGGCTGGCCAAGCTCACCCAGGCCGAGCAGGACGAGCTCAAGGCGTACACGTTCGACCTGCTCTTCGAGCTGTACGAGAACGAGGTCGAGTACACCGAGTCGCTCTACGGCGCGCTCGGGCTCACCGAGGACGTCAAGAAGTTCCTGCGGTACAACGCCAACAAGGCCCTGATGAACCTGGGCTACGAGGGCCTGTTCCCGAAGGACGAGACCGACGTGAACCCGGCGATCCTCGCCGCCCTGTCGCCGAACGCCGACGAGAACCACGACTTCTTCTCCGGCTCCGGCTCCTCGTACGTCATCGGCAAGGCCGTGGCGACCGAGGACGACGACTGGGACTTCTGAGCACCGTCCCGGCCCTGCGCTCCCGCGGCTGACGAGAGGCCCGGACCCGCAGCAGGCGGGTCCGGGCCTCGTCGTGTGCGGACGGGGGTCAAGCCAAGAGCTCGGCCGTCCGGCCCCAGTCGCGGGGCGCGAGGTCGGGCCGGCGGTGCTCGTAGTCGCCCGCCAGCAGCGGGGACGAGATGATCATGTCGGCGGTGGAGACGTTGCAGGCCATCGGGAGGTTCCAGACGGCGCCGATCCGCAGCAGGGCCTTGACGTCCGGGTCGTGCGGCTGCGCCTCGAGCGGATCCCAGAGGAAGATCAGCAGATCGAGGCCGCCCTCGGCGATGCGCGCGCCGATCTGCTGGTCCCCGCCGACCGGGCCGGAGAGGAACCGGTGCACCGGGAGCCCGAGCTCGTACTCGAGCATCGTGCCGGTGGTGCCGGTCGCGTAGAGGTGGTGCTGGGCGAGGGTGCCACGGTTGTAGTCGGCCCAGCGCAGCAGCTCGACCTTCATGTTGTCGTGGGCTACCAGGGCGATATGACGTTGCTTGGCTGCCGGGTGCATGCGCGACCTCCGTCGACGTGGGCAGGAACCGTCACCCGCCTCGTCGCAAGCGTCGTGTCGTCCAGTATCGGTGTGGACCTCTCCGCCGGGCAAGGGCGTCGGCTCGTGCGGTAGGTCGTCACGCGCGCGTGAGACGCATGACCGACCATGACACGGGCGGCAGGTCCGCATGCGCCCGGTCGTCGGCCACCTTGGCCGAGGCGTTGGTGCGCGGGACCACCGAGGTGTCGTCGTCGACCGTCGCCGACCACGTGTGGTCGGGGTTGGCCAGGGTGAGCGCCTCGACGAGCCGCATGCCGGGGAACCCGCGCAGGTCGACGTCGAGGGCCACCTCGTCCGTCACCGAGCGGTTGGTCGCGAAGACCACGACGTCTCCGGTCTCGGCGTCGTGGGTGGCGACCGCATCGAGAGCCGCGACGTCGCCGAACTTCGCCGTGTCGTGCACGGGTGAGTCGACCGCGACGCGCAGCACCTCGCCCCGAGCGAACCGGGAGGTGAGGGCGAAGGGGTGAAAGATCGTCTGCTTCCAGATGCGTCCGCCGGGCTCGGTCATGATCGGCGCGATGACGTTGACGAGCTGGGCCAGCGAGGCGGCGTGCACCCGGTCGGTGTGCCGCAGCAGCGAGACGAGCAGGTTGCCGACGACGACGGCGTCGGCCACGTTGTACCGGTCCTCGAGCAGGACCGGGGCGACGGGCCAGTCGTCCCCCGACGGGGGCCGGGACTCGGCGCGCTGCTGGTACCAGACGTTCCACTCGTCGAACGAGACGTGGATCCGCTTGGTGTGCTTCCCGGCGGCGCGCACGGCGTCCGCCGTCGCGGCGACGGACTCGATGAAGCGGTCCATGTCGACCGCCGACGCGAGGAACGACGAGAGATCGCCGTCCTCCTCGTAGTAGTAGGCGTGCGCGGAGACGTGGTCGACGTGCTCGTACGCCTCCGTGAGGACGGTGTGCTCCCACGCGCCGAACGTCGGCATCCGGGAGTTCGAGGAGCCGCACACGACGAGCTCGACGTCCGGGTCGACCATCCGCATGGCGCGGGCCGTCTCGGCGGCGAGGCGGCCGTACTCGTGCGCGGTCTTGTGCCCGATCTGCCACGGCCCGTCCATCTCGTTGCCGAGGCACCACATCGTCACGCGGTACGGCTCCGGCGCACCGTTGGCCCGTCGCCGCTCGCTCATCTCGGTACCGCCGGGCACGTTGCAGTACTCGAGCAGGTCCAGAGCCTCCGCCACGCCGCGGGTGCCGAGGTTGACGGCCATCATCGGCTCCACGCCGGCCCGCGCGGCCCAGCGCATGAACTCGTCCACCCCCACCTGGTTCGGCTCGGTGGAGTGCCAGGCCAGGTCGAGGCGACGCGGGCGCTGCTCGGCCGGCCCGATCCCGTCCTCCCAGCGGTAGCCGGACACGAAGTTCCCGCCCGGGTAGCGCACGGTCGACACGCCCAGCTCGCGGGTCAGCTCGAGCACGTCGCCGCGGAACCCGTCGGAGTCGGCCGTGGGATGCCCGGGGTCGTGGATCCCCGTGTAGACGCACCGGCCGAGGTGCTCGACGAACGACCCGAAGGTGCGGCGGCGGACGGGGCCGACGACGAACGCCGGGTCGACGGTGACGGTGGCGGACAGCATGGGTGATCGTGCTCCTTGGTGCTCGGGGCGGAGGTGCGGTCGCGTCCGGGCGGGGCGGTCGCTCTCGCGACCGGTCTCGCCCCGCCCGGACGCCAGGTGGAGCCGGTGGGCTACTGGCCCAGCTCGTTCTGCAGGTCGTCCTGGGCCTGGTCGAGCGCGTCCTGCGCGGGCGTGCCGTTCTCGTAGACCTCGTTCAGGGTCACGGTCCGGAACCAGTTGTCGACCGTGGGCAGGTTCTCGTTGGAGAACGACTCGAAGTGCCCGATCCCGCCCTGCACCGAGTTCAGCACGTCGAACAGGTTCGTCTGGAAGTACTCGTTGAACTTGTTGTCGGGGTTGTGCGTGACCGACTCGTCCTCCCACACCGACATGTTCACCGGGTCGAAGCCGAGCACCTCCCACACCGCGACGTTGGCGTCGAGGGAGAGCTTGGCGTAGGCGAGGAAGTCGGTGGCCAGCTCCTCGTGCTCCGAGCCCACCGGGACGGCGGTACCCGTGCCGCCGCCGCCGATCGTGAGGGTGTCCGAGCCCTCGATCTGGGGAGCGGGGGCGATGGCGACCTTGCCGGCCAGGTCGGGCATGTAGTCGACGAAGCGCGAGGTGTACCAGGCCGGGTACACGATCGCGGCGTAGTCGCCGTTGTTGATGGCGCCGTAGCCCTCCTCGCTGTCCGGGCTGCCGCCGGGGATGGTGGCGAGTGCGCCGGTCTCCTGCATGTCCTGGAACATCTGCATCGCCTCGACGACCTCGGGGCTGTTCACGGCGACGTCGCCGAGGCCGTCGTCGTCGAAGAGCTGCCCGCCCAGCTGGGCGATCGCCAGCGGCTCGGTGAAGAACACACCGGTGCTCGAGACGCTGAAGGCCTTGCCGGTCGCCTCGTGGTAGGCGGTGCCGGCCTCGGCGAAGTCGTCCCACGTCGTGATCGTCGTGTAGTCGATCCCGGCGTCCTCGAGGAGCTCGGTGTTGTAGAAGGCGGTGAAGGCGCCGACGTGCGTGGGGTAGCCGTAGATCTTGCCGTTGCGGCTGTAGAGGTCGAGCCGGGCCTGCACGATGTCGTCGACGTAGGGCTGCGCGGCCTCGGTGAGGTCGACGAGCGGCGGGTTGTCGCCCTTGACGAAGTTGGAGAACTTGTTGACCTCGATGTCGGCCAGGTCCGGCAGGCCCTGACCGGAGTTCACGGCGAGCAGGAGCTTGTCGTGCATGTCCTGGTACGGGTAGACGGTCACGTTGAGGTCGATCGCCCTGTCGGGATTCTCCTCGTTCCACTTGACCGCCATGTCGTCGTACACGTCGGCGTGGAGCTCGGCGAACACCCACATGTCGAGTGGCGTGGCGCCCTCGGGGGCCTCGGCCCCCTCGATGACCTCGCCGTCCGACTCGCCGTCGCCACCGCTGCTGCTGCCGCACGCGGCCAGGGCGCTGACGGCGAGTCCCGTCGCCAGCGCGGTCGCCAGGGTCCTTCGGAAGTGCATCGTCGTACTCCTATCTGGGTCACCGGATGGTTGATCGTGCGGGGTGCGGGTCAGCCCTTCACCGCGCCGGCGGTCATGCCGTCGATGAAGAACCTCTGGAAGGCCAGGAACAGGAGGAGGATCGGGATCAGGGAGAAGAACGACCCGACGATCAGCAGCTCGTAGTTGTTGCCGTAGGGCGTGAGCAGCGTGTTCAGGCCGATGGGGAGCACGAACTTCTCGGGGGAGCGCAGCACGAGCAGCGGCCACAGGAAGTTGTTCCAGATGAGCATCGAGTTGAGGATCGCCATCGCCGCGAAGGCGGGCTTGGCGATCGGGACCACGAGCTTGAAGAAGATCCCGAACTCGGTCACCCCGTCGACGCGGCCGGCCTCGAGGATCTCCTTCGGTACGCCCAGGAAGTACTGGCGGAAGAAGAAGATCGTCACGGCCTGTGCCAGGAACGGCACCACCACGGCCCAATACTGGTCCGCCGCCCCGACGTTGTTCACCTGGACGTAGAGCGGGAGCATGAGCATCTCGAACGGGACGGTCATCAGGATGAGCACGAGGATGAACCCGAGGTTCTTGCCCCGGAACTCGTACATCGCGAACCCGTAGGCGACGAACGAGCTGATCAGGAGGGTGCCGGCCACCTGGACGACGGTGATGACCAGGCTGTTGGCGAACCACTGGAAGTACAGCCCGGAGTCCGTGAAGAGCATGACGTAGTTGTCCAGGCTCAGCTCGGAGACGTCGACCGAGAGGGAGATCCCGTTGCGGATGATCTCGTTCCCGTCCTGGAACGTCCCGACGAAGATCGCGGCGAGCGGCACCAGGGCGATCATCGCGATCACGAGGAGAAGGACGCCCTGGGCGCGGGCGGCGGCGCGGCGCGTCGTGCGGGGGCGTGCGTCGAGGGTCGGCTCGGAGACCGGCGGCGGCGTCGTTCTCTGCAGTGTCATCGCGCCGACTCCTTCTTGAAGGTTCCCGTGGCGGTGAGCTGGGTGAGGTTGATGGCCAGGACCAGCACGAGGAGCACGACCCCGACGGCGGAGGCGAACCCGAGGTCGTTCTCCTGGATGCCCTTGCGGTAGAGGTAGCCGACGATCGTGAGGCCCTGGTTGTTCGGCGAGTTGTTGCCGGCGTAGAGCATGAAGCTCTCGAGGAACATGGCCAGCCCGCCGTACACGCTGATGGTGGTGACGTAGACGATGGTCGGCTTGAGGCCGGGCAGCGTGACGTGCAGGAACTGCTGCACCTTGCCCGCCCCGTCGAGCGACGCCGCCTCGTAGTAGTCGTTCGGGATGGCCTGGATGCCGGCGAGGAAGTACATCGTGTTGACGCCGGCCCACCGCCACAGGGCGAGCAGGAGCAGCGCGAACAGACCCGTGAGGTCCTCGCGCAGCCAGCGCACCGGGCCGAACCCGAAGAAGGCGACCACCTGGTTCATCAGGCCCGACTCGGTCTCGGAGAACATCAGCCGGAACACGATGCCGGCGACGACGACCGACGTCAGCGCCGGGACGAACAGTGACGCCTTGAAGAAGCCTTTGATCCGGCTGCTTCCGATCCTCGAGTTGATGATCGCGGCGAGCACCATCGGGATCGGGACGAGCAGGAGAAGCGTCAGCACCATGTAGCGGATGCTGTTGGCCAGGGCCGTCCAGAAGACCTGATCGCGCCACAGCCGCTCGTAGTTGTCGAGCCCGATGAACGTCGACTGGCCGTACAGGACCTCCTGGAAGCTCATGACCACCGAGCGGCCGACCGGCACCAGCCAGAAGACCAGCAGGGTGAGCAGGAACGGCAGGATGAAGAAGTACGGCGCGAGGCGCTGGGAGTAGAGAACACTCTTCATGTGACGGCGATCCTCCTCGATCGTCGACGGCTCCGCCGTGGAGCTCTTTCTCGCGGTACTCCACAACGTCGGTGTGTACCGGTAAAGTACGGGGCGCCGGTCAGGGTGTCAACGGCCGGCTCACGGGCAGCCGACCGGGTTGCTCGCCGCCGTTCGAGGAGGAACAGCGCAGATGATCCGACAAAGGAGTCGATGGGCAGGAACACGCGGAACGGGGGCACGAGGCCGCCCCCGGGGCGCCCGGCCGCAGGCACTGGTCGCGGCCTGGGCGCTGGCGTCGTCGGTGGCGTTCGGCGCCACGGTCCCGGCGGCGCACGCCGACGAGGTGGACCTCACCCCCGGGCCCACGATCGTCGAGGACCCCGCGTCACCGACCGGCTACACGGGGCACTTCGTCTACCACGACCCCGAGGCGACCAGCGTGCGTTTCGTCGCCGACATCATGCTGCGGGACTGGGAGGACCCCGCCGACCCGACGGTCTACGCCCCGGACGAGTACCGGCCCGGCCTGATGCGTGGGGGCGGCGCCTACGACGCCCAGATGACCGAGGTCGGGGACGGCTACTGGACCATCGACGTGCCGCTCGCCGCCGGGACCAACCAGTACTGGTTCTACGTCGACGACGACACGAGCCACTGGGTGACCGACCCCGCGAACCCGCCCCTGTACGCCCCGGACGGGCTCACGGGCACCGCACGTCGTGCCTTCAACAAGGTCAACGTGCCGTACGACCCGGTCAAGCAGGACTACGCGCCCCTCGCGGCGCGCGAGATCGAGAACCCGAGGCCCGACGTGCCCCACGGCACGTGGAGCTACGTCCCGTTCCAGGTGGACGACACCACGCGCACCATGGGCGTGTATCTGCCCCCGGGCTACGACCCGGACCGCGCCGAGCCGTACAAGTCGATCTACATGCAGCACGGCGGCGGTCAGGACCAGTCGGACTGGATGAACATCGGCAGCGTGCCGGTGATCATGGACAACCTGATCGCCGACGGTCTCACCGAGCCCGCGGTCGTGGTGACCGCCAACGTCGACTACCTCGGCGGCATCGGCTCGGGCTCGCCCAACCTGCGCGACGTCGTCCTGCCGTTCGTGGAGAGCACCTACAACGTCTCGACGAGGGCGTCCGACCGGGCGTTCGCCGGCCTGTCCATGGGCAGCATCGTCACGCAGGACATCATCGACCACGATCCCACCCTGTTCGGCTACTACGGGCCGTGGAGCGGAGGCGTGCGGGTCGACGACACGACGCCGGACCTCGCAGCGCCGTACATCCTCTACGGCGGCGGCGCCTGGGACTTCGGGCTGCCCGACCCGGACGCGGTGGACGCGCTCGACCGAGCGGTCGTCGAGAACGTCGTCGTCGCCGGTGCGCACGACTTCAACGCCTGGAACCAGCTGTTCACCGTCTTCGCCCGCGACTACCTGTGGAAGCCGCAGGCGTTCCTCGCCGACGAGCTCGACGACCTCACCCGGGGCGTCGCCGGGTCCGGCCTCAACCAGGGCAACAGCAAGGCCCTCACGCTCAAGCTCGATCGGGCGTTCGACCTCCTCGACGAGGACCCGGCCGGCGCGCTCGAGACGCTCGAGGCGTTCACGGCACAGGTGGACGGGCTGGCACGCGCCGGGAAGCTGACCGACGAGCAGGCCGCGGGACTGGCCGCGACCGCCGAGAAGGTCGTCGCGAACCTGAGGTTCGCGCCATGACCGGCGAGCGGAGCCGCCGGAGTACGGACGACGAACGCACGAGAGGAAGGTCGATGACGATGACATCTCGGATGGACCCGACCGGGCGGCAGGCCCGGGGAAGGCGAGCGCTCGCGGGCTTCGCGGCGACCGCGCTCGGAGCCGGAGCACTGGTCGCTGCCGCACAGCCGGCGGCGGGTGCGGTGAGCGCGGACCCGTGGGTGGGTGAGCTGCCCGGCAACCCGATCTCGGACGTGTACCGCTTCACGGTTCCGGTGGACGCCGTCACCGACGCGACCGGCATCGAGGACGGCGTCGTCGCCGTCCAGGGCAACTTCGGGCCCGGCGGAGCATGGACCGATCTCACCATGGGGACCGACGGGCCGAACCTGACCGCCACGTACGGGCCGCTCGAGCCCGGGCTGTACTACTACCAGTACGCCGCGCGCCCCGGCTGGGACGAGGACGCGGTCGCGTTCCGCAACCCCGACGCCCCGCAGGAGGTGACGTCGAAGCCGACGTACAGCACGCTGTTCGTGCCCGGACCGGGAGCCGAGTGGCTCGCGGACGTGGACGGCGGCGGTGCCCTCGAGACGCTCGAGTACGGCGCCGGCCCGGCGCGCGGCGGCGAGGCGCTCGTCTGGACACCACCCGGGTACGACGAGGACCGTGCGGAGCCGTACCCCGTGCTCTACCTGCTGCAGGACGAGGAGCAGGGCTACCGCGAGTGGGCCGAGCTGGGCCGGGTCGCGCAGATCATGGACAACCTCACCCTCGACGAGGACGCCGAGCCGATGGTCGTCGTCATGGCCGACGGGGAGGACCCCGGACCCGCGGGAATCACCAAGGGGCTGCTTCCCGCCGTCGAGCGCGCGCTCCACGTGTCGCGCGACGGTGCGGGTCGGGCGATCGCCGGCATCGGCCGGGGCGCGGAGCAGGCGATCGCGGCGCTGGTCGACCGGCCCCGCGAGTTCGCCGGCCTCGGCTCGTTCTCGGGCGGCTCCGACGCCCGGTTCACGCCCGGCAAGGTCAGGCAGATCAACGCCACGACCGACGTCGTCCGCCTGTACGCCGGCAACGTCACCGACCCGGGCTACGACGACACCGTCGCGCTGGCCGGCGCGCTGACGGACGCGGGCGTGGACTTCCAGTCCGACGGGTCCGACCCCGAGACCGGCGGCACGTGGGACACGTGGCAGAAGAACCTGCACGACTTCGCGCAGCGCCTCTTCCGTGACGTCGACGACGACGGCCCGAGCGAGGGTCACCTGCCGTTCGAGGAGCGCGAGCTGCCCGCCCCCGGCACGACGCCCACCCCGTGGATCGACCCCCACGGTGTGGTCACGTTCGAGCTCGGCCCCGAGTTCGCCGACGCGAGCACCGTGCGGGTGTGGGGGAACTTCGGACCGTCCGGAAGCTGGCCTCGGACGCCGATGGTCCAGCAGGACGACGGGTCGTGGCGCCTCTCGCTGGCCCTGGACGGCGGCTCCTACTACTACAAGTTCGTCGTCGACGGGGTCGACCACAAGGACGCCGGCAACCCCACGACCGTGTTCTCCGAACCGACGTGGAGCACGTTCGCGGTCGGGGGCGACACCCTCCGCGGCCGGTACACGGCGCCGGTGCCGGAGAACGCCCGGGGCGAGGTCGCCGTCATGGACTACCCGAGCACCGCGGGCGGCGGCGAGGAGCGCTCGGCCTACGTGTGGACGCCGCCGGACTACGACCCCGAGCGCGCCGAGGCCTACCCGGTGCTCTACCTGCAGCACGGAGGCGGGCAGACCTGGACCGACTGGGTCGAGGTCGGCTACATCGACCGCATCCTCGACAACCACTACCGGCGCGGCACCATCGCGCCGATGGTCGTCGTCATGGCGAACGGGAACGGCGTGGACTTCCCCACGGAGATCACGACGCGTATCGCACCGGCCGCCGAGGACCAGTACCACGTCAGCTCCGAGGCCGACCGGCGGGCGCTCGCCGGTCTCTCGATGGGCTCGGGCCACACCCTGAGCACGCTGTGGGCCCACCCGGGCGAGTTCGGCTACATCGCCGCCATGTCGACGTTCGGCACCGTCCCGGACGACGCGGACGTCGAGGCGATCAACGCGGGCACGAGGCTGCTGCGCATCTACACGGGCGACGTGCAGGACTTCACCTACGCCCCGACGATGCAGCTCGTCGCGTCCATGGAGGAGCGGGGCGTGGACCACGAGTTCGCCCCGGTCATCCCCGGCCCGCACAGCTGGGACGTCTGGCAGAAGTCGGTGATCGACCTCCTGCCCCGACTGTTCACGGACGGCGCCGACGCGTCGTGACGTCGAGCGACCGTGCCGTGCGGCCGGCGGGTCCGACCCGCCGACCGCACGGCCGGGCCCCGGGGGAGGCATCATGGGCGTCGTGGTGACGATGAGCGACGTGGCCCGTGAGGCCGGCGTGTCGAAGATGACGGTGTCGAACGTCGTCAACGGGAGGGCAGGAGCGAGCAGGGAGACGCGTGCCCGCGTGCTCGCCGCCGTGCAGCGCCTCGGCTACGTGGTCAACACGACGGCCCGCCACTTCCGGGCCGGGCGCAGCGGGGCGATCGGGCTGCTCGTCCCGCACCTCGACGGCCCGTACTACGCGCACCTGACCGCGCGGCTCGACACCCTCGCGAGATCGCGCGGGTACCACGTGATCGTCGAGCGCACGGGCGCCAGCCGGGAGGGTGAGCTCGCCGCCCTGGAGCCCGAACGGGTCCGGCCCTACGACGGGCTGGTCTTCAGCCCCGTGCAGCTCGAACCCGCCGACGTGACGGCGGCCGGCGTCGGTGTCCCGACCGTCCTGCTGGGGGAGCGGCGCCTCGCGGGCGCGTTCGACCACGTCATGATGGACAACATCGGCGGCGCGGAGCTCGCGACCGCCCACCTGATCGAGGGCGGCGCCCGCCGGATCGCGCTGGTCGGCGGGCGCCAGGACCGGGGCGTCGACGACATGGCCACGCTGCGGACCCGCGGCTACCGGCAGGCGCACGCGCGGGCCGGCGTCGCCGTCGACGAGCGGCTGGTGGTCGACGCCGACTCGTTCACCACGCGCGACGGGTACGAGGTGCTCATGCGGCTGCACGGCCAGGGCGTCCCGTTCGACGGGGTGTTCGTCCTGACCGACGCCGCCGCCATGGGGGTCCTGCGTGCGCTCGCGGACCTCGGCCGGCGGGTCCCGGAGGACGTGCAGGTCGTCGGCTTCGACAACGACCTCGAGGGCGAGTACCTGGTGCCCCGGCTGACCACGATCGACCCCGACAACGACTCCATGGCGGTGCACATCATGGAGCTGCTGCTGGAGCGGGTCGAGAAGCAGGCGTCGGGACGAGGCGAGGCGGTCGAGCTGGTGATGACGGCACGTCTCGTCGCCCGGGAGTCGACGCGCTCCCCGGCTGCCCCTCCGTCGTGAGGACGGCGCCGGGTGAAGGTCTGCGCACCCACGGCGGGACCGCCGGGGCGGGCGATACGCTGAGCCATGGCCGCGGCCGGCGCAGGGCGTGCGGACCCGTTCCCTGACGGCGCGGGGCTGCCGGACCTGCCCGGGGTACGGCACGAGCTCGTGCGGATCGAGGGCGGCCCGGCCGGCGAGCTCGGCCTCCACGTGGTCAGGGCCGAGGACGGCCCGGGGGCCCGAGCGGTCGTGCTCCTGCACGGCTTCCCGCAGCACTGGTGGCAGTGGCGGCACGTCATCCCCCCGTTCGCGCTCGAACGCCCCGTGGTGGTCCTCGATCTGCGGGGTTTCGGCTGGTCCGGCACGCCGGGCGGGCCGCAGAGGACCGACGACCACGCCCGCGACGTGCTGAGGGTGCTCGACACGCTCGGCCTCGGGCGCGTGCACCTGGTTGCGCACGACTGGGGCGCGATCGTCGGTTTCCGTCTCGCGCTGGAGCACCCCGGGCGGGTCGCGAGCCTGCTGAGCCTCACCGTCCCGCACCCCTGGCTGCGGTTCCACCCGCGGCTGCTCCTGCTGCTGCGCCACGCCTGGTTCCAGCCGCTGGTCGCGACGCCCGGTCTGGGGCCGCGCCTCCTGGGCGGCGGCCGCCAGCGAGTGGTCCGGCACCTGTTCGAGGGGTTCACGGCGCACGAGGGCGCGATCGGCCCGGACGACGTCGAGACCTACCTCGAGCGCCTGCGTGAGCCGGCCCGTGCCCGGGCCGGCTCGGCGCTCTACCGGCAGCTGATCCTGCCGGAGCTCGTGGGCATGCTCCGGGGGCGCTACGCGGACGCACGCCTCGCCGTCCCCACCGTCTCGCTCCTGGGGGAGCGGGACCTCGTCGCTGACGAGCGGTTCTTCGACGACGGCGGCCGGGCGCGCGACCTCACCGTCGAGGTCGTCCCCGGCGCCGGGCACTTCCTGCCGGAGGAGTGCCCCGATGTCGTGCTGGACCGTGCCCGGGCGCTGCACGCCAGGACGGCCTGACGAGTCCGGCCCGCGGGCTCACGCGTCGGCGGAGGGCGCTCCCGTCACGGGCGGCTCCGCCGACCAGGGGAACGTGATCCACAGGTCGGTGTCGCACCACGAGTAGTCGGGGCGGACGATCGAGCGCGGCTTCGTGTACAGCACGGCGGAGCGGGCGTCGGCGCCCTGCTCGGCGAGCATCCGCATCACGAGGTCGAGCGTGCGGCCCGAGTCGGCGACGTCGTCGACGACCAGCACCTTCGAGCCCGGCAGCTCCGAGGTGTCCATGAGCGGCGGCAGCACGCGCGGGTCGTCGAGCGTCCTGCCGATGTCCGTGTAGAACTCCACGTTGAGCGTGCCCACGCCCTTGGTGCCCAGCGCGTACGCCATGGCGCCGCCCGGGACCAGGCCGCCGCGCGCGACGGCGACGACGACGTCGGGCACGAACCCGCTCGAGACGACCCGCTCGGCCAGCGCGCGGATCGCGACCGGGAACCGGGCCCAGGTGAGGACCTCGCGCTCGGGCGGCACGGACGACGGGGCAGGCTCTGCGCTCATGGCACCCGACCCTACGCGCGACGGCGGGCCCCCGGAGACCGGGGGCCCGCCGTCGACGGTGTCCGACCTGGGCGGACGGCGTGCGGCGTGCCGCACGTCACCCGCACGTCGTCACTCGGCGTCGAGGATGTCCACGACGAAGACGAGGGGCGAGTCGGGCTCGATGCTGCTGCCCTGGGGCGGGTTGGACCCGTAGGCCTGCTCGGCCGGGATCACGAGCAGCACCTGGCTGCCGACCGTCTGGCCGGACAGCCCGTTCGTCCAGCCCTTGATGACCTGCTGCAGCGAGAACGAGGCCGGCGTCCCGCGCTCCCACGAAGAGTCGAACACGGTGCCGTCGAGCGTCCACCCGGTGTACTGCGCAGTGACAGTCTGGTCCTTCGTGACCTTCGGCCCGTCGCCCTTGATGAGGGTCTGCGCCACGAGCTTCTTCGGGGCCTCGTAGCCCTCGGGGATCTCGACCGACGGCTCGCCGGAGTCGTCGAGGGTCACCGCGGGCAGGCCTTCGGCCGGCTCGACGGCCTCGCCCTCGGCGCGCGTCGGGACGTCCTCGACCCCCGTCACCTCGACGAGGTTCACGACCGTCTGCGTGGAGCCGTCCTGCGCGGGGCCCGAGTTGGCGACGAGCACGCGCGACCCGACCTTCTGCCCGGTGAGAGGCTCGGTGAGCAGCGAGTACTGGGCGTCGCCCATGATGAACGACTCGGGGGCGGCGCTGTCCCAGGTGGAGCCGAGCTTCGTGGCGTCCCCGTCGTAGGCGACGTAGTCGATGGTGACCTTGGCGCCCTCGGTGACCGGGTCCCCGTCGCCCTCGTCCACGACGCGCGACGTCGGGGCGGACAGCTGCAGGCCCTTGTCGAACGACAGCTTCGGCTCCTTGCCGGCCTTGCCCTTCACCGTCACGGCATCGACGGCGGCGATGTCCTCCTCGGTCGGCTGCGGCATCTCGGTGGCGGCCGCCGAGGGGGACGCGGACGGGGAGGCCGAGGGCGCGTCGCCGGGCTCGTCCTGGCCGCAGGCGGTGAGTGTCAGGGCGGCGGTCAGCGCGAGCGCGGCGGCGCCGGCGGACGTGCGGAGCTTCACGAGGGGTCCTTCTGTCGGCGGGGCGAACCGGGCCACTGTAGCGGCCTCACCTGACCGCTCCCTGACCGGTCCATCCGTGGTCCGGCGCGGGCCGGCCGGCGCGCCGTCGAACGGGCCACGGGGCGGCCGGTCCCAGAGGTGACAATGGGACGTATGCCCTCGCGTCGCCCGTCCCGCAAGCGCCCTTGGGGTGCGCAGCACCAGCCGCTCGACATGGACCGCGCTCTCGGCGGCGTGCGGCACGAGAGCGCGGCCGACGGCGAGTGGACGGTGCGCCGGCTGCGCGGCGGCGACAAGGTGTACGTGTGCCCCGCCTGCCGGCAGGACATCCTCCCGGGCACGCCCCACGTCGTCGCCTGGCAGCGCGACGCCGTCGGGGGAGAGGCCGCGGGCCTCGAGGACCGGCGGCACTGGCACTCCTCCTGCTGGGAGCGCCGCGGCCGGCTGCGCTGAGGCGTGCGCCGACCGGCCGGACGGTGCCGGGCGCCCCATGCACGGTGGTCCTAGGCTGGGTGGTGATGAACGACAGCTCCGCCGGCACCGCCACCGGCCACCAGATCCGCTCGCTGACCGTGCTCCCCGCCCGGCGCGAGGACGTCGAGCTGCACACCGCGGACGGGCTCACGCTCGTCGGGGAGCTCGCCCTGCCCGCCGACCGTGAGCCGGCCGCGACGCTGCTGACCTTCCACCCCCTGCCGACCCACGGCGGGTACATGGACTCGCACGTCTACCGGAAGGCCGCCTGGCGGCTCCCCGCGCTGGCCGACCTGGCCGTGCTCCGCTTCAACACGCGCGGCACGTCGTCCCCGCGCGGCACGTCCGAGGGCGAGTTCGACGGCGGCGAGGCGGAGCGCTTCGACGTCGCCGCGGCGATCGAGCTGGCGGAGTTCCGCGAGCTGCCCCGGCCGTGGCTCGTCGGCTGGTCGTTCGGCACGGAGCTGATCCTCAAGCACGGCACCGACCCGGGCGTCGAGGGCGCGATCCTGCTCTCCCCGCCGCTGCACCGCGCGACCGACGCGGACCTGGACCGCTGGGCCGAGTTCGGCAAGCCGCTCGTCGTGCTCGTCCCGGAGCTGGACGACTACCTGCGCCCCGACGAGGCGCGCGAGCGGTTCGCCCGCGTGCCGCAGGCGGAGGTGATCGGCGTCGACGGCGCCAAGCACCTGTGGGTGGGCGAGCCGTCGGTGCGGCGGGTGCTCGACGAGATCGCCGGGCACGTGCTGCCGGGCCACCCGCCGCTGCCCACCCGCTACGACGGCGACGTGCTCCAGGCGCCCGTCGCCACCTGACGGACCCGACCGGGCCCTGCCACGGCGAACAGTGAGGAGTCGACGATGACCACGACCCCAGCAGCGCTGGCGACCTACCCGCTGCACGACGGCGGCGGCACCCCGCTCGTCCTGCTGCACGCGTTCCCGCTGGACCATCGCATGTGGGCGGCCGCCGCCCGGGCGCTGCCGCCCGGCGTGCGGGCCATCGGCGTGGACCTGCCCGGCCAGGGCCACTCCGAGCTCTCCGGGATGCGGGCACGGCTCGAGGACGTGGCCGACGCCGTGTACGGCACGCTGCGCGACCAGGGCGAGGGCAACGGCGTCGTGGTGGGGCTGTCCATGGGCGGCTACGTCGCCCTGGCGCTGGCCGAGCGGCACCCGGGGTTCGTCGTGGGGCTGGGGCTGGTCGACACCAAGTCGACCGCGGACACCGACCAGGCGCGCGCGAACCGGCTGCGCGTCGCCGACGCGGTCACCGGCTCGCAGACCATCGACCCCGTCCTGTCGATGCCGTCCACGCTGCTCGGGCCGACGAGCGCCGCGGAGCGCCGCGAGCTCTTCCCGCAGCTCGAGGCGTGGATCCGTGCCCAGTCCCCGACGGGGGTGGCCTGGGCCCAGCGCGCGATGGCGGCCCGCCCGGACCGCACGGAGGTGCTGCGGTCGTTCCGGGGCCCGGTGGCGGTCGTCGTCGGCGCGGAGGACACGGTCACCACCCCGGACGACGCCCGGCACATGGCGGAGGCGGCCAAGGACGCGGCGCTGACGGTCGTCCCCCGCGTGGGGCACCTGAGTGCGGTCGAGGACCCGTCGTCCGTGGCCGCCGCGCTCGGGCTGCTGCACCGGAGGGTCGCCGAGCAGGCGGCGCCGCCGCGCTGGCCGTGGCAGGAGGGATACACGAGCACCGCCCGTCCGTGACGGGCGGTGCTCGGTCGGTCCCTGTGCCGGTGCGTCGTCAGGCGTTCGACGGCGCGGGGGCCTCGTCCTTCGCGGCCTGCTCGGCCCGGTCGGCGCCGTCGGCCTGCTCGGCCCGGTCGGCGTCGTCGGCCTGCTCGTCCGCGTCGGCGGAGTCGGCCGAGTCGTCCACGGCGGGCGCGGGCTTCTTCGCGGCCGACTTCTTCGCGGTCGGCTTGGCCGGCTCGGGTGCGGCGACCTGCTGGACCGGGATCGGCGTCTCCTCCGCGGGCTGACCCTGCGGCCGGTTGACGCTCTCGGTGTTGAGGAGCCCGCGCAGCTCGTCCAGGTAGGAGTTCACCGAGTCGTGCCGCCGCGTCAGGTCCTCGAGCTGGCGCTGCGCGGAGGTGCGCTGGTGCTCCGCCTCCACCTGGGCGTCGGACACGGTCTGGTCGGCGAACTCGCGGGCCTCGGCGATGATGCCGTCCGCCGCGCGGCGGGCGTCCGCCACGAGCTGCTTGACGTACGCGTCGGACTCGCTGCGGACCTTCTCGGCCTGCTCGAGCGCGTGGGCGACGCGCTTCTCGGCCTCCGCCGCGTGCTCCTCGGCGGAGCGCACGAGCTGGTCCGTCTCCTGGCGCGCCTTCTCGTGCCGCTCGGCGGCCTCGTGCTCGACCTGCTCGCGCCGCTGCGAGATCTCGAGCTCGGCGTCGGCCAGCGCGGAGCGGGCCTGCTCGCGGAGCTGCTCGAGCTCCACGGTGACGGCGTCCGCCGACTCGGCCGCCTGGTGCTTCGCCTCGGCGACGATGCGGGCGGCCTCCCGGCGCGTGCGCTCGAGCAGCTCGGTGGACTCGGTCTCGGCCTCCTCGCGCATCGCGGCCGACTCGGCCGACGCCTGCGCGCGCATCTGGGCCGTGTCGCGCTCGGTGCTGACGCGCAGCTCGGTCGTCTCGCGCTCCGCGGTGGAGCGCAGCACGCCGATCTCACGCTCCAGCGTGGCGCGTCGCTCGCTCTCCTCCGTGGCGAGGGTGCTCGTGATGAGGGCGGCCTCGCGCTCGGCGGAGCCGACCATCTCCTCGGCGCGGCGCTGGGCGGCCAGCAGGGTGCCCTCGGCCTCGGCGGAGCTGGTGGTGCGGATCTCCTCCGCCTCGCGCCGGGCGTTGCCGAGCAGCTCGGACGCCTCGGACTCGGCGCGCGAGCGCACCTGGCCGGCGGAGAGCTTGGCCCGCGCCATGATGTCCGCGGCCTGCTGGTTCGCCTGGGTGAGGACCTCGGCGGACTGCTCCTCGGCGGACCGCAGCAGGTGCTCGACGCGGGCGCCGAGGCCGGCGTAGGACGGCTTCTCGTTCTCGCGGAGCTGGTGCTGCAGCTCGACGACCTCGGACGACAGCTGCATGGCGCGCGCGTCGGTCGCCTCGACGTTGCGGCGGGCCTCCTCCAGCGCCTGCTCGAGTCGGGAGACGTGGCTCTCGACCTGGGCGCGGTCGTAGCCGCGCATGGTGATCGGGAAGAGCGTGCGCTCGTCGGACACGTGCAGACCTCCGTGAGTGGTGGGTGCCAGGGTGGGACCGGCCCCCGTCAGGATAGTGTCGTGCCCCCCGGAACCGATACCCGGAGCATTCTTCCCTATATCGGACGAATAGTGCAGCCCTCTGCGGGGGCCGATTCGCTCTGACCTGGGCGATGTGGCCGGACGTCGTCCTCCCGGCGTGGCGGTCGTACGCGACTCGTGAAGGGTTCGTGAACCGGGGCGCTCGCCCGGGCTCTCGTGGACGGGCCGCCCCGGCGCGTCCCTATGCTGGACTGTCCTCGTCGAAAGGGAAGCTCGGTGCTGCAACGCATTCTGGGCGGCGTCCTGGTCCTCCTCGGACTGGTCTCCGTCGCGCTCGGAGTCGCCTCCGCCACGGTCTGGCGCGACTCCGACACGGTGGTCGCCACGGCTCGGCCCGCCGGTGACGGCACGATGGTCGTCACCGACCCCGGAGTCCTGGGTCTGGTGAGCGACGACGTGACCGTGACGGCCTCGGTGCCCGACGGGCAGAAGGTCACGCTCGTCGTCGGACGCGACGTCGACGTCGACGGTTGGGTGGGCCAGGAGCCCTCCTCGCGCGTGACGGGGCTGAGCGACTGGGAGACCCTCGCGGTGGAGCAGGGCGCGCCGGAGCCCGAGGGCGAGGGCGACGAGCCCGCGGAGCCCGTGAAGCCCAGCGGCGCCGACCCGGCGGGCTCGGACATGTGGGTCGCCGAGGCGTCGGACTCCGGCGGCGTCACGCTGCGCTGGAGCGACCGCCCCGGCCGCTGGACGCTGCTCGCGGCCGGCGTCGGCGACGAGGCGCAGGCCCCCTCGCTGACGTTCACCTGGCCGCGCGCCGTCACCACGCCGTACCTGTGGCCCGCCGTCGGCGCGGGTGCTGCGCTCGTGCTCGTCGGCCTCGTGCTGCTCGTGCTCGGGTTCCGCAAGCCGCGCCGCCGTCGCCGCGCCGCCGCGCGCGCCGCGGGCGGGGACGAGACGACCACCACGGCCGCCGAGCCCGAGGGCACGGCCGACTCCTCCGAGACCGGCACCGCGACGCTCTTCGGCCCCGTGCGCGGCCGAGGCACCGCCGACGCCGGTCCCGCCGCGCCGCCCTGGACGCCGCCCGAGGCTCCGGGCGGCGACCGGGACGCCGGGCCGGCCGACGCGCAGGGCCCCGGGCCGGCCTCGGGGCAGGACGCGCCCGAGGACGGCGCCGAGCTCCCGGTCGCGGGGCCCGCCGTGGTCCCGGGCGACGAGAGCCGGACCGCGGAGGTCCCCGTGGCGGGCCGCCTGCTGCGCCGCTCGCGTCGCCGTGCGGCTCCGGTCGCGCCTCCCGCCGGCACCGACGCCGTGGCCGTCCCCACTCCCGCCCCTCCGACACCCGAGGACCGGCCCGCCACCGGCTCCGTGCCGAGGATGACGCGGCGCGAGCTGCGCGCCCAGGAGGAGGCCCGCCGTGCCGCCGAGCAGGGTGGCGTCTCGCGCATGCTGCGCGCCATGACCGGGTCCATCCCGGTCGTGCGCCAGCACGGTGCGCCCGAGGGCAGCAAGGACGACGCCGCAGGGCCCGACCTGTCCACGCCCGCGGGCCGGGCCGCCGCCTGGCGCGCCACCTGGGGCTTCGGCCAGACGGCCGACCGGACCGGGAGCTCCGGCGACCGGCCGGGGCACGACTCGACCGACGGGGAGAACCGATGAACCGCCGCACCGCCCGCCGCGGGCTGGCCGCCGCGACCGCCGTCGTCGTCTCGTCCACGCTCCTCACCGCCTGCGCCGAGGACGTCCCGCCGCAGCCGCAGGCCGGGCAGGCGTTCGACGGCCCGGTGCTGAGCGAGGAGCAGGACACCGACGTGCTCACCGCCGTCGGCGAGACGCTCGGCAAGGCGGACAAGAAGCTCGAGTCGAAGGCGTTGAAGTCCCGGGTGACCGGGCCGGCGCTGGAGGTCCGCACGAGCCAGTTCGAGATCGCGAAGTCCAACGACGACGACGCGTCTTTCGTCACCGCCATCCCGAGCGAGTCGCAGCAGCTCATCATCCCCACCACGAACACCTGGCGGCGGACCAGCTTCTCGATCACCGCGCCCACCGAGGACATGGAGACCCCGCGGCTCGTCGCGCTCGACCAGTCCGAGGCCCGCGACGACTACAAGATGTGGGCCTGGGTGCAGCTGATCCCCGGCGTGCAGATGCCCGCCTTCGCGGACGCGGGGATCGGCAGCGAGGCGGTGCCGGCCGACGACGAGTCGCTCGTCGCGACGCCGGCCGACGCGCTGGCGCAGTACGCGGACCTCGTGGGGCTCGGCGCGAAGAAGTCCTCGTTCTCCGACGCCTTCGACCTGCCGGACGGCGACCTCGTGTCGCGGGTGCAGTCCGACGCGAAGAACGTGCGTGAGAACACCCCGGGGTTCGAGGACGCGGGCAGCGAGCTCACGGTGAAGTACGAGGCCCGCAAGGACGCCGTCCGGGCCGTGCGGACCGCCGACGGCGGCGCGCTCGTCATGGGCGTCCTGGAGGGCACCACGAAGCTCACCGCGGAGGAGGAGGCCGAGGTGCCGCCGCTGACCGCCACCCAGGAGGCGCTGTTCGGCGACCAGGACCCGAGCAACGTCCTCACGGTGGAGTACACGGACATGGTGGCCCTCTACGTCCCGCCGAAGGACGCGGACGGCAAGATCCGCCCGCTCGGCTACCAGCACGACGCGACCGCGGCGTCGAACGAGTGACGCCTCGACTCTTAGGATGTCGACCATGAGTCAGCCCACCCCCGAGCCGAGCATCAGCACGCGCGGCGCCGTCGACCTGTCGTCGCTCAACCGTCCGCAGTCGCCGCCCCCGGGGGAGCCCGGTGGCGCGCCGACCGCCGGCGGCTTCGTGGTCGACCTCACCGAGCAGAACTTCCAGCAGGTCGTGCAGGACTCGACCCAGTACCCGGTCGTGGTGCTCCTGTGGGTCCCGACGGACCAGGCGAACGCCGAGCTCGGCACCCTGCTGGGCCGGCTGGCGGAGGAGTACGCCGGGCGGTTCCTGCTCGGGCGGGTGGACGCCCAGGCGCAGCCGCAGATCGCGGCCGCGTTCCAGGCGCAGGGCGTGCCGATGGTCGTCGCCGTCATCCAGGGCCAGCCCCTGCCCCTCTTCCAGGGCGCGGCCGAGGAGGAGCAGGTGCGCGGCGTGCTCGACCAGGTGCTCGCCGCGGCCGAGCAGAACGGCATCACCGGCCGCGCACCCGCGCAGGGCGGCGACGGCGCCGGCGAGGAGGCCGCGGAGCCCGAGCCCGTCGAGGAGCCCCTGCCGCCGCTGCACCAGGAGGCGTACGACGCCATCGAGCGCGACGACCTGGACGCCGCGGAGGCCGCGTACGCCAAGGCGATCAAGCAGGACCCGAAGGACGCCCTCGCGGTGGCCGGGATCGCCCAGGTGCGGCTGCTGCAGCGCACCCGCGGCGCCGACCTGCAGGCCGTCCGCGCGGCCGCGGCCGACGCCCCCGCCGACGTGGACGCCCAGCTCGCCGTGGCCGACACGGACATGCTCGGCGGCAAGGTCGACGACGCGTTCGCGCGGCTCCTGGAGCTGCTTCCCGGCGCGGACGCCGAGGCCAAGGAGAAGCTGCGCGTGCGGCTCCTGGACTACTTCGAGGTCGTCGGGCCGTCCGACCCCCGCGTCGGCAAGGCGCGCCGGCGGCTGGCGATCAGCCTGTACTGAGGGGGTCCGGGCCGGGGGTGTCAGCCGGCGGGACGGAGGACGAGCGCGCCGAGCGGCGGGACCCGCAGCGTGGCGGAGTGCCGGCGCCCCTTGTGCGGCACGGGGGTGGTGCGGACGCGGCCGAGGTTCCCGACGCCCGACCCGCCGTAGACCTCCGCGTCGGTGTTCAGCACCTCGTCCCAGTCGCCGCCGTCCGGCATCGCCAGCCGGTAGTGCTCGTGCGGCACGCCCGCGAAGTTGACCACGACGACCACGGGTCGCCCGTCGCCGTCGCGGCGCACCCACGACAGCGTGTCGTGGTCGGCGTCGTCCGCGTCGAGCCACTCGAAGCCGGCCGGGTCGAAGTCCCGCTCCCACAGCGCCGGCGTCGCGCGGTACAGGGCGTTGAGGTCGCGGACCAGCCGCTGCACGCCGGCGTGGCCCGGGTCGTCGAGCAGCCACCAGTCCAGCCCGGAGGCCTCGTCCCACTCGGCGTCCTGCGCCAGCTCGCAGCCCATGAACAGCAGCTGCTTGCCCGGGTGGGTCCACTGGTAGGCGAGGAAGGCGCGCACCCCGGCGAGCTGCTTCCAGCGGTCGCCCGGCATCTTGCGCAGCAGCGACCCCTTGCCGTGGACCACCTCGTCGTGACTGACCGGGAGCAGGTACTGCTCGGAGAACGCGTACACGAGCGAGAAGGTCAGCTCGTGGTGGTGGTAGCGCCGGTACATCGGGTCCTCGGCGACGTACCGCAGCGAGTCGTTCATCCAGCCCATGTTCCACTTGAGCCCGAAGCCGAGGCCGCCCGCGTCGACGGGCCGGGTCACCCCGGGGAAGGCGGTGGACTCCTCGGCGATCATCAGGACGCCCGGGTGGCGCCCGTAGGCGACGGTGTTCGCCTCGCGCAGGAATGCGATCGCCTCGAGGTTCTCCCGCCCGCCGTGGACGTTCGGCACCCAGTCGCCCGGCTCGCGCGAGTAGTCCAGGTAGAGCATCGACGCGACGGCGTCGACCCGCAGGCCGTCGGCGTGGAACTCGTCCAGCCAGTAGCTCGCGTTGGCCACGAGGAAGTTGCGGACCTCGGGGCGGCCGAAGTCGAAGACGTACGTGCCCCAGTCGCGCTGCTCGCCGCGCCGCGGGTCGGGGTGCTCGTACGTCGGGGTGCCGTCGAACCGGGCGAGCGCGAACTCGTCGCGCGGGAAGTGCGCCGGCACCCAGTCGAGGAGCACGCCGACACCCGCCCGGTGCAGGGTGTCCACGAGGTGGCGGAAGTCGTCCGGGTGCCCGAACCGCGCGGTGGGCGCGTAGTAGCCCGTGACCTGGTAGCCCCAGGAGCCCCCGAACGGGTGCTCGGCGACCGGCAGGAGCTCGATGTGCGTGAACCCCTGCTCCGTGACGTAGGCGGCGAGCTCGTCGGCCAGCTCGCGGTAGCCGAGGCCGGGCCGCCACGACCCGAGGTGCACCTCGTAGACACTGAGCGGCCCCGAGTGCGGGTCGTGGGCGGCGCGCGCCTGGATCCAGTCGTCGTCACCCCACACGTACGTGGAGTCGACGACGACGGACGCGGTGGCGGGCGGCACCTCCGTGCCCTTGGCGAGCGGGTCGGCCTTGGCCCGCCAGACGCGGTCGGCGCCCAGCACCTCGAACTTGTAGCGGGTGCCCGGCCCCACACCGGGGACGAACAGCTCCCACACCCCGCTGGCGCCCAGCGAGCGCATGGGGTGCACGCCCGTCCACCGGTTGTGGTCGCCGACGAGGCGGACGCCGCGGGCGTTCGGGGCCCACACCGCGAACGCCGTCCCGGTGACGCCGTCCTCCTCGGCGGGGTGCGTGGACGGGTAGCGGCGCGGGTTCGCCCCGAGCACCCGCCACAGCTCCTCGTGACGCCCCTCGCCGATCAGGTGCAGGTCCGTCTCGCCGAGCGTCGGCCAGAACCGGTACGGGTCGTCGGCGGTCCGCACGTCGTCGCCGTACCGGGTCCGGACGCGGTAGTCGGGGGCGTGCCAGGTGTCGTCGGCACCGGTCGACGCCGGGACGACGGCGGTCCACACGCCCGCCGCGTCGTGCCGGGCCGGGTGCTCGTCGCCGTCCGCCGTCACGAGGACCACCTCGTCGGCGAGCGGCCGCAGCACCCGGACCACCGCCCACACCCCGCCGTCCGGCCCGGCCTCGACCGGGTGCGGCCCGAGCACCGCGTGCGGGTCGTGCGTGGTGCCGTGCGTGAGCGCGGTGAGCACCTCCGGGTCGACGGCGGGCGCTGCCGGCCGGCCGCCGGGCGGGACGCGTGAGCTGGCTCCGGAGGTCATTCACACACCTTGGCACCGCTGGCGCGTCGCCGCGTGCCGAGCGCACCTCCGGCGACGTTCGCCGCCCGGCCTACGCGCCGCCGTCGAGCACCCGGTCCACGGCGGCCAGCGGGATGTGCACCCAGGCGGGGCGCTGCCGCGTCTCGTAGACCACCTCGTACAGCGCCTTGTCCAGCACGAGCGCGCGCAGGACCAGGTCGGTCGTCGGCGGGTCCGTCTCCGGGCTGCCACCGCCGTCGCGGTAGGCGGCGACGAAAGCGTGCGCGGCCTCGTCGCGCCACGCCGCGGGCTCCGGGGCGCCGCCGACCGCGGCGGCGTAGTCGAACGAGCGCACCATGCCCGCGACGTCGCGCAGCGGCAGGTCGGGGACGGCGCGCTCGGCGACCGGCCGCTGCGGCTCGCCCTCGAAGTCGAGCAGCTTCCAGCCGGTCGCCCCGTGCAGGGCCTGGCCGAGGTGGAGGTCGCCGTGGATCGTCTGCAGGTGCGCCCGTGGCAGGTGCCGCCGCAGGTCGTCCAGCAGCGCCGTGATCCGCGGCAGCCGGTCGGCCAGGGCCGGCGCCTCGGCGACGGCGGTCGCGGCGCGCCGCCGCAGCCCCGCGACGAAGGCCGCCGGGTCCACCCGCGGGCCCGGCGGCATCGTGCGGCGCAGCGTCGCGTGCAGCTCGGCGACCACTCGCCCGAGGCCGCCCGCCAGGTGCGCGAACGACTCGCCGTGCGCCGCGTGCTCGCACGCCAGCTCGAACCCGTCCCGGGCGTCGGGTACCCGCTCGCTGACCACGGCGAGCGCCGTCTCGCCGGCGGCGCCGAGGTCGACCGTCGCGGCGCCCGGGACCGCCGGCTCCAGCGGCGGGGTGCTGACCTGCAGCGCGCCGAGGAAGCGGGGCACGCCGTCCCAGCCGGCCCGGGTGAGGGCCTGCGGCACGACGACGTCCGGGTGGGGGCCGGGCCCGACGGTGCGCAGGATCTTGAGGATCGCGCCCGCCCCGGACGGTGACGGCACCCCCGGCAGCAGGACGCTCGTGTTCGACTGCTCGCCGCCCACAGGGCGCCCGCCCGCCACGAGGTCGTCGTCGGGCACGTCGCCCGTCGCC
The DNA here is from genome assembly GCF_011634835.1 of Isoptericola sp. BMS4. Lineage (GTDB taxonomy): Bacteria > Actinomycetota > Actinomycetes > Actinomycetales > Cellulomonadaceae > Isoptericola. Next base: position 3,380,022 of record NZ_SIRP01000001.1, on the reverse strand, counting down.
ACCCCCGCCGCGTGCAGGAGCGTGAGCCAGCACGACGGGTGCTCGCCGCCGTCGTGCACCGCGACGTCCCCGGTGGCGGTGCGCACCACCGCGATGAGGCCCGGGCCGGCATCGGCCGGCGGGGTGAGCACCAGGGGCACCTGTGCCACGACCCCACCGCCGGGCAGCCCCGCGCCGGTCAGTCGGACCAGCAGCAGCACGACGTCCGCCCCGTGGCCGCCCGCCGCGCCGGTCGCGTCGAACGTCACCGCGAGCCACGGCTCCGCGCGGACGTCGCCGGCGCCCGGGAACCAGCGCCGCCCGGGCAGCCAGGCCGCGAGGAGGTCCGCGACGCTCGGGTCCGGACCCTGCGCGGCTGACCGCACCGCGACCCCGGTCACCGCTCCCCACCGCCGTCGGACGGCCCCGGCGGGGTCAGCAGCAGCCAGTAGAAGTCGCGCGACCCCCACGTCATCGTCACCGTGCCGTCGGCGGCCACCGACGGGAAGCGGCCGCCGCCGAACAGGTCCGTGAGCGACCATCCCGCGAACCCGGGCAGGTGGACCCGGGTGGCGCGCGCCGTCGCGGCGAGGTTCGCCGCGACCAGCACCGTCTCGGTGTCGGAGGCCCGCGTGTACGCCAGCACGGCGTCGTCGTCGGCCTCCAGGGCCCCCAAGTCGCCCAGCCCGAACGCCGGGTGCAGCCTGCGCACCGCGAGCATGCCGTGCACCCAGTGCAGCAGGCTCGTGGTCTGCGCGAGCTGCGCCTCCACGTTCCGGTGCTCGTAGTGGTGCACGAGCGACTGCACCAGCGGCAGGTACAGCTTGCCCGGGTCGGCGGTGGAGAAGCCCGCGTTGCGGTCGGGCGTCCACTGCATCGGCGTGCGCACCGCGTCGCGGTCCGGCAGCCAGATGTTGTCCCCCATGCCGATCTCGTCGCCGTAGTACAGGCAGGGGGAGCCCGGCAGCGACAGCAGCAGCGCGTGCGCCAGCTCGATCTCCTTGCGCGAGTCGTCCAGCAGCGGTGCCAGCCGACGCCGGATGCCGACGTTCGCGCGCATCCGCGGGTCGGGGGCGTACCAGCCGTACATCGCGGCGCGCTCCTCGGTGGACACCATCTCGAGGGTCAGCTCGTCGTGGTTGCGCAGGAACGTGCTCCACTGCCCGCCGGGCGCCGGGATCTCCGGGGTGTCGGCGAGGATCTCCAGGAGCTGGCGCGCCCGCTGGTCGCGGATCGCGTAGTACAGGCGCGGCATCACCGGGAAGTGGAAGCACATGTGGCACTCGGGCTCGTCCGCCGTGCCGAAGTAGTCCACCACGTCCTCCGGCCACTGGTTCGCCTCCGCGAGCACGATGCGGCCCGGGTACTCGTCGTCGATCAGCCGGCGCACCCGCCGCAGGAACGCGTGCGTCTCCGGCAGGTTCTCGCAGTTGGTGCCCTCGGCCTCGAACAGGTACGGCACCGCGTCGAGGCGGAAGCCGTCCACCCCGACGTCGAGCCAGAAGCGCGCGACGTCGAGCATCGCCTCGCCCACGTGCGGGTTGGTGAAGTTGAGGTCCGGCTGGTGGCTGAAGAAGCGGTGCCAGAAGAACTGCCGCCGCACCGGGTCGAACGTCCAGTTGCTCGTCTCCGTGTCCACGAAGATGATGCGGGCGCCCTCGTAGCGCGTGTCGTCGTCGGACCACACGTAGAAGTCGCCGTACAGACCGTCCGGGTCGCTGCGCGACGCCTGGAACCACGGGTGCTGGTCGCTGGTGTGGTTCATCACGAGGTCCACGACCACCCGGATGCCGCGCGCGTGGGCCTCCGCGACCAGGTCGGTGAAGTCCGCCAGCGTGCCGTACTGGCCTGCGACCGACGTGAAGTCCGCGACGTCGTACCCGCCGTCCCGCAGCGGCGACGGGTAGAACGGCGGCAGCCACAGCGCGTCCACCCCCAGCCACTGCAGGTAGTCGAGACGGTGCGTGATGCCACGCAGGTCGCCGGCGCCGGCGTCGCCGGAGTCGGAGAACGCCCGCACCAGCACCTCGTAGAAGACGGCCCGCCGGTACCACTCGGGGTCGTCGGAGAGTCCGGGCTTGTCCAGCGGCGGCGGCACGGGCTGCCGGCGGGGCGGGATGGCCTGCACCGGGATCTGCCGGGTGATCGGGCGCGGGACGGCGGCGCCGGGCTGCCGCGGCTCCCCGGGGGAGCCGTGCGGCGGGACCGGCGCCGCCGAGGTCACGCCAGGCCCACCCGCAGCAGGTGCGCCACCTGGACCTGCGGGTCCAGGCGGACGTACGGGTGCGCGCCCCACGGGTACGCGGCACCCGACAGCTCGTCGTGCACGACGAAGAACGGCTGGTCCTCGACGTCCTCGGGGCGGGACAGGCCCAGCGCCTCCAGGTCGAGGAGCACCGTGGCCTCCTGCGTCGCCCACGGGTCGAGGTTGACCACCACCAGCACCACGTCGTCCTGCGTGCCGGGGTGTCCGGTACCCGCCAGGTGCTCGGAGCGCACCCGCCGGGAGAACGCCAGCACCTGGTCGTTCGTCGTCGGGTGGACCGTGAGGTCGCGCAGCTGCCGCAGCGCCGGGTGCGCGCGGCGGACCTCGTTGAGCCGGCGCAGCAGCGTCGAGATGCCGACGACCTCCGCCTGCGACCAGTCGCGCGGCCTGAGCTCGTACTTCTCGTTGTCGATCTGCTCCTCGACGCCCGGCCGGGGCACGTTCTCCACCAGCTCGTAGCCGGAGTAGATCCCCCACGTGGGGCTGCCCGTCGCGGCGAGCACCGCACGCACCGCGAAGCCTGCGACCCCGCCGTGCTGCAGGTACGGCGGCAGGATGTCGTGCGTCGTCGGCCAGAACGACGGGCGCAGCACCGACCCCTCGGGTCCCGAGACCTGCCGCAGGTAGTCCTCGAGCTCGGTCTTCGTGTTGCGCCACGTGAAGTACGTGTACGACTGGTGGAAGCCGATGCGGGCCAGCGTGGCCATCATCGCCGGCCGGGTGAACGCCTCCGACAGGAAGATCACGTCGGGCCGCTCCGCGTGCACCCGCGCCAGCAGCCACTCCCAGAAGTCGAGAGGCTTCGTGTGCGGGTTGTCCACCCGGAACGCGGTCACCCCACGGTCGATCCACAGCCGCACGATCCGCAGGATCTGGGTGCTCAGTCCCTCGGGGTCCGTGTCGAAGCTCAGCGGGTAGATGTCCTGGTACTTCTTCGGCGGGTTCTCGGCGTAGGCGATCGTGCCGTCCGCGCGGATCGTGAACCACTCCGGGTGCGCGGTCACCCACGGGTGGTCCGGCGAGCACTGCAGCGCCAGGTCGAGCGCCACCTCCAGGCCGTTCTCGCGGGCCGCGGCGACGAACGCGCGGAAGTCGGCCTCCGTGCCCAGGTCCGGGTGGATGGCGTCGTGGCCGCCGTCGGACGAGCCGATCGCGTACGGGCTGCCCGGGTCGCCCGGCTGCGGGTCGAGCGTGTTGTTGCGCCCCTTGCGGAACGACGTCCCGATCGGGTGCACCGGCGTGAGGTAGACGACGTCGAACCCCATCCCCGCGATCGCCGGCAGCCGGCGCGCCGCCGTCGCGAACGTGCCCGACCGCCAGGTGCCGTCCCTGCGGCGCACCGCGCCCTCGGACCGCGGGAACATCTCGTACCAGGCGCCTGCCAGGGCGAGCGGACGGCTCACCCGCAACGGGTACGTGGCGCTCGTGGTGACCAGGTCGCGCAGCGGGACACGGCGCAGCGCGTCCTTCACCGCGGCCGTCGTCGCCATCGCCAGCCTGGCCTCCGGGGGGCGGCTCGGGTCCGCGAGCTCGGTCGCGGCGTCGGCCAGCAGCCGGGCGTCCTCCGCGGTCCGGCGCGCCTGCAGCTCCGGCGCCATGACGCGCGCGAAGAGCCGCTCACCCTCGGCCAGGACGAGGTCGACGTCCTGGCCCGCCTCGAACTTGATCACCGCGTCGTGCGCCCACGTGCCGTACGGGTCCGACCACGCCTCGACGCGGAAGGCCCACTCGCCGACGGCGTCCGGCTGCAGGAACCCGCGGAACCGGTCCAGCCCGGGCGCGACGTCCGCCATCGGGGCCGTGGCGTGGTCCGTGCCGTCCGGCGCGACGAGCACCGCGGTCGCGCCGACGGCGTCGTGCCCCTCGCGGAACACCGTCGCCTCGACCGGCACGACCTCGCCGGCAGCGGCCTTCGCCGGCCAGCGCCCGCCCTCGACGACCGGGGAGACCTCGAGGACCGGGATCCGGCCGATCGGCGCGTGCGGTGTGGGCTGCGGAGACGTCACGGCTCCACGCTAGCCAGGCACCCTTCCTGACGCCTGCCGAGGTCGAACCGAGGGCTCGAGGTCGATGTGCGGGGCCTCGATCTCGAGCCCTCACCTCGACCTCGCGGCGCTCATCGCATGGTCGACCCGGGCCACCAGACGGGCCACGTCCCGCAGGTCGTCGAACGTCACCCGCAGGATCGTCCATCCGGACTCGACGAGGGCGTCGTGCCGGCGCTTCTCACGGAGCAGGGCGGCGCGCCCGTCCTCGTCGTACTTGACGGCGCCGTCAGCCTCGATGCCGACCCGGAGCCGGGGCCACCCCAGGTCGACCCAGAACGTGCCGGCCCAGGTCGGGACGTCGATCGCGTGCACCGGACGCGGAAGCCCGGCGTCCACCAGATGCCAGCGGACCAGGGACTCCAGCGGAGACTCCGACGCGCCGTCGGCAGCGGCGAGGACACGCCGGGCACGGCGGACCCCTCGCGCCCCGCCCGCGCCCGCGAGACGGTCGTCGAGCTCCGCGGAGGTGAGGCCGAGCGCCAGCGCCGAGTCGGCGACCACCACGGCGGACGGTTCCGGCAGCGTCCGCGCACAGTCCAGCACGGTGCGGCCGAGCGACGTGACCGGTAAACCGTCGACCACCGCGCGGTCGGCGTCGGGGACCGGAACGACGTGCCGGCGAAGCACGTCACCGGGCAGGCCCGGGGCAGGACGGGTGAGCTGCGTGACGTGCACCTGAGGTCCCGGCTGCCACGTCCAGCAGCCCCAGGCGACGGCGGCGCTCGTGTGGCTGAACCAGAACGGTGTGGTGAGACGCTCGGCGACGGCCCTCATGTGGGACAGGAGCTCCTCGCGACGCCGTCGGCCCGGGGACAGGGCCGGGTCGACCGTACGGACGTAGACGCCCCGGCGGAGCCGGACGAGACCGCGGTTGCGGACCTGCTCTCGGATCCAGCTCCGTCGCTCGGGTGCGGACAGAACGGCGTCGGGCAGCCGGGGCCTGGTCGGGACCGGTGCGCCGGGACGCCGTCGTCCCGGGCGGACCGAGGAAGGCTGTGTCGTCATGGCCCGATGGTGCCCGCGGAGGGCTCCGTTCGTCGGGCCGCGGCCGGAATCTGTGGATGGTTGCTCGCCGAGATCGAGGCGAGGGTTCGAGATCGAGGTCCGGAACATCGATCTCGAGCCCTGGGTTCGACCTCGGTGGCGTGTCAGGCGGCGGCCAGGGCGCGACCGGTGACGCGACCGGTGTGCAGGCACCCGCCGAGGAACGTGCCCTCCAGGGCGCGGTGGCCGTGCACGCCGCCGCCACCGAACCCGGCCGCCTCGCCGACGGCCCACAGACCCTCCAGGACGTCGCCGTCGGGGCGCAGCACCCGCCCGGACGGGTCGCACCACAACCCGCCGAGGGTCTTGCGGGACAGCACGGACAGCCGCACGGCCAGCAGCGGCCCGTCCTTCGGCGTCGTCAGGGGCCGCGGCTTCGCGACCCGGATCAGCTTGTCGACGCGGTAGTCGCGGGCGGCCCGGGTGGCGACGACCTGCGGGTCCTTGCCCAGGCCGGAGGAGACCTGGGCGTCGCGGGCGGCGATCAGCGCGGCGAGCTCGCCGGCGTCGACGTGCCCGCGTGAGCCGGGCGTCGCGTCGGTCAGCGCGTTCATCGCGGCGGCCAGCTCGGCGGGGGAGTCCGCCCACAGGAACTCGGGGGACTCGGCGGCGAACCGCGCCACCGGGCCGACGGCGCCCGGCAGCACCCGCTGCGCCAGGAGCTTCACGTCCCGGCCGGTGAGGTCCGGGTTCTGCTCCGAGCCGGACAGCGCGAACTCGGACTCCATGATCGCCTTGTTGAGCACGAACCAGGAATGGTCGTCCCCACGGCTCGTGACGTGCCGCAGGGCACCGAGCGCGTCGAAGCCGGGGAACAGCGGGGCGGGCAGGCGGTGGCCGTCGGCGTCGAGCCACAACGACGACGGGCCCGGCAGGATGCGGATCCCGTGGTTCGTCCAGACGGGGGAGTGCGCCGCGATCCCCTCCGGGTAGTGCCACATGCGGCCGGAGTGCACGAGGGCGGCCCCGGCGTCGGCGGCGTGGCCGAGCATGAGGCCGTCGGTGGAGTCCGGCACGCCGGAGAGCATGCGCTCGGGGAGCGTTCCCGCGCCGGGGTCCCAGTGGGCCCGCGCCAGGTCGTGGTTCGCGCCGATGCCGCCGGTCGCGACGACGACGGCGCCCGCGACGATCTCCTCGACGCGCGCGACGTCGCGGTTCGACGGCGTGCCGCGGCCGCCGAACGGGCGCCCGGCGAGGTCCTGCGCGGCCAGCACCTCGGCACGCACGCCGGTGACGGCGCCGTCCGTCGTCGTCAGCCCGACGACGCGGCGGCGGAACCGCACGTCGAGACGGCCCGCCGCCTGGGCGGCGTGCGCGGCGGCGACGAAGGGCGCGAGGATCGCGGGGCCGGTGCCCCAGGTGACGTGGAAGCGGGGGACGGAGTTGCCGTGCTCGATCCCGCCCGCGCCGACGGGGTAGCCGCCGCGCTCGGCCCACTGCACCAGTGGGAACCACCGCACGCCCTTACCGTGCAGCCAGGAGCGCAGGTCGCCGGCGGCGAACTCCACGAAGTGCCTGGCCCAGGCGTAGCCGTGCCGGTCCGGCCCCTCGCCGCGCTCGGCGCCCGCCTCGAACTGCGCGGAGCCGAGCCAGTCCGCCCAGGCGAGCTCGGCGGAGTCGTGCACGCCCATCGCGCGCTGCTCGGGAGACCCGACGAGGAACAGCCCGCCGAACGACCACCACGCCTGGCCGCCGAGGGAGGCGTGCGGCTCCTGGTCCAGCACCACGACTCGCTTGCCGGCGGCGGTGAGCTCCGTGGCGGTGACCAGCCCGGACAGCCCCGCTCCGATGACGACGACGTCAGCGTCCATGCGGGCAGTCTGGCAGACGCGCGCCCGGGGCGAGCGGCGGCACTACCGGCCCAGGAAGACCTCGACGCTCAGGGACTCGAGCGTCGGGCCGTCGTCGTCGTCGCCGTCGTCGGGCCGGTCGGGGTGGTCCCACGTCGAGCTCCACACGCGCTCCCACGTCGTCCCCGGGAGCGGGTCGGGCAGGGTGACGCCGGCGTCGTCGAGCCCGCCGTTGAGCACCAGCAGCACGTGTGTGTCGCCGTCCTCGGGCCCGGGCCGCAGCATCTGCACCACCCGCCGCCCGGTGGTCGCCCACGCGTCGCGGTCCATCGGGGTGCCGTCGGCGGCGAACCACAGCAGGTCGGGAAGGTCCTCGCCGGGACGCGGCGTGCCGAGGAAGAAGGAGTCGGCGCGCAGTGCAGGGTGCTCGGCGCGCAGCGCGAGCAGGAACCGGGTGGTGGCGAGCAGGTCCTGCGCGGGCTCGTCGAGGTCCCAGTCGATCCACGACAGCGGGCCCGCCTGCGCGTACGCGTTGTTGTTGCCGCCCTGCGTGCGGCCCAGCTCGTCGCCCGCGGTCAGCATGGGGGTCCCCGCGGCGAGCAGCAGGGTGGCGAGCAGGTTGCGCTGGGAGCGGCGGCGCAGCGGCACGACGGCGGACCACGGCTCGGTGGTCGGGTCGGCGCCGCCGGCGCCACCGTCGGGGGCGTGGCCCTCCACGCCGTGGTTCCAGGACAGGTTGTGGTCCGAGCCGTCGCGGTTGCCCTCGCCGTTCGCCTCGTTGTGCTTGTGGTCGAAGGCGACGAGGTCCGCGAGGGTGAACCCGTCGTGCGCCGTCACGTAGTTGACCGACGCCACCGGCCCGCGCATCAGCGGCGGGTCGGAGTGGCCGAACAGGTCGGCCGACCCCGCGAGGCGGGTGGTGAGCTCCCGCAGGCCGCGCATCTCGTGGCCGTGCGACCCCTGGCGCGGCGCGTCCAGCCAGAAGCCGCGGACCGAGTCCCGGAAGCGGTCGTTCCACTCCGCGGTCGGCGGCGGGAAGTTGCCCGTCTGCCAGCCGCCCGGGCCGACGTCCCACGGCTCGGCCACCAGCTTGAGCCCGGAGAGCACCGGGTCCGTCTGCAGCGCCACGAGGAACGGGTGGTCGGGGGTGAACCCGTGCTCGGCGCGCCCCAGCGTGGTGGCGAGGTCGAAGCGGAACCCGTCGACACCCACCACCTCGGCCCAGTACCGCAGCGAGTCCAGCGCCAGCTGCACCACGCGGGGGCGGCGGAAGTCCAGGGAGTTCCCGGTACCGGTCACGTCGGCCAGGGCGGCGGGGGACGCGCCGTCGTGCAGGTAGTAGCCCGCGTTGTCCAGGCCGCGCCAGGACACGTGCAGGTCGGAGGCGCCGCCCTCGCACGTGTGGTTGTAGACGACGTCCAGCAGCACCTCGATCCCGGCCTCGTGCAGCAGGTGCACCATGCCGCGCACCTCGTCCAGGACGGCGGCCGGCCCGGCGTCCCGCGCCGCGCGTGTGGCGTACGCGGCGTGCGGGGCGAAGAAGCCGAGCGTCTGGTAGCCCCAGTAGTTCGTGAGCCCGTGGGCCACCAGGCGCGGCTCGCTCGCCGACGCGTGGACCGGCAGCAGCTCCAGCGTCGTGACGCCGAGGGAGAGCAGGTGCTCGACCGTCGCGGGGTGGGCCACGCCGGCGTACGTGCCGCGCAGCTCGGCGGGCACGTCGGGGTGGCGCATGGAGAGGCCCTGCACGTGTGCCTCGTAGATCACCGTGTCGGCCCAGGGCACGCGCGGCCGGCTCAGCGGCGGCGGGCCGGGCTGCGAGGGGACGACGACGGCGTGCGGCACGAACGCGAGCGAGTCGCGGTCGTCGGGCTCGCCGTACTGCTCGGCGACCCACCAGCGGCCGTCGGGCGCCGGGGCGTCGCCGGGGTCGTCACCGCCGGGGTCGTCGCCGTTCAGGGCGCCGACCGCGCCCAGGGTCTCCGGCCCGTAGGTCAGCTCGCCCACCAGCCCGCGGGCGTACGGGTCCACGAGCAGCTTGGCGGGGTTGTGCCGGTGCCCCGCCTCGGGGTCCCACGGCCCGTGGGCCCGGAAGCCGTATCGCTGGCCCGGGCGCACGTCCGGGACGTGGGCGTGCCAGACGCCGTACGTCGGCCCGTCCAGCGCGACCCGGCGCTCCGCGTACCGGGCCGGGTCGCGGGTGTCGAGGGCCTCGTCGACGACGTCGACCAGGCACAGCTCGACGGCGGTGGCGTGCGCGGCCGCCACCGCGACGTCGATCCCGCCGTCCGGGGTGACGTGCACCCCCAGCGGCGGCACGTGGCTGCGACGCGCCGTCGGGCGCGTCAGCGGCGTGACCTTGGGGCGGGCCTCCATGGGCCCATCGTGACCCACGGTGACACGGACGACTACCCGTGCGCCGATCCTCGACGGCACGGGGCGGATGGGTTCGGCATCGTTCGTGGTGGATCTCTTGACCTGCCAGTAATGTCGGGAGACGGTCGGGGCCACGACGATCGGTGAAGGGTGTGACGATGATGCCGCTCGGGGTCGCGTTCGGAGTGGTCTTCATCGGCGTGGGCCTCGTGGGTCTCATCTGGAGTCGGGGCCTTGCCGCGCTCATGGGACGTCAGACCGAGCGTCTCTTACCGTCGTTCATGGCGCGTCTGGTGAAGGAAGCCCCGCTCGGACTCGACATGCGACGCAGAACGCTCGTCGTCGGTGCGGGACTCGTGGTGATCGGGGCGGGGATGATCCTCATCGAACCGGTCGTCGGATGACGGGTCCGGCGGCGGCCGGACACGCGCGAACCTTCGTGCGGGAGTCAAGGGCTCGTCGAACGGCGAGAGGCACGACACGTGGACGGACGGCACCCTGGGCTGATCGCGCTGGGCTGGTGGATGGTGGCAGTGGGTGCGGTGGTCTGGATGGTCCTCCTCATCGCCGACCTGAGGAGGCGGCGTGATCCCGAGTCGGGCCACGTCCGTTTCGCGGAGGTGCTCTACTCGCCCGGCCCGGTCCGGCTCGCGTGCCTCGGTCTGATCTTCGTGGGGTTCTGGTTGGCGGACGCGTTGTAGCGACACCGTGCCGGGCTGGTGAGGGACGGCGCGGGTACGTTGGCGGCGGAGGACCCGACCCCGGAGGGAGCCGCAGCGATGGAGATGGAGCACGAGCCGGACAACACCACGGTCCTGCACATCGGCCGCGAAGAGCTGGTGGTGCGGCAACGGTACGAGGTCGTGAGCATCGTCAACGACCTGCTGATCGGCACGTGGTTCGTGATCGGGAGCGTGTTCTTCTTCTTCGCCTCGCTGTCGACCGCGGGCACGTGGCTGTTCCTCGTCGGGAGCGTGCAGATGCTGGTCCGTCCCGCGATCCGCTTCCGGCGGCGCGTGCACCTCAAGCGGTTCCACCCGGAGCGGCCGGGGTCCGGCGATGGCGGCAACGACTTCTAGCCGCGCGGTGCGCGGCGGGGGAGAGTCCCGGTGATGCGGCTGCGGGTCGTGTGCGCCGCGGCCGACAGCGACGCCGTCGTGGCGATGCTCGACGGGGAGCCCGGCGTCGCGCACGTCTCGGTCGCGGCGGGCACGAGCCGGCAGCCCCCGGGTGACGTGATCGAGGCGTTCGTCGCCCGCGAGGTCGCCGAGGACGTCGTGCAGCGGCTCAAGGAGCGGGGCGTCGACCGGGCCGGGGAGATCGCGCTGCTGCCGGTGGAGCTGCTGATCTCCCGGACGGCGGACGCCGCAGAGCGCGAGACGCGGGGCGCGAGCGCGGACGCCGTCATCTGGGACGAGCTCGTCGCCACGACCGGGGACGAGAGCCGGCTCAACGGCGTCTACCTCGCGTTCCTCGTCATCGCGTGCCTCCTGGCCGCGGTGGGCGTCATGACGGACTCGGCGGTGACGATCGTCGGCGCGATGGTCGTGGGGCCGGACTTCGGCCCCCTGGCCGCGCTCGCCGTGGCGGTCGTGGGACGACGCCGGGCACTGGCGCGGCGGGCCGTGCTCGCGCTGGGCGCCGGGTACCCGCTGGCGATCGCCGTCACCGTGGTGCTGGTGGCGCTGGCGCGCCGGGCCGGCCTCGGCCCCGAGGATCCGCTCGGCAGCCTCGACCAGGTGGCCTTCATCGCCCAGGTGGGGCCGTTCTCGGTGATCGTCGCGCTGCTGGCCGGGGCTGCGGGCATGCTCGCCCTCACGTCGGCGAAGTCCAGCGCCCTCATCGGCGTCTTCATCTCCGTGACGACCGTGCCCGCCGCGGGCTACGCCGCGGTGGCCGCGGTCGAGGGCGACTGGGCGTCGTGCGGCCGGTCGCTGCTGCAGCTCGGCGTCAACCTGGTGGGGATCGTCGTGGCCGGGGCGCTCACGCTCCGGCTCCGCCGCCACACCGTTCCGACCGAGGGCCGCGCCCGAGCCCCGTGGCAGGGCGGTCACGGCGTCTGACCGGTCGTTCTCACGGCGAGGACGCCCGGACACGGCGCCCGCCGGCGCGGGTAGGCTCGGCAGCGTCGGCCGCGGTGTGTGCGGCCGGTCCCTCGTCGTGAGCTGGAGGTCGCGCCCGTGCGCATCGTCGTCGCCGTGAAGTACGTGCCGGACATCAACGCGGAGCGGAAGTTCGCGGACTGTCGGGTGGTGCGCGACCCGGCGGAGGGCACCCTCAACGAGCTCGACGAGAACGCGATCGAGGCCGCGCTGCGGATCGTGGAGGGCCTCGACGAGACGGAGCGCGAGGCGAGCGAGACCGTCGCCGTCACGGTCGCGCCGCCCGAGGGCGACGTCGCGCTGCGCAAGGCGTACCAGATGGGCGTGGACCGCGGCGTGCGCGTGTCCGACGACGCGCTCGCCGGCTCGGACTACTTCGGCACGACGGCGGCCCTCGCGGCGGCCGTGCGCCGGCTGGAGTCCGAGGCGCCGGTGGACCTCGTCGTCACCGGCATGGCGGCCTTGGACGGCCTCGGCTCGGTCGTGCCCGCGCTGCTGGCCGCCGAGCTCGGCCGCCCGGCGCTGACGTTCGCGAAGCAGGTGGGGGTCGCCGGCGGCACCCTGACGATCACCCGCGTCACGGACGAGGCCACCGAGACCCTCGCCGCGCCGCTGCCCGCCGTGCTGTCCGTCGCGGACACCGCGAACACCCCGCGGTTCCCGAACTTCAAGCTGATCATGGCCGCCCGCACCAAGCAGATCGAGGAGTGGTCGGCGGCGGACGTCGGCCTGGACGCCGCCGCCGTCGGCGCGGCCGGCGCCCGCACCGAGACGGTCGACGCGGCCCCGCGGCCCCCGCGGCCCGAGGTCGAGCTGGTCACCGACAAGGGCGAGGGCGGCACGGCGCTCGCCGACTTCCTCATCCGCAACGAGCTGGTCTGAGAAGGGGCCGCATCATGACGAACCGCACCGTCCTCGTCCTCGTCGACCCCGCGACCAGCTCGGAAGGGGTGCGCTCCTCCGTCCTCGAGCTGCTCACGCTCGGCCGGTCGCTCGGCCGGGTGGAGGCCGTCACGCTGGAGGCGCCCACCGTCGAGGCGCTCGCCCAGCTCGGCGCCTACGGCGTCGAGACCGTCCACCAGGCCGAGCTGCCCCCCGAGCAGCAGGGCGACGCCCGCCACCTGCCCGCCGTCGTCGGCGCCACGCTGGCCGCCGCTGTCCGGCTCACCGACGCCGACGTCGTCCTCGCGCCGTCGACGTTCGCCACCAAGGAGGCGACGGCCCTGGCCGCCCGCGACCTCGGCGCCGGCCTCGTCATCGACGCCTCCGGCCTCGCCGAGGACGGCGAGGGCGGCATCGTGGCGACCAAGCGCGTCTTCGCCGGGGCGTGGGACACCACCAGCCGCGTGCTCACCGACGTGGCCGTCGCGACGCTCCGCGCCAACGCCGTCGTCCCCGAGCCTGCCGAGGCCGCGGTGAAGACCGACGTCGAGGGCTTCGCCGTCACCGTGGACGCTCCGGCCGTGCGGGTCGTCGAGCGGACCGCCACGGAGCGCACGTCCGACCGGCCCACCCTGGAGGAGGCCGCCCTGGTCGTGGCCGGCGGCCGCGGCACCGACGGCGACTTCGGCCCCGTCACCGAGTTCGCCGACGCCCTCGGCGCCGCCGTCGGCGCCTCGCGCGACGCCGTCTTCGAGGGCTGGTTCGATCGCTACATCGGTCAGACCGGCGTCACGATCGCGCCGCGCCTGTACGTGGGCGCCGGCATCTCCGGGGCACCGCACCACCGCGGGGGCATGCAGGCGGCGCAGGTCATCGTCGCCGTGAACTCCGACCCCGAGGCCCCGATCTTCGAGATCTGCGACTTCGCCGTCGTGGGCGACCTCGCGACCGTGCTGCCGCAGGCCGCGGAGCGCATCAAGGCGCACAAGGACGCGCAGGCGGGCTAGCGCCGTGCCGCTCGACCCGCTCGTGCCGGCCCGGGGCGCTGTCCCCGCGGCCGAGCGCCGACGCGTGTCCCGGCAGCTGCTGCTCGACGGCTTCGGTCCCGACGCGCAGGCTCGGCTCGCCGGTGCGCGTGTGCTCGTGGTCGGCGCGGGCGGTCTCGGCTCGCCCGTCCTCGCCTACCTCGCCGCGGCCGGGGTCGGCACCCTCGGCGTGGTGGACGACGACGTCGTGGAGCCGTCCAACCTGCAACGCCAGCTGCTGCACGGCGCGGGCGACGTCGGGCACCGCAAGACGTCGTCGGCCGCCGCCACGCTGGCGGAACTACAGCCCGGTGTGCGGGTGATCGAGCACACCGAGCGGCTCGACGACCGCACCGCCCCCGGCATGCTCGCCGGGTACGACGTCGTCGTCGACGGCTCCGACACCTTCGCCACCCGGTACGCCGTGTCCGACGCCGCCGCACGGCTCGGCCTGCCGGTCGTGTGGGGCACCGTGCTGGCCTGGGACGGGCAGGTCGCCGTGTGGTGGTCCGCCGCCCCCGACGGGCGCGCGATCACCTACCCGGACGTGTTCGGGCCCCGGCCCGACGCGGAGGGGGAGTCGTGCGAGACCGTCGGCGTCCTCGGGCCCGCGTGCGGCGCCGTCGGGTCGACCATGGCGGCGGAGACCGTCAAGCTCCTCACCGGCACGGGCGACGTCGCCCTGGGCCGCCTGCTCGTCTACGACGCGCGGACGTCGGCCTGGGACTCGGTGGAACTGGCAGCGCCCGTGGCCGTGGCGGGCCGGGAGCCGGGAGACGTGTCGCGAGGCGTCCATCCGGCCGCTCGTTCCTCGCGACCTCCCGCCAGACCCATCCAGCCTCTCGACACGCCCCCCGCCTCCCGGCCCTCGGTGGGCCCCGCGGTCTCCGGCGCGGAGGTGTCCTCGTCGGACGCCGTCGGTGCGCTGGTGCTCGACGTCGGGCCGGCGCCGGGCGGCGGGCCGGACGGCGCGGTGTGGGCGCGGCTGGAGGACCTGGCGGCGGGGGAGTACCCGGACGCGCTCGCCGCGCACCCGCGCGACGCGCCCGTCGTCGTCGTGTGCCCGTCCGGGCTGCGCTCGCGCGGCGCGGCGCGGCTGCTGGAGGCCGACGGTTACGCCGACGTCCGTGTCGGCCTCTGAGACCTGTCAGGGTGAGCGCGATGCATACCTCGCGCTCACCCTGACAGCTCGCACGGGCCATCCAACTGTCAGACCCTGCGCGAGGTATGTGCCGCGCTCACCCTGACAACTCGGGGATCAGCCGCCGGCGAAGGGCGGCAGGAGGTCGAGGCGGGCGCCGGCGGGCACGAGGTCGGACACCTCGGCGCGGCGCCCGTCGAGCAGCACGGAGCAGCGGGCGAGCACGGGCGCGGCGGAGGGCGTGGCGGCGGCGAGCCGGTCGACGAGGGCGCCCACGGTGGTCCCGCCGTCGAGCGGCAGGGTCTCGGCGGACCGGCCCAGGGCGGCGCGCGCGGCGGCGAAGTACCGCAGCTCCACGGTGCCGGTCTCGGTGTGCGTGGTCGTCATCCTCAGCCTCCGATGGCGCTCATCGTGCGCTCGGGCTGCGTGAACCCGGCGTCGTTCATGCCGTGACCGGCGCGCTTGCCCCACATGGCCAGGCGCCACAGGTCGGCCAGGGTCCGGTCCGACGCGCCCGCGCGCAGCGGGCCGAGCAGGTCGGTCTCGGTGTGCGCGAACAGGCAGTCGCGCACCTCGCCCTCGGCGGTGAGCCGGGTGCGGCGGCAGTCGGCGCAGAACGGCTCCGTCACCGACGCGATGATGCCGACGCGGCCCAGGCGCTCGCCGCCCGCGCCGCGCACGACGAACCGCTCCGCGGGGGCGCCGTCGCGGGGCTCCTCGTCGGGCTCGAGCGCGAACCGCTCGCCCAGCAGCCCGCGCACCTCGGCGGCGGTCACCATCGCGGCCCGGTCCCAGGCGTGGTCGGCGTCCAGCGGCATCTGCTCGATGAAGCGCAGCTCGAATCCCCGCTCCAGGCACCAGGAGAGCAGGTCGGCGGCGTGGTCGAGGTTCACGCCGCGCACCAGCACGGCGTTGACCTTGACCAGGTCGAACAGCCCGGCGGCGGCGTCGATCCCCGCCAGCGTGCGTTCCAGGAACGGTCGGCGGGCCATCGTCGCGAACGTGTCCGGGTCCAGGGTGTCCAGCGACACGTTGATCCGGTCCAGGCCCGCCTCGCGCAGCGTCCGGGCCCGGTGCTCCAGCCCGACGGCGTTGGTGGTGAGGCTGATCTCCGGGCGCGGGTCCAGCGCGGCGACGTCCGCCACGATCTCGGCCAGGTCCTTGCGCAGCAGCGGCTCGCCCCCGGTGAAGCGCACCTGCCGCACCCCCAGGTCGGCCACGGCGATCCCCACGAGCCGGGCGATCTCCTCGCGCGACATCACCTGCTCGCGCGCCAGGGCGGGCAGGCCTTCGGCGGGCATGCAGTACGTGCACCGCAGGTTGCAGCGGTCGGTCAGGGACACGCGCAGGTCGGTGGCCACCCGGCCGAACGAGTCGACGAGCCCGGGCACCGCGGGCCGCTCGGACGGCAGCGCGACGGGACCCGTCGTGGGGGCGGCGGAGCGGGGCGCCGGCATGCCCAGGGAGACGACACCCATGCTCAGGACCCCCTGGAGGCGCCGGGCCCGTCGTCGTGCCAGGACAGGGCGCGGGCGGTGGCCCGCTCGACGGCGTCGCTCGGCTCGCCGCGGGCGGCCGCCAGCCCGGCGGCGTACCCCGCGACGTAGGTGGTGACGGGCGCGGCGGGCCGTTCGACCCGGTGGGCGGCGTCGCGGGCGAGGTCCAGCACGGCGCCGATGTCGACGGTCCCCGGGGGCAGGCCGAGCTCCGCCTCCAGGGCGTCGACCCAGCGGTCCAGCACGGTCGAGCCCGGCTCGCTCGCGCGGGTCGTCCGGTCGGTCATCGGGTCCCTCCTGACTGCTCGGTCCCGCGCTCGCTCACGGCTCGTCCACGCGGTCCACACCGTCGTGGGTCTCTACCGTAAGCCGTCGGACGTCGTCCCAGGTGTCGACGTCCACGCTCAGGCCGTCGGCGTCCGGCACGGCGACGCACGCCAGGTGGGCCATGAGCCGCCGCACGGACGCGCCGTGCAGGCCGTCGTCGTCGGCGGTCGCGTCGAGGGCGGCGCGCAGGGCGTCGTGCCGGTAGACGCCGACGAGCCACTGGTCGCGCCCGTCGCGCACGAGGTGGGCGCCGTCAGGCGCGTCGCCCGCCCCGGCCAGGGCGGTGCGCAGGAGCGGCACGGCGGCGCCCGCCCGGGGCACGTCGACGGCGAGGACGAGCACCCAGGGGGCCGGCGGCCCGTCGGTCCGCCCGCGCGTCAGCGCCCGGAGCCCGGCGTCGATCCCGGCCACCGGGCCGCCGTAGGGCGGTTCCTCGCGCGCGTGCACGACGTCGGGCGCGGCGGCGGGCGCGACCCGCGCCGAGACGGGGGTCGGTTCGGGCCCGACGACGACCGTGTGGGCGGCGCCGGCGCAGGCGGCGAGCGCGTGGTCGAGCAGCGTCGCGCCCTCGACGACGAGGGTCGGCTTCGGGACCCCGCCCAGGCGGCTGGCGCGCCCGCCGGCGAGCACGACGGCGTCGAACCGGTCGTCGTCGGCCCGGCCGGGCGGGGCGCCCGTCATCGCACGCCGTCCAGGGGCAGGACGTCGAGCGCGTCGCCGGGCTCGACCTTCGTGACGTCCGCGGGGACGAGCGCGAGGGCGTCGGCACCCAGCAGGGCGGAGGTCAGGTGCCCGCCGGTACGGGAGGTGGCCCGCTCGACGACGAGCCCGTCGGCTCCCGCCGCCGTGCGCACGGGGACGGCGTGCAGGCGGCCCGGCGGGCTGGAGAACCCGGCGAGGGCGCGGCCCCGCACCGTGCGCGAGGTGGTGTCGCGCCCGGCGAGCGCGTCGATCGCGGGGCGCACGAACAGCGTGAACGACACGAAGGCGCTCACCGGGTTGCCGGGCAGCGCCACCCAGGGGACGCCGCGCCAGCGGGCGAGGGCCTGCGGCCGGCCCGGGCGCAGGTCGACGGCGGCGAGATCGACGTCCGTGAGGCGCGGGTCGTCCGGACCCGGGGACTCCAGCACGGCCCGCACGACGTCCGACGCCCCGGCGGACACCCCGCCCGTCGTCACGACGAGGTCGGCGCCGGCCCTGACTGCGGCGTCGAGCGCGGCGCGCAGCGCGTCGGCGTCGTCGGGCACCGCGCCGGTGCGGACGGCCTCGGCGCCTGCGGCGCGCACGGCCGCCGCGACCAGCAGCGAGTTCGAGTCGGGGATCCGCCCCGCGTGCGCGACGCCGCCCGCGGCGACGAGCTCCGAGCCGGTGGACAGGACGGCGACCCGGGGGCGCCGCCGCACCGGCAGGGCCGGCAGCCCGGCCGACGCGGCCACGGACACCAGCGCCGGGGTCACGACGTCGCCGGCGACCGCCAGCGGGTCGCCGGGGCGCACGTCCTCCCCGGCGCGGCGCACGTGGTCGCGTGGCTGCCGCGCGAGCGTGACCTCCCGCTCCGTTGCTGGCCCTCCCGCGACGAAGCGCCCGGTGGAGGTGCGCTCCACCGGCACGACGGCGTCCGCCCACGCGGGCACCGGCGCCCCGGTCATGATCCGCACGGCTCCGTCGGCGTTGCGCCCACGACGACCGGGGGAGTCGCCGGCGCGGCGGTCGCCGACGACGGGCAGGGTCACCTCGCCGCCGTCCGGGGGCAGGTCCGCGAGGCGCACGGCGTACCCGTCCATGGCGGCGGCGTCGAACGGCGGGACGGTCGCGGCGGCGCGCACGTCGCCCGCGAGCACCCGCCCCGGCTCGCCGGCCGCGAGCTCGTCGAGCGGCACGTCCTCGGCGGGCAGCGGGGCCACGAGGGCCCGGACGGCGTCCCGGTGCGCGTCCACCGACCGGGACGCGGCGGGGGTGGGGCGTGCCGTCGGTGCCATGCCCCCCACCGTAGGCACGGTGTGTGTCGGCCGTGGGGCGGAGACCTCACCGCTGCCGGTACCGGGCTGTGCGGCGTCGGGCCGTACGGTGCCGACCCGCCCGGTCATCCGGCGTGGGCGCGCACGCGACGCCGCACCGGGCCGAGCGTGAACAGCAGCGTGAGCAGGGCGGTGAGGGCCAGCAGCCCGAAGCCGATGCCGTAGTCGCCCTGCGCCCCGTACACGGCACCCATGATGAGCGGCGGGATGAAGCCGCCGAGCCCGCCCGCGGCCCCGACCACCCCGGTCACCGCGCCCACCGTGCCCGGCGGGGACATCGTCGCCACCAGGGCGAACGTCGCCCCGGACGAGGCCCCGAGCGCCGTGGCCATGCCGAGGAACGCGACCGTGGCGAGGGGGATCAGCGGTGGCTGGGCGACGATGACGGCGGCGCACACCGTCACCACGGCGAAGCAGGCCACGGAGACGGGCACCCCACCGAGCCGGTCCGACAACGTGCCGCCGATCGGCCGGCACACGACCGCCAGCACCACGAACCCGGCGGTGCGGAACGACGCGTCGCTCGCCGAGAGGCCGTAGGCGTTCTCCAGGAAGGTCGGCAGATAGACCGAGAACGCGACGAAGCCGCCGAAGCCCACCGCGTACAGCCAGGACAGCTGCAGGGTGGCGGGTATCCGCACGGTCGACCAGGTGCGGGCGAGCATGCCGCCGCCGCTGCTCGGCGTCCAGGCCGGGGAGTCGCGCAGCACGGACCGCGAGACGAGGGCGAACGCCGCCAGTGCGGCGGCGACGATGAGGAACGGCGCGCCGTCGCCCCAGGCGTCCCGGATCGGCACCGTCGTGAACGCGGCGATCGCGGTACCACCCATGCCCGCGCCGAAGATGCCGATGGCGGTGCCGCGCCGCGTCGGCGGGTACCAGTTGTTGACGAACGGGACCCCGATGGCGAACGTGGTCCCGCCGAGGCCCAGGAAGAAGCCGCCGACGAGCAGCCAGGCCAGGTTGTTCGCGACGAAGCCGATGAAGAGCACCGGCAGGATCGTCAGCGCGCTGCACAGCGGGAACATCACCCTGGCGCCGTACCGGTCGGTGAGCGCGCCGATCGGTACCCGGCCGAGGGACCCGACGATCACGGGCACCGCCACGAGCACGGACACCTCGAAGTCGCTGAGGCCGTACCGCTCGCCGTAGCTGTTGCCCAGCGGGCTGAGCAGCGCCCAGGCCCAGAAGCAGATCGCGAAGCCGGCGGTGGCGAGCGCGAGCTGCGCCGTGCTGCCCTCGACGGCGGTCGCCGCGGGCGCCCCCGCCGAGCCGGTGGACGATGCCGAGGTCATGGTCTCCTCCTGGACGGGCCGGTGGTGGGGGGCGTCGTGGTCGGGTCCCAGCCCGCCCGGGGCGCCCGGGCCGCTCCGGACGCCTCCCGGGACCGGTAGACGACGTACGGGCGGAACGGGTACTGCACGGGCGCCGAGAACGCGTGCACCAGCCGGGTGAAGGGCCACACGGCGAAGAGCAGCATCGCCACCAGGAGGTGCGCCTGGAACGCGGCAGGGACGCCCGCCATGAGCGCCGGCTCCGGCTGCAGGTACCAGAGCGACCGGAACCACGGCGAGATCGTCTGCCGGTAGTCGTAGCCGTGGCCGCCCGCGAGGATCTGGGTGTGCACGGTCGCCCACGCGCCGGTGAGGATCGACCCGCCCAGCAGCACGTACATGAGCTTGTCGGTGCGGGTCGTGGCGAGGAACACCGGTCCGGTGGACCGGCGGCGGTAGACGAGGATCAGCAGCCCCGCCACGACGGCGAGCGCCGCGACCGATCCCAGCCACGTCGCGACGAAGTGGTACGCGCCCTCGGAGAGCCCCACCGCCTCGGTCCACTCCTTCGGGACGACCAGACCCATGAGGTGCCCGAGGATCACGAGCAGCAGCCCGTAGTGGAACAGCGGCGAGCCGAGCCGCAGCAGCCGCTTCTCGTACAGCTCGCTGGACCGGGTGGTCCACCCGAACTTGTCGTAGCGGTACCGCCAGACGGACCCCACCACCAGCACGGCGAACGTCACGTAGGGCACGACCACCCACAGCACGATCCCGGCGGGGTTCACGTCCACGGCAGCGCCTCCCCGTCGTCCCCGTACCCGCTGAGACCGACCAGCTCTGCCGGCGGGCCCGCGGCGACGAGGGTCGCCACCCGCTCGGCGGTGGCGTCGTCGACCGGCGGCAGGGTGAGGCACACGGCCTCGACGGCGGCCGTCCACGGCGAGCCGTGCGAGGCGAGCGCCGAGCGCAGCACCTCGATGCCGTCGCGGTGCGCGGCGAGCAGCGTCGCGGCGATGCGGGCGCCGTCGTCGCCGCCGACGGCGGAGAGCTCGAGCACGGTCGGCAGGTAGTCGGGCAGCTCGTCGCCGGTGGTCTCGAAGCCGGCGGCGCGGTAGGCCTCGACGAACCGCACGAGCGCCGCGCCACGCTTCCGGGTGTCCCCGGCCGCGTAGTACGACAGGTACATGGCGCAGCGGCGCTTCAGGTCGAACGTGGCGACGTAGTCGGCCTGCAGCTCGCGCGGGTCGCCGCCCGCGATCGCGTCCGCGAGGCCGGAGAGGCGCTCGCGGACCGGGGAGGGCAGGTCGTCGACGGCGTCGCGTGCGGTGGCGGCGGCCGCGCGGGCGTCGTCGTCGGGGTAGCGCAGCAGCACGGCGGCGGCCATGTGCGCGACGGCGCGCCGGGCGGGATCGAGCGGCACGGGCGCGAGCGGGGCGAGCCGGCGGGCCCGCACGCCGGGGCGGGGCAGGAACGCGAGCCTCATCGCGCACCTCCCGGAGAGCCGCCGGGGTCGTCGTGGGTGGCGTCCTGGCGGCCGCCGGGCAGGCTGCCCGGCGCGCCGGGCGGCTCGCCGCCTCCGCCGGGCGACGGCGAGCCGCCCGCGTCGTCGGGTGGGAAGAGGCCGGCCGGGCGGCCGTTGCCGTCCCAGTTGAGCAGGTTCACGCGGCCGGGCGTGGACGGGCCGTACGGGGAGTCGGCGGTCTGGCGTGCCGCCAGCGCGTGGAAGTTCTCGACGGCGACCGGCGTCGGCCGTCCGGACGACGAGCCGAACGGCCCGGCGCCGTCGGTGCCCTGGCCGCCCATGCCGGGCCCGCCGTCGACGTCGAGCGAGCAGGCCATCTCGTCCAGGTCGTGCGCGATCTCGGTGTGGGCGGTCGGGATGACGTACCGCTCGGAGTACTTGGCGATCGCGAGCAGCCGGTACATCTCCTGTATCTGGGCGCCGGTCATGCCGACGGCGGCGGCGTGCTCCTCGGGGAACTCGCGGCCGAGGTTGACCTCCCGCATGCCGGAGCGCATGGCGGCGAGGCGCCGCAGCACCCGCTCCACGGGCGCGGTGTCCCCGGCGCTGAACAGCCCGGCGAGGTACTCCAGCGGGATGCGCAGCTGCGAGATGGCGGCGAACAGGGTGCGCCCGTCCTCGCCGTCGTTGCCGGAGCTCGCCACGACGTCCACGACGGGCGACAGCGGCGGGACGTACCAGACCATCGGCAGGGTGCGGTACTCGGGGTGCAGGGGCAGGGCGACCTCGTAGTCGTGGATGAGCCGCCACACGGGGGAGCGCTGCGCGGCGTCGATCCAGTCGTCGGGGATGCCCTCGCTCCGTGCGGCCGTGACCACCTCGGGGTCGTGCGGGTCGAGGAAGACGGAGCGCTGCGCGGCCAGGAGGTCGCGGGTGTCCTCCGTCGCCGCCGCGGTACCGACCTTGTCCGCGTCGTACAGGACCAGGCCCAGGTAGCGCAGCCGGCCGACACAGGTCTCGGAGCAGACGGTGGGCAGGCCGACCTCGAGGCGCGGATAGCACAGCGTGCACTTCTCGGCCTTGCCGGTCTTGTGGTTGAAGTAGACCTTCTTGTACGGGCAGCCGGTGACGCACATGCGCCAGCCGCGGCACTGGTCCTGGTCGACCAGCACGATGCCGTCCTCGACCCGTTTGTACATCGCGCCGGACGGGCAGGAGGCGACGCAGGACGGGTTGAGGCAGTGCTCGCAGATGCGCGGCAGGTAGAACATGAACGTCTGCTCGAGCTCCTCGGCGACATGCTCGCTCATGTGCTTCAGGACCGGGTCGTCCTGCATCGTGGCCGTGGAGCCGCCGAGGTCGTCGTCCCAGTTGGCCGACCACCGGATGCTCATGTCGTCGCCGGTGAGCAGCGACTTCGGCCTCGCGACCGGGGTGTGCTCGCCCTGCGGGGCGCTGAGCAGCATGTCGTACTCGTACGTCCACGGCTCGTAGTAGTCGTGGATGGACGGCAGCCTGGGGTTGTGGAAGATCGTGGCGAGCTTCTTGGCCCGCCCTCCGGCGCGGAGCTTCAGCCTGCCCCGCCTGGTGCGTACCCAGCCGCCCTGCCACCGCTCCTGGTCCTCGTACGTGCGGGGGTAGCCCAGCCCGGGGCGGGTCTCGACGTTGTTGAACCACACGTACTCGGTGCCGGTGCGGTTCGTCCACGCCTGCTTGCACGTCACCGAGCAGGTGTGGCAGCCGATGCACTTGTCGAGGTTCATGACCATGGTCATCTGCGCCATGACCTTCATGCGCGGATCATCACGTGTAACGCACCTCCTGCGAGCGGCGCCGGATCACGGTGACCTCGTCGCGCTGGTTGCCGGTGGGGCCGAGGTAGTTGAAGGCGTACGTGAGCTGGGCGTACCCGCCGGCCAGGTGGGTGGGCTTGAGCAGGATGCGGGTCAGCGAGTTGTGGATGCCGCCGCGCAGCCCGGAGGTCTCCGCCAGCGGCACGTCCACCGTGCGGTCGGTGGCGTGGTGCATGTACACGGTGCCCTCGGGCATGCGGTGGGAGACGACGGCGCGGGCCACGACGACGCCGTTGCGGTTGACGGCCTCGATCCACTCGTTGTCCGCCACGCCGATCTTCTCCGCGTCCGCGGGGCTCATCCAGACGTTCGGGCCGCCGCGCGACAGCGACAGCATGAACAGGTTGTCCTGGTACTCGGAGTGGATGGACCACTTGGAGTGCGGGGTGAGGTACCGCACGGCGACGGCGGCGTGGCCCGTGGCGCGCCCGTCGTCGGAGATGCCCGGCGGGGGCGAGTCGCCGAACAGGCGGTGCAGGTCCAGCGGCGGGCGGTAGACGGGCAGCTGCTCGCCCAGCTCGATCATCCAGTCGTGGTCGAGGTAGAGGTGCTGGCGACCGGTGAGGGTGTGCCACGGCTTGAGGCGCTCCACGTTGACCGCGAACGCGGTGTACCGCCGGCCGTCGTGCTCCGACCCGGACCACTCCGGGGACGTGATGACCGACGTCGGGCGGGACTGCACGTCCGGGAACGTCACGCGCCTGCCCTGCTCGTCGGCGGCGAGGTCCGCCAGCCGCTGCCCGGTGCGCCTCTCGAGGTGCTCGAAGCCCTGCACGGCGAGGCGGCCGTTCGTGGTGCCGGACAGCGCGAGGATCGTCTCGCAGGCGTGGACGTCCTTGTCGAGCCGGGGGCGCCCGGCCGCGGGGCCGTCCGCGACCCGGCCGTTGAGGTCGCCCAGGCGGCGCACCTCCTCGTCCGGCATGAATGCCACGCCCTTGGTCGCCATGCCCTTGGTGTCGGTGAGCGGCCCGAGCGCCGCCATGCGCGCCGCGAAGGCGGGGTAGTCGCGCGTGACCACCTGCAGGCGCGGCATCGTCACGCCCGGCACCAGCTCGCGCTCGGTCATCGGCGCGCCCGCGTCGGTGAGGGTGCCGTGCGGCACGGCGAGCTCGTCGGGGGAGTCGTGCGCCAGGGGCGTCGCGACGACGTCCTCGCGCACGCCGAGGTGCGTCCCGGCCATCCGGGACACCTCGCGGGCCAGGGTGTGGAAGGTGTCGAAGTCGGTGCGCGTCTGCCACGGCGGGTCGATCGCCGGGTTGAACGAGTGCACGAACGGGTGCATGTCCGTGCTGGACAGGTCGTACTTCTCGTACCAGGTGGCCGCCGGCAGCACGACGTCGGAGAACAGGGTGGTGCTCGTCATCCGGAAGTCGAGGGTGACGAGCAGGTCGAGCTTGCCGCGCGGCGCCTCGTCGCGCCACGTCATCGAGGCCGGGCGCCGGTCCGGGCCGGCCTCGTCGGCCAGGACCGCGGCGTCCGTGCCGAGCAGGTGCTTGAGGAAGTACTCGTTCCCCTTGCCCGACGAGCCGAGGATGTTCGCCCGCCACACGGTGAGCACGCGCGGGAAGTTCGCCGGGTCGTCCGGGTCCTCGCACGCGAACCGCAGCCGCCCGGCCGCCAGCTCGTCGACGACGTGCCGCTCCGGTTCCTTGCCGGCCGCGCGGGCCTCGTCCACCAGGTCGAGGGGGTTGCGGTCGAACGTCGGGTAGCTGGGCATCCAGCCGCGCTGGGCGGACTCCACGAGCGCGTCCGCCGTCGTGCGCCCGGCGAGGTGCCCCGGGGCGAGCGGCGAGGCGAGGGCGTCGGCCGGCATGCCGTCGTACCGCCACTGGTCGGTGGCCAGGTAGAACCAGCCCGTGCCGATCATCTGCCGCGGCGGGCGCGACCAGTCCAGGCCCCCGGCGTACTGCGCCCACCCCGTGATCGGGCGGCACTTCTCCTGGCCGACGTAGTGCGCCCAGCCGCCGCCGTTGACACCCTGGCAGCCGGTGATCGTCGTGAGCGTGAGGAACGCGCGGTAGATCGTGTCCGAGTGGAACCAGTGGTTGGCACCCGCGCCCATGATGATCATCGACCGGCCGCCGGAGTCCTCCGCGTTGGCGGCGAACTCCCGCCCGATCCGGGCGGCGGCGGCCGCCGGGACGCCGGTGATCTCCTCCTGCCAGGCGGGCGTGCCGGGCGTCGACGCGTCGTCGTACCCGGTGGGCCACTCGCCGGGCAGGTCGTGCCCGATGTCGTCGGCCGCGCGCCGCACGCCGTACTGGGCGAGGAGCAGGTCGAAGACCGTCGTGACCAGGTGGCCGCCGACGCGCCGGGTCGGCACCCCGCGCGTGACGACGCCCGCGCCGCCCAGGTGCGCGGCCTCGTCGCCGCCGCCGTCCGGGAAGACGTCGAACCGGGGCAGCAGCACGGCCGCCGTGTCCTCGGCGCCCGGGCCGTCCGCCACCGACAGCAGCGGGTCCACGTCGCCCAGGTCGAGGTTCCACCGGCCCGCGTCGGCGTCGCCCCAGCGGTGCCCGAGGGTGCCGTTCGGCACGACGGGCGCGCCGTCGGCGTCGAGCAGCACCGTCTTGAAGTGGGCGTTGGCCTGCGCCGACGCGCCGGGCAGGCTCGCGTCGTCGAGGTCCGCGGCGGTGAGGAACTTGCCCGGCACGGACGCGCCGTCCTTCTCGTCCAGCCGCACCAGGAACGGCGCGTCCGCGTACCGCTTGAGGTAGTCCACGAACGGCGCGGTGCGTCTCTCGACGAGGAACTCGCGCAGGATCACGTGGCCCATCGCGATCGCCAGCGCGCCGTCGGTGCCGGGCTGCGGCGCGAGCCACGCGTCGGCGAACTTCGTGTTGTCCGCGTAGTCCGGCGAGACCGCCACCACCTTGGTGCCCCGGTAGCGCGCCTCGGCCATGAAGTGCGCGTCCGGGGTGCGGGTCACCGGCACGTTCGAGCCCCACATCATGAGGTACGACGAGTTCCACCAGTCCGCCGACTCCGGCACGTCCGTCTGGTCGCCGAACACCTGCGGGCTGGCGACCGGCAGGTCCGCGTACCAGTCGTAGAACGACAGCATCGTGCCGCCGAGGAGCTGCACGAACCGCGCCCCGACGCCGTGCGAGACCATCGACATCGCCGGGATGGGGGAGAAGCCCGCCACCCGGTCCGGGCCGTGCCGCCGGATCGTGTCCACGTGCGCCGCGGCGACGATCTCGGCCGCCTCCTCCCACGTGGCCCGCACCAGCCCGCCCTTGCCGCGCGCCGCCTTGTAGGCCCGGGCGGTGTCCGGGTCGGAGGTGACGCGCTCCCACGCGAGCACCGGGTCGCCGCCCACGGCGGCCTTCGCCGCGCGGTACGCCTCCAGCAGGACGCCGCGCACGTACGGGTAGCGCACGCGCGTGGGGGAGTAGGTGTACCAGGAGAACGCGGCACCGCGCGGGCAGCCCCGCGGCTCGTACTCGGGCGAGTCCGGGCCCACCGACGGGTAGTCCGTCTGCTGCGTCTCCCACGTGATGATGCCGTCCTTGACGTACACCTTCCACGAGCACGACCCCGTGCAGTTCACCCCGTGGGTGGAGCGCACCACCTTGTCGTGCGACCAGCGGTCCCGGTAGAAGACGTCGCCCTCGCGCCCGCCGGAGAGGAACAGCTGGCGCAGGTCGGGCGAGACCTCGCCACGCCGCAGGTGCTTGCCGAGCCGCAGCAGGACGTCGGCCGCCGGGGGCGGGGACGCCGCACCGGCATCGACGGACGGACGGGTCGTCGCCATGCGTGCTCCAAGGGCTGGGGGACCGGAGAGCCACTGCTTGGCATCATCGGGCCCCGCCGCAGGTCGTGCATGTCGAACGAACACCCTCACAGGGCTGCCCGCGTCGCTGTGCGTTCGTGCTCACGCGCATTTCACGCCTCGACCACCGGAGGGGAAACACCGGCTTCCTAGCGTCGGGGGCACCCGCCCGGCGCCGCCGGGCCCGAGCACTGGAGGACACGCGATGGCTGCTCCGACGACGGTGGCCGCACCGGCGGCACCCACCCCCGGCGCGCACGCCAGGCCGGGTCGCTGGATCGACCGCTGGGACCCGGAGGACCCGGTGTTCTGGCGCGACGGCGGGCGCCGCGTCGCCCGGCGCAACCTGGTGCTGTCGATCTTCGCCGAGTTCCTCGGCTTCTGCGTCTGGGCCGTCTGGTCGATCGTCGTGCCGCAGCTGCCCGGAGCCGGCTTCGCCCTCACCACCGACCAGATGTTCTGGCTCATCGCCCTGCCCTCCCTGGTCGGCGCGACGCTGCGGATCCCCTACACCCTCGCCGTCCCGGTGGTCGGCGGGCGCAACTGGACGATGGTCTCGGCGTCGCTGCTGCTCATCCCCGCGATCGCGATGACGGTCGTGGTGCAGCGCCCCGAGACGTCGTTCGGCGTCCTGCTGGCCGTGGCGGCGCTCGCGGGCTTCGGCGGCGGCAACTTCGCGTCGTCGATGGCGAACATCTCGTTCTTCTTCCCGGAGAAGGAGAAGGGCGCGGCGCTCGGCTGGAACGCCGCCGGCGGCAACGTGGGGACGGCGGCCGTGCAGCTCGCCGTCCCGCTCGTCATCGCCACCGGCGCCGGGGTGGCGCTCGAGCGGGCCGGGCTGATGTTCATCCCGTTCATCGTGCTCGCCGTCGTCCTCGCCTGGCGGTTCATGGACAACCTGTCCGCGGCGAAGGCCGACCCGCGCCAGTTCGGCGTCGCGGTCCGCGAGCCGCACACCTGGGTCATCTCGTTCCTGTACATCGGCACGTTCGGCTCGTTCATCGGGTTCTCCGGCGCGTTCCCGACGCTGCTCGCCGGCCAGTTCCCGGAGGTGGGCCTCTCCCTGGCATTCATGGGCGCGCTCGTCGGCTCCGTCACCCGCCCGCTGGGCGGGATCCTCGCCGACCGCCTGGGCGGCGCGGTCGTGTCGATCGTCTGCTACGCGGTGATGATGGCGGGCGCGATCGGCGCGATCACGGCCCTCGGGAACCACCAGTTCGTGCTCTTCTTCTCGTCGTTCATGCTGTTGTTCGTCGCCACGGGCGTCGGCAACGGGTCGGTGTACCGCATGATCCCTGCCGCCTTCCGGGTGGTGGGCGAGCGGCGCGGCCGCACGGACGCGGCCGGGCTGGCCGCCACGGCGAAGGCCGCGGCGGGCTGCATCGGCATCGCCGGGGCGATCGGGGCGTTCGGCGGCTTCCTCATCCCGCGCGGGTTCGCGGTCTCCTCCACCCTCACCGGCTCGCTCGTCGCCGCCCTGTGGCTCTACGTCGGCGTCTACGCCGTGATGGCCGTGGTCACGTGGGCGGTGTACGCGCGGCGGGGCACCGAGATGGCGGAGGCGCGGGTATGACCGCCGCGTCCGGCGTCCGGACGCACTGCTCCTACTGCGCCCTGCAGTGCGGGATGTCGCTCGCGCCGTCCGGTCCCGGCATCCCCGGGCCGGGCGGGCGGGCGGCGCTGCCCGTCGCCGTCGCCCCGCGCGACTTCCCGACCAACCGCGGCGGCCTGTGCCAGAAGGGGTGGACGAGCGCGACCGTGCTGCGTGCCGGCGACCGGCTCACGACGCCGCTGGTGCGCGGCGACGACGGCGAGCTCGCGCCGTCGTCCTGGGACGAGGCGCTGGACCTGGTCGCCGCGCGGGTGGCCGCGATCCAGGCCGAGGACGGCGCTGGCGGGGTCGCCGTGTTCGGCGGGGGCGGGCTGACGAACGAGAAGGCGTACGCGCTCGGCAAGTTCGCGCGGACCGTGCTGCGCACGCCGTTCATCGACTACAACGGCCGGTTCTGCATGGCGTCCGCCGCCGCGGCGGGCAACCGGGCGTTCGGCGTCGACCGCGGGATGCCGTTCCCCGTGACCGACCTCGACGGCGCCCAGGCGATCGTGCTGCTCGGGTCCAACGTGGCCGAGACGATGCCGCCGTTCGTGCAGCACCTCGCCGGTGCCCGCGCCGCCGGCGGCCTGGTCGTCGTGGACCCGCGCCGCTCGGCCACGGCCCGGCTCACGGACGACGGTCCGGACGGCGAGGCCGGGCTGCACGTGCAGCCCGTGCCCGGCACCGACCTCGTGGTGCTGCTGGCGTTGCTGCACGTCGTGCTGGCCGAGGGGCTCGCCGACCGGGAGTACCTCGACGCGCGGACCAGCGGGGTCGACGACGTCGCCCGCTCGGTCGCGGCGTGGTGGCCCGAGCGCGCGGAGACGGTCTGCGGGGTGCCGGCCGCCGAGCTGCGGCGCGTCGCCCGGCTGCTCGCGGACGCGTCCCCGTCGCGGGGCGGGCGCGGCGCCTACCTGCTCACCGGGCGCGGGGTGGAGCAGTCCACGCAGGGCACCGCGACCGTGACCGCGGCGATCAACCTCGCCCTGGCGCTCGGGCTGGTGGGCCGCGAGGGCTCCGGCTACGGCTGTCTCACCGGGCAGGGCAACGGGCAGGGCGGGCGTGAGCACGGGCAGAAGTCGGACCAGCTGCCCGGCTACCGCAAGATCGACGACCCGGCGGCCCGCGCCCACGTCGCCGGCGTGTGGGGCGTGGACCCTGACTCGCTGCCGGGCCCGGGACTGCCCGCCGTCGCGCTGCTGCGCTCGCTCGCCACGCCCGGCGGCCCGCGGGCCCTGCTCGTGCACGGGTCGAACGTGCTGGTCTCGGCGCCGGACGCCGACCGGGTGCGTGAGCGTCTGGAGGCGCTCGACCTGCTCGTCGTGTGCGACGTCGTGCCCTCGGAGACGGCGCTGCTGGCCGACGTCGTCCTGCCGGTCACCCAGTGGGCCGAGGAGTCCGGCACGATGACGAACCTGGAGGGCCGGGTGATCCGCCGGCGGAAGGCCACCGAGGCCCCGGGCGAGGCCCGCTCCGAGCTGTGGATCCTCGCAGAGCTGGCGCGCCGCCTGGCGCCCGCCGGCCTGCCGGCCGACGCGTTCCCCACCGACCCCGCCGTCGTCTTCGACGAGCTGGCGCTGGCCTCCGCGGGCGGCCCGGCGGACTACTCCGGGCTGAGCCACGCCCGCCTCGACGCCGACGAGGACGCCGCCGGCCCCGGCCTGTACTGGCCCTGCCCGGCCACCCCGCCCGAGTTGTCAGACCCTGCGCGAGGCATACGCCGCGCTGAGCCTGACAACTCGCACCCGGGGACCCCGCGGATGTTCCTGGACGCCTTCGCGACGCCGGACGGGCGGGCGCGCATGGTCGCCGTCGACCACGCCGGGCCCTCCGACGACGTGCGCGCCGACGCCCCGCTGTACCTCGTCACCGGCCGGGTGCTGCAGCACTACCAGTCCGGCGCTCAGACGCATCGCGTGCCCGAGCTGGAGGCGCTGGTGCCCGAGTCGTACGTCGAGCTGCACCCGCTGCTCGGCACGCGGGTCGGCGTGCCCGACGGCGCGGCCGCCCGGCTCACCACGGCGCGCGGCACCGCCGTCGCCACGGCCCGCTGGACCGACGCCGTGCGCCCCGACACCGTGTTCATGCCGTTCCACTGGAGCGGCGCCGGGAGCGTCAACCGGCTCACGACCGACGCCGTCGACCCGGTCTCGTCGATGCCCGAGTTCAAGGTGTGCGCCGTCAGCGTCGAGCCCTTCGCCCCCGCCGACCTGTCAGACCCTGCGCGAGGCAGCCACCGCGCAGGGTCTGACGCATCCCTGGACCAGGAGGTCCCCGCATGACGACGAGCCCGCTGCGCGTCCCGCACCGCATCGTGATCGTGGGGTTCGGCATGGTCGGTGTCCGCCTCGCCGACGAGCTCGCCCGCCGCGACACCGGCGGTGCCCTGGACGTGACGGTCCTGGGGGCGGAGCCCTACGAGCCCTACAACCGGGTGCTGCTGTCCGACGTCGTGGCGGGGCGCACGGACGTCGCCGCCATCGCGATGCCGCTGCCCGACGACGCCCGCACCACCGTGCGCCGCGAGGTCGCCGCCGTCGCGGTCGACCGCGTCGCCCGCGTGGTGCTCGCCGACGACGGCACGCGCCACCCCTACGACCACCTCGTGCTCGCCACGGGGTCGGCCGCCCGCGTGCCCGCGATCCCCGGCCTGGACGACGCGGCGACCGGCCCGGCGTCCGGCGTGCGGATGCCCGCCGGGGTGCACGCCCTGCGCACGCTGGACGACGCCCGCGAGATCGTCGCGGCCACGGTGAACACCCCGCGCGCCGTCGTCGTCGGCGGGGGAGTGCTCGGGGTCGAGGCCGCCCACGGCCTGGCCTCCCGCGGGCTCGACGTCACCCTCGTGCACCCCGGGCCGGCGCCCATGGAGCGCCAGCTCGCCCCCGAGGCCGGCGCCGTCCTCACCCACGGCCTCGAGGCCACCGGCGTCACCGTGCGCACCGGCGCACGCCCGAGCGAGGTCCTGGTCGTCGGCGGGCGCGCCGTCGGCGTGCGGCTCGACGGCGACGTGCGCGAGCCGGGCGAGGTGCTCGGCGCGGGGCTCGTCGTCCTCGCGTGCGGGACCGTGCCGGAGACGGCGCTGGCCCGGGCGGCGGGCCTGCCGGTCGAGCGCGGCGTCGTCGTCGGCCCCGACCTGGCATGCCCCACCGACCCGCGGGTGTACGCCGTCGGGGACTGCGCCCAGCCGCCGGAGGGGTCGCGCGGCCTGGTCGCCGAGGGGTGGGACCAGGCCCGCCGCCTCGCGGAGCACCTGGTGTCGCTCGCGGCGGCGCCGCTGCCCGCCGCCCCGCCCGAGCAGCGGGTACCCCGTCGCGAGCACCTGCGCCTGCCCGGCGACGGCGGACCGTCGATGGCCGTGCGGCTGGGGACGCTGCTGTCGTCGCGGGCGCCGTCGGCCCGTGGCGTGGACGCCCGGGGCACCGACGTCGTCAAGGTCAAGGCGGGCGACCTCAGCGTGGTGTCGATGGGCGTGG
The DNA here is from genome assembly GCF_011634835.1 of Isoptericola sp. BMS4. Lineage (GTDB taxonomy): Bacteria > Actinomycetota > Actinomycetes > Actinomycetales > Cellulomonadaceae > Isoptericola. The sequence continues at coordinate 3,348,094 of NZ_SIRP01000001.1, read as the reverse complement.
CCGGCGCCGGGGCGGGGACGGCTCCCGGGCAGCGGGCCGTCCGCCTCGCCGACCCCGCCGCGGGCCGCTTCGTCGAGGCGGTCGTCGCCGACGGCGTCCTGGTGGGCGCCACCTGCGTGGGCGACGCGCGCGTCGCGGCCGACCTGGTCGCCGCGTACACCCGCCGCACGCCCGCGCCCGTCGACCCGGCGTTCCTGCTGCTCACCCCGGTGATGCCGTCCGCCGCCCCGGCGACCAGCCCCGAGCAGATGCCCGACGACGCGACCGTCTGCCGCTGCAACGGCGTCACCAAGCACGACATCGCCGAGTGCGTCGCCGACGGCGCCGCCACCGCCGACGACGTGGCCGAGAAGACCCGCGCCACCACCGGCTGCGGCAGCTGTCGCGAGGCCGTCTGCGGGCTGGTGGACTGGCTGGACCGGTCGCGGCGCTCGGATGACACGTCGGCCGTGGAGGTCGCGGCCCCGCGATGATCCGTGACCCGACGGTGCCGCGCTCACACGTGCCGGTCGGTCAAGGTGCGTGCAGACCTCCGAACGGCCTCGCGCCGGCCCGACCTCATAGGCTGCCCGGATGGGCACGCATACCGAGACCACGGCCGGGGCCGGTCGCATCCGGAACATCGCGGTCGGTCTGCTGGTCCGCGACGGGCACGTGCTGGCGGAGGAGTACCCACCGATCCAGGGACACCACCGGTTCGTGCGTGCGATCGGCGGCGGTATCGAGTTCGGGGAGCGCGCCGCCGACGCCGTCGTCCGGGAGTTCCGTGAGGAGCACGGGGTCGAGGTGACCGTCACTCGTCTGCTCGCGGTGACCGAGAACCTGTTCGAGATCGTCGGTGTCCCCGGCCATGAGGTGGTGCACGTGTTCGAGGTGACCTGCCCGGAGCTGGAGGCGCTGCCGTCGAGTGCACGGCTGCGAGCACTCGACACCGACGCGTGGGCCTCCTGGTATCCGCTGGCCGACCTTCTGGCCGAGGACCCGCCGTTCTACCCGGCCGGGACGGCAGAGCTGGCAGCCTCGCTCGAAGGGTCCGAGGACTTGACGCGTCCGAGCGCATAGGGACGTCTGGCGGTGGCCTGGTGATCTTCGGGGACCTGGCCTGGAGAAGGCTGCGACGTAGCCGTCCTTGAACCTGGCCCTGTACTTTCTGTACTACAACGTATGACGATCATTCGGTGGTGGAGAGGGCTGACTGGTCAGAGTGCGGAACTCACACGACGCGACGGGCTACGGCGTCAACGGATGGCCGTCGAACTCGAAGGACCGCCGTCTGTACCGAGAGGGAGGAGCATCATGACGAAGGACATCGCTCAGGTCCTCGCCGCCGAGGCGCAGGCCGTCGAGGAGGCGGAGGAGCGCGGGGGTCAGCTTCGGGAGCTTTCCGAGGTCAAGGTGACCCGCGGCCATTCGCGTGCCCGTGTGCTTCAGATCCGGTTGAACGACGATGAGCTTGCCCAGCTCGAGAAGGTGGCCGACGAGCGGGGTCTTCCGACGTCGACGGTGGCGCGGGCGCTGCTGCTCCAGGCCATGGACGAGGGTCCTACCGTGCACAGCGAGGTCGAAGCGGCAGTGCGGCACGCGCTGCGGGCGACCCTGCGGCAGGACCTGCTCGCGCCGGCATCCTGACCTGGCCCGGGTCAGCCGGTCGACCGGTGCCAGGGCGACCGCGTCCACTCCAGCGTGTAGCGGAAGAACAGTCGCTGCCGGAACCGGGACCCAGGGAGCACGCGCCGGGCGGTCGCGGCGACCTCGCCGTACGTGTGCCCCGGGTCGCGCACGGGCATGGGCGGCCCGGACGCGGGGGCGGGCCGGGCGACCCGCGGGTGCTTGACCAGCCCCACGAGCGGGCTGGCGAACGACGAGACGAGGTCGACGGCGAGGTCGCGCCGGGCACCGATCCGGGCGTGGCCGACGACGAGCAGCCGGCCGCCGGGCGCGAGCACCCCGGCGGCGTGGCGCAGCGCGGCCTCGAGGTCCATGTGGTGCAGGGAGGCGACCATCGTCACGACGTCGAAGGAGCCGTCCGCGGGCACGTCCTCGAACCGCCTGTGCCGCACGTGGACGGCGTCGTCGCCGGCGAACCGCTCGCGTGCCAGGCCGGCCATCCCGGCGTCGGCGTCCAGGGCGACGACCTCGGCGACCTCCTCCCGCAGGCGCGCCACGAGCCGGCCCGCGCCGCAGCCGACGTCCAGGGCCCGGCGCCGGCGGGGCGGCAGCCGGCGCAGGATCCAGGAGTGGAAGTGGTCGTTGTGGTTCCACGGGTGCCGCGCGTTGACCCGACCGAGCCAGCGTCCTCCGGCGCGGACCAGCGGGTTCGTCGTCGTGCGCGGGTCGGCCACCATGACGCCCGAGGGTAGCGAGCCTGCCGGTCAGCGCGGCAGTTCGCGATCCGATCGGCAGTTCGGACTGCCGATCGGATCCGGGAGTGCCGCGGTGATCGCCGGGGACGCCCCTCGCGACTCACGACCGCCGCCCCTGTCGCGTGAGGCAGATGTTCCCGACAGGTAACCGCTGCCTGACGGTGGCGACACGGCGGCTTCCTAGCGTCGGGGCATGAGCAGCGAGCCCCCCACCCCAGCCCGGACCGCGGGCGCCGACGGCCGGCGCCACGTCGTCGTCGTCGGCGGCGGCATGGTCGCCCACCGCTTCGTCGAGGCCCTGCGTGCGCGGGACACCGATGGCGCGTGGCGGGTCACCGTCTTCGCCGAGGAGCCGCGCAAGCCGTACGACCGCGTGGGCCTCACGCGCTACTTCGAGGTGCGCGACGCCGACGAGCTGAGTCTCGGCACCCCCGAGCTGTGGGACGACCCGCTCGTCACCCTGCACCGGGACTGCGCGGTCGAGTCGATCGACCGGGAGGCGCGGACGGTCACGGACCGGCTCGGCCGGGTGCACGCGTACGACGATCTGGTGCTGGCGACGGGCTCGAACGCGGCCGTACCGCCGATCGAGGGCGCGGACCTGCCGGGCGTGTTCGTGTACCGCACGATCGACGACGTGGCGGCGCTGCGCGGCTGGGTGGAGGCCAAGCGGGAGGCCAGCACGGTCACGACCCGCCGCGGCCCGCTCGCCAAGCCGGTGCGCGGCGCCGTCGTGGGCGGCGGCCTCCTCGGGCTCGAGGCCGCCGGCGCGCTCAAGGCGCTCGGCGCGCAGGCCACCGTGATCCAGTTCGGCACCCACCTCATGGACGTGCAGATCGACCTGGGCGGCGGCGAGGCGCTCAAGCGGCTCATCAACGACAAGGGCATCGCGGTGCGCTGCGACACCGCCACGCAGGCGATGCGCCCCCACCGGCGCACCGGGCACGTGGGCCGCATGGACTTCGCCGACGGCGGCCGGCTCGACGTCGACGTCGTCGTCCTGGCCACGGGCGTGCGCCCCCGCGACGAGCTCGCCCGCGCCGCCGGGCTGGAGATCGGCGAGCGCGGCGGTGCCGTCGTCGACGACCGCTGCCGCACCGCCGACGAGCACGTGTGGGCGATCGGCGAGGTGGCGTGCATCGGTGGCCGCTGCCTCGGCCTCGTCGCACCCGGCAACACGATGGCGGAGGTCGTCGCGGACCGGCTGCTCGGCGGCGACGCCGAGTTCCCCGGCGCGGACACGGCGACCAAGCTGAAGCTCTCCGGGGTGGACGTCGCGTCCTTCGGCGACGCGCACGGCCGCACCGAGGACTCGATCGAGGTCGTGTGGGCCGACCCGACGGCCGGCGTCTACAAGAAGCTCGTCATGTCCGACGACGCGTCCACGCTGCTCGGCGGGGTCTTCGTGGGCGACGCCGCCCCGTACGCGTCGCTGCGGCCCATGCTGGGGGCCGAGCTCCCCGGCGACCCCGGCGCGTTCCTGCTGCCCGAGGGCGCCGGAGCGGCCCCGGACCTGGAGCTGCCCGACGACGCGAACGTCTGCTCCTGCAACAACGTCTCGGCCGGCACCATCCGCGGCGCGGTGACCGACCACGACTGCACCTCGGTCGGCGACGTCAAGAGCTGCACGAAGGCCGGCACCACCTGCGGTGCCTGCCTTCCGCTGGTCACGAAGCTCACGAAGACCGAGATGGCCCGCGCGGGCCTCGAGGTGAGCAGCGCGCTGTGCGAGCACTTCGCGCTGACCCGCGCCCAGCTGTTCGACGCGGTCCGCGTCGCCGACCTGCACTCGTTCAGCGACATCATCGAGCGGTTCGGCGTGGTCCCCGAGGGCGCCGAGAGCGCCGGTCGCGGCTGCGACATCTGCAAGCCGGTCGTGGCGTCCATCCTCGCCAGCCAGGGCAACGGGCACATCCTCGCCGGGGAGCAGTCCGCGCTGCAGGACACCAACGACCACATGCTCGCCAACATGCAGAAGGACGGCACCTACTCCGTCGTGCCGCGCATGCCGGGCGGCGAGGTCACCCCGGAGGGCCTCATCGTCGTGGGCCAGGTCGCGAAGGACTTCGGCCTGTACACGAAGATCACCGGCGGGCAGCGCATCGACATGTTCGGCGCCCGGGTCGAGCAGCTTCCGCAGATCTGGAAGCGCCTCGTCGACGCCGGCTTCGAGTCCGGCCACGCGTACGGCAAGTCGCTGCGCACCGTGAAGTCGTGCGTCGGCTCCACCTGGTGCCGGTACGGCGTGCAGGACTCCGTCGGCATGGCCGTGGAGCTGGAGCTGCGGTACCGCGGGCTGCGCAGCCCGCACAAGCTCAAGCTCGGCGTCTCCGGCTGCGCCCGCGAGTGCGCCGAGGCCCGCGGCAAGGACGTCGGCGTCATCGCCACCGACAAGGGCTGGAACGTCTACGTCGGAGGCAACGGCGGCCAGACGCCGAAGCACGCGAGGCTCCTCGCCGAGGACCTCGACACCGCGACCCTGCTGCGCACGATCGACCGGTTCCTCATGCTGTACATCCGCACCGCGGACCGCCTGCAGCGCACCGCGCCCTGGGTCGAGGAGTACGAGGGCGGACTGGACGCCATCCGCGAGGTGGTGCTGGAGGACTCGCTGGGCATCGGCGCCGACCTCGACGCCGCGATGGCCGCGCACGTCGAGGGCTACCAGGACGAGTGGAAGGCCGTCCTGGAGGACCCGGAGAAGCTCGCCCGGTTCGGGTCGTTCGTCAACGCCCCGGCGACGCCCGACCCGGCGCTCGCGTACGTGCCGGAGCGCGGGCAGAAGCGCCCCGCCACCCCCGACGAGGTCGCCGCCGGCGCGGCCGGCCCCGTCGACCCCGAGCTGGTCGCCGTCGTCGACGGCCCCGTCCTCGTGACCGGACCCACCCTGGAGGTGCGCGCATGACCCTCGCCACGCAGCAGGACACGCAGCGGGACACGGGCTCGGCCCCGCCGCCCGGCCCCGGCTGGGAGGCCGTCTGCCCCCTCGACGCCCTGGTCCCCGAGCGCGGGGCGGCCGCCCTGCTCACCCGCCCGGACGGCACGGAGGTGCAGGTCGCCCTGTTCCGCCTGCTCGACGGCGCCGTGCACGCCGTGCAGCAGCTCGACCCGTACGCCGGCGCGCACGTCATGTCCCGGGGCATCGTCGGCACCCGCCGCGGCACCCCCACCGTCGCCGCGCCCGTGTACAAGCAGGTGTTCGAGCTGGCCACCGGGCGCTGCCTCGACACGGGCGGCAAGGAGCCGAGGCCGGGGCTGTCGGGCGACCTCGCGTCGTACCCGGTCGCCGTCGTGGACGGCGTCGTGCGCGTGAGGGTCGGATGACCACCGGGCCGGGGCGGGTCACCCTCGTCGGCGCGGGCCCCGGCGCCGCCGACCTGCTGACCTACCGCGCCTGGCGCGCCCTGACGCGGGCCGACGTCGTCGTGCACGACCGCCTCGTGCCGCTGGAGGTCCTCGACGACCTCGGCCCGGACGTCGAGGTGGTCGACGTCGGCAAGGCGCCGGGTCACCACAAGGTGCCGCAGGAGGGCATCAACGCCCTCCTCGTGGAGCATGCGCTGGCGGGCCGGCACGTCGTGCGGCTCAAGGGCGGCGACCCGTTCGTCTTCGGCCGCGGGGGAGAGGAGTACGCGGCCTGCGCCGCGGCCGGCGTCGCGGTCGACGTGGTCCCGGGGGTCTCGTCGGCGCTCGCGGTCCCGTCGCTGGCGGGCGTCCCGCTGACCCACCGGGGGCTGACGACGGCGTTCCACGTCGTCACCGCGCACACGCGCGGCGACCGCCCCGGCCGCGACGACGTGCTCGACGACGTCGCCGTGTCCTGCGTCACCCGCCGCGCGGCTACGCTGGTGATCCTCATGGGGGTGTCCGCCCTGCCCCAGGTGGTCGCGCGGCTGCGCGACGCCGGCGCGGACCCGGCCACCCCCGTGGCGATCGTGGAGCGCGGGTCCACGCCCGAGCAGCGGGTCACCCGTGTCGAGCTCGACCTCGCGGCCAAGCGGGCCGACGAGCTCGGCGTCCGGGCCCCGGCCGTGATCGTGATCGGGGACGTGGCGGCCGAGGGAGTGCTGGAGGGTGCGGGTGTCGAACCGGGCGCGGGACGAGGCGCGGGACGGGCAGGTGGCTGAGGCCACCCGGCCCGCGCTGGGGCAGGTCATGGCGGGCTGCACGGTGCTGGTCACGGCGGACCGGCGTTCCGGCGAGCTCGCCGCCGCCCTCGAACGGCGGGGCGCCACCGTGCGGCACGCGCCCGCGCTGAGCATGATCCCGCACGCCGACGACGACACCCTGGTCGCCGCCACGCGCACGCTCGTCGCCGACCCGCCCGACGTCGTCGTCGCCACCACCGGCGTCGGATTCCGCGCCTGGGTCGAGGCCGCCGACGCCCACGGGCTGGCGGGCGACCTGCTGGGGGTGCTGGGCGGCTCGCGGATCGTGGCGCGCGGCCCCAAGGCGCGGGGCGCGATCCAGGCCGCCGGCCTGCAGGCCGACTGGGTCGCCGAGTCCGAGACGTCCGCCGAGGTGGCCGAGGTGCTGCTCAGCGAGGGCGTCTCCGGCCTGCACGTCGCGATCCAGCACCACGGCGCGGGCGCCGACGGCCTCGACGACGTGTTCGCCAAGGCCGGCGCGCGGGTCTCCCCGCTGGTCGTCTACCGCTGGGGGCCGCCGCCGGACCCGGAGGCCGTGGCGGCGTCGGCGCGCGACGCCGCGGCCGGCGAGATCGACGCGGTCACGTTCACCTCCGCGCCGGGCGCCGAGGCGTGGATGCGGGTCGTGGAGGCGCAGGGCGTTCTCGACGACGTCGTGGCACGGTTCGCGGACGGGTCGATGGTCGCGGCGGCCGTCGGGCCGGTCACCGCCCGGCCCCTGGAGTCCCGCGGCGTCCCCACGCTGCAGCCCGAGCGCGGCCGCCTCGGCGCGCTCGTGCGCGCCCTCGTCGGCCACTACGAGCACATCGAGTCGGTCGCGCTGGCCACGGTCGCCGGGCCGCTCACCATCCGGGCCCGCGTCGCGGTGCTGGACGGTCGGGTGCTGCCGCTGTCGCCCACCGGGGTCGGGCTGCTGCGGCTGCTCGCCGCCGCGGGCGGGGACGTGGTGCTGCGCGACCGCGTCCTGGACGTGCTCCCGGGGGACTCGCGCGACACGCATGCCGTCGAGGTCGCCGTCGCCCGGCTGCGCGAGGCGGTGGGCCGGCGCGACCTCGTCAAGACCGTCGTCAAGCGCGGCTACCGGCTGGAGCTGGAGCACCGCGCCTGACGCCGGGACCGGCACGACGACCTGCGGTAGCGTGCGAGCGCATGAACGCGTTCCTCGTGGTCCTGATCGTCGTCGGCGCCCTCGTCGTCCTCGTCGTCGGTGCGGTCGTGGGCTTCTTCGGCTGGACGCGGTGGAAGGTCCGGCAGGGCCTGGCGACCCAGCGCCGCGAGGCCCCGTCCTTCCCGGCGTGGGGCTCCGAGCGGGGCCTGACCTATGCCGAGCGCGACGACGAGCTCCTGCTCGGCAAGGGGCTGGAGGCGTACAACCCGTTCCGGTTCTTCGCGGTCCCGGGGGCGACCTTCCGCGTGGCCCACGTGTTCCGCGGACGGGACACCGCGGACGACCTCGCGCTCTTCCAGTTCAGCGCCTACGCCAACCCCGCCCCGGACGCGCCCGCCAAGGGGACGCTGACCGTGGCCACCGTGCGGCTGCCCCGCCCCGTGGAGGCCGCCTTCCTCCGTCCCGCGGCGCAGGGCGAGCCGGCGGTGCACGCGCAGGGCGAGCGGGCGACGTGCTACCTCAACGGCCCGCTCACCCTGGAGAAGGCCGCCGCCGTGCGCGACCGGCTCGCCGCGTACGTCGAGGGCGTCGGGCGGGCGGCCTGACCGTCGCGCCGGCACCTCCGTGGCCGGAACCGGACACGACACCGGCCGGTGACCTGCAGTAGCGTCACGCGCATGAACGCGTTCACGGTGGTCCTGGCGGTCGTCGGTGGGCTCGTCGCCCTGGTCGTCGTGGTGGCCGTGGTCTTCTTCGGCTGGATCCGGTGGCGGAACCGGCGAGGCCTCGCGCGGCAGCGCTACGAGATCCCGTCGTTCCCGGCGTGGGCGCAGGAGCGGGGGCTGTCGTACACGGAGTTCGACAACGAGCCGCTCGAGGGCATGGAGGAGTACGCCCCGTTCCGGAACTTCGCCACGCCGGGGGCGTTCTGCCGGGCGTTCCACGTCTTCGAGGGGAACCACGCCGGCCACGACATCGCCGTCATGCAGCTCACCGTCTACGCCGCGCCCCACCCGGACACCCCGGCCAGCGCGCGGATGACGGTGGCGACCACGCGGCTGCACCGGACGGTCGCCGATGCCGTGATCGCGCCGGAGCGCCGCGGCCTGCCGAGCGTGCACGCCCGCGGCGAACGGGCGACGTCCTACCTCAGCGGCCCGCTCACCCTGGCGCGCGCGGAGGCCGTCGCGGACCGGCTCGCCGCGTACGCCGAGGGCGTCCGCCAGGCCGCCTGACCGTCGCGTCACCCGGGGTAGACGTCCACCTCCGCGGCCTTCACGGACAGCCAGACCTCGGTCCCGGGCGTGAGCGCGAGGTCCGCCACCGAGCGCGGAGTGACGTCGGCGGCCAGGTGACCGGTGCGGACCCGGACGAGGTCGCCGTGCGGCTCGAGGGTCTCGACGCGGCCCCGGAACGTGTTGCGGGGCGACCCGGCGTGCGGGGCGAGGTAGACCGACACGGCGGACGGTCGGAAGACGGCCGTCGCGGGCGCGCCGGCGCGGATCCCGGCGCCGCCGGGCGTGCCGTGGCCGTGGACGACCTCTCCGGCGGGCGTGACCAGACCGTCCGGGCCCCAGGTCCCTGTCAGCAGGTTGAGCCCGGCGATCCGCGCCGCGAACGCGCTGCGGGGCCGGGTCAGCACCTCGGCGGTGGTCCCGCGCTCCACGACCCGGCCGTGCTCGACGACGGCGATCTCGTCCGCGAGGACCAGGGCGTCGAGCACGTCGTGGGTCGTGACGACCGCCGTCCGCCCGGCGAGCAGGCCGCGGAGCGTCTGGCGCAGCGCCGGGGCCACGTCGACGTCCAGCGCCGCCAGCGGCTCGTCCAGGAGCAGCAGCCGAGGACGGGCCGCGAGTGCGCGGGCGACCGCGACGCGCTGGGCCTGGCCGCCGGAGAGCGTGGCCGGTCGGCGGTCGGCCAGCGGGGTCAGCCCGGTCCGGCCCAGCCACTCGTCCGCCAGGCGGGCGGCGTCCCGGCGGCCGCGCCCCTGGGAGCGCGGTCCGAACGCCACGTTGTGGCGCACCGACAGGTGCGGGAACAGCAGCGGGTCCTGGGCCAGTAGGGCCACCGACCGGTCGTGCGCCGGCACCCACGCGCGCACGCGCCCGGCGGTGGCACGCACCAGCGTGCGGCCGTCGAGCGTGACGTGCCCGTCCCGCGGCCGCAGCGTGCCCGCTGCGAGGCCGAGCGTCGTCGACTTGCCGGCGCCGTTCGGCCCGAGCAGCGCGAGCGTGCGCCCCGCGGCGAGCTCCAGCTCCACGTCGTACCCGCGGCCCGGCAGCGTCGCGGCGAACGCGAGGGTCACGGCGTGCCCCCGCGTTCCCCGCCGTGCTGCCGGGCCCGGTAGGTCAGGCCGATGACGGCGACGGCGACCACCACGAGGAGCAGCGACAGGGCGACGGCGGCGTCGGGGTCGGTCTCGCGCTGCAGGTAGATCTCCAGCGGCAGCGTGCGGGTGGTGCCCTGCAGGCTGCCGGCGAACGTGATCGTGGCGCCGAACTCGCCGAGCGCGCGGGCGAAGGAGAGCACGGCCCCCGACAGCAGGCCGGGCCAGACCAGCGGCAGCGTCACGCGGCGCAGCACCGTGGTCGGCCGTGCCCCGAGCGACGCCGCGACGGCGTCGTACCGGCCGCCGGCGGTGCGCAGCGCGCCCTCCAGGCTCACCACCAGGAACGGCAGCGCGACGAACGTCTGCGCGAGCACCACCGCCGTCGTCGAGAACGCGACCTGCAGCCCCGCGACCTCCAGGGTCTCGCCGAGCAGCCCGCGGCGCCCGAACGTGTACAGGAGCGCGATGCCGCCCACGACGGGCGGGACGACCAGCGGGAGCAGCACGAGCGACCGCAGCACCCCGAGCCCGCGGAACCGGCAGCGGGCCAGGACGAGCGCCATCGGGATGCCGAGCACCAGGCAGGCCAGGGTGCTGGCGGCCGCGGTCCGCAGGCTCAGCGCCAGGGCCGTGCGGGCAGACCCGCTGGTCACCAGGGCCCAGAAGCTCGACCAGTCGACGCGCGTGGCCATGGCGACGAGCGGCAGCAGCACGAGCAGCCCGCCGAGCACGGCGGGGACGAACGCCCAGCGCGGGACGCCGGCGGCGACCACGCCGTCGTCGGCACGGCGCCGTGCCGGGCGGGCGGCGACGGTCGCCCGGCCGCTCACGGCGCGCCGAACCCGTACGAGGCGAGCGTGGCCTGCCCCGCGTCGTCGAGCACGGCGGCGACGAGCTCGTCGGCGAGGGCGGCGTGCGGGCTGCCCGCGACGGTGGCGATCGGGTAGGTGTTCACGGCCGCCGCCGACTCGTCGAACGCGATCCCGTCGACGTCGTCGCCCGCCGCGGTGACGTCGGTGACGTAGACGAGCCCGGCGTCGGCCTCGCCCGCCACCACCTTGGCGAGCACGTCCGTGACGCTCTGCTCCTCGCTGACGGGGCTCAGCTCCACCCCCGCGTCGGCCTCGACGGCGGTGGTGGCGGACCCGCACGGCACCGCCGGCGCGCACACGACGACGTCGAGCGCCGGGTCCGCCAGGTCGGCCAGGGTGGTGACGCCGGCCGGGTTGCCCGGCGGGACGGCGATCTCGAGGGTGTTCGTCGCGAAGTCCCGGGGGGCGGTGACGAGGTCGTCCGCGGCGAGCGCGTCCATGACCGGCCTGTTCGCCGACGCGAGGACGTCGGCCGGCGCCCCCTCGCGGACCTGGGCGGCGAGGCTGGAGGAGCCGGCGTAGCTGACCCGCACGTCGACGCCCGGGTGCGCGGCCTCGAAGTCGGCCGCGACCGGTTCGAACGCCTCCCGCAGCGACGCGGCGGCGAACACGGTGAGGGTGGCTTCGTCGCCGTCCCCCGCCGCGGGGCTGCCGCAGCCGGCCAGCGCGGTCATCACGACGACGGCGCCCGCGACCCCGGCGCGGCGCGCCCTCACGACGCCTCCGGGGCGGAGGCCTCGACCACCACGGTCGTCGACTTGATGACGGCCACCGCGACCGACCCCCGCTCGAGCCCGAGGTCGCGCACCGCCTCGCTGCTCATGAGCGACACGACACGGAACGGCCCGCACTGCAGCTCGACCTGGGCCATGACGGCGTCCACCTGGATGTCGGTGACCAGGCCGACGAAGCGGTTGCGCGCGGAGCTCCGCATCCCGCCCGGCAGCCCCGGCGGTGTCGCGTGCTCGCGGGCGACCATCGCCACCTCGTACCCGTCGACCACCTTGCGGCCGGAGTCGTCCGTCGAGGCGCGCAGCAGCCCCCGGTCGATCCAGCGGCGCACGGTGTCGTCGCTGACCCCGAGGTAGACGGACGCCTCGGAGATTCTCATGTGCGGCATACCGGCGATGCTACTGCCGCATCTGCGGCGAATCCAGGGCCGATGTCCCGCATCCGCGCACCGCCTGGGGGCGCGATGGAGCGGTGTCGCGCCGACTAGGCTGGCGCGCGTGCATGACGACGTGACGACGGCCCGGCCGGCGGCCGGGCACGGCACCGGCCACCCGGTCCGCCGGTCCGTGGGCGACCACGCCGCGGCGGTCCGCGACCTGGTCGCGCCCGCGCTGGCCGCCGCCCGCGGCTCGGGTACGGAGACGGTGGAGGTCGCCGCGCTGCTCGCGCGGGCGGCGTCCGGCGCGGCGCCGTTCCCGTGCGTGCTCGCGCGCGACACCGTCGCCGCCGTCGCGCTGCCGGGCTTCGACAACTCGCAGATGGACGGGTACGCCGTGCGCGCGGCGGACCTCGCCGCGGCCGGCGCCGGCACCCCGGTCGAGCTGCCCGTGGGGGCGCCCGTGCCGGCGGGCACGCAGCCGCCTCCGCTGGACCCCGGGACGGCGGCGCCGGTGATGACGGGGGCCCCGGTCCCAGCCGGAGCGGACGCGGTCGTGCGGATCGAGGACGCGGACCCGCCCCGGTTCCCCGAGCCCTCGCCGGACCCCACGACCGTGGTGCGGTTCGCCGCCCCGGTCGAGGCGGGGACGTTCGTGCGGCGCGCGGGCTCGGACGTCGCCGTGGGCGACCTGCTGCTGCCGGCCGGCACGCCGGTCGGCGGTGCGCAGCTCGGGGCGCTGGTCGCCGCAGGTGTCGCCACCGTCGACCTCGCCCCGCCGCCGCACGTGCTCCTCGTCTCGACCGGCTCGGAGCTGGTGCCCGCCGGCGAGCGGCCCGGCCCGGCCCAGGTGCACGACGCGAACGGCGCCGCTCTCACCGCCGCCCTGGCCGCGTCGGGTGCCCGGGTCACCCACCGCGTGGTCCCCGACGTCCCCGACGCCCTGCGCCGTACCCTCGCCGAGGCACCCGGGGAGGTGGTGCTCGTCGTCACCACCGGCGGCGTCTCCGCGGGGGCGTACGAGGTGGTGCGCCAGACCCTCGACGACGCGTGGTTCGGGCACGTGGCCGTGCAGCCGGGTGGACCGCAGGGCCTCGGCACGGTGACGCTCGGGACCGGCCGCGACGTGCCGCTCGTGGCGTTCCCCGGCAACCCGGTGAGCGCGTTCGTGTCGTTCGAGCTGTTCCTGCGCCCCGTGCTGGCGCGCGCCACCGGGGCGGAGCCCGCGCGCCGCGCGACGGGCCGGGCACCGCTCGCCGAGCCGCTCGACTCACCGCCCGCCCTGCACCAGGTGCGTCGTGGCAGGCTCGACGACGACGGCCGCGTGCGCATGGTCGGCGGGCCGGGCTCGCACCTGCTCACCCACCTCGCCGCCGCGACGATCCTCGTGCACGTGCCGCCCGGCGTCGCCCACCTTCCGGCCGGCGACCCCGTCGACTACTGGGAGCTCCGATGACCGACCTCACCCACTACCGCTCCGACGGCGCCGCGCACATGGTCGACGTCTCCGCGAAGGACGTCACGCGGCGCGAGGCCACGGCGACCGGCGTCCTGCGCACGCGTGCCGACGTCGTCGAGCGCATCGTGAGCGGCGACCTGCCCAAGGGCGAGGCGGTCGCCACGGCGCGCGTCGCCGGGATCATGGGGGCCAAGCGCACGCCCGACCTCGTGCCGCTGTGCCACCCGCTGCCGATCTCCGGCGTCGAGATCGACGTCGTCCCCGCCGGCGACGACCCCGGCGCCGTCGAGATCACGGCCACCGTGCGCACCACCGGGCGCACCGGCGTGGAGATGGAGGCGCTCACGGCCGTCACGGTCGCCGGGCTCACGCTCTACGACATGATCAAGGCCGTCGACAAGGCCGCCGTGCTCACGGACGTGCAGGTCGTGGCGAAGTCGGGCGGGAAGTCCGGCGACTGGTCGCGCCCCGCGGCGCACGAGACCCGGGAGGACGCATGACCGGCACGCACGACCACCCCCACCTGGACGGGGACGCGGGCCGCCGCGCCGCCGTCGTCGTCGCCTCCGACCGCGCGGCGGCGGGGGAGTACGAGGACCGGTCCGGGCCGGCGGCCGTGGAGTGGTTCGCGGCGCGCGGGTGGCGGACCTCGCCGCCCGTCGTCGTGCCCGACGGCGACCCCGTCCGCGAGGCGATCGCGGCGCTCCTCGTCGCCGCCCCCGACGACGTCCCCGACGTGGTCGTCACCAGCGGCGGCACGGGGCTCGCCGCGCGCGACGCGACCCCCGAGGCGACCCGCGCCGTGCTGGACCGCGAGGTCCCCGGGATCGCCGAGCTGGTGCGCGCACGCTCCCTGGTGCCCACCGACCCCGCCAAGCGCGCCGTCCCGGCGGCCGCGCTGTCCCGCGGCGTCGCCGGGGTCGCCGGGCGGACGCTGGTCGTCAACCTTCCGGGGTCGGTGGGCGGCGTGGTCGACGGACTCGACGCGCTCGCCGACGTCCTGGAGCACGCCGTCGACCAGCTGCGCGGAGGCGACCACCCGGCCGGCCCGCGCGGTAGCGCGGGAGGCACTACCGCGGCGGGCGCGCCGGCGCAGGTGCTGCGCGCGGACGTCGTCGAGACCCCCCTCGACGGCCTGCTCGGCGAGCTGAGCGAGCTCGTGCGGGACGACACGTGCGGCGCGGTCGCCACCTTCGTCGGCCACGTCCGCGACCACGACGAGGGTCGCGGCGTCGTCGCGCTGCACTACGAGGCGCACCCGGACGCCGCCGCCGTGCTGCGCCGGGTCGCGGACCGGGTCGCCGGCCGGACGGCCCGGGAGGCGGGCGACCGCGTGCGCGCCGCGGTGGTGCACCGCACCGGGGACCTCGGCGTCGGCGACGTGGCCGTCGTCGCCGCCGTCGCGAGCGGGCACCGGCAGGCCGCGTTCACCGCGCTCGCGGACCTGGTCACCGAGCTCAAGGCCGAGGTGCCGATCTGGAAGGAGCAGGGCTTCGACGACGGCAGCAGCGAGTGGGTGGCCTCGCTCGGATGACCTGCCGGGACGCGGGTGAACCGGCCGGTCACCCGGTGTTCACCTGACGGTCGGCACGGCGACGGCGCCAGGCCACGGAGCCTCCCTAGCGTCGGGCGCGACCCCAGGGTCACCCCCAGCCCTACGTCAGGAGAGCTACCGATGACGATCGCCCCCGAGTCGCGCCCGCTGCTGGAGCTGGCAGACGTGCACCCGTACGCGCGTGGCAAGCGCAGCGCGGTCACGTGCCGCCTGAAGTGCGCCGACGCCTGCTCCCACCCCGCGCCCAACGAGTCCGCCAACGAGTACTTCCGGGACGTCGCCTCGCGCGCCCTGTCCCGCCGGGTGATGCTGGGCGGCCTCGCCGCCGCGGCCGCCACCGTCGTGGTGGGGTCCCAGGTCGCCGGCGCCCCGGCGGCGGAGGCCGCCGCGGCGACCGGCCGGGGCCACGGCAAGGGCCTCGCCTTCGGCCCGATCACACCGCAGCCGGCTGCCACCGACGCCTTCGTCGTGCCCGAGGGCTACGAGTGGTCGCCGATCATCCGCTGGGGCGACCCCATCCTGCCCGGCGGGCGCGCGTTCGACGTCGCCCACCAGACGCCGGAGCAGCAGGCGAAGCAGTTCGGCTACAACTGCGACTACCTCGACATCCTGCCGGACGACCCGGACGGCGTCCGCACGCGCGGGCGGACGCGGCGCGGCCGCCGCGGCCTGCTCGTGAGCAACCACGAGTACACCAACGCGTCGATCATGTTCGACGACTCGTACGACGCGGCGACGCGCCGGGCCATCGAGCGTGCCGCGTGGGGCA
The DNA here is from genome assembly GCF_011634835.1 of Isoptericola sp. BMS4. Classification (GTDB taxonomy): domain Bacteria; phylum Actinomycetota; class Actinomycetes; order Actinomycetales; family Cellulomonadaceae; genus Isoptericola. Next base: position 3,332,383 of record NZ_SIRP01000001.1, on the reverse strand, counting down.
TGTCCGTCGTCGAGGTGACGCGTGACGACGAGGGCGCGCCGTGGACGTACTCGCGGATCAGCCGCTACAACCGCCGCATCACCGTCGACACCGAGTTCACCGTCGACGGCCCGGCGGCAGGCTCGCGGCTCATGAGGACCGTCGAGGACCCGACGGGCACGCGCGTGCGCGGCACCCTGAACAACTGCGCGGGCGGCACCACCCCGTGGGGCACGGTCGTCTCGGGCGAGGAGAACTTCCACGCCAACCTGCGGGTGAACGGCAAGGACCCGCGCGACGAGCGGTACGGCCTGCGCAACGAGCCCACCGGCTACGGCTGGGAGCTCGACGACCCCCGGTTCGACGGCAACAACCCGGGGTACGAGTACGAGAACCACCGCTTCGGCTGGGTCGTCGAGGTGGACCCGTACGACCCCGACGAGCCGCCCGTGAAGCACACCGCGATGGGCCGGTTCAAGCACGAGGGCGCCAACGTCATCCTGTCGAGGAACGGTCACGCCGTCGCCTACATGGGCGACGACGAGCGCTTCGACTACGTCTACAAGTTCGTGTCGGCCCAGACCTTCCGCAAGGGGCGCAGCCGCTGGGCGCGCCGCCACAACAAGACGCTGCTGAGCGAGGGCGACCTGTACGTCGCGCGGTTCTCCGGCGACTCCCCGGCCGGGGAGATCGACGGCACGGGCGCGGTCCCCTCGGACGGCTCGTTCGACGGCACCGGCGAGTGGGTCGCGCTCGTCAAGGACGGCGAGTCCCAGGTCGAGGGCATGAGCGTCGAGGAGGTGCTCGTCTTCACCCGCCTCGCGGCCGACGCCGTCGGGGCCACGAAGATGGACCGGCCCGAGGACGTCGAGCCCAACCCGGTCACCGGGCGCGTCTACGTGGCGTGCACCAACAACTCCAACCGTGGCAAGGACGGGTACGCCGCCGCGGACGAGATGAACCCGCGCACCGTCAACCGTGACGGGCACGTCGTGGAGATCGTCGAGGACCGTGGCGACCAGACCGCCACGACGTTCCGGTGGAACCTGCTGCTCGTCGCGGGCGACCCGAGCGTGAACGAGTCGGCGTACTTCTCCGGGTTCCCGGTCGAGAAGGTGTCGCCGATCTCCTGCCCGGACAACCTCGCGTTCGACGCCGAGGGCAACCTGTGGATCTCCACCGACGGCCAGCCCTCGACGATCCAGAAGTGCGACGGGCTGTTCAAGGTGACGCTCGACGGACGCCGGCGCGGGAACGTCGAGCAGTTCCTGTCCGTGCCGCGCGACGCCGAGACCTGCGGCCCGGTCGTGGACTCGCGCGACGCGATGGTCTACGTGAACGTGCAGCACCCGGGCGAGGACGGCTCGTTCGGGGCGCAGAACTCGTACTTCCCGGACTACCTCGAGGAGGGCGAGGACGTGCCGGCGGGCGCCTGGCGCGGCCCGCGTCCGTCGACGGTCCAGGTCTACAGGGCCGACAAGGGCCGTGGGCCCTGGAAGGATGGCGACCACGGCCACGGGGGGTGGGACGGTCCCGGACCGTTCCCGTGGTCGCGGGGCTCGCGGGGCCGGCGCTGACCTGAGGAGGCGCACGGGCACCGCGAGGTAGCGCAGGGCCGCCGCGAGCGATCGCGGCGGCCCTGCACTCGTCCGGGAGCACGGTTCGGGCGGGCGCGCCGGAGTTCGTAGACTGGGGCACCGTGACCGACGCCTTCGGCACCGGGGAGACCGGGGCCTACCTCGACCACGCCGCCACGACGCCCATGTCGCGCGCGGCGCTGGAGGCGTACGTCGCCGAGGCGGGGCGCACGGGCAACGCGAGCTCCCTGCACTCGGCCGGGCGCGCCGCCCGCCGGGCCGTGGAGGAGTCGCGCGAGACCGTCGCGGGCGCGCTGGGCGCCCGCCCCAGCGAGGTCATCTTCACCGCCGGGGGCACGGAGTCCGACAACCTGGCGATCAAGGGCATGTTCTGGGGCCGGCGCCGGCAGGAGGCGCGCCGCACCCGGGTGCTGGTCTCCGCCGTCGAGCACCACGCCGTCCTCGACCCGGCGTTCTGGCTCGCCGGGCACGCGGGCGCGGACATCGTGCTGCTGCCGGTGGACGGCGACGGGCGCCTCGACCTGGCGGCCCTGCGCGCCGAGCTGGCCGCGCACGCCGACGAGGTCGCCCTCGTGTCGGTGATGTGGGCGAACAACGAGGTCGGCACGCTGCAGCCGGTGCGCGACGTCGTCCGGCTGGCGCACCAGCACGGCGTGCCGGTGCACACGGACGCGGTGCAGGCCGTGGGGCAGGTGCCGGTCGACTTCGCCGCCTCGGGCGTGGACGCCATGACGCTCACGGGGCACAAGCTCGGCGGCCCGCCGGGCGTCGGGGCCCTGGTCGCGCGCCGCGACCTGCACCTCGAGGCGGTGCTGCACGGCGGCGGCCAGGAGCGGGGCGTCCGCTCGGGTACGCTCGACGTGCCCGGGATCCGCGCGTTCGCCGTGGCGCTCGCCGAGGCGGTCGACGCCCGCCCGGAGCGCGCCGCGGTCCTCGCCGAGCTCCGCGACGCGCTCGTGGCAGGGGTCCGGCAGGTCGACCCGGAGGCGGTGCTGCGCGGCCCCGAGCCCGACGCCCCGTCGGACGGGCACCCGGACGACGCGCCGCCACGGCTGCCCGGCAACGCCCACTTCACCTTCCCCGGCGCCGAGGGCGACTCGCTGCTGTACCTGCTGGACTCGGCGGGCGTCCAGGCCTCGACGGGCTCGGCGTGCCAGGCGGGCGTCCCGCAGCCGTCGCACGTGCTGCTCGCCATGGGCGTGGCCGAGCTCGAGGCGCGCGGGGCGCTGCGCTTCTCCCTCGGGGCGACGTCGACCGAGGCCGACGTGGAACGGCTCGTCGCCGCGCTGCCCCGGGTCGTCGAGCGGGCGCGCGCAGCCGGCCTGGTCTCCGGGCCCGCGGGGGCGGGGGGACCGGCATGAGGGTGCTGGCCGCCATGTCCGGCGGGGTCGACTCGGCCGTCGCGGCGGCGCTCGCGGTGGAGGCCGGGCACGACGTCGTGGGCGTGCACATGGCCCTGAGCCGCAACCGTGACCAGTTCCGCACCGGCTCGCGCGGCTGCTGCTCCATCGAGGACGCCGGCGACGCCCGGCGCGCGGCCGACGTGCTCGGCATCCCGTACTACGTGTGGGACCTGTCCGAGCGCTTCTCCGAGACCGTCGTCGCCGACTTCCTGTCCGAGTACGAGGCGGGCCGCACCCCGAACCCGTGCGTGCGCTGCAACGAGCACATCAAGTTCACCGCGCTGCTGGACAAGGCCACGGCGCTCGGGTTCGACGCCGTCGCGACCGGGCACTACGCGCGGGTCGTGACGCGCGACGACGGGACGCGCGAGCTGCACCGGTCCCCGAACACGGAGAAGGACCAGTCGTACGTGCTGGCGGTCATGGGGCCGGAGCGCCTGGAGCGCGCGATGTTCCCGCTGGGCGGCTTCGCCTCGAAGGACGAGGTGCGCGCCGAGGCGGAGCGTCGAGGCCTGTCCGTGAGCGCCAAGCCCGACTCCTACGACATCTGCTTCGTCGCCGACGGCGACACCCGCGGCTTCCTGCGCGAGCGGCTCGGCTCCCGGCCGGGCGAGGTCGTCGACACGGACGGCAACGTCGTCGGCGACCACGACGGCGCGTACGCGTACACCGTCGGGCAGCGCAAGGGCCTCGGGCTCGGGCGTCCCGCCCCGGACGGCCGAGCGCGGTACGTCGTCGACGTGCGCACGTCGTCCAACACGGTCGTCGTGGGCCCCGCCGAGCTGCTCAGCGTGGACACCGTCGCCGCGGAGAAGGCCGTGTGGCTGAGCCCGGCCCCCGGGCCGGGGGAGTGGCTCGACGCCGAGGTGCAGGTCCGCGCGCACGGCACGCCCGTCCCCGCGCGCGTCCGCGCCACGGCCGGCACCCCCGGCCGCGGCGACGACGGCGCCACCGTCGTCGCCGCCGACGGCGTGCCCGGCATGGAGGTCCACCTCACCGGCGAGACGCTGCGCGGCGTCGCGGCGGGCCAGTCCGTCGTCGCCTACCGCGGCACCCAGGTGCTCGGGCAGGCGACGGTCGCCCGCGCCTGGCGGGCCTGAGCCCTCTGCCGGACCGGCGGCCGAACCCGCCCGTCAGTCCCGCGCGAGCCGCTGCCGGTGCGCCTCGTACAGCACGATCGACGCCGCGTTCGACGCGTTGAGGGAGCTCGCGCTGCCGGCCATCGGGATCGCGACGGTCACGTCCGCGGCCTCCCGCCACCCCTTCGACAGCCCGGCGGTCTCGTTGCCGACGGCCAGCAGCACGGGGCCGGTGAGGTCCACGTCGCCCGGCGCGGCGTCGCCGTCCTCGTCGGTCGCGACCACCGTGACGGGACGCCCGGCGTCCCGGTGCGCGGCGAGCCAGGCCGTCACCTCGCGGTGGGACGCCGCGCGCACGACCGGCAGCGCGAACAGCGACCCGGTCGACGCGCGCACCGCCTTCGGGTCGTACGGGTCGGCCGCGTGGCCGGTGACGACGAGCCCGTGGGCGCCGAACGCGTCGGCCGACCGCACGACGGCGCCGACGTTGCCCGGCTGCGTGGGCCGGTCGAACACGACGCCGAGGAAGTCCCCGCCGACGCCGATGCGGTCCAGGTCGTCGGCGGGCATCGCCACCACGGCGACGAGCTCGGTGGCGCCCGGCTCCTTCTCCGCCAGCTCCGCCAGCAGGTCCGGCGCCATCGCGATGCTCTCGGCGCCCGTGGCCCGCAGCACGTCCTGCGCCCAGGCGGACAGCCGCCGGCCGTCCTCGTGCAGCAGGGTGCGCACCGGCCAGCCGTGCTCCACCGCGAGGGTGATCGGCCGCACGCCCTGCACCAGGAACTCGCCGGCGCGGCCGCGCTTGGTGCGGTTCGTGCCGAGCGTGGTCAGCAGCTGGAACCGGGCGTTGCGCGTGGTGATCCGCACGGGTACGGCCTTTCGTCGTGGGGGTGCGCTCGCAGTCTAGAGTGGCGCCCCATGGTGACGGTGAGCGGGCACGGACCCTGGCCGGGCGGCGACGCGGACGTGCTGACGGCGCAGCTCACGGTGCTCGACGACCTGGCGGCCCTGCCCACGGGCGTCGATGCCGTGGGCTTCCTCACCCGGCTGACCGACCGGGGGCCGGGAGCGGACGCCGTCGGACGCACGGGCGCCCTGCTCGCCGGGACGCCCGTCGAGCTCGGCCCGCACGGCTGGAAGCTGGCCGACCGGCCCGGCGCGGACGAGCGGCGGGCGGCCGCGCTGCTGCGGGAGGACGTCGAGGCGCTCGCGGTCGCGGCCGCGGGGTACGCCGGCCCGCTGGCCACCGAGGTCCTGGGGCCGTGGACGCTCGCCGCCGAGCTGTGGTCCGCCCGCGGCGACCGCGTCCTGGCGGACGTCGGCGCCCGGCGCGACCTGGGCCAGGCGCTGGCCGCCGGCCTGACCGATCACCTGACGACCCTGCGGTCGCAGGTGCCGGGCGCCGACCCGGTCGTCCAGCTGGCGGAGCCGCTGCTCGGACAGGTGCACGCCGGCGTGCTGCCCAGCTTCTCCGGCTACTCCCGGATCCGGGGCGTGCCCGGCCCCGACGTCGTCGAGGGCCTCGAGCCGGTCGTCGCGGCGGCGCACGCCGCCGGCGCCCGCGTCGTGGTGCACCTCGGCGCGACGTGGGTGGGCATCCCTGCGGTCGCGCTGGCGGGCGCGGACGCGATCGGCCTCGACCTCGCCGACCTGGGCCCGCGGGGCTGGGACGAGCGGGCGTGGGAGCGTGTCGCGCGGGCGAGCGAGCGCGGCATGGGGCTGTGGGCCGGGCTGCCCGCGCCCGAGGTGTCCCAGTGCTCGGGCCCGCAGCTCGGCGAGCTCGTCCGCCTGGTCGCCGAGCCCTGGCGGCGGATCGGGCTGCCCGCCGGCGGGCTCGCCGCTGTCACCGTCCTGTCGGCGCCGCGCCGGGAGCTCGCGGGCGTGGACGCGCACCGCGCCGAGCTCGCGAACCTGGGCCGGGTCGCGGAGGCGCTCGCCGAGCGTGCGGAGGGCTGACCAGGACCGACGCGCCGCGCGCGTCGCGCCGGTCCCGCGGCGATTTGCCTGCGTACGCTACGACAGGGCATCGTCGCCCCGCCGGAGCGCCGGTCTCCGGCAGTCCGCACCCACCGACCCGTGAAGGGACCGTCGTGACCAGGCTGCGAGCCGTGCTCTTCGACCTCGACGGGGTGCTCACCCCGACCGCCGAGCTCCACATGCGCGCATGGGAGCGGCTCTTCGCGCCCTGGTGTCGCGCCCACGGCCTCGCCCCGTACGAACCCGCGGACTACTTCGCGCACATCGACGGCAAGCCGCGGTACGACGGCGTCGCGACGTTCCTGGCGTCGCGGGGCGTCGAGCTGCCCCGGGGCACGGCGGACGACGCGCCGGGGGAGGACACCGTCTGCGCCCTGGGCAACCGCAAGGACGCGATCGTCAACGACCTGTTCGCCACGGAGGGGATCGCCCCGTACCCGGGGTCGGTACGCTTTCTCGACGCCGTCACGGCCGCCGGCGCGCTGGTGGCCGTGGTGTCGTCGTCGCGCAACACGCCGGCCGTGCTGCAGGCCGCGGGCCTCGCGGACCGCTTCGAGGTCGTCGTGGACGGCAACGTCGCGTCCGCAGAGGGTCTGCCGGGCAAGCCCGCGCCGGACACCTACCTGCGCGCGGCCGAGCGCCTCGGGGTGCGCGCCGAGGAGGCGGTCGTGGTCGAGGACGCCCTGTCCGGGGTCCAGGCCGGCGCCGCGGGCGCGTTCGGCCTGGTGCTCGGGGTGGACCGCGGTGTCGGGGCGGACCTGCTGCGCTCCGGCGGGGCGACGGTGGTCGTGACCGATCTGGGGGAGCTCGACGCGGCGGTCCTGGACCGCCCGGCGCGGGCGCACGTGAACGAGGGGGCAGACGAATGAGGCACCGGACCGCCGACGAGCAGCGGGTGGTCGACCGGGTGAGGTTCCCGGTCGACCCGTGGCGGCTGGTCGAGTCCGAATACCGGTCGGACGACCTGGGCGTCACGGAGACGCTCTTCGCCGTGGCCAACGGGTACCTGGGCATGCGGGGGAACCTGGAGGAGGGGCGCGAGTCGCACGCCCACGGCACGTTCGTCAACGGGTTCCACGAGACGTGGCCGATCCAGCACGCGGAGGACGCGTACGGGTTCGCCAAGGTGGGCCAGACGATCGTCAACGTCCCGGACGCCAAGGTGATCCGCCTCTACGTGGACGACGAGCCGCTGCTGCTGTCCGTCGCCGACCTCGCCGAGTACGAGCGCGCGCTGGACATGCGCGACGGTGTGCTGCGCCGCGCGTTCCTGTGGCGCACGCCGTCGGGCAAGCGTGTGCGGGTGCGCTCGGAGCGCATGGTGTCGTTCGCCGAGCGGCACCTGGCCGTGATGACGTTCGAGGTGACGCTGCTGGACCACGACGCCCCGGTGGCGATCGCGTCGCAGATCCTCAACCGGCAGGACGGCTCGGACGAGTACCACGTGCCGGCGGCGTCGCTGGGGGAGGGGTTCGACCCCCGCAAGGCGGAGCAGTTCACGCACCGGGTGCTGCAGCCCGAGCTGCAGTGGTGCGACGACGTCCGCATGGTGCTGGGCTACCGGTGCAGCAACTCCGGCATGACGCTCGCCGTGGCCGCGGACGACGTCCTGGAGACCGAGGACCCGTGGGACGTGCGCTCGCAGGCGGAGGACGACCTCGCCAAGCACGTCTTCCGCGTCGACGCGCGCGCGGGCCACACGATCCGGCTCACCAAGGTCGTGTCGTACCACTCGTCGCGCGGGGTGCCCCCGCGCGAGCTCGTCGACCGGTGCCGCCGCACCCTCGACCGCGTGCGCTCGCGCGGCATCGACGTCGAGCGCCGCCAGCAGCGCGAGTGGCTCGACGAGTTCTGGACGGCCTCGGACGTCGAGGTGGCGGGCAACCCGGAGGTCCAGCAGGCGGTGCGCTGGAACCTGTTCCAGCTCGCCCAGGCGACGGCGCGCGCCGAGGGCTCCGGCGTGCCCGCCAAGGGCCTGACCGGCAGCGGCTACTCGGGGCACTACTTCTGGGACACCGAGGTGTACGTGCTGCCGTTCCTCACCTACACCAACCCGCGGTACGCCCGGAACGCGCTGCGGTTCCGCTACCAGATGCTCGACGCGGCCCGGCGCCGTGCGGGCGAGCTCTCGCAGAAGGGCGCCCTGTTCCCGTGGCGCACCATCAACGGTGAGGAGGCGTCGGCCTACTACGCGGCGGGCACGGCGCAGTACCACATCGACGCCGACATCAGCTTCGCGCTGGTGCAGTACGTGCGCGCCACGCGCGACACCGAGTTCCTGCACCGCGAGGGCGTCGACGTGCTGGTGGAGACGGCGCGCCTGTGGCAGGACCTCGGCTTCTGGCGCGCCAACGGCGACTACGACTTCCACATCCACGGGGTCACGGGCCCCGACGAGTACACGACGGTCGTCAACGACAACCTGTTCACCAACGTCATGGCGCGGTTCAACCTCCGCGCGGCCGCCCGGGTCGTGGACGACATGCGCGCCGACCACCCCGAGGAGTACGTGCGGCTCGTCGGGCGGCTCGGCCTGGCCCCGCACGAGAGCGGGGAGTGGGCACGCACGGCCGACCACATGGCGATCCCGTACGCCAAGCAGATCGGCATCCACCCGCAGGACTCGCACTTCCTCGAGCGGGAGATCTGGGACCTGGCGGCGACCCCGCCCGACAAGCGGCCGCTGCTGCTGCACTACCACCCGCTGGTCATCTACCGGTACCAGGTGCTCAAGCAGGCCGACGTCGTCCTGGCGCTCTTCCTGCAGGGGCAGCACTTCACGGCGGAGGAGAAGCTCGCCGACTTCGAGTACTACGACCCGCTGACGACGGGGGACTCGACGCTGTCCGGCGTCGTGCAGTCGATCGTGGCGGCCGAGGTCGGGTACCACGAGCTCGCGATGGAGTACTTCCTGTCGTCGCTGTTCGTGGACCTGGCCAACCTGCACGCGAACGCGAGCGACGGCGTCCACGTGGCCTCCGCGGGCGGCACCTGGTCGGCGCTGGCCTACGGGTTCGGCGGCATGCGCGACCACGGGGGCGAGCTGTCGTTCGACCCGCGGCTGCCCGACGGCTGGGAGGGCCTGACGTTCCGGGTGACGTGGCGCTCCTCGCGGCTGCGCGTCACCGTGCTGCCCGACGCCCTGGAGATCGACGCGGAGACCGGCGACGGCGCCACGGTCACCGTCTGCGGTGCCACCGTCACCGTCACGCCGGGGACGGTCAGCCGCGTGCCGCTCGACGGGCAGGGCCCGCGGCGGTCCGGGCGGCCGGGCCTGCGGGCGCTGTCGGGGAACCGGCGCGACGACGGCACCCTCATCACCGCGCGGGTGCCGCACAGCTGAGCACGGCCGCATGCGTCCGCTCGGTGTCGGGTCGGGGACGGGTCCTTGTCGAGAGGCTGGCCGGGCCTGGCGGGAGCCGCGAGGAACGAGCGGCGAATGGCGCGCCTCGCGACAAGGACCCGTCCCCGGCCCGACCTCCCGCCAGAGGCCGTGGGCGTCTCCGGCTCAGGTGAGCCGGTCGCGCAGGAACGTCCAGGCGAGCGCGCTCATGTGCGCGGCCTGGGCGTTGTTCGCGGCCCCGCCGTGCCCGCCCTCGACGTTCTCGTAGTAGGTGACGTCCTTGCCGGCGGCGTGCAGCAGCGCCGCCATCTTGCGGGCGTGGCCGGGGTGCACCCGGTCGTCCTTGGTGGACGTCGTCAGCAGCACCGGGGGGTAGTCACGGGCGGCGTCCACCAGGTGGTAGGGGGAGAACGTGCGGATGAACTCCCAGTCGTCGGTGTCGGGGTCGCCGTACTCGGCCGTCCACGACGCGCCGGCGAGCAGGTGCGAGTACCGCTTCATGTCGAGCAGCGGCACCTGGATCACGACCGCACCGAACAGCTCGGGGTGGCGGGTGAGCATGTTCCCCGCCAGCAGCCCGCCGTTCGACCCGCCCTGGACGCCCAGGTGCCGCGGCGAGGTGATGCCGCGGGCCACGAGGTCGCGGGCCACGGCGGCGAAGTCCTCGTAGGCCCGGTGCCGGTGCTCGCGCAGCGCCGCCTGGTGCCACGACGGCCCGTACTCGCCGCCGCCGCGGATGTTCGCCACCACGTAGACGCCGGCGTCGGGCCCCGTGAGCCAGGCGCGCCCGACCGTGCCCGAGTAGCCGGGCAGCAGCGGGATCTCGAAGCCGCCGTACCCGTACAGCAGGGTGGGGGCGGTGCCGGGCGCCGAGGGGTCGGCCGGGCGGACCAGGTCCTCGCGGCCCACGACGAAGTACGGCACCCGCGTGCCGTCGGCGGAGGTCGCGACGTGCTGGTCGGCGACGAGGCCCTCGGGGTCGAAGAACGCCGGGGCCGACTTGAGGGCCTCGGGCTCCGGGTCGGGGTCGCCAGGGCCCGGGACGGTGGCGGTCGCGAGCGTCGCGGGGGTGAGGTAACCGGTGGTCGTGACCCACACGTCGTCGCTCTCGAGCGGGTCGACGGCGCGGGTGGTCACCGTCTGCAGGTGGCCGCCGAGGGGCAGCTCGCGGCGCTCCCAGGCGACGCCGGCGGCGGCGTCCGTCGGCGGGGTGAGCACGTGCAGCGTGTTCACCACGTCCTCGAGCACGGTGACGACCAGGTGGTGGCGGGTCCAGGTCGCCCCCGCGAGGGAGGTCGAGGGCGTCGGCGCGAAGAGCACGGTGAGCTCGCGCGAGCCGGCGAGGAAGTCGTCCGCGGGTGCGGCGAGCAGCGACCCCGCGGCGTACGTGCGCGCGGCGTCGCCGTCGCCCACGGTCCAGTCGTCGCGGAGCTCGACGAGCAGCCACTCGCGGTGGAACCCGACCTCGGCCGACTCGGGGACGTCGATCCGCACGAGCCGCTGGTGCGGCGTGCCGACGTCGTGGACCAGGAAGGTCTCCGAGGCGAAGAAGGCGATCCCGCGTCGCACCACGTCCCGCTCGAACCCCGGCGTCCGGGAGCGGTGGGCCGAGACGCCCAGGTCGTCGGGGGCGCCCGCGTAGACCTCGACGGCGTCGTCGAGGGGCGTCCCGCGCCGCCACAGCCGCACGGTGCGGGGGTAGCCCGAGGGCGTCGTCGTGCCCGGGCCGAAGTCGGTGAACACGTACACGGTGTCCTCGTCGGCCCAGGACAGGCCGCCCTTCGCGCCCCCGCCGCCGGCCTCGGGCGCGTGGTCGCGCTCGAACCCGCCCTCGGCGGCCGGGACGAACCGCTTCTCGACGAGGTCGAACTCGCAGGTGACGTCGGCGTCCGACCCGCCCACGGAGAGGTCCACGAGGGCACGTCTCCACGGCTCGCCCGCGGCGAGCTGCTCCGGGGTGGGCCGCAGCAGCGAGGCGCCGTGCCAGACCCAGCTGATGCCCTCGTCCTCGGCGAGCGCGTCGAGGTCCAGCACCGTCTCCCACTCGGGCGAGTCCGTGCGGTACGACTCCGGGGTGGTGCGGCGCCAGACGCCGCGCTCGTGGCCGGCGTCGCGCCAGAAGTTGTAGCAGTGCCCGCCGACCCGGGACACCTGGGGGATGCGGTCGTCGGAGTCGAGGACCTCGAGGATCGCGGCTTCGGTCGCCCGTGACCGCTCCCCCCCGAGGCGCGCGTGCGACTCGGCGTTGCGCGCCCGCACCCAGTCGAGCGCCACGGCGCCGGAGACGTCCTCCAGCCACCCGAACGGGTCGGGGCCCTGCGGGTCGAGAGGGGTGACGGGTGCGGCGGGCTCCGCCGTGCTCCGGGGGGTCCGGGTGGTCTGGGTGGTCTCGGCGCTCATGCCGGGCACGATAGCCCGGCGGACCGACCTGGTCGGGGCGCGGACCCTTTCACCCGACCGTGGCACGTGGTAGAAACTCCTGGTCAGGGCTTTTATCCGGTACGAACATTTCCGCCGGGTTCGTGGAGAAGGCTGCGCAGACCGGGGTGGCGCGCGCGGCGTGAACGGGCCCGGTCCTACCGACGGGGGTGCGGTGAGCACGACGACCTCTCCAAGACCACGTGCGACCGGGCAGGTCCTTCCATCGCTCTGCGTGGTGGGGGCAGCCCTGTGCGCGGCCGCGCTCCCGCTCGCGCAGGACGCCGCCACCCGCACGTTCGGCTGGGTGCTGGGCGGGTCGGCGGCACTCCTCACGGTCGTGGCGGCCGTGCTGCTGCTGGTCGCCCGCCGCCGCGACGACGCGACCCTGCGTGGCGTCGTCGCCCAGCGCGACAGCCTCGCCGCCAGCCTGGACGAGGCCGTGGCCGCCCTGGAGGGGGCGACGACGGCGCTCCGGCGGGAGGAGGAGTCCCGCGACGAGCAGCGCAAGGCGGTGGAGATCGCCGTCGTGGCGCTGAGCCGCAAGGTGCAGGCCTCGGCCCACCGGATCCAGGAGGAGGCGGCGCGCATGGTGCAGCGGCACTCGGCCGACCCGGACGTCCTGCAGACGTCCATGCGTATCGACCACGCCGCGGCGCAGCACGCCCGGCAGGCGCAGAACCTGGTCGCGCTCTGCGGCCGGCGCCCGGGTCAGTCGTGGGACGCGCCGCTCCCGCTCCCGGACGTCGTCAAGGCCGCCGCGGGGCGCATCACGGCCTTCCAGCGCGTGGACGTCTCGGGGGAGCCCGGCCTCGCGGTCGTCGGGCAGGCGGTCGAGCCTGTCGTCCACGTGGTGGCGGAGCTGCTGGCCAACGCCACGCAGTGCTCCCCGCCCAGCACCCAGGTGCTCGTGGTCATCCGTCAGGTGCAGCGCGGCGCGGTCGTCGAGATCGACGACTGCGGCGTCGGTATGGGCAGCCGCGAGCTGGACCGGGCCCGGCAGGTCGCGTCCGGCAAGGAGCAGGTCGGCATCGCCGACCTCGGCGAGGTGCCGCAGACGGGCCTGGCCGTCGTCGGGGCGTACGCCCGCCAGCTGGGCCTGCGCGTCGACCTCGTCGAGTCCGTCTACGGAGGGTTGCGCGCCGTGGTCATGGTGCCCAGCGAGATCACGGTGCCGGCCTCGGCGGCGACCGACGCGCTCGCGCCCGCCGTCGACGAGGCGTGGCGGGCGTCCGCTCCCTCCGGCGCGGTGCCGCCGGCACGCCCGGTCGGCGCGCACTCCGCGCCCACGGCCGTCGTCGACGCGCCCGCCGTGGCGCCGTCTCCCGGCGAGCGGGCCGCCGAGGCACCGCCCGTCCCGGCGGAGCGGCCCGTCCTGCCGCAGCGCAGGTCGCGGCGTGCGGAGACCGGCAGCATCGACGCCGGGGAGGTCGGGGCGGGTCGCGCCCGGCGGGGCGGCCCGGGGGCGCCCGAGGGCGCTTCGCCGGCCGCGCGCCGGGACCGGGGGCCGGCCGTCCGTGCCGCGGACCAGACCGCCGAGCAGGCGGGTGCCTGGATCGGTGCCTTCTTCGCCGCCGCCGGCGAGTCGGTGCCGGCCGCACCGTCGGCGCCGGACGACCATGAAGCCCACGAAGCCCAGAGCCCGCGGGAGAAGTCCGGGGGGACGGACCTGAACACGGAGGACCGATGACGACGCAGACCAGCGAAGAGACGTCACAGCAGGAGGCGCACCCCGACGGGTGGATGCTCGACCTCGTGGCCGGGGTGCGAGGTGTCCGGCACGCCGTCGTGCTCAGCTCCGACGGCCTGGTGAAGGTGCGCACGGACGACACCGACCCCGACACCGCCGACAAGGTGGCGGCGGCGTGCGCCGGGCTCGTGGCGCTCGGGATGAGCATGGGACGCGAGTTCGGCGCGGGGGACGGGCTGCGGCAGGTCCTCGTCGAGTTCGACGGCGGGTTCCTGTTCGTCCGCGGGGCGGGCGACGGGTCACGGCTCGCGGTCGTCACCGACCAGGGGATCGATCCCGGGCTGGTGGCCCAGCAGATGCAGGCGCAGGTGCTCATGATCGGCGAGCGCACGCTCGGTACGGACCGGGCCGGACGTTGAGGGCCGGGCGTTGAGGGCCGAACACTGAGGAGAGAGGCGGGCTGATGCAGACCGACGGCTATCGCGACCACCCGGTGCGCTCGTACGTCCTGACCGGAGGACGTGCGCACCCGACCCGCAACACGCTGCGACCCGAGACGCTGCTGTGCACCGTGGACGACGGCCGTCGCCTGCCGGCATCCGCCGGGCGCCATCAGCGGGCGCTGCTCGAGACGTGCCGCGGCACGCTCGCGCTGGCCGAGCTCGCCGCCTACCTGCGCCTGCCCGTGAGCCTCGTCGTGGTGATGGCGTCCGACCTGATCGACGAGGGCTACCTGGCGATCCGCTCCAACCCGGTCCACGACCTGCCCGCCGCCGACCTGCTGGAGGAGGTGCTCGATGGCCTCCGCGAGTTCTGAGGCGACCGGCCCGGGGCCTGCCCCGGCCCACCTGGCCCCGAGCGTCGCGCGCTCGGTGAAGATCCTGGTGGTGGGCGCGTTCGGCGTCGGCAAGACGACCCTCATCGGCGCGGTGAGCGAGATCCCGATGCTCAGCACGGAGGAGACCATCACCACGGCGAGCGTCGGGGTCGACAGGGCACGGGACACGAAGTCGACGACGACCGTCGCGATGGACTTCGGCCGCGTGACGGTGGGCCGGGACATCGCGCTGTACCTCTTCGGCACGCCGGGCCAGCGGCGCTTCTGGGACCTGTGGGCGGGCCTCGCGGACGGCGCCGTCGGTGTGCTGGTCCTCGTCGACACCCGCCACCTGGAGGAGAGCTTCGAGGTGCTGGACCAGCTCGAGGAGCACACCCGCCTGCCGCTCACCGTGGTTGTCAACGAGTTCGAGGGCGCGCCGCGCCACGCCCCCGAGGACGTCCGGTCCGCCCTCGACCTGCCCGAGGGCACCCCCGTCGTCTCGGGCGACCTGCGCGAGCGGCCCCGGGCGGTGGAGGCGCTCACCACCCTCGTGGAGCACGCGCTGCGCCGGCAGACCGAGGGGAGCGCGGCGGCATGAGCCTCACCGCCGCGGGCCGCGTGGTGCGGCTCGAGGACATCGCCGACCGGCCGCTGCTCGCGGACCTCGCGGGCGCTGCCGACGTGACGCAGCGCTACGACGCCCTGCGCTCCCGGTGGGGCCCCGTCGCCCCGGTCGACCTGGAGCCCGGCGTGCCGGCGTGGCTCGCGCTCGGGTACGACGAGGTCGTCGCGGTGCTGCGCCACGACGTGGTCTTCTCCCGGGACTCCCGCGACTGGCGGTACGAGTCCGGGCGCCTCGTCGGGCGCCGCTCGCCGTCGCGCGCGGTGCTCGAGCAGCGCGACGCCGCGCACGACCGCGACGGCGAGGACCACCGCCGGCTGCGCGGCCCGCTGGCCGACGTCCTGGACGGCGTCGACGAGCGGCGGGTCGCCCGCACCGTGGAGGTCGCGTGCACCTCGGTGCTCGACCGGCTCGTCGCCCGCGGCGAGGCCGACCTGGTCGCGGACTACGCGATGGACGTCCCGGTGCGGGTGCTGGCCGACCTGCTGGGGATGACGCTAGCCGACGCGCGACGGATGGGCGTGCTGACCGTGGACCTGCGCTCCGGGACCGAGGTGTCGCGGCCGGCGGCCACGGAGATGGAGGACCTGCTCGCGGGCTTCGTCGCCGCACGGCGGGCGGAGCCCGGGGACGACCTCACGTCGGCGCTGCTCGCCCACCCCGGCCACGAGAACGACCTCGAGGTGATGGGGGCGGTGGGCCTCCTCTTCCGGACGGCGCTCGACTCCGAGGTCTCCTGGATCGCCAACGCGCTGGAGCGGCTGCTGGCCGACCCCGGGTTCACGGCACGTGTCGACGGCGGCCGGATCTCCCTCGACGACGCGCTGGACGAGGTCGCGCGCGACACCCCGCCCCTGCCGCACCTGCTGCCGCGCTACGCGCGTGCCGACACGGAGCTGGGCGGGCAGCCCATCGCCGCGGGCGACGCCGTCGTCCCGGCCGTCGCGGCCGCCAACGCGGACCGGGCCGTGCAGTCCGACGACCCGTGGGAGCAGGTCGGGTCCCAGTTCCACCTCACGTGGGGCGTCGGGGCCCACGCGTGCCCGGCGCACCGCACCGCGCCCCTCATCACCAGGACCGTCGTGGGGCACTTCGTCGGCCGCGGCGGCGCCGAGCTGACGGTGGCACCCGCGC
Source organism: Isoptericola sp. BMS4 (assembly GCF_011634835.1). GTDB lineage: Bacteria > Actinomycetota > Actinomycetes > Actinomycetales > Cellulomonadaceae > Isoptericola. The sequence goes on along the minus strand of NZ_SIRP01000001.1, from coordinate 3,316,320 downwards.
AGGTCGAGCCCGTGCGCTCGGCGTGGGCGCGCTACCCGCGAGAGCTCCCGGTCCGCTTCGCCTGACGGACGTCTCCGTCCGTCGGGCGCGGGTCGGGCTCGGGGGCTCCGCGCGCGGCAGCGTTCACGGGCCCTGGGGGCCCTCCACTTCGGGATTGACTGCCGCGCGCGGAGCCCCGACCCCGACCTGCGGGTCAGGCTTCGCGCGCGAAGCCCGAGCTCGACCGACGCGCACGAAGCCCCGAGCGCGACCGGCGAACGGTGGGTCAGGACTGCTGGGTCACCCGCTCGCCCTGGTCGACGCGCTCCTTGAGCCGCGTCGACACGTGGCGGTAGGCGCCGGGGTCGATCGGCAGCAGCCACTGCTTGACCTGGGCCGACCGGGACAGGTTGAGGTCGAGGTCGTCGAGCATCTCGTCGATCTGGTGCAGCGAGAACGGGATGACGTTGGTGCCGCGGGCGTGCTTGCCGTCCGTCCGCTTCTCCATCCAGTCCACGCGCGCCGCCACCTGGCGGCGGCGCTCCTCGATCGGCGGCAGCTCGAACGCGCCGGCGAGGTGGCCGGCGATCCACACGGCGGCCATCTCGGCGGAGAGCGGGCTGAAGAGGGACGAGTTGTACCCGACGAAGGTCAGGTGCGGCACGTCGTGGGGCAGCACGTGACGGTAGAGCTGGAAGTTGCCGCGGTCGTCGAGCAGCCGGGCGGTGAGGTCCCCGTCGAGGAACGGGACCCGCTGGTGGAACCCGGTGCCGCACACCACGACGTCGGCGCGGACCGTCTTCCCGTTGCTCAGGACGGCGACCGGGTCGCCCTCGTCGTCGACCGACAGGCGCTGGATCTCGGTGTCGCGGTGCACGGTGATGGCGCCGTCGCGGACCTGCTCGTAGAAGCCGTCCGTGGACAGCGAGACGGTGGACCGCGCGATCTCCTCGAAGTCGCCGCGGGGGACGAGCCCGAGCTCGTCGAGGTACAGCTGCTTGCGTGCGACGGCGCCGATGCTGCCCAGCATCGAGCGGCGCACGGGGTCGCCGGGACCGTGGAGGAACCGCTCGACCCGGTTGGGCAGGGACTCGTAGCGGAAGAGGCCCTCGCCGAGGCGCGTGAGCAGCAGGTACTTCATGTTCACGGCCTTGCCGATCTTCTTCGGCATCTTCCAGATGAGGTTGCGGGCCACGACCGTGGTGCTCGCGGCGACGGGGCCGACGTCCGCGGCGACGTCGCACGCGGACTTGCCGTAGCCGACGACGACGACGTTCTTGCCGCGCACGTCCTCGGTGGAGTTGAGCTGGCTGGACGCGATGACCTTGCCGCCGGCGCGCATGAGCTGGACGAGGCCCTCGAACCGGGGGATCACGGGGTCGGAGAAGATCCCGTTCGCGACGACGACGTGGTCGAAGGACTCCGGGTCGCCCACCGGCGCCCCGGTGCGCCGGGACGTGACGAGCCAGCCGTCCTCGTCGGCGGTGAGCTCTGCGCGCACGACCTCCGTGGACAGCCGCAGGGCGGGCTCGAGGTCGTGCAGCGCCACGTACTGCTCGAGGTAGGCCTGCACCTGCTCCCCGCTCGGCCACTCCGGGTAGTGCTTCGGCATGGGCAGGTCGCTGTAGGAGTACGACCCCTTGTTGTTCTGCGTGAACAGACCGGAGTAGCGGCGGGTCGCGCTCCAGACCCCGCCGACGTCCGGCGCCTTCTCGAACACGGTGATGTCGTGGCCGAACTCGCGGAGAACCTTCGCGCTGGCCAGACCGGCGAATCCAGCGCCGACGACGGCGATCTTCATGGGCGTCCTTGCTGTCGATCGGTGAGTGCTCAAAACGCGATAATCGTAGCGGTCCGGACACTTCGGCAACAGGGCCTGGACCGGACGAACCGGCAGGTCGCGGCGCCGCGCCGCGCGTGTCGGCGGGAGACGGCAGGATGGGGCCGTGACCGACACCGGAGCCACCGCACCTGACGACACCGCCGCGCGACGCCGCTGGTCCGAGCTCGTCGCGCTGGTCGAGGAGGACCAGCGCGCCTACTACGAGCAGGACGCGCCCAAGGTGTCCGACGCGGAGTACGACGCCCGCATGCGGGAGCTGGCGGAGCTCGAGGCCGCCCACCCCGCCCTCGCCACCCCGGAGTCGCCCACGCAGCGGGTCGGCGGGCAGGCGGCCGCCGGCCTGCCGACCGTGCAGCACGGCGAGCGGATGCTGTCGCTCGACAACGTCTTCTCCGTGGACGAGCAGCGCGACTGGTGCGTGCGGGTGCAGAAGGCCGTGGGGCACGAGGTCGCCTGGCTGACCGAGCTGAAGATCGACGGTCTCGCCATCAGCCTGCGCTACGAGCACGGCGTGCTGGTCTCCGCGGCGACCCGCGGCGACGGGCGCGTCGGCGAGCTCGTGACCGACAACGCCGTCCGTATCGGCGACGTGCCCCGCCGGCTGTCCGGGGACGACCACCCGGCCGTCGTGGAGGTGCGCGGCGAGGTGTTCATCCCGGTCGCGGAGTTCGACCGCCTGAACGCGCTGCAGGTCCACCTGCGGGAGCGGTCCCTGGCGGAGGCGCGCGAGCGGTTCGCGGGCCGCCGCTCGACCGCCGGGGCCTTCGACGAGGAGCGCGCCCGCACGGCCGCGGAGCGGCGCTTCCCGGCGTTCGCGAACCCGCGCAACGCGGCGGCCGGCGGCCTGCGCCAGCAGCTCCACAAGAAGGAGGGGCTCGACCTGGAGGCCGGCCTGGCCCGCGTCGAGGCGCTGCGACTGTACGTGCACGGCGTCGGCGCCTGGCCGGACCCGCCGGTGCGCACCCAGTCCGACGTCTACACCCTGCTCGCCGGCTGGGGGCTGCCGACCAGCCCGCACACCCGCGTCTGCCGCGACGTCGACGAGGTCGTCGCGATGATCGGGCACTACGGCGAGCACCGGGACGACGTCGAGCACCAGCTCGACGGCATCGTGGTCAAGGTCGACGAGATCGCCGACCAGCGCCGCCTCGGCGCCACGAGCCGCGCCCCGCGGTGGGCGATCGCCTACAAGTACCCGCCGGAGGAGGTCCACACGCGGCTGCGCGCCATCCAGGTCGGGGTGGGACGCACCGGGCGGGCGACCCCGTACGCGGTGATGGACCCCGTGACGGTCGCCGGCTCGACGGTCCGGCAGGCCACCCTGCACAACCAGGACGTCGTGCGGGCGAAGGGCGTGCGGATCGGCGACATGGTCGTGCTGCGCAAGGCGGGCGACGTCATCCCGGAGATCCTCGGGCCCGTCACCGCGCTGGCGGACGACGGGTACCCCCGCGAGGACTTCGTCATGCCGTCCGAGTGCCCCGAGTGCGGCACGCCGCTGCGGCCGATGAAGGAGGGCGACGTCGACCTGCGGTGCCCGAACGCCGAGTCGTGCCCCGCGCAGGTGCGCGGCCGCGTGGAGCACATCGGGTCCCGCGGCGGGCTGGACGTCGAGGCGCTCGGCGAGGTGACGGCGGCGGCGCTCACGCAGCCGCTGGAGCCGAAGGAGCCGCCGCTGCGCACGGAGAAGGACCTCTTCGGCCTCACCGTGGAGCAGCTCGCCCCGATCAGGGTCGTGGTGCGCGACCCCGAGACCGGGCTGCCGCGGCCGGCCGACGCCCGGGGCGAGTCCGCCGAGGTCCCCATGTCCGACGGCTCCACGATGACGGCGAAGGTCGCGCGCCCGTTCCAGAAGGTCGTCGCCCGCACGTACCCGCCCGGCTTCGAGGACTCGACACCGGCCGAGCGGCGCGCGGCGGGCGTCCGCAAGGACTTCCCCGTCTACGGGCCGTCCAGCACCGCCGAGACCCTGCTCGCGGAGCTCGACCGCGCCCGCACCAAGGACCTGTGGCGCCTGCTGGTGTCCCTCAACATCCGGCACGTCGGCCCGGTGGCCGCGCGGGCGCTCGCGGACTGGTTCGGGTCCCTGGAGCGGATCCGCGCGGCGTCGCGCGAGGAGCTGGCGGCCGTCGAGGGCGTCGGGCCCATCATCGCCGACGCCGTCCTCGCGTGGTTCGAGGTCGGCTGGCACCGCGAGATCGTCGACGCGTGGACCGCGGCGGGCGTGCGGTTCGAGGTCCCGGGTCACCCCGGCCCCGAGGTGAGGGCCGAGCAGGCCGCCGAGGGCCCGACGGGTCCGCTCGCCGGGCTGACCGTCGTCGTGACGGGGTCCCTGGAGGGGTTCACCCGCGACGGGGCCAAGGAGGCCGTCCTGGCCGCCGGGGGCAAGGCGGCGGGCTCGGTGTCGAAGAAGACCGACTACGTCGTCGTCGGGGAGAACGCCGGCTCGAAGGCGGCCAAGGCGGAGGAGCTGGGGCTGCCGATCCTCGACGAGAGCCAGTTCGCCAGGCTGCTCGACGGTGGTCCGGCGGCTCTGGACGGCTGACCGGCGCTCCGTCCCGGCTCGGTGCCGGCCGGAGCGCCGGAGGCGTCAGCGGCTCGCCCAGAGCAGCCCGCGCTCGATGACGGTGCGCACCTCGGGCGTCTCGAGGTCGGCGAGCTGGTGCCCCTCGGTGCACACGAAGACCCTGCCCGCGCCCCAGCGCCGGGTCCACACCACGGGAGAGACGATCGGCTCGTGCCAGGGGTCGTCGTCCCGCGGCGGGATCTCGGTCGTGGCGAGCACCTCGCAGGCGCTGTCGGTGAGCACCCAGTACTGCTCCGAGAAGAGGTCTATCCGGTCGATGCCGGCGACGATCGGGTGGTCGGCGTGCTCGGGAACCACCTCGACGCTGTACGGCACCAGGTCGTGGGCGTGGGCGGCGAACTGCCCGCCGACCAGCTGGAGGTAGTCGGTCGCCATCCGGAAGGAGTCGACGACGCCGCCGTGCCAGCCCGCGAAGCCCGTGCCGGCGGCGACGGCGGCCCGGAGCCCGCGGATCTCGTCGGGCAGGATCTCGCCCATCGTCCAGCACTGGACGACCAGGTCGACGCCCGCCATGTACTCGGCGTCCGCGTAGGCCTCCAGCGTGTCGGTGACCGTCACGTCGAACCCCGCCTCCTTGAGGAAGGGAGTGAACAGCTCGGTCGCCTCCGCCGGGGCGTGCCCCGGCCAGCCACCCTGGACCACCAGCGCACGGCGTTCCCGTTCGGTCACGAGTCCTCCTTGACGATCGCTCTCCAGGCGCCGCCGGCCGGTCGGGCCGCGGCCTGCCATCCCACATGCTTCACCGGTGTCCGACCGGCGTCAATATCGATGTCGAACCGGTCCGGGTGAACCCGTCCGGCCTGCTGCCGGCGCCCCTCGGCGGCCCGCGGTCAGGCCCCGGCGAGGGCGTCGATCGCGGCCGCCGAGAGCACGTGGTCCACGACCATCGCGCTCGCGCCCAGCACGCCGGCCTCGCCCCGCGTCTGGGAGGTGACGATGCGCAGGTGCTGCGTCGCGAGGGGCAGCGAGCGCCGATAGACGACCTCGCGGATCCCGGCGATGAGGTGCTCCCCGGCGTCGGCGAGGATCCCGCCGATGACGATGACGGACGGGTTGAGCATGCTCACGCACGCCGCGAGCACGGAGCCGATGTCGCGTCCGGCCTGCCGCACGGCCGCGCTCGCGCGCAGGTCGCCGCCCCGGACCAGGGCGACGACGTCGACGCCGCGGTGGGCGTCGAGGCCCTCGGACGCGAGCTTGTCGGCGACGGCCTGGCCGCTCGCGATGGCCTCGAGGCAGCCGACGTTGCCGCACCGGCACGGGACCTCCTCGGCCCCGGGGACGGCGACGTGCCCGAGGTCGCCCGCCGAGCCCTGTGCGCCGCGGCGCAGCGCCCCGTCGGCGATGATGCCGGAGCCGATGCCCGTGGCGACCTTGACGAACAGCACGTTGTCGACGCTCGCCCATGCGGCGCGGTGCTCGCCGAGCGCCATGATGTTCACGTCGTTGTCCACGAGGACGGGCACGTCGAAGTGCTTGCGCAGGATGCCGGGCGTGTCGACGTGGTCCCACGCGGGCATGATCGGCGGCATGATCGGGTGGCCGGTGGAGTGCTCGACGGGCCCGGGGAGGCCGACGCCGATGCCGGCGAGGTCGCCGCGCTCCCGGTCCGCCTCGGCGAGCAGCTTCTCGCCCTGCTCGGCTACCCAGGACAGCACGACGTCCGGTCCCTCGGCGATGGCCAGGGGGGCATCGGCCTCGGCGAGCACGGTCGAGGCGAGGTCGGTGAGGGCGATCCGGGCGTGCTGGGCGCCGAGGTCGACGGCGAGCACCACCTTGGCGCGGGGGTTGAAGGCGAACGTCGCGGGCGGGCGTCCGCCGGTGGACGTGGCCTCGCCCGCGGGCACGATGAGGCCCGCCGACATCAGGAGGTCGATGCGTGCCGCGATCGTCGAGCGGGCCTGTCCGGTGGCGGCGGCGAGGTCGGCGCGGGTGCGGGGCTGACCGTCGCGCAGCATCTGGAACATCGCCCCGGCACCCGTCGGGCGGGGGGCGAACTTCAGCAGTTCCTCCATGAACACAGTCAATCATGATCATTAACCCGCCACTTTTGCTTGACGATCGGCATAAGTGGGCCTAGGTTCTGTCACATGGTCGACGCAGACCCCGACGAGGCCCCGACGCAGCGGCACGAGCCACGCCACGGCGTGGACACCGACGCCGCTCCTGACCCGCACGAGACGACGCCGCCGGCGTCGGCTCCCGAGCCCCGCACGTCCCCGACGCCCCCGATGCTGCGCATGGAGGGCATCGTCAAGCACTTCCCCGGCGCCAAGGCGCTCGACGGCGTCGACCTCGACGTCGTCGCGGGCGAGGTGCACTGCCTGCTCGGGCAGAACGGCGCCGGCAAGTCCACGCTCATCAAGGTGCTCTCGGGCGCGCACCAGCCCACCGCCGGGCGCATCCTCATCGACGACGCCGAGGTGTCGATCGCGCACCCGGTCGCCGCGCTGGGACACGGCATCGCCACCATGTACCAGGAGCTCGACGTCGTCGACGGGCTCACCGTGGCCGAGAACATCTTCCTGGGCCACGAGCTGGCGTCGGCCGGGTTCACGCAGCGCCGCGAGGTCGCCCGCCGCACCCGGGAGCTGATGGCCCGCCTCGGCCACCCCGAGATCTCGCCGCACCGCGAGGTCGGCCAGCTGCCCGCAGCGGGCAAGCAGCTCGTGTCGATGGCCCGCGCGCTGTCGCACGACGCCCGCGTGATCATCATGGACGAGCCGTCCGCCGTCCTGGACGCCGGCGAGGTGGAGAACCTCTTCCGGGTGGTCCGGGAGCTCACCGCGCAGGGCGTGGCGATCGTCTACATCTCCCACCGCATGGAGGAGATCCGCGCGATCGGCGACCGGATCACCGTGCTCAAGGACGGCCGCACGGTCGGCCGGGACCTGCCCGCGGACACCCCGACCCGCGAGCTCATCTCGCTCATGACGGGCCGCGACGTCGAGTACGCGTTCCCCGAGCGGCCCGGCGTCCCCGCCGACGCCCCGGTGGTCCTCGACGTCGAGGACCTGAGCCTCGCGGGGAGCTTCTCCGGCGTCTCGCTGCAGGTGCGCGCCGGCGAGGTGGTCGGACTGGCCGGGCTCGTCGGCTCGGGCCGCTCCGAGATCCTCGAGACAATCTACGGCGCGCGCCGCCAGACCACCGGGACGGTCACCGTCTCCGGGAAGCGGCTCCGCCCGGGCTCCGTCCCCACGGCTGTCGCGGCCGGCGTCGGGCTGTGCCCCGAGGAGCGCAAGAGCCAGGGGCTCGTGCTCGACGAGGCCGTGTACCGCAACATCACCCTGTCGACCTTCGCACGCACGGCGCGCGGCGGCTGGCTCGACGAGGCGGCAGAGCGGCGCGACGCGCAGCAGCAGGCCGAGGCCCTCGACCTGCGCCCGCGCGGCGTCGACCGGGCGATCCGCACCCTGTCGGGCGGCAACCAGCAGAAGGCGGTGCTCGCGCGCTGGCTCGTCCACGGGTGCGACGTCCTGCTCCTCGACGAGCCGACCCGCGGGGTCGACGTGGGCGCCCGCTCCGAGCTCTACGCCCTGGTGCGACAGCTCGCGGACGCCGGTACCGCCGTGCTGGTCGTCTCCAGCGAGATCCCCGAGGTCCTCGGCCTCGCCGACCGCGTCCACGTGGTCTCTGACGGGCGCGTGGTGCACCAGGCACCCGCGCAGGACATCGACGAGCACGGCGTGCTCGACCTCGTCATGGAAGGAAGTGCCGCGTGAGCACCACCACGCACAGCCCGCCGGCCGACGCGCCGACCGAGCGCCGCTCCTGGCTCTCCGGCCCCGCGGGCCGCAACCTCGGCCTCGTCGTCGCGCTCGCCCTCATCTGCGTCGTGGGCGTCGCCACGGGCGGCGAGCGGTTCGCCGACCTTGACAACGTCCTCACCATCCTGCGGCTCGCGGCCGTGACCGGGGTCGTCGCCATGGGGATGACGTTCGTCATCACCTCCGGCGGCATCGACCTGTCGGTCGGCTCCGTGCTTGGGCTCACCACCGTGTGGGCGACGACGCTCGCCACGCAGACGATGGCCGAGGACGTGCACTGGATCGTCATGGTGGCCACGGCGCTCGTCGTCGGCACCGTCGCCGGTCTGATCAACGGCGCGATCATCGCCTACGGCAGGGTCGTCCCGTTCATCGCGACCCTCGCGATGCTCGCCGCGGCGCGCGGGCTGGCAGAGATGATCTCCGACCGCCGCACCCAGCCGGTCTCGGTATCCGGGTTCACCGACTTCTTCCGGGCGGATCTGCTGGGGATCCCGGTGATCGTGTGGATCTTCGCCCTCGTGGCTGCGGCTGGTTGGATCCTGCTCAACCGCACCACGTTCGGCCGCCGGACGGTCGCCGTCGGCGGCAACGTCGAGGCCGCCCGGCTCGCCGGCATCAAGGTCCAGCGGCACATCCTCTATATCTACGGCCTCGCCGGCCTCACCGCCGGCATCGGCGGCGTGATGATGCTGGGCCGCACCACGGCGGGCACGTCGACGCACGGTCTGCTCCTCGAGCTCGACGTGATCGCCGCGGTCGTCGTCGGCGGCACGCTCCTGATCGGCGGGCGCGGCACGATCATGGGCTCCGTGCTGGGCGTGCTGATCTTCAGCACGCTGACCAACGTCTTCGTGCTCAACAACATGTCGACGTCGGCGCAGAACGTCGCCAAGGGCGCCATCATCGTCATCGCCGTCCTGCTCCAGCAGCGCTTCGCTCAACGCTCGAAGACTCCGTAGCGCTCGACATCCCTGTGATCGGCCGCGCCGTCACCCACCGGACCGGCGACGGCCCTCGCACCAGCAGCAGCATCCACCAGCAGCACCCGGACCGAATCGAGGAAGATGACATGTCCGCACACCTGACCACGGGACAGCACCGGCGCCGCGCGATCTCCGGCGCGATCGCCGCGGGGGCCGCCCTCCTGCTCGCCGCCGGCTGCACCAGCAACGAGCCGCCCGAGGAGGAGGGCGGCGAGGAGACCGCTGCGGCCGCACCCGTCGAGGCCAACGACGAGCCCGGCGACGAGGTCGTCATCGGCTTCTCCGCCCCCGCGGCCGACCACGGCTGGATGGGCGCCATCACCCGGGCCGCCGTCGACACCGCAGACCAGTACGAGGACGTCGAGCTGCGCCAGGCCGAGGCCACCAACGACGTGAACGTGCAGATCAGCCACATCGAGCAGTTCATCAACGAGGGCGTCGACGCCATCGTGCTGCTGCCGTTCGACGGCGCCGCGCTCACGCCGATCGCGACCGAGGCGATGGAGGCCGGCATCCCGGTCATCAACGTCGACCGCGAGTTCTCCAGCCCGTTCGCCTCGCGCGCCACCGTCCTGGGCGACAACTACGGCATGGGCGTGAGCGCCGGCACCTACATGTGCGAGCAGCTCGGGGACAACCCCGACGCCGTGATCGCGGAGATCCAGGGCATCGAGTCGCTCCCGCTGACCCAGGACCGCAGCCAGGGCTTCGAGGACGCGCTGGCCGACTGCGGCCTCGACGTCGACGCGCAGGTGGCGGCCGACTTCACCATCCAGGGTGGCGAGTCGGCCACGTCGAACCTGCTGCAGGCCGAGCCGGAGATCGACGCCATCTGGAACCACGACGACGACCAGGGCGTCGGCGTCCTCGCGGCGATCGAGAACGCCGGCCGCGACGAGTTCTTCATGGTCGGCGGCGCGGGGTCGCTCGACGTCATGGAGCACATCCAGGCGGGCGACTCGGTCCTCCAGGCGACGGTCGTCTACCCGTCGACCCAGGCGGCGGACGGCATCAAGCTCGCGCGCCTCATCGCGCAGAACAAGAACATGGGCGACCTGGTCTCCGCGGGCGTGCCGCGCACCACCACCCTGTTCGCGCCCGTCGTCACGGCGGACAACGTCGACCAGTACATGGACATCGGCTTCCGGTCCTGACGCCCGGCGCACCACACCACGACACACGCACACGCAAAGGAGGGGTCGATGAGCGAGTCCGGTACGCCCACGCTCGGCGTCGGCATGGTCGGCTATTCGTTCATGGGGGCGGCGCACTCGCAGGCCTGGCGGACCGCGCCGCGGTTCTTCGACCTGCCGCTGTCGCCACGGATGCGGGTCGTGGTCGGGCGCCACGCCGAGCCCGTGAAGGCAGCGGCGGCGCGGCTCGGCTGGGACGAGGCGATGACGAGCTGGCAGGACCTGGTCGCGCGGGACGACATCGACCTCGTCGACGTCTGCACCCCGGGCGACACGCACGCCGAGATCGCGATCGCCGCGCTGCAGGCGGGCAAGCACGTGCTCTGCGAGAAGCCGCTCGCCAACTCGGTGGCGGAGGCCGAGGCGATGGCCGCCGCGGCCTCCGCGGCCGCCGAGCGCGGGGTGCACGCCATGGTGGGCTTCACCTACCGGCGCGTGCCGGCGATCCAGCTCGCGCGCCGCATGGTGGCGGACGGGCGCATCGGACAGGTGCGGCACGTGCGCGTGCAGTACCTGCAGGACTGGCTCACCGACCCGCAGGCGCCGCTGTCGTGGCGCCTGGACAAGGCCAAGGCCGGCTCGGGCGCGCTCGGCGACATCGGCGCGCACGCCGTCGACCTGGCTCAGTTCGTCACCGGCGAGCAGGTGGTCGGGGTCTGCGGGATGCTCGAGACGTTCGTCAAGGAGCGGCCCCGCCCGGCGTCCTTCTCCGGGCTCTCGGGCGAGGCCGGCGAGGGCACGGGTCCCGTCACCGTCGACGACGCCGCCGTGTTCCTCGGCCGCATGTCCGGCGGGGGGTTGGCGAGCTTCGAGGCCACGCGGTTCGCCGCGGGCCGCAAGAACGCCATCCGGCTGGAGATCAACGGCGACCGGGGTTCGGTGGCGTTCGACTTCGAGGACATGAACCTCCTGCACTATTTCGACGCCGCGGAGGACGCCGCCACGGCGGGCTTCCGGCGCATCGTCGTCACGGAGGCCGAGCACCCCTACATCGCGCAGTGGTGGCCTCCGGGGCACGGGCTGGGGTACGAGCACTCCTTCACCCACCAGGTCGTCGACCTCGTGCACGACCTGGCGGCCGGGCGCCCGCCGTCGCCCTCCTTCGCCGAGGGCCTCGCCGTCCAGCGCGTGCTGGACGCCGTCGAGCGGAGCTCGGACTCCGGCAGCGGCTGGGTGGACCTGGCCTGACCGAAGCCGGGGTGGGCGGTGACCGTCCCGCGGGGGAGCCACCGCCCACCCGGCCCGCCGTCGTCGGACATCGCGGACCACGGTGTCCGGACGGCCGGAGCGCACGGCCGGCGCCCGCGCGCCGGTGGCTCGACCCGACGGCCGACCCGGCCGGCGGGGTTCCGTGATCCTGCTCGACGAGGAGAAGATCTGTGAACCACGTGCGACAACGACGACCACGCGCGGCCCTGCGGGCCGCCCGGATCGGCACCGCGACGCTGGGTGCCCTGTCCCTGTCCGCCACTCTCGCCGTCACCGCGCAGGCGACGCCGGCCGCACCGGCATCGGTGCCGGCGACCGTCCCGACCGGCCTGGCCGCCCACCCGGCGGACGAGCACGGGGGCGAGCCCTTCGACGCGCTGGTCTTCTCGCGCACCGCGGGGTTCCGGCACGACTCGATCCCGGCGGGCGTCGCCGCGATCGAGCAGCTCGGCACCGAGCACGAGTTCAGCGTGACGGCGACCGAGGACCCGACGGTCTTCACGGACGAGGGCCTGGCCGACTACGAGGTCGTGGTCTTCCTGTCGACCACCGGCGACGTGCTGGACGCCGACCAGCAGGCCGCGTTCGAGCGGTACATCCAGGGCGGCGGCGGGTACGCCGGGGTCCACGCGGCCAGCGACACCGAGTACGACTGGCCGTGGTATGGCGAGCTGGTGGGCGCCTACTTCGACTCCCACCCGCAGAACCAGGACGCGACCGTCAAGGTCGAGGACGCCGTCCACCCGTCCACCACCCACCTGCCGCAGCGGTGGGACCGCTTCGACGAGTGGTACAACTTCCGGTCGAACCCGCGCGACGACGTGCACGTCCTCGCGAGCCTCGACGAGACCACCTACGACGCGGGGTCCGGCGCCATGGGCGCCGAGCACCCGACCGCGTGGTGCCAGGACTACGACGGCGGCCGGTCCTGGTACACCGGCGGCGGCCACACTGCGGAATCGTTTTCCGAGCCGGCGTTCCTCGACCACCTGCTCGGCGGCCTCATGACGGCCGCGGGCGTCGTCGACGCCGACTGCTCGGCCACCCAGAGCGACAGCTACGAGATGGTGCCGCTCGACGAGAACACGCAGAACCCGATGATGCTGTCCGTGGCCGACGACGGCACGGTCTTCTTCGTGGAGCGCGACGGCCGGGTGCGGGTGATCGACCCGGACACCCAGACCACCTCGACCGCGATGACCCTCGACGTCACCGTCGCGAACGAGGACGGGCTGACCGGCATCGTGCTCGACCCGGACTTCGCGTCGAACTCCTGGGTGTACCTGTACTGGTCGCCCGCGGACGTCGGCGGCGACGGGCCGCACAACCGCGTGTCCCGGTTCGTCTACGACTCCGCCACGGGCACGATCGACCCGGCCAGCGAGGTCGACATCCTGCAGGTGCCCACGCAGCGGGACCGCTGCTGCCACGCGGGCGGCGACATGCAGTTCGACGCGGCGGGCAACCTGATCCTCGCCACGGGCGACAACACCGACCCGTTCGAGTCCGGCGGCTACGCCCCGATCGACGAGCGCGACGGCCGCGCCCACTTCGACTCGCAGCGCACGGCGGCGAACTCGAACGACCTGCGCGGCAAGGTGCTGCGCATCCACCCCGAGGACGACGGGACGTACACGATCCCCGAGGGCAACATGTTCGCCCCGGGCACCGCGGACACCCGCCCCGAGATCTACGCGATGGGCTTCCGCAACCCGTTCCGCATCGCGATCGACCCGGCCACGGACAACGTCCTCGTGGGTGACTACGGCCCCGACGCCGGCAGCGCGAACCCCGCACGCGGCCCCGCCGGGACCGTCGAGTGGAACGTCGTGTCCGAACCCGGGTTCTACGGCTGGCCGTACTGCACGGGCGCCAACAACGCCTACGTCGACTACGACTTCGCGACCGGTCAGTCCGGCGAGCCCTTCGACTGCGCCGGCGGCCCCGTGAACGACTCGCCGAACAACACCGGCATCACGCAGCTCCCGCCCGCGATCGGCGCGGAGGTCTGGTACGGCTACGGCGGCAACCCGTCGTTCCCGGAGATCGGCGGCGGTGGTGCGCCCATGGGCGGCCCGGTCTACGAGTTCGACCCCGAGCTCGACTCCGACCGGCAGTGGCCCGCCTACTGGGACGGCAAGGCGCTGTTCGGCGAGTGGAACCAGGGCACCGTGTACTCCTTCCAGCTCGCCGGCGAGGCCCGCGACGACCTCGTGGACATCAACCGCGTGCTGCCCGGCATCCTCGACCCGTCCGCCGGCTTCGACCGGCCGATGGACATGGAGTTCGGGTCCGACGGCGCCCTGTACGTCAGCGACTGGGGTTCCGGCTTCGGCGGGGACAACGACTCCAGCGGCATCTACCGGGTCGACTACATCCAGGGCGACCCCGCGCCGATCGCCCGCGCCGCCGCCGACGTCACCGACGGCCCCGCGCCGCTGACGGTCCAGTTCTCCTCGGAGGGAACCCGGCACCCCGCCGGGGAGCCGCTCGAGCTGTCGTGGGACTTCGGCGACGGCGAGACGTCCACCGAGGCGGACCCCGCGCACACCTACGCCGAGGTGGGCGCGTACACCGCCCAGCTCACGGCCACGGCCCCGGACGGGCAGAGCGGCGTCGCGAACGTCGAGATCACCGTCGGGAACACGGCACCCACGGTGGAGATCACGTTCCCGGACGACGGCGGGATCTTCGACTGGGGCGACCAGGTCGCCTACGAGATCTCCGTGACCGACCCCGACGGCGAGGTGGACTGCGCCGACGTCACGATGCGCACCTTCCTCGGCCACGACACCCACGGCCACCCGATCGAGGTGCTCGACGGCTGCTCCGGCGTCGTGCAGACCGCGCGCGACGAGGGCCACGGCATCGAGGCGCGGCTCTTCTGGGTGCTCGAGGCCGAGTTCACCGACGACGGCGGCGACGCCGGCGTCCCGCTGACGACGACGCACCAGCAGATCCTGCAGCCGAAGCTGCTCCAGGCGGAGTTCTTCACCGACACCGGCCGGCTGGCCGGGTCGAGCAGCGACGGTGACGCCGGCGTGCAGACCGAGGAGACCGGCGACAGCGCCGGCGGCGGGCTGAACCTCGGTTACATCGAGCCCGACGACTGGTGGGCGTACGAGCGGATCAGCCTCGACGGCGTCGACGAGATCGGCCTGCGGGCCGCGACCGGCGCGGGCGGCGGCACCGTCTCCGTGCGCTGGGACGCCCCCGACGGACCGGAGCTCGGGCAGATCACCGTCCCGGACACGGGTGACTGGCAGGCGTACACCGACGTCAGCACCACGCTCGGCGACGTGCCCGACGGCAGCGGGACGCTGTACTTCGTCCTGCTCGACGGCGGGATCAACGTCAACTGGGTCGAGTTCACCGGGACCGGCGCGGCGACCAACTCCCGGCCCGAGGTCGACACGTTCGACGTCGGACCGCTCGCCGGCGAGGCGCCCCTGGAGGTCACGGCCTCCGTGGCCGCCACCGACCCCGAGGGCCACGCGCTCAGCTACGCGTGGGACGACGGGCTCGGCGGCGGGTTCGTCGACGGCTCGGAGGACTTCTCCGTGACCTACGACGAACCGGGGGAGTACCGCCTCCAGGTGCGCGTGACCGACGAGCTCGGCGCGTACACCGTCGAGGACGCCACCGTCACGGTCACCGGCGAGGTCGTCCCGCCGCCGATCTGCCTCGACGGCCGATCGGACGGGTTCGACGGCACCGAGCTCGACGAGGACCGCTGGACCGTCGTCGACCGCGACCAGCAGCTCCACGTCGCGGACGGGTCCCTCGTGGTCCCGGCGTCGGTGAGCGACTTCTACGGCTCCGACAACACCACCGTGCCCAACCTGGTGCTGCAGGACCTGCCTGACGGGCCGTTCACCGCGACCGCGAAGCTCACGGTCGAGGCGGACGCCCAGTACCAGCAGGCCGGCCTGCTCATCTACGACGGACCGGACGACTACGCGAAGATGGTGCTGCAGGGGCGCTCGGCCCCGGCCGACCCGGCGACGCGCATCTTCCAGTTCATCCGCGAGGAGGGCGGTCAGCCGAACGAGGTCGGTGACTCCAACACCGCCGCGCTCGGCGCGGACTACCCGTCCACGGTCTACGTGCGGTTCACGTCGACCGACGGGACATCGCTGAACGCGTCCTACTCGCACGACGGCGTGACCTTCACGGACATGCCGGAGACGAAGTCGCTGGCCGGTCTCACCGACCCGCGGATCGGGCTCGTGGCGCTCGCCGGCAACGGCACGTCCGCCCCGGTCGTGGACGCGTCGTTCGACTGGTTCCACATCACGCCGGACGACTCGGTGGCCACGGGGCCGGACGACGAGTTCGACGGCGACGCGCTGGACGCCTGCCGCTGGAGCGTCCTGAACGAGGACACCGACGGCTACCGGGTCGCCGGTGGCGCCCTGGAGATCGACACGTCGCCGAACGACATCTACACGGGTGACAACTCCGACGTGCCGAACCTGGTGCTCCAGCCCCAGCCGGGTGACGAGTGGACCGTGCAGACCCGCGTCGACGGGTCGGCGTTCGACCGCCAGTACCAGCAGGGCGGGATCCTCCTGTACGGCGACGACGACCACTACGTGAAGCTCGACCTGGTGGCCGACAACACCGCGGGCTCCGACGTGCACCGGCGCATCGAGCTGCGCAGCGAGCTCGACGCCGAGATCCTGGAGCCGCAGCCCGGCGTCCAGGACGTCGGTGCCGAGGCCTGGCTCCGGCTCACCCGCTCCGGTGACACCTACACCGGTGCCTACAGCCCGGACGGGGAGACCTGGACGGACGTCGGCGTCGTCGAGAACACCGCGCTGGACACGGCGTCGGTCGGGCTCTTCGCCCTGGGCGGCGGCGCGCAGGGCGACGCGAACGTGCCGGCCTCGTTCGACCACTTCCGGGTGCTGACGGACGACGTCGCACCGCTGGAGGTCGCCGCGAGCCTCGAGCCGTCCGAGCCGGACGGCGAGGGCGGGGCGTGGCTCGGTCCGGTCACGGTCTCGGTCTCCACGACCGGGGGGCCCGACGGCGCCACCGTGTACCGCGAGGTGAACGTCGACGGCGCGGGGTGGGTCGAGTACACCGCTCCCGTCGAGGTCGCGGATCCGGGCGACCACACCGTCGAGGTGCGGGCGTCCGTCGACGGCGAGACCGTCGTCGGCGACCCGGTGACGTTCACGATCGCCACGCCGGCGACACCCGTGACGCCTGGTGCGGAGGTCACGCAGGCCACCTGCACGTGGGCGCCGGACGGCGCGTACGACGTCACGGGCGGGGCGATCGTGACCGCCGACGTCGAGGGGCTGCGCTACGTGATCCGGCCGGTCACCGAGGACGGGGCCGGGGCGGTCGTCGACGACCCGTCCGACCTCGACCCCGGCACCTACCGGGTCGCCGCCCGGCCGGCCGACGGCTACGTCGTCGAGCCCGGTGAGGGCTGGCGGGTCAACGCCGCCGGCATCGGCGTGCTGCGGGTCACTGTCGACGAGCCGGAGTGCCCGCCGCAGGGCGTGCCCGCCGTCCTCGTCGAGCCGCCGACCTGCGACGCGGGCGGGACGATCACCGGCGTGCCCATGGACACCGTCAAGAGGTACGAGATCCGTGCCGACGGCAAGGGCAAGAAGCTCGACGGCACGAACCTCGCGCCGGGCGACTACCGCGTGACCGCCTCGCCGGCTCCCCGCACCGACCTGGTCGCGGGTGACGGCTGGGAGGCCGCCGACGGCGGTCGCGTGACCACCGTGGTCACTCTCGAGGAGGTGGACTGCGGCTGACAGACGTCGTCGCGGCCGTCGACCCACCCGGCGACGGCTCCGGTCCGGGCCCCGCCCGGGTGACGGCCGCGACGACCCGGCCGGGAGACCGGCCACCCCGGTGCAGGGCGGGAACGCGCTCCGGCCCTGCACCGGGGCCCTCCGGGTCCGGGCCGGACCCGCCGTACGACCGGGGCTCGCCCCGCACACGAAGGAGCTGACATGGCACGACCGATCACTCTGTTCACCGGGCAGTGGGCGGACCTCCCGCTCGAGGAGGTGGCTCGGCTGGCCTCGGAGTGGGGGTACGACGGGCTCGAGCTCGCCTGCTGGGGCGACCACCTCGACCCGTGGCGCTGGGACGACGACGCCTACGTGCAGTCGCGCAAGGACCTGCTCGAGAGGTACGGGCTGAAGGTCTGGGCGATCTCCAACCACCTCAAGGGCCAGGCGGTCTGCGACGACCCGATCGACCAGCGCCACCGCGACATCCTGCCCGACGTCGTGTGGGGCGACGGCGACCCCGAGGGCGTGCGGCGCCGCGCGGCCGAGGAGATGCAGCACACGGCGCGCCTGGCGGCGAAGCTCGGTGTGGACACCGTCGTGGGGTTCACCGGGTCGTCGATCTGGAAGTACGTGGCGATGTTCCCGCCGGCCTCGCAGGACATGGTCGACGCGGGCTACCAGGACTTCGCGGACCGGTGGAACCCGATCCTGGACGTGTTCGACGAGGTGGGGGTGCGGTTCGCGCACGAGGTCCACCCGTCCGAGATCGCGTACGACTACTGGACGACCGTGCGCACGCTGGAGGCGATCGGGCACCGCGAGGCGTTCGGGCTGAACTGGGACCCGTCGCACATGGTGTGGCAGGACCTGGACCCCGTCGCGTTCCTGTGGGACTTCCGCGACCGTATCTACCACGTGGACTGCAAGGACACGAAGAAGCGGATGCACAACGGGCGCAACGGGCGCCTGGGCTCGCACCTGGCGTGGGCGGACCCGCGCCGCGGCTGGGACTTCATCTCCACCGGGCACGGCGACGTGCCCTGGGAGGACGCGTTCCGGATGCTCAACTCGATCGAGTACACGGGGCCGATCTCGGTCGAGTGGGAGGACGCCGGGATGGACCGCCTGGTCGGCGCCCCCGAGGCCCTGGAGTTCGTGCGCCGGTACGCGTTCGACGCCCCCGAGGCGGCGTTCGACGCCGCCTTCTCCACGAAGTGACCGAAGCACCGTGTGATCGAGACCTCGTGTGATCGAAGGAGATCATCATGACCATCCGTTCCGCGCTCGACCGCAGGACCTTCATGCGTCTCGCGGGCTCCTCCGTCGCCGTCGGTGCCGCCACGCTCGGCGGCACGACCGCGGCGTCCGCCGCCCCGGCGGCCTCCGCCGCGCCCGCCGGGCAGGGGCGGCGCCTCGTGCCGCCGGGCAAGCTCGGCATCCAGCTGTACTCGATCCGTGACAAGGTGTCGTCGCTCGGGTTCCGCGCCGTGTTCGAGCGGCTCGCCGAGCTGGGGTACGCCGAGGTGGAGTTCGCCGGGTACACGCAGAACCAGGTCGGGCCGATCACGCCGGCCGAGATCCGGACGCTGCTCGACGACAACGGCCTCGTCGCGGTCGGGTCGCACCGCGGGATCCGCGACTTCGCGGCGAACATGGAGGCCGAGCTCGACATCGCCGAGACCCTCGGCATGCGGCACGTCGGCACGGCCGACGCCCCGACGAACGACCGGACCGTCGACGGGTACCGCGCGGCCGCCGAGCAGTTCAACGGCTTCGGCGAGGCGGCCGCGGCCCGCGGGCTGAAGTTCTACCAGCACAACCACGACGGCGAGTTCGGGTTCGCCGAGGACGACCCGTCGGTCCGGCTGTACGACGTCTTCCTGGAGCACACGGACCCCGCCTCGGTGTTCCTCGAGATGGACGTGTACTGGGCGTTCGTCGGGCAGCACCGCTACCCCGGGTTCGAGCCCGTGGAGTACGTCCTGGCGAACCGGTCCCGCTACCCGCTGTTCCACCTCAAGGACGGCCGGACGAACCCGGACTCGGCCGGCGGGTACGACATGGTCGAGTTCGGCGTCGGGGACATCGACTACCAGGCGTTCCTCGGGGCGCTGACGGGGTCCGGCCGGCAGCACGGCATCTGGGAGCAGGACAACGCCGCCTCGGTGGCGGAGCCCCCGCACGAGCTCGACTCGCTGGGCAACGCCGGGCGGAGCGCCGACGCGCTTCTCGCCCTGCGCGGCGGGCGGTGCGGGTGATCCGCCCGGCCGGCTGAGGGCCGGCCTCGCCCACGACGGCGGCCCGGGACGCGATCGTCGCGTCCCGGGCCGCCGCCGTCGTCCCGTGCCCAGGGGCCGCGCCTCGGGGGCTCAGCCCGCGACGGCGGGGTCGCGCACCCCCTGCAGCTCGAGCACGAGGTCCTTCACCGCCGCGGCCGGCACCTGCCGGTCGTCGGCGCCCACGAGGCCGGCCACCGAGGACGGCACGGCGTCGTCGGAGCACAGGATCAGCGGCGTGTCCGCGGACGACGTCGGCAGGCGCCCGTGCGTGCCGCCGACGCACGACGGGTCGAGCGGGACCGTGCTCATGGCGTACCGCAGGCCGAGCTTCTTGCGCACCAGGTTCATGCCCGCCTTCGCCTTCGCCAGCCGGTCCGCGGGGTCGAAGAACAGCTCCGCCGGGTCGTAGCCGGGCTTGCGGTGGATGTCGACGCCGCGCGCGTACTCCGGCGCCCGGTCGTCGTCGAGCCAGAAGTAGTACGTGAACCAGGCCCCCGGCTCGGCGACGACGACCAGCTCGCCGGCGCGCTCGTGGTCGATCCCGTACCGGGCCTGCGCCTCGCGGTCGAGCACCTCGTCGACGCCGGGGACCTCGCGCAGCAGGCCGGCCACCCGCGCGAGGTCGGCGTCGTCGGCCACGTACACGTGGGCGACCTGGTGGTCGGCGACGGCGAACGCGCGGGACGTCCACGGGTCGAGCTGCTCGCGGCCGTCCTGCACGTACACCTCGAGCAGGCCCTCGCGGCGCAGCAGCCGGTTGAGGTGCACCGGGCGGTCGGCGGGCCCGATCCCGTACTCGGACACGGCGACCACGGTGACGCCGTCGGCCTCGGCCTGGTCGAGCAGCGGCGTCAGCGCGGCGTCGAGGGCGGCCGCGGCGGCGTCGGCCTGCGGGGAGTCCGGGCCGAACCGCTGCAGGTCGTAGTCCAGGTGCGGCACGTACGCCATCGTGAGGTCGTGGCCGCGCGTGCGCATGAGGTGCTGCGTGGCGCCGACGACCCAGCGGGACGACGTGATCGACGCGGTGGGGCCCCAGTACGTGAACAGCGGGAAGTCGCCGAGCAGATCGGTGAGCTCGTCGTGCAGGGTGGCCGGGCGCACGTACGCGTCGGGGGACTTGCGCCCGTCCGCGTGGTAGACGGGGCGCGGGGTGACGGTGGCGTCGGTCGTCATCCCCATCGCGTACCACCAGCACACGTTCGCGGCGGAGTAGCCGGGGTCGGCGGCGCGGCCGGCCTCCCAGAGCTTCTCCCCGGCCACGAGCCGGTTGTGCTGGCGCCACAGGTAGACGTCGCCGAGCCCCCGGAAGTACCAGCCGTTGCCGACGGCGCCGTGCTGGGCGGGGGCCAGGCCGGTGAGCATCGTGGACTGCACGCTGCACGTCACGGCGGGCAGCACCGTCGCGAGCTCGGACGACCAGCCGCCGGCGGCGAGCCGGCTCAGGCGGGGCATGTGCGACAGCGCGCGGGCGGTGAGCCCGACGACGTCGAGCAGCAGGACGGGCTTCATGGCGGCTCCTTCAGGCGGCGGGGGCGGGGCGGGGTGCGGCGCCGGCGGGGGTGCCGGCGGGCCGTAGGTGCTCGTCCGCCCACCTCAGCTCGGCCGCGATGCCGGCGACGAGCTCGTCGGCGCCGGCGGGCAGGGTCTCGGCGGGCAGCACCGACCAGGTGTACGTCTCGACGTCGAGGTGCGCGTCGGCACCGTGCGGCGCCGCGGCGACGGCCGCGACGGCCTCCCGCAGGACCTCGGTGGTCGAGGTCAGGGGCGCGGCGGGCTCGTGGTGCAGCGGCACGTGGAAGTGCACGCGCCACGGCCCTGCGCCGGGCAGCGCCGCGAGCGCCTCCGGCAGGTCGTCGGCGCCGAGCACCGCACCGTCGGGGGCGAGCTCGCGGGTCTGGTGCAGGTACCGCTTCTCGACGAAGCGCTCGACGGCGGCGCGTGCGCCCGCGTCGGCCGGGTCGTCGACGTGCAGGGCCGCCGACGCCTGCACCTTGACGACGCGCAGCCCGGCGTCGGTGATGCGGCGCACGGCCGCCCCCGGGTCGGCGAACGACACGGCGAGGTGGCAGGTGTCCAGGCAGACGCCGACGAGCTCGGGGTCGATGCGCTCGTCGTCGGCGCGGGCCGCGGCCGTGCGCGGAGCCAGCCAGCCGACGACGTCGTCGACGGTGTCCAGCACGCAGCCGGGCTCCGGCTCGACGGCGACGCGCACCACCTTCCCCGTGCGCGCGGCCAGCTCCCGCAGCCCGGCGGAGAGCGTCGCGAAGGCGCGGGTGGCCTCCGCGTCGTCCAGCGGTGTCCACGGGGCGCGCCAGGCGAGCGGGAGGGTCGAGATCGAGCCGTCCACGCCGTCGGGCAGCAGGTCGGCGAGGACGCGGGCGCAGGCGAGCACGTAGTTGAGGCGGGCGCGCTCGGCCCAGGTGGGGGAGTAGACGGCGTGCTTGACGACGTCGGAGTGGAAGGCGCCGTACGGGAAGGCGTTGAGGGTGTGCACCTCGAGGCCGTGCCGGTCGAGCGTCGCGCGCAGCAGGGCGCGGTCCGCGGGCGACCGGTCGAGCCGGTGCGCGAGCTCGGCGGGCAGCCACAGGCCGACGCCGAGCCGGTCGAGCCCGGCCTGGCGCCGGATCGGCGCCGCGTACCGGGCGAGCTGGTCGAGGACGCCGTCGAGGTCCTCGGCCGGGTGGACGTTGGTGCAGTAGGACAGTCGCATCGGTGCGCTCCTTCTCGGTCCCGCGCCCTCAGACCCGTGCGCCGCGGAGCACGGACGAGCCCTCGAACTCGACGCCCGCCGGCGGCGCCTCGCCGGCGACGAAGCCCGGCACGGGGTCGAGGACGAGGTTGCCCGACTGTTCGTAGAACGCCACGGGGCTGCGCCACAGCACCTGGTCGACGTCGTCGTCGCCGAAGCCGGCCTCGAGCATCGCGTGCCCGGTGCGCGCCGTCTTCAGCGGGTCGGACCGGCCCCAGTCCGCGGCGGAGTTCACGATCATCCGCTCCGTGCCGTACTCGCGCAGCAGCGCGACCATGCGCGCCTCGTCCATCTTCGTGTCGGGGTAGATGGAGAACCCGGCCCAGCAGCCGGCGTCGCGCACCATCTCCACGGTCGTCTCGTTGAGGTGGTCGACGAGCACCTGCTCGGGCGGCAGGCCGGACTCGCGCACGACGTCGAGCGTGCGGCGGGTCCCGGCCGCCTTGTCCCGGTGCGGGGTGTGCACGAGCACCGGCAGCCCCGCGTCGCGCGCCAGCTGGAGCTGCGCGGCGAAGACCTCGTCCTCGGCGGGCGTCATCGAGTCGTACCCGACCTCACCAACGGCGACGACACCGTCCTTGAGCAGGTAGCGGGGGATCTCGTCGAGCACCTCGCGGCAGCGGGGGTCGTTCGCCTCCTTGGGGTTCAGGGCGATGGTCGCGTGGTGCCGGATGCCGAACTGCGCGGCCCGGAACCGCTCCCACCCGAGCAGCGAGTCGAAGTAGTCGCGGAACGACCCCACGCTCGTGCGGGGCTGCCCGAGCCAGAACGCCGGCTCGACGACGGCGCGCACGCCCACGGCGTACATCGCCTCGTAGTCGTCCGTGGTGCGGCTCGTCATGTGGATGTGCGGGTCGAGGATGCGCATGCTCACTCCCGGGTGGTGTCGGTGGGGATCAGCCGGCCGACGTCGGCGGGGACGGGTCTGCCGGCGGCGCGGCGCTCCGCGGCGAAGTCGGCGGCCATGCGGGCGAGCTCGCCGTCCGCGCGGTCGGCGAGGCCGGCGACGGCGTCGAGGCTCACGCCCAGGAAGACCAGCTTGAGGACGGCGTGCCGCCAGGTGTGCTGGTCCAGGTGCCGCGCGCCGAACGGGCCGACGGCGGCCGCGACGAGCGCCTGGTCGTTGGCGCGCAGCGCGTCCTCGGCGAGCTCGGTGCCCACCGCGACGACGTCGGGCGGCACCTGGCCGCGCCCGGTGAGGGCGTCGAGGCCGCGCAGCACGCCACGCCGCTCGGCCGCGTCGCCCTGGTGGTAGAGGGTCGCGAGCCGGTCGGCGAGCTCGTCGGGGTCCCCGTGGTGCTCGGCGAGGGCGACGACGAGCTCCGCCCGGGCGGCGTCGTCGACCGTGCCGTGCACGACGCCCGCGGGATCGTTCTCGGGGCGCAACGGCTCGCGGCCCACCTTGCGGGCGGCGAACGCGAACGCGCGGGTCACGGCCTCCGGGTCGCGCGCGACGTCCGCGCGCGCCTGCTCCAGCCACGCGGCCGGGTCGGTGGTGGGGGTGCTGGTCATTCCGGTCGAGCCTCCTTCGTCCCGGGGGCGGTGCGCCGTGCGGGGCCGCCCTGTGCGGCCCGCGCCCACGCGTCGTGGAGCGCGGCGAGGCTCCGGCGCGCGAGGGCGGGCGCGTCGTGGGAGTGCCGCGGGAGCTCGACGGCGGCGACGCCGGTGTACCCGACGTCGGCGAGGGTGGCGAGCACGAGCGGCAGGTCGATCTCGCCCTCGCCGAACGGGCGGTGCTCGTGGTGGGTGGACGGCATGTCGTCGAGCTGGACGTTCGCCAGGTGGGGCCCGGCGGCACGCAGCGCGCCGACCACCCCCTCGGGCTCCACGACCAGGCAGTGCCCGACGTCGACCGTGAGGCCGAGCTCGGCACCGTCGGCGCCCAGGTCGTCGCGCAGCCGCAGCGCGTCGGCCACCGTCTCGACCAGCATCCCGGGCTCGGGCTCCAGCGACAGGCGCACCCCCTGCTCCCGGGCGTGGTCCAGCAGGAGGGGGAGCCGGTCGCGCAGCCGGGCCCATCCCTCGGCCGGCCGGTCGCCGGCGGGCAGGACGCCGGAGAAGAACGACACGCAGCGTGCGTCGAGCGTCGCGGCCACGTCGACGGCGCGCTCCAGGTAGCGCATCCGGCGTCCGGCCTCGGCGTCGACGAGCGTCGGGGCGTGCTTGGTCCACGGGTCGAGCGTGAACCGGGTCCCGGTCTCCACGACGACGGCGGCCCCGGCACCGTCGCGCATGCGGCCCAGCCGCCGCGCGAGCCGCGCCACCCGGGAGTCCGTGCCCGCGTCGAACGGGTCGAGGTGCGGGAACCCGAGGGTCAGCGCGACGGCGCCGTACCCGAGCGCGTCCAGCACGTCGAGCGCGTCCGGCAGCGGGTGGTCGCCGAACCCGTTGGTGCCGTAGCCGAGGGTGAACGGCGGGTCCGGCGTCGCCACGGCACTCGTCGGGAGGTCGTCGCCGCTCATGTGACGCTCACCGCCCGCCGGCGTCGGCGCAGCAGGCGGCCCGCGATGGCGACGCCGCCCAGCACGACGGCCGTGCCGAGGCGTCCGCCCCGCAGCGCCCACGCCGCCTGCAGCGGCACCATCGCGGCGATCCCGGCGCCCGTGGCCGTGCGGGCGGCCGGCGCCGAACGGTCCCGGGCCGCGCGCACCTGCGCCGGCAGGCACGCGGCGGTGTACGCGGCCGCGGCCACCGCCGCGCCGACGGCGGCGGTCCTGCCGGCGGACGGGGAGGCGGGGCCGTCGGCGAGCGGCCGGCGGGCTGCCGCGACGGCCGTCCCCGCCGTGTACGCGGTGACCCCCACGGTGCCCGCCGCGACCGTGGCGGCGACCGCCGTCGTCGTGCCGTGCACCTCGCCCCGGGACAGCGCGGTGACCCCGGCGGTGTGCGCGGCGAGCGCGGCCGCCGCGGGCAGGGCGGGCCGCAGCCCGGTCGGCGCCGCGCCGAGCAGGACGTCGAGACCGCGGCAGGCCGCCATGACGACGGGCCCGGCCGGGGTGTCCTTCGCGACGCCGTCGTACGCCCACACGCACGCGGCCAGCGGGAGCGCGACACCGAGCGCCCGCCGGCCACCGGCGGCGCCCGCGAGGGCGACGCCCGCCGCCGTGAGGCCCGCGCCCACGACGAGCGCCTGGCCCGCGGACACCCGCCCGGAGGGCACGGGGCGCTCTGGTCGCTCGACGGCGTCCAGGTCGCGGTCGGCCCAGTCGTTGAGCGCCATGCCGCCGAGGTAGAGGCAGGCGGACGCGGCGGGCAGCATCGTGCGGCGCGCGACGTCGCGCCCGCCCGCGCGGGCGCCGGGCGACGCGGGGTCGGACGCCGCGGCCCCCGCGAGCGTGTCGCCGAGCACCGTCAGCGCGGCGGGGGCGCGGACGAGCTCCGCGACGTCCCGGGGCGTCACGAGCGCGCCCGCGCCGCCGTGCGCGCCGCCCAGCCCGCGAGGTCGGACGCCTGCGCGGCGGCGTCGTGCACGTCGGACGCCCAGGGGTCCTTGAAGAAGAACCCGAGCTCCGGCACCGGGCCGGAGAGGCCCGCGGCGTGCGCGAGGGCGAGCAGCCGCGCCAGGTCGAGCACGAGCGGCGCCGCGAGCATCGAGTCGTACGCGGTCCACGTCGTCTGCAGCGTGAGCCGCGAGCCCAGGAAACCCTCGACGTGCACGTGGTCCCACGCGACCTTCGTGTCGCCGAGGTCGGGCACGTTGTCGATGTGCAGGGGGGTGACGTCGCTGCCGGTGAGGTCGCGCAGCCCGCGCGTCTTCGTGGCGAGCTTGCTGCGCACCGCCTCCGGGTCGGCGAGCGTCGCGCCGTCGCCGCCGCCGAGCAGGTTGGTCCCGGACCACGACAGGACGCGCAGCCCGCGGGCCGCGAACGCGGGCGCCAGCACGGTGCGCAGCCACGTCTGGCCGGTCTTGCCGTCCTGGCCCGCGACCGGCAGCCCGGCCTCCGTGGCGAGCCGGGTCAGGGCGGGCAGCGCCATGCCGGGCGACGGCGTGAACGAGGCGTACGGGGCGCCGGCCAGGACCGCGGCGTACGCGGCGACCGACGAGGCGGGCAGCACCGCGCGCCCCGGGTCGGTGAGCGCGGTGCGCAGCGCGTCGACGTCGTCGTGCTCGCGCCGCGGGGTGACCGGTGGCTCCGTCGAGGCGACGTCCACCACCACGACGCGGGCGAGGCCGTGGCGCTCGCGGAACGCCGTGATGTCGGCGGCGAGCCGGTCGGCGGCGTCCTGCTGGCTGCCGCGGTGCTCGGCCGGGTCGTACCCGGTGCGGACCTCTGCCTCGGCGGCCTCGAGCGCGTGGTGCGTGGCCGCGAGCAGCCGCGGGGGGATCATGCCGGTCTCGACGAGCATCTCGGCACGCTTGGGCATCGTCACGGGGGAGACGTCGTGCCCGCCCACGACCAGGTCTCCGAACGCCGGCAGCGGGACGTCGTCGAAGGACGTCCCCGCGGTCACGCAGCCCGTGGCCGGGGCCTGACCGTCGGCCAGGGCGGCGAGGCCGAGGGCCGCCGTGGTGGCGACCGACCCTCGGGCCCCGACGAGCCAGAGGCCCGTGGGTCCGGTCGTCGTCTGGTCGTCCGCTGTCGCGTGGTGCATCGTCGCTCCCCGGGGTCCTGTCGGTGCTCGGCACCGAGCACCCTGGTGAAGGCGTCCCCGCCTTCGTCCGCCGCCACGCTAGCGAGGCTTTTGTCGATTGGCAATCAAAAGACGTGGCGCGACGGCGAATAGTAGAGGGGGCGTCCGCCGCCGGCCCGGCGCGTGCGCTCGGCGCCGGGCGGCCGGTTCAGGAGGCCGCCCGCAGCATCACGACGTCGTCGTGCTGCACGCCGCCCACCTCGTAGGTACGCCGCCCCACGACGTCGAAGCCGTGCTTGCGGTAGAAGGCCTGCGCGCGGGCGTTCTCGCCGTTGGTGCCGAGCCAGAGGGGCGCCCCGGGGTGCCCGTGGTCGACGGCGAGCGCCGCGGCGGCGGCGACCGACGCGTCCATGAGCGCTCCGGCCACGCCCGAGCCCTGGGCTCCCGGGTGCACGTAGATCTTCGACAGCTCGGCGTACGGCCCCTCGTCGCCGGTGGCCGCGAGCAGGGCGTCGCGCTCCGCGGCCCCGTCGGGCAACCCGAAGGAGACGAGGGCGTAGCCGACGGGCTCGGGGACGTCGCCGGTGCCGGCGGCGACGAGAAGAGCATGCTCGGGCGACCGTGCCCAGGTGCGGAAGCGGACGGGGGACAGCCGGTCGGCGATGTGGGCCGCCATGGTCGCGACGGGTGTCCCGGCGGGGCAGGCGAGGGGGAACGTGAGCGCGGCGAGCCAGGCGAGCTCCGCGGCCTCCTCGGGGCGTGCGGCACGGACGGCGGGTGTGTGTGCTGCGGCGGTGGTCACGGTGCCGAATGTACGACGGCGGTCCCGGCGGGGACGTCGTGCGCCAGGAAGGGGCGAGGGGACGATGGCGCCGCCGCGGACGCTCCGCACCGACCTCTGGCGGGCCCTCGAGGCGGCCTGCGCGAGCGCCGGAGGCGTGTGCCCCGGGTCACCCCGGTGCGAGTTGGTG
The DNA here is from genome assembly GCF_011634835.1 of Isoptericola sp. BMS4. Taxonomy (GTDB): domain Bacteria; phylum Actinomycetota; class Actinomycetes; order Actinomycetales; family Cellulomonadaceae; genus Isoptericola. The sequence goes on along the minus strand of NZ_SIRP01000001.1, from coordinate 3,288,420 downwards.
AGCAGGCCCCGGAGCGTGTAATGTTCCATGACGTCAGCCCGACAGGGAGACGGACACCGCAGGTGGCCGACCGGGGCTGGAACTCACATCGAGGATAGGGCTCCTTCGTGGACCCTGGAGACGGTGCGAGGGCCTTGCGGGAACGCAGGTCGGACCGGATGATCCGCCGGAGAGCGGGTTGGAAGGAAAGGCCGGAACCTGGTAAGGTTGAAGGGTTGCCCCGGACGGGGTCGGGATGGGATTCCTGGTCTTGGATGGTGTGCGTCGGTTGTTTGAGAACTCAACAGTGTGCTTGATAGTCTCGCCGAAGATCTCGGCGACGACCCTGGCGACCGCGCTACACCACTATCGGGGACTCAACTGAGCGCGGCAGCTCGCGATCCGACCTGGCACCGACCGGACGAGGCGTGTGCCGGCAGCAGATAGTGCCGACCACGCGTCGTCAGGTCGGCAAGGGCTGCCCGGCCCGCGACCCTGGTCCGCGGCAGGCAATGCCCGGAGTCGATACTCCCGCAGTGCGCACGGTCCCACGAGGCCGGATGGGTAGCGCGCAGTCCCTGGAAGCGATCGGGCCCACAACGCCCCCCCCGCGTCGTGCGGCACTTCGTCGTGGGTGCTCGCCGCGCGGTACTGAGAGGCTTCGGCCCAGCTGCGTGCTCGAGGCCCAGGGCAGATCGACGGACCGCATGCCTGCGCCGAGCCCCACACGCGGGCGCGGCGCACCGGACCACGTCCGACGAGGTCCGATCCAGCACGGCGGGACTGTCCCTGGAACCGGCGGGATCCTCTCGCGACGGTGCTCCTGGGCGGGCGGAGCCATGGCTCCGGTACCGGCCGCGGGGTGCCCGGGCGCAAACTTGACATGAGGGTCCGTCGCGCGCAAGACTTCACGAAACGGAAGCAGAATTCCATAGAATGGAAGAGGCTGAGGAGGAACGCTCGATGACGAGTGCTGCACTCGAGTCGTTCAACACCGCGGACCGTGAGGTGGCCCGGGACCTGGTGCTGTCGTGCGCGGCCGTCGACCGGTGGGCCGACGCGGTCGTGGCCCACCGCCCGTACGCCGACGTCGCGGCGGCGCTGGACGCGGCTCGCACGGTCGCGGACCCCTGGACGGACGCGGAGGTGGACTCGGCGCTGGCGCGGCACCCGCGCATCGGGGAGCGGGCCGACGGCGACGCGGCGGACGCCGCACACTCGCGTCAGGAGCAGGCCGGCGTGGACACGTCGGACCGCGACATCGCCGAGCGGCTGCAGGACGGCAACCGTGCCTACGAGGAGAGGTTCGGGCACGTGTTCCTCATCCGCGCGGCCGGGCGGAGCGCCGAGGAGATCCTCGCCTCGCTCCAGGAGCGCCTGGGCCACGACGCCACCACGGAGCGGAGGATCGCCGCCGAACAGCTGCGGGAGATCGCCGTCCTGAGACTCGAGGGAGAGCTCGCATGACCTCGCACATCACCACCCACGTCCTGGACGCGGTGTCGGGGACGCCGGCGGCCGGTGTGCCCGTGACGCTCTGGAGTGTCGACGGCGACGCCGCGACGCGCCTGGCCACGGCGACGACGGACGAGGACGGGCGCGTCAAGGAGCTCGGGCCGGCCGCACTCGTCCCCGGCACCTACCGCGTCACGTTCGCGACCGGGGACTACTTCGCCGCCCAGGGCGTCCCGACGTTCTACCCGTCCGTCACGATCGACTTCTTCGTCACCGAGGGACGCGACCACTACCACGTGCCCTGCCTGCTCAGCCCGTTCGCGTACTCGACGTACCGCGGCAGCTGAGCGGCGCGGCCACCTCCCCGGCCGCGGCACCGACGCCGCGGCCTCGCGTACACCGACGTACCGAGACCGTCTCGACGGTCCCTGGCACGGGGCGCACCATCGATCACGTCATCTATCAAAGGAGCTAGCGAGATGACCGCCACCGCCACCGAGACGCAGACGGGCACGATCGTGCTGGGCGACAACCAGTACGGCAAGGCCGAGGTCCGCGTCATGAAGGTCGACCGCGACCAGTCGCGTCACCGGATCACCGAGCTCTCGGTGACGTCGCAGCTGCGCGGCGACTTCTCCGCCGCGCACATCGACGGCGACCAGGGTCGCGTCGTCCCGACCGACACGCAGAAGAACACGATCTTCGCGCTCGCGAAGGAGGGCATCGCCTCGCCCGAGCAGTTCGCGATCCGCCTCTCCGAGCACTTCACCTCGAGCTTCGACTGGATCGAGGGCGGGCGCTGGGAGGCCAAGGAGTACACCTGGGAGCACATCCCGTCCTCGCTCGAGAGCCACGTGACCGACGGCGAGCACGACCACGCCTTCGTCAAGGGCGGGACCGAGACGCGCACCGCCCTCGTGCAGCGCGACGGGGACGAGGTCTTCGTCGTCGCGGGCCTGGAGGACCTCAAGGTGCTGAAGTCCACGGGCTCGGAGTTCCACGGCTTCCCCAAGGACCGGTTCACCACGCTGCAGGAGACCACCGACCGGATCCTCGCGACGTCGGTCACGGCCCGGTGGCGCTACACGACGCTCGACATCGACTTCAACGCGGTGTACGACGACGTGCGCCGGCTGCTGCTCGAGACGTTCGCGGACGTGCACTCGCTCGCGCTGCAGCAGACGCTCTACCAGATGGGCAAGCGCGTGCTGGAGGCCCACCCGGAGATCGGGGAGATCAAGTTCTCCATGCCGAACCTGCACCACTTCGTCGTGGACTTCGAGCCCTTCGGGATGGAGAACCCCAACGAGGTCTTCTACGTCGCCGACCGGCCGTACGGCAAGATCGAGGCGGAGGTGAAGCGCGAGGGCGCCGCCGCGGAGCCCCGGGCCTGGGAGACCGCGGCGGGCTTCTGCTGAGCCGCTCACCCCGACGTCGGTTCGAAGGAGCATCGACATGACGACGACGACCACGACGAGCACGGCGCGGGGGACCACCGCGTCCGGCGGGTCGCGACCCGAGGACGAGCGCTACCCGCTCGGCAGGACGTTCCTCTACGGGCTGCAGCACATCATGACGATGTACGGCGGCGTCATCGCGCCGCCGATCATCGTGGGGCAGGCCGCCGGCCTCAGCGGCGCGGGGATCGGCCTGCTGGTGTCGTCGGCCCTGCTGGTGAGCGGTCTCGCCACGGCCCTGCAGACGCTCGGGCTGCCGTTCTTCGGTTCCCGGCTCCCGCTCGTGCAGGGGATCTCGTTCGCCACGGTCTCCACCATGGTGGCCGTCGCGACCGGCGACGGCGGGCTGCCCGCGGTGTTCGGCGCCATCCTCGTCGCGGGCGCGATCGGCCTGGCGATCAGCCCGTTCTTCGCCCAGATCGTGCGGTACTTCCCGCCCGTGGTCACCGGGACCATCATCACGGTGATCGGGCTGTCGCTGCTGCCCACCGCGGCGCAGTGGATGATGGGCGGCGACCCGCAGGCGGACGACTGGGGTTCCGTGCCCCACGTGCTGCTCGCTCTGGGCACGCTCGTCGTGGTGCTCGTGCTGAGCCGCTTCCTCACGGGCACGATCTCGCGGCTGTCCATCCTCTTCGGGCTGGTCCTGGGAACCCTCGCCGCGCTGCCGTTCGGGCTCGCGGACTTCTCGGCGGTCGACGAGGGGCCGGCGATCGCCCTGCCGGAGATCTTCGCGTTCGGGCCGCCCGTCTTCCAGGTCGGCGCGATCCTCTCGATGACGATCGTCGTCCTCGTGATCATGACGGAGACGACGGCGGACCTCATCGCCATCGGCGAGGTGCTGGACACCGAGGTGGACGAGCGCCGCGTCGGGGACGGGCTGCGCGCCGACATGGCCGCGACGGTCCTCGCGCCGTTCGTCAACTCGTTCCCGGCGTCGGCCTTCGCCCAGAACGTGGGGCTCGTGGCCATCACGGGCATCAAGTCGCGCTTCGCGGTGGCCGCGGGCGGCGCCGTGCTCTTCGGCCTCGGGCTCGTGCCCGTGCTGGGGCGCGTCGTCGCAGCCATCCCGGAGCCGGTGCTCGGGGGAGCGGGCATCGTCCTGTTCGGCTCCGTGGCCGTCTCCGGGATCCGCACGCTGTCACGCGTGGAGTACGAGGGGAACCTCAACCTCACGCTCGTCGCGGTGGCGATCGGCTTCGGCGTGATCCCCATCGCCGTGCCCGAGTTCTACGACCGGTTCCCCGAGTGGGTCGGCATGATCTTCCACTCGGGCATCGCGGCGGCGGCCGTCGTGGCGGTACTGCTCAACCTCGTGTTCAACGAGCTCCGCCGCGGGCGCCACAAGGACCCGTCGGTGTTCACCGCGGGCTCCTCCGCACGCCTCGTCGTGACCACCGAGCAGGAGCAGCGCCGGCAGGAGTACTTCGCCCGCCTCGACGCCGAGCGGCTGGACGAGCGACGGGCCCGGCTCAACGCCGACGTGCGGGCGCGCGTCCGCCACGGCCACGGCCGGCGCTCGGGTTGCCTCTCGGCGATCGACCTCGACGCCGACGGCGTCCCGGACGTCCTGGAGGTCCGGGACGGGGCGCGCGTCGCGGCGGGCGCCGGGCCTCGCGCGACAGGCCCGGACGAGGCCCGGCTCGCGGCCGCCGCCACCGCCGCGGAGACGGAGGGGTCGTGAGCCCGCGGCGGTCAGGCCGCGGACAGCAGCTCGGCGGAGATCTGCCGCGCGGCGTCGTGCAGGAGCGGCAGGGCGGTCTCGCCGAACTCGTACGTCACGCGCGCCGCGGGCCCGGAGACCGACACGGCGGTGGGCGTCGGCGCGCCGGGGACCGGGACCGCGAAGCAGCGCACCCCGATCTCCTGCTCGCCGTCGTCCACGGAGTAGCCCTGCTCGCGGATGGTGGCCATCTCGGTGAGCAGGCCCTCGACGGTCGTGATGGACTGGTCCGTGGCGGGGGGCATCCCTACCCGCCCGACGATCTCCCTGATCGTCGAGTCGGGGAGCTCGGCGAGCACCATCTTGCCCACCCCGGTGCAGTGGCAGTAGACCCGGCGGCCGACCTCGGTGAACATCCGCATCGAGTGGGACGACGAGGCCTGGGCCACGTAGACCACCATGTCGCGGTCGATCATCGCGAGGTTGGCGGTCTCGCCGAGCTCACGGGCCAGCCGCTCGAGGTGCGGGCGGGCGCCGGCGCCGACCTGCCGCCCGGCGCTCTCCCCGAGACGGATGAGCCGCGGGCCCAGCGTGTATCGCCGCGACGGCAGCTGGCGGGCGTAGCCTCGCGTCACCAGGGTGCGCATGAGCCGGTGGATGGTCGGCAGCGGGAGCTCGGCAGCCGTGGCGAGCTCGCTCAGGGCCGCCTCGCCGCCGAGATCGGTCATGATCTCGAGCAGGTCGATCGCTCGGTCCACGGACTGGACGCCGCCACCGTTCGCCATGGTCATGCCCCTTTCTGCCCGCACCGGCGACGGCGCCGCGCGCGAGCGAGTCGAAGAACGTGGCCGGCCCGTACCTCGGGAGCCGACCGCCAGAAGCATCATTCCACATCTCGAAACTGACCGTCAGCAGAACGTCGAAAGGACACCACGACCATGGCGATGCCCAGCCCGAGCTACACGATCACCCTGCGCGTCGAGGCGCCGGCCACCCAGCGCGCGACGAGCGAGATCGTCCACGAGGTGACGGTGGCCGGTGCGTCGGTCATGGGTGTCGACATCGCCCAGTCGCACGCCGAGGTGATCGTCGTCGACGTCACCTGCGACACCGTCGACGCCGAGCACGGCGAGCGGATCGTCGCGGCCCTCGACGCGCTCGAGGGCGTGCGGGTGCTCAAGATGTCCGACTCGACGTTCCTCATGCACCTGGGCGGCAAGATCGCCGTCGCCCCCAAGGTGCCGCTGAAGACCCGTCGGGACCTGTCGCGGGCGTACACGCCGGGCGTCGCCCGGGTCTGCCTCGCCATCGCCGACCGCCCCGAGGACGCCCGCCGGCTGACCATCAAGCGCAACACGGTCGCGGTGGTCACCGACGGTACCGCCGTGCTCGGCCTCGGCGACATCGGGCCGAAGGCCGCGATGCCGGTGATGGAGGGCAAGGCGGCGCTGTTCAAGCAGTTCGCGGACGTCGACGCCTGGCCGATCGCGCTCGACACGACCGACACCGAGGAGATCATCCGGACCGTGAAGGCGATCGCCCCCGGGTTCGGCGGCGTGAACCTCGAGGACATCTCCGCGCCGCGCTGCTTCGAGATCGAGGCCCGGCTGCGCGAGGAGCTCGACATCCCCGTCTTCCACGACGACCAGCACGGCACCGCGATCGTGGTGCTCGCGGCGCTCGTCAACGCGCTGAAGGTCACGGGCAAGAAGATCGAGGACGTGCGGATCGCGGTGTCGGGCGTCGGCGCGGCCGGCTCGGCGATCATCCGGCTGCTCCTCGCCCAGGGCGCCAAGGACGTCATCGGCTTCGACCGGAACGGTGCGCTGACGACCGAGTCGGCGGGCACCGACCCCAACCGCACCTGGATCGTCGAGAACACCAACCCGACCGGCTTCACCGGGACGCTCCGAGACGGCCTCGAGGGTGCCGACGTCTTCGTCGGCGTCTCGGCGGGCAACATCCTCACCGGTGCGGACGTCGCGCGGATGAACGACGGCGCGATCGTCTTCGCGCTGGCCAACCCGACGCCGGAGGTCGACCCGATCGCCGCGGGGGAGACCGCCGCCGTGGTGGCGACGGGCCGCAGCGACTACCCGAACCAGATCAACAACGTGCTCGCGTTCCCCGGCCTGTTCCGGGGGCTGCTCGACGCGGGCGCGACGCAGATCACCGACGAGATGCTGCGCGTCGCCGCCGTGGCGATCGCCTCCGTCGTGGAGGACTCCGAGCTCAACCCCGCGTTCATCATCCCGGGCGTGTTCGACCACCGCGTGGCCGAGGCCGTCGCGGAGGCGGTGCGGGCCGAGGGCGTCAAGGAGGTCCCGACCGAGTCCGTGCGCACCGAGGACGCCGAACGGCTCGCGCAGCACGTGGACCGCGCCCTGCGCGGCGGCGAGAAGGCCGGTGCCGCGCGGTGACCGACGAGCGGAAGACCACCCTCGACCAGACGACGCTGGACGACGTCGAGCGTCGCCTCGCCCGCCACGACGCCTACCTCGAGGCTACGTACCCGGGGGACGACGTGGCGCGGCAGCCGGTGCACACGGTCTACGTGCCCGCGCACCGGTACGCCGCGGGCCTCGCGCGCGACTGGGGGGTGCAGGCTCGCGCCGCCGTCGACCGGCACGGCGCCGACGCGCTCGTCGCCGCGGCCGGGGTGCGCCCGGACCTGCGGGAGGCGGTCGCCGCCCAGGTGCTGCGCAAGCTGGACGCCGAGCCGATCGAGGACCTGCGCATCGACCTCGAGGACGGGTACGGCGCCCACCCGGACGCCGAGGAGGACGCCGTCACGCTCGCGACGGCGGCCGCGCTGCGTGCCGAGCTCGACCAGGGCGTGGCGCCCCCGTTCGTCGGGATCCGGTTCAAGTGCCTGGAACGGCCGACGCGCGCCCGCGGGCTGCGGACGCTCGACCTGTTCCTCAGCGCGCTCGCGGGGTCGGGCGACCTGCCCGCCGGGCTGGTGGTTATGCTGCCCAAGGTCACCGGGGTGGCGCAGGTCGAGGCGATGGTCACGGTGTGCGAGCGCATCGAGCGAGGGGTCGGCCTGCCTGCGGGGCGGCTGCGCTTCGAGGTGCAGGTCGAGACGCCGCAGTCGATCCTCGACGCCGCCGGCACGGCGACCGTCGCCCGGATGATCCAGGCCGGCGAGGGGCGGGTCAGCGGCCTGCACTACGGCACGTACGACTACTCGGCGTCGCTCGGCATCGCGGCGGCGTACCAGTCGATGGAGCACCCGGCCGCGGACCTGGCCAAGGAGGTCATGCAGCTCGCGGCCGCCGGCACGGGTGTGCGGCTCTCCGACGGCTCGACGAACGAGCTGCCCGTGGGCGACGACGAGCGGGTGCGCGCGGCCTGGGCGAACCACGGCCGCCTGGTGCGCCGCTCGTTGGAGCGCGGGTTCTACCAGGGGTGGGACCTGCACCCCGCGCAGCTGCCGAGCCGCTTCGCGGCCACGTACGCGTTCTACCGCGAGGGCTTCGAGCCCGCGGCGCGGCGTCTGCACGACTACGTCCACCAGGTCTCCGGTGCCGTGCTCGACGAGCCCGCGACGGCCAAGGCCCTCGCGTGGTTCCTCAAGCGCGGGCTCGACTGCGGCGCGCTGAGCGGCGACGAGGTCGCCGGGGCGGTGGGGCTCGGGGTCGACGAGCTCGTCGCGATGGTGGCGCGCCCTGCCGCGCAGGGCTGACCGTCGAGGTCGTTCCGCGAGGTAGTGCCCGCGGCGCCGCGGTAGTGCCCTGAGCGCACGACCGCAGTACGGCAGGCACTACCTCGCGGGGTGAGGGCCCGGCAGGAGGACTCCTCCTGCCGGGCCCTCGTGCTGTCCGGGGCCGTCGTCGTGACCGCAGGGGTTGACCGCGGGCAGAGCCTCCCGTAGTGTTTCCACAACAAGGAACTGAACTTCCACTTCACGAAAGAGGGCACCGATGGCGGACCAGATCCCCTACACCGTGAACTGCTCGATCCTGCTGACCGACCTCCCGCTCCTCGAGCGGCCCGCGGCGGCCAAGGCCGCCGGTTTCGAGGGCGTCGAGTTCTGGTGGCCCTTCGCCTCCTCGACCCCGGCCGCCGACGAGGTCGACGCGTTCGTCGGCGCGATCGCGGACGCCGGCGTCCAGCTGACCGGCCTGAACTTCGACGCGGGGAACATGCCGGGCGGCGACCGCGGCCTGGTCTCCTGGCCCGCACGCTCCGCCGAGCTGCGCGAGAACCTCGACGTCGTCGCCCGCATCGGCGAGCGCACCGGCTGCCGGGCGTTCAACGCGCTCTACGGCAACCGGGTCGAGGGGGAGGACGCCGCCGCGCAGGACGAGCTCGGTGCCGAGAACCTGGCGCTGGCGGCCCGGGCGGTCGCCCGCATCGGCGGCACCGTCCTGGTCGAGCCGGTCTCGGGCGCCGACGCCTACCCGCTCAGGACGTCCGACGACGCCGTCGCCGTCCTGGACCGGGTGGCCGCCGAGCACGGCGAGACCAACCTCGGCCTGCTGTTCGACGTCTACCACCTGGCGGTGAACGGGGCCGACGTCGACGTCGACCTCAAGAACCACGCCGACCGCGTCGCCCACGTGCAGGTCGCCGACGCCCCCGGCCGCGGCGCCCCGGGCAGCGGCGACCTGCCGATCCAGCGGTGGATCGACGACCTGCGCGCCGCGGGCTACGCCGGGCCGGTCGGCCTGGAGTACTCCACGGCCGACGTCCACCCGTTCGCCTGGCTGCCGCGCGAGGACCGCGCCTGAGCCGAGGCCGCAGTCGCGCACCCACACCACTTCCCGAAGGGACACCACGATGAGCACCATCGCCTTCATCGGCCTCGGCATCATGGGCAGCCCGATGGCCGTCCACCTGCAGGACGCCGGCCACACCGTCGTCGGGTACAACCGCACGGCCGCCAAGGCCCAGCCCCTGGTCGAGGCCGGTGGCACCGCGGCGTCGTCCGTGGCCGAGGCCGTCAAGGCGGCGGACGTCGTCGCCGTCATGGTCCCGGACTCCCCGGACGTCGAGGGCGTCCTCACCGGCGACGACGGCGTCCTCGCCAACGCCCAGCCGGGCACCCTGATCATCGACTTCTCCTCGATCCGCCCGGACGTGACGATCGCGCTGGCCGAGCAGGCCCGCGCCGCCGGCTTCCGCTTCCTCGACGCGCCGGTCTCGGGCGGCGAGGCGGGCGCGAAGAACGCGGCCCTGTCGATCATGGTCGGCGGCGAGGCGGACGACTTCGCCGCGGCGTCCGAGGTGTTCGACGCGGTCGGCACCACGGTCGTGCACGTCGGCCCGTCCGGCTCCGGCCAGACGGTCAAGGCCGCGAACCAGCTCATCGTCGCGGGCAACATCGCGCTGCTCGCGGAGGCCGTGATCTTCCTCGAGGCCTACGGGGTGGACACGACGGCGGCGGTCGAGGTGCTCGGGGGCGGGCTCGCCGGCTCCGCGGTGCTGAACCAGAAGGCCGCCAAGATGCTGGACCGTGAGTTCGCGCCGGGCTTCCGCATCGACCTGCACCACAAGGACCTGGGCATCTTCACGTCGGCCGCCCGCGAGGAGGGCGTCGTCGCCCCCGTGGGGGCCGTCGTCGCCCAGCTCATGGCCGCCGCCCGGGCCGAGGGCGACGGCGACCTGGACCACTCCGGCCTGTTCCGGGCCCTCGCGCGCCTGTCCGGCCGCGACTGAGACGGAGACGCAGGCTCGGTCGCCCCACGGATCGCCTGACGGCGACACCTGTTCTTTCCGAAGACTCGAAGGAGAGCATCATGCCCCGCATGCGCGCGGTCGACGCCGCGGTCGCCATCCTGGCGAAGGAGGGTGCCACGGAGGCCTTCGGCCTGCCGGGCGCCGCCATCAACCCGTTCTACGACGCCATGCGCAAGCACGGCGGGATCCACCACGTGCTCGCCCGGCACGTCGAGGGCGCGTCGCACATGGCCGACGGCTACTCGCGCGCCGCGCACGGCAACATCGGTGTCTGCATCGGGACCTCGGGCCCGGCGGGCACGGACATGATCACGGGCCTGTACGCCGCGTCCGCGGACTCGGTCCCGATGCTGTGCATCACCGGGCAGGCGCCCGTGGCCAAGCTCGACAAGGAGGACTTCCAGGCGGTCGACATCGCGTCGATCGCCGCGCCGGTCACGAAGATGGCCAAGATCGTCCTCGAGGCGTCGCAGGTGCCCGGGGCGTTCGCGAAGGCGTTCCAGCTCATGCGGTCGGGCCGGCCTGGGCCGGTGCTGATCGACCTGCCGATCGACGTCCAGCAGGCCGAGATCGAGTTCGACCCGGAGGCCTACGAGCCGCTGCCGGTGGAGCGCCCCGCGGCGACCCGGGAGCAGGTCGCGAAGGCCCTCGACATGCTGCTGGCCGCGGAGCGCCCGCTGATCGTCGCCGGCGGCGGGGTCATCAACGCCGGCGCGGAGGCCGAGCTGGTCGAGCTGGCCGAGACCCTCGGGGTGCCGGTCGTGCCGACGCTCATGGGCTGGGGAGCGATCGGCGACGACCACCCGCTCGCCGCGGGCATGGTCGGCATCCAGACGTCCCACCGCTACGGGAACGCGACGTTCCTGGAGTCCGACTTCGTGCTCGGCGTCGGCAACCGGTGGGCCAACCGCCACACCGGGGGCCTGGCGACCTACACCGAGGGCCGCACCTTCGTGCACGTGGACATCGAGCCCACGCAGATCGGCCGTGTGTTCGCGCCCGACTACGGCGTCGTCTCCGACGCGGGCGCCTTCCTGCGCACCGCGCTCGACGTGGCCGCGGAGCGCAAGGCCGCCGGCCGGGTGCCGGACTACGCCGCGTGGGCCGCGTCCGCCCAGGAGCGCAAGCGCACGCTGCTGCGCAAGACGCACTTCACCGAGGTGCCGATCAAGCCGCAGCGCGTGTACGAGGAGATGAACCGGGCCTTCGGCCGCGACACCGTCTACGTCACCACGATCGGCCTGTCGCAGATCGCCGGCGCCCAGCTGCTGCACACCTACTCCCCGCGGCACTGGATCAACGCCGGGCAGGCCGGCCCGCTCGGCTGGACCGGCCCCGCCGCGCTCGGCGTCTCGCGGGCGCTGCCGGAGGGGAACGTCGTCGCGCTGTCCGGCGACTACGACTTCCAGTTCATGCTGGAGGAGCTCGCCGTCGGCGCCCAGCACCACCTGCCGTACGTGCACGTCGTGGTGAACAACGCCTACCTGGGCCTCATCCGCCAGTCGCAGCGCGCCTTCGACATGGACTACCACGTGTCCCTCGCCTTCGAGAACATCAACGTGGGGCAGGCCGCGGGGGAGCCCCAGGGCTACGGCGTCGACCACGTGAAGGTCGCCGAGGCGCTGGGCTGCAAGGCGATCCGCGTGACCGACCCGGACGACCTGGGGGCCGCGTTCGCCAAGGCGCAGGCCATGACGGCGGAGCTGCGGGTGCCGGTGGTGGTCGAGGTGATCCTCGAGCGCGTCACCAACATCGCGATGGGCGCCGAGCTGAACGGCGTCAACGAGTTCGAGGACCTCGCCATCTCGGCGCAGGACTCGCCGACCGCCGTCGCGCACCTCGACTGAGGCGGCGACCGTGACCAGGACGACGGCGCGCACGGGCGGACCCGCCCGCGTGCTCCTCGCGCCCGACACGTTCAAGGGCTCGCTGTCCGCGGCGCGGGTCGCCGCCCACCTGGCGGCCGGCCTGCGCCGTGCGGCCCCCGGCGTCGTCACCTGCGAGCTCCCCGTGGCCGACGGCGGCGAGGGCACCGTCGACGCGGCGCTCGCGGCGGGCTTCGCGCCCGTCGGGACGACGGCGACCGGCCCGCTCGGCGAGCCCGTCGCCACCCGGTACGCCCGGCGTGGCGGCACCGCCGTCGTCGAGATGGCGGCCGTCTGCGGGCTCGCGATGGTGGTCCCGTCCCGCGAGACGGCCCTCGCCGCCACCTCGCGGGGGCTCGGGGAGGTGATCGCGCACGCGCTCGACGCGGGCGCCCGCGAGATCGTGGTGGGCGTGGGCGGCTCGGCGAGCACCGACGGCGGGGCGGGGATGCTCGCCGCGCTCGGCGCCCGGCTGCTCGGCCCCGCGGGCGACCTCGCCGACGGAGGCGGGCACCTGGGCGGCCTGGTGGACGTCGACCTCAGCGGGCTGCACCCGGCGCTCGCGGACACGGAGATCGTGCTGGCGAGCGACGTCGACAACCCGCTGCTCGGGCCGTCGGGCGCTGCCGCCGTCTACGGCCCGCAGAAGGGCGCCGACCCCGCGACGGTCGCGGAGCTCGAGCGCGGGCTGGCGGCCTGGGTCGACGTGCTGGCCACCGGTGGCGTGACGGGCGCGGTGGCGCACGCGGCCGCTCCCGGGGCCGGCGCGGCCGGCGGCGTCGGCTTCGCGTGCCTCCTGCTGGGCGCGCTGCGCCGCCCCGGCGTGCAGGTGGTCCTCGACCTGACGGGGTTCGCCGGCCGGCTCGCCGGCGCGGACCTCGTCGTCACGGGGGAGGGGAGCCTCGACGCCCAGTCGCTGCACGGCAAGACCCCGGTCGGGGTCGCCGCGGCCGCCACCGCCGCGGGAGTACCCGTCGTGGCGGTCTGCGGCCGGACGGCGCTCGACGCCGATCAGGCCGCCGCAGCGGGGTTCGCGGCGGTGCACGCCCTCACCGACGTCGAGCCGGACGTCGCGACCTGCGTCGCGCAGGCCGGGCCGCTGCTCGAGACCCTGGCCGCGCGCCTCGTGACCGACGCCCCCGCCGTCGCCCGCCCGGCGACGGCCCCCACACGGACGGAGCACGCATGACGACCGCACCCACGAGCCGAACCACCGAGTCCGCCGTCCCGCGCGCCACGGTCCCCGGCGAGGTCCGCCACGACCTGGTGCTGCGCGCCGCCCGGGCGGTCACCCCCGAGGGGGAGCGGGCGGTCGAGGTCGGCGTGACGGACGGTCGCGTCGCTGCGGTCGTGCCGCTGGGGACCGGCCTCGTCGGCGACGAGGTGCACGAGCTGGCCGCGGACGAGGTGCTGCTGCCCGGCCTGGTCGACTCGCACGTGCACGTCAACGAGCCGGGCCGCACCCAGTGGGAGGGCTTCGCGACCGCCACCCGCGCCGCCGCGGCCGGCGGCGTGACGACGATCGTCGACATGCCGCTGAACTCGGTGCCGCCCACGACGACCGTGGCGAACCTCGAGACCAAGCAGCGGCGCGCCGCTGACCAGGCCTTCGTCGACGTCGGCTTCTGGGGCGGCGCCGTCCCGGGCAGCACCGGGGACCTGCGGCCGCTGCACGAGGCCGGGGTCTTCGGGTTCAAGTGCTTCCTCGCGGACTCCGGCGTGCCGGAGTTCGGGCACCTCGACGACGACGAGCTGCGTCTCGACCTGGCCGAGCTGCGCACCTTCGACGGGCTGATGATCGTGCACGCGGAGGACCCGGACGCCCTCTCCTCGGCGCCGCACGAGCCGGGGCGGCACTACCGCGACTTCCTCGCCTCGCGGCCGGCCGGGGCCGAGTCGGCGGCGATCGCCGCGGTGATCGACGCCGCGCGGGCCACCGGCGCGCGTGCCCACGTGCTGCACCTGTCGGACGCCGGGTCCCTGCCGCAGATCGCGGCCGCCCGCGCCGAGGGCGTGCGCCTGACGGTCGAGACCTGCCCGCACTACCTGTCCCTGGACGCGGAGCACGTCCCCGACGGGGCGACCGCGTACAAGTGCTGCCCGCCGATCCGCGAGCAGGGCAACCAGGACGGCCTCTGGCAGGGCCTGGCGGACGGCACCATCGACATCGTGGTGACGGACCACTCGCCGGCCACCGCCGAGCTCAAGGAGCCGGCCGACGGCGATTTCGCGACGGCCTGGGGCGGCGTGTCGTCGCTGCAGCTCGGCCTGGCCGTGGTGTGGAGCGAGGCGCGCCGCCGCGGCGTCGCGCTGGAGCAGGTGGTGCGCTGGATGTCCGAGGGGCCGGCGCGGCTGGTGGGCCTGGAGGACAAGGGCGCGATCGCGGTGGGCAAGGACGCCGACCTCGTCGTCTTCGCGCCCGACGAGGCGTTCGTGGTGGACCCGCGGCGCCTGCACCACAAGAACCCGGTGACGCCCTACGCGGGCCGTGACCTGACCGGCGTGGCGCGGCGCACCCTGCTGCGCGGCCGCCCGGTGGGCGACCGGCCCACGGGCCGGCTGCTGCGCCACGCCGGCGCACCTGCTCCGGCGGACCGCCCGAGCGACCACCCGGCCGGGGCCTGAGCCCCGCCGTCCGACGCGCACGAGACGAAGGAGACCCGCCATGACCCAGCTCCGGCCCGGAGACGTCGCCCCCGACTTCACGCTGCCCGACGCCCACGGCGACGACGTGTCGCTCGCCGCGGTGCGGGCGGCCGCCGACCGGGGGGTGGTCGTGTACTTCTACCCGAAGGCCGGCAGCCCGGGCTGCACGACCGAGGCCTGCGACTTCCGGGACAACCTGGCCTCGCTGGCGGGGGCCGGCTACGCGGTGCTGGGGGTCTCGGCGGACCCGGTCGCCGACGTGCGGGCGTTCGCCGAGGCCGAGCACCTGACCTTCCCGCTGCTGAGCGACGCGGACCACGCGGTGGCCGACGCGTACGGCACGTGGGGCCCGAAGACGGTCGACGGGCGGAGCTTCGACGGCATGCACCGCTCCACGTTCGTCGTGGACCCGGACGGCACCGTCCGCACCGCGCAGTACGACGTCGAGGCCACCGGTCACGTGGCCGCGCTCCGCGAGCGGCTGGTGGGTGCCGCCGGCGCCGCGAGGCGCTAGGGTTTCCGCCAGGCGTAACTTCAATTCCGCAATCCACGAGACCAAGGAGGCACTGTCGTGGAGCTCCCCGACGGCCTGACCATCACCGCCGAGATCGGCGAGCGCGACCCCGAGGTGCTCACCCCGGCCGCGCTCGACCTGATCGCGACCCTGCACCGGAAGCTCGGCGCCCGGCGCCTCGAGCTGCTGGAGGCCCGGCGTCGCCGTCGCCAGGAGCTCGCCGACGGGGGCACGCTCGACTTCCTGCCGGAGACCGCGCACATCCGTGCCGACGACTCGTGGCGCGTGGCCGAGCCGGCGCCCGGCCTGGTCGACCGCCGCGTCGAGATCACCGGGCCCACGGACCGCAAGATGACGGTCAACGCCCTCAACTCGGGTGCCAAGGCCTGGCTCGCCGACCAGGAGGACGCCAACACGCCGCAGTGGCGCAGCGTGGTGGGCGGCCAGCTCAACCTGCTCGACGCGATCGACCGCGAGATCGACTTCACCAACGAGGCCGGCAAGTCGTACGCGCTCAAGCCCGACGACGAGCTCGCCACGATCATCGTGCGCCCGCGCGGCTGGCACATGGACGAGAAGCACGTGCTGGTCGACGGCGAGCGCACCTCCGGGGGCCTGGTCGACTTCGCCCTCTACGTGGCGACGGCCGGGCTGCGCCAGATCGACAAGGGCCACGGGCCGTACTTCTACCTGCCGAAGATGGAGTCCCACCTCGAGGCGCGGCTGTGGAACGACGCGTTCGTCCTCGCGCAGGAGGCCCTCGGCATCCCGCGCGGCACGATCCGCGCCACCGTGCTGATCGAGACGATCCCGGCCGCGTTCGAGATGGAGGAGATCCTCTACGAGCTGCGCGAGCACTCCGCGGGCCTCAACGCGGGCCGCTGGGACTACCTGTTCTCCGTCGTGAAGACCTTCCGCACCCGCGGGCACGACTTCCTGCTGCCGGACCGCAACCAGATCACCATGACGGTGCCGTTCATGCGGGCCTACACCGAGCTGCTGGTCTCGACGTGCCACCGCCGCGGCGCGCACGCCATCGGCGGCATGGCCGCGGCCGTCCCGAGCAAGGACGCCGAGGCCAACGAGCAGGCGTACGCCAAGGTCCGCGCCGACAAGGCGCGCGAGGCCGGCGACGGCTTCGACGGCTCGTGGGTCGCCCACCCCGGCATGGTGGCCACGTGCTCCGAGGCCTTCACCGCGGTGCTCGGCGACCGGCCGAACCAGATCGACCGCACGCGCGACGACGTGCGGGTGGCCGCGGCCGACCTGCTCGCCGTGGACAAGACCCCCGGCACCGTCACCGAGGCGGGCCTGCGCAACAACGTCTCCGTCGGCATCCAGTACCTGCGCGCCTGGCTCGGCGGCCTCGGAGCCGTCGCGATCTTCGGCCTCATGGAGGACGCCGCGACCGCGGAGATCTCCCGGTCGCAGGTGTGGCAGTGGCTGCACAACGACGTCACGCTCGCCGACTCGGGCGAGAAGGTGACCCGCGAGCTCGTCGACCGCGTCGTCGCCGAGGAGGTGGCGAAGCTCCCCGGCGACGCCGCCGACTACGACGAGGCGCGCGCGCTCTTCATGGAGGTCGCCGTGGCCGACGAGTACGTGGACTTCCTCACCACCGCCGCCTACGAGCGGATGGCCTGAGGAACGGCCGTGACCGGCGCGACGGGGGCGCCGGCCACGGCCGCAGCAGGGCGGCCGGTGCCGGGTCCGAGGGACCCCGGCGCCGGCCGTCGTGTCGTCCCCGGTCGTCACGTGCGGACAACCTCCGGGACACCTGCCGACCACTAGACTGGCGGCCATGTCCACCATCTCCCGAGACGAGGTCGCGCGCGTCGCCGCCCTGGCCCGCATCGACCTGAGCCCGGAGGAGGTCGACCGGTTCGCCGGCGAGCTCGACGTCATCGTCGAGTCGATCGCCCGTGTGCGCGAGGTCGCCACCCCGGACGTGCCCGCGACCAGCCACCCGCTGCCCATGACGAACGTGTTCCGCGAGGACGTGCCGACGCCGGCGCTGCCCGTCGCGGACGTCCTCGCCGCCGCGCCGGACGCCGAGGACGGCCGGTTCGCCGTGCCGCAGATCCTCGGGGAGGAGTGAGATGACGGACCTGACCCGCCTGAGCGCCGCGCGCCTCGCCGAGCTCCTCGCCGCCGGCGAGGCCTCGAGCGTCGAGGCGACCCGCGCCCACCTGGACCGCATCGCGGCCGTCGACGGCGACGTGCACGCGTACCTGCACGTGAGCGACGAGGTGGCCCTCGCCACGGCCGCCGACGTCGACGCCCGCCGCGCCGCCGGTGAGGAGCTGCACCCGCTGGCCGGCGTGCCGATCGCCGTCAAGGACGTCGTCGTCACCAAGGGCACGCCGTCGACCGCCGGATCGAAGATCCTCGAGGGCTGGATCCCGCCCTACGACGCGACCCTCGTGGAGAAGATCCGCGCGGCCGGCCTGCCGATCCTCGGCAAGACGAACATGGACGAGTTCGCCATGGGCTCCTCGACGGAGCACTCGGCGTACGGCAACACCCACAACCCGTGGGACCTCGAGCGGATCCCCGGCGGCTCCGGCGGCGGGTCCGCGGCCGCCGTCGCGGCCTTTGAGGCGCCGCTCGCGATCGGCACGGACACGGGCGGCTCGATCCGCCAGCCGGGCGCCGTCACCGGCACCGTGGGCGTCAAGCCCACCTACGGCGGGGTCTCGCGCTACGGCCTCATCGCGATGGCGTCCTCGCTGGACCAGGCGGGCCCCGTGACCCGCACGGTGCTCGACTCCGCGCTGCTGCACGAGCTGATCGGCGGGCACGACCCGCGCGACTCGACGTCCATCCCCGAGCCCCTGCCGCCGATCGTCGCCGCGGCGCGCGAGGGCGCGCTCGGGGACCTGTCCGGCCTGCGGGTCGGCGTCGTCACGCAGCTGCAGGGCGAGGGCTACCAGGCGGGCGTGCTGGCGCGGTTCCACGAGTCGCTCGAGCTGCTCACCAAGGCCGGCGCCGAGATCGTCGAGGTGTCCTGCCCGTCGTTCGAGTACGCCCTGGCCGCGTACTACCTGATCATGCCGTCCGAGGCCTCCAGCAACCTGGCGAAGTTCGACGGCATGCGCTTCGGCCTGCGGGTCGAGCCCGAGGAGGGGCCGGTGACCGCGGAGCGCGTCATGGCGGCCACCCGCGGGGCCGGGTTCGGCGACGAGGTCAAGCGCCGCGTCATCCTCGGCACCTACGCGCTGAGCGCGGGCTACTACGACGCCTACTACGGCAGCGCGCAGAAGGTCCGCACGCTCATCCAGCGCGACTTCGACGCGGCGTTCGCCGCGGCCGACGTGCTGGTCTCGCCGACGGCGCCCACGACGGCGTTCCGGTTCGGCGAGAAGCTGGACGACCCGCTCGCGATGTACCTCAACGACGTCGCGACAATCCCGGCCAACCTCGCCGGTGTGCCCGGCATCTCGGTGCCCAACGGGCTGGCCACGTCGGACGACGGTGCCGCCCTGCCCACCGGCTTCCAGATCCTCGCGCCGGCGAAGGCCGACGACCGCCTGTACCGCGTCGGCGCCGCGCTCGAGTCGGCCCTCGAGTCCTCGTGGGGCGCGCCGCTGCTGGCCCGCGCCCCCGAGCTCGGCTGAGAACGGAGACCACTGTGACCACGACCTCCGCCACCCCGGTGGCCCTCGTCGACTACGACGACGCGGTGCGGCGCTACGACCCGGTGCTCGGCATCGAGGTGCACGTCGAGCTCGGCACCCGCACCAAGATGTTCTGCTCGGCCGAGCAGTCCTTCGGCGCCGACCCGAACACCCAGACCACGCCCGTCTCGCTCGGCCTGCCCGGCGCGCTGCCCGTGGTCAACGGCACCGCCGTCGAGTACGCGATCCGCATCGGCCTGGCGCTGAACTGCCAGATCGCGGAGAGCTGCCGCTTCGCCCGGAAGAACTACTTCTACCCGGACGTGCCGAAGAACTTCCAGACCTCCCAGTACGACGAGCCCATCGCCTTCGACGGCTGGCTCGACGTCGAGCTGGAGGACGGCACCGTGCACCGCGTCGAGATCGAGCGCGCGCACATGGAGGAGGACGCCGGCAAGAACACGCACGTCGGCGGCGCCGCCGGGCGCATCCACGGCGCGGAGTACTCGCTGGTGGACTACAACCGCGCCGGCGTGCCGCTGGTCGAGATCGTCACCCGCCCGATCACCGGGGCGGGGGAGCGGGCGCCGGAGGTGGCCCGCGCCTACGTGCAGGCCCTGCGCGACATCTTCCGGGTGCTGGACGTGTCCGAGGCGCGCATGGAGCGCGGCAACGTCCGCGCGGACGTGAACGTCTCGCTGCGCCCCACCGCCGACTCGCCGCTCGGCACCCGCACCGAGACCAAGAACGTCAACTCGTTCCGGTCCGTCGAGCGGGCTGTGCGCTACGAGATCTCCCGGCAGGCGGGGCTCCTGGACGCCGGCGACACCGTGGTGCAGGAGACCCGGCACTTCCACGAGGACGACGGCTCGACGTCGCCCGGCCGCGTGAAGTCCGACGCCGAGGACTACCGCTACTTCCCGGAGCCGGACCTGGTCCCGGTGGCCCCGAGCCGCGCGTGGGTCGAGGAGATCCGCGCCACGCTGCCCGAGCTGCCGCAGGCGCGCCGCCGCCGGTTGCACGACGAGTGGGGCTTCGCCGACGCCGAGATGCGCGACGTCGTCAACGCGGGCGCCCTCGACCTCATCGAGGCCACGATCGCGGCGGGCGCGAGCCCGGCCGCCGCGCGCAAGTGGTGGATGGGCGAGCTGGCACGCCGCGCCAAGCAGTCCGAGGTCGAGCTCGCCGCGCTGGCCATCACGCCCGCGCAGATCGGCGAGCTGCAGTCGCTGGTCGACTCCGGCCGCATCAACGACAAGATCGCGCGCCAGGTGCTCGACGGCGTCCTCGCGGGCGAGGGCGATCCCGAGCAGGTCGTCGTCGCGCGCGGGCTCGAGGTCGTCTCGGACGACGGCGCGCTGCTGGCCGCGATCGACGAGGCGCTCGCCGCGCAGCCCGACGTCGTGGAGAAGGTCCGCGGGGGCAACCAGGGGCCGGTCGGCGCGATCATCGGCGCCGTCATGAAGGCGACGAAGGGGCAGGCGGACGCCAAGCGCGTCCGCGAGCTGGTGCTCGAGAGGATCGCGGGATGAGGTCCCCCCTGCTCCACGGGGAGCTCGTGCGCCTGCGCCCGATCGAGCCCCGCGACGCGGACCGCCTGTGGGCGTCGGTGCAGGACCCGGACGGCGGGCGGCTGACCGGCATGGGCACGAGCGGGTCGTCGACGCGCGCGGAGGTCGACGCCTGGGCGGCGACCGCGGCCACGGTGCCGGGGCGCTACGACTGGGCCGTCACGGCGGCCGCCGTGCGCGACGGCGAGCTCGTCAGCGACGACCTCATCGGCGAGATCGCCCTCGACCAGGTCGACACGGGCCGCGCGTCGGCGAACCTGCGCCTGCGGATGCTGCGCGACTACCGGGGGCGCGGGTACGGCCGCGAGGCGATCTCGCAGGTGCTGCGGTTCGCGTTCACGCCCGCCGACCACCCCGACGGCCCCGACGGGTCGCCCGGCGCGGGTCTCGGCCTGCACCGGGTGAGCCTGTCGGTGATGAGCATGAACACCCGGGCGCGGGCGCTGTACGACTCCCTGGGCTTCCGCGAGGAGGGTCGGCTGCGCGACGCCTACCGCGACGGCGACGGGTGGGCCGACGCCGTCGTCATGAGCATCCTCGAGGACGAGTTCCGGGCGGGGGAGGGGGCCGACTGATCCCCCGCGGGGCGGGCCCACGGGCCCGCCCCGACCTGCCGCCCGGCCACGACGACGCCGGCGCCCGCACGAGTGCGGGCGCCGGCGTCGTCGTGCGTCCGGCGGCTGCTTGACACCCGTCCCTGGCGGCTCTAGGTTCATATAGCAGAAGAGTGATTCCGGTGAGCGGAAGTGTCGTCCGTGGTGCGCACCGCGTCGGCCGCCCCGATCGAGCGAGGAGCGTCATCCATGACCCAGACCACGCGCTACTTCACCCCGCAGGGCGGGCTGCCCGGGCAGTCCGAGCTGCTCACCGACCGCGCGGTCGTCACCGAGGCGTACACCGTCATCCCGCGCGGGGTGCTGCGGGACATCGTCACGAGCCGGCTGCCCGGCTGGGAGTCCACCCGCCTGTGGGTGCTCGCGCGACCCATCGACGGCTTCGCGACGACGTTCGCCCAGTACGTCGTCGAGGTGTCGCCCGGGGGCGGCGCCGACCGCGGCGAGGTCGAGGACACCGTGCAGTCGGTCGTCTTCGTCACCGAGGGCACCCTCGTCCTGACGTTCGGGGGCACCGAGCACGTGCTCGAGCCGGGTGGGTACGCCTACCTCGCCGCCGGCGAGGAGTGGGCGCTGCGCAACCGGTCCGACGCCAAGGCGGCGTTCCAGTGGGTCCGCAAGGTGTACGAGCCCGTCGAGGGGCACCGCGCCACGTCGTTCGTTACGCGCGAGCAGGACGTCGAGCCCGTCCCGATGCCGGACACCGACGGCGCGTGGGCCACGACACGATTCGTCGACCCCGACGACATCGCCCACGACATGCACGTCAACATCGTGACGTTCCAGCCCGGCGGCTCCATCCCGTTCGCGGAGACGCACATCATGGAGCACGGCCTGTACGTGCTCGAGGGCAAGGCCGTGTACCGCCTCAACGGCGACTGGGTGGAGGTGCAGGAGGGCGACTTCCTGTGGCTGCGGGCCTTCTGCCCGCAGGCCTGCTACGCCGGCGGGCCGAAGCCCTTCCGCTACCTGCTCTACAAGGACGTGAACCGCCAGGTGCGGCTCGACCGCCGCTGAGGGCGGCCCCGGCGTCGCCTGCCGTCCGCGGCCGGTCAGCCCCGCGCGCGGCTGAAGTCGTCCAGCGCCACGCGGCGCTCGTGCGCGTGGTCGACCATCCGGTCCGGGTACCCGGCCGGCGCGGCGTCGAGCCGCCACGGCTCGTGCACGGCCCGGCCCGCGACGCCCCGCAGCTCCGGGACCCACCGCCGGACGTAGTCGCCCTCCGGGTCGAACTTCCGCGCCTGGGTCACGGGGTTGAACACCCGGAAGTACGGGGCCGCGTCGTACCCCGTGCCCGCGACCCACTGCCAGTTGAGCTGGTTCTGCGAGACGTCCGCGTCGACCAGGTGCGCCATGAAGTGGGCGGCACCGCGCCGCCAGTGCAGGTGCAGGTCCTTGACGAGGAACGACGCCACGACCATGCGTACCCGGTTGTGCATCCACCCGGTGGCCCGGAGCTGACGCATCCCCGCGTCGACGAGCGGGTACCCCGTGCGCCCGGCCGCCCAGGCCTCGAACGCGGCGTCGGCCGCCGGGCCGGTCGCCCAGGCGTCGTCCGGCACCACGTCGCGCAGGGACTCGGTGCGTGCGCCCGGCCGGTGGTGCAGGACGTCGGCGTGGAACTCGCGCCACGCCAGCTCGGAACGGTACGACGCGACGTCGGACCCGGGGGCGTCGGCCGCGGCGAGGTCGGCCAGCAGCGTGCGCGGGTGCACCTCGCCCCAGCGCAGGTGCACCGACATCGCGGACGTCCCCGCCAGGTCCGGCCGGTCCCGGGCCTCGTCGTAGCCCGCGAGGCCCTCGCGCAGGAACGCGTGCCACCGGCGCCGGGCGGCGTCCTCGCCGGCCCGCGGCAGCCGCTCGGCGGTCGGCGTCGCCCGCGGCGGGTCCTCGGACCGCAGCGCCGCCCACGGGATCTCGCGCGGCCGGTGGGCCGGGGCCCGCCACCCGTGGTCGAGCCACGCCTGGCGGAACGGCGTGAACACCCGGTACGGGGTGCCGCCGCCCGTGCGCAGGCGCCCGGGGGAGACGGCGTACGCCGAGCCCGTCTCGACGAGCTCGGCGTCGCGCTCCGCCAGCACGGCGCGGACGGCCTCGTCGCGGCGCCGCCCGCGCGGCTCGTGGCTCGCGGCCGCGTGCACCTCGCGCGCACCCACCGCCCGCGCCACGTCCGGCACGACGGAGCGCGGGTCGCCGCGGCGCAGCACCAGCCGGCCGCCGCACGCCGCGTCGAGGGCGGCGAGCGAGTCCACGAGGTAGGCCAGCCGGTTGGCGCCCGCGGCGGACCACAGGGCGTCGTCGAGGACGTACAGGCCGACCACCTCGGCGTCGTCGGCGCGCGCCGCCTCGACCGCGGCCACGAGGGCCGGGTTGTCGGCGAGCCGGAGGTCGCGGCGGAACCACATCACGGTCGCGGGCATCCGCCCACGGTAGCGGCCCTGCGGTCGCAGGCACCCGCGACCGGTGCCAGAGTCGGTCCCATGACCGCGCAGGCCGCGACGCCGCACCCCGAGCACGAGGGCGACCGGGCGTTCTTCGGGCATCCCCGCGGTCTCGCGACGCTGGCCGGCACGGAGCTGTGGGAGCGGTTCAGCTACTACGGGATGCGCGCCATCCTGCTGCTGTACCTCACCGACACGGTGGCGAACGGCGGCCTCTCGATGGACGCCACCACGGGTGCGGCGTTCGTGTCGATCTACGGCACGTCCGTCTACCTCGTGTCCGTCATCGGTGGCTGGCTCGCGGACCGTGTGGTCGGCGCCCGTCGTGCGGTGCTGTACGGCGGCGTGATCATCGCCGCCGGTCACGTGTCCCTCACGGTCCCGGGGTACGGCTTCTCCATGCTCGGGATCGGGCTGGTCGCGCTCGGCACCGGGCTGCTGAAGCCGAACGTCTCCTCGATGGTGGGCGAGCTGTACGCGCGCGACGACCCCCGCCGCGACCCCGCGTTCTCCATCTTCTACATGGGGATCAACATCGGGTCGCTCTTCGCGCCGCTGGTCGTGGGCATCGTCCAGCGGGCGTGGGGGTACCACGCCGGGTTCTCCGTCGCGGCGGTCGGCATGGCCGTCGCCCTGGTCTTCTTCGTCGGCGGCTACCGCTACCTCGGCCGGGCCGGGACGGACGTGCCCAACCCGGTCCGCCCCGAGGACCGGCCCGCCGTCCTCCGCCTCGGCCTGCTCGTCGTGGGGGCGGTCGTGGTCGCCACGGCGCTCGCGGTCGTCGTCGCCGGGGGCTGGGCGGTCGAGGTCTTCATCGACGCGACGTCGTACCTGGCGCTGGCGACGCCGGCCGTGCTGCTCACGGTGATGTACCGCTCGAAGCGGGTCACCGCGGCCGAGCGGCCCCGTGTCGTGGCCTACGTCCCGCTGTTCGTGGCCTCGATGCTGTTCTGGATGATCTTCGAGCAGGCGGCCACGACGCTCACACAGTTCGCGGCGGACAGGACCGACCTGCAGCTCTTCGGCATCACGCTGTCGCCCGCCTTCTTCCAGTCGGTCAACCCGGCGTCCATCATCCTGCTCGCGCCGGTCTTCGCGTGGCTGTGGACGAAGACCGGCGACCGCCCGCCGACGGCGTACAAGTTCGTGCTGGGCCTGACGCTGGCGGCGCTGTCGTTCGTCTTCCTGGCCACGATGTCCGCGGCGTTCGCCGGCACGCTCGCGCCCCCGTGGGTCCTCATCATCGTGTACGTGATCCAGTCGCTCGGCGAGCTCTGCCTGTCGCCCGTGGGCATCGCGGCCACGACGCTGCTGGCGCCGCGTGCGTTCCGCGGGCAGGCCATGGCGCTGTGGTTCCTGTCGAACGCCGCCGGCCAGGCGATCACGGCCCAGACCATCGAGGCCACCGACGGCGTCTCGGACACGGCCTACTTCGGCGGTATCGGGCTGGTGGCGCTCGTCTGCGCCGGGGTCCTGCTCGCGCTCGCACCGTGGGTCACGCGGCACGTCCGCCGGGCGGACGAGCTCGAGCGCGAGGCAGCGGGCGGGGGTCCGGACGGCGGGCGCGGCTGACCGGGAGGGGAGATGCTCCGGCACCCGGTGCGGGGCCGTTCGCGGACGGCCCCGCACCGGGGCGGGGTCACGCGTCGGGGGTTTCGCCCGCCGCGGCGTGGGCCCGTCGTTCGAGCTCTGCGACGAGCGCGCGGGAGTCCTTCACGTACGGGCGGTAGAGGGCGGTGAGGAACGCGGCGTTCAGCGTCATGAGCCCGACGACGAGCCAGAGCATCACCGCCTGCAGGCCGTACGAGTCCGCGAGGAAGCCTGCCAGCAGCGTGTAGACCGCGAACCCCACCGACTCGACGATCGACACGAAGATCGCGAAGGCCGCGCCGCGGAGCTCCGGCGGGACGACGGCCATGACGAGGGGGCGGTTCACCCCCGGGTTGAGCCCCATGGTGGCGCCGATCAGCCCGAACAGGACCAGGTACGGCGCGATGCCGTCGAACGCGATCTGCGTGGTCACGTACGCCACCGCGGCGAACAGGGCTTGCGCGACCTGGAGCAGGGCCACCCGGCCGTGGTCCGGGCTGAGCCGGTGGAGCGCGTCGGCGAGCAGCCCCCCGGCGACCGTGCCGGCGAGGTATCCCACCCCGAACGGTGACATGACGACGGCCGCGGTCGCCGTGTCGAACCCGAACTCCTGCACGAGCAGCGTGACTCCGAAGGCCGCGAGCAGCAGGTGGCTCGACAGGAGCCGGCTGACGAGGAGGACGACGAAGCTCGGGATGCGGACCAGGGACCGCACCCGTGCCCAGGTGATCGTCGACTCCGCGTCACGCTGCGCCTGGCTGAGGGACGACAGCTGCGCCTCGCCGGCGCCCGTCCCCGGGTCCCGGTAGAACAGGAGGATCAACACCCCGAAGACGACGTTGATACCGCCGAAGAGGAAGAAGCCGTAGCGCCAGCCGTCCTCGATGTTCGCGAGCTGCGCGATCACGGGGGCGAGCACGGAGCTGCCCGCCGCCGCGCCCCCGTAGAGCCACCCGACCACGCGTCCGCGCTTCCTGTCCTCGTAGGAGTCGCCGATGACCTCGGGCACGATCGCGTGCGCGGCAGCGACTCCCGCGGCGGCGATCGTGTAGAGCACCACCAGCTGGACGAAGCTCTGGGCCAGGCCCGCGGCGACCGCCCAGAGCCCCCAGAACCCGGTGGCCGTCGCGAGGACCGCCTTGCGCCCGAACTTCCTGGCCAGGAACACCCAGGTCGGTCCGGCGACGGATCCGATCAGCCGCGAGCTGGCGCTGAGGATGCCGAGCGCGCTCGTCGCCAGGCCGAGCGACGCGGCGATGACGGGGAAGAGCGCGTTGACGAGGCCCGACTCGCTGCCGTCGACGATCATCGAGCCGCCGAGGACCACCATGTTGCGCGCTCTCCAGCGGCCGCCGGGCGATCGTGGCGTGTCGGGCACGGTGGGCGCGGTCGCCTCGTGCTCGGGGACGGACCGTGGGGCGAGGCCGTGGGTTGCAGTCATGACATCACTCCGTCGTGATCGGTAGGTGGTGGGGGCGGTCGGTCAGCCGACCTCGGCGTCCACCGTGGTGGGCGACGCCTGCTCGTCCCGGTTCGCCAGCCGGGTGGCGACCGTGCGCAGGACGGGTTCGGGGAGCAGGCCCGCCGCCGCGGCGGCGATCTGGATGATGGTCAGCCCGCTCAGGAAGCCGGCGAGCGGGCTGTGCACCAGCATCGGCGCGCACTCCTCCAGCACGGCTCGCGAGCGCGGGTTCTCGAGCAGCGAGGCGAGGGGCCGGCCGAGGGCGCCGTCCTCGTCCTCCGGGAAGTCCGCGGGAGTGGCCGCGGGTTCCCGCGAGGCGACCACCTGCGACCACTGCTTCTCCACGAGCAGGTGCGCGGCGGTGAGCGGGCCGTCCTGGGGGAGGCCGAGGCGCTCGTACTGGGACGGCGGCGCGTCCGAGGCCACGAGCAGGTCGCGCAGCCGGGTCGCCAGGCGGAGCTCGAGGTCGTCGTCCCGCAGGGGGTGCTCCTGCTCGGGGTCGGTGGCCAGGTCGTACAGCAGGGTCCCGAACGCGAACGGCGTGCCGAACGCCTGGCCGGGCGACCGCAGGACGGGCACGCCCTTGGTGAACGTGAACGGCTCGACGAGCTCGGCCCGGCGGAGCACCTCGTGGTGGAAGAACCCGACCATGTGCGTCGGCATGAGCGTGTGCTCGAACAGGGGCTGGTTCTGCGGAGTCGCGCTCGAGCGCATGTAGACGTACCTGCCGTCCGTCACGCACACGTGTCCGCCGAAGCTGCCGAACAGGCCGGCGTCGCGTCCCGTCGCCGCGTCGGCCACGACGTCGGCGAGGGGCCTTCCCTGCATGTCGGGCGTGCGGTCGACGCCGAAGTACTCCAGGAGCGTCGGGCCGATGTCGATCGTCTGGACGAGGGCGTCCCGCCGCTCGCCGGCGGCCGGTGTCCGGGGGTCCCAGACGAACAGGGGGATGTGGATGGTCTCGTCGTACCAGGGCTGGAGGTTCTTGCCCCACCAGCCGTGCTCTCCGAGCAGGAACCCGTGGTCCGTGTTGACGATGAGCAGCGTGTCGTCCCACATGTCGTGCTCGTCCATCGCGTCCAGGACGCGTCCGAGGTTGGCGTCGCACATGCTGAGCAGGGCGGCGTACTCGTGCCGCGCGTGCTCCACCGCCTCCGGTGGCTCCGTCACCTTCGCGTAGTCGGGCCAGTCGAAGTGGGGCCCGTCGTAGGTGTCCTGGTAGTGCTCCTTGTGCTGCTCGTAGCTGAAGAAGGGCTCGTGCGGGTCGAACGTCTCGATCTGCAGGAACCACCGGTCCTCGTCCTTGTTGGTCCTGAGGAACTCGAGGCCGGCGTCGAACGTGAGCGTCTGCGGGTGCAGGTCCTCGGTCTCGAGATAGCTCCGGTTCACCCAGTCCTGCCGCCACAGGCGTGGTTTGAGCGCCTGGGTCGCGCCGAGCGACTCCGGGATCTCCGGGTCGGCGACGACTCCCTTCCACGGGTCGCCCTCCTGCCCGCGGAAGAGCTCGAACGTCGAGTACCGGGAGTGGTAGGTGGCGCCGCCGTCCTCCCAGTAGTGCTGGTGGTCGGTGGCGAGGTGGGTGTGCACACCGTGGTCCTTCAGCATCTGCGGCACGGAGTCGTCGAAGGGCTCGAGGGGTCCCCACGAGCGGTGCAGGAAGTTGTGGCGGCCGGTGTGCAGCTCGCGCCGCGCGGGCATGCACGGCATGGAGCCGCCGTAGCAGTTCTCGAACATCACCGTGCGCTCGGCGAGCCGCTGGAAGTTCGGTGCGTGGGTCCAGTCGGCGCCGTACGGCGGCAGCATCCTCCGGTTGAGGCTGTCGAACATCACCATGATGGCTTTCACGGGTCCTCCTCGGCCGCGCGCGACGGTGCGGTGGGCGTCGTGACCCCTGCTATGTGCAGAGTGTCATATGTGCAGAGTGTTATATGCTGCCGCCGTGATCGTGTCAACCTCTCCTCGGCCGGCGGCACGGTGAGGCGCGCGGGGGAGCGCGGCCGCTACCGTGGGGCGGCGAACGTCCTGGGAGGAGCCCGATGAAGCTCGAGCACGTGCTGCTGAGCCTCTTGGCGCGAAAGCCCTACCACGGGTACGAGCTGCTGAAGTGGTTCGAGGTCGAGGGGCAGTTCGTGCGCTCGAACGTGCACCACAGCCAGATCTACCGCGAGCTCGCGCGGCTGGTGCGCGCCGGGCACGCGACCTACGAGCTCGACCCGCGCGAGGGGCGCCCCGACGCGAAGGTGTACCGGATCACCCCGGCCGGGCGCGCCGCCCTGCTCGCCTGGGTGCGTTCCGACTTCGAGCCGCCGAGCCGGTTCGAGGACGCCGACTTCAAGGTCAGGTTCGGCTTCGCGGTCGGTGTCGACCTGCGCGCCGCCCTGCGGATCGTCGAGTCGGAGCTGGCCTACCGCCGGGCCCAGGTCGCCCGGTCGCGCGGTCGCGACCTGACGGTCCACAGCCACGACGCGATCCCCGAGTTCGACCCCGAGGCGGCCGCCAGGTACGGGCTGATGACGCACGCCTACGGTGCGGACGCCGTCGACCGGTGGATCGCGTGGCTGGACGGCGTCCGGGAGTCGCTGGTCGCCGACATCGCGGCACGCGACGGCGCCGGCTGACGCCTCCAGTCCGACGGGCGAACCGCCCGCGACCGCATGGCGGACGCGGGCGTACCCTGTCCGAGCCCGCCGTGGCCGCGCTCTCCGAGCGCGCCCCAGCCCACCTGCGTCGAAGGAGCTGACATGAGCCGTCCCCTGCGCTCTCGGACGTCCACCCACGGTCGCAACATGGCCGGTGCCCGCGCCCTGTGGCGCGCGACCGGCATGGGCTCGGAGGACTTCGGCAAACCGATCGTCGCGATCGCGAACTCCTACACGCAGTTCGTCCCGGGCCACGTGCACCTCAAGGACATGGGCGACCTCGTGGCGGGTGCCGTCCGCGAGGCCGGCGGCGTCGCCAAGGAGTTCAACACGATCGCCGTCGACGACGGCATCGCGATGGGACACGGCGGGATGCTGTACTCGCTGCCCAGCCGCGACCTCATCGCCGACTCGGTCGAGTACATGGTCAACGCGCACTGCGCCGACGCGCTGGTGTGCATCTCGAACTGCGACAAGATCACGCCGGGCATGCTCAACGCGGCCATGCGCCTCAACATCCCCGTCGTGTTCGTCTCCGGCGGGCCGATGGAGGCCGGCAAGGCGGTCGTCGCGGACGGCGTGGCCAAGACCCACCTCAACCTCATCAACGCGATCAACTACTCGGCCGACGAGAACGTCTCCGACGACGCGCTGGCCCAGGTCGAGGAGAACGCCTGCCCCACCTGCGGCTCGTGCTCGGGGATGTTCACCGCGAACTCGATGAACTGCCTCACCGAGGCGCTCGGCCTGTCGCTGCCGGGCAACGGCTCGACGCTCGCCACGCACGCCGCGCGCAAGGAGCTGTTCCTGCAGGCCGGCCGTACCGTCGTCGACCTCGCCAAGCGCTACTACGACGAGGAGGACGACTCGGCGGCGCCGCGCGGCATCGCCACGAAGGCGGCCTTCGCGAACGCCATGGCGCTCGACGTCGCGATGGGCGGGTCCACCAACACGGTGCTGCACGTCCTCGCGGCCGCCCAGGAGGGCGAGGTCGACTTCGACCTGACGGACATCGAGCAGATCAGCCGCCGCGTGCCCTGCCTGAGCAAGGTCGCCCCCAACCACCCGAACTTCCACATGGAGGACGTCCACCGCGCCGGCGGCATCCCCGCGCTCCTCGGGGAGCTGGACCGCGCCGGGCTGCTGGACCAGGACGTCACCTCCGTGCACTCGCCGACGCTGCGCTCCTGGCTGGACGACTGGGACGTGCGCGGCGGCAAGGCGACCGACGCGGCCGTGGAGCTGTTCCACGCCGCGCCGGGCGGGGTGCGCACCACCCAGGCCTTCTCCACCTCCAACGTCTGGGAGAGCCTCGACACGGACGCCGCCGAGGGCTGCATCCGCGACATCGAGCACGCGTACACCGTGGAGGGCGGCCTGGCGGTGCTGCGCGGCAACCTCGCCACCGACGGCGCCGTGTTCAAGACGGCGGGCGTCGACCCGGACGTGTTCCACTTCGTCGGCAAGGCGCTCGTGTGCGAGTCGCAGGAGGACGCCGTCGAGAAGATCCTCACCAAGCAGGTCGAGCCGGGCCACGTCGTCGTGGTGCGCTACGAGGGGCCCGCCGGCGGGCCGGGCATGCAGGAGATGCTCTACCCGACGTCGTTCATCAAGGGCCGCGGACTGGGCAAGGTCTGCGCGCTCATCACGGACGGCCGGTTCTCCGGCGGCTCCAGCGGCATCTCGGTGGGGCACGTCTCGCCCGAGGCCGCCGCCGGCGGCACCATCGGCCTGATCGAGGACGGTGACGAGATCGAGATCGACGTCGACTCCCGCTCGATCCGCGTCAACGTCCCCGACGAGGTCCTGGCCGAGCGCCGCGCCAAGATGGAGGCCCGGGAGAACCCGTGGCAGCCGCTGAACCGTGACCGCTACGTCTCCCCGGCGCTGCAGGCGTACGCCGCGATGGCGACGTCGGCCGACCGCGGTGCCGTGCGCGACGTCTCGCTCGTCGCTCGCCGCTGAGCGTGCGTCTCGTCGACCTGACCCTCGCCGAGCTCGACGACGTCGCGCGGCTCCTCGTCGATGACGGCGGCTACTCCGAGCGGGTCGCGGGCCACGCCGCGACCCGCCGGGACGCCGCCGACGTCCTCACCTCCCGCCCGCCCAGGACGGCCCCGGGCGCGAAGCACGTCCTCGGCCTGCGCGACGAGGCCGGGGCGGCCGTCGGCGTCGCCGACGTGATCCGCGGCTGGCCGAGCGCCGAGCACGCGCACGTCGGGCTGCTGCAGACCGCCGCGAGCCGCCACCGCCAGGGGCTGGGGCGTGCGCTGCACGCCGCGGTGCTCGAGCGGGTGACCACCTGGACCGAGGTGACGACGCTGCGGCTCGCTGTCGTCGACACCAACCGGGACGCGGCCGAGCCGTTCTGGCGCGCGCTGGGCTACCGGCCGACCGGCGAGTCGAAGCCGTTCGAGTCCGGGAGCGTTCGGTCGGCGGCGCGCATCTGGACCCGCCCGGTCGCCCGCTGAGGACGTCGGGCACGCCCGACCGGCTGGTCAGCGGTGAGCGTTCAGGCCCGCGACGTCGATCTGCAGGGGGAACGGGCGGTCGAGCTCCAGGGTGTCCCTGGCGATGGCCACCGGCACGTAGGCACCGGTGGCGTCGTCGCGCTCGTAGGCGTGGACCGTGGTGGCGCCGGCGTCGTCCTCGATGCGCCAGAAGTGGGCGATCCCGGCCTCGGCGTACTTGTGGAGCTTCACCGTGCGGTCGCGGTGCGCGGACTCGGGTGAGACGACCTCGACGGCCAGCACGACGTCGCCCACGGGGTACCAGGTGGCGTCCGGCGCGATCGTTCGCGTCGCCACGACGACGTCGGGCTCGGGACGGTTGTGCTCGTCGAGGCGTACGGTCATCTCGCTGTCGACGACGAAGCCGTCAGGAGCCTGGGCCGTCAACGTCGACCGGAGCGAGAAGATGACGCTGCTGTGCCAGCGCCTCTGGGGGGACATCATGAAGACGAGGGCTCCGTCGATCAGCTCGGTGTGGCGGGGCGCGTACGGAAGGTGGTCCAGGTCGTCGGCCAGCCAGCCCTCCGGGCGCGGAGGGCGCATCCAGTCCGGCAGCGTGGTCATGCGTCCACGATAGCCAGCGGACCCGCGCCACGGCGAGAGATCCGCAGGGCCGGGCGCCGCCGTCGGGCCTAGCCTGGCGCCATGAGCGCCGACGTCGACACCCACGCCCCAGAACCGGACCTCAAGCCCCGCTCCCGCCAGGTCACCGACGGCCTGGAGGCGACCGCGGCCCGCGGCATGCTCCGCGCCGTCGGCATGACCGACGACGACTGGGGCAAGCCGCAGATCGGGGTGGCGAGCTCGTGGAACGAGATCACCCCCTGCAACCTGTCGCTCGACCGGCTCGGCGGCGCGGTCAAGCAGGGGGTGCACGCCGGCGGCGGCTACCCGCTGGAGTTCGGCACCATCTCCGTCTCCGACGGCATCTCGATGGGGCACGAGGGGATGCACTTCTCGCTCGTGTCGCGGGACGTGATCGCCGACTCGGTCGAGACGGTGATGCAGGCCGAACGGCTGGACGGCTCGGTGCTGCTCGCCGGGTGCGACAAGTCGCTGCCCGGCATGCTCATGGCCGCCGCCCGCCTCGACCTCGCGAGCGTGTTCCTCTACGCCGGGTCGATCATGCCGGGCTGGGTCAAGCTGTCCGACGGCACCGAGAAGGACGTCACCCTCATCGACGCGTTCGAGGCCGTCGGGGCGTGCGCGCGGGGCCTGATGAGCACCGAGGACGTCGACCGCATCGAGCGTGCCATCTGCCCGGGCGAGGGCGCGTGCGGAGGCATGTACACCGCGAACACGATGGCGTCGGTGGCCGAGGCCATGGGCATGTCGCTGCCCGGGTCGGCCGCGCCGCCGTCGGCGGACCGCCGCCGCGACGGGTTCGCGCACCGCTCGGGCGAGGCCGTCGTGGAGCTGCTGCGCCGCGGCATCACGGCGCGGCAGATCATGACCAAGGAGGCCTTCGAGAACGCGATCGCCGTCGTGATGGCCTTCGGCGGCTCCACCAACGCCGTACTGCACCTGCTCGCGATCGCGCACGAGGCGGAGGTCGACCTCACGCTCGACGACTTCTCGCGCGTGGCCGCCCGCGTTCCGCACCTGGGCGACCTCAAGCCGTTCGGCCGCTACGTCATGAACGACGTCGACCGGATCGGCGGGGTCCCCGTGGTGATGAAGGCGCTGCTCGACGCCGGGCTGCTGCACGGCGACTGCCTCACGGTCACCGGCCGCACGGTGGCGGAGAACCTCGCCGAGATCGCCCCGCCGGACCCGGACGGGAAGATCCTGCGGGCCCTGGACCGGCCCATCCACCCCACGGGCGGCATCACGATCCTGCACGGGTCCCTGGCGCCGGAGGGCGCCGTCGTCAAGAGCGCCGGGTTCGACTCCGACGTCTTCGAGGGCACCGCCCGCGTGTTCGAGCGGGAGCGCGCCGCCCTGGACGCGCTGGAGGACGGCACGATCACCGCCGGGGACGTCGTCGTCATCCGCTACGAGGGCCCCAAGGGCGGCCCCGGGATGCGCGAGATGCTCGCGATCACCGGCGCGATCAAGGGCGCGGGGCTGGGCAAGGACGTCCTGCTGGTCACCGACGGCCGGTTCTCCGGCGGCACCACCGGGCTGTGCGTCGGGCACATCGCCCCGGAGGCCGTCGACGCCGGCCCGATCGCGTTCGTGCGCGACGGCGACCGCATCCGGCTCGACGTCGCGTCCGGGACGCTCGACCTGGTCGTGGACGGCGCCGAGCTCGCGGCGCGGCGGACGGCGGACTGGGCCCCGGTCCCGCACGGGTACACCCGGGGCGTGCTGGCGAAGTACACCAAGCTCGTCGGGTCGGCGTCCCGCGGGGCCGTCCTCGGCTGACCGCCGACCGACGGGAGCTCCCGGCACGCGGGTGGGGCGCCCGCGTGCCAGGCTGGCACGCGAGGGGGTGTGAGAGATGACAGACCAGATCACGACGGACGAGTTCGGGGCCGCCGACGGCGTCGCCGACTGGCGGGTGCGCGACGGCTCGGCCGAGGCCGTCTTCCGCACAGGGTCGTTCGCGGCGGGGGTCCGCCTCGTCGACGAGATCGGCGAGATCGCGGACGCGCTGGACCACCATCCGGACGTCGACCTGCGCTACGGCGCCGTCACGGTGCGCACGTGGTCGCACGACGTCGGCGGGCTCACCCGGCGCGACACCGAGCTGGCGCGGCGCGTCAGCGAAGCCGCCCGCGAGCTCGACATCCCCGCCGACCCCGCCGGCGCGTAGGTCGTCGTGCGGCTCGGGCGCCGGCGCCCGAGCCGCACGGGACCTGCGAGGATGACGCCATGGGACAGGTCCACGAGCACATCGACGACCGCCTCCGGACGTTCGTCGAGGCGCAGCACGTGTTCTTCGTCGCGACGGCGCCCCTCGCCGCCGACGGGCACGTGAACGTCTCGCCCAAGGGGATCGACGGGTCGTTCGTCGTCGTGGACGAGACCACGGTCGCGTACCTCGATCTCACGGCCTCCGGGGCCGAGACGATCGCCCACCTGCGGGAGAACGGGCGCATCACCCTGATGTTCTGCGCGTTCGAGGGACCGCCGAACATCGTGCGGCTGCACGGCCGCGGCCGGGTCGTGAGCCTCTACGACGACGAGTTCACCGTCTGGGCGCCGCGGTTCGCCGAGCGGCGGGGCGCCCGCGCGGTGATCGTCGTCGACGTCGAGCGGGTCTCCGACTCGTGCGGGTACGGCGTGCCCCTCATGGACCACGTCGGCGAGCGCGACCTGCTGCCGCCGTTCAT
Source organism: Isoptericola sp. BMS4 (assembly GCF_011634835.1). Lineage (GTDB taxonomy): Bacteria > Actinomycetota > Actinomycetes > Actinomycetales > Cellulomonadaceae > Isoptericola. The sequence continues at coordinate 3,253,434 of NZ_SIRP01000001.1, read as the reverse complement.
GGACCGCAAGGGGGTCGACGGGCAGGCCGACTACCGGCGGCGCAAGAACCGGACCAGCATCGACGGGCTCCCCGCGTTCGACGACGACCCGGTGCCGACCGCCGTCTGAGCCCCGCGGCGGGACCGCTATGATCCGAGCGGCACCCGGGGCGCCGGGGTGAATCAGTGGTGGATCGACGGGCCGGCGACGCCGCCGCCCGAGGAGGTGGCGGCCCTGGACGGCGAGCTCGCGATCGAGACGCACGGCCTGCGCAAGACCTACCGGAGCGTCCGCGGCCGTGCCGTCTGCGTCGAGGGCCTCGACCTGGAGGTGCCCGTCGGCGGCGTCCACGGGTTCCTCGGCCCCAACGGGTCGGGCAAGACGACCACGATCCGGATGCTGCTCGGGCTGGTGCGCCCGGACCGCGGGACGGCGCGGATCTTCGGCCACGAGGTGCCGAAGCGGCTGCCGGACGTGGTCGGCCGGGTCGGCGCGATCGTCGAGAGCCCGAAGTTCTTCCCCGCCTTCAGCGCGCGGAGCAACCTGCGGCTGCTCGCCGACGCGATCGGCGCGCCCCGCGGCCGGGTCGACGCCGTCCTCGAGGAGGTCGGGCTCGCCGGGCGGGCGCGCGACCGCTACAAGGGCTACTCGCTCGGCATGAAGCAGCGGCTCGCCATCGCCGCGACCCTGCTCAAGGACCCCGACCTGCTCATCTTCGACGAGCCCACCAACGGCCTCGACCCGGCGGGCATCCGCGAGATCCGCCGCACCATGCGCGGCCTGGCGGACCGCGGCAGGACCGTCCTGGTCTCGAGCCACATCCTCGGTGAGGTGGAGCAGATCGCCGACACCGTCTCGATCGTGGCGCGCGGCCGGCTCGTCGCGTCCGGGCGGGTCGCCGACCTCATCGGTGCCGGTGGCCGCGGCTCCGTCCGGGTGCGGGTGGCGCCCGACGACCTGATCATCGCCACGAGCCTGCTGGAGACCGGCGGCCTGACGGTCCGCCGCGAGCACGACGCCCTCGTGGTCGACGGCGGCCCCGACCCGGCAGCGCTGAACCGGGCGCTGGGGGAGCGCGGCGTGTGGGCGCGCGAGCTCGTGCCCCAGCAGGCCGACCTCGAGTCCGTGTTCCTCGGGCTCACCCAGCACGAGGCGCCGGGCGGCCGTACGCACGCCGGGGGCCGCCGCCGCGGGCGCCGGCGCGGCGCGCAGCCCGCGGAGCCCACGCCCCCGGAGACCGGCGCGACGCAGGAGGTAGCCCGATGACGCGGCTGCTGCGCGTGGAGCTGCGCCGGCTGTGGCTGCGCAGGATGACCTGGGCCGCGTGCGTCCTGGCGCTCGTGGCGGTGGGCATCGGCATCGCCACCCAGGTGGGGACGGCGCGGCCGCCCACCGACGCGCAGATCGCCGAGGCCGAGCGCTTCTACGCCGACGAGCTCGCCTGGTGGGAGGAGCACGGCGAGGAGGAGGTGGCGTCCTGCGAGGAGGCCGAGGCCGCCGAGGGCGACGGCGCGGACTACGGGTGCGAGGAGATGGGCCCGCGCCTGGAGCACTACCTGCCGCCGACGTCCACGTTCGTCCCCGACGCCGCGGAGCTCGACGGGCCGTCCGTGGCCGCGGACGTCGACGGCGCCGTCGCCCCCGACCCGGCCGTGGCCGCGGTCCAGGGGTCGCTCTGGTCCGGGTGGAGCGGCCTGCCGTCCCTCGTCCCCGTGGCGACGGGCCTGCTGATGCTGGCGTTCGTCGTCGGGGTGAGCTTCATGACCGCCGAGCAGGGCTCGGGCGCGCTGGGGATGTGGCTGACCTTCGAGCCGCGCCGCCGCCGGGTCTACTGGTCCAAGGCGGTGGCCGCCGCCCTGGGCACCGTGCCGGTCGTCCTGCTCGGCTGGGCGGCCCTCGTCGGCGGCGCCTACGCCGTCTACGCCCGCTTCGGCACCCTCGGGGACGTCACGGGCCCGGTCTGGGTCCAGGTGGCGGCGTTCAGCGGCCGGCTGGTGCTGGCGGGAGCGGCCTTCGCCGCGATCGGGGTCGCGCTCGGGGTGCTGCTCCGCCACGCGGCCGCCGCCGTCGGGGTCGGCGCGGGCGTGCTCTGGCTGAGCACGGTCTTCGCCTACTCGCTGGGCGGGCTGCAGCGCTGGACGCCCGCACTGAACTTCGACGCCTGGCTCCGGGACGGGGCGACGTACGAGGTGGTGCGCACCACGATGGGCGAGGACGGGACGTACGCCGAGGAGTGGGTGACCCGTGTGGTCGCCGGGTGGCAGGGCGGCCTGTACCTCCTGGCCCTCACCGTGGTGCTGTCGCTGGTCGCCCTGGTCGTGTTCCGGCGGCGCGACGTCTCCTGAGCGGCGGCGCCGGCCCGTCCATGCCCTCTTGCCCGACGACGTCGTGTCCATGATGCGGGACACCGGGCTCACGACGTGACATCCCGCAGTGACGGGCGTAACGTTCGACTCGTGCAGACGACGATTCTCGTAGTACTTCTTCCTGGGCGCGCCGGCTGAGGCCACGCACTAGGGCTTCGTCAGCGCGCTCACCCCTCGACCATCCCGCACCTCGCCGGGACCGGGGGGTTTTTCATTGCACGGATACGTCCAGCACGAGCTCCACCGCCCCTCGTCCATCCACCGGCAGGCAGGAGAGACCGATGGCCCAGCCGAACCCGACCCCCGCACAGGTGGCAGCGCGCGCGAACCGCGCCGACGCCCGCCGTACCCCCGGCGAGGAGGTGAGCGGCGCCGAGTCGATCGTCCGTTCCCTCGAGTCGGTCGGCGCGGAGGTCGTCTTCGGCATCCCCGGCGGCGCCATCCTTCCCGCCTACGACCCCCTCATGGACTCGGACAGGCTCCGCCACGTGCTCGTGCGGCACGAGCAGGGCGGCGGCCACGCCGCCCAGGGGTACGCCCACGCGACCGGCAAGGTCGGCGTGACGATGGCGACCTCCGGCCCCGGGGCCACGAACCTCGTGACCCCGCTGGCCGACGCGCACATGGACTCGGTGCCGATGGTCGCGATCACCGGCCAGGTGGCGGAGTCGCTCATCGGGACCGACGGCTTCCAGGAGGCCGACATCGTCGGCATCACGATGCCGATCACCAAGCACTCCTACCTGGTCACCGACCCCGACGAGATCCCGCGGACCGTCGCCGAGGCCTTCCACATCGCCTCGACGGGGCGCCCCGGCCCGGTGCTGGTGGACATCGCCAAGTCCGCGATGCAGGCGCGCACCACCTTCTCCTGGCCGCAGGAGCTCGCGCTGCCCGGCTACCACCCGGTGACGAAGCCGCACGCGAAGCAGGTGCGCGAGGCGGCCAAGCTGCTCGCGACCGCCCGCCGCCCCGTGCTGTACGTCGGCGGCGGCGTGATCCGCTCGGGTGCGTGGCAGGCCCTGCGGCGCCTCGTCGACGTCTCCGGAGCCGCCGTCGTCACGACGCTCACCGCGCGCGGCGCGGTGCCCGACAGCCACCCGCAGCACCTGGGCATGCCGGGCATGCACGGCACGGTGCCCGCCGTCGCCGCGCTCCAGAAGGCGGACCTCGTGGTGGCCCTCGGCGCCCGCTTCGACGACCGGGTCACCGGGAAGCTGTCGAGCTTCGCCCCGCACGCCGCCGTCGTGCAGGCCGACATCGACCCGGCGGAGATCGGGAAGAACCGCGCCGTCGACGTGCCGATCGTCGGCGACCTGAACGAGGTGATCTCGGACCTGGTCCCGGCGCTCGAGGCCGAGCACGAGCGGTCGGGCAAGCCGGACATCGAGGCCTGGTGGCACCAGCTCGACACGTGGCGCGAGACCTACCCGCTGGGCTTCACCGCGACCGACGACGGGCACCTGGCGCCGCAGCACGTCATCTCGCGGCTGGGCGAGCTGGCCCGGCCCGACAGCCTCTACGTCGCGGGCGTCGGCCAGCACCAGATGTGGGCCGCGCAGTTCATCCGCTACGAGCACCCGCGCACCTGGCTGAACTCCGCCGGCCTGGGGACCATGGGCTTCGCCGTCCCGGCCGCCATGGGGGCCAAGGTCGGCCAGCCCGACCGGGACGTGTGGGCGATCGACGGCGACGGCTGCTTCCAGATGACCAACCAGGAGCTCGCGACCTGCGCGCTCAACGAGATCCCGATCAAGGTCGCGCTGATCAACAACAGCTCGCTGGGCATGGTCCGCCAGTGGCAGACCCTCTTCTACGACCAGCGCTACTCGAACACCGACCTGCACACCGGGCACGGCACCAAGCGGATCCCGGACTTCGTCAAGCTCGCCGACGCGTACGGCTGCGAGGGCATCCGCGTGGAGCACGAGCGCGACGTCGACGCCGCGATCAAGCGGGCGAACGAGATCGACGACCGGCCCGTCGTCGTCGACTTCACCGTCTCGCGCGACGCGATGGTGTGGCCGATGGTCGCCGCCGGCGTGAGCAACGACGACATCCAGTACGCGCGGGGCATCTCGCCCGCGTGGGATCGGGAGGATTGAGCGAAATGAAGCGGAAGTTGAGGGCCGCAGCGAAGCAAGGCACTCGGCTGCAGCGGAATGCAGCCTCGATCCGACCCATGTCACTGGAGGACTGACCGTCATGTCGCGACACACCCTGTCCGTGCTGGTCGAGAACAAGCCGGGCGTCCTCACCCGCGTGTCCGCGCTGTTCGCCCGCCGCGGGTTCAACATCCACTCCCTGGCCGTCGGGCCGACCGAGCACGAGGAGATCTCGCGCATCACGGTCGTCGTCGACGTCGAGGAGCACCCCCTCGAGCAGGTGACCAAGCAGCTCAACAAGCTGGTGAACGTCATCAAGATCGTCGAGCTCGACGCCGAGACCTCAGTGCAGCGCGAGCTGCTCCTGGTCAAGGTGCGCGCGGACGCGACGACCCGCACCGGCGTGCTCGAGGTCGTGGAGCTGTTCCGCGCCCACGTGGTGGACGTCGTGCCCGAGACGGTGGTCGTCGAGGCGACCGGCACGGCCGCGAAGCTCTCCGCGCTGCTCGCCGCGCTCGAGCCGTTCGGCATCCGTGAGATCGTCAAGTCCGGCACGCTCGCCGTCGGCCGCGGCCCGCGTTCCATCACCGACCGCGCGCTCGAGCGCGTGCGCAGCGCCTGACCGTCCCGACCCACCCGCGGGGGCCCGCGGCCTCCGCACCACCCCACACTCGACCCCGCTCGAGAAGAACCGAGATCAAGGAGCATCACCGTGGCTGAGCTGTTCTACGACGACGACGCCGACCTGTCCATCATCGCCCAGCGCAAGGTCGCCGTCATCGGCTACGGCAGCCAGGGGCACGCGCACGCGCTGAACCTGCGCGACTCCGGTGTCGACGTCCGCGTCGGCCTGCGCGCCGGCTCGTCGTCGGTGAAGAAGGCCGAGGACGAGGGCCTGCGCGTGCTGCCCGTCGCCGAGGCCGTCGCCGAGGCCGACGTCGTCGTCATCCTCGCGCCGGACCAGGTCCAGCGTCACCTGTACCGCGACGAGATCGCGCCGAACCTCAAGCCGGGCGCGGCGCTCGTCTTCGGGCACGGCTTCAACATCCGGTTCGGCTACATCAAGCCGGAGGCCGGGCACGACGTCTTCATGGTCGCCCCCAAGGGCCCGGGCCACCTGGTCCGCCGCGAGTACGCGGACGGCCGCGGCGTGCCGGTCATCGTCGCCGTCGAGCAGGACGCGTCCGGCTCCGCCTGGGACCTCGCCCTGTCGTACGCCAAGGGCATCGGCGGACTGCGTGCCGGCGGCATCCGGACCACCTTCACCGAGGAGACCGAGACCGACCTGTTCGGCGAGCAGGCCGTGCTGTGCGGCGGCGCCTCGCAGCTGGTCCAGTACGGCTTCGAGACGCTGACCGAGGCCGGCTACCAGCCGGAGGTCGCGTACTTCGAGGTGCTGCACGAGCTGAAGCTCATCGTCGACCTCATGGTCGAGGGCGGCCTGGCGAAGCAGCGCTGGTCGATCTCGGACACCGCCGAGTACGGCGACTACGTCTCCGGCCCGCGCGTCATCGACCCGCACGTCAAGGAGAACATGAAGGCGGTGCTCGCCGACATCCAGAGCGGCGCCTTCGCCGAGCGCTTCATCGCCGACCAGGACGCGGGCGCGCCCGAGTTCACGGCCCTGCGCGAGAAGGGCGAGTCGCACCCGATCGAGACCACCGGCCGCGAGCTGCGCAAGATGTTCTCGTGGATCAAGCCCGCTGACTCCGACTACACGGAGGGCAGCGCCGCTCGCTGACCCACACCGTCAGCAGCGACGCGCGCGGCCGCCGCCCGGGAGACCCCCGGCCGGCGGCCGCTCGTGCGTCGGGGGGCCTCTGGTGAGCAGGCCCGCCAGGCGCCGGCCGACGTCGACCAGGTCGAACGTGGTACCTGCGGCGGGCCGCGGGCGGGCGGTGCTGGCAGGATGGCCGCATGACCGACGACGCCACCGGGAAGCCGGCTCCCGAGGACCAGCCGCAGCCCCCCGACCAGCTGGACGACACCGTCCAGGCCGAGCGCATCACCCGGTTCTGGGACGCCGCGCGGCCGAGCGCCGGCCGGACCAGCCACGGCGGCGCGGTGGGCGAGCGCTCCGAGAACGTGGTGCCGCCCGAGGCGTGGGCGTTCGGCGACTCGCCGCGGCTCGCGGACGAGCTGCTCGGGCTGGTGCTCGCCGGCACCAAGACCGCGACCGCGGAGTCGCTGTGGGCCTACGAGGCCGCCGGTGAACCGGTGCCGCGCAAGGGCGACCTGTCGATCGTCCTCGACGGCGCAGGGGAGCCCCGGCTGCTCATCCGCACGACCGACGTCACCACGGTGCCGTTCGACGAGGTGACGGCGGAGCACGCGGACGCCGAGGGGGAGGGCGACCGCACGCTGGAGTCGTGGCGGGCCGAGCACGAGCGGTACTGGCGCCGGACGCTGGCCGACATCGGCCGTGAGTTCGACCCGTCGATGCCCGTGGTCTGCGAGCGGTTCAAGGTCCTGTTCAGCGCCGGGCCGGACGCTACGCGGGCGTGAGGACCAGCCAGGCGAAGCCGACCACGTCCCGGTAGCCGCCGAGATACTCCTCGCGTCGCTCGTCGGCGAAGCGGCGGGCTCCCGGGGTGCCGACGCGCTCGACGCCGGCGCGCCAGGCGGACTCGAAGTCGTCCCACTCCGACTGCGTCGACGTGGCGGCGTGCCGCACCCGGAACCCGGCATCGGTGGCGGTGCGGGCCAGCGTCGCGAGGTCGGGCAGGTCGCCGAAGATCTCCCGGACCTCCGCGCCGGGGCTCGCCTCGTAGACGCCGTCGGCGAACAGCACCGTCCCGGCTGGCGCGGTCACGTCACGCAGCGCGGCGAGCGCCGTGGCCGCGTCGCCCCAGATGTGCGCCGCCCCCACGTTGACCACGGTCGTCGCGGGTCGTTCCCAGGCGGTGGCGTCGGTCTCGTGGAAGGTGACGCGCCCGGCGAGCCCGCGTTCCCGGGCCCCGCGGCGGGCACGGGCGAGGTCGCCCTGGTGCTGGTCGACGCCGTCGCCGGAGGTGCCGTGGCGCTCGCAGAGCCGGAGCAGCAACTCGCCGCTGCCGCACCCGAGGTCGAGGGCGCGCCCGTCGGGAGCGGGCGGGGCCAGCCTCTCGACGAGGTCGGCCGCGCGGGCCTCGCCGAGCGGGCAGTTGAAGGTCAGGTCCGCCGCGGCGGCGTCGCCGTAGGTCCGGAGGTCGTCGTCCTGGGTCATCGCCCGATCGTGCGGCGGTGCCGGCGGTCGCGTCCAGGCATTTCGTCTCCTCGCGCGAGCACCGGGGTGTCCGAAAAATGAGATCGGTGTCCGTATCATGGCGACCCGGGCGTAGGCTCGGCCCATGACGCGGAGCATCGATCTGGCAGTGGTGGCCGGCGACGGGATCGGCACGGAGGTCGTCGAGCAGGGGCTCGCCGTCCTGGAGGCGGCCGTGGCCGGCTCGGACGTCAAGATCTCGACCACCGAGTTCGATCTCGGTGCCCGCCGCTGGCACGCCACCGGCGACGCGCTCACCGACGCCGACCTGGAGAGCATCAAGGGCCACGACGCGATCCTGCTTGGCGCCATCGGCGACCCGAGCGTGCCCTCCGGCGTACTGGAGCGCGGCCTGCTGCTCAAGCTCCGCTTCTCGCTGGACCACTACGTCAACCTGCGCCCGGGCAAGCTGTACCCCGGCGTGACCAGCCCGCTCGCGGACCCGGGCGAGGTCGACTTCGTCGTCGTGCGTGAGGGCACCGAGGGCCCGTACGTCGGCAACGGCGGCGCGCTGCGCGTCGGCACGCCGCACGAGATCGCCACCGAGGTGTCGGTCAACACCGCCTTCGGCGTCGAGCGCGTCGTGCGCGACGCCTTCGCCCGCGCCCAGGCGCGCCCGCGCAAGCACCTCACGCTCGTGCACAAGCACAACGTCCTCGTGCACGCCGGCCACCTGTGGCGGCGCACCGTCGAGGCCGTGAACGCCGAGTTCCCGGACGTCACGACCGACTACCTGCACGTCGACGCCGCCACCATCTTCCTGACGACGAACCCGTCGCGCTTCGACGTCATCGTCACGGACAACCTCTTCGGCGACATCCTCACCGACCAGGCCGCCGCCATCACCGGTGGCATCGGCCTCGCCGCGTCGGCGAACATCAACCCCGACCGCACCGCCCCGTCGATGTTCGAGCCGGTGCACGGCTCCGCGCCGGACATCGCGGGCCAGGGCAAGGCGGACCCGACCGCCACCGTGCTGTCGGTCGCCCTGCTGCTCGACCACCTCGGGCTCACCGAGGAGAGCAGGCGCGTCGAGGCGGCCGTCGCGGCCGACCTCGCCGAGCGGCCGGCCCACGGCGACCGAGTACGCACGACGGCCGAGATCGGGCGCGAGCTCGCCGGCCGCGTGGCCGGCTGAGCCCTCGCGGACCCCGGCGCCACCGCGCCGCCCGACCCCGGCCGTCTCCACCCGCCACCCTGCACCCGCGCCCGTCGACGCCGTCGGCGCGCGCCCCTCGTCCAGGGTGACCACTGCGGCCGGAGCGGAGGGCTGCCCACGGGGAGCCGAGTCGTGGAAAACTGCAGAGGTCATCCGGTGAAAGGCCTAGCGATCATGACCACGACTTCGTCCAGCATCCTCCCGTCCGAGCTCGAAGACCTCGTCGCCCTGTTCGACGTCCGCGGCACGGACACGCCCACCCCCGACGCCGAGCGCGAGGCCGCGCTGGCGTCGCCACGCTTCGGTACCGTCTTCACCGACCACATGGCGCGCATCTCGTGGCGCCAGGAGGACGGGTGGCTCGACCGGCGCATCGAGAAGTACGGGCCGCTCCAGCTCGACCCGGCGACGGCCGTGCTGCACTACGCCCAGGAGATCTTCGAGGGCATGAAGGCCTACCGGCACGACGACGGGTCGGTGTGGACGTTCCGCCCCGACGCCAACGCCGCCCGGTTCGCGCGTTCGGCGCACCGACTGGCGCTGCCCGCGCTGAGCGTCGAGGACTTCGTCGGCTCCATCGCCGCGCTCGTGCGCACCGACGCCGCGTGGGTGCCGTCGGGGGAGGACTCGAGCCTCTACCTGCGCCCCTTCATGTTCGCCTCCGAGGCCTTCCTCGGGGTGCGCCCGGCCGCCGAGGTGGAGTACCTCGTCATCGCCTCGCCCGTCGGCCCGTACTTCGCCGGCGGGGTGAAGCCGGTCTCGATCTGGGTGGACGAGGAGTACCACCGGGCCGGGCCCGGCGGGACCGGCGACGCGAAGTACGGGGGCAACTACGCGGCGAGCCTGCTGCCGCAGCAGCTCGCTGCCGACAACGGCTGCGACCAGGTGTGCTTCCTCGACGCCGCGACGAACACCCACCTCGAGGAGCTCGGGGGCATGAACGTCTTCGTGGTCATGGACGACGGGTCGGTGCACACCCCGGAGCTCACGGGCTCGTTCCTCGAGGGGGTCACCCGGTCGTCGATCCTGCGGCTCGCCACGGACCGGGGCCACGAGGCCGTGGAGCGGCGCATCCCGCTCACGGAGGTCGTCGAGGGCCTCGCCGACGGCACCGTCCGGGAGATCTTCGCGTGCGGCACGGCCGCCGTCGTCACCCCCGTGGGGCGCCTGCTGGGCAGCACGTTCGACCGCCAGGTCGGCGACGGCGAGCCCGGGGCGCTGACCATGGAGATCCGCGAGCAGCTCACCGGCATCCAGTACGGGCGCGTGGCCGACCCGCACGGCTGGATGCGCCGGCTCGCCTGAGTCCGAAGAGCCGAACCGCAGGGTCAGCCGACGAGGGGACTTCCGAGGGCCGGATGCCGACGCCGATCACGCTGGAGGAGCTCACGCGCACGACGCTGGCGCGGCAGGGCCTGCTCGCCCGGTCCGACCGCTCCGTCCCGGAGGTCGTGGGTCGGGTGGGCGGCCTGCAGGCCCAGCACGCGGAGATGCCCTACGTCGCGCTCTGGTCGCGGCGCGCCGGGCAGACGGTCGACGAGCTCGAGGAGGCGCTCACGGGGCGGGCGCTCGTCAAGGCCACGGTGATGCGCTCGACGCTGCACCTGGTCCCGGCGGACGACTGGCCGGTGCTCGACGCCGTGTCCGCGGAGCAGCGGCTCGCGGCGTGGCGCGCCAGCGCCCGGCGCGCGGGCGTCGACCTGCTGGCGCTCAACGCGAGCGTGCGGGCGTTCAGCATCGAGCCGCGCACCCTCGACGAGATCGAGTCGTTCGCCGCGGACCAGTACCCCGGGGTGGACGCCGCCGCCGCGATCCCGGGCGGCGTCAGCCGGCCGTGGTGGCGCCTGGCGAGCGCGGGCGGCGGGCTGGTGCACGTGCCGCCGAGCGGGCTGTGGGGCTCGCACGCCGCGCCCCGGTACGTCGACGGCCAGGTGTGGCTCGCGGACCGGCTCCCGCTGCCGCGCCCGGCGGTGGCGCCCGACGAGGCGCGCGGCCGGGTCGTGGGCCGCTACCTCGCGGCGTTCGGCCCGGCCTCCCCGGCGGACGTGGCGCGCGGCGTCGGCATCCGCGGCGCGGGCGCGCTGCGACGGGCCCTCGAGGCGCTCGACCTGCGCACGTACGAGACCCCCGACGGCCGCGAGCTGGTGGACCTCGCCGGCGCCGAGGTGGTGCCCGGCGACACCGCGGCCCCGGTGCGGTTCCTGCCCCGGTGGGACCAGCTGCTCGTGGCGTTCGCGGTGCGGGACCGGCTCCTCGACGCCGCCGCCGCGCAGGCCGTCTACCGGCGCAACGCGGACGTGCTGCCCACGGTCCTCGCGGGCGGGCGGGTCGCCGGGACGTGGGCGACGGAGCGCGACGGCGACGCGGCCACCCTGCGGGTCACGATGCTCGCCGACGCGGCCGACCTGGACGACGGGGTGCGGACGGAGGCGGAGGCCGAGGCGGACGCCCTGCTCGCGTACCTCGAGCCCGACGCCGCGACCCGCGCTGTGGCGTGGTCCCGGCACGCGTGAGCGTGTCCGCGGGGCGGCCGGTGCGCCCCACCGGGCCGCCACGTGTGGCACTATGTGAGGCATGACACGCCTCGCACACCAGCGTCGCCGGCTCATTATCGGCTAGCGCGTCCGGCACACCTCGCCGGACGCGCAGACCTTCCGTACCCCGGGGGGTCTTTTTTCATGACCGCAGTTCCACGGCGCGCGGGCCCCCGCCCGGTGCGTCACCGACGTGGGGAGTCCCATGGCCACCGCCCCGTTCCACGTGTACGACACCACCCTGCGCGACGGCGCGCAGCAGGAGGGGATGAACCTCTCCGTGGCGGACAAGCTCGCGATCGCGCCGCTGCTGGACGAGCTCGGCGTCGGGTTCATCGAGGGCGGCTGGCCGGGTGCGGTCCCCAAGGACACCGAGTTCTTCCGGCGCGCCGCCAAGGAGCTGACGCTGCGCCACGCCGTCCTCGCCGCGTTCGGGGCCACCCGCAAGGCCGGCGCGCGCGCCTGGGACGACCCGCAGGTGCGCGCCCTGCTCGACGCCGAGGCGCCGGTCGTCACCCTCGTCGCCAAGTCGGACGTGCGGCACGTGGAGCGGGCGCTGCGCACGACGCCCGACGAGGGCATCGCGATGATCGGCGACACGGTGCGCTTCCTCGTGGGGGAGGGGCGGCGCGTCGTGGTCGACGCCGAGCACTTCTTCGACGGCTACCGCTTCGATCCGGCCTTCACGACGGCGGCCGTCTCCGCCGCGTTCGAGGCCGGCGCCGAGGTGGTCGCGCTGTGCGACACGAACGGGGGCATGCTGCCCCGCGCGGTGAGCGACGTCGTCGCCGAGCTGCGCGACGGGCTCGGCCTCGTGCACGGCGCGGACGCCGCCCCGGGCGACCCGCTGCTCGGCATGCACGCCCACAACGACTCCGGGTGCGCCGTGGCGAACACGCTCGCCGCCGTCGACGCCGGCTGCGCCCACGTGCAGGGCACCGTCAACGGCTACGGGGAGCGCACCGGCAACGTCGACCTCGTGACCGTCGTGGCGAACCTCGAGCTCAAGGACGGCCGGCGGACCCTGGCCGGCGACGGTCTCGCGGAGGCGACGCGGATCGCGCACGCCGTCGCCGAGATCACCAACATCTCGCCGTACGCCCGCCAGCCGTACGTGGGGGCCAGCGCGTTCGCGCACAAGGCGGGGCTGCACGCCAGCGCCATCAAGGTCGACCCCGACCTGTACCAGCACATCGACCCCACCGCCGTCGGCAACGACATGCGCATGCTCGTCTCCGACATGGCGGGGCGGGCGTCGGTGGAGCTCAAGGGGCGCGAGCTCGGGTTCGACCTGTCCGGCCAGGGGGAGCTCCTCAGCCGCGTGACGAACCGGGTCAAGGACGCCGAGGCGCGTGGGTACACCTTCGAGGCCGCCGACGCGTCGTTCGAGCTCGTGCTGCGCGAGGAGCTCACCGGCACGCGGCCGGCGTACTTCCGGGTGGAGAGCTGGCGCACCATCGTGGAGACCGTCGTGGGTCCCGGGCACCCCGACGCGGACCGCCGCGACGCCGACGCCGTCGCCGAGGCGACCGTCAAGCTGCACGCGGGAGACGAGCGCCTCGTGTCCACGGGCGAGGGCAACGGCCCCGTGCACGCGCTCGACCACGCCCTGCGCAACGCGCTCACCCGCGTCTACCCGCTGATCGAGAAGTTCGAGCTCATCGACTTCAAGGTGCGCATCCTCGACGCCGAGCAGGGCACCGACGCCACCACGCGCGTGCTCGTCGAGACGACGGACGGCCTGCGGTCGTGGTCCACGGTGGGGGTGGGGCCGAACATCATCGAGGCGGCGTGGGAGGCCCTCATCGATGCGCACGTCTACGGTCTGCTGCACGCCGGGGTCGAGCCGCGCTGACTCGTCCCACCGCCTGTTCGCAGCGCGCGGTCAGGTCCGCACGCCGGTGCGGGCGAGCACCCCGGTGAGCATCGACCACACGGCGATGCCCAGCACGATCCAGACCAGGGCGGTCGTCAGCCCGGGCAGCAGCTCCGGGCTCGTCGTGAACGGCAGCGCGGCGAGAATGATGGTCGTCAGCGTGACGAGCCAGCCGAAGAACATCCGCGCCCGGGGCGCGGCGAGCACGAGCAGGTGCAGCACGAGCGCCGCGAGCAGCGCGAAGAGGGCGCCCGCCACGGCCCACGAGGCGTCGGCGCTCGACCCCGCGAGGTGCGGCTCGGCGGCCATCTCCTGGTCCATGACGTCGGTGAGGACGACCGACGCGGCGAAGCCGAGCAGCGCGCACACGAGCACCGTCGCCGCCGCGCCCGCCCAGTAGCGGCCCGCGTCCAGGCGCAGGGACCCGGGTGACGGCGTCGAGCCCGGAGTCACGCCCGGAGCCGAGCCCGGCGTCGAGCCCGGCGTCGAGCCCCACGAGGCGGCGGAGGGCGGGATGACGCCCGGGGGCTGCTCGTCGGGGCGGTTCGGGTCGTACGGGTCGTTCGGGTCGTGCGGACCTGCCGGCGTGCTCGGGTTCGTCATGGCGTCGCTCCGTCGTCTCGCTCGGTCTCGCTCGGTGTCGCTCCAGCCCGGCACCAGACGACCACATCTCCCGCCCGGACGCGCGGCCGACGCGCCGTGGGCTCAGCGCGTGCGCGGCGGCAGGCGGTGCTGCTGCACCGCGTCGTACGTGGCCTTGAGGGCGGCGGCGGTCTCGGTGTAGCGCTGCTGCGCGACGCGGACGAACAGGAAGTCGACGACGGCGAGCTGCGCGATCCGGCTCGACAGGGCTCCGGACCGGAACTGCGTCTCGCGGGCCGTCGTGGTGAGGACGATCTCCGCGACGTCGGCGAGCGGCGAGGCGGGGAAGTTCGTCACCGCGATCGTCGTCGCGCCGGCGTCGCGGGCCAGCGACAGCGCCTGGAGCGCCTCGACGGTGCGCCCGGTGTGGGACACCGCGACCGCCGCGCACCCGGGTGCCAGGAGCGACGCCGAGGTGAGCTGCAGGTGCGGGTCGAGCGGGGCGGTGCAGATCATCCCGATGCGGGACAGCTTCTGGGCCAGGTCCTGCGCCGTCAGTCCGCTCGACCCGACGCCGTACACGTCGGTGCGCGTCGCCCCGGCGAGCGCGTCGACGGCGCGCTCGAGCGCGTCCAGGTCGAGCATCCGGGCCGTCTCCTCGATCGTGCGTGCCTCGTGGAACGCGATCTTGGACACGACGTCGGTGGTGGTGTCGGTCTGGTTGATCTCGCCCTCGGCGATGCCGGAGCGTTCCAGCTCCAGCGCGTGCCGGCTCGTGGCCTGCGCCAGGTCGATGCGGAACTCCGGGTAGCCGGCGTACCCGACGGCGCGGCAGAAGCGCACGACGGTCGCCTGGGACGTCCCGGCGCGTGCCGCGAGCTCCGTGATGGTCGCTCCGACCACGCCGACGGCGTCGTCGAGCACGACCTGGGCGATCCGTGCCTCGGCGGGGCGCAGGGTGGGCAGCGCCTGGCGAAGACGCACCAGCACGTCACCGTTCATCGGCGGTTCCTCTCGGTCGAGCGGCGAGGATCCCAGTCTGGCACTTCTTTACCCGCGCAGGGCTCCTGACGAAAGATTGGTGCGTGTCGGCGAGGCGGCGGTGGTGTGACCGAGAGTACCGCGCGGGCTCCTCGCGCGCGGCTACGGTGGGGTGGTGCACGGTGAGTACAAGGTTCCTGGTGGCAAGCTCGTGGCGGTCGACCTCGAGGTGCGCGACGACAGGATGGCCGACGTCCGGCTCAGCGGGGACTTCTTCCTCGAGCCCGACGACGCCCTCGGCGTCATCGACGCCGCGCTGACCGGGCTGCCGCGCCACACGCCCACGAGCGAGCTGGCGCGCGCGGTGGACGAGGGGGTGCGCGCCGCCGAGCGCGACGGGCGGCTCGCCGGGCCCGTGGCGATGGTCGGGTTCGACGCCTGGGCCGTGGCCGTCGCCGTGCGCCGGGCGCTCGGCCTGGCGACGACGTGGGAGGACCACACCTTCGAGGTGCTGCGCCCCGGCCCGATGGCGCCGCCGACGCTCGCCGCTCTCGACCAGGTGCTCACCGAGGAGCTCGCCGAGGGGCGGCGGGGCCCGACGCTGCGGTTCTGGGACTGGACCGAGCGGGCCGTGTTCATCGGGTCGTTCCAGTCGCTGGCGAACGAGGTGGACCCGGTGGGCGTGGCGAAGCACGACGTCACGGTGGTGCGCCGCATCTCCGGCGGCGGCGCCATGTTCATGGAGGCGGGGAACTGCGTCACGTTCTCGCTGGTGGTACCGGCCTCGCTCGTCGACGGGCTCTCCTTCGAGCAGTCCTACGCGTTCCTCGACTCCTGGGTGCTCGGCGCGCTGGCCGACGTCGGCGTCGAGGCCTACTTCTCCGGCATGAACGACGTCTCCTCCCCGGCGGGCAAGCTCGCGGGCTCGGCGCAGAAGCGCCTGGCCGGGGGCGCCGTGCTGCACCACATGACGATGGCCTACGACATCGACAACGACAAGATGCTCGAGGTGCTCCGGATCGGGCGCGAGAAGCTGTCGGACAAGGGGACCCGCAGCGCGAACAAGCGCGTGGACCCGCTGCGCTCGCAGACGGGCATGTCGCGCGAGGCGATCGTGGACGCCTTCGCCGCGTCCTTCGCGAGCCGGTACGCGACGACCCCGTCCGCGCTGCGTCCGGAAGAGCTCGAGCGGGCCGGCGAGCTGGTGCGGACGAAGTTCGCGAGCCCCTCCTGGATCAACCGGGTGCCCTGACCTCCGCGCGCTCCGCACCGTAGGTCACCATCCGCGTAGGTCACCATCCGGTCACGACCGCGGGTCCGCGCTTCCGTCGCGCCCGGTGTCGTCAGTAATCTCCAGACCGGTCGTGACGGCCGAAATCTTATTTCAGAAGGACTCCTTCCCAAACCCTCGGGAGCTCGTGTACTCTCGCCGACGTTGGTTTAGTAGGACTCCTGACCAAACGGGACGGAGAGCGAGACGAGGACGTCGCGCCGGCGGCGCCCGGGCCGGAACGGCCGCGGGGCGTCACGAGACGAGGACGTCGTTCAGCACGACGACGACGGCGCGCGGGAGCGCCGGGACGACGACGGCGGCACAGGCCGCCCAAGGAGGACGACCATGCGGCGACAGATGTTCGGCCGGACGAAGACGGCGGTGGCCACCGGAGCGCTCCTGGCGCTCGGGCTCGCCGCCTGCAGCTCGGGCGGGTCCGACGGCGGGGACGATGGCGGCGAGGGCGGGACCCTCGACGTGTGGATCATGCAGGGCACCAACCCCAGCGGGGAGAAGTTCTTCGACGAGGTCGGCAAGGCGTTCAAGGAGGAGACGGGCGCGACGCTCAACGTCGAGTTCGTCGAGTGGGGCGACGCGCACGACCGCTTCGTCACCTCGATCGCGGGCGGCACCACGCCCGACGTCGCCGAGACCGGCACGACGTGGACCCCCGAGTTCGCCGACGCGGGCGCGCTCGCGCCGCTGGACGACTACGTGTCCGAGGCCGGCCTGGACGGCGACCTGGTCGAGGGGCTGGCCGAGGCCGGCACATACGACGGCGCGCTGTACGGCATGCCCTGGTACGCCGGCGTCCGGTCGTTCGTCTACAACACCGAGATGTTCGACAAGGCCGGCATCGAGCCGCCCACCACCTGGGCCGAGATCGAGTCCGCCGCCAAGGCGCTGAAGAAGGAGTTCCCGGACAAGATCGCCGTCGCCGTCCCCGGCGACGCCGAGTTCACGGTGTACCCGTGGGTGTGGGGCGCGGGCGGCGAGGTCGCCACGCTCGACGGCGACACCTGGACGTCGCAGCTCGACAGCCCCGAGTCCCAGGCGGGCCTCGAGTTCTGGACCGGCCTCGCCGCGGACGGCTACTCCTCCGCGGGCGCCACCACCTGGCGCGAGACCGACGTGCTGGACTCCTTCGCCCAGGGCGACGTCGGCATGGCCGTCATGGGCTCGTGGACGCCCGGCGCCATCGTCGAGGCCAACGCCGACATGGAGGGCAAGTTCGCCGCCGTGCCGATCCCGGGCCAGGACGGCGGGATCGCCCCGTCCGTGCTCGGCGGCTCGCACCTGAGCATGTTCAACACCGCCGACGACAAGGACCTGGCGTTCGAGTTCATCGAGATGATGACCACCGGTGAGTTCGCGTCGAAGTGGGGCGAGCAGTCCGGGTACTTCCCGGGCCAGAAGTCGCTCCTGGAGGAGGCGACGAGCAGCACCGACCCGCTCGTGGCGCCGTTCGCCCAGCAGTTCGTCGAGGGCGGCGCCTCCGTCCCCGTGTCGCCGAACTTCGGCGCCGTCCAGGCCAAGCTGACCACCAGCACGATGATGCAGTCCATCCTCTCGGGCGACCAGGACGTCGCGACGGCGAGCAAGGCCGCGGCCGAGGAGATGACCTCCCTGCTCAACGGCGGCAGCTGACGCATGTCGAGCACGACGACCGTCACGGCGCCGACGGGGTCCGGGCACCAGCCCGGCTCCGTCGGCGGCCGGCTCGCCCGCAAGTCCGTCCTGGCGCGGTGGCGCCCTTGGCTGCTCCTCGCCCCCGCGCTGCTCGTGCTCGCGGTGCTGTTGCTGTGGCCGCTGATCCGCATGGGGATGTTCTCCCTGCAGGACTACGGCCTGCCGGAGATCGTCTCCGGCGAGGCGAACTGGATCGGCCTCGGCAACTACACCGAGGCGCTCACGTCCGAGCAGCTGCGCACCGTCGTGCTGCCCAACACCGTGCTGTTCGCGATCGCGTCCGTCGTGTGCACGGTCGTCTTCGGCACCGCCGTCGCGGTGCTGCTCGCCTCGCTTGGCCGGGTGTGGCGCGTCATCGTCTCGAGCTCGATCATGGCGGCCTGGGCGATGCCCGCCGTCACCGGCACGTACGTGTGGGTGTGGATCTTCGACGCCGACCGTGGCGTGTTCAACCACGTCCTGCAGTCGCTCGGTCTGCAGGACCAGCCGGTCAACTGGTTCACCGACCGTTGGTCGTTCTACGCGATCGTGCTGCTCAACATCGTGCACCACGGCTTCCCGTTCGTGGCCGTCACGGTGCTCGCGGGCCTGCTCGGCGTGCCGAAGGAGCTGCTGGAGGCCGCCGAGATCGACGGCGCCGGGCCCTGGCGCCGGTTCTTCTCCGTGACCGTCCCGCAGCTGCGCCAGGTCTTCGCCGTGGTCGTCATCCTGTCGACCATCTGGGACTTCAAGGTGTTCGCGCAGGTCTACCTCATGCCCGGCGGTGCGGGCAGCAACCGCGAGGTGCTCAACCTCGGCGTGTGGTCGTACGTGGAGTCCTTCGGGCAGAACCGGTACGGCTTCGGCTCGGCCATCGCCGTGCTGCTGACCGTGCTCCTGCTGCTCGTCACCGTGGTGTACGTCCGCACGATCCTGAAGGAGGAGGAGCTGTGAGCGCCCCGACGACCTCCGCCGCCCGCGCCTCGACCCGCCCGGCCGCCGCGTCGCGCCGCCCCGCGCGCCGCGCGCTGCGCCCCGGGCAGGTGGGCAAGGGCCTCGCCGTGGCCGGCCTGCTGTTCTTCACCCTGTTCCCCGCGTACTGGATGCTCGTCAGCGCCCTGGACGCGAAGGCCGGGGCGAGCACGTCGTTCGTCCCCGCGGACTTCACGCTGGACAACTTCCGGTTCGTCCTCACCGACGGCGGCTTCGCCACCTTCCTGCGCAACTCGCTCCTCGTCGCCCTGGCGACCGTGCTCGTCTCGTCGTTCCTGGCGCTGCTGGCGTCGGTGGCCGTGGCGCGCTTCCGGTTCCGGCTGCGCACCCAGGTGCTGCTGCTCGTGCTCGTGGTGCAGATGGTCCCGCTGGAGGCGCTCGTCATCCCCCTGTTCGTGCAGGTCCGCGACCTGGGGCTGCTCGGCCAGCTGTCCGGCCTGATCGTCGTGTACGTGGCGCTCGCGCTCCCGTTCGGCATCTGGATGCTGCGCGGGTTCGTGGCCGCCGTGCCGGTGGAGCTGGAGGAGGCCGCCTACCTCGACGGCGCGTCGTGGGGGCGCATGTTCCGCTCGATCCTGCTGCCGCTGGTCGCGCCCGGGCTGGTGGCGACGAGCATCTTCAGCTTCATCACCGCGTGGAACGAGTTCGTCTTCGCCCTCACCCTCCTCGGCGGGGAGGAGCAGAACTACACCGTCGCGATCGGCCTGCGGTCGTTCTTCGGCCAGCACTCCAACGACTGGGGCTCCATCATGGCTGCCTCGACGATCATCACCGTGCCGGTCATGGTGTTCTTCATCCTCGTCCAGCGCCGGCTCGCCGGCGGGCTCACCGCCGGCGCGGTGAAGGGATGAGCGTGCCGGACGCCGTGCCGACCACAGTGCAGGACGCCGGGCAGGACGCTGGGCAGGACGCCGTCGCGCGGGCCGTGCGCGGCGTCCTGCTGCCGGGGTTCACGGGCACGACGCCGCCAGCCTGGCTCGTCGACGCCGCGCACGAGGGGCTGGCCGGCGTCGTCCTGTTCGCGCACAACACCCCCGACGTGGCGACGACGGCGGACCTCACCGGCCGCCTGCACGAGCTCGCCCCCACCCTCCTCGTCGCCACGGACGAGGAGGGCGGGGACGTCTCGCGCCTCGAGGCGGCCACCGGGTCGTCCCTGCCCGGGGCGGCCGCCCTCGGGCTCCTGGACGACGTGCCCGCCACCGAGGCGGCGGGCGAGGCGCTGGGGCGGATGCTCGCCGCGGCCGGCGTCGACCTGGACCTCGCGCCGGTGCTCGACGTCAACCGGCCCGAGAACCCCGTCATCGGGGTCCGGGCGTTCGGCGACGACGCGGAGCACGTGGCCCGGCACGGGGCCGCGTTCACCCGCGGCCTGCGCCGCGGCGGCGTCGGCACGTGCGGCAAGCACTTCCCCGGGCACGGCGCCACCACGGCGGACTCCCACCTGGAGCTGCCCGTCGTGCCCGACGACCTGGCCACGCTGCGCCGGCGCGACCTGGTGCCGTTCGCCGCGGCGCTGTCCGGCGACGGCTCCCCGGACGGTCGCGGCCTCGACGCGCTCATGACGGCGCACGTCCGCGTGCCCGCGCTCGGTCCCGCGCCCGCGTCGCTCGAACCCGCCGTCACCGCGCTCGCCCGCGACCTGTTCCGTGAGCACGGGACCGGCGACGACGGCCTGATCATCACCGACGCCCTCGACATGCGCGCCGTCTCCGACGGCGCCGACGTGGGGGAGGCCGCCGTCCGCGCCGTCGAGGCGGGCGCCGACCTGCTGTGCCTCGGCACGACCGTCGGGCGCGACGACGAGGCGCTGTTCCGCACCGCCGTGGACGCGCTGACCGCGGCCGTCCGGACGGGGCGCGTGACCGTCGAGGCGCTGCAGGCGTCGGCGGCACGCGCGGCGGCGCTCGCCGCCCGGGCACGCGACCTGCGGTCGCGGGCGGGCGTCACGCCCGGCGCCGAGGCGGCGGTCGCGGCGCAGCGGACCCTCGCGGAGCTCGGCACGCGCCTCGCCGCCCGCGCCGTCGCCGGCGGTCTCGCGCCCTGCGCGGGGCTCGCGGGCGACCCCGGGCCGGACGTCGTCGACCTGCGGGTGCGCCTCGACCACGCGGCCGGGCGCACCGCCCAGCACGTGCAGCGCGCCGTGCGCGAGCGCTGGCCGGACGCCGTCACGCACCCGCCGCTCGACGACGCCGCCCTCGCGGCGCTCCTGGGCGCGCCGCCGACGGCCCGCCGGCCGCTCGTGCTGATCACGCGCGAGCCTGCCCCGGGGAGCCCCGAACGGGCGCGCCTCGAGGCGGCCTGGGCGGCCCGGCCCGACCTCGTGGTCGTCCACGTCGGCCTCCCCGCGACGTCCGGCCGCGTCGTGGACTGGTTCACCGGGCTGCCCGGCGGCCCTCCGCCCGTCGTGTCCGCCTGCGGCACGGGGCGCACCGGCGCGCACGCCGCCGTCGACCTGCTCGCCGCGGGGTGGCCCGGCCCCGGCGGCGCCGGGAGCCCCACGTCGTGATCGTCATCGGCGTGTCCTCGCCGGCCGCCGTGGACGCCATCGGCGCCGCGGCGGCCGACCTGGACCTGCGGTCCGACGGGACGCTGCACCTGCGGCCGCTCGGCCACGCGGCGTACCCGTGGCCCGACGCCCTGCGGCGACGCGTGCTCGCCGCGATGCCACCGGCGCGCGTCGACGTGGGCGAGGTGTGCGAGCTGGACACCCTCGTGGGACAGGAGCTCGGCGCCGCCGCCCGCCGGGCCGTCGACGACCTCGCCGGCGGCGACGCCGACCTGGTCGCGTCGGCCGGGCAGCCGATGCACCGATGGGTCGTGGGCGGCCGCACCCGCGGCACGCTCCAGCTCGGGCACCCGGCCTGGGTCGCCGAACGCGCACGGCGGCCGGTGGTCGGCGACTTCCGCGCGGCCGACGTCGCGGCCGGCGGGCAGGGCGCTCCGCTCGGCAGCGTCCTGGACGCCCTCTGGCTCGGTGTCGAGGCCGGGGACGGGCGCCGCCCGACCGCCGCGCTGCACCTGGGCGACACGGTCACCGTGACCGTCGTCGGCGCCGCGGAGGAGGCGGTGCTGTGCTGGGACGCGGGACCGGGCCGCGGCTACCCGGACGTGCCGGGCCCGGACGCGGGCGCCGCGGGCGCCGACGACGCCCTGGACGAGCTCACGGCGGACGCCGTCGCCCGGTCGCTCGTGCGTGACGGCCCGGCCGGCGGGGTGGGCCGGGTGGTCCTGACCGGGCCGGGCGCGTACCGTGCCGGGCTCGTCGACCGCCTGCGGGCCCAGCTGCCCGACGGCACCGGGGTGGTGCTCTCCGACGCGCTCGGCCTGCCCGCGGGCGCGTGGGAGCCGTACCTGGCCGCCCTGCTGGGGTTCCTCGGCGCGCACGGCCTGCCCGGCACCGCCGCCGGGCCCTACCGGCGCCGTGCGACGGGGGCGCGCCGGCCGGCTGTCCTCGGGTCGCTCACCCCGCCCGGGCCGCTGCCCGTCGCCCTGCCGGACGTCCCGGTGCGGCGGCTCGTGCTCGCCTCGTCCCCCGAGGCGCTGCTGACATCGCCGAGAGGAAGCCACCGATGACGAGCGACACCCCGCACCCGACCGCCGAGCACGACGACGTGCTCTCGGTCGCCCGGCTGCAGTCCCCGACGGAGGAGCGCAACCCGCGCACCACCGACCTCGACGTGGTGCCGACCGGCGAGCTGGTGCGCCTGGTCCTGGACGAGGACGCCCGCGTGGCGGACGTCGTGCGGGCCGAGACCGACCGCGTGACACGGCTGGTCGAGCTCGCCGTCGCGGCGATCCGGTCCGGCGGCCGGGTGCACTACGCCGGCGCCGGCACGTCGGGCCGGCTCGGCGTCCTCGACGCCGTCGAGCTCGCGCCCACCTACGGCGTGGGCCCCGAGTGGTTCGAGGCCCACCTCGCGGGCGGGCTGGACGCCATGACGGTCTCCGTCGAGGGCGCGGAGGACGACCCGTCCGGCGGGCGCCGCGACCTCGACGCCGTCACCGGGCACGACCTCGTCGTCGGGCTCGCCGCCAGCGGCCGGACCCCCTACGTGGGCGGCGCGCTCGACCTGGCCCGGGAGCGCGGTGCGCGCACCGCGCTCGTGAGCGCCAACCCCGCCGCGCCCCTGGCCGAGGGCGTCGACGTGGCGATCCTCCTGGACACCGG
This sequence comes from Isoptericola sp. BMS4, assembly GCF_011634835.1. GTDB lineage: Bacteria > Actinomycetota > Actinomycetes > Actinomycetales > Cellulomonadaceae > Isoptericola. The sequence continues at coordinate 3,230,502 of NZ_SIRP01000001.1, read as the reverse complement.
ACCCGAGGCGGTCACCGGGTCCACGAGGATGAAGGCCGCCACCGCCCAGAAGATCGTCCTCAACACGTTCTCGACCGCCACGATGGTCCGCCTCGGCAAGACGTACTCCAACCTCATGGTCGACGTCCGCGCCACCAACGCGAAGCTCCGGGCCCGGCTCGTGCGGCTCCTGAGCCAGGCCACCGGCCTCGAGCCCGAGGTGTGCGCCCCGGTGCTCACCGAGGCCGGGGGACAGGTGCAGGTCGCGCTCGTGATGCTCCTCGCCGACGTCGACGCGGCGGCGGCGCGCACGGCGCTCGACGGCGGGGACGGTGGTGTTCGCGGGGCGCTCGCCCGTCTCGGCGACCCGGAGCCGGGGCCCGCGAGGTAGTGCCTCCCGTCCTCCGGTAGTGCGCCCCGGGGACGACCGGAGCGCCGATGGCACTACTTCGCGGTGGTGCGGGCGCCGAAGACGGCCGTGCCGACGCGCACGACGGTGGCGCCCTCGGCGACGGCGAGCTCCAGGTCGCCCGTCATGCCCATGGACAGCTCGCGCGCCGTCGCCGTGCCGGTGGCGCCGGAGGCCACGACGTCGTCGCGGAGACGGCGCAGGACGGCGAAGCCGGCCCGGACGGCCTCGTCGTCGTCCGAGTTCAGGCCGATCGTCATGAAGCCCGTCAGCCGCAGCCCCGGCAGGGCCGCGACCTCGGTCGCCAGCGCGGCCGCCTCGCCGGGCACGACCCCCGACTTGCTCTCCTCGCCCGACACGTTGACCTGCACCATGACGTCCAGGGTGCGGCCGTCGCGCTCGCAGCGGCTCGACAGGGCCGAGGCCAGCGTGGCCGAGTCCACCGACTCCACGCCGGTGGCGTGCGCGAGCACCTGGTTGACCTTGTTGCGCTGCAGGTGGCCGATCATGTGCGACTCGACCCGGCCCGCGGCGACCAGGTCGGCGAGCGCGGGCGCCTTGGCCACGAGCTCCTGGACGCGGTTCTCGCCGACGAGCAGCGGGCGGTCGTCGCCCTCCGCGGCGGCGAGCTCCAGGGCCGCCGTCACGGCGTCGGCGACGGTCGCCGCGTCCTGCGTCTTGGTGGCGAGCAGCACCCGTACCTCCGCCGGGTCCCGGCCCGCCGCCCGGGCGGCGTCGGCGACGCGGGAGCGGACGGCGGACAGGCGGGAGCGGAGGTCGGACGAACCGGGCATGCGGCTCAGTGTACGAACCCCGCGGCGCCGACCGGTCCGGAGATCAGGGTCGGACCCGGGGGATCCCCCAGGGCCCCGGCGGCGCCGGCGGTGGGAGGATCGAGGGGTGAAGGCCCTGCTCAACATCATCTGGCTCGTCTTCGGCGGGTTCGTGCTCGCGCTCGGGTACGTCGCCGCCGGGATCGTGTGCTGCCTGCTGATCGTCACGATCCCGTGGGGGATCGCGTCGTTCCGGATCGCGGGGTACGCGCTGTGGCCGTTCGGGCGCACGGTCGTCGACAAGCCGTCGGCGGGGGCCTGGTCCGTGCTGGGGAACGTCATCTGGGTGATCGTCGCCGGCTGGTGGCTGGTCGTCGGGCACGTCGTGACGGCGGTCGCGCAGGCGGTCACGATCATCGGGATCCCGCTGGCGATCGCCAACATCAAGCTGATCCCCGTCTCGCTGCTGCCGCTCGGCAAGGACATCGTGCCCTCCGACGCGCGGTACCCCACCTACCAGCGGGGCCCGCAGACGCCGCCGTACGCCCCGTACCCGCCCCGCTGAGCCGGCCGCCGCGCGGCGCCGGTCAGTCCCGGGCGATCGGCGCCACGCGGCCCCGGGTGAGCCGGAGCAGGTCCGCGGGGGCGAGCGAGACGTCGAGGCCGCGACGCCCGCCGGACACGTAGACCGCCGGAAGGCCCTCGGCGCTCGCGTCGAGCACCGTGGTGTGGCGCGTCCGCTGCCCGAGCGGGGAGATCCCGCCGACCACGTACCCGGTGGCGCGCTCCGCCGCGGCGGCGTCCGCCATCGTCGCCCGCTTGCCGCCGACGGCGCGGGCCAGCGCCTTGAGGTCGAGCGAGCCGGTCACCGGCACGATCCCGACGACGAGCCTGCCGTCCACGTCGGCGAGCAGCGTCTTGAAGACGTGCGCGGGCTCCGCGCCGATCGCGGCCGCGGCCTCCATCCCGAAGCTCAGGTCGCTCGCCGGGTCGTGGGTGTAGGGGTGCTGCGCGTACGGCACGCCGGCCCGGTCGAGCGCGACGAGGGCGGGCGTGCCGGCGGAGGCGTTCCTGGTCTTCTTCGCCACGGCGGCGATCCTGCCACGCCTCCCGTGCCGCTCTGTGATGTTGTGGGCGTGAGTTTGGCGCTGTATCGGCCGCGAACAGCGCCAAGCTCACGCCCACAACCGCCGGGTGAGGGGTGCGGACCGTCTACGGTTGTCGGGTGCTGCTCCTGCTCCTCGTCGTCGCCATCCTCGTCGGCGGGGCCCTGCAGCGTGTGGTGGGGATGGGCTTCGGCCTGGTCGCCGGCCCCTTCATCGTGCTGCTCGTCGGCCCGCTCGAGGGCGTCCTGTTCGTCAACCTCGCGGGCGCCGTCGCCGCGACGCTGATCCTGGGCCGCGTGGTCCGGGACGTGGACTGGCGCCGCTACGCGTGGCTGGCCTCCGCGTCGGTGCTCGTCACGGTCCCGGCCGCCCTGCTGCTGCGCGACGCGAGCACCGCGGCCCTGGAGGTCACGGTGGGGGCGGTGGTGGTCGCGGCCATGACCCTCGCGGTCGTGACGCCGCGGCTGCGGAGGTCGGGCACGCACCCGTGGTCGTCGGAGGCACGCTGGCCGCTGACCCTGACCGGCACGGCGAGCGGCTTCGGCAGCGTCGCGGCCGGCATCGGCGGCCCTCCGGTGGCGATCTACGCGGTCCTCACCGGGTGGGAGCCGCGGCGGTTCGCGGCCACGGCCCAGCCGTTCTTCGCCACGAACGCCGTGGCGGCGATGGTGGCCAAGCTGACCCTCGCCGACGCGAGCTTCCCGTCGTTCGACTGGTGGGAGTGGGTCGTGGTGCTGGCCTCGATCGTCGCCGGTCTCGCCGTCGGCGACGCGCTCGTGCCGCGCGTGTCCGCCACGACGATGCGCCGCGGCCTCGTGGTCCTGGCCTACGCGGGCGGCCTCACCACGCTGGTCCGCGGGCTCACCGAGCTCACCTGACCCGTTGTGGGCGCGAGACACGCCGCTATCGCTCGAGGGATAGCGGCGTGTCTCGCGCCCACAACGGGTCAGAGGCGGCCGACGTCGAGGACGGTCAGCACGGGCGTGCCCGCCTCGTCGCTCGCGGCGAGGTCGACGACGCCGGTGATCGCCCAGTCGTGGTCGCCGTCCGCGTCGTCGAGCACCTGGCGCACCCACCAGGTGCCGGGCTGCACCGTGGTGTGCTGCCCGTCGCCGGTCGTCGTGCCCGCGGGCAGCTCGGCGCCCGGCTCCAGGACGGTCAGCAGCGCCGACGAGCGTGCGGACGCCCCGATGCCGATCGCGTCGTCCCCCTGGGCCTCGAACAGGTCGTCGAGGGCGTTCGCCCAGGCGTCGGCGTCCCAGCCCGCGCCGCCGTCGAGGCGGCCCAGCGCGTCGTAGTCCTCCCGCGCGGCCAGCTCGACCCGCCGGAACGTCGCGTTGCGCACGAGTCGGCGGAACGCCCGGGTGTTGCCGGTGACGGGGCGGGTCGGCGCCTCGGCGCCCGCCTCGGCGAGCTCGCCCACGACGACGTCGTCCGCGTCGTCGTCGACGGGGTTCTGCAGCCGCTCCCACTCGTCCAGCAGCGACGAGTCGACGCCGCGCACGAGCTCGCCGAGCCACTCGACGATCTCCGCGACCTCCTCGGTGCGGTGCTCCTCCGGCACCACCTGCCGCAGCGCCCGGTACGCGTCCGCGAGGTAGCGCAGCACCACGCCCTCGGTGCGCTCCAGCCCGTAGACCGACACGAGCTCGGCGAACGTCATCGCCTGCTCCAGCATGTCGCGCACGACGGACTTGGGCGACGGCTCGGCGTCGGCCACCCACGGGTTGGCGCGCTTGTACGTCTCGAAGGCGGGGCCCAGCAGGTCGGCCAGCGGCTGCGGCCACGTGACCTCCTCGAGCGCCTCCATCCGCTCCTCGTACTCCATGCCCTCGGCCTTCATCGCCGCCACGGCCTCGCCGCGCGCCTTGTTCTGCTGGCCGTACAGGATCTGACGCGGGTCGTCGAGCGTCGCCTCGATGACGGAGACGACGTCGAGCGCGTGCGTCGGGCTCTCGACGTCGAGCAGGTCCATCGCCGCCAGCGCGAACGGAGACAGCGGCGCGTTGAGGGCGAAGTCGCGCGGCAGGTCGACGACGAGCCGCACGCTGGGCCGGTACCCGGCCGGCCGCGACGGGTCGGGCACGCGGACCTTCTCCACCACCCCGGCGACGCGCAGGGACCGGTAGATGCGGAACACCTGGCGCACGTGCTTCGCCTGCTGCGCCTCGGTGTCGTGGTTGGCGGTGAGCAGGTGTCGCATCGCCTCGACCGGATCGGCGCTGTCGGTGCCGTCGGCGTCGTCGCGGGTGCGGGCCAGCACGTTGAGCACCATGGCGTGGTTGACCCGGAACTGGCTCGACAGCGGCTCCGGGTCGGCGTCGCGCAGCCGCTCGAACGTGGACTCGGTCCAGTTCACCGCCCCTGCCGGGGCCTTCTTGCGGACGATCTTCTTCAGCTTCTTCGGGTCGTCGCCCGCCTTGGCGAGCAGCTTGCGGTTCTCGACCACGTGGTCGGGCGCCATGACCAGCACCTCGCCGACGGTGTCGTACCCCGCGCGCCCGGCGCGGCCGGAGATCTGGTGGAACTCACGCGCCGTGAGGTGGCGCATGCGCTCGCCGTCGAACTTCACCAGCGACGTCATGAGCACGGTGCGGATGGGCACGTTGATCCCGACGCCGAGCGTGTCGGTGCCGCAGACCGCCTTGAGCAGGCCCTTCTGCGTGAGCCGCTCGACCAGCCGGCGGTACTTGGGCAGCATGCCCGCGTGGTGCACGCCGATGCCGGCGCGCAGGAACTTGCTCAGGGTCTTGCCGAAGCCCGTGCCGAAGCGGAACGCGCCGATCTCGGCGGCGATCTCCGCCTTCTCCGCCTTGGAGGCCAGCGACGCCGACAGCAGCGCCTGCGCGCGCTCGACGGCGTCCTTCTGCGTGAAGTGCACCACGTACACCGGGGCGCGGTGGGTGCTGACCAGCTCGGCGATGACGTCCGTGAGCGGCTCGACGACGTAGCTGAACGTCAGCGGCACGGGCCGCTCGGCGCCCGCCACCTCCGCGACCGGCCGCCCGGACCGCTCCTCGAGGTCCTCGCGCAGGCGGCTGGTGTCGCCGAGCGTCGCCGACATCAGCAAGAACTGGGTGTCCGGCAGCTCCAGCAGCGGCACCTGCCACGCCCAGCCGCGCTGCGGGTCGCCGTAGAAGTGGAACTCGTCCATGACGACCTGGGCGACCGCGTCGTCGCCGCGCTCGCCGTCCGTCTCGGCCGGTGCGTCCTCCGCGCCGGAGCCCCGCAGCGCGAGGTTCGCGAGGATCTCCGCCGTGCAGCAGATGATGGGCGCGCCGGGGTTCACGGCGGAGTCGCCGGTCATCATGCCGACGTTGCGCGACCCGAACGCCGCGACCAGGTCGAAGAACTTCTCGCTGACCAGCGCCTTGAGAGGCGCGGTGTAGAACGTGCGGCCGCCGAGCCCGGAGCGGCGGGCCGCCAGGGCGGCGAACTGCGCCCCCATCGCGACCATCGACTTGCCCGAGCCGGTCGGGGTGGCCAGGACGACGTGCGAGCCCGTCATGAGCTCGAGCAGCGCCTCCTCCTGGTGCGGGTACAGGTCGCGGCCGGTCGACGACGCCCACGCGCTGAATCCCTCGAACAGCGTGTCGGCGTCCGGGGCGCCTCCCGTCGGGGCGGGCAGGTGGGGCAGCAGGGTCCCGGCGGGGCGCGGGCTGGTCGCGAGGGAGGCGTCGGCGGCAGTCATCGCGAGCCATTGTCCCAGCCGACGGCCGTCAGAGCGGATCTCGTCGGCAGCTTGCGATCAGTTCGGCAGTCCGGACTGCCGAGCTGATCGCGAACTGCCGCGGTGATCGGTGGTGGGTGCGGCTCAGCCGAGGTGCCACAGGCGCCGGTAGAACGCGATGCGCTCCGGGTCCGGCGCGATGCCGTAGGCGTCGAAGAACGCCGCCTCGTAGCCGTCGCCGTAGTTCCACTCCAGGCTGTCGCTCGCCACGGCGAGGTCGGCCCATCGGTCGGCGACCCCGAGGGCGTCGAGGTCGACGTGCGCGACCCAGGTCCCGTCGTCATCCAGCAGCGTGTTGGGGGCGCACGGGTCGCCGTGGCACACGACGAACCGGTCCACCTCGGGCACCCGGCCCACCCGGTCGCGCGCCGCGGGGGAGAGGCGGGCGGCACGGTCCGCGACGCCCCACGAGAACGGGCAGTCGTCCACGGGGAGCGTGTCGTGCAGGGCGCGCAGCCCCGCGCCGATCGCGCGGGCGGCGGCCTCCGGCCGCTCCACCCACTGCCGCTCGACGGCGGAGCGGCCGGCGATTCCGGCCGTCACCAGCCAGGAGCCGGCGGCGTCCGCGCCGCGGTCCAGCACGCGCGGGACCGGGGTGTAGCGGCCGGCCCAGGCGAGCCGCTCCGCCTCGGCGGCGAGATCGAGCTCCACGGCCGTGACGGGCGCCCACTTGACGTAGCGCTCGCGGGGAGCGTCGGTGCCCGCGAGCCGGAAGGTCAGCCCGCCGACCGCATTGCGCCAGACCGGGGTGACGACGTCGTCGCCGGCGAGCCGCGCGACGGCGGCGGGGACGTCGACGGGCCCCTGGGGCGCCGCGGCGAGGTCGGACGGGACGGGCACCCGTGCATCGTGCCACCGCGGTCGGGGGCCGTGCCCGCGAATTCCCGGCCCGGGCCTCCGCCGGCCCCTGTTAGGATACGAAACGTGCCGTATCGAAAAGTGTCGGAGCAGCCCCGCCGCGCCGGGCGCCCCCGCGACGCCGCGCGGGAGAGCGCGATCCTCGAGGCCGTCGACGCCGTGCTCGCCGAGCGCGGGTACGAGGGGCTCACCTACGAGGAGGTCGCGCGCCGCGCCGGCGCGTCCAAGGCGACCCTGTACCGGCGGTGGGCCACGAAGCGCGAGATGGTCGTCGCCGCCCTGCGGGCCGGCCCCGCGCGCGCCCCGGACGCCGGCCCGGTCGACACCGGGAGCCTGCGCGGCGACCTCCTCGCCCTGTGCCGTCGCCTGCTGGCCACGATGCGCGCGGCCGACGGCCGCACGGCGCTGCTGCTGCTCCAGGCCGGCCTCGAGGACCCCGAGCTCTGCGACGCCATCGAGGAGGCCGTCGGCCCGACAGGCTCCCGCCTGCCCGCCTCCGTCGTCGACGCCGCCGTCCGCCGCGGCGAGCTGCCGGCCGGCGCCGACCCCTTCCCCTTCGAGGAGGTCGTCGGGTCAGTCCTGCTGCTGCGGCGCCTCAACGGGCTCGCGGCCGACGACGACTACCTGCACGCGCTCGTCGACACCGTCCTGGTCCCGGCGCTGCGGGCCACGGCCGACGGCGCTCCCCGGCCGCCCGCCGGCATCTTCTCCGGGCACCCCGCCCCCGACACCCACCCCCGTGAAGGAGACTCATGACCGTCCCCACCATCGACGGCTTCACCACCCACCGCCTGCCCGGCCAGGACGACGTCGCGCTGCACGTCGCCGTCGGCGGCGACGGGCCCGCCGTCGTCCTGCTGCACGGCTTCCCCCAGACGCACTACATGTGGCGAGATGTCGCGCGGGACCTGGCCCGGGAGCACACCGTGATCGTGCCCGACCTGCGCGGCTACGGCCGCAGCGACAAGCCCGCCGCCACCGACGAGCACACCTACGCCAAGCGGACCATGGGCGCCGACGTCGTGCGGGTCGCGCGGGCTCTCGGCCACGACCGGTTCGGCCTCGTCGGGCACGACCGCGGCGCGCTGGTCGGCGTCCGCACCGCGCTCGACCACCCCGAGGCGGTGCGCTACCTCGGCATCCTCGACGTGCTGCCCACGCTCGACACCTGGGCGGTGCTGCGCGGCGTGGACGCGAAGGTCGCCTGGCACCTGTACCTCATGGCGCAGCCGCCCGGGCTGCCGGAGCGGATGATCGCCGCCGTGGCGGAGGAGTTCTTCGGCTCGTTCCTCGACGCCTGGGACACCGACGGCACCACGTTCACCCCCGAGGTGCGGCGCCACTACGTCGACAGCGCGGTCGCCGCCGTCGACTCCATCGTCGCGGACTACCGGGCCTCCGCCGGCGTCGACCTGGACATGGACGCCGCCAGCCGCGACGCGGGGGAGCGGCTCGCGATGCCCGTCGGCGTGATCTCGCAGGACTGGGGGTCCCGCCTCGGCTTCGACGCCGCCGGGCTCTGGGGCGCCTGGGCACCCGACCTCACCTATGAGCCGATCGACGCTGGCCATTTCATGGCCGAGGAGCGGCCGGACGAGATCGCGCGCTTCGTCCGAGGGCTCGCCGCCCGCGCCGGGGCCTGACGCGCTACAGCTCGGTGACGCGGCGGCCGCCCGGCCGGGGGATCAGCCCTCGGCCGGGCGGTCGCCGGTGAGCGCGTCGCAGACGGCCACCAGACGGTGGCGCAGGTCGTTCGAGCGCGCGGCGTAGTCGCGCTGGCGGCGCACGTACTCCGCCTTGCCCTCCGGCGTCTCGATCGCCAGGGCCTCGACGCCGTAGGAGGAGACGTCGTAGGGGGACGCCGCCATGTCGGTCCACCGGATCTCGCGCGCCAGCTCGAACGCGTCGAGCAGCAGGTCGCCGGGCACGGCGGGGCCCAGCTTCAGCGCCCACTTGTACAGGTCCATGTTCGCGTGCAGGCAGCCCGGCTGCTCCATCGCGGGCTGGCGCTCGCGGGTGGGGCGCAGCCGGTTGGCGTCCCGGGCCTCGGGGGTGAAGAACCGGTAGGCGTCGAAGTGGCTGCAGCCGATCGTGTGCCCCTCGACGACGGCGTCCGTGCCCGCGTCGCCCAGCCGCAGCGGCAGCGGGTGGCGGTGGTCGCGCCCCGCGGCGGCGTCGCGGTAGACCATCGCCCACTCGTGCAGGCCGAAGCAGCCGAACGTGCCGGGGCGGGCCGCCGTCGCGTCGACGAGCGCGCGCACGTACCGCACGGTGTCGCCGCGCTCGGCGAGGAACGCGGCCACGTCCAGCGCCGCGCCCGTGCCGCCGTCCGGCGTCGCGACCGTGCGGTACCACCGCCACGACGCCCGCTCGGGCGCGCCGGCGAGGACGACGCCCGGGCCCGGATGCCAGCGGCGCAGCGTCCCGACCCGCGTGGGGTAGTACGTGAAGAGGAAGTCCTCGATCGCGTGCTTGGCGCCCCGGTCGCGGGCCGCGCGCCACGTGGCCGTCAGGGTGTCCGCCCGTGCGGCGTGCGCGGCGGCACGCTCGTGCCACTCGGACGCCGGGACGACGACCGGCGACACGACGGATCCAGGAGCGGGGGCGGGCACGTCCCCCAGCCTACGAGCGCCCCCGCCGCGGTCGGCCGGCGCCGCCGTAGAGTGTGCCGCATGTCGCACGCGTTCCGTCAGGTCGACGTCTTCGCCTCCGGCCCGCTCACGGGCAACCCGGTCGCCGTCGTGCACGACGCCGACGACCTCACCGACGAGCAGATGGCCGCCTTCGCCCGGTGGACCAACCTGTCGGAGACGACGTTCCTGCTCGCCCCCACCGACCCGGCGGCCGACTACCGGGTGCGCATCTGGACCCCGGGCGGCGAGCTGCCGTTCGCCGGTCACCCCACGCTCGGCACCGCGCACGCCTGGCTGGAGGCCGGCGGGACGCCGCGCGACGCGGCCGCCGTCGTGCAGGAGTGCGGCGTCGGCCTGGTGACCGTGCGTCGCGACGACGCCGGCCTCGCGTTCGCCGCGCCGCCGCTGCGCCGCTCCGGGTCGGTGGCGCCCGAGGACCTCGCGCGGATCGCCCGCGCGCTGCGGGTGCCGGTGTCCGCGATCGGCGACGCCGCGTGGGTGGACAACGGGCCAGGCTGGGTCGCCGCGCTGCTGGACGACGCGGCGGCGGTCCTCGCGCTGGAGCCGGACATGGCGGCGTTCGGCGACCTCAAGATCGGCGTGGTCGGCCCGTACGGGCCGGGAGAGTCCGACGCCGCGGTCGAGGTGCGCGCCTTCGTGCCGGGGATCGGCGTGCCCGAGGACCCCGTCACGGGGTCGCTCAACGCCGGGATCGGGCAGTGGCTCGCCGGCGACCTCCTGCCGTCGCGCTACGTCGCGTCCCAAGGGACCGCGATGGGCCGCCGCGGGCGCGTCCACGTGGCCCGGGAGGCCGCGGACCTGCTGTGGGTGGGCGGCGCCGCGGTGACGACGATCAGCGGGACGGCGACTCTCTGAGCCGTGCGGCGCCGTCGGCCACGCGGCTGACGAGCCGTTCGAGCGGCCCGCGTCCGAGCAGGAACCGCCACGCGGTGGTGGCCGCGAGGGTGACCAGCACCATCACCGCGAGCGGGCCGTTCGTCTCGGAACCGATCAGGTCCCAGTGCCAGATCGCGACGATCTGCAGCGAGTACACCGTCAGCGCCATGGCGCCCGTCGCGGCGAGCGGCGCGAGCACCCACCGACCCACGCGGCCGGCGTAGAGACACAGCCCGACGACGGCGACCGCGAAGCCGCCCGAGCCGACCGCCTCGAAGGTGGTGTCGTCGTGCGGGCCCGCGAGCAGCAGGAACGCGCCCGTCGGCCACGGCGCGTCCCAGGCGTGGGGGTCGGGCGCCAGGTCGCTGGAGGTCGCGACGACCTGCCGGCGGATCGCGTCGGCGCCGCCCGCCGCGTCCGCGAGACGCACCGAGAGCAGGCCGGCGAGGGCGGTGGCGGTGAGCCCGCCCAGCACCAGGCCGCGGCGCAGCCGGTGCGACGTCAGGTCGCACCGGCCGATCGCCATCCCCGCCAGCACGTACGCCATCCACACGACGGCCGGGTAGTGCCCGGTGAGCACGAAGTCCGTGACGGCGCCCGAGCCGTCGCGGGGCAGGCGCAGCCCGGCGCGCGCGAGGACCTCCGGCCCCCAGTGCGCCGCCGCCGGGCCGACGACGGCGATCACCGTGGCCAGCGCCGCCAGCCGGGGCGGGCGCCAGCGCAGGAACGGCAGCGCGAGGACGAAGTAGGCGGCGTAGAAGCCGAGGATGAGCGCCACCCGGGTGCCCAGCAGGTCGAGCAGCGCGACGAGGGCGAGCAGCAGCGCCGCGCGCACGAGCAGGCGGGTGCGGACCGCGACCAGGGCCGGCCCGCCGACGGGCCGCGGGCCACCGCTGACGATCCCGACCGAGATCCCGGCGACGAGGGCGAACAGGATCGAGGACCGCCCGTGGGCGATCGACAGCCACCCGGGCAGGGTGCCGAGGTCGTCGGAGGTGACCCCGACGTGGGCGGTGAACATGCCGAGGATCGCGATCCCGCGGGCGACGTCCACCCCGGGCACCCGTCCCTCGCCGCCGCCGAGCAGCCGCAGGTGGCGGCGCAGCCAGTCGCCGGCAGCCCGCGTGGCCGGCCGCTCCGTCGTGCCGCGGGGCGCACCCATGGCGCCGATCATGCCACCGCGGACGACCACGCCGGCGTCCCGAAGCGTGAGAATCCGCCGGTGAGTGCGGCCCGCGGTCACTACCGTGGGCCCCATGAGCGACCACCCGACGGCGTCCGACCTCGACCTGACCGACGAGCACGTCCGGGCCGCGGGAGCCCCCGCCACGGCCCCGGAGCCTGCCGGGGCGGACCTCAACGACGCCATCGAGGCGCCGAGCACGCACCACACGGTGCCCAGCAAGGAGTCCGAGTCGTACACGCACGGCCACCACGACTCCGTGCTGCGCGCGCACCGCAGCCGCACCGCGCAGAACTCCGCCGGCTTCCTGCTGCCGCACCTGCGCGACGACATGACGCTGCTCGACGTCGGCTGCGGGCCGGGGACGGTCACCGCCGACCTCGCGCGCGTCGTGGCGGGCGGCCAGGTGGTGGGCGTGGACGCCTCCGGCAAGGTGCTCGACGCGGCGCGCGAGCACGCCGACGCGCTCGGGTACACCAACGTGCGCTTCGAGCAGGCCAACGCGTACGAGCTGCCGTTCGACGACGACACGTTCGACGTCGTGTACGCGCACCAGCTGCTGCAGCACCTGTCCGACCCGGTCGCGGCGCTGCGCGAGATGCGGCGCGTGGCGAAGCCGGGCGGTCTGGTCGCCGTGCGCGACGCCGACTACGCGGGCATGGCCTGGTACCCCGAGACCGCGGGCCTCACCGAGTGGAACGAGCTGTACCACGAGGTCACGCACGCGTACGGCTTCGAGCCCGACGCCGGCCGGCGCCTCATGTCCTGGGTGCAGGAGGCCGGGCTCGACGGCATCGTGCCCTCCGCGTCGTCGTGGTGCTACGCCACCCCGACCGACCGGCAGTGGTGGGGCGAGCTGTGGGCCGAGCGCTGCGTCGAGTCCAACTTCGCCGTGCAGGCCAAGGAGTCCGGCCTCGCGGACGACGTCGCGCTCGAGCAGATCGCGCAGGACTGGCAGGCGTGGGCGCAGGCCCCGGACGGGTGGTTCGCGATCCTGCACGGCGAGGTCCTGGCCCGCGCGTGACCCGCCGCGCGTAACCTGGGCGCGTGCGCATCGCGAGATTCACCACCGGAGACGACCCCCGCTTCGCCCTCGTCCAGCACGAGGGGGACCGGACCTACCTGGCCGTGCTGGGCGGCGACCCGCTCTACATGCCGGCCATGCCCACGGGCGAGCGGATCGAGCTGGGCGACGGCGTCCGGCTGCTCGCGCCGGTCATCCCGCGGTCCAAGGTGGTCGCCGTCGGCCGGAACTACGCCGACCACGCGAAGGAGATGGGCGACGAGGTCCCCACGACCCCGCTGCTGTTCTTCAAGCCCAACACCGCCGTCGTGGGCCCGGACGACCCGGTCGTGCTGCCGTCGTTCTCCCGCGAGGTCAGCTACGAGGCGGAGCTCGCCGTCGTCGTGTCCAAGATCTGCAAGGACGTCGAGCCGGAGCAGGCCCGCTCCTACGTGCTCGGGTACACCGTGGCCAACGACGTCACCGCGCGCGACGCGCAGCGCACCGACGGGCAGTGGGCGCGCGCCAAGGGCTTCGACACCTCCTGCCCGCTCGGCCCGTGGATCGACACGGACCTGAACCCCGAGGACGTCGCGGTCCGCTCCCGCGTCAACGGCGAGCTCAAGCAGGACGGCCGCACCGCCGACATGGTCTTCGACGTGCCGTTCCTCGTGTCCTACATCAGCAAGGCCATGACCCTGCTGCCGGGCGACGTCATCCTCACCGGCACGCCTGCCGGCGTCGGGCGCGTCGACCACGGCGACCGCATGGAGTGCGAGGTCGAGGGGATCGGCACGCTCGCCAACCCCGTGTTCCGCCGCGAGGACTGACGCCGGATACCGGCCGAGCACAACCTGGGCGCCCCTACCGGCCCGGATGACGGCGCTCAGGTCGTGCTCGGTGGGGGCCGGGCCGCCAACTACTAGGCTGTGCCCGTGATCCCCGCACCTGGTTCTTCCGACGTCCGTGTCCGCTTCGCCCCGTCCCCGACGGGCATGTTCCACGTCGGCGGCGGTCGCTCGGCGCTGTTCAACTGGGCGGTGGCCAAGCACCAGGGCGGCACGTTCGTGCTGCGCATCGAGGACACCGACGCCGCCCGCAACAAGCCCGAGTGGACCGACGGCATCCTCAGCGCGCTCGCCGCGCTCGGCATGCACGCCGACGACCCGACCTTCGAGGGCCCGTACTTCCAGTCCGCGAACGTCGACAAGCACCGCGAGGCCACCGGACGGCTGCTCGACGCCGGTCGCGCGTACTACTGCGACTGCACCCGCGATGACGTCGCCGCCCGCACCGGCAGCCAGCAGTCCGGCTACGACGGGCACTGCCGCGACCGCGGCCTGACGTACGAGTCCGGCCGGGCGCTGCGGTTCCGCACCCCCGACGAGGGCGAGACCCAGGTCGTCGACCTCATCCGCGGCAACCCCGTCTTCCCGAACGCGTCGATCGAGGACTTCATCGTCGCGCGCGGGGACGGGTCGCCCGTGTTCCTGCTCGCCAACGTCGTCGACGACCTCGACGAGGGCATCACGCACGTCATCCGCGGCGAGGAGCACCTGTCCAACACGCCCAAGCAGCAGCTCCTGTGGGAGGCGCTGGGCGCCACCCCGCCGGTGTGGGCGCACCTGCCCGTCATCGTCAACGAGAAGCGGCAGAAGCTGTCCAAGCGGCGCGACAAGGTCGCCCTCGAGGACTACCTCGCCGAGGGGTACCTGCCCGACGCGCTGGTCAACTACCTCATGCTGCTCGGCTGGGCGCCCGGCAACGACGAGGAGATCCTGCCGTTCGACGAGCTCGTGGAGCGCTTCCGCGTGGAGGACGTCAACAGCGCCTCCGCGTTCTTCGACGTCAAGAAGCTGCTCGCGTTCAACGGCGAGTACATCCGCGCGATGTCCGTCGAGGACTTCGTCTCCGCCGTCGACCCGTGGTTGCGCGCCCCGCATGCCCTGTGGCGCCCCGAGCAGTTCGATCCCGCCGCGTTCGCCGCCGTCGCCCCGCTGGCCCAGTCGCGCGTCGCGCTGCTCGCCGACATCACCGACAACGTCGACTTCCTGTTCCTCGACGAGCCCGTCAGGGACGAGAGGTCCTGGGCCAAGGCCATGAAGCCCGGTGCGCCCGAACTCCTCGCCGACGCCCGCGCGGCGCTCGCCGACCTCGGCGACTGGTCGGCCGAGCCGCTCAAGGAGACCGTCCTGGTGGTGGGGGAGAAGCACGGCCTCAAGCTCGGCAAGGCGCAGGCGCCCGTGCGCGTCGCCGTCACCGGGCGCACCATCGGTCTGCCGCTCTTCGAGTCTCTCGAGGTGCTGGGGCGCGAGCGCACCCTGGCGCGCGTCGACGCGGCGCTGGCCCGGCTCGCCCAGGACCCGCCCCAGGCCCCGGCCCAGTGACGGCCTTCGGGGCGCCGGGGCGCGTCGACGGCGTCCTGCTCGACGTCGACGACACCCTCGTTGACACGCGCGGCGCGTTCGCCACGGCGCTCGCGGCCGTCGCCGACGCGCACCTGCCCGACGACGTCGACCGGGTCGCCGTCCTCGACCACTGGCGCTCCGACCCGGGAGGCCACTACGCGCGCTACACGCGTGGGGACACGGACCACCGCACGCAGCGGCGGCTGCGGGCTGACCTGCTGCACCGGACGTTCGGCGGGGACCCGGTCACCGAGGCCTCGTTCGGGGCGTGGGACGACCTGTTCTGGGGCACGTTCGAGCGCTCCTGGCGGGCGTTCGACGACGCCGCGCCGCTGCTCGTCGCGCTACGCTCCGCCGGTCTGGCCCTCGGGGTGGTGACGAACGCCGCGACGGAGCTGCAGGAGCGCAAGCTCGCGGCCGCCGGGCTCGACCTCGACGTGCTGGTCGGCGTCGACACCCTGGGGTACGGCAAGCCGCACCCCGACGTCTTCGTGGAGGGCGCCCGCCTGCTCGGGACCGAGCCCGCCCGGACGGCGTACGTCGGCGACGAGCCCCGCGTCGACGCCCGGGCCGCGCACGACGCCGGGCTGCTCGGCGTCTGGCTGGACCGTCCCGGCACGCGCCGCGACGGCGAGCACGACGTCGACGTCGCCGGGATGCGGGGCGACGGGATCGTCGTCGTGACCGGGCTGGCCGACCTGCCTGCCTTGTTCGCCGGCTGATCGGCGCCTCGCTCGGGAGCTGTCACGCGGTGAGCGTGAGGACGGCGGCCAGCGACGTGCCCGTCACGACGACGGCGGAGCAGGCGCCGAGCAGCAGCGGACGGCGTCCGGTCCGGGCCAGGTGCGGGACGTCCACGCCGAGGCCGAGCGCGAACATCGCCGCGGTGAACAGGACGGTCTGCAGCTGCGCCGCGGCGCCCAGCACGGACGCCGGGAGCACGCCGAGGCTGCTCACCGCGACGGCCGCGAGGAAGCCGAGCACGAACCCCGGGACGGGAAGCGTCCGCCGCCCGCGGGCCCGGCCGCCTGCCCTGCCGGTCTCCGAGGGCACGGCGGGCCCGACAGGCCTGGTGAGGGCGGTGCGGCGCGCCAGGACGACGCCGGCGCCCGCGACGAGCGGTGCCAGCAGCACCACGCGCGCCAGCTTGGCGACGGTCGCCGTGGCGAGCGCGGTGGCCGAGACCGTGCCGGCCGCCGCGACCACCTGCGCCACCTCCTGCACGCTCGCGCCGATCCACAGCCCCGCCTGCGCGTCGTCCAGGCCGAGGTGGCCGCCCAGCGCCGGCAGCACCGCGATCGCGAGAGTGCCGTAGACGGTGACCAGCGCGAGCGCCGCCGCGACGCCCTCGCGCAGGCGGACGTCCTGGCCCGCTCCCGGCCGGCGTTCGAGCACCCCGGTCATCGCGGACACGGCGGCCGCGCCGCAGATGGAGAAGCCCGTGGCGACCAGGAGCGTCGTGGTGCGCGGCACCCGCAGCAGGCGCCCGAGGGCCAGGGTCCCGGCGAACGTCACCGTGACCGTGGCCAGGACGACGGCGACGCCCCGCCAGCCCAGGGCCAGCACGTCGGGCAGGGCGAGCTGGAGACCCAGCAGGACCACGCCGGCGCGCAGCGGCACACGCGCGACCCACGCCACCCCCGGCGCGACGCGCGCCGCGAACCGGCCCGCGGGCCCGCCGTCGGCCGTCCCGGCGGACTCCCGGGACCGCCGCGCCCGGCCGAGCAGCGACCCCACCACGGCGCCGGCGAGGAGCGCCAGCACCAGCGGGGACAGCGCGGGGACGCCGGCGGCGGACAGCGCCGCGGTCCCGGCGACCAGGGCGGCGGTGGCGGCGGCGGCGAGCCCGAGGCCGGGCAGGGTGCGCGTCATGATGTCCACCGTCGCCGGGCCGGACCGGACGCGGAAGGCCCAGGTCCCGATCCATCCATAGACTGCCGCTATGGCTGAACGCAGCACCCTGGCCGCGCTCGAGCTGCTCGTGGCGCTCGACGTGCACGGCTCCATCAGCGCCGCCGCGCGCGCCCTCGGCGTGTCGCAGCCCACGGCGTCGGCGGGCCTGCGCCGGCTGGAGCGCCGCCTGGGCGTCGACCTGGTGGCCCGCGGCGCGCGCGGCACGGAGCTCACCTCCGCGGGACGGGAGGCGGCCGAGCGTGCGCGGGAGGTCGTGGCGGCGTCCGACCGGTTCGAGGAGTCCGTGACCGCCCTGCGCGCCGGCCCGGGGGTCACGCTGCGCGTGGCGGCGAGCCTCACGATCGCCGAGTACCTCGCCCCGCGCTGGCTCGCCGACGGTGGAGGCGCGGCGGGGGAGCGGCGCGCGGACGTGGACCTGATGGTCCGCAACTCCCGGGAGGTGATGACGCTGGTGCTCGACGGCGGCGCGGAGCTCGGCTTCGTGGAGAGCCCCACCGTGCGCCGCGGCCTGCGCAGCCGCACGGTCGCCCGCGACGAGCTCGTCGCGGTCGTGGCGCCGGACCACCCGTGGGCCGGGCGCGGGTCGGTGCGCCCGGACGAGCTCGCCGCTGGCCGGCTGGTGCTCCGCGAGGCCGGGTCCGGCACCCGCGAGATCCTGGAGGCGGCGCTCACGGGAGCGGGCGTGCGTCTGCCGGGGCACGTGCCCTCGTTCGGCTCGACGGCGGCGCTCAAGACGGCGGTGCGGCACGGGGAGGCCGTCGCGGTGCTGTCGGCGCTCACGGTGGCCGACGACGTCGCCGCGGGGCGTCTGGCAGCTCTCCCGGTAGCTGGGGTGGACCTGTCCCGGCGGCTGCGCGTGGTGTGGCGGGACGGCGCCACGCTGTCGGCCGCGGCGAGGCGGCTCGTGGCCGTCGCGCGGGCGCGACGGGCGGACGGTTGAGGCGGCGCGCGCCGGTCCGGGAGCCAGGGCAGGAGTGACCGACGGCACCCCGGTCTCGTTTTGGCCGGTGGGCCCTGATCCGGTAATGTTCTGCGTCGTTGGGCCTCAACGGGCGCGCCGGCCAAGGTCGGATTTGCCCGGAAGGTCTGATCCCTTGGGGTATGGTGTAATCGGCAGCACGAGTGATTCTGGTTCACTTAGTCTAGGTTCGAGTCCTGGTACCCCAGCGCAGCGCTCAGCGTGAGCCGGTTCGGTGTCCGGAAGGACCCGGGCGGTGCGCTAGAGTTCTCACCGGCAACGCGCAGCATGAGCTGTTCGTGTCATAGGCCCCCATCGTCTAGCGGCCTAGGACGCCGCCCTCTCACGGCGGTAACACGGGTTCAAATCCCGTTGGGGGTACGCATCCACCGGCTCGCCGGTGGTCGCACAGGCTCTGCCCGCGCGGCAGAGCCACGTTCTGGCCCCCATCGTCTAGCGGCCTAGGACGCCGCCCTCTCACGGCGGTAACGCGGGTTCAAATCCCGCTGGGGGTACGTCGCTCGAAGGCCCGGTCCGTCAGGACCGGGCCTTCGTCGTTCACGGGGTGCTCCGGCAGTGCGTGCGCCGCGGTGACGCCGGGGAGGGGCACCGGCCACCGCGCGGCGGTAGAAGGACGCCCGCCGTCCGGAATCCGGAGGGCGGGCGTCCTCGTGCCGGTGGGCTCAGAAGAACGGCTTGGGGATGGTGACCCCGCCCGGGCTCGACTCGGGCGGCTCGTCGTTGCCCGGGCGGGTGAACCGCGGGTCGCGGCCGTCCGCGCGCGGCGCCGGCGTGCCGGGCTGGATCTCGATCGGCTGGGTGGTGGGACGTGGCTCCTGACCGGCGTCGTCCGGCCCCTGCGAGTCGACCGGGATCACCGAGGGCGGCATCGGCGGGTCCTCGGCGGCGTCCGCCGGAGGCGGGCCGAAGCCGAAGATCGTGTCGCACAGGGTGCGGTACGTGGCGTCCGGGTCGGGGACGAAGTTGATGGTGCTCAGCGCCTGGTCCTGGCCCGCCGACTCCAGGTCGAAGCGGCCGTAACCGACCATCTGGCCGAAGACGCTGCGCGAGTAGCCCATGTCGGTGACCTTCGCCAGCGGCATCATCGCCACCCGGTGCACGACCAGGCCGTAGAGGAGCAGCAGGCGCTTGTCCGTGGCGATGAACCACTCATTGTACCACTCGAGCCAGCGCCACACGAAGCGCACCGCCACGACGATCCAGGCGAGCCACAGCCAGCTGATGGTGCCGCGCACCTCGATGGGCGTGGACATGACGATCCCGCCGACCACCAGGAAGGCGGCGAACGTCGTTGCGATGGGTTCGAGCAGGCGTGCCCAGTGCCGCCGGGTCGCCACCACGAACCGTTCGGCGGGCAGCACGTAGCGCTGGAGCTGGCGGTGGCTTCGGGCGGCCGCGTCAGCGCGGTCCTGGACGGAGTCCATCGTCGGCCTCCGCCTGCTCAGGACGCCAGGTTGGCGAAGAACTGACCGAAGCCGGTGAAGGCGCTGAGGATGAACTCCCAGATGGCCTCCACGATGTTCGCGGCCGCGTCCGGGTTGGTCACGACCGCGTAGATCAGGAAGATGACCACGATCCAGATCAGGAGGGTCTTGGCCTTGGCAGGCATCGGTCCTCACGCCTCTCGGTTGTGGGCTGAATTGCCACGTCACCTGGACAATAACGAAAGCGGGGCAACCCGGACAGTCGAACGCCCGGCGCGCCGCCACGGGCTGGGCGGCGCGCCGGGCGTCGGACCATCGCGAACGGCTACTCCCCGGCTCGGCGGAGCACCTCGGTGAGGCGGTTGGCGGCCGCGACGACGGCGGCCGAGTGGAGGCGGCCGGGCTGGCGCGAGAGGCGCTCCACGGGGCCGGAGACGGACACGGACGCGACCACGCGGCCCGAGGGGCCCCGCACAGGCGCGGAGACCGAGGCGACACCGAGCTCGCGCTCGGACACCGACTGGGCCCAGCCCCGGCGGCGCACGCCGGACAGGATCGTGGCCGTGAAGACGGCGTCGCGCAGGCCGCGGTGCAGCCGGTCCGGCTCCTCCCAGGCGAGCAGCACCTGCGCGGCCGAGCCCGCGTGCATGGTGAGGGTCGCGCCCACGGGGATCGAGTCGCGCAGCCCCACGGGCCGTTCGGCGGCGGCGACGCACACGCGGTGGTCGCCCTGGCGGCGGTAGAGCTGCGCGCTCTCGCCGGTGTGGTCGCGCAGCGCGGTGAGCACCGGGTTCGCCGCGGCGAGCAGCCGGTCCTCGCCCGCAGCCGTGGCGAGCTCGTTGAGGCGTGGTCCGAGCACGAACCGCCCCTGCATGTCACGCGCGACGAGCCGGTGGTGCTCGAGCGCCACGGCCAGCCGGTGGGCCGTCGGCCGTGCGAGTCCGGTCGAGGAGACCAGCTGCGCCAGGGTGGCCGGACCGGCCTCCAGGGCGCCCAGCACGGACGCGGCCTTGTCCAGTACGCCGACTCCGCTAGTATCGTCCATAGGTCGATACTGACGTCTCGCCCACTGAGATTGCAAGTCGGCAACGGCATCTCAGGGGTCGAACTCCCCGAAGAACCCCCACGACGCGCGCACGACGCGGTCACCATCACAGCCGCTGACGAGGCGGCGGACGAGGAGCACATCATGGCCGGCACGCTGGCGGAGAAGGTCTGGGAGGCGCACCTGGTGCGCCGCGGCAGCGGCGGGTCGCCCGATCTTCTCTACATCGATCTGCACCTCATCCACGAGGTGACGAGCCCTCAGGCCTTCGAGGGGCTGCGGCTGGCAGGCCGCCCCGTCCGTCGCCCCGACCTGACGATCGCCACCGAGGACCACAACACTCCCACGCTCGACATCGACCTGCCGATCGCGGACCTGACCAGCCGCACGCAGATCGACACGCTGCGCAACAACGCGCGCGAGTTCGGCGTGCGCATCCACTCGCTCGGCGACGCGGACCAGGGCATCGTGCACCAGGTGGGCCCGCAGCTCGGCCTGACGATGCCGGGCCTGACGGTCGTCTGCGGCGACTCGCACACCTCCACGCACGGTGCGTTCGGCGCGCTGGCGTTCGGCATCGGCACGTCCGAGGTCGAGCACGTCATGGCGACGCAGACCCTGCCCCTCTCCCCGTTCAAGACGATGGCGATCACCGTCAACGGCGAGCTGCCGCCCGGCGCCACCAGCAAGGACATCATCCTGGCGATCATCGCCAAGATCGGCACCGGCGGCGGGCAGGGCTATGTGCTCGAGTACCGCGGCGAGGCCATCCGCAAGCTCTCCATGGAGGCGCGGATGACCATCTGCAACATGTCGATCGAGGCCGGTGCGCGCGCCGGCATGATCGCGCCCGACGAGACGACCTTCGAGTACCTGAAGGGGCGTCCGCACGCGCCCGAGGGCGAGGACTGGGACGCCGCCGTCGAGTACTGGAAGACGCTGCGCAGCGACGACGACGCCGAGTTCGACGCCGAGGTCGTCCTCGAGGCGGCGGACCTCGAGCCGTTCGTCACGTGGGGCACCAACCCCGGCCAGGGTCTGCCGCTGTCGGCGTCCGTGCCGGTGCCGTCCGAGATCGCCGACGAGGGCGACCGCGTCGCGGCCGAGCGGGCCCTGGAGTACATGGGCCTCGAGGCCGGGACGCCGCTGCGGGAGATCCCCGTCGACACGGTGTTCATCGGGTCATGCACGAACGGCCGCATCGAGGACCTGCGCTCCGTGGCCAAGGTGCTGCAGGGCCGCAAGAAGGCCGACGGCGTCCGCGTGCTCGTCGTGCCGGCGTCCGCGCGCGTGCGCCTGCAGGCCGAGGCCGAGGGCCTGGACGTCATCTTCAAGGACTTCGGCGCCGAGTGGCGCAACGCCGGGTGTTCGATGTGCCTCGGCATGAACCCGGACCAGCTGGCGCCGGGGGAGCGGGCGGCGTCGACGTCGAACCGCAACTTCGAGGGCCGGCAGGGCAAGGGTGGGCGCACCCACCTGGTCTCGCCGCTCGTCGCCGCGGCCACGGCCGTGCGCGGCACCCTCTCGTCGGTCGCGGACCTCGACATCGCCGGCGACGTCGACCTCACGACGTTCGACGGCACGCCGCTGGCCCCGCTCGCCGAGCCGTCGCTCGTCTGACCCCCGCACGTCCGGAAAGCTCCCAGGAGACCATCATGGAGAAGTTCACCACCCACACGGGCGTCGGGGTGCCGCTGCGCCGCAGCAACGTCGACACCGACCAGATCATCCCCGCCGTGTACCTCAAGCGGGTCACCCGCACCGGGTTCGAGGACGCGCTGTTCGCGGCCTGGCGCGGCGACCCGTCGTTCGTGCTCAACCAGGACGCGTACAAGACCGGCTCCGTGCTCGTCGCCGGGCCGGACTTCGGCACCGGCTCCTCGCGCCAGCACGCCGTCTGGGCGCTCAAGGACTACGGCTTCAAGGTCGTGCTCGCCTCCCGGTTCGCGGACATCTTCCGCGGGAACTCCGGCAAGGAGGGCCTCGTCGCCGGCCTCGTGTCCCAGGAGGACATCGAGCTGCTGTGGAAGATCCTCGAGGCCAAGCCCGGCACCGAGGTGACCGTGGACCTCGAGGCGCGGACCGTGCACGCCGACGACGTCACCGTGCCGTTCCAGATCGACGACTACACGCGCTGGCGCCTCATGGAGGGGCTGGACGACATCAGCCTCACCCTGCAGAACGAGGGCGACATCACCGCGTTCGAGGCCACGCGCGCGTCGTGGCGGCCCAAGACGCTGCCCGCGAAGCACCTGCCGAGCGTGCCCGTGGAGCCCGCGCGGCCGGTCGGCTGACTCTCGGGCTCTTGGCGCTCTCGGCGTCACGAGCGGGGCGGGAACACCCCGCCCCGCTCTTCCCGTTGCTCGGCCGGTCGCGTGGGACCCAAGGACGGGACTGATGCCCGCGCGGAAGCACCCCGTCGCGCTCTACGCATCGTCCGGACCGTGCCGAAAAGGGTGCTGAGGCTTCTCCGCGCGGTCGTCAGACGGGAAGCGCAGGGCGCGCAGCGCCCGTGAGCGCGACCGCGCGGAGAAGCCTCAGCACCCTCGCTCGTCGATCAGGCTGGTGGCGGGCCCTGGCGCACGCGCTCCAGCAGGAAGTCGGCGGTGACGTTCGTCGGGTCCCACCAGGACTCGAGCCACCAGGTGGCGCCGGCGTCCGCCATCGTGCGCGCCTGCTCCGCCGCGACGGCGGGGTCGGCGTCGAGGCGGCCCTGGACGACGACGTCGAACGGCTTCCCGGCCCCGTCGGTGCCGCGCTGCTCGGCGATCCATGCGACGAGGTCGCGGACGGCGTCCGGACCGGCCTCGGCGTCCTCGGGCGACTCGCCGCGCACCTGTGGCACGATGCCGTCCCACCGCAGCGCCCGGTCGAGGCTGCGGCGAGGTGGCCGCTCGGCGTCCCACACCGCGACCGGCCACACGGGGATCCGGCCGTTCACCGGCGGCTGCGGGAGCTGGAACGTGCCGGTGCGCACGTGCTCGCCGTCGTGCTCGAACGGCGCGCCGGACCAGGACCGCTCCAGCCAGGCGAGCACCTCGTCCATGGCCCGCGCACGGTCGCGCAGCGTCCGGGGCTGCCCCCCGACCGAGGTGAAGGCGCGGTCGATGTCCACGCCCACGCCGACGGGCAGCACGAGCCGGCCACCCGACAGGTGGTCGATCGTCAGCGCCTGCTGCGCGAGCTCCCAGGGGCGGCGGCGCGGCACGGCGAACACCATCGCGCCGAGCGAGATCCGCTCCGTGACGGCCGCGGCCGCGGCCAGCAGCGAGAACGGGTCCCAGGTGGGGTGCGCGTCGAAGCCTTCCGCGTCGAGGCTCACCCCGTCCCACGTGAAGAAGCCGTCCCAGCCGTGCTCCTCGCACTCGCGCGCCAGCCGCACGTGCTCCGCCGGCGTGCCGTAGCTGCCGATGAACCCGAACCTCATCGCCCTCGTCCTCCCGTCGACCGGTCTCCTGACACCGCGTTCGACGGTACGTGGCGCCACCCACACAGGTCCTCGGCCACGGGTCCTCGGCCCGGGAGGGCCGCGGTTCTCGTAAGGTGGCCGCGTGCCCGCCACCGAGAGCCCCCGCGAGTCCGTCGTCCCGCCGTCCGCCGCACTGCCCGAGGGCGACGCCGCCGGCGTCCGCGCCCCCGAGGCCGCGCCCGTCGTCGAGATCTGGACCGACGGCGCGTGCAAGGGCAACCCCGGCATCGGCGGGTGGGGTGCGCTGCTGCGCTCCGGTGAGTACACCAAGGAGCTGTACGGCGGTGAGAAGATCACCACGAACAACCGCATGGAGCTGACCGCCGTCGTCGAGGCGCTGCGCGCCCTCAAGGGCCCTAGCGACGTCACGTTGCACGTGGACTCCCAGTACGTCATGAACGGCATGAAGTCCTGGGTCGCGGGGTGGAAGCGCAACGGCTGGCAGACGGCGGCGAAGAAGCCCGTGAAGAACGTCGACCTGTGGCAGGCGCTGGACGCCGAGGTCGCCCGGCACGAGGTGCACTGGGTGTGGGTCAAGGGTCATGCCGGCGACCCCGGCAACGAGCGCGCGGACGCCCTCGCGAACCAGGGCGTCGACAGCGTCCGCTGACCAGCGGAGGGCGTGACGGCGGCCGTCCGGCCGCCGTCGTGCGACCGAACTCACAACACAGTGGTTCGACAGCACGAATAGGCTGGGGGCCATGGCTTCCCACTACGACGTCGTCCTCCTCGGAGCTGGCCCCGGCGGCTACGTCGCCGCGATCCGCGCGGCCCAGCTCGGCAAGTCCGTCGCCATCATCGAGGAGAAGTACTGGGGTGGTGTCTGCCTCAACGTCGGCTGCATCCCCTCGAAGGCCCTCCTGCGCAACGCGGAGCTGTCGCACCTCTTCACCCACCAGGCCGACCTCTTCGGCATGTCCGGTGACGTGACGTTCGACTTCGGCAAGGCGTTCGACCGGTCCCGCGAGGTCGCGGACGGCCGGGTCAAGGGCGTCCATTTCCTCATGAAGAAGAACAAGATCACCGAGTTCGACGGCCGCGGCACGTTCCGCGACGCGAACACCATCGAGGTGGCTCTCAACAAGGGCGGCACCGAGACGGTGACGTTCGACAACGTCATCATCGCGACCGGTTCGCAGGTCAAGCTGCTGCCGGGCGTCGAGCTGTCCGACAACGTCGTGACCTACGAGAAGCAGATCATGACGCGCGAGCTGCCCAAGTCGATCGGCATCATCGGTGCCGGCGCCATCGGCATGGAGTTCGCCTACGTCATGAAGAACTACGGCGTGGACGTCACCATCATCGAGTTCCTCGACCGCGCCCTGCCGAACGAGGACGCGGACGTCTCCAAGGAGATCGCCAAGCAGTACAAGAAGCTCGGCATCAAGGTCCTCACCTCCACAGCCGTGCAGACCGTCAAGGACAACGGCTCGTCCGTCACCGTGTCGTACAAGGGCGTCAAGGACGACAAGCCCGGCGAGCTCGTCGTCGACAAGGTGCTGTCCGCCGTCGGCTTCGCGCCGAACGTCGAGGGCTTCGGCCTGGAGAACACCGGCGTGCAGCTCACCGAGCGCGGCGCCATCGCCATCGACGACCACATGCGCACCAACGTGCCGCACATCTTCGCCATCGGCGACGTCACCGCCAAGCTCATGCTCGCGCACGTCGCCGAGGCCCAGGGCGTCGTCGCGTCCGAGACCATCGCCGGCGCCGAGACCATGACCCTCGGCGACTACCGCATGATGCCGCGCGCCACGTTCTGCTCCCCGCAGGTCGCGTCGTTCGGCCTCACCGAGGCGCAGGCCAAGGACGAGGGCTACGACGTCAAGGTCGCCAGCTTCCCGACCATGGCCAACGGCAAGGCCCACGGCCTCGGCGACACCGCCGGCTTCGTCAAGATCGTCGCCGACGCCAAGTACAACGAGCTCCTCGGCGCCCACATGATCGGCCCCGACGTCTCCGAGATGCTGCCCGAGCTCACCCTGGCGCAGAAGTGGGACCTCACCGCCGACGAGGTCGCCCGCAACGTGCACACCCACCCGACGCTCTCCGAGTCCGTGCAGGAGTCCATCCACGGCATCGTGGGGCACATGATCAACTTGTGATCCACCGGACGCCGCCGGACAGCACCGACGTGCGGTAGGAGGCCCGGACCTGCGAGTTCTCGCCGGTCCGGGCCTCGCCGTATCGGGGTGGCTACGCCGGGTCGGTAGGGAGAGCGAGCCAACTGGTGACGAGGTCCACGGCGCGGTCCGGGGGCGGGCCGACGTCGACCAGCAGGCCGGTCTCGTCGCGGCCCAGGGACTCCAGCGTGGCGAGCTGGGAGTCCAGGAGTGCCGGTGGCATGAAGTGGCCGGGGCGTGCGGCGATCCGCCGGGCAAGCAGGTCGCGTTCGCCGTCCAGGTGAACGAACGCGACGTCGCCGCCCGCCCGGTCCCGCAGCGCGTCGCGGTAGGACCGGCGTAGCGCCGAGCAGGCGACGACGACGCGCGCCCCGGCGTCGGCCCCTGTGCCCAGGGTGTCGCCGACGCGGGCGAGCCAGGGCCTGCGGTCGTCGTCGGTCAGGGGAGTCCCCGCCGACATCTTCGCGACGTTGGCGGGCGGGTGCAGGTCGTCGGCGTCGACGAACCGCAGGCCCAGGCGCGCCGCCAGGAGGCTGCCGACGGTCGACTTGCCGCAGCCCGCGACGCCCATGACGACGATGCCCCGGAGCTCGGGAGACGTGGGGCGGGTGCCGGTCACGGTCAGTACCCTGCGTCGCGGTCGACGACGCCCGACAGGCTCTCGCCGGCGACGAACCGGCGGAGGTTCTCCTCGACCCGGGCACGCAGCAGCGGCTCGATCATCTCGCGGGTGTCGGCGGTGTGGGGCGTCACGAGCGCCGTCGGCAGGGCCCACAGCGGGTGCCCGTCGGGCAGGGGCTCCGGGTCCGTGACGTCGAGCGCGGCCCCGCCCAGGTGCCCGGAGCGGAGAGCGTCGACGAGCGCGTCGGTGTCGACGAGCCCGCCGCGCGCGATGTTGACGAGCACGGCGCCGGGTCTCATGGCGCCCAGCTCGGCGGCGCCCAGCAGCGCGCGGGTCTGCGTCGTGAGCGCGGCGGCGACCACGACGACCTCGGCCTGGGCGAGCTCGTCGCGCAGGTGCTCCGTGGTGACGGTCCGGTCGGCGCCGGGCACCGGCGCGGCCCGACGGCGGACCACGACGTTGCGGGTGCCGAACGGCGCGAGGAGATCGAGGAACGTCCGGGCGATACCGCCGGCGCCGAGGACGAGCACGTCGGCCCCGAACAGGGACGTGCCCGCGGGCTCGCCCCAGGACCGGGCGCGGGCACGCCCCGGCAGGTGCCGGAGCGTCGCCAGCGTGAGGGCGAGGGCGTGCTCGGCCACGGGGCGCGAGAACGCGCCCTTGGCGGACGTCCAGGTGATCCCGTCCGCCGTGAACATCCCCCCGTCGTCGTAGGCGTCGACCCCGGCCGACGGGAGCTGGACCCAGCGGGTGCCGGGCGCGGACTCCAGTGCCGCCCGCAGGTCGGTGAGGTCGCCGCCGAACCAGAGCAGGCCCTCCGTCTCCGGCCCCGGCGCGACCAGCCGCGCGCCGGCCGCCGCGACGGCGTCGGGCAGCCAGTCCGGTCCCGGACGCGCGACGCTCACCGCGACGCCGGGTACGGAGCCGCTCATGCAGGCACCCGGGCCGTGCCCGCGGAGGCCTCGGCACTCTCGCCGCCCACGACCTCGACCGACCAGCCGGTGTCCAGCGAGGAGGTGACGACGACGTCGCCGTCGTCCTGCCGCACCGTGAACACGACGTCGGCGCCGTCCGTGCCGCGCACCTCGACGGTCCGCGACCAGCCGTCGCCGCCCGGGTTCACGAGCAGCGTGAGCCCGTCGAGATGGTCGGCGTCGGGGCGCTCCTCGTGCGCGCTCAGGGGGATCACGCCCCCGGGTCGCACGTAGACGGGCAGGGAGTCGAAGTCGTGGTTCTCCCGCACCCAGCGCCCACCGGTGACGCGCTCGCCGGTGAGCAGGCCGGCCCACTCTCCGTCGGGGAGGTAGAGGTCCACGTCGCCCTCGGCGTTGAACACGGGCGCGACCAGGAGGTCGGGCCCGAGCATGTACTGCCGGTCCAGGTGCGGCACCGAGGGGTCCTGCGGGAACTCCAGGAGCATGGGGCGCATCATCGGGGTACCAGCGCGGTGCGCCTCGCGCCCGGTGGCGACCAGGTACGGGGCCAGCCGGTTCTTGAACCGCGCGAACGTGCGCGTCACGGCGACGGCGCTGGTGGGGTCGGACTCGTCCTCGCCGAACATCCACGGCACCCGGTACGACCCGCTGCCGTGCATGCGGCTGTGGCTGGAGAACAGGCCGAACGCCGTCCAGCGCTTGAAGACGCCGGCGTCGGGCGTCATCTCGAAGCCGCCGATGTCGTGGCTCCAGTAGCCGAACCCGCTGTACGCGAGCGACAACCCGCCGCGCAGAGACTCCGCCATCGACACGTACGACGCGGTCGAGTCGCCGCCCCAGTGCACGGGGAACTGCTGACCGCCCGCCGTCGCGGACCGGGCGAACAGGACGGCCTCGCCGGGGCCACGCTCCTCGGCCAGCACCTCGTGCACGGCCTCGTTGTACAGGTGGGTGTAGTAGTTGTGCATGCGCTCCGGGTCGGAGCCGTCGAAGTACTCGACGTCGACCGGGATGCGCTCGCCGAAGTCCGTCTTGAACGCGTCCACGCCCTGACGCACCAGCGTCCGGAGCTTGTCCTTGTACCAGGCGGTCGCGTCCGGGTTGGTGAAGTCGACCAGCCCCATGCCGGCCTGCCAGCGGTCCCACTGCCACACGGAGCCGTCGCGGCGCTTGACCAGGTATCCCGCGGCCATGCCCTCGTCGAACAGCGGCGAGGCCTGGGCGATGTACGGGTTGATCCAGACGCACACCCGCAGGTCCCGGTCGTGCAGTCGGGCGAGCATGCCCTCCGGGTCCGGGAAGGTGCGGGCGTCCCACTCGAAGTCGCACCAGTTGAACTCGCGCATCCAGAAGCAGTCGAAGTGGAACAGGCTCAGCGGGATGCCGCGCTCCGCCATGCCGTCGATGAACGAGTTCACCGTGGCCTCGTCGTAGTCCGTGGTGAAGCTCGTGGACAGCCACAGGCCGTAGGACCACGCCGGGACCTGCGCCGGCCGGCCGGTCAGGGCGGTGTAGCGCTCGAGGATCGTCTTCGGGTCGGGTCCGTACACCACGAAGTAGTCCAGCGCCTCGCCGAGCACCGAGAACTGCACGCGTTCGACGGCCTCGGAGCCCACCTCGAAGGAGACGTGCCCCGGGTCGTTGACGAAGACGCCGTAGCCGCCGGTGGTGAGGTAGAACGGCACGTTCTTGTACGCCTGCTCGCTGGACGTGCCGCCGTCGTAGTTCCAGATGTCGACGGTCTGGCCGTTCTTCACCACCGGGCCGAACCGCTCGCCCAGGCCGTAGACGAGCTCACCTACGCCGAGGTCGAGCTGGTCGAACACGTAGCTGGTGCGGCCCTCCCGCTGCAGCTCGATCGGCCCGTGGTCGACGGCGGCCCCGGGAGCGACGTCGGCCCAGGCGGCCGACTTGCCGCTCGACCCGGTGAGACGCCGGCCGGCGGCGTGGAACGACAGCTCCCAGGACTTGCCGACGGACAGCCGGACCGACAGGTCGCCCGTGGTGAGGGTGCCCTCGCCGTCGACCACCGTCGACTCGCCGACGCCGTCGGCCGTGTCGAGCTCGAAGCGGCGCGGCTCGGCGCGGCCCTTGTGGTGGACGTGCCGCACCCGCACGACGTTCTCCGCGGGCGAGGTCACCGTCGTCGTGAGGACCGGGGTGTTCAGGGTGTCCCCACGGTGCCGCACCACCTTCGTCGGCGCGACGGAGCGCAGGCTCGCTCCGTCGGCGGCGACCCGGTCCACCTCGCGGGCGTAGTGGATCGCGACGCCCGGGCGGGCGTGCCAGAAACCGTCGGTGAACTTCATGGGGGAGGGGCCTTCCGGTGGTGGTGCGGACGAAGCGGTTCGGGCGGGTGTCAGCGCGGGGCGGCGGTGGACCCGACGAGCTCGAGGGTGCCGGGCAGGAGGTCGTGCGCGGGCGGCGACCCGGGGTCGGCGAGCCGGTCGACCAGCGACTGGACGCTGCGCGTGCCGAGCTCCGTGCCGGGCGCCACGACGGCGCTGACCGCCGGGTCAGCGGTCGCGACGTCCGTCGCCGACGTCGCGAGGGCGAGGACGGAGACGTCGTCCGGGACGGCGCGGCCGGCGGCGGTGAGCCCGTTGACGAACCCGGACAGCGCGCCCTCGTTGAGAGCGAGGACGGCTGTGACGTCGGGGCGGTCCGTGACGAGCGCCGTCGCCGTGCGCCGGCCGGCGCGGGGGTCCTGCCCGCCGCGGACGACGACGGGGTCGAGGCCGCGCCGTGCCGCCTCGGCCACGTAGGCCTGCTCGGTGCGGACGACGGGGCCGTAGCCCGACCAGGCGTCGTCGAGATCGCCCACGAACAGGGCGACCCGGCGGTGCCCCAGGCCCGTGAGGTGGTCGAGCCCGGCGGTCACCATGCCGGCGAAGTCCATGTCGACGAACGACAGCCCGGTGGTGTCGTCGGTACGCCCGATGAGGCCGAAGGGGACCTGCCGCTCGGTGAGGAGGGCGATGCGTGGGTCGTCGGCGGTGACCTCCATGAGCAGCACCCCGTCGACGAGGCCTCCGGAGAGGTAGTCGTCGAGCTGGGCGGTGTCGTCGACGGGCCAGAGCACGACGTTGAAGCCGCGCGCCGTGGCCGCGCTCGCCGCGGCGGTGACGATGCTCAGCGCGGTGCCGCCCAGCCGGTGCCGCAGGGCCGGGAACACGAGCGCCACGATGTGGCTGCGACGGCTGGCCAGCGCCCGGGCGAGCACGTTGCGGCGGTACCCGAGGTCGGCCATCGCCTCCTCGACGCGCGTGCGCGTCGCCGGGGCGACCCGCTTGGTCCCGTTGACGACGAACGACACCGTCGTGAGGGACACGCCGGCGTGGTCGGCCACGTCCTGCATGGTCACCAAGGGGACTCCTCGGGCTCGGGAACGGGTGGTGCGGGTCGATGATCACACACCGCGGGGAGTGCGGTAAAGCGCTTTGACAACCTGGCGGACGCCTGCCTAGCCTCACCGTCACGTGATTCGAGCGAAGGAGCTACGACAGTGCGACGAACCCACACCGCCGTCGGCGCGGCGTCGGCCGCCGCCGTCGTCCTCGGCCTGTCCGCCTGCAGCGGTGGTGCCCGTACGGACGAGGGCACGCTGGTCGTGACCGACACGCTGTCGGACACCAGCGCGCCGGTCTACCAGGAGGTCTACGACGTCTGCGCCGCCGAGGTCGGCATGACGGTGCAGGCCAACCACGTCGCGGGCTCCGGCCTCATCGCGACCGTCCTGCAGCAGGCGTCGTCCGACACGCTGCCCGACGTCCTCATGCTCGACAACCCCGACGTCCAGCAGATCGCGTCCTCCGGGGCGCTCAGCCCCCTGACCGACTACGGCATCACCGGCGACGGGTTCCCCCAGGGCGTCGTCGACGCCGGGACCTACGACGGCGACCTGTACGGTATCGCTCCCGTCGTCAACACGATCGGGCTGTTCTACGACGTCGACGCCCTCGCCGAGGCCGGGATCGAGCCGCCCACCACGTGGGACGACCTCCGCGACGCCGCCGCGGCGCTGACCACCGGTGACCGGTACGGCATCGCCTTCAGCGCGGCCAACACGTTCGAGGGCACGTGGCAGTTCCTGCCGTACCTGTGGAGCAACGGGGCGGACGAGGACGACCTCACGTCGCCGGAGGCCGTCGAGGCGCTCTCCTTCGTCGACGGCCTCGTGCAGGACGGCTCCGCGTCGTCGAGCGTCGTCAACTGGTCCCAGAACGACGTGAACGACCAGTTCATCGCCGGCAAGGCCGCGATGATGGTCAACGGCCCGTGGAACATGCCCGCGCTCGAGGCCGCCGACGGCCTCGACTACGCCGCCCTCCCGCTGCCCGTGCCGCAGGCGGGCGACACGCTCGAGGCGCCGCTCGGCGGCGAGGCATTCACCGTCCCGCGCACCGGGAACCCGGACAAGATGGCCAAGGCGGGGGAGTTCGTCGCCTGCGTGACGCGCGGAGAGAACCAGCTGACCATGGCGACCGGTCGCGGTGCCGTGCCCTCGGACCCGCAGGTCGCCGCCGAGGCCGCCGAGGCCAACCCCGTCGTCGCGGCCTTCGTCGACACGGTGCAGACCGCCCGGTCCCGGACCGCGCTGCTCGGCCCCGACTGGCCGCGCGCCGCCACCCAGATCTACACCGCGCAGCAGCTCGCGCTGACCGGGAGCGAGGCACCCGCTGCCGCGCTCGAGCGGGCGGCGCGGGACTGATGCGCACACCGATGTCGTGCCTCTCGTCGTCACCGAGGAAGGACGGACGATGACCACCACCACCCTTGCCGCCGGGTCCGCGCGCGCCGCTGCCGCACCCGGCTACGGCGCAGGCCGGCGACGCCGCCGCGCCCGGACACGTGAGCGCACCGCCCAGTGGATGTTCCTCGTCCCGGCGATCGCGTACGTCCTCGTGTTCTTCGGGTACCCGATCGTCAAGAACCTGGCGATGGGCTCGCAGGACTACACGGTGCGGACCTTCGTCTCGGGGGAGGCGCCGTGGGTCGGGCTCGCCAACTACGCCGAGGTCGTCTCGAGCAGCCTGTTCCGCACCACCGTGCTGAACACCGCGCTGTTCACCGTGGGCTCGATCCTCGGCCAGTTCGTCATCGGCCTGCTCTTCGCCCTGTTCTTCAAGCGCCGCTTCCCGTTGGGCAACGTCCTGCGCTCGCTGCTGCTCCTTCCGTGGCTGCTGCCCATGATCGCGGGGACGGCGGTCTGGAAGTGGATCCTCGACCAGGACGGCGGCATCCTCAACGAGGCGCTGGGCACGATCGGGATCGCGCCGGTGCACTGGCTCACCAGCCCGGACGTGGCGCTCGTCGCGGTGATCATCGTCAACGTCTGGATCGGCATCCCGTTCAACATGACGCTGCTGTACTCGGGCCTGCAGAACATCCCCGACGAGCTCTACGAGGCCGGCGCGCTCGACGGCGCCACCGGGGCGAGGGCGTTCTGGCACATCACCTGGCCGAACCTGCGCCCCGTCGTCAGCGTCGTGCTCGTCCTCGGGGTGATCTACACGCTCAAGGTGCTCGACATCATCCTGGGACTGACCGGCGGAGGACCGGCCAACGCCACCCAGACCCTGGCCACGGACTCCTATCGGCGCTCGTTCCAGGAGTTCTCCTTCGGCACCGGCGCGGCCGTCAGCAACATCCTCATCGTGGTGTCGCTGGTGTTCGCCGTCGTGTACCTGCGCGTCAACCGGCGCGCCGTGGATGAGTGAGGTTCTCTCGTGTTGCAGAAGACCGACGTCCGACAGCTGCGGTCCACGATCGTCGGGATCGTGCTCCTCGCGCTCATGCTGTTCCCCGTCTACTGGATGGTCAACGTGTCCCTCCAGGGCGGCGGCACAGCGGCGAACAGCTCGTTCTTCCCGACCGACATCACGTTCGACGGCTACCGCCGGGCATGGGAGGACCAGACCGGCAACCTCGTCACGAGCATGATCGTCGCGCTGGGGGCCGTCGCGGTCTCCCTCGCCGTGGCCACCCCGGCCGCCTACGCGCTGGCGCGGTTCCGGCTGCGTGGCATGGGGATCTTCCTCTTCGTGCTGCTGCTGGCGCAGATGATCCCGGGCATCGTCATCGCGAACTCGCTCTACACGCTGTTCAACGACCTGGGCCTGCTCAACACCTACGCCGGTCTGATCCTGGCCAACGCGACCCACGGCATCCCGTTCGCGATCCTCATCATGAGCGCGTTCATGCGGTCCATCCCGCCCGCGCTCACCGAGGCGGCGCGGGTCGACGGCGCCGGCCACTTCCGGGCCTTCTGGTCGATCATCGTGCCGGTGAGCCGGAACTCGCTCATCACGGCCGGCCTGTTCAGCTTCCTGTTCGCGTGGAGCGACTTCATGTTCGGCCTCACGCTGACCACCGGCGCCGACATCAAGCCCATCACGCTCGGCATCTACGACTACCTGCAGGGCAACGTGCAGAGCTGGGGCCCGGTCATGGCCAGCGCGGTCATCTCCTCGATCCCCGCGGTCGTCCTGCTCGTACTCGCCCAGCGGTACATCGCCGCCGGCGCGCTCGGCGGCGCGGTGAAGTGACGTCGCCGTCGTGCGGGACCGGCTGTCGCCAGCGCCGCACAGGGTGGCGGTGAGGCTCGAGCCGTAGGCCTGGTGGGTGCGGGTGCCGGCCGCGGACCGTCATGGTGACGGCGTCGCGCCGCATCGTCAGGTCGGACAGCGCCAGGCAGGTGCGGGGCTCTCGGTGCGGGTCACGTCGCCCGCGGGTCACTCCTCTTCCCAGGTCCGTGCGGTGGGGTTCCACCTGTGGTGGGCGGCGGACCGGTCGATGACGGGGTCCGCGAAAGCGATGACGGCAGTGACGACGTCATCGAAGGCTTCGGGGAGCCGCGCCCCCGCGGGACCCAGCTGTCGGCGGTATGCGCGGTACGCCCCCTGCCGCGCCCTGACGAGGCCCCCCATCTCCGAGGACAGCGGGTTGAGGACGGTTCGGCGGAACGATGCCGTCGCGTCGAGAGCGGCACGAACCTCGTCATAGCGGATCTGCTGGGTGCTTGTCAGTGAGTAGACGTCGGCCCAGTCGCGGACGCGCGTGTTCGCTTCGCCGAGCGCGATTGCCGTCGCGAGCTTCTCCGCGAGGATCGTCTCGACCGGGTAGCCCGTGATGCGTACCGGCTCCAGCCCGTCCCGCAGGGAGGGGATCTCGACCGGGCGAGGGGATGGCGTGACCGGGTCGCCGAAGTTGATGTCGAGCTGCAGCTTGATCTGTGCCGTGGCGATGCGTGCGGGCATCAGGACCCGGACGCCGGAGTAGAGTGCGTCGTCGCGGATCATCGATGATCGCGCTGCGTCGACGAGGTAGTCGACGCCGTCGTCGAGCTCGATCGAGGCGATCTCCGCGACGCGTCGTGTCACCGTCTCCTGGTCGGCGCTCATGTTCCTCGCGAGCGCGTCGGCGTCAACGGTCGGACGGCGTCCGCCGAAGGCCGCGAGCAGCATGCCGCCCTTGAGGACGAAGTCGCCGGTGTGGGGAGACTGTCCCAAGCGGGCGAGCCAACGCTCGACGACGTACATGGTCAGGAGCTCCTGCGTGCCGCGCCTGTCGCGTCGGGCACGGTTCTGCAGGTCGAGGTAGGCGCGTCCGGCCGCAGTGGCCCGCGTGGGCCGGGTCATCGGGCGCTCGCGACGTCGACCGCAGCACGCACAGGCCCGGAGACGCCCAGCGCGGCGGCGTACTTCAGCAGTTGTGCGGGCCGAGCGTCCGGGGTGGCGATGTAGCGCCGGAGAGCGGAGTGGGCGATGGGCTCGCCGAAGCGGTGGCGCAGGCGCATGAGGTCGACGACCGTGCGTGCGGGGTCGTAGACAGGGATCGGCTCACCCGGGGCGGCCTCGATCGTCGTCCTGCCCAGGTCGAACTTCACGGCCTCGAAACGCAGAACCTCCGTCGGCGGGAAGTCGATTCGCGGGGTGTAGGTGCCGCGCCTGACCGCGATCTGCACCTCAGCGACGAGCGTGTCAGTGAGGTCGAAGAGCGACGCCGCTGAGAGGCCGCACACGATGCCGCCCGGAACACGCGTCGCGACGGCCAGGAGGTCCGGATACGTCGGAGGGGGTGCGTCACCGCGGCGGAACACCCCACGCGAGAGCTCGACGACCTCGCTGTCGTCTCGCCATCGGTACAGGTCGCGGCTGTGTATCCCGAGTTCGCGCGCGACCTTGGTGGTGAAGGTCGGCGGGAGGCCGGACGGCAGTGCAGCCATGGATAAGAACCTAGCAGAGAAGCTGCCAGTGTGTGTGTTTTCTATCCACTTCCTTCAGGCCGGTGACGGACATTGTCGACCGGTGATCGGGATGCCCGAGTCCGGCGGAGCCGGGATGCGGTCACCGCCGGCGCAGCGTCGCGGTGAGGCTCGCGCCGTAGGCCTCGCGCGTGTCGGCGCGCACCTCGGTGCCGCCGGGCACCCGGCGCACCTGGACGCCGTCGTCGGCGGACACGACGTCGAGGTGCCGGCCGCGGATCGTCACCGCGATGGCATCGCGCAGCATGGTCGGGTCGGACAGTGCGACGGACGTGCCGTCGTCGTCCTCGCGCACGATGACGGACGCCGGGCCGTCGATGTCCAGGTTCCGCGCGTGCGCACGGCCCGCGAACACGGTGGCGGCCGTGAGCCCGAGGCTGGAGTGGTGCACGGCCTGCACGCGCTCGTCGTTGGCGAGCACGGTGAGCGGGCCTCCGTCCCCGTAGGCGGCGAGCCGTTCCGGCGTCGCGCCGGGCACGATGGCGTAGGCGAGGGCCGCGGGCTCGCTCGCGTGCTCGACGGCGGCCGTGAACACGCGCTTGGTGACCGCCGTGTCGGGGTTCGACTTCCGGATCGCGCGGCGGCTGCGCGTCACGTCCTCGAGCGTCACGGTCACGGGTTCGGCGTCGAGGACGGCGTACCCGACCGCGACGCCCTGGCCCGGGTTGTCCCACCGCAGCCACGCGAGCGGCGCCGCGCCGTCGTCGGGCGACCAGGCGCTCCCGTCGTGCCGGGCGCCGGCCACGACGACGCCGTCGCCGGGCGCGGCGATGCGGGAGTCGAGCGTCGTGACGACGTCGCGACCGTGCTCGTCACCGATGCCGGCGGCCAGCACGACGACCTCGTCGTCGAGCAGGAACCACGACTTCACCGCGCGGGCGTTGGCATAGACGACGAAGTCGTCGGGCAGGATGCCGGCCTGCGCGTCGACGTAGGGGACGTCGTCGGACAGGACCATGCCCGCGACGCCGTACGTGCCGAGGGCGGCGCCGCCCGAGAACGTGTTGGTGCCGCGCGGGAAGTAGACGTACGTGTTCTGCGACGTCGACGACGAGGTGAACCCGAGCGGGTGGTCGGGGTTCTCGTACCAGTACCGCCCGTACAGGTCGGGGACGGTCTGCCGCTCCTCGACGGGCACGGTGGTGCCGGGCAGGCGGTACGGCGAGACGGTGGTGAAGAAGTCGACGCCGAACGCCTGCGTGTGGTCCTGGCCGGCGAGGTAGAGGTAGAACGCGCCGTCGCCCTGGAACCAGGGCATGAGGTTCTCGCCGTTCATGTACTCGTACCGGCTGATGCGGTCCGAGCTGCGTGCCAGCGCGAACGTGTACCCGGGGCGGCGGTGCACGGTGCGGTCCATCGCGTTGAGGGCGACCGAGCGCTCGGGAGGGTTGAGGTCCGCCGTCGGCCCGTCCGCGTCCGCGAGCAGGTCGGCGTAGCGGACGATGCTCACGGGGGAGACGAAGCGTCGAGGATCCGGCGTCGATGCCGACGCGAGGTGGCGGACGTAACCGCCCAGTTCGACCGCGTTGTCGCCGCTCGTGTAGGCGCTCAGGTCGACCACGGCCTCGAGCACCGTGCGGACGTCGGCGTACCCGCTGCCGGTGCGGGAGACGGCGCGGCCCTTGACGATCTCCATCATCCAGCCGTCCACGATGACGGGCGCGAACCCGTCACGGACCCAGCCGTGGACGACGTCGGCCAGCTCGGTCCCGGGGGCGGCGGTCGTGTCGTCGAGCAGCTTGATGGTCTGCACGACGCGCGTGAGGAGCGTGCGGCCGTACGAGCCCGTGTAGGCCACCGAGTGGTGCTGGATGAACGACCCGTCGGCGTAGTAGCCGTCGGTGTTGCCGTGCTGGAGGTCGTACGGGTCGATCGTCGCGAACACCGTGGACTGGTCGGCGATCGCCTTCGACACGCGGGCGTCGTCGCCGGTGAGGGCGCCCTGCAGGATGCGGTTGGTCGTGATGTCGGCGAGGTTCGCGCCGGTGTGGAAGCGGGAGTCGAGGTCGACGTCGCCGTCCTTGCCGTGGCGCAGGTACGCGTCCATCGACGCGACGTACGTGGGGACGAGGTCCGGCCGTTCCGCTGCGGCCAGGTCGGCCAGCAGGGCGAGCGCCTTGCTGACGCTCGCGGAGATGCCGATCTCCCAGTAGTACCAGTTGCCGTAGTAGCCGGTGTCCTGGTCGCCGTAGTAGTGGGCGTGGAGCCACTCGAGCCCGTCCAGCACGCGGCGCTGGACGTCGGTGTTGCCCACCAGGTCGGACGCGTAGCCCGTGGTGCACGTCGCCAAGGCGATCTCGTACAACCGGACGAACGACGTGTTGAGGTTCGGGTCGCTCGTGCCGAGCGGGACGCCCGCGAACAGCTCTCCCGTGCCCGCGGAGTCCATGCGGTCGAGGTGGGAGCGCGCCGTGTCGTGGATGGCCTTGAGCTTGGCCGCCGCCTCCGGTCGCGCGTTCGACTCCGCCGTGCCGGCGAAGATGCCCCGCGCGTTCGCCAGCAGGCGGGCGTGGTCCGACGGCGTCTCTGCGTGGGCGCGTATCGACGGCGCGATCGCGAGGAACGCGGCCCCCGCGGGCACCATCGCGAGGACCTGGCGGCGGGACAGCGTCGGCATGGCGAACTCCCTTGTTCGGCGGATGGCAACATCCAACCAACACCACGTCGTCGGTGGCAATGGTTTCCGCGACCCGCTGGCTTCGCTGTGGGATGGGGCGTCGACGGTGAGCACCCCTGGCTCCGGTCTACTTCGCGGGACGCGGCTTCGGCAGGGCGGTCGGCTGGATGCCGGGGATCAGTCGGTCCATCATCCGCAGCAGTGCCGGGGCTTGGTAGACCTCTGAGCGCCGGAACCTGCCGCCGGACGGCTCCAGCACCTGGACATCGACGAGGTTGTTGACGACCTTGCGCGCTGTCACGCCGGAGACGGCCAGC
Organism: Isoptericola sp. BMS4; assembly: GCF_011634835.1. GTDB lineage: Bacteria > Actinomycetota > Actinomycetes > Actinomycetales > Cellulomonadaceae > Isoptericola. The sequence continues at coordinate 3,191,812 of NZ_SIRP01000001.1, read as the reverse complement.
GCCTGCTGGAGGTAGCGGGCAGTGACGACCGGCTGTTCCGCGAGCACGCGGAGTGCGTCGTGCACCTTCGAGTCGGAGCGGAAACGGGAAACCCTCTCGGCCCAGTCGCGCTGCACCTCGGCAGACTCGGCCATCACGTGCTCGGCCTCGTCGCACGCGTCGCCCATGACGTCGGCGAAAGAGGCGACGAACTGGCTCACCGCCTCCGACCTGTCCGCAGGCGCTCCGTGCCGGAAGCCCGTCAGTCGGCGCACGTACTCGTCGGTCAGGGAGGCCCTGCCTGGGACCTCCGGCATGATGGGCCCGAGGTGGGACGACCGGGAGGATCGAGCGATGGGGAGCACGACCGACGACGCTTCGCGGCTTCAGGTCTGGACCGGTCTGGGTGTGGCCGGCCTCGCCGTCCTCATCGTGACGACACTGATCGCCGCCCCTCGCTTCTCGTCGAGGGGAGCGGACTGCCCGGCGATCGGCTACTCCAGCGTCCTGCAGGTGACACTCACCGGGGACACGTCGCGGGTCGAGCACCTGCAGGTGCGGGTCGGTGACACGTGGCAGCCGCCCATGGACGGTGCGGAGGGTGCGACCGCGCCGTCTCGGGACGGCGACACCTGGTCGTTCACGCTCTTCTCCCCTCCGGACCCGGTCGCGCTGCGTGCGCTGGACGACATCGAGTCTGTCGTCGCGCGCACGGAGAAGCACGTCGGGTGGGAGCGTGTGGGCGGTAGCGAGGAGTGTGGCGGCCCGATGGAGGGCCGTGTCGGGTGGACGGTCTGAGGCCGATGTCGAGAACGGGCGGCCGGCTCCGTCCCAGGGACGAGGCGGCGACCGGCGCCGCCGTCGACGGAAGGACACCGTGATGGAACAGCGCGACATCGACACCGAGCTGGCGGACGCGACGGAGCTGCTCGACGCGACGTCGTCGGGCCACCTCGCGTACACCGCGAAGGACGGCACGCCGCGCGTCGTGCCGGTGGGCTACTTCTGGACCGGCGAGGTGTTCGTCATCGCGACGGCGCCGACCGCGCCGAAGGCGACTGCGCTGGTGGCGCGCCCCGACGTCGCTCTCGCGATCGACGCGGGCGGCACGCCCCAGGAGACCCGGTCGCTGTCCGTGCGCGGGCGCGCGGACGTGCGGGTCGTCGACGGCGTGGCCGAGGAGTACCTCGCCGCCGCCCGCAAGAGCATGGACGCCGCCGCCTACGCGCAGTTCGAGCAGAGCTGCAGGGCGATGTACCCGCAGATGGCGCGCATCGCCGTCACGCCCACGTGGGCGCGGTACTTCGACTTCGGCGCGGGCCGGTTCCCGAAGTTCCTGGCCGAGCTCGCCGAGCGCAGCGGGCAGTCGGCCGCCGGCCATGACGGCGGACAGGGCTGAGCGGGCCGCCGCGACGCCACAAGTCGGCCGCGACGCGCAGAGACACTGGGCCGGAGGATGGCGGAACTATGCTCCCCAGCGGTAGCATCACGGGTATGAAGGTCAGTGTGAGCCTCAAGGATCGGGACCTTCGGTATCTCGATGCCTATGCACAGCGGAAGGGCCTGCCGTCCCGCTCTGCCACGGTCCACGCGGCGATCAAGGCACTGCAGGCTTGCGAGCTGGAAGCGGAGTACGAGGAAGCGATCGACGAGTGGGCGAGCTCCGACGACGCGCAGGCCTGGGACGCCACCGTGGGCGACGGTCTGGACGCCGATGCGCCGCGGTGAGGTCTGGTTCGCTGACCTGGACCCGGTACGAGGCGCAGCGTCGAACAAGGTGAGGCCGGTCGCCATCGTCTCGAACGACTCGCACAACGCCGCCGCGCGGCGGCTCGGCCGCGGTGTCCTGACGGTCGTCCCGCTCACGAGCAACACTCGTCGAGTCCTGTCGTTCCAGGTGCTGGTGGACGCCGAGTCGTCCGGCCTGTCGCGTGATTCCAAGGCCCAGGCCGAGCAGGTCCGAGCGCTCGACGTCTCGCGGCTCGTGGGACGGGCCGGTCGCCTGACGCCGGAACAGCTCGCGGCGCTCGACGACGCGTTGGCGTTGCATCTCGCGCTGGCCTGAGTCGTCGACGAGGCCGTGCCTCTCCGCTCCCGCCCGCACGACGCTCAGAGGCAGCGGGGGACCGGCTTGCTCCAGGTCGTGTTGGACCGGTTGGCCACGTAGTAGTCGCTCACCAGGTCGTGTTGGACCGGTTGGCCACGTAGTAGTCGCTCACCCATCGCCCGTCGCGGAGCCTGTTCCACACCCGGGTGGTGCCGACCTTGCTGCCGGTCTTCTGGCACTCCACGGTGGCGAGGGCGCCTCGCGGCAGCGGGCTGCCCTTCTTGGCGTACGACGTGCCGGGGCCGGTGCGGGCGTTGAGCGAGCTCGCCGTGACCTGCCCCGAATAGTGGCAGCGCGGGATACCCGACGTGAAGCCGGTGCGCGACGGCGTCGACACGTAGTAGTCGCTGACCCACAGCCCGCCGCCGAGCCGGTTCCACACCTTGGTCGTGCCGATCTTCTGCCCCTTGGCCTGGCACAGCACGGCGATGGCCTTGCCCGGCTCGTGGGTACGGCGCACGGGGTAGGAGGTGGACGGCCCGCTGCGTGCGTGGAGCCCCACGGGGCTCGTCACCGTGTAGGTCCGGGAGACGGTCGCGACGGGCGCCCTGACCTTGTCGGAGTCGATGTTGATCGTCACCCCGCCCCAGGTCTCGTCGTGATCGCCCCGGTACTGCTTGGCGCGCTGCCACACGGCCCAGTGGGAGTTCGGGGCGGTCGGCCACCCGGTGAGCGCCTTCGAGCCGTCCCAGCGTGCCATCCAGACGGCGTCCGGGCGGGCGTACGAGGACCAGTTGTACGAGTCGGAGAGGTCGCGCAGCCCCGAGTTCTGGTGCACGTAGACGCCGGCGAGATAGCCCTTGGCGTGCAGGGTCTTCGTCCAGGCGGACACGTACCGCCGCACCGCCGTGCGGCACGACGAGCTGGTGCGGCGGTAGTGCTCGACGTCCGCGTACAGGGCGCTCCCCGGCCGCAGGCCCAGCGCCTTGGCCCGTGAGGCGGCGTCCTTGGCGTCGGAGGTGCCACGGGCCGTGGCGTTGGAGGCGGTGAAGTGGTGCGGCTTGGAGCCGTACATGCAGGACGGCTGGTACCCGACGTAGGTGGGCAGCAGCCGCCACCCGGCCCTGGTGGCCTTGCTGACCCACGCCTTGGTGAGGTTCGGCTGGGCGCAGCCGCGGTTGTTGCCGCCGAAGTAGATGTTCACCGCCTTGTAGGGCGACGTGCCCTTCCACGCCGCCAGCGCCGAGAGCGACGGCGCGGTACAGGTGTCGAAGGCGAGGCGGGACGCGCGCGTCCCGGACGAGCCCGACGGGTACACCACCGGGGTGTCCGGCTCGGCGGCGGCAGGGACGACGAACCCGCCGAACAGGATCGCCAGGGCACCCCCGATCGTGGTGAGGCCCCGCAGGAGCCGATGCCGTTTGACCATGGTGCACCTCCGGCGAAGACGGCCTCTCCACGGGAGTCTCCCACCGCGTCGAGTCGTCCCGGCGGGGTTGACGGACCCGGCGTGTCGCTCCTGGGCGCGCTCAGATCAGCACCGGGAACGTGGCGAGGATGACGACGCCGACGACGGCGGCGACGATGCCGGCGCCGAGGAGGAACCAGGCGGACCAGCGGGTGCGGTTGCGCTCGGAGACGGCGACGAAGAACAGGACGAGCGCGAACAGGACGGTGAGGAGCGAGTAGTCGTCGCCGCGCTGGTTGGACCGCAGCGCCTCGGCGTACTTCTGGTCGGCCTGGCGGGAGGTGGCCTTCGACTCCTCCCGTCCCTCGGGCACGTACGAGGGTTCGGCGAAGGGGGAGTTGAGCTTCTCCCCGTTCGCCTGCCAGTCCGCGAACGCGGTGGCGAACTCCGGCGTGAAGCGGTCTCGCACGTACCGTGCCTCGCGGTCGTCCCCGGTGGCGCGGGCCCGGAGCCACTGCGTGTAGATCGTCAGGTCGATCGCCTGGGCGTCGCGTGCCTCGCTGGCGAGGTCGGCGGCCTTGATGCGGGCGCTGGAGGCCTGGCTGAAGTCGATCGACATCTGCCCGCTCCACTTGGACGACTCGAAGCCGCACCAGGCGGTGAGGATGGCGACGGTGGAGAGCACGACGACGGCGAGGATCTCGCGGACCCGTTCCGAGGCGTGGGGCTTCTCGTCGTCGGCGGGTGTCGACGTGTCGTGACTCATGCCCGCTCCCGTCTGCTCCCTCCTTGCAGCGTATGGCCGGCCTGCGGCTCTGCCCGTCGCGGGGCCGGAAATCACCCGGCGGGTCGTCCGGCCCGCCGGAGCCGGCTCTTGGTCGCGGCTCGGCGGGTCGAGGGGCACTGGTGGGGGCGCGCCGCCGGCGGAGCATGGAGAGGGGAGGCACCATGACCGACCTCGTACCCCGGCCGGGCCCGGCACCCGCGGTCCCCGCATGGCGGGCCGTCGCCCGCTGCGTGGCCGTCAGCGCGATCCTGCTCGCGCGCGGCAGGGTGCACCTGTCGCGGTCGCACGTGGGCAGGGTGGTGCGCTTCGCGGACGGCACGACGGCGCGGGTGTACCGCGAGACGACCGCGGACGGCGACGTCGCCGAGCCCTGCGTCCTCGTGGTCGCGTTCCGGCTGCGCGGGGTGCGAGGCCCGGCCGGGCACGCGCTCTTCCGTGCGGAGAGCATGCTCAACACCCCGCTGTTCGTCGGCTTCCCGGGATTCGTGTCCAAGCTGTGGCTGGCCGACGACCAGCGCGGCACGTACCGGGGCCTGTACGAGTGGGACGGCGCCGCTCGGGCCGAGGCGTACGCCCGGTCGTTGTGGCGCGTGCTGGCGCTCGTCAGCGTGCGCGGTTCGATCGACTACCGGGTGGTGCCGGGGCTGACGCGTGACGCGGCGCTCGCGGTGCCCGGTGCGCTCGCCGGAGGCCGGCCGCCCGGCGCCGGCGCGTGGTGGGTGGTGGCATGAGCCCCGACGTGCTCGTCGTGGGCGCGGGACCCACCGGGCTCACGACGGCGCTGCAGGCGCACGACCTCGGCGCCGCCGTCCGCGTGGTGGAACGGCGGCCGACGGCGTTCCGCCCGTCACGGGCGATGATCCTGCACCCGCGTACCCTCGAGGCGCTGCGCCGGCTCGGCGCGGCGGACGCGATCCTGGAGCGGGCCGACCACTCCCCGCGGGCACGGGTCCACGTCGGAGGGCGGGTGCTGGACGTCCGCCTGGCGGACGTCGCGTGGCCCAGCACGCCGTACCCGCACCTCACGCTGGTGCGGCAGGCGGACGTGGAGGCCGTCCTGGCCGAGGCGCTGCACGAGCGGGGCGTGCCCGTCGAGCGCGGCGTCGAGCTGCTGACGGCTCGCACCGGCCCGCACCGTGCCCACGCCACGCTGCGTACCGGCGGGTCGACCGAGGAGGTGGCGTGCGCGTTCGTCGCCGGCTGCGACGGGCCGGACAGCACGGTGCGCCGGGCCGCCCGGATCGGCTGGCGCGGCGGCACCTACCGCACGGAGGTGGTGCTCGCCGACGCCGAGCTCGACGGTGACCTCGCACCCGGGATGCTGCACGTCGTCGTCGGCAGGGCCGGTCTGCTGTTCGTGTTCGCCCTGGGGGAGGGCGCCACCTGGCGGGTGCTCGCGACCCGGCCGGCGACCGGCGGCGGGCCGTCCGGGCAGCCCGGCGACGCCGTCCCCGCGGCGCAGGTGGCCGCGCTCCTCGACCGCTCGGGGCTGCGTACGCGGCTCGCGGCGCTGCGCTGGTCGGCACGGGTGCCGCTGCAGCACCGGCTCGCGACCGCGTTCCGCCGGGGCCGCCTGTTCCTGGCGGGGGACGCCGCGCACGCGCACTCGCCCGCCGCCGCCCAGGGCATGAACACCGGCATCCTCGACGCCGCGAACCTCGGGTGGAAGCTCGCCGTCGCGGCGCGCGGCGGCGGGGGAGAGACGCTGCTGGCCTCCTACGAGGCCGAGCGCCGCCCCGTCGCGCGGCGCGTGCTCGCCCTGACCCACGTCGTCTTCGCGGCCGAGGCGTCCACGGGGCCGCTGCCCGCGCTGCTGCGCGCCCGCGTGCTGCCGGTGGCCGCACCGGCGGTCCCGGCGCTCGCGGGCGAGCCGCACCTCATGGCCACCGTCGTGCGCCTGCTGTCCCAGGACTGGGCCACGTACCGGCGCAGCCCGTTGTCCGCCGGCGCCGCCGGGCGGCGGCCGCGCCCCGGCGACCGGCTCCCCGACCGGGACGTCACCTGCCGCGGCCGCACCCGGCGCCTGCACGACCTGACCAGCGTGCCGGGCTTCCACGTGCTGCTCGATCGCGACGCGCCCCCCGGCGCCGGGGCGGGTCTCGGGCCCCTCGTGCGCACGCACCGCCTCACCAGCAGCCCTGGTCGCGGCGTCGTCGTGGTGCGGCCCGACGGCCACGTGGGCCTGTCGGCCCGGGAGGTCGACCCCGACGACGTCGCCGCGTGGCTGGCCCGGGCGGGTGCTACGCGTGCCGGGGTGCCGGCCGCGGCACGGACCCCGGGTCCGCGCCGCCGAGGTCCAGCCGGAACGGCGGGTAGTCGTCCGTCATGAGGGCGGCGTAGGCGACCACCCGCAGCGCCCAGCGCTGCAGGCCGACGACGAGGTCGAACACCCCACCCGGGTAGGTGCCGCGGAAGAGCAGCACGACCGCGGCGACGAGCACGAGCACCCCGACGAGCCCGAGGACCGGCGGCCACGACCCGGCCGTCTCGCCGGCGGCCGTCGACTCCGCGGGCGGCGTCCCGGAACCGGTGCCGAGGACCAGCGCGAGGACCAGGTAGTGCGGGATGGCCAGGAGCCACCACTTGACCAGCACGAGGCCGCGCGACAGATGCTCCGGCGGGCGCACGTCGAGGTGCGTCGGGTAGTCCGCCACGTCGTCGAGGGTGAACGGTGGGTAGCGGTCGGTGCCCAGCGCCCCGTAGGAGTAGTAGGAGACGCGCCAGCCCCAGCGCAGCACGCCGACGTTGAAGTCGAAGATGCCCCGCGGGTAGCGGCCCGTGAACAGGATCGCGAAGAACGCGACGACGGTGAGCACGACGAACGCGACCCACAGCGCGATCAGGATGATCACGTGCGGGACGACCAGCACCCACTTGACCAGCCAGAGCCACCGGGAGAGGCCCGTGGGCGGGTCGGCGTCCAGGCGCAGCGGGTAGGGGGCGGGAGGCTGGGCCAGGGTTGTCATGGCGTCCTCATCTCCTTCCGGTCACGAGGCGTACGAGCGCCACGACGATGCCGATCACGCTGCCGACCACGGCGACGACGAGGAGCACGCGGACCAGGAGCGCCCAGTCGAACGTCTGGCCCGGGAACGTGAAGGGGAACGTGCGCCACACAGCGACGACCGCCACGAGTCCCACCGCGGTGGTGACGACGTCGCCGAGGGCCCGCAGCCGCGGCGGGTCGGCCAGCAGGTACACGAGGTTGGCCACGAGGCCCACGACGATCGCCGCGTCGACGGCGGGCAGCACGTCCCGCGTGTCCGGGGTGAGGAACGGAGCGGCCTGCCACCCGGGCCACCCGTGGATCACGACGAGGGCGGCGACGTCGAGCAGCACGGCGGCGACGTAGCCGCCGCGGCGGGTGGCGCGACCCGTGGCCTGATCGGTCATGCCGACTCCTTCGCCGCCGACTCTCGACGCCTCCAGCGTAGGTCGGCACCCCGGCGGCGAACGGGTGAATCCGCGTGCGGAGCGGGCGGTAATGCCTCGGTAACGGCCCCTGCCTAGCGTCCCGGGTGCCCCCGACAACCCTGAGGAGCACCCGATGCACCATCCCCGTTCGCACCGCCGCCGGCGGCGCGCGGCGCAGGCCCTCGCGGCCGTCGCCGCCGCCGCGCTGCTGACCGGCCCGGCGCTCGCCGGCACGGCCACGGCCGCCCCGCCGAGCGCCGCCGGCAAGACCGCAGAGAAGATCGACCCCGCGCTGGAGCAGGCGGTGGAGGACGGCGGCGAGGCGACGTTCTTCGTCGTCCTGAAGGGCAGGGCCGACCTGGCGAAGGCCCGCGGCGCGCGCAGCAAGAACGCGAGGGCGACGGCGACGTACGGTGCGCTGCGCTCCGCGGCGAACCGGAGCCAGCGGTCCGTCACCGCGTACCTCGACGAGCACAAGATCGGCCACGAGGACTTCTGGATCGCGAACGCGGTGCTCGTCACGGGCGACGAGGAGCTCGTCGACACGCTCGCGCAGCGCAAGGACGTGGCCGAGCTCGTGCCGGAGCGCCACTACGCGATCTCCACCGCCGACGAGAGTGCCGCTGCCACCACCGCGGACGAGGCCGGCACGACGTCGACGCCGGAGTGGGGGATCACCGACGTGAGGGCCGACCAGGTGTGGTCGGACTACGACGACCGCGGCGAGGGCATCGTCGTCGCCAACATCGACTCGGGCGTGCAGTTCGACCACCCGGCGCTCGTGGGGTCGTACCGCGGCAACCACGGCGACGGGACGTTCACCCACGACTACAGCTGGTTCAACCCGACGGGCGAGTGCGCCGACGCGACCGTGCCGTGCGACAACAACGGCCACGGCACCCACACGATGGGGACGATGGTCGGCGCCGACGGCATCGGCATGGCACCGGGCGCGACGTGGGTCGCGGCGAAGGGGTGCGAGTCCCGCTCCTGCTCCGACTCGTCGCTGCTCGCGGCCGGCCAGTGGGTTCTCGCGCCGACGGACTCCGACGGGCGGAACCCGCGACCCGAGCTGGCGCCCGACATCGTGAACAACTCCTGGGGCGGCGGCAACACCACCTTCTACCAGGACACCGTCGAGGCGTGGACCGCGGCCGGGATGTTCGTGACGTTCTCGGCCGGCAACTCCGGTGACGGCGTCAGGTGCTCGACGGCGGAGGCGCCCGGGGCGCAGGCCCCCACCTACGCGGTGGGCGCGTACGACGTGCACGGGCAGATCGCGGACTTCTCCGGGTTCGGCCCGTCGCTCGTCGACGGGTCGGCGGTGCCCTCGATCGCGGCCCCGGGCGTCGACGTCCGGTCGACGTGGCCGGGGTCGTCGTACAACACGATCTCGGGGACGTCGATGGCGGCGCCCCACGTCGCAGGCGCGGCGGCGCTGCTGTGGGCGGCCGCTCCCGCGCTCGTCGGCGACGTCGAGGGCACCCGCGCGGCGCTCGGCGCCGGCGCGGTCGACGTCGACGACACGCACTGCGGCGGCACCGCCGACGCGAACAACGTCTGGGGCGAGGGCAAGCTGGACGCCCTCGCCGCGATCGACGGCGCGCCACACACGGCCGCCGCCGTGACGGGGACCGTCACCGACGCCACCACCGGCGCCCCTCTCGCGGACGTCGACGTCGACGTGACCGACGGCCAGGACACCCGCTCGGTGTCGACCGGGTCGGACGGCAGCTACCGGATCCACCTGCTGCCCGGCACCTACGACATCACGCTCAGCGGCTACGGGTACGCGCCCCGGACGTTCGCCGGGGTCGAGCTCGCCGACGGCGCGAACCTGGTCCGGGACGTGGCCCTGGCCGCCGTCCCCGCCCACGCGGTCTCCGGGACGGCGCTCGACGTCACGGGCGAGCCGCTCGCCGGCGTCACCGTCGCGGTCGCCGGCACCCCGGTGCCCGCCGTCACCACGGACGCCGACGGTGCCTACACCCTGCCCCAGGTCGCCGAGGGCGACTGGACGCTGACGGCGACGCCGGCCGCCCCGGTGCTGTGCAACGGCAAGTACGCCGGGGTCCTCACCGTGGACGGCGACGAGACGGCGACACTCGACCTGCCCGCCCGCACGGACCGCTCCGGCCACCGCTGCACACCGGTGGCGTACGACTGGGTCGACGGCAAGGGCAAGGGCAAGGGCTCCGGCACCGTCGCGCTCAGCGGCGACGAGGACGCGGCGACCGTCGCGCTCCCGTTCGGCGTGGAGCACTACGGCGTGACCTACGACGAGGTCTCGGTGACCACGAACGGGCTGCTGAACTTCCTCGCGCCCCGGGTCGGCGACTACACGAACCAGGCGCTGCCGTCCGAGACGCAGCCCAACGGCATCGTCGCCGCGTACTGGGACGACCTGGCGCTCGACAAGAGGTCGCGGGTGACCACGGCTACCGTCGGCACGGCCGGCGACCGGCGGTTCGCCGTCGTGTGGAGCGACGTGCTCCTCGCGGACGGGTCCGGCGACCGGGCCACGTTCGAGGCGGTGTTCGACGAGGCCGACGGCGCCGTCACGCTGCAGTACCTCGACGTGCCCGGCGGCGCGGGCGCCACGGTCGGCATCGAGAACCAGGCCGGCACCGACGCTCTCCAGTACTCCTTCGACCAGCCGGTGCTGACCGCCGGCTCGGCGATCCGCTTCGCACAGGGAGACCAGTGATGAACCACCGGACCACGCGGCGCCCCGCGCGCCTCGCCGCCACGATGGCCGCCGCCGGCCTCGTGCTGGCGGCCGCGCCCCAGGCGCTCGCCGCCGATGCCGGCGACGGCGCCATGACCCTGACCAGCACGCAGGCCGACGACCTCGCCGACCGGGTGAACGTCGACGTCTACGGCGACGACGCCCCCGAGGAGGCCGTCGAGCGGGACGACGCCGGGGACGAGAGCTCCGCCGAGGAGCCGGTCGACCCCGACACCCCTGTCACCTTCACCGAGGAGTCCGTCCTCGAGGGCGTGCAGGGCATGGGCGTCACGGCCGCCGCCGGGGACGACGGCGACTACTTCACGCTGCACAGCCTCGGCAACGTGCAGCGGCACGCCGCCGACGGCGCCACCTCGTGGACGCGCACCGTCGACTCGCTGTACGACGAGTGGGGTGTGCGCAGCTGGCGGCCGTGGGAGACGGAGCTGTACCGCCCCCACCTCGTGCTCGGGTACAACGCGGTGAGCCCGTTCGCGCCGCAGTCGGACCAGGGCTACGACACCGGTGACCTGTCCGGCGACGGCGTGGAGGACCTCGTCTTCTCCACGAACGTCGGCACGGCGCCCCCCGGCTGGTCGGCGAAGGTCGGCACGTACGTCACCGTCCTGGACGGGGCCACCGGCGCCACCCTGTGGTCCAAGCTCTACGACCACGCCGCCCAGCTCGCCGTCGTCGACGGCACGCTGCTGCTCGCCGACTCGCCGTCCCTCAACGGCCGCGGCGAAGGCGGGACCGCCACCCTCACGGGGATGCGGTTCGTGGCCGGCGACGGGGCGCTGACGCCGGCGGAGACGTGGACCTACGACACGGAGACGACCGACCCGGCGACCTGGGCCGCGATCGAGGATCTCGGCGACGGCAGCGTCGCGGCGGTGTGGGACCTGCGCAAGACCGACACGAACGCCGCCCGCGGCCGCACGCTGGTGCTCGACGTCGCCGACGGCACGGTGCGTTGGACCACGGACAGCGACCTGTACGGCCGCCAGCTCCACCTCGACGCGTCCCGCGACCGCCTGGTCGCCCTCGAGCAGGCCGACCAGACGGACGGCGTGCGGTACCAGATCGCGTCGTACGACCTGGACTCCGGCGAGCGCACCACGCTCGACACCCGCGTCAACGCGCTGCCCACCGCGATGACGGTCGGTGAGCTGAAGAAGGGCGGGGGGCCGGAGTACGCCGTCAGCGAGTCCACGCTGGACCCGAACCTGTTCGTGAACGCGTCCACCGTCCGCGTGCTCGACGGCGACCGGCCGGGCGTGGCGCTGTGGTCGCGCACCACCAAGCGGGACACCGCCAACGGCCACGACGGCCCCAGCAGCTGGGAGCTCACCGTCGTCGACGGGTCGCTCGTCGTCTCGTCCCAGGACGACGCGGACATGACGCGGGCGGCGAACGTGGGCGGGCTCCAGTACGGTTCGCTGACCGTCCTCACCGGCAGCGGCAAGGTGCGCTGGCAGCACGACGGGGCGTCGGCGTCGCCGATGGCCCACGAGGTCGTCGACACGGGGCACGGGGTGGTGGTGCGGACGATCGACCTGCAGCAGAACGTCCGTACCGACAACCTCGGCAACGGCAAGCAGGCCGGCCTGACCCCGCTGCGTGGTGACGTGTCGTCCGCGCAGTCCGTGGACGTGGACGGCGACGGGCTGGACGACGTCGTCGCCGGCGGCACGTCGCGTGGTGTCTGGGCCTGGTCCGGCACCTCCCTGACGAGCGGTGAGCCGCGGCAGCTCTGGCAGGCCACGGTGGCCGGCCAGGTGCACGGCATCGAGACCGGCGACGTCGACGGCGACGGCGACACGGAGGTCGTCGTGGCCGCCGACACCGCGACCACGGTCCTCGACGCCGCGACCGGTGAGGTCGTCGCGACGATCGACGGCGCAGGACGGTTCGTCCGATCGGTCACCGTGGCCGACGTGGACGGCGACGGCGCCGACGAGATCCTGGTGCCCACCGATGCGCTGCGGGTCTACCGCGGCGACGGCACCGCGCTGTGGACCTACGCGGCCCCGCAGGGCGCCGGAGACGTCGTCTTCTCGGACACCGTCGTGGCCGACGGCCGGGTGCACACCCAGTACGGCAGCGTGGACGGGCTGAACCGGGACGACGCCACCCAGCAGGCGGTCGCGCTCGACGGGCAGGGCGCGGAGCTGTGGGCGGCGACGCCCGACGCACCGGAGATCGCGGACGGCAGCCGGATGCACGGCGCGCTGCTCGACCACGCGGTCTTCGCCTCGCCGGAGATCCCGTACGCCGACGGGCACGCCGTCGTGCACACCTGGCTCATCCAGAGCACGGTGCCCGGGTTTCCCGACACGGCGGTCACGCCGCACGTGGTGACCGAGATCCGCGACGGTCGCACGGGAGAGCTGCTGCACCGGACCGTTGGCGGCAGCCCCTGGTCGCACGGGAACTACTTCACGAACGCGGGCGTCCTCTACCAGCTGAGCTTCGGCACGTTCCACGGCTTCGCCGCGGACGGCGTCGAGACCTACAGCTCGGTGACCGCCCCGCTGCGTTCGGTCGACGTCGGGACGGGCCCCGGCGGGCGGGCGCTGCTGCTCGGCGGTGTCGAGGGCGGCGTCGGCGCCTGGGACCCTGCGGTGCTGACCACCAGCTGGTCGTTCCAGAGCGGCGTGGGCAGCGCCCAGCAGTACGGCGGCCGGAACTACCTCGCCGCGGACCTGGACGGCGACGGCGTCGACGAGATGGTCTCGCTGAACTTCGACGACTTCGGCGTCAACCGCACCGCCGAGCTGGTCGGCGGCGGGGTCTTCGGCCTGGACAACGGCATCCACCGGATGGTCACGTACTCCCTGTCCTGACCACCGCCCGCCGCGTCGCCGAGCATGCGCTGCCTCCGGGGTCGACCACCTCGGTCCCGGAGGCAGCGCATGCTCGGCGCGTCAGGAGCGCATGTTCGATTCGTCTAGGCTGGCGCCCTCATGGACGACCGGCACGACTCACGGGCGCCGCTGCTGCGCCTGTACCTCCTGGACGGGTTCCGCGCCGTCCGGGACGGCGGTCCCACGCCCCCGGAGCGCTGGTCGCGGCCGAGCGCGCGGGCGGTGGTCAAGCTGCTGGCGGTCACGCCCGGGCACCGGCTGCACCGTGAGCAGGTGATGGACACCTGCTGGCCGGAGGCCGACCCGCAGGCCGCGCAGGGCAGCCTGCGGGTCGCGCTGCACGCGGCGCGGCGGGCGCTGGAACCCGAGCTGGCGCCGCGGGCCGCGTCGTCGTACCTGGTGGCGGACGGGTCGATGCTCGCGCTCGACCCGGGGACCGTCTGGATCGACGTCGACCACGCCGAGGAGGCCGCACGCGCGGCCCTCGCCGGTGACGGCGCCGCCGAGCTGGACGCGGCGTGCGCGCTGTTCACCGGCCCCCTCCTCCCGGAGGACCGGTACGAGCCGTGGACCGAGACGCGGCGCACCGGCGTCGAGACGCTGCGCGACCGGCTGCGGCGACGGCTGGCAGCGGTGCGGCTGGCCGAGGGAGCGACCCGGGACGCAGTGGCGCTGGCCGAGCAGATCCTGTCCGACAGCCCCGCCGACGAGACCGCCCACCGGATCCTGATCGAGGCTGCCCTGCGCCAGGGGCTGCGACGGCGGGCGATCACCCTGTACCACCGGTGCCGCCGCGCCGTGGAAAGCGAGCTGGGCGTGCGGCCCGGCCCGGAGATCGAGCGGCTGCACGCCGCGGCGCTGGCCGAGGCGCCGGCGCGGGTTCCCGCGGCGCCCGACCTGCCCGCCCCGGCGCGGGCCGCGGCGGCGGCACCGCTGCACGGCCGCGACGACGTGCTCGCGCGGCTGCTCGACCCGGGAGCGCCCCCGGTCGTGCTGCTCACCGGCGAGGCGGGGGTCGGCAAGACCCGGCTGGCGGCCGAGGTCGCGGCCCGGATGTCGTCGTCCGGCACCGCCGTCCTGTGGGGCGCGGGCTCGGACACCGGCGCTCCGTACGGGATGCTCGCGGAGGCGCTGGACCGGTGGTTCGCGGGGGCCTCCGCGGACGAGCGCGCTGACGTCGGGGCGGAGTACCCGGAGCTCGCCGCCCTGCTGCCCTCGCTCGGCCAGGTGCGCGAGGAGGGGGAGCACACCCCCGAGGAGGAGCGCGACCGCCTGTTCCGCGCCGGAGCCCTCGTGCTCGGGGCGCTCGCGGCCCGGCAGCCGGTGCTGCTCGTCCTGGACGACCTGCACGCCGCGGACGCCGACACCTTCCGGCTGGTCGGGCACCTCGCTCGGCACGCTGTCGACCGTGGCGCGGACCTGCGCCTCCTCGCCACCTACCGTGCGGAGGAGGTGCCCGACGACGACCCGCGCCGTGGCGTCCTCGCCTCGTTGACGCGCCAGGGGCTGTGCCGCGACGAACCGCTCGACGGCCTGGACCGGGAGGCGTGCCTGGCGATGGTGCGGGCGGCCGTGCCCGCCCCCGCGGGTCGCTCGGACTCCCTGCGGCACGCGTGGGAGCTCTCCCGCGGCAACCCGCTGTTCGCGCTCGAGCTCGCCCACGACCTCGTCGACGGGGCGCCACGTGACGTGGCCCCGGGCGGGGTCCGGCAGGCCGTGGCCGTCCGGCTCACCCGGCTCGACCCCGACGCCCGACGGGTCGTCGAGGCGTTGTCCGTCGTGGGCGGGGAGGCGGCGACGGCGGAGCTGCTCGACGTCGCGCGGGAGGCGTTCGATCCGCCGGTCGCCGGCGCCGCCGCGACGAACGCCGTCGAGCGCGCCATTGCCGCATCCCTGGTGGAGGAGCGGTCGGTGGTCGTCGCGGGCCGCGACGAGCCCGGCCTGGCGTTCCGGCACCCGGTGGTGCGCACGACCTGCTACGAGCAGCTGAGCGCCGTCCGCCGCCGCCAGCTGCACGCCGTCGTCGCCGAGACGGTGCTCCGGCGGCGCCCCGACGCCGTCGACGCGCTCGCCTCCCACCTCACCCGCGCCGACGACCCCCGGGCCGCCGACTTCCTGCGCCGGGCCGCCGAGCGTGCCGCCGCCGTGTACGCCAACGACGCCGCCGACCGGTACTACCGCGACCTGGTGGACCGGCTCGACGTCGACGCCGCCCGCGCCCGCGTCGCGCACGGGCAGGTGCTGCACCGGATGGGCCGGTACGCCGAGGCGGTCGCCACGCTGCAGGTCGCGCTCGGGGAGCTCGACCGGCGCGGCGAGCGCGTCGAGGGCGTGCTGGTGGCGGCGCGCCTGGCCGAGAGCCTGCTGCGTGCGGGGGAACCCGAGTCCGCCGCCGAGGCCCTGCGCGCCCACCCGGCGTCGGCGGGGACGACGCCCGAGGCGACGGCGAGCCACGACCTCGCCTGGGCGGGCGTGCTCCGGACGCGCGGGCGCTACGACGAGGGGTGCGCCGCCGCCCGGCGGGCGCTCGTCGCGGCCCGCGAGGTCCCGGGCACCGCCGGGCACGGGCTCGTGGCCCGCGCTCACGCCACCCTGGCGAGCAACCTCGGCCTGGCCGGACGGCTCGAGGACGCTCGGGCCGCGGGTGACCGGGCGCTCGCGCCGGCGGAGGCCTACGGCGACCCGAACCTGCTCGGGGCCGTGCTGTCCATGCTGCGCGAGAACGCGCGACGGGGCGACCGGCCGGCGGACGCCGTGGCGTACGGGGAGCGAGCCCTCGACCTCGTGCTGCGCTCCGGTGACCAGACGTCCGCCGCGTTCGAGCGGGCGAACCTGGCCGAGCTCTTCCTGCTGCGCGACGACGTCGAGCGCGCGCGCACGCTCGCGGAAGCGGCGGTCTCCGCCGCCGAGTGGGAGAACACCTGGTGCCTTCCGTACGCGCTCGCGGCGCTCGCCCAGGTGCGTGCCCGCACCGGTGAGCGGGACGACGCCGCCGTGCTGCTCGCGCGCGCCGAGACGTCCGCCGCGGCGGCGGACGACGACCAGGCGCGGCAGGTCGTCCACGTCGCGCGCGCCGAGCTGCGGCTCGGTGTCCCCGAGTCCGGATGACGGGCCGCCGGCCGGGACTCAGTGGTGGTGGCCGTGGCTCTCGCGCGGCACGACGAGGGTCGCGCCGGGCCGGGTCCACTGGGGAGTGGGCCGGCCGGTGGGCCCCCAGGTCGGCGCGCCCTCGGCGTCGATGCTCCAGTACCAGCAGGAGTCGCGGCCCTCGGGCCAGCCGTCGGGGACGTCCTCCCACGCCTCGCCACGCCCGTAGGGCGTCATGTCGAGCAGCCCGAAGATGCCGGCGGCCGGCTCGTTGCCGCGTCCCGTCGTCCGGTAGGTGAGGTACACCCGGTCGCCGTCGCGCAGGTAGCAGGCGAGGTGGCCCATCTCCTCGGCGACGGCGCCGCCCAGGCCGCGCACCGAGTACCAGGGCTCCGTGTACCCCATGAACTCCAGGAACGGGGCGACCTCGTCCCACGGGCCCTCGGTGAGCATCGCGAACGACACGCCGCGCGCGGCGAGGTACGGCGCGGACCGCTGGACGTGCCAGGCGTTCGTCGTGCAGCCGGGGCACTGGTTCTCCACCGGCTGGCCGTCGTGCCACATGTGCTGGTAGACCACGAGCTCGTCGCGCCCGGCGAACAGGTCGACGAAGGGGACGGGTCCGTCGGCGCCGACGACCAGAGCCCCGGCGTCGACCTCCGTCATCGGCAGCCGGCGGCGGGCCGCGGCGAGGGCGTCGCCCGCGCGGGTGTGGGCCTTCTCGCGGACCAGCAGGTCGTCGCGCGCGGCCTGCCAGGCCGCGCGGTCGACGACGGACGGCCGGTCCGGGAGGGCGGTCGTGGTGGACGTGTCGGTCACGGTGGCCTCCGGTGCCTCGGGTGCGTGCCTGCCCCTACCGACGGCGCGGAGGGCCGGGACTCATCGCCGTGGCGACAGCTGCCGTCGACGTCCTGCGGCGACGTCGTCGAGCGCCGGGGCCAGGTCCGGCCAGCGGAAGGCGAACCCGGCGCCGGCGAGCCTGCCGGGCAGCACCCACCGGCTCTTGAGGAGCAGCTCGGACTCGTTGCGGAGCACCCACAGGGCGGGCTCGAGCAGCCAGCGCGGGGCGGGGACGCCGACGGGCATGCGGACTGCGCGCCGCAGCTCGCGCATGAGCGTGCGGTTGTCGACGGGCCGCGGCGCGGCGAGGTTGACCGGTCCGGCGAGGTCCGCGTCTTCGTCGAGGAAGCGCACCGCGCGGAGCACGTCGTCCACGTGGATCCACGAGAACATCTGCCGTCCGCCGCTGCGGTGCACCGGCACCGGGCCGCCCGTGGGGTGTGCGCCGATGCCGCGGTAGCGGCCGTGCTGCGGCCACCACCCGTCGAGCTGCGGCCCGCCCACGCCGAGGCGCGCCACCCGGGCGAGCAGGTCCGACGCGGGCCCGCCGAGCACGATCGCCATGCGCAGCGCCACCCGGCGCGTCCCCGGCAGGTCGCCCGCGAGGAACGCGTCCTCCCAGGCCCGGGCGACGTCGACGGAGAATCCGCTCCCGAGCTCGCCGTCGTCCTCCGTCTGGGGCCGGTCGAGCGCGTACCGGTAGATCGTCGCCGTGCTCGCGTTGAGCCACAGCCGGGGCGGGTGCGCGGCGGCGGTCACGGCGTCGTGCAGCGCCCGCGTGGTCGCGACACGCGAGCGCAGGATCTCGTCCCGGTTCGCGTCGGTGTACCGGCACCCGACGTTCTTGCCGGCGAGGTTCACCAGCAGCTCCGCGCCGTCGATCAGGCGGGTCAGCGTGTCGGCGCCGTCGGACCAGCGGGCGTCGGGGCCCCGCCGGCCGGCCAGGGCGACGTCGTACCCGCGTCGCCGCAGGTCGTCGACGACGGCCCGGCCGAGAAAGCCGGTCCAGCCGGCGACGACGGCGCGTCGTGGCCCGGTCGGGGCGGGGGAGGGGGCCATCGCGTGCTCCATAGTTGATCGACTGATTAAGTCGTTCGATCAAAGCATAGGATCGCGCCATGGCGGAAGCGGAACGGGGGAGCGGGCGCGGCAGGAGCGCGGACGAGACGCGGCGGCGGCTGCTGGACGCCGCCGACCAGGTGCTGCGCGAGCGTGGGTACGCCGGGACGTCGGCGCGGACCGTCGCGGCGGCCGCCGGGGTCAACTCGGCGCTGGTCTTCTACCACTTCGGCGGCGTGGACCCGCTGCTCCTGGCCGCGCTCGACCGGGCCAGCGCGGTGCGGCTCGAGACGCACCGCGCGACCGCCGCCCGCGCCCGGACGCTGGAGGAGCTGACGGCCGCGGCCGCGACGATCTACCGCACCGACGTCGAGCAGGGCTACCTCGCGACGTTCAGCGAGCTCGTCGCGGCGGCCGTCACGAAGCCCTCGCTGCGGGCGGAGATCAGCTCCCGGGCCGAGGTCTGGGTCGCGTTCGTCGCCGAGCAGTGGGAGCGCGTCGTCGGAGGCACCCCGCTCGCCCGGCTGGTGCCGGCGCGCGAGGTGGCGAACGCCGCCATCACGTTCTACCTCGGGGCGAACCTGTTCTCCGTCATCGACCCGGACGGTGCGCGCACCGAGGGCGTGCTCGACCTGGCCGGGCGCCTCGCGCCCCGGGCGGGCCTGCTCACGATGCGTCTTCCCGGGCGGCGCGCCCGCTGACGGCGACATCCTGCGATAGGTTCGTCCGCGTCGCGACGAACGGAGGTCCCGTGCGCGCCGTCATCCAGGAGACCTACGGGCCGCCCGACGTCGTGCGGGTCGGCGAGCTGCCCGAGCCGGTGCCGGCTGACGACCAGGTGCTGATCGAGGTGCGCGCCGTCTCGCTGAACGGCTCGGACCGCGAGAACCTCGCGGGCCGGCCGTCCTACGCCCGGGTCGCCGGGCTGCGACGGCCCCGGAACCCGGTGCCCGGGTCCGACGTCGCCGGCGTCGTCGTGGCGACCGGGAGTGGCGTGACCGGCGTCGCGGTGGGCGACGAGGTCTTCGGCGAGCTGCCCGGGTACCGGGGCGGCCTGGCCGAGCTCGTGGCGACGCCCACGACGAACCTCGTGCGCAAACCTCCCGCCCTGTCCTTCACGGAGGCTGCCGCGATCCCGCAGTCCGGCTGTATCGCCCTGCGGGCCACGCGCGGCGTCCACCCGGGCGACAGCGTGCTGGTCAACGGCGCCGGTGGCGCCGGTGGTGCCTTCCTCGTCGGCCTCGCGCGGCACCGGGGCGCCGAGGTCACGGCCGTGGACCGCGCGGACAAGGCCGAGTACCTGCGCGGGCTCGGCGCGGACCGCACGGTCGCCTTCGAGCACGAGGACTGGGCCGACCACCGCGACCGCTACGACCTCGTCGTGGACCTCGTCGCGCGGCGGCCCCCGTGGCGGGTGCACCGGGCGCTGCGCCCCGGCGGCCGCTACCAGATGGTCGGGGGCCGCACCGACCTGCTGCTCGCGATGCTGACGGTCGGTCGGTCCGGTCGTCGGCCGGGCGACGGGCCGGCACGTGGGGATGCTGATGGTGCCCCAGTCGGCCGCCGACCTGGCCGAGGTCACCGCCCTGGTGACCGCTGGGGCCGTCGCTCCCGCCGTCGACACCGTCGTGCCGCTGCGGGACGCCCCCGCCGCGTTCGCACGGCTGGCCGCCGGGGCCAACAGCGGCAAGATCGTCGTCGAGGTGCGCTCCTAGGCCCCCGTGAGCCCCGCCAGGACGTCGCGGTAGTGCGCGTTCTCCATGACGCCGAGGACGTTGCCGAACGGGTCGACGACGGACGCGGTGACGAACCCCGGCCCGCGCTCGACCGGCGCCTGGTACGCGGTGGCGCCGAGCTCCAGCAGGCGGGCGAAGGACGCCCGGACGTCGTCGACCGCCCAGTACGCGATCGCCCCGGAGGCGCCGTCGGGCTGCGGGGGAGCGAAGCGCTGGTCCATGATCCCGAGCTCGTGCTGGTAGTCGCCCAGCCGGAACTCGGCGTAGGCGAGGGCGCCGTCGACCTCGCGGGCGAAGTACGCGTCGGTACCCAGCACCTCGGCGTACCAGTCGCGAGCCTTCGCGACGTCGTCGGCGAGGTAGGTGATGGTGGTCAGTCCGCGCAGCATGGTGGCTCCTCGGGGAGGTGGTCTCGGCGGGGGATCCCGTCGAGGACCACTCTCCCGGCCAAAGTGCTCACCTCCTGACCACTTTTCGTGGCACCCTCGGGACATGCGCGCCGACCGGCTCATCCAGGTCCTGCTCCACCTGCAGTCGCGCCCGCGTGTGACCGCGGCCGAGCTCGCGGAGGCGCTCGAGGTCTCGGTCGCGACGGCGCGGCGCGACCTCGAGGCGCTGTCCGCCGCGGGCGTGCCCGTGTACCCGCAGCCCGGCCGCGGCGGCGGCTGGTCGCTGCTCGGCGGGGCGCGCACCGACCTCAGCGGCCTCACCGCGCCGGAGGCCCGGGCTCTGTTCCTCCTCGCCGGCCCGGGGTCGGCGTCGTCCGACGATGCGCGGGCCGCGCTGCGCAAGCTCGTCCGGGCCCTGCCCGCCACGTTCCGTGCCGAGGCGGAGGCCGCCGCGGCCGCCGTCGTCGTGGATCGCAAGGCCTGGAGCGCCGCCGACCGGACGCGACCGCCGGAGGTCGACGCCCTGCAGAGGGCCGTCGTCGAGCGCCGCCGTGTCCGACTCGACTACACGGGCGCGACCGGCCGGTCCTCCCGGCGCACGGTCGACCCCTTCGGCCTCGTCGACAAGGGCGGCGTCTGGTACCTGATCGCCGGGACGCCGCGCGGCCCGCGGACGTTCCGCGTGGACCGCATCAGCGTGCTGCAGGTGACCGACGAGACGGCCGCGGTGCCCGACGACCTCGACCTGCGGGCCGAGTGGGACCGCGTCGTGGGCGAGGTGGAGGTGCGCCGCTCGGCGACGTGGGCGACGGTGCTCGTCGACGCGGAGCACGTCGGGGTGCTGCGCACGCAGTTCGGCCGCCACACGATGGTCGAGGGGGAGGAAGACGGGCGGGCCCGGGTGCGGGTCGCCGCCCCGACGCCGCTGGACGTCGCACGGCACCTCGCGGGGTGGGGCGCGCAGGCGGAGGTCCTCGGGCCGGTGGAGGTGCGCGGCGAGCTCGCCCGGATCGGGGCCGAGCTCGCCGCGCGGTACGGCGACTGACCGCCGGCGCCCCTCAGGACTCGGCGAGTGCCGCCAGCCACTCGGCCCAGTACGACTTCCACTGCTCGGCCTCCGCGGCGGAGGCGATCCGCTCGTGCGTCGCGGTGACCTTGAGCCGCCCGTCGTCCACGGCGTCGAGCGAGACGAGCAGCGTGCCGCGCGGGCCGTCGTCGTCGGCGACGGCGAACCGGGGACTCCGGGTGCCCGGCCGCGAGCGCGGCGTCAGGTGCAGCCCGGGCACGAGGTCGGCCCGCGCGTCGTCGTCGAGGAGCAGCGCGCGCAGCTCGTCGCCGTCGAGGCCGAGCGTCCGGGACCGGCTGACGCTGAACGTGCCGTCGGGGCGCTGCCCGGGCACGCGCAGGCCGGTGATGCGCTCGTAGCCGACGGTGACGCTCTGCGCCCACCACCCGGAGACGCCGGGGTGCTCGCCGACCCAGGCCGCGATGGCCGTGTGGCCCGCATCGCGCCCGGGGCCGGCGTCGATCACCGCGACCCATTCGTCCCAGCCGCGACCGGTGCTCTCGCGGATCTTGTCGTCCGCGACGTCGGGCTGCGAGACCCAGGCCTGGTCCGGGGCCGTGGCGAGGAGGGAGCGACGCGCGGCGCCGTACCTCTCCCCGGTGCGGGCCATGCGGGCACGGACGCGCTTCTTGAACTTCTCCTGCGTGGTCATGAGGACTCCTGTGCTCACGGCGCTCCGCCCGCGGCCCGCGCCCGTCGGCAGGGCACCCGAGAACACGGTGTCCTGACCCACGCCGAGCACTCGAGGTCCCCTCTGCCTCCACCACCGCGGTGGTCCCGGCGGCGCGAGCGCCGGACCGGAGGTCGGGCGGAGCGCGGCCGCCCGCTGTCGAGCATAGCCCAGAGGCTCCGACAGTGGCCGTGCGAGCGCCGTTCCCGGCGAACACCCAGCCAGGTCGCGTAGCGTGCACCTGCCCTGCCGTCCGGACCCGGGAGCTCGCCGGTGACACCGCTCGACATCGTGCTCGTCGCGTTCCTGGCCGCCGCGCTCGCGGCCGGGCTGGCCCGCGGGCTGCTGGCCACCGTGGGTGGGCTCGTGGGGCTCGTCGTCGGCGGTGTGGCGGCCTTCGTGGCGGTGCCCGTCGTCGTCGACGCCCTGCCCAGCGCGCAGTGGCGGGGCCCGACCACGCTGCTCCTCGCGCTCGGGCTCCCGCTCCTCGGCGCCTCGCTGGGGGCGGGGCTGGGGCACCGGGTCGGCCAGCAGGTCGACCGGACGCCGCTGCGCCCGCTCGACCGCCTCCTCGGCGGGGTCGCGAACCTGCTGGTGGCCGCGCTGGCGCTGTCGTTCGTCGCGACGACGATCACGGCCCTCGGCGCGCCCGGTCTGGCCCCGGCGGTCTCGTCCTCGGCGGTCGTGCGCACCATCGCCGAGCACACCCCGGCGCCGGTGCGGCGGGCGATGGCGCAGGCGCGTGCCGCGGTCATCGACGACGGCCTGCCGCGGATCGACGCGCTGCTGGACGCACGGCGCGGGGGGACGGCCCCCGAGGTCGATCTCGCGGACCCCGTGCTGGAGGCGTCGGCGCGGTCGGTCGCCCAGGTGTGGGGCACGGCGTACGCGTGCGGGACGGGAACGACGGGGTCGGGATTCGTCGCGGCCCCGGACCGGGTGGTCACCAACGCGCACGTCGTCGCCGGCGTCGAACGCCCCCTCGTCGCGCTGCCCGGGCGGGCCGCGCAGGAGGGTCGCGTCGTCTACTACGACCCGGAGGCCGACCTCGCCGTCGTCGCCGTCGACGGGCTGGACGCCGATCCGCTGACGGTCGCGCCGTCGCTCGTGCCGGGGGACGCCGCCGTCGTCCAGGGCTACCCCTTCGGTGGCCCGTTCACGTCGGTCGGCGGCGAGGTGCTCGATGTCGGGGAGGTGCGCACGGCGGCCTCCGACGGCACCGGCCCGACCGAACGGGACATCTATGCGCTCGCCGCCGACGTCCACCCCGGGAACTCGGGCGGGCCGCTGCTGTCCACCGGCGGCGAGGTGGTCGGGGTGATCTTCGCCAAGTCGGCGACGGACCCGGACGTCGCCTACGGC
The DNA here is from genome assembly GCF_011634835.1 of Isoptericola sp. BMS4. Classification (GTDB taxonomy): domain Bacteria; phylum Actinomycetota; class Actinomycetes; order Actinomycetales; family Cellulomonadaceae; genus Isoptericola. The sequence goes on along the minus strand of NZ_SIRP01000001.1, from coordinate 3,168,373 downwards.
GTGACCACCCGCGAGCTGATGCCCGTGGTGGCGCAGGCGCCCGACCTGACGGACGCCGTCACCCCCGGCCGTTGCTCCGCCTGAGACGCGTGCCGGCGCCCGCCGCGCGGGTGTCGGTAGCCTCTGCCACTCTGAGCGCATGCCCACCCCTGCCGGTAGCGCTCCGGTCACGCCCCTCGTCGACCTGCAGGGACGCTCCGCGTGGAGCGTGCTGCCGCCGCTGATCCTCGGCTTCTTCATGATCATGGTCGACACCACGATCGTGAACATCGCCATCCCGACGCTGACGCGCACGTTCTCGGCGTCGCTCATCGAGGTCGGCTGGGTGAACAGCGCCTACCTGCTGTCGTACGCGGTGCTGATGCTGCTCGCGGGGCGCCTCGGGGACCGGTACGGACCCAAGGCCGTGTTCGTCGCGGGCCTGGTCGTGTTCACGGCGTTCTCGTTCCTGTGCGGGTTCTCCGGAAACATCGGACCGAGCCCGGAGATCGGCTGGCTCATCGCGTTCCGCGGGCTGCAGGGCGTCGGGGCGGCGCTCATGACGCCCCAGACGATGTCGATGATCACGCGCGTGTTCCCCGCGTCGCAGCGCGGCGCCGCGCTCGGCCTGTGGGGCGCGACGGCGGGCGTGGCCACCATCGCCGGCCCGCTGCTCGGCGGGCTCTTCGTGGAGACGGTCGGCTGGGAATGGATCTTCTACGTCAACATCCCCGTCGGCGTGGCGGCGCTGTGGTTCGCGACCTCCCGGCTGCCGCACCTGCCCTCGCACGGCACGACGCTCGACGTGCCCGGCGTGGTGCTGTCCGTGGCCGGGCTCGGGGCGGTCGTGTTCGGGCTCCAGGAGGGGGAGAACTTCGACTGGGGACGGATCTGGGGCCCGCTGACCGTCTGGTCGACGATCGGGACGGGGCTCGTCATCCTCGGGGTCTTCGTCTGGTGGCAGCACCGCCAGGGTGCCCGCGCGCTGCTCCCGCTGCGGCTGTTCCGCTCACGCAACTTCTCGCTGGCCAACGTCGACGGCATGGTCGTGACGTTCGCCATGATCGGCATCTTCTTCCCGCTGACGATCTACCTGCAGTCCGTGCTCGGGCTGACCCCGATCCGGGCGGCGCTCGTCATGGTGCCGGGGTCGCTGGTCTCGGGCGTGGTGGCCCCGTTCGCGGGCCGGCTGTCGGACCGGGTCCCCGGCAAGTGGGTGGTGGCGGCGGGGCTCGCCGCCATCGCCGGGGCGGTGGCGTGGATCGCCGCCGTCCTCGCGCCGGGGCTCTCGCCGTGGGTGCTGCTGTGGCCGATGGCCCTGTTCGGCGTCGGCACCGGCCTGACGTTCTCCCCGCTGTCCAACCTGGCGACGTCGGGGCTCGACGCCCGGACGGCAGGCGCCGGCGCCGGGGCGTTCAACACGAATCGGCAGGTGGGCGGCGTGATCGGCTCGGCGGTGGTGGTCGCGACGCTCTCCGCGCGGCTGGGCGTGACCGTCCCCGCAGCCGCCGAGGATGTCGCGTCGGGGCTGCCGGACCAGGTCCGCGGCCCGTTCGTCGACGGCGTCGCCGCCGCGAGCGGGGACCTGGGCTCGACGGCGGTCGGCTCCGTGCCGCTGCCCGACGGGGTCCCGCCCGAGGTCGCCGACCAGGTCGCGGCGGCGGCGCGGCAGGCCTTCGCCGCGGGCTTCGCCGACGCGGCGGCCCAGACCCTGCTCCTGGTCGGCGCGGTGCTGCTGGTCGGCGTCGTGTGCGCGGCGGCCATGTCGCGGTCCCCGCACCACGAGCACGCCTCCTCGCCGTCCGGGACGCCGGCCGGCGAGGAGGCGCGGGGGATCAGCGGCCGACGTCGTCCGTGAACTCCACGCCCTTGGTCTCCTTCTCGGCCAGGAGCGCGACGAACGTGATCGCGGCCATGACGGCCAGGTACACGCCCACGAGCACGGGGGAGTCGGCGGCGTCCCACAGCCACACCGCGATGAACGGGGCGACCGCGGCGCCGAGGATCGACGACAGGTTGTACGCGACGGCAGAGCCCGTGTACCGCACGTTGGCGGGGAAGAGCTCCGGCAGCATCGCGGCCATGGGCCCGAACGTCAGCCCCATGAGGGTGAAGCCCAGGATCAGCAGCGTCATGACGCCCACGGTGCCGGCGGCGAACAGCGGGACGAACAGCAGGCCGAAGACGGCGATCGCGGCCGTGACGACGAGCAGGTGGGCGCGGCGGCCGAACCGCTCCGCCAGCGGGCCCGACACGAGCGTGAAGATCCCGAAGAAGACCACGCCCACGATGAGCATCCACAGGTAGTCGATCTTCTCGTAGCCCAGGCCGGCCGGGGAGGCGTCCGTGGGCGCGATGCCGTAGTTCAGCGTGAACGTGGTCATCAGGTAGAACAGCACGTACGTCGCGAGCATGATGAACGTGCCCGAGACGATCTTGCGCCACGACGTGCGGAACACGCGGGCGACCGGCACCTTGGCCACGGCCTGTGCCTCGACGACCTTGGTGAACGCGGGCGTCTCGATGAGCTTCAGGCGCACCCACAGGCCGATGATCACGAGCACGGCGCTGGCGAGGAACGGCACGCGCCAGCCCCAGGCGGCGAACTGCTCGGCGGTCAGCGTGCTCGACAGCCCGATGAAGACCAGGTTCGCCAGGATGAAGCCGATCGGGGCGCCGAGCTGGGGGAACGTGCCCCAGACGGCACGCCTGCCGGCGGGCGCGTTCTCCGTCGCGAGCAGCGCGGCGCCGCTCCACTCCCCGCCCAGACCGAGGCCCTGGCAGAACCGGCACAGCACGAGCACGAGCGGGGCGAGCACGGCCCAGCCGGGCGTCGTGGCCGCCGGGATGACGCCGATGACGACCGTGGCGATCCCCATGGTGAGCAGTGACGCGACGAGCGTCGTCTTGCGGCCGACGCGGTCGCCGAAGTGCCCGAAAAGCACCGAGCCCAGGGGGCGGGCGATGAACGCCACACCGAAGGCGGCGAACGAGGCGAGCAGCGCCGTCGTGCCGTCCTGGTTCGGGAAGAACAGCGCGGGGAAGACGAGCGATGCGGCGGTGGCGTAGGCGTAGAAGTCGTAGAACTCGATCGAGGTGCCGATGAGCGACGCGACGATGACGCGGCCGCGCGAGTTCGACGGCGGGGCGCCGGTGGTGTCGACGCGAGGGGATGGTGCGGTGGTCATGCGGTCGAGGCTAGGACGGCGTCCCGCATGCTGATCCCGCATCTCGGGATGTGGGCGCGTGTCCTGCGGCTCCCGGGGTGCGGGCGGCGTGAAGGTGTGGTGAACGTGAATATCGCGACGGTGGCGCGTGTTGGCACCGGCGGGCCGGGCGGGGCAGGATCGACGACGCCGCGACGGTCCCGAGGTGGGACGCACCGCGACAGGCGCCCGCGGCGGACCGCACCGGTCCGACCGGGAGGCCGGGACGGGGACGCGTGTGCGTGCCGCCGAGACGACACTGCCATCCGCAGGAGGGACGACGCGAGGACATGAACGATCTGCTGTACGTCAACGGCGGGACGCCGCTCGAGGGCACCATCACGGTGCGCGGGGCGAAGAACTTCGTCTCCAAGGCGATGGTGGCCTCCCTGCTGGGGGAGTCGCCGAGCGTGCTGCGGAACGTGCCGCAGATCCGCGACGTGGCCGTCGTCACCGGGCTGCTCGAGCTGCACGGGGTGACGGTCAAGTCCGACCCGGACGCCGGGATCCTCGACCTCGACCCGTCGAACGTGGAGTCCGCGCACGTCGCCGACATCGACGCGCACGCCGGCTCCAGCCGCATCCCGATCCTGTTCTGCGGGCCGCTGCTGCACCGCCTGGGCGAGGCCTTCATCCCGGACCTCGGCGGCTGCCGCATCGGTGACCGGCCGATCAACTACCACCTCGACATCCTTCGCCAGTTCGGCGCCGTCGTGGACAAGCTCCCCAACGGCATCCAGCTGCGCGCGCCGCGCCGCCTGCAGGGCACCAAGATCGCCCTGCCGTACCCGTCCGTCGGCGCCACCGAGCAGACGCTGCTCACCGCCGTGCGCGCCGAGGGCATCACCGAGCTGTCCGGCGCCGCGATCGAGCCCGAGATCATGGACCTCATCGCGGTGCTGCAGAAGATGGGCGCCATCATCTCCGTCGACACCGACCGGGTGATCCGCATCGAGGGCGTGGACCGGCTCGAGGGCTACGCGCACACCGCCCTCGGCGACCGCATCGAGACGGCGTCGTGGGCGTCCGCCGCGCTGGCCACCGGCGGCGACGTGATGATCAAGGGCGCCACCCAGCCCGAGATGATGACCTTCCTCAACACGTTCCGGAAGGTCGGCGGCCGCTTCGACGTGCAGGACGACGGCATCCGGTTCTGGCACCCCGGCGGAGACCTGCGGTCCATCGTGCTCGAGACCGACGTGCACCCCGGCTTCATGACCGACTGGCAGCAGCCGCTGGTCGTTGCGCTCACCCAGGCCAAGGGCCTGTCGATCGTCCACGAGACCGTCTACGAGAACCGCTTCGGCTTCACCGACGCGCTGCGCAAGATGGGCTCCACCATCCAGGTCTACAAGGAGTGCCTCGGCGGGCGCGACTGCCGCTTCGGGCAGCGGAACTTCAAGCACTCCGCCGTGGTCTCCGGCCCGACGCCGCTCGCGGCGGCCGACATCGAGGTGCCGGACCTGCGCGGCGGGTTCTCGCACCTCATCGCGGCGCTCGCGGCCAAGGGCACGTCGACCGTGCGCGGCATCAGCCTCATCGACCGCGGGTACGAGGCGTTCCAGGACAAGCTGGTCGCCCTGGGGGCCGACGTCAGTCGTGACTAGGAGGTCGCACGGGCCCTCCGGGGCACGAGGGGTGGCCGGCGGCAGGTAGGCTCAGGCTCCGTGCCCATCGCCCGACCAGACTCCCGCGGCTACCGCGCCGTCGCGCGGATCGTGCGGCCCCTGATGTTCTCGATGATCCGCTACGACTGGCGCGGGAGCGAGAACTTCCCCCGCTCCGGGGGGTTCATCGCCGCCGCGAACCACGTGACGGAGTTCGACGCGGTCACCCTCGCCCACTACCTGTTCGACCACGGGTACGAGCCGAGGATCATGGCCAAGCGCGGTCTGTTCACCGCCCCGCTCGTCGGCTCCGTTCTGCGCGCGACCCGGATGATCCCCGTCGACCGTGGCACGGCCGCGGCCGGCCGGTCGCTCGAGGACGCGGCGGCGCAGCTCGGAGACGGCGCCTGCGTGACGATCCTCCCCGAGGGGACGCTCACGCGGGACCCCGACCTGTGGCCCATGGAGGCCAAGACGGGGATGGCGCGGATGGCGCTGGCCAGCCGGCTGCCGGTGGTGCCGATCGCCCAGTGGGGTGCGCACCGCGTGCTGCCCCGCTACGGGAAGCTGCTGCGGCCGTTCCCGCGCAAGCGGGTGACGATGGTGGCCGGCCCGCCCGTCGACCTGTCCGACCTGTACGACCGCCCCGTCGACACCCAGGTGCTGCGCGAGGCGACGAACCGCGTCATGGACGCGATCACGGCCCTGCTGGCCGACGTCCGCGGCGAGCAGGCCCCCGCGGCCCGCTTCGACCTGCGCAAGCACCCCGAGTACGAGGCCAAGCGAACGACCTACCCTCCCGTGGAGCGCCCGTGAGCACGACCCCCACCGCCCCGACCGCCTCGCCCGAGACCCCGACGAGCGGGGGTGCGCCGGTGCGCGCCGCCGTGCTGGGCTCCGGCTCGTGGGGGACCACCTTCGCGATGGTCCTCGCCGACGCCGGGTGCGAGGTGCGGCTGTGGGGCCGCAACGCCGACGTCGCCGACGAGGTCACCCACCGGCGCGGCAACACCCGGTACCTGCCCGGCGTCGAGCTGCCGCCCATGACCGGCACCACGGACGCCGCCGAGGCGCTCGCCGGCGCGCAGGTCGTCGTCGTCGCGGTGCCCTCCCAGGTCGCCCGCGCCACGCTGCGCGACCTGCGTGACCTGGTCGAGCCGGACGCCGTGATCGTGTCGCTGATGAAGGGCGTGGAGCTCGGCACCGACGAGCGGATGAGCCAGGTCATCGTCGAGGCGCTCGACGTGCCGCTGTCCCGGGTGGCGGTCGTCTCCGGGCCGAACCTCGCCAAGGAGATCGCCGAGAGGCAGCCGACGGCGACCGTCGTGGCCTGCACCGACCCCGGCGTCGCCCGGTTCGTCGCCGAGGCGTGCGCGAGCTCCTACTTCCGCCCCTACACGAACGACGACGTGGTCGGCGTGGAGCTGTGCGGGGCCGTGAAGAACGTCATCGCGCTCGCCGTCGGCATGGCGCAGGGCCGCGGTTTCGGCTCCAACACCACCGCGACCGTCATCACGCGCGGGCTGGTGGAGATCACGCGCCTCGGCCTGGCGCTGGGCGCCTCGGCCGAGACGTTCTCCGGGCTGGCGGGCATGGGCGACCTGGTGGCGACCTGCACGTCCCCGCTGTCGCGCAACAACACCCTGGGGCGGCACGTCGGCGAGGGCATGACGCTCGACGAGGCGGTCGAGGCCACGGGCACCACCGCGGAGGGCGCGAAGTCCTGCAAGTCCGTGCTCGACCTGGCGGGCAAGCACGGCGTCGACATGCCGATCACCGCGGGCGTCGTGTCCGTCCTCTACGACGGCCTGCCGGTGGAGGAGATGGCGCGCGAGCTCCTGTCGCGGCCGCAGAAGGCCGAGGGCGTCGGCGCCTGAGCCGCTGTCCCGGGCCGCGTCAGGGGCCCGTCGTGCGGACGTCGACGACGACGCGCGCCGGGTCGTCCAGCGCGAACACGCGGAACGCGGGACGGCGGGCGCCGTCGGTCGGGTCGTCGACACCGATGAAAATCGTCGTGTACCCCTCGAACCAGAACCGGTACACGACCTCCTCGACGGCCTCGGTGCCGTCCGGTTCCACCCGCCCACCGTCGTACTCGGCCACGCCGGAGACGTCGGAGGGCAGCGCCATCCCGGAGAGGCGGACCTGCAGCACTTCGTCGCCGTCGACGTCGACGGGCTCGCCGCTGCCGTCGTCCGTCGCCCGGTCCACGTACTCGACGCGCCACCCCGGGCTGCCGGTCCCGCCGAGGTCGAGGACGACCCGGTCGTAGCCGTCGTGGGCGCCCACCCGGACGTCCGTGATAACCAGCGCCGCGTCCCCGCTCGCCCGTCCGGTGTCGGGGCGGTCGTCCGCCCGGAACGGCGTGTCGCCGGACGGGTCGTCGTCGCCGGTGCCGTCGTCCCCGTGACCGTCGTCCATGTGGTCGCCGTCGCCCATGTCCTCGTCGTCCATGTGGTCGCCGTCGCCCATGTCCTCGTCGTCCATGTGACGGTCGTCGTCCGTGTCCCCGTCCGTCGGGGTGGGGCTCGACTCCTCCTGGGTGGTCGGTGCGCCGCCGCCGTACCCGGGCAGCTCCGGCCCGCCGTCGCACGCCGCCAGGCCGGCCACGGCCAGCCCGGCGGCCACCACGGCGGCGCCCCGCGCCCTGCGTGCGGCGGTCATGGCCGATCCCTCCGTCGTGCACCGCTCCCACGGCGGTGCCCTTCTCGACGGTAGGCACGCGACGGCGGCGGCCGCATCGCGACACGGTTACGGGCCGGCCACGATCCGGCCTACCGGCGGTCAGGCGCGGGAGAGCGCCTGGTCGAGGTCCGCCCACAGGTCCTCGACGTCCTCGACGCCGACGGACATCCGCAGCAGGTCCTCGGGCACGGTGACGGACTCGGTCGTGAACCGGCGGCGCCGCTCCAGGGTCGACTCCACGCCGCCGAGCGACGTCGCGGGCACCCAGAGCCGCAGCGCGGCCACGACGGCGTCGGCGGCCGCGACCCCGCCGTGCGCCCGCAGGCCCAGCACGGCGCCGTAGGAGTGCATGAGCCGCGTGGCGCGCTCGTGGCCCGGGTCGGACGGCAGCGAGGGGTGGCGCACCTCGGCCACCGCCGGGTGCTCGGCCAGGCGGCGCGCCAGCTCGGCGGCGTTCGCGTTCGCGCGCTCGGTCCGCAGGTGCAGCGTGCGCAGGCCGCGCAGCGCGAGGAACACCTCCAGCGGCCCGGCGACGGCGCCGTGCAGCGTGCGGTAGGCCCGCACCGAGGCCGCGAGCTCCGGGTCGTTCGTCACCACGGCGCCGAGGACGACGTCCGAGTGGCCGGCCAGGTACTTGGTCACCGAGTGCACGACCAGGTCGGCGCCCAGGGCGAGCGGCTGCTGGCCCAGCGGCGTCGCGAACGTGTTGTCCACGACCGAGCGCACGCCCCGCTCGCGGGCGGCGGCGAGGATCGCTGGCAGGTCCGCGACCTCGAGCATCGGGTTGGTGGGCGACTCGGCCAGGAGCAGGTCCGCGCCGTCCAGCGCGGCGACGACCTGCTCGGTGTCCGCGACGTCCACGCGCCGCACCTCGACGCCGTGCCGGGCGGCCATGTCGTCCAGGTAGCCGAGCGAGACCTGGTAGGCGTGGCGAGGCACCACCACGGCACCGCCGTCGGGCACGTCGCCGAGGGTGGCCGCGATCGCCGCGATGCCCGAGCCGAAGACGATGCCGTGCCCGCCGCCCTCCAGGGCGGCCAGGGCCTCCTCGAACGGCACCCACGTCTCCGTGCCGCCCCGCGCGTACAGCAGCTCGCCCGGGGCCGGGACGCCCTCGGAGACGTAGGTGGAGCTCAGCACCACCGGAGGGTTGACCGGGCCGCCCTGGACGCGGGCGGGGCGCCCGGCGGTGACGGCGAGGGTGTCGGGGGAGAGCGCTGCGTGCGGGTCGTGCGTCATGGCCGCAGGGTACGACGGCCGGCCGGCGTCAGGAGCGCGGCTCCACGAGCCGGGCCAGCAGCTCGACCAGCAGCCGCTCGACCAGCGGGGCCGGCAGCTCCTCGGTGAGGGCGAGCAGCGGCGCCATCGGACCGACGCCCGGAGCGCCGCCGTCCTCAGGGTCGTCCCCGGTGCCGGCGACGTCCAGCCCGACGGCGCCCAGCAGCGACGCGGCCGCCGCCGAGTCGAGCGGGGCGTCCGCGTCGAGCAGCGGCAGCGCACCGAGCACCGCCGAGACGTCGGGCCGCGGCACGCCCCGCACGTCGTCGGCCGCGGCGACGAGCGCCGGCACCAGGTCGTCGAGCACGTCGGCCGTGACGGGGGTCACGGTGAGGTGCGTGGTGTGCGGCAGCCGGACGGACCCGTCCTGGTCGAGGCCGGGCTGCGCCTGGAGGACCCACCCGCGCTCCGCGGCCGCGTCCGCCCACCGGTGCGGGTCGACGCGGCGCTCGGGCGCCGCGTCGTCGTCCGCCGCCACGGCGAGGAGCGGGCCCGCCGGGTCGCCGACCACGCGCAGGCCCTCGATCCCGCCGACGGCCGCGCGCAGCGCGAGCGTCGCCTCGCGGGCACGGCCGGCCAGCACGCCCAGCCCGTCGCGCCCGAGCGCCCGCAGGATCGCCCACGCAGCGGCCAGCGGCCCGCCCGAGCGCGAGCCCAGCAGGGTCGGGTTCACGACCGGGTAGCCCGGCCAGCGGGTGGTGGCGAAGTACTGGGCGCGCTGCCGGTCGCGGTCGCGGTGCAGCAGCACCGACGCGCCCTTCGGGGCGAAGGCGTACTTGTGCAGGTCCGCGCTGAGGCTCGTCACGCCGGGCACCCGCAGGTCCCAGTCCGGCAGGTCGGGCCAGAACGGCAGCGCGAACCCGCCGATGCAGGCGTCCACGTGCACGGGCACGCCGGCGTCGGCGGCACGGCGCGCCACCTCGGCCACGGGGTCGAGCGCCGCGTGCGGGTACGACGGCGCCGACACGACGACGAGCGCGACGTCGTCCGCGCCGTCGTCGACGCGCGCCGCGAGCACGTCGGCGGCGACGGCACCCGACGGCGTCACCGGCACCAGGTCGAGCCGCAGCCCGTACAGGTGCGCGGCCTTGCGGAATGCCGCGTGCACGGTCACGGGCGCGACCAGCCGGGGGCGGGCCTGCCCGGGGGCGAGGCCCCGCGCGGCGAGCCACGTGTCGCGGGCCGACTGGACCGCGAGCAGGCAGCTCTCGGTCCCGCCGCTGGTGACGGTGCCGACGGTGTCCTCGTCGCCGCCCAGCAGGTCGCGCGCGAACGCGACGACGTCGCGCTCCAGCGCGGCGACCGACCCGAACGTCGTCGGGTCGAGCCCGTTGACGGGCTGCATGGCGCGCACGGCGTCCGCGGCGAGGTCGTCCAGCGCGGGGACGCCCGGGTCGTACACGTAGCTCAGCACCCGGCCGCCGTGGGTCGGCGCGTCGCCCCGACGTCGCGCGGCGAGCGCCGCCAGCACGGCCTCGGGCGCCTCGGCGAGCTGCAGCCCCGCGACGCGGGGCGCGGCGGGGTCGGTGGTGGCGGGGGTCGGGTCGGTCACGGGATCTCCTGGGGACGGTCGGGCGGGGTGGGGCGCGGGGGAGCGGCCGGGCCGCTCCCGGGATGCCGTGCCGGGCGGTCGGCGGTCGCGTCGTCGATGTCGGAGCGGCGCAGCGGGTACCGCCGCAGCGCGAGGAGGCTCGCGGCGACCAGGGCGGCGGGCAGCAGGCTGAAGGCGACCACGATGCCGGCGACCGCCGTCGTCGGCTGGGTGACCGCCTCGGCCCCGCTGGACTCGACGTACCCGGTGGCGGCGAGCACCGCGGTGAGCACCGTCGTGCCGAGCGCCAGCCCCGTCGTCTCGCCGGCCGTCCACGCCCCGCCGAACGCGCCGGCGCGGTCGACGCCGTGGCGGCGCGCGTCGTGCGCGACGACGTCGGGCAGCATCGCCATCGGCAGCGACTGCATGCCGGCGTACGCGGCGCCCGCCAGGCCCACGGGCAGGTAGACCCACGAGCCCGGCGCCCACACCAGCGGGACCAGCAGCGCGGCGGCGGCCACGAACAGGACCGACGCGGCCGCGAAGGCCCGCTCCTTGCCGACGCGCCGCGCCAGCCGCCCCCACAGGGGCGCGACGACGAGCGCCGGGCCCACGAGCGCCGCGAACAGGAACGTCACCGCGGGCGTGCTGTGCAGCACCCACGTCGCCACGTACTGCGCCGCCGCCAGCATCACGCCGGTCGCCAGCGCCTGCAGCACGAACGCCGTCAGCAGCGTGCGGAACGGGACGCTCGTGCGCAGCAGCGCCGCGGCCCGGCGGTAGTGCGCCAGGAGGCGGCGCGCCGGCGGCGTGCGGTCCTCGGGTGCCACGGCGGGGCGCGGCGGTGGTCCGCCCGGCGAGCGGTCCGCCGTCGTGGCCACGAGCAGCGCCGCGCCGAGCACCAGCGACGCGACGACCGCCATGAGCAGGTAGCCGAGCCGCTCGTCGTCGCCGCCCAGCTCGCGCAGCGCCGGCCCGCCCCCGCCGAACAGCAGGATGGCGGCCGTCAGCACCACCACCCGCGCCGTCAGCAGCCGCGTGCGGGCGTCGTAGGTGCCGGCGATCTCCGCCGGCAGCGCGATGTACGGCACCTGGAACAGGCTGAACGCCGTGGCCGCCAGCAGGAACGCGACCAGCACCCACGCGGCGGCCCCGGCCGGGGACAGGGCCGGCGGCACGGCGAATGTCAGCGTGAAGAACACCGGCAGCGCCAGCCCGCCGACCGTCATCAGGCGGCGACGGCGCCCCGTCGTGGCGCGCTCGCGGTCGCTCGCCGCGCCGATCACCGGGTCGACGACGACGTCCCACACCTTCGCGCCCGTCACCAGCAGCCCGGCCACCGCCGCCGCGACGCCGAGCGTGTCCGTGAGGTAGAAGACCAGCACCAGCCCCGGCAGCGTGGCGAAGCCGCCCGTGCCGACCGAGCCGACCGCGTAGCGGGCGACGGTGCCCGTGGTCAGAGCCATGCCCGGGATGGTAGCGAGTGCGCGGACGCCCGGCTCAGTCCTCCAGGGGGCCGAGGACCGACTGCGCCACCGTCGCGTGCGCCGACTCGTCGTCGCTCGGGTGGAAGATCCCCGCGAGCACGTCGCGGTACAGGCGACCGAGCTCGGAGCGGTTGAAGTACGTGGACCCGCCGGAGCAGCGGATCGCCTGGTCCACTACCTCGCGCGCCGTCTCCGTGACGCGGACCTTGAGGCCCGCCGTCGAGCGGAAGAACCCGGCGCCTGATCCGGACCGCACGTCCACCTGCGCGTCCACCTCGCCCGCCACGAGGTCGAGCTGCGGCCACAGTCCGTCCAGGGCCAGGGCGGCCGAGGCGACGCGCCACCGGATGTCCGGGTCCTGGGAGTACGCCTTCCCGGTCTTCATCGACGTGCGCCGGTTCACCGCCGCCACGGCCAGGTCGAGCGCGCGGTCCGCGATCCCCAGGTAGACCGAGGCGAGCAGGATCTCGAACGAGGTGAAGATGCCCAGCACGTACGGGTCGAGGCTCGGGCCGGGAGCGATCCGCCGGAGCACGCGGTCGGCCGGCGCGTGGGCGCCGTCGAGCACCGTCGTGCACGACTGCGACGCGCGCATGCCGAGCGTGTCCCAGTCGTCCTTGATCTCGAAGCCGCCGCCGTCGCGCGTGACGAACGCGTGCACGATGCGCGGGTCGTCGGGGTCCGTCGTCGAGTCGAGGCCCATGACGCCCAGCCGCGTCCAGCCGGGGGAGTTCGACGTGAAGATCTTCGTGCCGTGGAACGTGTAGCCGCCCTCGCCGTCGGGACGGGCGTCGGTACGCGAGCCGAGCAGCACCAGGTCGTTGCCGGCCTCGGAGTACCCGAAGCCGAACACCTCGCCGTGCGCCGTCTCGGTCAGGAGCCAGTCCAGGGAGCCGTCGCCGCGCTCGTGCAGGAAGCGCGCCACGCCCACCCACACGTGGTGCATGTTCACCGCCAGCGCGGTGGCCGGGGCCGCCCCCGCCAGCCGCGCCTGCTCGTGGGCGGCCTCGCGCAGGGTCAGCCCCGCGCCGCCCAGGTGCTCGGGGACCATCGCCTGCAGGTAGCCCGCGGCCTTGAGGTCCGCGAGGTCGTCGGCGAAGAACGAGTTCTCGCGGTCGTGCGTCGCGGCGCGCGACCGGACGGCGTCCAAGAGGTCGTCGGTGAGGATCTGGCGGGGCGCCTCGAACGGCGACGGGGTCGTCATGGACCCACGGTAGCCGCGAGGTCGAGGTCCGCGCCCGAGGTCGAGGCGCGGAGCCTCGACCTCGGGCGCTCGCCTCGACCTCGGGCGCGTCAGCCTGCCGGTGCGGGCTGCGGGAGCAGCCGGCGCAGCACGTCCGCGAGCGTGACGACGCCCACCGTGCCGTCGTCGCGCCGCACCAGCGCGAGCTGCTCGCCCGCCTCGCGCAGCTGCGACAGCGCCGCGTGCACCGTCGTCGTCGCGTCGAGGACGAACGCCGGCCGCGCCACGCCGTCCACCGGCGCGTCGTCGTCGAGCAGCAGCGTGTCGCGCACGTGCACCACGCCGCGCACGTCGGCACCGCGCCCCAGCAGGATGCGCAGATGGCCCGACGCCACCGACGCCGCCCGCACGTCGGCCGCCGTCGCGCCCGCCGGCACCGACGTCGGCACCGAGCCCGGCTCGACCAGCGCGTCGACGGTCAGCGTCTCCAGCTCCAGCGCGCCCGAGATCTGGGCGGAGTAGCGGGCGTCCAGGGCGCCGACGTTCGTCGAGTGCTCCACGAGGTGGCGCAGGGCGGCCGGGTCCTGCCCGCCCTCCACGTGGTCCACGGGCTCGACGCCCACCAGCCGCAGGCAGCGGTTCGCCAGCGCGTTGAGCCAGCGCAGCACGGGACGCGTCAGCCACATGAAGCCCCGCATCGGCAGCGCGAGCAGCGTCGCCGACGCCTCCGGGTGGGCGATCGCCCACGACTTCGGCGCCATCTCGCCGACCACGAGGTGCAGGAACGTCACGAGGACCAGGGCGAGCACGAAGCCGGCGACGTCGGCCACCCAGTGGGGCATGCCCCAGCCGGCGAGCAGCGGCGTCAGCCAGTGGTGCACCGCGGGCTTGGTGACGGCGCCCAGCGCCAGCGTGCAGGCGGTGATGCCGAGCTGCGACCCGGCCAGCAGCAGCGTCAGCTCGGACGAGCTGCGCAGCGCCGCCCGCGCCGACCGGCTGGTGGAAGCGGCGTCCTCCAGACGGTGGCGGCGCGCGCCCAGCAGGGCGAACTCCACCGCCACGAAGAACGCGCTGAGCGCGATGATGACGACGGTCGCGGCGAGGACCACCCACGGGTCGCTCATCGGGCCTCCTCCTCGACGTCGTCGCCGGCGTCCGTCGACTCGTGCAGCGTCACCCGGACCAGGTGCGGCACGTGCCGCTCGACGGCGAGCACCTCCGCCTCGAGGTGCCGGGTCACGGGGGTGTCGTGCGCGAGGTCGGCCGGGTCGGGCGGCAGCTCGACGGTCACCCGGTCGCCCGCGCGCGGCAGGGCGCCGAGCTGGGCGATGAGCAGCCCGGCGACGGTCTCGTGGTCGCCGCGCGGCAGGTCGTGCCCGAGCGCCCGCTCCGCCTCGTCCAGGTGGACGTCGCCGCCCATCACCCAGGTGTCCTCGCCCTCCGGCGTGACGGTGGCGGGCTCCGCCTGGTCGTGCTCGTCGGTGATCTCGCCGACGAGCTCCTCCGCGAGGTCCTCGAGGGTGAGCACGCCCGCGAATCCGCCGTACTCGTCGACGACGACGGCGAGCTGGTTGCGGGTGCGGGTGAGCTCGGCGAGCGCGTCCGGCAGCGCCATCAGGGTCGGCAGCACCGTGACCGGCCGCATGAGGTCGGTCACCGGTGCGTCGTCGGCGAGGCCCGTGCGCAGGAGGTCGGTGAGCTGGACGACGCCGAGCGCCTGGTCCTCGCCGTCGACCACGGGATAGCGGGAGTGGCCCCCGGCCATGAGACGACGCAGCTCTCCCACCGTGAGGCCCGGCTCCACCGTGCCGACGCGCGAGCGCGGGATCATCGCGTGCTCCGCGTCGCGGTCGGGGAAGTCGAGGATCCGGTCCAGGAGCACCGACAGCTCGTCGGGCAGGTCGCCGCTCTCCCGGGAGTCGGCCACGATGTGCTCGAGGTCGCGCGCCGTCGCGGAGTGCTCGACGTCGTGCACCGGCTCGATGCGCAGCAGCCGCAGCAGGGCGTTCGACGCCTTGTCGAAGACGGTGATGAGCCAGCCGAGCGCGGCGAGGTACACGCGGGTCGACGCGGCCAGCCGCAGCGCCGTCGGCTCCGGCCGGGCGATCGCGAGGTTCTTCGGGAACAGCTCGCCGAAGAGCATCTGCACCAGCGTCGAGACGACGAGCGCCGTGACGGTGCCGACGGCCACGCCGACGCCGGTGGGCACACCCACGCCGCCGAGCATGGTCCCGAGCGCGTCGCCGACCAGCGGCTCGGCCACGTAGCCGACCAGCAGGCCGGTCACCGTGATGCCGAGCTGGGCGCCGGAGAGCATGAAGGAGGTGCGGCGCGTGACGGCGAGGGCGCGCGTCGCGGACGCGTCGCCGGCTTCGGCGCGGGCGGCCAGCCGGGAGCGGTCCACGGTCATGTAGGCGAACTCCTGAGCGACGAAGTACGCCGTCGCCGCGGTGATCGCGAGGATCACGAGGAGCCCGAGGAGGAGTGAGAGCAGCGCGGTCACCGGAGGCGCACCGCCGCTCGTCGGGGGTCCGGGGTCGCCGCGGCTCGTCGGGAGCGGGCGGTCCCCGGGCCGGGACTATGACTGGGGTCGTCGGGCGCCGGGGACTCGTCCGCCGCGGCGACCGGGATGTCGGTCGTGGTTTCCACGGCTCCATCAACGCACGGGTGTCGCCGGGGGTTCCCGGCGCTACGCTCCCCGCACCGGTCGACGAGGACCGGGCCCCGGACGAAGGGACCGACGATGGTCATCCGCAGCCCCCACCCCGACGTGGAGATTCCCGACGCCAGCCTGTACGACGTCCTGTTCGCCTCCCTCGACGACGCCGACCTGGACCGGGTCGCCGTGGCCGACGGGCCCACCGGGGCCGAGACCACCTACCGCGCGCTGCGCGGCCAGGTCGACGCCGTCGCGGGGGCGGTCGCGGCGCGCGGTCTCGGCGTCGGCGACGTCGTCGCGCTGCACAGCCCGAACGTCCCGGTGTTCGTCGCCGTCTTCCACGGTCTGCTGCGCGCGGGCGCCACGGTGACGACGGTCAACGCCCTCGCCACGGGCGCCGAGGTGGGCAAGCAGCTCGTCGCGTCCGGCGCCAGGGCGCTCTTCACGGTCTCCCCGCTGCTCGAGGCCGCGGAGGCCGGCGCGCGGGCCGCGGGGCTCGGGGCCGACGACGTCGTCGTGCTCGACGGCGCCGAGGGACACCCGGCGCTGGCCGACCTGCTCGCCGCCGGGCACCCGGCACCCGACGTGTCGTTCGACCCGGCGACGCACCTGGCCGTGCTGCCGTACTCGTCCGGCACGACCGGGCTGCCCAAGGGCGTCATGCTCACCCACCGCAACCTCGTGGCGAACGTGCTGCAGACGGAGGCGTACATCCCGCTCACGCGCGACGACGTGATCCCCGCCGTGCTGCCGTTCTTCCACATCTACGGCATGACGGTGCTGATGAACGGGGCCGTGTACCAGCGCTCGACCCTCGTCACGCTGCCGCGGTTCGACCTGGCCGAGTACCTCAGGGTCGTGGAGGAGCACCGTGCCACGGTGCTGTTCGTCGCTCCGCCGATCGCGCTGGCGCTGGCCAAGCACCCGGCCGCGGCCGGCCGCGACCTCTCGGCGGTGCGCGTGCTCATGTCGGGCGCGGCGCCGTTCGACGAGCAGCTCGCCGCGGCGGTGGCGGCACGCCTCCCGGGCGCCCGCGTGATGCAGGGCTACGGCATGTCGGAGATGTCGCCGGTGTCGCACGTCATCCCCGTCGATCGCCCCGACGTCTCAGCCGGCTCGGTGGGCCTGCTGGTGCCGAACATGTCCGCGCGGGTCGTGGACCCCGCCACCGGGGCCGAGATCGAGCAGCCGGACAGCGGCACCAGCGCGCCGGGGGAGCTGCTGTGCGCGGGCCCCAACGTCATGGTCGGCTACCTGGGGGACGAGGCGTCCACCCGGGACACGCTGGAGCCCGACGGGTTCCTGCACACGGGCGACGTCGTCACGGTGGACTCGCAGGGCGTGTTCCACGTCGTCGACCGGCTCAAGGAGCTCATCAAGCACAAGGGGTACCAGGTGGCGCCCGCCGAGCTGGAGGCGCTGCTGCTGACCCACCCGGGGATCGCCGACGCGGCGGTCGTCGGCGTCCCGGACACCGAGTCGGGCGAGGTCCCGAAGGCGTTCGTCGTCCGCGGCGAGGGCAGCGGGCTGACGGAGGACGCCGTACGGTCGTTCGTCGCCGAGCAGGTCGCGCCGTACAAGAAGGTGCGGGCGGTCGAGTTCGTCGACGCCGTCCCGAAGTCGGCGTCGGGGAAGATCCTGCGCAAGGAGCTGCGCGCCCGCCGACTCCGGTAGGTTGGGGCGCGATGTCCGCCGACGCCACCCCCGAGTCCACCACCAGCCCGGTCCCCGCCGTCCCCGAGGGCGGTGGCGCGCCGCGCAGGACGCGCGTCGCCGTGCTGTTCGGGGGCCGGTCGGGCGAGCACGCCGTCTCCGCCGCGACCGCGGCCGGGGTGCTGCGCGCGATCGACCGCGACCGCTACGACGTGATCCCCGTCGGCATCACCCGCGAGGGCCGGTGGGTGCTCGCGGCGGACGACCCGGAGCGCTGGCAGATCACCGACGGGCACCTGCCCGAGGTCACGGCCGAGTCGGGCGCCGAGGTGGTCCTCTCCCTGGCCCGGGGCGAGCGGTCGCTGCGGGTGCTCGAGCCCGGGCAGGTGCCGGCCGTCCTCGGTGACGTCGACGTCGTCTTCCCCGTGCTGCACGGGCCCTTCGGCGAGGACGGGACCGTGCAGGGTCTGCTCGAGCTCGCCGACGTCCACTACGTGGGCGCGGGCGTGCTGGCCTCGGCGGTCGGCATGGACAAGCACTTCATGAAGCTGGTGCTCGCGGGGGAGGGCCTGGCCGTCGGGCCGTACACCGTGATCCGCCCCGGAGCCTGGGAGCGGGACCGCGAGGCCGTGCTGGCCGCCGTCAAGCCCCTCGGCCTGCCGCTGTTCGTCAAGCCCGCGCGGGCCGGGTCGTCGCTCGGCATCACCCGGGTCGACGACCTCGTCGACCTGCCGGCCGCGGTCGCGGCCGCCCAGCGGCACGACCCCAAGGTGATCGTGGAGGCCGGGATCGAGGGCCGCGAGATCGAGTGCGCCGTGCTCGGCGGACGCGACGGCGGCGCCCCCCGGGCGTCCCTGCCGGGCGAGATCGTCGTCGACCACGACAGCCACACGTTCTACGACTTCGAGGCCAAGTACCTCGACGAGGAGCACGTGGACCTGCGCTGCCCGGCCGACCTGCCCGAGCACGTCGTCGCGGAGGTCCGGGCGGCGGCGGTGCGCACCTTCGAGGCGGTCGAGGCCGAGGGGCTGTCCCGGGTGGACGTCTTCGTCACGCCCGACGAGCGCGTGATCGTCAACGAGATCAACACGATGCCCGGGTTCACCCCGTTCTCGATGTACCCGCGCATGTGGGAGGCCTCGGGCATGACGTACCCCGAGCTGGTGGACGAGCTCGTGCAGCTCGCCCTGCGACGCCCGACCGGCCTGCGCTGAGCGGCCTGCGCCGAGCGTGGGCCGGTCGGGCGCCGGTCAGGCCCGCGGCACGACGAGGTCGCCCACCGGGCCGGGCGCGTAGGCCACCTCCCACATGAACCCGTCCGGGTCGGTGAAGTACCCGGAGTAGCCGCCCCACTCGCGCTGCGTCGCGTCGGACACCGTGGGGGCGCCCGCCCGGCGGGCGTCCGCGAGCACGGCATCGACCTGCTCCGGGGCCCCGACGTTGTGGGCGAGCGTCACCGGGGGAGTGCCGCCGCGGGTCACCGGGCCGATCTCCTCGAGCGCCGCCGCCTCGTCCCACAGGGACAGCAGCAGGTGCTCTCCGACCCGCAGCATCAGCACCTCCTCGGCCACGTCCATGAAGGGCTCCCAGCCCAGCCCGTCGCGGTAGAAGCGCCGCGTGGCGGCGAGGTCGGCGACGACGAGGGTGACGAGGCTCAGGCGCTGATCCATGCCGGGAGCCTGCCACGGGCTACTGACACGGGGCCGAGGGCACCGTGTCGGCGGGTCAGGAGCAGGTGGCGGTGGGTTCGACGGTGCCGACGGCCTGTCCCAGGTCCGCGATGAAAGACGTGGAGTGGTCGGCCGTCACGGCGGGCGGCACGACGACCTCGACCGCCGGGTCGCGCCCGTACGACGCGAACCGCCACGTGCCGTCCTCCGAGGCCTGGACGATCCAGTCCACCGAGCCCTTCGGGCCCTCCACGGACTGGCAGTCCGCCGACGGGCCGGGAGGGGTGACGCCGCAGCGCAGCGTGACCGCGGCGCCGGGCTCGCCCCACGCGGCGGTCGCCTGCGCGTTGGTCTTCGCCCGGTCCAGGTCGCCCGCGAGCGTGTCGGGCAGCGCGAGCATCACCGGGGCGCAGTCGGGGTTCGCCGCGTCCGGAGCCGGCGAGGCGCCGATCATCGGGGTGCACGCGGCCAGCGGCACGACGGCGAGCGCGCCGAGCGCGGCGGCCGCGGCACGGCGGGAGAGGGGGCGTCCGAGCACGTGACCACGGTACCCGCCGGGCGGGCGAGGAAGACCGCTTAGGGTCGTGCCCGTGACCGACGCCACCGACGCGCCCGGCGCGAGCGCGCCGCTCGTGCGCGACCTGTCCGAGACCGCCCTCCTTGCCCGGGTGTTCCCGCTGCTGCCTGCGGGATCGGCGACCCTGCTGGGTCCCGGCGACGACGCGGCCGTCGTGGCGGCCCCGGACGGCCGGTTCGTGGTGACGACCGACGTGCTCGTCGAGGACAGGCACTTCCGCCGCCGCTGGTCGACCGGGTACGACGTCGGGGCGCGCGCGGCCGTGCAGAACCTCGCCGACGTGGCCGCGATGGGGGCGGTGCCGACCTCGCTCGTGGTCTCCCTGGTCGTGCCGGGGGACCTGCCCGTCGACTGGGTCACCGGCCTGGCGCGCGGCCTGGCCGACGCGTGCGCCCCCGTCGGCGCGGCGGTCGTCGGGGGCGACCTGTCCGGCGGGGACGCGGTGGTCGTCGCGGTGACGGCGCACGGCGACCTGTCCGGCCGGGACCCGGTCCTGCGCTCGGGTGCGCGGCCGGGCGACGTCGTCGCCCACGCGGGGGTGCTCGGGCGGTCGGCGGCGGGGCTGGCGCTCCTGCAGGGCGGCGTCGGGGGCGGTGCCGCAGAGGGCGCCGGGCCCGAGGGCGCGGGCGGACCCGGCGGCGCGGCCGAGCGGTGCGTCGCCGGCTACCTGCGTCCCCGGGCGCCGCTCGCCGCCGGGCCCGCGGCGGCCGACGCCGGGGCGACCGCGATGCTCGACGTCTCCGACGGGCTGCTGCGGGACGCGGGCCGTGTGGCGGCCGCGAGCGGTGTCGTGGTGGACCTGGAGGCCGGAGCACTGGCCGCGGCGGCCGCGGACGTCGCGCCCGCCGCCCGCCTGCTGGGGCTCGGCGACGACGCCGCGCTCGCGTGGGTGCTGAGCGGCGGGGAGGACCACGGGCTGCTCGCCACGTTCCCCGCGGGGACGGAGCTGCCGGCCGGGTTCCGGCGTCTCGGGCGGGTACGCGAGTCGGCGGCCGACGGGCCGCGGGCCACCGTCGACGGCGCCGTGCCTTCTCTCCGGCCCGGCTGGGACCACTTCGAGAGGTAGCGGGCCGTCGGCCGGGCGGCGTCAGCCGCGGCGGAAGCGCACCTCGGTGACCGGGACGTCGGCGATGTCGTCGATGCGCTCGATGCCGTCGGGGTGGAAGCCGTGCCGGCGGTAGAAGTGGTGGGCGCGGTCGTTCTGCGCGAGCACCCACAGCGACATCGGGACGTCGTCGGGGACGTCGGCCAGGACCGTCCGCATCAGCTCGCGGGCGACGCCGCGGCCCCAGGCCTCCGGGTCGAGGTAGATGGCGTACAGCTCCAGGTCGCCGTCCTCGGCGTCCTCGTCCCGGCAGGGTCCGTAGCTGGCGAATCCGAGCAGCCGGCCGTCGCCCTCGGCGACCAGCGTCGTGGCGCTGCCCTCGGCCAGGATCCGCTGCCACTCCGCGACCCGGTCGGCGGCGTCGAGGCTGTCGAGGTACTCGGCCGGCAGCACGGACGCGTACGCGCCCTTCCAGGAGATCAGGTGCACCCGCGCGATGCTCGCCGCGTCGTCGGCGGCGGCGGGCCGGATCACCACTTCACTGTCGGTCTGCACGCTCATCTGACCAGCCTGCCACGCGGGTACCCCGTCGGCCAACATGTATTGGTGAACGCTTCAAGAATTCTTTGCGCTGGTCGTCGTCGGGCCGCCGGACGACCCGCCCGTGCGCAGCACGACGCCCGCCGGGCGGGCCCGGCGGGCGTCGTGCGAACGTCGAGACGGCGGTGCGGCCCAGGCTCACGCCTGTGCTGTCGAGGCGTGAGCCTGCCGGTTCTGCTGCGGGCGGATGCCTCGTTCCTCGGCCCCCACCCGTCGCGTCACCTCGGGCTCACGCCTGGCGCGTGACCTTGCCCGCCTTGAGGCACGAGGTGCAGACGTTGACCCGCTTGGGGGTGCCTGCGACCACGGCGCGCACGCGCTGGATGTTGGGGTTCCAACGGCGCTTCGTGCGGATGTGGGAGTGCGAGATGCTGTGCCCGAAGCCCGGGCCCTTGCCGCAGACGTCGCAGTTGGCAGCCACGGTGTCTCCTGAATCGTCGTGCACGTCCCGCGCCAGGGCAGCAGGACGTGAGGTCGGTGGTCTGGGGGAGCCCGGACCGGCCGGGCAACCACACGAGGATAGCCGATGCGAGCGGTGCCCCTCAACGTGGGTCCGGTCACCGCCCCCCGCCGCTACCGTGGGGGCGTGGATCAGCCCGAGCTTCTCGCCGCGCCCGTCGTGCGTTCGTGGCTCCGCACCGCCGCCGACGCCCTCGCCGCGGCGCGCGGCGAGCTGGACGGGGTCAACGTCTTCCCCGTGGCCGACGGGGACACCGGCACCAACATGTACCTCACCACCCGGGAGGCGGCGTCCGCGGTCCGCGACGCCCCCGCCGACGCCGGCGGGGCGCGGCTGCTGCGGCTGGCGGCGCGGTCCGCGCTGCTCGGCGCCCGGGGCAACTCGGGGGTGATCCTCAGCGAGTGGCTCCGCGGCCTGACCGTGGCCGCGACGCGGGGGGACTCGCTCGGGCTCGCCCTGGACGTCGCCGCCCGCTCCGCGCGCCAGGCCGTCGCCCACCCGGTTCCCGGCACGATCCTCACCGCCGCGGACTCCGCCGCCGCGTCCGCGCGGCATGTCGAGGCCGGGGGGATGGTGGGGCCGCTGGGCGCACCCGCCCGCCTGTCGGTGCTCGACGCCGCGCGCCGCGGGGCGCGCGAGGCCGCGCTCCGCAGCGTCGGGACGCTCGCCGCCCTGCGCGCCGCCGGCGTCCTCGACGCCGGGGCCTGCGGGCTCGTGCTCGTCCTCGGCTCGCTCGCCGCGGCGCAGCGGGAGGTGGACGCCGGGCACGACGAGCGGCCGGACGCCGTGTCGGAGGCGGGCGGCAGCATGGCGCCCGTGCTGCTGGACATGGACCTGCGGGGGTACGCCGAGCCCGCGGACGCCGCCCCCGCCGACGCGGGCACGGACGCGGACGCCCGGCCCGAGGAGGCGGCGGCCGACGACGTCGAGCTGATGTTCGTGCTGGAGCGGTCGGCCACCGCGGTCGGCTTCCGCCCGGGCGCGGTGGCCGACGCCCTGCGCGCCGACCTCGACGACGTCGGCAGCTCCGTGGTGGTCGTCGGCGGCGGCGAGACCGCGGACACCACGGACACCACGGGACACGAGGAGACGGACGAGGGCACCGGCGGGTCGGGCACGGAGCCCGGGGCGGCGCGGCCCGCCACCCAGGAGTCCCTCTGGCAGGCGCATGTGCACACCGCGGACCTCGACGCGGCGCTGGGCGTGGCCCGGCGGTGGGTCTCGCGCGGGGCCGTGTCCCGGGTGTCGGTGCGCCACCTGGCCGTCCCGCCCGAGCGGTGGACGGTCGTGGTGACGACGGGCGCGCCGGCGCTCGCCGCCGAGCTCGCCCGCGCCGGGGCCGTCGTGGTGCTCGACCTGGACGTGCCCCCGACCGCCGACGACCTCGCCGCGGCGGCGCTCGGCGCCGGCACGCCGCACGTGCTCGTGCTCGCGCCCGACCGGCTCCTCGCGGGGATGCCCGCCCTCGTCGCCGCGGCCGCCGACCCCGGCGGCTCCCCGCCGCCGGAGATCGTCACGGTCCCGGCGCCGAGCGACGCCCACATCGTGTCCGGGATGTCCGCGCTGGCGGCGGCGCTGGACGACGCCCGCGCGGACGACGGCACCGTCGACGTGCCGGCGGCCGTGCGCGAGGTCGTGACCGGGCTGCGTGTCGGCGCGGGGCCCGCGGTCGCGGTGGGCGCCATCGTCAAGCGGCTCGTGGCGGGCTCGCCCACCGCCATCGTGACCCTCCTGCCCGACGAGGCCGTGCCCGAGGCCACGGTGCAGATGCTGGCGGCGCGTGCCGAGGCCGTCTCGGGCGGCGCGGACGTCGTCGTGATGCGCACCGGGAGGCCGGGGGACCGCGTCGGGATCGGCGTCGAGCCGCTCGTCGAGGGCGAGGCCCCCGGCACCCCGGAGGGGGTGGTCCCGTGACCGCGCGCCTCACCGAGCCGCTGACGACCACCCTCGGCAAGCGCGCCGCCGGCCCGCTGGCCGCGATGGGGATCGTCACGGTGGACGACCTGCTGCGGCACTACCCGCGGCGGTACTCCGAGCCCGGCCGGCTCACCGACATGGAGCAGCTGCAGCTCGGCGAGCACGTGACCGTGATGGCGCGCGTGCAGAGCGCGACCGTGCGGCAGATGCGCTCGCGCGGCGGCGCGCTGCTGCAGGCCACGGTCACCGACGGGCACGGCCAGCTCGCCCTGACCTTCTTCGCCAAGCGCGCCGGCGCGCTGCGCCCGCACGAGGACCGGCTGCGGCCGGGCCGGTCGGGGCTCTTCACCGGCGTGGTCTCCGAGTACCGGGGCCGGCGCCAGCTGACCCACCCGGACTACGTCCTGGTGGGCGTGCACGCGGACGACGACGAGGAGGCCATGATCGAGGCCTCCCGGCCCATCCCGATCTACCCGGCGACGGCGTCCGTGCCGACCTGGCGGATCCAGCGCGCCGTGCGCACCGTGCTCGACCCGCTCACCGCGGCCGACGTCCCCGACCCCGTCCCCGAGGAGGTCCGTGCGCGCCTCGGGCTGGGCTCCCGCCTGGACGCCCTGCGGGCCGTGCACGTGCCGGGCACGGACACGGACTGGCAGGAGGGCAGGCGCCGCCTGCGCTTCGAGGAGGCGTTCGTACTCCAGTCGGTGCTCGCGCAGCGCCGTGCCCGCGTCAGCACCGAGGCGGCGACCGCCCGGCCCCCGCGGGGCGACGACGAGGCGAGCCTGCTCGCCGACTTCGACGCGGCGCTGCCGTTCACCCTCACGCAGGGGCAGCGCTCCGTCGGCGAGGAGATCGCCGCCGAGCTGGCGCGGCCGCGGCCCATGCAGCGGCTGCTGCAGGGCGAGGTCGGCTCCGGCAAGACCGTGGTCGCGCTGCGGGCCATGCTCCAGGTCGTCGACGCCGGCGGGCAGGCCGCGCTGCTCGCCCCGACCGAGGTGCTGGCCGCGCAGCACGCCCGCTCCCTGCGCCGGATGCTGGGCCCGCTCGCCGAGGGCGGGCTCCTCGGCGGCGCGGCGAACGGCACCCGTGTGGCCCTGCTGACGGGCTCGCAGCCCGCGGCCGCGCGCAAGGAGTCCCTGCTGGCCGCGGCGAGCGGCGAGGCCGGGATCGTCGTGGGCACCCACGCCCTGCTCGGCGACCAGGTGCAGTTCGCCGACCTCGGTCTCGTCGTCGTGGACGAGCAGCACCGGTTCGGCGTCGAGCAGCGCGACGCGCTGCGGGCCAAGGCGCGCAGCGCCCCGCACCTGCTCGTCATGACCGCCACCCCGATCCCGCGCACGGTCGCGATGACCGTCTTCGGCGACCTCGAGACCTCGACGCTGTCCGAGGTGCCGGCGGGCCGGTCCGGCATCACCTCCCACGTGGTCCCCGCCGACAACCCCCGCTGGATCGAGCGGGTCTGGGACCGCGTGCGCGAGGAGGTGGACGCCGGCCGGCGCGCCTACGTGGTCTGCCCTCGCATCCACCCGGACGACGAGGGCGGGGCCGGGGCGAAGGGCACGGGCGACGGCGACTTCGACGAGGTGCCCGAGTTCCTCGACGTCGCCGGGCCCGACGCCGGCGACGAGCGGGCGCCCCTGCGGGCCGTGCTCGAGGTCGCCGAGTCGCTGCGGGAGCTGCCCCGGCTCGACGGCGTGGAGATCGGCGTGCTGCACGGGCAGATGGCGCCCGCCGACAAGGACGAGGCGATGGCGCGCTTCGCCTCGGGTGCCGCGCCCGTGCTGGTGTCCACGACCGTGGTCGAGGTGGGCGTCGACGTGCCGCAGGCCACCGTGATGGTGATCTTCGACGCCGACAGGTTCGGCGTCTCCCAGCTGCACCAGCTCCGCGGCCGGGTCGGCCGTGGAGCCGACCCGGGCCTGTGCCTCCTGGTGTCGACCGCGCGCCCGGGGACGCCGGCCGCGGCGCGCGTCGAGGCGCTCGCACGCACCACCGACGGCTTCGAGCTCGCGGCCCTCGACCTGGAGCTGCGCTCCGAGGGCGACGTGCTCGGTGCCGCGCAGTCGGGCAGGTCGAGCTCGCTGCGGCTGCTGCGGGTCGTCGCCGACGCCGACCTCATCGCCGACGCGCGCACCGAGGCGACCGCCGTCGTGGCGGCCGACCCCGACCTCACGGACCACCCGGAGCTCGCAGGGGCGATCGCGGAGCAGCTCGACGAGGAGCAGGAGGAGTTCCTCGAGCGCGCGTGACGGGTGACCTATCCTCGACGGTCGTGAGGGCTGAGCCATGACCAGGATCGTCGCCGGGTCGGTCGGCGGCCGCGGCATCGCCGTGCCGCCGTCGGGCACCCGGCCCACGAGCGAGCGGGTGCGCGAGGCGGTGTTCTCCCGCCTCGAACACTACGGCGTCGTGGACGGCGCGCGCGTGCTGGACCTGTTCGCCGGGTCCGGGGCGCTGGGCATCGAGGCCGCCAGCCGCGGCGCGGCCGAGGTCGTGCTCGTCGACGCCGCCCGCCGGGCCGCCGACGTGGCGCGCCGCAACGTGGCGGACCTGGGGCTCGGGCGGACCGTACGGGTGCTGGCGGAGCCCGCGGAGCGGTGCACCGGGCGGCTCGCGGCCGAGGCGGAGGCCGGCACGCTCGCCGGACCCTTCGACCTGGTGCTGCTCGACCCGCCCTACGACCTGCCCGGCGCCACCCTGGACCGGATCCTGGCCGACCTCGCGACCCCGGGCGTCCTCGCGCGCGACGCCGTGATCGCCGTCGAGCGGGCGACCCGCAGCGGCGAGCCCGCCTGGCCCACGGGGCTCGCTCCCATCGCGACCAAGACGTACGGCGGCACGGCGGTGCACTTCGCGGAGCCCGCGGGCCGGCCCTGAGCGCGGCGGCGCGGTTGCGGCCGTCCCCGGGGCGCCTCGGACGTATCGCCGCCGGGCCGGGTACCGTCGGCGACGTGAGCACCGCCGTCTGCCCCGGGTCCTTCGACCCGATCACCCTCGGTCACCTCGACGTCGTGCGCCGCGCGCGCCGCATGTTCGACGACGTGGTGGTCGGGGTCGCCCGCAACGCCGCCAAGAACGCCTTGCTGCCGCCGGAACGCCGCGTGGACCTCGTCCGCGCCGCCCTGGACGCCGACCCGGAGACGGCCGACGTCCGCGTGGCCGAGGTCCCCGGGCTGCTCGTGGACTTCTGCCGCGACGTCGGCGCCGTCGCGGTCGTGAAGGGGCTGCGGGGCGGGGCGGACTTCGACGCCGAGCTGCCGATGGCACTGATGAACCGGCACCTGACAGGAGGGGCGACGGGGGTCGAGACCGTCTTCGTCCCCGGCGACCCGGGGTACGCCCACGTCGCGTCGTCGCTGGTCAAGGACGTGGCACGGTTCGGCGGGCCGATCGACGACCTGGTCCCGGCCGGCGTCGCGGACGCGGTGCACGCAGCACTGGCACGGTGAAGGAGCAGAGCATGGACGACACGACCGCGACGACAGGGGACGGGCAGGGCACGCCGGCGGGGGAGAACCCGACCGCCGGGCTGCTGGAGATCCTCGACGACCTGGCGGCACTCGTCGAGAACGCGAGGTCGGGTCCGCTGTCGACCAATGTCAAGATCGACCGGGAGCAGGCGCTCGGCCTGGTGGACGAGCTGCGCGACGCCCTGCCCACGCAGGTGGCGCGCGCGGACGAGGTGCTCGCCGCCGCGGAGAGCACCCTCGCCACGGCGCACCGCAAGGCGGAGGAGATCGTCGCCACCGCCCGGGCGCGGGCCATCGAGCTGGTGCAGACCGAGCAGGTGGTGGTGCAGGCGGAGTCCCGGGCCGCGGAGATCGTGGCCGACGCCGAGCGCCGGGCTGCCGCGCTGCGCACCGACGCGGACGAGTACTGCGACCGGCGGCTGGCGGACTTCCAGCACGACCTGGACGCGCTCGGCGCGCAGGTGGCCGCGGGTCGGGAGAAGCTCGCGGGACGGCTGGAGCAGGGCGCCGCGCCGCGCGTCCGCTGGGACGCGGTGCGCGACCCGGACTGGCCGCAGGAGAGCCCGGCCTGACCACTGCCCGGCGCCGACGGCGTCCCTGCCTGAGAGGTGGGTCACGCCAGGGCCCGGTGCACGGCGCCCGGGTGATGTCGTAGACTGAGCCGCTGGTCCGCTTCGGGCCGTCCACCTGATCTCCCACCCCTGAACGCGCCCGTCATTGGAGTCTGCCATCAGTACCGAGAAGCGCTCGCCGCTCGTGCTCGACACGCACGAGCTCTCGCGGCGTCCCGGCACGATGTCCGAGGTCTCGCGCGTCGTGCCGGCCCCGGCGGACCTCGGCACGGCGGTCATCGGCATCCCCGAGGGCGGCGACCTCACGCTGGGCCTGCGCCTGGAGGCGGTCATGGAGGGCGTGCTCGTGACGGGCGTCGTGCGCGGCACGGCGGTCGGCGAGTGCGTCCGGTGCCTCGACGAGGTGACCGAGCAGGTGACCGTCCGGGTGCAGGAGCTGTTCGCCTACCCCGAGCGGGTCGAGGCGGCCGAGGAGTCGGGCGACGAGGACGCGGAGGAGGAGTCGGTGCTGGTCGACGACCAGGCCGACATCGAGCCCGCGGTTCGGGATTCGCTCGTCACTGCACTACCATTTCAACCGCTGTGCCGCGAGGACTGCCCCGGCCTGTGCTCCGAGTGCGGTGCACGGCTCGAGGACGACCCCGAGCACCATCACGACGTCGTCGACCCCCGTTGGTCGGCGCTGCAGACCATGCTCGAGCAGTCGAGCGTGTCCGACGAGACGAAAGAGAGCTGACCGTGGCTGTTCCCAAGCGCAAGATGTCGCGCAGCAACACCCGTGCGCGTCGCTCGCAGTGGAAGACCACCGCGGCGACCCTCACCACGTGCCCCAGCTGCAAGGGGCAGAAGCTGTCCCACGCGGCGTGCCCCACCTGCGGCACCTACAAGGGCCGCCAGTACGCCGAGGCGCTGCGCACCGAGCACGCGGGCTGACATGCCTGCGAACGGCACCCGGGAACGTCCGGAGCCGGCCGCTCTTCTCGAGAAGCTCGGGGTCCATCTGGACCCCGAGCTTCTCGTCCTCGCGCTGACGCACCGGTCGTTCGCGCACGAGGCCGGGGGCATCCCCACCAACGAGCGGCTCGAGTTCCTCGGGGACACCGTGCTCGGCCTGGTCGTGACGGAGGCGCTCTACCGGCGCCACCCCGACCTGCCCGAGGGCGAGCTGGCGAAGATGCGCGCCGCGACCGTGTCGCAGCGTGCGTTGGCCGCCGTCGCGCGGCGCCTCGACCTGGGCGGCTACGTGCTGCTCGGCAAGGGCGAGATGCGCACCCGCGGCTTCGACAAGGACTCGATCCTGTCGGACACCGTGGAGGCGCTCATCGGGGCCACGTACCTGTCGCACGGCCTGGAGCCGGCGCGCGAGCTGGTGCACCGCCTCGTGGACACGACGCTGGAGCACGCGGCCGACCTCGGCGCGGGCCTCGACTGGAAGACGTCCCTGCAGGAGGTCGTCGCCGAGCGCGGGTTCGCCGCACCCGTCTACGAGGTGACGGGCGAGGGCCCGGAGCACGCCCGGGTCTTCCATGCGCAGGTCTCGGCGGGCCCGGTGCTCGGCCTGGGCTCCGGCACGGCGAAGAAGCACGCCGAGCAGGCCGCGGCCGAGCAGGCCTACCGCGCGCTGAAGGACCTCCCGGCGGTGCCGGCGCGGGCCGAGGGCGCGGGTGCCTGAGCTCCCCGAGGTCGAGACCGTCCGTGACGGGCTGGACCGCCTCGTGGTGGGCGCCGTCGTGCGCGACGTCGAGGTGTTCCGCGACTACTCGGTACGGCGGCACGAGGGCGGCCCGGCGGGCTTCGCCGACCAGCTGCGCGGCCGGCGGCTGACCGCCGCCGCCCGCCGCGGCAAGTACCTGTGGCTGCCCGTGGGCGAGGACGCCGCCCTGCTCGCGCACCTCGGGATGTCGGGCCAGCTCCTGGTGCGCGACCCGGCCGTGGCGGGGGAGTGGGCGCACCCGCACCTGCGGGCCCGGCTGCACCTCGACGACAGCCCGTCCGGCGCGCGCTTCCTCGACTTCGTCGACCAGCGCACGTTCGGCCACCTGTCCGTCGTGGACCTGGTCCCCACGCCCGACGGCGCTCCGGGAGGCCGCGGCAGCGATCTCGCCGCCGTGCCCGAGCCGGTGGCGCACGTCGGCCGCGACCCGCTCGACCCCGCCTTCGACGCCGACGCGGCGGTCGCGACCGTCCGGCGGCGCCGCACCGGGATCAAGCGGGCGCTGCTCGACCAGACGATCGCCTCCGGCATCGGGAACATCTACGCCGACGAGGCGCTGTGGCGCGCCCGTGTGCACTACGCCCGCGCGACGGACACCATGACGCGTCCGGTCGTGCGCCGCGTGCTCGATGCCGCCTCCGAGGTCATGTCCGAGGCGCTCACACAGGGCGGCACGAGCTTCGACGCCCTGTACGTCAACGTCAACGGCGAGTCCGGATTTTTTGCCCGGAGCCTTGTCTCATATGGGCGGGATGGCCGTCCTTGCAAACGTTGCGGCACGTCCATCGTACGCGAACGGTTCATGAACCGCTCGAGCTACTTTTGCCCGGTCTGCCAGCGAAAACGCTAGGTCGACTCGGTCGTTGCGGCTGTCGAGCGTGCGACGCTCCGTTGGCGGGGAGAAGGTCGCGTTCGAGACCTCGGCGGAGTCCTGTTCGACTCCTCGTCCCGTTGACGTTGACATGTTGAACGATGGAGGGGTCGGGATGCGCGACGGCGAAGCGAGGTGGATAGTGCCCGACGCGATGGAGATCATGTCGAACCCCATCGCGTTGTCCGCGGATCGCGGCAGGGTCGCGGGAATCGTCGGTTGCCCCGACCGTCGTCGGCCAGCGCGAGGCCGTCGACGCGCTCCTCGTCGCGGCGGCCGGCGGGCACCACATGCTGATATCGGGGCCGCCGGACATACACCCTTAAACGAAGTCATGTGTGAGCGTCCGAGCCGAAGGCTGCCGGCGGGAGGCGACAGCGCGAGGCCCAAGGTCCTCGGTCACATCTGTGGCGTGGTCATGGGTCTGATCCGTGCCGCGCCGTACCATCGGCGTCGAATGTCAGTGGTGCTCGATAGCGTGATGACGAGCACAGATGCGACCCCCCGGCGTCGCAGCTCGAGCCGATGAGGAGAGCCAGGCATGGCTGAGAACAAGGTTGTATTCGTCGCGTTCGCGATGGAGGACGAGCGACAGAGGGATTTCCTGAAGGGGCAGTCGCTCGGCCCTCGCGCGCCGTACGAGTTCATCGACATGTCAGTAAAGGAGCCGTACGACTCCGGCTGGAAGGACAGGGTCCGCACGCGCATCCGGCGCTCCCACGGAGTGATCGCCCTCGTCAGCAGCAGCTCGCTGGACTCCGAGGGCCAGAAGTGGGAGATCCAGTGTGCGAAGGACGAGGGAAAGCCGCTCCTCGGGATCTGGGCGTACTCCGATGACCGCACCTTTCTCGCGGGGGTCCGGACCGTGCCGTGGAGCGATGCCAACATCTCCGGCTTCATCGACTCCCTCTGAAGGGCACCGCGATGCGCAAGGCCCTCGTCGTCGGTATCGACCACTACGACAGGATCGGCTCCCTCAGCGGTGCTGTGAGCGACGCGTACAGCGTCAAGAACGTGCTCGACCGCCATGCTGACGGCACTCTCAACTTCGCGCAGCCGCGGGTGCTGGTCGGTACCGGTCCGCACGCCACTGTGACCCGCGCGGATCTGCGCGGGGCTGTCGAAGAGCTGTTCAAGGACGACGCGGATGTCTCGCTGTTCTACTTCGCGGGGCACGGTTACATCGACGGGGTCGGTGGGTACTTGTGCGCGAGCGATAGCGCCGACGGGCACGACGGGCTGTCGCTGTCGGAGGTCATGGCGTTCGCCAATCGTTCTCCTGCGAAGAACAAGGTGATCATCCTCGACAGCTGCCACGGTGGCGTGGCAGGGGACAACCCGGCAGGGAAGAACATCGCTGAGATCAAGGAGGGCGTCACGCTCCTCACGGCGTCCACGGCGGATCAGTACGCCATGGAGAGCGGTGGATCGGGCGTCTTCACCCGCTTGCTCGTGGACGCACTGAATGGCGCGGCCAGCAACCTTGTCGGCGAGGTGACGCCCGGCAGCGTCTATGCGCACATCGACCAGTCGCTCGGACCGTGGGCACAGCGGCCTGTCTTCAAGACGAACGTGAAGAAGTTCGTCTCGCTCCGGACGGCGGACGCTCCGATTGAGTTGGAGGATCTGCGGAAGCTCACGACGTTGTTCGAGCAGCCCACGACGGAGCTCCAGCTTGATCCCGCCTACGAGCCTGAGCGCTCCGGTCGCGAGCCGGACTCGACTCCGGTTCCAGATCCCGCGAAGAATGCCGACTTTGCCGTGCTGCAGGCGCTGGTGAAGGTGAACCTCGTCCGCCCGGTCGACGCCCCGCACATGTGGCACGCGGCGATGGAATCGAAGTCTTGCGAACTGACAGCGCTCGGCCAGCACTACTGGTCTCTTGTGAAGCAGGACCTGATCTGATGCGTTCCCACGACGAGATCCGTGAGGTGCTAGAGAGTGCGCGGGCAGTCGACCGGCTCGCTGCGATCGAGCATGAACGATGGGCGCATTGGCAGCGGTACGTCCACGACCAGTGCGAGCGGAGGGAGGACGGGGCTCTTGTGGTGCCCGCTGAGCTCGCCCAGCGTTGGGAGACCCAGATGTCGACGCCGTACGACGAGCTGTCCGACGAGGAGCAGGAGAGCGACCGGGAGCAGGTGCGCAAGTACTTGCCCACCATCCTCGATCTGCTGAGGTGACGCGGCCTCACTCCTGATCTGCGCGGTCCGGTGATGGAGTCGGCGCTGTCCCGCCCCGCACAACGACCGCGGGATGAACTTTCTCACCCTAGACGCCTCAATCTGCTCCGTGGTCCACCACCCGATGTAACGTTCGTGATACATTGAACGGGCATCGATCGACCAGGGACGGGTGAGCATGGCAGAGCAGACCGGCGCACGTAGCACGACGACCGCGAGGATCGTCTGGGACACGGCAGACAAGTACCTCCGCAACGTCGTCGACGAGGAGGACTACGGCGACTACATCCTGCCGTTCACCGTTCTTCGTCGGCTGGAGTGCATGCTCGCGGACACCAAGGCCGAGGTCACCGCGTTCGTCGACTCGCTCGGCGGCATGCCGGACCACCTGATCGACATCGCCGTCAAGGACAAATTCGGGCTCAGCTTCTACAACGTCTCGAAGCTCGACTTGGCCACGATCGCCTCCGTCGACGACAACGTGGACAAGTCCCTCAAGAGCTACGTCGACGGCTTCTCGAACAACATCGCCGACATCTGGGTGTCCTTCGACTTCGCCCGGCGCGCGAAGGTGCTCGCCGACGCCAATCGCCTGCACGCCGTCGTCAAGCACTTCTCCACGCTTGACCTGAGCCCCGGCAGCCTCAGCGACACCAGCATGGGCGACGTCTTCGAGGACGTCATGTACCGGGCGTTCAACAAGAAGGGCAAGGCCGCCGGCAACTTCTACACACCGCGCGATGCGATCAAGCTCATGGTCGACGTCCTCATCGCGGACGACGACGACACACTGGCCGGCGACAGCACGGCCCGCTCGATCTACGACCCGACGGCCGGCTCGGGCGGCATGCTGCTGATCGCGCAGGAGGCGCTGCGACGCACGAACGAGAAGATCGACGTCACGCTCTACGGCCAGGAGCTCATGTCCTCAGCGTTCGCGCTCGGCAAAGCCGACCTGCTGATCCAGGGCGGCCGCCCCGACGCCATCAAGCACGGCGACACGCTGCTGCACGACGAGTACGCGGACCAGACCTTCGACTATGTGCTGTCCAACCCGCCGTTCGGCATGGACTGGGAGGTCCAGTACTCGTCGGTCAAGGAGCAGGCGAAGACCCAGGGTTCCCGCTTCAGCCACGGCCTGCCGTCCAAGAGCGACGGCCAGATGCTCTTCCTCGCGCACTGCGCCTCGAAGCTCAGCCCGGCCGGCAAGAACAGCCAGGGCGGCCGCGCCGCCGTCGTCTCGAACGCCTCGCCGCTGTTCAGCAGCGACAAGGGCCCCAACGCCATCCGCCAGTGGCTGTTCGACGAGGACCTCATCGACGCCATCATCGCCCTGCCGACGCAGATGTTCTACGGCACCGGCATCGCGACCTACGTCTGGATCCTCGACGCCGACAAGGATCCCGAGCGCGTCGGGAGGATCCAGCTCATCGATGCCACCAACCAGTGGGAGCCCATGCGCAAGGGCATGGGCGACAAGCGCCGCGAGATGAGCCCCACGAATCGCGACACGGTGCTGAAGGCGTATCAGGCGTTCGAGTACGCCGACTCGGCGATCTCGCGCGTCATGGTGAAGGAGGACTTCATGTTCCGCGACGTGCCTGTCTACAAGCAGGCGCGCCTCGCCGCGGTGTTCTCCGAAGACGCGGTCGACGCCGTGCGCGAGCACAAAGCGTTCGTCGAGGACCATGCGGAGATCATGCGCGGCCTCGACGGCTTTGTGTGGAACAGCCTGCCTGCCGCCTTCCAGCAGCGCTGCAAGACGAAGGGGCTGAAGGCACCGATCGGGCTTGTCGACGCGGTCGCCTCGGCCATGGGTGTCCAGGACGACGACGCGCCGCTCGCCGTCGACCGCAAGGGCAATCCGGTGCTCCTCGACGGCTGGAAGATCACCGAGCGCGTGCCGAGGAGTGAACACCTCGACGAGCACATGGAGCGTGAGGTGCTGCCCTTCGCCGAGGGGGCCACCTGGGACGTCTCGAAGGCCAAGGAGGGCAACGAGATCCCGTTCACCAGGCTCTTCTACGTACCCGAGGAGCCGCGGCCACTCGAGGAGATCGACGCCGACGTCGCCAGGCTGATGAGCGAGCTCGGCGAGATGTTCGAGGCGGTGCATCGGGATGCGTGAGACTGCGCCGCTGTGGAAGCACGGTGAGGTCAATCCGGCGACGCCTGAGCTCCAGACCCTCAACGAGGGGGCGAAGCTGACGTTCATGCCGCTGGAAGCTGTGTGGCCCGGTGGGCGGGCAGACTTTTCCCGCACGATCGCGTGGTCCAAGAAGCTGAGCTACACCCCGTTCAGGCGCGGTGACGTTCTCATCCCGAAGATCACTCCGACGTTCGAAGCCGGTCGGTCGATTGTTGCGGACATCCCCACGACGATCGGGCTCGCAACAACTGAGGTACATGTCGTTCGACCACGCCCGGGAGTCGACGCACGCTACCTCTGCTACGTCGCTCAGAGCCTGCCGTTCCTCGACGAAGGCGCACATTCTCTTCAAGGTGTGGGCAACCTTCGCCGCATCGCGCCGCGTTTCGTACAGGAGCATCGACTCTTTAATGCGGAGCCCAGGAAGCAGGTCACCATCGCCGACTACCTCGACCGCGAAACCGGCGAGATCGACGCGATGCTGGGCAAGATGGACGAGCTTGCAGGGGAACTCAATGCTCGGCGCGAGTCGGTCGTGATGGAGGCAGTCGACAAGCATTTCAACGGTTCGACAGTTCCGCTTGCGTTTGCATCAAACTCCGAGAACTTCTTCGACGGAGACTGGGTCGAGAGCAAGGATCAGGATCCGAACGGCGATATTCGGCTACTTCAGCTTGCGGACATTGGCGTTGGGAAGTTCCTTGATAAATCCGACCGTCGCGTGAACCAGGAAGCATTCGACCGCCTTGCATGCAGAGAGGTCGTCCCTGGTGACGTGCTCATCGCTCGTATGCCGGACCCAATTGGCCGAGCGTGTGTTCTGCCAACCGGACTCGGTCGCACGATCACGGTAGTCGATGTTGCTGTGGTGCGCGCCGATCGGGAAAAGATGATCCCAGCCTACCTCGAATATGTTCTCAACAGCGGTCGATTCCGAACTCTAATCGAGAGTCTTCAAGGCGGTTCGACTCGCCAGCGCATTTCTCGATCAAAATTGGGACAACAGCGCATTCCAGTAGTCAGTCTCGATATCCAACGCGCAACTGTTGATCACCTCGACGAGGTCACCGGCAGGATCGACGCCATGCTGGCGAAGGTCGCTGATCTCAAGTCCCTGCTCCTCGAGCGTCGCGCGGCGCTTATCACCGATGTCGTCACCGGCAAGAAGGAAGTCGCATGAGCAACGCCCAGCTGATGGAGCGCGAGTTCGAGGAGAACCTCTGCGCGGAGCTGGCCGGGCGCGGCTGGCTGTACGAGGATGAGGGCAAGCCGATCGGCTGGGACGTGGGCCTCGCGATGGTGCCCGGCGATGCGCTGTACTGGCTGGCGTCTCAGTACCCCGAGGAGTACGAGAAGGCCGTCCCCGGGGACCTCGTCGGCGACGAGCGGGTCGACGCGGAGCGCAAGCTGCTCCAGCACATCACGAAGGAGCTCGCGAAGGCCACGAGGATGGACCCGACCACGGGGCACCCGGTGGGCGGGCTGCTCGGGGCGCTGCGCAAGGGCTTCACCTACGCGCAGATCGGCCGTCCGGCGGCGAGGTTCGGGGCGATGATGGAGTTCCCGCCGGCGAATCCGAACCTGGCAGAGGTCCTGGAGGCGGCGGACGCGGTCCGTCTGCGCGTCCTGCGGCAGGTGCGCTTCGACACGAGGACGAACGAGTCGATCGATGTCGTGCTGACGGCCAACGGTCTCCCGGTGGCCACGCTCGAGCTGAAGACCGACAACACGCAGTCGATCAACGACGCCATCCGGCAGTACAAGGAGGACCGCAAGCCCGGCCGTTCGAGGCCGCTGCTCGCGCCGGGCCGTGCTCTGGTCCACTTCGCCGTGTCCAACGACCTCGTGTACATGGCGACGAAGCTGCAGGGCGAGGATACGGTGTTCCTGCCGTTCAACCGGGGCGACGACGGCCACGAGGGCAACCCGCCCTCGTCCACCGGTTCGTCGACCGACTACCTGTGGCGTGAGATCCTCGCGCGGCCGACGTTCATGCGCATCCTCAAGGACTTCGCGCTGTTCGAGCCGGGGAAGTCGGGCAAGAAGGACGACGGCCGACTGATCTTCCCGCGCTTCCACCAGCTGCGCGCCGTGGAGCGTGTCGTGGCCGACATCGAGGCCCGTGGCCCGGGTCAGCGCTACCTGATCTGGCACTCGGCAGGTTCGGGCAAGACGAAGACGATCGCGTGGCTCAGCCATCGTCTGATCCGCCACATGGACCAGGACTCGAAGTCGACCTTCGACTCCGTCATCGTCGTCACCGACCGCACGGTGCTCGACGAGAACATCCGCGACGACATGAACCTCGTCCAGTCGAGCAAGGGGCTCGTCGTCGCGGTGGGCGAGAAGTCCGGGGCGAAGTCGCCGCAGCTGAAGAAGGCGCTGCTCGAGGGCGATCACATCATCACCTGCACCCTGCAGACCTTCCCCGAGGTCATGAAGCTCATCGAGGACAGCCAGGAGCTGCACGGCCGGCGCTGGGCCGTGGTCGCCGACGAGGCACACTCCTCGCAGTCCGGGACCGCGTCCAAGAAGCTCAAGGAGCTCCTCGTCGACGTCGAGGTGGATCCGGACGAGGACATCAGCGCCGAGGACCTTCTGGCCGCCAAGGACTCCGCCATCGCCGCGTCGAGCAACATCACCTTCGTCGCGCTCACGGCGACGCCGAAGGCGAAGACGCTGCGTCTGTTCGGCACCGAGCGCGACGGCCGCTGGGAGGCCTTCGACACGTACACGATGGCGCAGGCGATCGAGGAGGGCTTCATCCTCGATGTGCTGTCGAACTACTCGACCTACGACATGTTCCTCCGGGTGAAGAACTCGCTCAAGGACGCCGACGCCGAGATCCAGGTCAACACCGGCGAGGCCGTCACCGCCATCGTCCGCTATGCCCAGCTGCACTCGACCGCGATCGCGCAGAAGGTGCGGGTCGTCGTCGAGCACTTCCGGCGCAACGTCATGGACATGCTCGACGGCGAGGCACGCGCCATGGTCGTCACGTCCACGCGACAGGAGGCGCTCGGCTGGTCGCGGAAGATGAACGCCTACATCGAGGCGCAGGGCTACACGGACATGAGCACGCTGGTGGCGTTCTCCGGCGCGCTCACCGACGAGGCCGGTCGGTCTGTCACCGAGGTCTCGGAGAACGACAGGAGTGATGCCGCCAGGGCCTTCCGTGAGGAGGGCATCTTCCGGGTCCTCATCGTCGCGAACAAGTTCCAGACCGGCTTTGACGAGCCGCGCCTGATGGCGATGTACGTCGACAAGAAGCTCTCGGGGATCGCGACGGTCCAGACCCTGTCCAGGCTGAACCGCATCTACCCGGGCAAGAGCGCCCCGATGGTCGTCGACTTCAAGAACACGCCGGCGAGTATCCAGGAGGACTTCAAGCTCTACTACTCCGACGCCCACGTCACCGGCGACGTCGATCCCAACGCGCTGTACACGATCGGCGAGCGGCTGGACTCCGCCGATCTCTACACCCAGAGCGACATGGATGCCATCGCTGATGCCTACCTCACCGAGGCAGGCGGTGAGACGATCGCCAGGGCTCTGTCGCCGATCAAGAACCGCTGGACGGGGCAGCGCCGTCGAGCGGTCCTCGCCAAGGACAAGGACCGACTCGAGGCGCTGAAGAGCTTCCGCGCGGACGTCCACGCCTACCGCAGCGCCTGGCAGTTCCTCAGCCAGATCGTCGACTACCAGGATCCCGAGCTGCACCGCCGCGCGATCCTCACGACGCTGCTGGACCGCAACCTCCATCTCGACGACGGCGGCTACGACCTCAGCTACCTCGAGGGCGTGCAGCTCACCGGCGTCCAGCTGGTGCCGTCGGCCATCGAGGAGGACCACTCGCTCAGCGCCGGCAGCGACGACGGCCTCGAGCTCCCGGGGTTCGACGGCGAGCACGGCTCATCCACGACCCCGCCGCGCGGCCCGCTGGACGAGGCCATCGACAAGGTCAACGAGATGTTCCAGGCCAAGGGCGTCGACGTGCGCCCGGAGAGCGTCTCGGGCTTCATCACGACGCTCTGGGGCTTCCTCGACGAGAACGAGGAGGCCGTGGCGATGGCGAAGAGCAATACCGTCGCGCAGCTGAAGGCCTCCGACGGCTTCAGCAACGCCGTCGGCCTCGCCGTGTTCAAGACCGTGCAGGAGTCGAAGGAGATCCAGTCGTACATGACCGATCCCGCGTTCGTCGATCAGATCGCCGACATCGCAGCAGATGCTCTTCATGCTCAGGTCCATGGGGAGCAGGATCCGCCGAGCGACGCGGGAGCGCTGGAGCGATGAACGAGGCAGAGCAGGCTGGTTTCGGCGACGTCATCCGCGACGCACGCAAGAAGAAGGGGTGGTCTCAGACGGAGCTCGGCGAGAAGGCCGGGGTGTCCCGCCCCACGATCGCGCGCGTCGAGGCGAACAACGACGTGACGACGTCGACCATCGCCAGCATCGCTAAGGCGCTCGGCCTGAGGCTCGAGCTGAAGGACCAGCAGACGGACGCAGAATGACGAAGCAGAGTGATGAGGAACCTGACGAGGGGGCGGAGACCGGGGTGAAGGACTCGGACGCCTCGAAGAAGATCGAACTCCGAACTCTTGCCCCTGATTTCAAGGGGGATCACCACGACCTCTACGTGCGGCACCTCGAGGAGGCCGTCCAGGAGAAGAGGAACCGGAACATCGCGCTGACCGGCAGGTACGGCGTCGGCAAGTCCAGCGTTCTTGACCAGTTCGAAGAGAATCACAAGTCGAAGACGGTTCGGATCAGCATCAGTACGCTCGGGCCCGACGATGACGACGAGGACCTCACCAATCGGATCCAGAAAGAGCTCGTCAAGCAACTCGTCTACCGGCTGAAGCCTGGACGGCTCCGCGGTTCCAGAGTTGCACGCCGAAACCCGCTCACCAAGTGGCGCGCGCTGTGGCAGGCGCTCGGTGTCTCGAGTGCGACGCTTGTTCTCCTGTGGTTGCTCGGCGTGCAGCCTCCCGCTGACTGGCCAGGAGCCCAGGCGAGCGTGCCCACGCAGGTCGGTCTCATCCTCGTGTTCTTCGTGCTCATGGTGGGAGTTGTGTGGTCGCTCCGATGGCTGGTCGGGGATCGGATTGTCTCCGAGGTAGCGACTGCTGGAACCAAGATCGCACTGGACGAGAGCCCAAGCACCTACTTCGACAGCTTCCTCGACGAGATCGTCGCATTCTTTGACAAGGCCAATCCTGAGTTCGTGATCTTCGAAGACCTGGATCGCTTCGACGACCCGCAAATCTTCGACTCCCTCCGTGAGCTCAACACCCTCGTGAACGCCTCGGCCCAGTGGGCGAACAAGGATCGGCCTCTGCGGTTCATCTACGCCATCAAAGACAGCCTGTTCGAGCAGCTCGGCGCGAAGGAAGCGCCCAAAGTTGACGGGACGCCGACCGGAGAAGCGGACGACGAGAAGAGGGCCGACGCCACCGCGAGGGCCGTCGAGTCGAAGCCTGACCTCGCGGCCGAGGCCGTGCGGCGGGCCAACCGCACCAAGTTCTTTGAACTGGTCATCCCGATCGTTCCCTTCCTCTCGCACCGGAACGCGCGTGACCATCTTGCCGAAGCGCTGAAGGAATTGGGTTTTCCCGACGACTTCGTTTCGCGTCCACTGGTGGACCTCGTCGCAAAGCACACGACGGACATGCGCTTGATGATCAACATCTGCAACGAGTTCGCAGTGTTCGTCGAGCGCCTGCTTTGGACCAAGACTCCCGCACCGGCAATGACTGCCGATCACTTGTTCGCGTTGGTGGTGTACAAGAACTTCCACATGGCGGACTTCGAGAAGATCGCCCAGCGAACCAGCACTCTCGACGAACTCGAACGGCTCCACCGAGACGAGGTCCGCGCGCTGATCGAATACCTGCAGTCGCGACGTCGGGCCAGAAACCGGGTCGAGGAGACACGCAATCTCCGGCACAAGACTGCGGCAGTGCTTGGTGAGCGGTTGAAGGACATGAAGAACATGTTCGTGAGTGTGTACAACGACAACCAGGTTGTCATCTTGGTCGGCGACCAAACATTCACGCTCGGCGAGACTAAAGACGTGGAGTTCTGGGCGCTGGTCGCTGAAACCTGCGCATTCAGTCTCCGGTACCCAAACAATCAGAGGACGTCAGTTGATGCGGCCCGAATTGACAGGCTCTTCCCAGAATTGAGGCACGCAGAACACTGGGTAGATCCGACGCCTGAGGAATTCGCTGGTGTCATGGCTCAATATGATGACGACGTCTCGATGCTTCGTGGTGCTGATTTCGCCGACCTTGCTCGATACGAACGCGTTCCGAGCGACAGGATTCCGTTCGATCAGTTGATCGAAGGAAATATTTGCTCTGAGCTCGCACGTGATCTGGTTCGGAAGGGATTCATCACCCGAAACTTCGCGGAGTACTCAGCGATTTTCTACGGCAAGTTCACCGGTGTTGACGTCGCTCACTTCTACAACCACAGCGTCCAGCCTAGCGAGATGTATCTCGACTATCACTTCACGTCGAAGAACGCTCTGAACAACCTGATGGCACAGGTCCCGGACGACTTCACGAACACAGTGAGCGCATTGAATATCGAGGTGGCTGACTTCCTTCTCCGCGAGCGGCGTGCTGACGCCGAGAGGCTGATCGCGTTCATCGTCGCCCACCAGAAGAGCGACCAGGTACGGGAGTTCCTCAGTGCTTTCCTGAACACGCCCGGTGTGGCCGCAGAGCGTCTCGTTGAGATGCTGGCGCGACACCCATGGGCGAACGTCTTCGAGTACCTGGCCGCTCATACAGAGCTGCCCGACGAAGAGACTCGTATCGGCCTGTTCGATGCCGCGCTGCTCGGCGCGCAGCACGCAGACTCCTACGACTTCGGAGAGCACGCGTCCGAGCTGATCAGGTCATCCCATGCGCACTTGACCGCCGTGAAGCGGCCCCAGGCCGATGACACGACGGAGCGATTGTTCGAGGTGCTTAAGGTTGTTGATCTGGTCGTTCCCAACCTGGCTGCTCTGAGCGAACCGCTCCGAGACCGCATCGTCGGGGCTCGGATGTACGACATCAGCGTGTCGAATCTGAAGCTGGCGCTCGGGATCGACGAAGTACCGACGCTCGACGAGGTCCGGAAGAACCCGAAGGTGTGGGAGCACTGCAAGGCGCGGATTGCGGACTACCTGGTAGCCATGCAGGCGGACGATGCAAGCAGCTGTCTTGTCCAGTCCGAGCAGGTGCTCGTCGATGTACTGAACGAGCAGGGGGAGGCCTGGACGGAAGAGCAGCTGCACAGTGTGATCGACGGCGGCGCAGAGACGCTGAAGGTCTCGTCGCTCAACGACGTGCCTAAGACGATGTGGCCGTTCCTCGTCGACGCAAACCATGTGAGGTGCTCGACAGCCAACGTTGCGTCGTACGAGGCTGTGCACGACATCGACCAACCGCTCTCGTCGTTCCTCACCTCGGCGGACGACTCCGGACCGGTCGAGCTGTTGGAGGTCGAGGAGGTCGGCGACGACGAGCGTGCGAAGCTCGCGATCAAGGTTCTGAACGCCTCGGCCCATCTGCCTGCACGTACCCGTGTGGCTCTGGCCAGCCAGGTTGTCCCTGAGGAAGGCTTCGATCTCACACCGGTTGAGCCCAGCAAGGATCAGCTTCTCGCCCATGGACTCGAAGCAGGGCTCTTCGACGACGACTTCGAGACCTTCGCCCACTTCGCGCCTGGTGGGTGGAACGCCATGTCCGAGGCGTTCAAGGTATCGAAGGGCGTCGATAGGTTCATCGAGCCTGAGATCGTCGAGGGCTTCGTTGCCGAGTTCCTTGAGGGCGATTCGATCGACGACGGCCTGAAGAAGACCGTCGTGGGCAAGCTCTCGGAGTACGTTCCCGATGACGATGAACATTCGCTACGTGCGGCCTGTTGTTTCGCCAACAAGAACCGGATCAAACTGCCCTCGGATGAGATCCGGAGAATCGCACGCGTCACGAAGTCAGCGGAATCCGTCATGCGCCAGCTGGTGCTGGCCAAGGGCCTCTCCGACGACGATGTCGTGAGCATCCTCGCTTCCCTGGGGGAACCGTACAACCAGCTCACGGCTGGGCCTGATGCAACGTTTGACTATGCCGCCGCTGTCAACAGTGCGTCGTCCGCCGAGACGGTGTTCAAGCACCTCGAGAAGGCTGAGCGCATTGAGATCGTCAAGAATGGCGTCAAGCGCCGTAAGACCGTGAGGGTTCTTGTTTAGCCTGACTGCTCTCAGGTCGTTTACTGTTGATACGCTCAGCCAGATCGAGGAGTGCTCATCATGAAGCTGACGGACCTGAAGAACCACGACGAGTTCGTCCGCGAGCGCCGGGAGACCGACCCCGCGTACGCGACAGAAGTTGAGCGGTTGAAAGCCGTGCGTGGCGCAGGCGATGTCAGGACGACCAATTCACCCGACGACGCTGGCATCGAGGACGAGCTG
The DNA here is from genome assembly GCF_011634835.1 of Isoptericola sp. BMS4. GTDB lineage: Bacteria > Actinomycetota > Actinomycetes > Actinomycetales > Cellulomonadaceae > Isoptericola. The sequence goes on along the minus strand of NZ_SIRP01000001.1, from coordinate 3,125,413 downwards.
GCCCTGATCCGCGCCGGTCACCGGCTCGAATGTGAGGAGCCGCGCGGGGAGGCCATGGACCGTTCCCGCCGCGTCCTGACCGGCGAGACGTCGCCGGAGGATGCACGGGAGGAGCTGCACCGGAAGTGGGGCGGCGGCCAGAGCGACCCGGACATGCCGATCCGCAGAGAGCTCGAGACCCGCGACCGGCTCGACGTCGACGAGGGTGGCTCCTGGGTGCTCTCGACCGAATCAGGTGACCACTATCAGCTGCTGTTGGACGGCGACGAGCGGGTGGTCATCCCGTTGTCGGTGGACACGGGGCACTCGTATCCGGACGGGACGCACCCGCTCCGTCGCAACGGCGAGACGCGCCCTCTCTTGGGGCTCGTCAACGCTCCAATCCGTGTGGGCCGCCCCGCGCGCTTCATCTTCGGCGACCCCGCGGACCCTCGCCGTGCGTCGACGGTTGGGACCACGCCCCCTGTCGTCGAGATCCGACGATCGCGCTCTCGGGTCTCTCGCTCGTCGTCCGTGACGTAGCTGCCCTGGCCGACCAGGGCCGTGTACAGCGTCTGCCGCGTCCTGGCCGGCGAGGCCACACCGGACGAAGCCCGCGAGGAGCTGCGGCGCAAGTGGAGCGATAGTCACAGCCGAGTGCGATCGACGTGAGCGCGCACGACGCGCTCCTTGTGGGGTCTGGCGCAGTCGAGGAGCTGCTGCAATTCATCCTGACCAAAGCCCGCACCGCGCGATTCCGTAGACACATCACCGCAGGTCACGGTCGCGATCTACGGCTGTAGTACTACAGGGTGGCGAGGAGTTCAGAGGGCGTCACGTCGAGCCCGTGTGCGAGCTTCACGATGACGTCCAGGGTTGGGTTGCGGCGTCCGCGTTCCAGCCCGCTGATGTAGGTGCGGTCGAGCTCGACGTGATGCGCGAAGGCCTCCTGAGAGGCCCAGCCGCGCTCCTGCCGCAGATCGCGAAGGCGCTCGCCGAACGCGATGCGATGCGCCAGAACACTCATACGTCAACGTTTTCGATACGATGACGATGAGTCCACGGACTATCAGTCACACCTGCGTGCCCGAGGGCGCGACCGTGATCGAGTCCTGCTCCGGGCACCTGAGAGAACTGGAGCAGACATGAGGCCCGAAGACGAACTGATCGATGTCGCCGCCGCGGCGGCGCGTCACCGCTGCAGCGTTCAGGCGATCCGGCGGCGCATGTGGCAGGGGGACCTTCCTTCGCGCACCGAGAAGGTGGTCGGCAGCGACGGACGTCGCGTGTTCAAGACGCTGATCCGCGTCGGCGACCTGAATGATGCCTTCGGTTGGACCGCCCACGAGGAGCACGTTCGGAGGATCCGGGAAGCCGCCGTGCCGCTGTCAGACGAACAGAATGCTGACATCCGCAAGGTGTTCCTGGATCACATACGTGACCGGGGGCCCGTCGAAGGCGATCCAGGGGCAGTGGATCGACAGCGTAGGCAACGAGTGTGCAACCGGAGTCGATACACCGGTGCGCCCCTCGACGGGCCCTGCATACAGTCAAGTCCGAGACTCGATGCGCTCGGCCCGATCTGGGCCCCGGTCGCTGGCTAAGGATACTGTTGGAAACAGCTTCTGACCTGGGAAGATGTTCCCTCGATCGGCTCTCGAAGGGTCAATGCGTCAATCTTGGGAAGGGAGGCTACTTCGCCCGTGGCCTCGCCGTCTACGGCCGCGCGGGCGAGCCGTGCCCGCGGTGCGGCACCCCCGTGCGCCGCGACGAGTTCATGAACCGCTCCTCCTTCAGCTGCCCGCGCTGCCAGCCGCGCCCGCGCCACGGGCGCTGGTAGCTGCGGCGTCCCCGCCGTCAGGTCGGCACTCCGTCCCCGGGTCGGCACACATGTCTGCCGACCCGGGGACGACGTGCCGACCCGGGGAGGTCGCGGGCGGCCTCAGCGCGCGACGACGTTGCGCAGCCCGGACGGCCCGTCGGCCAGCCAGGCACGCAGCTGCTCCGTGACGAACGCCGCCGCGTCCTGCGGGCGCCCGCCGGCGACGTGCGGGGTGAGGATCAGGTGCGGGGCGTCCCACAGCGGGGAGTCTGTGGGCAGCGGCTCGGTCTCGGTGACGTCGAGCGCGGCGCCGGCGAGGGTGCCGTCGCGCAGCGCCGCGACGAGCGCGTCCTCGTCGACCGTCGCGCCGCGCCCGGCGTTGACGAACCGGGCGTGGTCGGGCAGGAGGCCCAGCACGCGGGCGCCCGCCGCGTGGTACGTGGCGTCGGTGGCGGGCAGCAGGGAGATCAGCAGGTCGGTGGTGGGCAGCACCTCGTCGACCGACGCGACCACGGGGAACCCGTACCGCTCGCCCGCCGACGACGCCACCCCGGTCACCCGCGCGCCGAGCGCCGCCAGCATCGGCGCCAGGACCGCCGCGATCGACCCGAAGCCCCACACCGTGACGCGCGCGCCGTGCAGGGTGAACCGCGCCTCGTCGCGGGCCTGCTCGCGCCCGAGGTCGCGGTCCCAGACGTGGTCCCGCTGGGCGGCGAGGGTGCGGTCGAGGCGTCGCACGGTGGCGAGCACGAGCGCCAGCGTGTGCTCGGCGACGGTCGCGTCGTGCAGGGACCGGCCGGACGAGATCACGACGTCCGGCGCGAACCCGGCTGCGAGCGCCTGGTCGGGGCCCGCGTTGAGCGTCTGCACCCAGCGCAGCCGCGTCATCCGGCGGGCGGCGTCCTCCAGGACCCGCTGCGGGCTCGACCACGTCACGAGCATCTCGGCGTCGGCGTGCTCCTCCGGGACGGGGTCGCGCATCACGTAGTGCGCCACCTCCACCCCGGGGACGTCGACCGTCATGTCGAAGGGCACGTTGCCGGGCACGAGAATCTTCACGCCCGGCGACGTTACCCGACGGCGCCCGCGACGCGCCCGGTTGCCCGTCAGCGGATCTCGACGCGCAGCAGCCGGCGTACGCCCAGGGTCAGGGGCAGCACGATCCACAGCAGGACCGTGGTGCCGAGCTGGGCCCACTGCTCGCCGGTCGGTGCGTCGGGCCCGAGGAGGTTGTACTGCGCGGAGGTGATCTCCACCCAGGGCGCCGCGTCGCGGTACCAGTCCTGGACGGAGGCCAGCAGGCTGGACAGGTTGGGCAGCACCAGCGCGATGAGCAGGTAGCCGACCATCGCGGCGGCGGTGTGGCGCAGCACGACGGCGAGCGTGAACCCGACCGCCATGGCGACCGCCATGAAGAGCACGAGGCGCAGCTGCTGGCCGACCGGCACGTCCCACAGGACCGAGGCCGCGTCGTCGCCCGCCGCGGCGCCTGCGACGAGCGTGCACAGCGCGGCCAGCCCGAACGCGAGCGCCATCGTCACGACGACGTACCCGGCGGCGACCGCGGCCTTGGCAGCGACGACCCGGCCGCGCCGGGGGACCAGCGTGAACGTCGTCAGGGCGCTGCGCTGGCCCCACTCGCCGGCCACCGACAGGACGGCGAGCATGGGGATCCCGAGCGCCAGCGGATAGCTGATCTGGTCGAGGAAGGTGCCGTAGGTCCACGTCTCGGAGGGCATGAAGCCGAGGACGACGGCGCACGCGCCCGCCGCGAGCAGGCCGAGGGCGAGCAGGATCCAGCGGCTGGAGCGGGTGTCGCCCGTCTTGCGCACCTCGACGCCGACGAGGCGGCCGAACGGCACAGGGCCGGGGACCCGGCGCCGGGCCACATCAGACGTGCCGGATGTGGGGGACGCCGTCGCCGGCGAGGTCGTCGTGGAGGTCATGCTGCTGCTCCCGTCGGGGCGGGCGCGGCGCCGGTGGCGTCACGCTGGGTCGTGGCGGTGAGCTCGAGGAACATCTCCTCCAGGCCGGCGCCGTCGGCGGCGCGGAGCTCGGTCACGGGGATCCCGGCGCGGAAGGCGACGTGCCCCGCGTCGGTGAGGGCGGCGTCGGTGAGCACGACGTCGTCGGTGCGGGTGGCCTGGTGCCCGGCGTCGGTGAGCGCGGCGGCGAGCACCGCGGCGTCGTCGGCCCGCACGAGGGTGCCCGTGCCGGAGAGCAGCTCCTCGCTGGCGCCGGAGGCGACGATGCGCCCGCCTCCGATCACGACGATGTCGTCCGCGATCGCTTCGATCTCGGCGAGCAGGTGGCTGGAGAGCAGGACGGTGCCGCCGTCGTCGGCGAAGGTGCGCAGGAGGTCGCGCATCCAGCGGATGCCGGCGGGGTCGAGCCCGTTGGCCGGCTCGTCGAGGACGAGGACCTGCGGGTCGCCGAGCAGGGCGGTCGCGATGCCGAGCCGCTGGCGCATGCCGAGGGAGTAGTCGCGGACCCGGCGGGCCGCCTCGGCCCGGGTGAGGCCGACCAGGTCGAGCATGTCGTCGACGCGGGTCGGGGGCAGCCCCATGGTGCGCTGGGCGAGGACGAGGGTCTCGCGGCCGGTGCGACCGCCGTGCTGGGCGGACGCGTCGAGGAGGACGCCGACCTCGTGGCCGGGGTCGGGCAGGTCGGCGAAGCGGTGGCCGAGCACCGTGGCGGTGCCGGACGTCGGGGTGGCGAGCCCGGTCAGGACCCGCAGGGTGGTGGACTTGCCGGCCCCGTTGGGGCCGAGGAAGCCGGTGACGCGCCCGGGACGGGCGGTGAACGAGACGTCGTCGACGGCTGCGAAGTCGCCGTAGCGCTTGGTGAGTGCGTCGATCGTGATCATGCTCGTGACGCTAGGCGGCGCGGGCGCGCCCCGGCCTCGGGCATCCCCCCGGTTCGGACCCTGAGCTCGCCTGGAGCGCGGCCGCGGAGGGTCAGGGTCGTGGTCGGGGTGGGACGGCCGCGGGGCTCGGGCCGCTGCGTTCCTGCTCGGCGGCCCACGCGTAGCCGGCGTCGGCGCGGAGCAGCGCGGTGTGCGGGCCGCGGGCCACGACGCGCGCGGCGCCGTCGGGGCCGGCGTCGAGCAGCAGCACCTCGTCGGCGAGGCCGAGGGGGCCGAGCCGGTGGGAGGCGACGACGACGGCGCGGCCGGTCGCGCGGGCGTGCGCGGCCAGGGCGGCCACGAGGGCGTCGGCGGTGGCGGCGTCGAGGTGCTCGGCGGGCTCGTCGACGAGCAGCACCCGGTGCGGCGCCAGGAGGGCCCGCGCGACGAGCAGGCGCCGTCGCTCGCCGCCGGAGACGTCGGTGCCGCCGGTGCCGAGGGGGGTGTCGAGCCCGGCGGGCAGCGCCGCCAGCCACGCCGCGAGGCCCACGGCGTCCAGGGCGTCGCGGGCGTCGTCCTCGGTCACGTCGGGCCGGGCCACGCGCAGGTTCTCCAGCACCGTGGTGCCGAAGACGTGGCCGTCCTCGGCGACGAACAGCCCGCCGCCCCGCACCCGGCCGTGCGTCGGCGGCAGGAGGCCGGCGGCGGCGAGCAGCAGCGTCGTCTTGCCCACCCCGGAGGGGCCGGCGAGCGCCACGACCGCGCCGGGCCGGACCGTGAGGTCCACCCCACGGACGACCGGCGCCCCGGGCGCCCAGCCTGCGGCCACGTCGTCGAGCGCGAGCAGCGTGCCGGCCGGAGCGGGCTCGGGGACAGGCGCAGGGGCCGCGGCCTGGGGCAGCAGCGCGAGGAGCCTGCGGGCGGCCTCTCGCGAGCGGCGCAGCTGCACCGCGGCCGCGGGCAGGGCGGTCGTCACCTCGAACACGGCGAGGGGCGTGAGGACGACCACGGCGAGCTCGGTCGCGGCCAGGTCGCCGGCCAGCGCGGCCGGGATCCCGACGAGCAGGCAGCCGAGGACCGCGAGCGTCTGGGCGCCGGCCTCGATCGCCGCGGAGACGCCGGAGACCCGTGCGCCGTCGTCCGTGGCCGCGGCGAGCCTGCGGTCGGCGGCGCGCAGCGCCGCCGTGCGGTCGGCGAGCCGCCCGGCCACCCGGAGCTGCTGGCCGTCCTCGAGCAGCTCCAGCGTGCGGGCGGAGACCTCGCCACGGGCCGCCGCGCCCCGCACCTCGACGGACCGCGAGGCCCGCGACGCGAGCCACGGCGAGAGCACGCCGGTGAGCAGCAGGCAGGCGAGCAGCACGAGCCCGGCCAGGGGCAGGAACGCGCCGACGAGGACGACCGACCCGACGCCGGCCACCGCGGCGACGGACGCCGGGACGACGGCGCGCACGACGACGTCGCCGACGTCGTCGACGTCCCCGCCCACGCGGGCGAGCAGGTCGCCGCGCCGCAGCGCGACGACGTCGGCCCCGCCGCGGGCGAGGCGGTCGTAGAGGTTCGCGCGCAGCGCCGCCATGCCGCGCAGCGCCACGTCGTGCGAGGCGAGGCGCTCCAGGTAGCGGAAGAACGCGCGCCCGGTCCCGAAGGCCCGCACGCCGACCGTGGCGACGGACAGCACCAGCACGGGCGGCATCTGCGACGCCCGCGCCACGAGCCAGGCCGCGGCCGCGGCGAGCCCGATCGCGCACACGAGCGTGAGGGTGCCGAGCGCGACGGCGCGGGCCACGCGGGCCCACCGGATCTCCAGCAGCGGCAGCACGCGCAGCAGAGGGTCGCGCTCCGCGAGGCCGCGGAGGGTCTCAGGCACGGGCCACCTCCCGCGCCTCGACGTCGACGACCTGGTCGGCCAGTGCCAGCAGGGAGGCCCGGTGGGCCACGACGACCACGGTCCGCCCGGCGTCCCGCCACGCCCGCACGGTGTCCAGCACGGTCCGCTCGCCGCGGGCGTCGAGGTGCGCGGTGGGCTCGTCCAGGATCACGACGGGCCGGTCGGCGGCGCCCGCGAGCGCCCGCGTGAGGGCGACGCGCTGGCGCTGCCCGACGCTCAGGCCGGCGCCGCCGAGGCCGACGGGGGTGTCCCACCCGTCCGGCAGGCCGGCGAGGACGGCGTCGAGCCCGGTGGTGCGGGCGGCGTCGTCGAGCGCGGCGTCCGGGACCCGCCGCCCGTCCGTGACGACGTCGCGTACCGTGCCGGGCCCGACGGCGGGCCGCTGGGGCACCCAGGCGACCTGGTCCCACCAGGGGGCGTCGGCGAGGTCGACCGTCGTGCCGTCGGCCGCGTGGAGCCGGATCCGGCCGGCGTCCGGGCGCAGCAGGCCGAGCAGGAGCAGCACCAGGGTGGACTTGCCCGCCCCGCTCGGTCCGCGCAGCGCGACGACGCGTCCGCCGCCGGGCTCGCCGGTGCCGAGCGGGATCCGTGCCGACAGCCCGGCGGGGGCGTCCACGTGCCGGTCGGGAGCGTGGACGGTGACCTCGTCGAGGACGAGCGTCCCCCCGACGGCGGCGGGCGCGGTCCCGGGGCCGGCGGGGGTCGCGGGGAGGTCGAGGACGGCGAAGGCGCGACGGGTGGCGGCGAGCCCGTCGGTCGACGCGTGGAACTCCGCGCCGACGCGCCGCAGGGGCAGGAAGATCTCGGGCGCGAGCACGAGCACGGCGATCGACGGGACGAGGTCGACATCGCCGTGCACGAGCCGCAGCCCGATCCCGACGGCGATGATGGCGACGCACAGCGTGGTGAGCAGCTCGAGCACCGCCCCGGAGAGGAACGCGACGCGCAGGGTGCCGGTGGTGGCGCGCCGGGCGGACTCGCCGAGGGCGCGTACGCGCGCGCCCGGCCCGACCTCGCGCCCGAAGGCCCGCAGGGTCGGCAGCCCGGCGACCAGGTCGAGCACCTGCGACCCGAGCCGCTCGACCGTGGTGAGCCGCCGCTCCGACGTCCCGGCCGTCATGGTGCCGACGAGCCACATGAAGAACGGCACCAGCGGCAGGGTCACGGCGGCGATGAGCGCGGAGACCCAGTCGAGCCCCAGGACCACGAGCACGGTGGCGGGCGTGACGATCGCGGTGAGGAGCAGCTGGGGCAGGAAGCGCACGAGGTACGGCTCGAGGTCGGCCAGGCCGCGGGTGGCCAGGGTGGCGACGTCCGACGGCGCGGCGCCCGCGGGCGGGCGCGGTCCGAGCTCGACGGCGTGGGCGACGACCTGGGCGCGCAGGTCCGCGACGACGGCGGTGGCCGCGCGGCGGCCGTACCGTTCCTGCGCCCACGCGACGACGGCACGTCCGGCGGCGGCCCCGGCGAGCGTCGCGAGCCACCGGGTGGTCGCGGCCTGGTCGACCGTGCCGTCGCCGCCGGGGCTCACCGCGAGCACGACGGGTCCGAGCACGTGCGCGATCGCGAGGGCCTGGACGACGACGAGGCCGGCGGCGGCCACGCCGAGCGCGGCGGTGAGGACGACGTAGGCGCGGGCGGCGCGGACCTGGCGGAGCAGCCGGGGGTCGAGCGGTCTCACGTCAGAACGCCGCGTCCTTGATCTTCTGCCAGCTCAGCCCGGCCGGCGCGGGGATGTCGCGGGTGGACAGGCGGCGCCGGAACACCCAGTACGTCCACCCCTGGTAGAGGATGACGACGGGGGTCAGCACGACGGCCACCCAGGACATCACCGTGAGCGTGTACGGGGTGGAGGACGCCTCGGCGACGGTGAGCGCCTCGCCGCCGCCCGTCGCCGGGACGACGTCGGGGTACATGGAGCCGAAGATCAGCACCACGGCCGAGGCGATGGTCACCGCCGACAGGGTGAACGCCGCCCCCTCGCGCCGGGCGCGCGTGGTGACCACGACGCCCACGAGGGCGAGGGCGGCCACGGCGACCGGGACCCACGTCCACGCGACCGAGTACGCCAGCTGCGCCCACACGGCCCAGCCGCCGGCGACCACGAGCGCGACGACGGCGAGCGTCGCGGCCAGGCGCTGCGCCCGGGTGCGGATGTCCCCGTCCGTCTTGAGCGAGACGAAGATCGCGCCGTGCAGGGCGAAGAGGACCAGCGTGGTGAGGCCGCCCAGGAGCGCGAATGGGTTGAGCAGGGCCCAGAACCCGCCGACGTACTGGTGGTCGGCGTCGAGCAGCAGGCCGCGCACGAGGTTGCCGAAGGCGACGCCCCACATGACGGCGGGGATCCAGGACCCGGCCTGGATGGCGAGGTCGCAGCGCCGCGCCCACGTCGCGTCGGCGATCTTGCCCCGGTACTCGAACGCGACGCCGCGGGCGATGAGCCCGACGAGGATGATGAGCAGCGGCAGGTAGAAGCCGGAGAACATGGTGGCGTACCACTCCGGGAAGGCCGCGAAGGTGGCGCCGCCGGCGGTGAGCAGCCACACCTCGTTGCCGTCCCAGACGGGGCCGATGGTGTTGACGAGGACGCGGCGCTCGGTCTCCTTCTGCTCGCGGCCGCCGCGCGGCAGCACGGACAGCAGCATCCCGACGCCGAAGTCGAAGCCCTCGAGCACGAGGTAGCCGGTCCACAGGACGGCGATGATGACGAACCACAGGATCGCGAGGTCCACGGTGGGTCTCCCAGACTCGTTCTCGGGCGCTCAGTACGCGAAGGACAGGGGGCGGTCGGTGTCGTCGGGGCTCTGGGCCTCCGGCGACTCGTCCCGCACGGAGTCGGGGACGCCCTCGACGGTGTAGCGGTGCATGAGGCGGTACCAGACCACCGCGAGCACCGCGTAGATGACGGTGAGGACGATCATCGACGTGAGGATCACGCCCGGCGGGACCGCGGTGGAGACGCCGCGGTCGGTGAGCAGGCGCACCTGGTCGATGCCCGTCGGGTTCGGTGCCACGACCCACGGCTGGCGGCCGACCTCCGTGAAGATCCAGCCGAAGGAGCAGGCGAGGAACGGCATGGGGATGGCGAGGATGCCGAGGCGGGACAGCCAGACGTTGTCGCTCACCCGACCCTTGCGGGTGAACCACAGGGCCGCCAGCGCGAGCGCCACCGAGAACGCCGCCAGGCCGATCATGAGCCGGAACGACCAGTACGCGACCGCGAGGGGCGGGGTGTAGGTGACCGGCTCGCCGGTCACGGTCGTGTCGCCGTAGCGCTCCGTGTACTGCTCCTGGACGTCGTAGACGCCGGGCAGGTAGGAGTCCTCGCCGGTGAAGTGTCCGGTGCCGAGGTAGCTCGTGACGCCCGGGACGGAGATGAGGTGGTCCACGTCCTCGCAGCCCGCGTACAGGGGGCCGACGGCGAGGATGGAGAACTCGGCCGACTCGGTGCCCTCGCACAGGGCCTCGGCCGACGACATCTTGCCCGGCTGCTGCTCGTACATGAGCTTGCCCTGCACGTCGCCGGACCAGATGACGCCGAGCCCGGCGACGATCATGACCACGACGCCGAGGCGCACGGCCGGCCGGTACACGGTGCGCGCCGTCTCGACGTCACCGGGCCTCCTGCGCCGGGCCAGCCGCACCATCCACCAGGTGGCGATCCCGCACACGAAGGTGCCCGCGGTGAGGAACGCGGCGGTGATGGTGTGCGGGAAGGCGGCCCAGAGCGTGTTGTTGGTCAGCACCGCGCTGATGGACTCCATCTCCGCCCGGCCGGTCTCCTCGTTGTAGACGGTGCCGACGGGGTGCTGCATCCAGGAGTTGGCGGCGAGGATGAAGAACGCGGAGAGGTTGGTGGCCAGGGCGAAGAGCCAGATGGCGGCCAGGTGGACCTTCTTGGACACGCGGTCCCAGCCGAAGATCCACACCCCGAGGAAGACGGACTCGACGAAGAACGCGGCGAGCGCCTCCATCGCGAGCGGGGCGCCGAACACGTCGCCCACGAAACGGGAGTACTCGCTCCACGCCATGCCGAACTGGAACTCCTGCCAGATGCCGGTCACGACGCCGAGGGCGAAGTTGATGAGCAGCAGCTTGCCGAAGAACTTCGTGAGTCGCAGCCACCGCTCCTTCTTGGTGACCACCCACGCGGTCTGCATCCCGGCCACGAGAGGCGCGAGCCCGATCGTCAGGGGCACGAAGATGAAGTGGTAGACGGTCGTGATGGCGAACTGCCAGCGGGCCAGTGCGAGGGCGTCCACGGGTTCTCCTGGGGTCTCGGGCGCTGTCGGCGCCTCGGCGATGCTGATCGCCGCGTGTCGTCAGTCCGACGGTATGGCGGCAGCCGTACGGGCGCACGACGAGGGAGGTACGGCCTCGCAGGTCACGCGGCCGACCCGGCGCCGAGACGCTCGTGAAAGTGTTCACGATCTTGCTCGTGAACATCTTCACAAGTCAAGCGCAGAAGCGCCTCGGGTGGTGTGCCATATCTCGCACCCGTCTCGCCCCCGGCGTCCGGCCCTGGTTCGGCGGTCGGGCCCGGATCGGGTGCCGGTCGCACGTCGGTCCGCCGCCACGGCCCCGGTGATGCGATACTGGGACGGAGCTGCCGGGGCCCACATCCCCTGGGCAGCCACGAGCTCGCAGCACGCGCGGTCCGCACGCGGTGCCGCGGCAGAGGGTGAGAGCACCTGCCGCCGGCGTCCGCGAAGACCGTCCCCGTGCCGCGTGGCCGTGACCGAGACTTCCGTCCGGCCGGTGCGCTGAGCAGCGCCGCCGTCCGGACGGCGACCACCCGGTGGCCCGCAGGTGTGGGCGGGGCCGCCGGAGCAGGAGCACCTTTCGTGACGTCCGACATCCCGACCGAGGCCGACACCCGTGCCACGGAGAGCCCCGGCGACCCCGCGACCCGCCGCAAGCCCGGCCGCCGCCGCGCGACCCGCCCGACCGCCGCGCCGGTGACGCCCGGCGAGGCCGCTCCCGCGGGTGCCGGCCTCGGTGACATCGTCCTTCCCGAGCGTGCGAGCGGTCCCACGACGTCCCCGGCCTCGGCCGTCGACGCGCCCCGATCCCTGGACGACATCGTCCTGCCCGCCGGGCCGGCCGAGGCCGCGCCCGAGAAGCCCGCCGAGGCGGAGAAGCCCGCCCGGGCGGCGCGCTCGCGGTCCAGGGCCGGCACGAGGTCGGCAGCCGGGAAGACCACCGAGACGTCGGACGAGACGTCGGACGAGACGTCCACGGAGAAGTCGACGGAGAAGTCCGCGGCGAAGACCACGGGGAAGACCACCGGGAAGACCACCGCGAAGTCGGCCACGAGGTCCACCGGGAAGACGACGAAGAGGGCCGCCGGGTCCTCGGCCGCGCAGGACGGCGCGGCCGCCGAGCCCGCGGCGACGTCCGACGAGCCCGGCGCCGCGGCCGAGGCGCCCGCCAAGAAGACCAGGGCACGCCGCTCCACCAAGGCCGCGTCCGGGGCGGAGGAGGCTCCGGCCGCCTCGTCGGGCACGTCCTCGGGCTCGGCGCGCACGAAGGCGGCCACGACCGGCAGGAAGACGACGGCGAAGCGGGGGTCGAAGGCCGCGACCCAGGACGTCTCGACGACGCCCGACGCCACGGCGTCCGACGACACGACGGCTGATGCCACGGCGCCCGAGACGACGTCCGGTGCCGCGACCGCCGGCACGGTGGCCGACGCCCCGGGCCAGGGCCAGGCCGGCACCTCGGCGAGCAAGAGCGGCTCGGCGGCCGGGGGTGCGCGGGGCGCGGGGAGCGCGTCGTCGCAGACCGGCGGCCGCGGCACCTCCACCCCGCGCCTGGCGACGACCGCGATGCTGTTCCAGGCCCCCGACCTGTCGACCGCGCGCCGCCCGCGGCGCGCGCAGGCCCCGGCCGGGCCGCCGCACCCGCACGCCGTCCCCGAGACGACGGCGGCCGCCCCCGAGAGCACGCCGAGCACCGAGGCCACGCCGAGCACCGAGGGCACCCAGGCACCCGCCTCCGGGCCGGCCTCCACCCCGGAGCCGGCGGCCGAGGGGACGCGCAGGAACGCCCGCTCGGGGCGCAAGCGCGCCACCCGGGGCACGGGGGCGCCGGCCGACCAGGCCCCGGCGGCGCAGCCCGCCGCGGCGCAGGACGCTGCCGACGAGCCGCGGGCGCAGGCCCCGCAGGGCGCGGCGCCGTCGACCGAGCAGGCGGCGCCGGCCGAGCCGGCCGTGGATCTCAGCGAGGACGACGTCGCCGCCGTGCAGGAGGTCGGCGTCATCGAGTCCGAGCTGCTCGCCGAGGGCGTCGCGCTCGTGGACCTCGGCCCCGAGGACCTTCTCGAGGACGACGGGGACGAGCAGGACATCCGCCCGCGCCGTCGTCGCCGCCGGGGCGGTCGCGGCCGTCGGGGCGGCCGCCGCGACGACGAGACCACGGCCGAGGGCGAGGAGCAGGTCGGCGAGGCCGACTCCGAGCAGCCCGCCGAGGGTGCGGACCGGCCCGCCGACGCGCCGTCGGAGGACGGCGAGGCCGCGGAGGAGGGCGAGCAGTCCTCCGGCCGTCGCCGTCGTCGCCGCCGCCGCGGCACCCGGGCGGACCGCGCCGAGCGCGCGGAGGCGCGGGGCCGTGACCGGGACGAGGTCACCGCGCTCAAGGGCTCGACCCGTCTCGAGGCCAAGAAGCAGCGGCGCCGGGAGGGTCGCGACGCCGGGCGGCGCCGGCAGATCATCACCGAGGCGGAGTTCCTCGCGCGCCGCGAGTCGGTCGAGCGGTCGATGGTCGTGCGCGAGGAGGACGGCCGCACCCAGATCGCCGTGCTCGAGGACGACGTGCTCACCGAGCACTACGTCTCCCAGCAGTCGCAGGCGTCCATGGTCGGCAACGTCTACCTGGGCCGCGTCCAGAACGTGCTGCCGAGCATGGAGGCCGCGTTCGTCGACGTCGGCAAGGGCCGCAACGCCGTGCTGTACGCCGGCGAGGTCAACTGGGACGCCGCCGGGATCGAGGGGCAGCCGCGCCGTATCGAGGAGGCCCTCAAGTCGGGCGACTCGGTGCTGGTGCAGGTCACCAAGGACCCCATCGGCCACAAGGGCGCCCGCCTGACCTCGCAGGTCACGCTGGCCGGCCGCTACCTCGTCTTCGTGCCGGGCGGCGGGATGACCGGCATCAGCCGCAAGCTCCCCGACACGGAGCGCAGCCGGCTCAAGAAGATCCTGCGCGAGGTCGTGCCGGACGGCGCGGGCGTCATCGTGCGCACCGCCGCCGAGGGCGCCAGCGAGGCCGAGCTCAAGGCCGACGTCGAGCGGCTGCAGGGCCAGTGGGAGGCCATCACCGCCAAGGCGGAGAAGTCCTCCACGAGCGCGCCCGCGCTGCTGCAGGGCGAGCCCGACATGGCCATCCGCGTCGTCCGTGACATCTTCAACGACGACTTCTCGTCGCTGGTGGTCCAGGGTGACGGGGCGTGGGACGAGATCTCGACCTACGTCTCGGAGCTCGCCCCCGACCTGCGCGAGCGGGTCTCGAAGTGGACCGAGTCCACCGACGTCTTCGCCGTGCACCGGGTGGACGAGCAGCTGGCCAAGGGCATGGACCGCAAGGTCTGGCTGCCCTCGGGCGGGTCGCTCGTCATCGACCGGACCGAGGCGATGACGGTCATCGACGTCAACACCGGCAAGTTCACCGGTGCGGGCGGCACGCTCGAGGAGACCGTCACCCGCAACAACCTCGAGGCGGCCGAGGAGATCGTCCGCCAGCTCCGGCTGCGGGACATCGGCGGCATCATCGTCATCGACTTCATCGACATGGTGCTCGAGTCGAACCGCGACCTGGTGCTGCGCCGCCTGGTCGAGTGCCTCGGCCGGGACCGCACCAAGCACCAGGTGGCGGAGGTGACGTCCCTCGGTCTGGTGCAGATGACGCGCAAGCGTGTCGGGCAGGGCCTGGTGGAGGCGTTCTCCACCACCTGCGAGCACTGCAAGGGACGCGGCTTCATCGTCCACGACCACCCGAACGAGAAGGGTGGGCCGGCCTCGTCCGGCGACGGCGACGGCGGCAAGAAGTCGCGCCGCAAGCGGTCCGGCAAGCAGCAGGCCGCGGAGACGGCCGAGGCGCACGCCGACGTCCCGAAGCTGCCCGACGACAAGTCGGAGGCGCGGGAGGCGGTCAAGGCGACGCTCGCGACGATCGCGGCGGCGGCGGCGCACGCGCACGAGCACGCCGACGAGGACGAGCACCCGGCGCCGTCCGGGGACTGACGGCGAGACCGACGAGGGGCGCCCGGCCACGGCCGGGCGCCCCCCTCGTCGTCATCGTGAGGGCTGCTCGTCCTCCGCGACCCGACGGTAGAAGTCCCCGATCGTCGCCGCGAAGAGCTCGGGGTGCTGCTCGTTCCACGGGTGCCCGACGCCGCGGACGATCCTGAGCTCCGCGCCGGGCACGCCGGCGGCGAGCCGCCGGGCCGCGGGCAGGTTCGCGACGTCCCGCGACCCGCACAGGACGAGCGTGGGGACTGCGATCCCGCCGAGCCGGGGCACGGTGTCGACGTCGGCCAGGACGCGCAGGACGGCGAGCCAGTCGGCCTTCGTCAGGCCCATGCCCGCGGCAACCGACCCCGGCAGCGTGCGCACGACGGCGCGCTGCACGGCCATGAGCGCGGGGTTGGGCCGCACCTGGCTGCCGGAGAGCACGAGCGAGGCGACCCTGTCGGGGTGGCTGAGAGCGAGCTGCGTCGCCGCCATGGCGCCGAGGGAGAGCCCGCACACGTGGGCCCGGTCCACCCCACGGGCGTCGAGGTCCGCCACCAGCGCACGCACCGCCCCATCGATGGTGAACGGACGGCGGGCCGCGCCCTCGATGCCCGCGATCGGGGGAGCGAACCCCGTGTACCCGGCTGGCAACGCACCGAGCTGGTGGTCCCAGGACGACGGGCGGGCTCCGAGCCCGTGCAGGAACATGACGGTCCGTGGGGTGCGAGTCACGTTCTCACGGTATCGGGTGCTTGACTGACGGCATGGGGAACGGGACCACGGGGCGCCTCGAGGTGATCGCGGGCCCGATGTTCGCGGGCAAGACCGAGGAGCTGGTGCGGCGCGTGCACCGGGCGCAGGCCGCGCGCCGCGGCGTCCTCGTGGTCGCGCACGAGCTCGACACCCGCAGCGGCCCCGGGCGCGTCGCGTCCCACTCGGGGCTCGAGGTGGCGTCGCGCGGCGTGGCGTCGGCGGGGGAGATCCCCGGGCTGGTCGGCGAGGGCGTGCGCGTGGTCGCCGTCGACGAGGCGCAGTTCTTCGGCCCCGACCTGGTGCCCGTGGTGACCGGGCTGGCGGACGCCGGCCTGGTGGTCGTCGTCGCGGGGCTGTCGGTGACGTACGACGGGCGCCCGTTCGAGCCGTTGCCCGGGCTCATGGCCGTCGCCGAGTCGGTCACGAAGCTCACGGCCGTGTGCGCGGTCTGCGGCCGGGACGCCGCGTTCCACGTCCGGCGGGCCGGTGGTCCCGGAGGTCCCGGTGGGGTGCCCGACGGCGGAGGCGACGCCCCGACGGACGCGCTGACACCGGAGCCCGGCCACGTCGGCGGGGCGGAGTCGTACGAGGCCCGGTGCCGGGAGCACCGGGCGGCGCGCGGTCAGTAGCCGCGCATCGTCCGGCGCATCGGGCAGTCGAACGGGTCGCGCGCGGCCAGGCCCACCCGGTTCAGGTAGGCGACGACGATCGCGTAGGACCGCACCAGGCTCGTCTCCGTGTACGGCATCCGGTGCGTCGCGCAGTGCTCGCGCACGATGCGGCGGGCGCGGGCCAGGTGCGGGCGGGGCATGCTCGGGAACAGGTGGTGCTCGATCTGGTGGTTGAGCCCGCCCATCGCGACGTTCATGAGCCACCCGCCGCGGATGTTGCGGGAGGTCAGCACCTGCTTCGACAGGAAGTCGAGGCGGCTGCCCTCGGGCACCATCGCCATGCCCTTGTGGTTCGGCGCGAACGACGCGCCCATGTAGACCCCGAAGACGGCGAGCTGGACGCCGAGGAACGAGAGCGCCAGGCCGGGCGGCAGCGCCCAGAACAGCACCCCCACGTACGCCGCGAGCCGCACGCCGATCGTCGCGAGCTCGCGCCGGCGGACCGCGCGGTCGGCCCGCGTGCCGCGCAGCAGCGACCGGATCGACGTCACGTGCAGGTTGAGCCCCTCGAGGGTGAGCAGCGGGAAGAACAGCCATCCCTGGTACCGGGTGATCACGGCGAGGAACCCGGTGTGCTCGCGGCCGCCCTCGGGCGTGAACACGACGACGTCGTTGGCGACGTCAGGGTCCTTGCCCACGTGGTTGGGGTTCGCGTGGTGCCGGGTGTGCTTGGACATCCACCACGAGTAGCTGATGCCGACGGCGGCGTTCGCCAGCAGCCGGCCGACCCGGTCGTTCACCGGTCCGGAGGCGAACACCTGCCGGTGCGAGGCCTCGTGCGCGAGGAACGCGAGCTGGGTGAGGATCACGCCGAGCGCGCCCGCGACGATCAGCTGGAACCAGGAGTCGCCGAGCAGCACGAACGCCGTCACGGCCCCGCCC
Source organism: Isoptericola sp. BMS4 (assembly GCF_011634835.1). GTDB lineage: Bacteria > Actinomycetota > Actinomycetes > Actinomycetales > Cellulomonadaceae > Isoptericola. The sequence goes on along the minus strand of NZ_SIRP01000001.1, from coordinate 3,108,345 downwards.
AGCGCCAGCGCGAGGCCGACGGCGGTGGCCAGGTAGTAGCCGTAGGCGCGGCGCAGCAGTCCCGCCTCACGGATCTCGCGGGACAGCGCGCTGTACGAGCTCGTGTGGGGCGCGTCCGCGAGACGGCGTGCCGATCTCGCGGTCCTGGTGTCGACGTCGTCGGCGGTGGTCACGGTCATGCGCAGGCCTCGCAGAGGTCGGTGCCGGCTTCCCAGCCGCGGGAGGAGCAGGTGCTCGTCGTGCGGATCCCTCGACCCTACGGGAGCGTAGGTAGGCCCCGGCTATGGGGACAGCCCCCGTGCCGTGCGGGCGCCGTCAGCCCTCGTGCGACCTGTTCGGGCCGCGCCTGCGCTGCGCTCCGGCTCAGCCCTCGACGAGGGGCACGAACGAGTACGTGCCGTGCTCCGAGAGCCGGACGGTGCCGTCCTCCGCGCGCTCCACGAGAGTCATCGCGTGGCGCACGGGGACGACCATGCGGCCACCGGGGGCGACCTGGTCCACCAGGGTCTGCGGGAGGCGGTCGGCGGCGGCCGACACGAGCACCCGGTCCCACCCCTCCGGCCGCGGCGCCCCGAGCACCTCGGGCGAGGCGGGGACCAGCCGGGCCCACGGCATCCCCGCGCGGCGGACGTTCGCCGCGCCCCAGGCCGCGACGTCCGGCAGCAGCTCGAGCCCGAGCACCTCACCGGCCGGGCCGACCAGGCGCCCGAGGAGCGCCGTCGTCCACCCCGACCCTGCGCCGACGTCGAGCACCCGGTCCCCGGGGCGGACCCGCAGCAGCCGGAGCATCGCGGCCACGGTCGAGGGCTGGGAGCAGGTCTGGCCGTGCCCGAACTCGAGGGGGCGGTCCTCGTGCGCCCAGGGGCGGCGTGCTCGGGGCAGGAAGTCGGCCCGGTCGACGTCGCGCATCGCCGCGGCCACGGCCTCCGCGCCGCCGTCCGCACGGTCCTCGCCGCCCGGAGGACCGGCGGGCCCCGTCCGTCCGGTCATGGCCCCATCATCGCCCTTCCTGGCGAGCGGCACCGGGCGGGGCGAGGATCGAGGGACCGCCGGCGACCGGCGCCGGCACCCGAGATCGGAGGACGCCATGGCAGGGACGATCGCTCGCGTCACGGAGATCACCGCCCGTTCGGACACGAGCTTCGAAGACGCGGTCCGCGTCGGCCTCGAGCGCGCCGGCCGCACGGTCCGCAACATCTCCGGCGCCTGGGTCAAGGAGCAGAAGGTCGAGGTGTCGGACGGCGCCATCGTGGCCTGGCAGGTGGACCTCCAGGTGACGTTCGTCCTCGACGAGTAGTGGGGCGCGTCACCGGTGCGCGCGCCCGGAGGGTTTGAACCCGGGGCTGTCCTCACGTAGTCTTGGACGTCGGCACGTCTTCGGCGTGCCTGTCCCGTGTGCCCAGGACGCACCGCACTCGACCGCCGCGGCGGAGCGAGTTGCAGACCAAGTCGGTGACGAACGTCGTGCGGCATGCCCAGACCAGGAGAGATGAGCAGCAACGTGGTGTACGCGATCGTCAAGGCCGGTGGCCGTCAGGAGAAGGTGTCCGTCGGGGACATCGTCGTCATGGACCGTGTCGGGGCCGAGCCCGGCGAGACCGTGGAGCTGCCGGCCCTGCTGCTGGTGGACGGGGAGAAGGTGACCACCGACGCCGAGAAGCTCGCGAAGGTGAAGGTCACCGCGGAGGTCGTGCGGGACGCCAAGGGCCCCAAGATCACGATCCACAAGTACAAGAACAAGACCGGCTACCGCAAGCGTCAGGGTCACCGTCAGCAGCTGACCCGCCTGAAGGTCACCGGCATCAAGTGACTTCCCGCCGGGAGCCTTCCGGGCGCCCGCGCGAGACCTTCCTCGTTCGTCGCAGAAAGCAGGACTGACAGATGGCACACAAGAAGGGCGCGAGCTCCTCGCGCAACGGTCGTGACTCCAACGCCAAGTCGCTCGGCGTGAAGCGCTACGGCGGCCAGGCCGTCAAGGCCGGCGAAATCCTCGTCCGCCAGCGCGGCACGCACTTCCACCCCGGCGACAACGTCGGCCGCGGCGGCGACGACACGCTGTTCGCGCTGTCCGCCGGCTCGGTGGCCTTCGCCACCCGTCGCGGCCGCAAGGTCGTCGACGTGGTCGCCGCCGAGGTCTGAGCAGCAGTCCGACGGCACCACCCTTCCGCGAGGGGCGCACCGCTGCGGTGCGCCCCTCGTGCTGTACCCGAGCACCGGCTGCCCGCGCGGTGCGTCTGAGAGAGGATCGCCCCATGGCCAGCTTCGTCGATCGCGTGGTGGTGCACGCCGCGGGCGGTGACGGCGGGCACGGAGTCGCCTCCATCCGCCGCGAGAAGTTCAAGCCGCTCGCCGGCCCCGACGGGGGCAACGGCGGCGACGGCGGCAGCGTGCGGCTCGTCGTCGACGCCCAGACCACGACGCTGCTCGAGTACCACCACTCGCCGCACCGCCGGGCGACCAACGGCACCCAGGGGATGGGTGACGACCGCGACGGCGCCAACGGCGCCGACCTGGTGCTGCGCGTGCCCGACGGCACCGTCGTGAAGGATCCCGACGGCACGGTGCTCGCCGACCTCGTCGGCGACGGCGCCGAGTACGTCGTGGCGCACGGTGGGCGCGGCGGCCTCGGCAACCGCGCGCTCGCGTCCCCGCGCCGCAAGGCCCCCGGCTTCGCCCTGCTGGGGGAGCCCGGCGAGCAGGCCGACGTCGTCCTCGAGCTCAAGACCATCGCGGACGTGGCGCTCGTCGGGTACCCGAGCGCGGGCAAGTCCTCCCTCGTCGCCGCCGTCTCCGCGGCGCGGCCCAAGATCGCCGACTACCCGTTCACGACCCTCGTGCCGAACCTCGGCGTGGTGCAGGCCGGCGAGGCGCGCTTCACCGTCGCCGACGTGCCCGGGCTGATCCCCGGCGCGAGCGAGGGACGCGGGCTCGGCCTGGAGTTCCTGCGGCACATCGAGCGCACCGCCGTCATCGTGCACGTGCTCGACTGCGCCACCCTCGAGCCCGGCCGCGACCCGGTCAGCGACCTCGACGTCATCGAGGGCGAGCTGTCGGCCTACGCGCAGGACCTCGAGATCTCCGGCGGCCGGGTCCCGCTCGCCGAGCGGCCGCGCGTCGTCGTGCTCAACAAGATCGACGTCCCCGAGGCGCGCGACCTCGCCGAGCTCGTGCGGCCCGACCTGGAGGCGCGCGGGCTGCGCGTCCTGGAGATCTCCACCGCCAGCCACGAGGGGCTGCGCGAGCTCACGTTCGCGCTCGCCGAGCTGGTCGAGCGGGCCCGCGCGGCCGCGCCCGCCCCGGAGCCCGCGCGCGTCGTGCTGCGCCCCCGGGCCGTCGACGAGGCCGGGTTCACCGTCACCGCGAAGAAGGACCACGACGGCACCTACTACGAGGTGCGCGGCGCCAAGCCTGAGCGGTGGGTGCGGCAGACCGACTTCAACAACGACGAGGCCGTCGGGTTCCTCGCCGACCGGCTCGCCAAGCTGGGCGTCGAGGAGAAGCTGTTCGCCGCCGGCGCCGTGGCGGGCGACGAGGTGCGCATCGGCGACCCGCGCGACGCCGTCGTCTTCGACTGGGAGCCCACGCTCGTCACCGGCGCGGAGCTGCTCGGCGCGCGCGGCACCGACCTGCGCCTCGACGAGAGCCACCGGCCCACCCGTGCCGACAAGCGACGGGACTTCACCGAGCGGATGGACGCCAAGGCGGAGGCCCGGCGCGAGCTGTGGACCGAACGGGAGTCCGGGCACTGGACCGACCCCGACGACCACTGACCGTCGCGGGATGATGGGCGGGTGAACGCCGCCACCTCCCGCGCCAGCCTCCCCGACGCGCGTCGCGTCGTCGTCAAGATCGGGTCGTCGTCGCTGACCGGACCGGACGGCCACCTCGACCTGGGCGCGCTGGGCGCGCTCGTCGACGTGCTCGCGGACCGGGTGCGCGCGGGCGGCCAGGTCGTCCTCGTGACGTCCGGCGCCGTCGCCGCGGGCATCGGACCGCTGGGCCTCGCCGCGCGGCCGCGCGACCTCGCGACGATGCAGGCGGCGGCGATGCTCGGGCAGAGCCAGCTCGTCGCCCGGTACACGGAGGCCTTCGCGGCACACGGGCTGCGTGTCGGCCAGGTGCTGCTCACCGCCGAGGACACGGTGCGCCGGGCCCGGTACCGCAACGCGCAGCGTTCCCTGGAGCGGCTGCTCGCGCTCGGCGTCGTCCCCGTCGTCAACGAGAACGACGCCGTGACGACGGACGAGCTGAAGTTCGGCGACAACGACCGGCTGGCGGCGCTCGTGTCGCACCTGGTGCGCGCCGACGCCCTCGTGCTCCTCACCGACGTCGACGGCCTGCACGACGCGCCGCCGTCGCGTCCCGGCGCCCGCCGGGTCGCGCACGTCGCGGACCTGGTGGACGTCGCCGGGATCGAGGTGACCGCCCGGGGCAGCGCGGTGGGGACGGGCGGCATGGTCACGAAGCTGGAGTCGGTCCGCATCGCGACCGGGTCGGGTGTCCCGGCGGTGCTCACCAGCGCCCCGCACGCCCGCGCGGCGCTCGCGGGCGAGGACGTCGGCACGTTCTTCGCGGCCACTGGCCGGCGCACGTCGGCGCGGCGGCTCTGGATCGCCCACGCCGCCCGCTCGCAGGGCAGGCTGCACCTGGACGACGGCGCGGCGCGGGCCGTGCTGGGCGGCCGCGCGTCGCTGCTGCCCGCCGGCGTGGTCCGCGTGGAGGGCGTGTTCGAGGCCGGGGACCCGGTCGAGCTCGTGGCCCCGGACGGCGTCGTCGTCGCGCGGGGACTCGTGGCGTTCGACGCGGGCGAGCTGCCGCCGCTGCTGGGCCGCTCGACATCGGACCTGCGCGACGAGCTGGGTCACGGGTACGACCGTGAGGTCGTGCACCGCGACGACCTCGTCCTCACCTGAGCCGCCGGCGCCCGACCCGGCACGGTGGTCCCGCCAGCTGGACGGGGTCTGTCCCGGTCCGCGGGCGACGTCGTAGTCTCGGCTCATGACCACGACGTTCGAGCACCCCACGACCTCCGGCCACGACGAGCCCGCCGGGGCGGCTCCGTCGACGCCGGGCGCCGCGGCGGCGGACCCGGACGTGACGGCGGCGGTCCACGACGTCGCCCGGCGCGCGAAGGTCGCGTCGCGGGCTCTGGCGACGGCGAACCGGGCGACGAAGGACAGCGCGCTGCTCGCGCTCGCCGACGCGCTCGTCGAGGCCACGGCCGAGGTCGTCGAGGCGAACGCGCACGACGTCGAGCGCGGCCGCGTGAACGGGATGTCGCCGGGCCTGCTGGACCGCCTCGCGCTCACGCCGGAGCGAGTGGCCGCCGTCGCCGACGCGCTGCGCGAGCTGGCGGGGCTGCCCGACCCGGTCGGCGAGGTCGTGCGCGGGCAGACGCTGCCCAACGGCCTGCGCCTGCGCCAGCTGCGGGTGCCGATGGGCGTGGTCGGGATGATCTACGAGGCCCGGCCCAACGTCACGGTCGACGCGGCCGGTCTCGCCCTGAAGTCCGGCAACGCGGTGGTCCTGCGCGGCGGCAGCGCGGCCGCGTCGTCGAACGCCGCGATCGTCGCGGTGCTGCGTCGCGCGCTCGAGGCCCGCGGCCTGCCCGCCGACCTCGTGCAGACCATCGACGCGCACGGCCGGCCCGGGGGAGTGGCGCTCATGCAGGCGCGCGGCCTCGTGGACGTGCTGGTGCCGCGCGGCGGCGCCGACCTGATCCGCACCGTCGTCGAGTCCTCCACCGTGCCCGTGATCGAGACCGGCGTCGGGAACGTGCACGTCTACGTGGACGCCACCGCCGACGTCCCCGGCGCCGTCGAGATCGTGATGAACGCGAAGACGCAGCGCGTGGGGGTCTGCAACGCGGCGGAGACGCTGCTCGTGCACGCCGACGCGGCCGAGGCGTTCCTGCCGGCCGCGCTCGCCGCCCTGGGCGGGGCGGGCGTGCTGCTGCACGGCGACGAGCGCACCGTCGCCCTCGCGCCCGAGTCCGTCGAGGTGGTCCCCGCCACCGACGAGGACTGGGCCACCGAGTATCTCGCGGCGGAGCTCGCGGTCCGGGTGGTCGACTCCCTCGACGACGCGATCGAGCACATCCGCACCTGGTCGTCGGGGCACACCGAGGCGATCCTCACCCGGGACCTGACGGCGTCGGAGCGCTTCGTCGCCGAGGTCGACTCGGCCGCGGTGATGGTCAACGCGTCCACGCGGTTCACCGACGGCGGGCAGCTCGGGCTCGGCGCCGAGATCGGGATCTCCACGCAGAAGCTCCATGCCCGGGGGCCCATGGGGCTCGCGGAGCTGACGACCACCAAGTGGGTGGTGACAGGGGACGGGCACGTACGGCCCTGAGCGTCGCGCGTGAGAGACTTGCCCCCGACCGAAACCACCGTCAGGCACGACGCACAGGAGGAACCCGTGCTGCACACCGCCGTCCAGGTCGCCCAGGAGTCCGTGGCCGAGAACGCCGTCGAGGGCATCCCGCCGGTCGTCCTGGGTCTGCTCGCGTTCGGAGGGCTCGTCGCCGCGCTCGTCGTGACGTACGCGTTCCGCAACGTCCACAACCGCCACTGACGGCGCCCGCCCGGCAAGCGTGAGCCACTCGCCGTCCGGTCGTCGACGCCCGCGCCTGGGGGTGATGGGCGGGACGTTCGACCCGATCCACCACGGACACCTCGTCGCCGCCTCGGAGGCCGCGTCGCTGCTCGACCTCGACGAGGTCGTCTTCGTCCCCACGGGGAAGCCGACGTTCAAGCAGCACCAGCAGGTGTCGCCCGCCGAGGACCGCTACCTGATGACGGTCATCGCGACCGCGTCCAACCCGCGCTTCACGGTCAGCAGGGTCGACATCGACCGACCCGGGCTGACGTACACCGTCGACACGCTGCGCGACCTGAGCGACCAGCGGCCCGAGGCGGACCTGTACTTCATCACCGGCGCGGACGCGATCGAGCAGCTCCTCACGTGGAAGGATGCCGCGCGCCTGTGGGAGATGGCACACTTCGTGGCTGTCACGCGGCCGGGACACCGGCTCACGGTGGACGGCCTGCCGCCCGACGGCGTCACGACGCTCGAGGTGCCGGCGCTGGCCATCTCGTCCAGCGACTGCCGCCGACGGGCGCAAGCCGGTCTCCCGGTGTGGTACCTGGTGCCGGACGGCGTGGTCCAGTACATCGCCAAGCACGGTCTGTATCGAGGTCTCGATGAGTGAGAACAACCCGTCCCGCCCGATGACCCGGCGTGAGATCCGCGAGCGCGAGCAGGCGGCCGCTGCCGCGAGGGCCGCCGCTGAGGCGGCGGCCGCGCGCCCCGCCCCGAGCACCTACGCCACGCCGCCCACGTACCCGGGCGCCGGCCACGCCGCCGCACCGGCACCCGCTCCTTCGCCGGCACCGGCGCCCGCGCCCGCCCCGGTGTCCCCGGCGCCGCAGCCGGCGCCCACCCGTCCGCCGTCGCGGCGGTCGATGCGCGAACAGTCGTCGGCGGGCTCGGCGTTCCCGACCTCGGCCCCGGTCGTCCGCCCGCCGTCCGCCTCGGGCGGTATGCGAGGCCTCGACGAGACCGGACGGCTCACGCCGGTGCAGCGCTCGGCCGAGCACACGGCGGTCCGCCCGTCGGCCGGGCCCACACCCGCTCCCGCGCCACCGATCGGGACCGTGCCGGGGCCGGGGAGCCAGGCGCCCTCGCGCCCCGCGCCTGCCGCGCCGACGGGCCCGCCCCGCTCAGCCGCACCCGGCCGGCCCCCGGCCGCGCCGGCCTCCCCGTCGTCCCTCCCGCCCACGGTGTCGCCGTCGGCGGCGCCGGCGGGCGGCGGTGCCGTGGGTGCCCCCACGCGGGTGTCGTCGCGCCACGGCGGCACGGAGGAGGCGACACCGGCGCGGCGCTCGCCCTTCGAGTCGCCGCGGCCCGCGTCGTCCTTCCCCGCCGGCCCGGCCGGCGGCGCGGCGGAGGAGACGACGGTGGCCCCCGCCGTGCCGGCAGGCTCGCGCACCGGCTACGGGCAGGACGCCGCGGCCGCTCCCGCGGCGCCGGCCGCCTCGTCGGCGCCGCCCCTGCCGTGGGCCAGTCCGGCCACCGACCGTCCCGCGTCCGTCGCGCCCGCCACCACGGGCCCCGCGGCCGCCGAGCCGGCGCCCGGCCCCACCCCCTCGCCGTTCGACGCGCTGGTCGGCGCCGACCAGCCGGTGCGAGCCGGCTCCGCGTCGTCGCCGGTGGTGGACGAGGACGACGAGGACTGGGACGACGAGCACGAATCGTCCTACACCTGGCTGCACTACATCGTGCTGGTCGTCGTGGCTTTCGTGCTCGGGCTGCTGCTGTGGAAGCTGCTGCTCGACGGTTCGGACGACGCCGACTTCACGACCGACGCGGCGCCCGCCGCGGCGGCGACCCTCACGATCGACACCCCCGGAGGAGCTGCATGACCGCCAGCGCCCGTGCCGTCGAGCTGGCCGTCCTGGCCGCTCGCGCCGCCTCGGACCGCAAGGCCCAGGAGATCATCGCGCTGGACGTGAGCGAGCAGCTCGTCCTCACGGACGTGTTCCTCATCGCGTCCGGCACGAACGAGCGGCAGGTCGCCGCGATCGTCGACGCGGTCGAGGAGGCGATGCACCGCGCCGGCGTCAAGGCGGTCCGGCGGGAGGGCAAGACGCAGGCGCGGTGGGTGCTGCTCGACTTCGGCGACGTCGTCGTCCATGTCCAGCATGCCGAGGACCGGGTGTACTACGCCCTCGAGCGTCTCTGGAAGGACTGCCCGCCGGTGGAGCTGCCCGCGGACGCCCGCGGGGAGGACTCCGCGGTGGCGGCGGCCGAGTACGGGGACGCGTCCGGCGACGGCGCGATCCGGCTCGACGGCGAGCACCCGTGACCGCCGGGACCGTCGTCCTGGTGCGGCACGCGCGCACCGCCTACAACGCGTCCCTGCGGCTGCAGGGGCAGATCGACATCCCCCTCGACGAGGTCGGCCGGTGGCAGGCGGACGAGGGCGCCGCCGCCCTCGCGTCGTCGCACCGGGCGGCCCGCGTGGTCTCGTCGGACCTCAGCCGGGCTGCCGACACCGCCGCCGCGTACGTGCGCGCCGTCGGGGGGTCGCCGGCCGTACGGACCGACGAGCGGCTCCGCGAGCGCGCCTTCGGCGAGTGGGAGGGCATGACGGGCGAGGAGATCTCCGCCCGCTGGCCCGACGAGTACGCGGCCTGGCGGCAGGGTGCCGAGCCCGCCGGCGCGGGTGCCGAGACGAAGGCCCAGGTGGCGCGCCGCATGCACGCGGCGATCACCGAGCACGCGGGCGAGCTCGACGGTGACGAGTGTCTCGTCGTCGTGTCCCACGGGGCGGCGATCTCCCTCGCGGTGACGGCGCTGCTCGGCCTCGACCCCACGGGCTGGCGGGGCATCGCCGGGATGCACAACGTGCACTGGTCCCACCTGCACCGATCCGCCGACGGCGTCGTGCCCGGGTGGCGGCTCGTCGCCCACAACGTGGGGGCGGGGTACCCGCTCGACCGGTGGCAGGCGGGTCCGGACTGGAATTTGGAACCTGGCCCGAAGTCTGCCTAAGATATCGACGTTCCCACGGGGCACAACCCGGGAGGAACATACCGAATCAGGACGATCGCCTCACGGCGGACGTCAGGTTCTCGGGGCTGTGGCGCAGCTGGTAGCGCACCTGCATGGCATGCAGGGGGTCAGGGGTTCGAGTCCCCTCAGCTCCACCCGTGAGGAAGGTCCCGCCATCGGCGGGGCCTTTCGTCGTATCCGGGCCCGGATCGGCGCACACCGACGGCGACGTGCGGGTTAGCGGCCAGAACGTGTGGATGGCTCGGGCGTGTCGTGGGGTCAGGACGAGCGTCCCCCCCAGCCCTTTCGGGCCCACAGTCCTTCGTCCGCTGTAGCAGTCGTGCCGTAGCCGCCGGGTGGCTCTTCGCCGATCCGGTGGGGAGTAGCCCGGGCGGGGTAGCGGGCTGGAGGTAGGGGTCGAGGTCCCCGATGATCAGAAGCGCCAACCACTGATCGACTTCGAGGACCTCGACGTTGTCCAACGCTACGGGGTGCGCTGGCGCGCCCACCACTACTGACCCGTGTTCGCGGTGTGACGTCCTGCTCGGTCTGCCGCAGGTGCATGTCGAGGCGGTCGAGCGGGCCGAGACGTTGATGACGGTGACGGTCTCGTTGCCGTGGCAGCTGCGGGGCTGCCCGGACTGCGGGGTCGTGGCCCCGAGTCGCGGACGGCGCCGGCGGGTCCTGCACGACGTCCCGCATGGTGATGCCCGGGTCCGGCTGGTGTGGCGGCAACGCGTGTGGCGCTGTCCGGAGGCGGCGTGCCCGCGAGGGACGTTCGTCGAGCAGATCCCGTCCCTCGTGGCGCCGCGAGCCTCGATCACGGCCCGTGCGCTGACCTGGGCGATCGGGCAGTTGCGCCTGGAGCACGCCACGATCGCCGGTCTGGCCCGCCGACTGGGCGTGTCGTGGTGGGCGCTGTGGCGTCTGGTGCGGCCCGAGCTGGAGCGCCTCGCCGCCGACGAGTCCCGCTTCGCGGGCGTGACGAGCCTCGGCGTGGATGAGCACGTCTGGCACCACGCCAACCCGAAGAAACGCGGTCCGAAGGAGCTGACCGGGATGGTCGACCTCACCCGCGACGCCGACGGCCGCGTGCACGCCCGGCTGTTGGACCTGGTGCCGGGCCGCTCGAGGAAGGCCTACGTCGACTGGCTGACCGCGCGCGGCGACGGCTTCCGCAAGAACATCGGCATCGCGGCCCTGGATCCGTTCGGCGGCTACAAGTCCGCCATCGACGACCAGCTCGAAGACGCGACCGCGGTCCTGGACGCGTTCCACGTCGTCAAGCTGGGTACGGCCGTCGTGGACGAGGTGCGTCGCCGGGTCCAGCAGGACACCACCGGGCACCGCGGCCGTAAGGGCGACCCCCTATTCGGGATCCAGACCATCCTGCGCGCCGGCGCCGAGAACCTCACCGACAAGCAGCAGGCCCGCCTGGCCCGGGCGATCAACGCCGACGAAGCCCATGAGGAAGTGTTCGTCGCCTGGCAGTGCGCCCAGCAGCTACGAGCCGCCTACCGGGCCCGAGACCTGGCCGAGGGCCGCCAGATGGCCGAGAAGGTCCTCGCGACGTTCCACACCTGCCCCATCGGCGAAGTCGCTCGCCTCGGACGGACCCTGCGCAAGTGGCGCACCGCGTTCCTGGCCTACTTCACCACCGGCCGCGCGAACAACGGTGGCACCGAGGCCATGAACGGCATCATCGAACTCGCCCGCCGCCTCGCCCGCGGCTACCGCAACCGGGACAACTACCGGCTACGGATGCTGCTCGCCGGCGGAGGACTCACACCCTGATCCCTACCGGATCGGCGAAGAGCC
>NZ_SIRP01000001.1:2934288-3096869 GCF_011634835.1 Isoptericola sp. BMS4 | reverse complement strand
GGTACGCGGTCGACTTCGGGGCGATGTTCGCCGCCGTGGTCATCACCATCGTGCCGGTGCTCGTCGCCTACCTGATCTTCCAGCGCCAGCTCCAGGGCTCCGTCACTCAGGGGACGATGAAGTAGCCATGACCGACAACCCGAACGTCCTCGTGGTGTTCACCGACCAGTGGCGCGGCGACTGCCTGTCCGCCGCGGGCCATCCGGTGGTGGAGACGCCCTTCATCGACCGATGGGCCTCGACCGGGCGGCGCTTCACCCGCGCCTACTCGGCGAACCCGTCCTGCATCCCGGCGCGCGCGTCGCTGATGACCGGGCAGAGCGCGCGGACGCACGGGCGGGTCGGGTATCAGGACGGCGTCCCGTGGGACTACGAGACGACGCTCGCGGGCGAGCTCACCCGGGCGGGCTACCGCACGCACGCCGTGGGCAAGCTCCACACGTACCCGGAACGCCACGACCTGGGGTTCGAGTCGGTGGAGCTGCACGACGGGTACCTGCACTTCGCGCGGCGCCACGCGACCGACCTCGCCGAGGTGGACGACTACGTCCCCTGGCTGCGCGCCGTCACGGGGCGGGACGACGCGGACTACGCCGAGCACGGCGTGGACTGCAACAGCACCGTCGCGCGACCGTGGGACAAGCCCGAGTGGCAGCACCCGACGAACTGGGTCACCCAGCGCGCGGTCGAGTTCCTGCGGACGCGCGACCGCGACCGGCCGTTCTTCCTCTTCGCCTCGTACCACCGCCCGCACCCGCCGTACGACCCGCCGGCCTGGGCGTTCCAGCAGTACCTGGACGCGCCCATGCCCGACCCGCCGGTCGGGGACTGGGCACCGGAGATCTGGGGGTCGGCCGGCGACCCGGCCGACCCCGCCTCCCCGTACCTGGAGCTGCCGCCGCGGCAGTCGCGGCGCACCCGCGCCGGCTACTACGGCCACATGACGCACATCGACCACCAGGTCAACCGGCTGCTGGAGGTGCTGGGCGAGGAGCAGAGGGACGACACGGTCATCGTGTTCGCCTCCGACCACGGCGAGATGATGGGGGACCACCACCTCTACCGGAAGTCGCTGCCGTACGAGGGGTCCGCACGGATCCCGTTCGTCGTGAGCGGGCCCGGCGTCGAGCCGGGCGTCGACGACCGGGTCGTCGAGCTGCGCGACGTCATGCCGACGCTGCTCGGCCTGGCCGGGGTGGAGGTCCCGCCGGGCGTCGAAGGCCTGGACGCGCTCGCCGGGCGGCGGCGGTCCTGGCTGCACGGCGAGCACACGGTGCATGTCCCGGGCATGGGCGGGAGCGTCCAGTGGCTCACCGACGGTCGCTGGAAGTACGTGTGGCGCAGCGAGGACGGCCGCGAGCAGCTCTTCGACCTGGCCACCGACCCCGACGAACTGCACGATCTCGCCGACGGTGGATCCCCGGTGCTCGCCGAGTGCCGGGCCGAACTCACCGCACGGTTGCGCGACCGGCCCGAGGGCTTCGTCGCGGGGGACGAGCTGGTGCCCGGGCGCCCCGTGTCACCCGTCCTTCCCGCCTGACCGGGGCTCCGGCTCCGCGACGATCACCTCGACCTCGGCCGCGGCGAGCTCGTCGGCCACCTCGGCCGGGACGGGCCCGTCCGTGACGAGGGTGTCGACATCCGTCAGCGGGCAGATCCGCGCGAAGGTCGACCGGCCGAGCTTGGTCGCGTCGGCGGCGACGACGACGCGCCGCGCCGCCGCGGCGATCCTCCGGCTGGCCTCGGCCTCGCCGTCGTGGACGGTCGTGGCACCGAAGCGTCCGCCGAGGCCGTCGACGCCGAGGATCGCGAGGTCGAGGGAGACGTCGGCGAGGGTCGCCCCGACGAGAGGCCCTACCAGCTCGTAGGACAGCCGCCGGGGCACGCCGCCCGTGACGACGATCCGCACGTGCTCGCGCACCGAGAGCTCGTAGGCGATGTTCAGCGCGTTGGTCACGATGGTGACGCCGGGGACGTCGCCGGCGCTGGGCAGGTGCTCCGAGCGTCCGATCTCCCGGGCGACCTCGCTGGTCGTGGTGCCGCCGTTGAGCCCGACGGTGCTGCCCGGGGTGACGAGCTCGCAGGCGGCCCGGGCGATGGCGCGCTTGGCGTCCGCCTGGCGCCCGATCTTGTACTGCAGCGGCAGCTCGTACCCGGAGCCGAGCGCGGTCGCCCCGCCGTGGGTGCGGGTGACGAGGCGCTGGTCGGCGAGCGCGTTGAGGTCGCGCCGGGCGGTGGCCACGGAGACGCCGAGGTCGTCGCAGAGCTCGGCGATGGAGACGCTGCCCCGCTCGCTCAGGAGCTCGAGCACCTGGTTGAGACGCTGCTGCTGGGTCATCGTGGGTGTGGCCTCCTCGGGCACGTCCGGCGGTCGGTGCGATCACGGCGCCCGCGCGCGTCGACGCGCGCGGAAGTCCTGATCATCGCCCATCCGCGCGGCCGGCACCAGGCAGCGAGGCCGCGTCGCGCCGCACGAGGCGTTGCATGGAATGATGCGTTAAGCGGAAACACGCTCACTTTCGCTCACCAGTGTGGCAGGATGGGATCTGCGAGACTCACCATGACCCCGAAGGAGAACGATGACTCAGGCACCATCGACCGGGCACGTTCCCGGCGCTCACATGGCGGCCGAGCTGGCCAGCCAGCCCGAGACCTGGGAGCAGGCGGCGGCCATGGTGGCCGCCGGCGGGGCGGCGCCCACGGCGGGCGAACGCGTCGCCGTCGTCGGCTGCGGGACGTCGTGGTTCATGGCGCAGTCGTACGCGGCGGCGCGTGAGACCGCCGGGCAGGGCGTCACGGACGCCTTCGCCGCGTCCGAGGCCGCTCCGGACGCCCTCGTCGGGCGCGGGTACGACGCCGTCGTCGCGATCACCCGCTCGGGAACGACCACCGAGGTGCTCGAGCTGGTCGACCGCCTGCGCGGCCGGGTGCGCACCCTGGGGGTCCTGGGCGCCGTCGGGACCCCGTTCGCGGACCTCGTCGACGACGTCGTCGCCCTGCCGTTCGCCGACGAGCGCTCCGTGGTGCAGACCCGGTTCGCCACGACGGCGCTCGCCTACCTGCGCGCCGCGCTCGGCCAGGATCTCGCCCCGGCCGCCGACGACGCCCGTGCCGTGCTGGGCGAGACCCTGCCGGACGTGCTCGTCGACGCGGAGCAGTACACGTTCCTCGGCTCCGGCTGGACCGTCGGGCTGGCGCACGAGGCCGCGCTGAAGATGCGCGAGTCGTCCCAGTCGTGGACCGAGTCGTACCCGGCGATGGAGTACCGGCACGGGCCCATCGCGATCGCCGCGCCGGGCCGCGTGACGTGGGGCTTCGGAGCGATGCCCGCCGGGATCGACCAGGACACGACGGCCACCGGGGCGCACTTCGAGCACCGCCGGGCCGACCCGCTGGCGGAGCTCGTGCGCGTGCACGCCGTCGCGCTCGAGCGGGCACGTCGCCGCGGCCTCGACCCCGACCGGCCGCGTCACCTGTCCCGGTCGGTCGTGCTCGAGGGATCGTGAGCGACGACGGGGGCGCCGCCGCCCCGGCGCTCGGGCCCGGGCCGGCCGTGCTCGCCGTCGACGTCGGCGGCACCGACACCAAGAGCGCGCTGGTCGACGCCGACGGCGTCGTGCGTGCCGTGGTGCGGCGCCCGACGCCTCGCGACGGGGACCGGACCGGGCAGCGCGTCGTCGAGGAGGCGGCCGCCGTGGCGGCCGAGCTCGCGGAGCGGCACCCCGACGTCGCCCCCGCCGCGCTCGGGCTCGTGGTGCCGGGCGTGGTGGACGACGCCGCCGGGGTGGGCGTCTGGTCGGAGAACCTCGGCTGGCGGGACATGCCGTTCGCGGCGGCGGCCACCGCGCGTCTCGGCCTGCCCGTCGCGGTGGGGCACGACGTCGCCGCCGCCGGGTGGGCCGAGCTCCGCTGCGGCGCGGCCGCCGGGTTCCGCGACGCCCTCGTGGTCACGCTCGGCACCGGGATCGCCGCGGCGGTGCTGCTCGACGGGCGGCCCTACCGCGGCGGCGGGATGGCGGGCGAGATCGGCCACGCGCGCGTGGCCGACGGCCCGGGCTGCGTCTGCGGCGGGCGCGGCTGCCTGGAGGCGGTCGCGTCCGCGGCCGCGATCGCGCGCCGGTACACCGCCCGCACCGGCACGCACGTGCCGGGGGCCCGGGAGGTGCTGGCGGCCGTCGAGGCCGGGGACGCCCCGGCCGCGGCCGTCTGGGACGAGGCGCTGGACGGCCTCGCCCTCGGGCTCTCGCACGCCGTCGCCCTGGTCGCGCCCCAGGTGATCGTCCTCGGCGGCGGGCTGTCGCACGCCGGCGACGCGCTCCTCGTCCCCCTGGGCGAGCGCCTGGACGCCCTGCTGACCTACCACCGGCGGCCCCTCCTCGCCCCCGCGCAGCTCGGCGGCGACGCCGGGGTGCTGGGCGCCGCCCTGCGCGCCCGGGAGCTCCTCACGGAGGACCACGGATGATCGTCACCGTCACGCCGAACCCCGCCGTCGACGTCACCTACGTCGTGCCCGCGCTGACGTCCGGCACCTCGCTGCGCGTCGACGCGCCCGGCATCCGCGCCGGCGGCAAGGGCGTCAACGTCGCCCGGGTGCTGCGGCAGGACGGGCACGACGCCCTGGCCGTGGTCACCGCGGGCGGCACCGCCGGGCGGGACCTGGTCGCCGACCTGGACGCCTCCGGCCTGCCCTACCGCGCCGTCCCGGTGGGCGCCGAGACGCGCCGCAGCGTCGCGATCGTCGACCGCGCGGCCGGCGACACCACGATCCTCAACGAGCACGGCACGGCCCTCGCGCCGGGAGAGCTCGCCGGGCTGCACGCGGCGGTCGCCGCGAGCCTGGACGGCGCGACGTGCCTCGTGGCCTCCGGCAGCCTGCCGCCCGGCGCGCCCGCCGCCTTCTACGGCGACCTCGTCCGCCGTGCGCACGAGGCCGGGGTCCCCGCCCTCGTGGACGCCGTCGGCGAGCCGCTGCTCGCCGCCTGCGCGGCCGGCGCCGACCTCGTCAAGCCCAACCGGGACGAGCTCGCCGCCACCACCGGCACGTCCGACCCGGCTGTCGGCGCGAGGGCCCTGCTCGACGCGGGCGCGCGCCACGTCGTCGTGACCCTCGGCGGCGAGGGGATGCTCGCGGTGCGCGCGGAGCGGCCCGACGCCGTCGTCCGCGCGCGCCTCCGCGACGGTGCTGGACCCCTGAAGGGCAACCCCACGGGCGCCGGCGACGCGGCCGTCGCGGCGGCGGCCGTGACGCTGTCGGCCGCGAGCGGGGCGCCCGGTCCCGACGACATCGGCGACACCGCCGGCGACGCCGCCCTGCGGGCGCTGCTGCGCCGTGCCGTCGCCTGGTCCGCGGCCGCCGTGCTGGCGCCCCTCGCCGGCGAGCTCGCCCCCGGCTACCGCGAGCTGGCCCGCGACGTCGTCCTCGACCCGTCCTGACCCGGCGGCCACCGGGGTCTCCCCGCGTCCCGCCCCCACCACGACCGACCCGAGGAGCCCTCGATGCCCCTGACCCCCACCGCCGACCTCCTGGACGCCGCCGTCGCCGAGGGCACCGGCCTGGGCGCGCTCAACGTCGTCCACCTGGAGACCGCCGAGGCCCTCGTGGCCGCGGCCGAGCAGGCCGGCCGGCCCGTGGTGCTGCAGGTGTCGCAGAACTGCGTGGCCTACCACGGTGCGCTCGAGCCGCTCGCGCTCGCGTGCCTGGAGCTGGCCCGCGGCTCCGCGGCCCCCGTGGCCGTGCACCTGGACCACGCCGAGGACGAGGACCTCGCGCGTGCCGCCGTCGACCTCGGCTTCGGCTCGGTGATGTTCGACGGCTCCACCCTGGACTACGCCGAGAACGTCGCTGCCACCGCCCGCGTCGTCGCGCACGCGCGCACCGCCGGGGTGGCCGTGGAGGCGGAGCTCGGGAGGATCGGCGGCAAGGACGGCGCGCACGCGCCCGGCGTGCGCACGGACCCCGGCGAGGCCGTGCGCTTCGTCGCCGACACGGGCGTGGACGCCCTCGCCGTGGCCGTCGGCTCGTCCCACGCGATGACGGAGCGCACCGCCGCCCTCGACCTCGGCCTCATCGGTGAGCTGCGCGACGCCCTCGACGTCCCGCTGGTCCTGCACGGCTCCTCGGGCGTCCCCGACGACGTGCTCGCGGCCGCGATCCGTGCCGGGATGACCAAGATCAACGTCTCCACGCAGCTCAACAAGACGTTCACCGCGGCCGTGCGCGACCACCTCGCCGCGCACCCCGACGTCGTCGACTCGCGGAAGTACGTGCGCGCCGGCCGCGACGCCGTCGCGGCGGAGGCCGCCCGGCTGCTGCGCCTCTTCGCGGGGGAGTGACGTGCGTGTGCCCCGGGACCGAGCCGGTCCCGGGGCACACGCCGTCGTCACGAGCGCTGGGTCACGAGGCGCTGTGCTCCCACCGCTGCGTGGCGTCGTCGGTGGGCTCGACCTGCACGGCCGCGCCCGACCCGTCGACGCTCAGCACCAGCCCGCTGTGCTTGGCGGCGAGCGTCAGCGCGCCGTCGTCCGCGGTCACGGTCCAGCTCTGGTTCGGGCCGCCCGAGCACGAGTACTGCCCGACGAGAGCGCCCGCCTCGCGCGAGCTCCAGAACACGTCGAGGCACTGCCCGCTGGCCGCGTTGCGCACCTCGTACGAGCCGTCGTCCCGCCGCTCCAGGATCCACTTCTGCGTGGCGTCGGTCGACGCCTCGGCGGTGACCACCTGGGTGCTCTCGTTGCCGGGCGCGGCGAGGGACAGGCCGGTGCCGGCGTTCGTGAGCCGGTACTGGCCGTCCGCGACCGGCGGCGGGGCGAACTCCGTGGTCCCGACGTCGAGCGCGAACACGTGCACCGCCGCGTTGCCCGGCAGGGTGACCGCGACGACCTCCTTGGTCTCGTCGACCTGGATCGCCGAGGTGTACACCCGGTACTCGACGCTCGGGTAGGCCGGGCCGTCGGGGGTGTTCTTGCCCAGCGTGCGGATCACGGTCTGCGACCCGTAGCTGTCCTGCGCCAGGCAGCACCAGTTCGCGAACCCGAGGGTCCCGGTGCTCGTGGAGCCGTCCGCGTAGTGCACCGTGGCGGTGCCGGCGGCGGACCCGCTGGTGCCCGTGCCCAGGAACGCCAGGGCGTTGCCCTGCCCGGAGACCCGCACCGTCTGGCCGGACGACGCGACGTTGTCCGGCGTGCCGGGCGTGACGTCGGGCCAGGTGAAGTCGAACCCGTCGAACGTGAGCTGCGCCCCCGGGGTGGCGCCCTGCTCGGCGAGCCTGCCGGCGAGGAAGCTGGACCCTCCGCCGTCGATGTCGCCCGGCGCGGGGTCGTCGGCGGTCGTGATGCCCACGTTGTCGAACGCGTCGGCGAGCTCGCCGTGCGCGACCGTCGTCGACGTCTTCGCGCCAAGGGTGCGCACCGTGTCGCGCACGACGTAGTCCGCCGTCGCCGCGAGCTCGACGGAGCCGGGTTCGACCTCGTCCGGCGGCGTCACCTGGAACGTGACGGTGGCCGTCCCGCCGTCCGGCACGTCCTCGACGGCGGCGGGCTCGGGGCCCGTCACCGCCCAGCCCTCCGGCGCGGTGAGCGCGGCGCCGGTGACGTCCAGCGGCTTGCCGGTGCCGTTGCCCAGCGTGGCGGTCACGGCCAGCTCCTCGCCGGCCGCGGCGATCGCGGGCGCGTCGAGCCCGAGGTCCACGGCACGCTCGCCCGGGTGCGTGCCGCCGACGGCGGCGGCACCCGTGATCCGGACCGTCGCGGCGGCGGACGTGTCCAGCGCCGGCGTGGTCACGTGCACGACGCCCGTGGCGGCGTCGTACCACCAGCCCGTGCCGTCGCGCTCGGGATCGCCGAGCTCGGGCAGCGCGTCCCGCCCGAGCCGCACCGTGTCCGGCGACTTGTCGGTGTGCACGGTGAGCCCGTAGGTCCGGGCGTCGGGCCGGCCGGCGTAGTCGCCGTCGAGCGCCCCGATCGTCACCTCCACGGGGCCGGCGCCGATCTCCGGCGCGGAGACGTCGAAACGCTGCCGCGCCGACGCGCCGTCCGCGTGCTCCTGGGAGCGGCCGTCGTCCTCGTAGGCCGTGAACGTCGAGTCGCCCTGCGGGTAGACGTCGAGGTCCAGGTGGCCCGACTCCTTGCCCTGCGCCCAGTCGAGCGTGCCCTCGTCGAACATCGGCACGATCGCGCCGGCGCGCACGAACAGGGGCAGCGTGTCGAGCGGCGCGTGGTACCCGTCGAGCGTCTGCTCGCCGTCGTAGACACGTCCGGTCCAGTAGTCGACCCAGCGCCCGGCCGGCAGGTAGATGCCGTCGCGGGTGGTGGAGTCCTCGTAGACGGGGGCGACGAGCAGGTCGTCACCGGCGAGGAACTCGTACTTCACGTCGTCGCCCCAGGTCTTCGGGTCCTCGGGGTAATTCACGTACAGCGGGCGGGTGGCGCCCAGCCCGGTCTTGTGGCCCTCGGCCACGTACGTGTACAGGTAGGGCAGCAGCCGCTCGTGCAGCTGCAGGTACGTGCGGTTGATGGACGTGTACGGCTCGCCGTACCGCCACGGCTGCTTGTCGCTGGCCGCCCAGCCGCTCATCGCGTACGTCATCGGCAGCAGCATCTTCCACTGCAGGTCGCGCACGTACGTCTCGGGGCTGCCGCCGAAGATGCCGTCGACGTCGCCCGTCGACGTGGGCTGGCCCGAGAGCGACGTGCCCGCGTACGTCGGGATCTGCCAGCGGATGTACTCCCACGACCCGGACTGGTCGCCGCTCCACACGGCGCCGCAGCGCTGCGTCCCGGCCCAGCCCTCGACGGTCAGCACGGTGGACCGGTCGGCGCTGAAGTCCGTGATGCCGTCGGACGCCTGCTCGCAGGCGTCGAGCGCGAACCGGTAGCCGGGGCCGACCCAGGCGACGTCCGTCTTGCGCACGCGGACCCCGGCCGCGACCTCGGACTCCTGCTCCGTGAGGTCCGACTCGGTCCACAGGCCGAGCTCGGCGCCGTGGTCGGCGAGCATGTCGCCGGTGGCGCCGAGGTCCTCGTAACCGCAGCCGTAGCCGTCGTTGACGAGCATCCAGCCCAGCGGCATGTCGTGCTCGCGGTAGCCGTCGGCGACGGCGGTGGCGTCGCGCAGGGTCTCGCGCTCGCCGCGGTTGGCGTTGTGCAGGTAGCAGTCGGCGTCGCCCAGCTCCATCGCGTACATCGGCAGCATGGCGGGCCGGCCGGTGAGCGCCGTGAGGTCGTCGAGCACCTCGCGGGTGTCGCCCACGAAGAGGTACGCGTCGTAGCGCTGCTCCTCGTGCGTCGTGCGCACCGGCGCGTCGAAGTCGTAGGTGCCGGGCGCGAACGTGTGCCGCAGCACCCCGTAGCCGTGGCTCGACAGGTAGAACGGCGAGGCGTTCGGGTTGCCGCCGTCGTCCCAGTTGTAGTCGCGGGAGATCGTGATCTCCTCGCCCCGGTGGCTGAACCGGCCGTTCTGCATGCCGCCGCCGAAGAACTGCTCGTCCGCGCCGCGGGCGAGCGACTGGGTCGTGCCGTCGGCGGACCACGACAGCGGCGCCGTCTCGGACAGCAGCGTGGTGCCGTCGGCGTCCGCGAGGTGCAGGGTCGCCGGGTCCTTCGTCACCGTGAGCGTGGCCGCGTCGGTGGCCAGCAGGTACGCGTCGTCGGTCTCGGTGAGCGTGGCCTCGGCGCCCTCGGGCTCGCCGACGACGATGTCGGCGTCGGGCGCGTCCGGGTCCTCAGGGTCGGCGTCGGGGTCGGTGAACTGTCCGTCGGGCGCCATCTCGACGTGCAGCACGTCGTCGGCGGCGACGGTGACGCGCAGCGCGGCGTCCCCGGCGGTGAACGTCCAGGTGTCCCCGTCGGCGGCCACGTCCGTGATCGGGCCGAGCGAGCTCGCGTCGGCGGCGGCCGCGCCGTCCTGGGCGGTGTCCGCCGCGGCCGTGGCGGGGACGGCGAGCGCGGCGGCCACGAGCGCCGCGGCGCCGCCGCCCGCCAGCCGGCGTCGTGCGGGGGGTGACCCGTGACCGGGCCTGCGGTGATCGGATCTCATCGAACTGTGCTCCTTTGCGTCAGTAACGATCAGCCAACGTTCCGCACGCTAGAGCATGGCGCCACCGTGCGCCAGGGGCGGGCGCGGTGGCGTCGAGGGGCTGAGGGCAGGCCGACGGCCCGCCCCGGGTGTCCGGGTCGGGCCCGCGGGGCGTCGTCGGGCCGGTGCCGACGGCGGGGTCAGGCCGTGGGGGAGCCGGGCCAGTCGAAGCCCGTCACCGTGGTGAGCAGGAACGCCGCGTCCGTCAGGGCCCGGACGGCGTGCCGGTCGTGGGTGAGCACCCGCAGCTCGCCGACGCCGACGTCCTCGTCGCCGGCGTCGAGCGCGGTCACCCGCACCCGTCCGTGCAGCACCTGGACCGACGCGGCCGGCGGGGAGTTGTGCTCGCCGAGCTCGACGCCCGCCGCCAGCGCGATGACCGTCTGGCGCAGCGGGCCGTCGTGGACGAGGATCTCGGCGCTGCGGCCGTGCTCGGCCGACCGTGCCGTGGCGAGATGGGTCTCGGTGAGCTGGTCGAGGTTCGCCATGCGTCCTCCTGGTGGGCGTCCGGCCGACGTCGTCGTCGGTGGGTCGGCACGGTGGGTCGGGTCGCGGGTCAGCTGCTCCTGCCGGGGATGCTAGCGGCATCGAGCAGCCCCAGCCGCTCGAAGGCGAGAGCGACGCCGTGACCCGCGGGGCCGGGGACCAGGAGGTCGGCCGAGGCCAGGAGCGCGGGCGGCGCGCCCTCCACGGCGACGGCGTGGCCCGCGTAGGCGAGCATCTCCGTGTCGTTGTGCCCGTCGCCGACGGCGACCACGTCGGCGGCGGTGAGGCCGAGGTGCGTCACGACGGTCTCGACGCCGACTGCCTTGTGCACCCGCGAGAGCTGGATCTCGCCGGCGTGCGCCCCGCCGTCGGCGTACGAGCTCGGGAGCACGTCGACCTCGGGGCCGAGCCGGTCGCGCAGGGCGTCGAGCGTGAGCGGGGCGTCGAAGTAGCTGATCTTCGCGAACTCGACGTCGCTCAGGTCCCCGGGCATGCGCAGGACGTCGAGGATCTCGGACGGGGCCGCGTCGCCGCGGACGACGAGTCGGTCGTCGAGGCCGACGGGTCCGTAGACCGCCTCGGGCGTCTCGAGCAGGTAGGCGATGCCGTGCTCGTCGAGCACACGCACGACGTCGGCCGCGAGGCCCGCCGGGAAGCGCCGGTCGGCGAGCACCTCGCCGTCGAGCCGCACGTAGGCGCCCGCCGACGCCACGACGCCGTCGAAGCCGGCGTCCAGGAGGGGGTCCGGCAGCATCGACGCGGGGCGGCCCGTGCACAGCAGCACCCGGTGCCCGGCGCGGCGTGCGCTGCGCACCGCCTGCACGTGCGCCTCGGGCACCACGCCTCGGTCGGCGTAGGTGCCGTCCACGTCCAGGAAGATCGCCAGCGTCCTCGAGCCAGTCACGTGCGCCAGACCTCCAGTGCTTCGACGGCGCGGGACGCCCAGCCTAGCCGCCGCCGCGGGACGGTCCGGCGGCCGTCCCACCGGCCGGGCTCAGGTGACGGCGCCGAGCTGCCAGGGCACGAACTCGTCGGCGCCGAGGTCGAGCTCCTCGGAGACGGTCTGCTCGCCGGACGCCACGGCGAGGATCATGGCGAAGAGCTCGTCGCCGACCTCCTCCACCGAGGCGCCGGTCTCGACGATCCGGCCCGCGTCGAGGTCCATGTCCTCGCTCATGCGCCGGTAGGTGTCGGAGTTCGTCGCGACCTTGATCGACGGGGTCGGCTTGCAGCCGAGCACCGAGCCGCGCCCGGTGGTGAAGACGACGACGGTCGCGCCGCCGGCGACGATGCCGGTCACGGAGACCGGGTCGTAGCCGGGGGTGTCCATGAACGTCATGCCGCGCTCGGTGACGGGCTCGGCGTACTCGTGCACGGCGACGAGGTCGGCGGTGCCGGCCTTGGCCACGGCCCCGAGGGACTTCTCGAGGATCGTGGTCAGGCCGCCCGCCTTGTTGCCGGGCGACGGGTTGTTGTCGAGCGTGCCGCCGCCGGCCGCCGCGTAGTCCTGCCACCAGTCGAGGCGGTCCAGCAGCCGCCGGCCCACGTCCTCGGACACGGCGCGGCGCAGCAGCAGGTGCTCGGCGCCGAAGACCTCCGGCGTCTCCGCGAGGATCGACGTGCCGCCCTGCGCCACGAGCCGGTCGGACGCGTGCCCGAGCGCCGGGTTCGCCGTGATCCCGGAGAACCCGTCGGAGCCGCCGCAGTTGAGGCCCAGCACCAGCTCGGAGGCCGGAGCCTCGGTCCGCCGCAGGGCGTCGATCTCGGGCAGCATCTCGGTGATCGCGGCCACGCCCGCGCGCACGGTCGCTCGGATGCCCCCGGTCTCCTGGATGGTCAGGGTCCGCACCGGCAGGTCGTCGCGCAGCGCGGCGCCGTCGAGCACGGCGCTGCCCGGCAGCATCTCGCAGCCCAGCCCGACGACGAGCAGCCCCGCCATGTTCGGGTGCGTCGCGTAGCCGCGCAGCGTGCGCAGCGTCACCTGGGCGCCCTCGGACGTCGGCACGAGCCCGCACCCGGTGTCGTGGGTGAGCGCGACGACGCCGTCCACGTGCGGGTATGCGTCGAGCACCGGCCCGCGGAACTGGTCCGCGATCAGCCGGGCGGTGGACGCCGAGCAGTTCACCGAGGTGAGGATGCCGACGTAGTTGCGCGTCCCCCAGCGGCCGTCGGAGCGGCGGTAGCCGGCGAACGTGTCCCGGCGCGCGGGCGCGGGCAGCGTCGTGCGGGTGGTGCCGAACTCGTAGGCGCGCGCGCCGTCGTCCATGCCGAGGTTGTGGGCGTGCACGTGCTCGCCGGGCGCGATGGCGCCCTTCGCCCGCCCGATCGACTGCCCGTACTTGTGCACCTCGCCGCCGCCGGGTACGGCGCGCACGGCCAGCTTGTGGCCGCGGGGCAGCGTGCCCGTCGTCGTCACCGTCGTGCCGTCGCCGAGCCGCACCGCGGTGCCCGCGGGGACCTGCCGGGTCGCCACCGCGACGTCGTCGTCGGGGCGCAGCAGCAGCGCGACCTCGGCGAGGTCCACGACGCCGGGCAGGGGCGCCTCGTCGCCCGCGGCGACCGCCGCGGCGACGGGGCTCAGGGGCAGCAGGGGGCGACTGGGGGTGATGCTCATCGGATCACGACCTCGGGATCGGCGGTGCGGGTGGGGGAGGAGCCGGCGGGCGCGGGTGCCGTCGAGGCGCGGACGACGAGCTCGACGGGCAGTCGGCGGTGCGCGGGCGGCGCGTCCGGTATCGCGCCCGCGCCGAGCAGGTCGACCGCCTCGCGCCCGGCGCGGGCGAGCGGCACGGCCACCGTGGTCAGCGCCGGGGTCACGAGGGCGGCGGTGGCGACGTCGTCGAACCCGACGACGGAGACGTCCTGGGGGGTGCGCGCCCCGCGCGCGTGCAGGCGCGCCAGGACGCCCAGGGCGACCAGGTCGTTGAAGCACAGCACCGCGGTCGCGCCGGCGGCCAGCGCGAGGTCCGCGGCCTGGACGCCTCCGCCGTGGGTGGGCCGGAAGCTGCCCAGGTCCAGCACGTCGCCGGTGCCGCCCCCGGTGACGCCCGCCAGCGCGGTGCGGCGCTCGGCGTCCGACCAGGACGAGCGCGGCCCGCCCGCGTAGGCGACGTCGCGGTGGCCGAGGGCGCGCAGGTGCGCGACGGCCTGGCGGACGCCGTCGGCGATGTCGAAGGAGATCGACGGCGCGCCGGGCGCCTCGCGGTTGACCAGCGCCACCCTGCCGCTCGCGGCGTGCGTCGCGAGCGCGTCGGACGGCATGCGCGGCGAGCAGAGGACGAGCCCGTCGACGCGCGCGCCGAGCCGCCCCACGACGTCCTGCTCGAGCGTGGCGTCCTCGTCCGTGTCGGCGACCAGCACCTCGCGGCCCGTCTCGCGGGCGCGGGCCTGCACGCCCTTGGCGACCGCGGCGAAGAAGGGGTTGGCGAGGTCCGGCACGACGAGCCCGACCGTGGCCGTGCTGCCGGTGGTCAGCGAGCGGGCGGCGTGGTGCGGGCGGTAGCCGAGCTCGTCGGCGGTGCGGAGCACGTGCTCGCGGTTGCCGGCCGAGACGTGCGGGGCGTCGCTCAGCGCCCGGGAGGCCGTGGCCAGGGACACGCCCGCCGCCCGCGCGACGTCGCGCAAGGTGACCATGCGTCCTCCCGAGGCAAAGTCTGGAACCGGTTCCAACTCGTTCCAGACTACCGCACCGTCACGCCGGGTCCTGCGGCAGCCAGGCGAACCACTCCGCCGGCACCTCCTCGTCGAGGCGGCGCACCTCGTGGTCGGCCAGCACGTCCGCGCGGTGCAGCCCGGTGGCCACGATCCGCGCGATCGCGCCGGCACCGGGCGGGTTGAAGTGCGTGTTGTCCTTGCGGCCGTCCGGGGCGTGCAGGAAGTACTCCGCGGTCGTCCGCGGGCCGAGCTCCTGCCACAGGGCGAGCGAGGCGCGCTGGACGTCGACGAGCGGCACGTCGAGGTCGTCCGCCACCGACCGCATCGCGTCCGGGTACTCCCCGTGGGACGGCAGCGCCCAGCCGTCGTCGTCGAAGCTGCGCCGCTCGACGGGCGTCGCCAGGACGGCGACGGCGCCCGCGTCGCGCGCCCGGGCGACGTAGTCGCGCAGGTTCGCGGCGTAGGTCGACCACGGCTCGGTGAAGCGCTCCGGGTCGGACTCCTTGGCGTCGTTGTGCCCGAACTGCACGAGGAAGACGTCGCCCGGCCGCACGGCGTCGAGGGCGGCGTCCAGGAGGCCCTGGGCGGCGAAGCTGCGCGTGCTGCGGCCGTTGCGCGCGTGGTTCGCCACCGCGACGCCGTCGGCGAGGTAGTAGCCGAGGGCCATGCCCCAGCCGGTCTCGGGCGCGGCGCCCGCGCCCTTGGGGGCGGCGGTGGAGTCGCCGACGACGTGGACGCTGCGGGCGGGGGAGTCGGGCACGGTGTTCCTCCTGGGGGGGCGTCGGGAAGCGCTTGCCGTGCACCCTAGCGTCCCGGACGGACTGGCGCGCCGGGACGACGACGCGCGCGCACCCGGCGCCCGGGCGTAGCGTCGGGCTCGTCCGACACCCTCGGCGGGCCCACCGTCCCGCCGCAGGTCACCCCGGCCCGAGGAGGTCCCGTGCCCCGCCCTCCGATCCCCGCCCGCCTCCTGGAGGCGCCGCCCCGGCCCGCCGTCGTCGACGAGGTCCACCGGGAGCGCGCGGAGCACCTGCGGGGCGCGCCGCGCGGGGGCCACGCCGACCCGCTCTGTACGGACGGCTGAGGCCCGCCGTGCGCCTGGGCGCGCCCCGCGCCGCCGGGTCCGACCCCCGGCTCGCCGCCGTCACCCCCGAGGCCGCCGGAACCCTCGCCGACCTCGGCTACGAGGTGCTCGTCGAACGCTCGGCCGCCGGGACCGTGGGCCCGGCGGCCGAGCGCGACGCGTACGACGCCGCCGGGGCACGCCTGGTCGGCCCGGCCGAGGCCTGGGCGGCGGACGTCGTCGTGACGCTCGACCCGCCCGGCGCCGACGAGCTCGACCTGCTGCGGCCGGGCGCCGTCCTCGTCTCCCGGCTCGCCCCGGCGGCCCGCCCCGAGCTGCTCGCCGCGCTCGCCGCGCGCGAGGTCACCGCGCTCGCCCTGGACGCGGTGCCCCGCATCTCCCGGGCCCAGTCGCTGGACGTCCTGTCCGCGCTGTCCAACGTGGCCGGGTACCGGGCCGTCGTCGAGGCCGCCGAGGAGCTCGACAGCATGTTCGCCGGGCAGGTCACCGCCGCCGGGACGACGCCGCCCGCCCGGGTGTTCGTCATCGGTGCCGGCGTGGCCGGGCTGGCGGCGATCGGCACGGCGGTGAGCCTCGGCGCCGAGGTGCGCGCCTTCGACGTCCGGCCCGAGGCCGCCGACCAGATCGAGTCCCTCGGCGCCACGGCCGTGCGGGCCGCCGACGCCACGCAGACGGTCAGCGCCGACGGCTACGCCGCGGCGCTCACCGACGAGCAGGAGGCCGCCGCGCTGCGCGTCTACGCCGACGAGGCGTCCGCGGCCGACGTCGTCGTCACCACCGCGCTCGTGCGCGGCACCGCGCCGACCACCCTCACGCGCGCCGCGGTCGAGGCCATGCGACCGGGGTCCGTGGTCGTGGACCTCGCCGCCCCCGGCGGCGGCAACTGCGAGCTCACCGTGCCCGGGGAGCGCGTCGTCACCGCCGGCGGCGTCGTGGTGCTCGGGTACACCGACCTGCCCGCGCGGCTGGGCCGGCACTCGTCGCGCCTCGTCGGCGGGATCGTCGTCGGGGTGCTCACGCTCCTCACCCCGGGGCGGGACGGGCGGCCCGTCCTGGACGCCGACGACGTCGTCGTCCGCGGCATGACCGTGACCGCCGGCGGCGAGGTGACGTGGCCGCCGCCCCCGGTCACGGTCTCGGCGGCCCCGGCCCCGGCTCCGGCCGCGGAGCACGAGACGCCCGGCACCTCGTCCGCGCCCGCAGCGCCGGCCCCGGCGCCCCTGCGGAGCCGTCGCCGCGCCGTGCTCGCCGGCCTCGGCGCCGTGGCCGTCGCGCTGCTCGCCGCCGCCGCCCCGCCCGACGCCGTCGGGCACCTCACCGTGTTCGCCCTCGCCGTCGTGGTCGGCTTCTACGTGATCTCCCACGTGACGCACGCCCTGCACACGCCCCTGATGTCCCAGACCAACGCGATCAGCGGCATCATCCTGGTCGGCGCGCTGCTGCAGATCGGCGACGACTCGCCCCTCGTCACGACGCTCGCGGTGGTCGCCGCGACGCTCGCGAGCATCAACGTGTTCGGCGGGTTCCTCGTCACCCGGAGGATGCTCGGCATGTTCCGGGCGGGCGGTGACGGGCCGTGACCGCGACGTCCGTCGCCCAGGCGGCCTACCTGGTGGCGGCGCTGCTGTTCGTCGGGTCGCTCGCGGGCCTGTCCGCGCAGACCACGGCCCGCCGCGGGACGGTGCTCGGCATGGTCGGCATGGCGCTCGCGATCGTCGCCACGGTCGCGCTCGCCCTGGAGCGCTCGGCCCGCCCCTGGCCCGTGACCGCCGGCCTGATCCTGCTGGTGCTCGTGGTCGGTGCCGCCGTCGGCACGTGGCGGGCCCGCCGCGTCGAGATGACGCAGATGCCCGAGCTCATCGCGCTGCTGCACTCCTTCGTCGGGCTCTCGGCGGTGCTGGTCGGCTACGGCTCGTACCTCACGGCCCCGGCGGGCGACGTCGTGCACCGGGTCGAGGTGTTCCTCGGCGTGCTCATCGGCGCCGTGACGTTCACCGGGTCGGTGGTGGCGTTCGGCAAGCTCTCCGGGCGGCTGCCCTCGGCACCGCTCACGCTGCCCGCCCGCAACGCCCTCAACCTGCTGGTGCTGGTGCTGTGCGCGGCCCTGCTGGCGTGGTTCGTCGCCGGCGGGGCGGGCGTCGCGCCCCTCGTGGCGATGACGATCCTCGCCCTCGCGCTCGGCTGGCACCTCGTCGCCGCGATCGGCGGCGGCGACATGCCCGTCGTGGTGTCGATGCTTAACTCGTACTCCGGCTGGGCCGCGGCCGCCGCCGGGTTCACGCTCGGCAACGACCTGCTCGTCGTCACCGGGGCCCTCGTCGGCGCGTCCGGCGCCATCCTCAGCTACCTCATGTGCCGGGCCATGAACCGGTCGTTCTGGTCCGTCGTCCTCGGCGGGTTCGGCGCGACGGGCTCCGGCCCCGGAGCGGGCGCCGCCGGCGCCGAGGGCGAGGTGCACGAGACCTCTCCCGACGCCGTCGCGGGCCTGCTCAC
Organism: Isoptericola sp. BMS4; assembly: GCF_011634835.1. Lineage (GTDB taxonomy): Bacteria > Actinomycetota > Actinomycetes > Actinomycetales > Cellulomonadaceae > Isoptericola. The sequence continues at coordinate 3,079,080 of NZ_SIRP01000001.1, read as the reverse complement.
CGCCGCGCGGTCCGTGGTCGTGGTGCCCGGCTACGGGATGGCGGTGGCCAAGGCCCAGCATCCGGTCGCGGAGCTCGCCGAGCGGCTGCGGGCGCGCGGCGTGGAGGTCCGGTTCGCCGTGCATCCCGTGGCCGGGCGGCTGCCCGGGCACATGAACGTGCTGCTCGCCGAGGCGCGGGTGCCGTACGACGTGGTACTCGGCATGGACGAGATCAACCCGGACCTGCCGACGACCGACGTCGTCCTGGTGGTCGGCGCGAACGACACCGTCAACCCCGCCGCGCAGGACGACCCGGCGTCGCCCATCGCGGGGATGCCGGTGATCGAGGCGTGGAAGGCGCGCGACGTCGTCGTGTTCAAGCGCTCGCTCGCCACCGGCTACGCGGGTGTGGCCAACCCGCTGTTCTTCCGGGAGAACACGGCGATGCTCTTCGGCGACGCGCGCGAGCAGGTGGACAAGATCGTCCAGGCCCTCTGAACCACCAGTTGTCAGACTCAGCGCGAGACATATGCCGCGCTCACTCTGACAACTCCCCAGCAGTGGTAGTTGTCAGGCCGAGCGCGAGGTATACCTGGCGCTCACCCTGACAACTCTGCGGGGCGGTAGGGGTCAGATGCGGGAGGAGGCCTGTGACTCGTACACCGAGGCGTCGAGGACGCCGTCGGCGTGCACGGAGGGCACCTCGGGCGCCGGAGCCGCGTCGAGAGTGCTGGCGTCGGCAGGCACGCCGTCCAGGCTCGGCATGACGCTCGCGAGCTCGGGGCGCCACTTGGTGAACCGCCACGGGAAGCACTTCTCGAGCACGTCCACCATGGCCGACGCCGCGGTCGACGCGCCGGGGGAGGCGCCGAGCAGGCCCGCGATCGAGCCGTCCTCCGCCGAGACGATCTCGGTGCCGAACTGCAGCACGCCCTTGCCGTCCGCGTCGCGCTTGATGACCTGCACGCGCTGGCCGGCGGTGATCTTCTCCCAGTCGCCGGGCTTGGCCGTCGGCATGAACTGCTGCAGCGCGGCGAACTTGGTCTCCGGCGCGGCGGCGAGCTGGCCGACGAGGTACTGGGTGAGGTCGAGGTTCTTCAGCCCCGCGCCGAGCATCGACGTGAGGTTGTGCAGCCGCAGCGACGTGACCAGGCCCAGGTACTTGCCCTTCTTGAGGTACTTGGGGCTGAAGCCGGCGTACGGGCCGAACATGAGGTACTGCCGGCCGTCGATGACGCGGGTGTCCAGGTGCGGCACGGACATCGGCGGGGCGCCGACGTCGGCCTTGCCGTAGACCTTGGCCTGGTGTCGGGCGACGACCTCGGGGTCCGCGGTGCGCAGGAACTCGCCCGAGATGGGGAACCCGCCGAAGCCCTTGATCTCCGGGATCCCGGCCGACTGCAGGAGCGGCAGGGCGCCGCCGCCGGCCCCGACGAACACGAACTTCGCGGTGACGGTGCTGGTGCGCCTCACGGCGTTCCAGGAGCGGTCCTTGACCTTCAGGCGCCAGCGCCCGTCCTTGGTCTTCTTGAGGCTCTTCACCTCGTGCTGCAGCTTCAGCTCGGCGCCCCCTTCGACGAGGCCGTCGACGAGCTGGCGCGTGAGGTTGCCGAAGTCGACGTCGGTGCCCGACGTGGCGCGGGTGGCGGCGATCGGCTCGTCCGGGTCGCGGTCGGTCGTGAGCAGCGGGGCCCAGCCGGCGATCGTGGACGGGTCGGTGCTGAGCTCGAGGTCGCGGAAGAGCGGGTGCGCGCTGAGGGTCTCGTGCCGGCGGCGCAGGTAGTCGACGTTATTCTCGCCGCGCACGAACGTCATGTGCGGGGTGCGGGACAGGAACGAGTCGTCCTTGAGGCGCCCCGTGGCCACGAGGTGCTGCCACAGCTCGCGCGAGGTCTCGAACTGCTCGTTGATCGTCACCGCCTTGCTGATGTCGATCGACCCGTCCGCCTTCTCCGGCGTGTAGTTGAGCTCGCAGAGCGCGGCGTGCCCCGTCCCGGCGTTGTTCCACGGGTTGGAGGACTCCTGGGCGACGTCGTCCAGGCGCTCGTAGATGCGGATCGACCACGACGGCTCCAGCTGCTGGAGCAGCGTGCCGAGCGTGGCGCTCATGATCCCGCCGCCGATGAGGACGACGTCGACGTCGGATCCCAGCGGGGTCCCTGGTGTCGTTTCGCGAGGAGTCACGCCCGCCATGCTACGACGCGCGTGAAAACTGTCACAAACAATGAGAGCAACCTCACACGGCGCGCTGACCTGCAGTGATGTACGTCACAGCTGCTCCGGACGACGGTGCAGGTCAGCGCGTCCGCGTCATCGCGGCGAGGGTGCGGACGGCCACGGGGCGAGGTCGGGCAGCGGGACGGCGGACCCCTCCCTGACGGCCTCGACGGGCCCCGCCGGCTCGCGCCCGGCGAGCCACGCCGCCACGTCGCGCCGGTCGCCGACCAGCTCCAGCCCCGCGCCGTAGTCGGGCAGCCGCACCGCGAGGAAGTCGCGCAGGTGCGCGCAGAACGCGTCGTCCCACGTGTTGAGCCCCAGGCCGACGAGGGCGTCGACGGCGTGGATCCGGGCCTCCCGCCACCAGGCGAGCGCGACGTCGGCCAGGACGCCGTCGCGGTACGCCACCGGCGCGGACCACAGGGCGTCGCCCGGGGCCGGCCACGCCGCGGCCAGCCGCTCGCGCGCCGTCTCCAGCGCGGCGACATGCTCGCCGGTCGCGCGGGTCGCGGCCGCCTCGATCGCGGCGTCACGTCCCGGCCTGCCGCCGTCGTACGGCTCGATCCGCTCGCCGCGGGCGGCGTACTCGGCCTGCCGGGCCAGGGCGGCGGCCACGTTCGCGACGTGCGCGAGCACGTGCCCGCGCGTCCAGCCCGGCAGGGCGGACGGCGCCGCCCCGGCGTCGGCGGGCAGGTCGCGCACGGCCTCGGTCAGCGTGCCGAGCGCGGCGTCCGCGTCGTCCAGCGCGTGCGTGAGAGCGGGGGAGTCGGTCATGGCCACAGGAGCTCCTTGGTCCAGGCGGTCGGGGTGGTGCTCGGGTCCTTGCGGTACCGCAGGCGGGCCTGCCCGCGGTCGTCGCTCGCCTGCCAGAACTCGACCTCCACCGGGTCGAGCGTCCAGGCGGTCCATGCGGGGGCGACGGCGTCGGGGTCGCGCCGGGTGCGGTCCAGCTCGGCGGCGAACGCCGACCAGTACTCCTCGCGCGAGCCCAGCGGCTCGCTCTGGTGGTCCACGAGGCCCGCGGCGCGCGACCCCTCGGGGCGTGCGCGGAAGTCGGCCGCGCTCGCCTCCGGTCCGCCCGAGGTGGCGGTGCCCGCCACCCGGACCTGGCGGCCGAGCTCGCGCCAGAGGAACACGAGCGCGGCGTGCGGGTTGGCGGCGAGGTCGCGCCCCTTGGGGCTGGTCGCGTGCCCGGCGAACCACCATCCCGTGTCCGTGACGTCCTTGAGGACCACGGTGCGCGCGTGCACGGCGCCGTCGGGGCCGGCGGTCGCGAGCGTCGTCGCGTGCGGGGCGAGGAGGGCGGCGGCCAGGGCGTCGTCGAACCACGCGGTGAAGAGCTCCTGGGGTGTCCGCGGTGCGCTGTCGAGGTCGTCGAGGTCGACGCCGAAGGGCGGCAGGCCGGGCGGGAAGCTGGGCAGGGCGCGCAGCCGGTCGCGGAACGTCATGCGGTCTCCTGTCGGTCGGGGGCGAGGCCGGTGGTGAGCACGTGGACGAAGCCGCGCACCGCGGCGCGCATCGCGTCCGGGTCGCCCGTGGCGCGGGCGAGCACGTAGCCGCCCTGCACGATCGCGACGGCGGCGTGCGCGCGGTCCCGGGCGACGTCCTCGGGGAGGTCCGCCTCGCGCAGGGTCGCGGTCACGGCGTCGAGCAGGCGGACGAAGTAGGCGGTGACCACGTCGTGCAGGGTGCCGTCGTCCATGACGGCCTGGTCGCTGGTGAGCCGCCCGATCTTGCAGCCGGCGAGCGCCTCGCGGGGGCGCTCCAGGTAGGCGACGACGCGGGCGACGGGATCGTCGTCGGCGTCCGGGCCGGGGTCCAGGTCGCGCCGGGCGGCGGCGAGCGCGTCGTCCACGGTGGCGCCGACGGCGGCGGCGGCGAGGTCGTGCTTGGTGGGGAAGTGGTGGTAGAGGCTGCCCTGTCCGACGCCGCTGGCCCGTAGCACCTGGCGCGGGCTGGTGGCGCCGACGCCCTGGGCGGCGATGAGCTCGCGCGCCGCGGTGACGAGGCGGGCGCGCGCGTCGGTGTCGGTGGCCATGCGACCACCATACCTACCTCTAGGTATGGTGGCCAGCGCCGGTGCCCGGACGGGCAGGACGTTCAGGGCGCTCAGTCGCGGGGTGGACGGGCGCGTCGTGCGCCCGGGCGCGAGACCGCGCGCAGCACGAGCGCGCCCACCACCGCCCCGAGCGCGGCGCCGCCCGCGCGACCGGACGCGGATCGGGACGCTCGACGGCCGTCAGAAGTAGTCGCGCACGTGCACCTGACGGCCGCCCCACAGGGCGTCCCAGACGGCGTCGTGCCTGGCCGGCCCGGTGAGGTCGCCCGCGAGCCGCAGGTTCGCCGTCGACTGCGCGCCGGCGTACGACTGGGCCAGCCCGGCGGAGGTGAACGTCATCCGGTCTCCCGGCACCGCGCCGTCGTCCGGCGTGACGCCCACCCGGGCCCCGGCGGCCTCCAGCACCCAGGCTCCCTCCAGGTCCGGCGTCCGCGGGTCGACCACGGCGAACGGCACGCGCGCGGTCACCGGCGCGACGACGGCGGCACCGAGGGCTCCCGGCACGTCGAGCAGGCGCAGCATGTACGGGCGAGGCTCCGAGGACGCGGCGTGGTCCGGCAGCACGAGGCGCGCCGGGTCGAGACCCGACCAGCCGCCCGACGTCGAGACCTGCACGGACCCGGCGACGGCGGCGAACGAGCCGAGCAGGCGCCACAGCACCCGGGCGGCGTCCGGCGTCAGGGCGACGAGGTCGTCGACCTCGAGGGCGTTCGTGCGGTCGTAGCCGGCGCCGCGGGACCAGCTCGCGAAGCCGAGCACCCGCTCGTCCGGCCCCGCACCGGTGACCGCCAGCGTGACGCCGGTGTACTCGGCGTCCGGGCCGACCATCTCGTCCGGCTCCATCGTGAAGGGCGCCTCGGCGCGGGACAGCGGCCCGTTCTGCGCCGACGCCCAGTCCTCGTAGACGCGCCGGACCGCGGGCACGTCGGCCGCGGTGGCCCGCCGCGCCCGCACGTCGCCGGTGGGCGGGCGCACGGCGGCGAGCGCCGCCATCGGGAACCGCACGTCCTCGAAGGCGCCGACCACCTCGTATCCGAGCCCGCGGTAGATCCCCGCGGACGACGGGTACAGCGTCGAGACCAGGTCGCCGGCCTCGCGGGCCTCCGCCAGCGCGGTGTCGACGAGCGGGCGCAGCAGGCCGGAGCCGCGCCGCTCGGCCGCCACCGTGACGCCCGCCAGGCCCGCCGTCGGCACCCGGGTGCCGTGCCACCACGACGCGAACGCGCGCACCCCGAGCGCGGCGACGACCTCGCCGTCGTCGAGCGCGACCCACGGCCGGGTGTTCGCCGCCGGCCACGTGTCCGGCTCGGGCTCCGGCGGCGGGGAGTCGGGCACCCCGAACGCCTCGGCGCCGAGGCGGCGGGCGGCCGGGACGTCTGCGAGGCGGGAACGGCGGATCTCCAGGGTCACGGCGCGAGGCTAGCCGGGCAGGTGCCGCGCGGCACCCGGATATTCGCCCGCCGCCGGCGTGCCGACCGGATGGTCGAGCCCCCGGCCGCGCCGTAGCGTGTGGCGGGTGGACACCGTACGGCTGCGGCAGCGGGTGCTGCTCGTCGCGATCCTCGCCTCGTTCGTGTCGTTCCTCGACGGGACGGTGGTCAACGTCGCGTTGCCCGCGATCGCCGACGAGCTGGGCGGGACCGGCGAAGAACGCCTCAGCCTCCAGCAGTGGGTGGTCGACGGGTACCTGATCACGCTCGGGGCGCTGATCCTGCTGGCGGGGTCGCTCTCCGACCTGTACGGGCGGCGCCGCGTGCTCGCGATCGGGCTGGCGGGGTTCGGCGTCGCGTCGGTGCTGTGCGCCCTCGCGCCGACCGGGCCCGTGCTCGTGCTCGCCCGGCTGCTGCAGGGAGTCGCCGGCGCCTTGCTCGTCCCGAGCTCGCTGGCGCTGATCGTCGGGGCGTTCGACGGCGAGGCGCAGGGGCGGGCCATCGGGCGCTGGACCGCCTGGACCGGCACCGCGATGATCGTCGGCCCGTTCGTCGGCGGGGGGCTCGTCGACCTCGTGTCCTGGCGGTGGGTCTTCTGGATCAACGTGCCGGTGATCGTCGTGACGCTCGTGCTCCTGCGCGACATCCCGGGCGGCGCCGTGACGACGGGGCGGCGCCTCGACGTCCCCGGGGCGGCGCTCGCCGCGACGGGCCTCGCGGCGGCCGTGTACGGGCTCATCGAGGCCCAGTGGCTCGTCCTCGTGCTCGGCGTGGTGCTGCTCGGGGCGTTCGTGATGTGCGAGCGCGTCGTGACCGACCCGATGCTCCCGCTGCGGATGTTCGCCGCCCGCAACTTCGCCTGGGGCAACGTCGCCACGGTGGCCGTGTACGGGGCCCTCGCGTTCGGCGGCTTCGTGCTCTCGCTGTTCCTGCAGCAGGTGGCCGGGTACTCCGCCACGGAGGCCGGGGTGGCGCAGCTGCCGGCCACGTTCGCGATGCTCGCGCTGTCGTCCCGGTTCGGCACGCTCGCCGGGAGGTACGGGCCCCGGTGGTTCATGACGCTCGGGCCGGTCGTGGCCGGGTGCGGGTACCTGCTCATGCTCACGATGGACGCGGGCGCCACCTATCTGACCCAGGTGCTCCCGGGGCTGCTGGTGTTCGGACTCGGCCTGTCGATCACGGTCGCGCCGCTGACCGCGGCGATCCTCGGTGCGGTGCCGTCGGCCGACGCCGGGATCGCCTCCGCGACGAACAACGCCGTCTCGCGCGTGGCGGGGTTGGTGACCGTGGCGCTCGCGGGCGTGATCGTCGGCGGGGTGCTCGACGTCGCGTCGTTCCACCGGGCGCTGCTGGTGACGGCGCTGCTGCTCGTCGCCGGTGGCCTGGTGAGCCTGGTGGGGATCCGCGACCCGCGCGGCGCCCGCGGGGCCGCCGTCAGAGAGGCAGCTTGAAGCCCTCGTGCGACTGCGCGTACCCGAGCGAGCGGTAGAACCGGTGCGCGTCCGGGCGCTGCTTGTCGGACGTGAGCTGGGCCAGGGCGCACCCGCGCTCGCGGCCCCGGGCGTGGGCGTGCTCCATCAGCGCGCGGCCGAGCCCCTGGCCCCGCAGTCGCGCGTCGACCCGCACCGCCTCGACCAGCAGGCGGGTGGCGCCGTTCCGCGAGATCCCGGGCACGAACGTGAGCTGCATGGTGCCCACCACCTCGCCGTCCAGCTCGGCGACGACCAGCTCGTCGTTGGCGCTCGCCTCGATGGCCTCGAATCCCGCGAGGTGCGCCGGGCCGTACGAGCCCGTGCGCGCGGCGGCGACGGCGTCGTCGGCGATGAGCTCCACGACGCGGGGAAGGTCGTCGCGGGTGGCGGGCCGGAACGTGACGGGGGCGGGGGAGTCGGGCACGGCGGCGAACCTACCAGCGCGATATTCGCGGGCGGACGGCCTGCGGGCGGTGGTACCTTCGCGGCGCTGTGCAGCACGGCCGCGAGACCGCGGCACGACGAGCACGAGAACCGGGGGAGGTGAGACCGATCAGCACGAAGACAGGTCGGGGCTCCCTTCCTCACACGGCATAGGGAGCGCCCGCGGCACGACCACGAAGGTGGGTCCCCTCATGCGCTTTCACCTCGAACCCGCGACGTCGTCCGACGGCGTCCGCGAGCAGCACTTCTCCCTCGACGAGATCCCCGGCGTGCTGTGGTCGCCGGCATCCGCGTCCGGCCCCCGCCCGCTGATCCTGATGGGCCACGGCGGCGGCCAGCACAAGCGCGCACCGGGCGTCGAGGCCCGAGCGCGCCGGTTCGTCACGGACTGCGGGTTCGCGGCGGTCGCGGTCGACGTGCCCGGCCACGGCGACCGCCCGAAGGACGACGAGCTGGACGCTCTCGCCGCACAGAACCGCGCCCGCGCCGATGCCGGCGCCGACCTCTACCCGCTGATCGCCCGCTTCCAGGCGCTGGTCGCGGAGCGCACCGTCTCCGAGTGGCGGGCGGTGCTGGACGCGGTCCAGCGGCTCGACCACGTCGGCGACGGCCCGGTCGGCTACTGGGGCGTCTCCCTCGGCTGCGGCCTCGGCATCCCGTTCGTCGCGGCCGAGCCGCGCGTCCGGGCCGCGGTGCTCGGGCTCGGCGGTGCGCTGGCCTCGGCGCCGGCCGCCCGCCGGATCACCGTCCCGGTCCGGTTCCTGCTCCAGTGGGACGACGAACGCGTGCCCCGCGACGAAGGACTCGCCCTGTTCGACGCCTTCGGTGCGGCGGACAAGTCGCTGCACGCCCACCCGGGCGCGCACGCGGAGCTGCCGCGGCACGAGATCGGCAGCGCGGTCCGCTTCTTCGCCCGCCATCTCGGCAGGGCCGCCATCGCATGCTGACGTAGCGCCCGCTGTCCTTTCCGAGACGGGATGTGACAGCGAGCGCTACGTCGTCGGGGTCGAGCCGCGGCGACCGGGCGTCGAGCCACGCCTGGTCGCGACCGCCCGCGACGCCGTAGGACGCCTCGCGGAGCCGGGCGTCCTGCGTCGGGCCGGCGTCGAGGGCCGTACCGATCGCGTCCGCCGTCCGGGCGGTCCGTCGCAGGTCCGAGGTGACGACGGCGACGCGACGGTCCTGGTCGACGCGCCGGCGCAGCTCGGCCGCGATGCGGGCCGCGTCGGCGTGGCCGCGCGCGGTCAGGTCGGAGTCGAACTGACCGCCGACCAGGCCGTCGACGTGGTGGGTGGCCTCCGGGTGGGTGACCAGGTGGACCGTGCGGTCACGGGCGGGGACGACGCCGGGCACCGGCGCCGGCGGGTCGGGCTCGTCGGTGGTCATCGGGCGATCCTGCCACCCGCGCACGGCGCCGACCGGCCCGGTCGTGTCACGGTGGACCCATGACCAGCAAGCTCACGGAGATCGAGATCGACTGCGCGGACCCCGACGCGCTGGCGCGGTTCTGGTGCGCCGTCCTCGGCTACGAGGTGCAGGACGTCGAGGACGACGTCGTGACGATCGGGTCCCCGCAGGTGCCCGAGGGCAAGGACCGCCCCGGCCCCGTGCCGCCGGTGCTGACGTTCGCGCGCGTGCCGGAGCCCAAGGCCGTCAAGAACCGGCTCCACGTCGACGTCAACCCCGCCGACGCCGACCAAGCGGACGAGGTGCGCCGCCTGCTCGGCCTCGGGGCCACCCGCGCCGACGTCGGCCAGACCGGCGAGGAGAGCTGGGTCGTGCTCGCCGACCCGGAGGGCAACGAGTTCTGCGTGCTCGCGGGGCGCCGTCCCTGATCGCCGCCTCTGTCAGGGGCGGAAACGCGTGCGGCCGGCGCGGCCGGCACGGCAGGGTGAGCGCATGAGGCTCCTGGTGCTCGGTGGTTCGGTGTTCCTGTCCCACGCCGTCGCGGCGGACGCGGTGGCGCGCGGCCACGAGGTCGTCGCGGCGAACCGCGGCCGCTCCGGCCCGGTGCCCGACGGCGCGCGGCACGTCGTCGTCGACCGCGACGGGCCGTTCCCGGAGGCGCTCGCGGCCGGCGGGTTCGACGCCGTCGTGGACGTCTCCCGCACCCCGTCGCACGTGCGCAAGGCTGTCGCCGCCCTCGGCGACGCGCACTGGGTCTTCGTCTCCACGATCAACGTCTACGCCGACGACGCCGACCCGGCCGGCCCCGGCGCCGGCCGCCTGCGCGAGCCCGAGCCGGACGACGTCCCCCTCGGCACGCCCGAGGCGTACGGCGCGATGAAGGTGGCGTGCGAGCGGATCGTGCTCGACGGTGCGGCCGGCGCGGCCGTCGTCCGGCCCGGGCTGATCGCCGGGCCCGGGGACCCGTCCGGCCGCTTCACGTACTGGCCGTCGCGGATGGCGCGCGTCCGCGACGACGGGACGGCCGACGTGCTCGCCCCGGGGGACCCGGCCGACCCGGTGCAGCTGGTCGACGTGCGCGACCTCGCCACCTGGATCGTGGACCTCGCCGAGCGTCGGGAGGGCGGCGTGCTCGACGGCGTCGGCCCGATCACCCCCGTCGGGGACGTGCTCGACGCCGTCGCGCGCGGTTGCGGCGCCGCGCCGCGCTGGCGCTGGGCGTCGCGCGCCGAGCTCGAGGGCTCCGACGTCCGCCCCTGGGCGGGGGAGCGGTCGCTGCCGCTGTGGCTGCCCCGGCCCGAGTACGACGGGCTGCCCGCGCACGACGCCGGGCCGGCGCTCGCCGCCGGGCTCCGGCCGCGGCCGGTGGAGGACACGGCGCGCGACACGCTCGCGTGGCTGCGCTCGACCCCGGGCGCCGACGTCACGGGACTGACCGCGGACGAGGAGGCGGCGGTGCTGCGCGACCTGCGCGGCTCGGCCGACTCCGGGCCAAAGCCGACCGAGTGAGTGGTTTTCGTCACGATCCCGCGCCGACGGGCCGTGGCGGCGTTACGGTCGAGAGGTCAGCGCCCCGGCCGGCACGGCTCGGGGCGGTCCGTCCGCCGCCGCTCGGGCACGTCGCTCCGCGTCACACTCCGTCCCGCGTCCTCCTGCCCGACAGGGGCGAGGTGCGAAGGAGTGAAGATGGCGTTCGGTGGATTCGACGGCAAGGTGGCGCTCGTGACGGGCGGCGGCTCGGGAATCGGTGAGGCGATCAGCAAGGAGCTGGCCGCGCACGGGGCGAAGGTCGTCGTCACCGACATCCGTCTGGACGCGGCGCAGCGGGTGGTCGACGAGATCACGGCCGCCGGCGGCGAGGCCGCGGCGTTCCAGCAGGACACCGGGGTCAAGGAGGACTCCGTCAAGGCGGTCGAGTTCGCGAAGGCGACGTTCGGCGGGCTGAACTACGCCGTCAACAACGCCGGCATCGGCGGCAAGCAGGCTCCGGCCGGCGAGACGGACCTCGACGACTGGGACCGTGTCATCGGGATCAACCTCAACGGCGTCCTGTACGGGATGCGCGCCCAGATCCCGGCCATGCTCGAGCAGGGCGCGGGGGAGAGCGCCATCGTCAACATGGCCTCGATCCACGGCACGGTCGCGGCGCTCGGCAACGGTGCCTACACCGCCGCCAAGCACGGCGTCGTCGGCATCACCAAGAACGCGGCCGCCGAGTACGGCCCGCAGGGGCTGCGCATCAACGCCGTCGGCCCCGCCTACATCAAGACGCCGCTCGTCGAGTCGAGCCTGCCCGCCGAGGCGCGCGAGGCGCTCGTGGGCAAGCACCCGCTCGGCCGGCTGGGCGAGCCGGAGGAGGTCGCCCGGGTGGTGCGGTTCCTCCTGTCGGACGACGCCTCGTTCGTCACCGGCGCGTACTGGCTCATCGACGGCGGGTACACCGCCGTCTGACCGCCCGCGAACGCCCGACGGCGCCCCCGCCCCGGACACCGGGCGGGGGCGCCGTCGCGCCCGGGTGCGTCAGTCGGCGGTGCCCAGGGTCGCCGCGACCTCGTCCGCCAGGTCGAAGCCTTCCTGCATGCCGGCCTCCATGCCGGAGTCGACCATCGCGTCACGGACCTCCCTGCTCGGGGCGCTCGTGACGAGCGTCAGGGTCGTGCGCCCGTCGTGCTCGGTGAACGTCGAGGTGTTGAGGGTCGCCGCCGACTCCCCGTCCGGCATGCCCTCGAAGACCTCCGTGTGGACCAGCCGGTGCGGGGCGGCGACCTCGCGGAACTCGCCGTGGAACGCGACCTCGAACCCTTCGTTCGCCTGCATGACGTACCGGTAGGCGCCGCCGACGCGGAGGTCGATGTCGATGCTCGTCACGGTGCCCTGCCGGCCCGCCCACCAGCGGGCGACGAGCTCGGGCTCGGTGAACACACGCCACACGTCGGCGGCGGGCGCCGCGAACTCGCGGACGACCTGGATGTCGGTGTCGTTCGGCAGCGTCACGACCGCGCTGCCCTTCTGCGGTGACCGGGTGTTGCTGATCATGGGAACTCTCCTCATCGGTGGGGTGGCTCGTCGAGCCCGCCGGCGAGCAGCTCGTCCACGAGCTCGAACCGCTCCTCCCAGAACCGTTCGTACCGGCCGACCCAGGCGTGGATCTCCCGCAGGGGCCGGGCGTCGGTGCGGTAGAGGCGACGACGACCGTCGTCGCGGACCTCGACCAGCCCGACCTCCCGCAGCACCCGCAGGTGCTTGGAGACGACGGGCTGGGCGACGTGGAGCAGCTCGACGAGCTCACCGACGCTGCGTTCGTCCTGCGCCAGGGCGTCGAGGATCTCGCGGCGCCGGGGCTCGGCCACCGCGTTGAACGCGTCCGTCGTCGTCGCTGCTCGTGCCATGGATCAAACATATACCCATATCGGCATGCGTCAAGGGGTCGGGTTGCAGCGGGCCGCCATCGTCGCGACGAGCCCGACGTCCGGCCGCCACAGCTCGAGGTTCCACGTCGCCTTGTCGGGCGCACCGATCGCGTGGCACTCCAGCTGGTCGCGCATGGTCGCCGTGTCGACGTCCGGGTCGCCGCCGACCAGCTCCGACCAGACGACGTCCGTGCCGGCCTTGCCCGCGCCGCGCGCCCAGCCGGTCGGCTCGACGGCGAGCGAGCGGCCGCCCTCCCGCTCGCCCCAGGCGGTGCTCGCGACGCCGTCGGTGCCGAGCGTGACCGTGACCTCGCCCGGGGCCGTGGCGCCGTCCGCGACGTCCGTGGCGGCGCGGACCTCCAGGTGGGTGTCGTCGACGGCGACGAGCCGTGCGCCGTCCGGCGCGGCCAGCCCGCCGAGCGCCCGGTCACCGTCACGCACCGTCACGCTGCCGTCGCGGTGCACGGCAAGCGCCCCCGCCGACGTCAGGGTGATCCGCGGCGGCCCCGCCCACCCGGGGTCGTCCTCGTCCAGCGCCGCCGGTCCGACGGTCAGGGTGGCGGTGGACGTGGCGGGGTCGGGGGAGGCGTGCACCCGCGGCGCGTCGCTCGCGCCGGGGGCGGACACCTCGAGCGTCACCTCGCCGGCCGTCAGCGGCACCCGCGTCACCGTCGGTGCCGGCGACGTCGCGGCGGTGCGTGACGGCTCTGCCGGTGTCGGCGTGTCCGTGCCCGGTGCCCCGTCCGGCGACGAGCACGCGCCGAGGAGCGCGAGGGCGGCGACCGCGAGCGCCCCCGCGGGGCGGACCGGTGCGGGGCGTGGCGGGCGGCGGTGGGGCACGTGCCCAGTGTCGGCCACGAGGGCGCCGCGGGCGCGAGGGTGCGGCGCCCTGGTCCGCGAGAGGCCTGGCGTTCAAAGGTGAGGTTCGCCTAACCTTAGTCGCGTGAGCACCTACGCCCCTCGCAAGCCGGTCGACCCGCACGTCCTCGTGGCCGAGGTGGTCACCACCAAGCAGGTGGGCCCGCACCTGCGGCGGGTCACCCTCGGCATCGACGACATCGACCGCCTCACGCTGGTGGGCGACGACCAGTGGTTCCGGCTCTTCCTGCCGCGGGCCGGGCAGGACACGCTGCGCCTGCCGACCCGCACGTCCAGCCTGGGCTGGTACGCCCAGTACCTGGCCACCCCGCGGTCCCGCCGCCCGCTCGTGCGCAACTACACGATCCGCGCCGCGCGGCCGGAGCTGCGGGAGATCGACGTGGACTTCGTGCTGCACGGGCACGACGAGGACGACACGGGCGGCACGGTCGCGCCGACCGGCCCCGGCGCCGGCTTCGCCCTCACGGCCCGGCCGGGGGACCAGGTCGGCATCCTCGACCAGGGCGCATACCACCGGCCCCGCCCCGGCTGCGCGTGGACGCTGCTCGTCGCCGACGAGAGCGGCCTGCCCGCCGTCGCCGGCATCTGCGAGTCGCTGCCCGACGACGCCCGCGGGGTCGCCGTCGTCGAGGTGCCGACCGCCGACGACCGGCAGGACTTCCGCGTGCCGGACGGCGTCGACCTGCGCTGGGTGGAGCGCGACCGCGCGGCGTCCGCGGACCCCGCGCTCGGCGGGGTCCCGGGCCGCGCCTCGCTCGCCGTCGTCCGCGACGCCGGGCTGCCCGCCGGCGACGGCTACGCGCTCGTGGCGGGCGAGCAGGCGCTCGCCGCGGGGGTGCGCCGGCACCTCGTGAACGACCGGCGATGGCCCAAGGCGCACGTCGACTTCGTCGGCTACTGGAGGCACGGCAAGGCGTCGCCGAGCTGACGGCCGCCGAGGGTCCGGGAACCGGTAGCATTCCCAGATCGCATCCGCTCGACTCGTGCCACAAGGACGTCACATGTCACAGCCTCGGTCCCGTCTCCTCGCCGCCGGTCTCGGCGTCGCCGCACTGCTCGCCGTTGCCGCCTGCTCCTCGGACGGCGGGACGGGCGACGACGGCGGAAGCGCCGACCAGGCGTCGGTCGGCGTGCTCCAGTTCGTGCAGCACCCGGCGCTGGACGCCGCGACGCAGGGGTTCAAGGACGCCCTCGCCGACGCGGGCGTCGAGGTCGAGTACGACGACCAGAACGCGCAGGGCGAGGTGCCGAACACCAACACCATCGCCACGACGTTCGCGAACGACGACCTCGACCTGGTGCTCACGGTCGCGACGCCGGCGGCGCAGGCGGCCGCGCAGGCGATCACCGACACCCCGGTGCTGTTCACCGCCGTCACCGACGCGGAGGCGGCCGGCCTGGTGGACTCGAACGACAGCCCCGGCGGGAACGTCACGGGCACGAGCGACCTCAACCCGGTGGCGGACCAGCTGGAGCTGCTCGCCGAGATCGCGCCGGACGCCAAGAACGTCGGGATCGTCTACAGCTCGGGCGAGGTGAACTCCGAGGTGCAGGTCGAGCTCGCGAAGGAGGCCGCGGAGGGTCTCGGGATGACGATCTCCGAGGCCACCGTGTCGAACTCCGCCGAGGTGCAGCAGGCGACCCAGTCGCTCGGGGACGTCGACGCGATCTACGTGCCGACCGACAACACCGTCGTCTCCGGGATCGCCGCCCTGATCCAGGTCGCCGAGCAGAAGCAGATCCCCGTGGTCAGCGGCGACGCCGGCCCCGTCGAGGGCGGCGCGATCGCCACCCTCGGGATCGACTACGAGAAGCTCGGGTACCAGACCGGCGAGATGGCCGTGAAGATCCTGCAGGACGGCGCGGACCCCGCCGAGATGCCGGTCGAGACGTCGAACGACGTCGAGCTGATCGTCAACCCGGGCGCGGCGGAGCGCATGGGCGTCGAGCTGCCCGCGTCCGTGACGGACCGCGCCGACCGCACCGTCGAGTGACCTCATGATCGGAGCGGTCGAGCTCGGGCTCCTCTACGGGGTCATGGCGCTGGGCGTCTACCTGACGTTCCGCGTGCTGAGGTTCCCCGACCTCACCGTCGACGGCAGCTTCACGACGGGCGCCGCGGTGGCGGCGTCGATGATCGTGGCGGGGCAGAGCCCGGTGCTGGCGACGCTCGCGGGCGCCGGCGCGGGGCTGGTCGCCGGCGTCGTCACGGGTCTGCTGCACACCAAGGGGCACATCGACGGGCTGCTCGCGGGCATCCTCACGATGATCGCCCTGTGGTCGGTGAACCTGCGCATCATGGGCGGCGCGAACGTGCCGCTGCTGCGCGAGGACACCCTGATGACGCCGCTGCGCGACGCGGACCTGCTGGGCGGCACCTGGCTCGGCGCGCTCGCCTTCCTCGGCGGCGTGCTCGTGCTCAAGCTGCTCGTCGACTGGTTCCTGGCCACCGACCTGGGTCTGGCGATCCAGGCCACGGGGAACAACAAGCAGATGATCAAGAGCCTGGGCGTCGACACCGACTTCACGACGATCCTCACGCTCGCGCTCTCGAACGGCCTGGTCGGGCTGTGCGGCGCGCTCGTCGCGCAGTACCAGGGGTTCGCCGACATCAGCATGGGCATCGGCCTGATCCTCGTCGGGCTGGCCTCCGTGATCCTCGGCCAGGCGGTGCTCGGCCAGCGGGTCATCTTCATGGCCAGCCTCGCCGTGGTGCTCGGCGCGGTCCTCTACCGGATCATCATCTACGTCGCGCTCCAGGTCGGGCTGAACCCGAACGACATGAAGGCCGTCACGGCGGCGCTCGTCGTCGCCGCGCTGCTGCTGCCGCGGTGGGGGCCGCTCAAGCGGGTCCCGTCGTGGCGCGACCTGCGCGGCGGCCGGGCCAACGGTCGTGCCGCGGCCCCGGTGGCCGAGGACGCGCCGGCCCCCGCCCAGAAGGAGGCCTGAGGATGCTCACGATCGACGGCGTCGGCAAGACGTTCTTCCCGGGCTCCGTGAACGAGCGCCGGGCCCTGACCGACCTCGACCTGCGGCTCGACGAGGGCGACTTCGTGACGGTGATCGGGTCGAACGGCGCGGGCAAGTCCACCCTGCTGAACGCGATCGCCGGCCGCATCGGCGTCGACACGGGGCGCATCGACATCGACGGCACGACCGTGAACCGCCTCCCGGAGCACCGCCGGGCGCGGTACGTGGGCCGGGTGTTCCAGGATCCGATGGCGGGCACGGCGCCCGACCTCACGATCGAGCAGAACCTGTCGCTCGCCCTGCTGCGCGGCGAGCGTCGCGGGCTGGGCCGGGGCGTGACGAAGAAGCGGCGCGAGCGGTTCGTGGAGGAGCTCCGCTCCCTCGAGCTCGGGCTGGAGGACCGGCTGAAGGCCAAGGTCGGTCTGCTGTCAGGCGGGCAGCGTCAGGCGCTCTCGCTGCTGATGGCCGGCTTCACGCGGCCCCGCATCCTGCTGCTCGACGAGCACACGGCGGCCCTCGACCCGCAGCGCGCCGCGCTCGTCACGTCGCTCACGGGCAGCATCGTCGCCCAGGGTGGTCTCACGACGCTCATGGTGACGCACAACATGCAGCAGGCGATCGCGCTGGGCAACCGGCTGATCATGATGCACGAGGGGCGCATCGTGTTCGAGGCCGACGACGCCGCCAAGCGCAAGCTCACCGTCGAGGCGCTGATGGCCGAGTTCGGCAAGGTGAAGGGCGCGAGCTTCGACGACCGTGCGATGCTCGGCTGAGGTCACTCCACGACGACGACCTCGTGCGGGGAGGTGTTGAGCCGCATCGCCGCTCCCGGCGCGTCGGCCAGTCCGGGTACGCCGCTCGGGAAGGCGACGACGATGTCCTCGATCCGTACGCCGAGCTCGCCGGGCAAGTAGATCCCGGGCTCGACGGAGAAGCACATGCCCGCCTCGACCGGGGTCTCCTCGCCGGAGACCATGTACGGCGGCTCGTGCGTCGTCAGGCCGATGCCGTGCCCGGTGCGGTGCACGAAGTGCTCGCCGAACCCGGCGTCCTCGATGACGGCCCGGGCGGCGCGGTCCACGTCCTGGCAGGTGGCGCTTGGCCGGACCGCGTCGACGCCCGCCTGCTGCGCGGCGCGCACGACGTCGTGCACGTGCTGCTCGCGGTCGGTGAGCGGACCGACGTGCACGGTGCGGGTGGTGTCGGAGCCGTAGCCGTCCGCCAGCCCGCCGAAGTCCATGACGACCATGTCGCCGGAGCGGATCACGCGGTCGCCCGGCTCGTGGTGCGGGTCGGCGCCGTGCTCGCCCGCGCACACGAGGGTGAAGTCCACCTGCTCGTGCCCGTGCTCGCGCAGCAGAGCGTCGAGGTCCGCGGCGACGTCGCGCTCCCGGCGGCCGGTGAACGGCCGGGGCACGATCTCGTCGAAGACGGCGTCCGCGCCCGCCCCGGCGGCGGCGAGGCGGGCGACCTCCTCGGGCGACTTCACGGCGCGCAGCAGGGGCAGCACGGTGGTGACGGCCGCGTACGACGACGCGGGCAGCGCCCGCTGCAGGCCGAGGACGTGCAGGGCCCAGGCGGCGTCGCTGACGGCGTAGCGTCCCTCCGGTCGGAGCAGCCGCCCGGCCACGGCGTGCTCGTCCTCGCCGTCGGACCAGGCGAGGGTCTCGATGCCGCCGACGGCGCCGAGGTGCATGTCGTGCTCCTCGAGCCGCGGCACGACCGCCACGGGGTCGCCCGCGCCGTCCGCCGCGGCGGGGATCGCCAGCATCGTCAGGCGCTCGGTGTCCGCGGCCGGGGTGTAGCCGAGGAAGTACCGCAGGTCGGGGCCGGGAGTGACGAGGATCCCGTCGAGGCCCGCCGCCGCGGCCTGCGCGGCGGCCCGGCGGCGGCGGTCGGCGTACACGGCGGCGTCGAAGGGCGTCATGTGCCCAGCCTGCCACCGGGGCCGCCCGTCGGGTCGGCAGTCCGTCCCCGGGTCGGCACGGATGTCTGCCGACCCGGGGACGGACTGCCGACCTGGGCGGCTCAGACCCGCACGACGATCTTGCCGCGGACGTGCCCCGTCTCGCTGGCCCGGTGCGCCTCGGCGGCGTCGGCGAGGTCGAAGACCTGCGCGACCTCGACGGCGACCTGGCCGTCGTCGATCAGCGCGCCGAGGGCCTCCAGGTCGGTCGTGGACGGGCGCACCCACACGTACTGGCCGCCGCGCTCGTCGCGGGCGCGCGGGTCCGCGATGGAGGCGATCGTGCCGCCGTCGGCCAGCACCGCCGCGCTGACGTCGACGGCGTCGCCGCCCACGTAGTCCAGCGCGACGTCGACGCCGTCCGGCGCGACCGCGCGCACGCGGTCGGCCAGGCCCTCGCCGTAGGTGACGGGCTCGGCGCCGAGGGAGCGCAGGAAGTCGTGGTTGCCCTCGCTCGCCGTCCCGACGACGCGGGCGCCGAGCGAGCGGGCGATCTGCACGGCGAACGTGCCGACGCCGCCGGCGGCCGCGTGCACGAGCACCGTCTGCCCCGCGCGCACCCCGGCGCGCCGGATCGACTGGTATGCCGTCAGCCCGGTCAGGGGGACGGCCGCGGCCTCGGTGAAGCTCAGCGACGCCGGCTTGCGGGCCAGGGTGCGCACCGGGGCGGCCACGAGCTCCGCGAACGTGCCGCCGTGCACCCAGTCCTTGCGCACGTAGCCGTACACCTCGTCGCCCACGGCGTACTCGGGGGTGTCCAGGCCGACCCGCTCCACGACGCCCGCCACGTCCCAGCCCGGGACCACGGGGAACTGCGTCTCCAGCACGCCGTCGAGGTAGCCCTGCCGGACCTTCCAGTCCACCGGGTTCACGGAGGCGGCCTTGACGCGCACCACGACGACGTCGGCGCCGGGGTGGGGGTCGGGCTGCTCGGTGAGCTCGAGGACGTCGGCGCTGCCGTACCGGCTGTAGGTGATCGCTCGCATGCCTGGGTCAACCAGGGCGGGGCCCCGCTGCTTCCCGGGAACCGGCCCCGACCGGTGTGACGTGGGCGTCAGCCCATCGTGTTGACGATGAGCCCGATGTGGGTGAAGAAGTTCATCGCCCCGAAGAGCAGGAACGCGGCGCCGGCCAGCCCCTAGGCCCAGCCGATGACGGCGCGCAGGCCCCGGGCGGCGCGGTCGCGCAGGGCGAGCGGGAACAGGACCGCGCCCACGCCGACGAGGGCGATGAGCCCGGACATGAAGATCGCCTCGACCAGCGGGTACGCGGCGAAGGCGCCGGAGATGGGCTCCTCGGGCGGGGCGGCGAACAGCTGGTAGGTGACGCCCGCGAACGCGATGGCGATCAGGCCGAGCCCCATGCCGAGCACGAACACCGAGACCGGGCGGGCGACGGCGCGCAGGTGGTCGGTGGCGTCCTCGCGGGCCAGCGCGTCCTTGCCGCGGGTCCACAGGTAGAACGCGGCGGCGAGCAGCAGGACGCCGAACGCGAGGCTGGTCTCACCGAAGACGATGTTGTCGAACGGGAAGCCTCCGGCCGCGAGCGGCCAGGTGAGCGTCATGTGCAGGCCGGTCGCCGTGAGGATCAGCCCGAGCACGCCGAACGCGAGGGACCAGCCCTCGACGACGACGGTCCGCGGGGAGCGCAGCAGCTCTCGCCCCAGCCAGACCAGCAGGATCAGTCCGGCGCCCACGGCGACGGACATCACGGTGTTGTAGGTGGGCATCTGTGCCCAGTCGATCACGAGCCCTTCCGTGGGCATGGTCGGTCATCTCCTCGGTGTCGTGACGCCGTCGGCGTCCTGTCAGTCCTTTAAACCATACGGCAGTATGAATAATTCCCCCGCGGCGGCGGGGACGGCGCCGCATACGATGGGTGCCGTGACCCTGACCGAGCCCGACCCCGGGCGCCACGGGCCCGCCGGGGCCGCGAAGGACGGGCCGCGCCGCCGACGGATGGTCCAGGGACGTGGTGCCGACAAGCAGCGCCGCATGGTGGAGGCCGCCGCCGCCCTCCTCATCGACGACGGCTTCGCCGCGGTCACGCACCGTCGCGTCGCCGAGGCGGCGGGGCTGCCGCAGGGCTCGGCGTCGTACTACTTCCCCAGCAGCGCCGCGCTCGTGGCCGCGGCCGTCGAGGCGGCCGAGGACGTCCGTGCCACGGCAGCGACGGAGCGTGCGGGTGCGCTCGCGCACCGCCACCGCTCGGCGCTGACGGTGGCGCGGCTGCTCATCGAGGTCCTCTACGCACCGCACGTCGACGACACGGTGGTGACCCGGCGGCTCGACCCGATGACGACCGCGATGCGCGACCCGGCGCTGCAGCCGATCATGCGGCGTTCGCGGCCCCGCCTGCTCGCCGCGGTCCGGACGGTGCTGGAGGCGTCCGGGTGCGCGCCGGCGGAGCCGGACGACGTCGACCTGCTGGCCCACCTGGTGGACGCGGCGCTGCTCACGGCGGCGTCCGCGGGTTCCGCACGGGTGCTCGACCGGGCCGCGGCCACCGTGGCCCGGCTGCTCGAACGATGGCGCTGACGGGGAGCGCTTGACCTTGCCCCAGGGGGAGACGGTCGGGTAGGGAGCGACCCGTCCGACACGCGGACGGGGACGGTGCTGAGGGAGGACGACGATGACGGTATTCACGGTCGAGCAGCGGCCCGAGCGGCCCTGGGTGGGCGTGTCGACCACGGGCGAGCTCGCGCACTGGGACCGCGTGAACGCGCACGTCCCGCGGGTCTACGGTGCGCTGGCCGCAGCGGGAGCGGTTCCGCAGGGCGGGCCGATCTATCAGTACCACCGGCTGCGGACCGCCGCCGACCCGATGGACCTCACGGTGGCGGTCCCCGTGGCCGATCGGCTCGATCTCGGCGACGGCTTCGCCACCGGCGCGCTGCCGGCCGGGCGCTACCTGGTCGCGCGTCCCGAGGGCGGCCCCGACGTCCTCGCGCGCACGCACCGGGAGATGTGGGACTGGGCGGGCGTGCAGGGGCTGGAGCTCGCGGTCGACGAGCGGGCCGACGGGATCCACTGGGCGGCGCGGACGGAGCAGTTCCTCACCGACCCGCAGTCGGAGCCGGATCGCAGCAGGTGGGAGGTCGAGGTCGCATACTTGCTGAGGTGAGCGCGACCGACGACCGGCTGTCCATCGGGGAGTTCAGCCGTGTCACGTGGCTGTCGCCCAAGGCCCTGCGCCTGTACGAGCGGCGCGGGCTGCTCCTGCCGGACGTGGTCGACGCGTACACCGGCTACCGGTACTACCGGCCGTCGCAGGCGGAGCGCGCCCGCACGATCGCGCTGCTGCGCCGGGTGGGCATGCCGCTCGAGCGCATCGGTGCGATCCTCGACGCTTCCGAGGGGGAACGGCGGGGGCTCGTCGCCGCCTACCGGACGGAGATGATCCGTGCGCACGACCGCGCGGTGGCGCTGCTCGACGGTCTCGCCGACGGGCCGCCCGCCGCCACGGACGAGGGGCCCCCGGTCCGGGCCCGGGACGTGCCCGCCCGGGCGTTCGTCGCCGGCACGGTCCGCACGACCGCCGCCGACCTGCCCGGGCACGTCGAGCGGGTCGCGGCCGCCCTCGCCCAGCGCGCGGGGGCCGCGACCGACCGGTCGCAGCCGCTGGTCGTGGTGTACCACGGCGAGGTGAGCTGGGAGTCGGACGGGCCGGTCGAGGTGCAGGTCCCGGTCGGGCATGGTGCCGAGAGTGCCGACGCCGCCGACGGCGTCGAGCCCGCCGGGACGGAGCTGTACGTCGACGTCCCGTACGCCGAGGTGCAGTTCCCCACGATCCTGCGCTCGTTCGACGCGGTGCGCCGGGCCGCCGCGGGCCCGGGACGGCGGCCGTCCGGCGCGCCCCGCGAGCTGTACCTCGACGGCGACCCCTTCCGCTGCCAGGTCGCGCAGCGCTACGAGGG
This sequence comes from Isoptericola sp. BMS4, assembly GCF_011634835.1. Taxonomy (GTDB): domain Bacteria; phylum Actinomycetota; class Actinomycetes; order Actinomycetales; family Cellulomonadaceae; genus Isoptericola. Next base: position 3,056,930 of record NZ_SIRP01000001.1, on the reverse strand, counting down.
GGACGGGCCCGCGGGCTGAGCGGGCCGGGCCTCCGCGGTCAGACGAGCGCCTCGCCCTCGCGCGCGACGACGCGGCCCGCGGCGAGCACGAGCTCGCGCCGCGGGGCACGCACCACGGCGTCGGGCACGTTCTCGGCGTCGACGAGCACGACGTCGGCCGGCGCGCCGGCCACGAGGTCGTGCACGGGCCGGCCCACGAAGTGCGCGGCGTCCGCCGTCGCGACCCGTGCCGCGGTCACCAGCTCCGCGTCGTGCCGGAAGCCGGACAGCCGGGCGAGCTGGGTCGTCAGCGCCAGCAGGTCGCCCGTGCCGTACGGCGACCACAGGTCGCGGATGCCGTCGGTGCCGAGGCCGACGGCCACGCCGGCGTCGCGCAGCGCGTGCACCGGCAGGGGAGCGGCGCCGATCGGGGCCACCGTCGTCATGGTGATCCCGGCCTCGCCCATCGCGGCGACGAGGTCGGTCTGCCGGGAGGCGGGGAGCTGGCCGACGGCGAAGCCGTGCGCCACGTTGACCCTGCCCTGCAGCCCCGCGCGCACGGTGCGGTCGATCATCAGCTCGATCTGGAACGCGCCCAGCTCGCCGCCGTCGTGCAGGTGCACGTCGATCCCGGCGCCGTGCTTCTCCGCGATCGCGAACAGCCCGTCGAGCTGGCCCACGGGGTCGCGGTCGATCGACGCCGGGTCGAGCCCGCCGACGTGCTCCGCGCCCGCCGCGGCGGCCTCCTCCAGCAGGCCGAGCACTCCCGGCCGGCGCAGCACGCCGTCCTGCGGGAACGCGACGATCTCGGCGTGCACGGCGCCGTCGAGCGCGGCGACGGCCTCGCGCACCACCTCGATGCCGCGCAGCCCCAGGCCCAGGTCGACGTCGACGTGCGTGCGCACCGCCGTCGTGCCGGTGCGCACCGACTGACGGAGCACGGCGAGCGTGACCTCGACGCCCGGGATGCCGAGCTCGTCGCGGTGCGCCCGCTCGTGCGCGATGCGTCCCTGCGTGCCGCCCTCGCCGCCGTAGCTGACCCACGGCTTGCCCCACCAGGACTTGTCCACGTGGGCGTGGGCGTTGACCAGGCCGGGCAGCGCGAGCAGGCCTCGGCCGTCGAGGACGCCGGCGGTGGGGGCGTCGGGCACCGCGGCGGGGTCGTGCGGCACGACGGCGGTGATCACACCGTCGGCGAGGTGCAGGTCGCACCGCTCGCCGCCCCAGGGGCGCACGTCGGACAAGACGGAGGGGAGGGCGGCGTCGCTCATGGGCCGAGATGGTATCCCATTTCTGCGAGGTGGAGTCCTGGCAGGATGGCGGTCATGAGCACGTCGTCAGCCCGCGGCGCCCCGGTGCCGGCGACGGCCTTCGAGCCCGAGTCGGCCCGCGTCGCCCGCGTGGTGCGCGAGGAGATCGTCGACGGCACCCGCGAGCCCGGGAGCCGGCTCGTCGAGCGCGACCTCGCCGCGGAGCTCGGCGTGAGCCGCATCCCCGTGCGGGACGCGCTGCGCGTCCTCGTCGCCGAGGGCCTCGTCACCCCGCGCCCGCGGAGCTGGGCGGTGGTGCGCGAGTTCACCCCCGACGACGTCGCGCACCTGCAGGAGGTGCGCGACGCGACCGAGCCGCTGCTCTTCGCGCTCGCGGCCGCCCGCCGGTCCGCGGATCAGCTCGCCGCGCTCGACGAGTGCTGGCGGCGCGAGGACGAGGCGGCCCGCCGCGGCGACGGCGCCGACGCCCGGAGGGCGGCCGCCGACTTCCACGAGCGCGTGCTCGACGCCGCCGGCAACCCGGTGCTCGCCGAGGTGCACGCCGTCATCGCCAGCCGGGTGCGCTGGCTGCTCGGCCGGCACACCGACCTCGTCGCCATGGCGGAAGAGCACCGCGACCTCCTGGACGCCGTGCGGGGCGGCGACGAGGAGCGTGCGACCCGGCTGGCGCGCGCGCACCTGCGCACCAGCCGGGCGGCCGCGTCGGCGACGCGGGGCTGACTCCCGGACCGTCGGACGGGGCCCGCACGGGATCCGACCCATCCGCCGGCGCGCGTGCTCCGAACCCCGGTCAGATCGCGAGTGTCGTGATCTGACGACGAAGGGAACGATCATGAAGGCACGTACCCGTGCAGCGCTCGTCGCGCCCGCCCTGTCCCTGGCCGGCCTGCTGGCCGTGACCGGCTCCGCGGCCGCCGCCGACGGCACCACCTCGGGCGACCTCGCGCCGGTCCCGCTCAACGGCGTCGACGGCGGCGGCGACGCGATGGTGTGGGTGGACGGCACCACCCTCACGGTCGAGTTCGCCGCCTCGGGCCTGCTCGCCGGCAGCCCGCACGCCGCGCACCTGCACTTCGGTGCGGACGCGAAGAACCAGTGCCCGACCGAGGCCGACGACGCCGACGGTTCCGGCACCATCACCACCTCCGAGGGCGTGCCGTCCTACGGTTCCGTCCAGGTGTCGCTGACGACCGAGGGCGACACGTCGGCCGACTCGGCGCTCGCCGTGGACCGCTTCGACGCGGCCGAGGGCGGGAGCATCGACTACCAGCGCGGTGAGATCGAGGTGTCCCAGGACGTGGCCGACGCGGTCAGCGCCGGCGACGTCGCCCTGGTCGTGCACGGCGTCGACTACGACGGCAGCGGCGCCTACGACGGCGACACGAAGTCGGACCTCGACGAGTCGCTGCCCGCCGAGGCCACCGACCCGGCCCTGTGCGGCGTCCTGAGCGCCTCGCAGATGGACGAGATGCCCGCCGGCGGCGTCCAGACCGGCACCGGCACGACCGCCGGGATCGAGAACCCGGGCCTGCTCGCCGGCGGCGGCGTCGCCCTGCTCGCCGGGGCCGGCCTCGGCGCCGGTCTGCTCGCCCGCCGTCGTCGCACCGCCGCGCAGGACTCCTGATGCGACGCCGGCGCGTGGCCGCCGTCCTGTCCGCCGGGCTGGTGCTCGGCGGCGGGACGGCGGTCGCCGTCGGGCTCGGCACGCAGGAACCGGCACCGGTCACGGTCCCGGACCGGAGCGGTGCGGACGTCGGTGCGGTCCCTGGGCCGGCGGTCGACCCCTCGACGTCGTCGCAGCCGTCCTCACAGCCGTCCGCACAGCCGTCCGGGCCGCAGGACGGCACTCCGCCCGCCGACCCTGCCACCCGGGTCGCGCAGCCCGGGCGCGTGCGGATCCCGGCCATCGGCGTGGACTCCGGGCTGCTGCACCTCGGCCTGAACGACGACGGCACGATCGAGGTGCCCGCCGGCGAGGACATCGACAGCGCCGCCTGGTTCGACGGCTCGCCGCGCCCCGGGGCGGACGGGCCGGCGGTGATCGAGGGACACGTCGACAGCCCGAACGGGCCGTCGGTCTTCTACCGGTTGTCCGAGCTGGAGGCGGGGCAGCGGGTCCACGTCGACCGGGAGGACGGCTCGACGGCGACGTTCGTCGTCGAGCGGGTCGAGCAGTACTCCAAGAAGGAGTTCCCCACCCGGGAGGTCTACGCCAACACCGACGGCCCGGAGCTGCGGCTCATCACCTGCGGCGGCGAGTGGGACCCCGAGTGGGGGCACTACGTGGACAACACGGTCGTGTTCGCCCGACTCGCCTGAGCGGCGTCGCGCGGCCGCCGGGTCACTCGACCACCACGTCAGCGGGCGACTTGTCGGCCCGCCAGCCCCGCCAGACGGCGTGCCGCAGGCGCGGCTCGTCGGTGCCGTCGTCGCCCGCGTCGGCCGTCCAGTCGCCGTAGGAGACCTCGGCCACGCGGTCCGGGGCCGTCCACCGGGCGTGGACGGCCTCGGACCGCGGGACGCCGTCGAGCGGCGCGGAGTCCACCGGCGTGAGCGCCGCGACGACGTCCCGGCGCTCCGCCTCCCGGAACCCGGTGCCGACCTTGCCGACGTAGCGCAGCGTCCCGTCGCCGTCCGGGACGGCGAGGAGCAGCGACCCCGCGACCCGGGCGTCCTCGCGCCCGGTGCCGGCGTGCAGCGGCCGCCATCCCACGACGACCACCTCCTGGGTGCGGGCGTGCTTCACCTTGAGCCAGTCCCGTGACCGCCGGCCCGCACGGTACGGGGCGTCGCGGCGCTTGGCGACCACGCCCTCCAGGCGCAGGCGTCGCGACGCCTCCAGGGCCGTGCCCAGGTCGCCCTCGATGGCCGGCGGCACGTGCACCGGGCGCCGGGCCGCCACCGTGCGCCCGAGCGTCTCGCGGCGCTCGGTGTAGGGGCGGTCGGTGACGTCGTCCCCGGCGACCCGCAGCACGTCGAAGAGGACGAGGTCGACCCCGACACGGCGGCGCGCGTTCTCCACGTCGCGCGGCCGGGTGAGGTTGGCGCGCTGCTGCAGCCGCCGGAACTCCGGCCGGCCCTGGGCGTCGAGCGCGACCACCTCGCCGTCGAGCACCAGCGGCAGGTCGGCGGCGTCGACCATCTCTCCCAGCGCCGCCAGCTCGGGGAACGTCGGCGTGAGGTCCTGGCCGGAGCGGGACGTGAGCCGCACCCGCGGCGTCCCGCCGTCGCCGTCCGTCGTCACCTCCGCCAGGGCGCGGAAGCCGTCCCACTTGACCTCGAACGCCCACGCGTCCGGGTCCAGGCGCGCGAGCTCGCCCGGCGCGGCGGTGGTCGCGAGCATCGGGCGCGGGTCGTCGCGGCGACGGCCGCCCGCCGTCGCCCGCGCAGCCGGTGCCGACGGCGCACGCCGTGCCGACGACGGGGTGTCCGGCGCCGGCGTCGTCTCGGGTGCGGGGTGCTCGTCGTCGCCGGGCTGGGCCTTCGTGCGGTGGATGAGCCACGAGCTCTCGCCGCCGCCCGCCCCGCGACCTCCGGTGTGGATCAGCGCGAGGCGGCGCGACCCGCGCCGCTCGCTGTGCAGGGTGACGATGACCTCCGCGCCGTCGCGCCACTTCTCCAGGTCGTAGGTGCCGGCGTCCCAGATGGTCACCTCGCCGCCGCCGTACTCGCCCGCCGGGATGGTGCCCTCGAACGACCCGTACTCCAGCGGGTGGTCCTCCGTCTGCACCGCGAGATGGTTCTGCGCGGGGTCGTCCGGCTCGCCCTTGGGCAGCGCCCAGCTCACCAGCACGCCCTCGTGCTCCAGGCGGAAGTCCCAGTGCAGCCGGCGCGCGTGGTGCTCCTGGATGACGAACGTCGGGGCGTCGTCGTCGCCGGCGGGGGAGCCGGGGCCGAAGGGCTCGGGGGTCCGCTCGGGGTCGCGCTTGGCTCGGTAGGTCTCCAGCCGGTCCGACGGCGTCCGTCCGGGTGCCCGCTCGAACGTGGCCAGGCGCTCCGGCGTCGGCTCCAGCCGGTCGAGGTGCCCGGCGAGCAGGGGCGCCAGCAGGTCGCCGTCGCGCTCCAGCCGCTCCAGCACCTCGGTGTGGTCGAGGTGGCGCAGGCCCGGGTCGTCGAGCTCGGCCCACGTGCGCGGCGCGGCGACCGTCGGGTGGTCCCGGCCGCGCAGCGAGTACGGCGTGATCGTCGTCTTGTTCCCGTTGTTCTGCGACCAGTCCACCAGCACCTTGCCCGCGCGCAGCGAGCGCTTCATGTCCGAGACCACCAGGTCGGGGTGCTCCGACTCGAGGTGGCGGGCCAGCTCCTTGGCGACCGCCGTGACGGCCTCGGAGGTGAGGTCGTCGTGGGGGCGGGTCAGCGGCGCGTACAGGTGGATCCCCTTGGAGCCGCTGGTCACCGGCAGCGGATCGAGGCCCATACCCACGAGCACGTCCCGCGCGAGCCGGGCGACCTCGGCGCACTCGGGCAGCCCGGCCCCCGGCCCCGGGTCGAGGTCCAGCACCAGGCGGTCCGGCGGCAGCGGTGTGCCGGTCCGCCCGAACCGCCACTGCGGCACGTGGATCTCCAGCGTCGCCGTCTGCCCGAGCCACGTGAGCGTCGCCAGGTCGTTGACCAGCACGTAGTCGTTGGTGGAGTGCTTGTGGGCGATGGTGTGGCGCGGCACCCACGACGGGGTGGAGGCGTCGAGGTTCTTCTGGAAGAACGACTGCCCGGCGACGCCGTCCGGCCACCGCTTGCGGGTGGCGGGCCGGTGCGCGGCGTGGGGGAGCAGGGCGTGCGCGACCTGCGCCAGGTAGTGCAGCACCTCGCCCTTGGTGGTGCCGGTGGCGGGGTACAGCACCTTGTCGAGGTTGGTCAGCTGCAGGCGTCGCCCGTCGACGTCGACGATCTGCGGCGGACTCGACCGGGAGCGTGCCATACGTTCCATCGTCCCGCGGCGGGTGCTCGGGCGCGCGGGCGCGCGCCTGGACACCGGGCTCACGAGGGCGCGCCGATGCCCGCGCGTCGTAGGGTCACCGCCATGAGCGCCGCAACGTACCTGACCGACCTGTTCGCGCTGGACGGCCGTGTGGCCGTCGTCACCGGCGGCAGCTCCGGCATCGGCCGGGCGATCGCTGGTGCACTCGCCCGGGCAGGCGCGCGCGTCGTCGTGGTGGCGCGCCGCGAGAGCGAGCTCGCCGCGACGGTGGACGAGCTGACCGCCGACGGCTGCACGGCGGCCTGGGCGAGCGCGGACCTGTCGTCGCGCGACGGCGTCCGCGCGGGGGCGGAGAAGGCGGCGGCGCCCTTCGGCGAGCCCGACGTCCTGGTGAGCTCCGCGGGGATCAACCTGCGCCCGCCGCTGGACGAGCTCGACGAGGCGACCTGGGACGCCACGATGGCCGTGAACCTGGAGGCGCCGTTCCTGCTGGGGCAACGGTTCGGGCCGGGCATGGCCGCGCGCGGCTTCGGCCGGATCGTGCACGTGTCGTCGCAGCAGGCGCACCGGGCCTTCGCCACGTCGGGCGCCTACGGCGTGTCCAAGGGCGGGCTGGAGTCGCTGGCGCGCTCCCAGGCCGAGGCGTGGTCGTCCCGCGGGGTGACGTCGAACACCCTGGTGCCCGGCTTCGTCCCCACGCCGTTGAACACCCGGCTGTCGTCCGACCCGGCACGGGTGGAGGCGCTCGCCGCCCGCACGCTGACCGGCCGCAACGGCCGCCCGGAGGACTTCGCCGGGGCCGCGGTCTTCCTGGCGAGCGACGCGTCGGCGTACGTGACCGGGCAGTCGATCTGCGTGGACGGCGGCTTCTCCGTGCACTGAGCGGCCCCCGGTCCGCGGACGGAGCACTCACCCCCCGGGGGTATGGTGGCGGCCATGACGACGACCGAGGACATCAAGCGGCCGACCACCCTCACGATGTACGGGGCCACGTGGTGCGGCGACTGCCGCCGCGCCAAGCGTGTGCTGGACGCGCGCGGCACGGAGTACGTGAACGTGGACCTGGTGGCCGACCCGACGCGTGCCGACGACGCCGAGGCGATCAGCGGGCGCAAGAACATCCCGGTCGTCGTCTTCCCCGACGGCGAGTTCTTCGTGGAGCCGACCGACGCGGAGCTGACGGCCAAGCTCGACGCCGTCGGCCTCTGAGCCACTACTCCCAGCGGAACAGCCAGGCGGCCAGCGCACCCGGTACGACCGTCGCGAGGCTGAGTCCCAGCCACGACGACGCCGGCACGGCGACGCCTGCCCAAGCGGCGCCCAGGCCGTCGACCGCCGCCCCGAAGGGCAGGTAGCCACCGACCTGGGCGAGCACGTCGGGCAGGTTCTCGCGAGGACCGAACATCCCGCCCACGGCCGCGATCGCGAAGAACGCGACGAGCCCGAGCGCGACCGCTGACTGCGGCGTCGGCGCCACCGCCGCCACGAGCATCCCCACGCCGTACATCGCCGCGACGGTGAGTGCCAGCACCCCGACCGCGAGCCAAGGCGACGCGGGCGCCGTCGCGTCGAACGCCAGCGCGGCGACCACGCACGCCACGGCGATGCCGAGGGCGATCTGCACGACCCCGACCAGCGCCTGGGCGACCAGCACCATGGCGGGGGACGCGGGGGTGACCCCGAGGCGCCGCAGGATCCCGGTGCGCCGGTACGCGGCTAGGAAGCTCGGCATGTTGATCACCCCGACGGTCGCGACGACGAGCGTCAGCGTGAGCGGCAGCACGTACAGGCTGAACGCCGTGGCGCCCCCGGTCCCGGGGACGACCTGGCCGGTGTCGAACGCGACGCCGTTCATCACGAGGATCAGCACGGGCATGCCCAGCGGGACGACGAGCCCGCCCGTGTCCCGCGCGACCATCCGCGCCTCGGCGGCGACCATGGCGCCCCAGGCGCGCGCGGGTGGACGGGCGGGAGCCGGCATGTCGGTCGTCGTGGTGGTGCCCGTCGTCATCGGGTGGCCTCCGGGGCGTGTGCGGCCGCGGACGGGTGCCGGCGTTGCCCTCGGGAGGTCGCGCCCGTCGCGGCGCCCGTGAGGACGAGATAGGCGTCCTCCAGGCGGCCGTCGCGCGGCAGTCCCGCCTCGGCCACGAGGCCGGCGGGCGACCCGGACGCCACCACGCGGCCGGCGTCGAGCACGACGGCGCGGTCGCAGAGCCGCTCCACCTCGTCCATGTGGTGGCTGACGAGCAGGACGGTGACCCCGGCGGCGCGGATCCCCTGGACCATCGAGAGCATGCCGTGGCGCGCCTCCGGGTCGAGCCCGGAGGTCAGCTCGTCCAGGATCACGACCCGTGGGTCGCCGACGAGCGCCGCTGCGACCGAGGTGCGCTGCTGCTGCCCGCCCGACAGCTTCTCGACGCGGGTGTCGCGCGCGTCGGTGAGGCCGACGGCGTCGATGAGCTCGTCGGGGTCCCGGCCCGCGCGGTGGAAGCTGCGGTGCAGCCGCACGAGCTCGCGCACCGTCAGTGCGTCGTGCAGGCGCGGCTCCTGCAGCTGGACGCCCAGGACCCCGCGCACTCGGGCGCGGTCCGCCCTCGGGTCCAGCCCGAGGACGCGTACCTCGCCGCGGTCGGGCGTGCGCAGGCCCGCGACCGTCTCGACCGTCGTGGACTTCCCGGCTCCGTTGCGGCCGAGCAGCCCGACGATCTCGCCCTCGTCCACGGTGAGGCTCACGTCGTCGACCGCCACCGTCGTGCGCCGCCGGCGCCGGTAGGCCTTGTGCAGGTGGGTCACGCTGATCGCCGTCATGTCCTCGACGCTAGGAACGCGGGCCGGCCCGGCGCGCGTGCCGGACGTCACGACCCGCAGCCATGACCTCCGGCACGGGTCGGGTGTGCGGAGGGTGCCATACCGTGGTGACGTGCGACGACCGGGAGCCGAGACGATGGCCGGGATGAGCGTGCTCGTCGTGTGCGTGGCGGTGCTGGCGCTCGTGCCGGTCGTCGTCGAACCGCAGGTGTTCCTCGTCCCCGTCGCGGTGTGGGTGCTCGCCGCACTGGCCTACGTCGTCGTCACCGTCGTCGCCGTGCAGCAGCCGCGCGGCAGCGGCCGTGCGGTCGCGGGGATCGCGGCGCAGACGGCGCTCGCGGCGGTGCTCGTGGTCGGCGTGCCGGGGGCGGGGTGGCTGCCCATCCTGCTCGTCTTCGGCGCGGCGGCGAGCACGTACGTCGTGGCCTGGTGGGTGACGGGACTGGTGGTCCTGGCGAACTCCCTGGTCCTCGCGGCGAGCCAGGTCGTGGCGGCCGGGCAGCGGGGCGACGAGGTCGTCCCGTGGGAGGTGCTGTTCGGCACCGGCCTGTACCTGCTGCTCCAGGTGGGCTCGGCGTTCGTGAGCGCGGCCCTGCAGCGCGAGCAGCGGATGCGCACCGAGCTGACCGTCGCCCACGCCGAGCTCGCCGCGGCGGCGGTGCTGCGCGACGAGGCGAGCCGCGCGTCGGAACGCCTGCGCATCGCCCGCGAGCTCCACGACCTGATCGGCCACCAGCTCACCGTGCTCACGCTCGAGCTCGAGTCCGCCACGCACCGCGCCGGCGAGGACGGCCGGGAGCACGTGGCCCGGGCGCGCGGCGTCGCGCGCGAGCTGCTCGGCGACGTCCGCGCCACGGTGGGGGAGCTGCGCCGCCGTGCGCCGGACCTGCGCGAGGCGCTCGACGCCGTCGCGGCCGCCGTGCCGCAGCCGCGCGTGGAGGTCGCGGTCGACGACGACGTCGCCGCGGACGAGGAGCAGACGGCCGCGCTGGTGCGGGTCGCGCAGGAGGCGGTCACGAACTCCGTCCGGCACGCGCAAGGGGCGAGGGTGCTCCGCCTCGCCGTCACCGCGGCCGACGGCGAGCTGGTGCTGGTCGCCCACGACGACGGGCACGCACCCGGTGAGGTGCGACCGGGCCACGGCCTGCGCGGCATCACGGAACGGCTCGACGCCCTCGGCGGCCGGGTCCGGTACGACGGGCGGGCGGGGTTCCGGCTCGAGGCGACGTTGCCGCGGCGGGCGGCGTCGTGACGGGCGGGCCGGGCGAGGGCGGCGTGCTGCGGGTGGTGCTCGTCGACGACCAGACGCTGGTGCGCGAGGGCATCCGGAGCCTGCTCGAGATCGCCGGCGGCCTCGAGGTGGTCGCCGAGGCGGACGACGGGGAGGCGGGCGTGGAGGAGGTCGTCGCGCACGTCCCCGACGTCGTGCTGCTCGACCTGCGCATGCCCGGCCGTGACGGGCTGTGGGCGCTCGAGGAGCTCCGGGAGCGCGGCTGCCCCGTCCCGGTGCTCGTCCTGACGACGTTCGACGACGACGAGCTCGTGCTCCGTGCCCTGCGCGCGGGAGCGGCGGGCTACCTGCTCAAGGACGTCACCGTGGAGCAGCTGGCCGCCGCCGTGCGCACCCTGGCCGCCGGGGGCACGTACGTCCAGCCGGCCGTCACCGCCCGCCTGCTGCGTGCCGTCCGCGCGGGCGGCGCCCTGCCCGACGACGAGGCGTTCGTCCAGGAGCTCACCGCACGGGAGACCGAGGTGCTGCGACTCGTGGCCCAGGGCTGCTCAAACCGGGAGATCGCCGGGCTGCTGCACCTCGCGGAGGGGACCGTGAAGAACCACGTGTCCCAGGTGCTGCTGAAGCTCGACACCCGCGACCGTACGCGCGCCGTGCTGCGCGCCCTGCACCACGGCCTGCTGTCGTGAGGCACCCGCCCCCGGAGCCGCACTCAGGATCCGTTCAGGTTGCGTTCGTAGGTTCGCCGGTGTGAACGCACGCGCCACCGCGCGACCCGGCGACGGGCCGTCCGTCGCCGTCCCGCGGGACCTGCCCGACGACATGCGGCACGTGATGCTGCTGGCCAAGTTCGGCGTCGACGAGGTCATGACGAAGGTCTCGATCCTGCGTGACGAGCTCTACTTCGACCAGGAGCACAACCCGATCGAGCACATCAGCTCGCGGCTCAAGACGCCGGCGTCGATCCTCGCCAAGGCGGAGCGCAAGCGGATCCCGCTGACCGCCGACGCCATCCGCGAGCAGATGTGCGACCTCGCGGGCGTCCGCGTGACGTGCGGGTTCGTCTCCGACATCTACCGGGTGCGCGAGATGATCCTGCGCCAGCGCGACCTGGAGATCCTCGAGGAGCGCGACTACATCGCCACCCCCAAGCCCAACGGCTACAAGAGCCTGCACCTCATCGTGCGCGTGCCCGTGTTCCTGTCGGACCGCAGCGAGGACGTCGTGGTCGAGATCCAGCTGCGGACGATCGCGATGGACTTCTGGGCGAGCCTCGAGCACAAGATCTACTACAAGTACGACAAGGACGTGCCGCGCCACCTCGTGGACTCCCTCAAGCTCGCGGCCGACGTCGCCTGGTCGCTCGACACGTCGATGGAGCGGATCCACGACGAGGTGCACGCCCTCGACGACCCCGCCCGCTCGGCCGCCGACGGCCGGTACGCCGCGGTGCAGGGGCTCGGTGCCGTCGCCGAGGCGCTGGTCCCGGGCACGGTCGACGGTGCGCGATACTCGGACACGTGGAGCTCGGAATCCTCTGGTCCCTCGTCCTGATCGTCGCCGCCGTCTGGAACCTGGTCGTCTGGCCGCAGTTCTGGCGCCGCGTGACCAAGGACCCGCGTGCGCGCGACGACGCCGGCCGGCCGACGCGCTTCTACACCGTGCACGCCGTGCTGGTCGGCGTCTCGGTGGTGCTCGCGGTCCTCGTGGGCGTCGTGGGGGTGCTCGGACTCGTGGGTTGAGTCACGATGGAGCGATGAGGGCGATCTGGAAGGGTGCCGTGACGTTCGGCCTCGTCAACGTCCCGGTCAAGGTGTACAGCGCCACCGAGGACCACGACGTGCCCCTGCACCAGGTGCACGACGCGGACGGCGGGCGCATCCGCTACCGGCGCGTGTGCGAGCTCGACGGCGACGAGGTGCCGTACGAGCACATCGACCGCGCGTACCACGACGGCGAGCGCACCGTGGTGCTGACCCGCGACGACCTGCGCTCGCTGCCGGCGGAGACGAACCGGGAGATCGAGGTGGTCGAGTTCGTCCCGAGCGACCAGATCGACCCGATCATGTACGACCGCACCTACTACCTCGAGCCCGCGTCCGACAGCCCCAAGGCGTACGTGCTGCTGCGCCGCACGCTCGAGGAGACCGACCGCACCGCCGTCGTGAAGTTCGCGCTGCGTCAGCGCACCCGGCTCGCGGCCCTGCGGGTGCGCGACGAGGTGCTGGTGCTGCAGACGTTGCTGTGGGCCGACGAGGTGCGCGCCGCCGAGTTCGGCTCCCTCGACGGCTCCACGACGGTCTCGGACCGGGAGCTGGCGATGTCCGCGCAGCTCGTGTCGAGCTACGAGGCGGACTTCTCCCCGGAGGAGTACGAGGACGAGTACCAGGTGCAGCTGCGCCAGCTCATCGACGCCAAGCTCGCCGAGGGGGACACGGTCGACACCGCCGACACGTTCGGCGAGCAGCCCGAGTCGTCCGAGGCGGAGGTCATCGACCTCATGGACGCGCTGCGCCGCAGCGTCGAGGGCGCCAAGGGCGACAGGGGCGGCACCGAGGGCAAGGGCTCGTCACGGGGATCGAGATCGTCGTCCTCGAAGTCCGGCTCGAAGTCCGGTTCCAAGTCCGGTTCGACGTCGACGACGTCCGGACGGTCCGGCAAGTCGACGACGTCGTCCGGCAGGTCGTCGTCCCGCAAGAAGGGCGAGGAGAAGAAGACGGGCTGAGCCTGCGGCGGACGGGCGCTCTCAGCCGCGCCGCGGCGCGGGGGCGGCTCGTCGCGTCTCGGCGACCTGGGTGACGAGCGCCAGCAGGTCGTCCATGTCCGTCGGGTCCTGCGTCCCGGCGCCCACCGCGGCGAGGGAGTACAGACCCTCGCCGAGGAGGAAGACGGCGCGGGCCAGCACGGGGTCGTCGATCTCGTCGCGCACGGCCAGGGTCCACGCCTGGTGGGCCTCGTCGAGCACGGCGCGTGCCTGCGGGTACGGGCCCTGCGCGAGCCGGGTGATGGCGAGGTAGGTCAGCCCGAACTCCCCGTCGACGACGGTCGAGGTGCGCAGCAGGTAGTCCACGGCGCCGTCGGGAGCCGCCCGCATGGCGGCGACGTCGGCGGCGGTGAGCTCGCGCAGGTGCTCCATGAGGCCCTCGGCGAGCGCCTCCTTGGAGGGGAAGTGGTAGAGCAGGCCGCCCTTGGAGACACCGGCGAGCTCGGCGACGGCGTCGAGCGTGGCGGAGCGCTCGCCCGAGGACACGAGGAGCTCGGCGTACGCGTGCAGGACCTTGGCGCGGGCCGCGGGGGCGGGAGGCATGTCGACAGCCTAGTGCGACCAGTGTTACTGTACCGGCTGGACGGTTTGGAAGTTCGGCACCTCGTCCTTCGGTGCCGCCCCGGCCGCCCCGCCGTGTGAAAGGGCGCCCCCTGTGACCTCGACCCTCCTGACGACACCTCCCGTCGGCCCGGACGCGCGTCGTACCCCGACCGCCGGGACCCCCGACCGGTCGCCGGCCTGGCGCCGGTGGACGGCGCTCGCCGTCCTCATGCTCCCGGTGCTGCTGATCTCGATCGACAACACCGTGCTGAGCTTCGCGCTGCCGCAGATCTCCGTGGCGCTCGCCCCGTCGGGCACGCAGCTGCTCTGGATCGTCGACGCCTACTCGCTGGTGCTGGCCGGGCTGCTCGTGCCGATGGGCTCCCTCGCCGACCGCCTCGGCCGCCGCCGCATGCTGCTCGTCGGCGCGGTCGGCTTCGCCGCGGTCTCGGCGCTCGCCGCGTTCGCTCCCACGGCGGGCTCCCTCGTGGCCGCCCGCGCCGCGCTCGGCTTCTTCGGCGCGATGCTCATGCCCTCGACCCTGTCGCTGCTGCGCAACGTCTTCACCGACCGCACCGAGCGGCGCCTGGCCATCGCGATCTGGGGCTCCGCGTTCGCCGGGGGCTCCGCCGTCGGCCCGATCGTCGGCGGCGTGCTGCTCGAGCACTTCTGGTGGGGGTCGGTCTTCCTGCTGGCCGTCCCCGTCCTGGTGCTCCTGCTGGTGCTGGCGCCGATCTTCGTGCCCGAGTCCCGTGACCCGGCGCCGGGTCGCCTCGACGTGCTCTCGATCGTGCTGGTCATGGCCGCCATGACCCCCGTCGTGTACGCGATCAAGGAGCTGGCGAAGCACGGCCTCACCGTGGTCGCCGTCGGTTGCCTCGCGGTCGGCGCGCTCGCGGGCGTCGCCTTCGTGCGGCGCCAGCTGCGCCGCCCCGACCCGATGCTCGACGTGCGGCTGTTCGCCGTCCCCGCGTTCACCGGCAGCGTGCTGGTCAACCTGCTGTCCGTGTTCGGGATGATCGGGTTCATCTTCTTCGTCTCCCAGGACCTGCAGCTCGTGGCGGGCCTGTCGCCGGTGCGTGCGGGGCTGGTGCTGCTGCCGGGCACGGTCGCGATGGTCGTCGCCGGCCTCGCCGCCGTGCGCGTCGTGCGGCACGTGCGGCCGGCGCACGTGATCGCGGGCGGGCTCACGCTCTCCACGCTCGGCTACCTGCTCACCGCGGCGGTGGCGGGCCGGGACGAGGCGCTGCTCATCGGGGTGGCGTTCGTCGTGCTCGCGATCGGCGTCGGGGCCGCCGAGACGCTGTCGAACGACCTGGTGGTCTCGACGGTCCCGGCGGAGAAGGCGGGCGCCGCGTCCGCGATCTCCGAGACCGCGTACGAGGTCGGCGCCGTGCTCGGCACGGCAGTGCTCGGCGGCATCCTCACCGCCGCCTACCACGCGGCCGTCGTCGTCCCGGTCGGCGTGCCCGCAGTCGACGCCGTGACCGCCGCCGAGACCCTGGGTGGCGCCACCGAGGTGGCCGCGGGGCTGCCCGACCAGCAGGCGCAGGCCCTGCTGGACTCCGCCCACGCGGCGTTCACCGGCGGTGCCGCCCTCACCTCCGTGATCGGTGCCCTCGTGGTGCTGGCCGCGGCGCTCCTGGCGCTGCGGACGCTGCGCCACGAGCAGGGCTGACGTGCGACGTCGCGGACGCGGCGTCCCGAGGCCCGCCCGGCGAGGATGGTGGCGCCGCCGCGCGCGCTGAGTGAGAGTGGAGCCGATGACCGACTCCTCGACACAGCCCGCCGGCTCCTCGGCACGGCGCGCCCGGCACACCCCGCCCCGGTGGGTGCGCTGGACCCTCGTCGCCGTCACCGGTGCGATCGCGTGCGTCGTCTTCGGGGTGAGCACCGCCACGGCGGAGCTCGGCTTCGGCCCGCACGAGGCCGTCTACACCGTCGACAACGACGGCCTCGTGGTCGCCGACTTCGGCCCGCTCGGCACGCTCGAGATCGACTCGCCGCTCCCGCTGGGGCTCGGGGTCGACGTGATCGTGAAGGAGATCCCGGCCGACCTGTCCGCGGTCAACCCCTCGAGCACGCTCAACGCCCTCGAGGGCGACCTGGAGAGCTACCTGCAGTTCTTCTCCACCCCGGATGTCGCGGTCCGGTCCGTGGCCTGGGCGCTCGCGGTGGACGCGGCACGGCGCACGCTGCTGGCCGCCGTCGTCCTGGTCGTGGGCGGCTTCCTGGTGCGCTGGCTGCTCGGCCCGGGCCGGCGGCGCCAGCTCGCCGCCGCCTGGGCGCCGCGCACCTGGGAGATCACCGCGGGCGTCGCCGTCGTCGCCCTGGTGACCACCACCGTGTCCTCCGGCGGCCTCGCGCCGCCCACCCCGAGCCGCGCCGCGTCCCCGGTGTTCGCCGGCACGGCGCTCGAGGGTGCGCGGATCACCGGGCGGCTCGCCGGCGTGATCGACACCTACGGCGGGCAGCTCGTGGGCCTGTACGAGCAGAACGAGGAGTTCTACGCGGACGCGAACGACAGCCTCGACCGGGCGTGGGAGGCCTGGGAGGTGCGCCAGGCGGTCCGCGACGTGGCCGACGGCGCCGCGGCGGTCGGCCGGGCGCTGCCGTCCGGTCCGGCGGGGGAGCCCGAGCCTCCCGCCTCGGGGACGCCGTCGCCGTCGCCTTCTCCGTCGCCGGCGGACGAGGACCTCGTGACGATGCTCGTGGTGTCGGACCTGCACTGCAACACCGGCATGGCGCCGCTCATCGAGAACGTCGCGAACCGCTCCGGGGCGGATCTCGTGCTGAACGCCGGGGACACCACGATGAACGGCACCGCGGTGGAGAAGGCGTGCGTCGACGCGTTCGCCGACGCCGTGCCCCGCGGCGTGCCGATGGTGGTCTCCGACGGCAACCACGACTCGCAGATCACCTCCGCCCAGGAGGCGGCCCACGGGCAGACGATCCTCGACGGGTCGGTGGTCGAGGTGGCCGGCGTGCGGATCCTCGGCGACCGGGACGCGCTCGAGACGAGGATCGGGTCCGGCACGGCCGTGGCGCGCGAGACGACGCCGGAGGAGCAGGCCGCGCAGCTCGCCCGGACGGCGTGCGACGACGGCGACGTCGACCTGCTGCTGATCCACACCCCGCCGGTGGGCCTGGAGGCGATGGAGTCGGGCTGCGTGCCGTTCCAGGTCTCCGGGCACACGCACAAGCGCTCCGGGCCCGAGCAGGTGGGGCAGGGCATCCGCTACGTCAGCGCCTCGACGGCGGGCGCGGCCCCGAGCCAGCCGACGGTCGGCCCGCTGCGCGGCACCGCCGAGATGACGGTCCTGCGGTTCGACCCGGAGGCGCGCGCGTTCGTCGACTCGCAGGTGGTCGAGGTGGCCCCGTCGGGCGAGGCGACCGTGCGCGACCGAGTGGCCGTGCCCGAGGTCGTCCCGCCGGCCGAGGACGCGCTCTCCTCGTCCGCGGTGGTCCCGTCCGGACCGGCGACGCTAGAGGGGACGCCGTCGCCCGACGGGTCGCCCTCGCCGTAGGCTCGGGGGGTGCCCGACCTGGAACCCCGCGCCGACGCCACCGATCCCGAAGGGCTCGACGGTCTCGACCCCGCCGACCTGACGCCCGTCGCCCAGGACTACCTCAAGGCGGTCTGGTCCGCCCGTGAGTGGTCGGACGACGCCGTGACCACCGGCCTCCTCGCCGACCGGCTGGGCGTCGGGCCCTCGACGGTCTCGGAGACGGTGCGGCGCCTCGCGACCCAGGGGCTGCTGGAGCACGAGCCGTACCGGGGCGTGTGGCTCACGGACCTGGGGCGTCGCTACGCGCTGGTCATGGTGCGCCGCCACCGGCTGCTCGAGAGCTGGCTGGTGGAGGACCTCGGGTACCGGTGGGACGAGGTGCACGACGAGGCCGAGGTGCTGGAGCACGCCGTGTCCGACCGCCTGGTCGAGCGCATCGCCCTGCGGCTCGGGCACCCCGAGCGCGACCCGCACGGCGACCCGATCCCGTTCGCCGACGGCCGGGTGGCGCGTCCCGCCGCGGTCCCGCTGGTGGACCTGGAGGCCGGGTCGTCGGGCGTCGTGGCACGGATCTCGGACGCCGACCCCGACGCGCTGCGGTACCTGGCGGACCTGGGGCTCGAGCTCGACCTGCCGGTGGCCGTGACGCAGCGCCGCGAGTTCGCGGGCACGCTCGGCGTGGCGTGGCGGCGCGGGGGCGAGGATGTCGCGGTCGACCTGGGGCTGCTCGCGGCGTCGCGTATCTGGGTGGTCCCCGCGTAGGCTGTGCGGCGTTCCCGACGACGTGCGCACGCTTCCGTGCCGCGTCGTCGAATCGTTTCGAGCATGTGTCTCGGGGCCGCCGCGCCCCGAGAGCGGAGGCTGCCGTGACCCAGACGACCGAGCCCGCCGTCCCCACCGGGGCGACGTCCCCGGGGCCCCGGACCGCGCACGTGGGGGCGGCTCTGTTCGCGCTCGCCGTCGGCGGCTTCACCATCGGTACCACCGAGTTCGCCACGATGGGCCTGCTCCCGCAGATCGGCACCGACCTGGGCGTGAGCGACCCCGTCGTGGGGCACGCGATCACGGCCTACGCCGTGGGCGTGGTGGTCGGCGCGCCCCTGCTGACCGTCGCGGCGGCGCGGATGTCCCGACGACGGCTGCTGCTGTGCCTCATGGGCTTCTACACGGTGGCCAACGTGCTCTCGGCGGCGGCCCCCGGCATCGAGACCCTGGTCGCGGGGCGGTTCCTCGCCGGGCTGCCGCACGGCGCCTTCTTCGGCGTCGGCGCCGCCGTCGGTGCCGCCGTGGCCGGCCCCGGGCGGCGGGGGCACGCCGTGTCGATGATGATGACCGGGCTGACGATCGCCAACGTCGTGGGCGTGCCTGTCTCCACGGCGGTGGGGCAGCACCTCGGCTGGCGGGTCGCGTTCGTGCTCATGGGGGTGCTGGGCGCCGTCACGCTGCTCGGGATCTGGCGCTTCGTGCCCGAGCACGGGCCGGTGGACTCCAGCGTGCGGGCCGAGCTCGGCACCCTGCGCAACGGCCCGCTGTGGATCTCGTTCGCCGCCGGGGCCATCGGCTTCGGCGGGCTGTTCGCCGTCTACACCTACGTCGCCCCGACCGTCACGAGGGTCTCGGGCATGTCCGAGAGCGCCGTGCCGTGGGTGCTCGCCGTGTTCGGCGTCGGCATGACCGTCGGCACGCTCCTGGGCGGCCGTCTCGTCGACCGGGACGTGCTGCGCACCGTGGTCGGCGGGTTCGTCGCGACGGCCTGCTCGCTGGTGCTGTTCGCGCTGGTGGCCACGTCCCCGGTGCCCGCCGTGCTCGGCCTGTTCCTCCTCGCCGTCACGTCCCAGACGCTCGGCCTGGCGATGCAGACACGGCTCATGGACCTGTCGCCGCGGGCGCAGTCCCTCGGCGCCGCGCTGTGCCACTCCGCGCTGAACATCGGCAACGCGAGCGGGGCCTTCTTCGGCGGGCTCGTCATCGCGGCCGGGTACGGGTACGTCGCTCCCGCGTGGGTCGGGCTGGCCCTCACGCTCGTCGGCCTGGCGATGGTCCTGGCGTTCGGCCGCCAGCAGGTGGCCCGTCCGGCCTGACCGGGACGGCGCGGCTCGGCCACAGGCAGGTGCGGTACGGTCGCGCACGTGAGCCCCAGCGTGCGCGACGAGACCCACGACGACGACACCGACGGCGTCGCGGAGCAGGCCGTGCCCCCGGCCGGTCCGCGCGGCATGTCCGCGCGGACCTACGGGGTGCTGCTGACGGTGCTCGGCGCGATCGGGTTCGGCGGGGCGAGCTGGCTGGCGATCGAGGAGTATCTGAAGCTGCTGAACCCGGACCGGGTGACGAGCTGCAGCTTCAACGTGTTCCTCGACTGCGGTGTCGCGATGATGTCCTGGCAGGGCACGCTGCTCGGCTTCCCGAACCCTTACCTCGGGGTCGCGGCCTTCCCCGTGGTGATCACCACCGGCGTCGTGCTGCTCGCGGGCGCCCGCCTGCCGCGCTGGTACCACCTGAGCCTGCTCACGGTGACCGCGGTGGCGCAGCTGCTGATCTTCTTCCTCATGTGGTCGAGCTTCTACGCGCTCGTCCGCCTCTGCCCCGCCTGCATGGTCGTGTGGACGATCATGTGGCCGCTGCTGTGGTTCCAGGTCGTCCACGCGGTGCAGGAACGACACGTGCGCGTCGGCGAGGGCGTGCGGCGTGCGGTGGTGCGCAACCGCGGGATCGTCCTCGTCATCGGGTACGTCGTCGCCGTCGGCTGGCTGCTCCTCGCGGTCGGCCCGGCGCTGTTCGAGTCGTTCGGGATCTGAGGCGAAAACCGATCCGGTCGCCCGGCCCGACGTCGGTAGACTCTCGCGGGTGAGCACGCCCGAGACCACCTCCGCGCCCAGTCCCGCGTCGGCCACGCCGACCCACCGCTACACGCCCGCCCTCGCCCAGCAGATCGAGGAGCGCTGGCAGGACCGCTGGGAGGAGCGCGGCACGTTCCACGCCGCGAACCCGCAGGGCGCGCTCACCGACGGCGACGGCGCGAACGCCGGGGCCGGGCAGCCGTTCTTCATCATGGACATGTTCCCGTATCCCTCGGGCGCCGGGCTGCACGTCGGGCACCCGCTGGGCTACATCGCCACCGACGTCGTCGGCCGGTTCCGCATGATGTGCGGCGACAACGTGCTGCACGCGCTGGGCTACGACGCGTTCGGGCTGCCCGCGGAGCAGTACGCCGTGCAGACGGGCCAGCACCCGCGCACGACGACCGAGCAGAACATCGTCACCATGAAGCGCCAGCTGCGCCGCATGGGGCTGGCGCACGACGACCGGCGCACGTTCGCCACGATCGACCCTGACTACGTGCGCTGGACGCAGTGGATCTTCCTGCAGATCTTCGACTCCTGGTACGACCCGGACGCCGAGCGCCCGGGCGACACCGTGGGCACCGGGCGCGGTCGCGCCCGCCGCATCTCGGAGCTGCGCGACGAGCTGGCGGCCGGCGCGCGGCCGGTCCCCGGCCACGACGGCGACAACGCGGGCGGCGCGGTGTGGGCGGCGCTGTCCGAGGCCGAGCGGCGCGACGTGCTGGACGCCCAGCGCCTGGCGTACGTCGACTCGTCGCCCGTGAACTGGTGCCCCGGCCTGGGCACCGTGCTGGCCAACGAGGAGGTCACGGCCGACGGCCGGTCCGAGCGCGGCAACTTCCCGGTGTTCACGCGCCACCTGCGCCAGTGGAAGATGCGCATCACCGCCTACGCCGACCGGCTGACGGACGACCTGGCGCTCATCGACTGGCCCGACAAGGTCAAGGCGATGCAGCGCAACTGGATCGGCCGCTCGACGGGCGCCAACGTCCGGTTCGCCGTCGTCGGCACGACAGGCACCGACCCCGCGGGCGCCGGCGAGCAGGTGGAGGTGTTCACCACCCGGCCGGACACCCTGTTCGGCGCGACCTTCATGGTCGTGGCGCCCGAGCACCCGCTGCTGGACGAGGTGCCCGCCGACTGGCCCGACGGCACGCGCGACGCTTGGACCGGCGGGCACAGGAACCCCGCCGAGGCCGTCGCCGCCTACCGCGCCGAGGCCGCCGCGAAGACCGCCGTCGAGCGCCAGGCGGACGCCGGCAAGAAGACGGGCGTGTTCACCGGCCACCTGGCCGTCAACCCCGTCAACGGCGAGACGGTCCCCGTGTTCACTGCCGACTACGTGCTGATGGGCTACGGCACGGGCGCCATCATGGCCGTGCCCGGCGGCGACGAGCGCGACTTCGCGTTCGCCGAGGCGTACGACCTGCCGGTCGTGCACACAGTGGAGCCGGACGGCGGGTTCGCCGACGACTTCGCCGGCGCGTACAGCGGCGAGGGGCGGGCGATCAACTCGTCGAACGACGAGATCTCCCTGGACGGGCTGGGCGTCGCCGAGGCCAAGGAGCGCATCATCGCGTGGCTGGAGGCCAAGGGGGTCGGCGAGGGCACCACCACCTACCGCCTCAACGACTGGCTGTTCAGCCGACAGCGGTACTGGGGCGAGCCGTTCCCCATCCTGTGGGACTCCGAGGACCGCCCGGTGGCGATTCCCGCCGAGTTGCTTCCCGTGGACCTGCCGGACGTGCCCGACTACGCGCCGCGCACCTTCGACCCCGACGACGCGGAGTCGTCCCCGGAGGCGCCGCTGGGCCGCAACGACGACTGGGTGCACGTCACCCTCGACCTGGGCGACGGGCCGAAGACCTACCGCCGCGACACGAACACCATGCCGAACTGGGCCGGGTCGTGCTGGTACTACCTGCGGTACCTGGACCCGACGGATTCCACGGACGGTCCGGCGACCGGCACCGCCGTCGTCGACCCCGGCCTGGAGCGGTACTGGATGGGGCCGCAGCACAACGCCACGTCGGGGCCGGCAGGCGGCGTCGACCTGTACGTCGGCGGCGTCGAGCACGCGGTGCTGCACCTGCTGTACGCGCGGTTCTGGCACAAGGTGCTGTTCGACCTGGGCTACGTCTCGTCCCTGGAGCCGTTCGGCAAGCTGTTCAACCAGGGCTACATCCAGGCCTACGCGTACACCGACGACCGCGGCGCGTACGTGAACGCGGCCGACGTGACCGGCGACGAGCAGACCGGGTTCACGCTGGACGGCGTCCCCGTGCACCGCGAGTACGGCAAGATGGGCAAGTCGCTGAAGAACGTCGTCACGCCGGACGAGATGTACGAGGCGTACGGCGCCGACACGTTCCGCGTGTACGAGATGTCGATGGGCCCGCTGGACCTGTCGCGGCCGTGGGAGACCCGCGCCGTCGTGGGGTCGCAGCGGTTCCTGCAGCGGCTGTGGCGCAACGTCGTGGACGAGGAGACCGGCGCGCTGGTCGTCACCGACGACGCGCCGGACACCGCGACGCTGCGCGCGCTGCACCGCACGATCGCCGACGTGCGCACCGAGATGGAGAGCCTGCGCCCCAACACGGCGATCGCCAAGCTCATCACCTACAACAACCACCTCACGGGCCTGGACCGGGTGCCGCGTGCGGCCGTGGAGCCCCTGGTGCTCATGGTCGCGCCGATCGCGCCGCACCTCGCCGAGGAGCTGTGGGAGCGGCTCGGCCACGACCGGTCCCTGGCGCGCGAGCCGTTCCCGGCGGCCGACGAGCAGTACCTCGTGGAGGACACCGTGACCTGCGTCGTGCAGGTCAAGGGCAAGGTCCGCGGGCGCGTCGAGGTCTCCCCGTCCATCTCCGACGAGGACCTGCAGGCCGCCGCGCTGGCGGAGCCGAACGTCGTGCGGGCGATCGACGGCGCCGAGATCCGCAAGGTGATCGTGCGCGCGCCCAAGCTCGTCAACATCGTCGTGTGACCGCCGCTCGACACAGGGTCCGGGGCGTCCGCGGGGCGTCCCGGACTCCCCGGTCGCCGACCGCCGACAGAAGGGAACCGTGCCGCGGGTGACCTCACCGACCGCACGCCTGGAGGGCGCGCTCGCCCGGAGCGGGCGCGCCTTCGGCACGCCTGCGCTGGCCCTCCTGCACCGCAAGGAGGGCCCGCTCGTCGTCGCGCTGCTCTCGCTCATCTTCACCCCGGGCCGCGCGACGGTCGCCACCGAGCAGATGCACGTCGAGGTGGAGGACCTGCTGGCCGAGGCGCGCGCTGCCGGCCACGAGGTGCCCGACGAGCCGGCCCGCGCCCTCTGCGCTCGCTGGGTCGCGGGCCGCTGGCTGGTGCGCACGCTCGACGGCGACGGCGCGGAGCAGTACCACGTCAGCTCGTACGCGGCCGAGGCGCTGGCCTTCGTGGACCGCACCCAGGGCGGCAGGGCGCTGGTGAGCGAGTCGCGCATCCGCACGCTGCTCGTGGCCCTGGAGGGGCTGGCCCGCGACGCCCGCCCCGACCGGGACTCCCAGCGGGCTGCGCTGCGCGAGCAGATCGCCCGCTCCCGCGACGAGATCGCGGTGGCGGAGGCCGAGCTGGCCCGCCTGGAGGCGGGCGGGCCGGTCGCCGAGGTGCCGCGCGACCGCCTCGTCGAGCAGTTCGACAACGTGTCCGCGCTGGTGCGCGAGCTGCCCGCCGACTTCGCCCGGGTAGCGGAGTCGATCGCCGAGCTGCAGCGCAGCATCGTGACCCGCCTGCGCCAGGACGAGCGGGCGACGGGCGAGGTCCTGGGGGACTACCTGGACGCGTCGGACAGCCTCATGCGGCGCACCGCGGAGGGCCGGGCGTTCTCCGGCGCGATGGCGCTGCTGCGCGACCCGCACCTCCTGGCGCAGGTGGACGAGCGCGTGCGGGCGGTGCTGGCCCACCCGTTCGCCGACGACCTGCCGCCCGAACGGCGCGACGCCGTCCAGGCGCTGTACTCCCAGCTGCTCACGGCGGTGGACGCCGTGCTGGACGCCCAGGCCCGCGCGTCGCGCACCATCACCCAGCAGCTCAAGGTGCACAACCCGCTGCGCGACCGGGAGCTCGACATCGCGCTGCGCGAGGCGACCGCCGCGATGGCGGACTGGTTCCCCGGCTCCGGCCGCACGGCGCGCGTCGAGCCGCTGCGCTGGTTCGAACGGGCGCGCCTCGGCCGGTTCCGCACCCAGCTGCACGACCTGCGGCCCGACACCCCGCCGGAGGCGCTCGACGCGGCCGACGGCTTCGGGGACGACGACGTGGCCGGGGCGCTGGACGGACTGCTCGGCATGGGCGGCCCGCGGTACGCCGAGCAGACGGCGCACGCCGCGCGGGTGCTGCGCGAGCGCGGGGAGGCGACGGCGGACGAGGTGTTCGCCCTCGCCCCGCCGGAGCTGCGCCGGCCGGTGGAGCTCCTCGGCTACCTGGAGCTGGCGTCGCCCGGGGCTCTGGAGGACGTGCTGGGCGACGGCGACGTGCCGGCGTCGCGGCTGGGCCGGGTGACGGCGGTGCGGGCGGACGGCAGCACGCGGGACCTGGTGGTGCCGCGGGTCCCGGTCGAGGTGCCCGGCGATGCGTCCGGCGACGCACCCGGTGACGACGAGGAGGGGGAACGATGACCACGTCGACCGAGGCGACCGAGGCGACCGAGGCGACCGATGCGGTCGCGGCGACCGGGACGGACGCCGAGGAGGCGGGCGGGACCGGCGCGACCGGCACGTTCGTCGACGCCGTGGCGGTGGAGGACGACGACCGGGCGCTGTTCGCGGGCGACACCGGCGTGCTGCCCTACGAGGCGCGGCGCGCCCTGGCCCTGGTGATGCAGCGCCGCTACCTGTCCTCGTCGGCGCACCCGGCCGAGTGGCGGGCGCTGCTCGCGCACCAGACCGTGCTGGCCTCGCGCTGCCACGACCTGTTCGTCGAGCTGGTCGTCGACCGCGACTACGAGATCGCCTACAAGCGCCAGGTGCGCGAGCCCGGCCTGAGCATCCCCGTGCTGCTCAAGGACGAGCCGTACAAGCGGGTCGAGACCCTGCTCATGCTGTTCGCGCGCAACCGCTTCCGCCAGGAGCAGGGCGCGGGGGAGCGGGCCGCGCACGTCGACACCGAGGAGCTGGTGGACTACGCGCTCGGCTTCCTGGCCCCCGGGGAGACCAACCTCGCCGGCCGGCGGCGGGAGATCGACAACGCCGTCGCCACGCTCGTGCGCGAGCGGGTGCTCGTCGAGGTCGCGGCCGGCAGGTTCCGGATCGAGCCGGTGATCGAGGTGCTCCTGCCGGTGGAGCGGCTGCACGCGCTCACCGACTGGCTGCGCGGCGGCGGCACGGTCGCCCCCGACGAGCCGGGCGGCGCCGACGACGACCAGGACGACGACGAGGAGGCGACCGCGTGACCGTCACCGACAGCACGGCCGAGCGCGACGCCGGGCCGCGCATGCAGCAGTCCCTGTTCGGTCTGATCCCCGCGGCCTCCGACGGCCGCCAGTGGACCGCGCGGTCGGTGCAGCTCGTGAACTGGGGCGGGTATCACGGCTACCACGAGGTCCGGTTCGCGGGCACCACGACGCTGCTCACGGGCGCCTCGGGGTCCGGCAAGTCGACCCTCCTCGACGCCTACATCGCGCTGATGATGAGCCACACCACGCCGTTCAACGGGGCGTCGAACGGGGCGACGAGCGGCCGCGCCCGCGGCCAGGAGCAGCGCAACGTCCTCTCGTACGCGCGCGGCAAGCTCGACGAGCAGCGCACCGGGGACGCCGCGGCGTCCACCGACCGCGTGCTGCGCGGCGAGGCCTCGGACACGTGGTCGGCGATCGCGATGACGTGGTCCTCGCAGGCGGGGGAGCGGCTCACCGCGCTGCGCGCCTGGTACGTGCCGCGCGCCGCGACCCGCACCGACGAGACGACGCCGGTGCGCGCCGTCGTCGACGAGGCGTTCGACCTGCGCACGCTGGAGCCGCTCGCGGCGCAGCGCTTCGCCAAGCCGGGCCTCGTGGCCGCGGGGCTGACGACGTTCGACACGGACAAGGCGTTCGCGACCCGGCTGCACGCCGCGCTCGGCATCGGCGCGGCGGGCGACGGCGACAAGGCGATGCAGCTGCTGGGCCGCATCCAGGCCGGCCAGCAGATCACCACCGTCGACTCCCTGTACAAGGCGATGGTGCTCACCGAGCCGGAGACGATCCGGGTGGCGGAGCGTGCCGTCGAGCACTTCGACGAGCTGAGCGAGGTGCGCGCCGAGATGGACCGGGCGCAGCGGCAGGTGGACGTGCTGCGCCCCATGCTGGAGCACCGCACGGCGATCGACGACGCGGTCGCCGCCCGCCGGCTGGTGGACGACCTCGGTCTCGCGGGCGGCCCGGACGGCGCCCCCACCCCGTTCACGGCGTGGCGCGACCGGACGCGCCTCGACCTGCTCCGCGACGCCGAGACGCGGAACCGGGGGCAGCACAAGGCCGCCGCGGAGCGGGTCGCGGTCGCGGACGAGCGCATCGTCGACGCGGAGGCGGAGCTGGAGAGGGTGCGCGCCGACCAGCGCCGCAACGGCGGGGACGCCGTCGAGGCCGCCGAGCGCGAGGTGCGGGAGGCGGAGAAGCGGCTGGCCGAGGTGCGCCGTCTGCGCACCGAGCTGGACGGCCACCTGGCTCCCCTCGAGCGGCAGGTGGCGTCGCGGCGCGACCTGGAGGCGCTGCACGCCGACGCGACGGCGTACCGCGAGGACCGCGACCGCCACACGGACGCGCTGTCCGAGGCCGTCGTCGACGCCAGCACCCGGGAGAAGGAGGCCGGCCGCGCGCTGGCCGAGCTGGAGCGCGAGGAGGCGTCGCTGAAGGCGCGCCGGGGCAACGTCCCCCGCGAGCTGCACGAGGCCCGGGTGAACCTCGCCCGGGCGGCCGGCATGCGCCCCGACGACGTCCCGTTCGTCGGCGAGCTGCTCGAGGTGCGCGGCGAGTACGAGCCGTGGCGGGACGCGATCGGGCTGGCGCTCGGCGGCTTCGCCGTCACGCTGCTCGTCGACGACGCGCGCCTCGACGCGTTCCGCGCGGCGATCGACGAGGTCCGCTCGCCCGTGCGCGTCCGGTTCGAGGGGGTCCCGACGGGGCTGCCCCTGCACGAGGAGACCGACCGCGGCCTGCTGCCCGGGCGCCTGGAGGTCAAGGCCGGCCCGTTCGGCGGCTGGCTCGCCGGCCGGCTCGCGGAGCGCTTCGCCTACGTGTGCGTGGACGACCCGGCCGACCTCGCCCGGCACGACCTCGCGCTGACCCGGTCGGGGCAGACGGCCGAGGGGCGACGCGGTGCCCACGGCGGCGGGGGGCGCGCGTCCGTGCTCGGCTTCAGCAACCACCGGCGTCTGGAGCGGCTCGCCGCCGAGATCGAGGAGGCGCGCGCCGGGCTGCGCCGGGCCGCCGAGGCCCTCGCCGGGGCGCGGCTGCGGCAGAAGGGCGAGGCCGACCACTTCGTCGCGTACAGCCAGGCGCTGCGCGTGGCGTGGGAGGACGTCGACGTGGCGGGCGCCGAGGCCCGCCTCGCCGACCGGCAGGAGCGCCTGGCCACGCTGGTGGCCGGGTCGGACGTGCTGCGCGAGCTCAAGGCGGACGAGGAGAGCTTGCGGACGCGGCTGACGGAGCTGTACCGCGAGCGGGCCGACGCCCAGCACCGGGTGACCGAGCTGGCCGCCGCCTGGGGGGAGATCGGGGACCAGGTCGACCAGGTCACCGACGCCGTCGAGCGGGCCGACGCCGAGGGCGTCGCGCCGGACGGCGCCCAGGAGCGCCGGCTCCTGGAGCTGCTGGCCCAGGTGGGCTGGTCGGGCGCCGTGCCGGGCGGCCAGAGCGGCGGCCTGGTGGACCTCATGACGGCCGTGGCCGCCGTCGTCCGCGAGCTCGAGCACGAGCGGGACGCCGCCGTCGAGGCCGAGCGCAGCGCCCGGGCCGCGCTCGGGGCGCTGTTCGAGCGGTTCAACGACACCTGGCCCGACCCGAACCGGACGGCCGACCCGGACGCCGCGTACGCGGACTTCCTGCGGATCTACGAGGACCTGGAGTTCGCCCAGCTGTACCGGCTGCGGGACAAGTGGTCCGCGCACCTGCGGCAGATGTCCGGCGACCAGCTCACCCGGCTCAACAACGGCATCGCGCAGGCGGTCGCCGAGATCCGCGACCGCATGGAGCCGGTCAACGCGATCCTGGCGACCTTGCCGTTCCGCGACGACGCGCACCGGCTGCGCATCACCGCCACGCCCACGGAGGGCCAGGACGTCGCGTCGTTCCGCCGGCAGCTGCGCGAGCTCGCGACGGCGCCCGTCGGCGACGTGCCGCTGGCGGAGCACGAGCGCCGGTACGCGCGGATGACGAAGCTCATCGACCGCATCCGGCCCGACAGCCCCGAGCGGCGGCGCCTCGTGGACGTGCGCGACCACGTGCGCATCAGCGCCGAGTGCGTGGACCTCGAGGGCAACCACGTGAGCGTCTACGACCACATCGCCGGCAAGTCCGGCGGCGAGTCGCAGGAGCTCGTCGCGTTCATCGTCGGCGCGGCGCTGCGCTACCAGCTCGGCGATGCCGGGGCCGAACGGCCCCGCTACGCGCCGGTGTTCCTCGACGAGGCGTTCATCAAGGCCGACGCCCGGTTCGCCGGCCGCGCCGTCGGCGCCTGGCGCGGGCTGGGCTTCCAGCTGATCGTGGGTGCCCCGCTGGACAAGGTCAGCGCGCTGGAGCCGCACGCGGACGTCGTGCTGCAGACGATCAAGGACGCGACCGGCAGGTCGCGCCTGGTCACGCTGGTGGGGGAGTGACGTCGGCCGGGGCGGTCGCCAGCGGTACCAGGACCTCCTGGTAGAGCCGGTCGACGTCCTCGGGCGCCAGCGTCTGGCCGGCGACGACCTTGCGGTAGGAGATGAGCGCGGGCACGACGGTGCTCACGAGGTCGAGGTCGCGCTCCGGGGGGATCTCGCCGCGCTCGCGCGCCCGGACGAGGATCGCGTGGACCTGGTCGATCTTCGGCTGCACGATGGTCGCGTGGAAGCGTCGGGCGAGGTCGGGGTCGCGGCGCACCTCGGCCATGAGGCCGGGGATCAGATGGTCCGTGGCGGCCGACCGCCGTGAGCGCCGCAGGCGCTCGAGGGCGTGCAGGTCGCCGGCGAGCGAGCCGGTGTCCGGGACGTCGCCCGGGTCGATGGTGCCCATCGCGCACGTGACGGCCTCGACGGCGAGGTCCTCCTTCGACGTCCAGCGCCGGTAGAGGGTGGCCTTGCTCGCGCCGGCGCGAGCGGCGACGGCGTCCATGGTCGTGCCCTCGTAGCCCACCTCGGACAGCAGCTCGCGCGCGGCGTCGAGGATCGCCACGTCGCGCGAGGCGTCGCGCGGGCGCCCGCCCTGGGCGCGGCGGGTGGCGGGCGCAGGCTCGACGGCGGTGTCGGCGGCCTTCATGTCGGGCTCCTCGGGTCGTGCGGTGCGGGCCGGGGCCTGCGTCGGGGGGTGTTCGCCGTGAGCGAACAGGGGCCGTGTTCCGATACTGACCGGTTTCGAAACTGGCCGGTGTCGCCTAGCATCGATCGTACCGCCGGTCACCCGGCCCCGGGCGTGTCCCGCCCGGCGCGCACCTCGCGCCCCCGATCGCACACCGTCGTCCCTGCACCACGTCCTCGCTCCAGGGAGCCGCTATGACCTCGCTCGACCCCGCTGCCTCCGCCGTGCCCGCCGCGGCCGGGCCAGACCCGCGCCGGTGGCTCGTCCTGGCCACGGTGGCCATCGCGCAGCTCATGGTCGTCCTCGACGCCACCATCGTGAACATCGCCCTGCCCTCCGCCCAGGCGGAGCTCGGGTTCAGCGACAACGACCGCCAGTGGGTCGTCACCGCGTACGCGCTGGCGTTCGGCAGCCTCCTGCTGCTCGGCGGCCGGCTCTCCGACCTGCTGGGCCGGCGGCGCACCTTCCTGGTGGGCCTCGTCGGCTTCGCCGTCGCCTCCGCCCTGGGCGGCGCCGCGCCGACGTTCGAGATCCTCGTCGCCGCGCGCGCCCTGCAGGGCGTGTTCGCGGCCGTGCTCGCGCCGTCGGCGCTCGCCGTGCTGACCACCACGTTCACCGACCCCTCCGAGCGCGGGCGCGCGTTCGGGGTCTTCGGGGCGATCGCCGGCGTGGGCGGCGCCGTCGGTCTCCTGCTGGGCGGCTTCCTCACCCAGAACCTCGACTGGCGCTGGAACCTGTACGTCAACCTGTTCTTCGCCGCCGTCGCGCTGGTCGCCGGCCTGGTCCTGCTGCCGCGCAGCGCGGGGACCCGCCAGCACCTCGACGTGCCCGGGGTGCTGCTCGGCTCGGGCGGCCTGTTCCTGCTGGTCTACGGGTTCTCCCAGGCCGAGCCGCAGGGCTGGGACTCGGCGTGGACGTGGGGTCCGCTCGCCGTGTCGGTCGTGCTCCTCGTGGGGTTCGTCCGCCGGCAGCGCCGGGCTCCCGTGCCGGTGCTTCCCCTGTCGATCCTCACCGACCGCGACCGCGCCGGCTCGTTCTCCGGCGTCTTCGTCGCCGGGCTCGGCATGCTGGGCGTCTCCCTCTTCCTCACCTACTACCTGCAGACGACGATGGGCTACGACCCCATGCGCACCGGAGTGGCCTTCCTGCCGATGGTGCTCGCGATCGTCGTGACGGCGCAGGTCTCCACCAACGTGACGCTGCCCCGGTTCGGCCCCAAGGCCCTCGTCCCCGTCGGGCTGACCGTCGGCGCCGTCGCGATGGCCTGGTTCTCCCGCCTCGACGTGGACAGCACCTACGCGGGAGGGGTCCTGCCGGGCCTCCTGATGCTCGGCGTCGCCATGGGCTGCACCATGCCGCCGTCGATCCAGACGGCGACCGTCGGCGTCGAGCGGCGCTACGCGGGCGCCGCCTCCGCGATGGTGCAGACGTCCCAGCAGGTGGGCGGCGCCGTCGGGACGGCCGTGCTCAACACCCTCGCGACGACGGCCGCGACCGCGTACGTCGCCGACCACCAGCCGGCGTCGCCCGACGTCGCGGCGCAGGCGGCCGTGCACAGCTATGACGTGGCCTTCGGCTGGTCCGCGGGGATCTTCCTGCTCGGCGCGGTCCTGACCTTCGCGCTGTTCCGCACCCGGGCGGCGCGGGCGGCGATGCCGACGGCGCCCGCCGCCGTCGCGGGAGCCGTCGCCGCGCACTGACGGTCTGTGTACTGTCGAGGCGTGACCGAGACCACGCCTCTGATCACCAGCCCGGAGCGCTCCGTCGAGGGCTTCGTGCGCGAGTTCCTGCACGAGCTCAACTTCACGCAGGGCACGGTGCTGGAGCGCGCCACGGTGAACGACGAGTACCAGGCGCTCGCCCGCACGGTCCGGCACTACCTCATGTCGCGGTGGATGCAGACCACCGTGGAGCACTACCGGGCCCAGCCCAAGGCGGTGGCGTACCTGTCGGCCGAGTACCTGCTGGGCCGCCAGCTCGACAACGGCCTCGTCGCCACGGACCTGGAGGCGGTCGCCGCCGAGGCGCTGGCGAGCCTGGGCATCGACCTGGTGGATTTGCGCGAGGTCGAGGTCGAGCCGGGGCTGGGCAACGGGGGGCTCGGGCGCCTGGCGGCGTGCTTCGTCGACTCGCTGGCGACCCTCGGCGTGCCCGCCATCGGCTACGGCATCCGCTACGAGTACGGGATCTTCCGGCAGCGGTTCGGCGAGGACGGGCGCCAGGTCGAGGACCCCGACGAGTGGCTCGACCGGGGCTCCCCGTGGGAGTTCGCGCACCCCGAGCACGAGGTCACGGTGAGCTTCGCCGGCCACACCGAGCGGGTCGACGACGGCGGGCGGGAGCGCACGCGGTGGGTGCCCGGCTGGCAGGTGCTCGGCGTCCCGTACAACTACATGGTCCCCGGCTACCGCAACGGCATGGTGAACACGCTGCGGCTGTGGAGCGCCCGGGCGACGCACGCGTTCGACCTGCGGATCTTCAACCACGGCGACTACACCGAGGCGGTGCGCGCCCAGACGTTCGCCGAGAACATCACCAAGGTCCTGTACCCGGAGGACTCCACGCCGCAGGGCAAGGAGCTGCGCCTGCAGCAGCAGTACTTCTTCGTGGCGTGCTCGTTGCGGGACTTCATCGACCGGATGCTGCCGGAGGACTTCGACCTGCACCGGCTGCCCGAGCGGATCTGCTTCCAGCTCAACGACACCCACCCGGTCATCGCGGTGCCGGAGCTGATGCGGATCCTCGTGGACGAGCGCGGCTTCGAGTGGGACGAGGCGTGGGAGGTCACCCGCGGCTGCTTCGCCTACACGTGCCACACGCTGCTGCCCGAGGCGCTGGAGACCTGGCCGGTCGACCTGCTCGGCCGCCTGCTGCCCCGGCACCTGGAGATCATCTTCCGCATCAACGACGAGTTCCTCGCCCAGGTGCGCGAGCGCTCCGGCGACGACGAGCTGCTGGTGCGCCGCACGTCGATCATCGCCGAGCACCCGGTGCGCAGCGTGCGTATGGCGCACCTGGCCACCGTCGCCGCCACCCGGGTCAACGGCGTCGCCGAGCTGCACTCCCGGCTGCTGCGGGACAAGGTGCTGGCCGACTTCGCGCGGCTGTGGCCCGAGAAGTTCACGAACGTCACGAACGGCGTCACGCCGCGCCGGTTCCTCCGCCTCGCGAACCCCGCCCTGTCGGAGCTGATCACCGAGGCGATCGGGGACGGCTGGGTGACGGACCTCGACCGGCTGCGCGAGCTGGAGCCGCTCGCCGACGACGCCGAGTTCCGCCGCCGGTTCCGGGAGGTCAAGGCGGCGAACAAGGACCGGCTCGCCGCGCTGCTGGCCCGCCGCGACGGGATCGAGATCGCCCCGCGCACGATGCTCGACGTCATGGTCAAGCGGCTGCACGAGTACAAGCGGCAGACCCTCAAGGTGCTGCACGTGGTCACGGTGTACGACCGCATCGTCTCGGGGCAGGTGAGGGTCGAGGACGTCGTCCCGCGCACGGTCGTGCTCGGGGCGAAGGCGGCCCCCGGCTACGCGCTGGCCAAGGAGATCATCGCGCTGGTCAACCGCGTCGGGGCCGTGGTCAACGCCCACCCGGAGGTGTCCCGCGTGCTGCGGGTCGCCTTCCCCGCCAACTACAACGTCACCGTCGCGGAGGCCCTGATCCCCGCGGCGGACCTGTCCGAGCAGATCTCCCTGGCGGGCAAGGAGGCCTCGGGCACGGGCAACATGAAGCTGGCCCTCAACGGGGCCCTGACCATCGGTACCGACGACGGCGCGAACGTCGAGATCCGTGGGCTCGTCGGCGACGACCACTTCTTCGGCTTCGGACTGACCGAGCCGGAGGCGGCGGCCGTCGCCGAGGCCGGCTACCGGCCGGCGGCGTACTACGAGGAGAACGCGACGCTGCGCCGCGCGCTCGACCTCGTCGCGCGAGGGGAGTTCTCGGACGGCGACAGGTCGGCCTTCGAGCCCGTCGTGTCCACCCTGCTGGGGGAGGACCGGTTCATGGTGCTCGCCGACTTCCAGTCCTACCTGGACGCCCAGGACCGCGTCGACCAGGCGTACCGCGACCCGGACGCCTGGAGCCGCTCGGCCGTCCTCAACGTGGCCCGCAGCGGGTTCTTCTCGTCCGACCGGTCGGTGCGCGACTACCTCGACCGCGTCTGGCACGCGCGCCCGCTGGCCCGCTGACGGCGGACCGCGGCCGGTCCGTCCGCGTGGGCGTCCCCGCGGCTGTCCGGCCACGCCCTAGTATCTCGGGGTGATGTCCCGCCCCAGGCCCCCGGTCCGGGTGGTCACCGACTCGACCGCCTGCCTGCCCGTCCCGGACGCCACCGACGACGGCGCCGGCCCCGTCGTGGTGCCGTTGCGCGTGCTGGCCGGCGACGACGCGTGGCGCGAGGGCGTCGACGTCGAACCCGAGCAGGTGGCCGCGCGGATCGCGGCGGGCGACGTGCTCACGACGTCCCAGCCGCCGCCCGAGGACTTCGCCGGGGTGTTCCGCGACCTGGCCGCCGACGGCGCGGGCGCGGTCGTGTCCGTGCACCTGTCCGGCGCGCTGTCCGGCACGGTCGCGGCGGCCGAGGGCGCGGCGCAGCGGGCCATGGTGCCCGTGCGTGCCGTGGACTCCGGGACGGTCGCGATGGCGCTCGGCTTCGCGGCGCTGGAGGCCGCCCGGTGCGCGGCGGCCGGTCACGACGCCGCCGCTGTCGCGGACCGGGCCGTGCGGGTCGCGGCGTCGAGCCGGACGGTGTTCCTGGTGGAGTCGCTCGAGCACCTGCGCCGCGGTGGTCGCCTGTCCGCCCCGGCGGCGGCGCTCGGCACCGCCCTGGGGGTGCGCCCGATCCTCGAGGTCCGTGACGGGGGGATCGAGCTCGCCCAGCGTGTGCGCACTCGCCGGGCGGCCACCGACCGCCTGATCGACCTGGGCGTCCGCCACGCCGCGACGTGCGAGCGTCCCGGCGTGGCGGTCCACCACCTGGGCGTGGCGGACCGCGCGGAGGAGGTCGCCGCCCGGTTGCACGAGCGCACCGGGGTGGAACCGGTGGTCACCCCCGTGAGCGCCGTCCTCGGCGCGCACGCGGGCCCCGGGGCCCTCGCGGTCGTGGTGGCCGACCTCGGCGAGCACACGCACCCCGACACCTGGTAGGCGCCGAGCCTGCACCCAGGCGGTGGCCGTCCCCAGGGCGGGCGGAATCGGCGCACGCTCGTCGCGCCGGACCCTAGCGTCCACCGAGTGACCTCCCCGCCCCACGAACCGACCGCACCGGACCGCGCCCCGGCCGCCACGGGCACCGACGCAACCGCGGACCTCGACGCCGCCGCGGCGCGCCTGCACGCGTGGCACGCCGTCGAACGCACGGCCCCGCCGCGCGACCACCCGGCGGTCGCCGCCGGGCCCGGCGCGGGCGCCGCCGACGAGCTCGCCGCGCGGCTGCGCGAGCGCCGCTCGGCCCGCCACGTCGCCGCGGCGTACTCGGCGGTGCACGGTCACCCGCTCACCGCGGCGGACGACTCCGTCCCCGAGGGGCGGCGGCGCTGGGGTCTCGGCCTGCGCGCGGCCGCCGCGGCCGGTGCCGCCGTCCTCCTCGTGGCCGTCGGCGCCGCCGTCGTCGCGCTCGGCGGCGCCGGCGACGTCGTCTCCCTCGGGTCCGCCGGCGTGGCGGCGTCCGCAGGCCCCGGCGCGGTGCCCGGGCCCGGCGCCGACGGGGACCCGGGGGCCTCCGCGCGGAACTCGGCGCCGGCGACGACCGAGCCCGCGCAGGACGCGCCCCGGTCCGACCTGGCGGCGGCCGGGGCGACGCTCCCCGGTCAGGACGGCGGGGCCGCGGCGACCGGGGTCGGCGTCGCGGGCGCCGTGGTGGTGCACGTGGTCGGCGAGGTGCGGCGCCCCGGGCTGGTCTCGGTGCCCCCGGACGCCCGCGTGGCCGACGCTGTGCAGGAGGCCGGCGGGCCCACCGAGGACGCCGACACCGCCGGCCTCAACCTGGCTCGCGCCGTCGTGGACGGCGAGCAGATCCGCGTGCCCGCGCCCGGCGAGGACGTCCCGCCGCCGTCCACGGGCGGCGTCGGCGAGCCCGGCGGCGCCGAGGTCGTCGACCTCAATGCGGCGACGGCCGACGGGCTCGAGGCGCTGCCCGGCGTCGGCCCGGTGCTCGCCGAGCGGATCGTCGCCCACCGCGACGAGCACGGACCGTTCACCAGCGTGGACGAGCTCGCCGAGATCTCCGGGATCGGCCCGTCCGTGCTGGAGCAGGTGCGCGACCTGGCCCGCGTGTGAGCGGCGAGGGTGCGGCGCCCGGCCCGGGGGCAGACCTGCGGCTCGTCCCGGCCGCGCTCGCCGCGGTGGCGGCCGCGTGGTTGGTCACGGCCGGCCCGTCGGCCCCCTGGTCCGGCCCGCCGGCTGTCGCCGGGGCGGCCCTGCTCCTGGTGGTCGGCGCCGTCGGAGCCGTCCTGCTGGGTGCGCGCTCCTCCCGGGGCGGCCGGGCCCGGGGAGCCGCGGGGCACCTGGTCCTCGTGCCCGTGTGCGTCCTCGCGGTGTGCGCCGGGGCCTGGATCCAGTCCGCACGTCAGGCGCCGGTCCTGGAGCTGGCGACCGACGGCGCGCTCGTGCGCCTCGCCGGCCAGGTGGCGTCGCAGCCGCGGCCCGCGACGTTCGGCGACGGCCACCGCTGGGCGCTCGCCGTCGGGTCGGTGGACGGCCGCGGCGCGTCGTCGGCCGCCGCGGGGCTGGTCGAGGTGACCTCCCCGGGCCCCGCCCCGCGCTACGGCGCCACCGTCGAGATCTCCGGCGTGCTGCGTGCCGTCCCGGCCGGTGACGGCGTCGTCGCACGCGTCGCGTCGGCCGAGACGGTCCGCGAGCGCGCCGCGCCCGGCGCAGTGCTGCGCGCCACCCACACGCTGCGGTCGGCCCTCGCGGACGTCAGCGGGACGCTGTCTCCGCAGGCGCGCGCCCTGGTGCCCGGGGTCGCGGTGGGCGACACGTCGCGGATGCCCGACGACCTGGACACGGCCATGCGCACCACGAGCCTCACGCACGTCACCGCGGTCTCCGGGGGCCACTTCGCCATCGTGGTCGCGACCCTCACCGCGCTGTGCGCCGTCCTGCGCGCGCCGCGGGCGGTCCGCATCGGCGTGCTGGTGGTGGCCGCCCTCGGGTTCGTCGCCCTGGTGCGCCCCGAGCCGAGCGTGCTGCGCGCCGCCTGGACCTGCGCCCTCGGCCTCCTCGGCCTGGCCCTGGGGCGCCCGTCCGCGGGCCTCCCGGCGCTCGCCGCCGCGGCGACCGGCCTGCTCGTGGTCGACCCGTGGCTCGCGCGGTCGTACGGGTTCGCGCTGTCGTGCGCGGCGACGGCCGGGCTCGTGCTGCTGTCCGGGCCGCTGGCGCGCCGGCTCGCCCCCTGGACCGGCCGGCCGCTCGCGTTCGCGCTCGCCGTGCCGTGGGCGGCGCAGGCCGCGTGCGGCCCGGTGCTGGTGCTCCTCGACCCGCGCGTGTCCCTCGTGGCCGTCCCGGCGAACCTGCTCGCCGCCCCCGCCCTGGTGCCGGCGACCGTCCTCGGGCTGGTCGCCACCCTGCTCGCCCCGTGGGCGCCGGGCGCCGCCCACGTCGTGGCCTGGACCGCTGGGCTCGCGACGTCGTGGATCGCGGCGCTCGCCCGCTGGTTCGCCGCACTGCCCGGGGCGACGGTGCCGTGGCCGGGTGGCGTGGGCGGCGCGCTGGCGCTGGCGGCGCTGACCGCGGTCGCGCTGGCGCTCGTCCTGCGCCGTCCGCCCGGTGACGGGTGGGCGCGCACCTGGCGAGGCACCGGGCCCGGGCTCCGGTGGCCGGCCCTGCGCGGGCGGCCCGGGCCCGTGGTCGTCGGCGGCGTCGCGGGCGCGGGGGCCGTCGTCGTGGTGCTCGTCGCGTGGACGACCGGGCTGCCCGGGCCGCCCGGCATGGGCGGAGGCGGAGTACCGCCGGACTGGCGGGTCGTGGCGTGCGACGTCGGCCAGGGCGACGCCCTGGTCGTGCGCAGCGGGCCCGAGGCGGCCGTCGTCGTCGACGTGGGGCCGCCCGGCGGCGGCGCGGGAGCCTGCCTCGACCGCCTGGGGGTGGCGACGGTCGACCTGCTCGTGCTGAGCCACTTCCACGCCGACCACGTGGGCGGCCTCGGGCCGGTGCTCGCCGGCCGGCACGTGGCCGGGGCGCTGGTCTCCCCGCTCGATGCCCCGGCCGACGGCGCGGGCGCCGTCCGCGCGCGGCTCGCGGAGACGGGCGTGCCGGTGCGCGCGGCGTCGGCCGGTGACCGGGGCACAGCGGGGTCCGTGGGCTGGGAGGTGCTCGCCGCCGACCCGAGCGGCGGCGGCCGGGCGGGCGCCGCGAGCGACGAGGGCGACGGCGCGAACGAGGCGAGCGTCGCGGTGCGCCTGCGGACGGCGGGCGGTCTGGACCTGGTGGCGCTCGGCGACCTGGAGACGGGTGGGCAGGAGGCGCTGCTCCGATCGCTCGCCGGCACCGCGACCGCCGCGGACGTCGACGTGGTGAAGATGTCCCACCACGGCTCCCGGGCGCAGTCGGCGGCGCTGGCGCGGTGGCTGTCGCCCCGCGTGACCCTGGTCAGCGTGGGGGAGGGCAACACCTACGGCCACCCCACCGACGCTGCCCTGGACCTGTACGCGGGCGTGGGGTCGGCGGTCGTGCGCACCGACGAGTGCGGCACGGCGGCGCTGGTGCTGCGCGACAGCGAGATCGGGCTGTCCTGCGCCCGGGCCGGTCCGTGAGCGCGGTGCGCCCGCCGGCCCGTGCCCGGCCACGGCGACGGCGTGCACGAGGGCCGGCGCACGGTGTGGGCGGGCCGTGGCAGGCTGGTGCCCGTGCCCGCCGCGTCGTCCTCCCGTCAGTCCCGGTCCCAGGCGTCCCGCCGCGGCAGGTCCGCGGCCCACAGCAGGCCGTGGCACGACCCCACGCTCGCGCCCGTCGTCCTGGTGCGCGGCCCGGAGGGCCTGCTCGCCGAGCGGGCCGTGGACGGCGTCGTGGCTCTCGCACGCGAGCGGGACGCGTCGGTGGAGAAGACGGAGCTCGACGGGTCGACGTACGCGGCCGGCCAGCTCGCGGTCGCGGCGAGCCCCTCGCTCTTCGGCGAGGCGTCCGTCGTGGTGGTGCGCGGGGCCGAGGCCGCCACGGAGGACCTCGTGGCCGACGTCGTGGCCTACGTCGCCGCGCCGGACCCCGAGACCGTGGTCGTCGTGGTGCACGGCGGCGGGCAGCGCGGCAAGAAGATGCTCGACGCGATCGTGGCGAGCGGCTCCCCGGTGCTGGAGTGCGACGCGATCACCAAGGACGCCGACAAGGTCCAGTTCGTCACCGGGGAGTTCCGCGCGGCGCGCCGGCGCGCGGACGCCGCCGCCGTCCGGGCGCTCGTCGACGCGCTGGGCAACGACCTGCGCGAGCTCGCGTCGGCGTGCGCGCAGCTCGTCGCCGACACCACGGGGACGATCGGCACGGACGTCGTCGACCGCTACTACGGCGGCCGGGTCGAGGCGACGGGGTTCAAGGTCGCGGACGCCGCGGTCGCCGGCGACGTCGGGGGAGCGGTGGCGCTGCTGCGGCACGCGCTGGCGACCGGCGCGGACCCGGTGCCGATCGTCGCCGCCCTGGCGCTGCGCCTGCGCACGCTCGCGCGCGTCGCGGCGATCCGCGGCGGCACCGTCACGGCCCGTCAGCTCGGGCTGCAGGACTGGCAGGTCCGCAACGCGCAGCGTGACCTGTCGCGATGGACCCCGGAGGGGCTCGCCACCGCGATCGTCGCGGTCGCGCAGGCCGACGCCGACGTCAAGGGCGGCGGGCGCGACCCGGTCTACGCGGTCGAGAAGGCCGTGCTGACGATCGCCCGGGCCCGCGGGCGGTGACGGGCGGCCGGGGCACGGCTGCCGGCGGCCTGATACGCGGAACGCCCCTCCACGCCGTGGCGTGAAGGGGCGTTCGGTCGGCTCGGGCGGGTGCCCGCGCCGGACGACTCAGAGAGGACTCAGAGCGCGTCGACGGCCTTGGCCAGCGCCGACTTGCGGTTCGCGGCCTGGTTCGTGTGGATGACGCCCTTCGAGACGGCCTTGTCGAGCTTGCGCGACGCGGCCTGCAGCGCGGTGGTCGCGGCGTCCTTGTCGCCCGCGGCGACGGCCTCGCGCACCTTGCGCACGTAGGTCTTCAGCTCGGACTTGACGGACTTGTTGCGCAGGCGCGCCTTCTCGTTCGTCTTGATGCGCTTGATCTGGGACTTGATGTTTGCCACTGGTGGACTTCCTGGTGTGTTCGCCTGATGGCGAGCGGATAGGTCGTAGAGGGCGGCCACAGCTCCGGGACTGGGGTGGGGAACCCGTGGAGAGGAACTGTGGCTGTGCCCGCCGACCTGGGCGGACACGCAGCGCACCACTTTACCAGAGGACATGCTGGGAACGGCGCGGCCTGGCACGATGTCGGGGGGGGCGCCCGGACCGGGGGCGCCGATCGTCGCGAGGAGGCCCACCCGATGCTGGCCGTCAACGGCCCCGAGGTCGTGATGCTGACGCTCTGGGTGCTCGGAGTCGTGGGCGCCGTGTACGGGGCCGCCGACCCCCGGGGGAGCACGGTGCGAAGGGCCGTCGTGGTCCTCGTCGCCGTCCTCGTCCCGGTGGTCGGGTCGCTGGTCGGCCTGGCGTCGGCCGTGGTGCGGTCCCGGCGAGGGCATCGGGCCGGCTCCGATGACGGTTGGACGGTCCGCTGACGGGCTGACGGTCCGTGTGGCTACCGGGTCTGCGGCATCGCGGCGACCACACGGTCGAAGCGCGCCCTGTCGAGCACGGCTCCCTCGCGGCGGACCTTCGCCGGGTCGACGCGGACGACGCGGTTGAGGCGCACCTCGCTGGGGCGGCCGCGGGAGTCCCAGGGGCCGGACCCGATGTCCATCCAGAGGCGC
The DNA here is from genome assembly GCF_011634835.1 of Isoptericola sp. BMS4. GTDB lineage: Bacteria > Actinomycetota > Actinomycetes > Actinomycetales > Cellulomonadaceae > Isoptericola. The sequence continues at coordinate 3,016,650 of NZ_SIRP01000001.1, read as the reverse complement.
CCGTGGCGGGCCTCCTGCGCGGCGTCGAGGTCGTGGTCCTTGCTCGTGAGCTGGAGCGCGAGGAGCCAGGGGCCGTCGCGGCCGACGAGCAGCACGGGGCGGTCCTTGCCCTGGGCGTGGTCCTCCTCGTAGGGGACCCAGGTCCACACGACCTCGCCCGGGTCCGGGTCGCCGTCCAGGCGCGGGGAGTACGCCGGGACGACGGTGCCGGTGAAGTCGCCCGGGTAGCCGCCGGGCGCCGTCCTGCCGCGCGGACGGGGCGGGGCCGTGCGACGGGCCCCGCCCCCCGAGGTCGCCGCGCGCAGCACGTCCCGGATCAGTCTCAGCCAACGGTTCGCCACGGCGACACCCTATGCGCGAGGCGCGCCCGGGACGCGGCGTCCGCCCCGCTCAGGTCGTGAGGAACGTCGCGAGCCGCCGCGCCATCGACTCGGGCTCCCACGTGTGCCCGGCGCCGGGGAGCTGCTCGGCGGTCCCGTCGGGCACCACGGAGGCGATCCGCTCGGCGGCCTCGGGCATCCCGGGGAACGTCTCGGCGCCGTAGGTCGCGAGCACCGGGACGGGCGGCGCGAGCGCGGCGTCGTCCAGCGCGCGCTGCGCCCAGGCGAGCGCCTGCGCGTCCGCGCGCTGGCTGACGACCGAGGCGGCGATCCGGCCCCAGTCGGGGGACGCCTTGGCCCCCGCGAGCCACTCGGGCGGCATGTCCTTCATGAAGTGCTCGGTGGCACCCGCCAGGTCACAGGCGTCGATGCGGCGCTCGATCTCGTCCGCCCAGTCCTGGGTCTCCTCCGCGGTGGACTCCAGCGGCGCCTCCCACAGGGCGAGCGCCGACACGCGCTCGCCCGCCGCGCCGGGCCGGGTGGCGGCGCGCAGGGAGATGGCGCAGCCCGACGAGTGGCCGCAGAGCGCGGCCTTCCCGCCGACGACGTCGATCGCCGCGTCGACGGCCGCGAGCTCGCGGTCGAGGTCGAGGCGGCCGGTCGCGGGCGACTCGCCGCGGCCGAGGCGGTCGAAGACGAGGGTGGTCACCCCCAGGGCCGCGGCGCGCTCGGCGGTCTCGGTGGTCACGGGGTCGGTGGCGCGGAACGGGCCGGCGCCCGCGACGAAGACCAGGGCGGTGCCGCCGGCCGTGCCGGAGGGGTACAGGTCGTAGGCGACGCGGTCGCCGGTGGCTGTGGTCACGAAGTCGGTCATGCGCGTCAGACGCCGGCGGGTCGTCGAACTCATCGGCCCCCGGGCGGACGGGTCATGGCACGATCGGCGACGCGAGCACCTCCGCGACGACATCGGCGTCGCCGTCGACCTCCAGGCCGGCCTCCCGCGTCGTCAGCCGGCCCCAGAGCACGAGGGCGAGGTCCCGGGCGGGCCCGGCCACGGCGGCGGCGGGCCGTGCGGCGGCGCGGCCGTCCTCGTGCGCGCCGAGCACCCGCCGGTCGCCGGTGTCCGTGGCGTCGAGGGCGACGGTCGCGGGCAGCGGCGCGAGCCTGCCGAGCCGCACCTGGCGGGGCTGGAACAGGGTGACGACCTCGTCCACGGCGTCGGCCCACACGGCGGCCGGGACGTCGACCGGTCGACGCCGGGCGACGGCGGGCCCGGAGCCGAGCCCGGCGACCCGCAGGTCGTGCAGGTGCACGAGCGTCTCGTGCACCTGGCGCCGGTGCCAGAACTCCGCGGTCCCGTCGCCCAGGAGCGTCCACGCCGCGGCGGACAGCGGCGTCGACCCGAGGGTCTCCCGCAGCTCGGCCGCGGCGGCCGTGTAGGTGTCGTGCAGCTCGTGGTCCGGCGCCTCGACGGCGTCGGGCACACGTTCCCGTCGTGCCATGCCGGCGGCCCAGCGGTGGACGCCCGCCAGGTGCACGACGAGGTCGCGGACCCGCCAGTCCCCGCAGGCGGGGACCCGTGCGTCGGGGGCCGTGCCGAGCACGTCCTGGGCGAACGTCTCCTGCAGCCGCTCGAGCAGCGGCAGGAACGCGGGGAGGTCGGGGCTCTGGCCGGCGGGCCGGTCGGTGGCGGTCACGGTGCGCAGGCTAGCGCCCGGGCCCGACGGCGGGGCGGGCGCCCTCAGCCGACCAGCGCCGCTTCGACCTCACGCAGGAAGTCGTGCAGGTCGTCGGGGGTGCGCGAGGTCACCAGCGGGAACCCGGCGCCCGAGTCGCGCACCACGGCACGGTCCACCCAGGTGCCGCCGGCGTTGCGCACGTCGGTGGCCAGCGACGGGTACGACGTGAGGGTCGCGCCGGCCACCCGGCCGGCCTCGACGAGCGCCCACGGCCCGTGGCAGATGGCGGCCACGGGGCGCGCGCCGGCGGCGAACTCGTCGACGATGCGGATCGCGGCGGCCTGCAGGCGCAGGGAGTCGGCGTTGAGGGTGCCGCCCGGCACGAGCAGCAGGTCCGCGGCCGCCGTGTCGGCCTCGTCGTAGGTGGTGTCCACGGGGACGGTGCGCCCCGGGTCCTTGTCGCCGACGAGCGTGCGGACGTCGCCCGGCCCGTCCGACGCCACCGTCACCGTGGCGCCGGCGGCGCGCAGGTGCTCGAGCGGGACCACCAGCTCGTCCTGCTCGACGCCGTACCCCGTCACGATCACCAGCACTCGCTTGCCCGTCAGGTCCGTCATGGTCCGGCTCCTCTCGTCGCGTGCGGTGGTGGACGACGTCGTCCGCACCGACCGTACGCAGGCGGCGCCGGGGCACGCACGCGGGAGCGGGCCCCGGTCGTGGGAGAATGACGGCGCCCTGGCCGAGAGCCCCAACGACCCTGACGGAGCGAGATCGAGTGCCCATCCCCGGACCCGCGCTGACCGCGCGCATCGAGCCCAACGCCACGGCGCCCGAGCTGATCCGCAACTTCTGCATCATCGCGCACATCGACCACGGCAAGTCGACGCTCGCGGACCGCATGCTGCAGCTCACCGGCGTCGTGCAGTCGCGGGACATGCGCGCCCAGTACCTCGACCGGATGGACATCGAGCGCGAGCGCGGCATCACGGTCAAGTCGCAGGCCGTGCGCATGCCGTGGGCGACCGCCGACTCCGACGGCGTCGAGACGCCGCACGCGCTGAACATGATCGACACCCCGGGGCACGTCGACTTCACCTACGAGGTCTCCCGGTCGCTCGCCGCGTGCGAGGGCGCCGTGCTCCTCGTCGACGCGGCGCAGGGCATCGAGGCGCAGACCCTCGCCAACCTGTACCTGGCGATGGAGAACGACCTGGAGATCATCCCGGTCCTCAACAAGATCGACCTGCCGGCCGCCCAGCCGGAGAAGTACGCCGAGGAGCTCGCGAACCTCGTCGGCGGCGACCCGGCGGACGTGCTGAAGGTGTCCGGCAAGACGGGCGAGGGCGTCGAGGCGCTGCTCGACCGCATCGTCGAGCGGGTCCCCGCGCCCGTCGGTGACGCCGACGCCCAGCCGCGCGCCATGATCTTCGACTCCGTGTACGACACGTACCGCGGCGTCGTGACGTACGTGCGCGTCGTGGACGGCGACCTGAGCCCCCGCGAGCGCATCCAGATGATGTCCACCCGGGCGACGCACGAGCTGCTGGAGATCGGCGTCATCTCCCCGGAGCCGTACAAGACGAAGGGCCTGGGCGTCGGCGAGGTCGGCTACCTCATCACCGGCGTGAAGGACGTGCGCCAGTCCAAGGTCGGCGACACGGTCACCAACGCCGCCAAGCCCGCCGACGAGCCCCTCGGCGGCTACGACGACCCCAAGCCGATGGTGTTCTCCGGGCTCTACCCGATCGACGGGTCCGACTACCCGACGCTGCGCGACGCGCTCGACAAGCTCAAGCTCAACGACGCCGCCCTGAACTACGAGCCGGAGACGTCGGTCGCCCTCGGCTTCGGGTTCCGCGTCGGGTTCCTCGGGCTGCTGCACCTGGAGATCGTGCGCGAGCGCCTGGAGCGGGAGTTCGACCTCGACCTCATCTCGACCGCCCCGAACGTCGTCTACGACGTGACCCTGGAGGACGGCACCGAGGTCAAGGTCACCAACCCGAGCGAGTTCCCCGGCGGCAAGATCCGCGAGGTGCGCGAGCCGGTCGTCAAGGCCACGGTCCTGACCCCGAGCGAGTTCGTCGGCGCCGTGATGGGTCTGTGCACCGACCGGCGCGGGCAGATGGAGGGCATGGACTACCTGTCCGAGGACCGCGTCGAGCTGCGCTACACCCTGCCGCTCGCGGAGATCGTGTTCGACTTCTTCGACAACCTCAAGTCCCGCACCCGCGGGTACGCGTCGCTCGACTACGACGCCACCGGCGACCAGGCCGCCGACCTCGTCAAGGTCGACATCCTGCTGCAGGGCGAGCAGGTCGACGCCTTCAGCGCGATCGTGCACAAGGACGCCGCCTACGAGTACGGCGTGCGGATGACCGCCAAGCTCAAGGAGATCATCCCGCGCCAGCAGTTCGAGGTGCCGATCCAGGCCGCCGTCGGCGCGCGCGTCATCGCGCGCGAGACCGTGCGCGCCATCCGCAAGGACGTGCTCGCCAAGTGCTACGGCGGCGACATCAGCCGCAAGCGCAAGCTGCTGGAGAAGCAGAAGGAGGGCAAGAAGCGCATGAAGAACATCGGGTCGGTCGAGGTGCCGAAGGAGGCGTTCATCTCGGCGCTGTCCTCGGACGCCGGCGGCGCCAAGGAGTCCAAGGACAAGAAGAAGTAGTGCCCGCGCTGCCTGACGGCGAGCCGGTTCCCGACGACGGGACGCTGCCGGCCTGGGTGGCACCCGCCGCGGCCGACGCCGCCGGCGAGCGCCCCTTCGGCGTGTACGTGCACGTCCCGTTCTGCTCGGTGCGCTGCGGCTACTGCGACTTCAACACGTACACGGCCGCGGAGCTCGGCGGGGGCGCGTCGCAGTCGCAGTACGCGTCGACGGCGCTGGACGAGGTGGCGCTCGCGGCCCGCGTGCTCGACGGCGCCGGGCTCGGCTCGCGGCCCGTGTCCACCGTGTTCTTCGGCGGTGGGACGCCGACGATGCTCCCGGCCGAGGACCTCGCGCGGGTGGTGCGCGGGATCGAGCGGACGTGGGGCCTGGCCGACGGCGCGGAGGTGACCACCGAGGCCAACCCGGACTCGGTGACGCCCGAGTCGCTGCGGGTGCTGGCCGACGCGGGGTTCACGCGCGTGTCGTTCGGCATGCAGTCGGCGGTGCCGCACGTGCTCGCCACCCTGGAGCGCACCCACGACCCGCGCCGGATCCCCGACGTCGTCGCCTGGGCGCGCGACGCGGGGCTGGGCGTGTCGCTGGACCTCATCTACGGCACCCCGGGCGAGTCGCCGGCCGACTGGCGGGCGTCGGTCGAGTCGGCCCTGGCGACGGGCGTGGACCACGTGTCCGCGTACGCGCTCGTCGTCGAGCCGGGCACCAAGATGCACGCCCAGGTACGCCGCGGCCAGCTCACCCTGCCGGACGAGGACGACCAGGCGGCGAAGTACGAGCTGGCGGACGACCTGCTGACGGCCGCCGGCCTGGGCTGGTACGAGGTGAGCAACTGGGCGCGTGGCCCGGAGCACGCCTGCCGGCACAACCTGGCCTACTGGCGCGGCGACGACTGGTGGGGGATCGGCCCCGGGGCCCACTCGTACGTGTCGGCGGGCCGTGGGGCGGCCGGGGAGCACGCGGGGGTGCGCTGGTGGAACGTCAAGCACCCGCGGCGCTACGCCGCGCTGCTCGCCGAGGGCCGGTCGCCCGGCGCGGGCCGCGAGCTGCTGACCGCCGAGGAGGCACACCTGGAGCGGGTGATGCTCGGGGTGCGGCTGCGCGAGGGGCTCGACCTCGCGGTGCTCGACGACGCGGGTCGCCGCGCCGTGGCGGGCCTGGTCGCCCGCGAGCTGCTGGACGGCGTCGCCGCCCTGCGGGGGCGTGCGGTGCTGACCCGGCGCGGCCGACTGCTGGCGGACGCCGTCGTGCGCGAGCTCACTGCCTGAGGGACGTCGTGGGCGCGATCTCGGCCCTGTCTCGTCGGAGACGGCGCCGAGAGCGCGCCCACCACGCTCGAGGGGTCAGCTGATCATGCGGATGTTGACCGGGTACCGGTACGGCTCGTGCCGGTTGACGGCGACGGCGGCGAGGATGCCGAAGACCAGGGCCGCGATCCACACGACCGGCAGGATCACGAGCCCGATGAGGACGAAGATCGTGATCCAGCCGATGGCATAGCCGATGAGCAACGTGATCTGGAAGTTGAGCGACTCCTTGGCCTGCTCGCCGACGTACGCGCTGCGGTCGCGCAACGCGAGCCACACGATCAGCGGGGTGAGGAAGCCCAGGACGCCGAAGCTCAGGAGGGACAGCACCGGGGGGCCCAGGTGGGCGACGATCGCCCACGTCCGCTCGTCCGACGGGGACAGCGGCCGCGGGCCGTAGGCCGGCGGCGGGTACGGCGGCTCGCCGCCATAGGGAGGCTGGCCGCCGTAGGGAGGCTGGCCACCGTAGGGCGGCTGCTGGGGCGGAGGTCCGCCAGGTGGGGCACTCATGTCTCCATCTTGGCGCATCATCGGTCGTCACGGCAGGTCGTGCCGTCCGTCACCGGCGTGTGGGGTGGCGCCGCCCCGGCGGCCGCACGAGAGTGGAAGCCTCGGGCGCCCCGCGTCCGGGGACGCGGAGAGGGAGCAGATGGACGACAGCACGCCGGGCCCGCAGGAACGCGACGCCGACCGGCCGCCGGCGTACGGGCAGTACGCGGGCGAGGGGTACCGCCCGCCGACGCCACCGCCCGGCCCGCGGCCGGCCGCGGGTCCCGGCCCGGGGCCCTCCGGTGACCGGGTCTCGGTGGGGCGGGCGCTCGGGTGGGCGTGGGCGAGCTTCGCCCGGGGCGCCGGCGCCTGGATCGGCGCGATGCTCGTGGTGCTGATGATCGGCGTCGCCGCGACAGTGCTGCTCACGCCCGACCTGCGCGTCGTGCTGGAGAGCTACGACGACCCGGACGCCGTCCTCGACCTCGTGCAGGCGGGCGCCACGGTCACCGACATCCTCCTGACCTCGCTGCTGGCGGTCGTCGAGATCGTGCTGGGCGCGGTGCTCGCCCACGGCGCGCTCGCCGCCACCCGGTCCGGGCGGGCCGCGTTCGGCGACTTCTTCGCGCTGCGCAACGTCGGGGGGATCGTCGCCCTGGGTGTGGTGAACGGGCTCCTGACCCTGCTGCTGGCGTTCGTGCCGCTGCTCGGCCCGCTGCTCCGCCTCGTGATCGCGTTCTTCCTGTCCGCGGCGCTGTTCTACGTGATCGACGCCGAGCAGGACGCCGTCACCGCGATGCGCTCCAGCGTCGACCTCGTGCGCCGCAACCTGGGCGTCGCGGTGGCGACGGTCGTGACGGTGGTGCTCCTCGGCCTGGCCGGCTTCCTGCTGTTCGTCGTCGGCGCCTTCGTCACCGTGCCGGTCGCCGTGCTGACGGGCGCCTTCGTGTACCGACGCCTCGTCGGACAACAGGTCGCGCCGCCCGGCTGACAGCGTCCCGACGTCGTGGCCCCACCGCCCGCCACCCATCCCAGGGAGGAACGATGAGCGAGAACCCGCAGCAGCCGCCGCAGGACGGCCCCGACGGGCCGCCCGGTCAGCAGCCCGGTCAGCAGCCTGGTCAGCAGCACGGGCACCAGCCGTATGGTCAGCGGCCGCCCCCGCAGCACGGGCACCAGCCGTACGGTCAGCAGCCCTACGCCCACCAGCCGTACGCCCAGCACCCCGGAGGCCAGGACCCGTACGGCGCCCGGCCCGGACGGCAGCAGGACCCGGGGCTGCAGGACCCGGGCCTGTACCCCGGGGTCGAGCAGCCGCCGAGCCGCGTCGCCGCACTGCCGACCCGCGGCGGGGAGAGCTTCTTCTCGGCGCTCTTCGACTACTCGTTCCACCGGTACATCACGCCCACCATCGTCAAGGTGGTGTACGTGGTGATCACGATCCTCGTGGCGCTGGGCTGGCTCGGCGCGCTCATCGCCGCCTTCCAGGGTGGCTGGCTGCCGGGCGTGCTGTTCCTGCTCTTCGGCTGGATCGTCGCGCTCGTGTACCTGGCGGTCGCCCGGATCGCCCTGGAGTTCGTCCTGGCCGTGATCTCGATGTCGCAGCAGGTCAATCGCTACGCGGAGCGCGACGGGCTCGCGTGAGGCGCCCGGCTCAGGCGGTGACGAAGTCGATCAGCTCCTCGACCCGGCCCAGCAGGGCCGGGTCGAGGTCGCGATAGTCCCGCACGCGGCCCAGGATCCGTTGCCACGCGCGGCCGACGTCCTCGGTGGACGAGGCCGGCCAGCCGAGCTCGCGCAGGATGCCGCGCTTCCACTCCGTGCCGCGCTCGATCGTGGGCCACGCCGCCAGGCCCAGCCGCTCGGCCTTGACCGCCTGCCAGACGTCGACGTACGGGTGCCCGAGCACCAGGACCGTGCCCCGGGGCACCGTGCGCAGGGCGGCGTCGGCGAGCCGCTGCTCCTTGGCGCCGGGGACCAGGTGGTCCACCAGCACGCCGACGCGGCGCTCCGGCGAGGGCTCGAACTCGGCGAGGGCGTCGGCGAGGTTGTCGACGCCGTCCAGCATCTCCACGACGACGCCCTCGACGCGCAGGTCGTCGCCCCAGACCTTCTCGACGAGCTCGGCGTCGTGCTTGCCCTCCACCCAGATGCGACTGCCGCGCGCCACCCGGGCGCGCTGCCCTCGCACCGCCACCGACCCGGAGGCCGTGCGGGTCGGTGCCGCGGGCGCGCGGGACGTGACCGGCGCGGTGAGCTCCACCGGCTGCCCGTCGACCCAGAAGCCCGGCCCGAGCGGGAACGACCGGGTGCGCCCGCGCCGGTCCTCCAGCACCACGAGGTGCACGCCGCCGGACTTCTCGATCCGGACGACGGCGCCCACCCAGCCGGTGGTGACCTCCTCGACGACCAGGCCCCGCTCGGCGGGCCGGGGCGCGGAGACGGGCCGGCGCCGGTGGTGCGCGGAGCCGTCGGGCGCGCCGGGGCGGCGGGCGGAGGCGGGGGCGAGGACGTCGGAGCCGTAGCGGTCGTGCACGACGGCGAGCCTACGGCCGCCGTCGCTCGCGTGGTCGAGCCGACACGCGCGCTGCCCGGGGCAGGTTTCACTCGGCAGTCCGGTACTCGGTCGGCACCTGCCGGGACCGAACGAGTACCGGACTGCCGAACGAGACCGGCCAGCGCGTGGTCAGCGGGGGAGGTGGGCGGCCTGGACGGCGGCCTCGGTGCGGCTGGTCACCCCGAGCTTGCGCAGGATCGCCGAGACGTGCACCGACGCCGTCTTGCGGGAGATGAACAGGCGCTCGGCGATCTGCCCGTTCGTCAGCCCCTCCGCGACGAGGTCGAGCACCTGGCGCTCGCGGTCGGTGAGGCCCGCGGCCGGGCTGCGGCGGCGCGTCCCGGCCAGCCCCGCACCGGAGAGCAGCTCCGTCGCCCAGGCGGACACGAGCCCGGCTCCGATCGCCTCGGCGGCGTCGACCGCGGCCGCCAGCCGGTCGCGCGCGGCGGCGCGGTCGCCCGCGGCCAGGAGCGCCCGCCCGTCGCGGAACAGGGCGTAGGGGCGCAGGTGGGCGGGTCCGCCGGCCTCCACGACGGCGGACCAGGGGCCGTCGCCGAGCTCCGCGGCGACGACGGCGGCCCACGCCGGGTAGGTGGGCCAGTCGGCGCAGCGGGCGAGCGCCGCGCGGTAGGGCGCGTCGTCGACGGGCCTGCCGAGGTCGCGCGCGTGCGCGAGCACCCGCGCCGCGACCCCGAGGAGGGGGAGCAGGTAGGACGGCGCGAGGTCGTCCGGGTCGGTGGCGAGCCGCACCTGGTCGAGCGCGTCGTCGACGTCGTCGCGCTCGAGGGCGAGCTCGGCGAGCGTCGGCGCGACCCGCGCGCGGATCTGCGCCTCGAGGCGACCGAACCGCAGCCAGGTCTCGCGCTGCGCCCGACCTACGCGCTGCGCCTCGTCGACGCGTCCTCGCCACAGCATCAGCCAGGCCCGCCGCTCGCCCAGGTACACCGCGTAGTCGCTGGGGTCGACCAGCGGGACGGAGCGCTCGTACCAGGCCTCGGCCTCCGCCCAGCGGCCCAGCCCGACGAGCGCCTCGGCGACGTTGCCCTCGAGCATGGCGCGGCTGGCCCACCCGGCACCGCGCTCGCGGGCGCGCGCCGCACCGACCTCGGCGATCTCCCGGGCGGCGTCGAACTCCCCGAGCTTGATGTGCAGGTCGGAGGCGTTGGTGTAGTAGTGGCTCAGCGGGTACCAGTCGTCTCCCGCGAGCTCGCGGGCCCGCTCCATGTCGGCGAGCCCGTCGCGGTCGCCTCCGTCGACGCGGCCGATCGCGCGCATGTTCAGGCACACCGACGCGTTCGCGGTGTCGCCCGCGGCCACGGCCGTCTCGTAGCCCCGGGTGGCGGTCTCGACGGTCTCGGCGTCCCGGCCGTCGATCATGGCGTTGCGGGCCTTGACGCGCAGCAGGACGGCGCGGCCCGCCAGGTCGTCGTCGGGGACCGTGGCGAGCGCCTCGTCGGTGATGGCCTCCGCCTCGGGGCTGCCGGCCTTGGCGACCACGTTGGCGAGGGTGGCCAGGGCGCGTGCCTTGCCCGACGGGTCGTCGGCGGGCCACAGGGCGACGGCCTCGCGGGCGAGCGCCTCGGCGCGGTCGAGGCGTGTGGCCTGCTGCAGGGCCGCGGCGACCCGCCGCGTCATCTCGGCCCGGCCCACCCCGGTCAGGCCCTCGGCGTCGGGCACGAGGTCCCACAGCTCGAGCGCACGCTCGCCGAGCGCGACCACCGTGGACGTCGCTCCCGTGGCGTCGTCGGCGGTGACGGCGGCGGACGCCGCGACGAGGGCGCGGTCCGGCACGCGGGCGCGCCACCAGTGGTCGGCCGCGGCGGCGCGGTCGGCCAGGGTGCGCCCCGTGCTCTCCAGGGTCTCGGCGTAGGCCGCGTGCAACCGCCGCGCCTCGCCGGGCAACAGCTCGTCGGCGACGGCCTCCTGCATCAGGGCGTGCCGGAACCGGTAGCCGTCGACGTTCGCGAGCAGCACGTGCGCCTCGACCGCCTCGCGGGCGGCGGTCTCGGCCTCCGCGAGGTGCTCGTCGCCCAGGACCGCGCGCAGCAGCTCGTGCGGCGCGTGCTGGCCCGCCGCGGCGACCGCGCGGCAGAACGCCTGCGCGCCGGGGGACAGGGCGCCGTAGCGCAGCAGCAGCACGTCGCGCAGGGTCTCCGGCAGTCGGGTGCCGGCCGACCCGCCGACGAACTCGGCCAGCTCCTCGACGTAGAACGGCACCCCCTCGCTGCGCTCGACCAGGTCCTGCAGCACGCCGCCGGGCAGGGGCGAGGGCGCCGCGCCCGGGCGCAGCAGGGTCCCGGTCAGCTCGACGACCTCGCCGGGCTCGAGCCGAGGCACCTCCACGGTGGTCACCAGGCGGGCGCGGGCGAGCTCCGTCAGCACGCCCCGCAGCGGGTGGCGTCGCCCGACCTCGTCGCTCCGGTAGCTCACGACCACCAGGACGGGCGCGCCGGGCACGCTGCGCGCGAGGCGGGACACGACCGTGCGGGTCACGTCGTCCGACCAGTGCAGGTCCTCGACGACCACGACGACCGGCCGGCGCCGCGACAGGGCGAGCACCAGGTCGGACAGCACCTCGGGCAGGCGGCCCGTGTCCACGTCGCGGCGTTGCGAGACCAGCCCGGGCGCGATCGCGCCGAGGGCGTCGGCGGCGGGCCCGGCGGCCTCCAGGGTCGCCTCCGCGCCGATCTGCGCCACGGCGTCCGCCACGAGGCCCGCGAGGCCCGCGTACGGGACCGGGCCGGACCCCGAGTCGGCGCACTGTCCCCGCAGGACCAGCGGGGCCGCGCCCGGGGAGCCGTGCTCGGCCGCGAGCGTCTCCTCGACGAGGCGGGTCTTGCCGATGCCCGCCTCGCCCGCCACGACGACCGCGCGGCCGCGGCCCACGCGGGCGTCCGCGACGGCGTCGCGCAGCAGCGCGAGCTCGTGGGAGCGGCCCACGAGCGGGGTCGGTGCAGGGGTCGAGACGCTCACGTCGTCATCGTGCCAGGACAGGGCGGGTCCTGCCGGTGCCCGACCGGTGGGCGGGCGGTCCGCGACGACGAGGGTGGCGTCCCCGCTCACGCGGAGGCGTGGGGCGTGCCGGCGGGCACGCCCCACGCGCCGGCCCCGCCGGTGCGGGACCGACGGTCGCGGCGGGCCCGGCGGCTCGCCGCCGGGGCGGTGGCGTGCCGCGCGTCCGCCCGGCGCTCGGCGACCTCGCGGCGGCGGCCGGCGTCGCGCGCCAGCTCCTCGGTGCGCAGGCGGTGCAGGTCCAGGTGGAGGTTCGCGTCCATGGCGGTCTCCTTCGTCGGGGCCGGTTCGCTCGCGGCCCGGTGGGCCCGGTGCGGCCCGATACGTCTCAGCCTGCGCGTCTGAGGTACCCCGGCGGATCGGTCGACCGCCCTATCTTTCGCGCCCTCCGTCGGGCAGATGTCGGGCAAGGCGTCGGGACGGGCGCCCAGGCCGACGTGGCGGCCCGTCCGCACGCCGGGGCCCGGCCGGGGGTGACGTGGACGACCCCGGCGGGGTGCCGTCGTCGTCCGCCGCGCCGCGTAGGATGGCACTCAGAGCACGAGAGTGCTAAGGATGGGTCGCCCCTCCCGGGCGACCTCGCAGGCACGGGAGGACCGACGCGACGAGGGGAGGACCCGTGAGCGACGAGCGTCGCCTGGCGGTGCTGCGCGCGATCGTGGAGGACTATGTCCAGACGCGCGAGCCGGTCGGGTCGCGCATGCTCACCGAGCGGCACGGCCTCGGCGTCTCGCCCGCCACCATCCGCAACGACATGGCCGCCCTCGAGGACGCCGGCTACATCGCCCAGCCCCACACGTCGGCGGGCCGCGTCCCGACCGACAAGGGCTACCGGCTGTTCGTGGACCGCCTCGCCGAGGTGCGCCCGCTGACGAGCCCGCAGCGGCGCGCCATCGAGACGTTCCTGTCCGAGGCGGTCGACCTGGACGACGTCCTCGGGCGGGCGGGGCGGCTGATCGCCCAGCTCACCGGGCAGGTCGCGGTCGTGCAGTACCCGTCCCTGCGGCTGTCCGGGCTGCGGCACCTCGAGCTGGTCCCGGTCGGCGGCTGCCGCCTCCTCGTCGTCGTCATCACGGACACCGGCCGGGTCGAGCAGCGCTACCTCGACGTCACCGACGCCCCCGGCGAGGAACCCGCGGTCGCGACGGTCGAGGCCCCCGAGGACGGCGCGGCGGCCCCGGTGCTCGACGAGGGATCCCTCGGGGAGCTGCGGGCGCGCCTCAACGCCGCCGCCGCCGGCAAGCGCCTCTCCGAGCTGCCGGCCGCGTTCGCCCGCGTGGTCGCGGGGGTGGCGCCCGACCTGGCTCCGCTGGCCCGCGGGGTGGCCGACCTGGTGGTCGACACCCTCGGCACGGAGGGGGAGGAACGCATCGTCCTCGCGGGCACCGCGAACCTGGCGCGCGCCGACATGCCGTTCACGCACGGGCTCAGCCCGGTCCTCGAGGCTCTCGAGGAGCAGGTCGTGCTGCTCGGGCTGCTCACCGAGATGGTCGGCGAGCCGCGCGGCCGGCGCGGCGACGGCGCCGGCGACGAGCAGCCGTGGGGCGAGGGCGTCGGCGTCCGCATCGGGCACGAGAACCGGCTCGACGGGCTCACCGAGGCCTCGGTCGTCGCCTCCGGGTACGGCAGCGACGGCGACACGGTCGCGCTCCTGGGCTCGATCGGACCCACCCGGATGGACTACCCCGGCACGATCGCGTCCGTCCGCGCGGTCGCGCGCTACCTGTCCCGCGTGCTGCCCGGCTGACCCGAGACCTCCCACCCGACACCCGACCCCTGTCCCGACCACCGCACCACCGCCGTGCACGCCACCGACTCGTCACCGAAGAGAGACCTGTGACCGACTACTACGAGACCCTGGGCGTCGCCCGCGACGCCTCGGCCGAGCAGATCAAGAAGGCGTACCGCAAGCTCGCCCGCGAGCTGCACCCCGACGTCGCCGGGGAGGCCGGCGAGGAGAGGTTCAAGGACGTCGCCCGCGCGTACGAGGTGCTGTCCAACCCGGAGAAGCGCCAGCAGTACGACATGGGCGTGGACCCGACGTCGCCCGGCGGCGCCGCCGGCGGCGGGTTCGGCCAGGGCTTCGGCTTCCAGGACATCTTCGAGACGTTCTTCGGCGGGGGCGGTCAGCCCTCCGGCCCGGTCCCGCGCGCCCGTCGCGGCCAGGACGCCCTCGTGCGCATGGACGTCGACCTGGCTGAGGCCGCGTTCGGCGCCAAGCGCGAGCTGCAGGTCGACACCGCCGTGGTGTGCGGCACCTGCGGCGGCGACGGCTGCCGGCCCGGCACGGACGTCCGGACCTGCGAGGTCTGCCACGGCCGCGGCAACGTGCAGCGGGTGGCGCGCTCCTTCCTCGGGCAGGTCATGACGACGGCCCCGTGCGCCGCCTGCCAGGGCTTCGGCACCGTCATCCCCGAGCCGTGCCCCGACTGCTCCGGCGAGGGGCGGGTGCGCTCGCGCCGGACGCTGACCGTCAACGTGCCCGCCGGCGTCGACACCGGCACACGCATCAAGCTCACCTCCCAGGGGGAGGTCGGCCCCGGCGGCGGCCCCGCCGGCGACCTGTACGTCGAGATCCGCGAGAAGCCGCACGAGACGTTCGTGCGGCGCGGCGACGACCTGCACTGCACGCTGCCCGTGCCCATGACGGCCGCCGCGCTCGGCACCGTGCTGGAGCTCGACACCCTCGACGGCCCGCAGGAGATCGACCTGCGCGCCGGGACGCAGCCGGGGCAGATCGTCACCCTCAAGGGCCTGGGCGTCGGTCACCTGCACTCCGGCGGCCGCGGCGACCTCAACGTGCACGTCGAGGTCCAGGTGCCCACGGCCCTGGACGACGAGCAGACCGAGCTGCTGCGCTCGCTCGCCGAGCTGCGCGGCGAGGAGCGGCCCGAGCCGCGCCTCGCGGCGGCGCACCCGGGCGTCTTCTCCCGCCTGCGCGACAAGCTCAGCGGGCGCTGACGGTGCGGGGGTGCGAGGGGAGCACGGCGTGAGCGCGCCCGTCTTCCTCGCCGACGGCGAGGACCTGGGCGCGCTCGCCGCCGGTGACGTCTACGTGCTGGACGGCGCCGAGGGCCGGCACGCCGGTGTGGTGCAGCGGCGCGGTCCGGGGGAGCGGCTCGACGTGGTCGACGGCGTGGGCACGCGGCTGAGGTGCGTCGTCGACCATGTCGAGTCGTCGGGCCGACCCGAGGTCCACCTGCGGGTCGACGAGGTCGTCGTCGAGCCCGAGCCGCCCGTCGTCCTCACCCTCGTGCAGGCCCTCGCGAAGGGCGACCGGGACGAGCTCGCCGTCGAGGCGGCCGTCGAGGTGGGCGTGGACGCCGTCGTGCCGTGGCAGGCCGAGCGCTCGGTCGTCGTGTGGCGCGGGCAGCGGGCCGCGAAGTCGCACGCGAAATGGGTGGCCACGGTGCGCTCGGCGGTCAAGCAGGCGCGGCGGGCGTGCCTGCCGCCCGTCGCCGAGCCCGTGACGACCCGCCGCCTCGCGGACCGTGTGCGCGACGTCGTCGCGGCGGGCGGCACGGTCGTGGTCCTGCACGAGGACGCGACGACGCCGCTCGCCGACGTGGCGCTGCCGGCGGCGCCCGGCGGGCCGGAAGGCGCACGCCCGGAGCTCCTCGTCGTCGTGGGGCCCGAGGGCGGCATCGCGGACGCCGAGGTCGGCCTGCTGGCCGAGGCCGGTGCGGTCCCGGCCAGGCTCGGCCCGCACGTGCTGCGGACCTCCACCGCGGGTCCGGTCGCCGTGGCGCTGCTCAGCGAGCGGCTGGGGCGGTGGGCGCCGTGACCGGGCGGTAGCGTGGCCGCCATGACGAGCGACGACGTGAACGACTGCCTGTTCTGCAAGATCGTCGCCGGCGACCTGCCCGCCGACGTGGTCGACACGTCGGACCGTGTCGTGGCGTTCCGCGACATCGACCCGAAGGCGCCGGTGCACGTGCTGGTCGTGCCGAAGGAGCACCACGGCGACGTCTCCGTGCTCGCGGCCGCGGACCCGCAGCTGCTCGCGGAGGTCGTCGAGGTCGCCGACCGGGTGGCCCACGACCTCGCCGACGGGCAGTACCGGTTCATCTTCAACTCGGGCCCCCGCGCCGGGCAGAGCGTCTTCCACGTGCACGGGCACGTCATCGCCGGCACCCAGCTCGGCTGGACGCCGGCCTGAATCTCGTGGCGACCGTCGGTGGGGCCTCGATAGACTGACCGTGGGCGGCGGGCCGCTGCCCGCTCGACCGACGAAGGAGTGCTGCGGCGCCAGCCGGACCATGACATCCCTACCCCACGCCTCTGCCACCCATCCCTCCGCCGAGCACGAGCGCACCAGCGAGCACCGCATCGTCGTCCCGGCGCACGTGCCGATGGTCGCCCTCCTCGGCAGCGAGGACGCCGTCCTGCGGGCCGTCGAGGAGGGCTTCCCGGGCGTCGACGTGCACGCCCGCGGCAACGAGATCGCCGTGCACGGGCCCGCCGGCGAGGTCGCCCTCGTCTCGCGGCTGCTCGACGAGCTGGTCGAGGTCGTCGAGGCCGGGACGCCGCTGACCCCGGAGGTCGTCACGCGGTCCGTGCGGATGCTCACGGCCACGACCGCGCAGCGCCCGTCCGAGGTGCTCACCTTCGACATCCTGTCCAGCCGGGGCCGGACGATCCGCTCCAAGACGGTGGGGCAGAAGCGCTACGTCGAGGCGATCGAGGCCAACACGATCACGTTCGGCATCGGCCCCGCCGGCACCGGCAAGACGTACCTGGCGATGGCCAAGGCCGTGCAGGCGCTGCAGTCCAAGCGGGTCAACCGGATCATCCTCACGCGCCCCGCCGTGGAGGCGGGGGAGCGGCTCGGCTACCTGCCGGGGTCCCTGAGCGACAAGATCGACCCGTACCTGCGGCCGCTGTACGACGCGCTGCACGACATGATGGACCCCGACGCGATCCCCAAGCTCATCGAGGCGGGGACGATCGAGGTCGCACCCCTGGCGTACATGCGTGGAAGGAGCCTCAACGATTCTTTTATCGTTCTTGACGAGGCGCAGAACACGTCCACCGAGCAGATGAAGATGTTCCTCACCCGCCTCGGGTTCGGCTCCACGATGGTCATCACGGGCGACGCCACGCAGGTCGACCTGCCCGGCGGCACGACCTCGGGGCTGCGGGTGGTCGAGGACATCCTCACCGGCGTCGACGACGTGGAGTTCTGCCGCCTCACCTCGTCCGACGTCGTGCGGCACCGGCTCGTGTCGGACATCATCGACGCCTACGCCCGCTGGGACGTGGCGTCCGGGACCGACGGACGCGGGGACCGGCAGCGCCGGCCGGGCCGGCCGCCGCAGGAGCGGAGGGCCCGGTCGTGAGCATCGAGGTCAACAACGAGTCGGGCGCCGAGGTCGACGAGGCCGAGTTCGCGGCGCTCGGTCGTTTCGTGCTGGACACCCTGCACGTGCACCCGCAGAGCGAGCTGTCGATCCTGTTCGTGGACACCGAGGCGATGACCGAGCTGCACGTGCAGTGGATGGACGAGCCCGGCCCCACCGACGTGCTGTCGTTCCCCATGGACGAGCTGCGGCCCGGCAGCGAGGCGGAGGAGACCCCGCCCGGCACGCTCGGCGACGTCGTGCTGTGCCCCGAGGTCGCGGCCCGGCAGGCCCAGGTGGCCGGACACTCCACGGTCGAGGAGATGCTGCTGCTCACGACGCACGGCATCCTGCACCTGCTGGGGTACGACCACGCGGAGCCGGAGGAGGAGAAGGAGATGTTCGCGCTGCAGCGCCGCCTCCTGCTCACCTTCCTCGCGGGTCGATGAGCGGCCGATGAGCGGCTTCGTCGACGCCCCCGACCTCCTGGTGGTCCTGGTCGGCGCGGTGGCGCTGGCCCTGGCCGGGATGCTGTCCGCCGGGGAGGCGGCGGTGCTGCGCGTCACGCGCGCGGCCGTCGCCGACGCGGTCGCCGAGGCGGAGACGTCCGACCGGCTCTCGGAGACCGCGCGCCGCACCCGCCTCGCGCGGCTGCGGACCGTGCAGACCCTCGTCGCCGACCCGCCGGCCGCGGTGGCGGCGTTCGCGCTCGTGCGCCTCGCCGCGGAGGCGGTCGCCCTGGCCGCGGTGACGCTCCTGCTCGTCGACTGGTTCGACACGTGGTGGGAGGTGCTGCTCGCCGCCGCCGTGATCGGGCTGCTCGCCGGTGTCGTGTTCGTCCGGCTCAGCCCGCGCGCGCTGGGGCTCCGCCGCCCCGTGCCGGTCCTCGCCGCCCTCGCGGGGCCGTTGTCGACGGTGCACCGCGGCGCGGCATGGCTGACCCAGCGCACGACCGAGCGTGACCAGGACGCGCCGGCCGCCGACGACGCCCTGCGCGAGGTGGCCGAGCGGGTCCGCGAGAACGAGGCCATCGAGGACACCGAGACCGAGCTGATCCGTTCCGTGGCCGAGCTGGGCGGCACCCTCACCCGTGAGGTGATGGTGCCCCGCACCGACATGGTGACCGCCGCCGCCGGCACCCCGTTGCGCAAGGTGATGCGGCTGTTCCTGCGCTCGGGCTTCTCCCGCGTGCCCGTCGTGGGCGACGACGTCGACGACCTGCGCGGCGTCGCCTACCTCAAGGACGTCGCCCGGGTGCTCGACGCCGACCCCGCCGACGCCGACCGGCCCGTGTCCGAGGTGGCGCGCGGCGCGGTGTTCGTGCCGGAGTCGAAGCCCGCCGACGACCTGCTGCGCGAGATGCAGTCCTCGCGCTCGCACATCGCCGTCGTCGTCGACGAGTACGGCGGCATCGCGGGCCTCGTCACCGTCGAGGACGTCATCGAGGAGCTCGTCGGCGAGCTCACCGACGAGCACGACACCGTGGCCGAGACGGAGCCCACCGACCTGGGCGACGGGGTGTTCCGCGTCCCGGCCCGCATGCCCGTCGACGAGCTCGGCGAGCTCTTCGACATCCGGCTCGACGACGACGACGTGGACACGGCCGGCGGGCTGCTCGCCAAGGCGCTCGGCAAGGTTCCGCTCGCGGGCGCCGCGGCCGACGTCGGCGGCCTGCACCTCGAGGCCGAGCGCGTGGAGGGCCGGCGCAAGAAGCTCGCGACCCTCGTCGCCCGCCGGGCGCCGCGCCCGTACGACCCCGCAGAGCACGACCCAGCAGCCGGCGACGTCGTCGCCCGGCCGGACCAGAAGGACGCCCCCGCATGACCACCGAGACCTCCGAGCCGACCCCCGACCCCGCCGGGACGCCCGGCCCCCACCGCTCCGGCTTCGCCTGCCTCGTCGGGCGCCCCAACGTCGGCAAGTCCACCCTCACCAACGCGCTCGTGGGCGACAAGGTCGCGATCATGTCCGCGCGCCCCCAGACCACGCGGCACACCATCCGCGGCATCGTGCACCGCGACGACGCGCAGCTCGTCCTCGTGGACACGCCGGGCCTGCACCGGCCGCGCACGCTGCTCGGCCAACGCCTGAACGACCTCGTCTCCGACACGCTCAGCGAGGTCGACGTGGTCGCGTTCTGCCTGCCCGCCGACCAGAAGGTCGGCCCCGGCGACCGCTTCATCGCCCAGACGTTGGCGCCCCTCATGACGGGGCGCCGCGCGGTGCCCGTCGTGGCGGTCGTGACCAAGGCGGACCTGGTGGACCGCGGGCGGCTCGCCGAGCACCTCATCGCCGTGGACCAGCTCGCCCGCTCCCTGGACCGCGAGTGGTCCGCCATCGTGCCGGTCTCGGCGCGCGACGGCTACCAGGTGGGCGAGCTGACCGACGTGCTGGTCGAGCACCTGCCCGAGGGCCCCGACCTGTACCCCGGCGGCGAGCTCACCGACGAGCCCGAGCAGGTGATGGTCGCCGAGCTGGTGCGGGAGGCGGCGCTGGAGGGCGTGCGCGACGAGCTGCCGCACTCCCTGGCGGTCGTGGTCGAGGAGATCGTCGAGCGGGAGGGGACGGGGGACGTCGAGCAGGGCCGCCCGGCGCTGCTCGACGTGCGCGTCAACCTCTTCGTGGAGCGCGAGTCCCAGAAGGCGATCGTCATCGGCAAGGGCGGCTCCCGCCTGCGCGAGGTCGGCACCACCGCGCGCCAGGGGATCCAGAAGCTGCTCGGCACCCGCGTGTACCTGGACCTGCACGTCAAGGTCGCCAAGGACTGGCAGCGCGACCCCAAGCAGCTCCAGCGGCTGGGCTTCTGAGGCGACGGGACCTCGGGACCGGCTCGCCGGGCCACCGGCGCCGGTGCTCCCGGGGGGACGTCCTCCGAGGCCGCGGGGGGTGCACGGGGGCGTCCCGTGGCGGTGGCGCCGAGTAGCATCGCTGCGTGGTGTTCCGGAATATCGCGACGACCGCGGCGATCCTCGTCGGCCTGGCGCTCACGGGCGCCGTCGCGGGACCCCAGTGGGACCCTGTGCCCGTGACGGACCACCTGGTCCCGGCCAGTGCCGACACGGCGGTCCGAGGTGCGACGGGCGAGGTCGACGCCGTGGGGGCGTTCGAGGTCAGCGAGACGCCGGTGACGATCCCGCTGGACGGCACCGAGGTGGGCGGTCTCCTGCGCCGGCCCCTCGGCGACGACGGACGCGTGCTCGCCGACCGCCCCGGCGTCGTGTACGTGCACGGCGCGGGCACGGGGAAGTCGAGCGAGGCGTTCACCGAGTCCGCCACGGCGCTGGCGAGCGCGGGCGTGGTCACCCTGGTGCCGGACAAGCGCCTGGACACGTACACCACCCGGGACCGCGACTACGTCGCGATGGCCGCGGACTACGAGCACTCGGTCGACTTCCTGCGCGGCACCACGGGCGTCGACGCGGAGCAGGTCGGCGTCTACGGGGAGTCCGAGGGCACGTGGATCGTGCCGGTCATGCAGGCGAAGGACCCGGCGATCGCGTTCACGATCCTCGTGTCGGCGCCCGTCGTGCCGCCGCGGCAGCAGGCGGCCTTCGCGGTCGACAACTACCTGCGCAACACCGGGGTGCCCGACCAGGTGTTCCGGGCGATCCCGCGTGCGGTCGGGATGCAGCTGCCGGGCGGCGGCTTCGAGTACGTGGACTTCGACGTGCGGCCCTGGCTGGAACGGCAGACGGCGCCGGTGCTCGTGGTCTACGGCACCGCGGACCCGTCGATGCCGATCGAGCAGGGCGCCCGGCAGGTCATCGCCGACACGGCGGTGAGCGGTGCCGACGCCCCCGTGACGGTGCGCTACTACGCCGGGGCCAACCACGGCATCAACGTGCCGCGCGACGGGGGCCTGCACCTGCACGAGGACTTCGGGCGCGACGTGGCCACCTGGGTGCAGGGCCTGCCGGGCACGGCGGACGCGTCGCCCCGCATCGCGGGGGACACGCCCAACCAGCTCTACCTCGCCTCCGCGGTGCCGCAGCCGCAGTGGTGGGGCAACGGCGACATCGTGCTCGGCGGCGTCGTCGCCGGCGCCGGCCTCGTCGTCCTCGGTCCGCTCGTGTGGGCGGTGCACACCGGCGTGCGGCGCACCGTCCGGCGGAGGTCGCCCGCCCCCGCCCCGCGGCTCGCCGCGGGGCTCGGCCCGGCCCTCGCGGGGCTCGGCGTCGGGTCGCTGGCGACCATGGTCGCCCTGGTCGCCTACCTCCTGGCCGTGGCCCGGCTGGCCCTCGACTACCAGAGCGACGACCTCGTGGTGCAGGGCGGCTGGGTCGGCGTCCGCCTCCTCGGCGTCGCGACGGCCGTGGCCGGGGCGCTCGTGGTGCGCCGGGTCGCGGACGCCCGCGCCGCACGCCGGACCGCCGCCGCGGGCCGGACCGACGTCGAGGCGCAGCCGGACGACGTTCCCGACGCCGCCGGCACGCGGATCGACGCCGAGGCGGGCGTCGTCGTGCGCGGCTGGCCCGCGCACGTGACCCTCTGGAGCGTGCTGGCCGGGTCCGTCTCGCTGCTGTTCACGCTCGCGTACTGGGGCGTCTACCAGCTCGGCATCTGAGTCGGCGGCCGGACCGGTCCCTGCCCAGGTCGGGGCGCCCACCCCACCGGATGCGCTCCGCGGAGGCTCGTGAAAGCCTCGGCGCAGACGGGCGTGAGGGAGGCGGAGTGAAGGTCGAGGGCACCGACGTCGCGCAGGAGGTCTCGACGGGCACGTTGCCCGGATGGGACCGGGTGGAGCACCTCGTCACCGACGCGCACGACCGTTTCCGCGACGACGCGGACGGCGAGGTCGCCGACTACATCCCGGTGCTCGCCGAGGCCGACCCGGGGTGGTTCGGCGTCTGCGTCGCGGAGTCGGGCGGGGACGTGCACGTGGCCGGGGACACGGACGTCGAGTTCTCCGTCCAGTCGATCTCCAAGGCGTTCGTGTACGCCCTGGTGTGCCAGGCCTTCGGGCACGAGGGCGTGCTCGAGCGCATCGGCGTCAACAACACCGGGCTCCCGTTCAGCTCGGTGATGGCCGTCGAGCTCAACAGCGGGCACCCGATGAACCCGATGGTCAACGCGGGCGCGATCGCGACGACGGCGATGATGCCCGGCTCGACCTCGGCCGAGCAGTGGGAGAACGTGCGGCGCGGTCTGTCGGCGTTCGCGGGCCGGCCGCTCGAGCTCGACCGGGCGGTCTACCGGTCCGAGTCCGGGACCAACATGCGCAACAAGGCGATCGCGCGGCTCCTGGAGAGCTACGGGCGCCTCCCGGTGGACCCGCTCGAGGCCGTCGACGTCTACACGCGCCAGTGCGCGCTGCGGGTGGACGCCCGCGACCTCGCCGTCATGGGCGCCACGCTGGCCGACGGCGGCGTCAACCCGGTCACGGGTGAGTGCATCGTCTCGGCGCAGGTCTGCCGGGACACCCTCGCGGTGCTCGCGTCGACCGGGATGTACGAGCGCTCCGGGGAGTGGCTGTTCGAGATCGGGCTGCCCGCCAAGTCGGGCGTCTCGGGCGGCATCGTCGCCGTCGCGCCGGGCAAGGGCGCCATCGGGACGTTCTCGCCGCCGCTCGACGACGCCGGCAACAGCGTCCGCGGCCAGCGCGCGACCGCGTACCTGTCCCGCGCGCTCGGGCTCAACGTCTTCGCGTCCGCCGCTCGCGTCCCCCGACGTGGGGCGGACCATCAGGTGAGCCGGCACGGGACGGGGACCGCATGACGACGACCGCACGAGACCCGGGCACGGCCGCCGGCGCCGAGGAGCGCCGGTCCTGGGTGCCGATGGTGGGCCTGTTCCTGGCGCAGGTCCTCATGTCGTTCAACGTCGCGGCGCTGCCCGTGTCGATCGGGGGGATGGTCGCCGACTTCGGCGTCCCGCCCACGGTCGTGAGCTCGACGATCGTCGTGTACGGGCTCGCGGTCGCGGCCCTGGTGATGACGGGCGCCAAGCTGGGGCAGCGGATCGGGTGGGTCGTCGTCTTCCGGTCCGTCGTGGTCGTCTTCGCCTGCTCCGCACTGCTGATGATCCTCTCGCCGACCGTCGGGTGGGCGATCGCCGGGCAGGCCCTCGCGGGCGCGTCCGCGGCGATCATCGTGCCCGCGCTCGTCGCGCTCATCGCCGAGAACTACCGGGGCGCGCAGCAGGCGACGGCGATCGGCTCCCTGGGCTCCGCGCGCGCCATCTCCGGGGTCAGCGCGTTCTTCGTCGGCGGCGCGCTGGGGACCCTGGTCGGGTGGCGGCCCGTGTTCGGCATCGTCCTGGCGCTCGCCGTCGCCGTCTTCGTGCTCAGCTTCCGCCTGCGCTCCGACGGCGGCGACCCGGGGATCCGGATCGACCTGGTCGCCGCGGTGCTCATCGGCGCGGCGATCGTGACGCTCACCCTGGGCTTCAACAACCTCAACGCCTGGGGGCTGTTCTACGCGAGCCCGGACGCGCCGTTCGACGTCCTCGGGATGTCGCCGGCCCCGGTGCTCGTCGTGGTCGGGATCGTCCTCGGGCAGGTGTTCTTCGCCTGGACCCGGCGCCGCATCGCGGCGGGGAAGGTGCCGCTGGTCGACCTGAGCGTGCTGGGGCGGTCCAGCGAGCGGGCCGCCGTGTACGCGATGTTCGTCGTCGTGGCGCTGGAGGCGGCGCTGAACTTCACGGTGCCGCTGTACATCCAGATCGTGCAGGGCCGCACGCCGTTCGACACGTCGCTGGCGATGATGCCGTTCAACCTGACCGTGTTCGTCACGGCCACGCTGATCGTGCGCTTCTACAAGCGCTACCCGCCCCGCACCATCGGGGTGTTCGGGTTCGTCCTCACGACCGTCGCCCTCGTCTGGCTCGCGTTCGTCGTGACGAACAACTGGGAGACGCTCCCGACGATCCTCGGCCTCTTCGTCTTCGGCGTCGGGCAGGGCGCGCTCGTCACCCTGGTGTTCAACGTCCTCGTCACGGCCGCCCCCACGCGGCTCGCCGGGGACGTCGGATCGATCCGCGGGACGACGCAGAACCTCGCCTCGGCGGTCGGCACCGCCGTCGCCGGAGCCCTGCTCGTCACGATCCTCGGCGTGAGCGTCGGCAGGGCCGTCACCGAGCATCCCGAGCTGCCGCCGTCGCTGGTGGCCCAGGTCGACCTCGACAACGTGAACTTCGTCAGCAACGACGACCTGCGCGACGTGCTCGAGGCGACGGACGCGAGCGACGCGCAGGTCGACGCCGCCGTCGAGGTCAACGAGGAGTCGCGCCTCGGCACGCTGCGGCTCGGGCTGCTGATCCTCGCCGGCGTCAGCGCGACCGCCGTCCTGCCCGCGAGCCGGCTTCCCCGGTACCGTCCCGACGAGATCCCCGACCCGAGTCCCGCGGCAGGTCCCGACCCGAACCCGTGACGGTGCGGGTCGTGGCCCGATGATGTGGCGGTGTGATGAAGACGGGTGCGCCTCGTGTGTCGTACGGGCCGGGTCTCGGGTAGAAACGTGGCGGGCCCGTCCTGGGCCCACGCACCTTGGACCGAGGAGACCGCACGTATGACCGACACCGCCGCCTCCGACGTCGGGCGCTCGCCGTTCGAGGGCGTGCCGCCGCGCGCCCTCGTGCGCGACGTGCTCGCCGTCGTCGGCATCCTCGTGGCGCTCCCGATGCCGTGGGACCTCACCCACCGCGGCAGCGACCGGCTCGAGGTGGTGCTCGTCTCCGTCCTGGCGCTGCTGACCGTCGTCGTGCCGTACCTGCGGCGCGCGGGCCTCGGAGCCCCCTCGTGGGACGCCCTGACGTCGCCGCGCGCCCGGCTCGTCGGCTGCGCGCCCTACGTGGTCGTCGCGGTGGCGTACCTCGTGCTCGACGGAGTCCGGCCGGCCGGCGCGGACGGCGCCGTCGGCGCCGGCGTGGTCCTCGGGCTCACCGGAGCCGTGCTCGCCGTCGCGCCCACCTGGCGCCTGACGCTGCCCGTGGTCGCGGGCGTCGTGGCGCTCGGCGCGCTCGCCACGCCCGTCGTCTCGCTGATCCAGGGCGCGCCGTGGCCGGACACGGTCGTGGGCGTGCTCAACGCCGCCGTCGTGCTCGGGCTCCTGTGGCTCACCGCGGTCGACTTCTGGCGCGGGAACCTCGTCGGCGGGCTGCTGCTCCTCGCGCTGGGTGGCGGGGTGGCGCTCGAGCTCGTCCTCTTCGCCGGGGGCGAGGAGAGCCCGTGGTTCGAGACGGTCCACGGCCAGCGTCTGGGCCTGCTCCTGCTCCCCGTCGTCGCGGCGTGCGGGGCCCGCCCCGTCCTGGAGGCCGCAGGCGCCGTCGCGGCCGAGCCGGAGCACGAGCGGGCCGCCCGGTGGGTCTCGGTGGCGGTGCGGTCGCTGGACCTCGTGATGCTGGTGGCCGGCTTCGTGGCGCTCGTCGGGCTCGTCCGCCTCGTGGGGGACGGCGTCGCCGTGAGCTTCGTGCTGCGCCTCGTGACGGGTGCGCTCATGGTCGCGGTCGCGTTCGCCGCCCGCCGGGCCCTCGAACGCGACCCGCGGACGGGGCACACCACCGCCGTCGGGGCCGCCTTCGTCCTCGTCGTGCTCGGCCTGGTGATCGTCGTGGCGCGCTCGGGCCTCGGCACCCGCTCCAGCGTGGAGGAGCTCCTCGTCACCTTCGGGCTGCCGGCCCTCGCCCTCGTGGCGCTGCTCGTGCCCCCGTCGGTGCGGGCACTCGTGGCGAGCGAGCCGGAGCCCGAGCCCCAGCCCGAGCGCGAGCCGGAGCCCGTGGCCGCGACCGCGCCTGCGACCGGCCAGGTGCCCGCCGCCTCCTGGACCGTGGCGGCGCCGCAGCAGCCGGGCTCCCCGACGGCGGTGGGCTACGCCCCGAGCGGGGCGACGCCGGTCGCGACGGCGCAGGCGCCGATCGACGCGACGCAGCAGATCGCGCCGGTGCGCGACACGCCGTCCGGCGCGACGCCGTCGACCTCGCCGCGGGCCGTCTCGGCGCAGGCGCCGATGGACGCGACGCAGCAGATCGCGCCGGTGCGCGACACGCCGTCCGGCGCGACGCCCGTCGTCGACGCCGGGCCGGTCGCGGGTGCGGCGCCGGCGGGCGCGTCGCGCGCCACCGAGCCCGTGTCCACGGGGCCGTCCGGGGGCGACCCGACGCAGTCGCTGCCGCCCGTCGTCGACGTCCCCGGGTCGCCCTGGACCGCGGCCCAGGCCCTGGACCCGGCCATCCCGCTGGCCGACCTGGCCCGGATCGTCGCCGAGGCGCCGCACCTGCGCCCGTGCGTGGCGGCGAACCCGTCGACGTACCCGGCGCTGCTGGACTGGCTCGGCGCGCTGGGCGACCCCGACGTGGACGCCGCGCTCCGCTCGCGCCGCTGACCCGGGTCTCGTCCGGGCGCCGGCGACGCGCCCGGACGGCCGGAGTGACCCGGCCCACCCACGGTGTACGGTGTCCCTGTGCATCGCACGGTGAGCCTCCTCCTTCGGTGCCGCGGCGGGGCCCACTAGAGGCCGGAACCCCGCCGCGGAGGTTCGTCGTGCCGGCCGACAGGTCACGACCGTCGGAACCGATCCGGGCAACAGCCCTCGGGGGACGGTCACCGCACCCCACCGAAGGACGCCTCATCATGCAGAACCCGCACCCCCACGGCATCGCCGGCGCCAACCCGCAGCGCCCCTCCGGGATGCCGTACACCCGCTACGCCCCGTTCCACGAGCAGATCACCGTCGACCTGCCGGACCGGACGTGGCCCGACCGCCGTATCGAGTCCGCGCCCCGCTGGTGCGCCGTCGACCTGCGGGACGGCAACCAGGCCCTGATCGAGCCGATGGACGCCGAGCGCAAGCTGCGCATGTTCGACCTGCTCGTGCGCATGGGCTACAAGGAGATCGAGGTCGGGTTCCCGTCCGCGTCGCAGACGGACTTCGACTTCGTGCGGACGCTCATCGAGTCGGGCCGCATCCCGGACGACGTCGTCATCCAGGTCCTGACCCAGTGCCGCGACCACCTGATCGAGCGCACCTACGACGCGATCCGGGGCGCCAAGCAGGCGATCGTCCACATCTACAACTCGACGTCGATCCTGCAGCGCGAGGTCGTGTTCCGCACCGACATGGACGGCATCGTCGACATCGCCCTGCAGGGCGCGCGGCTGTGCCGCAAGCTCGAGGAGACGATGCCGGAGACCACCGTCTACTACGAGTACTCGCCCGAGTCGTACACCGGCACCGAGCTGGAGTTCGCCGCCCGCATCTGCAACGAGGTGCTGGACGTGCTGGAGCCGACGGCGGAGCGCCCGGTCATCGTCAACCTGCCGGCGACGGTCGAGATGGCGACGCCGAACGTGTACGCGGACTCGATCGAGTGGATGAGCCGGAACCTCAACCACCGCGAGAACGTGGTGCTGTCGCTGCACCCGCACAACGACCGCGGCACGGCCGTGGCGGCCGCCGAGCTGGGCTACCAGGCGGGCGCGGACCGCATCGAGGGCTGCCTGTTCGGCAACGGCGAGCGCACCGGCAACGTCGACCTGGTGACGCTGGGCATGAACCTGTTCGGGCAGGGCATCGACCCGCAGATCGACTTCACCGTCGGCGGCGGCATCGACGCGATCCGCCGCACCGTGGAGCACTGCAACCAGCTCCCGGTGCACGAGCGCCACCCGTACGTCGGCGACCTGGTCTTCACCGCCTTCTCCGGCTCCCACCAGGACGCCATCAAGAAGGGCTTCGAGCACATGAAGGCCCGGGCCGAGGCCGAGGGCAAGCCGGTCGACGAGCTGACCTGGGGCGTGCCGTACCTGCCGATCGACCCCAAGGACGTCGGCCGCTCGTACGAGGCCGTCATCCGCGTCAACTCGCAGTCCGGCAAGGGCGGCGTGGCCTACCTGCTGTCGTCCGAGCACTCGCTGGAGCTGCCGCGGCGCCTGCAGATCGAGTTCTCCGGCGTCGTGCAGCACCACACGGACGCCGCGGGCAGCGAGGTCACCGGCGAGGACATCTGGCGGATGTTCACCGACGAGTACCTGCCCGTCGAGGAGGGCGACCCCCGCGGCCTGGAGCACTGGGGCCGCCTGACGCTGCGCGAGACCCGCACGACGGCGTCCGAGGGCGGGGTCACCACCCTGTCCGTGGACGTCACCGACGACGGCGTGGAGCAGACCCTGACCGGCACGGGCAACGGCCCGCTCGCCGCGTTCGTCGACGCGATCTCGCACGTCGGCCTGGACGTCCGGGTGCTGGACTACGCGGAGCACGCCCTGTCCGAGGGCGGCGACGCGACCGCCGCCGCGTACGTCGAGTGCGCCGTCGGCGCCGACGTGCTGTGGGGCGTGGGCATCGACCCGTCCATCACCACCGCGACGCTCAAGGCCGTCGTCTCCGCCGTCAACCGCGCGGCCCGCGCCTGACCGGTACCGGCCACGTGGCGCCCGCCGTGACGCGGGCGCCACGCGGGGGCGTCGACCTGGTTCAGACGGAGACCGAGTGGTCGGCGTGGCCCTACGCTTCGGCGGCGCTGGGGTACGTCGCGGTGGACGGTGCTCTCTTGGAGGGCGGTGTCGTTGCTGTGATGAACCCTGACGCCACCCACCTCGTGAGCGTCATCTTCCGGGTCCCCGCGGGGACGCTGGAGGACTCGTGGCAGTACGAGGTGCTGCGCACGATCCGCCCGGCACCATGAGTGCGGCAGCCCGTGCGGTCACGCCGCGAGCCGAACCCCGGTGATCGCCACGGCGGCCCCGAGGAGCATGAACGGGCCGAAGGGGATCGCCGTTGTCCGCGAGGCGCGGCGGGTGACGAGCAGGGCGACGGCGACGAGCCCGCCGAGGACGAACGGGAGCAGCGCGGCGGCCCAGAGTGCCGACCACCCGGACCAGGCGGTGACCGTCCCGAGCATGACGGCGAGCTTGACGTCCCCGCGCCCGAGTCCTGAGGGGCTGACGAGGTGCAGCAGCAGGTAGAGCCCACCCAGTGCCAGCCCGCCGGCCAGGGCGCGCCCGGCGGCGACCCACGTCCCGTCGGCGAGCGCCGCCAGGAGCAGCAGGGCGGCGACGGCGCCCGTCGCCGGGTAGGTGAGGGCGTTCGGCAGCCGGTGGGTGCGCGCGTCGACGACCCCGAGGGCGGCGCCCGCCGCCGCGGCGACGACGAGGGCGGGCGTGGACCAGCCCGGGCCGCTCGCCCAGATCGCCCAGGCCACGGCGGCGGCCGCCGTCCACGCGACGGCACGGCGGTGCGGCGCGATCTCGCCGCGGGCCCGGTCGAGCAGCGGCGGACGCGCCGGGGTCGCCGGCTGGTCGGTGGCCATGCTCGGATGCTACGGCGCCGGGGGCGAGGTCGTGGTTCCGTCCACAGGGTTCACCCGCCAGGTCGTGTGGGGTCGGGAGGGGGCTGACCTGTCGGCGGTACCTGGGACAATGACGACGTGCCCCTGTACCGAGACGACGCGATCGTGCTGCGCACCCACAAGCTGGGCGAGGCGGACCGCATCGTCACGTTCCTGAGCCGCGAGCACGGCAAGATCCGCGGCGTGGGGCGGGGCGTGCGGCGCACGTCCTCGCGGTTCGGGGCACGCCTGGAGCCGTTCATGATGGTCGACGTGCAGCTGCACACCGGCCGGTCCCTGGACACGGTGACCCAGGTGGAGACGATCGGGCCGTACGCCCGGCAGATCTGCGCCGACTACGCCCTGTACACGGCGGGCGCCGCGATGCTGGAGACCGCCGACCGGCTCGTCGCCGCAGAGCACGAGCCGGCGGTGCAGCAGTACTGGCTGCTCGCCGGCGGGCTGCGGGCCCTGGCCGAGCGCACCCACCCGCCGGGCCTGGTGATGGACTCCTACCTGCTGCGGGCCCTGGCGGTGGCCGGGTGGGCGCCGTCGTTCGCCGAGTGCGCCCGCTGCGGCGAGCCCGGCCCGCACCACGCGTTCTCCGTCGGGTCCGGCGGGGCCGTGTGCTCCCGGTGCCGGCCGCCGGGGTCGGCCGCACCCGCCCCCGAGACGTTCACGCTGCTGGGCGCCCTGCTCGGCGGCGACTGGGACGTCGCCGAGGCCGCCGAGCCGCGCCACCGCACCGAGGCGTCCGGGCTGGTGGCCGCGTACTCCCAGTACTACCTGGAGCGCACCCTGCGTTCCCTGCGCATGATCGAGAGAGAGGCCTGATGCCCGCGCGACAGTACGCCGAGCCCTACCCGCACCCCTCGGGTGCGACGCCGCCGCGCATCCCCGCGCAGTTCGTGCCGAACCACGTGGCGATCGTCATGGACGGCAACGGCCGCTGGGCCAACGCGCGCGGCCTGCCGCGGATCGAGGGGCACAAGCAGGGGGAGAAGTCGCTGCTGGACGTCGTGGCCGGGGCCGTGCAGATCGGCGTCAAGCACGTCTCGGCGTACGCGTTCAGCACGGAGAACTGGAAACGGTCGCCCGACGAGGTGCGCTTCCTCATGAACTTCAACCGGGACGTCATCCGCCGGCGGCGGGACGAGATGTCCTCCTGGGGCGTGCGCATCCGGTGGGCCGGGCGCCGGCCGAGGCTGTGGGGCTCGGTGATCAAGGAGCTGCAGGTCGCCGAGGAGATGACCAAGGACAACGACGCCTGCACGCTGACGATGTGCGTCAACTACGGCGGGCGGGCCGAGATCGCGGACGCCGCCGCGGCGATCGCCCGCGAGGCCGCGGCGGGGCGGATCAACCCGGCCCGCGTCACGGAGAAGACGGTGCAGAGGTACCTCGACGAGCCGGACCTGCCCGACGTCGACCTGTTCCTGCGCTCCTCGGGCGAGCAGCGCACCAGCAACTTCATGATCTGGCAGGCCGCCTACGCGGAGATGGTCTTCCTGCCCGAGCCGTGGCCCGACGTCGACCGGCGCCACCTGTGGCGCGCGTGCGAGGAGTTCGCGCGCCGCGACCGCCGGTACGGGGGAGCCGTGGACGCCGTCGGCGACGACCCCGCGGACGCCGCCGCCCGGTGACCCCCGCGCGTCGTCACCCCAGCGCGGCGATGAGTCCGGAGCCGCTCCCCGGTCCTTGCTCCTGACCGGCGCCCGACCGCGGGCGCCAGGACAGGGGAGCGGACCATGGGAGTCATCGACATCGAGCTGTTCGCCACGCTCGACCTCGTCGGGCAGGCGCCCGGCGGCCCCGAGGAGGACCCCGCCGGGTTCGCCTTCGGCGGGTGGCAGGCGCCCCTGATCGACGAGGTCGCCGGGGCGCAGATCGCGGCCGCGTACGAGGGCACGGACGCCCTGCTGCTCGGCCGGCGGACGTACGACATCTTCGCGTCCTACTGGCCCCACCAGGAGGGCGGCGCGGACGACGACATCGCCACGCTGTTCAACCGGGTGCCGAAGTACGTGGCCTCCCGCGGGCGGCCCGACCTGCCGTGGGCCGGCTCCGCGCATCTCGGGCCCGACCTGCCCGCGGCGGTGCGCGAGGTCCGCGACCGGCACGAGCGGGTCAAGGTCGTCGGGAGCCTGGACCTCGTGCAGACCCTGCTGCACGAGAAGCTCTTCGACCGCCTCGACCTGTGGGTGCACCCGATCGTCCTCGGCGCCGGCAAGAAGGTGTTCGACGGGGGCGAGGTGCCCACCAACCTCACCCTCCTCGAACCTCCGGCCGCCGGGCCCAAGGGCGCGGTGCTGCTGCGCTACGGGCTCGCCGACGGCGTCCCGGCGACGGGCGACATGAGCGCGCCCGACCGCGGCGTCGGCCAGGGCGGCTGACCGCCCCCGACGGCGGGCCCGGCACGCCCGGCCCGGGACACGGGGTCCCGGTCAGGCGGCGCCGTCGGCCCGGTGCCGCCCGACCGGCACCACCAGCGGCGTGCCGGACACCGGGTCGGGCACCACGCGGGCCGTGAGGCCGAAGGCGTCGCGCACCGCGTCCTCGGTGAGCACGTCGCCGGGGGCGCCCTCGGCGACGATCCGCCCGGCGCTCATCACCACCAGGTGGTCGGCGTACCGGGCGGCCAGGTTCAGCTCGTGCAGCACCATGACCACGGTCGTGCCGCGCTCGCGGTTGAGGTCGGCCAGCAGGTCCAGCAGCTCGACCTGGTGGGCGACGTCGAGGAACGTGGTCGGCTCGTCGAGGAGCACGACGTCGGTCTCCTGCGCGAGCACCATCGCGATCCACACGCGCTGGCGCTGGCCGCCGGACAGCTCCGCGACGGGCCGGTCGGCCAGGTCGGCGATGCCCGTGGACTCCAGCGCGCGGGCCACGACGGCGTCGTCGTCGGTGGTGTGCCGGGCGAACCAGCCCTGGTGCGGGTAGCGGCCGCGGGCCACGAGCTCCGCGACCCGCACGCCCTCCGGGGCGAGGGACGACTGCGGCAGCACGCCGACGGACCGGGCCAGCTCCCGCCGCGACAGGGACGCGACGTCCCGGCCACCGAGCGTGACGTGCCCGCCGTCCAGGGGGTGCAGGCGCGCCAGGCCCCGCAGCAGCGTCGACTTGCCGCAGGCGTTCGGGCCCACGATCGCGGTGACCCGGCCCGCGGGCAGGGCGAGGTCGAGGTCGGTGATGACGCGCAGCCCCTCGTATCCGAGGCTCACGCCGTGGGCGCGCAGGGTCACGTCCGCCGCGGCCGGACGTCCGGTGGCGGACTCAGGCATCCTGGCGCTCCTCGGCCGTGCGCCCGGCGCGCCGCGCCAGCCGGTACGCCACCCAGGCGACGAGCGCGACGAACCCGGCGCCGAGGACGGCGAGCGTCACGGGGTGGGTGATCCCCAGCATGACGGCGGCGTTCACCGCCGCCGACCCGACCGTCGTCCAGATGCCCGCCCACACGGCGCAGCCGACGAGCAGCGCCACCAGGTAGCGGGCGTACGGCATCCGGAGGTACCCGGCGGAGAGGTTCACGAGGGTCTGGACCCCGACGGTGAAGAAGCTCAGCGTGACGGCGGGCGGCCCCCACCGGTTGACCCGGTCGATGACGGCGGCGGCGCGCGGGCGGGCGAGCGCGTCGGCGACCCGGCCCTTCGCGGTGCCGCGCGCGACGCCCCGCCCGGCCCAGTAGGTGGCCTGCGCCCGCACCAGCACGATGCCGAACGCCGCCAGGTACACCACCCAGAACGGCACGCCCGCGATGGTGAAGACGCCGGTGCCGCCCTCGGCGGGTGCGGTCTCGGCGAGCAGGCGCTGGGTCGTGGCGGTCACGACGCCATTGTGCCTGACTGAGGTTTGCCTGCCCTCATCTCGGATGCGGCGGCGGTCACACGCGGGACCCGGTCATGCGCGGCACTGCGCGCAGGTGCCCCACAGCTCGACGGTGTGCTCGATGTCGGCGAACCCGTGCGAGGCGCCGACGGTCGCGGCCCACGACTCGACCGTGGGCCCGTCGATCTCCACGGCCGTGCCGCAGACGCGGCACACCAGGTGGTGGTGGTGCTCGCTGCGCTCGCAGCGCCGGTACAGGCTCTCGCCGTCCTCGCCGCGCAGCACGTCCACCTCGCCGACGTCGGCCATGGTCTGCAGCGTGCGGTACACGGTCGCGAGCCCGACGGCGTCGCCGCGCGAGCGCACGAGCTCGTGGAGCTGCTGGGCGCTGCGGAACTCGTCGGTGTCGCCGAGCGCGTCGGCCACCGCCGCGCGCTGGCGGGTGTTGCGCGGCGCGGTCCTGCCCGGCCGGGCGGCCGCCGGGCGCGGCT
Organism: Isoptericola sp. BMS4; assembly: GCF_011634835.1. Lineage (GTDB taxonomy): Bacteria > Actinomycetota > Actinomycetes > Actinomycetales > Cellulomonadaceae > Isoptericola. The sequence goes on along the minus strand of NZ_SIRP01000001.1, from coordinate 2,982,708 downwards.
GGGTGTCGTTCACGGTGTGCACTCCTCCTCACGGTCTCCGGCCCGCGGTGCGGTGACCGCGACGTCGTCGGGGATGTCGGGGTGGGGGTCGGCCGGCGGGCGACGGCGGGACAGCAGCGGCTGCAGCGCCGCCACGACCGCGTACACGCCGATGGCGAGCACGACGATCAGGGCGCCCGGCGACACATTGTGCCAGTACGTGATCGACAGCCCGGTCACGCAGACCACCACGCCGATGGTGGAGGCAGCGAGCATCGTGCGGCGGAACGAGTGCGTGAGGAGCTGGCCGATCGCGACGGGCACGATCATCAGGGCGGAGACCAGCAGGAGCCCCACCACCCGCATCGCGACGGTGACCGTGAGGGCCGCCAGCACGGCGACGGCCATGTTCAGCGCCCAGACCGGCAGCCCCGAGGAGATGGCGAACTCCTCGTCGTGGCTCACGGAGAACAGCGCGCCGCGCAGGCCCAGCCCGATCGCGAGGATGAGGCCGCACAGCACCACGGTGACCCACACGTCCGCCGTGGTGACGGTGGAGATGGAGCCGAACAGGTAGGCCATGAGGCTGCCCGACGAGCCGCCGGCCAGGCCGATGAGCAGCACGCCGCCCGCGATGCCGCCGTAGAACAGGATGGCCAGGGCCAGGTCGCCGGAGGTCCGGCCGCGCCGGCGGACCACCTCGATGAGCACGGAGCCGGCCACGGCGGCGACGACGGCGCCGGGTACCGCCAGCACGTCGTCGGGGACCAGGCCCATCGCGGCGCCGACCAGCCAGCCGAGCGCCACACCGGTGAGCGCGACGTGCCCGATACCGTCGCCGAGGAGCGCGAGACGCCGCTGTACCAGGTAGGTGCCCACGACCGGGGCGCTGAGGCCGACGAGCAGCGCCGCCAGGAGGGCGCGCTGCATGAACGGGTCGGTCACCATTCCCCACAGGCCGCTCACTGCGCCGTCCTCTCGTCGTCGGTGCCGTCGAACCCGCCGTCGAACCTGCCGCCGGCCGTGCCCAGGCCGGCCTCGAACGGGCCTCCGGGCGGGCACACGTCCTGCGTGTGCACCGTGCGGGGCCGGGCGTGGGGGTGGACGTGGTCGTGTCCGGGGACCCCGTGCCCGGGCTGCGGTGCGGGGGGCGCGCCGTCGTGCACCACCGTGCCGTGCCGCAGCACCACCGCGCGCTGCACCAGCGGCGCGAGCTCGCCGAGCTCGTGCAGGACGACGAGCACCGTCAGCCCGTCGTCGACGAGGCGGGTCATCGTGGCGGCGAAGGCCTCCTGGCTCGGCCGGTCGACGCCGGCGACGGGCTCGTCCAGGACGAGCACCTCGGGGCGGCGCACGAGGGCGCGGGCGATGAGCACGCGCTGCTGCTGGCCGCCGGAGAGCTGGTGGGTGGGACGCTTGGCCCGGTCGGCGAGCCCGACGAGGTCGAGGGCCTCACGCGCCCGGGCGCGCCAGCCGCGCGGGAGGCGCAGGCGCCGCCCGTGCAGCAGCCCGGAGGCCACGACCTCCTCGGCGGTCGACGGCACACCGGCCGCGGCGCTGACCCGCTGCGGCACGTAGCCGACCCGCGCCCACGGCACGCCGGCGTCGAGCGGGTGGCCCAGCAGGCGCACGTCGCCGGCCGTGACGGGCAGGACGCCGACGAGGGTGCGCACGAGGGTCGACTTGCCGGAGCCGTTCGCCCCGAGGAGCGCGACGACCTCGCCGCGGCGGACGGTGAGGTCCACGCCCCGCAGCACGGGACTGGCGCCCAGGCGGACGTGGACGTCGTGGGCCTCGATCACGGGCGAGGCCTCGCCGCCCGTGCTAGGCGCCCCGCCGGCCGCCGGCGCGGTGCCGGCCCGCGGAGTCGTGGTGTCCGTCGCGTGGGTCATGCGCAGCCGAGCCCTTCGGTGAGTGCCGCCAGGTTCTCCTCCATGACGGACACGTAGTCGTCGCCCGCCGCGGTCTGGTCCTCGGACAGCCCCTCGAGCGGGTTGAGGACGGCCGTGCCGACACCGAGGTCGTCCGCGAGCGTCTCGGCGACCTTGGGGCTGGTGAGCGTCTCGGTGAAGATCGTCGTCACGTCGTTCTCCTCGACGATGCCACCCACCTCGCGCAGTCGCGCGGGGGAGGGCTCCGTCTCGGGGTCGAGGCCGACGATCCCGATCTGCTGAAGGTCGTAGCGCTCGGCGAGGTAGCCGAACGCCTCGTGCGACGTCACCAGGGTGCGGGAGTCGCACTGCGCCAGCGCGTCGGAGTACTCGCCGTCGAGGTCGGTGAGCCGCTTCTCCAGCGCCTCGGCATTCTGCGCGTACGCGGCCGCGTGCTCCGGGTCGGCGTCCCCGAGCGAGGCGGCGACGGCGTGCGCGACGGGCGTCAGGCGGGTGGGGTCGAGCCAGAAGTGCGGGTCGAGCGCGGAGGCGTGGTCGTGCCCGTCGTCCGCGCCCTCGTCCTCGGCGTGCTCGTCCTCGCCGGCGTGCTCCTGCTCGGTGCCCGGGTGCTCCTCGAGCGTCACGACGTCGGACGTGTCGATCACCCGCTCGGGCGACTGGGTCTCCACGGCCTCGTCGACGGCGTTCTGGAACCCCGAGGAGTACAGGACGAGGTCGGACGTGCCGATCTCGCGCACCTGCGCGGGCGACAGCTCCAGGTCGTGCGGCTCGGCGGCCGGCGGGGTGAGGTTGTCCACGGTGACGAGGTCGCCGCCGACCTGCTGGGCCACGTACTGCAGCGGGTAGAAGGACGCGAGGACCTGGAGCCCGTCGCCGCCGGAGCCGCCGCCGTCCTCGGTGGAGCACGAGGCGAGGACCGCCGGCAGGGCGAGCAGGGGGAGGGCGGCGAGAGCCGCACGACGACGAAGCATGAGAACGATTCTCAGTTCATGGGACGGTGCTTGTCAATCACGGCCCCTGTGACGTAGGGAACTCGCCGCGAGCGTGTCGCGGCGCGCCGCCAGGTGGTCGCGGTGCGCGGGGTCGTGGGTCAGCGACAGGGCCTTGTCGTAGGCCGCCGCGGCCTCGTCGCGCCGGCCGAGCCGGGCGAGGAGGTCGGCGCGCACGGCCCAGGCGGGCTGGTACCGCGCGGCCCGGTCGCCGACGGCGTCGAGCGCGGCGATCCCCGCCTCGGGGCCGTCCGTCTCGCCGACGACCGCGGCCAGCGCGACGGCGCCGCCCGTCGTCGGCGCGACGCGCTGCAGGGCCTCGTGCAGCCGGCGCAGCGTCGCCCAGTCGGGCGCCTCGCCCGCGCGGCGCGCGCAGTGCACCGCCTGGACGGCGGCCTCGAGCTGGAAGCGGCCCAGCGCGCCCCGGGCGTGCGCTGCGCGCAGGTGCTCGTGCGCCCGCGCGACGCGCGCCGCGTCCCACCGGGTGGGGTCCTGCTCGGCGAGCGGGACGAACCTGCCCCGGTCGTCGGTGCGCGCCGCCTCCCGCGCCGACGACAGCAGGACGAGCGCGGCGAGCCCGCGCGCCTCGGCGTCGTCCGGTGCGAGGTGCGCCAGGACCTCGGCCAGGCGCAGCGCCTCCGGCGGCAGCCGTCGCGGCTCGGGCGCGGCGGTGGACCACTCGATGACGTACGCGCCGTACACGGCCTCGAGCACGTCGGCCATGCGGTCCGGCAGGTGCGAACGGTCCGGCGTCGTGAACGGCACGCGTACCTCCTTGACCCGCCGCTTCGCGCGCACCAGGCGGGTGGCCATCGTGACCCGGGGTACGGCGAAGACGTCCGCGACCTGCTCGGCGGTGAAGCCGAGCACCACGTTGAGCATGAGCGGCGTGCGGGCGGCGGGCGCGATCGCCGGGTGGGCGCAGACCAGCAGGAGCTCGAGCCGGCGGTCGCCGACGGCGTCCGGGTCCACGTCGTCGAGGTGCACGGGCGCGTGGCGCTCGACGACCAGCGGGGCCGTCCGGCGCAGCTCCGCGGACCGCCAGCGGTCGCGCTGGCGGTTGCGGGCCACCGTGAGCAGCCAGCCCGCGGGGTTGGCCGGCACGCCGTCGCGCGGCCAGGTGCGCAGCGCGCGCTCCAGGGCGTCGGCGAGGGCGTCCTCGGCGGACTGCAGGTCGCCGTCGGCGGCCGCCAGCACCGCGACGAGACGACCGTAGCCGTCCCGCGCGGCGGCGGCCGCCTCGTCGTAGGCGTCTCGCACGGTGCCGTCCTACGCGGCGGGGCCGGACGCCGTCCACGCGCCGTCGACGATCGACGTGGCCACCGGGCGGACCTCCACGGAGCCGTAGGTCGCCCCCGGGCACTTCTCCGCCCAGGCGATCGCGGCGTCGCCGTCGGGCACCTCGATGATGAAGACGCCGGCGAGCGCCTCCTTCGTCTCGGCGAACGGCCCGTCCTGGACCTGCGTGGTGCCGGTGCGGCGCGTGACCGTCGTGGTGGCGTCCGAGAACTGCAGGACCTCGCCGGCCACGAGCACCCCGGCGTGGACCAGCGCGTCGGCGTACTCGGCGAAGAGGCGCTCCATCTCGGCCAGGCCCTCCGCGGGGATCTCGCCGGGCGCGGGCTCGGGGTTGTGCAGCAGCAGTGCGTAGCGCATCGTCCGTCTCCTTCGTCGTGAGCGGCCCGCGTGCGCGGGCTCACCATGGTGACGATCGAGCCGCCCCCGGATCGTCACCGTGCGCGCCGCCGGGCCGAACCGGCCCGCGGGGCGGGCCGGTAGGCTGGGTCCGCACCGCGGCCGGCCGGGGCCGGTCCACCCATCGTGGACCCGGCGTGCCGGCCGTGCCGCACCGAACCCCGTACCAGGCCCCACGAGCCACGTGGCGGCCCGACACCCAGGAGTGATCCGTGGCAGCACCGTCCGCCCAGCTCGACGCCGTCGTCGCCCTCGCCAAGCGGCGAGGTTTCGTCTTCCAGTCCGGGGAGATCTACGGCGGGACGCGCTCCGCGTGGGACTACGGCCCCCTGGGCGTCGAGCTCAAGGAGAACATCAAGAAGCAGTGGTGGAAGGCGATGACGCGTCGTGACGACGTCGTCGGCCTCGACTCCGCGGTGATCCTGCCGACGCCCGTGTGGGTCGCCTCCGGGCACCTCAAGGCGTTCAACGACCCGCTGACGGAGTGCCTGAGCTGCCACAAGCGGTTCCGCGAGGACCAGATGCTCGAGGAGTTCGAGGAGAAGAAGGGCCGCGCGCCCGAGGGCGGCCTCGACGAGATCGCCTGCCCGAACTGCGGCACCCGCGGGCAGTGGACCGCCCCGCGCGACTTCAACATGATGCTCAAGACGTACCTCGGCCCGGTCGAGGACGAGTCCGGGCTGCACTACCTGCGGCCCGAGACCGCGCAGGGCATCTTCGTGAACTTCAGCAACGTCGCGTCGGCGGCGCGCAAGAAGCCGCCGTTCGGCATCGCGCAGATCGGCAAGTCGTTCCGCAACGAGATCACGCCGGGCAACTTCATCTTCCGCACGCGCGAGTTCGAGCAGATGGAGATGGAGTTCTTCGTCGAGCCCGGCACCGACGCCGAGTGGCACCAGTACTGGATCGACCTGCGCCGCGACTGGTACGTCGACCTGGGCGTCGACCCGGAGAACCTGCGCCTGTACGAGCACCCGAAGGACAAGCTGTCGCACTACTCGACGCGCACCGTCGACATCGAGTACCGCTTCGGCTTCACCGGCAGCGAGTGGGGCGAGCTCGAGGGCATCGCCAACCGCACGGACTTCGACCTCACGACGCACGCGGAGCACTCGGGCAAGGACCTGTCGTACTTCGACCAGGCCTCGGGCGAGCGCTGGGTCCCGTACGTCATCGAGCCGGCCGCGGGCCTGACCCGCTCGCTCATGGCGTTCCTCATCGAGGCGTACGCCGAGGACGAGGCTCCCAACGCCAAGGGCGGCGTCGACAAGCGCACCGTGCTGCGCCTCGACCCGCGCCTCGCGCCGGTCAAGGCGGCCGTGCTGCCGCTGAGCCGCAACGAGCGGCTGTCGCCCAAGGCGCGCGACCTCGCGGCCGAGCTGCGCACGCACTGGAACGTCGACTTCGACGACGCGGGGGCGATCGGCCGCCGCTACCGTCGCCAGGACGAGATCGGCACGCCGTTCTGCATCACCGTCGACTTCGACACGCTCGACGACGACGCCGTGACGATCCGGCACCGCGACTCGATGACTCAGGAGCGCGTCGCCCTCGACAAGGTCACCGGCTACCTGGGTCAGCACCTGATCGGCGTCTGACCCGCACCCTCGACCCGATCGTTGTGGGTACGACCATGGCGAGGATCCGCCGACGGATCCTCGCCATTGTCGTACCCACAACGATCACAGGGCGACGTGGGTGGTGTGCACCACCTGCTCGATGACGGCCGCGACCGCGTCGAGCGCGGGCCGGCGGGGCGCCGAGACCGGTTCGAGCAGCACGATCTCGCGCTCGACGACGTCGCGCAGCATGCTGGTGCGCAGCTCGCCGGCCGGGCGCAGGCCCCGCATCAGCCCGGTGGCCAGCGCCACGCCGAGGCCCTGCGCGACCAGCGCCAGCGTCGTGGACGTGTCGTTGACCTCGTGCGCCGCCCGGGGCTCGAAGCCCGCCGCCCGGCACGCGTACCGCACCGCGGCGCCGTAGTGGGTCGGCATGGGCGGCAGGATCCACGGCTGCTCGGCGAGGTCCGCCAGGTGCACCCGCTCGGGCAGCCCCGACAGCGGCGCGGAGACGACCGCGAAGCGCTCCGTGCGCAGCGGCCGCAGCGCCGTGCCCGGCAGCCGGGGGATGGGGGCCGCGGGGTAGTCCAGCCCCAGCCCGAGGTCGACGTCGCCGCGCCGCACCGCCGTGGCGACGTCGTCGACCGTGAGCTCGTAGCCCGCCAGGACGATCCCCGGGTGCCGCTCGGCCACCTCCGCGACCAGGCGCGGCAGCAGGCCCGCCGTCACCGTGGCGAACGCGCCCACCCGCACGGTGCCGACCGCGTCGCCGGTGGCGGCACGCGCCGCGTCGACCGCCTCGCGCTGCGCGGTCAGCAGGCTCTCGGCGCGCGCGGCCAGCGCCGCCCCCGCCTCGGTGAGGACGACGCCGCGCCCGTGCGCGCTCACGACGTCGGTGCCGAGGGCGCGGGCCAGGGCGGCGAGCTGGTGCGACACCGCCCCCGTCGTGTACCCGAGGGCGCCCGCGGCGGCCGTCATCGTGCCGTGCTCGGACAGCGCGCGCAGGGCGCGCAGCCCCGCCCACGGCAGGTCGCGGGGGGCGACGTCCCACGGTGCGATGCTCATCGCTCCAGCCTACGACCGTTCAGAGATTCTCGACGGTCGTGACGACGAACCTTCGATGGTGCTGGACGCTCCGGCCGGTCCACGATGGGTCCAGGACGCAGGAGCCGCACGGACGAGGAGGTCGGGGTGGTGAGCGATGGCCCACGGTGACGCCCGCGGCACGCGGCCGCTGCCTGCCGCGGCCGAGGTGGTCGTCGTGGGCGGCGGGGTCATGGGCGCGTCGGTCGCGTACCACCTGGCGCGCGACGGGTCCGACGTCCTCCTCGTCGAGTCCGGCGAGCTGGCCGGCGGCAGCTCCGGCAAGCCGATCGGCGGGGTGCGCGCCCACTTCTCCGAGGCGGCCAACGTGGCGCTCGGGCTGCGCAGCCTCGAGCTGTTCGAGGACTTCGCCAGCCTCCCGGGAGCGGACATCGGCCTGGAGCAGCACGGCTACCTGTTCGCGCTGCCCACCGGCGCCGACGTGGCGGCGTTCGAGGCCTCCGCGGCGATGCAGCGGGGGCTCGGCGTCGACAGCCGGATGCTCGACGTCGCCGAGGCCCGCCGCCTCAACCCCTACCTGAGCGCCGGGTACGCCGGCGCCGCCTGGACGCCCCGCGACGGGTGGGCCCGGCCGCGCGCCGTCGTCGAGGGCTACGCCGCTGGCGCCGAGCGGCACGGCGCCCGGGTGCGCACGCACGCCGCGGTGACCGCCGTCGCGCACGACGGCGACCGGTGGCAGGTGGCCACCACCCGCGGCACCACGACCGGCTCCGCCCTCGTGCTGTGCGCCGGCGCGTGGTCCCGGGCGGTGGGCGCCATGGTCGGCCTCGACCTGCCCGTGGACCCCGTGAAGCGGCAGGTCGCGTTCACCGCGCCGCTCGACCCCGCACCGCCGCGCCTGCCGTTCACCATCGACTTCGGCACCACCTACTACCTGCACAACGCGGACGCCCCCGGCACCCTGCTGCTCGGCGCCAGCGACCCAGACACCCCGGTCGCCTTCGACACCGCCTACGACGCCGGGTGGGAGCCCTTCCTGCACGGCCTCGCGGCCCGCGCCACGCCGTCGCTCGCCGACGTGCCGCTGACCGGCGGCTGGGCCGGGCTGTACGAGACGACCCCCGACCACGACGCCCTGATCGGCGAGGCGGACGCGCCCGCCGGCGGCCGCGTGCTGTACGCCTGCGGGTTCTCCGGGCACGGCTTCCTCCAGGGGCCCGCCGTGGGGGAGGCGGTCGCCGACCTGTACGCCGGGCGGGCGGGGCCCGCCCGCCGGGGCGTCGACGTGTCCGCGTTCACCGCCGAGCGCTTCGCCGCGGCCGGCGCGGGGGCCGTGCGGCACGAGGCGAACATCATCTGAACCGCACGATCCGACGCACGATTCGACGCACGATTCGACCAGGCCCGGCGATCCCGGGCAGGAGGGAGCACGGCGGTGACGTCCGACGAGTTCTACGCACCGTGGCAGCTGCGCGCGGCGTTCGCGCGGTCGCTGTCCGACATGTACGGGCGCGAGGTGCCCGCGTACACGACGCTGCTGGAGGTGTCGCACGAGGTCAACGCCGACGTCGTCGCCGCCCGCGGCGCGGACGCCGAGCGGCTCGGGTCCATCGACCGGGTCACCGCCGAGCGGCACGGCGCCATCCGGGTCGGCACGCCCACCGAGATCTCGCAGGTGGCACGGATCTTCGGCGCCATGGGCATGCACCCGGTGGGCTTCTACGACCTGCGCGACGCCTCGAGCTCGTCCGTCCCCGTGATCTCGACGGCGTTCCGCCCGGTCGACCGCGCCGAGCTGGCCCGCAACCCGTTCCGCGTCTTCACGTCCATGCTCGTGCCGGGCGACCGCCGGTTCTTCACCGCCGACCTGCAGGAGCGCCTGGAGAGGTTCCTCGCGGCGCGGACCCTGTTCGGCCCGGACCTGCTGGCGCTCGCGGACCGCGCGGAGGCCGACGGCGGGCTCGCGGCGACCGACGCCGCGGAGTTCCTGCGCCTGGCCACCGAGGCCTTCGAGCTGTCCCACGAGCCCGTCGACCAGGCCTGGTACCGGGAGCTGGAGGCGGTCTCGGCCGTCGCGGCCGACATCGGCGGCGTCGCCTCCACGCACATCAACCACCTCACGCCGCGCGTGCTCGACATCGACGACCTGTACGCGCGCATGGAGGCGCGCGGCATCACGATGATCGACCGCGTCCAGGGTCCGCCGCTGTGGGAGGGGCCGGACGTGCTGCTGCGGCAGACGTCGTTCCGGGCGCTCGCCGAGCCGCGGACGTTCCGCACGCCCGACGGCGACGTCGTGCAGGACTCCCTGCGCGTGCGCTTCGGCGAGGTCGAGGCGCGCGGCATCGCGCTGACCCGCGAGGGGCGCGCCCGGTACGACGAGGCGATCGTGCGGGGCGCCACGCCCGAGGTGTGGCGCGAGACGTTCCCCGACACCGAGGCCGGGCTGATCGAGGCCGGGCTCGGCTACTTCACGTACGAGGTGCCCACCGGGTCGGGCGCCGCCGGCCCCGGAGACGTGCGGCGCGAGCCGGTCGTCTACGAGGACTTCCTGCCGCGCTCGGCGGCCGGCATCTTCCAGTCCAACCTCACGGACGAGGGCTCCAAGGACGCCAGCCAGGCGGGCGAGGAGCGCGACGCCGACTGGATGGCCGGCGCCGTCGGACGCGAGCTGCACGACCCCTTCGACCTCTACGCGGCGCAGGTGGCGGCCTCCCTCACGGCCGCCGCCGACCGCCTCGGCGTGGCGCCGGCGACCCTGGCCGCGACGCCGTCGACGGAGCCCATGACCAGCCCCACGACCAGCACGGGAGCCGACGCATGACCACCACGACCACCACCCCCCTCACCGTCGAGCTGCGCGACGCCGCCACCGCCGCGCTGAGCCGGCTGGGCGCCGACCTGCCCGCGGCCCCCGCGTCCGGCGGGCTGCCCGTCGTCTCGCCGCTGTCCGGGGAGCCCGTCGTCACCCTGCCCGAGGACACCGCGGACGACGTCGCGGCCGCCGTCGGCGCCGCGGCGGACGCCTTCCGCGCCTGGCGCGCCGTGCCCGGCCCGGCACGCGGCGCGGTGATCAAGCGCCTCGGTGACCTGCTCACCGAGCACAAGGACGACCTGGCCGAGCTCGTGACCATCGAGGCGGGCAAGATCGGTTCGGAGGCCGCCGGCGAGGTCCAGGAGATGATCGACATCTGCGACTTCGCCGTCGGGCTCTCGCGGTCCCTCGGCGGGCGCACGATGCCGTCCGAGCGGCCGGGCCACCGGCTCATGGAGCAGTGGCACCCCCTCGGCGTCGTCGGCGTGGTCAGCGCCTTCAACTTCCCCGTGGCCGTGTGGTCGTGGAACACCGCCGTCGCGCTGGTGTGCGGCGACACGGTCGTGTGGAAGCCGAGCGAGAAGACGCCGCTGACGGCGCTCGCGTCGAACGCGCTGCTGCGCCGGGCGCTGCGCGAGGCCGGGCACCCCGCCGAGATCAGCAGCGTCGTCGTCGGCGGGCGTGAGGCGGGCGAGGCGCTCGTGTCGGACACCCGGGTGGCTCTCCTGTCCGCGACCGGCTCGGAGCGCATGGGCCGGCAGGTGGCCCCGGCCGTCGCCGCCCGCGGCGGGCGCTACCTGCTGGAGCTCGGCGGCAACAACGCGGCCGTCGTCGCGCCGTCGGCCGACCTCGACCTCGCCGTGCGCGGCATCGTGTTCGCCGCGGCTGGCACCGCGGGTCAGCGGTGCACGTCGCTGCGGCGCCTCATCGTGCACTCGTCCGTGGTGGACGACGTCGTGGCGCGGCTGGAGCGTGCCTACACCGGCCTGCCGGTGGGGGACCCGCGCGCCGAGGGCACGCTGGTGGGCCCGCTGACCGACGCGGCGGCGCGGGACGCGATGGCCGCCGCCCTGGACGAGGCACGGGCGGACGGCGGCACCGTCGTCGTCGGCGGCGAGCCCGTCGAGGTCGAGGGTGCCCCGGGGGCGGCGTACGTCGCGCCGGCGCTCGTGCGCATGCCGGCCCAGACCGACGTGGTGCGGCGGGAGACGTTCGCGCCGATCCTCTACGTCATGTCCTACGACACCCTGGACGAGGCGATCGCGCTGCACAACGACGTCCCGCAGGGGCTGAGCAGCGCCATCTTCACGCTCGACGTGCGCGAGGCCGAGACGTTCCTGTCCGAGGGCGGCTCCGACTGCGGCATCGTCAACGTGAACATCGGCACGTCGGGGGCGGAGATCGGCGGCGCGTTCGGCGGCGAGAAGTCCACCGGCGGCGGGCGCGAGTCCGGCTCGGACGCGTGGAAGCAGTACATGCGGCGCGTCACCAACACCGTGAACTACTCCACCGAGCTGCCCCTCGCCCAGGGGGTCAACTTCGGCTGACCCCGTCGGCGCCGCCTCGCCATGACAGATGTCATGGCGAGGCGGTGACAGGCGGCTCTCCAGGTCAGGGCGCCGGGCGGTGAGGATCGAGGCATGACCTCGACCACCGCACCCACCCCCGCGCTGAGCCTGCGGGGGCTGCGCAAGGAGTTCGCCTCGCCCGCCGGCCCCGTCCGCGCGGTCGACGGCGTCGACCTGGAGATCGCCCCCGGCGAGGTGGTGGCCTTCCTCGGCCCCAACGGCGCGGGCAAGACCAGCACGATCGACATGGTGCTCGGACTGAGCGCCCCGACCTCCGGCACGGTCCGCGTCTTCGGCGCGGACCCCGCCGACGCGATCGCCGCCGGCCGCGTCGCCGCCGTCATGCAGACCGGCGGGCTGCTGCGCGACATCACCGTCGCCGAGACCGTCGCGCTCACCGCGGCGCTGTTCGGCAGCTCGGGGTCGCCGGTGCCCTACCTCGAGCGCGCCGGCATCGCCGACCTCGCCGACCGCATGGTCGGCACGTGCTCGGGCGGCCAGCAGCAGCGGCTGCGCTTCGCCATGGCGCTCGTCAGCGAGCCCGACCTCCTCCTGCTCGACGAGCCCACCACCGGCATGGACGTGGAGGGCCGCCGCGAGTTCTGGGCCGCCATCCGTGCCGACGCCGCCGCCGGCCGCACCGTCGTCTTCGCCACGCACTACCTGGAGGAGGCCGACACGTACGCCGACCGCGTCGTGCTGGTCAGCGAGGGCCGCGTCGTGGCCGACGGCTCCACGACCGAGGTCAAGAGCCTCGCGTCGGGGCGCACGGTGAGCGCCCGCGTCGACGACGACGGCGAGCGCGCGGCCGTCGCCGCGCAGCTGCGCGCCCTGCCTGTCGTGGACGCCATCGACCACCGCGGGTCGCGGCTCGTCGTGCGCACCGCCGACTCCGACGACGTCGCCCGCTTCCTGCTCACGCAGACCGCCGCGAGGGACCTCGAGGTCGCCTCCGACAACCTCGAGGACGCGTTCGTCGCCCTCACGACCGCCGCGACCGCGTCGCCCCTGGACGGAGCCACCCGATGAGCACCACGACCCCGACCGCCCCGGCGGGCACGACGCGCACGAGCGGAGCGCGGCCCCGCGTCCCGGTCGCGACGGCGGTGCGCACCTACCTCGCCGTCGAGCTGCGCCGCTCGCTGCGCAACCGGCGGTCGCTGATCTTCTCGGTGGTGATGCCGCCCGTCTTCTTTCTCATCTTCGGCCTGCAGGGCGACTACGCGGACCAGAGCGCTGGGAACGGCAACGTGACCGCGTGGATCGCCGTCTCGATGGCGCTCTACGGCGCGATGGTCACCGCCACGGGCGGCGGGGCGAGCGTCTCGGTGGAGCGCGCCCAGGGCTGGACCCGGCAGCTGCGGCTCACGCCGCTGCGGCCCACCGTCTACGTCGTGGTCAAGCTCGCCGCCGCGATGGCGCTCGGCGCGGTCTCCGTCGCGGTCACCCTGGCGGTGGCAGCGGCCACCGGGGCGCAGATGCCCGTGGGCGCCTGGATCCTGTGCGCCCTGCTCGCCTGGGTGGGCTCCCTCGTCTTCGCGGCCTTCGGCCTGTTCATGGGCTACCTGCTCCCGGCGGAGAACGTCATGCAGATCCTCGGACCGGTGCTCGCGCTCCTCTCCTTCGGCGGCGGACTGTTCGTGCCGCTGGGCGACGGCTGGTGGGCCACCGTGGCGCAGCTCTTCCCGACGTACGGCCTGGCCGAGCTGGTGCACGCGCCCCTCGGCGGCGACCTGGGTGTCGGGGCCGTCGTGAACGTGGTCGCCTGGGCCGCGATCTTCTCGGCCGGCGCCGCGTGGCGGTTCCGCAAGGACACGGCCCGGGTGTGAGCGGCCGGACCCGTCCGGCGCCCGCCGGGCGTGGCACCGTGGGGGACGTGACCACGACGCCCCCCACCGGCACCTCCGCCGACGGGCCCCGCGCGGAGGGCGCCCCCGCGCCGGACCCCGTCGGCCCGCCGCGGATCGGCCCGGTCCTCGCCGTCGTCTGGGTCGTGTTCCTCGCCGAGCCGTTCACCGCCTCGCTGGACGCCGCCGACCCGGCGCTCCGTGTGCTCGGCGTCCTGGGGGTGCTCGGTGTGGCGGCGGTGTTCGTCGTCGCGGTGCTGCGCCTGCGCGGGGGCCGCACGATGCGGCGAGGCACCGCCCTCGCCCTGCTGGCGGCGCAGACGGCGTGCGTCGCCGTGAGCTGCCTGGCCGCCCGGGAGCACGGGCTGGTGGGACTGGTCTTCGTGTGCGTCACCGCGATCTACACGTTGCGCGGTCGGGCACCGCTGGCCGTCGTGGCCGGCAGCGTGGTGGTGATGGTCGTGCTGCCGCGGGTGCTGCCCGGCTGGCAGGTCGAAGACGGCAACGTCCTCGCCGTCGTCCTGGCGAGCCTCGCCGTCTACGGCTTCCTGCAGGTCATCGACCGCAACCGCCGCCTGCGGGAGGCGCAGCAGGAGGTCGCCGACCTGGCGGTCGCCCGCGAGCGCGAGCGGATCGCCCGCGACATGCACGACGTCCTCGGGCACTCCCTCACGGTCGTCTCGGTCAAGGCCGAGCTCGCCGCCCGGCTCCTGCGGGCCGGGGCACCGCCGGACGGCGCCTCCGGGCCGCAGGCACGCGCGGCGCAGGAGGTGGCGGAGATCCAGGACCTGGCGCGCGGCGCCCTGGCGGACGTGCGCGGCATGGTGGCCGGGCAGCGCCGCGTCACGCTGGCCGCGGAGCTCGCGGCCGCCCGTTCCGCCCTCGACGCCGCCGGCATCGCCGCGCAGCTGCCCGGCGCCGTCGACGCGGTGCCGGCCGAGCGGCGTGAGCTGTTCGGCTGGGTGCTGCGCGAGGCCACCACCAACGTGCTGCGGCACGCGGGCGCCTCGCACGTGGTCGTCACCGTGACCGCCGACTCGCTCGTCGTGGACGACGACGGCCGAGGGCCCGGCGACGCGCGTCACGCTGCCGGCCACGGGCTCACGGGCCTCGCGGCGCGCGCCCGGGCGGCCGGCGCGGTCCTGGAGACCGGGCCCGGGCCCCTCGGCGGCTTCCGCCTCGCCGTCGTCGCGCGGCCGGCCGACGGCGATGCCGCGACCGGTGCCAGGATCGTCCCGTGATCCGACTGCTGCTCGCCGACGACCAGGCCCTCGTGCGCGGCGCCCTCGCCGCGCTGCTCGACCTCGAGAGCGACCTGGACGTGGTCGCCCAGGTGGGGCGCGGCGACGAGGTGCTCGACGCCGCCCGCGACTCCGGCGCCGACGTGGCCCTGCTCGACGTCGAGATGCCCGGCCTCGACGGGATCGCGGCCGCCGCCCGGCTCCGCGAGGACCTCCCGTCGTGCCGGTCCCTGATCGTGACGACGTTCGGGCGCCCCGGCTACCTGCGCCGTGCCCTCGACGCCGGCGCGAGCGGGTTCGTCGTCAAGGACACCCCGGCGGAGCAGCTCGCCGACGCCGTGCGGCGCGTGCACGCCGGGCTGCGCGCCGTCGACCCCGACCTGGCGGTGGCGTCGCTCGCGGTGGGGGACAGCCCCCTGACGGAGCGGGAGGCGCACGTGCTCGCGCTCGCCGCCGACGGCGGGACGGTCGCGCTGATCGCCGCCGAGGCCTTCCTCTCCGAGGGCACGGTGCGCAACTACCTCTCGTCGGCGATGGGCAAGACGGGCGGGCGCACCCGGGCCGAGGCCGTGCGGATCGCCCGCGAGAACGGCTGGCTCTGAGAACGCTCCCGGCCTGCTACGACGACGAGTCGACGGTCGAGGTCGTCTCCGCATCCCGAGCGGCGCCCCAGCGCCGGACCGTGACGGTCGCGAGCCCGATCGCGGCCACCGTCAGGAGCATCCCCGCGTACTGGGACGGAGTCGGGCGCTCGTGGAGCACCAGCGTGCCCAGCGCGATGGCGGCCACGGGCTGCAGGAGCATCAGGGCGGCCGCCCGGCCGGCGGGCAGCCGGACCGAGCCGTACCCGATGAGCAGGAACGCCGTCACCTGACCGCCGAGCGCCACGGCCGTCAGCCATCCCCAGGCGTGCGGGGGCAGCGAGAGGTCGACGCCGCCGGCGAGCGTCCCGGCCGCCCCGATGACGACGGCGGCCGCGGCGGTGGCGGTGGCCGTAGGGGTGACGACCATGCGACGGTCGGCGGCGCTCGCGGGGCGGAGCGCGTACAGGAACCCCGCGTAGCAGATCCCGGCGGCGATCCCGAGCACCGTCCCGCGGACGGGGTGCGGGGCGCCGGGGTCGGCGTCGAGCAGCCCGCCGGTCAGGGCGAGCCCCACGACCATCACCGGCAGCGCGAGGAGGAAGCGCCGCGGCACGTGCTCGCCGCCGAGGACGCGGGCCAGGAGCGGGAACGCCACGACCTGGATGCCGATGAGGACCGTCGCCACCCCTGCGCCGGCGTCCAGGACGCTCTGCGTCCACATGAGGTAGTCGACGCCGAGCAGCGCACCCGCGAGGGTGCCGCACCGCAGCATCTGCCGCGGCGGCCGCCCGTACCGCCGCTGCTCCAGCAGCGCGAGCGGCACGAGCACCAGCAGGGCCAGGGCGCACCGCAGGAAGGCCGCGGTGTCCGCCGTCGCGCCCGAGAGCGTGATGAACGTCGACGACGCCCCTACCAAGAGGCACCCGAGGACGAGCGTGAGCGCCGCCGCCGGGTCGTGCACCGCCGAACCGTCGTGCGGTGGGGCAGGTCGAGGGCCGTGGGTGTCGGTCGTGTGCGCCACCCGTCGATCGTTCCAAGGCAAACTGCTAACCTCAATAGAGGATTTCTTCTTCTTATTGATCAGTTGCACTGAACGGACGGGGTGTCATGCAGCAGTGGGACCGGCTCCGGGTCTTCGACGCGGTCGCCACGCACGGTTCGGTCCGGGCGGCGGCCGAGGAGCTCTACGTCAGCAGCTCGGCCGTGAGCCAGCAGCTGCGCAAGCTCGAACGGGAGCTCGGGACGACGCTGGTCGAGCCCTCCGGTCGCGGGATCCGGCTCACCGGCGCCGGCGTGGTGCTCGCCCGGCACGCGCGCGGGGTGCGCCGGGCGGTGCGGCAGGCCGACGACGAGCTGACGGCCATCTCGGGGGAGGTCGGCGGCCGGTTGCGTATCGGCGGGGTGATGTCGGCGATCCGGACCCTCATCGGCCCGGCGGTGGCGCGCCTGGTCGCGGACCACCCCCGCGTGGAGCCCGTGATCGTGGACGGGGAGGCGCCCGAGTTCGTCGAGATGCTGGCCGGGAGACGCCTCGACGCCGCGATCGTCGAGACCTGGGCGAGCAACAGCTTCGCGCGGCTGTCCTCGCTGCACGCCGACCTGCTGCTCGACGAGCCGGTGGACATGGCGGTGCCGGCCGGCCTCGCGCCGCGGCCACGCAGCGTCGTCGAGGCCGCCGACCACCCGTGGGTCGTCTGCCCCGCGGGCAGCGGGCCGTACGAGACCGTCGTCGACGTGCTCCGCCACGCCGGGCTGGACCCGGACATCCGCTACGAGATCAGCTCGTACACAGGACAGCTCGACCTGGTCGCCAGCGGGCTGGCGGTCGCGCTGGTGCCGCGGCTCGCCCGGGCGAGCGCCGACGAGCGGGGCGTCGTCTTCGTCGAGCCCGAGGCTCCGCTGCGGCGCCGGCTCCACCTGGTCACCCGGCGCGACGACGAGCGGCCGGTCGTCGCCGCGCTCACCGCGTCGTTGCTGCGGCAGCGCGACCTCCTCGGACCGGCGGAGGGCGGCGTGTGACGCGCGCCGCGCCGCCGTCCGCCCGCCCGCGGCGTCGGCTTTGCGACAATGGGGGCGTGACTTCCGCCGTCGAGACCGTCAGCACGCCGCACACCGCGTCGGCGGACACCCGTGTGCTCCCGCCGCTGCAGATCGGGCCGATCACCGTGGACACCCCGGTGGTCCTGGCGCCGATGGCGGGCGTGACCAACCGGGCGTTCCGCACCCTGTGCCGCGAGGCCGGGGCGTCCCAGGGGTTCGATCCCGGCCTGTACGTGGCCGAGATGGTAACGAGCCGGGCGCTCGTGGAGCGCAACGTCGAGGCGCTGCGCATCGTGACGTTCGGCCCCGAGGAGACGCCGCGCTCCGCCCAGGTGTACGGCGTCGACCCGGCCACGGTGGGCGCCGCCGTGGCGATCATCGCCGGCGAGGACCGCGCCGACCACGTCGACCTCAACTTCGGCTGCCCCGTGCCCAAGGTGACCCGCAAGGGCGGCGGCGCGGCGCTGCCGTGGAAGCGGCAGCTCTTCACCGACATCGTGTCCGCGGCGGTGCGGGCGGCGGAGCCGCACGGCGTCCCGGTGACGGTGAAGATGCGCGTAGGGATCGACGACGAGCACCACACGTACCTCGAGGCGGGGCGGATCGCCGAGTCGCTCGGGGTCGCGGCGGTCGCCCTGCACGGCCGCACCGCCGCCCAGCACTACTCGGGCACCGCGGACTGGACGGCGATCGCGCGGCTCAAGGAGGCGGTGCGCACCGTCCCGGTGCTCGGCAACGGCGACATCTGGTCCGCCGAGGACGCGGTGCGCATGGTGCGCGAGACGGGTGCCGACGGCGTCGTCGTCGGGCGCGGGTGCCAGGGGCGGCCGTGGCTGTTCGCCGACCTCGCGGCCGCGTTCCACGGCTCCGACGTCCGGGTCCGCCCGGTCCTGCGCGAGGTCGCGGACACCGTCTACCGGCACGGCGAGCTGATGATCGACTACTTCGACGGCGACGAGGGCAAGGGCATGCGCGACCTGCGCAAGCACATGGCCTGGTACCTCAAGGGCTACCCGGTCGGCGGGGAGCTGCGGCACGAGCTGGCGCTGGTGTCCACGCTCGCCGAGTTGCGCGAGCGCCTCGACGCCCTCGACCTCACGCTCGGCTACCCGGGCGAGGACGCCGAGGGGCCGAGGGGCCGCGCCGGCTCGCCCAAGAGGCCGCACCTGCCGTACGGGTGGCTGGACTCCCGCGAGCTCGACGCCGAGTTCGAGGCGAGGCTGCGCGAGGCGGAGCTCAGCGTCTCCGGCGGCTGACGGCTCCGGGAGCAGCACGAGAACGACCTGAGGGGCGCCACCCGCACGGGTGGCGCCCCTCAGGTCGTTCTCGGCGTGTCAGGCGCGGAGCCAGACCGTCGTGTCCGCGGGCAGGGTGCCGTCGGCTGCCAACGGGCCGGAGGCGAGCAGCACCTCGGCGCCGTCGGGCAGCGCGACGGGAGACGCGCCCAGGTTGGCGACGACGGTGACACCGCGGTTGCGCCCGGCGATGACGTCGGGGGAGTCCGCCCAGACGTCCAGCCAGGCGAGCCCGCCGTGGCCCAGCTCCTCGGTGCGCCGCGTCGCGAGGGCGGCGCGGTACAGCTCGAGCGTCGAGCCCGGGACGCCGTCCTGCACGTCCGCCGCGTACCGGGCGAAGGACTCGGGCTGCGGCAGCCACGTCGCGCCGGTCGGCCCGAACCCGAAGCCCGGCGCGTCCGCCGTCCACGGGAGCGGCACGCGGCACCCGTCCCGGCCGGCCTCGGCGCCCTCGGTGCGGAAGAACGCCGGGTCCTGGCGCACCTCGGCGGGCAGCGTGGTGTGCTCGGGCAGGCCCAGCTCCTCGCCCTGGTACAGGTACGCCGAGCCCGGCAGCGCGAGCATCAGCAGCGTGGCCGCGCGGGCGCGGCGCAGCCCCAGCTCCTCGTCCGGCTGCGGGTCGGTGGCGAAGAGCCCGTTGGGGCGCACGCCGAGGTCCGGCAGGCCGAGGCGCGACGGGTGACGCACCACGTCGTGGTTGGAGAGCACCCACGTGGTGGGCGCGCCGACGGCGTCGTTGGCGCGGTACGACGCCTCGATGACCCGCCGCAGCGCGGCGGCGTCCCACCCGGTGGTGAGGAAGGAGAAGTTGAACGCCTGGTGCATCTCGTCGGGCCGCACGTAGCGGGCGAGCCGGCTCAGCGGCTCGACCCAGGCCTCGGCCACCAGTGCCCGGTCGCCCTCGTAGGCGGCGAGCACCCGGTGCCAGTCCCGGTAGATCTCGTGCACGCCGTCCTGGTCGAACATGGGCCCGGAGTTGCCGGCGCCGGTCGAGCCGTCCTCGGGCGCGCCGGGGGCGGCGTCGTCGCCGGTGGCGTCGCCCGCGCCGGCGACCATCTCGACGTGGCCGTCCCAGTCGGGCAGCCCGTCGGCCTTGACCATGCCGTGCGCGACGTCGACGCGGAAGCCGTCCACGCCGCGGTCGAGCCAGAAGCGCAGCACGGCCTCGAACTCGGCGCGTACCTCGGGGTGCGTCCAGTCGAGGTCCGGCTGCGTGGAGTCGAACAGGTGCAGGTACCACTGCCCGTCCTCCACGCGGGTCCACGCGGGCCCGCCGAAGATGGACTGCCAGTTGTTCGGCGGCTCGTCGCCGCCCGGGCCGCGGCCGTCGCGGAACAGGTACCGGGCGCGCTCGGGGGAGCCGGGGGCCGCGGCGAGGGCCGCGGCGAACCACTCGTGCTGGTCCGAGGTGTGGTTGGGGACCAGGTCGACGACGACGCGCATGCCGCGCTCGTGGGCGCCCGCGAGCATCTCGTCGAAGTCGGCCAGCGTGCCGAACAGCGGGTCGACGTCGCGGTAGTCGGCGACGTCGTAGCCGGCGTCGTTCTGCGGGGACCGGTAGAACGGCGAGAGCCAGATCGCGTCCACGCCGAGGCGCCGCAGGTGGTCGAGGTGCGCGGTGACGCCGGGGAGGTCGCCGATCCCGTCGCCGTTCCCGTCGGCGAACGAGCGCGGGTAGACCTGGTAGATCACGGCGTCGCGCCACCACTCGCGGGCCGCGTCGCTGCCCACGTGCACGACGGAGCGGGCCGCGGCGTCGGGACCGGGCCGCGGGCTCCCGGCGGTCGTGGTCGGCTGGGTGGTCGTCATCGGGGCTTCCTCACCTGTCGGGTCGGCACTCTCGGTCGTCGGGTCCTGCGGTCCCTGAATCGAGTGTAAGCCTTGCTGCAACGATTGCAGCGACGGGCGGGCCCCGGCACCTCAGCCGCGGGGTGCCGCCCCCGTCGAGCCGCGGACCACGAGCTCGGGGCTGAAGAGCAGCTCGGTGCGGGGCGCGCGCTCCCCGTGGATCTCGGTGAGCAGCGCGCTGACCGCGGCCCGGGCCATGGCCTCGACCGGCTGGCGGACCGTGGTCAGCGGCGGGTCGGTGAAGGCGATGAGGGGCGCGTCGTCGTACCCCACGACCGACACGTCGTCCGGGACCGCGAGCCCGCGGGACCGCACCGTGCGCACGGCACCGAGCGCCATGAGATCGGAGGCGCAGACGATCGCGGTGTGCCCGGCGTCGAGGAGCTCCGCGGCCGCCGCCTGCCCGCCCTCGAGCGTGAACAGGCTGGAGCGCACGTGCTCGCGCGCCGCCTCCTCGTCGCTCGCGAGCCCCCGCGCCACGAGCGCCTTGGTGAAACCGGCGACCTTGCGCTGCACGGGCACGTACCGGTCCGGCCCGGTGGCCAGCCCGATGCGGGAGTGGCCGAGGGACACCAGGTGCTGCACGGCGACGTCCACGCTCGCGGCGTCGTCCGGGGAGACGAACGGGGCGTCGATGCCCGGCGCGTAGCCGTTGACCAGCACGATGGGCACGCCCTGGCTGCGCAGCAGCTCGTAGCGGGAGTGGTCGGCCCGGGTGTCGGCGTGCAGGCCGGAGATGAAGACGATCCCGTCGACGCTGTGGTCGACGAGCGTGCTGACGTACTCGTCCTCCGTGGTGCCGCCCGGGGCCTGCGTGCACAGCAGGGGGGTGTAGCCGCGCTGGGCGAGGATCGACTCGATGGCCTGGGCGAACGCGGGGAAGACCGGGTTGACCAGCTCGGGGACGATGAGGCCCACGAGGCCGGCGGAGCGCCCGCGCAGCAGCGAGGGGCGCTCGTAGCCGAGGACGTCCAGGGCGGCGAGCACGGCCTGGCGCGTCGAGCTGGCCACGCCGGGCTTGCCGTTGAGCACGCGCGAGACCGTCGCGGTGGACACTCCGGCCTGCTCGGCCAGGTCGCTCAGGCGTGTTCGCACCCGAGTGATCGTAAGGGACACCGGACCTCCTCGTCCTGAGGTGAGACGACGCCGCTCCCGGACGCGGTGCGGCCGGGCGGCGTCGTGGCTGTCGAAGCATGCTGAAAACGCGTTGCTGAAAAGTTATCGCAAGATCTTGCAATCCGCGCATCCGCTCCGTACGTTGTGGGCCAGCAGGGCCCGCCGACGGGCCGTGGACCGACGACATGGGAGAACACACGATGCGACGGAGCATCCTTCTTGCCTCCGCCCTGGCGACGACGCTCGCCCTCACGGCGTGCGGCAGCGGGAGCGGCACGGGCGCCGAGGAGACCGAGGAGCCGGGCGCGGGCGAGTCCGCCGCGGCCGGTGAGGCCTCCGGCTCGCTGACCGTGTGGGTCGACGAGACCCGCGAGGCCGCCGTCCAGCAGGCGGCGACGGCGTTCGAGGACGAGACCGGCGTGGACGTCGAGCTCGTGCAGAAGAACTACGAGGACATCCGCACCGACTTCATCGCCCAGGTCCCCTCGGGCAAGGGCCCCGACGTCACCGTCGGCGCGCACGACTGGCTCGGCGAGCTCACCGCGAACGGCGTCGTCGCACCCATCGAGCTCGGCGACATGGCCGGCGCCTTCGAGGACGTCGCGGTGCAGGCGTTCACCGCCGACGGCCAGGTGTACGGGCTCCCGTACGCGATCGAGAACATCGCGCTCATCCGCAACACGGAGCTGGCGCCCGAGGCGCCCGCCACCTACGACGACATGATCGCCGCGGGCAAGAAGGCGGGCACGAAGTTCCCGTTCCTCGTCCAGTCCGACGGCGAGAAGGGCGACCCGTACACGTACTACCCGTTCCAGACGTCGTTCGGTGCCCCCGTCTTCGAGCAGAACGACGACGGCTCCTACCGCCCGGAGCTCGCGCTCGGCGGCGAGAACGGCGAGGCCTACGCGGCCTGGCTCGCCGAGCAGGGCGAGGCCGGCAACCTCGACATCGACATCTCCTACGACATCGCCGTCGAGGCGTTCGCGAAGGGCAAGTCGCCGTTCATCATCGGCGGGCCGTGGATGCTCGAGCAGTTCGCGGACCTCGACCTCGCGATCGACCCGATCCCGGCGCCCGGTGACCAGCCCGCGCAGCCGTTCGTCGGCGTCCAGGGCTTCTACGTCAGCGCGCAGAGCGAGAACGCGCTGCTGGCCAACGACTTCCTCGTGAACTACCTGTCGACGCCCGAGGCGCAGACGGCGCTGTTCGAGGCCGGCGGACGCCCGCCGGCGCTCACCGAGGCCGCCGACGCGGCGTCGTCCGACCCGGTCGTGGCCGGCTTCCGCGAGGTCGGCGCCGACGCGGTGCCGATGCCGTCGATCCCGGAGATGGCCTCCGTGTGGGGCTTCTGGGGCGTCACCGAGGCGAGCATCATCTCGGGCAAGGCGAAGGACCCGGCGAAGGCCTGGGACAAGATGGTCTCCGACATCGAGGGTGAAATCGGCTGATGTCGCTGGTGCGCCTCCGGCGTGACGAGGCCGGCACCGGGTCGGGGACCCGGGCCGGCCTCGTCGCCAAGCTCGTCCTCATGGGCCTCGTGAACGCCCTCGGCCTGTACGGCGTCCTCGCCGCGTGGCAGGCCGGGTCGTGGGGGATCGTCGCGGCGGCCCTCGTGCTCCTCGTCGCCGCCGACGCCGTCTACTTCTCGCGTCGTGCCCTGCCGGGCAAGTACATCCTGCCCGGGCTGGTCTTCCTGCTGGTCTTCCAGATCTTCGTGGTCGTCTACACCGGCTACGTCGCCTTCACCAACTACGGCGACGGCCACAACTCCACCAAGGAGCAGGCCGTCGAGGCGCTGCTGGCGCAGAACGAGCGGCGCGTCGAGGGCTCGCCCTCCTCGCCGCTGACCGTGGTCGCCTCGGACGACGGCGAGCTCGGGTTCGCCGTCGTCGACGACGCCGGGCAGGTCGAGGTGGGTGCCGCCGACGAGCCGCTCGAGGCCGTCGAGGGCGCCACCGTGACCGACGGGCGCGCCACCGAGGTGCCCGGGTGGACCGTGCTCGACCGCGCCGAGGTGCTCGAGCGCCAGCAGGAGGTCACCGACCTGCGGGTGCCGGTGTCCGACGACGCGGCGGCCGGGTCGGTCCGCACGCAGGACGCCCGCACGGGGTACGTCTTCGAGCCCGTGCTCGTCTACGACGAGTCCGCGGACACGATGACGGACACCACGACCGGCGTCGTGTACACGCCGAACGACGACGGCCAGTTCGAGGCCGCCGACGGCGAGACGCTGCCCGTCGGGTGGCGGGTCACGGTCGGGTTCGAGAACTTCACCACCGCGTTCGGGGACCCGCGCTACTCGGGGCCGTTCGCGAAGATCCTCGTGTGGACGTTCGCGTTCTCGCTGCTGTCGGTCGTCACGACGTTCCTGCTGGGCATGTTCCTGGCCATGGTGTTCAACGAGCCTCGTCTGCGGGGCCGCAAGGTCTACCGCACGCTGATGATCCTGCCGTACGCGATGCCGGGGTTCCTCGCGGCGCTGCTGTGGGCGGGCATGCTCAACACGAGCTTCGGCTTCGTCAACCAGGTGCTGCTCGGCGGGGCGGAGGTGCCGTGGCTCACGGACCCGTGGCTGGCACGGCTGTCGGTCCTCGGGGTCAACCTGTGGCTCGGGTTCCCGTACATGTTCCTCGTGTGCACGGGGGCGCTGCAGTCCCTGCCGGGCGACGTGTACGAGGCCGCGCGGATCGACGGCGCGAGCGGGTGGCGCACCTGGCGGTCGATCACGATGCCGCTGCTGCTGGTGGCCACGGCGCCGCTGCTCATCTCCAGCTTCGCGTTCAACTTCAACAACGTGGCGCTGATCAAGATGCTCACGGACGGCGGGCCGCGGTTCGACGACGCCTCCGTGCCGCTGGGGCACACCGACATCCTCATCTCGATGGTCTACAACGTCTCCGGCCTGGACGGCACGGCGGCCCGCGACTACGGCCTGGCCAGCGCGCTGTCCATCGTGATCTTCGTCGTGGTCGGGATCGTGTCGGCCGTCGCGTTCCGCCAGACCCGCAAGCTCGAGGAGATGGTCTGATGACGACGGTCCGTGCGACACCGGCGACACGGTCGCCGCAAGCGGCCGCGCCCGAGCAGGAGCTGCGCGGGCGCATGCGGCCCGGGCGATGGGCCCGCGAGCTGGGGTGGCGGCACGTGGTGGGCGTCGTGGCCGTGCTGTACGCGGTCTTCCCCCTCGTGTACGTGGTCTCGGCCTCGCTGTCCTCGTCGGGGACGCTGACGGGGTCGAACGAGCTGTTCGCGGAGGTCTCCGGCGCGAACTACGCCGGCCTGTCGGCCACGGAGTTCTGGAGCTGGATGGCGAACACGCTGCAGATCGGCGTCGCCACGGCGGTGGGCACCGTGCTCATGGGCGCGGCGGCCGCGTACGCGTTCAGCCGGTTCCGCTTCGCCGGGCGCCGGTCCGGCCTCACGGCGCTGCTCATCATCCAGATGTTTCCGCAGATGCTCGCCTTCGTGGCGATCTTCCTGCTGCTCATCTCCCTCGGCGAGGTGTTCCCGCTGCTCGGGCTGAACTCCAAGGTGGCGCTGATCTGCGTCTACCTCGGCGGTGCGCTCGGGGTGAACACGTTCCTCATGTACGGGTTCTTCAACACCGTGCCGCGCGAGCTCGACGAGGCCGCGAAGATCGACGGCGCCACGCACGCGCAGATCTACTGGACGATCATCCTGCGGCTCGTGTCGCCGATCCTGGCCGTGGTGGCGCTGCTGAGCTTCATCTCGACGTTCGGGGAGTGGATCCTCGCGCGGGTGATGCTCACCTCGGAGCAGAACTGGACGCTGGCCGTGGGCCTGTACGGCTGGGTGTCCTCCCTGCTGGAGGCGAACTGGGGTCTGTTCGCCGCCGGGGCGGTGCTCTCGGCGATCCCGGTGCTCGCGCTGTTCCTGTTCCTGCAGAAGTACATCGTGGGCGGCCTCACCGCGGGGTCGGTGAAGGGCTGACGCCGGCTCCCGGGTGGCCGGCGCCGGTTTCACCGTGGCGCCGGTCACACCGGGGCCATAGCCTGAACGACATGACCGACGACCCGCGCAGCTACGCACCGGACCTGGGGCGGCTCACCGACGCCGCCGACGACTCGTTCTCCGTACGCCGTGCGTACGGGGAGCCCTACCAGCACGAAGGCCAGCTCATCGTCCCCGTCGCCAAGGTGTGGGGCGGCATCGGCACGGGATCCGGCGGTGGCGCCGGCACGGGTGCGGGCTCCGGCTCCGCCGGGGGCACCGGGCGCGGCTCCGGCAAGGGGGCCCTGCCCGAGTGGAAGCGCTCGTTCCGTGTCGGGTCCTCCGAGGCGCCCGCCGAGGGTGGCCCCGACACCGGGAGCACGGGTGGCGACGCCTCCGGGGAGACCGAGGGCGAGGCCAAGGGGGAGGCCCACGGCGAGGGCTCCGGCTCCGGCGGTGGGGGTGGCGGCGGCTACGGCCTGCGCGTCAAGCCGATCGGCGTCTTCGTGGTCTCCGCGGAGGGGACCCGGTGGCAGCCGGTGCTCGACCTCAACAAGGTGATCCTCGGCGGCCAGGCCGTCGGGATCGCGGCCGCGCTCGCCCTCGGCTGGGCGCTCGGCCGGCGTCGCCGCTGACGTACGGTATCGCGCGGTCCCGGACCGGGGCCGGTGGTTCTGATTCCGTACGGAATGCGGCTCATAGCGTACGGAGTCAGAACCACCGACGGGAGAGGCATGCTGCTCGACGACCCCCATCACGACGGGTCCGCCCTGTTCGTCCCGGACACCACGCCCGCCCTCGGCGACGAGGTGACCGTGCGCGTGCGCGTGCCCAAGGGCGCGGGCGTGCGGGACGTGCGCCTGCGCACCGTGCGCGACGGCGAGCCCCGGATGGAGCCCGCGCGCCACGACGGCGGCGACGCGCACGAGGACTGGTACGCGGCTGACGTCGTGGTGCACCACCCCGTCACGCGGTACCGGTTCTTCCTGGACGTGCCCGGTGGGTACCGGTGGCTGAACGGCACGGGCCTGCACGACCGGGAGGTCCCCGACGCCGCCGACTTCCGGCTCACCACGCACGCCCCGGCACCGTCGTGGCTGACGGACGGGCCGGCCTACCAGGTCTTCCCGGACCGGTTCGCGCGCTCGGCCGCGGCCGGCGGGCGCGAGGCGCCGGACTGGGCCGTGCCCGCCGCCTGGGACGACGAGCCCGCCGGCGCCGGCCCGCTCGCCGGCACGCAGCTGTACGGGGGAGACCTCGACGGGATCGCCCGCCACCTCGACCACCTCCAGGCCCTCGGCGTGCGCACCCTCTACCTCACACCCGTGTTCCCGGGCCGGTCGAACCATCGCTACGACGCGTCCACCTTCGACCACGTCGACCCGCTGCTCGGCGGGGACGAGGCCTACGCGCGGCTGGCCCACGCGGTGCACGCCCGCGGGATGCGGCTCATGGGCGACGTCACCACGAACCACACCGGCGACGGCCACGAGTGGTTCGCCCGGGCGCTGGCCGACCCCGCCTCGCCCGAGCACGGCATGTACCTGTGGGAGGCGGCGGGCCCCGACGTCGTCCACCGTGACGGCGTCCCCGGGTACGTGGGCTGGCTGGGGCACGGGTCGCTGCCCAAGCTGGACTGGGGCAGCGACGAGACGTGGCGCCACATGGTCACCGGCGACGACGCCGTGCTGGCGCGCTGGCTGCGCGAGCCGTACGCCCTGGACGGCTGGCGGGTCGACGTGGCGAACATGACCGGGCGGCGGGGGAGCGCCGACCGGGCGCACGCCGTCGCGCGGGCGCTGCGCGAGCGGCTGGTCGCCGAGCGGCCGGACGCGGCCCTGGTCGCGGAGCACTTCCACGACGCGTCCGGCGACCTGGACGGCGCCGGGTGGCACGCCAACATGAACTACGCGGGCTTCACGCGGCCGGCGTGGTCGTGGCTCGTGCCGGAGGGCAACGACGTGCCCTTCCTCGACCTGCCCGTGCCGGTGCCCCGCCGTCCGGCGTCGGCCATGGTGGCCGCGATGCGGGAGTTCGCGGCTCTGGTGCCGTGGCAGGTCACGGCGGCGCAGTGGAACCTGCTGGGTTCGCACGACACGCCGCGGCTGCGGTCGCTCGTCGGCTCGCCCGAGCTGGTCGAGGTGGCCGCCGGCCTGCTGTTCACCTATCCCGGGACCCCTGTCGTGTTCGCGGGCGACGAGGTCGGCGCGACCGGGACCAACGGCGAGCACGGCCGCACCACCATGGCCTGGGACCAGGCCGCGGTCGGCGGCCCGCGCTGGGACGCCGCGACGCTGGAGGTCTACCGGCGCCTGTCCGCGCTGCGCTCGGGCGTGCCTGCCCTGCGCGACGGCGGGCTGCGCTGGGCCGTCGTGGAGGACGACGCCGTGGCGTACCTGCGCGAGACGCCCGGCGAGCGGGTGCTCGTCGTCCTGGCCCGTGCCCCGTGGGCCGGCTCGACCCTGCCGCGGCACCTGCTGTCGCCCGGGGCGGCGCCGGAGCGGCTGTACGGCGACGTCGCCCTCGACGTCGCGGCGGACGGGCTCCGCGTGGCCGGCGACGGCCCCGCGGTGGGCGTGTGGCGCCTGCGGTGACCCGGTGACCCGGTGACACGGTGTGGCACCGTGGTCGGACCAGTATCCGAGCGAGCCACGGAGGATGCCGCGATGCACGGTGTCGCAGTGCTGCAGGACCTGTACTCCCGCGTCGGCCCCACGGTGCGCCGCGCCGTCCGCGGGCTGGACGACGCCGCCCTGACGCGGCGACTCGACCCCGGCGCCAACACGATCGCCTGGCTGGCCTGGCACATCGGGCGCGACCAGGACGTCCAGGTCGCGGCCGCCGTCGGGCGCCCCCAGGTCTGGACCGCCGGCGGCTGGGACGAGCGGTTCGACGTCCCGTTCGGCCCCGACGACACCGGGTACGGGCACACCCCCGAGGACGTCGCGCGGGTCGTGGCGCCCGCAGCGTTGCTGCTCGGGTACGTCGACGCGGTCCACGCCGAGTCCCTCGACGTGCTCGCGGGCCTCGCGGACGCCGACCTCGACGCCGTCGTCGACCGGGCGTGGGACCCGCCGGTGACCCTCGGCGTGCGCCTGGTGAGCGTCGCGGTCGACTCGCTGCAGCACGCGGCGCAGATCGCGTACGTGCGGGGAGTGCTCGAGCGAGAGGCCTGACGACGCCACGCGGGTCCTTGACCTGCGTGGGAGCATCGTGGCGTGGCTCCGGACCTGGAACGCGTCGCCGTGCTCTCCGACGTGCACGGGAACCTCACCGCGCTGGAGGCCGTGCTGGCGGACGTCGCGGCGCGCGGGATCGAGCGCGTGATCAACCTCGGCGACGACGCCGGCAAGGGGCCCCGCGGGCGCGCCGTCGTCGACCGGCTGCGGGAGGTCTGCGAGGTCGACGTCCGCGGCAACTGGGACGACTTCCTGCCCGGGATCAGTGACGACGGGCCCGCCGAGATGGTCTGGTGGCGCGACGAGCTGCGCGCCGACCAGCGCGCCCGGCTGGCCGGCAAGCCGCTGAGCCATGACCTGCTGCTGTCCGGGCGCCGCGTCCGGCTGTTCCACGCCTCGGCGTCGAGCGTGCACACGCGGGTGAAGCGACAGCACACGCGCGCCGAGTTCCACGGCATGTTCGCCGCGACCGCCCTCACGGGCCCGGGGCCCGAGCCGGACGTCGTCGGGTACGGCGACATCCACCAGGCGTTCGTGGACGTCCATCAGGGCCGCACGCTCTTCAACACCGGCAGTGTCGGCAACGCGATCGACGAGCCGAGCGCGAGCTACGTGGTCCTCGAGGGCGTGCCGGGCGCGGCGGAGCCGGGGCCGTTCGGGCTGCAGATCGTCCGGGTGCCGTACGACGTGGAGGCGGAGCTGGCCGTGGCGCGCGAGGTCGGGATGCCGCAGTACGAGCCGTGGGCGCGTGAGCTGCGCACCGCCGTGTACCGGGGGCTGCAGCCGGTCGGCTGACGACGGGCCCGTTCAGCCCGGCGGGTCGTCGTAGCGGTGGTAGGTCACGGCCATCGACCCCGACGGGTCGAGCCGTCCCAGGACGGCCTCGCAGATCTCGGCCAGCTGGTCGACCTGCTCGTCGGAGAGCGCGTCGATCACGTGGTCGCGCACGGTGCGCACGTGCCCGGGGGCGGCGGCGACCACGAGCGCCCAGCCGTCGTCGGTGAGGTGCGCGTTCGTCGACCGGCCGTCGTCGGGGCAGCGCTCGCGGCGCACGAGCCCGCGGCCCTCGAGTCGGCTCACGACGTGCGACAGCCGGGGGAGCGTCGCGTTGGTCCCGCGGGCCAGCTCGGTCATCCGCAGCGTGCGGGTCTCGGACTCCGACACCATCGCGAGCACGTAGTACTCGAACTCGGTGATGTCGGCGTCGCGGCGCAGCTGCCCGTCCAGCACCCCTGGCAGCAGGTCGAGGACCGCGGCCAGGCGCACCCATGCCTGGAGCTGGCGCCGGTCGAGCCAGGGCACCTCCTCGGTCACGAGACTCCTCCTTCGAAACAGTTGTCGCGACAAGCATCGCGGGTAGGGTTTCGGTTGTCGCAACAACCAAATGCTCCCGCCCCGCTCGAGAGGAACCGATGACCCTCCCCGCCGCGCTCCGTGACCTCGCCATTCTCCTCGCCCGCGTCGCCGTCGGCGCCGTCTTCGTCGCCCACGGCTGGCAGAAGCTGGTCACCAACGGTATCGACGGCACCGCCGCGTTCTTCGAGCAGGTGGGCGTCCCCGCGCCCGCGGCGGCCGCCTGGTTCGCCGCGCTCGTCGAGCTCGTCGGCGGCGCCGCGCTCGTCCTGGGCCTGCTGGTCCCCGTGGCCGGCGCGCTGCTGACGCTGAACATGATCGGCGCGTTCGCCTTCGTGCACGCCGGCAACGGCCTGTTCGTCGACCAGGGCGGCTACGAGCTCGTGCTCGTGCTCGGCGCCGCGTCGCTGCTGCTGGCCGCCGTCGGCTCCGGTCGCCTCGGCGTCGACCACCTGCTCCTCGGCCGCCGGGCCGCCCGCACGGTGCCGGAGCGTCAGAGCGCCTGACTACGCTGGGCCCGTGCAGACGTTCGAGCAGGGCGCGTTCGACCCGACCGTGGTCGGGAGGTTCCCGAGCCCGGCGCCGGGCGAGGTGGGCACCACCGCCTACACGGACCACGACGTCGAGCGCTGGTTCGCCGAGCCGCCCAAGTCCAAGGAGCGCACCCCCTTCGAGCGGGACCGAGCCCGCGTCGTGCACTCGTCCGGCCTGCGCCGCCTCGGGGCCAAGACCCAGGTGCTGGGGCCGGGCAGCGACGACTTCGTGCGCACCCGGCTGACCCACTCCCTGGAGGTGGCGCAGGTCGGCCGGGAGATGGGCCGCGCCCTCGGCTGCGACCCCGATCTCGTGGACACCGCCTGCCTCACGCACGACCTCGGACACCCGCCCTTCGGCCACAACGGCGAGCGGGCGCTCGCGGAGGTCGCCGCGCCGGTCGGCGGGTTCGAGGGCAACGCGCAGACGCTGCGGCTGCTCACCCGGCTCGAGCCCAAGATCTTCGCCGACGACGGCACCCCGCGGGGGCTGAACCTCACGCGCGCCAGCCTGGACGCGTCCGTGAAGTACCCGTGGTCCCTCGGGGACGGCCCGGCGCGCCCGGACGGCGCCCCGACGGCCAAGTTCGGCGTGTACCCCGACGACGCCCCCGTCTTCGCGTGGCTGCGCCAGGGCGCGCCGCGCGGGCGGGTGCGGTGCATGGAGGCGCAGGTGATGGACCTCGCCGACGACATCAGCTACTCCGTGCACGACGTCGAGGACGCCGTCGTCGGCGGGCGCCTCGACCTGCGCATGCTCGACGACGCGGACGAGCGCGCCCGCGTGGCCGAGCACGTGCGCGCCTGGTACGGCGACTGGCACGACCCGGACGCGCTCGACGCCGCGCTGGTCCGGCTGCGCGACGCCGGGTACCTCGTCACCGACTTCGACGGGTCGCGGCGGGCGCTGGCACGGCTCAAGGACGCCACGAGCCAGCTCATCGGCCGGTTCAGCGGGTCGGCGCAGGACGCCACCCGCGAGGTCTACGGCCCCGGGCCGCTCACGCGGTACACGGCGCGGCTGGTCGTGCCGGACGAGACCGCGGACGAGATCCTCGCGCTCAAGGGGGTCGCCGTCACCTACGTCATGGCCCCCCGTGAGGCCGAGCCCCTCTACGGGGCGCAGCGGCAGATCATCGCGGACCTGGTCGAGGTCCTGGCCGACCGGGCGCCCGTCGCGCTCGAGCCGCAGTTCGCGGCCGACTGGCGCGCCGCGGCCGACGACGACGAGCGGCTGCGCGTCGTCGTCGACCAGGTCGCCTCGCTCACCGACGTCTCGGCGATGCAGCTGCACGCCCGCCTGGTGCGGCCGCGCTGACGGGCTCGGGTCGGCGTGCCCGTCGACGGGCCACGCCGACCGGGCACGCCGACCCGAGCGGTCGTCAGGACCCCGACGCCTCGGCCATCCAGGCGTCGCTCGCCCGCTGGATGTCGTCGGCGGTCACGTGCTCGGCCACCTGGGCGAAGAACCACCGGTGCCCGGCCGGGCACCGCACGGCGGCCTGGCGGAACCCCGGGAACCAGTCGGCCGGGTCCTGCGTGCTCGTCGCGCCCGCGGTGACGGCGCGCGCGTGCGCGGCGTCGGCGTCGTCGACGTACAGGGTGAAGGACGACGTCGTCGCGCCGTCCGGCCCGGGCGCGACCGCGCCGTGGTCGGGGAACGCCGCGGCGACCGTGAACGTGGACCCGCCGATCCGCAGGTCGGAGTGGACGATCGTGTCGCCGGCGGTGATGACGTCGAGCACCTCGGCG
Organism: Isoptericola sp. BMS4; assembly: GCF_011634835.1. Lineage (GTDB taxonomy): Bacteria > Actinomycetota > Actinomycetes > Actinomycetales > Cellulomonadaceae > Isoptericola. Next base: position 2,950,428 of record NZ_SIRP01000001.1, on the reverse strand, counting down.
CCGAGGCCGGCCACGTAGAAGTCGATCGCGGCACGCGGGTCGGCCACGGTGACGTTGGGGTGCAGGGTGGACAGGTCCATGGGGGCCTCCTGGGCGGTGCGGTGGGCTGACGGGACTCATGCTCCTGTCGGCGGGTGGTGCCAGTCTTGGAAGAATGCGACAGGTGTTCGAGCCCACCGCCAGCACCCGCGGCATCGTCGACCCCGGGGCGGCGCGCTTCGACCTGGTCCGCCTGGACCCCGCGCCCGACCTCGCGGACGTCGTGGAGCGGCACTGGGTGATCCGCTGGGACCTGCCTCCGGGGGAGGAGTTCACCCAGGTGGTGATCCCGCACCCGAACGCGAACCTCGTCGCCGAGCCGGACGGCGTCTTTGCCGCCCACGGCATCCCGCCCGGCCTGTTCGCCCGCACGCTGCGCGGTCAGGGCGCCGTCGTCGGCACCAAGCTGCGGCCCGGTGGCCTGCGGCTGCTCCTCGACCGGCCGGACGCCGTCCGGCGGGGTGTGGTCCTGCCGGCTCCGGCGGTCCTGGGGGCCGAGGACGAGGCCGTGGCGGCGGCCGGCGCCGCCGCCGTGGCGGCGGCGCGTGCCGGGGACGACGCGGCGGCCGTCGCGGCCGTGACACCGCTGCTGCGCGTGGCGGCGGCCCGTCGCCGCACGCCCGCCGCGAGCCGGGCGACGCGACGGATCGGCCACGTGCTGGCAGCGACCGTCGGCGGCGCGCTCGGCCCCCACGCCACCGTGCCCGACCTGGCCGCGCTCGCGGGGACCTCGACCCGGTCGCTGCAGCGCCTGTTCGCCCGCTGGGTGGGCGTCAGCCCCGCGTGGGTGCTGCGCCGCCACCGCGTGCACCTCGCGGCGGACCTCCTGGCCGCGGACCCCGCGCGCGGCCTCGCGGAGCTCGCGACGAGCGTCGGCTACTACGACCAGGCGCACTTCACCGACGACTTCTCCCGCGTCGTCGGCACGCCGCCCGGGAGCTTCGCGCGGCGGTGCGCGCGGCCCGCCGAGGGGGCGCTGGCCCGGGCATAGACTGCGCACCGTGGCAGGGCTGATCAGACGAGACGACGTGGAGGCGGTGCGCGACCGCGCACGGATCGACGAGATCGTCTCGGCCCACGTCACGCTCAAGCCCGCCGGCGTCGGCTCCCTCAAGGGGCTGTGCCCCTTCCACGACGAGCGCACCCCGTCGTTCCACGTCCGCCCCGGCGTCGGGCGGTGGCACTGCTTCGGCTGCGGCGAGGGCGGCGACGTCATCTCGTTCGTGCAGAAGATCGACGGGATGGGCTTCACCGACGCCGTCGAGTACCTGGCCTCCCGGGTCGGCGTGCAGCTGCGCTACGAGGACTCCCGCACGGGCGAGGCGGCCCAGCGCGGCCCCCGGGAGGAGCCGGGACGCCGCCAGCGGCTGCTGGAGGCGCACCGCGTCGCGGCGGAGTTCTACGCCGAGCAGCTGTTCGCCCCGGGCGCGCAGGCGGCACGGGCGTTCCTCGCCGAGCGCAGCTTCGACCGGGCCGACGCCGAGCACTTCGGCGTCGGGTACGCGCCCACCGGGTGGGACGCCCTGATGCGCCACCTGCAGGGCCGCGGGTTCACCCAGGCCGAGCTCGTCGCCACCGGGATGGTCAGCCAGGGGCAGCGGGGGATCTACGACCGCTTCCGCGGCCGGCTCGTGTGGCCGATCCGGGACGTCACCGGCGCCGTCATCGGCTTCGGCGCCCGCCGCCTGTACGACGAGGACCAGGGCCCCAAGTACCTCAACACCCCGGAGACCACGCTCTACAAGAAGGCGCAGGTGCTGTACGGCATCGACCTCGCCAAGCGCGCCATCGCGCAGAAGAAGCGGGTCGTCATCGTCGAGGGGTACACCGACGTCATGGCGGCGCACCTGTCCGGGGTGGAGTCCGCCGTGGCCACCTGCGGCACCGCGTTCGGTGGTGACCACGCCAAGGTGGTGCGCAGGCTGATGGGCGACACGACGGCGGGCGGTGGTCTGCAGCTCGCGTCCGGGGCGTCGCTGGGCGGCGAGGTGATCTTCACGTTCGACGGTGACGCGGCCGGGCAGAAGGCCGCCGTACGGGCGTTCAACGAGGACCAGCGCTTCCACGCCCAGACGTTCGTCGCGGTGGAGCCCAGCGGCATGGACCCGTGCGACCTGCGCATGGCCCGCGGCCCGGAAGCCGTCGAGGCCCTCGTGGACGGGCGGGTGCCGCTGTTCGAGTTCGTCATCAAGGCCACCCTCGACGAGTTCGACCTCGACACCGTCGAGGGCCGTGTGGGCGCTCTGCGCTCCGCCGCGCCGCTGGTGGCCGGCATCCGCGACCGTTCGATGCGGGACGGGTACGCCCGCTCGCTCGCGGGCTGGATCGGCATCGACACCGACGAGGTCCGCCGGGAGGTGGCCCGCGCGGCGAGGACACCGTCGCGCCCGGCGCCCGGAGACCGGCGTCAGGGGCGCCCGCAGGCGGAACCTGCCCCCGCGACGCCCGTCATGGCGGCGCCCGACCCGCGCGACCCCGTCGCGCGCCTGGAGCAGCAGGCCCTCGCGGTGGTGCTGCAGTACCCGCAGCACGTCCCCGAGACGTTCGACGAGCTCGGTGAGGACGCGTTCGGCGTCCCCGCCTGGCGTGCCGTGCACGACGCCGTCCGCGCGGCCGGCGGGGCCGCCACCGGCCGGTCGCTGGGCGGGGGCCGGTGGGTCGAGTCCGTCGCCGAGGAGGCCTCGACGGCGGTCGCGCCGCTCGTCACCGAGCTGGCCGTCGCGCCCGTGCCGGAGGACCGCGAGGAGGTCATCGGCGCCTACGTGGCCGACGTCGTGCGGGCGCTGGTCGACCAGGGGCTGACGCGGCGCATCGCCGACGCGAAGGGGCGGCTGCGCCGGCTCACGCCCGGCGAGGACGGCTACGACGAGGCGTTCGCCCGGCTGCTCGCCATCGAGGCGGAACGCCGCACCCTGCGCGAGAGCGCCTGAGCCGCGCCCGGGGGTCAGGCCACCGACCGCTCGCGGCTCTCCCGGCGCTCGCGGGCGGCCGCCCGGTCCGCGGGCATGCAGGCGGCCAGCACCATCAGCGCGGCCGCGCACCCCACGAGCAGCAGGAACACCAGGTGCAGGGCCGTCATCAGGCCGGGGCCGACGGGCGTGCCGTCGGGACCGAGCGTCGTGCGCGCGTTGACGACGGCGCCGCACGCCGCGACCCCGACCGCCGAGCCCAGCGACCGGGCGAACATCGTGGTGCCCGTGACGGCGCCACGCTCGGAGAACGTCGCCGCCGACTGCGCGGCGATGAGCGTGGGGACCGCCGTCAGCCCCATCCCGGCGCCGATGACGAAGCAGGCCGCGGCGACGGTCGCCAGCGCGGACGACTCGCCGAGCAGCAGCGTCAGGCCGGTGCCGGTCAGGACCAGCGTGGTGCCCACCAGGGCGGTGACGCGGAAGCCGACCCGCAGGTACAGGCGCCCCGCGTTCGACGCCGAGAGCGGCCACCCGACCATCATCGCCGCCAGCGTGAACCCGGCCAGCAGGGGGCCGCTGCCGAGGACGCCCTGGGCGTAGATCGGCACGTAGGTGGACAGCCCGAGGACGACGACGCCGACGAGCAGGGAGACGGCAGCCGGGACGCCGTAGACGCGGCGGCGCAGGATGCGCACGTCGACGACGGGGTGCCGCGCGCGCAGGGCGTGGGCGACGAAGACGGCGAGCAGCACCACCGAGGCCGCGAGCACGGCGACGGAGGCCGCCGAGCCCCACGCCCACGTGCTGCCGCCCTCCAGCAGGCCGAGCAGCAGCAGCGTGCTCCCGCCCGTGAGCAGCGCCGCGCCGACGTAGTCGATCGGCTCGCGCTCGCCGTCGCGCCCGGCCTCGTGGTACCGGCGGGCGAGCATCCAGGCGGCCAGCGCGCACAGCGGGATGTTGACTCCGAAGATCCAGCGCCAGCTGGTGAACTCCGAGAAGACGCCGCCCAGTGTGGGGCCGACGACGGCGGAGACCGCCCACACCGAGGCGAGGTACCCCTGGGTCTTCGCGCGCTCCTCGAGGGTGTAGATGTCCGCGGCGATCGTCAGGGACACGGGCATCACGACGCCGGCGCCGAGGCCCTGGAGCACCCGGCCCGCGATGAGGACGCCCATCGTCGGCGCGAGCACGCACAGGAGGGACCCCACGAAGAACAGGCCGACACCCGCGAGCATGAGCCGCTTGCGCCCGAGCACGTCGGCGAGCCGGCCGGCCAGCGGTGTCGCCACGGCCTGGGCGAGCAGGTAGCTGGAGAACAGCCACGGCACCTGGTCGAAGCCGCCGAGCTCGCGGGCGATGGTCGCGGACGCGGTCGCGATGATCGTCGCGTCCAGCGCGACGAGCGCCGTGGCGAGCATGAGCGACAGCAGGATCGGGCCGCGCTCCGAGCGCAGCCCGACGGAGACGTCGGGGGAGGGCACGTCCAGGACAATGCGTCCCGGACGTGCGGGTATTCCCGGATCTCGCCGGGTGCGCCACGTACGCTGGGCCCGACATGCGCACCCGACCTCCTCTCGCCGCGGCGTCCCCCCGCTCCGGTCTGTGCGGTCTGCCTGCTGTGCTGCTGCTGGCGGTGCTGCTGCTCGGGGTCGTGACGATGCACGCCATGAGCGGGTCGGCGAGCCACCACGGCGCGGCGCACGTCGTGGCCGCGGCGCAGGCCGATGGCGAGACTGTGGGGCACGTGGTCGCCGGGCACGTCGAACCCGCGGGGCACCCAGGCCATGCCGAGCGCGAAGGGCGCGCCGCGCACGAGGGCGGACCCGGGGCCGCGGCGGCGACCGACGGTGTGGCGCTCGGGGCGATGTGCCTCATGGTCCTCGTCGCGCTGCTGGTGCTGCTGCCGCCGCGCGGGGTGGTCCTGGCGGTGCGGCGCGCGCTCGCCCGCGCGCGGTCGCGCCGCGCGCCGCGGCCGGTGCGGTACCGGCTCGCGCCGGACCTGCGCGCGCTGGGGATCTCGAGGACGTAGGGCGGTGCCGCCTCCGGACCGTTCCACACCTCTCGAGAAGGACCACACCATGACGAAGCGATTCGTGCTGCCCGGGCTCGTGCTCGCGGCGGCCCTGCCCCTGACCGCCTGCTCCACCGACGACCCGTCCGCCGGCTCCTCGCCGGCCGCCGCCGACGCGACGGCGAGCCCCGCACCGGCGTCGCCGGACGCGGGGGACTGGTTCAACGCCGACGACGTGGCGTTCGCCCGCGGGATGGTGCCGCACCACGAGCAGGCCGTGACCATGTCCGACGTCGTGCTCGCGAAGGAGGACCTCGACCCGCGCGTGGCCGAGCTGGCGACACAGATCACCGAGGCGCAGGGTCCCGAGATCGAGCGCCTCACCGGCTGGCTGAGCGAGTGGGGGTCGGACGCCCCCGCGCACGACTCGCACGGGTCGTCCGGCGACGACGCCGGTGACGACACGGGTGGCCACGGCATGTCCGGCATGATGAGCGAGGCCGACCTGGCCGACCTGGCCGACCTCGCCGCCGCCGACGGCGCGGCCGCGGACCGGTTGTTCCTCACCCAGATGATCGAGCACCACGAGGGTGCGGTCGCCATGGCCCGCACCGAGATCGAGCGGGGCGAGCACACCGGGGCGCGGGACATGGCACGCGCCATCGTCGACTCGCAGAGCGCGGAGATCGCGCGCATGCGCGACCTGCTCGGCGACGGCTGACGGACGCGGGGTGCGCCGGGCTCGGGCGGCCCGGCGCACCCCGCGCGTCAGCCGGTGACGGACTGGACGACGCGCAGGTGCCCCGCCCGGGGCGGGACGAGCACCTTGGCCAGGTAGAGCGGCCGGTCGCCGTGCCGCGCCACCTGGGTGAGCACGAGCACGGGGTCCTCGGGCCCCACGTCGAGCAGCGCGGCGCGCGAGTCGCCCGGGACCCCGGCGACGAGCTCGCACTCACCGGCGTCCAGGACGGGCCCGAGCCGCTCCACGAGGCTCGCCAGCAGGGTGCCGGGTCCGTCGGCGACCTGGGCGACGACGTCGGCGACGGCCCGGCTCACGTCGGCCAGCTGCCGGCCGGCGGGCAGGTGCTCCTGCACGAGGGCGACCGGTTCGCCGTCGCGCACCAGGACGCTCTCGACGAACCAGGTGTCGACGTCGTCGGGCAGCCCGAGCGCCGCAGAGACGAAGTCCGTCGTGGCCTGCGTGCGGGTGCGCACCCGCCGCACCTCGACCCCGCCGTGCTCGTCGCCGAACACCTGCTCGTAGGGGCGCACCTGCTCGAGGCCGACACGGGGGAGCGACGTGGCGACGAACCGGCCGATGCCGCGGCGGTTGCGCACGAGCCCGTCCTCCTCCAGGAGCATGAGCGCCTCGCGGACGACCGTGCGGGACACGCCGAGCGCGACGCACAGGTCGGGCTCGTTGGGCAGCACGGAGCCGGGCGGGAGCACCTGGCGCCGGATCCCGTCCGCGAGCCGCGAGTAGACGGCGACCCGCATCGGCTGGCCCGGCGGGACGGCGACGGGGCGGTTCAGGAGCTCGGCGACGGGCTGGTCCACTCGGTCCTCCGGGGCTGGCGTGCGCGCGACCGCTCCATTCAAGCACGTCAGCGGCTCGCGTTAGACATCATACGAGGTCGTATGATGTCCTCTGGTGTCCGCGCCGCAGCGGAGACCCGACGAAGGAGTCCTCGTGGAACCATCGACCGTTCGCAGCGAGGCGACCGGCACCCCCGCCGTCGCCCCCAGCGCCCCTGAGACCGAGCCCGGCACCGCCCCCGCGGGCGGCGGGCTGGCCGGCCGCCCCGCCGCCGGCCTCGTCGCGTCCCTGCTGGTCGCCGTCGTGGCGTTCCAGCTCGGCGCGAGCATGGTCACCCCCGCGCTCCCCGCCATGGCCGCGACGCTCGGCGTCGGGGCGGACGACGTCGCCGGAGTGTCGTCCTACTTCTTCCTCGCGGGTGCCGTCGCGGGCGTGGTGCTGAGCCGCTGGAGCGACTACGTCGGGCGGCGCCGGATCCTCCTGGCGACGCTGCTCGTCATGGTCGGCGGGACCGTCGTGTGCCTGCTCGCGACCAGCCTGCCGCTGCTGCTGGCCGGGCGGGTGATGCAGGGGACGTCGAGCGCGGTCTTCCAGATCTCGTACATCATCCTCGCCGAGCGGCTCTCCCCGCGCGTGTTCGGCACCGCGCTGGGCGTCGTCACCGCCATCAACGGCGGCGTCGGGGGCGTCGACGGCTTCGTCGGCGGGCTGCTGACGGACCACTTCGGGTACCGGTCGATCTTCGTCGCGATCCTGGCGGTCGGGCTCCTGGCGCTCGTGTTCGTGCTCCGCGTGGTGCCGCGCGGCGAGCGGCCCGCCGACACGGGGACGATGGACTGGTGGGGCGCCGCGGCGCTGTCGATCACCATCGTGTGCCTGACGCAGGCCGTGGACGCCGGCTCGGCGAGCGGCTGGGCCTCGCCCCGCACCCTCGGCCTGCTCGCCGCCACGGCCCTGGCGGCCGCCGGGTTCTGGGCCGTCGAACGCCGCCGCCGCACCCCGCTCTTCCCGCTGCGGCACCTGCGCTCGCGCGAGGTGTGGCCGCTGGTGGCGACCACGATGCTCACGCTGACGGGGGTTTTCGCCGTCATCAACTTCACCGTCGTCGTGCTGAGCCAGGACACCGCCGCCGGCTACGGCATGAGCGCGTCGCTCTCGGCCCTCGCGTTCCTCGCGCCGCCGGCGCTCATCGGGCTGTTCGCCGGGCCCGTCGCCGGCTGGCTCGCCGGACGGCGCGGCTGGGTCGCCGTGCTGCGCTGGGGCCTCGTGCTCTGCCTCGCCGTCCTCGTCGTCATCGCGCTGATGCCCACCCACCGGTGGGTGGTGCTGGGCGGCATCGCCTGCCTGGGCGTGGCCTACAACGGGCTGTTCATGGCGACGGCGAACGGCCTCGGCGTGCTCCAGTCACCGCCCGACGCCCCGGGCGCCCTGCCCGGCCTGAACAGCTCGGCGTTCGGCATCGGCGCCGGTCTGGGGATCGGCCTCGTCGCGCCGTTCGTCGCCCAGGGCACCGTCGGCGGCTACGCCACCGCGCTGTGGGTCTCGGCGGGGATCACCGCCCTGGCCCTGGGCACCAGCCTCCTCCTCGTGCCGCGCCCCGCGGCGATGCCCGGCGCTCAGGCATGACGCCGGTGCGACACTTCCCTCCGACCGAACCGACCGTGAAGGACCCCCTCCCGTGACCCACGCACGCCGCACCGGCGCCACGCCCCTCTACCTCGACTGCGACACCGGCGTCGACGACTCCCTCGCCCTCGCCTACCTGCTCGCCTCGCCCGAGACCGACCTCGTCGGCGTCGGGACCGTCAGCGGGAACATCGGCGCGCGGCAGGGTGCCACCAACACGCTCGACCTGCTGGCCCTCGCCGGCCGCGGCGACGTCCCCGTCGCGGTCGGGGCCCACGACCCTCTGGCGGGCACGTTCGGCGGCGGGCCGGCGCACATCCACGGGCACAACGGCGTCGGGGACGTCGCGCTGCCGCCGTCCGGCCTCGAGCCCGTCGCGGAGTCCGCCGTGGACCTGCTGCTGCGGCTGTCGCACGAGCACGCCGGCGAGCTGCGCGTCGTCGCCGTCGGCCCGCTGACCAACCTGGCCATGGCGCTGCGCCAGGACCCCACGCTGCCCGGGCGCGTCGCCGACGTGACGATCATGGGCGGTGCCGCGCTGCACCCGGGGAACGTGAGCCCGGTGGCCGAGGCCAACATCGCCAACGACCCCGAGGCGGCCGCCGCCGTGCTGTCGGCGGACTGGGACGTCACCCTCGTGCCGCTCGACGTGACGATGCGCGACGTCCTCGAGGAGACCGACCGCAAGGCCCTCCTGGAAGCGGGTACCGCGCTCGCTCCCTGGCTGGGGGAGGTGCTCGACCTCTACCTCGGCTTCTACGTGGAGACCTTCGGGCGGCGGTGCTGCGCCCTGCACGACCCGCTGGCCGCCGCGCTCGCCGTCGGTGGCGTGCGGCCCGCCGTCGCGCCGCGCGTGCATGTGACCGTCGACGACTCCCGCGGGCCCGGCCGTGGCCAGACGATCTGCGACCTGCGCGGGCTGCACGCCGGGTACCCCGACCAGCCCGGCGCGCGGTGCCGCGTGGTGCTGGAGACCGACGCGCCGCTGGCGCCGCACCTGATGGAGCGCCTGCTCACCCTGTGACGCCGGCACGGCGGCCCGGCCGAGGCCGGGCCGCCGGTAGCATCCGGCCATGGCCATCGTGCACTCCGCGACGATCCGTCCCACCAAGCCCGAGCTGCTCGAGGCGGAGCTGGGAGGGCCCGTCGAGACCCTCGGCAGCTACCGGTTCGACGACCCCGCGGGAGAGGTCGGCGTGGAGGCGTTCGTGGTGCGCCGCGGCGAGCGGCTGCGCCACGTCGTCCTCACCTACCGCGGCGCCCCGCTCGACGACGCCGGGGCGCGGCTCGTGAGCACCATGGAGCACTCCGTGCTCGGCCCGCGCTGGGTCTACGACGGCACCATCGACCCGGTCGCGGTCGCCTGCTTCCGTCGCGCCGTCCTGGGCGGGCAGGAGCAGGCCCTCCTCGAGCTGTGGGAGGACGGGCGCCCCGTCGGGACCCGTGAGCCGTCGGTCCGGCTGAGCGTCAGGGCCGGGGCATCGAGCGGAGGCTCGGCCCTGCGGATCGTCCGCGACCTGGGCGAGGACCTCAGAGGCCCCGCGCTCGTGGCGCACTGGACCGGCGGCGACGCGGTCGTCGCGGGGCTCGTCGACGGGATGTGATGGCGGCGTCCGCGCCGTGCCGCTGGGTTTCCGCTGGGTCGGACCCTTGTAGCGGAAGCGAGAAGGCCCGGAATCCTGAGGATTCCGGGCCTTGTGGCTCCCGCGACTGGACTTGAACCAGTGACCGTCCGATTAACAGTCGGATGCTCTGCCAGCTGAGCTACGCGGGATCGCGTGGCCGTCCGTCCGAGGACGTCCGAACCGGGAAGAACAATACCAAACTCACAGGGGTAGTCCGGACGCCCCCCGCACCCTGGACTCCGTGGCGTCCACCACTCGGGCCACGTCGGGGTCCTCGAGGTCGACGCCGGGGCCGGCGAGGGCCTGGGAGAACATCGCGCCGTCGGCGGTGCGCCGCACCGCGACCTTCACGTCGCCGCCGCCCGGGACGGCGACGGTCTCCGCGAGGACGACCGACCACTGGACGCGCTCGCGCAGCGTCTGGGGGAGCACGGACCGCTCGGCGTCGACGAGCCGCAGCGTCGTGTCGGGGGCGGCGTCCACCCAGATGACCGTGAGCACCCCTCGGTCCGGGTCGAACGAGGCCCGGTCGACGTGCGCCCACGGGCGACGCGGGGAGCCGCCGTCGGCGCCGTGCACGACGGCGAGGTCCGCGGTCGTCGCGACTGCCCAGCCTCCGTCGGTGAGCTCGCCCACGGCGAGGATCCGCTCACCGCGGGCGAGACTCAGGCTGCGGCGGACGTCGTCGGGCAGCGAGGGGCGGCGGAACCACATGGTCACACCGTATCGGCGCGGGGCCGGGGCCGGGACGCCGTCGAGCGGCGGGTCGTCGAGCGGCCCCCGGGCTCAGGAGGGAGCGTCCTTGTCGTCGGCCCGGTCGGCCAGGCCCTGGCGGTCGCCGCCGTCCGCGGGCTGCTCGGAAGCGCCCGGCGTCTCGCCGGCGGCCGCCGCGTCGCGCTCGCGCTGCAGCCGCGCCTGCTCCAGCAGCCAGCGCATCTCCGGGTCGTCGTCGGGGTCGCCGCTCGGTGTCGGCGGGGTGGGGGAGGACTCCCACGTCCGACGCCGGGCCGGGTACCGGGCGGGCGGCACCGGGCCGGCCGGGAAGCCCGCGCGCGGGGCCGCGGACCGGCGCTGCCGGTTGCGGCGGCTCACGAGGATCCACGCGATCGAGCCGGCGAGCGGCAGGAAGAGGATGACGAGGATCCACAGGGCCTTCGGGAGCCCGCCCGTGTCGTCGTCGTCGGACTGCACGACGTCGGCGATTGCGTAGACGACGAGAGCGAGGTAGGCCAGCATCGGCAGCACGCGGAGCACGAGCCGCAGCGTAGCGGCCCGCCGCGTCCCGGGCGAGGGAGCGGTGGTGCCCCGTGCCGGACTTGAACCGGCGACCGATCGATTATGAGTCGACTGCTCTGACCAGCTGAGCTAACGGGGCGCGCCGGTGAGCATACCGGGAGCGCCGCGCGCGCCGGCCGGGTCGCGGGCGTCCCGCCGCTCCGGTGTGATGGCCCCATGGGCTTCTCGATCGCCAGGGTGTACGACCCGCGTCACGACGACGGGGTGCGCGTGCTCGTCGACCGGCTGTGGCCGCGCGGGGTGGCGAAGGGCGACGGGCGGGTCGACCGGTGGCTGCCGGAGGTGGCGCCCTCGTCCGACCTGCGGCGGTGGTTCGGGCACGACCCTGCGCGCTTCGACGAGTTCGCCGCGAGGTACCGCCACGAGCTGGACGCCGGCACCGCCGTCGCCGACCTGCGGGAGATCGGCCGCGCCTCGGAGCAGGTCACCCTCGTCTACGCGGCCTGGGACGCCGAGCACAACCACGCCCGCGTTCTCCTCGACTACCTGGAGACGGCCTTGGCGGCCGGGACCTCGCCCGTCACCGGCCCGGGCTGAGGCACGGGACGCCGCCGGGGCCGTACGAGCGCGCCGGGGGAGAGGTCCCGTACGAGCGCGCGGCGCAGCCGGGGCCCGAAGGGGCGCTCCACGAGGCGGTGGATCAGGTAGGCGGCCACGAGCATCGTCAGCGTGACGACGGCGAACGTGCCGGCCACGGGCAGGTGCGGGTTGAGCTCGGCGATCATCCACCGGCCCCAGGACATGTGGATGAGGTAGAGCGGGTAGGTCAGGGCGCCGACGACGGTCAGCCAGCCCCACGAGATGCGGTTCAGCGGCGTGAGCGTGACGAGGGCGACCAGCGCGAAGCACACGACGATGGCGGTCCAGTACGTCGCGGGCCCGATCGTGATCTCGGCGCTGGAGGCGACGCGCAGCGCCTGGGTCCGGCCGGAGATCACGCCGGCCAGCGCCACGTTGAGCCCCAGTGCCAGCCACAGGCCCAGCGAGCGGGGCCTGCGGGTGAGCAGGAACAGGACCATGCCCCCGGCGAACAGCGGGGCGTCCGCGCCGATGAGCACCGTGCTCCACAGGTTCGACTTGGCCTGCACCGCGACCGCGCCGGCGACCGGCCAGATGGTGGCGAAGGCGAGGACGCGCTCGCGGGTCAGGCCGACGGCCAGCAGGATCCCGACGAGCACGTAGAACCGCAGCTCGGACCAGAGGGTCCAGTAGACGGCCTCGAGGTCGTGCACGCCGAGCGCTCGCTGGACCATCGTCAGGTTCGCCGCCGCGTCGCCGACGGTGACGGACTTCTCCCCGGGAGCCACGAGCAGCAGGAGGACCAGCATCAGGGCCACCGACACCCAGTAGGCGGGGAACAGGCGGGCCACCCGGGAGGCGGTGAAGGCGCGCACGTCGCGCCCCCATGCCGACAGGAGGATCACGAACCCGCTCACGACGAAGAACAGCTGGACGCCGAACGAGCCGAACACCGCGAGGGGGTGCAGGTGCGGAAACGTGTCCACCGTGCCCTGTCCCCACGCGTCGTGGTTCGAGGCGAAGTAGTGGTAGAAGAGGACGGAGAGCGCCGCGAGGAACCGCATCCCGTCGAGGGCTGTCAGCCGTCGCGGGGCTCGCGCAGGGTCGTCCTTCGGGCGTGCGACGGGGGCCGTCGTAGGTGACGTCGTGGAGGGCATCGCAGCGAACGTTACCAAATCGTGATGTGAGCGCGAGGAGCGCCGACGACGTGGTCCGGCGCGGGCGATGGTGTCACCGCGACGTGGGAGAATGCCGCCCATGGCGATGCGAGAGATCCGGGTGCTGCCCGACCCCGTGCTGCGCACCCCGTGCGAGGAGATCACCGACGTCGACGACCGCGTCCGCGCGCTCGTCGAGGACCTCGTCGAGACCGTCGACGCCGACGGCCGCGCCGGCCTGGCGGCCAACCAGATCGGCGTGAGCCTGCGCGCGTTCTCCTGGAACGTCGACGACGAGATCGGGTACGTCCTCAACCCGCGCATCGTGGAGCTGTCCGAGGAGCAGCAGGACGGCGACGAGGGGTGCCTCTCCGTGCCGGGGCTGTGGTACCCCACGACACGGGCCTGGTACGCGCGCGTCGTCGGCACGGACCTCGCGGGCGACGAGGTGGTCGTGGAGGGGACGGACCTCATGGCGCGCTGCCTCCAGCACGAGTGCGACCACCTCGACGGCAAGCTCTACCTGGACCGGCTGGAGCGCGGCGCGCGCAAGAGGGCGATGCGGGAGCTGCGCGAACGGCTCTGAGGAGGACGTGCCCGGCCTCGCCGGCACCACGTCCTGCTCAACTGCTCCTCAAATCGGGGCTTTGTGCTCGCGCGCGGCCGACATCTCAGGCAGTATGTGACCGGGAAGACAACACGACACGCCGCTGGGGCGCGACAACCATGATCGATCCTGGCTGTTCGAGGACGTAGGGGAAGACGGACCTCGGAACCAGGGAGGACAACATGGCTGGTGCGATCACCCGCGGTGTGCTTTTCGTGCACTCGGCGCCGCGTGCCCTTTGCCCCCACCTCGAGTGGGCGGCGGGCAACGTGCTCGGCGGACGGGTGTCGTTGGACTGGACACCCCAGCCGGCGGCGCGCGGCCTGTACCGGGCCGAGTACTCGTGGCAGGGCGCCCAGGGGACGGGTGCCCGGCTGGCCTCTGCCCTGCGGGGTTGGGACCACCTGCGCTACGAGGTCACGGAGGAGGCGAGCCACGGCGCCGACGGCGCCCGGTGGTCGCACACCCCGGAGCTCGGCATCTTCCACGCGATGACGGACGTGCACGGCAACGTCGTGGTGCCCGAGGACCGGGTGCGCACGGCGCTCGACGCCGCGCAGGACCCGCGAGCGGTGCGTGACGCCCTCGACCTGGCGCTCGGCACCGCCTGGGACGACGAGCTCGAACCGTTCCGGTACGCCGGGGCCGGCGCTCCCGTGCGCTGGCTGCACCGGGTCGGCTGAGGGCCGGTCGCCCGAGACCCGGCTCCGATCAGGCCACCGGGACCTCGGGGCGCGCCGGCGCGCCGTCGTCCGCCTCCGACGCGGGGCGTGCGGCGCTCCCGAGGCCCAGCCGTCGCGCGAGCGCGTCCCGTGCCGGCCGTAGCCGGCGCATGATGGCCTCGAAGGTGCGGTCCCGCACGAACAGGCAGTCGCCGGCCATGATGAACAGCGAGAAGAACGGCAGCCCCATCACCACCGCGATGCCGGCGTGCATGGCGAGGATGCCGAGGATCGCCACGAGCCGCGTCCAGCGGTTCAGGAGCAGCAGCGGGAAGAGGAACTGGACGCCGACCGAGAACCAGGTGACCAGCGCGACCATCACCGAGTTCTGCACCAGCAGGTCCGCGAGCCACGGCCACGGGCGGTAGTGCGACAGCTGCAGCGGATAGTAGATCGCGGTCCCGTCCTGCCAGAACTCGCCCTGCGCCTTGTAGAGGCCCGAGGCCACGTAGATGAGGCAGATCTGGATGCCCGCCATGAGCACGGCGAAGTTGTGCAGGAGCGTCCCGAGCTGGGACGCCGTCGCGTTCGCCCGCTCCGAACCGAACCGGCCGAAGGGCCGCACCTGCCCCTCGCGCTCGACCTGGCGCGCGCGTCGCCGCGCGTCGAGAGACCAGCGTCCGCCGAGATCGGCGAAGCACAGGTAGAGCAGCAGGATGCGGAAGATGTTGTCGCTCTGGTCGCCCGTGAGCGGGCTCGACTCGAGCAGGCTCACCCACAGGACCAGGAAGACGGGCGTGACCCAGCGGGTGCGCCACCCGAGCGTGACCAGCGCGGCGAGCACGACCAGGGCGCCGTAGGCCACGGCCAGCGGCACCGGGTCCAGGCCGCCGGAGAAGAGGGTGAAGGGGAACCCGAAGTCGCCGTTGTCGTCGAGGGGCGCCGCCCACCGCGCAGCGCGGCCCCACAGGTACTCCCGGTTCGGGAAGTCCGCCAGCAGGAACACGAACGCGCCGCCGCCGAACGCGATCCGGATCAGGGCGGTGCCGTACGTGGCGCGTCGCGCCTCGCTGACCCAGCGCAGCAGGGGCATGAACCAGCTCTCACGCGCCGTCGTGCTCGTGCTCACTGCTGGAACCTCTCGATCGCCTCGCGGAAGGCCTCGCTGTCCTGGCGGGAGAACTCGTACATGGGGCGCCGGCCGAACGTGTAGGCGATGGCCTGGGGCACCTCATCGCGGGAGGCGTAGGGCGCCGCCCGCTGACGCACCACGCGGAACTGCACGTAGACGGGGTCGAGCTCGGTGACCGTGGCGCGCACGTACTCGGTGGCGTACGCCGCCATCGTCTTGTCGTAGGCGAGCACGAGGCGCCGGCGCGCGGCAGACGACGAGCCGTCGGCCTCCTCGAGCGCCTCGGCGAGGCGGGGCCACGCGTCGTGGTGGTAGTGCCCGCCCAGGGCGTGGCGCTCGTCGTCCGTGAGCTTGATGAACTGGGCGTGGGCGCGCGCGGCGAGCATCCGCGTGGGGCGGCTCGCCCGGTTCGGGAAGAGCTGGTGGGTGAAGTTCGCCGAGATCTCGACGTCGGTGACGTCGACCCACTCGGTCGCGTTGAGGTCGGCGTCGAAGGCGCGGACCTCGAGCGAGTTCGCCACGTTGATCGGGGTCGGCGCGAAGAGGGACCAGCTCTGCTGGAACATCGGGTCCATGACCTTGCCGAGCGGCTCGGCGGCCGCCTGGCTCACGGGGTTGCGCGGCGCGATCCACAGCGCGGTCGCGGCGGAGTGCACCAGGACCACCAGGGCGAGCGCGGCCGCGACGACCACGACCCAGCGGGGGATCGGAGGCGCGGAGGATTCCATCGTTGATGCTCCCGGGAAGCCACGGTGCGGCGAGAAGACCGGCCCGGCGTGACCGTGGTCACGCCGGGCCGGCCGTGTGTCGTTCAGCTGATCAGCGGATCAGCAGCTCAGCTCTGCAGAGCGCGGCGGCGACGAGCGTAGATGACCGCAGCCGCACCGCCACCGACGAGCACGACGAACGCGGCGATCAGACCCGCGATGCCCGCACCGGTCTGCGGCAGCATCCCGCCGTCGACCTCGGTGCCGTCAACGGCGGTGCCGTCGACCTCGGTGCCGTCAACGGCGGTGC
>NZ_SIRP01000001.1:2723510-2934188 GCF_011634835.1 Isoptericola sp. BMS4 | reverse complement strand
GTGCCGTCGACCTCGGTGCCGTCGACCTCGGTGCCGTCGACCTCGGTGCCGTCGACCTCGGTCCCGTCGACCTCCTCGCCGTCCTCGACGAAGGTGCGGACGGAGGACGAGGCGAGGTTGATCTGAGCCAGCGGCTCGTCACCCGGCAGCAGCGTCAGCTGCAGCGCGCGCTGCGTGAAGGACTCCGTGCCCGACGGGTCGTGGGCCGCGATGTCACCCGGCTGGTCCTGCACGTTGGCCTTCAGCGAGATGAGGTCGTTGACGCCGTCCAGCAGCGGCGAGACGACCTCCTCGGTCAGGTCGCCCAGCAGGCTGTCGACCAGGTCGGTGACCGGGCCGAGGTCGAGGGCGAGGAGGCTCCCGAGGGCCTCCGTGAGGCTGTTGACCAGGCCGGTCGTCACGGCGTTGAGGACCTCGCCGCTGAGCAGCTCGGTGTCCGGGTCCAGGTCGTTGATGTCCAGGCCCTGGCTGGCGAGCACCGCGGCCAGGTCGATGCTGACCTCACCGGTGGCGAGGTCGACGAACACGCCGTCGACGTCGGCCTGGCCGACACCGTCGCCGAGAAGGGCGCCGACCAGGTTGAGCACCGGGCCGAGGAGGCCGCCGACGAGCGGGCTCTCCAGGTCGATCGTGGCGCTGGCGATCTGGTAGTCGCCGGTCGGCTCGCCGCCCGCGGGCCAGTGCGCCTCCGAGGACACGGCGCCGAGCGTGAGCTCCGCCTCGCTGATGATGCCCTCGAGGTTCAGGTCGCCCAGGAGCTCGGTGAGGCCGATGGTCGCGTTCGCCGGGAACTCCTCGGAGCCGCCGACCTCGATGGCGCCCTGGTCGCTCACGGCGCCCGACGCGGCGTCCGCGCTGTCGGCCGTGGCGGACGCGTACTGGTTGACGGTGCCGACCGAGGCGATGCTGTTCTCGCCGAGCAGCGAGATGCCGTCACCGAGGTCGATCTCGATGGCGTTGAGCACCTCGGCGGCGAGCGGGTTCGTGTCCAGCGACTCGCCGGACGGGTTCTCGGCGAGCGCGCCCTCGAGCTCAGCGATGTCGTCGAGGTTCGTGCCGAGCACGGTGCCGCCGAGGAACGTCCCCTGCGCCTCCGTGTCGTCGGTCGGAGCCGCCGACGCGGCCGTGATGCCCCCGAACGTCGCAACCCCGAGCACTCCGGCGGAGGCGAACATCGCCGTCGCGCGCTTCAGCGTCGTGCGACCGTGGCGACCGGTCGTGCGTGATGCCAGTGATGATTCGTGCGTTCGCTTCCGCGAAACAACCACAGTTGCCCCCCAGGCAAGGTAGTAACCAAGCAGGCCACCGGGGTGATGGCCTCGGGCGACATCGTATGCAGATATGGTGACGATGTGGTGAACATGACCACAGTGTGGCGGGTGAAATTATCCGACCTAACACCTAAAGGCGATTAAAGCCTCAAAACGGACATGCCCGTTTGGTCTCACCCGCTCGCCCGGTCGCTCCGAGGGCGCCATGTCAGGCGTTCGTCACCACGAGCGCGACGTTGTGGCCGCCGAAGCCGAACGAGTTGTTGACCGCGACGACGTCGCCGTCCGGGAGCTTCTCCGGCGTGGCCCGCACCAAGGGTACCTGCAGCTCCGGGTCGGGGTTCTCGACGTTGATCGTCGGGGGCGCGAGACGCTCGCTGACCGCCTTCACCGTGAACAGCGTCTCGAGCGCGCCGGCGCCGCCGAGCAGATGCCCCGTCATCGACTTCGTCGCGGACAGGCGCACGTGGTCGGCCTCGCCGCCCATGAGGGTGCGGATCGAAGCCGTCTCGGTGAGGTCGCCGACCTTCGTGGACGTCGCGTGCGCGTTGACGTGCACGACGTCGCGCGAGGTGACGTCCGCGTCCTCCAGGGCCCGGCGCATCGCGGACACCTGGCCCGTGCCCTCCGGGTCCGGCGAGGTGATGTGGTAGGCGTCGGCCGACAGGCCGACGCCGGCGAGGCGCGCGTACACGCGGGCGCCGCGCGCCGCAGCGTGCTCCGCGCTCTCCAGGACGACGACGGCGGCGCCCTCGCCGATGACGAACCCGTCGCGGTCGACGTCGTACGGACGCGAGGCACGCTGCGGGTCGTCGTTGCGCAGCGACAGGGTCCGCGACGCGGCGAACGCGGCGATGGGCATCGGATGGATGGTCGCCTCGGTGCCGCCGCACACCACGACGTCGGCCCGCCCCGTGCGGATCATGTCGAGGCCGTAGCCGATGGCCTCGGCTCCCGACGCGCATGCGGACACGAGCGCGTGGGCGCCGGCCTTGGCGCCGAACTCCAGCGACACGTACGCCGCCGGGGAGTTCGGCATGAGCATCGGGACCGTCATCGGGAGCATGCGGCGGGCGCCCCGCTCCTTGAGGGTGTCCCAGCCGTCCAGCGTGGTCCAGATGCCGCCGATGCCCGACGACACGACGGCTCCGAGCCGCTCGCCGTCGACCTCCGGCGCGCCGGCGTCCTGCCAGGCCTCGCGCGCCGCGATCATCGCGTACTGGGTGGACGGGTCCATCCGCTTGGTCTCGGGCCGGGACAGGCGCTCCGCCGGGTCGACCTTGATGGTCGCCGCGAAGGTCACCGGCAGGCCGTACGTCTCGGCCCAGTCGTTCTCCAGGGTGCGGGCGCCCGACTCGCCGGCCAGCGCGGCCTGCCAGGTGCTCGGGGCGTCGCCGCCCAAGGGCGTGGTGGCTCCGAGTCCGGTGACGACGACGTCGCGCGAGGCGGGTGCGGCGGTCATGGTGGGTCACTCCTGGTGTCGAGGCGAGTGTCGAGCGGGGCGGTGCAGAGGGTGCCGGGGACCGGCGGTGTCGAGGAGGTCTCGACCGCGCGGCGCGCGGGTGGCGCCGCGGGGTGCGCGGGCGGGCCGGGTCGTCGGCCCGCCCGCGCCCGTGGGCAGCGGTGTGCCCGGCAGGTCAGGCGGCCTGCGCACCCTCGATGTAGGTGACGGCGTCCCCGACGGTCGTGAGGTTCTTCACCTCGTCGTCCGGGATGCGCACGCCGAACTTGTCCTCGGCGTGCGTCACGATCGTCATCATCGACAGCGAGTCGATGTCGAGGTCGTCGGTGAAGGACTTCTCCTTCGCGACGGCGTCCGTGGGCAGACCGGTCTCCTCGGCGACGATCTCGGCGAGGCCCTCGAGGATCTCCTGCGCGGTGTAGGCCATGAGGTGGGTTTCTCCTTGAACGGGGCGCCGGAGCTCCGGCGCCGGGTCGGGGTGTTGCGGTGCGATTGTGTCACCGCCGGGCGGGACTCGGTGAACTGTCGGGACCGACAGTCGGGGCTACGGGAGCACGACGACCTGGGCGGCGTACACGAGGCCCGCGCCGAAGCCGATCTGCAGGGCGATGTCGCCCGACGACGCGCGGCCCTCGGCCAGCAGCCGCTCGGTCGCCAACGGGATCGACGCCGCGGACGTGTTGCCGGTGTCGACGATGTCGCGCGCGACCACGACGGACTCGGGCAGGCCGAGCTGTGTGGCCAGCTGGTCGATGATCCGCACGTTGGCCTGGTGCGGCACGAACACCTGGACGTCGTCCGGCTCGACGCCTGCCTCGGCCATCGCCTTCGCCGCGACCGGCGCCATCTGGAAGCTCGCCCACCGGAACACCGAGGGGCCGTCCTGGCGCAGCGTCGGCATGCCGAGGGACGGATCCCGGGCGAGCTCGGCGAGCGAGTGCGTCTGGCGGATCGACTGCGCCTTGCTGCCGTCGGAGCCCCACACCGTGGGGCCGATGCCCGGCGTGTCGGACGGCCCGACGACGGCCGCGCCCGCCCCGTCGCCGAGGAGGAACGAGATCGACCGGTCGGTCGGGTCGACGACGTCGCTCATCTTCTCGGCACCGATCACCAGCACGTGCCGGGCAGTTCCGGACCGGACCAGGGCGTCCGCCTGGCCGATGCCGTACGCGTAGCCGGCGCACGCCGCCGAGACGTCGTACGCGGCTGCCGGGGTCGCGCCGAGGCGCTCGGCGAGGATCGCGGCGCCGGCCGGCGTCTGGTGGAAGTACGTGATGGTCGACAGGATCACGACGTCGATGTCGGCCCCGGTGAGGCCGGCGCGGTCGAGCGCCGTGCGAGCCGCGGCCTCGGCCAGGTCGAGCGCGTCGACGTCGTCGGTCGCGCGGCGGCGCGTGACGATCCCGGTGCGCTGGCGGATCCACTCGTCGGACGAGTCGATCGGGCCGACGATCTCGTCGTTCGGCACGACGCGTGCGCCGCGCTCCCCACCGATCGCCAGGATGCGCGAGTGCGCGACCGGCTCGGCCTGGCGCAGCGTGCGGCGAACGGTCACGCGTCGGCCTCGCGCGCGGCCCGGGGGGCCCGCGCGGCGTCCGAGTGCCGCTCGATGAGGTCGCGGGCGGCCTCGACGTCCTCGGGGGACTTCACGGCGACCGACTCGACGCCCTTGAGCGACCGCTTGGCGAGGCCGGTGAGCACGCCGCCCGGGGCGAGCTCGAGGAGGGCGGTCACGCCGCGGTCGGCCAGCGTCGCCTGGCACAGGTCCCACCGCACCGGAGCCGTGACCTGGGCCGCGAGCCGCGCCAGGACGTCCTTGGCGGTGCCGTGCCCGTGGGAGCCGGCGCCGAGGGAGTCGTAGGAGGCGCCGTCGGCGTTCGACAGCAGCGGCAGGCGCGGGTCGGTGGCCAGCCACCCCTCGGCCACCTGGGCGAAGGCCACGCGGGCCGGCTCCATGTAGGAGGTGTGGAACGCGCCGGCGACCTGGAGCGGGATGACGCGGGCGCGCGCCGGCGGCTGCTCCGCGAGCGCGGCGAGCTCGTCGTGGCCGCCCGCGGCGACGACCTGGCCGCCGCCGTTGACGTTCGCGGGGGTCAGCCCGGCCGCCTCGATGGCGGCGAGGACCTCGTCGGGGTCGCCGCCGACGACGGCGCTCATGCCGGACGGCCGCGCCGCGGCGGCCTCGGCCATCGCCCGCGCACGGTGCGCGACGAGCCCCACGGCGCCCGCGTCGTCGAGCGCCCCGGCGACGGCGGCGGCGCTGAGCTCGCCCACCGAGTGCCCGGCCGTGACGTCGACGACGTCGGTGACGGGGCGGCCGTCGAGGATCGTGCGCAGCGCGAGCAGCGAGGTCGACACGATGAGCGGCTGCGCGACCGCGGTGTCGCGGATGGTGTCCGCGTCCGAGGTCGTGCCGTGCTGGGTGAGGTCGGTCCCCGCGGCGGCGGAGAACGCGTCGAGCAGGTCGGCGGTGCCGGGCAGCTCGAGCCAAGGGGCGAGCATCCCGGGGGTCTGAGAGCCCTGTCCAGGGCAGACGACGGCGAGCACGGAGACCACGGTGTCATCCCGCCGCGCGGCCGGTGCGTCGTGACGCGCACCAAGCTCGCGGAGGTCGATTGTGGGGATCCTCCAAACCTGCCCGGGCCGGCGTCAGTGCGGGCGGGCGTCGCCGTCGAGCTGGCCGAGGGCGAGTGCCACCTGCAGCACGAACGACTCGCGGGCGTCGAGCGGGTCCCACCCCGTGATCTCGGAGACCTTCCGCAGCCGGTAGCGCACCGTGTTGGGGTGCACGTAGAGGTGCCGGGCCGCGGCCTCCAGCGACCGCCCGGTGCCGAGGTACGCGGACAGGGTCTCCAGCACCGAGCCCGTGGCCTCCCGCAGCGGCAGGTAGGCCTGCGAGACGAGGGTGCGCCGCGCCGTCGCGTCCCCGGTGAGGACGCGCTCCGGGAGCAGGTCGTCGGCGAGCACGGGCCGCGGCGCCTGCGGCCACGCCTGCGCGGCGGCGAGGCCCGCCAGCGCCGCGGCGGCCGACGTCGCGGCGTCGGAGACGTCGGGCACCACGCCTCCGATGACCACCGGGCCGGGACCGAAGCGGTCGAGCAGCGACGTCGCCGCCGCGACCAGGTCGCCGTCGCCGCCGAGGACGAGCACCAGGCGGTCGCCGTGGATGCCCACGAGGGCGTCGCCTGCGGCCCGGCGGGCCAGGCGGCGCAGCTCCGCCGTGCGCACGTCGTCGAGGCGTGAGGCGGTCTCGCCGACCACGACGAGCGCCTGCCCGCGCCCGCTCCAGCCCAGGGCGGAGACGCGCGATCGCAGTGAGTCGTCGCCGTCGCCGCGCACGAGCGCGTCCACGACCAGGGCCTCCAGGCGGGCGTCCCAGGCGCCGCGCACCTCGGCGGCGCGGGCGTACACCTCCGCCGCGGAGAACGCGATCTCGCGGGAGTAGCGCAGCACCGCCTCGCGCAGCTCGCGCTCGTAGCCGGGCGCGGCGATCTCGTCGGAGTGCTGCTCGACGACGTCGACCATGAGCCGGACGAGCTGCAGCGTGTGCTGCAGCGAGATGGACCGCGTGAGCTCGGGCGGCGCGGCCGCGAACATGTCGCCGACGCCGTGCGGCGTGTCGGTCGGCTCCGCGAACCAGCTGACGAAGGCGTTGATGCCGGACTGCGCGACGAGGCCCACGTAGGAGCGGTCCTCCGCGGGCAGCTGGCGGTACCAGGCGAAGTCCTCGTCGAGGCGGCGCATGGCCGCCGCGGTGAGCATCCCGAGGCCCTCGCGGACGCGCTGGACGTTCTCGCCGCGCGAGACGGTACTCGCCGACGCGGCGGTGTCGGAGGTGGTCGCCATGCTCCGAGGATACGGGCCCGGTTGTGGGGAGTGCACAAACCGGCGCCGTCGTCGGCGCGTCAGTGCGGGCCGCGTGCGAGGCGGGTGGGCGCTATCGTCGAGGGCATGGCCCCGATGTCACGGCTCCGTCAGCTGCTGCGGCGGCCGTTCTCGGCCTCGACGGTCGGGGCGCGGCGACCGTCGTCGGCACGGGAGGGTGACACGGTGCAGGAGGACGCCCTGCGGGACATGCTCGCCGACGACCCCAACGACGAGGACGCCTTCCGCGCGCTCGCCGAGCTTGTGCGGCGGCGCGCCGCGGAGGAGCCCGCCACGGAGGACCCGCTGACCGCGCCCGCGGACGAGCCGGCCGCGCAGCGCGCGGCCGACCTCGCCGTCTGGTCGCTCGCGGAGGAGCTCGCCGGCCACCCGCGCGGATGGCGGCCGCTGCTCGAGCTGGGCCGGCTCTCGCTGGCCGACGACCCGGACGGCGCCGTCCGCCGGCTCGCCACCGCCGCGGACCGGGACCCGCGGGGCGAGGCGCTCGCCACGGCTCTGCGGATCCTGCGTGAGGCGGACATGCCGACCGAGGCGCTCGGGCTGGGGATCGGGCACTGGCGGGCCCGGGAGCACGTCCCGGAGGCCGGGCGGCAGGTCGTCCTCGCGGCGCTGGACGCCGGCCGCCCCGCCGAGGCGCGGCAGCACCTGTCGGCCCTGGGCCGGAGTCCCGGGACGGAGGACGTGCTGGCGGAGCTCGCCGAGGCCGTCGCCGCGCACGAGCGCGCGGCGCCCCGCTGACCGCCGTCGC
The DNA here is from genome assembly GCF_011634835.1 of Isoptericola sp. BMS4. Classification (GTDB taxonomy): domain Bacteria; phylum Actinomycetota; class Actinomycetes; order Actinomycetales; family Cellulomonadaceae; genus Isoptericola. Next base: position 2,926,822 of record NZ_SIRP01000001.1, on the reverse strand, counting down.
GCACCGCCCCGGGCACGCACCGCCCCGGGCACGCACAGTCCCGGACGCGCACGAGGCCCGCCCCTCCGAGGTGGAGAGGGCGGGCCTCGTGCGTGGTGCGGGAGCCGTCAGCTGTCGCCGCCGACGGCACCGGAGGTGCCGGCGGTGACGTCGAGCAGGCGGTACTTCTCCACGGCCTTGGCCACGACATCGGCCGGCACCTCGCCGCGGCGGGCGAGCTGCTGCAGCGTCTTGACCACCATCGACGGGCCGTCGATGAGGAAGTACCGGCGGGCGGCGGCGCGGGTGTCGGAGAACCCGAAGCCGTCCGCGCCGAGCACCGCGTAGTCGCCGGGGATCCAGGCGCGGACCTGGTCGGGCACGAGGTGATCGTAGTCGCTCGTGGCGACGAACGGCCCCTGGGCGTCCGACAGCTTCTGCGTCAGGTACGGCACCCGCGGGGTGGCCGCCGGGTCGACGAGCGCGTCGTGCTCGGCCGCGAGGGCGTCGCGGCGCAGCTCGTTCCAGGACGTCACCGACCACACGTCGGCCGTCACGCCCCAGTCCTCCGCGAGGAGCTGCTGCGCCTCCAGCGCCCACGGCACGCCCACGCCGGACGCGAGGAGCTGAGCCCGCGGGCCGTCGCCCTCGCCCTCGCCGACGGAGATGCGGTGGATGCCCTTGAGGATGCCCTCGACGTCCACGTCCTCCGGCTCGGCCGGCTGGACCATCGGCTCGTTGTACACCGTGAGGTAGTACATGACGTTCTGGTCGCGGCCGTCCGACCCGTCGCCGTACATGCGCTCGATCCCGTCGCGCACGATGTGGCGGATCTCGTAGCCGTAGGCGGGGTCGTACTGCACCATCGCCGTGTTGGTGCCGGCGATGAGCGGCGAGTGCCCGTCCGCGTGCTGCAGGCCCTCACCGGTCAGGGTGGTGCGGCCGGCCGTGGCGCCGATGATGAAGCCGCGGGTGAGCTGGTCGCCGGCGGCCCAGAACTGGTCGCCGGTGCGCTGGAAGCCGAACATCGAGTAGAAGATGTAGACCGGCACCATGTGCTCGCCGTGCGTGGCGTACGACGTGCCCACCGACTGGAACGCGGCCGCGGAACCGGCCTCGTTGATGCCGGTGTGCATGATCTGCCCCGACTCGGACTCCTTGTAGCTCAGCATGAGCTCGCGGTCCACGGCGAGGTAGTTCTGCCCCTGGGTGTTGAAGATCTTCGCGCTGGGGAAGATCGAGTCCAGGCCGAACGTGCGCGCCTCGTCGGGGATGATCGGCACGATGCGCTTGCCGAACTCCTTGTCCTTGATGAGGTCCTTGAGCAGGCGCACGAACGCCATGGTGCTGGCGACCTGCTGGGTGCCGGACCCCTTCTTGAGCACCTCGTACTTCTTGGGCTCGGGCAGCGTGATCGGCTTCGGCGTCGAGCGGCGCTCGGGGAGGAAGCCGCCCAGGTGCCGGCGGCGGTCCAGCATGTACTGGATCGCCTCGTCGTCCATGCCCGGGTGGTAGTACGGCGGCAGGTACGGGTCCGCGTCGATCTGCTCGTCGCTCAGCGGGATCCGCAGGTTGTCGCGCAGCGCCTTGAGGTCCGCGTTCTTGACCTTCTTCATCTGGTGCGTGGCGTTGCGGCCCGCGAAGCTCGACCCCAGCGCGTAGCCCTTGACGGTCTGCGCGAGGATGACGGTCGGCTGGCCCGTGTGAGCCCGCGCGGCCGTGTAGGCGGCGAAGATCTTGCGGTAGTCGTGGCCGCCGCGCTTCATGTTCCAGATGTCGTCGTCGCTCATGTTCTCCACGAGCGCCTTGGTGCGCGGGTCGCGACCGAAGAAGTGCTCGCGGATGAACGCGCCCGACTCCGCGCGGTACGTCTGGTAGTCGCCGTCGGGCGTGGCGTTCATGAGGTTGACCAGGGCGCGGTCCTTGTCCGCGTTGAGCAGGGCGTCCCACTCGCGGCCCCAGACGACCTTGATGACGTTCCAGCCGGCACCCTTGAACTGGGCCTCCAGCTCTTGCATGATCTTGCCGTTCCCGCGCACGGGCCCGTCGAGACGCTGCAGGTTGCAGTTGACGACGAACGTCAGGTTGTCCAGGCCCTGGTGCGCCGCGTGCTGCAGCATGCCGCGCGACTCCGGCTCGTCCATCTCGCCGTCGCCCAGGAACGCCCACACGTCCTGCTGGCTGGTGTCCTTGATACCGCGGTGGTGCAGGTACTTGTTCGTCCAGGCCTGGTAGATCGCCGACGCCGGGCCGAGACCCATCGAGACCGTCGGGAACTCCCAGAAGTCGGGCAGCATCCGCGGGTGCGGGTACGAGGGCAGGCCGCCCGCGGGCGCCGACTTCTCCTGGCGGAAGCCGTCGAGCTGCTCCGCCGTCAGGCGGCCCTCAAGGAAGCCGCGGGCGTACTGGCCGGGGGAGGAGTGTCCCTGGAAGTAGACCTGGTCGCCGCCGCCGGGGTGGTCCTTCCCGCGGAAGAAGTGGTTGAGGCCCACCTCGTACATCGTCGCGACGGAGGCGTAGGAGGAGATGTGCCCGCCCACGGAGATGTCGGGCCGCTGCGCGCGCGTCACCATGACGGCGGCGTTCCAGCGGATCCAGGAGCGGTACTTGCGCTCCATGACCTCGTCGCCGGGGAAGTACGGCTCGTCGTGGACGGCGATCGTGTTGACGTACGGGGTCGCCATCGCCGCGGGCATGTGCACGTTGCGCTCACGAGCGCGACGCAGCAGGTTGAGCATGACGTAGCGGGCGCGCGGTCCACCCTTGTCGTCGATCAGGCCGTCGAGCGACTCCACCCACTCCGAGGTCTCGGAAGGGTCGATGTCCGGGACGGCGCTGAGCAGGCCGTTGATCAACGGTCCGGTCTCGTCGTACGAAGCCACCAGCAACCTCTCTCGTCTGCGGGCGATGGCGGGGCATGGTGGCCGCCACCGCTCGTGTCAGGTGTCCCGTCGCGGGTCGCCACTCCGTCAGGTCGCGACGGTGCGGTTCCACGATCAGGTGGTCACTACTCATTGTGTCCCCCGGAACGCCCGCGAGCCCACCATCGGGGGGTCAAGAGTCCGTGATCTACGTCATGCCAGGCCAGCCGCCCGGCGCCGGCGCGGGTCGGCCGCGGGGGTCCCGGTCCCGCCGGTGCCCACCGGAGCGTCCGCCTGGTGGGACGTGACGGGGTTGCCGGGCGTCGCGTGGTGCGGTGGACTACGTTGGCGCACACGTGGCCGTGCGGCGTCCCGGACGGGGCACGGCCGGGTGCGCAGGGGTCGTCGGGTGTCGTCGACCGTCGAACAGAGAGGAACGAAGAACCACGTGGGTAAGCAGGCGGATTCCCAGGCGGCACGCCTCGGCTTCGAGCAGGGGCAGGTGGTGCAGGAGTTCGGGTGGGACGACGACGTCGACGACGCGCTGCGGACCGAGCTCGAGGAGATCGTCGGCGGCGAGCTCGTCGACGAGGACTACGACGACGTCACGGACGGCGTCGTGCTGTGGTGGCGCGAGGACGACGGCGACCTGACGGACATGCTCGTGGACGTGCAGACCGTCCTCGACGACGGCGGGCTCATCTGGCTGCTCACCCGCAAGCCGGGACGCGCGGGACACGTGGGCCACAACGAGATCCAGGAGGCCGCGACCACCGCCGGGCTGCATGCGACGAGCACGTTCGCCGTCGCGGAGGACTGGTCGGCGACGAAGCTGGACAACCGCGGCCGCGGGCGCTGAGGTGGCGGTGCCGGCCGCCGGTCCCGGCGCCGGGGGACGAGGGCTGCGGCCCGGCGACCCGGCGCCCGACGTCACGCTGCCCGACACGCACGGCACGCCCGTGCGCCTGGCGGACCTGCGCGGCGAGCCGGTGCTCCTCGTCTTCTTCCCGTTCGCCTTCTCCGCCGTGTGCACCGGAGAGCTGGGCGAGCTGCGGGACGAGCTCGACGACTTCGAGGCGGCGGGCGTGCGCGTCGTCGCCGTCTCCACCGACCCGGTCTTCGCGCTGCGCGCGTGGCAGGAGCAGGAGGGGTTCGGGTTCGACCTCCTCAGCGACTTCTGGCCGCACGGCGCCGCGGCGCGCGCCTTCGACGTCCTCGACGAGGAGTCGGGGCACGCCCTGCGCGGCACGTTCCTCGTCGACGAGGACGGGATCGTGCGATGGTCGACGGTGAACCCGCGCGGCCGGCCCCGTGACCTGGAGGACTACCGCGCCGCGCTGAGCGAGGTCTGACCCGCGCGGCGCGTCCGCGCGGTGCGCGCGCCGGTCGGCGCGGCGGGTTATCCTGGCCTGCGCTGCCAGGGCCTGTAGCTCAGCTGGTCAGAGCGCCACGTTTACACCGTGGATGTCGGGGGTTCGAGTCCCTCCGGGCCCACCACACGCACGAGGCAGGAACCTTTGCCGATGGACGCTTTGGCGGAGGTTCGAGCCTTGCGCGTTTCTGGTGAATCGAACCAGTGCGTTCTTCGCAGCGACTGAAGTCGATCGAGTACCGCTGGCACTTCAGCGAAGGAACTGGTAGCGCACGTCGGTGAGCTCTTCGGATAAGGACCACAAGCGCTCACGGCAGGCGAGGTCACGTGCTGATGGTGCGATGCGTGCTTCACCAAGAGGGCCGCGAAGCTCACTCCAGCCCGTGGGCCCGATGTAGCTCCCTCCGGGGAGATCAGGGTCGAGCGCGGCCCTGATCTGTGCCCGTGCGCCCCGCTCGGGGGTTTGCGCCAGCGCGCGGTTCAGGAACGCCGCGAAGGGTCGGAGCGCACGCGCCGTGGTCCGAGTCTGAAGCCCGGTGGCGGCAAAGCCGGGGTGAGCGAGAACGCTGCGTACCGCAAGGCGCGCGTGACGCAGGCGCCGGTCGAGTTCGAGCCCGAAGATGACGTTGGCAAGTTTGGCTCGCTGATAGGCATGGCGCGGGTGGTAGCGGCGTGTCATCTGCAGATCGTCCATGTCGATCTCTCCGCGCAGATGCTCCGTGGAACCGACTGTCACCACGCGGCCGGCCAGCGACTGCCTCAGCGGTGGAAGCAGCAGCCCGGTGAGGGCGAAGTGACCGAAATGGTTGATGCCCAGCTGGGCTTCGAACCCATCGACGGTCTCGCTCCGCGGTCCCCACATGATTCCGGCGTTGTTCACCAGGAGGTCGAGTGTGCTGTGCTCGGCTCGGAAGGTCTCGGCGAACCCTCGTACGACGCGCAGATCGGAGAGATCAAGGGTGCGTGCCTCCAGGGAAGTGCCGGGAGCACTGGCTCTGATCCTCTCGATCACGCGCGCTGCGCGCTCCGGGTCTCGTGCGGGAACCACAACATGCATTCCGCGGCGGGCGAGTGCGCGAGCGGTGACGAACCCGAGACCGGACGTCGCGCCCGTGACGATAGCGGTCCTCATCACGGATCCTCACGGCCTGCGTGCCGCTGTGCGGTTCATCAACGAGCCGACCATCTCGGCCGCACGACGACGGCCGAGAACTCTGCCGAAGACCTCGGAGAGCCGGTTGGAGCGACCAGGGATGACACTGGGCGGCGGGTTGCGTCGTTCAAGCGCACTGAGCGCTGTGGTGACGACCGCCGTGGGTGACATGCGCCGCGAGCCGCCGTCGGCGCGGTCGCCTGCAACATCGAAGAACTCGGTGTCCGTCGCACCGGGAGACAGCACGAGCACGCGCAGTCCTGTGTCGCGGGCTTCGTGCCAGAGCGCCTCGGTGAAGCTGAGCACGAACGCCTTGGCCGCGCCGTAGATCGCCATCGTCGGATTCCCCTGGTACGCGGCCATGCTCGCCACATTGAGGAGGAATCCGTCTCCACGCTGACGCAGGCGAGGCATGAAGGCATGGCTGATCTCGACCACCGCGTTGACGTCCACCGCGATCTCTGTCATGAGGTCGGGCAGTTCCGCGTCGTGGAACGGCCCAAGGTTGGCGAAGCCGGCGCTGTTGACCACACTCGTCACGTCGATGCCGCGGGCATCGAGCTGATCACGGATGGTCTGTCCCGCTCCGGGCTGCGCCAGGTCGATCGGCAGGGTGCTCACGGTGACGCCGTGTTCCCGCCTGAGCTGCGCGGCAAGTGCATCGAGTCGGCCGACACGTCGGGCCGCAACGACCAGACTGCTCCCCCGGGAGGCGAGTTGTCGGGCGAACTCTGCGCCGATTCCGGCGCTCGCTCCGGTGACGAGGACGGTGTGGTGTGTGTAGTCCAGAGGTCTTGTGGTGTGGCTCATGATGACAGCATATGCCAGTCTGGCACTAAGTGCCACCTTGGCACTGTGGGCTGGCGCGAATAGAATGTCGAGATGTCATCGATGGGGGACGCACAACCGGGACTGTGGACGAGATCCCGGCAGCGGGTCTACGCCGAGATCACCGCTGTGGCGATGGAGTTGTTCCTGACCAACGGCTTCGAGCAGACCACGATCGATGAGATCGTCGTCGCCGCGGGCATCTCCCGTCGCTCCTTCTTCCGCTACTTCGGCACGAAGGAAGACGTCGTCCTGGGGCACTTCATCGCGGACGGCGCCGTGATCCGTGATCAGTTGGAGCAGCGTCCCGACGGCGAGGGTCCCTGGACAGCCCTCCGCGGTGCGATCTTCGCGCTGGATGAGGGGGCCGACGACGAGCGTCTCCTGGCGGTCTCCCGAATGATGTACCAGACCCCCTCATTGCGGGCGCGCAGCATCGAGAAGCACCTCCACTGGTACGACGACTTGGTGCCGGAGGTCCAGCGACGCCTCGGTGGGCAGGCAGACTCCGCGCTGCAGGCCAGGGCAATCGTGGGATGCATCATCACGTGCCTCGACATTGCCGGTGAAGCCTGGTCTGTCGACGACGGCGTCGAGCCGCTGAGGAACTATTTCGACGCCGCACTCGACGCGATCCGTCGCCCGCTGGAGACTCCGGCCGGCCCCTCCGCCGCACCCGATGCGTGACCGCGACCGCACTTCCGGTGTGCTGCGACGCCCTCCTTGACCGTCATCGTCGGCGGCCGGGCTCAAAGGGGACTAGGTGTTGCTGGCCATGACGTTGGTGACGCGGGTGCGGGCCTTGGCGGCTGGAGGCAGGTTCCCGACGGCGGTGTGGGGCCGATGGTAGTTGTAGGGGACTGCTGCACGAATAGGTGACAGCGGTTGTCAGGCGGCGAGTGCGACCTGAGTGGTGATGATGGCTTCGAACTCGATGGGGGTCAAACGTCCGAGACGGGCCTGGCGGCGGCGCCGGTGGTAGGTGCGTTCGATCCAGGTGATGATCGCGATCCGCAGCTGGGCGCGGGTGGCCCAGTGGCGCCGGTCCAGGACGTTCTTCTGCAGCAGCGCGAAGAACGACTCCATCGCGGCGTTGTCGCCCTGTTGCGCCCCGGGTTCAGTGGAGGCTCGGAACTGACGCTTCGACGGTAGCCGGAGCGGGGGTGCAGCCATGGCTCTCATCCTTCCGTGGAATGAGAGCCTCCATCAGACCCGGGGCGCAACACCCGCGTGCGTCGTGTTGCTGCTCATCATGGCTTCCTTTCTGTTGCGGCGGTCTTCGCTGGTTTGGCAATCGATGGCGCGCCTCCGCTCTGTGGCTTCAGGGGAAGGGCGCAGGCCCCGTCCACGCATGCGTTCGCGACGTCATCGCCGTCCGGGTTCTCCGGAGTGGGGGTGAGGAAGGTGAGCGTCGTGTCATTCATGCGGAGACTGCCCTCTTGAGTGCGTCGAGGTAGGTCTGTACGGGCTGGGCGCCGGAGATGCCCCACTGTCCGTTGATGACGTACAGCGGCACGCCTCGTGCGCCGAGTGTGCGGAGCCGGGCGTTGTCCTGTTCGACGGCCTTTTTGTGGCGACGTTCCATCAGGACGGTCCGTGCCGTTTCCCGGTCGAGTCCGACCTCGTGGGCGAGCTCAAGGAGCTCATCGATGCGTCCGATGTGACGTCCTTCGCTGAAGTAGGCAGTGAAGAGGCGGGTGGTAAGCCTGGCCCGTTGCCCGGTGCGGCCCGCATGATGGAGCAGTTCAAGGGCGAGGCGGGAATTCGTCGGCTGAGTCAGATCGGGTCGGTAACTGAGCCCTTCGGCGTCGGCCAGCGCGGTCAGCTGGGCATTGATGGCGTCGACACGCTCGCGGTTCGCGCCAGCGTGCTGTGCGACCTGCTGCTCCCTGTCGATCTCGACTGGCGCGTCGGGGCGGAGCTCGAAGGACCGATAGGTGACCTCGACCTCACCGCTGAACGCGGCGACAGCCTTCTCGAATCTGGGGTGGGCGATGAAGCACCACACGCACTGGGGATCGGACCAGATCTCGGCGCGAACAAGAGCCCTGCGGGCGCGTGTCATGAGACAGGCTCCTTCTCATCGACGGCATCGGCCCGGGGTGGCTTCTTGGGGCCGCGGATCAGGACGAAGACGATCAGGACGGCCATGACGGCGACACCAACCCACATGGCTTGCTGCCATCCGGCGATGAACGCGTCCTGGGCGGCGGTGATGATCTGTCCGGCGTGTTCGCCCGCGTGCTGGCTGGCGGCGTTGGCGTTGGCGATGCCCTCGCTGGCTGTGGCGGCGAGATCTGCCGGGACGCCGTCGAGACGGTCGCCGATGGTGCTCTGGTATCCGGCGACGAGGAGCCCGCCGAGGAGAGCGACTCCCAGGGCGGCACCGAGCTCACGGGTGAGGTCGTTGAGCGCCGATGCCACGCCTTGCTGCTTGCGGGGAAGGGAGGAGGTGATGGCCTCGGTGGAGGGAGTCATCGCCAGGCCTGCCCCGAGGCCCATGACGATCAGGCCGGGGAGCACGGTGAGGTAGCCGCCGTCAGCGGAGACGAATGCGGCCATGAGCGCGAGCCCCGCGGTAGCGCCCGTGAGTCCGATGACCATACTGGCGCGGGCTCCGATACGGGCGGCCAGGCGCGGGGCGAGAACGGAGCCGAACATCATCAGCAGTGCCATCGGCATCAACCCGGCGGTGGCCAGCAGGCCGCTCCAGCCGAGCACGACCTGGAAGAACGGGTACAGGACGAGCGAGACCCCGCCCTGTACGCCGAACAACACCAACAGGAGCGTGGTGCCCGATGAGAGACCGCGGGTACGGAAGTGACGGATGTCCAGCAGCGGGAACGGCGTGCGCAGCTCCCACAGGATGAACACGACGATGGCGAGCACCGCAGCGGCGAGAGTGGCCAGGACGATTGGGTCCGCCCACCCGAGCGTCGGAGCCTCGTGCAAGGCGAAGGTGAACCCGACGGCGGCGACGATCGAGGTCAGCGCCCCGATCACGTCGAAGCGCCCCAGCGCGGCCTCACGGGAATTCGGCACGGCGCGGATACCGATCACGGCAGATGCGACGGTCAGGACGATGGGCAGGGCGAACAGCCACCGCCAGGATGCGACGTCGACGAGCAGGGCAGAGAGGAACATGCCGAGGACGCCACCGCCTCCGGCGACTGCGCTCCACATTCCGATCGCCTTGGAGCGTTCCTTGTCCGGGAATGACCAGGTGATCACCGACAGCGTGACCGGCATGATCATCGCCGCACCAACGCCGCTGAGGAGCCGGGCAGCGAGCATGACCTCCATCACCGGAGCAACGGCGCCGGCGATATTCGCGATCCCGAACACCGCCAGCCCCACGATCAGCACCAGCTTGCGTCCCAGTCGGTCGCCCAATGCTCCCAGGGGCAGCAGGAGGGCGGCGAGGGTGAGGGTGTAGGTGTTGATGATCCACAGCACCTGCCCCTGGGAGGCGTCGAACGTCATCGCAAGGTGCGGTTGGGCGACGTTCAGGCCGGTCACCGAGGCGACGACGGCCATCAGGGCGATACAGACGGCCCAGAGGATGGCGCGTCTGCGTCGCGGATCGTCAATGACGGCTGCGTCGTCTTCTGCACCGGTGTGAGTGGTGGAAGTCATGGATGGATGTGTTTCCTTTCAGGAACTGCTGTGCTCGGGCGGTGATCGCGGGCAGGTCGAAACAGCGCCCAGGACGGGAGAGTCTTGGCGCGAGAAGATGGGGCGACGACTCAGACGAGTCGGTGGGTGCGGACGATCACGTCACGCAGCTGCACCGGAGGGCCGCCGGGGTGCACGGTGCGGGTGTGCTCATAGCCAGCCTCAACCCGCCATTCCGGGGCAGCGAATAGGTTCGTGATCGCCGCCAGCGTCGCTGTCGCACCCTCGGGGTTGTCGTGTCCCGGATGATCGTCATGATGGTGCCCGTGGAGATGTCCCACAATCAGGAGGGTTCCGCCTGGGGCGACCCAGCGTGCGATACGCCGATAGAACGAAAGCTGCCCGATCTGCGCGTGGGCATAGCTGGTGACTACGAGGTCCCACGTCCGCTCCGGTTCCCAGTAGGAGAGGTCGGTCTCTATCCAGGCGATGCGATCGTTCACATCACGGGTGGCAGCACGGGCCTGTGCCGTCGCCAGTGCGGTCGCGGAAATATCGGCTCCCGTGACCTCCCAACCCATCTGGGCGAGCCAGAGCGCTTCGCTTCCTGTTCCGCAGCCAGCATCCAGGGCTGTGCCCGCATGCAGATGCGCGGTCTCGGTCACCAGATAGGGGTTGACCGGCAATTCGCGCTCGCTGTTGGAGGTGGCGGGACTCCAATGGTCCTCCCAGTAGCCTTTATCGAACTCAGCCATCACGCGCCCACCGGACGGCCGATGTCTGCGGTGGCGCGGTCGGCGCGCGCGAACACCAACTCGGTGTTGATCGTCATCGCCACCCGCGCCCCGTTCGCCGCGGACTCACTGACCTGCATTCCCGCATTCACGACATTGCCTGCCGCCCACACGCCAGGAACAGAGGTGTGCCCAGCAGGGTCAGCGACCAGGGCGACGCCTGCAGCGTTCTCTTCGACGTCCAGGCCCAGCCCTTCAAGCCCAACGAGGCGGGCGCGGGTCAGGGCGGGAACGGCCAATGCGTCCAACTCGATCCTCTTTCCATCGCCCATGACTGCCGCGGCGAGCTGATCGTCAATGACATCGACAGCACCTACCTCCTCCGGCACGATCGCGATACCGAGAGCGCGGAGCTTCTCAAGCTGGTCGGCGGGGAACTCCAGCCCGTTCGGGAAGAACGTCATGTTCTCGCTCCATTGGTGGAACAGCAGCGCCTGCATCGCCGACATCGGTCCAGTCGCGAGCAAACCGATCCGCTGGTCACGGATCTCCCAGCCATGGCAGTACGGGCAATGCACCACATCACGACCCCACCGCTCGGCAAGCCCAGAAACCGAAGGAAGCTCGTCACGAACGCCCGTCGCGATCAGCAGTTGGCTAGCGAGAATCGTCGAGTCGTCGTCGAGTTCGAGCACGAAACCGTCTTCAGCGGCCCCAGACGCGCGCGCTACGGCCGACTGCAAGATACGAGCACCATATGACGTTGACTCTTCGCGTCCCCGCTGCAGGAGTTCAAGCGGGTTCACGCCTTCCTGTCCGAGCAGCCCGTGCGCTGCGGCTGCGGGTGCGTTCCTGGGCGCTCCACCGTCGATCACCACGACACTGCGACGCGCACGCGCCAGAATCAGTGCTGCGCTCAGCCCTGCCGATCCGCCGCCGATGATCGCGATGTCGTATCCCTGATCGGGTGTGGATTGCATGGCGTTGTCCTCCTGGCGCTCTGTGATGTCCATACCAGGATCACCCAGTTCGAAGCCGCTGGCAATATTTGTTGCCGAATGGCAAACTGATGGGTATGGATGAATCCGCAGACCAGACTCTCGACACCGTCGGACCACGTCTCAAGCACTTGCGACTGCGCCGCGACGTCACCCTCACCACCCTCGCCGAAGAGACCGGCATCTCCACGAGCACCCTCTCCCGACTGGAGGCTGGCCTTCGCCGGCCGACCTTGGAACAGCTGCTCCCGCTGGCGCGCTACTACGGCGTCACCCTCGACTCCCTGGTCGACGCGCCCCGCACAGCCAACCCCCGTATCGATCTGCGCCCGATGTCGTGCACCGACGGGTCGATCATCATCCCCCTCACACGCCGACCCGGTGGCATCCAGGCATACAAGTTCGTCCTCCCCACCGGCAACGACAACACGGTGCCAGACCTCCACTCCCATGAAGGGTTCGACTGGGCCTACGTCCTCAACGGCACCCTCCGCCTGGTACTCGGTGACCAAGACCTGCTCCTGCAGGCAGGAGAAGCAGCAGAATTCGACACCCGCACTCCACACTGGTTCGGAGCCACCAGCGCAGGCCCAGTCGAATACCTCAGCCTCGTCGGCAGGCAAGGGCAGCGCGCCCACGTACGCGCTTCCGACAGCGACCTCTAGTACTACAGCCGTAGATCGTGACGTTGACCTGCGGTGATGCGTCGATGGTAGTGCGAGGTGCGCGCTCGGGCTTGGTGTCGTCGCCGCCAGGAGGACCAGGCGAGGACGTCGCCGATGTTTCGTGCTGCGACGCGGGTGAGGGTGTTGAACAGACGACGCGCCTCGGCGACGGTGATCGCGATCAGCCCGGGCCGGTGGACGGTGTCGCTGCGTGCGATGACGGCGAGGACGGTCAAGAAGGCGTGGGCGAGCATGGCCAGGGTGGTCCAGCGGTGCCAGGAGTCCCACCGGCGCACCTGGTGCTGGTCGAGCCCGACGTGGCCCTTGGCGGCCTGGAAGTTCTCCTCGATGCGCCAGTGCTGCCCGGCGACCCGCACCAGGGTCCGCATCGGTACCGGCTTCGGGGCGAAGCACAGGTGGTAGGCGAGCTCGCCGGTAGTGTCGTTGCGGCGTACCAGCAGCATCTGCTCCCCGGCCTGGGCACAGTTGCCGTCGTCGGGCTCGGGTTCGGGTTCGATGCTGATCAGGGCCCAGGAGTAGTAGCGCGGCCCCTTGGAGCCCTCTCCCGCGGAGTAGGTCTGCCACGCCGTGGCGGGCATCTGGGCGGCGAGGTCCCGCACGGCGAGGTTCCCGATCTTGGTCGTCACCTGCCGGGACGCGGCAACCTGCATGACGTACCCCAGCTGGTGGCCGCGGATCTTCGCGCGCAGCTTCGCATCGGCGCCGTAGACCTCGTCGCCCGCGACCCACGCCGCCGGCGTGCCGGCGGCCACGGCCCGGTCGATCATCACCCCCGCCAGCTGCGGCTTGGTCGCAAACCTGATGTCATCGGGGACGCCGGCACGCGCGCACCGGTCGGGATCTTCGCACCAGGACTTCGGCAAGTACAGGGCCCGGTCGATGAACGCGTGCCCGCCCGGTGCGGCGTAGGTCAGGTAGACCGCGACCTGGGCGTTCTCGATCCGCCCGGCGGTGCCGGTGTACTGGCGCTGCACCCCGACCGTGGCGGTGCCCTTCTTCAGGTCACCGGTCTCGTCCAGCACGAGGACCGCGTTCGGATCGCCGAGGCGGTCGAGCACGTAGCCGCGCACGTCGTCGCGGGCTCCGTCGGCGTCCCAGGCCGCCCGGCCCAGCAGGTGCTGCAGCCCGTGCGGGGAAGCGTGGCCGGCGTGTTCGGCGATCGTCCAGCAGTTCTTGCGCTCGAGTCCCGCGACGAGCCCTGCGACGAGATCTCGCGCGTGGGTCAGCGGCTCACGCCGGGCGAACCGGCCCGAGATCCGACCTACCGCGGACTCGAACTCCGCCTGCCATCGAACAGGGTCTACGCTGTCTGCAGCGGCCACCGCCGACGGCTCGTTGTTCCACACAAGCACCGAACCCTGACGCGGTGGCCGTCCCACGTCCAGGCCGTCTCACCGCGTCACCGCAGGTCAAGGTCACGATCTACGGCTGTAGTACTAGGGTTCGCGACGACTCCCGGCTCGTCGTTAGCGGTACCGCCTGGCTCGTCAAGACCGCCGAGTTTCGCCTGATTCCACGCGGAAGTCAGCCTCTCAAACCGCTGCCAGGTGTTCGGTTTGAGGCCGCCCGCTTCCACCAAGTGACGACGCGGGACGTGTCGCCCGCTCACGGGCGCTCGCTCCGGCGACGGGCGATCTCCGCCAGCCCGTCCTCGACCGTGGGGAACCGAGGTGCCCAGCCCAGGTCGCGCTTGGCCTTCGTGCTGTCCAGGGCGAGGTCGGCCCGCGTCATGAGCGTGCCGAGGTACGGGGCCAGGCGGAGCAGCCCGTTCGGGATCAGCAGCGGCGGCCGCGCTCCGACGGTGGACGCGACCGCCTGCATGTACGCCGTCCAGGAGGTGGGCACGTCGCCGGCGACGTTGTACGCCTCGCCGCCCCGGCCGCGCTCCAGGGCCGCCACGGCGGCCGCGGCGGCGTCCTCCAGGTGGACCATGGACACCGTGCTCCCGTGGCGTGGCGCGGCGAGCCTTCCCCGCTCGGCCTGGTCGAGGAGCTTCAGGGTGTTGGCCTCGACGCCGTAGAACATGCCGTAGCGCAGGGCCGTGCCGGCGAGGTCGCGGCTGCCGAGCACCTGCTTCTCGTTCTCCCGCATCGCCGTGAGGTGGTCGTCGAAGCGCCCCCGCCCGGGCTCCCCGAACGGGGCCTCCTCGGTGACGGGCGTCGTGCCGTGGCCGTGGTAGCCGTACCCGAAGCCGAAGGACTGCGTCACGAACCGGGTGGCGCCCAGGCGTTCGGCGAGCTCCAGCAGGTGCGCCGTGCCCTCGGTGCGGAGCCTGTTCGTGGCGTCCAGGTGCCGGTGGGCGGTGGGCACCCCGGAGATCGCGGTGGCCTGGTGGACGACGGCGTCGGCGCGGGCGTCGCGGAACGCGTCCAGCAGGGCCGGCCGGTCGAGGACGTCGACGACGGCCGCTCCCGCGCCCGCGGCCCGCAGCCGGTCGGCCCCGGCCGCGGTGCGGGTGAGCCCCGTGACCTGGTGCCCGGCCGCGAGGAGCTGGTCGGTCAGGACGGTCCCGACGGCGCCGGTCGCCCCGGCCAGGACGACCCTCATCGCGCGCCCCCCACGGTCACCGCGTCGGTGGTGTCGGCGAGCAGCCCGGTGACGATCCCGGAGACCGCCTCGACGAACCGGGGTTCCGCCACGCCCGACGGGTGACTGACGAACACGTCGCGCAGCAGCCAGTAGTGGGCGACCGCGCCGGTGAGGACCGTGGCGACGGCGACCCAGTCGCGGTCGTCGCCGGCCGCCGACTTCTGCGCGAACCACGCGCCGGCGACCTCGGTGATGCGCCGCAGCTCGCGCTCGCGCACCTGCTCCAGCAGGTCGGGGAACAGGCGCAGGTCGCGCACGATCAGCCGGTTGAGGTCGCCCTCGCCGTCGAGCGTCGCGAGGGCGGCGACCACCAGGCCCGCCACCGCGTCGCCCGAGGAGCGCCCGGACGAGGCGTCCGCCTCGAGCCGGGCGTGCAGATCCTCGGCCCGGGTGAGCTGCCAGGCGACGCCCTCGGCCAGCACCTCGGCCTTGGAACGGAAGTGGCGGTAGATCCCGCCCGCGCCCTGGGCGAGCCCGGCGGCCCGCTCGATGTCGGCGACGCGGGTCGCGGCGAAGCCGTTCTCGCCGAAGAGGCGCATGGCCTCGGTGAGGATGCGTGCGCGGGTCTCGGGAGGACGGTGCGGGCTCATGCGGCCGACCCTAGTGCAAGTAAGCACTTACTTTCACTTGTCGTGGGCCTTTCCGCGCGGTCCGGCCTCGGCGGCGCGGGCGATGTTGCGCTGCATGCCGCCGAAGACGATGCCGTGGAACGGGCTGATCGCCCACCAGTACGCCTGGCCGAGCAGGCCCCGGGGGTAGAAGATCGCGCGCTGGCGGAACGTGGGGTACGGGTCGCCCGGCTCCACGGAGAGCTCGAGCCAGGCGAGGCCGGGCAGCCGCATCTCCGCGCGCAGGCGCAGCAGGTGCCCGGGCTCGACGGCCTCCACCCGCCACCAGTCGAGGGCGTCGCCGGGGGCGAGCCGGTGCGGGTGCCGGCGCCCGCGGCGCAGCCCCGGGCCGCCGAAGAGCCTGTCCATGGCCCCTCGGGCCACCCAGCCGAGACGCCACGAGTACCAGCCGTGCGCGCCGCCGATGCCCTCGACGACCGTCCAGAGCGCCTCGGGAGTGGTGCGCACCTCGCGGGAGCGGTCGTCCACGAGAAGGCTGCCGCCCGCCCAGTCCGGGTCCTGGGGGAGCGGGTCCGACGGCGCGCCCTGCGTCGAGGCAGACGTCCAGCTCGTGCGCACGTCCAGGTCGCGGATCCGCGTCAGCGCGAGCTCGACCGCGGCGTCGAAGCCCAGCATGCCCTCCGGGGGGTCGGGCACGTAGGCCTTGATGTCGTCCTCCTGGGTGACGACCTCGTGCACGAGCGAGCCGACGAGCGGGCGGGCGATGGCCGGGGGCACGGGGGTCACGAGCCCCACCCAGTGGCTCGCCAGCCCGGGCGTCAGCACGGGGACGGCGCGGATCACCCGGGGGCGCAGTCCCGCCACCGCGGCGTACCGCTGCATCATCTCGCGGTACGTCAGCACGTCGGGCCCGCCGATGTCGAAGGCCCGGCTGACGTCGGACGGGATGCTCGCGGCCCCCACCAGGTAGCGCAGCACGTCGCGCACGGCGATCGGCTGGATGCGGTTGTCGATCCAGCGCGGGGCGACCATCGCGGGCAGGCGCTCGGTGAGGTAGCGCATCATCTCGAACGACGCGCTGCCGGAGCCGAGGATCACGGCGGCCCGCAGCACCACCGTGGGCACGCCGCCGTCGAGGAGGATCTCGCCGACCTCACGCCGCGACTCCAGGTGGGGCGACAGCCGCTCGTCGGCGGGGTGCAGGCCGCCCAGGTAGACGACGCGGCGCACGCCTCGCTCCCGGGCCACGGTCGCGAAGCCCCGCGCGGTGGCGCGGTCACGGTCGGCGAACCCTCGCCCGGCACCGAGCGCGTGGACGAGGTAGTAGGCGACGTCGACCCCGGCGAGGGCCCGGCGCAGGTCGTCGCGGGAGGTCGCGTCGCCGGGGACGACCTCGACGTCGTCGGCCCAGCTCCGCGAGGCGATCCGCTCGGGGTGGCGTGCCAGCACGCGGACGGCGTAGCCGGCGTCGAGGAGCTCCGGGACCAGCCTGCCGCCGATGTAGCCCGTGGCGCCGGTGACCAGGACGAGGTCGCCGGCGCTCGGTCGGCTGCGTGCCTGCGGGGTGGGAGGCATGAGGCAATGTTACTAGCCTGGCTAGCGATATGCGCGCCGCGCGGGAGCCCTCCTCCAGGTCAGGCGGTCGGGCTCGGGCCGTCGAGGTGCGGGTCGGGGCGCAGGGGCTCGACGTCGCCCTCCTGCTCGAGCCGGTCCGCCATGGCGAGCAGGAACTGCTCGACGGACGGACGGGCCGCGGGGGGGATGTCGTGGGCGATCTGCGCCATCTCCTCGTGCATGCGGGCCAGGCGCTCCCGCACCTCGTGGTGCGCGTGGTCGGTGGCGACGACGACGAGCGAGCGGCGGTCGGTGGGGTGCGGCTCCCGGACGAGGTGCCCCGAGGCGGCGAGGCGGTCGAGCAGCTTGGTGGTCGATGCCGTCGAGATGTGCAGGTGCTCGGCCAGCGCACGGGGAGTCGTGGCCGTGCCGCGGCGCTCCGCGGCGATGACGAACCGCAGCGCTTGCAGGTCCGTCACGTTCATCCGCATGCCGGCGCTGATCCGCGTGCGCATCTCCTGGTCCGCGCGCCGGAACCGGCGCAGCGCCTCGAGGACGGCGACGACCGCACGGTCGTCGTCGTACCAGTACGGGCGTGGACTGGTGAGCGGCATGGTTCGATGCTACCTTTCCTTATTGCTAGCCGGGCTAGTTATTTGGTCGACATGCGGAGGTGGAGAGCGTTGGGTGCCGACACCCCCGACCACGTGGTCCTGCTCGACGAGGAGGGTGCCCCCGCGGGGACGGCGCCACGGGCGACCGTCCACACGCGTGACACACCCCTGCACCTCGGGTTCTCCTGCTACCTCTTCCGCCCCGACGGGGAGCTGCTGCTCACCCGGCGGGCGCTGTCCAAGCGCACCTGGCCCGGGGTGTGGACCAACTCCTTCTGCGGTCATCCCCGCGAGGGGGAGGCCCTGCAGGACGCCGTCCGCCGGCACGCCCGCCACGAGCTCGGGATGGACCTCGACACCGTGGACGTGGTGCTCCCGGACTTCCGCTACCGCGCCGTCGATGCCGGGGGCGTGGTGGAGAACGAGGTTTGTCCCGTATTTTTCGCCTCCTCCGAGGCCGATCCGGAGCCCCACCCGGACGAGATCATGGACCTACGCTGGGTACGGATCGAGGACGTGGAGGTCCTGGTGGACGTGGCGCCGTGGATACTGAGCCCCTGGTCGGTGGCGCAGGTGCCCGAGCTGCGCGGGTCCCGGGGCACGTCCGAGACCTGGCCGGAGCCGCTCCGATGACGGCGACGGTGCCGCGGCTCGACCCCTCGCCCGCGCTGCGCGAGTTCGCCCGGCGCGGGGACGTCATCTCCCGCGACCTCGGGGACCCCTACCGCGACCTGTGGTCGGACGTGGCGGAATCGACGTCCGGCGGCAAGCGGTTCCGCCCGGCGCTGCTCACGGCGACGTACCTGGCGTACGGCGGCCGGGACCGGCGCCTCGCCGCCGACGTCGGCGCCGCCGTCGAGCTCCTGCACACCGCGTTCGTCGCCCACGACGACGTGATCGACGGGGACCGCACCCGGCGCGGCCGCCCCAACGTGTCCGGCGCGGCGGCGCGCCGCGCCCGGGACGCGGGAGCCGGAGAGCCGGGCCAGCGCGCCTACGCGGACACCGCGGGCATCCTCGCGGGCGACCTGGCCCTGGCGGGGGCGCTGCGCGCGATCGCGCTGTGCGGCGCGCCGCCGGCCACCCTCCGGCGGCTGTACGACCTCGTCGACCGCGCCGTGCACGTCAGCGCCGCGGGCGAGCTGGCGGACGTCGGTCTCTCCGCGGGCGTCGGCGAGGCCACCGTCGAGGAGGTGGTCGCCGCGGCCGAGCGCAAGACGGCGGCCTACTCCTTCGCGCTTCCCCTGCAGGCCGGAGCCCTTCTCGCCGCGGCGGGGCCGGACGTCGTCGAGCGGCTGGGGGACGTGGGGCGGCTCGCCGGCCTCGCGTTCCAGCTCCAGGACGATCTCATCGGGACGTTCGGCGACGAGGAGCGCAGCGGCAAGAGCCGCCTCACCGACCTCCGTCAGGGACGGGTGACGCTGCTCGTCGCCCATGCTCGCTCCACCCCGCAGTGGGCCTCCATCGCCCCGCTGCACGGGTCGTCGTCGCTCACCCCGGCGCAGGCGGACCGCGTGTGCGCGCTGCTGGAGGAGAGCGGCTCGCGGCGCTTCGTGGAGGACGTCGCGCGGGACCGGCTCGAGGCCGCACTCAGGCTGGCCGCGGAGGTGGGGCTGCCTACCGAGCTGCTCGACTGGCTGGACGACCGCACCCGCGGCGTGCTCAGGCAGGCGGCATGACCGCCCGGACCGAGGCCCGTGCCGCGTCGGCCGTCCCCGTCACCGCGGCGAGCGTCCCGGCGGACCCCCTGTACGACCGGGTCGCCCGCCGCAGCGCCCGCGCCGTCATCGCCGGCTACTCGACGTCGTTCGGCTGGGCCTGCCGGCTGCTGGCGGAGCCCGTCCGGACCCACGTGCGTGACGTGTACGCCCTCGTCCGCGTGGCCGACGAGCTCGTCGACGGGCCGGCCGCGGGCGACCCCCGGACCGGGGCGCAGCTCGACGCGCTCGAGGCCGAGACCCTCGACGCCGTGGCGACCGGCCGCAGCACCAACCTCGTCGTGCACGCCTTCGCGCTGACGGCGCGCGAGTGCGGGATCGGGTCCGACCTGATCCGGCCCTTCTTCGCGTCCATGCGCACCGACCTCAGCGTGACGAGCCACGACGAGAACACGCTCGCCGACTACGTGTACGGGTCCGCCGAGGTGGTCGGCCTGATGTGCCTGCGGGTGTTCGTCGCCGCCCCGGACGCGGCGGACCGGGCCGACTACGACGATCTCGCCCCGGGGGCGCGGCGGCTCGGCGCGGCGTTCCAGAAGGTCAACTTCCTGCGCGACCTGGGCGCCGACGAGGACCTGCGGGGCCGGACCTACCTCCCGGGGACCGGCGGGCGCCTCGACGCCGCGCGCCGGGACCAGATCCTCGACGACATCGACGCCGACCTCGCGGTCGCCGCGACCGCCGTGGCGCGCCTGCCGCGCAGCAGCCGCCGGGCGGTGGGCGCGGCCCACGGGCTGTTCGCCGCGCTCTCGCGCCGGCTGCGCCGCGTGCCCCCGGGCCGTCTGCGACGCACGCGCGTGCGGGTGCCCGCGGCGGGCAAGGCGTGGATCCTGGTGCGCGCCCTCGTTCTCGGGGGCCGGTCGTGACGGGCACGCCCCGGCGGGCGGTCGTCGTCGGCGGCGGTGTCGCGGGGCTCGCGACCGCCGCCCTGCTGGCGCGCGACGGGTACGACGTGGAGCTGCTCGAGCAGCAGGAGCACCTCGGCGGCCGTGCGGGCTCCTGGTCCCAGGACGGGTTCCGCTTCGACACCGGTCCGTCCTGGTACCTGATGCCCGAGGCCTTCGACCACTTCTTCCGCCTGCTGGGCACGACGGCCGAGGCCGAGCTGGACCTCGACGTCCTCGACCCCGGGTACCGCGTCTTCTTCGAGGGCGACGAGCGCCCCGTGGACGTGCGCGCCGACGTGGCGGCCAACGTCGCGACGTTCGAGGCGCTCGAGCCCGGGGCAGGGGCCCGGCTCGAGCGCTACCTCGCGTCGGCGCGCGAGGTGCACGACGTCGCGACGCGCAGCTTCCTCTACACGAGCTTCGAGTCGCCGGTGCCGTTCCTGCGCCGCGAGGTCCTGGCGAGCGCGCCTCGCCTGGTCTCCCTCCTGCGCACCACGCTGGACACCTTCGTCGCGCGGTCGTTCTCCGACCGGCGGCTCCGTCAGATCCTCGGGTATCCGGCCGTCTTCCTCGGGTCGTCGCCGGACCGGGCGCCCAGCATGTACCACATGATGAGCCACCTCGACCTGGTCGACGGCGTGCGCTACCCGCGGGGCGGGTTCGCCCGCGTCGTCGAGGCGATCGCCGCGCGTGCCGAGAAGGAGGGCGCCCGCCTGCGCACGGGCGCGACGGTCACGGCCGTCACGACGACGACGCCGTCGCGCGGGCGTGCCCGGGCCACCGGCGTCCGGTTCCGGCAGGACGGCCATGAGCGGTTCCTCGCCGCCGACGTCGTCGTGGGCGCCGCGGACCTGCACCACGTCGAGACCGCGCTGCTGCCGCCCGAGGTGCAGACCTACCCGGAGCCCTGGTGGGAGCGACGCGACCCCGGGCCGGGCGCCGTCCTGGTCAATCTCGGGGTCCGCGGCGCGCTGCCGGAGCTGGCCCACCACTCGCTCTTCTTCACCCGCGACTGGGAACGGAACTTCGACGACGTCTTCGGTGCGCAGAAGCGGGTGCCGGACCCTGCCTCCTGCTACGTCTGCCGCCCGTCGGCGACCGACCCGACGGTCGCCCCCGACGGGTTCGAGAACCTGTTCGTGCTCGTTCCCGTGCCGGCCGACCCGCGGCTCGGCCGGGGCGGGCTCGACGGCGCCGGCGACCCCGCCGTCGAGCGGGTGGCGGACGCCGCGGTCACGCTGGTCGCGGAGTGGTCCGGCGTCCACGACCTCGCCGAGCGCGTCGTCCTGCGGCGCACGGTCGGCCCGGGCGACTTCGCCGCGGACCTGCACGCCTGGTCCGGGGGAGCGCTGGGCCCGGCCCACACGTGGCGACAGAGCGCGTTCCTGCGCGGACGCAACGCCTCCCGGGCCGTGGACGGCCTCTACTATGCCGGGGCCAGCACGATCCCGGGGATCGGCCTGCCGATGTGCCTGATCAGCGCGGAGCTCGTCCTCAAGCGGCTGCGCGGGGACAGGTCCGCGGGCCCGCTGCCGGAGCCGGCATGAGGTGGCTGTACCTGGCGTGTCTCCTGGTGTCCGTGGCGGGGACGGCCGCCGTGGACCGGCGGTGGCGCCTGTTCGCGTTCGCCACGCCCCGCCGCGCCGCCGTCACCGTCGCGTGCGGGGTGGTGTTCTTCCTGCTCGCCGACCTCGCGGCGATCGCGCTCGGGTTCTACGGTCGCGGAGGCGGCGCGGCCCTGAGCGGGATCGAGGTCCTGCCGCACCTGCCGATCGAGGAGGTCGTCTTCGTGACGTTCCTGTGCTACCTCACGATGGTGCTGTGGGGTGTCGCCGAACGGTTCGGCGCGCGGCGGTCGGCTCGCGCCCGTCGTGAGCAGGAGGTGGGTCGATGAGCTCTTACGGCTGGCTGGCGTGCGGCGTCGTCGTCGTCGCGGCGGTGGTGGCCCTGGTGTGCGCGGTCCGGGTGCGGCCGGGTGCCCGGTGGTGGGGGAGCGTCGTGCTCGTGGCCGCCGCGCTCGTCGTCCTCACGGCGGTCTTCGACTCGCTCATGATCGCGGCCGACCTCTACCGGTTCGACGAGGCCGCGCTGAGCGGGCTGCGTGTCGGCGCGGCGCCCGTGGAGGACTTCGCCTGGCCCCTGGCCGCGGCGCTCCTGCTCCCCGCGGTGTGGCAGCTGCTCGGCGGTCGCGGGGGACCCGCGCGTGAGGAGGCGGCGTGAGCGCGCCGGCCCCGTCGGGCTCGGCAGGCGCGTCGGCCGGGGTCTCGCGGTCGGTGCCGGGCGGCGTCCTCGCCCAGCTCCTGGGAGCGTCCCGCCCGATCAGCTGGGTCAACACGGCCTACCCGTTCGCGGCCGCCTACCTGCTGGGCGGCGGTGGTCTCGACGCCGTCCTCGTGGTCGGCGCGCTGTACTTCCTGATCCCGTACAACCTGCTGATGTACGGGGTGAACGACGTCTTCGACTACGAGTCGGACCTGCGCAACCCCCGCAAGGGCGGCGTCGAGGGCGTGGTGCTGGACCGGGCCTGGCACCGCACGGTGCTGTGGGCGTCCGGCCTGGCCAACGCGCCCTTCCTGGTGTTCCTTGTCCTGGCCGGGACGCCGGCGTCGACGGCGGTGCTCGCCGTGAGCGTCGTCGCCGTCGTCGCCTACTCCGTCCCCGTGCTCCGGTTCAAGGAGCGCCCGGTGCTGGACTCCGTCACGTCCAGCACGCACTTCGTCAGCCCCGCCGTGTTCGGCCTCGCGCTCGCGGGCGCCGAGCCGGGCCGGACCGCGGTCGCGACCCTCGTGGCCTTCTTCCTGTGGGGGATGGCCTCGCACGCGTTCGGTGCCGTGCAGGACGTCGTCGCCGACCGGGCGGCCGGCATCGCCTCGGTCGCCACATGGCTCGGCGCCGGCGCCACGGTGCGGGCGGCGATGGCGGGCTACGCGCTCGCGGCCGTGGCGATGGCGGCCGCGGGGTGGCCGGCCCTGCTCGCCGCGGTCGTCCCGCTGCCGTACCTGTTCAGCATCGCGCCGTACCGCCGGCTCCGTGACGAGGAGTGCGAGCGGGCCCGGCCGGGGTGGCGCCGGTTCCTCTGGCTGAACATGGTCAGCGGGTTCCTCGTGACGCAGCTCCTCATCGCGGTCGCTCTGGGGCTGCTGTGAGCGCGCGGGCCACGAACGCCGCGTCCCGGCCGACGCCCGGCAGCACCGACGACGCGACGGAGTGCTGCAGCACGAGCCCGCAGAAGTACAGGCCGGGCACGTCGTCGGCGATCCCTCGGTACTCGCGCGGGAAGCCGTCGTCGTCGAACGCGGGCAGGTCGATCCACCCGTAGTCCGGCGCGAACCCCGTGCACCACACCACGTTCGCGACCTCGTGCACGCTGCCGTCGCCGAGCGCGGGCATCCCTCCCTCGACGCCGGTCATGCGGGCCTCGACCTTCTCGACGCCCCGCGCCCGCAGGTCCTTCGCCCGGACCCGGCCGACAGGGATGCCGTGGTGCCGGAACGTCAGCAGGCGGCGGCCCAGCGGCCCGCGGCGGGTGGCGACGTGCCGGGCGACGAAGACGGTCGCCGGCACGGCCAGCCTGTCCGCGGCGGTGCCGGGCCGGAACGGTTCGTGACCCGGGTCCCGCCCGCACAGGACGACGCGCCGGTCCGCGGCGAGCTCGAACGCGATCTCGCAGCCGGAGTTCGCCGCGCCGACGACGAGCGCGGGCCCCGGCAGCAGGTCCGACGGCCGGTGGTACTCGCTGGAGTGCAGCTGCCGGACCCCCGGCGCGAGCTCGGCAGCGCACGCCGGGACCCGCGGTCGCCCGGTGTACGTGCCGGTCGCGACCACCACGTGCTCACAGGTGATCTCGGCGGTGCCGACCGAGGCGACGAAGCCGCCGTCGGGGCCTGCGCCGAGGCGGTCCACCCGGGTGCGGAGCCGCACGGGGAGGTCCTGCTCGGCGGCGTACGCCTCGAGGTAGTCCGCCATGTCGTCCTTGCCGGGGTACCGCCGGGGGTCCCCCGGGAACCGCATGCCCGGCAGTCCGTCGTACCGGCCGGGGGTGAACAGCCGGATCGAGTCCCAGTGCCGGCGCCAGCTGTCGCCGACCCGGGCGTTCGCCTCGACGACGAGGCACTCGCTGCCGCGGGCCCGCAGGTGGTGCGCGACCGCGAGGCCCGCCTGCCCGCCGCCGATCACGAGTGTCGGCACGTGCTCGCTGCGCTCGGCCATGATCCGCCTCCTTCGCGCCACCGACGCTAGGCGCGAGGGCGGGCCGGGCGCATCGGTCGCGACACCCAGACCCGCGGATCACGCGTGGGTCGAACGCCCCAGCGGCGCGAGGCCGTGGTCGTAGGCGAACGCCGCCGCCGCGGTCCGCGTCGTGACGTCCAGCTTGGCGAAGATGTTCGACAGGTGCCGCGACACCGTCTTGGGGGCGATGCCGAGCTCGGCCGCGACGGCGGCGTTGGTGCAGCCGGTGGCCACCAGGCGCAGCACGTCGAGCTCGCGGTCGCTGAGACGGTGTGGCGCCGCGTCCTCGCCCAGCAGGTGGGTGCAGCGACGGGCGTCGGGGGCCGCCCCGATCGCCACGAACGTCGCGCGGGCGGCGCGGAGCTCCGCGCGTGCGACGCCCTCGTCCCCGCGCAGCCGCAGCGCCTCGCCGAGCACCACCCGGCAGCGCGCCGCCTCGTGGGTGGCGGACAGGGCCGACCAGCCGGCGACCGCCGTCCGGGCGGACGCGGTGGCGGTGGCCGCGTCCGCGCGCGCGACGGCGACCCGCGCCGTCGCGCACGCGGACGCCGCGTGCAGGGCCGGGACGCCGAACGTCTCGGCCAGCCGGCGCAGCTCGTCGGCCGCCGTGCCGGCCTCGTCGACGTCGCCGGTCGCCGCGAGCACCTCGGCCGCCGCGGGCAGCACGCGGCTGCGGGTCGCGGGGTCGCCCGCCTCGGCGAGCATGCGCCGCACGGCGTCCCGGGCCGTCCCGTGCCGACGTCGGCGCAGCCACAGCAGGGCACGACCGGGGGCCGCCAGGTCCGCGTCGCGGCCGTCCGCCGCGGCGAGCGCGTAGGCCTCCTCCGCCTCGCCGTCGCGACCCAGGATCTGCAGGACGTCGCCCCGCTCGGCCGCCACGAGCCGGCCAGCCTCCTCCTCGCCGGCGAGCTCGTAGCGCTCCGCGGCGCGGTCCAGCTCGGCGAGCGCGGCGTCGTACCGTCCGTGCAGGCGCAGCAGCTGCGCGCGGTGCACCGCGCACTGCCCCGTGAACACCACGATCCCCGGCTGGGCGGCGCACCAGGCGGTGAGCGCGTGGGTCCACTCGGCCGCGCGTCCGAAGTCCGACACCGACGTACAGCCCTCGATCATCGAGCAGTACACGAGGCCGGCGGCCACCGGGGAGACCTCGCCGGCGACGACGCCGACCATCGCCTCGTCCATGCACCGCAGGCCCTCGCGCACCTGTCCCGTCAGCGTCAGGAGCCGTCCCTGCGTCAGCAGGCCGAGGGCGCGCAGGTCGGCGTCGTCGAACCTCTCGCCGAAGTCCGCCACCTCGCGGGCCGTCTCGAGGGCCGCGCCGACGTCTCCCGCGGCGAGCAGCCGGAAGATCCGGGTGCAGCGCAGCAGGCCCCGCTCGGCGGGCTCGTCGGGTCCGGCCCCGGACGCGTCGAGCAGCCGCTCGGCGCGGGCGGCCCAGCCGTCCGCGACCGCGAGCTCGCCGTCGTCGACCAGCAGCTGGCACAACCAGCCCGCGGCACGGGCCGCGCCGACGGCGTCCACCGAGTCGAGGGCGCGCTGGTAGGCGCGCTGGAGCACCAGGACGCAGTCGTCGTGACGTCCCGTGAGGTAGGCGGCGGTCGCCAGGTCGAGCAGGTCCGCGAACGGGAGGACGTCGTCCTCGAGCCCGGACAGCCCGCGGTAGGCGTCGAGCCACTCACGGCGCTCGTACGCCGCGCGTGCCTGTTCCAGGTCCTCCGTGACACCCATGACGACACCTGCCCTCCCGACGAGCGTAGCCCGGTCACGTCCGCGCACCACCCTCCCCGTGCTGACACCCGCCAACCGTGGTCGGCCGTGCCGCTACTCGCCCTCGCGGCCCACGACGTGCTTGGCGTAGCCGGCAGCCCCCGCCCCGCGTCCGGTGACCCCGACCTGCGCGTTCGCCTTGAGGAAGAGCGCCCATGCGCCCGTGAGCCCGGCCATCGCCACCAGCACGCCCGTGACCACTCCGGGGACGGCGGCGTCCCGTTCCGCGTCAGGCAGCGCGCTGTCGTCGGCGATCCCGATCATCTGGGCGGCGAGCACCACGCCGAGGACGGCGACCACGGCGACGACCGCCGCCGCCCAGCGGAACGACGCGCGGATCTTGTCCGCCGCGGCCACCGAGTAGACGCGGTAGCGCAGCGGCAGGGAGCACACCGGGCAGATCACGGTCACGTCGGCCGGCGGCTCGCCGTCCTCCGGGCGGGTGGCCGACCAGCGCTCGCCGCTGTACGCCCAGCCGAATGCGCGCGCCCCGTCCGAGGTCTCCACCGTCCTCGCCACGGTGTTGCCCCGGTGCAGCAGGGTGAAGGTCTCGTCGCGGACGAAGGGCACGGGCATCGGGCTCTCCAAGGTCTGTCGGCAGTTCGGTCGACGTGCTCGCGCCCGCCCGCGGGGCCGGCCGGCGGACGGCGTGAGCAGCAGGCTAGCGGAGCCCCGCCCCGCGCGCCCCGCCCCAGCGAGGGGCGAACGTGCTGGTGGGAGGGTTCTCCCATGCTCGTCCCATCGGCCTCACAGGGCGGTCGGGAAGGGTCGGTGACGCGTTGTCCGGCCGATCACGGCCGGAGTCCCCGACAAGGAGAACCACCCATGACAGCCCTGCTCCCGATCGCCACCGACCTCGCGGCGGTCGTCGTCCTCGCGTACGTGCTCTACTTCCGCCGGCACCGCAGGCGCGACCTCATGCTGTCCTACTTCGCGCTCAACGTCGGCGTCCTCGCCGTCACGATGGCGCTGGGCTCCGTCGAGGTGAGCATCGGGCTGGGCATGGGCCTGTTCGGCATCCTGTCGATCATCCGGCTGCGGTCCGACCAGATCACGCAGCAGGAGATCGCCTACTACTTCACCGCGCTCGCCCTCGGCCTGCTGGCGGGCCTGCAGCCCGGCCCGGCGTGGGTCACCCCCGCCCTCACCGCGCTGATGCTGGTCGTGACGGCGGTCGTGGACAGCCCGCGGGTCGCGTCGCGCACGCGCCGGCACACCGTCACCGTGGACCGCGCCTACGGCGACGAGC
This sequence comes from Isoptericola sp. BMS4, assembly GCF_011634835.1. Classification (GTDB taxonomy): domain Bacteria; phylum Actinomycetota; class Actinomycetes; order Actinomycetales; family Cellulomonadaceae; genus Isoptericola. The sequence goes on along the minus strand of NZ_SIRP01000001.1, from coordinate 2,899,419 downwards.
CGCGGCTGGTCGCGCACCTGGAGCGCCTGCTGGGCGGCCGCGTGCTGCGCGTCGAGGTGCTCGACCTGGACCTGGTGCGCGACACGACGCTCGTCGACGTGCGCTACCGGGCCGCCCACGCCATGACCACCCCGGGGACGCCGGCAGAGGCGACCCCGGTGTCCGCGCCGGCGGAGCGGGTGAGCGCATGAGCGCACTGGACGACGTCGTCGGCGACCTCGAGCCGGTCTCCCTCGGCGAGCTCGACGCCCGGGCGGGCCTGATGACCCGGGTCGACCGCAAGTACTTCGTGCCCCGGGCGGCGCTCGCGGAGATCCTCGCCGAGGCCGGCGGCCGCTACCGGGTGCTCGAGATCGGCAACCAGCGCGCCTTCCGGTACCGCAGCGTGTACTTCGACTCGCCGCGGTTCGGCTTCTACCGCGACCACGTGCAGCGCCGCCGGCAGCGCTACAAGGTGCGCACCCGCACGTACTGCGACTCCGGCGACTGCCTGCTGGAGGTGAAGTCGAAGGGGTACCGGGGCCGCACGGTCAAGGAGCGCATCGAGCACGACCCCCGGCTGCCCGCCGAGCTCGGGGGAGCGGGGGCGGAATTCGTGGAGCGGCTCGCCCCGGTGCGGGCCGCCGGGCTGTCCCCGGTCGTCGAGACCGTGTACCGCCGCACGACGCTCCACCTCGACGACCAGCGGGTGACCTGCGACCTCGACCTCGTGTGCCGCGGCGCGGGCCGGGAGTTCCACGGCCCCGACGACGTGCTCGTCGAGACCAAGACGCCCGGCGCCGCGGGCGCGATGGACCGGGCCCTGCTGCGCCGCTCGATCCGCCCGCACTCCGTGAGCAAGTACTGCGTGGCCGCGGCCCTGTGCTACCCCGAGCTGCCGCACAACCCGTGGCACCGGACGCTGCGGCGCTACTTCGGCCGGGCCGCCGACGAGGCCGCAGCGCGTCAGGACCCGTCGCCCTGGAGGTCGTCCAGCGCGGCCTCGACGGCCCGGTGGAACGTCGGGTAGGCGTAGACCATCTGCCGCAGCCGGTCGACGGGCACCCGTGCGTGGACCGCGAGCGTGAGCATCGCGAGCACCTCCCCGCCGTGGGGGCCCGCCGACGTCGCGCCGACCAGCACCCCCGCGTCGGCGTCGGCGACGAGCTTGACGAAGCCCTCGTTGCCGACGCCGTGGATCCAGCCGCGGGTCGACGACGGCACCGGCACGCTGCCCGTGCGCACCGTGAGGCCGGCCTCGCGCGCCGCGGCCTCGGTGAGGCCGACGGCGCCGATCTCCGGGTCGGTGAACGTCACGTGCGGCACGGCGCGGTAGTCGGCGCGCTCCCCGTCCCCGTCGCCGGCGCCGTGCGCGGCCAGGACGTCGGCCGCGGCGATGCGCGCCTGGTACACGGACATGTGGGTGAAGGCGCCGTGGCCGGTCACGTCGCCGACTGCCCACACGCCGTCCGCGGCCCGCATGCGGTCGTCGACGGCGATCGTGCGGGCGCCCGAGTCGGTGCCGTCGTCGATCCCCGCCGCCGCGAGCCCGAGGGCGGGCAGGTCGGTGCGCCGACCCGTCGCGACCAGCAGGTGGGAGGACGCCAGCACGGTCCCGTCCTCCAGACGCAGCGCGAACTCCTCGCCGTCGTGCCGGACCTGCGACGCCCTGACCCCCGTGCGCACGTCGATGCCCTCGGCGGCGAACCGCTCCGCGACGAGGGCGGCGGCCTCCGGCTCGTCCGCGGGCAGCAGCCGCGGGCCGGCCTCGACGACCCGCACCGCGGACCCGAAGCGCGCGAACGCCTGCGCCAGCTCGCAGCCGATCGCGCCGCCACCCAGCACCGTGAGGGACCGCGGCGCCTCCTCGGCCTTCACGGCCTCGCGGTTGGTCCAGAACGGCGTGTCGGCGAGCCCGTCGACCGGCGGGACGACGGGCGCCGTGCCCGGGTTGAGCACGACCCCGGTCCGGGCGCGGAACCGCCGCTCGCCGCCGGCCGTCGCCACGGCGACCTCCCGCGGCCCGACGAGGCGGCCCCACCCCCGCACGAACCGGCCGCCCGCCGACTCGAGGCGCTCGACCGCCGCGGCGTCGTCCCAGTCGGTGGTGGCCTCGTCGCGGATGCGGCGCGCCACGGGCGCCAGGTCGGGGTGCACCTCGGCCGAGCCGGCGAGGTCGTCCACCCGGCGGGCCTCGGCGAGCGCGTTCGCGGCGCGGATCATCATCTTGGTGGGGATGCAGCCGTAGTAGGGGCACTCGCCACCGACCAGGTTCGCCTCGACCCCGACGACGGCCAGCCCCGCGCGGGCGAGCCGTGCCGCGACGTCCTCGCCGCCGGGGCCCAGCCCGACCACCACGACGTCGACCTGCTCGTCGGCCGGCGCCCGGCCCGCGTCCTGCTCTGCCATGCTCGGCTCCTCGTCGTCCGGCCCCCGGGGTGCCCGGGCGCGCTACGGGTGGTCGCTCCCAGGGCACCACACGGTGCCCGCGGTGACCACCGCTGGACCCCGGGCCTCACGACCCGGGACGCGACCGGCCGCCGCCACCACCGGGCGTCGGCGATGTCGGTACCACGGGCGATGATGGGGCCCGTGCACGTCGTCCTCGCCCCGGAGCCGGGCGGAGGCATGCGCCTGCGGCGCCTCGACGACCCGGACGGGGACGCGGGTCCCGGGGCCGTCGCCGACGCGACGGCCGCCGTCCGCGCCCTCGAGCGCGACCGGAGCGGCGACCGTGCCGCGGTGCGGTGGACCTGGGACGACACCGCCGTGCGGTACCCGCCGCTGCTCGCCGACGGCGCCCGCGTCGAGCGTGCCCACGACCTGCGCCTGGCGCACCGGATCCTGCGCCACTCCACCCTCGCGTCCGGCTCCGGCCTCGCCACCGCGCCCCCGGGGCCGTGGGACGAGCCCGCGACGCCCGAGCACACCCCCGTGCCGCGCCCGCGTGCGCCGCAGGCGGACGCCCTGTTCGACCTCCGGCCCGAGCCGGCGGCCGGTGCCCGCGCGCACCCGGGCGGCGCCCCGGACGCCGCCGGCGCGGTGGCCGAGCTGCGCGCGCAGCGGGCCGCCGTCGCCGGCTCCGACGACCCGTCCCGGCTCCGGCTGCTGCTGGCGGCGGAGTCCGCCGGGGCGCTCGTCGCCGCCGAGATGCGGCACGCGGGCCTGCCGTGGCGCACCGACGTGCACGACGCGATCCTCACCGAGGTGCTGGGACCGCGCCCGCCCGAGGGCCGCCGCCCCGCCCGGCTCGAGGCGCTCGCCGACCGCATCCGCGCCGCCTTGGACGCGCCGCCCACCCTCAACCCGGACTCCCACCCCGATCTGCTGAAGGCCATGCAGTACGCCGGGGTCGGGGCGCGCAGCCTGCGCAAGTGGGAGCTGGAGCAGGTGGACCACCCGGTGGTCGCGCCCCTGCTGGAGTACAAGAACCTGTATCGGCTGCTCACCGCCAACGGGTGGCACTGGCTCGACGCGTGGGTCGAGGGCGGCCGGTTCCGCCCCGAGTACGTGGTCGGCGGGGTGGTGACGGGCCGATGGGCGTCCAGCGGCGGGGGAGCGCTGCAGCTGCCGAAGGCGGTGCGCCGCGCCGTCGTGGCCGACCCGGGGTGGCGCTTCGTCGTCGCCGACGCCGCCCAGCTCGAGCCGCGTGTGCTCGCGGGCATGGCGGGCGACGAGGCGATGGCGCGCGCGGGCCGGGGCGGCGACCTGTACGCCGGCATCGTGGCCTCGGGAGCCGTGGCCACCCGCGAGCTGGCGAAGGTCGGCATGCTCGGCGCCCTGTACGGCGGGACCACCGGCGCGAGCGCCCAGGTGCTGCCGCGTCTCGCGCGGGCCTTCCCACGCTCCGTGGCCCTGGTCGAGGACGCCGCCCGCACGGGGGAGCGCGGGGGCATCGTCACGACCCGGCTGGGCCGGTCGTCCCCGCCGCCGGGCAGCGAGTGGGACGCCGCGCAGGCGGGCGCCCTGGAGGACGCCGCCGGCGCCGACGCGGCGACCCGTGCCCGGACGGCGACGCGCTCCTGGGGGCGATTCACCCGGAACTTCGTCGTCCAGGGCACCGCCGCCGAGTGGGCGCTGTGCTGGCTCGCCTCGATCCGCCGCCGGCTGTGGGAGCTCGGGACCGCGGGGCCCGCCGGGCTCGCGCCCGCGCCGTTCGCCGACCGCCCCCACCTCGTGTTCTTCCTGCACGACGAGGTGGTGGTGCACGCCCCCGTCGCCATGGCCGAGACCGTCGCCGAGCAGGTGCGTGCCGCCGCGGAGGAGGCCGGTCGGCTGCTGTTCGGCGACTTCCCCGTGTCCTTCCCCCTCACGGTCGAGGTCGTGGAGGCCTACGCCGACGCCAAGTAGCTGCGGAAGGTAGCCGCGGAGGCGGCCTCTGCCCGTGGCGGCGGTCGCTAGGGTCGGGTCATGACCTCCGCACCCCTCACGCTGGCCGACGTCGTCGACGCCCTGGACGCCCTGTACCCGCCGTCGACGGCGGAGGGCTGGGACGCCGTGGGTCTGGTCGCCGGGGACCCCGCCGCCCCGGTGCGCCGCGTGCTGTTCGCCGTCGACCCGGTCGCGGCCGTTGTCGACGAGGCCGTGGAGTGGGGCGCCGACCTCCTCGTGACCCACCACCCGCTGTTCCTGCGCGGCGTGCACTCCGTCGCCGCGACGACGTTCAAGGGCGACGTGGTGCACCGGCTGCTGCGGGCCGGCTGCGGCCTGCACGTGGCGCACACCAACGCCGACGCCGCGCCGCGCGGCGTCGCGGACGCGCTCGCCGACCTGGTCGGCGTCACCGGGCGGCGTCCGCTCGTCGCGCGCACCGACGACTCGGACGGTGCGGACGGCGCGGAGCGCGGCATCGGCCGGGTGGGCCGCCTGGCCTCGCCCGTCACGCTGCGGGCCTTCGCCGAGCACGTGGCCGACGTGCTGCCCGCGACGGCGCAGGGGGTCCGGGTGGCCGGCGATCTCGATGCCACCGTGCGGACCGCCGCCGTCGTCGGGGGCTCCGGCGACTCGCTGTTCGACGCCGTGCGCGACGCCGCCGCGGACGTGTACGTCACCGCCGACCTGCGCCACCACCCGGCGTCCGAGCTGCGCGAGCGCGCCGCGTTCGAGCACCGCGACCGCCCCGCCGACGCGGGCACGCCGTTCCTCGTGGACGTGGCGCACTTCGCCAGCGAGTGGCCGTGGCTGCGCTACGCCGCCGAGGATCTCGAGGCACGCCTGCCAGACGGTACGGTGACCACGAGGGTGAGCACCCTGGGCACCGATCCGTGGTCCGCCCGGATCGGCGCGGACCGCACCGGATGACCAGAGCTGACCCACCCGACGACGTCGCACGAGAGGACCCGCCCGTGGCCACTGCACCGCCCGAGGACCAGCGCACACTGCTCGAGGTCCAGGAGCTCGACACGCGGTTGCAGCAGCTCGTGCACCAGCGCCGCACCCACCCGTCGCTCGCGACGATCGCCGAGCTCGACAAGCGCCTGGCCGACCTGCAGGGGTCGCTCGTGGACTCGCGCACCGCGGTGTCCGATCTCGAGCGGGAGGTCGCGAAGGCGGAGGCGGACGTCGCGCAGGTGCGCACCCGCGCCGAGCGCGACCAGCAGCGCCTCGACTCGGGCGCGCTGTCCGCGAAGGACTCCCAGGCCGTGCTGAGCGAGATCGAGTCCCTCGCGCGGCGGCAGTCCGTGCTGGAGGACGTCGAGCTGGAGGTCATGGAGCGTCTCGAGGCCCACCAGGAGTCCCTGGCGAAGGTCGAGGCGGCGCACGCCGAGCTCGTCGCGGGCAAGGAGAAGGCCACCGCGGAGCGGGACGCCGCCTGGGCCGAGATCGACACCGCCGGCCGCGGCGTGCAGGCCGAGCGCGCCCGGGTCGCCGACAGCCTCGACGCGGGCCTGCTCGCCCTGTACGACAAGCTGCGGGCGCAGCTCGGCGGGCTGGGCGCGGCCGCCCTGCGCGGCGGCCGCTGCGAGGGCTGCCGGCTCGAGCTCAACCCCGGCGACCTCGCGGCGGCGCGCTCGGCCGCGCCGGAGCAGGTCGTGCGGTGCGAGGAGTGCGGCCGCATCCTCGTGCGCCAGCCGGACGAGGCCGCGGGCGCCTGATGATCCGCCCGTCCGGGGCGAGCCCGCTCGCCGACTCGACGGCGCGCACCGTGGTGCTGGTGCGCCACGGCGTCACCGCGCTGACCGAGGTGCGGGCGTACTCGGGCGGCGGCGTCCCGGGGCCGTCCCTCACGGGGCGGGGCCGGACCCAGGCGGCCCGCGCCGCCGATGCCGTCTTCCGGATCGGCAAGGACCTGTGGCCCGACCTGCCGCGCGCGGGCGCGCTCGTCGCCTCGCCGATGCTGCGCACGCTGGAGACGGCGGCCGCGGTCGGGCGCCGGACGGGGCGGCACCCGCGTACCGACGAGCGGTTCGCCGAGTGCGACTTCGGCGCGTGGGAGGGCCTCACGCCCGAGCAGGTCGCCGAGGCATGGCCCGCCGAGCTCGAGGCCTGGAGGTCCGCGGGCGTCGCGCCGCCCGGCGGCGAGTCCCTCGCGCAGGTGGGTGAGCGGGCCTGGGCGGGTCTGCGGGACGTCGTGGGCGCGGGGGAGCCGTCCGCCACCACGGTCGTCGCGACGCACACGATCACGATCCGTGCCCTGGTCGGGCGCGCCCTCGGGGCGCCCCCGTCGTCCTGGCCGGTGCTGCGGCTGCCGCCCTGCTCGCTCACCGTGCTCCGGTTCGGTCTCGCGGACGACGGGGTGCCCACGCTCGCCGAGATCACCGCGACCGGCTTCCCGACCGACGTCTGAGCGCGGCCGGCAGAGCGCTACCGCCGTGCCGGCTTCGGCGGGGTGGCGAGCGCGAGGTCGACGCCCCGGTCCACCCAGGCGCGCAGCGTCTCCTCGTCGGCCGTCGCGGACGCCGCGACGCCGACCGTGCCGCGCATGACGCGGTCGCCCATGCGCAGCTCGTGCGCGCCGGCGGCCAGGGCCGCCTCGTGCCCGTCCGTGCCCACGTGGACCATCAGCTCGTCGCGGGTCACTCCGACGGCCATGTGGGTGTGCACCATGATCGCCAGCCCGCCGAACATCCGTCGCTCGGTGAAGTCCGCGCGCTCGCCGACGGCGGCGCGCACGCGGGCGGCGAGCTCTTCGTCGAAAGCCATGGACCTCAGTGTGCGTGCGCCCGGCCGTCGTCGCGCGCGGGCCGTCACGCGATGACGACCTCGAGGGTGCGCGGTCCGCGGCGCGTCGTCGCGTCGTGCATCGTCGCCTCGACCATGCGGTACGACAGGCCGCTGCCGACCTCGGTGCCGATGATCTCGCCGTCCAGCTCTCGGGCGGCGTCCAGGAGGGCGGTCGCCGACGACGGCGCGGCTCCTGTGCGTCGCAGCAGGTGGCCCGTCAGGACCCCGCGCGTGTGCTTGGCGTTGTGGGAGACGACGGTGCGCCTGCCGGCGGACTCGCGCACGACCCGTACGGTCACCCAGTCGGTGGCGGTGGTGTCGGGCTTCCAGGCGGCCAGATAGGCGGCGGAGCGGCAGTCGACGACGACGTCGCCCGCGGCGCGGTCGTCGAGCGCGGCGGCCAGAGGTGCGCGCCACGCGGCGGCGAGCCTGCCGACGCCGGGCAGGTCGACGCCCATGGACAGCCGGTAGGCAGGGATGCGGTCGGCGGGGGAGACGGCGCCCCACAGGCCGGAGAAGACCCGCACGTCGTCGGCGGCGCGCGCCGCGACGTCGTCGGGCAGGTCCGCCAGACCCGCGGCGGCGTACAGGACCCCGGTGTAGACGCGGGCGGCGGGCGCCGTCGGGGCGGACTTGAGGTCGACGTTGCGGGCGACCTCCGCGGCGAGCGACGCGCCCACGCCGAGGACCTCGGGGGCGTCGGGACCGGTGCTGACGGCGGCGAGGGCGTCGAGCACCTCGCGGCGGCGGTCGGTCAGGTCCTCGGCCGCGGTGAGGCGGGCCAGGTCGACCGGGGCGCCGCCGTCGGGCGCCGGCGTCTTGCCCTCGGAGGGCGGCAGGCAGATCAGCACCCGGACACCCTAGTCGGGCACGGTGCCCGACGGGTCACCGGGCCGGTGCGGAACGCTCCTCCCACGTGACGCGGAAGTCGGTCACCCAGTCGCGGGACGTGCGGGTCGCGACCCGACCCACGGCGGGCAGCACGACCCGGTCCCGCACGGCTCGGGACAGGGGGTTGGGAATCTTGAGGTTCGACGTGCGCTTCGCCTGCGCCACGAGGCGTTCGACCCGGCGGCGGCGCTGCGCCTCGAAGGCGGCGAACGCGGCGGCGGGGTCGCCCAGGTCGCGTACCCACCGCGCCAGCAGGACGCCGTCCTCGACGGCCAACGACGCCCCCTGGCCGGACGTCGGGGAGATGGCGTGGGCGGCGTCACCGACCAGCCCGACGGGCCCGCGGTGCCAGACGGGGACCTTCGGCAGGTCACGGGTGTTCCACGGCCCGAGGAGCCGCGGGGTGCCCGCGAGAAGCTCGAGCGCCGGGGAGCGGTCGTCCGCGAAGAGGCGCTCCAGCTCGGCGCGCCAGGTGGCCGGCGTCCAGGCCGCGAGCTCGTCGGCCGTGGCCGCCGCCGTGCGGGGAATGTTCGCGAACCACCACACCTCGCCGGGGCCGCGGCACAGGTACGCGAAAAAAGCTCGGCGCCCGAAGACCATCGTGAACACGCCGGGTTCGGCGTCCACCGCCACCCCGGTGGCGTACCCGCCGGTGTTGAGCAGGCCGGTGTAGCGCGGCGCCGGGCAGGCCGGGTCGAGCACCTGCCGTGTGCGCGAGCCGATCCCGTCGGCGCCGACCAGCATGTCGCCCGTCTCGCGCGTGCCGTCCTCGAACGTCGCGACGACGCCGCCCGTGCGGCCGGGCGTCACGTCGGCGAGTCGCCTGCCGTGCTCGACGGCGATCCCGCGGCGGCCGGCCTCGTCGCGCAGGGCCGTGTAGAGGTCCGCGCGCCGGACGGTCTGGGAGTGCAGCCCGCCGCCCGGCGCGTCCATCGGCAGCCGGGTGAGCGCGCGGCCCCGGGCGTTGCGCATCTGCAGGGCGGTCGTGTCGAACCCCCCGAGGTCGTGGTGGTCGATGTCCAGCACCTCGAGCGCGTGCAGCCCGTTGGGGGCGAGCGTGAGGAAGGCGCCGGCGTCGTCCGCGGTGCGTGCGTGGGCCTCGAGGACCGTGACGTCGAGGCCGGCCTTCTGCAGTGCCATGGCGGTCACGGGCCCAGCGATGCCCGCTCCGATCACGAGTGCTCTCATAGCGACACCATAAAATGGATAGCCATCTTATGGCAAGAGGTGTGACGGTCGTAGGCTGACGTGCGTGACCGACCGACCCCGCTCCCCGCTGGCGATGGTGCTGCTCGCGCTGCTCGCCGAGGAGCCGATGCACGCGTACCGGATGCAGCGGCTGATCAAGAGCCGGCAGAAGGACGCCGTCGTCAACGTCGCGCGCAGCAACAGCGTCTACCAGGCGCTGGAGCGCCTGGAGCGCGACGGGCTCGTCGCGGTCCACGAGAAGGTCGCGAGCGACGTCGCCCCCGCACGGATCGTCTACGCGCTCACGGCGGCCGGTCGGGACGCGCTGCGCAGGTGGGTGGACGCGGCGCTCGCCACCCCGGCACGAGAGTTCCCCGAGTTCCGGGCCGTGCTCGCCGTGCTCGCGCTGACCTCCCCGGAGGTCGTGGCCGACCGGCTGGACGAGCGTGCCGCGGCGCTGGAGTCCGTGCTCGAGCGCGCCGCCGCCGAGGCGGACCTCACCGCCTCGTGGGGGCTGCCGCGCGTGCTGATGCTCGAGCACGAGCACCTCGTCGCCGTGACGCGCGCCGAGCTCGACTGGGTGCGCCAGGTCGTCACGGACCTCCGCTCCGGTGACCTCACCTGGGATCCGGCCCGCATGGTCGAGGACCGTCCGCTGTTCGAGGGGGCCGACCGCGACTGAGCCGCGTCGCCGACGACCTCGAGCTCGTCCCCGGAGGCCGTGGGCTGCGGATACACTGGTCGGCGCGGACGAGTCGGTCGGGCGGTCGCGTCGGCGGTGCCCTCGGGTGCCGTCGCCGAGGAACGTCCGGGCTCCGAAGGGCAAGGTGGTGGCTAACGGCCACCCGGGGTGACCCGCGGGACAGTGCCACAGAGAACAGACCGCCGCCGGGAGACCGGCGGTGAGGGTGAAACGGTGGTGTAAGAGACCACCAGCACGCCCGGTGACGGGCGTGGCTCGGTAAACCCCACCTGGAGCAAGGTCAGACAGACTGTGTCAGAGGGCGGCCCGCCCGATTCTCTGCGGAGAAGCACAGTCGGGTAGACCGCGTGAGGCCTGCGGCAACGCAGGTCCTAGATGGATGACCGTCACCCGCGCCAGGGCAACCGGGCGCGGGAACAGAACCCGGCGTACAGACCGACTCGTCCGCACCATCCCACCGCCCACGTCAGGTGTTGTTGCTGCACGTCACGGCAGCGGCCGGCACACCGGATCGATGGTCGGTGAGGCGTCCGGCAGGAGGCTTGTCACGGGGAGGCGGCGGCGCCGGTGCCGGTCTCGCCTGTGTCTGCCGTGGGGGTCGACTCGACCGGCTGGGTCGGCTCCTCCGTCGGCGTCGGTTCCTCCGTGGGCGTCGGCTCCTCCGTCGGGGTCGGTTCCTCGGTGGGCGTCGGCTCCTCCGTCGGGGTCGGTTCCTCGGTGGGCGTGGGCTCCTCGGTGGGCGTGGGCTCCTGGGTGGGCGTCTCGGTCGGCGTCGGCGTCGGGGACGGCGTGTCGGTCGGCGTCGGCTCTTCGGTGGGCGTCTCGGTCGGGGTCGGCGTCGATGTCCGGGTCGGTCGGGACGTCGGCTCGGTCGTCGGGCTGGGCGGCGCGGTGGTGGGGTCAGTGGGCGACGGCGTGGGGGACGGCGACGGGCTGTTCGTCACCGGCGCGACCGGCTCGCGGTCGCCGGTGTCGCGCAGGTTCACGAACGCGACGGCACCCACGGCAGCGGCCAGGACCAGCGCCAGGACGATCGCCGCGACACGCCTGCGCCCGGTGAGGAACCCCCGCCGCTCGGACTCCTCGGGCTCCGCCGGCGCGGGCGCCGCGTCGGCCGCCGGCACGCCGGGAACCTCGGCGGTGTCGGTCGTCGGGGCGCCTGGCTCTGCCGCACCTGCGACACCGACGGCACCGGCCGCCTCGGCGGTGTCGTCCGCGTCGACGGCGTCGAACTGCCGCGTGCGCTGGAGCTCGGCGTCGCCCTCCTCGGCAGCCGCGGCGGCTCCGGCCGCGGCGAGGCCCGCCGCCCCGAGGACGGCCGTCCTGTCGTGGTCCTCCGCGGCGATCTGGCCCAGCGTCATGGTCTGGTCGGCGCCCTCGTCGGGGGCGGCGCCCGCGCCGAGCAGCGCCGACACCTCGGCGCCCATGGCCCCGGCGGCCGCGAAGCGCCGGGCGGGGTCCTTGGCCATCGCCCGCGCCACGAAGCGGTCCACGGCGGCGGGGACGGCGGCCCGTCGCGCCGACGGCGCGGGCACGGGCGCCTGGACGTGGGCGCGCGCCACGTCGGCGAGCCTCGCCCGCTCGTAGGGCGCGTGCCCGGTCAGCGCGAAGTACGCCAGGGCGCCGGCCGAGTACAGGTCGCTGCGTGCGTCGAGCGGCCGGCCCTGGGCCTGCTCCGGCGACATGTACGCCACCGACCCGGCGACGCGTGCGCCGTCGCCGTCGCCTCCCGCGGCGACGGCCAGCCCGAGGTCGAGCAGACCGACGGTCGTCGCGCCTTCGTCGCCCCGGTCCACGACGACGTTGCGCGGGCTGACGTCACGGTGCACCAGACCGGCGGCGTGCACGGCCCCGAGGGCGTCGAGCAGCCCGCCCACGACGGCGAGCGCGTCCCGCCACGGCAGCCCGTCGCCGGCCGCGAGCTCCGAGAGGGGAACGCCCGGCAGGCGGCGGGTCAGGATCCAGGGCACGGTCGCGCCCGCGACGACGTCCTCGCCGGTGTCCAGGACCTTCACGACGCCCGGGTGGTCCACCCGGTCCGACGCCGCGATCTCGCGTGCCAGGGCGGTGCGGGCCGCGTCGTCGTCGACCAGGTGCGGGTGGAGGACCTTGACGAGGAGCGCCGGCTCCGTCCCGTCATCTGCTCCCGGAGAGGGCTCGGGCGCGAGCACCCGCGTGGCCTCGTAGACCGTGTACGTGCCGCCCGTGCCGAGGATGTCGCCGAGGGCGTACCTGCCCCCGAGCACCACGTGCTCGCCCGACCCGCCGGCCGGTCCGTCCGGTGCCACGGGGGTCACCGCTGCTGGTGCGTGTGTCGATGGGCGGCCGCGCACGGCGGTGCCGTCGGCGCGGCGATCCCGGTCATATCAGTCATGAGCCCTCACAGGATAGAGCGTGGGGCCCCCTGGTGCACGGTGCCTGACGGGCCGACGCCGGGGACGTCGGGCCGCCGGCCCGCCCGTCCTCGCCCGTGCTCCGGCGTGCACGTCGACCGTGACGCGTGCGTACCGATTCCAGACGCCGACCAGACCCGCCGGGAACGCCGCACGCAGGACGCCGAGGAGCCCGCGGGGCCACCACGCGGCGGTCACCGTGCAGGCCACGCCCGGTGGCGGGAATCGTGGAGGGCAACCGTGGGCCATCGACCGGGTCCCTACTGGCGTGTGAACGAATAGTAAAGACATCCTCTGTTGTGGTTTCGTGATCTTCCTCACCGGTGTACGTTGGCCGGGTCGCGACGACGACGTCGCGAGTCCCGATCGCAAGCGTTCACGACGTGAGGCGCAGGTGGTAGGACCATGGCTGACAGTGCTGCAACGACACGCACCAGCGAGGCACGGACCGGGGGCATCGCCCTGCGCGAGCGGCCCGACGCCAGCGTGGTGGACATGTGGGGAGAGATCGACATCTCCCTGCGCAACGAGGCCGGGGCAGCCCTGGCCCAGGCGTTCGAGCGTGACCTCCCCGTCGTCGTCGACACGTCCCACGTGACGTTCATCGACTCCGCGGGGGTGGCCTTCCTCATCCAGCTGTGCCGCATCGGCCGGGACGAGGGCCTGCACGTCTCGGTGCACCGGCCGCCGCCGGCGGTGCGCGACGTGCTGCACCTGCTGCACGTGGACCCCCGCGACGTGGGGGCCGAGATGCTGGAGGGTGCGATGACCTGAGGCGCGGCCGCTCAGCCGGCGTCGGCGGCGAGGGCAGCGGCGCCCACGATGCCGGCCCGGTTGAGCAGCGTCGCGGGCACGATCGGCGCCCGCAGGTCCAGCAGCGGCAGGAACTTCTTGTGCTGCTTGCTCACCCCGCCGCCGACGACGATGAGGTCGGGGGAGAGCAGCATCTCGACCGTCTCGAAGTAGCGCTGCAGGCGCTTGGCCCACTTCTCCCAGGACAGGTCGTGCCGCTCGCGCGCCGACTCGGCGGCGCGGTGCTCGGCGTCGTGCCCGTCGATCTCCAGGTGCCCGAGCTCCGTGTTCGGCACCAGGACGCCGTCGACCAGCAGGGCCGAGCCGATCCCGGTGCCGAGCGTGACGACGAGGACGACGCCGTCGGTGCCGCGGGCGGCGCCGTACCGGTGCTCGCCCACCCCCGCGGCATCCGCGTCGTTGACGGCGCGGACGGCGCGGCCGGTGGCGTCGTGCACGAGGGCGGGCAGGTCGACGCCCTTCCACGACTTGTCGAGGTTGGCGATGAACCGCACGACCCCGCGGTCCATGGGCGCGGGGAACGCGACGCCGACGGGGCAGTCGGCGGGCAGGTCGAACGAGTCGACCAGCTCGGCGAGCACTGTCGCCACCGCCGGGGGCGTGGACTTCTCGGGCGTGGGGACCCGCCGCCGGTCCGCGGCGAACTCGCCCGTCGTGAGATCGACGGGCGCCCCCTTGATCCCCGAGCCACCGATGTCGATGCCGAACGCGACCCGGTGCGACGTCTCCTCCACCATGGCGACCATCTTGATGCAGGATCGACGTATGAGCGACACAGGAGCGGTGCAGTACTGGTACAACACCAAGACCGGCGAGGTGGAGGAGAGCCGCGACCGGTCGAGCTGGACCCACCGGATGGGCCCCTACCCGACGCGCGACGCGGCCCAGCACGCCCTGGACACGGCGCGACGCCGCAACGACACGTGGGAGGAGGAGGACGACCACTGGCGCGGCCGCGACTGACCGCCTGCCCGGCGCGGGGTGAGGGCCCCCGGCGTCAGCGCTCGAACGAGTGCTCCGCGTCCGGGAAGGCCCCCGAGCGCACCTCGTCCGCGTAGTCCTCCGCGGCCTGCTGCAGCACCCGGCCGAGCTCCGCGTACCGACGCGCGAACCGCGGCGACCACGACGTCATGCCCGCCATGTCGGTCCACACGAGCACCTGCCCGTCGGTCCGCGGGCCGGCGCCGATGCCGATCGTGGGGATGTGCAGGATCTCCGTGGCGCGCTCGGCGACGGCCACCGGCACCATCTCGAGGACGACGGCGACCGCGCCGGCGTCCTGCACCGCGAGGGCGTCCTCGCACAGCGCCTCGGCCGCGTCGTCGCCGCGCCCCTGCACCCGCGGCCCGCCGAGGGCGTGCTCCGACTGCGGGGTGAAGCCGAGGTGTCCCACGACGGGGATGCCCGCGTCGGTCAGCGCGCGGATCTGCGCGGCCGAGCGGCGTCCGCCCTCGAGCTTGACCGCGGCGGCCCCGGTCTCCTTCATGATGCGCACGGCGGTGCCCAGGGCCTGCTCCGGGCCGGCCTCGTACGAGCCGAACGGCAGGTCCACCACGACGAGCGCGTGCGCGGCGGCCCCGGCGACGGCCCGGGCGGCCGGGATCATGTCGTCGACCGTGACCGGCAGCGTCGTCGCGTGCCCGTGCATCGTGTTGCCGATGGAGTCGCCCACGAGGAGGACGTCGATGCCGGCGGCGTCGAAGACGGCGGCCGTGACCGCGTCGTACGCGGTGAGCATCGTGATCCGTTCGCCGGACTCCTTCGCCCGGGCCAGGTGGTGCACGCGGTAGCGGCGACGGCGGGGCGCGTCGGAGCCGTGCGCGGCGTCGTCACCAGGGGTCGCGAGGGGTGTCGCCATGGACGTCAGCGTATGCCAGGCTCGCTGTGTACCCGCACGGTGTACCCGTACGCCGCCGCCCCACGCCCGGCGGGGTGCGTGTCACCCGTTGGAAACACGACTCGTGCAGGATGGTCACATGGACAGGCAGCAGGAGTTCGTGCTCCGCACGGTCGAGGAGCGCGACATCCGCTTCATCCGGCTCTGGTTCACCGACGTGCTCGGCATCCTGAAGTCGGTGGCGGTCGCCCCGGCCGAGCTCGAGCAGGCGTTCGCGGAGGGCATCGGGTTCGACGGCAGCTCGATCGAGGGCCTCACCCGGGTCTACGAGGCGGACATGATCGCCAAGCCCGACCCGACCACCTTCCAGGTGCTGCCCTGGCGCGGCGAGCGCCACGGCACCGCGCGCATGTTCTGCGACCTGCTCACGCCCGACGGCGAGCCGTCGCTCGCGGACTCGCGCAACGTCCTCAAGCGGACGCTGGCGAAGGCCAGCGACCGCGGGTTCACCTTCTACACGCACCCCGAAGTGGAGTTCTACCTGTTCAACCAGGTCGAGTCCCCGCAGGCCCCGCTCGTCCCGGTGGACAACGGCGGCTACTTCGACCACCTGGCCCGCGGCAGCACGCACGACTTCCGGCGCGCCGCGATCACGATGCTGGAGTCGATGGGCATCTCGGTGGAGTTCTCCCACCACGAGGCGGGGCCGGGGCAGAACGAGATCGACCTGCGCTACGCCGACGCCCTGACCACGGCGGACAACCTCATGACGTTCCGCACCGTGGTGAAGGAGGTCGCGCTCGAGCAGGGTGTGTTCGCGTCCTTCATGCCGAAGCCGATCGCGGACCAGCCGGGCTCGGGCATGCACACCCACCTGTCGCTGTTCGAGGGCGACCGCAACGCCTTCCACGAGCCGGGGGCCCAGTTCGAGCTCTCCAAGACGGCGCGGCAGTTCATCGCCGGCCTGCTCGTGCACGCCGCCGAGATCACCGCCGTGACGAACCAGTACGTCAACTCCTACAAGCGGCTGTGGGGCGGGTCCGAGGCGCCGAGCTACGTGTGCTGGGGCCACAACAACCGCTCCGCGCTGGTGCGCGTGCCGATGTACAAGCCGGGCAAGGGCAACTCCGCCCGCGTGGAGTACCGGGCGCTCGACTCCGCCGCCAACCCCTACCTGGCCTTCGCCGTGCTGCTGGCGGCCGGTCTCAAGGGGATCGAGGAGGGGTACGACCTTCCGGAGGCGACCGGCGACGACGTCTGGGAGCTGACGGACCGCGAGCGGCGCGCGCTGGGCATCGCCCCGCTGCCGCAGTCGCTCGACGACGCCATCGAGCTCATGGAGGGGTCCGAGCTGGTGGCGGAGACGCTCGGCGAGCACGTCTTCGACTACGTGCTGCGCAACAAGCGCCAGGAGTGGGACGCCTACCGCGCGCAGGTGACGCCGTACGAGCTGCGGCGGTTCCTGCAGCACCTGTGAGGCCCGCCCGTGGGCCGCGGGGCGCGGGCGTGAGACGACCCGCGACCGCGGACCGTGCGCCGCTAGGGTCGGAGGGGTGAGTACCACGTCCGGCACAGGCAGACGCGAGACCCCCACCCGGCGGCTCCTGCAGGCGGGGTTCGCGGACCTCACCCGGTCGGCGACCCTGTGGGCCGACCCGTCGCTGGAGCGGGTGCTGCCCGACGGGGACGGCGTGGCGGTGCTGACGGCGCTCGGCGCCAGCGCCGACCCCGACCTGGCGCTGCTCCAGCTCGTGCGCCTCGCCGAGAGCGAGCCCGCGCGCGAGCAGGTGGCCGCGGCGCTCGCCGCACCGGCCGGCTCCGCGGACGCGGCGCTCCGGGCCCGCCTGGTCGCCGTGCTGGGCGCCTCGTCCGCCCTCGGGGACGAGGTCGTGCGGCGCCCCGAGCTGCTGGACGCCCTGGCCGGCGACGGCGGTCCCGCGGACGCGGAGGGCACCGCCGAGCCCGAGCCCACCGTGCCCGAGCCCGCCGAGGACGCGCCTCACGACGACACGAGGACGGAGGACGTCGGGGTCCCCGACGGCGCCGAGCGCGCCGTCCGCGCGACGCTGCTGCGCGCCGTCGGCGCCGACCCGGACGTCGCGGTCCCGGTGGCGGCCCCGCCCGACGGCGAGCCGGGCCGCGACTGGCCCGACGCCGGGGCACCGACGACCACCGACGCGCTGCGGCGCGCCTACCGGGAGCGGCTGCTGCGCATCGCGGCCGACGACCTCACGGCCCCCGACGCCACCGAGCACCTGCCCGTCGTCGGGGCGGCGCTGGCCGACCTGGCCGCCGCCGCGCTGGAGGCGGCGCTGGCGGTCGCGCGCGCCGAGCTCGAGGGCCCCCAGGACGACCCGCACGGCACCGGCGTGCGCCTGGCCGTCATCGGCATGGGCAAGACGGGCGGCCGCGAGCTCAACTACGTCTCCGACGTCGACGTGGTCTACGTGTGCGAGCCGGGCACCCGGCCGGACGGCACGGCCACGACCGAGGAGGAGGCGCTCGCCGTCGGCACCCGGCTCGCGACCGGGCTGCAGCGGGTGTGCTCGGGCACGTCCGCCGAGCCGGCGCTGTGGCCCGTCGACGCGGCGCTGCGGCCCGAGGGCAAGCAGGGGCCGCTGGTGCGCACGCTCGCCAGCCACGTCGCCTACTACGAGCGGTGGGCCGCGACGTGGGAGTTCCAGGCCCTGCTCAAGGCGCGCCCGGTCGCGGGCGACGCCGAGCTCGGGCGGGACTACCGCGACGCCGTCGAGGACTTCGTGTGGTCCGCCGTCAACCGGGAGAACTTCGTCGAGGACGCCCAGGCGATGCGGCGGCGGGTCGAGGAGCACGTGCCGCCCGCCGAGGCGGACCGGCAGATCAAGCTTGGCAAGGGCGGGCTGCGCGACGTCGAGTTCACCGTCCAGCTCCTGCAGCTCGTGCACGGGCGGACCGACGAGCGGATCCACAGCCCGCACACCCTGACGGCGCTGGCGGCCCTCGCGGCGGGCGGCTACGTGGGCCGTGAGCACGCGGCGCGGATGGGGGAGTGCTACCGGTTCCTGCGGGCGCTGGAGCACCGGGTCCAGCTGTTCCGGCTGCGTCGCACGCACCTGCTGCCGACGGCGGACGAGGACCTGCGCCGTCTCGCCCGCTCCCTCGGGACGGGCGCCGAGGGCGCGGACGGCCTGCAGCGGCGGTGGCGCGCGACCCGTCGCGAGGTGCGCTCCCTGCACCAGGCTGTCTTCTACCGGCCGCTGCTGCCGGCGTCGGCCCAGCTCTCCGACGACGAGCTGTC
This sequence comes from Isoptericola sp. BMS4, assembly GCF_011634835.1. Taxonomy (GTDB): domain Bacteria; phylum Actinomycetota; class Actinomycetes; order Actinomycetales; family Cellulomonadaceae; genus Isoptericola. The sequence goes on along the minus strand of NZ_SIRP01000001.1, from coordinate 2,881,174 downwards.
GCTGTCCCCGGACGTCGCGCGCGAGCGCTTCGCCGCGATCGGCTACCGCGACCCGGACGGCGCCATGCGGCACGTCACCGCCCTCACCGCCGGCACCTCGCGCCGCGCGTCCCTGCAGCGCCAGCTCCTGCCCGTGCTCCTCGGCTGGTTCGCCGACGGCGCCGACCCCGACGCGGGGCTGCTGGCCTTCCGCAAGCTGTCGGACGCCCTGGGCAGCACCCCCTGGTACCTGCGGCTGCTGCGCGACTCGGAGAACGCGGCCTTCCACCTGGCCCGCCTGCTGTCGTCCTCCGCCTACCTCGCCGAGGCGCTCGCACGGTCCCCGGAGTCGGTGCAGTGGCTCGCCGACACGGCGGGGCTCGAGCCACGGGGGGCCGAGCGGCTCGCCGCGGAGGTCGACTCCGTGCTCACGCGCGCGGACGACGTCGACCAGGCGGCGACGAGCCTGCGCGCCGTCCGCCGCCGCGAGCTCGCCCGCACCGGAGCGGCGGAGGTCCTGGGCCTGCTCGACGCCGTCGACGCCGCCGCCGCGATCTCCGACGCCGCCGACATGGTGCTCGTCGGGGGCCTGCGGGTCGCCGAGCACGCGGCCCGCGCCGAGCACGGGATCGCCGGCCCGGCCGACGACCCGACACGGATGCTCGTGGTGGCCATGGGCCGGCTCGGCGGACGCGAGATGAGCTACGGGTCGGACGCCGACGTGCTGTTCGTGCACGACCCGGTCGACGGCGCCGACCCGGGGGCCGCCCAGGCCTTCGCGCAGACGGCCGCGGCGCGGCTGCGGGCCCTGCTGTCCGCCGTCGGGCCCGAGCCGGCGCTGCCCGTCGACGCCGACCTGCGCCCCGAGGGGCGTCAGGGACCGCTGGTGCGCACCCTCGCCTCCTACGCCGAGTACTACCAGCGCTGGTCGAGCGTCTGGGAGTCGCAGGCGCTGCTGCGGGCCCGCCCCGTGGCCGGCGACGTCGAGGGGCTGGGCGCGCGGTTCACCGCGCTCGTCGACCCGCTGCGCTACCGCACCGGCGGGCTGGCGGACGCCGACCTGCGCGAGGTGCGGCGCATCAAGGCGCGCGTCGAGGCGGAGCGACTGCCGCGCGGCGCGGACCCCGCGCGCCACCTCAAGCTCGGCCGCGGGGCCGTGTCCGACGTCGAGTGGACCGCCCAGCTGCTGCAGCTGCAGCACGCCCACGAGGTGCCCGCCCTGCGCACCACCGGGACGGTCGCCGCGCTGGAGGCCGCCGAGGACGCGGGGCTGATCGACGCGGACGACACGTCCTGCCTGCGCGACGCCTGGCACTTCGCCTCCCGGCTGCGGTCCGCCGTCGTGCTGTGGTCGGGGCGCACCAGCGGCGCCCAGGTGGACGTGCTGCCGCACGACCGGCGTGCCCTCGCGGGCGTCGCGAGCCTCATGGGGGACGTCGGTACCGGCGCCGAGCTGGAGGACCTGTACCTGCGCACCGCCCGCCGCGCCCGCGCCGTGATGGAGCGCCTCTTCTACGGCGAGGACTGACGGTGGTGCCGGTGGTCGTGCGTGCTGCCGCGCCGCCGCGTACGGCACCATGAGCACATGCGAACCTCAGGGCTCTCACCGCTCGTCGACGGACGCACGACCCGTGCGGTGGTGACGGCGTGAGCGCCGGCCTGCTCGGGCTGCTCGACGACGTCGCGGCGATCGCGAAGCTCGCGGCCGCGTCGCTCGACGACGTCGGTGCCGCGGCCGGCCGGGCGACGGCGAAGGCCGCGGGCGTCGTCGTGGACGACACCGCCGTGACCCCGCAGTACGTGCACGGCGTGGCCGCCGAGCGTGAGATCCCCATCGTGAAGAAGATCGCGATCGGGTCGATCCGCAACAAGGTCCTGATCATCCTGCCGATCGCCCTGATCCTGAGCCAGTGGGCGCCCTGGTTGCTCACCCCGATCCTCATGCTCGGCGGCACGTACCTGGCGTTCGAGGGCGCCGAGAAGGTCTGGCGGCGCGTGCGCGGGCACACCGACCACGAGAAGCCCGCCGCCGCCGTGGGCCCGGACGCCGAGAAGACGCTCGTGTCCGGCGCCATGCGCACCGACCTCATCCTGTCCGCGGAGATCATGGTCATCGCGCTCGACGAGGTCGCCGACGAGCCGTTCTTCTCGCGCCTCGTGATCCTGCTCGTCGTGGCGTTCGCGATCACCGTGATCGTCTACGGCGTGGTCGCCCTCATCGTGAAGATGGACGACGTCGGCCTGTCGCTGGCGCGGCGCTCCTCCGCGACGAGCCGGCGGGTCGGGCGAGGGCTCGTGTCCGGCATGCCGAAGGTGCTCGCCGTGATCTCCGTCGTCGGGACCGTCGCGATGCTCTGGGTGGGCGGGCACATCCTGCTCGTCGGCGTCGACGAGCTCGGCTGGCACGGACCGTACGAGGTGGTCCACCACCTCGAGGAGGTCGTCGCCCACGCCGTCCCCGGCGTCGGCGGGTTCCTGGCGTGGCTGGTCAACACGTTCTTCTCCGCCCTCGTCGGCGTCGTCGTCGGTGCCGTCGCCGTCGCGGTGATGCACCCGTTCGGCAGCGACGACGACCCGCGCGACGAGGCCCCGGCCGCGGCGGGTTCCGCCGGGGCGGGCGACGGGACGACCGCCTGAGCGATGGTGCCCGGCGCCTGCGCGCCGGCGCGAAAATCACGTGGCGAGCCGGGCCGGGTCCGGTGGACGATGCCGGCATGACCTCCTCGGACGGCGAGACCGCACCCGCGCGGTGGACGAAGGCGACCGTGTACGCCGACATGTGGGTGGACCCGGACGACGACCCGCGTGAGACCGACGCCGCGCGCGACGACGAGCGCGGCATCCTGCTCGAGGACCTGCGCTCCTACCGGTTGACCGTCGAGATGAAGTGCGCCGGTCTGGACGCGGAGCAGCTCGCGCGCCGGTCGGTCCCGCCGTCCACCATGTCCCTGCTGGGGCTGGTGCGGCACCTCACCGAGGACGAGCGGCACGTCCGCAGGATCATGACGGGCGAGGACGCGCCCTGGCTGTACCGCAGCGAGGACGACCGCGACGGGGACTGGAACGGCGCCGTCGCCGACCCCGCCGTGGTGGCGGACGCCTTTCGCCGATGGCGCGACGAGATGGCGGCCACCGACCGGATGGTCGACGGCATCGACGACCTCGGCGCGACGAACGCCGGCCTGTCCGACCTCGGGCCGGAGCCGGGCGGGAGCCTGCAGCTGCGCGAGCTCCTCGTCAGCCACATCGAGGAGTACGCGCGGCACTGCGGCCACGCGGACCTGCTGCGCGAGTGCGTCGACGGCCGCGTGGGCCAGTAGCCCCGCCCGGGCCCGGAGGGGTCAGCGCCCGCCGCCCCCGGCGGTCAGGGCCGTGTCGCCGCACAGGTGGACGGGCATCCCGAGACCGGCGAAGAGCGCCGCCTTGGCCTCCAGCGCCTTGTCGGCCGTCGCGGCGTCGGGGGCGTAGGCCACGTTGAGGTGGTTGGCCTTGTGCCGGGCCATGAACTGGTCGCGGGTGACGCCGTGGAGCACCGCGTGCATGATCGGCCACTCGGGGTTGGTGGCCTGCTTGCGGCGCAGCGTCTCGGCGTCGGGGAGGCGGACCGCGGTCGCGCGGCCGAGGTCGACCTGCAGGCGCCCGTCCGCGATGTAGACGCGGGACCAGACGATCTCGCCGGGCCTGGAGACGCCGTTGATCGTGGAGCCGCCGGCGGGGAAGAACACGGGGTCCTGACGCCAGCCCTCGGCGCCGGCGTACCCGCCCTCGAGGTGGGAGGGCGGCACGGAGCCGGAGATCTCCAGGACCCAGACGAACTGCCCGTCGTACTCCTCGCCCCAGCGCACGTCGTGCAGCGTGGTCGCGGGGTCGAGGCCCATCGCGGTCCAGAGCCGGTGGGTCACCAGCGCGTCGACGGCCACGCCCTCGTCCGCCTCGTTGAAGTGCGGGAACGCCCGACCCTCCCACAGCACGCGCGCGCCGTCGCGCGAGCGCACGGGCGGGCGCCGGGTGTTGTTGAGCAGGCCCTCGGCGAGGTCGGAGGCGGGGGAGAGGTCCTTGAGGCCCTGCTGGTACTGGATGCCGACGGCGTCGAGGCCGAAGTCGTCCGCGATGCGCAGGGCCGCGACGTACATCTTGTGCTGCCAGCGCAGCTGGGCGGGCGTGAGCTCGGTGGCCTCGTCGGTGCCGAGGCGGAACGTCATGCCGGCGTCCTCCAGCCACCGCTGCACCTCGTCGGCCTCGGCGTCGCCCACCCGCTGCATCTCGGCCCACAGCGCGGACTGGGACAGCCGCTCCTTGTAGATGCCGATGCCGGCCAGGAGCTCGTCGTCGAAGATCGCGTTGTACATGCCCATGCAGCCCTCGTCGAAGACGCCGATGATCGCCTTCTCCCGGAGCAGCTGGGCGGCGAGCGCCTCCCCGAGCCGCGTCTCGGGGGTGCCGGGCAGGGCGGGCAGCGCATGGACGTGGGAGTCGTCGTGGGTGACCCGGCCGGTGGTGACCCACTCGCCGATCGCGTCGCGGAACCACGCGTCGGTGCCGTCGACGGTCCAGACCGTGGAGTACTCCCGGCCCATCTTCGTCAGGCCGGCGTTGAGGCCCAGCAGGCCGACGAGGCCGGGCCAGTCGCCGGCGAAGTTCGCGGCGGTGAGGATCGGGCCGCGGTGGGTGCGCAGGCCGGCGAGCACGTGGTGGCTGTACTGCCACACCGCCTCGGCGACGACGAGCGGCGCGTCGGGCGGGATCGAGGCGAAGACGGTCATGCCCATGCGCTGGGAGCTGATGAACCCGTGCCCGGTGACGGGGTCGACGTCGTGGCCGCGCTCCAGGGCCCAGCCGTGCGCGGCGAACGCGGCGGTGAGGATCCGCTCCAGGCCCACCTGGGTGGGCCAGCCGGCGACGTTCGCGGACTCGCGCAGGTCGCCGGACGCCACGAGGTAGGCGGTGCGCGCGGGGGCGGCCGGTGGCTCCGGGAGGGCGGGGACGGCGTAGGCGGGAGTGGTCACGAGGCGGCTCCTTCGGGGCGACGGACGGGTACCCAGCCTGCCAGTAATCGATTACAGCGTGCAAGTGCGGTGCGTGCCGTGGTCGGCGGGCGGGCCCGGCCGGTGGCCCCGAGGTGCGGCGTCGGGAGAGCGGGGGGAAGCGGGTGGTCAGGCCGGGCGGGCCGGGGCCACGGCATCGGTGCCGTCCCCGATCTCCTGGACGAGGTGGCGTGCCGGGGCGTCGCTCCCCGCGATCCGCTCGAGCAGCAGGCGTGCCGCCGTCGTGCCGAGTCCGCGCGGGTTGAGCGGGACCAGGGCGACGTCCGACGTCCGCGAGGTCGCGAACGGCAGGTCGCCGATGACGCCCACGCCCAGCCCCGGGCCGTCGGGTCCGTCGCCGGCCGGCGCGGGCACGGGGCCGCCGTGCCGGTCAGCGAGCGCGCGCAGCACCCCGACGCCGGCGAGGTTGTTGGTCGCCACGACGGCGTCGGGGGCGGGTGACCGCCCGAGCAGGGTGCCGATCGCGTCGTAGCCGCCGTCGACGCGGAAGTTCGCGTGCACGAGCAGGTCGTCGTCCGCGGCGAGGCCCGCGTCGTGCAGGGCGGCGCGCCAGCCCTCGGCCCGGTCGACGGCCGTGCTCGTCGTCGCGGGGCCCGTCACGCACGCGATGCGGCGGAAGCCGCGGTCGAGGAGCGCGGTCGCGGCCCGGTGGCCGAGCGCCCGGTTGTCGAAGGTCACCTGGTCGACGTCGTGGGCGACGCGCCGGTCGATGACGACGACGCTCCTGCCGCGCTCCACCAGTCGGTCGATCGCCGGGTGGGCGTCCGCCGGGGCGAGGACGACGCCCGCCATGTTCTCGACGTCCGCGACGGTGAGATAGAGGTCCTCCTTGTCGGCGCGGTCGTCGGTGTTGCACAGCACGACCGAGTACCCCGCCGCGAGCGCCGCGTCCTCCACCCCGCGCGCCACGGCGGTGAAGAAGGGGTTCTCGACGTCGGGCAGCACGAGGGCGACGGTCTCGCTGTGCCGCCGCCGCAGCGACCGTGCCGTGCGGTCCGGGGTGTACCCGAGCTCCGCGACGGCGTCGTGCACGGCGGCGGCGAGCGCGGGGCGCACGGACTTCCCGTTGAGCACGCGCGAGACGGTCGCCGTGGACACGCCTGCGCGCCGGGCGACGTCGACGATGCGTGTCACGGGGCCTCCTCGGGTCGGGTGCGGTGCTCAGTCTGGCCCATGGCGAGGGCCGTGCGCACGGCGTGACCTGGAGGCTTGCGTCCCGTCCGGCGAGCCGAGGCCGAGGGCTGGTGGAGTCGCGCCGCCGGGGGGTCTTCGTCGTCGGGCTCACGCTCGACGACATCGAGGAGCTCTACCTCCTCCGCCGGCTGCGTTTTCCCCGAGACGTTCGCGGCGCGCCATGGGCGTCGCGCGTGGCCCTGCCTGCCGTCCACGGAGCGACCCGCACCGCGATCCGCGACGCCGCCGCGGCGCACCGGTAGGGGCCTGCTGGGCCTCCGGTCGTCTCGAGACGACGCCACGTTCATGGCGGTGTCACTCCTCGCTCGCGGCTCCACGTGTGCTGCTGTCCGGCAGCGCCGCCCGCATCATGGCGACGAAGCGCGCCATGGCCACGTCGGCCGCGCTCCGGTCGCCCGTGAGCGCGACCTCGAAAAGCAGGCCGCGGGTCTGGGCCAGGGACAGCCGGGCGAGCGTCTCGGCCTCTCCGGGTGCGGCGCCCGCCTTCTCGTAGAAGGAGGTGGTGACGGCGGTCCAGCCGGCGACCCAGGCACGCCACGGCTGGGCGTACTCATGCCCGAGCATCGCGTGGCTGGACAGCTCGAAGAAGAGCGGGGCGAAGGTCTCGGCGGCGTCGGCGATACGGTGCCACAGGTTGAGCGCGGCACCCAGGGGGTCGTCGTCCGACGTGGTGATGTGGGCGAGCTCGTCGCGTTCGCTGTGCTCGACGTGCTCCATCACGGCGCCGAGCAGTCCTTCCCTAGAGCCGAAGTGGTAGTGCAGCATCCGGTGACTGGTGCCCAGTGCGGCGGCCAGGGCCCGCATGCTGGTGTCGCCCACGCCGTGCTCTCCGAACCATGCCACCGCACGTTGCAGCAGTGCGTCTCGCGCTGTGCTCACGGGCGCGCCTCGGCGAGCCGCGCGAGCGTGGCCGCCTCCGCGTCGAGGAAGCGGAGCGTCTTCCGGCGGAAGGTCAGGCGTACCGGTCCGGCGAGTGGTCCGTGCCACGCGATCCCGAGCGTGAGCTCACTCCCGGAATCGTGGTCGCGGAGGTGGTGGGTCGCCACGGTGCGGACGCCGCGCAGCGGGGCCTGCCAGGTGAAGGCGCGGCCCGGCTGCCACTCGGTGATCTCGTACGTCGCCTCGGCGAGCCCCGGCTGCCTGACGCGGAACCGGGAGCCGACGGCGATCGGGCCGACGCCGTCGACGCGCTCGATCTCGTCGACGGTCGGGAGCATCCCGGCCCACGCCTCGAGGTCGCCGAGGAAGTCCCAGACGTGGTTCCGTGCGGCGTGGATGACACGTTCGATGGTCAGCATGTACCAGATGGTACAACTCGCCGCGGCGGTCCCTACGGGCGAGCGTGCACCGCGGCATCGTCTGGGGGATGACGCATCCGTGACACGGGAGCATGCGAAACGGCGACCGACGCTGCACAACGTCGATTGACGTCCGTGCAGGTCAGCCGCCGTTTCGGTGACCCGGTCAGGCCCTACGCGGGCCGCCGATCAGATGTCGTAGTAGAGCTCGAACTCGTGCGGGTGCGGGCGCAGCCGGATCGGGTCGATCTCGTTGGAGCGCTTGTAGTCGATCCAGGTGGCGATGAGGTCCTCGGAGAAGACGTCGCCCTGGGTGAGGAACTCGTGGTCGCGCTCGAGGTTGTCGAGGGCCTCGCCGAGCGAGGCGGGGACCTGGGCGATCTGCGCGTGCTCCTCCGGGGGCAACTCGTACAGGTCCTTGTCGACCGGCGCCGGGGGCTCGATGCGGTTCTTGATGCCGTCGAGGCCCGCGAGGAGCTGGGCGGCGAACGCCAGGTACGGGTTGGCCGACGGGTCCGGCACGCGGAACTCGACGCGCTTGGCCTTCGGCGAGGAGCCGGTGACCGGGATGCGGATGCACGCGGAGCGGTTGCGGGCCGAGTAGACCAGGTTGACCGGGGCCTCGTAGCCGGGGACCAGGCGGTGGTAGGAGTTCACCGACGGGTTGGTGAAGGCCAGCAGCGACGGGGCGTGCTTGAGCAGGCCGCCGATGTACCAGCGGGCCGTGTCCGAGAGGCCACCGTAGCCCTTCTCGTCGTAGAACAGCGGGTCGCCGTTCAGCCACAGGGACTGGTGGGAGTGCATGCCCGAGCCGTTGTCGCCGAAGATCGGCTTCGGCATGAAGGTGACGGACTTGCCCGCCTGCCAGGCGACGTTCTTGACGACGTACTTGAACTTCATCAGGTCGTCGGCGGAGTGCAGCAGGGTGTTGAACTTGTAGTTGATCTCCTGCTGACCGGCGGTGCCCACCTCGTGGTGCGCGCGCTCGACGTCGAGGCCGACCTCGGCGAGCGCGGCGCAGATGTCGTCACGCAGGTCCGCGAACTGGTCGTTCGGGGAGACGGGGAAGTAGCCACCCTTGTACCGCGTCTTGTACCCGAGGTTGCCGCCCTCCTCCTCGCGACCGGTGTTCCACGCGGCCTCGACGGAGTCGATGTGGTAGTACCCCTCGTTCGACGCGGTCTTGAAGCGCACGTCGTCGAAGATGTAGAACTCGGCCTCGGGCGCGAAGAACGCGGTGTCCGCGATGCCGGTGGAGCGCAGGTACGCCTCGGCCTTGGCGGCGATGGTGCGCGGGTCGCGGGAGTACGGCTCGTCCGTGAACGGGTCCACGATCGAGAAGTTCATGATGAGCGTCTTGCGCTTGCGGAACGGGTCCAGGTACGCGGTGGTGACGTCCGGCACGAGCTTCATGTCCGACTCGTGGATCGCCTGGAAGCCGCGGATCGAGGACCCGTCGAACATGAGGCCGTCGGTGAACGAGTCCTCGTCGAACTGCTCGACGGGGATGTTGAAGTGCTGCATCACGCCCGGCAGGTCGATGAACCGGACGTCGATGAACTCCACCCCCTCACGACGGGTATAGGCGATGGCCTCGTCGGCGTTGGTGAACATGCGTGCGCTCCTTGCTGGACTTACCGCTCGGACATACCGCGCGGACGTGCCGCGGTGAGGGGCCGTGGGTCGGCGTGCCCGACGCTAGAAGGGAGTCGTTACCCTGGCATGGCCCCGGTGTTTCCGGCATGTTACACACGGGGTGGTGCGGCGGTCGGGACCGTCCGGCAGATGACGCGGGACGGCGGCTCAGGCGCAGGGAGCGCCCGACGTAGGCTGGCACCATGCCATCACGCGAGGACATGGGGTCGTGGCTCGAGGGCGGCTCCGGGGCGGGGCCCGGCGGGTCGTCAGCCGAGCGCCTGGGCCTGCCCGAGTCCGGCCCGGGGTCGCCGGCGCCGCTGTCCCGCCGGCTGGTCGCGCTCGTCCTCGACTGGCTCGTGGCCATGCTCATCAGCTACCTGCTCGCCGACGCGAACTCGTGGGCGACCCTGGGCATCTTCGCCCTGGAGAACCTCCTGCTGGTGAGCACGGTCGGGTTCACTCTCGGGCACCGGATCCTCGGCCTGCAGGTGCGGGTGCTCGGTGCCCCGGCCGGAGTCCTGGTCGGCTTCGCGCGCGGCGCGGTCCGCACCGTGCTGCTGTGCCTGGTCATCCCCGCCGTCGTGTGGGCCTCCGACGGGCGAGGCCTTCACGACCGCGCCGCCGGCACCGTCATCGTCCGGCGGTGACGGCTGGGGTCGGAGATGACCTGGCCGTCGCGCTGACCCGGCCGTGACCTGACCCGGCCGTGACACGACGAGCCCCCGGCGCCGTCAGGCGCCGGGGGCTCGTCGTGTTGCCGGGTCGCGGTCAGCGGCCGCGCATCCCCTTGCGGTCGGGGCGCGCCCGCATCGGGTCGACGCCCTTCGGGATCGGCAGGCGGGCCCCGCCGAGCGCCTTGAGGCGCTTGCGCACCTGGTCGGCCTCGGGCTTGGTGAGCGTGCGCTTGAGCTTCTGCACCTTGCGGGCCACCTTCGGCAGGGGCACCTGGCCCTCGCCGTCGCCGCACTGGACCAGCGTGACCGGCACGTTCGGCAGCACGCGGGAGACCTTCCGGCGCTCGTCCTCCAGCATCTTGGTGACCCGGTGCGACGGGCCCTCGCTGACGAGCACGACGCCGGGACGACCCACCCCACGGAAGATGAAGTCCTGGGTGCGCGGGTTGATCGCGACCGGCTCGTCGTCGAACACCCAGCCGCCGCGCACCGTGCCGAGCGCGGCACGCGCGGCTCCGGGCTGCCCGGCGATCTGCGTGTACGCCGCCTTCTCCGCCTTGCGGGTCAGGGTGAACATCGAGGCGAGGAGCGCGAACGGCAGCCCGACGATCGTCGCGTATACGGGGGCGTCGAAGACCAGCCCGAGGATCAGCGCGACCGCGAGGACGCCGACGAAGACGCCGAGGATCACCCAGGTGACGGTCGGGTCCTGCTTGCGCGTCATCTGGTACGCGGCCCACACCTGGTGGTACCAGCGCTGCTTCTTCGGCTTCTTCTGCTTGCCGGTGCCCTCTGCGGGCGCGTCGGCGTCGGACTTGGAGCGGGCCATGGTGGTCCAGTCTAGTGGGCGGGCGGGTGTGGTCAGTGGGTGGTGGGCGAGAGCAGGCTCGCCGCCTCCTGGCGTGCCGTCGTCGGCTCGGCCAGGTGGGACAGGGCCTCGGGGATCGGCCGCCCGTGCTTGGTCATCGCCTGGCCCCAGAGGCGCCCCGCGCGGTAGGACGACCGCACGAGGGGACCCGCCATGACGCCGAGGAAGCCGATCTCCTCCGCCGCCTGCGACAGCTCGACGAACTCCTCGGGCCGCACCCAGCGCTCGACCGGGTGGTGGCGCACCGACGGGCGCAGGTACTGGGTGATGGTGATGAGGTCGCACCCGGCCTCGTGCAGGTCGACCAGCGCCTCGCGCGCCTCGTCGATGGTCTCGCCCATGCCGAGGATGAGGTTCGACTTGGTGATGAGGCCGGCGTCGCGGGCCCGGGTCAGCACCGACAGCGACCGCTCGTAGCGGAAGGCGGGGCGGATCTGCTTGAAGATCCGCGGCACCGTCTCGACGTTGTGCGCCATCACCTCGGGGCGCGACTCGTTGACCTGGTCCAGGAGCTCCGGGATCGCGTTGAAGTCCGGGATGAGCAGCTCGACGCCCGTGCCGGGGTTGAGGGCGTGGATCTGGCGCACCGTCTCGGCGTACAGCCAGGCGCCGCCGTCCGGCAGGTCGTCACGGGCGACGCCGGTGACCGTCGAGTACTTCAGGCCCATCGTGCGCACGGACTCGGCGACGCGGCGCGGCTCGTCGGCGTCGAACTCGGCCGGCTTGCCCGTGTCGATCTGGCAGAAGTCGCACCGGCGGGTGCACTGGTCGCCACCGATGAGGAACGTGGCCTCGCGGTCCTCCCAGCACTCGAAGATGTTGGGACAGCCCGCTTCCTCGCACACCGTGTGCAGGCCCTCGCCCTTGACCAGGCCCTTGAGGTCCCGGTACTCCGGGCCCATCACGGCCTTCGTCTTGATCCACTCGGGCTTCTTCTCGATGGGCGTCTCGGCGTTGCGGGCCTCGATGCGCAGCATGCGGCGGCCCTCGGGTGCGATCGTCACGGGTGTCTCCCGGTCGTCGTCGAGCAGGTGGACGCCCGGCGGGGCGGGTCTGTGCTGGCCCGATGTGCCGCGCCGGACGTCGTCAGACTACGTGAGAGCCGCGCGCCGGAGGACCCCGACTCTCACGGCCTGGACGTGACCTCAGCAACACCGGCGGCACGAGAGACACCAGAGACACCAGAGGCACCGCGCACCGCGGCCCGCAGCGGAGCGAGCTCGCGGGCCAGCGCCTCGGTGAGCGGCGCGACCACCTCGTCGAGCGTGACGGTGCGACCGGTCTCGATCGTCAGCGACGTCACGTCCGCGTCGGTGATGCCGCACGGCACGATGGTCTCGAACCGGCTCAGGTCCGGGCAGCAGTTGAGGGCGATGCCGTGCATCGTGACGCCCTTGGCGGTGCGCACGCCGATGGCGCAGACCTTGCGCTCGCGGCGCGTGTCGTCCGCCGCCAGCCACACGCCCGTGCGGCCCTCCACGCGGATCGTGTCCAGGCCTTGGAGGGCGCACACGCCCATGACGGCCTCCTCGAGGGCACGGACGTAGGCGACGACGTCGACCGGCTCGGCGAGGCGCAGGATCGGGTAGACGACCTGCTGGCCGGGCCCGTGCCAGGTGACCTTGCCGCCGCGGTCGACGTCGACGACCGGCGTGCCGTCCGTCGGGCGTTCGTCGCGGTGGGTGCGCCGCCCGGCGGTGTACACGTCGGGGTGCTCGACGACGATCAGGGTGTCGGGCCGCTCGCCGGCGACGACCTCGGCGTGGACGCGGCGCTGCAGCTCCCACGCCTCGTGGTAGTCGGTCAGCCCGGGCAGCGCGAGGACGTCCATCGGGTCAGACTAACCCTCGCCGTCGACGTCGCCGTCGGAGCTCCGCTGGGCCCGGACCATGGCGACGAGGAGGGCGCGGAGCTGCTCGACCTGCGCAGGGTCGAGACCGCGGGACGTCAGGTCCTCGGCGGGCTGGACCCGGGATGCCTCGAGGACGGCGCGCCGCCCGGGGTCGGTGATGGTGACGGCGCGACGACGGCGGTCGCGGGGGTCGTCGTCGCGCGTGACGTACCCGGAACGCTCGAGGCGCGTGACGATGCGACTCATGGTCTGCTCGGTGACCCCGCTGCGGGCCGCGATCTCCCGCTGGGTGAGGGGTCCGCCCAGCAGGTGCAGGAGGACGGGGTGTCCGGCGTGGTTGAGCTCCCAGGCCGCCAGGTGTGCGTTCCAGTCCCTCTCGATGCGGCGCGCGACGGTGAAGAGCAGGCGTCCCGTGGGCCACTGACCCGGGTCCTCGCTCGTGGGCTCGGGCTCCTGCTCGCCCGGCCATCGCGCGACGTCGCTCACTTGCACTCCCATCTCCGTGTTTGTCATGATACTCAGCATGCTGAGCAATAGGTGGGGCGGAGCTCTCCGCGGACTGATCATTCTGGCAGCCCTCGGTGTGTGGCTCGCCGTCGGCGCCTTCGGCGGGCAGGCGCAGGGCAACCTGAGCAGCGTCCAGACGAACGAGTCCTCGGCGTTTCTGCCGGAGAGCGCGGAGTCCACCCGGGCCGCGGAGCTCGCCGCCGAGTTCGCCGACGACACCACCCTGCCCGCCCTGCTCGTCGCGGAGACCCCCGACGGGTCCCCGCTCACCCAGGCCCAGCTCGGGCAGGTCCAGGCCTACGCCGACGCCGTGCCGGACTCGCCGCTCGAGGGCACCTCCGGCGACGAGCCCGCCACGGTGGGCGAGGTGAGCGTCGCCGACCCCGTCGTCGTGCCCTCCGAGGACGGCGAAGCGGCCCTCGTGGTGATCTCCCTGGACGCCGACCTCGCCCAGGAGGACGTCGGCGCGGACGAGTCCAGCGTCGCGGGGCTGTCGATCACCGCGCTGCGCGACCTCGCCGCGGCGGACACGGCCGACGGCGGTCTCGCCGGGTCCGGTCTCGACGCGTGGGTCACCGGGCCCGCCGGGTTCGTCGCCGACCTGACCAATGCCTTCGGAGCCATCGACACCGTGCTGCTGCTGGTCGCCCTCGGCGCCGTGCTGGTCATCCTCGCGCTCGTCTACCGCTCACCCGTCCTGCCCTTCGTCGTCATCATCAACGCCGTCCTGGCCCTGAGCCTCGCCGGGCTCGCGGTGTATCACCTCGCCGCCAACGACATCCTGGTCCTCAACGGCCAGTCCCAGGGCATCCTGTCGATCCTCGTCGTCGGCGCCTCCGTGGACTACGCGCTGCTCGTCGTCGCGCGGTACCGCGAGGAGCTCGGCCGCGTCGACTCCACCTACACCGCACTGCGGCGGTCGGTGCGCGCCTCCCTCGAGCCCATCGCCGCCAGCGCCGGCACCGTCGTCGCCGGGCTGCTGTGCCTGCTGCTGTCCGACCTGTCCTCCAACCGCAGCCTCGGCCCGGTCGCCGCGATCGGCATCATCGCGGCCTTCCTGTCCGCCTTCACCCTGCTGCCCGCCCTGCTGCTCGTCGGCGGACGCCGCGCCCGCTGGGTCTTCTGGCCCCGCGTCCCGCACGGTCCCGGCCACGCCCGGCACGGCACCGGTGCCCCCGCCGCGCAGCCCGCAGCGGCTGACGCCCCGGACGACGACAACGCGGTCTCCGTCGCCGGCCACGGTCTGTGGTCGCGCGTCGCCGGGTTCGTCGGCCGGCACGACCGGCCCGTCTGGATCGTCACCGCACTCGTGCTCGCCGCTGCCGCGGCCTTCGTGCCGACCCTCGACTCCGACGGCACCGGGGACTCCGAGGTGTTCCTCACGCAGGTGGACTCCGTCGACGGTGAGGAGGCGCTCACCTCCCACTTCGAGGGCGTCTCCGCCCAGCCGGCGACCGTCGTCGCGCCCGCGGACGACCTCGACGCGGTCGTCGACGCCGCCGGAGCCACCACCGGAGTCGCGGCCGCGACTCCCGTCACCGACCAGCCCGCCCCGGCGCCCGGTGCGCCCGCCCAGGGCGACCCGCTCGTCGTCGACGACCAGGTCCGCGTCGACGTCACCACCGAGGCGCCGTCCGACAGCCAGGAAGCCGTCGAGACCGTCCAGGCGCTGCGCGAATCCGTCCAGGAGGTCTCCCCGGACGCGGTCGTCGGGGGAGCGGCCGCCGAGAGGCTGGACACCCAGCTCGCCGGGCAACGAGACCTGCGGGTCATCGTGCCCGTGGTGCTCCTGGTCATCCTCGTCATCCTCATGCTGCTGCTGCGCTCGGTCCTGGCGGCCGTCCTCCTCATGGCCGCCAACGTGCTCTCGTTCGGCTCGGCGCTCGGCGTCGCAGCGATCCTGTTCAACCACGTGTTCGACTTCCCCGGCGCCGACCCGTCCGTCCCGCTGTACGCGTTCTGCTTCCTCGTCGCCCTCGGCGTGGACTACTCGATCTTCCTCATGACCCGGGTGCGCGAGGAGAGCCTGCAGATCGGCACCCGGCGCGGCGTGCTGCGAGGCCTGGCCGTCACCGGGTCGGTGATCACCTCCGCCGGAGTCGTGCTCGCCGCGACCTTCGCGGCGCTCGGCGTCATCCCGCTGCTCTTCCTCGCCCAGCTCGCGTTCATCGTCGCGTTCGGCGTGCTGGTCGACACCCTCGTGGTCCGCAGCCTCCTCGTCCCCGCCCTCGTCCACGACGTCGGGGACCGGGTGTGGTGGCCGGCGCGCCTCGCCCGCGCGGGCGGGCGCCGCGCCTGACCCGCCCCAGGAGTCAGACCCGGTCGATGCCGGCGTCCCGGGCGAGCAGCGCGGCCTGCAGCCGGCTGGAGCACCCGAGCTTGCGCACCAGCGCGGACACGTGGCCCTTGACGGTCGGGACGCCGATGCCGAGGTCGTCGGCGATCTGCCCGTTCGACATGCCCGCCGCCAGGGAACGCAGCGTCTCGAGCTCCCGGTCCGTCAGCGTGCGTCGGATCATGGCCGCCAGCGCGGCCTCGTGCGTCGTGCGCCGCGACAGGCGCCGCACCACCGGCGGCGCGAGCACCTGGTGGCCGGCCGCCGCGGCACGCACCACGTGCACCAGGTCGCGGGGCGCGCTCGACTTCAGCACGTAGCCGGCGGCGCCGTGGTGGAGCGCGGCGTCGACGTCCCGGCCGGAGTCGAACGCCGTGAGGACCACCACCCGGGCTCCGAGCGCCGCGAGCGGTGCGACGGCGTCCAGGCCGTCCCCGCCCGGCATCCGCAGGTCGAGGAGGACGACGTCGGGGCGCAGCCGGCCCGCCTCGCGGACCGCGGCCGGGCCGTCGTGCGCCCGGCCGACCACCCGGAGCGCGGCGTCGCCGCCCAGCATCGCCGCCAGGTGCGCGCAGACCTGCGGGTCGTCGTCCACGAGCAGCACGTCGACGAGGCGGCCCGGCGCTCCGAGGGTCACGACGCCTCCCCGGTGCGCGGCACGCGCACGTCCACCTCGAAACCGCCCTCGGGCGTCGGTGCCGCCTCCAGCCGCCCGCCCAGCGCGGCCGCGGCTCGTCGTAGCCGGTCCAGGCCCGTGCCCGCCCCGGTCCCCGGGCCCCGGCCGCCCGCCGCCGCGCCGTCGTCACGGACCAGGAGCCGGACGGACGCCGCGCGCACCGCCAGATGGACCGCGACGGCGGCACCCGCCGCATGCTTGCGGGCGTTCGCCAGGGCCTCCCTCACGGCGTCGTCGACCAGCCCGGCCACGGGGTCGCCGGGATCCAGCGCGTCACCGACCTGGTGCGACGTGACGTCCTGGCCCGCGGCGACGGCCTCCTCGACGACCCGCGTCCACGACGGGGGTCGGGTCGTGCTCACGCCGGCGCCCGGCGCCGGATCGGACAGCGCGGCCACCATGTCGCCCAGCTCCCGCAGGGCGTGCACGCCGTGCGCGCGCACGCCCTCGGCCTCCGTACGCACCGCGTCGTCGGGGGCGCGCGCCGCGAGCACACCGGCCCGCATCACCGCGAGCGTGACGTGGTGCGTGACGGCGCCGTGCAGGTCGGCGGCCACCCGGCGCCGGTCCTCGGTGCGCGCCGTCCGGACCACCTGCTCCTCGAGGCACTCCAGCGCCTCGGCCCGCCCGCGGGCATAGAGGCCCGCCGTCGCCGTGGCCGCGGCCAGGAGCACGCCGCTGACCGGGTCGCCGCCGGCCCACAGGTCGGCGCCGACGACCCAGCCTGCCGGCGCGGCGAGGCCGCACACCACCGTGGCCGCACCGCGCCGGCCGTACCGGGCCGCCGAGTAGGGCATCACCAGGGCCGCGTACGACGGCACCACGACGGACAGGCCCCCGAGCGCCAGCGCGCAGACGCGCGGCCGCCGGCGGCGCAGGACGACGAGCACGACGGCGGACGCCACGTGGACGGCGACCGCCGCCTCGGGCGACACCGGCAGCAGGAAGTCGGTGCCGGCGCCCCGCAGGACGTCGCGCCACACGCCGGCGGCGACCACGGTGGCGCCGAGCAGCACGTCCGCGGCGATCCGCTCGAGCGGCAGAAGTCTCATCGCCGCCATCCTCCGGTACCCGCCGGCGCGAGCGCAGCACGGACGCGCGAAAGACCCCCTCCTTTGGTCGTACCCGCGCGTCTTGAGGAGAGCGTCCGAACGGCGTGGGGTAGGAGCGTGACATCGGAGAACCGGATCGAGGACCTCGACGTCGTGCGCGGGCTGGCGCTGTGCGGCATCCACGTGGTGAACGTCTACCAGCAGGTCGTGCTGCCGCAGGTGTACCCGGAGGGGATCGGGTTCGGCCTCGCCGAGCTGCCCGACGTCGTCCGGTACGGCTTCTACGAGCGCTTCCTGCCCCTCTTCACGCTGCTGTTCGGGGTCTCCGCCGGCATCTTCCTGGCCCGCGCCGCACGCCGGACCGACCGCCCGCGCGTGGTGCTCGCGCGCCGCCTCGCGGCGCTCGCGGTCCTCGGAGTCCTGCACCAGCTCGTCCATCCGGGGGAGGTGCTGCTCGTGTACGCGGTCCTCGGGCTGGTCGTCCTGCTTCCCGGCTCGTGGCTCACCGGCACGGCGGCGTGCGTGACGGGTGTCGCGCTGGTGCTCGTCGGCGGCCAGCTCGTCCCTGGCTACGGCGTGATGCCGGGGCTGCTCGTCCTCGGCCTGGGACTGGCGCGCCGGGGTGTCCCCGAGGGCCTCGGCCGGCACCCCGGTCGCGTCGCCGCGACGTTCGCCACCTGCACCGCCGTCGCGGTCGCGTACATCGGCGCGATCTCGGCCGGCGTCTCGGTGCCGACGCTCTCGTGGGGCTGGTCGAGCCTCACCGGCCAGCTCGTCGGGATCTGCACCGGCCTCGCGTACGCCACCGGGACCGTGCTGCTGCTGCGCACCCGGGCCGGCGGGGCCCTGCGCGCCGCGCTCGCACCCATGGGACGCACGGCCCTGACGAACTACCTGCTCGCCACGGCACTGATGCTGGGCCTCGCCGGGCCGCTCGGCATCGACGGCCTGGACGACGGCGGGGCGATCGCCGTCCTGGTGCTGCTGATCATCGTGCTGGAGGCCGTCGCGAGCGCGTGGTGGCTGCGCCGGTTCCGCTACGGGCCGGTCGAATGGCTCTGGCGCTGCGTGACGTGGTGGGAGCGGGTGCCGCTGCGGCGCGCCGGTCCCGGTGACGACGTCGCTGCGGACGTCGTCGGGCACCATGGTCGTCATGGTCACGCATGAGGACGACGCGACGGACGAGACCACCGCGGACGCCCGTGGAGGAGGGGAGCACCCGCGGGTCCGGCTCGCGATCGTCGGCTACGGCGGCGCCGGGCGCGAGATCCACGGGCGCCTCGCGGCCGAAGCCGGTCTGCCCGTGACAGCGGTCGTCACCCGCGACCCGGGGCGGCGCACCCAGGCGGCCGGCGACTGGCCGGGCGCGCGGCTGCACCGGACCCTCGACGAGCTGCTGGCGGCCCGCGGCACCTACGACCTCGTGGTCCTCGCGAGCCCCACGGCACGGCACGCCGAGCACGCGGCCGCGCTCGCCCGCGCCGGGGTGCCGTTCGTCCTGGACAAGCCCATCGGCGTCGACGCCCACGAGGCGCGCGCCGTCGTCGAGGAGGCCGCCGCGACCGCCACGCCGTTCACGGTCTTCCAGAACCGGCGGTGGGACCCGGAGCAGCTCACCCTGGAGGCGCTGCTCGCGCGCGGGGAGCTGGGCGACGTGCACACCTTCGAGCGCCGCTGGGAGCGCTGGCGCCCCACGCCGCGCCAGCGCTGGAAGGAGAACGACCCGACCGGCGGCGGGCTGCTGCTCGACCTCGGCCCCCACCTCGTCGACTCCGCCACCCGCCTCTTCGGGCCCGTACGGTCCGTGTGGGCGCAGACCCGAGCCCTGACGACGCCCACCGAGGACGACGTCTTCCTGGTGCTGCAGCACGAGCCCGGCGGCGGGGCCGCCGCGAGCCCCCACGGCGTGGTGTCCCGCCTGTGGGCAGGGTCCGTCGTCGGCGCGCCCGGGCCGCGCACCCGCGTGCTCGGCTCCGCGGGAGCCTACGTCGTCACGACGTTCGAGCAGGACGCCTCGCCGTTCGAGCTCTTCGACGACGACGCCCCGGACGGGACCCTCGGATGGTTCACCCGCGGCCGGGACCGGCAGCCCGTGCCCGCCGCCGAGGGCGGGCACGCCGACTTCTACCGCGCACTCGGCCCGTGGCTGCGCGGCGAGGCCCCCGCCCCGGTCGACCCCGCCGACGCCGTGCGGACCGCCGAGGTGCTCGACGCGGCCCGGGAGTCGGCCCGCCGCGGCTCCCGCGTCGACGTCTGAGACCCGCGCGGGCCCGTCAAGCCCTGTGGACGAGCGCAGCGCGGGCACGACCGGACGGTGTTCCATGGGCGGGTGCCCACCGACGCGCTGATCCCGGTCCCCGCCGACGCCGCCGCCCGCGACCTCCTGCTCGGGCGGGTGCGCACCCTCGCCGCGCTCGACCACCCGCGCGTCGAGCCCGTGGGCGCACCGGCCGTGCGCCCGGACGGGCGGCTCGCCGTGCCCCGCGGGCCCGGTGTCGTGGCGGACCTGCCGACCCTGCTGACCGTCCGCGGACGGCTCGCCCCGCCCGAGGTCGGCGAGCTCCTCGTCGGCCTCGCCCAGGGGCTCGCCGCCCTGCACAGCGCCGGCTTGGCCCACGGTCGGGTCGAGGCCGGCGACGTGGGCCTCGCCGCGGACGGGGCCGCGCTGCTGCGGCCACGCCTCGAGCACCCCGGCATGCCCGGGGACGGGCCGGAGGCCGCGTGCGCCGAGGACGTGCACGGCCTCGCGGCGCTCGCGGACGAGCTGCTCGGCACGGGCGACGGCGACGACGTCGTCGCGCTGCGCGCCGTGCTCGCGCCCGCCCTCGCCCCCGACGCTCGTGTCCGCCCCGAGGCGGGCACCCTCGCGGCGCAGGCCGCCGGAACCGTCCCGCCCGAGCCGGTGCGGATGCCCGAGCGCGCCCAGCTCGTGGCGGCGGCCCTGGGTGCGGGGTCCGGCACGCCACGGGGCGGCGACGCGCGAGAGCCGCAGCCCTCTCGGTCGTCGCGGCGGGGGACGCGGGAGCGGGCGGTGGCGCGGCGCCCGCGCCGGACCGGGGGAGAAGCTCCCGCGGCGGCCGGGCGCGGGCGGCGGAACGCCGGGAGGCGCCGCGGCGGCGGACGGCGGCACGTGCCCGGCGTCGTGCCTCGTCTCGCCGGTGCCGCCGGCGTGCTGGCCCTCGTGGCGGTGCTCGCGGCGGTCGCGCTCCAGGTGCGGCAGCCGGACCCGCCGGACGCGACCGCCCCGGCGACCCCGGCCGCCGGGCCGAAGGAGGCCACCGCGAGCGCCGCGGCCCCGGCGGACACGGAGTCGAGCGCAGGGTCGGGCGGACGGTCGAGCACAGGGTCGGACTCCGACACGGTCCGGGCCCTGCGCGACCGGACCGACCCCGCGGGCGCGGCCGCCGCGCTGACGGAGCACCGTGTCGCGCTGCTGTCCGGCACCGCGGAGCCGCCCGGCGTACCCGACCCGGCCGAGGCGATGGCCCGGGTCGATCTCGCGGGCTCGCCCGCGCACGACGCCGACGTGGCGCTGCTGGCCGACCTCGCCGGCGACGGCACGACCGTGCACGACGTGGGCGTGGAGGTTCTCGGGACCCGCGTGACGGGGAGCGGGGACGGGACCGCCTCGGTCGTCGTCGACTACGAGATCGGCGCGCACGAGCAGCGCACGGCAGACGGCGCGACGACGTCCGTGGCGGCGTCGGGGCCACGCCGCGTGGAGCTGGAGCTCGCGTGGACCGGCGAGGGCTGGCGGGTGTCCGACGTCGGGTGAGGGGCCGTCGCCTCGCCGGTGCTCGGTGCTCGGTGCTCGGTGCTCGGTGCTCGGTGCTCGGTGCTCGGTGGTCCTGCCGTGTCCGGGACCACGAGGGGCGCCCCCGGCCGATGGCCGGGGGCGCCCCTCGTGGATGCTCGGTGCGAGCGTGCGCAGTCCGGGTCAGAGACCGATCTCGGACTCGAACGCGCCCTCCTCGATGCGGGTCTTGATCGCGGTGAGGAACCGGGCGGCGTCCGCGCCGTCGACGAGGCGGTGGTCGTACGACAGGAACAGATACGCCATCTGCCGGATCGCGATGGTCTCCTCGCCGTCGGGCGCGGTGACCACGACGGGCTTCTTCGTGATCGTGCCCGTGCCGAGGATCGCGACCTGGCCCACCGGCACGATCGGCGTGTCGAAGAGCGCGCCGCCGGAGCCGGTGTTCGTGATCGTGAACGTCGCGCCGCTCAGCTCGTCCGGGCTGACCTTGTTGGCCCGCGTGCGCGCCCCGAGGTCCCCGATCTGGCGGGCGATGCCGGCGAGGTTCAGGTCCCCGGCGTTCTTGATCACCGGCACGACGAGGCCACGCTCGGTGTCCACGGCGATGCCGACGTTCTCCGACTCGTGGTAGGTGATCTGCCCGGCGTCGGTGTCGATCGACGCGTTGATCTTCGGGAACGCCTTGAGCGCCTCGACGGCGGCCAGCGTGTAGAAGGGCAGGAACGTCAGGTTGGCGCCCTCACGAGCCTTGAAGGACTCCTTGGCCGCCTTGCGCAGCTTCGCGACCTTCGTCACGTCGACCTCGACGGCCGTGGTGAGCTGGGCCTGCGTGTGCAGCGCCTCGTGCATGCGCTCGGCGACGACCTTGCGCAGGCGCGACATCTTCTCCGTGGTGCCGCGCAGCGGCGAGACCGGAGGGATCGTGGCGGACTTCGGGGCCGACGGCGCGGCGGCCGGGGCCCCCGCGGCGGCGGGCGCCGGCGCTGCGGCCTTCTCGGCGGCGGCGAGGACGTCCTCCTTGCGGATACGCCCGCCGACGCCGGTGCCCTGGATGGTCGAGACGTCCACGTTCTTCTCGGCCGCGAGCTTGCGCACGAGCGGCGTGAGGTAGGAGCCCTTGCCGTTGGCCGCCGCCGCCGGGGCCGCGGGAGCGGCGGCCGGGGCGGGCTGCGCCGGCGTCTCCGCGGCGGGCGCGGGCTGGGCAGGCTTCTCCTCGGCGGGCGCCGGGGTGGCCTGCTCCGGCTTCTCCGGCGCGCCGACCGGCTCGGGGGCCGGTGCCGGGGCGGCCTCGGCGGGCTTCGCGGCCGGCGCGGCGGCGCCGGACCCGACGAGCGCGAGCACGGCGCCGACCTCGACCGTCTCGTCCTCCTCGACGCGGATCTCCTGGATGGTGCCGGCGACCGGCGACGGGATCTCGGTGTCGACCTTGTCGGTCGAGACCTCGAGCAGAGCCTCGTCGACCTCGACGGTGTCCCCGACGCTCTTGAGCCAGCGGGTGACGGTGCCCTCGGTGACGGATTCGCCCAGCGCGGGCAGGGTCACCTCGGTGCCTTCGCCGCCGCCGGCGGGCGCCGCGGCGGGCTCCTCGGCAGGCTTCTCGGCGGGCTCGGAGGGGGTCTGGGCAGCCGGCTCCGGCTCGGACGGCTTCTCCGGGGCGGCAGCCCCGGCGGGCTTCTCCTCGGCGGCGGGAGCCGGGGCCTCGGCGGCGGCGGAGTCGCCCGCGCCCTCGCCGTCACCCACGACGGCCAGCGTGGCGCCGACCTCGACCGTCTCGTCCTCCTCGACGAGGATCTGCTGCAGGGTGCCGGCCACGGGCGACGGGATCTCGGTGTCGACCTTGTCGGTGGAGACCTCGAGCAGGGGCTCGTCGACCTCGACGGTGTCCCCGACGGCCTTGAGCCACCGGGTGACGGTGCCCTCGGTGACGGACTCGCCGAGTGCAGGGAGCTGCACGTTCTCAGACATGACCTGTGGAGTCTCCTTCGATCAGTGGGTCAGGCGACGTGCCGTGGCGGGCCGGCCCTCGCCGGTCCGCGACCTCTCCGGTTGCCGCGTTCTGGTCACTGCCTGCCATCTTGTCACCTTCGGGGGCGGGTCCCCAATCGATCGGGGCGTCCCGGTGGTGTGACGCTGGGAACATCTGGTGACGTCATGGCGGGGATCCGGTGGGGTCGAGGGGACGACGTGTGCGGGTCGGTGGGGCCTCGCGGTCGGTCGAGCCGGCCAGGCCGCCGCGGCGGTAGTGTCACGACCATGTCGATCAGGACCGTGCTGGACCGGCTGCGGGGGCGTCCCGCCGCACGGTCGGGGGCCGCCGCGCCGTCGTCCGGCTCGCGGGGTGCGACCGTCGCTCACCTGGAGGAGTTCGCCCGGACGCGGGTGGGCGTGGAGGCATACGTGGAGCCGCCGAACGCGCAGACCCCGGCGACGGTGCTCCTCGTGGCGACCACGGGGGAGTGGACGCGGCGCCGGGTCCCCGACGAGCGCACCGGCTTCGAGGTGGCGCGCTCGCTCGGCGTGCCCGTCTACAACGTGCGGTTCACCGGCTACCCGCAGCGCATGCGGGACTGGAACAGCGCGCAGCGGGCGAAGCGGCGCCGCTGACGCGCGGTCCGCCGGGCGGTCCCCGACACGGCGACGGCGGCGCCCCCCCGGTGCGGGGGAGCGCCGCCGTCGCCGTGCCGCCGGGTTGTCGACGCGGGGCTCGGCCCGCTCAGCTCTCCGCGCGGCCCTCGAGGAACGCGAGGAGGGTGCGCACGCCGACGCCGGTGCCGCCGGCCGGGGTGTACCCGTACGGCGCCTTCTCGTTGTACGAGGGGCCGGCGATGTCCAGGTGCCCCCAGGGGGTGTCGCCGACGAACTCGGACAGGAAGTGCCCGGCGAAGAGCATGCCGCCCGCGCGGTCGGGCGCCGAGTTCACCATGTCCGCGACGAGCGACTTGAGGCCGGCCTTGAGCTCGCCGGGCAGCGGCATCGGCCAGAAGGCCTCGCCCGCGACGTCGGCGGCCTCCTTGACCTCGTCGCGCACGGAGTCGGTCCCCATGAGCCCGGACGTGCGGTTGCCGAGCGCCACCATCTGCGCCCCGGTGAGGGTCGCGATGTCCAGGACGGCGTCGTGCCCGTCCTCCACGGCGGCGACGAGGCCGTCCGCCATGACGAGGCGGCCCTCGGCGTCGGTGTTCGTGATCTCGACGGTCTTGCCGCCGCGCATCGTCACGACGTCCGACGGGCGCTGCGCGGCGCCGCCGGGCATGTTCTCCGCGAGGCACAGGTAGCCCGTCACCGCGACGGGCAGCCCGAGGCGGGCGGCGGCGATCACCGTGTGCAGGACGGCGGCCGCGCCGGCCATGTCCGACTTCATCGTGACCATGCTGGCCGGCGGCTTGAGGGAGATGCCGCCGGTGTCGAAGGTGATGCCCTTGCCGACGACGGCGACCTTCGACGTCGCCTTGGCCGGGGCGTAGGTGAGCTTGACCAGGCGGGGCCCGCGGGTGGAGCCCTGGCCGACGCCGGCGATGCCGCCGTAGCCGCCGGCGACGAGCTGCTTGTCGTCCAGGACGGTGATCTTGACGCCCTTGGCGCCGAGCTCCTTGACCGCGGCCTTGGCGGCGTCGGCGAACGCCGCTGGGTACAGGTCGTTGGGCGGCATGTTGACCAGGTCGCGGGTGCCGTGCACCGCCGCGGCGAGGATCTCCGCGCGGTGCGCGGCGGCCTTGGCGCGGGCGGACCGCGCGGACGACGTGACGATCTCGACGTGCTCGACCGGCGTCCGCTCGGCCGCGGGCTCGCCGCTGCGGTAGGGGGTGTAGGCGTAGGCGCCGAGCAGCGCGCCCTCGGCCACCGCCGCGAGGTCGTCCTCGTCGACGACCGGCAGGGCGATCGCGGCCGACGAGGTGCCGGCGAGGCTGCGGACGGCGGCGCCGGCGGCCGCGCGGAGCGTCTCACGGGGGAACGTGCCGTCGGAGTCGCGCTCGCCGAGTCCCGTCAGCACGAGGACGTCGGCCCTGACGTCGTCGCCGGCGGGCAGGGTGCGCACCTCGTCCGTCGCTCCCGTGAGGCGGAGGCGGGGAGCGAGCGCCTCGATCTGCCGGACGAGGTCCGCGGGGAGCTGGTCCGCGACGACGGCCACGCCGTCGGAGGTGGAGCAGGTCCCGACGACGAGCGCGTCGGTCTTGAGCGAGCTGGGATTCTTGCCTGTCAGGGTGAGGTCTGCCACCCGGCGATGGTATCGCCGCGGGACCGGCGGGGTCGGTGCGCGGGTGGGCCGGTAGTCTGCGGGCGTGGTGTTTCCCCTGCTGATCCTCGTGGCCGCGCTGTGCGCGGCGCTGGCCGGGTGGGCGCTGTGGTTCGTGGTCCGCGACCGTGCCGTGATCCTGCGCCAGCTGTTCGGCGCGGCCGCGATCGAGGCCGTCCTCGTGGTGCAGGCCGTCATCGCGGGGGTCCGCCAGGCGACCAGCGACGTCGCGCTCGACGGCGCCCTGTTCTGGGGCTACGTGGCGACTGCCCTCGTGATCCTCCCGGTCGCCGCCGCGTGGGCCTTCGCCGAGCGCACCAAGTGGTCGTCGGTCGTGCTCGCCGTCGCCGCGGTGACCGTCGCGTTCCTCGACTGGCGCCTGTGGCAGATCTGGGAGGCGGCGGCGTGAGCGCGACCACCACGCCCGGGCGCACGGGGCGGGGCTTCGGCCGCCTGCTCGTGACGGTCTACGGGATCCTCGCCTTCGCCGCCGTCGGGCGCTCGTCCTACGAGCTGGCCACGAAGTTCGCCGAGGCCCCCGTCGCGTACGGACTGTCGACCCTGTCCGCGGTGGTCTACGTGCTCGCCACGGTCGCGCTGGCCCGGGGTGGCACCGGCTGGCGGCGGACCGCCTGGGTGACGGTCGGGTTCGAGGCGGTCGGCGTGCTGGCGGTGGGCACGGCCTCCGCCGTCGCGCCCGACGTGTTCGGCGAGACGACGGTCTGGTCGTCGTTCGGCCAGGGGTACGGCTACGTCCCCCTGGTGCTGCCCTTCGTCGGGCTGTGGTGGCTCTGGCACACTCGGCCGGGGAACCGCGGCGCGCCACCCGAACCCCCGACGCCCGGCACGACGCCCGCACCCGACCCGGAGGTCCGATGAGCCCGTACTCCCTGCTGTTCAACGGCGTGTTCCGCCACATGGACCCCGAGCGTGCCCACGAGGTCGCGTTCCGCGCGATCGCGTGCGCGGGGCGGGTCCCGGTGCTGCGCGACGTCGTGCAGGGCGCCCTCGCGCCCTACCTGGGCCGTGGCCACGGCGGCCCGGGCAGCGTCGAGGTGCTCGGGCGCACCGTGCCGGCTCCGTTCGGCCTGGCGGGCGGCTTCGACAAGAACGCGCGTGCCGTGCGGGGGCTGACGATGCTCGGGTTCGGCTTCGTCGAGATCGGCACAGTGACGCCCCGCCCCCAGCCGGGCAACGAGAAGCCGCGGATGTGGCGCGAGCTCGACCTGCGGGGCGTCCGCAACCGGATGGGGTTCAACAACGACGGCGCGGCCGCGGCGGCGGAGCGGCTGCGGGCGCTGCGCGCCACGGCGGCCGGGCGGGCCGTCGTCGTCGGGGCGAACATCGGCAAGAACAAGACCACCCCCGCCGACCGCGCCTCCGACGACTACGCGGCCTGCGCCCGCGAGCTGGCTCCGTGGGCCGACTACCTGGTCGTCAACGTCTCCTCGCCCAACACGCCCGGGCTGCGCGACCTGCAGACCACGACCGAGCTGCGCCCGATCCTCGCGGCCGCGCGGTCGGCGGCCGACGAGGCGACGGCGGCGGCCGGGGTCCGCCGCGCGCCCCTGCTGGTGAAGATCGCGCCGGACCTGGCGGACGAGGACGTCGACGAGGTCGCCGCCCTGGTCGCCGAGCTCGGCCTCGACGGCGTGGTCGCCGTCAACACGACGATCGGGCACGACCGAGGCCCGGGCGGGCTGTCGGGGCCGCCCCTGCTCGAGCGCGGGCTGGAGGTCGTGGCGCGGCTGCGTGAGCGGCTCGGCAGCGACCCGGTGATCATCGGCGTGGGCGGCATCTCCGGCGCCGACGACGTGCGCGCCTATCTGCGGGCGGGAGCCGACCTCACGCAGGGCTACACGTCGTTCGTCTACTCCGGCCCGCTGTGGCCCTCGCGCGTCAACCGCGCCCTGACCCGCACGCGCGGCTCGGTGGCGGCGGGCAGCATCGCCGGGCGGCCCGCGGGGACCTCGGCGGGGGGCCCGGCGTGATCCGCCCGCGCTGGGTGTGGGCGTTCGACGACGCCGCCGGTCAGCCGGTCGACGCCGCCGTCAGCCCCGTCTTCACCTCGCAGTACGACGCCGAGCAGTGGCTCGGCGAGCACTGGCGCGGCGTCGCGGCGGAGGGCGCCGCGACCGCGCGCCTTCTGCACGACGGGGCCCAGGCCGCGCCGGGCGTCGCGCTGCCGGGGGCCTGAGCGACGGCATCACGACCGGACGCGTGACCAGGCGCGGGCCAGTCGTGGCACGGCCTCGGCGAGCTCCTCGGGCGGTCGCGTGAACGTGAGCCGGACCCGGTCGTGCGCGGTGCGGTCCGGTGTGAAGTCCGGGCCGGCACCGACGAGCACGCCCTCCGCCGCGGCCGCGCCCGCGAGGGCGTGGGCCACCGGGCGGCCCAGGCCGACCCACAGGCACAGCCCCCCGGCCGGTGTCGGCACGTCCCAGTCCGGCAGCGCCTCGCGCAGCATCCCGGCGAGCAGGTCGCGGCGCTCCCGCAGAGCGGCGACCCGCGCGGGCAGCAGAGCCGCGTGCTCGCGGAGCAGCTCCACGACGGCGAGCTGCTCCAGGACGGACGTGGCCGTGTCCGAGGCCTGCCGGGTCCGGGCCAACCGGTGCACGGTCTGCGCGTCGGCGCGCACCCAGCCCACCCGGAGCCCGCCCCAGAAGGTCTTGGACGCCGACCCCACGGTCACGACCCGCGGCGAGGCGCCGTCGCCGGCGAACGGGGGGTGCTCCGCGCCGTCGAGCACGAGGTCGCCGAGCGTCTCGTCACCGACGACCGTCACGCCGGAGCGGTCGGCCGCCGCCCGGACGGCGGCCCGCCCCCCGGCGTCGAGGGACGCCCCGGTGGGGTTGTGGCAGTCGGGCACGACGTAGGCGAGGCGCGCCCCCGCGCGGTGCAGGGTGGACACGAGGGCGTCGACGTCGCCGGCCGGCACCCCGGCGACCCGGCCGCCCGCGGCGCGCAGCGCCTCCATGGCGTGCACGTAGGTGGGTGACTCCACGACGGCGAGGTCCCGCGGCCGCAGGTAGGTCTGCGCGAGCAGGGAGATGGCGTGCTGCGCGCCGGTCGTGACGAGCACCTGGTCCGGCGTCGTGGGGGTGCCCCGTGCGGTGTAGCGGTCCGCGACGGCGGAGCGCATCTCGTCCAGCCCGAGGTGCGCGTAGCCGCCGGTGCCCAGGTAGGCGGGGAGCGCCTCGAGCGCCCGCTCGTACGCCGCGTGCAGGGCCGGTGAGGCCACGGGGGTCGCCTGCGCGAGGTCGATCAGGTCGCCGCCCGGGTGCCGGCCGAACGGGCCGGCGGGGACGTCGGTCGCGGGCGCGTCGCCCGCCAGGGGGCGCCGGGTGCCGCGCCGGTGCGTCGCCGTCCCGCGCGGCAGCGTCGTCACGGTGCCGGACCCGACCCGGCTGGTGGCGAACCCGCGCTCGCGCAGCTCGGCGTACGCGGCGCTGGTCGTGGTGCGGGACACCCCGAGCGTGGTGGCCAGGTCGCGCTCGCTCGGCAGCCGGGTCAGGGGTGCCAGCGTCCCGGCGAGCAGCGCCGCCCGCAACGCGTCGGCGAGCGCGCGGTAGGCCGGGCCGCCTGCCCGCCACGTGCCCAGCAGGCGCGCGACGCCCGGGGCGGACACGTGGCGCAGCGGTGCGGGCGGGGCGGTCGGGGCGAGCGTCGGCGCGGTCATCGTGCCACTCTCGCCCGAATGGCCATGGATCACAAGGCCAAAACCGTCCAGGGTGGTGCCATGCCTCTCAGCAAGCGCGCCACCCCCGCCGTCGTCGCGCCACGGCCCGCCCCCGTCCGCGGCTTCGGTCCCGGCCGCCGGGGCGTCCAGCTCGTCCTGGGCCTGCTCGCGTACTCGGCGTCGATGGCGATGATGCTGCACGCGGGCCTGGGCGCGATGCCGTGGGACGTGCTCTCGCAGGGCCTCGTGCGTACCACCGGCCTGTCCTTCGGCGTCGTCACGGGGATCATCTCCGTGGTGGTGCTCCTGGCCTGGGTCCCGCTGCGCCAGCGGCCCGGGATCGGCACGGTCGCCAACGTCGTCCTGCTCAGCGTGACGATCGACCCGTGGCTCGCGCTCCTCGAGGCGGCGGCCCCGTCGCCGGGGACCCCCGCGCGGGTCGCGCTCGCCGTGGGCGGGATCGTGCTCAACGGCGTCGCGACCGCCGCGTACGTCGGCGTGCGCCTCGGCCCGGGGCCCCGCGACGGGCTGCTCACCGGGCTGGTGGCCCGCACCGGCCGGTCCGTGCGGCTGGTCAAGACGCTCATCGAGCTCACGGTCGTCGCCGCCGGCTGGGTGCTCGGCGGGACCGTCGGGTGGGTGACCGTCGTCTACGCGCTGGGCGTCGGCGTCGTCGTCCAGGTGTCGGCGCGCGTTCTCGCGCCGTACGGTCTCTCCGCAGGGAGCCGTCGACGTAGCGGTCGCTGACGGTTGCCCGGTGGGAACCGGCAGCGACCGCTACGTCACCGAGTCGTCAGGCCACGCGGGTCTTCGGCATCCCCTCGAGCGTCTTGCCCGGGTCCCGCTCGACGACGTCGCCCAGGACCTCGTCGATCCGCGTCATCAGCTCGGCGGGGATCTCGACGCCGGACGCCTTGACGTTCTCGGCCACCTGCTCGGGACGGGAGGCCCCGACGAGCGCGGCGGCGACGTTGTCGTTCTGCAGCACCCACGCCACCGCGAGCTGCGCCATCGACAGGTCGAGCTCGTCGGCCACCGGCTTCAGGCCCTGCACGCGCTCGAGGACCTCGTCGCGCATGAAACGCTGGATCATCTTCGCGCCACCCTTGTCGTCGGTCGCGCGCGACCCGGCGGGCAGCTCCTTGCCCGGCACGTACTTGCCGGTCAGCACGCCCTGGGCGATGGGCGACCAGACGATCTGCGAGAGCCCGAGCTCGGCCGACGTCGGCACGACCTCGTCCTCGATGACCCGCCACAGCATGGAGTACTGCGGCTGGGAGGAGATGAGCTGGAAGCCGAGCTCCTTGGCGTAGCGGTGCCCCTCGCGGATCTGGTCCGCCGTCCACTCGGAGACGCCGATGTAGAGCGCCTTGCCCTGGCGCACGATGTCGGCGAACGCCTGCATCGTCTCCTCGAGCGGCGTCTCCACGTCGTACCGGTGCGCCTGGTACAGGTCGACGTAGTCGGTGCCGAGACGCCGCAGCGACCCGTCGATGGACTCCATGACGTGCTTGCGCGAGAGCCCCGTGTCGTTGGGGCCGGCGGGCCCGGTCGGCCAGTAGACCTTGGTGAAGATCTCGAGCGACTCGCGGCGCTGCCCCTTGAGCGCCTCGCCGAGCACCGACTCGGCCTTGGTGTTCGCGTAGACGTCCGCGGTGTCGAACGAGGTGATGCCCGCGTCGAGGGCGGCGTGCACGCACTTGGTCGCGACGTCGTTCTCGACCTGGGAGCCGTGGGTGAGCCAGTTGCCGTAGGTGATCTCGCTGATCTTCAGACCGCTGTTGCCGAGGTACCGGTAGTTGACCATGCGATCACCCTACGCGGAGCGTCGGATCGATTCGAACGGCGTTCGGGGGCCTTCGGCCCGTCGGGCGCGAGGCGCCGACCTGGGGCGGTACGGTCAGTCGGGCCAGACGCCGTGCTTCTTCGACGACGGCTTCGGCAGCCGGGAGCGCCGGATCTGGAAGGCGCGCATCACGGCGTACATCATCGTTCCCCGCGGCACGTCGCCGAACTTCGCGCGCAGGCGCTTCTTCAGCCCGCGCCACAGCAGGAACGCGTCGGCGAGGGTGAGCAGCACGACGCCGTACAGCAGCATCAGCACGACGACCGACATGGTCGCGTTCTGCATGAAGATGAAGTTCAGGACGATGAAGGCGAACGCGACCGGCAGGAAGAACTCGCCGAGGTTCCAGCGGGCGTCGACGTAGTTGCGCACGTACCGCTTCAGCGGGCCCTTGTCGCGCGCCGGCAGGTGGCGCTCGTCGCCGGTCTGCATCGCCCGGTACTCGACGTTGCGCTGCTCGCGCGCCTTCTCCCGTGCCGCCTTGGCGGCCGCCTTGCGGTCGTTCGGCACGAGGGGTCGCTTGTTCGCGGCCTCCGCCTCGCTGCGCTTGGGCGTCGGGCGGCCCTTGCGGTCCGACCCGTTCTTCACCGGCGCCCCGGCCTTCTCGATCTCGGCCGCGGCGCGGGCGGGGTCGGAGGGCTCGGGGCTCGTGGACGCCGGCGCGCCGGACTTGTTGCGGGAGAACACGCTCCCAGGGTAGTCGAGCCGGGCGGCCGCCGGGACCGGCCGGCGGTGCCCGGACGAGTAGCGTGAGCGCGTGACCGATCTTCCCGCCGCACCCGTCCCCTCGTCCGAACCCGCCCCCGAGGCCGCCTCCGGCGTCGATCCCGCCCAGGTCGATCCCGCACAGGTCGAGACCCTGCGCGAGCACGTCGAGGCCCAGTTCGCCGCGCTGCAGGCCGACCTGGAGTCCCTGGTCCGGATCCCCGGCGTCTCCGCCGCCGCCTTCGACCAGGCGCACGTGGCGGCGAGCGCCGAGGCGGTGGCCGGCCTGCTGCGCGACGCCGGGCTGCCCGACGTACGGATCCTGCGTTCCGACCGCCCGGACGGCACTCCGGGGGCGCCGGCCGTGGTCGCCCGCCGCGTCGCGCCCGCGGGCGCCCCGACGGTCCTGCTGTACGCGCACCACGACGTCCAGCCGCCCGGCGACGCGGCCGCGTGGGAGACGGACCCGTTCGAGCCCGTCCAGGTGGGGGAGCGGCTCTTCGGCCGCGGCGCCGCCGACGACAAGGCGGGGATCATGGCGCACGTGGGCGCACTGCGGGCCCTGGCCGCCTTGGGCGCCGAGAGCGGCGACGGGCTCGAGGTCGGCGTGACCGTGTTCGTCGAGGGCGAGGAGGAGGCGGGGTCGCCGAGCTTCGGCCGGTTCCTGACCGAGCACCGCGAGCTGCTCGGCGCCGACGTCATCGTCGTCGCCGACTCCACGAACTGGAAGGTCGGGGTGCCCGCGCTCACCACGTCGCTGCGTGGCCTGGTGGACGGCGTCGTCGAGGTCGAGGCGCTGGGCCACGCCGTGCACTCCGGCATGTTCGGCGGCCCGCTGCTGGACGCGAACACGCTGCTCGCCCGTCTGGTCGCCACGCTGCACGACGACGCCGGCGACGTCGCCGTCGAGGGGCTGGTCGCGGCGCCCGAGCCGGCCGTCGACTACGACGAGGCGGCGTTCCGGGCGGACTCCTCGGTGCTGGACGGCGTCGAGCTCGCCGGCACGGGGAGTATCGCCGGGCGGCTGTGGGCCCGGGCCGCGCTGTCCGTCATCGGCATCGACGCCACGAGCGTCGCGCACGCGTCGAACACCATCGCGCCCCGGGCGGCCGCGAAGCTGTCCCTGCGCCTCCCCCCGGGCCAGGACCCGCAGGCCGCCGAGGACGCGCTGCGTGCGCACCTCGAGGCGCGCGCCCCGTTCGGCGCGCGCGTGACGTGGCGGCCGGGGGAGCAGGGCAAGGCCTTCCACGCCTCCGGCGACACGGCGGCGATGCGCGCCGCCCGCGCGGCGTTCTCCGCCGCCTGGGGGACCGAGCCGGTGGACGTCGGCGTCGGTGGGTCGATCCCGTTCATCGCCGACCTGCTCGAGCAGTTCCCCGACGCCGCGATCCTGGTCACCGGCGTGGAGGACCCGGACTCGCGCGCCCATGGCGCCAACGAGTCGGTGCACCTGGGCGAGCTGCGCAAGGTGGTCCTCGCCGAGGCGCTGCTGCTGCGGCAGGTCGCGGCCGCGGTCTGACGAGACCCGTCCGAGCTCAGGCCTGGGTGCGGTCGCGGTGCGCGACGTCCAGCGCGCGGGCCCACGCGGCCACGTCGTCCGGCAGCGCCGGGCTCTCGGCGGGCGCGTCCGGCCCCATGAGCGCGACGACGTCGGGGGCAGGGACCCTCTCGGCCCCCGGGCCGAGGAAGCGGCCCGCCACGTACCCGCGCGCGGAGAGCCGGTCGCGGCAGGTGATGACCTGCTCCATGTACACGACCCGCTGGTCCCAGCCGAGCACCCGGGTGGTGATCTCGACCGGGTCCCACAGTCGCAGCGAGCGCTTGTAGGTCATCGTCGAGGCGGCGACGACCGGGTACCACTTCCGGTCGCCGATCCGGCGGAACCCGTCC
This sequence comes from Isoptericola sp. BMS4, assembly GCF_011634835.1. Lineage (GTDB taxonomy): Bacteria > Actinomycetota > Actinomycetes > Actinomycetales > Cellulomonadaceae > Isoptericola. Next base: position 2,847,945 of record NZ_SIRP01000001.1, on the reverse strand, counting down.
AGGTCGGCGATGAAGTTCGACCGCGCCACGTCCATCATCTGCAGGTACGCGCCGTTGTTCACGTGCAAGTAGAGGTCGAGGTCGCCGGGGTGCACCCGCAGCCGCGTCACCGACGGGTCGAGCACGCCCTGGCCGGGGACCGGCTTGCGCGGCCTCAGGGACGCCCAGGTGAGCTGGATCATTCGAGTCACCAGCGCAGCGTATATCGGCAACCCGTGGTACTAGGTACTGAGGGTGCCGGACGGATGTCGCACGGATGCCAGGCGGGTCAGACCGGCGGTGCCGGGTCGTACTGGATCGCCCGGCGCACCGCGCGGGCGACCTCCGGCGTCTCCAGGCGCGCCACGAGGTGCAGCGCCATGTCGATACCCGCCGAGACGCCCGCGGCCGTGACGACGTCGCCGTCGTCGACGAACCGCGCCTCGGTGTCGACGAGGACGCTCGGGTCGGCGGCGGCGAGGTCGTCGTAGTGGTCGCGGTGCGTGGTCGCGGGGCGCCCGGCCAGCAGCCCCGCCGCGGCCAGCACGAGGGCGCCCGTGCACACGCTGGCGAGCACCGGTGTCTGGGCGCGCACGTGGCGCAGCCAGTCGAGGTGCGTCGGGTCGGCGACCAGGGCACGGGTGCCCCACCCGCCGGGGTGCACCAGCAGGTGCAGCGGCCCGACGTCGTCGGCCGAGCGCGACGGCACGAGCCGCATGCCCTTGGCCAGCCGCACGCCGTCGCCGTCGCGCGAGAACGTGCTCACGTGCGGCTTGATCGCCGAGTGCTGCTCCCAGGCGGCGAGCACCTCGAACGGGCCGACGACGTCGAGCTCCTCGGCGTCGTCGAACACGAAGATGCCGATGTGCAGGCCGCCGTCGGTGCTCACCCGACCACTGTCCCGCGCCGGGCCCGGTCGGGCACGCCGAACAGCGGCCCCGGCGAGACCGGGGCGCCGGTTCAGGGGCAGCGCCAGGTCACCGCGAGGTCGGATCCGGTGAGGTCACAGCCCGGGAAGGGCCAGCATCTGGTCGAGCGCCACGCGCGCCCAGTGGGCGTCGTCCGGGTCGACGACGATGCGGTTGACCGTCCGCCCGTCGGCGAGGGACTCCATCGCCCACACGAGGTGCGGCAGGTCGATCCGGTTCATGGTGGAGCAGAAGCACACCGTCGAGTCGAGGTAGTGCACCTGCTTGTCGGGGTGCGCCTTCGCGAGCCGGCGCACGAGGTTCAGCTCCGTGCCGATGGCCCACGTGCTCCCCGGCTCCGCGGCGTCGAGCGCCCGGATGATGTATTCCGTGGATCCCACCATGTCGGCCGCGGTGACGACCTCGTGCTTGCACTCCGGGTGCACGAGCACGTTCACGCCCGGCGCCTTGGCACGGATCTCGGTGACGTTGCGCTCCGAGAAGCGCCCGTGCACCGAGCAGTGCCCGCGCCACAGGATCATGCGCGCGTCGCGCAGCTGGGCCTCGGTGAGGCCGCCCATCGGCTTGCGCGGGTCGTAGACCACGCAGTCGTCGAGGCTCAGGCCGAGCTGCTGCACGGCGGTGTTGCGGCCCAGGTGCTGGTCGGGCAGGAAGAGCACCTTGCCGGTGCCGTCGACGCCGCCGACCTGGTCGAACGCCCACCGCAGCGCGACCTGCGCGTTCGACGACGTGCACACGGTGCCGCCGTGGCGGCCGGTGAACGCCTTGATGGCGGCCGACGAGTTCATGTACGTCACGGGCACGGTGTCGCCGGTGATGCCGACGTCGGACAGCGTCGCCCAGGCCTCCTCGACCTGGCCGATGGCGGCCATGTCGGCCATCGAGCAGCCGGCGGCGAGGTCGGGCAGCACGACCTGCTGGGCGTCGGAGGTGAGGATGTCGGCGCTCTCGGCCATGAAGTGCACGCCGCAGAAGATGACGAACTCGGCCTCCGGCCGTGCGGCGGCCTCGCGCGCGAGCTTGAACGAGTCGCCCGTGACGTCGGCGAAGTCGATGACCTCGTCGCGCTGGTAGTGGTGGCCGAGGACGAACGCCCGCCCGCCCAGGGCGGCGCGGGCCGCGCGGGCGCGTTCGACGAGGTCGGGGTCGCTCGGCGCCGGCAGGGCGCCGGTGCACTCGACCCCGCGCTCGGAAGCCAGGTCGCGGCCCTGCCCCAGGAGCAGGAGCGGCGACGCCGCCGGCTCCACGAAGCCGTTCGACGTGGTCGTCGTCTCGTTCAGCAGCGTGCTCACCGCCACATCGTCCCACAGCGGTCCCACAGCGGGTCCTCGGTGCCCGTGGACTGTGCCACGATCGGCGTGTGCACGTGCTGATCTGCGCCCCGCCCGCCGCTCCGGTGGCCCCCGGCGAGCCCGGCGCGTCCTCCGCGCCCGAGGGTGCCCCGCCGTCGGTGCGCCCGCCGCGGGCGGCGTCGCTCGCCGCCGCGTGGCAGGACGCCGCCCCGCACTGCACGGTCGAGCCCCTGGAGCTGGACGGGCCGGCTCCCGGCGGCCCGCCGGACCCGGAGGCGCCCCGGGGCGTCTTCGTCCCGGTGACGAGCCTGGGTCTGGACAGCGCGCGCGAGCACCTGTCGCCGCGCGCCGCGCGCCTGCGCGAGCACGTGAGCGGCGCCGACCTGGTCGTTGTCGCCGCCGAGGCGCTCGACGGCGCCACGCTCCACGAGGGCCCGGTGGCCGCCGTCGCGGACGCCGCGGCGCCGTACGCCGTGCCCGTCGTGGTGGTGGCGGACCGCGTGGAAGTGACGCGCCGCGAGTGGTCGGCCGCCGGCGTCAGCGGCGTCCACGAGGCCGCGACGAGCGGGGAAGCCCTGGCCCGGGTCGCCCGCACGTGGGCCCCGGCGTGGTCCGCGTCGTCGCGCTGAGCGGATTGGCGCGTAGGATCGGGAACAGTCGTACCGCCCCGCCTGTTGGAGGAAGCATGACCGACACCACCGAGATCGCCACGCACGGCGTCGAGCTCAGCGACGTCGCCGCGACCAAGGTTCGTACCCTCCTGGAGCAGGAGGGTCGCGACGACCTCCGTCTGCGCGTGGCCGTGCAGCCTGGCGGCTGTTCCGGCCTGATCTACCAGCTGTACTTCGACGAGCGCCTCCTCGACGGGGACGCGCTGCGCGACTTCGACGGCGTCGAGGTCGTCGTCGACCGCATGAGCGTGCCGTACCTCGAGGGCGCCAAGATCGACTTCGCCGACACGATCGAGAAGCAGGGCTTCACGATCGACAACCCGAACGCGGGCAGCTCCTGCGCCTGCGGCGGCTCGTTCGGCTGACCCCGTCACGACACCGAGACGTCGGCCCGGCCACCCACGGTGGCCGGGCCGACGTGCGTCCGGGATCGGCGGGCACGGCGCGGACGGCGCCGGACCGGCGCCGGTCAGCCGGGAGGGCCGGAGAGCAGCACGGTGAGGCGCCGCACGCCGCGCGCCGGAGCCTCGCGACCGTCGTCCCGACCGCCGCCCGTCGGGTCCGCCGTCTCGCCCTCCATGTCGGCCAGGCTCTGCACGGCCTCCTCGTCCCCCTCGACGACGTGCCCACGCATGCGCGCCCACGCGGGAACGTCGTGCCGCGCCGCAGGGTCCGTCGTCAGCACGACGACCCGCGTCCCCGCGGGCAGGTCCCGCGCCCGCGCCGCCAGGCGGATCACCGGCAGCGGGCACCGCAGGCCGCGGGCGTCCACCACGACGGGGTCCCCGGCGGTACCGGCGCTCACAGGCCCGTCACCCCCAGGGCGTCGCGCACGCGGGCCACGGCGCCCGGGAGCACGGCGAGCAGCCGGTCGACGTCGTCCCCGGTGGTGGACCGGTCGAGCGCGATCCGCACGTTCCCGTGCGTGAGCACGCCCATGGCGGCCAGCACGTGCGACGGCTCCAGCGTGCTCGCCGTGCACGCCGACCCGGACCCGACGGCGACGCCGGCGCGGTCGAGCTCGGTGACGAGCGCCTCGCCGTCGACGTAGAGGAACGAGAACGTCGCGACGTGGGGGAGCCGGTCGTCCGGGTGTCCCACGACCTCGACGTCGGGGATGCGCGCCACCTCGGCGCGGACGCGGTCCACCAGGGCACGGCGGCGGGCGTCCTCCTCGACCCGGTCGGCGGCCACGGCCTGCAGGGCGACGGCGGCCGCGAACGCCGCGGGCACGCTGACGCCGCCGGGTGACCAGGGGTCGGGGTCCTCGGGCTCGGGCGGCAGCAGGCGCACCCGCTGCCGCGCGGCGAGCACGCCGACGCCGGCCGGGGCGCCCCAGTCCGCGGGGTCGGCGGCGAGCAGGTCCCAGGACTCCGGCGTGGGGTCGTGCCCGACGGCGGCGCCCGCGTCGACCAGCAGCGGCACGCCCGCGCCGCGGGCGGCCTCGTGCGCGTCCGCGACCGGTTGGCGCGTCCCGACCTCGCCGTTGGCCTGCTGCAGCGCGGCGAGCGCGACGCCCGGCGCGGCGACCGCGGCAGCGAACGACGCCGCGTCCACGCGGCCGTCCGCGCCCGCCGTCACCGTGCGCCGCGTCCCGCCGTGCCGGGCGGCGGCGGTGGTCGCCGCGTGCAGGACGGCGGCGCGCTCGACCGCGCCGACGACGACGTCGCCGCCCGCGCGACGACGCGCGGCGGTCGCGGCGAGCACACCGAGGTGGAGCGCCGTCGTGTGGCTCGCCGTGAAGCGGACCTCTTCCGTGCGGGCGCCGAGCTCGGCGGCCACGGCCTCGCGGGCGCCGTCGAGCAGCCGGGCGGCGCGGCGCCCCTCCGTGTGCAGGCGGCGGGGGTCGGCCCAGCCGTCGTCGAGGGCCTGGAGGAACGCCTGGCGTGCGAGCGGGTGCCACGGGGCGCGTCCACCGTTGTCGAGGTGCACGCGCGGGCCGGTCGCGGGGTCGGGGGCGGCGTGCCCGTCCGCATGTCCGGACTGCGAAGCGGCGGTGGTGTGCGTCACACGTGTCCTCCGGGGTCGTCGAGCGTGGTCCGGGCGCCGCCCGCACGGCGCACGCGCTGCTTGCGCCGACCGGCCGGTGCCGGGCGGCGGTGCCGCGATGCTGCCATTGTGGCGCGTCCTCGTGCGCGTCGTGGACGGCGACGCCGTGGCGGGCGGCGCCGCGACAGGCCGCCCGGTGGTGGCGGACGCGCCCCCGCGGCGGTCGCGGCGAGTGGTGTCGATCTGACACCGGGCGCCAACGATCTGACACAGCGCACGGGTGTGTAGGCATCAGGGTGGATGTGGACGTACGGTGCGGAAATCGTCACGTCCGCACGGGGGGTTTGCGGCGTCGGAAGGGCCCTCGTCGCGCTAGGCTGCACCCATCGAGGACGAAGGTCCTGTCCGTGTGCCCGCCGACCATGAGGTCCAGCCCGGTCGGCCGGCGCCCGGTTCGGACGTGACGTGAAAGGCCTCCCTTGCACTCGAAGAGCCCCACCCGCACCCGGCGGGCCATCCTGCGCGCGACGGCGATCGCCGGCGCCGTCGTGGTCCTGGCCTCCGGCTGCGCCAGCGACTCCGTCAAGCGCGGATACCTGCCCGGCTACACCGACGGGGAGGTGACCAACCAGACCGAGCGCATCACCAATCTCTGGGTCGGATCGTGGATCGCGGCCCTCGCCGTCGGTCTCATCACGTGGGGCCTCATGCTGTGGTGCGTCGCCGCCTACCGCAAGCGGAAGGACGACCACCGGCTGCCGGTGCAGACCCGGTACCACATGCCGCTCGAGATCATGTACACGGCCGTGCCGACGATCATGATCCTCGTGCTGTTCTTCTACACCGACCGGGACATGTCGGCGATCCAGGACACGAGCGCCGAGCCGGACGTGAACATCCAGGTCATCGGCAAGCAGTGGAGCTGGGACTTCAACTACCTGGACGAGGACGTCTACGACTCCGGTGAGCACCTCCTCGACGTCGGGGGCCAGACGAAGGAGGACGAGGTCGACGGCACGCCGGGCACCTCGCAGGAAGCCCCCACCTTGTACCTGCCCGTCGACGAGACCGTCGAGTTCACGCTCGACTCGCGCGACGTCATCCACTCGTTCTGGATCCCGGCCTTCCTGTACAAGCAGGACATGATCCCGGGCCGGACCAACACCTTCCAGGTCACCCCGACCCGGGAGGGCACCTACGCCGGCAAGTGCGCCGAGCTCTGCGGCGAGTTCCACTCCGGCATGCTCTTCAACGTCAAGGTCGTCGACCGGGCCGAGTACGACGCCCACATGGACGACCTGCGCGACGCGGGCCAGACCGGCGAGCTCGGGCTCGACCTGAACCGCCAGCAGCACCCCGAGTCCAGCAGCGCCAGCACCGAGGAGGCCGAGGGCTGATGGCCACCATCACCGAGACCGCAGGGACGGCCGAGGTCATCCCCGGCCTGTCGCCGAAGCGGCAGACGCTCGGTCGCACCGTGATCAAGTGGGTCACGTCCACCGACCACAAGACGATCGGGTACCTCTACCTGATCACGTCCTTCATCTGGTTCGCGATCGGCGGCGTGCTCGCGCTGCTCATCCGCGCCGAGCTGTTCGCGCCCGGCATCCAGGTGGTGCAGAGCAAGGAGCAGTACAACCAGCTCTTCACGATGCACGGCACGATCATGCTGCTGCTGTTCGCCACCCCGCTGTTCGCGGGCTTCGCGAACGTCATCATGCCGCTGCAGATCGGTGCGCCGGACGTCGCCTTCCCGCGGCTGAACATGTTCGCCTACTGGCTGTTCCTGTTCGGTGGCCTCATCGCCGCGGCCGGGTTCTTCACCCCGCAGGGCGCCGCGTCGTTCGGCTGGTTCGCCTACGCGCCACTCTCCGACACCACGTTCAGTCCAGGGCTCGGTGGGGACTTGTGGGTGTTCGGCCTCGCCCTGGCCGGCTTCGGCACGATCCTGGGCGCGGTCAACTTCATCACCACGATCATCACGATGCGCGCGCCCGGCATGACGATGTTCCGGATGCCGATCTTCACCTGGAACACCCTGGTGACGAGCCTGCTCGTGCTGATGGCGTTCCCGCCGCTGGCCTCGGCGCTGTTCGCGCTCGGCGCTGACCGGCGCCTCGGTGCGCAGGTCTTCAACCCGGACAACGGCGGCGCCATCCTGTGGCAGCACCTGTTCTGGTTCTTCGGCCACCCCGAGGTCTACATCATCGCGCTGCCGTTCTTCGGCATCGTCTCGGAGATCTTCCCGGTGTTCAGCCGCAAGCCCATCTTCGGATACAAGACGCTGATCTACGCGACGATCGCGATCGCCGCGCTGTCCGTGACGGTGTGGGCGCACCACATGTACGTCACCGGTGCCGTGCTGCTGCCGTTCTTCGCCTTCATGACGATGCTGATCGCCATCCCGACCGGTGTGAAGTTCTTCAACTGGATCGGCACGATGTGGCGTGGCAAGCTCACGTTCGAGACGCCGATGCTGTGGTCGATCGGCTTCCTCGTCACGTTCCTCTTCGGTGGCCTGACGGGCATCATCCTGTCGAGCCCGGCGCTCGACTTCTCGCTCTCCGACTCGTACTTCGTGGTGGCGCACTTCCACTACGTGGTGTTCGGCACCGTCGTGTTCGCGATGTTCGCCGGCTTCTACTTCTGGTGGCCCAAGTTCACCGGCCGCATGCTCAACGAACGGCTCGGGAAGATCCACTTCTGGATGCTGTTCATCGGCTTCCACATGACCTTCCTCATCCAGCACTGGCTGGGCGTCGAGGGCATGCCCCGCCGCTACGCGGACTACATGCCCGAGGAAGGCTTCACCTGGGAGAACCAGGTGTCCACGATCGGCGCGTTCATCCTCGCGGCGTCCACGCTGCCGTTCCTGTGGAACGTCTTCACGACCTGGCGCAACGCGCCGAAGGTCACCGTCGACGACCCGTGGGGCTTCGGCCGGTCGCTGGAGTGGGCGACGTCGTGCCCGCCGCCGCGGCACAACTTCACGTCGCTCCCGCGGATCCGCTCCGAGTCGCCGGCGTTCGACCTGCACCACCCCGAGGTCGCGGCGATGGAGCAGGCTCCGCTGGACGGCCTCCAGCGGGTGTTCGAGGACTCGGATCGGCGGCACCAGCCGTCGATGGTGCGCGACGACCGCGACGGCCTGCACCCGAAGCAGGGGCAGGACAGCTCGACCACGGTCGTGGTCGACGAACCGGGCCAGGACGACACCCAGGACGGCAAGGAGGACCGCAAGTGAAGATCGAGATCAAGCTCTTCCTGCTGCTGGCCCCGTTCTTCGTCGTCGTCGGCGTCCTGTACGGACTGTTCACCGACTTCCAGGAGCCCGTCGGGTACCTGGGCATCCCGCTCGTGGGTGCGCTCATGGCCATGGTGGGCGCCTACCTCGCCCTGACGGCCCGGCGCATCGATCCGCGGCCGGAGGACGACGAGCAGGGCGAGATCGAGCAGGGCGCCGGCGACCAGGGCGTCTACGCCCCGTGGAGCTGGTGGCCGCTGCTCATCGGCTCCGCGGCCGCGGTGGCGTTCCTCGGCCTCGCCGTCGGCTGGTGGGTCCTCTACATCGGCTTCGTCCTCGGGGTCATCGGCCTCGTCGGCTGGGTCTTCGAGTTCAGCCGCGGTCAGCACGCGCACTGACGCGTCGCGACCTGCGCATCGCGGGCCTCGTCCTCATCGGAGGGCGGGGCCCGCGTCTCGTTGAACGCGTGTCACCGATCCGGCCACCTCCTCGACGTGCCGGCGGCGGATCATGGATGCGTTCCATCCCCCTGCGCAGGACATGGGCCCTGGCCCCGGCGGGCCTGCTCACCGTCGGCCTGAGTGCCTGTGTCGACGGCGGGTCCCCACAGTCCCTCGACAGCGATCGGGCCGCCGAGATGGTGGTCGTCGAGCCCGCATCCGACGCGGCCGAGCTCGCGGAACAGATGCAGGCCGCTCAGGAGAAGGCAGGGACGACTCACATGGAGATGTCGTACGGCGGTGAGCTGGCCGACCGTGCGGGGATGAGCGGGAACGTCGCCGCGCTCGACGCGTCGTTCACGGAGCAGGACGCCGAGCTGCGCATGTCGATGGACGTGATGGGCATGGACATGGAGGTGATCGTTCTCGACGGGACCGTGTACCTGGCGATGCCGGGGCAGGGTGAGGGAACGTACGTCTCACTGTCCTTCGACGAGATGGCCGCCGAGCCGATGCTGGCGGGCCCCTTGGAGTCGATGGAGTCGATGGACGCTGCCGCCCAGGTCGAGGCGATGACGGGTGCTGTGACGTCGTTCGAGCACACCGGGACCGAGCGCGTCGGTGGCGTCGACGCGTCGCTCTACACGATGACCCTCGACCCGTCGAGGCTCGAGACGGTCCCGGCCGGTCTCGCCGCCCTCGGCGGTCAGGCCGGTGAAACGACGGTCGACTACGCGGTGGCCCCGGACGGCCTGCCGGTCGAGATCGAGGTGACGACAGAGGTGAACGGTGAGGAGCTCGTGGTGGAGTCGGTCTTCAGCCGCTGGGGTGAGCCCCTCGACATCGAGGCGCCGACCGACGAGGACGTGATGCCGTACTCGGACATCGCCCCCTGACGGACTGTCCCGCAGGGGGCCGGCCCGTGCAGCGACCCGCCCAGAGCGTGAGGGCCCCGCACACCGAGGTGTGCGGGGCCCTCACGCATGTGGCGTCGGACGCAAGCGGCCCGTGCCGACGGCGCCGGCTCAGGCGGTGAGGAGGCCGTTCGTCGCGGCGCGGGCGCGGTCGAGGCGGGCGGCGACGTCCTGCCAGTTGGCGATGTTCCACACGGCCTTGACGTAGTCGGCTTGCCGCTGATGTGCGGCTCGAGGGCGCTGTAGTCGTAGGGCAGGTCGGGCAGCGTGTAGACAGCCATGTGTGTGACCTCCAGTGGTGGTGTGTCGCGTGCCGGGCCCGGCGCGCGACGGGACATCGTCGAGGGGCGGTGCCCCTCGCCCTACGGGCCGGGGACGACGATGACCCGCGCGCCACCCCCACCGGAGCGGGGGAGGGGCGCGCGGGTCATCGTTCCAGCCTGCAGGAGACTCAGTGCTCTCGCTCGGCGTCGCCGGAGCCCGAGACCAGCTCGGGGGCGGAGTGGGTCGGCTCGAGCTCGTCGTGCTCGCCGTGCGAGTGCGCGGCGGCCAGCTCGGCCGGGGTGACGGGCTCGACGCGGTCCTCGTAGAAGAACCGGGAGAGCCGCTGCCAGCGCTTGTCGGACTTGTAGCCCTTGCGCTTGACGCCCCGGGCGTCCGCCGCTGGTTCGATCTGCAGCGGTGCGTGGGCGTCGTAGTTGACCCGCAGCCACCGCTCCTGCTCGTCCAGGGGGCGGTGCACCTCGATGTACTCACCGTTCGCGAACCGCACGATCCGGCCGGTCTCGTGCCCGTGCAGGACCAGCTCGCGGTCCTTGCGCTGCAGGCCCAGGCAGATGCGCTTGGTGATCCAGAACGCCAGCACCGGGCCCACGAAGAACAGGATCCGGAACACCCAGGTGATCGTATTGATCGACAGACTGAAGTGCGTCGCGATGAGGTCGTTCGACCCGGCGAGGGCCAGGAGGATGAACTCGAACAGGAACGCGACCCCGAGACCGGTGCGCACCGGCACGTTGCGCGGGCGGTCGAGCACGTGGTGCTCGCGGTGGTCCCCGGTCACCTTCGCCTCGATGAACGGGTAGACGAACAGGAACGTGAACAGCAGGCCCGGCACGACCACGGCCGGGATGAGGACGTTCAGCGACAGCGTGTAGCCGCCGATGACGATCTCCGCCTGTCCCGGCATGAGGCGCAGCGATCCCTCGAGGAACAGCATGTACCAGTCGGGCTGGGCGCCCGCGGACACCGGCGACGGGTCGTACGGCCCGTAGTTCCAGACGTTGTTGATCGCCATCGTGCCGCCCATGAGGGCCAGCACGCCGAAGATGATGAAGAAGTTGCCGCCCATCTTCGTGGCGAACGCCGGGACGGCGGGCGAGCCGACCACGTTGTTGTTCGTGCGCCCGCCTCCCGGGTACTGCGTGTGCTTGTTGAGCACCATGAGGAACAGGTGCAGGCCCACCAGGGCGAGCAGCAGCGCAGGCACCACGAGGATGTGCAGGGTGAACAGGCGCGGGATGATGTGCTCGCCCGGGAACTCTCCGCCGAAGATGAAGTACGACAGGTACGAGCCGATGATCGGGATCGACTTCACCACGCCGTCGGTGATGCGCAACCCGTTGCCCGAGAGCACGTCGTCCGGCAGGGAGTAGCCGGTGAAGCCGGCCAGCAGCCCGAGGATCATCATCGTGACGCCGACGAGCCAGTTGATCTCACGCGGCTTGCGGAACGCGCCGGTGAAGAACACGCGCATCATGTGCACGACGATGCCGGCGAGGAAGATGAGCGCGGACCAGTGGTGGATCTGCCGCATCAGCAGGCCGCCGCGGACCTCGAACGACATGTCGAGCGTCGAGGCGAACGCCACCGACATGAGCTCGCCGTGCATCGTGGCGGGGTGCTCGTTCTCGTAGCGCGTCAGCGCCATCGACGGCTCGAAGAACATCGTCAGGAAGAAGCCCGACAGGATCAGGACGACGAACGAGAAGAGCGCGATCTCGCCGAGCATGAAGGACCAGTGGTCCGGGAAGACCTTGCGGACGAGCTGCTTGGTGAGGACACCGATCTTGGTCCGCTGGTCCAGGTAGTCGGCGGTCTTGCCGACCGGGGTGGTCGGCTCCGCCGGGGAGGAGGGTGTCGTGGTGCTCACTTGAGACGCTCCCAGTAGCTCGGGCCGATGGGCTCGTTGAAGTCGTCCTCCGCCACGAGGTAGCCCTCGTCGTCCACCGTGATCGGCAGCTGCGGCAGCGGACGCTTGGCCGGGCCGAAGACCACCTTGGCGCCGTCCGCGATGTCGAACGTCGACTGGTGGCAGGGGCACAGCAGGTGGTGCGTCTGCTGCTCGTACAGAGCGACCGGGCAGCCGACGTGGGTGCAGATCTTGGAGTAGGCGACGATGCCGTCGTGCGAGGCACCCTCGCGGTGGTCCCGCTTGAGGTCCCGGGGGTCGAGACGGACGAGCAGCACCACGGCCTTGGCCTTCTCCGTGATCCAGTGGTGGGACTCGCGCTCCTCGGCCGGCACGTCGGGGATGACGTGCGCGACCGAGCCGACGGTGAGGTCGGCGGCCTTGATGAGGCGGCCCGACGGGTCGTACGCGAGGCGCGTGCCCTTCTGCCACAGGGTGTGGCGGAACTTGCTCACGTTCCAGTCGCCGCCGACGCTGGAGACGAGCGGCACGGCGATGGACAGCGGGAACAGCGCGAGCGCCAGGCCGACCGAGCCGAGGAGCACGGGGCGACGGGCGATGCCCGAGTCCTTGTAGCCGTCCTGGAACTGGGTGGCGACGGTCTCGCGGACCTCGGCCGAGCTGCTGCTCGAGTGCCGCTCCTCGATGTACTCCTTGTTGGACATGAGGGTCTTGGCCCAGTGCACGGCGGCGATACCGATGCCGAGCAGGGAGACCGCCATGCCCACGCCGAGGAGCAGCGTCGACAGGCGTACGCCCTCGGTGGTGCCGTCGGGGCGCACGGCGAAGTAGGCCACCAGCGAGCCGACGGTGCCGATGGCGGAGACGACGAACAGCAGCGCGATCAGGCGCTCGTTGCGCTTCGCCGCCCGCGGGTCGGAGTCGGCCAGGCGAGGGTGGTGCTCGGGCACGCCGGGGTCGGCGAAGCGGTCCGCCTGGGCGAGCGTCCCGTCGCCGCCGTGGGGCGTGACGTCATGCGAGGGCTGGGGGTTCTGGTTCTCGCTCACGAGGACTTCGCTCCGATCCACACTGCGGCGCCGATGATGAGCCCGAGGCCCACGATCCAGGCCCAGAGGCCCTCCGACACGGGGCCGAGCGAGCCGAGGGACAGGCCGCCCGCGGAGCCGTCGCGCTGCTCGTCGAGGTACGCGATGATGTCGCGCTTCTCGTCGGGAGTGATGTTGGCGTCGTTGAACACCGGCATCGACTGCGGGCCGGTGAGCATCGCCTGGTAGATGTTCTGCTCGGACGTCTCGAACAGCGGCGGGGCGAACTTGCCCTCCGAGAGGGCGCCGCCGGCGCCGACGGCGTTGTGGCACATCGCGCAGTTGGTGCGGAACAGGGCGGCGCCGTTTGCCGGGTCACCCAGGCTGGCGTCCACCTGCTCGTCGGTCGGGATCGCCGGGCCGGCGCCGAGCGAGGCGACGTAGGCGGCGAGGGCCGCCGTCTGCTCCTCGTTCATCTGCGGCGGCTTGGCCTCCGCCTGGGGGCCGTTCATCTGCATGGGCATCCGGCCGGTGGAGACCTGGAAGTCCACGGCGGCCGCGCCCACGCCCACGAGGGACGGGGCCTGGGCGGTGCCCTCGGCGCTCGGGCCGTGGCAGGTGGCGCAGTTGGCCTGGAAGAGCTTCTTCCCCGTCTCGATGTCCGCGGTGCTGGCGGTGTCGGCCTGGGCGGCCGGGCTCGGTGCCAGGGCGGCGTAGACGCCGCCCGTGACCAGCAGCGCCAGCAGCATGAGCAGCACCGGCGCGAGCCGGTGGTGCCTGCGGGCGGCGAGTGCCTTCACGAATTGATCCTCGTCTCGCAGATGGAAGGTGCAGTGTCAGGAGGGCCGGCGCCCGCGCCGGCCGGACGTCAGCGCAGGAGGTAGATGACGGCGAAGAGCGCGATCCACACCACGTCGACGAAGTGCCAGTAGTAGGACGTGACGATGGCCGTGGTGGCCTCGTGGTGACCGAACCTGCGCGCGGCGAACGACCGGCCCAGCAGGAAGAGGAAGGCGATGAGTCCGCCGACCACGTGCAGGCCGTGGAACCCGGTCGTCAGGTAGAAGACCGAGCCGTAGGCGCTGGACGAGATGCTGACGCCCTCGTGCACGAGCTCGGCGTACTCGAAGATCTGGCCGCCGATGAAGAAGGCGCCCATGAGGTAGGTGAGCGTCATCCACTCGTTCATGCCCCAGCGGTTGACCGCCAGGATCGAGCCGGTGCGCGCGGGCTGGAAGCGCTCGGCGGCCCAGACACCCATCTGGCAGGTCACGGACGACAGCACCAGGACCGTCGTGTTGATCGCGGCGAACGTGAGGTTCAGCTTGTCCGCCTGCGCGGCCCACTCCGCCTCGGGCATCACCGACCGGACGGTGAAGTACATGGCGAACAGTCCCGCGAAGAACATGAGCTCGCTCGCGAGCCAGACGATCGTCCCGACCGACACGGGGTTCGGACGGTTGACGCTCACGTGCTGGTGGGCATGGGGGGCAGCAGCCGTTGCGGTCGACACGTCAGCCATTATGGCTGACATGTGGTGGGTTCGAGCCACTCGGGCGGGGGTGGTGCGCAGATCGGATCCACAGATTCTGCGAAATCTCGCCACTCCACGCCCACGAGATGACGCTCGTCGGCAGAGTGCCAGTAAAAGACCACGTTCACCGGCTGACCGAGGTGACACCCGTGTGCCACGATGCCAGCAAACGCCGGTACCGGAACGGTGCCCGAGATCCTGCCCGCGACGTGCCCGACGACGTGCTCCTTCGTGAAGGGAAGGCCCCATGACCCAGGAACCCACCGACCCGCGGCGAGGCCCGCGCGTCCTGCTGTACAGCGACGACCACACGGCGCGCGAGCAGGTGCGCCTCGCGGTCGGGCCGCGGATCGAGGCGCACGCGCCGGAGATCACCTGGCAGGAGGTGGCGACCCCGGCCGCCGTCGTGGCGGCCGTGGAGAAGCACCCGTGGGACGTCCTGGTCCTCGACGGCGAGGCCGACCGGTCCGGTGGCATGGGCCTGTGCCGTCAGCTCAAGAACGAGATCTACCGGTGCCCGCCCGTCGTGGTCCTCACCGGCAGGCCCGCCGACGGATGGCTAGCATCGTGGTCGCTCGCCGACGCCGTGGTGCCCAGGCCGCTCGACCCCGTCGAGCTCCAGCGCGCCGTGGCCGGCCAGCTCGCCGTGACGGCCTGAGGCGCCCCCGCGAGGGGACGCACGGGCGCGTCCGGACCGTGCGTCCACCGAACCGGAGGGAACCTGGTGCCCACGAACGACCGCCCCGCGCCCACGCAGCCGAGCCCGACGCCGTCAGCGTCGACCACGCCGGCCGCCCAGTCGTGGCCCGGGCTGCTCACGGAGCTGATCGCCGGGCACGACCTGACCGCGCAGGACACCGCGTGGGCCATGGACGCCGTGATGTCCGGCGAGATCTCGCCCGCCCGCCTCGCGGCGTTCCTCGTCGCGCTGCGGGCCAAGGGCGAGACCGTCGAGGAGCTGACCGGGCTCGCCGACACGATGCTCGCCCACGCCCGGCGCTTCACCGTGCCCGGGCCCACCGTGGACATCGTCGGCAGCGGCGGGGACCGGGCCCACACCGTGAACATCTCGACGATGGCGGCGGTCGTCGTGGCCGGCGCGGGCATCCGCGTCGTCAAGCACGGCAACCGGGCGGCCTCCTCGTCCTCCGGGTCGGCCGACGTGCTGGAGGCGCTGGGCGTCCGGCTCGACCACGGACCGGAGCGGGTGGCCGAGCTGGCGGAGCAGGTCGGTATCACCTTCTGCTTCGCGATGGTCTTTCACCCGTCGTTCCGCCACGCCGGCGTGGCGCGCAAGGAGCTGGGCATCCCGACCGCCTTCAACTTCCTCGGCCCGCTGACCAACCCCGCCCAGCCCCGCGCGACGGCGGTCGGGGTCGCCGACGCCCGCATGGCGCCGCTCGTCGCCGGGGTCTTCGCGACCCGGGGGACCGACGCGCTCGTGTTCCGTGGCGACGACGGCCTGGACGAGCTCGCCGCGACCGCCGGCTCGACGGTCTGGGAGGTCCGTGAGGGGCGGGTCACCGAGACCCGGCTCGACGCCGCGGACGAGCTCGGGCTGCAGCGCATCGAGGTCGGCGACCTGCGCGGTGCGGACGCGCAGCACAACGCGGGCGTGGCCCGCGACGTCCTCACCGGGGCGGACCGTGGCCCCGTGCGCGAGACCGTCCTGCTCAACGCGGCCGCGGCCCTCGTGGCCGACGGCAGCCTGCCCGGGACGGAGACGGGGACGCTCGCCGCGCGCCTGTCGGCCGGCATCGAGCACGCGGCCCGCAGCGTCGACGACGGGGCCGCCTCCGCCGTGCTGGAGCGCTGGGCCGCCGCGACGCAGGACTGAGGCGACGCCGGCAGCCACGACCCGGCGTCCGCCGTCCTCGCGGGTCGGCGTCCGCCGGGGGCCGTGGCTCCGTCAGTCGTCGAGGCCGAGGGCGAACGCCTGCTCGAGGTCGACGTTCGAGTACGCCCGGAACGCGATGAGCGTCTCGGTGCGCACCACGCCCGGCACCTTGCTGATGCCGTCGGCGATGACGTCGGCGAGGGTCTCGTGCTCCCGGACGCGGACCATGGCCACCAGGTCGGCCTTGCCCGTGACCGAGTAGACCTCGCTCACGCCCCGCAGGTTCGTGACCTGGGTGGCGACCTCGGGGATCTGGTCGGCCTCGGTGTCGATGAGCACGATCGCGGTCAGCATGCCGCCATCGTAGCCACCGGGGCGGCGGCGCCGTCGGACCCGCGGCCGGTCGGCTCCCCGTGCGCCTCGTCGCGGTCCTCGCCGGCCATGGCTCGCTCCACGGTGTCGGACACCAGGCCGAGGCCGGTGTGGGCGGCTGCGGACCGCACGGGGCACGCCCAGCGGTCGCTGACGTGCACCAGGCGCACCCCGGGCCCCTCGAGCCACTCCAGCAGGAGCGCCGCCTCCTCGGGGTGACCCGCGGGCGCGGGTGGTACCGGCGCGGGGACGACCTCGGCCGTGGCCCGCAGGGCGTCGACCACCGGCAGCGGGTCCTCGTCGGGACGGGTGACGGCGGTCGCCGCCAGCCGGGCGTGCCGCACCACGACGATCTCCCAGCCGCCCGGCGGGGTGGGGCGGGCCGCCACGAGCTCGGCGCAGCTGGCCAGCGGTCCGAGGCGCTGGGCGCGGGCGGCGCCGTGCACGAACGCCCGCAGCCGGGCCGTCACCCGGTCCGCCTCCTCGAACCGCTCGGTGGCCGAGAGCCGCGCCACGCGCTCCGCGAGGGCCCGCACGACCGGACCCGGGTCGCCGGTGAGGGCGTCGGCGGCGGCCCGCGCCGCCGACGCGTACTCCGCGGCCGCACGTGCACCGTGTCCGGCGAGCGGGCCGTCGGTGTCGGTGCTGGTGCTGGCGCCGGTGATGGTGCACGGCGCCGCGCACCGCCCCATCCCGGCCAGCGCGCAGGGGCTGCCTGGGGTGCGGGCGGCGCGCGGGAGCCGGGCCGTGCACTGCCGCAGCGGCACGGCGTCGTGCAGGGCGTCCACGGCCTCCTGGGCGGTCCGGCGCGACGTGAACGGGCCGATGTGCGGGGACCCGGCGCGGACCTCGCGGACGATCGACAGCCGCGGGTACGGCTCGTCGGTGAGCCGCACCCACGTGCGCCGTTCGGGGTGCTTGGAGCGCCGGTTGTACCGCGGGGCGTGCTCGGCGATGAGCCGGAGCTCGCGGACCTGCGCCTCCAGCGGCGTGGCGCACACGACGGGGGTGACGGCGTGCGACAGCCGCACCATCTCGGTGATCCGGCGCCGCTTCTCCGCCGCGGTGAAGTACGAGCGCACGCGCTTGCGGATGTTGGTCGACGTGCCGACGTACAGCACCTCGTCCTTCGGGCCGCGGAACAGGTAGACGCCCGGGCCCTCCGGCAGGCCGTCGGCCAGGGTGCGCTTGCGGCGGACGTCGGGCGGCACCGGGTCGGCCGCGGTGGCGAGGTCCTCGAGGTGCTGCACGCCGAGCGGGGCGAGCCGCTCCAGCAGCGCGTGCAGCACGTCGACGGTCGCGCGGGCGTCGGCGAGCGCGCGGTGCTCGGGCGACGTGCGGGCACGGAACAGGGCGGACAGCGTCGCCAGCTTGTGGTTCGGCGCCTCGTCGCGCGTCACGACGCGGCGCGCGAGCGCCAGCGTGTCCACGACCGGGAACCCTGGCCAGGCGTAGCCGAGGCGCTCGCAGGCGGCCCGCAGGAACCCGACGTCGAAGGGGGCGTTGTGCGCGACGAGGACCGTGCCGCGGGCGAACTCGAGGAAGCTCGGCAGCACGAGGTCGAGCGGCGGAGCCGTCGCGACCATCGCCGTCGTGATCCCCGTCAGGCGCGCGACGAACGCGGGGACGGGGCGTCCCGGGTCGACGAGCGACTGCAGCTCGGCGAGCACCTCGCCGCCGCGCACCTTGACCGCCCCGATCTCGGTGATGCCGTCCTCGGCGGCGCGGCCGCCGGTGGCCTCCAGGTCGACGACGACGAACGTGACGTCGCTCAGCGGGGTGCCGAGGTCGTCGAACGACGGCTGGACGCCCGCTGAGGTGAGCGGCGTCGGGCCTGGCGAGGGGCTCGGCATGCGCGGGACGCTAGCGTGCGCCCCCGACACGCTCCCGACACGCCCCCGGGAGGGCCGCGCCGGGAGGGCCGCGGCGCGTCAGCGCGGCGACTTGTCCCGGGTGTCGACGTAGAGCTCGTCGATCTCGGCGGCGAAGTCCTCGACGAAGACGTGCCGGCGCACGCTCTGCTTGGGCGTGAGGTAGCCGTTCTCCACCGTGAGGTCGCCGGGCAGGACGGCGAACTTGCGGATGGACTCCGCCTTGGACACGGCCTGGTTGGCGCGGGTGACGGCGCCGTCGAGGGCGGCCAGGACGTCGGGGTCGGTCGCGGCCTGCGCGGGCGTCATCTCCGGCTTGCCGTGCATCTTGAGCCAGCCGGGAAGGCCCTCGGCGTCGAGCGTGACGAGGGCGCCGATGAACGGGCGGTTGTCCCCGACGACCACGCACTGGCTCACCAGCGCGTGGGCGCGCAGCCGGTCCTCGAGGATCGCGGGGGCCACGTTCTTGCCCGCGGCGGTCACGATGATCTCCTTCTTGCGGCCGGTGATCGTGAGGAAGCCGTCGTCGTCGAGCGTGCCGAGGTCGCCGGTGCGGAACCAGCCGTCGTCGAACGCCTCGGCCGTGGCCTCCGGGTTGTCGTGGTACCCCCGGAACACCTGGATCCCGCGCAGCAGGATCTCGCCGTCCGGGGCGATCCGGACGCCGCAGCCCGGCAGCTGCGGGCCGACCGTGCCGATCTTCGTCGACTCCGGGCGGTTCACGCTGGTGGGGGCGGTGGACTCGGTGAGGCCGTAGCCCTCCAGCACCGTCAGGCCGAGCCCGCGGTAGAAGTGGCCGAGGCGCTCGCCGAGCGGCCCACCGCCTGAGACGGCGTATCGCGCCTGCCCGCCGAGCACGGCGCGGAGCTTGCCGTACACGAGGACGTCGGCGAGCTTGTGCTGCAGGCGCAGCCACGGCGACGGGCCCCTGGGGGCGTCCAGCGCTCGCGAGTACGCGATCGCGGTCGCCGCGGCCCAGTGGAAGATCTTGAGCTTGCCGCCCGCCGCGGCGTTCTGCTCGGCGGCGTTGTAGACCTTCTCGAAGACGCGCGGCACCGCGAGGATGTAGGTGGGGCGGAACGACCCGAGGCCCTCCGTGACGGTCTTGAGGTCGGCCCAGTGGCCGAGCACGGTGCCGCTCGCCACCGCGAGGATCTCGATGTACCGGGCGAAGACGTGCGCCAGCGGCAGGAACAGCAGGGTCCGCCCGCCGTCCTTGAAGACCTCCGGCACCGCGGCGACCGCGTTGACCGCCAGCAGGGCGAAGTTGGCGTGCGTCAGCTCGGCGCCCTTGGGGGTCCCGGTGGTGCCCGACGTGTAGATGATGGTCGCCAGGTCCTCCAGGTCGGCGATCGCGCGCCGGCGCGCGATCTCGTCGTCGGGCACGTCGGCCCCGGCGGTGACGAGCTCGGCGATCGCTCCCTCGCCGGTGGCGGCGTCGAGGGTGAGCACCTCACGCAGCGCCGGGGCGCGGTCCGCGACCTCGCCGACGGTGGCGGCGAGCTCGTCGTTCTCGACCACGGCCACGGTGAGGCCGGAGTCGGTGAGGATCCACTCGACCTGCTCGGCCGACGAGGTCTCGTAGATCGGCACCGGCACGGCGCCGGCGGCCCAGGCGGCGAAGTCGAGGAGGGTCCACTCGTACCGCGTGTGCGACATGATCCCGACGGGCTCGCCGGGCTGGACGCCCTTGGCGACGAGGCCCTTGGCCACGGCGACGACCTCCGCGTCGAACGCCGCGGCGGAGACGGGCTCCCAGCCGTGCGCCCCGTGCCGCTCGGCGAGCGGCGCCTGCGGGTTCTTCGCCACCCGGGTGGCGAGGAGGTCGTTGAGGTTCGACGTCGCGGGCAGCTCGACCGCCTGCGGTGTGGTGATCTCGTCCATGGCTGACTCCAGTGGCAGGGCTCGTGGTGGCCGTCACGATACCGGGTCTCAACGGTGGTCCGCGCCGTCCCGGGACCCGGGGGTGCCCGGACCGTGGGCGGGCGTTCCACCACGACCCGTCGTCTCGCTAGTCTGGACCCGCGCGCCCCGGCGCGTCTGCTCCCCGTCGCGGTGTCGCGACATCCCCGAGGAACGAGAACGTGAGGTTCACGCATGCACGCCATCGGAGTCGACATCGGCGGCACCAAGATCGCTGTCGGTGTGGTGGACGAGGCGGGTGCGATCCTGGCGAAGGTCCGCCGCGAGACCGAGCCCGACGACGTCGCCGACATCGACCGGGCGATCGCCGACGCGTGCCGCGAGCTGGCCAAGGAGTACGAGGTCGGGGCGATCGGCCTCGCGGCGGCCGGCTTCGTCAGCCCGGACCGGCGGTCGGTGCTGTTCGCGCCGAACATCGCGTGGCGGGAGTACCCGCTGGCCGAGCGGATCGAGAGCCTGCTGGACCTCGACGTGCCGGTGGTGGTCGAGAACGACGCCAACGCCGCGGGCTGGGCCGAGTTCCGCTACGGCGCCGGCCGGGAGGCGACGGACATGCTGATGCTGACCGTCGGCACCGGGCTCGGTGGGGCGGTCGTCGTGGACCGCGAGCTGGTGCGCGGCAAGTGGGGCGTGGCGGCCGAGGTCGGGCACATGCGCGTCGTGCCCGGCGGGCACTACTGCGGCTGCGGGCACGAGGGGTGTTGGGAGCAGTACGCCTCCGGGACGGCGCTGGTGCGCGACGCGCGCCACGCTGCGGTGGCGCAGCCCGGCCGGGCGACGCGGCTGCTGGACCTGGCCGGCGGCGAGCCGTCGGGGATCACCGGCCCGCACGTGACGCAGGCGGCCCAGGAGGGCGACCCCCTGGCGGTGGAGCTCCTCGCGACGCTCGGCCGGTGGATCGGGGAGGGCGCGGCGTCGGTGGCGGCGCTGCTGGACCCCGAGCTGTTCGTGATCGGCGGCGGGGTGGGCGCGGCCGGGGACCTGCTGCTGTCCCCGGTCCGCAGGGCGTACGAGGCGCAGCTGTCGGCGCTCGGGCACCGGCCCGTGGCGCACATCGAGCTGGCCGAGCACGGCAACGAGGCCGGCATCGTCGGCGCCGCCGACCTGGCCCGTCGCTGACGAGCCGGCCGCGGGCCCGGGGCCCGCGGCCCGTGCCGGTCAGACGACGGCGCCGGTGTCGTCGTCCTCCGGGTCGCGGCGGTGCGGCATGCGCCACAGGAGCACCACGACCGCGGCGAGGAACGCGACGCCGCCGGCGGGACCGAGCCACGCGGGCACGTGGAGCGTGGGGACCATCGCCCGCACCACGACGAGCGCGACGGTGAGCACGGGCACGCCCACGAGGACCGCCCAGCACAGGGTCAGGAGCGGGTCGCGGGAGAGCACCGGTTCCGGCTCGGGCGGCACGAAGTGCGACTCCGCCTCCTCGAGCGCCTCCACCTCGGGCGTGGTGGGCCAGTCCCGCGGCCCGGTGGCGCGTGGCGGCGGGACGACGTCGGCCGTGCCGTCCGGCCCGTCCTCCGACATGCTGCCCGGCCCGTCGTCGTCCGCCGTCCGGGCGGCGTCGGGCACGGACCCTGCGGACGTGCCAGGCTGGACGTCGAGCGACCCGAGGCGTTCGACGATGTCCGCCCAGCGCGCCTCGACGGCGTCGTCGGGCAGGTCGTCCGGCGTGTCAGGATCGGCGTCCGGGTTCGGTGCGGCCATGGGTTCACTCTATTGTTCCTCCCACGTCCGTTCCTACGTCGTGGACGACGTCGTGGGCGACGTCGTATCGAGGACCGGGGTGCACCACGACGCCGACGGCAAGGAGGACCGTTGTTCTACTGGGTGATGAAGCACGTGCTGGTCGGGCCGTGGCTCCGGCTGGCCTTCCGCCCGTGGACGAGGGGCGTGGAGAACGTGCCGGCCGACGGGCCGGCCATCCTGGCCAGCAACCACCTCGCCGTCATCGACTCGTTCGTGCTGCCGCTCGTGCTGGAGCGCCAGGTGCAGTTCCTCGGCAAGTCCGACTACTTCACCGGCAGCGGGATCAAGGGCCGGCTGGTGGCCGGGTTCATGCGGGGCGTCGGCACGATCCCCGTCGACCGCTCAGGCGGGAAGGCCAGCGAGGCCGCGCTGCGCACCGGGCTGCGGGTGCTGTCGGACGGCGAGCTGTTCGGCATCTACCCGGAGGGCACCCGCAGCCCCGACGGGCGGCTGTACCGCGGGAAGACGGGGGTCGCGCGCCTCGCCCTGGAGTCGGGCGCGCCCGTGGTCCCCGTGGCGATGGTGGGCACCGACGTCGCCCAGCCGCTCGGCCGGGCCGTCCCGCGGCCGAAGGCGATCGGCGTCGTCATCGGCGAGCCGCTCGACTTCAGCCGCTACCAGGGCATGGAGCACGACCGGTTCGTGCTGCGCTCGGTCACCGACGAGATCATGTACGCCATCCTGCGGCTGTCGGAGCAGGAGTACGTCGACGTGTACGCCGCGACCATGAAGGCCCGGCTCGCCGCCGGCCGTGACCCGGGTCGCACGGACTGACCCGAGCGCCCGGGTGCGGCCGCGGCGCCGGCTGTGACGCCGGGCGCGACCTCCGGCAGACACGTCGGCGGGCACGCGGCCGGTCAGGGCACGCGCAGCCGGATCCACGCGTCCCTTGGCAGCTCCGGGCGGCCGGGGACCGGCCGGTGCGCCAGCGTCCACGCGCCCGGGGCGACGTCGGCCGCGACGCGGGGCCAGAACGCCGCCGCCGCGCCGTTCGCGTGCTGGAACGCCACCTCCCAGTCGCCGCGCCGGGACGTGAGGACGCTCCGCGCGAACCGCCGCCCGACGCCGCCGCGGCGTGCCGCCCGCACGACGAAGAAGCCCGAGAGCACACGGACCGGGGCGTCGAGCCCCCGGACGACCGCGAGGCCCGCGGGGCGGCCGCCGAGACGCGCGAGCCACGCCTCCCACCCCGGGTCGGAGCGGGCGGCGCGCAGCCGCTCGTCCCGGAACCGCCCGCGGGCGTCGGGCAGGGCGCCGGTCACCGCCGACATGTCGTGCTGGAAGAGGGCCCACAGCCGGTCCAGGACGTCGACGTCGGCCGCGGTGGCCGGGCGGACGTCGAGCGGGACGGCGGGCTCGGTCGTGCTCGTGGAGTGCTGCATACACAAGAACCTCCCGGCGCCCGGAGGCGGGGGAGGTCCTGGGGACATCCTCTCACGCCCGGGGCAGGCGCCCGGGGGAGACCGGCCGCGGCGTCCGTGGACACCGGCGCCCGGCGCACGGGGCGGCTCGTAGGATGTGGGAGCAGTTCGTCCCCCACCGAGAGGTATTTGCTGTCATGTCGGTTCGTCGTGTGGCCCTGCTGACCGCGGGCGGCTTCGCGCCCTGCCTGTCCTCCGCCGTCGGCGGCCTCATCGAGCGCTACACCGAGCTCGACCCCTCGATCGAGATCATCGCGTACCAGTACGGCTACCACGGCCTGCTGACCGGGACGAAGATCGTCGTCGACGACGAGGGGCGCAAGCAGGCGGGCATCCTGCACCGGTTCGGCGGCTCGCCCATCGGCAACTCGCGGGTCAAGCTCACCAACGCCGCGGACTGCGTCAAGCGTGGCCTGGTCGCCGAGGGGCAGGACCCGCTGCACGTCGCCGCGGAGCAGCTCAAGGCGGACGGCGTCGACGTCCTGCACACCATCGGGGGCGACGACACCAACACCACCGCCGCGGACCTGGCGGCGTACCTGCACGAGAACGACTACGAGCTCACCGTCGTCGGCCTGCCCAAGACGATCGACAACGACGTCGTGCCGATCAAGCAGTCCCTCGGCGCCTGGACCGCCGCCGAGGAGGCCGCCGGCTTCGCGGCGAACGTCATCGGCGAGCACCGCTCGGGCCCGCGCATGCTCATCGTGCACGAGGTCATGGGCCGGCACTGCGGCTGGCTCACGGCCGCCGCGGCCGCCGAGTACCGCCGCTGGCTCGACGCGCAGGAGTTCGCGCCGGCGCTGGGCCTGACGCGCGAGCGCTGGGACGTGCACGCGGTCTTCCTGCCGGAGCTCGCCATCGACATCGACGCCGAGGCCGAGCGGCTCAAGGGAGTCATGGACACCCACGGCAACGTGAACATCTTCCTGTCCGAGGGCGCCGGCATGCACGAGATCGTCGCGCAGCTCGAGGCGGCCGGCGAGGAGGTCCAGCGCGACCCGTTCGGCCACGTCAAGCTCGACACGATCAACCCCGGCCAGTGGTTCGCCAAGCAGTTCGCCGAGCGCCTCGGGGCCGAGAAGGTCATGGTGCAGAAGTCCGGCTACTACTCGCGCGCGGCGGCCGCCAACGCCGAGGACCTGCGCCTCATCAAGTCGATGACCGACCTCGCCGTCGAGTGCGCCCTGCGGGGCGAGGCCGGCGTCATCGGCCACGACGAGGAGGATCAGGACAAGCTCAAGGCGATCGCGTTCCCGCGCATCGCCGGCGGCAAGGCCTTCGACGTCTCGCAGCCCTGGTTCGGCGAGATCCTCGAGGCCATCGGCCAGCCGCTCGTGCCGGCGCAGCCCGCCGCGCACTGACGCACAGGGCCGCCCCGGCCCGACCGGCCGGGGCGGCCCCCCGAACCTCCGACCCGGCGCCGTTCCAGCCCCCACCGAACCAGCTCCGTTCCCTCCCCACCGACCCGCCAGGAGCCCAGAGCCGCATGACCACCGCCGTCGACACCGTCGCACCGGGGACCGACCCCGAGGGCCTCGACCGCTTCCGCACGCTCGAGGCGCGACAGCAGCCCACCTGGCCGGACGCCGAGGCGCTCGCGGCCGCGGCCGGGCGCCTGGCCGGCGCGGCACCCCTGGTGGTCCCCGCGCAGGCCGTGCAGCTCACGGAGCGGCTCGCCGCGGCCGGCCGCGGCGAGGCGTTCCTCCTGCAGGGCGGGGACTGCGCCGAGACGTTCGCGGACGCGAGCGCGACGCGCATCCGCAACAAGGTGCGCACGATCCTGCAGATGGCGGTCATCCTCACCCACGGGGCGAGCACCCCGGTGGTGAAGATGGGCCGGCTCGCGGGGCAGTACGCCAAGCCGCGCTCCAGCGACACCGAGACGCGCGACGGCGTCACGCTGCCCGCCTACCGCGGCGACATGGTCAACGGCCACGAGTTCACCGTCGAGTCCCGCACGCCCGACCCGCGCCGTCTGGAGCAGGCGTACCGGATCTCCGCGGCGACCGCGAACGTGGTGCGCGCCTTCACCGAGGGCGGGTACGCCGACCTGCGCCGCGTGCACGAGTGGAACCGCGGGTTCATGCGCAACCCGGCCTACGCCCGCTACGAGCGCACCGCCTCGGAGATCGACCGCGCCGTGCGGTTCATGGAGGCCTGCGGGGCCGACTTCGAGGCCCTGCGCGGCGTCGAGTTCTACCTCAGCCACGAGGCGCTCGTCCTCGACTACGAGCGCGCTCTCACCCGCGTCGACACGCGGACAGGGCGCGCCTACGACACCTCGGCGCACTTCCTGTGGATCGGCGAGCGCACCCGCCAGCTCGACGGCGCGCACGTCGAGTTCCTGTCCCGGGTCGCGAACCCCGTGGGCGTCAAGCTCGGGCCGACCACCACGGGCCAGGACGCCATCGCGCTCGCCGAGCGGCTCAACCCGGACAACGAGCCCGGCCGGCTGACGTTCGTCACCCGGATGGGCGCCGGCAGGATCCGCGACGTGCTGCCCGGCGTCGTGGAGCAGGTGACGGCGGCGGGCGTCCGGGTCACCTGGGTGACCGACCCCATGCACGGCAACACCATCACCTCCGACAGCGGCTACAAGACGCGCCGGTTCACGGACGTGCTCGACGAGGTCACCGGGTTCTTCGAGGTGCACCAGGCGCTCGGCACCGTCCCGGGCGGCCTGCACATGGAGCTGACCGGCGACGACGTCACCGAGGTGCTCGGCGGCAGCGAGGAGATCTCGGACGACGGCCTGGCGCTGCGCTACGAGACGCTCGTCGACCCGCGGCTCAACCACCAGCAGTCGCTGGAGATGGCGTTCCGCGTCGCGGAGATGCTCACCAGACCGTGACGGTGACGGTGCTGCCCTTCGGGGCCTCGCCGGTCGTGTCCTGGAAGCGCACGGTGTCCAGCAGGCCGCCGAGGTAGACGTTCTCCTCGACCTCGAGGCCGGCCTTCTCGAGCGCCTTCGTCGCGTCGGCCCTGCTCATGCCGACGACGTCGGGCACCGTCACCAGGGGCGGCCCCTGGGAGACGGTGAGCTCAACCGTGTCGGTGCGGTGCGCCGTCGTGCCCTGCTTCGGCGACTGCTTCATCACGTGCCCTGCCGGGATCTTCTCCGAGTAGCGGGGCTCGGCCAGCTCCACCCGCAGGCCCAGGCCCTCGAGGTCGGCGACGGCCTCGTCCTTCTCCTTGCCCACCTCCTGCGGCACCTGGACGGGGGCGGGGCCGTCCGAGACCGTGAGCGTCACCTCGGTGTCGTGCCGCTGGCGCGAACCCTCCGGCACCGACACGGCGAGCACGGTGCCCTTCGCCGCCTCGTCGTCGTACTCGCCCTCGGGCGCGGTCACGGTGAAGCCGGCGCCCTCCAGCGCGGCCGTGGCCCGGGGCGCCTTCAGCCCGAGCAGCTCGTCGGGCACGTCGAGCATCTCGACGCCGCGCGACACCACGAGCCGGACCGACCCGTCGAGGCGCACCGGCTCGCCCGGCGCGGGTCTGGTGGTGACGACCGAGCCGCGGGGGACATCGTCGTCATAGGTGCGGGTGGTGGTGGACTCGAGACCGGCGTCGGCGAGCACGGCCTCGGCGTCGTCGGCGGGGACGCCGGCCACTCCGGCGGGCACGGACGTCCAGGCTCCGGGTCCGTCCTCGAACCACCACCAGGCGCCCGCCCCGCCGCCCCCGACGACCAGCAGGGCGGCGAGCACCCAGGCGACGGCGCGCCGCCGGCCGCGGCGCGGCCGGTCGGTACCGGGCGACGCCAGGGCGCGGGTCGGCTGCTCGACGAGGACGTCGGTGGGCTGCGCCGCGACGGGGGCGGACAGCTCCTGGAAGAACCCGGCGGGGATGGCGTCGACGGCGTCGGTGCTGCCGGCGTCCGGGTCGGGCGCGTCGGCGTCGCCGGCGGGCGCGTCGTGCGCGCCGCCGTGCTCCCCGTCGACGGGCCCCGAGCCGGAGGCGAGGCCGGGAGCGCCGCCCGAGGCCGCGGACGACGCCACGTCGTCCTGCTCCCCGGAGCCGGGCGGGCGCGGCCGGTCGGCGCGCAGCGCCAGGACCTCGGGGGGCAGCTCGGCGCGCAGGCGCCCCACGAGCTCGAGGGCGACGGCGGCGTCGGCGGGGCGGGCGCGCGGGTCGCGCGCCGTGCAGGCCGCGACGAACCGGTCCACCGCCTCCGGGAGCCGGTCGAACCGCTCCGACGGCGGGGGGAAGTCCTCGTGCACGTGGTGGAACGCGACCTGCAGGGGAGCCTCGTCCGGGTAGGGGAGCGTGCCCGTGAGCATCTCGTAGGCCAGCACCCCCACCGCGTACACGTCGGTGCGGGCGTCGCAGGCGCTGCTCGTGATCACCTCGGGCGCCAGGTAGGCGACCGTGCCGAGGATGGTGCCGGTCGCCGTCGAGGTCACCTCCGTGACCGCACGCGCCAGCCCGAAGTCCGCGACCTTCACCCGGTCGCGCCGGTCGTGCTCGGCGGCGCCGTGACCGGTCGCCGTCTCCAGGTCGCCGGCGGCCGGGTCCACGACGAGGACGTTCTCCGGCTTGACGTCCCGGTGGACGAGCTGACGTCGGTGCGCCGCCGCCAGGGCGTCCAGCACCTGGGCGAGGACGTCGAGGGTGCGCCCGACGTCCAGCGGGCCCTGGTCGTGCAGCATCCGCCGCAGGTTCTCGCCGGGGACGTACTCCATCACCAGGTAGCTGGTCTCGCCGTCGAGGCCCTGGTCGTAGACGGCGACCACGCCGGGGTGGGTGAGGCGGGCCGCGGCGCGCGCCTCGCGACGGAAGCGGGAGACGAACGCGGCGCCGTCGACGCCGTCGGCGAGGTGCGGGTGCATGACCTTGATCGCGACCTCGCGGTCCAGGCGCCGGTCCGTGGCGAGGTAGACGGTGGCCATGCCGCCGCGCGCCACGCGCGAGACGATCTCGTACCGCCCGTCGACCAGGCGGCCGAGGAGCGGGTCGGTCGTCGTGATGGCCACGCGACGAGTGTAGGCGCGGGGCGCCCCCGCGGGCCGTAGGCTGGCCCGGTGAGTGCCACGCCTGCTCCCGGTGAACGCCCGGACGACCCCACGAACGGCCCCTCGGACGACCTCGCCGAGCTCGACGCGCTGGTCGACGGGTGGCTGACCCTGCCCGACGTCGCCGAGGAGACGGGGGTGGACGTCGGCAAGGTCCGGCGCCAGGTCTCCGAGCGCCTCCTCGTGGGGGTCCGGCGGGGGGAGCGGCGGACGTTCCAGGTCCCGGCGGCGTTCCTCGTCCCGGACGACGACGGCCGCGGCGGCCGGCACGTCCTCGCCTCGCTGCGCGGCACCGTGCTCGTGCTGTCGGACGCCGGGCTGACCGACACGGAGATCCTGGCCTGGCTCTTCACGCCGGACGAGTCGATCGGGACGGCGCCCATGGAGGCGCTGCGTGCCGGACGCAAGCACGAGGTCCGGCGGGTCGCCCAGGCGCTGGCCTGATCGTCGACGCGCGGGGCCCGTCGGGCCTCGCGCCGCCCGCGCCGGCGTCGGCCCTGAGCGCCCGTCAGGCGGCCCGGTCGACCGCGGCGTGCGCCAGGTCCACCAGCACCCGGCGGGCGGACTGCTCGAGGTCGGCCGCGGCCAGGGCGTCGAGCGCCTCGGCCGTGAGCGCGGCGATCAGCTCCTCCACGCCGGGGAGCGCGCCGCTGGCGGTGATGACCTCCCGCAGGCGGCGCACGGCGTCCTCGTCGAGCCCCGGGTCCCCGAGGCGCGCCGCGAGGAGCGCGCGGTCGTCGGGCCCGGCACCCGCCATCGTGCGGGCGACGAGGACGGTGCGCTTGCCCTCCCGCAGGTCGTCGCCTGCCGGCTTGCCGGTCACGTCCGGGTCCCCGAAGACGCCGAGCACGTCGTCACGCAGCTGGAACGCCTCGCCGAGGGGGAGCCCGGCGGCCGCCACGGCCGCCCCGCCGTCGTGGGCGCCGGCCAGCACGGCGCCCAGCACGAGCGGGCGCTCCACCGAGTACCGGGCGGACTTCGCGCGCAGCACCGTCCGCGCCCGGGCCTCGTCCCCCGCGGGGTCGACGCCCCACGGCTCGGCCTGCACGAGCACGTCCAGGTACTGGCCCACGACGACCTCGGTCTGCATCGCGTCGAACAGGGCGCGGGCGGCTGCCGCGCGGTCCGCCGGGAGCCCCGCGACGGCGGCCGCCATCTCCCGCTGGCACGCGACGAGGCACAGGTCGCCCAGGAGGATCGCGGCCGCCGTCCCGAAGCGTGCCGCGTCGCCGGACCACCCCGCCTCGGCGTGCCGGGCCTCGAAGGCCCGGTGCGCCGTCGGGAGACCTCGGCGGGTGTCGGAGGCGTCCATGACGTCGTCGTGCAGCAGGGCGGCCGCCTGGAAGAGCTCGAGGGCGGCGCCGGCGCGGACCGCCGCCTCGCGGCCCGGTCCGTCGGCCGGGCCGCCGTGCGCCCGGTAGGACCAGTAGCAGAACGCCGCACGCAGCCGCTTGCCACCTCGGAGCAGCACCGAGGCCTGGGTGGTGAGGGCGGCCGCCGACGCGCCGATGCCCGACACCTCGGCGGCGAGCCCGTCCATGTGCCCGTCGACCGCCGCGTCCACGTCGTGGCGAAGGTTCTCGAGGTCGACGAGCGCGGTGGCGGTAGGCATGGACGACAGCCTAAGCCGACGGCCCCGCGTCGCCGGAGGGGGTCAGCGCACCACGGACCCGCTCACCGTGACCAGCCTGCGGTCGCCGTCGTCCAGCACGCCGAGCAGCACCGTCTCGACCGGGCCGTCGCCCTTCGCCTCGCGGGTGAACGTGGTGTGCGCCGTGAGCCCGGAGAACGCGGCCGTCTCGGACTCGCTGAACCCCGCGTCGCGCAGGGGCCCGGCGAGCTGGTCGAGCGCCTCCTGGACGCTGCGCTGCGTCGACAGGTTGAGGGTGACGTCGGTCAGCTTCCCCGCGCCGTCGGACACCGAGCTGGCCAGGACGGTCGCGTCGTCGGGCGCTCCGAGCAGGTCGCGGGGGAACCCGGGCGCGTACCCGCCGACGGCGGTCCCGGGCGCGAAGGTGGGCAGCGCTGCGTCGGGCTGCGTGGGTGGCGCCGACGGCGTCCCGGCCCCGTCCCGCGCGCCGCGCCCGGATCCGTCGTTGCCGGCGGTGAGGCCGCTCGCGTCGGTCCCCGTCGGGTCGCCGTCGGCGACGCCGCCGACCCCGCAGGCCCCGACGACACCGACCAGCAGGGCCGTCACCGCCGCGACGCCCGCGACGGAGGCGCGACCGCGGCCCGGGCCCGTGCGGCCGCCGCCGCACGACGGGACCGGGGGGACGGGAGGCTGGCGCACGGCGCCCACCGTAGCGGGTCGCGGACGGCGCCCCGACACCGACCGCAGCGGCCGTTGCCGGCCGTTCCGTCGCCGGCACGCGGCGGCGGGATCCCGCCCCTGCGACCGTGCCCACAGTCGGCGGGCACGCACAGATGTGCGCGAGCCGGGGGCCGCGACGGGCACGACCGGCTGGGATCGGTCGCATGACACCCACCGTCGCCACCTACTTCTCCGCCCGTCCCGATCCCACCGGGCCGTCCGACGCGGTCGACGGCGCGGTCGCCACCGTCCGTGCCCGCTCGTCGCGCGACCTGCTCGCCGCCGTGCCGTACCTGCTGGGCTACCGGCCCCGCGAGAGCCTCGTGGTGGTCTGCGTCGGCGCCCGTGGCACGGTCGACCTCGTCGTCCGTGTCGCGCTCGACGACTTGCACCTTGCCGGCGCCGTCCGGGACCGCGCGAGTGACCCGGTCGGCCGGCTCGTCGCCGCCCTGCACCGCACCAGCGCCACGGACCTCCTCATCGCCGTGCACACCGCGCGCGAGCCGTCGACGTTCCGTCCGCGCGTCGAGCCCGTGCTCGCGGCGCTCGAGCGGGTGGCGGACGTCGAACCCTGGCTCGTGTCCCCGCACGGGTACCGCGGCCTGGACTGCGACGACGCGGCGTGCTGCCCTCCGGAGGGGCATCCCCCGACCGACCTGGAGCACCGCGCGGTCAACGCCGCGCTCGTCGTCGCCGGGTGCGCCGTGGCGGACTCGCCCGAGGACGCGTACCGCATCCGGCCGGCGCCCGAACCGTGCCGCGCCCGCGCGGCGAGGGCGGCGACCCGCGCGGAGCGCGCCGGGCGGGCGCACGACGTCGAACGTGATGCAGAACCCGGTGCCGGACGTGATGCTGAATGTGGCGCCGAGCGAGGGGGAGCGCCGGACGTCGCCGGAGGAGCGGCGGCACGGGCACGTCGCCGGACCGCCGGGTACGACCTGTGGTGCGAGCTGGTGCGGCACGCGGCCCGCGAGGCCGACGCGGGGCCGCCCGGTGCCGCGGCGCTGCCGCCGGCACGGCTCGGGCGCCTCGCCGTGGCCCTGGGCGACCTCGCCGTGCGGGACGCGGTGCTCCTGTCGCTGGTCCCTGGTGGCGAGGACGTGGCCCGTCGTACCGCGTCCGCGCGCCCTGGTCCCGGAAGCCGCGTGCCCGCGTCGTCGGCCCGGGGCGCGCACCCGTCGCCGGACGGGCCGCCGGGCCCGGGCGCCGGCGAGGACGCGGCGGACGGTGGCGTCGAGGCAGCCACGGCCCGTGCCGTGGCGCGCGTGGTCGACCCCCGCGTCGCCGTCGTCCCGGACCCCGCGGTGGCGAGGTCCGCGACCCTGGTCCTGGAGCAGGTCGTGGCGCACGTGCCGCGGCGGCGGCACGCGCCGGCGCTGACGCTGCTGGCGTTCCTGGCATGGTGGCAGGGCGACGGCGGACGGGCGGCGCACCGGCTCCAGGAGGCGACCTCGGCGGACACGGGGTACCGGCTCGCCGCCCTGCTCGGGGCGGTGCTCGACGCCGGGGTGCCGCCGGGCTGGGTGCGGTCGTGACGCGGTCGGGCGGCCGCGGGCCATACGGGGGACCACGCGAGGGACGACGGAGCGCCCACGGCCGTGCGGTGTCGGGTAGCGTGCCGCAGTGTGAGCGTGGAACCCCCGATCGTCGTCGGACTTCTGAGCACCGCCGAAGGCGAGGCGGCGCTCACCGCAGCCATGACCGAGGCCCGCGAGCGCGGCGCCCCCCTCACTCTCGTCGTCACGCGGCCCGACGAGGACGCGCTGGCGGCGGCGCGGTCTCGGCTGGAGGGCGAGGACCTCGACCACACCGTCGTCACGGGCACCGGCGACCTGGCCGAGGACCTCGTCCGCGCCGCCCACGAGGCCTCGGCCGCCCTCATCGTGATCGGGCTGCGGCGCCGCAGCCCCGTGGGCAAGCTCATCCTCGGCTCGGGCGCGCAGCGGATCCTTCTCGAGGCGCCGTGCCCGGTGCTCGCGGTGAAGCCCTCGCGGTGAGGCCATGAGGTCGCCGCGGCGCCGTGACGCCACGGCCGGTTCGCCGTCGCGGGGCCGGGACGTGGTGTGACGCTCGTGACGGACGCCGGGCGTGTCGTGGTGCGAGCGCCGGCTCGCGCGACGGCGGACGAAGGCGCGCAGGCGCGCCACGGCGGGCATCCGGCGGGAATCTTCACGGCACCCCGGACGTTGTGACGATCACGGTGGGACCGGTGACACGGGACGCACGGGCGGGCGCAGAAGCCTGCGGTGCCGCGTCGCCACGGGTGTCGCCGTTACAATATTGGGTGTCCGCCCGAGCCTCGGCCCACCGAGTCCTCGGCCATGACGGCGGAGCACCGTCCCCTCGAATGCCGAAAGGTCGGTTTGTGGCGTCCACTGCGCAGAACCCCGCTCTTCCCCGCGAGTTCGAGCACCCTGCTCTGCAGGAGCTGCTCGCTCGCGGCACCGCCGCCGGTCGTGTCGACGCCGAGAGCTTCCGCGTCGCCTGCGAGGAGGCCTCGGTCGGTGACCCGAAGCGCCTGAAGGCGGTGCTGCGCGCGCTCGCCACCGCCGGGGTCGAGATCGGGGTGCCGTCGGCCACCAAGGTCGCGGCCGCGACCTCCGGCCGCGCGACGGCGACCCGCGCGAAGGCGCCCGCCGCGAAGCCGGCGCCCCAGCCCGCCGCGCCCCCCGCGCCCCCCGCGCCCGAGGCCGTCGAGGAGCCGGCGCAGAACGAGGCAGGGCCGTCGGGCGACGCGACCGAGACCGCGCCGGCCAAGCCCGCCCGCAAGTCGGCCACCCGCACGGCGAAGTCCACCGGTCGTGGACGCAAGGCGAAGGACGACGTCGCGGAGCCCGGCGAGGGCACCGACGCCGGGGTGAAGCTCGGGGAGGTCGAGGCGCCCGCCGCGACGTCGGGCAAGGGCTCCTCGAAGGACGACGAGCAGGCCGGCTTCGTGTACTCGGACTCCGACGAGGAGGACCAGCCCGCGCAGCAGGTCGTCACGGCGGGGGCCACGGCCGACCCGGTCAAGGACTACCTCAAGCAGATCGGCAAGGTCGCGCTGCTGAACGCCGAGCAGGAGGTCGAGCTCGCGAAGCGGATCGAGGCCGGCCTGTTCGCCGAGGAGCGCCTCGCGAAGGACTACGCCGACTTCGACCGCACCAAGGCCACCGCCGACGAGCGGCGCATGTGGCGTGACCTGCGGTGGATCGCGCACGATGGCAAGCGCGCCAAGAACCACCTGCTCGAGGCCAACCTGCGTCTGGTCGTCTCGCTGGCGAAGCGGTACACCGGTCGCGGCATGCTCTTCCTGGACCTGATCCAGGAGGGCAACCTCGGTCTGATCCGCGCGGTCGAGAAGTTCGACTACACCAAGGGCTACAAGTTCTCGACGTACGCCACGTGGTGGATCCGCCAGGCCATCACCCGCGCGATGGCCGACCAGGCCCGCACCATCCGTATCCCGGTGCACATGGTCGAGGTCATCAACAAGCTGGCCCGCGTCCAGCGCCAGATGCTCCAGGACCTCGGTCGCGAGCCGCTCCCGGAGGAGCTGGCCAAGGAGCTCGACATGACCCCCGAGAAGGTCGTCGAGGTCCAGAAGTACGGCCGCGAGCCCATCTCGCTGCACACCCCGCTCGGCGAGGACGGCGACAGCGAGTTCGGTGACCTCATCGAGGACTCCGAGGCCGTCGTCCCCGCGGACGCCGTGTCGTTCACCCTGCTGCAGGAGCAGCTGCACCAGGTGCTCGACACCCTCTCGGAGCGGGAGGCCGGCGTGGTCTCCATGCGGTTCGGCCTGCAGGACGGCCAGCCCAAGACGCTCGACGAGATCGGCAAGGTCTACGGCGTCACGCGGGAGCGCATCCGGCAGATCGAGTCCAAGACGATGTCGAAGCTGCGCCACCCGTCGCGCTCGCAGGTGCTGCGGGACTACCTGGACTGATTCCCGCCGCGGTCGTCGTCGCACAGGCGGCCTGACGAGGGCCCGTCCCCGGTACTCCGGGGCCGGGCCCTCGTGCGTTCGCCGTGCGTCCCCGGCGGGTCTCGAGTTGCACGACGCGCGCGGACCCGGTGCGGTGGTCTCGTCACGACGGAGTGGACCGAGGAGAGGTGACAGCGTTGTCGTCCCGATTCAGAGCACACGATCCACGGGCGGGTTCCCGCCCCCGAGCAGCATCGTCCCGACGTCGCCGGCTGGTGGCGGCGCTCGCGGCGGTCGCGACCGGCGGGGTGCTGGCCGTGGCCGCACCGCTGCCCGCGTCGTCCGTCCCACCGACCGACGACGGCGCCGGCGGGGCCTGGCCGGTCACCGACGCCCGGCTGCCCACGCCCTGGACCTCGCAGGTCACGCCGGACAACGCGCTGCCGGAGTACCCGCGGCCCCAGCTGGAGCGCGAGCGCTGGGTCAACCTCAACGGCCTGTGGCAGTTCTCCGGGGCGTCAGCGGGGGAGGCCCCGCCGTTCGGCGAGGAGCTCGCCGAACGGATCCTGGTGCCGTACCCGACCGAGTCGGACCTCTCCGGCGTGGCACGGCACGAGGACCACATGTGGTACCGGCGCACGATGGACGTGCCGGCCTCCTGGCGCACCGCCGGGCAGCGCGTCCTGCTGCACTTCGGCGCGGTCGACCACGAGGCCACCGTGTGGGTCAACGGCCACGAGGTGGCCCGGCACTCCGGAGGCTACGGCCGGTTCTCGGCCGACGTCACCGACGCGCTGACGCGCTCCGGGCCGCAGGAGGTCGTCGTCGGCGTCACGGACCGCACGGACGCCACCTGGCAGCCGGTGGGCAAGCAGCGCCGCACGCCCGACCGCGGCATCTTCTACGAGGGCGCGTCCGGCATCTGGCAGACCGTGTGGGCCGAGCCGGTCGCCCCGGCGTACGTCGAGCGGCTGGACATGACGCCGGACATCGACACGGAGACGCTGTCGCTGACGGTCGACGGCGGGGGAGCGGCCGACGGCGCGACGGTGGAGGCCGTCGTCCGCGCGGGCGGGAAGCCCGTGAGCCGCACGACCGGCGTCGTGGGCGAGGCGTTCGACCTGCCCGTGCCCGACGCCCACCTCTGGTCGCCCGACGACCCGTTCCTCTACGACCTGCGGGTGCGGCTCCTCGACGGCCGACGGCCGGTGGACACCGTGGACTCGTACTTCGGCATGCGGGAGATCGGCGTGGCCCCGGGCGAGGACGGCAAGAACCGCATCACGCTGAACGGCGAGGTCCTCTTCCTGCTCTCGACCCTCGATCAGGGCTACTGGCCCGACGGGATCTACACCGCTCCCACCGACGAGGCGCTGGCGTTCGACCTCGAGCAGCACAAGGAGCTCGGCTTCAACACGGTGCGCAAGCACATCAAGGTGGAGCCGGACCGCTGGTTCTACCACGCGGACCGGCTCGGGCTGCTCGTGTGGCAGGACATGCCGTCGATGCGCACCGGCGGACGGCCGCCGGCGGCGGCGCAGGAGCAGTTCGAGCGCGAGCTGCACGAGATGGTCGACCAGCACTCGAGCTGGACGTCCGTGATCGGCTGGGTGCCGTTCAACGAGGGCTGGGCCGAGTGGTCCCGCGAGGCCACCGGTCGGATCGCCCGCGAGGTGAAGGAGCAGGACCCCTCGCGCCTCGTGGACGCGCACAGCGGCGTCAACTGCTGCGCCTCGCTCGGCGACAGCGGGGCCGGTGACGTCATCGACTGGCACCAGTACGTCGGT
Organism: Isoptericola sp. BMS4; assembly: GCF_011634835.1. GTDB lineage: Bacteria > Actinomycetota > Actinomycetes > Actinomycetales > Cellulomonadaceae > Isoptericola. The sequence goes on along the minus strand of NZ_SIRP01000001.1, from coordinate 2,811,583 downwards.
CCGGCGGAGCCGGTGCCGGACGCGACGCGCGCGTCGATCGACGGCGAGCACGGCGGGTTCGGCCTCGAGGTCGACGGCCACATGTGGTTCGGCGAGGGGCACGCGTACGAGATGACGCCGGACCGGGCCACGCTCACCCGCCGGTACGTCGAGAACCAGCGGGACGTCATCACCGCGGCCCAGCAGTGCGGTGTCGGCGGCTCGGTGTACACCCAGATCACCGACGTCGAGCACGAGGTCAACGGGTTCTTCACCTACGACCGGCAGGTCGAGAAGATGGACTTCGACCAGGTGCGCGCCGTCAACGAGGCCATCGTCCGCACCGCCGACGGGAGCGGCTCGGCCCCGCCGGACGTCGACCCCGGCACGCCGGGCCTCGAGGGGGTGCACGCCTACCGGTTCGACGAGGGCGCCGGAGCCGTGGCGGGCGACGCGGCGGGGGACGCCGACGCCGCCCTGACCGGCACCACCTGGACCGACGGTGTGGCCGGCGGCGCGCTCTCGTTCGCGGGCGCCGGGCAGGCCGACACCGGGGCGCCGCTGGTGCGTACCGACGCCAGCTACTCCGCCTCGGCGTGGGTGCGCCTGGACGAGGTGGGCGGCGCGTTCCAGACCGTCGTCAGCCAGGACACGGGCACGAACAGCGCCTTCTTCCTGCAGTACTCGGGGCAGGACCGGCGCTGGGCCATGAGCTTCGTCGGGATGCGCGCCCTGTCGCCCGCCGAGCCCGAGCCCGGGCGGTGGTACCACCTGACCGGCGTGCGTGACGCGGAGGCCGGCACGCTCGCCCTGTACGTCGACGGCGAGAAGGTCGACGAGCGGCAGGTGTGCACGGCGCCCGAGTCCTCGGGCAGCACGGTGATCGGGCGCGGGGAGTACGGCGGGGAGCAGGTCGACTTCCTGCACGGCGCCGTCGACGACGTGCGCATCTTCGACCGCGCGCTGGCGCCGGAGGAGGTGGCCCGGCTGGCGGTGCGCTGAGCCGCACGCACGAGGGCCCCGCTCCGGTCTCGGAGCGGGGCCCTCGTCGGTCGATCGGGGTCGGGGAGCGTGTCAGCCCGCTCCGTGCTCGGCGTGGAGCCGGTCGGTCTCGTCCTGGACGTGGACGGCGACGCCCTCGTAGGCGTCCGCGTGCGCGCGGGCGTGGTGACCGCAGAAGAGGAGCTCTCCGACGGGCAGGACCACTCGCACGTACGCCTGGGCGCCGCAGCGGTCGCAGCGGTCGGCGGCGGTCAGCGGCTGGCTGGGTTCGGTCGTCGTGGTGCTCACGTGACCATCCAACCATCCCGCCACCGGGCCGCATCCCGCGAGGAGGGCCGGTTCGCTCCGGGCATAGCGGTGTGGGACACACGGACACGCGTTCGAGTCGTCTACCCTCGTTCCCGTGACAGCCACGTCCGAGTCCGGGTACACCGCGCGCCACCTCTCCGTCCTCGAGGGTCTCGAGGCGGTGCGCAAGCGACCGGGCATGTACATCGGGTCGACCGACTCCCGGGGCCTGATGCACTGCCTGTGGGAGATCATCGACAACTCCGTCGACGAGGCGCTCGGTGGGCACGCCACCACGATCCGCGTGGTGCTGCACGCCGACTCCTCCGTCTCGGTGGAGGACGACGGCCGCGGCATCCCCGTCGACTCGGAGCGCAAGACGGGACTGTCCGGCGTCGAGGTGGTCTTCACCAAGCTGCACGCGGGCGGCAAGTTCGGCGGCGGCTCCTACACGGCCTCGGGCGGCCTGCACGGCGTCGGCGCGTCCGTGGTCAACGCCCTGTCGGCGCGCCTCGACGTCGAGGTCGACCGGGGCGGCAAGACGTACGGGATGACGTTCCACCGCGGCGAGCCGGGCACCTTCGACGACCCGGCGTCGGGTCCGTCGCCGGACTCGCCCTTCTCGCCGTTCACCGACCACAGCGAGCTCGCCGTCGTCGGCAAGGCCAAGCGCGGCGTCACGGGCACGCGGGTGCGGTACTGGGCGGACCGGCAGGTCTTCCCCCGTACGGCGGTGTTCAGCTACGACGAGCTCGTCACCCGCGCGCGGCAGACGACGTTCCTCGTCCCGGGGCTGAAGATCACGGTCCGTGACGAGCGCGGCCTGCCGGGCACGCCGGGGGAGTCCGGCCCGCACGAGGAGGTCTTCCAGCACGACGGCGGCGCCGTCGACTTCGTGGAGTTCCTCGCCCCGGACACCCCCGTCACGAGCACGTGGCGCCTGCGCGGCTCGGGCCACTTCACCGAGACCGTGCCCGTGCTCGACTCGCGCGGCCACATGACGCCGCAGGAGGTGCAGCGCGACTGCGAGGTCGATGTGGCGCTGCGCTGGGGCAACGGGTACGACACCGAGGTGCGCACGTTCGTCAACATCATCGCGACGCCGAAGGGCGGCGCGCACCTGTCCGGGTTCGAGCAGGGCCTGCTCAGGACGATCCGCAAGCAGGTGGAGGCGAACGCCCGCCGCCTGAAGGTCTCCACCAAGGACAGCGCGGAGCGCATCGAGAAGGACGACGCCCTGGCCGGCCTCACCGCGGTGGTCACCGTGCGGCTGGCCGAGCCGCAGTTCGAGGGCCAGACCAAGGAGGTGCTGGGCACCGCCCCGGTGCGCGGCATCGTGACGCGCGTCGTCGAGAAGGAGCTCGGTGCGCTGCTCACGTCGTCCAAGCGGGACGAGAAGGCGCAGGCCGCGCTGCTGCTCGACAAGGTCGTCGCCGAGATGCGCGCCCGCGTCACAGCGCGCAAGCAGAAGGAGATCTCGCGCCGCAAGAACGCCCTGGAGTCGTCCTCGCTGCCGGCCAAGCTCGCCGACTGCCGCAGCGACGACGTGAACCGCAGCGAGCTGTTCATCGTCGAGGGCGACAGCGCGCTCGGCACGGCCAAGCTGGCGCGCTCGTCCGACTTCCAGGCACTCCTGCCGATCCGTGGCAAGATCCTCAACGTCCAGAAGGCGTCGATCAGCGACATGCTGCGCAACGCGGAGTGCGCGGCGATCATCCAGGTCATCGGGGCCGGGTCGGGCCGCTCCTTCGACCTCGAGGCGGCCCGGTACGGCAAGGTCGTCCTGATGACCGACGCCGACGTCGACGGTGCCCACATCCGGACCCTGCTGCTCACGCTCTTCTACCGTTACATGCGCCCGATGCTCGAGGCCGGCCGGGTCTTCGCGGCCGTCCCGCCGCTGCACCGCATCGAGGTGATCGGGTCGGGCCGCCGCAAGAACGAGTACCTGTACACGTACTCGGAGGCCGAGCTGACGGCGACGCTCAAGCGGCTCGACCGGGCCGGACGGCGCTACAAGGAGGACATCCAGCGCTACAAGGGCCTGGGGGAGATGGACGCCGACCAGCTCGCCGAGACCACCATGGACCCGAGGCACCGGACCCTGCGCCGGGTCAACGTGGAGCAGGCCGAGGCCGCCGAGCGGGTCTTCGAGCTGCTCATGGGCAGCGACGTCGCGCCGCGCAAGGAGTTCATCGTCGCCGGCGCGCAGACCCTCGACCACGCCCGCATCGACGCCTGACCGCGGCGCCGCCCCGCCGGGCGGGCGGGGTGCCCGCATGGCGGCTCCCCGCGCGGGCGGGTCCGGGCCGCGGGTACCCTCGGGCCGTGAAGACCGCAACCTCCTCGTCGTTCCGTCGACTGCTCACGGCCGTGCCGGCCGTGGCCCTGGCCGCGGGCCTGGTGGCCGGATGCTCCGGCTCCGACCCCGCGTCGACGCCCACCGGGTCCGCGTCGGCGTCGGTCGACCCGACCGAGCACGTCGCCGAGAACCTCACCGAGTTCTCGTACGACGGCGAGGACGGCAGGACGGCGCTCGAGCTGCTGGAGGAGCACGACCCGGACGCGAGCGTGCAGGGCGAGGGGGAGAACGCCTTCGTGACGGCGATCCGCGGCCGCGAGGCGGACCAGGACTCGGAGTTCTGGGCCCTGTACGTGGACGGTGAGCAGGCCCAGGTCGGCGCAGGGACGCTCGAGACGAAGGACGGCCAGACGATCACGTGGAAGCTGGAGGAGTTCGAGTGAGCGTCCACCCCACGGGCTCGCGCCTGCTGGAGCCGCTGACGGCCCGCGAGCTCGCCCAGCGCTGGTGGCGGCCCGCCACCGCGGTCGTCCTCGTCGTCCTGGCCGTCGTCTGGCGGCTGGTCAAGGACGGTCTCGGGGCTCCGCCGAACCTGGAGCTGTCGACGGCGGCCGCGTTCGTCGCCGCCGGTCTGCTGCCGCACCGGCTCGCGATGCTCGCGCCGCTCGTCGTGGTGGCGGTCAGCGACGTGCTGCTCGGCAACTCCTCGGTCCTCGTCTTCACGTGGACGGCGTGGGCCGTGGTCGGCGTCGGCGCCTGGTGGGCGGGCCGGGCCCGGGGCGCCGCCAGGTTCGTCAGCGCCGTCGGGTTCGGCGTCGGGTCCTCGCTGTTCTTCTATCTGTGGACCAACGCGGGCGTCTGGTGGCTCGGGCGCGGCACGTTCTACCCGCCGGGCCTCGACGGACTGCTGGCCAGCTACGTCGCCGGCCTGCCGTTCCTGCGCCCGATGCTGGTGGGCAACCTGCTGCTGATGCCGCTCGCCGCGGGCCTGGTCGCGCTGGTCGAGCGCCTCGAGCGCGTCACCGTCCTGACCGCCTCGACCCTGCCCGCGCGCTGACCGGACTCACGACCGGGACCGACGGGAGACGACACCGATGGCCGCTGAACGCGTCCGGCGCATGCCCTTCGCCGACATCTACCCGCTGTACCTGAAGAAGGTGGAGCGCAAGGGCCGCGACGCCGCCGACGTGGACCGCGTCATCACGTGGCTCACGGGGTACGACGAGGCGGGGCTGGCCGCCGCGGTCGCCGACGAGGTCGATCTGGAGACGTTCTTCGACCGCGCGCCACGCATGAACCCGCACGCCGACCTCATCACGGGCGTGATCTGCGGGGTCCGGGTCGAGGAGATCGACGACCCGCTGATGCAGCGGATCCGCTGGATGGACAAGCTCGTCGACGAGGTCGCGCGGGGCAAGAAGATGACGTCGATCATGCGCGGCGGCGAGCCCGCGGCGCGGTAGGCGGCCCGCGTCAGTCGTCGGCCCGCGGGGGGCCGTCGAGCACCGTCGGGACGTACTCGAGCAGCTGGATCCGATCGTCGAACGTCCGGCTGGTGACCAGGTCGAGCGCGAGGTCGGGGTAGCCGTCGAAGATGCGCTCGCGGCCGGTCGCACCGGTGATCACGGGGAACACCACGACCCGGAACCGGTCCACGACGCCGGCGCGCAGCAGCGAGCGGCTCAGCGTCAGGCTGCCGATCGTGCGCAGGGGGCCGGGCTCACGGGTCTTCATGTCGCGGACTGCCGCGACCGGGTCGGTGTCGACGAGCTCGCTGTTCGCCCACGCCAGCGGTGCCTCCAGCGTCGTCGAGAAGACGACCTTCCGCATCGCCGTCAGCGGGGCGAGGCCGGGGTCGTCCGGCATGTCGGCGGCGAAGCCGGACATCAGGCGGTACGTCCTCGCTCCCATGAGCGTCGTGTACTCGTGCTCGCCGTCATCCTCGAGCCATGCCAGGTACTCCGGACCCTCCATGCCCCAGAATCCCGGCCACCCTTCCGCCGACGCGTACCCGTCCAGCGAGATGATGAAGTCCACCATGAGGTCCGACATGCTGCGTGCTCCTTCGTCGTCCGTGCTCCTGTCGTCATGGTGACCAGGGGCGGGCCGGGAACTCATCGGAGCGCGCACCACGCCGGACCCGCCGACCGGGCCGGTCCGGCGTGGTGGCCCGTGCTCAGGCCATCTCGGGGACGTGCAGGTGGGCGATCGCGACCTCCATCTCCTCGGCCCGGTCGACCGTGGCGCCGAGGTCGTCGGCGATCCGCCCGTGCAGCCGGACCAGGTCGTCGCGGCACGCCGCGATCGACGTGCTGCTGTCGAAGACGTCGGTGGCCACGATCCTGCCGGTCTCCCGGTCGACCATGAGGCTGGTGCTGCAGAACCCGCCTAGGTCCTCCAGCTGCGCGAGCGCCACCATCCGGTGCAGGTCGACGGCGTGGTCGACCGCGGACGGGTCACAGCTCATCCAGGTGAGGTGGGCGCAGGACCCGTCGGGGGAGGCGTGGTCGCGGTGCACCACGGCCACCTCCCACTGATGCACGGCGCTCGGGCCGGAACTGCCCAGGGCCCGCTCGGCGCGCTCGCGCAGCGGGCGGACGGCGGCGTCGCTCGTCAGCATCGCGTCCTCGGACTGCCACGCCGTGGTGGCGACGCAGCGCCCGGTGCCGTGGTCGGTCAGCAGCGACATCCCGATGCAGCCGTCCATCGCGGTGACCTGCGGGAAGATCTCCTCGCGGACGACGCGTGCCCCGTCGTCGACGCGGGCGGGATCCCCGCGAACCTCTGTGGTGCGTACGTACATGGCGGACTCCCTGGCTCGGGCAGCGCCCGGACGGCACTGCCGTCCCTCCTCACACTCCGCCGCCGCGCGGCGGGGGTCAAGGCCGTCGGCCGGTCGGAGTCCTCGCCGGGTCGAGCGGCGGCGGGTGCCGTACCGTCGGATCAGGGGTCGGGGACGACGGTGTCCCCGCCCTGAGCGACGGAGGCGGTTCGCATGCGGGTCACGGACGTGCTGCGGCACAAGGGGGACGCGGTCGCCACGATGCCGCGCAGCGGGTCGGTCCGCGAGCTGCTGGCCCTGCTGGACGCGCACGGCATCGGGGCCGTCGTCGTGTCCGACGACGGCGCGCGGGTCGACGGGATCGTCAGCGAGCGGGATGTCGTACGCCGGCTGCACACCGACGGCGACGGGGTGCTCGACGCCACGGTTGCGCACATCATGTCGACGGACGTGCAGACCTGCGCCCCGGGCACCCTGCTCGACGACCTGATGCCGGTCATGACCGAGCACCGCGTGCGGCACATCCCCGTGGTCGCGGACGGCCGCCTCGCGGGCATCGTGAGCATCGGGGACGTGGTCAAGCGGCGCATGGCCGAGGTGCAGGCGGAGCGCGACCAGCTGACCGACTACATCACCGGCGGGCGCTCCGGCTGAAGGCCGGGCACCCGGCCCGCGCACGACCGGAACCTCGCGCCGGCAGGGTCCCGGACGGTGACGGTGCCGCCGACCGTGAGCGGGGTGCGCCCCGACCTGCGCACCGGGAGCCTCGCGGCTAGCGTGCTCGTGTACACACGGTGCGTCGAAGGAGCGGGATGCGCGAGGTGGTCGCGGGTCGGGTCGCGGCGGCGGCGGTCACGGCCGCCCTGGTGGCCGGAGGTGCGGGACTGACGCTCGTCGCGGCCCCGGTGGCCACGGCGGAGGTCCCGGCTCCGGCGGGGGACGAGTCGGTCGTCACGGTGAGCGTGGGGAGCGACCGCACCGGGACCCGGGACGTGGCGCCGCTGCCCGGCGTCGAGCTCGGCCTGTTCGCCGCCGCGGGCGATGCCGACCCGGTCGACCCGACGTGGGGCCTGTGCACGTCCGACGCGGACGGCGACTGCTCGTTCGTCGTCCCGGACACCGGCGACGGCGGTGCGAACGCGGGCGCGCAGTACGTGGTCGAGCAGGTCTCCGCGCCCGCCGGCTGGTACACGAACCCGACGCTGCGCGTCGGCAACGGCAGCGGGAGCGAGTCGGTCGCGCAGGACTACGTCTTCACCACGCCGGCGCTCGCGGGCGGGGAGACGTACTCGTCGACGGACGGGTCGATCGACTTCATGTTCGGTGCCGCCTCCAGCAGCCAGCCCCGCACCGACTCGGAGGGCGTCTGGCAGCAGTCGCGCACCAACCCGGAGCTCGCGCCGCAGTGCGGCGCGGACATCGCGCTGCTCCTCGACTTCTCGTCCTCGCTGGGCAGCCAGGTCGACGACCTCAAGGCCGCCACGGACTCGATCGCCGACGCCCTGGTGGGCACGCCGTCGAACCTGGCGGTGTTCTCGTTCGACAGCTACTCACCGAGCTCCGGCTCGGACGGCAACCACCCGGACCTCGTCTCGGTGGCGACCCAGCAGGGCGCTGACGAGTTCAAGGCGCAGTACGCGGACTGGACCACAGGGTCGGGAACCAACTGGGACCAGGGGCTGTGGGCGGTGGCGCAGGCCGACCCGGACTACGAGCTGGTCATCATGATCACCGACGGCAACCCGACGCGGTTCAGCGCGGACCCGCGTCTCGGCACGGGCGGCACCACGCACTTCCGCGACGTCGAGAACGGCATCTACTCCGCGAACGCCGTCAAGGCCACGGGCTCGCGGCTGCTGGCGCTCGGCGTCGGCTCCGGCATCGACGACGTCACCCGACTCAACCTGCGGGCACTGTCCGGTGAGACGTTCTACGACGGCACCAACGCCGCGGACGCCGACTACTACGACCTCGCCGACTTCGAGACGGCGGGCTCGGCGCTGCGCGACCTCGTGCTCGGCGGGTGCGAGGGGCGCGTCAACGTCACCAAGGCGGTCGTGCCCGCCGAGAACGCGGCCGGGGACGTCACCGGTGCGGTGCCGGGCGGCGCGGGCTGGCAGTTCGACGCCGCGACCGGCACGCCCGGGGTGAGCCTCGACCCGTCGTCGGCCACGACCACGGACGACGGCACGGGCAGCGTCGCGTTCGACGTCGAGTACGCCGACGGGCTCACGGACGCCGACGTGACGGTCGCCGAGGCGCAGCGGCCGGGCTATGCCCTGTTCCCGGTCGACGGCGAGAACGCCGTGTGCGTCGACAAGCTCGACGGCGACGCGCCCCTGGCGGTGACGAGCGCCGGTGACACGTCGTTCGGCGTCACGCTCCCGGAGGCGGGGTTCGTCAGCTGCACGGTCTACAACCAGCCGCTGAGCGCGATCGTCGTGGACAAGACGTGGGTGATCGACGGCGTCGAGTACGCCGAGGGGGACCAGCCCGACGGGTACGCGGCCCAGCTCACGCTGACCGGTCCGGGCGGCGCGGGCGCGTCGGACCAGGACTGGGGCGACGAGCGCGGCGGCTACCAGGGGCCCGAGGACGTGACGGTCGCGGAGGACGTGACGATCCCCGAACAGTGTGTCCTCGCCGACGCCGAGGTGACCGGCGTCGACGGCGAGGAGGTCGACCCCGAGCCGCTCCCGTACGCCACGACGGCGGCGGCCCCGGCGCGCGAGGTCGTGGTGACCAACCGCGTGACCTGCCCGCCGATGCTCACCCTGGTCAAGGAGGTCGTCAACGACGACGGCGGGACGGCGGTCCCCGAGGACTGGACGCTCTCCGCGAGCGGCCCGGTCGACGTCGAGGGGGTCACCGGCGACGACGCGGTGACGTTCGCGCCGGTCGAGCCGGGCGACTACACGCTCGCCGAGGACGGCCCCGACGGCTACACCTCGCTCGGCTGGGCCTGCGTCGACGACGCCACGGGCGACGACGTCCCGGTGACGGACGGCGTCGTCGGCGTGGGGGAGAGCGGTGCCGTCACCTGCACGGTGACCAACGACGACGACGCGGTGACGCCCAGCCCGACGCCCACCCCCACCGACCCGGCCCCCACACCGAGTGAGCCGACGCCGGCGGAGCCCACGCCGGCGCCGACGGCCCCGGGTGAGCCGACCGACGCGCCGTCGGACATGCCCCCGTACCCGGGTCCCGGCGGCTCGGGCGGCGGCACGGCGGGTCCGGGGACGCTGCCCGTGACGGGGGCGACCGTCGCCGGGGTGCTCGGTGCCGCGCTGGTGCTGGCCGGGGCCGGCACGGCGCTGGTGCTCGCCGTCCGCCGTCGCCGGTCTGCCTGAGGCTCAGTCGTCCCGCGAGGGCCGGGACGAGCGCATCCGCTTGGTCGCGGATCGCTGCTTCTTGGCCGTGAGTCGCCGCTCCTGGGACCCGCGGGTGCGCCGCGTCGCGCGACGGCGGGGTCCGGGCGGTGCGACGGCGTCGGCGACGAGCGCGGCCAGACGACGCGCTGCCGCGTCCCGGTTGCGCCGCTGCTCACGGTGCTCGGACGCCGTGACCGTCAGGACGCCGTCGACCAGGCGATGACCCGCCCGGGCGGCGATCCGCTCGCGCTGCACGCGGCTCAGCACCGCCGAGCGGCCGACGTCCCAGGACAGCTCCACCCGGGAGTCGGTGGTGTTCACGCCCTGCCCGCCGGGGCCGGAGGACCGCGAGAACCGCTCGGTCAACTCGGCCCGGGGGATCGTCAGGGACGGGCCGACGACGAGTCCGTCGCGGGTCGGTGAGGGCATGCACCTATGGTGCCGCGGGACCTGAACGAGGTCACGGGTATTCGGTGTCCCGGTGGTCTTCGGCGCTGATCAGGTGGGTGGCGTCGTGGAGAAGGTCGCCCAGAAGGCGTGTGAAAGGTAGCGTAGAGAAGGTGGATTCGGTAGCGTAGCTGCATGGTGGCATACCAGCGACGGATCGTCGACGACCGACTCGACGAGCTGCAGCCCCAGCTACGTGCGATCTCGATCCACGGCCCCAAAGGCGTGGGCAAGACGGCGACCGCCTCCCGCCGAGCCGCGACGATCATCTCTCTCGACCGTGATGCGACGCGCACCCGCTTCGCCGTCGCCCCCGACCAGATGCTGTCGGAGGCCGACGGACCGATCCTCATCGACGAGTGGCAGCGCTGGCCGGAGTCGTGGGACGTCGTGCGACACGCGGTCGATGGGGGAGCGCCACGAGGCCGCCTGATCCTGGCGGGGAGCTCGGCACCGCGCGGCGCCACCGTGCACTCCGGTGCGGGGCGCATCGTGCCCTTCCGGCTACGCCCCCTCAGCCTCGCGGAGCGAGCGATCGAGGAGCCGACAGTCAGCCTGGCGAGCCTGCTCGGTAGCGTGGTGGACGCCTCCGGCTCCACGGATCTGGCGCTGTCCGACTACGTCCGGGAGATCGTCGCCGGCGGGTTCCCGGGGATCCGGGACGAGCCGGAGGACATCCGTGAGGAACTGCTCGACGCCTACGTGGACAACATCGTCCAGCGCGAGTTCCCCGAGCAGGGCTATCCGGTCCGTCGACCCGAGACCCTCAAGGGATGGCTTGCTGCCTATGCGGCTGCGACCTCGACCACGACGGCCTACAACGCGATCCTCGCCGCAGCCACACCTGGCCAGAACGACAAGCCGGCGAAGACGACGACGATCACGTACCGCGACGCCCTGTCGGGACTCTGGCTCCTCGACCCGGTCGAACCCTGGACCATGGGCAAGAACCACTTCCAGCGGTTGGCGATGGCTCCGAAGCACCAGCTGGCCGACCCGGCGCTGGCGGCCAGGCTGCTCGGTGCGACGGCGGATTCGCTGCTTCGAGGCGACGACGCGCAGCTGCTCGGCCTGCTCTTCGAGCACCTGGTCACGATGAGCATCCGGACCTACGCGGAAGCGTCGCGCGCGCAGGCCTTCCACCTGCGCACGCAGGACGCTAGGCACGAGGTGGACCTGGTCGTCGAGCGTCGGGACGGGGCGGTTCTCGCGATCGAGATCAAGCTCGCGACCCATCCGACCGACCGAGATGTCCGGCACCTGAACTGGTTCCGCGACCAGCTGGGTGAGAAGTGTCTCGGGGGAGTCGTCGTCACGGCAGGCAGTGACGCCTATGTGCGCCGTGACGGCATCGCGGTCGTCCCCGCCGCACTGCTCGGCGCGTGAGCCGGCGTTTGTGCAGGACACGGGTCGATTCTTGGTGATCAGGAACGGGATGGTCAGGATCACTCGCGCGATGCCGATGACGACGAAGCGCTGAACCAGGCCCAGGACGAGCATGGTCGCGACCACGCCCAGGGTGAACGGAATGCGGCGCGCCGTCCGCCCGAGCCGGCTCACGGAAGGCCGCTCAGTCGCGTTCGACCCAGCGGTCGACCGCCCAGACCACGGCCAGTGCCAGGCCGACGTCGATGCCGTCGGCGACGTCGAGGGTGTACGAGTCGCGGATGGTCACCCACTTCTGGGTGATCTGGACCACGTGCCGATCGCCCGCGCTGACGGAGTAGTTCTTCTCGATGAAGGACCCCTCGAGGCCCCAGGGCTCGCCGCCCGGGACCTCCATGGTCATCTTGTCCTTGATCATGGAGAAGGCCTTGGCCCGCAGGGAGGCGACCTCGGTGCCGTCGGCGGTGGCGATCGTCATCTGCTTGGGGATGCCGAACATCTTGCCGGTGACGGTGTAGACGACGTTCCCGGCGGCGTCCTGGACGTCGGCCTTCGGCCGCATGCCCACCTTGCCGTCCACGAACCACACCTGTTCCTCGGTGTCCGGGGCGAGGACGGCGAAGTCGCGTCCCATGCCGAACCTGCTCTTGAGGATGTAGCGGGACCAACCGGCGGGGGGCGGGGGGAGGAGCGGCATCGGGACCTCCGGGTCGACGTGCCAGCAACGTAGCGCAGGGCATCTGTCGCAGCACGTGGAAGGCTACGCGGCCCACGGCCCGCCCGGCGGTCGCGGCCGCACGGCGGCATCTGGGGTCGAGAAGGCAGTGTCGCGCTACCTCGGGCTGCTGCCCGGGGACGATCGCTAGAAGCATCTTCTATTCTGTGGGACGCTGTACTCATGCGAGCGATCAGCATCACCGAGCTCAACCAGCAGACCTCCCGGGTGCTCCGCGAGGTGCAGGAGGGTGAGCAGGTGGAGATCTCGATGCACGGGCGTGTGGTGGCACGCCTCGTGCCCGCCACGGATCAGGCGACGTGGCTGGAGCGCAAGAAGGCCGAGGGACGGATCACTCCGCCGTCGGCGCCTGATACGCCCCTTCCGGACCTTGTCGCGGCTCGGTCCGGCCTCTCGTTGGACCAGCTCATCGACGAGTCGAAGGGCGACCACTGACGTGGTGGCGTACATCGACTCGTCGATCGCGCTCCGCATGATCCTGGACGACCCGGGCAGCGCGGCGGTGCGCGCCTGGTGGACAGCAGCGCGGAACGCGGGTGAGGAGATCTTCTCGTCCAAGCTTCTGCAGGTGGAGATGTCTCGGGTCCTCCAACGTGAACGGTTCTCGCTGGCGCTGAGCGTGCCGGTGCTGTCTGCGCTGTGGTTGATCGACATCGACGACGACGTGGTGCGCGCCGCCTCGACGATCAGCACTGGGCAGCACCTGCGCTCGCTGGACGCCATCCACCTCGGAACGGCCACCTTGCTCGCGCCCGACGGTATCGCCGTGGTGACGCACGACCTCCGCATGAAGGAGGTCGCCGTCGGCCTCGGGCTGACCGTCGTCGATCCCGCCGAGTAGGAGTGTGCCTATTCCTCGATCGCCGAGCCGAGCTCGTGGAGGACGGCGGCCCGGGCGTCGCGCCCGCGTTCGCCGCGCCGGGCGACCAGCACCTCGATCATGGCAGAGCTGGCAACTCAAATGCTGCATGCTTTCGAATGGCTTCGAGAGGATCTCCCTCATTTCAGCAGGAGCGGCGTCAAACGCTGTAGTACTTGGCCTCGGGGTGATGCAGCACGAACGCGTCGGTGGACTGCTCCGGGTGGAGCTGCAGCTCGTCGGAGAGCGTCACGCCGACGCGCTCGGGGCGCAACAGGTCGACGACCTTGCGGCGATCCTCCATGTCGGGGCAGGCGGGGTAGCCCAGCGACATGCGGGCCCCGCGGTACTCCAGCTTGAACATGCCCTCGACATCGGCGGGGTCCTCGTCGCCGAACCCCAGCTCGTCGCGCACGCGGGAGTGCCAGAACTCGGCCAGCGCCTCGGTGAGCTGCACGGACAGCCCGTGCAGCTCCATGTACTCGCGGTACTTGTTCGCCTCGAACAGCTTCGCCGTGTACGCGGAGACGGGCTCGCCCACGGTGGCGAGCTGGATCGGCAGCACGTCGTAGCGGCCGGTCTCCTCGACCCACGACTTCGGGCGGATGAAGTCGGCCAGGCACAGGTGACGGTCGCGCTTCTGCCGCGGGAACGTGAACCGCAGCCGCTCCGTCCCGGGCTCGCCGCCGGATCCGCCGTCAGGCGCCCCGATGCCGCCCAGCCCCGGGCCGTGGTGCGCGACCACGATGTCGTCGCCCTCCGACCACACGGGGAAGTACCCGTAGACGACGGTCGGGTCCATGATCGAGTCGGTCCGGATCTGCTCCAGCCACTGGGCGAGGCGCGGCCGGCCTTCGGTCTCGACCAGCTCCTCGTACGACGCACCACCCTCGCCGCGACCGGGCTTGAGGCCCCACTGGCCCATGAACGTGGCGCGCTCGTCGAGGAACGCGGCGTAGTCGGCGAGCTGGATGCCCTTGACCACGCGCGTGCCCCAGAACGGGGGAGCGGGCACCTCGTTGTCCGTGGCGACGTCGGACCGCTCGGGCGTGTCCTCCGGCGCGGTCTCGTCGACGGTGACCACGTTGTGGCGGCGCTTGCGCAGCGCCGGCAGCCCCACCGCCTCCGGGTCCGCGCCGCGCGCGATCGCGACCAGCGGCTCCATGAGGCGTAGCCCCTCGAAGGCGTCGCGGGCGTACCGCACCGTCCCCGGGAACTGCGAGGCGAGGTCGTCCTCGACGAACGTGCGGGTCAGCGCCGCGCCGCCGAGCAGGACCGGCCAGCGCCCGTCGAGGCCGCGGGACGTCAGCTCCTCGAGGTTCTCCTTCATCACCACGGTCGACTTCACCAGCAGCCCGGACATGCCGATGACGTCGGCGCCGTGCTCCTCGGCGGCCTCGATCATGGCCGAGATCGGCTGCTTGATGCCGATGTTGACCACCGTGTAGCCGTTGTTCGTCAGGATGATGTCGACGAGGTTCTTGCCGATGTCGTGCACGTCGCCGCGCACGGTCGCCAGCACGATGACGCCCTTGGACTGCTCCTCGGCGCCCTCGACCTTCTCCATGTGCGGCTCGAGCAGCGCCACGGCCGTCTTCATGACCTCGGCGGACTGGAGCACGAACGGCAGCTGCATCTGCCCCGACCCGAACAACTCGCCGACGACCTTCATCCCGCCCAGCAGGTGGGTGTTGACGATGTCGAGGGCCTTCATGCCGTCGGCCAGCGCCGTGTCCAGGTCGTCCTCGAGACCCTTGCGCGCGCCGTCGATGATGCGGCGCTCCAGACGTTCGCCCACGGGCAGCGCGGCGAGCTCGGCGGCCCGCTGGTCGCGCATCGCGGCGGCGTCGACGCCGGAGAACACCTCCAGCAGATGCGACAGCGGGTCGTGGGTCAGGTTGCCCTCGTCGTCGTACTGTCGCCGGTCCCACACGAGGTCCTCGGCGGCCTGCCACTGCTCGTCGTCGATGGCGGTACGCGGCAGGATCTTCGCGGCGTGCACGATGGCGGAGTCCAGGCCGGCCTGCGTGGCCTCGTGCAGGAACACCGAGTTCAGCACCGTGCGCGCGGCCGCGTTGAGACCGAACGACACGTTCGAGACGCCGAGCGTGGTGTGCACGCCGGGGTAGAGCCGGTTGATCTCGCGGATCGCCTCGATGGTCTCGATGGCGTCGCGCCGCGTCTCCTCCTGCCCGGTCGCGATGGGGAACGTCAGGGCGTCGACGATGATGTCGTCCACCCGCATGCCCCACTGCTCGGTGAGGGTGTCGATGAGGCGCGAGGCGATCGCGACCTTCTTCTCGGTGGTGCGGGCCTGGCCCTCCTCGTCGATGGTCAGGGCGACGACGGCGGCACCGTGCTCGCGCACGGCCGGCATGATCCGCTGGAACCGCGACCCGGGTCCGTCGGAGTCCTCGAAGTTCACCGAGTTCACCACGGCGCGCCCGCCCACCAGCTCCAGGCCGGCGCGGATCACCTCCGGCTCGGTGGAGTCGATGACCAGCGGCAGCGTCGAGGCGCTCGCCAGCCGCGAGACGACCTCCCGCACGTCCGCGACGCCGTCGCGCCCCACGTAGTCGACGCACACGTCGAGCAGGTGGGCGCCGTGCCGCGTCTGGTCGCGGGCGATGTCGACGATGTCGTCCCAGCGGCCCTCCAGCAGCGCCTCGCGGAACGCCTTGGAGCCGTTGGCGTTGGTGCGCTCGCCAATCGCCAGGTACGAGGCGTCCTGGGACAGGTCCGTGTGCGAGTACAGCGACGCGACACCGCTGGTGCGCTCCACCTCGCGCTCCGGCAGCGGGCGACCGCGCACCGCGTCGACGACGCGCGCCAGGTGCTCCGGCGTCGTGCCGCAGCAGCCGCCCACCATCCCGAGGCCGAACTCGTCGACGAACTGGCTGTGCGCCGCGGCCAGCTCGTCCGGGGTCAGCGGGTAGACGGCGCCGTGCGGGCCCAGCTCGGGCAGGCCGGCGTTCGGCATGCACGACACCGGCATCTCGGCGTGCTTGGCGAGGTAGCGCAGGTGCTCGCTCATCTGGTCCGGCCCGGTGGCGCAGTTCAGGCCGATCACGTCCACACCGACGGCCTGCAGCGCGGTGAGCGCCGCCCCGATCTCCGAGCCCATGAGCATGGTCCCGGTGGTCTCGACCGTCACCGAGGCGATGACCGGCACCCGGCGCCCGACGGCGGACATGGCCTCGTGCGCGCCCGTCACGGCGGCCTTGGTCTGCAGCAGGTCCTGGCTGGTCTCGACCAGGATCGCGTCCGCGCCGCCCTCCAGCAGCCCGGCGGCCTGCTCGGCGAACGTGTCGCGCAGGTGCTCGTACGTGGTGTGCCCCAGCGAGGGCAGCTTGGTGCCCGGACCCATCGAGCCCAGCACCCAGCGTGGGTGGTCGGGCGTCGCGTAGACGTCGGCGCGCTCGCGGGCCAGCTCCGCGCCGACGCGGGCGAGCTCGCGGATGCGGTCGTCGATGCCGTAGTCCGACAGGTTCGACCAGTTCGCGCCGAACGTGTTCGACTCGATCGCGTCCACGCCGACCTCGAGGAAACCGTCGTGCACGCCGCGGATGATGTCCGGGCGGGTGACGTTGAGGATCTCGTTGCAGCCCTCGAGCTGCTGGTAGTCGTCCAGCGTCGGGTCGGCGGCCTGGATCATCGTGCCCATGGCGCCGTCGGCCACGACCACCCGGGTGCGCAGAGCATCCAGCAGGGCGGCGGAGCGGGCGTTCGCGGCGTCGAGGTCGAGCGTGGTCGTCACCCGTGCAGCGTAACGGCGTGGCGGCCCCGTCGAACGGGGCGTCCACCGGTCACAGCAGCGGCACGCCGTTCACCGACAGCAGGAGCGAGTACACCGACGTCGTCGCCGTGACGAACAGACGATTGCGCTTGGGACCGCCGAACGCGAGGTTCGACACCTCCTCGGGCAGCCGCAGCCGCCCGATGACGGTCCCGTCGGGGTCGAGCACGTGCACCGCGTCGCCGGCCGCCACCCACGCCCGCCCGGCCGTGTCGAACCGCACGCCGTCCGGCCCCGCCCCGAGATCGGCGAGGACGCCCCCGCCGGAGAGCCGGCCGCCGTCGACGTCGAACACCCGCACGTGCTGCCGGCTCGTGTCGGCGACGAGCAGACGCCGCCCGTCCGGCGTGAACGCGAGGCCGTTCGGGCGGTCCATGTCGGTGACGACGGCGGCCACCTCACCCGTGCCGGGGTCGACCCGGTAGACGTGGCACCCGCCGATCTCCGGCTGCGCGGCCTCGCCCTCGTAGTCGCTCGCGATGCCGTACGGGGGATCGGTGAACCACACGCCGCCGTCGGCCGCCACCACGACGTCGTTCGGGCTGTTGAGCCGCTTGCCCTCCCACCGGTCCGCGAGCACCGTCATCGAACCGTCGTGCTCCGTCCGGACGACGTCCCGCGGACCCTGCCGGCAGGTCACCACCCGGCCCTGCGGGTCGAGGGTGCGGCCGTTGGTGTAGCCCGCCGGGGAGTCGAGCACGCCGACCGCGCCGCTCGCCTCGTCCCACCGCAGCACCCGGTCGTTCGGGATGTCGCTGAACAGCAGGTAGCGGCCCGCCGGCACGTACAGGGGCCCCTCCGTCCACCGCGCGCCCGTCCAGAGCCGTTCCACGTGCGCGTCGCCGTGGACGGCGGCGAAGCGCTCGTCGAGCTGTTCGAGCTCGGTGGGG
Source organism: Isoptericola sp. BMS4 (assembly GCF_011634835.1). Taxonomy (GTDB): domain Bacteria; phylum Actinomycetota; class Actinomycetes; order Actinomycetales; family Cellulomonadaceae; genus Isoptericola. The sequence continues at coordinate 2,793,742 of NZ_SIRP01000001.1, read as the reverse complement.
ATCGTCTCGGTCATCGCACGCTCCGTCGCGGGTCTGCACTGGTCAGGAGATCGCACGCTGCCACACCGACCTCGTGCGGGCAAGCCGCGCCCGCTGCCCGCGAAAATGTCGGTGCGCCCACCTCGCTCGGGTGCCTACCGTGACCCCATGGCGACCCCCACCCCTGCTCCGCTCGCCCCGATCGCGCTCCGGGTGGGAGCGCCCGCCGTGCTGCCCCCGCTCACCGCGGGCGGGTTGTCCTGGGCACCGATCGCGCTCGAGGACGCCGCGGACCTCAACGCGCTGCGCAACGCGGTCGCCGAGGCCGACGGCGAGCCGGTCCGCGAGTCCGAGGCCGAGACGGCCGACGACCTCGCCGGGCCCGGGCACGACCTGGCCACGGACAGCCTGATCGGGCGGGACACCGACGGGACCGCGCGGGCGTGGGCGACGGTGGTCTCGCCGCCGGGAGACACCGGCACGGTCCGGGCGTTCCTGTTCGGTGGCGTCCATCCCGACCGCCGCGGCGAGGGCATCGGGGCCGAGCTGTTCGCCTGGCAGGAGGCGCGCGCCCGCCAGGTGCTCGCCGCCGGCGGCAAGGACGTGCCCGCGCGCATCGGGGTCTACGCGTCCGACACGGTGCCGGCGGCAGCCGTCCGACTCTACGAGCGGGCCGGCTTCACGCCGCGCCGCTACTACGCCGACCTGGAGCGCGACCTGCGCGACCCGGCCGCCCCGCCGCTGCCCGACGTCGTCCCGGACGGGTCGCTGCGCCTCGTGCCACTGACGAACGCGCTGGACGAGCCGACGCGCCTGGCGCACAACGACGCGTTCCGCGACCACTGGGGCAGCGAGCCGCGAACGGCGGAGCAGTGGCGCTCCGGCCGCACGGCGTACGCCCCGGAGTGGTCGTTCGCCGTCGTCGACGACGCCCCCGACGTGCTGGCGCTGCTCGCCGACCCGGCCACGGACCCCGACACCGCCGCCGCGCTGCGGGCGGGGGAGCCGCTCGTGGTCGCGTACCACGTCGCGGCCCGGTACACGGAGGACTTCGCCGTGCGCGGGCACCCGTTCGGCTACACGGAGCTCCTCGGCGTGCGCCGCGCCTACCGGGGGCGGCGGCTCTCCCTGGCCCTCCTCGTGGCGGGGATGCGCGCGTTCGCCGCCGACGGCATGGCGGTCGCCGCGCTCGACGTCGACACGCAGAACCCGAGCGGGGCCCACGGCCTGTACGCGCGGCTCGGGTACGTCAAGCGGTACGGCTCCACGCTGCGCACGATCGAGCTCTGAGCTCAGAGGGCACTGTGCCCGTCGTCGCAGGCCCGCGACCTGCGACGACGGCGCACCGCACTCACGGCGGGCACCCGGAGGGCGCTAGGCTGCCCGCCGTGACCGACGTCGTTCGCCGTGGACAGCGCTCCCGCCTGCAGCCGCACGAGGTGCCGAGGCTGCTGCCCACGCCGACGGCCAGGGCGGCGGCGGTCGCGCTCGCCATGGTGACGGTGCTGCACCTGGTGGCGCAGGCCGTCGGCGACGCCACCGCGGCACGACTCACGCAGGTGGCGCTCATGCCGCTGCTGGCCGCTACCGTGTGGTGCGCCACCTCGGCGCCCCGGTCGCGCCTCGTGCGGCTGGTGCTCGTGGCGCTCGGGTGCGCCTGGCTCGGGGACTCGCTGCCCGGCCTCTTCGCCGGCGACACGGCGTTCCTCGTCATGGTGGCCGGCTTCCTGGCGGCACAGGTCGTGTACGTCGTGGCGTTCTGGCCGCGACGGCGCGCCTCGCTCGCCCGGCGCCCGGGCGTCGTCGCCGTCTACGCGGGCGTGGCGCTCCTGCTCGTCGGCGTGTGCGCGCCCGGCGCCCCGGGCCCGCTGCTGGCCGCCGTCGTGGTCTACGGGGCGTGCCTCGTGACGATGGCGCTCCTCGCCACGGGCGTGCACCCGCTGACCGGCGTCGGGGCAGCGGTGTTCCTCGTCTCGGACGCGATGATCGCCCTCGGGGCGTTCACGCCCTGGTTCACCACGAGCGGGTTCTGGGTGATGCTCACCTACGTGGTGGGTCAGTGCCTGGTCGTCGCCGGGGTGCTGGCGCGCTGCATCCACTCCGCCGAGCCGTCGATCGGCACGAACCCGAGCCGCTCGTAGACCCGTCGCCCGTCGTCCGACGCCTTGAGCACGACTCGCTTGAGGCCGAGCGGCTCGACGTCGGCCAGGACACCCGCGACCAGGGCCGAGCCGAGGCCGGCTCCCCGGTGCGCGGGGTCGACGACGACGTCGGCCAGCCACCCGAACGTCGCGGCGTCGGTGACGAGGCGCGCGTACGCGACCTGGGCCCCGCCGCCGCTCTCGTACACGCCGTAGTTGCGCGAGCCCGCGATCGCGGCGTCCTGCAGCTCGCGGCCGCGGCCCCGGGCCCAGTACGCGTGCTCCGTGAGCAGCGCGTGCACGCGCGCGGCGTCGAGCCGGTGCGGGTCGGCGGAGAACTCGTAGCCGGCGGGCAGGTCGACGTGCATGCGCCCAGTGAATCAGGTGCCCTGTCGGTGGTGGTGCCTACGGTCGGGACATGGACATCATCCTGGTCCCCGGGTTCTGGCTGGACGGTTCCGCGTGGGGCGACGTCGTCCCCGTGCTCCAGGCCGCGGGGCACACCACGCACCCCCTCACCCTGCCGGGCATGACGCGGGGCGCCGACGGCTCCGGCGTCCACCTGGCCGACCACGTGGCCGCCGTGGTCGCCGCGGTCGACGTCGTGCCGGGAGACCGTCCGGTGGCGCTCGTCGGCCACTCGGCGGGCGGCGGGCTCGTGTACGCCGCGTCGGACGCCCGCCCGGAGCGGGTGGCGCGCGTGGTCTACGTGGACTCCGGGCCGATGGCCGACGGGCAGGCGGTGAACGCGGACCTGCCGCCCGACGTGGTCGACCACCAGCTGCCCGCCTGGGACGAGCTCGAGGACGCCGACCTCGCGGGCCTCACCGACGAGCTGCGTGAGAAGTTCCGCGCCCGGGCACTCCCGCAGCCGGGCGCGACCGTCCGCGAGCCGCACCGCCTGAGCGCGGACGCGCGTCGGCTCGACATCCCCTCCACGGTGGTCGCGTGCGAGATGCCGGGCAGCGTGCTGCGGGACCTGATGGCTCAGGGCCACCCGTACATGGCCGAGCTGGCCCGGCACCACGACTGCGAGATCGTCGACCTGCCGACCGGGCACTGGCCGATGTTCACGCGCCCTGCCGACCTGGGTGAGACGATCGCGGCCGCCCTGGCGCGGTGACCCGCGGCCGTCTCGTCAGCCGATCGCGGCGACCGGGGCTCCGAGCGGCTGGCCGGACCCGTCGCGGCGGTCCGTGCTCTCGGGCAGCTCCACGGGCTGGCCGCCCGACCCGACGGCGCGCGCCGGCCCCTCGCCGACCCAGGCCAGGACCAGGCCGGCCTCGCCCTTGAGGAACCGGTGCGCGCGCACGCCGCCGGTGCCGCGCCCCTTGCCGGGGTAGAGCTCGTACGGGGTGACCTTGGCCGACCCGCCGCCGGTCCCGGGCAGAGCCCCGGCCGCGCCCGCGACGGTCACGACCGTGTGCAGGTCGCGGCTCGCGGCCCGCGCCACGCCGAAGAACACGACCCGCTGCCCGGCACCGAGCCGGATGCCCGCCATGCCCGCCGCGGCGCGACCCTGCGGGCGCACCGCCGAGGCGTCGAAGTGCAGCAGACTCGCGTCCGAGGCGACGAAGACGAGCTGGTCCTCGTCGGCCGCCGGCGCGGCGCCGACGACGCGGTCGCCGTCCTTGAGTCCGATGATCTCCCAGGAGTCGCCGTTCTTCGGGGCGTCGGACGGCGCGACCCGCTTCACGACGCCGTTCGCGGTCCCCAGCGCGAGCGTGGGGGCGTCCTCGGCGAGCGAGACGACGGCCAGGGCGCGCTCGTCGGGACCGAGCGCCACCAGCTCGCTCATCGGCACGCCCCCGGACAGCGACGGGGCACCGTCCGTCGCGGGCAGGGCCGGCAGGTCGAGCACCGACACCCGGTGCAGGGTCCCCGTCGAGGTGACGACGCCCACGTGCCCACGGGTGGTGGACAGCGCGTCGCCCGCCAGCGCGTCGTGCGAGTGGCGGCGCCCGGCGCGCTCGACCGGGGCGTCCGCCGCGTCGCCCGACGTGCGCGCGAGGAGGCCCGTCGCGGACAGCAGCACCCGGGTGGGGGAGTCCGCGATCTCCAGGGACAGCGCGGGCGCCGACTTCTTGCTGCGGCCGTTCGTCGCGGCCGGCGCCGTGGCGCCGCCCGCGGAGTCCAGCAGGACGGTGCGTCGCGGGGTGCCGTAGGTGCTCGCGACCTCGCCCATCTCGTCGGACACCACGCCGCGCAGCCGCGCGTCGTCCGACAGGATCTCGAGCAGCTCGGCGATCTCGCGCTCCAGCTCGCCGCGCTCGGTTTCCAGCTCGATGCGGGAGAACTTGGTCAGCCGGCGCAGCTGCAGGTCGAGGATGTAGGACGCCTGGGCCTCCGACAGGTCGAAGACGCTCATCAGGCGCTCGCGCGCCACGCCCGCGTCGTCCGAGGAGCGGATGACCTGGATGACCTCGTCGATGTCGACGATCGCCACGAGCAGACCCTCGACGAGGTGCAGCCGCTCGCGGCGGCGGGCGAGCCGGTACGCGGACCGGCGGCGCACCACGTCGATGCGGTGGTCCACCCACACGCGCAGCAGCTCGAGCAGCCCGAGCGTGCGCGGCTGCCCCTCGACCAGGGCCACGTTGTTGATGCCGAAGGAGTCCTCCAGCGGCGTCGTGCGGTACAGCTGCTCCAGCACGGCGTCGGGGTCGAAGCCCGTCTTGACCTCGACGACGAGCCGCAGGCCGTGCGCGCGGTCCGTGAGGTCCTGGACGTTCGTGACGCCCTGGATCTTCTTCGTCCGGACGCCGTCGGCGATCTTCTCGATGACCTTCTCCGGCCCCACGCCGTACGGCAGCTCCGTGACCACGATGCCCTTGCGCCGGGCCGTGACGTTCTCGATGCGCGCCGTGGACCGGGTACGGAACGACCCGCGGCCGGTGCGGTACGCGTCGCGGACGCCGTCGAGCCCGACGATCTTGCCGCCCGAGGGCAGGTCGGGGCCGGGGACGTAGCGCATCACGTCGTCGAGCGTCGCCTCGGGGTTCGCCAGCAGGTGCTGCGCGGCCGCGACCACCTCGACGAGGTTGTGCGGCGCCATGTTGGTGGCCATGCCGACCGCGATCCCCGACGCCCCGTTGACCAGCAGGTTCGGGATCGCCGCCGGCAGCACCGAGGGCTGGGTGAGCTTGTTGTCGTAGTTCGGCACGAAGTCGACGACGTCCTCGCCGAGCCCGGCCGTCATCGCGACCGACGGCGGGGCGAGCCGCGCCTCGGTGTACCGGGCCGCGGCGGGCCCGTCGTCGAGCGAGCCGAAGTTGCCGTGCCCGTCGACCAGCGGCAGCCGCATCGAGAAGCTCTGCGCGAGGCGCACCAGCGCGTCGTAGATCGCGGCGTCGCCGTGCGGGTGGAGCTTGCCCATGACCTCGCCGACGACGCGCGAGGACTTCACGTGCGCGCGGTCCGGGCGCAGGCCCATGTCGGCCATCATGTACAGGATCCGGCGGTGCACCGGCTTGAGGCCGTCGCGGGCGTCCGGCAGCGCACGCGAGTAGATGACGGAGTACGCGTACTCGAGGAACGAGGACTCCATCTCCGACGCGACGTCGATGTCGACGATGTTCTCGTCGTACGGCTCGTCGGCGACGGGTGCGCTGGTCTTGCGCGCCATGCGGTGCGGCTCCTTGCTGGGCTGTCGGAACAGGCGGTCTGATCGGGCTGTCGAGGGAGGGCCGGTCGGCAGGTCCGACGATAGCGGCAACCGGGGACACGGCGGCGCAGGCGCGGCGGGGCGGGCGCCCGTCGCTGCGCGCGCCGTCGGTGCGCCCGGGTAGCCTGCCCCGGTGGACGTTCCCGCACCCGGGGCCTCGGCCTCCGGCGCCGCCCCGCCCCCGCGGCAGACCTCGGCCTACCCCGTCGAGTGGGAGGCCGACGTGGTGCTGCGCGACGGCACCCCCACGCACCTGCGGCCCATCCGCCCCGACGACGCCGACGCGATCCAGCGCTTCCAGGAGGCGCAGTCGGAGCGCTCGGCGTACCTGCGGTTCTTCGCGCCCGTGCGGCGGCTCACGGCCCGGGAGCTCGACCGCCTCACCCGGGTGGACCACCACGACCGCGTCGCGCTGGTCGCGGTGCGCCCCGGCGCCGGCGCGGACGGTGAGCGGCGCGAGGACGTCATCGGCGTCGCCCGCTACGACCGGGTCACGGCGACGGACGCGGAGGTGGCGTTCAACATCGCCGACGCGGTGCAGGGCATGGGGCTCGGGTCCGTCCTGCTGGAGCACGTGGCCGCCGCGGCCCGTGAGCGGGGCGTGCTGCGCTTCACCGCCGAGGTGCTGCCGCAGAACGGTCCTATGCTCGCGGTCTTCCGCGACGCCGGGTACGAGGTGGCCCAGCACCTCGACGACGGCGTCGTCACCGTCGCCTTCGACCTCGAGGCCACCGAGCGCTCCCGGGCCGTCATGGCCGACCGCGAGCACCGCGCCGAGGCGCGCTCCATGCAGGGCCTGCTGACCGCCCGGCGCGTCCTGCTGGTGGGCCCCGGGCGGCCTGCGGCGGGGGAGCGGCTCGCGAGCGAGCACCACCTCGCCCAGCGGGTCGTCGAGGCCGCGGCGACCGACCCCGGGGACACCGAGCTCCTGGTGGTCGGCGCCCCCGCCCCCGTCTCCGACGCTCCGGGCCTGGCCGAGCTGGCGGGCTGGGACGCGGTGGACGACGCCGGTGACGTCGACCTCGCGCTCCTCGCGGTCCCGCCGCAGGACGCGGTCGCCGCGGTCGAGCGGCTCGTCGGGCACGGCGTGCGCGGCGTCGTCGTGCTCGCCACCGGGTACGCCGAGACCGGTCCGGACGGGCTGGCCCGCCAGCGCGAGCTGGTGCGCACCGCCCACGCCGCGGGCATGCGCGTGGTCGGCCCGGCGTCCTTCGGCCTGCTCACCACCACGCCCGGCGCCCGGCTGCATGCCAGCCTCGCGGCCGCCCCGCCCCGCGCCGGCGCCGTCGGGCTCTTCTGCCAGTCCGCGGCGTCCGCCGTCACCCTCACCGCGACGCTCGAGCGCCGCGGCCTCGGCGTCTCCGCCCTGGTCTCGGCCGGCCACCGCGCCGACGTGTCCGGCAACGACCTCATGCAGTACTGGCAGGACGACCCGCGCACCTCCGTCGTGTGCCTGTACCTCGAGTCCATCGGCAACCCGCGCAAGTTCTCCCGCGTGGCGCGGCGGCTCGCCGCCGTCAAGCCGCTGGTCGTGGTGATCGCCGGCCGGTCCGGGCAGGTCGTCCCTCCCGGGCACGCCGTACGCGCCACGCACGCGCCGCGCCGGCTGCTCGACGAGATGCTGCGCCAGTCCGGCGTGATCCGGGCGGAGAACACCCACCAGCTCATGGACGTCGCGCAGGTGCTCGCGCACCAGCCGCTGCCGGCGGGACGCCGGGTCGGCATCCTCGCCTCGTCCGCCGCCCTGGCCGCCCTCGTCGCCGAGGCGGCCGCGGCCGCGGGCCTCGTCGTGGCCGCCTCGTCGGACTTCCTGCCGCCCGACACGCCCGACGAGGAGATCACCCGCGTCGTGGACGCGCTCTACGCCCCGGGATCGTGCGACGTCGTCGTGGCGGTCGACGTGCCCGTCGTGGTGCCGCGCACCGGCGCCGTGGCCCGGGCCGTCGCCGAGGCCGCCGCCCGTACCGGGCGCACCACGGTGGCCTCGATGCTCGGCCTGAGCGGGCTGCCCGACGAGCTCGCCGCCACCGCTGCGGACGGCTCGGAGGTGCGCATCCCCGCGTTCTCCACCCCCGAGGACGCGGTGACCGCGCTCGGAAAGGTCGTGCGGTACGCGCGCTGGCGCACGGAGGACCACGGCACCTACGCGCGGCCCGACGGCATGGACTCCCGCCGCGCCCGCCGGCTCGTCGAGGCCGGGCTGGCGGACGCCGACGACGGCACGGTCGAGAGCCCAGGGCGCGAGCTCACCCAGGACGAGGCGGCCGAGCTCCTGGACTGCTACGGGCTGCGGCTGTGGCGCTCGCGGACCGTGCGCACCGCCGAGGAGGCCGTGGCGGCGGCGGACGACCTCGGGTGGCCGGTCGCGCTGAAGTCGGCCTCGGCGGCGCTGCGGCACCGGACGGACCTGGGCGGGGTGCGCCTCGACATCGCCGAGCCCGACGAGCTCACGACGGACGTCGAACGGCTGCGCGAGGTGGCGACCGCGGTCCTCGGCGACACCGAGCCGGACCTGGAGGTGCAGCGGATGGCGCCCGCCGGGGTGGCGTGCGTGGTGCGCTCCGCCGAGGACCCGCTGTTCGGGCCGGTGCTCTCGTTCGGCCTCGCCGGGGACGCGACCGACCTGCTCGACGACGTCGCCCACGGCGTGCCGCCGCTGACGGACGTCGACGTGGCCGGCATGGTGCGCCAGGTGCGCGCCGCCCCACGGCTGTTCGGGTACGACGGCGCCCCGGCCGTCGACACGGGCGCGCTCGAGGACGTCCTGGCCCGCGCGTCCGCGATGGCCGACGACCTGCCGGAGATCGCGTCCCTCGAGCTGTACCCCGTGGTCGTCGGTCCCCAGGGCGCGAGCATCCTGCACGCCGGGGTGCGCCTGCGCCGCACCGGCCAGCGCGCCGACCCGCTGCGGCGGGCGCTGCCGGGCTGACGCCCCGGACCGCCCCGGAGGCAGGCGGTGGTCGGGCGGCGCCCGCGAGTGGGACAATGCGCGGGTGCCGAACGTGACAGCCCGGGAGAACCTCCGCCCCGACCTCTCCGAGAACCTGCGCCGCGCCGGGTACTACCCGGACCTCGTCGACGACGTGCTCGACGTCGCGCTCGCGGAGGAGCCGGTGGTGGCCCACCTGGTCCAGGCCGAGACCACCTTCGACGACTCCGTGCGCCGCCACCTGACGGTCCTCGCGCTGACGCCCACCCGGCTCGTCGCCGCGCACGTCGACGACCACGAGGGCGACGCCGCCCACCCGTCGTCGGCCGCCGCCACGACCGAGGCCGTGCCCCTGGGGGAGATCCGGTCCGTGGCCCTGACACACATCGTGTCCGAGCCCGCGGAGCACCGCCGCGGGGACAGCGCCGCGGAGCTCACGCTGGCCATCGGGTGGGGCGCGGTCTCCCGCGTCGACCTGGAGCCCGCGCAGTGCCCCGACCCGAGCTGCGAGGCCGACCACGGGCTCACCGGCCAGCTCACGCCCGACGACGTGGTCGTGCGGGTCAGCGGCGCCGCCGAGGGCCGCGACGCGGTGGGGCGCGCGACCGACTTCGCCCGAGCCCTGTCGATCGCGACGGGCACGACGCGACGCGGCGGGACGTCGGGAAGCCGCGCCGCCCGATGACGGCCGCGGTCCCGGCGACCCTCCCGGAGGGGCTCGTCGCCCCGTCCTACGGCACCGGCTCCCTGGCGGCGGTGCTGCCCGCCGTCGCCGGCGCCGTCGGGGTGCCGGTGCGGACGTCCACCGGCCTGGACGGGGTCGAGTGTGCCGCAGCCCTCGGCCTGCCCACGGGCGTGGAGCGCGTCGTGGTGGTGCTGGTCGACGGCCTCGGGCACGCCAACCTCGCCGAACGGGGCGGGCACGCGCCGTTCCTGCGCTCGCTCGTGGCCGACGGCCGCACCCTGCGCACCAGCTTCCCGTCGACGACGGCCGCGGCGCTGGCGACCTTCGGGACGGGCACGGCGCCGGGGCGCACCGGGCTGCTCGGTTACACCCAGCGCAACCCCGCCACGGGGGGACTGGTCACCACCATCTCGTGGACCGAGCAGTCCGACCCGTACCGCCCGGGGCGCCCGCTGTCGGGCCCGGTGCGCACGGCGCCGGAGCTCCTGCAGCGCGAGCCGACGGTGCTGGAGACCCTCACCGGCGCGGGCGTGCGCGTCCTCGCCCCCGGCCGCCGGAAGTTCGACGGCTCCGGGATGACCCGTGCCGCGCTGCGCGGCCCCCGGTACCTCCCGGCCGAGACGCTCGCGGCGCAGGTGGACGCGACCGTGCAGGCGCTGCGGCCGGCCGGCGGGCCTCCGCGTGTCGCGTACCTGTACCACGGCGACGTGGACAAGACCGGCCACCACGACGGCCCGGACTCCTGGCAGTGGGGCGACGCCCTGGAGGCCGCCGACGCCGAGCTCCGCCGCCTCGTGCGCTCGGTGCCGCCCGGCACCCTCGTGCTCGTCACCGCCGACCACGGCCAGGTCGCCGCGGACCCGGCGCGCCAGCACGACGTCGCCGCGGACCCCGACCTGGCGCGCGACGTCGCGCTGCTGGGCGGCGAGCCGCGCGCGACCCACGTCTACGTCGCCGACGGCGCCGACCCGCGGGACGTCGCCGCGCGGTGGGCGGGCGTGCTCGGCGACGACGCCCACGTGGTGCTGCGCGACGACGCCGTCGCCGACGGCTGGCTCGGGCCCGTGGCCGAGCACGTGCTGCCCGCGGTGGGCGACGTGCTGGTGGCGGCGCGGGGGGCGGCGACCGTCGTCGACTCGCGGCTGCACCCCGCCGGGGCGCGCGCCATGCCGGGCGTGCACGGGTCCCTCACCGAGGCCGAGATGCTCGTGCCCCTCCTGGCGACCGTGGTGTGACGGCCTGCCGGGCGCGGGCCGCCGCCACCGGGTCTGGCAGGATCTGCGCATGGCCGAGCTCGTCTTCTTCTCCGGGACCATGGACAGCGGCAAGTCGACGCTGGCGCTGCAGACCGACCACAACCACGCGGCACGCGGGCGCACCGGCCTGATCTTCACCCGCGACGACCGGGCCGGTGCGGCACGGCTGTCCTCTCGCCTCGGGCTCGAGGTCGACGCGCGGGAGGTCGACGACGACACGGACTTCTGGGCGGTCGTGGTGGCCGAGCGCCAGGCGGGCCGCCTGGTCGACTACCTGGTGTGCGACGAGGCGCAGTTCTACTCGCCCGAGCAGGTCGACCAGCTCGCGCGGCTCGTCGACGAGGTGGAGATCGACGTGTTCGCGTTCGGGATCACGACGGACTTCCGCACCCGCCTGTTCCCCGGTGCCGCCCGGCTCATCGAGCTGGCGGACCGCGTCCAGGCGCTGCAGGTGCAGTCGCTGTGCTGGTGCGGCGCGCCGGCCACGCACAACGCCCGCACCGTGGACGGCGTGATGGTCGTCGAGGGCGACCAGGTGGTCGTCGGCGACGTGGCGGACGGCAGCGGGCACGTGGCGTACGAGGTGCTGTGCCGGCGGCATCACATGCGGCGCATGACGGCCGGGGCAGCGCGTCGGCGCTCGACCGGCACGGGGTTCCTCGACCTGGACGGCTGACCCGGCCGGCCGGCGCGGGCCCGGGTGGCGCTACGAGGACGGGCGGCCGCCGCCGAAGACGATCTCGTCCCAGCTCGGGACCTGGGGGCGGCCCTTGCGCCCGGTGCGCCGCGCGGGTGCCTTCGCCGGTGCCGAGGGCTGCGGGCCGGGCTGCTGCCCGGGGCCGGCGCTGGGCGCGGGCTCCTCGCGGTCGGCGACGTCGGACCGCCGCGCGGCCGCGTCCGCGCCGCCCTCCGGTCGCTGGGTCCCGGACGGGTGCGCGGCCCGCGCGGAGGGCACGGGTGCCCGCGCCCCCGCCCGGCGTGCGCGGAGGTCGACGACGCTCGCGTGCGCCGGCGCCGGGCCGGCCGGGGCGGTGCCGGCCGGCGCGGGGCCGTCCTGGGCGGCGCGGTCGCCGGTGTCGTGGTTGCCGGTGTCGTGGTCGGGCGAGCGGCCGTGGTCGTCGCGCGCGCCGCCGTGACGCTCGTCGTCGCGCTCGTGGCCGCCGGCCGTCCGCTCCGCGCCGTCACCCGGAGAGTCCGGACCGGCGACCACGCCGAGCGGGAGCATGCCGGGCACGGCACCGCCCGACGGCGCGGGCGACGGCTCCGCGGGTCTCTCCCGGCCCGCCGGCCGGCGGCCGCGCCGCCCGGCCAGGTCGTCGAGCAGGAGGGCAGTCGTGTCGTCGCCGGGCCGCTCGGGGGGCCGCTCGGGCGAGCGGCGCCCGGGCACCTGCCGGTCGGACGTGGACGGGACGCCGAGAACCTCGGGTGTCAGCGGGTCGTCGGGCTGCCCGAGCCACCGCGCCTCGTCGTCCAGGGGGGTGACGGCGCGGCCCTTCGGGTCGTAGGTCCAGCGGGCCGAGCGGTCGCGGTCGCCGGCGGCGAACCGCACCTCCACCACCCACGGGGCGGACCCCTCTCGACGCGCCGACCAGCGTGCGTCGTCCGGGGTGACGCCCCGCGCGCCGAGGCGGGCGTCGGCCGCCTCCCCGAGGGTCCGGACCTCGCCGTCGCCGTCGAGCCGGTGGGCCCGCACCTGGTCGATCGCGTGCTGGCGCTCCGTCGCCACCGGCCACTCGTAGCGCTGCACGTGCTCGGCCGGCAGGCCCGACTCCTCGGCCAGCTCCTCGACGGTGGCGCCGGCGCGCAGGCGCGCCTGGAGGTCGCGGGGACGCAGCGTGGCCTGGGCGCGCAGCGCCTCGGCGCGAGGGCGGTCCCTGCGCACCGCGGCCCGCAGGGCCTCGGTGATCGGCAGAGCGTGCTCCGTGCCGTCGGCGGCGCGCAGGACCAGGTGCTCACCGTCCTCGTGCAGCCTCGCGAGCTCGAGCTCGGCCATGGTTCCTCCTTAGGTGCACCTCGGGGTGCCCGCCGCAGCGGTCCCGCGGTTCCGAGCGTGCCACCCTGCCCCGCCGCGGCCGCGCAGGCGCGTCGGTGTGCCGCCGATCCGCGGCCCCGCCCCGCGGCGGCGGGCGGCGGGGGCCCGCGCCTGCGAGGATGACGTCCCGTGGACGCGTTCGTGGTCGGCTCGGTGACGATGCTCGAGGTCCTCGCGGTCTTCGTGTCCGCGGTCTCGGGCGGCCTGGCCGCCGTGCGCAAGCGGTTCGACGCGTTCGGGGTGCTGGTCCTGGCATGGGTCGCGGGCCTGGGCGGCGGCGTCCTGCGGGACCTCCTCATCGGCGACACCCCGCCCGTCGGGGTCTCGTCGTGGCGGCTGGTGGTCGCCGCGCTCGCCGCGGGCGTCCTCATCTTCTTCTTCCACCCCGGGCTGGAGCGGATGCGGCGCACCGTCCTCGTGCTCGACGCGGCCGCGATGGCCCTGTTCGTGCTCCAGGGGACCACCAAGGCCCTCGGCCTCGGGTCGGGGGTGCTCACCGCCGTGGTCGTGGGCGTCCTGACGGCCGTGGGCGGCGGGATCCTGCGGGACGTCCTGACGGGGGAGGTCCCGTTGGTCTTCGCGGACCGGCAGCTGTACGCCGTGCCGGCCCTGGTCGGTGCGGGACTCGTCGCGGCGCTGTGGCGGCTCGAGCTGCTCGCCCCGTGGAACGCGGTCCTCGTCGTCGTCCTCGTGTTCGCCTTCCGCATGCTGTCCGTGGCCCGCGGGTGGGCCGTGCCGCCCGCGGGGCCGGGATGGACCGCCCGGTGGGGGCGCGGGTGAGGCACGATGGTCCGTGGGAACCGTGGCCGGACCGGGAGGAGACGCAGGACGTGGGCGACAGGGTGGACGAGGCGGCGGCACAGGCGGACGTCGTCGCGAGCGCGGACGTCGACGCGCTGCGGGACCTCGCGCGGCGGCTCGCGTGCGAGGCGGGCGAACTCGTGCGCTCCGGGCGACCGGACCGCGTCGTGGTGGCCGCGACGAAGTCCAGCGACGTCGACCCCGTGACCGCGATGGACCGCGCCTCCGAGGACCTGCTGCGGGAGCGGATCGCCGCCGAGCGCCCCGACGACGCGATCCTGGGCGAGGAGGGCGACGACGTCTCCGGCACGTCGGGCCTGACATGGGTGCTGGACCCGATCGACGGCACGGTCAACTACCTGTACGGGGTCGCGTCCTACGCGGTGTCGGTCGCCGTCGTCGCCGGCCCGCCCGCCCCGGAGTCCTGGACCGTGCTGGCCGGCTGCGTGCACTCGGTGGTGGACGGGCGGACCTGGAGCGCCGCACGCGGGCGCGGGGCCGACAGGGACGGCCGCCCGCTCCGGGTCGGCGGGCCCGCCTCGCTGGCCACCTCCCTGGTGGGCACCGGCTTCGGCTACGCCGCCGAGCGGCGGGCGCAGCAGGCGCAGGTGCTCACCCGGGTGCTGCCGCGCGTGCGCGACGTGCGAAGGCTCGGGTCGGCCGCCATCGACCTGTGCCTCGTCGCCGAGGGCGCCCTGGACCTGTACTACGAGCGCGGTCTCAACCCGTGGGACGTCGCGGCGGGCAGCCTCGTCGCCACCGAGGCGGGCGCCGTCGTGACCGGGCTGCGCGGCCGGGCCGCGGGCGGGCCGATGACCGTGGTGGGCCCGGAGCCCGTGGTGCGTGACCTCGTCGACGTGCTCGAGGGCGTCGACGCTGACGGAGAGGGCGTCGGGGACGCCGGCGGGAACCGTGGCGAGGGTGTGGCGAACAGTTCCGCGCACTGACCGGGGCCGGTGACGAAGTTTCACCCGCCCGGAGCGATTTCGCCCTGGGTGAGAAGTGGGGCACCCGGGCGCCGGCGGGTCACGTCGGCCGCAGTGTTGTCGCAGGTCAGAGCAGTGTGACGGGCGATACAGTGCGTCATGTCGCGCCCCTGGTCGAAATGGTGCACAATCCGTGGGCCGAACGGGAACAAAACCCGGTCGCCGAGCATTATCTGCGCGTACCGACATCGACACCACGGAGCGTGACCACACAGATGGCAACCGACTACGACGCCCCCCGCAAGAACGACGAGGACGTGGAGCAGGACTCGCTCCAGGAGCTCCAGGCGCGTCGTTCCGACAAGTCGTCGGGTGTCGTCGACGAGGACGAGACCGAGGCCGCGGAAGGCTTCGAGCTTCCGGGCGCGGACCTGTCCGGCGAGGAGCTCTCCGTGCGCGTGCTGCCTCGCCAGGCCGACGAGTTCACCTGCACGAGCTGCTTCCTCGTCCACCACCGCAGCCAGCTGGCCTCCGAGAAGAACGGCCAGATGATCTGCACCGAGTGCGCCGCGTGACACCCGCGGGCACCCCCACCGGCATGCACCGGTGACCGGACCCCGGTGAGCGCCCGGGCCGCGGCCGCGGCCCGGCGCCCCTTCCGGCGTCCCAGGCCGTCACGCCCTGCGCGTGACGGCCTCCGTCGTCCCGTCGAGGATGGCGCCCCGCACGGCGACGACCGGTAGCGCGGCGCTCAGCCGCGCAGCGCCGCGGCGAGCTCGTCCGGACGCCGGGTCGACAGCAGCCAGTACGGCGTCGGGTCGGTCGGGTCGGTGACCTCCACGCGCACCCCCGTGCGCGCCCACGCGCGCAGGCAGACGTAGGCGCGGGCGTCCAGGTCCGGCCCGAGCGCCGCCCGCATCTCCTCGCCGGAGGCCAGCGTCGTCACCTCGCCGAGCGCGTCCAGCGGCGCGTGCGCCTTCCCGGCCCGCAGCTCGCCGCCGTCGACCGCGACGACCGGGGCCGACGCGACGAGCGCCACGATCGTGCCGGCCGCGACGAGCGCGCCCACCCCGACCGACGCCGTGGCGACGAGCGGCCACAGCGCCACCCCGACGATGACCCCGAGGCCGAGGGCGCCGCACCACGCTCCCGGGCCGGGGGACAGGCGCTCGCGGAAGCGTGCCGGGCGGGACGGGTCGGACGCCGGACGACGCCCGTGACGGTCGGGACGGGGCTCGCTCATGGCCCCATCATCCCAGCCGGACGGACGCGCGGGGGACGCCCGGCCGCCGTCGCCGGCCCGTCGGCTACGCTGCCGGGGTGCCTGAGACCGTGAGCCAGCCCGTGAGCCCGGACGCGACCCCGGACGGCAGCACCGTCGACGTCCTGGTCACCCTCCTGGACGACGCCGTCGCCCCGCCGGCGTACGCGCACCCCGGTGACGCCGGGGCCGACCTGACCACCACCGTCGACGTCGAGATCCCGCCGCAGGGCCGTGTGACGGTGCCCACGGGCGTCGCGATCGCCCTGCCCGACGGGTTCGCCGCGTTCGTCCACCCCCGGTCCGGCCTGGCCGCCCGCCACGGGCTGACCGTGGTGAACGCGCCGGGGACGATCGACGCCGGGTACCGGGGCGAGATCAAGGTGATCCTGCTCAACACGGACACCACCGAGGCGGTCACGCTGCGACGGGGCGACCGTGTGGCGCAGCTCGTCGTGCAGCGGGTCGAGCGGGCCCGGTTCCTGACGGCGACCACGCTGCCCGGGTCGCACCGCGGCGACGGGGGCCTCGGCTCCAGCGGGGGCTGGACGCAGGCCTGAGCGCAGGCCTCGACCCGCACGGCGGGGCCGGGCGGCGGGCGGCACCTGAGTGTCGCGCCGTCGGTCTAGTGTGGATGAGGAGAGGCGGGCCCGAGCCGGGCCGGTCGTGACTGGACGAACCGAACGAAGGAGATCCCCCGTGGGGCTGTTCCGGCGCAACGCGTCGAAGAAGGCGTCCGACCCTGCCGACGACGCCGCCACCGGCGCGGCCGCGCCCGCCGAGGGCGAGCCCGCCGGCGCCGACGACGCGGCACAGGACGCCGCTCCCGGCGCCGAGGCGAAGCCGGGGCGCGGACCCTTCGACGCCGACCAGGTGACCAGCATGGGACCGCGGGTCGACCTGGGCGCGATCTGGCTGCCCGTGCTGCCCGGCCTCGAGCTGCGCATGGAGATCGACAAGAAGACGCAGAAGGTCACCGGCGTCTCGGCCACCCTGGGCGGCTCGGGGCTGCAGGTGCAGGCGTTCGCCGCCCCCCGCACCGAGGGCATCTGGGACGAGGTGCGCACGGAGATCGCCGGGTCGATCACCCGCCAGGGCGGCACCGTCGACGACGTCCCCGGCACCTTCGGGCGCGAGCTGATCGCCCGGGTCCCGGCCACCGGGCAGGACGGCAAGCCGGCGGTGCGGCCGGCCCGGTTCGTCGGCGTCGACGGGCCGCGATGGTTCCTGCGCGGCGTGCTCTCCGGCCGTGCCGCCGTGGACGCGGAGGCCGCGAAGCCGCTGGAGTCCGTCTTCGCCAACGTCGTCGTCGTGCGCGACGGCAACCCGCGCCCGCCCCGCGACCTGCTCACCCTGACGATGCCGCAGAAGTCGCGCCCGGGCGGCAAGGCCGCCGAGGCCACGGACGAGGCCGCCGCGCCCACCGACGCGACCCCCGACACCCCCAGCTTCGACCCGCTGACGCGCGGGCCGGAGATCACCGAGACCCGCTGAGGCAGGCGAGCACCATGTCCCTGCGCACCGCTGTCCGGCACGCGCTCGCGTCCGCCGACGAGGTCGCCGCCGACGAGGAGCGCCACGAGGCCGCCGCGAACCGCGGCTGCCGACCGGTCGCCGACCTCGCCGACCGCCGACGTGCCGGCGTGGCCGGAGTCCTGCGCTCCGTCGTCCTGCGACCCCGCGAGGGCGTCCCCACGGTCGAGGCCGAGCTGTACGACGGCTCGGGCTCGCTCGACCTGGTGTGGCTCGGACGCCGCACGATCGCGGGCGTCGAGCCCGGCCGGCGCATCCGCGTCGAGGGCATGGTCTGCGACGTCGGCGGACGCCGCACGATGTTCAACCCCCGGTACGAGCTGCGCGCCAGGGCGGGCGAGTGACGGCCGGGCCGGAGACGGGCGCCAGCGGTCGGGGCGTGCGCGCCGTCACCGCGGACTCGTTCTCCTTCGCCGAGGCCGTCGGCGGGGTGCGCGGCACCGTCGAGGCCGTCGCCCCCGGACTGCTGTTCGTCGTCGTGTACGTGGTGACGTCCGACCTCGCGTGGTCGCTGGGCGCCTCCGTGGGCGCCGCGCTGGTGGCCGTCGTGGCACGCCTGGCGCAGCGCACGCCCGTCACGCAGGCGCTCGGCGGGCTGCTGGGCATCGGCGTCGGGGTGTTCTGGGCCTGGCGCTCCGGCGAGGCCAAGGACTTCTACGCCTGGGGGCTGTGGACCAACGCCGTCTACCTGGTGGCGGTCCTCGCCTCCGTCGTCGCGCGCTGGCCCCTGGTGGGGCTGGTCGTGGAGGCGCTGCGGTCCGGCTTCGCCGAGCAGGCGGGCGCCCGCACCCGGGGCGGCACGGGGCCGGACGGCGCCCGCGACGGGACCGGCGAGCCGGCGTCCGACGCCGAGGCGACGCCCGCGGCGGGGCCGTTGGCCGGGCTGTCGGCCTGGCGCCGCGACCCCGACCTGCTGCGCCGCTACACGATCGCGACCTGGTTCTGGGCGGGGCTGTTCGCGGTGCGCCTGATCGTCAAGGTGCCGCTGTACTTCTCCGGTGACGTCGGCTGGCTCGGCACCGCGCACCTGGTGCTCGGCATCCCGCTGTGGGGGCTCGTGCTCTGGCTCACCTGGGCCGTCGTGCGCGGTGCGCACCGGGCCCCGGAGCCCGCCGGCGGCGTGCCCGGGCCGTCCGAGCGCGGTCAGCGGCCGGACGGCCCGGCGTCGTCCTGAGGCGCCTCGGGCGCCACCACGTGCGCCTCGAAGGGCACCTCCCCGTCGGTGCCGGGAGACTCGCCGGGTGTCTCGTCCGGCGTCTCGTCCTGCGGCTCGGCGCGCCCGTCCCCGGAGAGCAGGTGCTGCAGCGCGCTCTCCTCGGCCTCGCCGCCGGCGACCAGCAGCAGCTCGTCGCCGGCCTCGAGGGTGTCGTCGACGCTCGGCGCGATCGGCATCGCGCCACGGACGATGCAGGCCAGGACCGTGTCGGGCGGCCACTCGACGTCGCCGACGCGCCGCCCCACGAGGACGGAGTCGGCGGGCAGCGTGACCTCGAGGAGGTCGGCGCCCGACTGCTGGAACGTGAAGATCTGCACGAGGTCGCCGACCGCCACCGCCTCCTCGACCATCGCGGTCATGATCCGCGGTGTCGACACGGCGACGTCCACCCCCCACGACCCGTCGAACATCCACTCGTTCTTCGGGTTGTTCACGCGCGCCACCGTGCGGGGGACCCCGAACTCCGTCTTGCACAGCAGCGAGAACACGAGGTTGACCTTGTCGTCGCCCGTGGCGCCCACGACGACGTCCGCCTCCGTGACCTCGGCCCCCTCGAGCGAGCTGAGCTCGCACGCGTCGGCGAGCAGCCAGTCGGCCTCGGGCACCTGCGCCACGCGCATCGCGGCGGGGTTCTTGTCCACCAGGACGACCTCGTGGTCGTGCGACAGCAGCTCGCGGGCGATGGACCGGCCGACGGACCCGGCCCCGGCGATGACGACGCGCATCAGACCTCCTCCTCGCGCGGGGCGTGCGTGAGCGTGCGCTCCACGTGCGCGGCGTCCTCGTCGCGCATCAGGACGTGCAGCACGTCGTTCTCCTGCAGGACGGTCTCGCCCGTCGGCAGCAGGCCCTCGGTGTAGCGGGACAGGAACGCGACCCGGGCGCCGCTCGCCGCCTCGATCCTGGCGACGGTCGCCCCCGTCCACCCGGGGTGGTAGTCCAGCTCGGCCAGGCGCACCTGCCCCGAGGGGTCGCGGTACTCGTCGGTGGCGCCGAGGGGGAGCATCCGCCGCAGCACCTGGTCGGCCGTCCAGCGCACGGTGGCCACCGTCGGGATGCCGAGCCGCTGGTAGATCTCCGCGCGCTGCGGGTCGTAGATGCGTGCGACGACGTTGCCCACCCCGTACGTCTCGCGGGCGACGCGAGCCGCCAGCACGTTGGAGTTGTCGCCGTCGGACACCGCGGCGAACCCGTAGGCGTCCTCGATCCCCGACTGGGTGAGGGTGTCGCGGTCGAAGCCGACGCCCGTCACCTTCTGCCCGGCGAACTCCGCCGACAGGCGGCGGAACGAGTCCGGGTTCTGGTCGATGACGGCCACGGAGTGCCCGCGGGACTCGATCGTCTGGGCGAGGGTCGACCCGACGCGGCCGCAACCCATGATCACGAAGTGCACGTGCGAAACGCTATACCTGCTCCGGCGGTGCGCGCGGTCTCACGTGGGCGGGACGCGCCGACGTGCGCGCACGGGCATAGCATGGGTCGTCGTGTCGGACATCGCAGACGCGGCCAAACGGCTGCTGCTCGGACGCCCCATCCGCAGCGAGAGCGCGGGGCGCACGCTGCTGAGCAAGCGCCTCGCGCTGCCCGTCTTCGCCTCGGACGCCCTGTCGTCCATGGCGTACGCCCCGGACGAGATCCTGCTGATGCTCGCCGTGGCCGGCATCGGCGCCACGGCGATCTCCCCCTGGGTCGGGCTGGTCGTCGTGGCGGTCCTCGTCGTCGTGGTCGCGTCGTACCGGCAGAACGTGCGCGCCTACCCCTCGGGCGGCGGCGACTACGAGATCGCGACGACGAACCTCGGCCGGTCCGCCGGGGTGGGCGTCGCCTCGGCGCTGCTCGTGGACTACGTGCTGACCGTCGCCGTCTCGATCTCCTCCGCCGCCCAGTACGGCGCGACGATCGTCCCGGCGCTGCGGGGGCACGAGGAGCTGCTCGCGGTCGGTCTCGTCGTGGTGCTGACGATCCTCAACCTGCGCGGCGTGCGCGAGTCGGGCCGCGTGTTCGCCGTCCTCGTGTACTGCTTCATGGGTGTCATGGGGCTGCTCGCCGTGGTCGGGGGCGTGCGGTACCTGGGCGACACCCTGCCGCAGGCCGAGAGCGCGGCGTACGACGTGATTCCGGCCGCCGGGTTCGAGCAGGGTCTCGTGGGGGTGGCGGGCGCGTTCCTCGTCGCGCGGGCCTTCGCCTCCGGCGCGGTGGCGCTCACCGGCGTGGAGGCGATCAACAGCGGCGTGCCCGCGTTCCGCCGGCCCAAGGCGCGCAACGCCGCGATGACGCTGGCGCTGCTGGGCATCGTCAGCGCGGCGATGCTCATGACGATCCTGCTGCTCGCCCGTGCCACCGGTGTGCGCTACGTGGAGGACCCCGCGTCGCAGCTGAGCGACGGCGGGGCGCCCGTGCCCGACGACTACACCCAGCACCCCGTGCTCGGGCAGCTCGCCGAGACGGTCTTCGCCGGCCTGCCCGTGGTGGCCTCCGTCGTCGTCGTGCTCACCGCGCTCATCCTGCTGCTCGCCGCGAACACGTCGTTCCACGGGTTCCCGATGCTCGGGTCGATGCTCGCCAAGGACGGGTACCTGCCCCGGCAGCTGCACACCCGCGGCGACCGGCTGGCGTTCTCCAACGGCATCCTCACGCTGGCGGCCGCCGCCGCGGTGCTGGTGGTCGCGTTCGACGCGCAGGTGACGCGCCTCATCCAGCTCTACATCGTCGGCGTGTTCGTCTCGTTCACCCTGTCGCAGCTCGGCATGCTGCGGCACTGGACGCGGGCCCTGCGCAAGGAGCCGTCGCCGCAGCAGCGCTCGCGGATGAAGCGCTCGCGCGTGGTCAACGGCGTCGGGTTCGTGATGACCGCCGCGGTGCTGCTCATCGTGCTCGTGACGAAGTTCACCCACGGCGCGTGGATCACGGTCGTGGCGATGGCGGCGCTGTTCGTGCTCATGCGCGCCATCCGCAAGCACTACGACCGGGTGCAGGGCGAGCTGGCCCTCGACGACACGTCGGCGGCGCGGGCGCTGCCGAGCCGCGTGCACGCCATCGTGCTGGTCTCGAAGGTGCACAAGCCGACGATGCGGGCCCTCGCCTACGCGCGCGCCTCGCGCCCGTCGGTGCTCGAGGCGGTCACGGTCGGGGTCGACCCGGAGGAGATCGAGGACCTGCGGACCCGCTGGGAGGCGCTCGACCTGCCGGTGCCCCTGCGGGTCCTGGACTCCCCGTTCCGCGAGATCACCCGCCCCGTGCTCAAGTACGTACGGTCGGTCCGGCGCGACTCGCCGCGCGACCTCGTCGTCGTCTACATCCCCGAGTACGTGGTGGGGCACTGGTGGGAGCAGCTGCTGCACAACCAGTCCGCGCTGCGGCTCAAGGGCCGGCTGCTGTTCACGCCGGGCGTCGTCGTGGCGTCGGTGCCGTGGCAGCTGTCGTCCAGCGCGGGGCAGACGGGCCTGGAGGGCACCTCCTACGCCCCGGGCCGCGGTCCGTTCTGAGTCGCGAGTCGGGGAGAATGGTCGGCATGCCTCGTCCCCGCCGTTCCGCTCCCCGCCGTCCCGTCGCCCCCGCCGCCGTCGACCCCGAGGTCGGCCGGGAGGTCGACCTGGAGGTCGGCCCGGTCGCGCACGGCGGGCACTGCGTCGCCCGCCTCGACGGCCGTGTGGTCTTCGTGCGCCACACCCTGCCCGGCGAGCGCGTCCGGGCGCGCGTCACCGAGACCGGCAAGCGGTTCTGGCGCGCCGACGCCGTCGAGGTCCTCGAGGCGTCCGAGGACCGGGTGCCGTCCGCCTGGCCCGAGGCCGGCCCGGGCGGGGTCGGCGGGGGCGAGCTGGCGCACGTGTCCCTGCCCGCGCAGCGGCGGTGGAAGGCCGCCGTGCTCGCCGAGCAGCTCGCCCGCCTGGCCCGGCTCGACCGTCCGGTCGAGGTGGAGGCCGCCCCCGGTGACGAGGAGCGGGCCGGGCTCGGGTACCGCACCCGGATCGAGCTGGCCGCCGGCGCCGACGGGCGCGCGGGGATGCGGCGGTTCCGCTCGCACGACGTCGTCCCGCTGACCGGCATGCCCCTGGCCACCGACCGGGTCGCCGCGCTCGCCGAGGCGGAGGGCGTGTGGACGCGGCGCTGGGAGCCCGGCGCCCGCCTGGAGCTGGTGGCCCCCGCGGGGGAGTCCGCGGAGCCCCTGCTGCTGGTCGACGGCACGCCGTGGCGCCGGGGCCGCGCCGACACCCGGCCGAACGCCCGCCGCGCGGTGGCGGAGACGCTCCGCCTGCGTGCCGTGGACGGGGACGGCGGAGGCGACCTGCACTACCGGGTCGCCGCCGACGGGTTCTGGCAGGTGCACCGCGAGGCGCCGGGGCTGCTGGCCGGGGCGGTGCTGGACGCCGTCGGCGACGTGGCCGGCGGGCGGGTGCTCGACCTCTACTCGGGCGCGGGCCTGTTCACCCTGCCGCTCGCGCGCGCCGTCGGGGACGCGGGCACGGTCGTGGCTGTCGAGAGCGACGCCCGGGCCGTGAAGGACGCCCGCCGCAACGCCCACGACCTGCCGCAGGTCGACCTGCGGCTGGGGGCCGTCGACCGGGTGCTGGCGAGCGGGGACGTGGCCGGGGCGCCCGTCGGGGACGCGGACGTCGTCGTCCTCGACCCGCCGCGGGCGGGAGCCGGGCGCGGGGTGGTCGACGCGATCGCCGAGCGCTCCCCGCGGCGCGTGGTCTACGTCGCGTGCGACCCCGCCGCACTGGCCCGCGACGTCGCCTACCTCGCGGAGCGCGGCTACGAGCTCGCCGACCTGCGGGCGTTCGACCTGTTCCCGCACACTCACCACGTGGAGGCGGTCGCCGTCCTGCGGCGGGCGTGACGGGCCCCGGCGGCGGTCAGCCGTCGCCGCGCCCGGCCTCCTCCGGGGAGCCGAACCAGCGGGCGAGCGCGTCCGCGAACCCGTCCGAGGTGCCCTCGCCGACCCACGCCACGTGGCCGTCGGGCCGCACCACGACGCCTGTCGGTGCGGGCACGTCGCCGACGGCCGGGAGCGTCCAGCCGTGCTCGCAGGTCGCGGTCACCCTCCGGACGCGCCCGGCCCAGGGTCGGACGTCGAGCGGCGGACCACCGAGCTCCAGGACGACCGGGCGTGCCTCGTGCAGCAGCTCGAACATCCGCACCGGGCCGTCGACGGTCACGAGGTCGAGGTCCGGCACCCGGCGCCCCAGCAGCGGGTGCCCGGTGCCGAGGTCGTACGCCACGTCCAGGCCGGTGACGCGGGCGGCGACCAGCTCGGCCGCCCGGTCGACGCGCAGCACCTCGTCGAGCATGCCGCGCAGGGCCTCCTGACGCGGGTCGGCCCGCTGGAACAGGGACTGGGCCATGGTGTACCCGAGCGCGCGCGCCCCGGCCGGGTGCCGTTCCGCGTGGTACGTGTCGAGCAGCTCCTCGCCGGAGGCGCCCTGGACCACCTGTGCCAGCTTCCAGCCGAGGTTGACGGCGTCCTGCACCCCGAGGCCGATGCCCTGGCCCCCCGTCGGGGAGTGCACGTGCGCGGCGTCGCCGGCCAGCAGCACGCGCCCCCGCCGGTAGGTTTCCGCCTGCCGGGTGGCGTCGGTGAAGCGGGACAGCCACCGGGGACTGTGGACGCCGAAGTCCGTGCCGAACACCTCGTCGAGCGCGCGCCGCAGGTCGCGGAGCGTGGGCTCGTCCTCGGGCGGCGGGCCGTCCTGGGTCACGACCACGCGGACGGTGCCGTCGCCCAGGGGGTGCAGGCCGTGGGTGCCCCGGGCGTCCACCGTCCCGGCCGGCACCGGCTCCCCGGCCAGCTCGACCTCGGCGATCAGGGTGCTGCGGGTGGCGTCCGGGCCCACGAGCCGGATGCCGGCTGCGCGCCGCACCAGGCTGCGGCCCCCGTCCGCCCCCACGACGTAGCGTGCCCGGAGCGCGTCGCCGGCGGCGAGCCGGACGTCGACGCCGTCGTCGTCGGCCACGATCCCGGTGACCTCCGTGCCGTGCCGGACCACCTGCCCCTGCTCCTCGACCCACCGCAGCAGCAGCCGCTCGACGTGCGGCTGGAAGAGGGCCAAGGTGAACGCGTGCCGAGTCGGCAGGGTGCCCAGCCCGATCCTCGTCCCGCCGAACGTGACCGTCGGCACCCGCTCGCCCTCGGCCAGGAACGGCCCGGCGATGCCGCGCTGGTCGAGCAGCTCGACGGTGCGCGCGTGGAACCCCCCGCCGCGCGAGCCGTCGAGGTCCTGCGAGCCCCGCCGTTCGACCACCACGGCGTCGACCCCCGCCAGCGCCAGCTCGCCGGCGAGCATCAGTCCTGTCGGGCCGCTCCCGACGACCACCACGTCATGCATCCCGCACCTCCGTCCCCCGCGCGGTCCGCCCCGCGCGGACCGGAAGTCTGCCGGGCGGAGGGGGCCTTGCCGCAAGGCCCCCTCCGCCCGATAACCCGGCTGTGGCGGGCCGGGGCGGAGGCGCTCAGCAGGTCTCGCGGACGCGGTCCCCGCGCTCGGGGAGCAGGTCGGCCGCCGCCGGGTCGACGTCGTCGAACGACCCGTCCGCCAGCGCCGCCGCGACGCCGGTCATGCTCGCCAGCGCCTCGCGGACCAGGGCGCCGTGGCTCTTCTGGCCGGCGTCCTGCTGGCCGCGCTGCTCGACGAGGACGGTGGGGTAGCCGTCGAGGGACAGGCCGTTGCGCGCGGTCGTCGCGGTGTCGCTGCGGGGGTACAGCGAGACGTTCGCGTGCCCCGAGCCGGCGAGGGCGTCGCCGATCACCGCCGTCGCGCGTCGGCCGTCGTCGGCGACCTCGGGCGCGACGTCCGGGTGGGTGCCCCACAGCACCGACATGGTGACCAGGCCGTCGTCGTTCGCGTAGCTCACCTGGTGGTGGTAGTCGAGGATGAGGTTGGGGTCGACGTCCTCGACCAGCCCCTGCACCGCGGCGGCCTCGGGGGCGAGCGCGAGGTCGATCTCGCTCGGGCCGAAGGTGCGGTTGAGATCGATGTCGTTCGAGTTGCGTCGCGGGTCCAGGCCCTCGGCGAAGTCCGGGTCCTGGTACCGCTCCCAGCCGTCGGGGTTGATGCGCGGCACGACGACGAGGGTGACGCCGTCGCGCAGCGCGTCCCCGGCCGGCGTCGGTGCGGTGGCCCGGTCCAGGAGCGCGAGCGCCGCCTCGGTGCCCAGCGGCTCGTCGCCGTGGACCTGGGTCAGCACGAGCAGGGTCCGCTCGCCGTGCCCCACGGTGACGGACTCGAGGGGGCGTCCTTCGACGGACCGGCCGATCTCGGTGACGTCGACGACGTCGGGATGGCGCGCCGCGAGCCGGTCGAGCGCGGCGGAGAGCTCGCCGTTGCTGTGCAGCCCCGAGAGCCGGATGGGCTGCTCGCCGCACACCCAGGGACCGCCCGGGACGGTCTCGGCGGCGCCTTCCGTGGCCGCGGCGGGCAGTGTCAGGGAGGCGGCGAGGACGGGGACGGCGAGCGCGGAGGTGACACGGGTGGCACGCATGGGAGCTCCTTCGGTCGTGCGGTGCGCGACGTGCGCGCCGGGTGCCCAGACCGTGCCAGAGCGCCGTGGCCGCCACAACCCCGGCCGGCACGGCGGACACCGTGTCATGACGCTACGGTCGCCGCATGGTGGGTGACGGCGGGGGAGCGCCCCCACGGCGGTGGCTGCCGGGCAGGCTCGCGGTCGTCGCCGTGGTGGTGCTGGCCGCGCTCGTGCTCGCGCTGCTCGTGCGCCAGCCGCAGCGCCTGGTGCTCACCACCTACCGCGGCGTGCCGGGCGGCGTCGAGGCCGACCTGTCCGACCCCGAGCCCGGCTGGGTGCTCGGCGACGACGGGCGCCTCGCGGTGTACGCGGCGGCGAGCTCGACCTGCCCGTGGCGGCCCACGGAGGTCACGGCCTCGGGCGACCGGGTGACGGTGCGGCTCGCGCGCGACGGCGACGGGCCGTGCACCGCGGACCTGGTCTTCACCACGAGTGTGGTGGCGCTCCCGGCGGGCGTCGACCCCGCGGGGCTCGAGGTCCGCGTCGTGCGGACCGGGCCCGCCGGCGGCTGAACCCGCGCCGGGTGGCCTCAGGCGAGCCGCGCGGCCGCGGACGCGAACCCGAGCCAGGCGTGCCGGTTGCGCCACCAGCACCAGCCGACCTTGGGCGCGCCGCGGTTCTCGGTGCCGTCGCGGCCCGTGCCGTTCGAGATCCAGATCGCCGGCGTACGGGCGTCGAACGTCCCGTCCGGCCGGCGCAGCCGGGAGGCGACGGTCATGAAGCACCGGTTCCGCTCCAGGACGTCCGGCTGCTGCAGCACCCAGGAGACCCCCTCGGCGAGCGTGAGCGGGCTGCGTCCCCGGCGGGCGATCTCGGGCGCGGCCTCCTCCGGCGACCAGCCGGTCATGTCGTCGCCGCGGTCCGGCCCGGCGACGGCGTACACGTCCGCGTCGGGCACGACGACATCCGTGACGGGCGCGAAGTCGTCCACGTCGGGCATGTCGACGACCACGAACCCGGCGCGCTCGACCGGGCGCCGGCGCACGGTCGTGGTGCGCCGCAGGTGGCCGGTGAGGGCGGACGGCGGCAGCAGCCGCGGGTGCACGACGAGGAGCGCGCCGCCGCCTGCGGGCCCCGTCAGCCGGTCGGCGGCCTCGTGCAGCGCCGTCGGCGTCAGCGGCCCGTCCGGATCCAGCAGACCCCGGGCGACGAGGAGGTCGGCCTGCTCGCGCAGCGGAGGCAGCGGCGGAGGGCCCGCGGGCCCGGCGGTGGTGTCGGTGATGCTGTCGGCGGGGCTGTTCGCGGGGGAGGCGGGCGTCATCGGGCGTCCTTCCGGTCGGCGGCAGAGGCCTCAACGGCCGGGGCGACACGGCTGTTCCCGGCCGGACGGCGGGACGCCGGCGCGGTGGTGGGGTCCTGCGGTCGACGCGCGCAGATGACGCGAAGTATCTTGACGTCAAGATAAATGGTCTATGCTGGGTGCAGCCCGGCGGCGCATGCGTACGCTGGGTGGAGCCCCCAGTACCCCCGGTGCCGGACCCGTGCCCCGCAGCACGGCGACCGCGCCGGCCAGCCCCGCAGAAGGAGCCGCAGTGAGCAGCGTGGACACGTTCGGATCGAAGGGAACGCTGGAGGTCGGCGGGAAGTCGTACGAGATCTTCCGGCTGTCCGCCGTCGAGGGCGCGGAGCGCCTCCCGTACTCCCTGAAGATCCTCGCCGAGAACCTCCTGCGTACCGAGGACGGCGCCAACATCACCGCCGACCACGTGCGCGCCCTCGCGTCGTGGGACCCGGACGCCCACCCCGACACCGAGATCCAGTTCACGCCCGCCCGCGTCATCATGCAGGACTTCACGGGCGTGCCCTGCGTCGTCGACCTCGCCACGATGCGCGAGGCCGTCGCGGAGCTCGGCGGCGACCCGAAGCGGATCAACCCGCTGTCCCCGGCCGAGATGGTCATCGACCACTCCGTGCAGATCGACGTCGCGGGCCGCGCCGACGCGTTCGCCCGCAACGTCGAGTTCGAGTACGAGCGCAACCACGAGCGCTACAAGTTCCTGCGCTGGGGCCAGACCGCGTTCGACGACTTCAAGGTCGTGCCCCCGGGCACCGGCATCGTGCACCAGGTGAACATCGAGTACCTGGCGCGCACCGTCATGACCCGCGAGGTGGACGGCGTGCTCCGGGCCTACCCCGACACCTGCGTCGGCACCGACTCGCACACCACGATGGTCAACGGCCTGGGCGTGCTGGGCTGGGGCGTCGGCGGCATCGAGGCGGAGGCGGCCATGCTCGGCCAGCCGGTGTCGATGCTCATCCCGCGCGTGGTCGGCTTCAAGCTCACCGGCGAGATCCCCGCCGGCGTGACGGCGACCGACGTCGTCCTCACGATCACCCAGATGCTCCGCCAGCACGGCGTGGTCGGCAAGTTCGTCGAGTTCTACGGCTCGGGCGTGGCCCAGGTGCCGCTCGCGAACCGCGCCACCATCGGCAACATGTCCCCGGAGTTCGGCTCCACCGCGGCGATCTTCCCGATCGACTCCGTGACGGTCGACTACCTGCGCCTCACCGGCCGCAGCGACGAGCAGCTCGCGCTCGTCGAGGCGTACGCCAAGGAGCAGGGCCTGTGGCTCGACCCGAGCGACGCCGGCTACACGGAGCCCACGTTCTCCGAGTACCTGGAGCTCGACCTCGGCACCGTGGTGCCGTCGATCGCCGGCCCGAAGCGCCCGCAGGACCGCATCGAGCTGTCGAACGCCAAGTCGGCCTTCGGGCGCGACCTGCCGAACTACGCCTCCGACGTCACCGACGTGGTGGACGAGGCGGAGAAGGAGTCGTTCCCGGCCTCGGACTCGCCCGCGATCCACGCGAACGGCCGCCGCACGGTGTCCGTCACGGACAGCGAGGGCAAGCAGTTCGACCTGTTCCACGGCGCGGTGGCGATCGCCTCGATCACCTCCTGCACGAACACGTCCAACCCGTCGGTGATGATCGCCGCCGCGCTGCTCGCGAAGAACGCGGTCGACAAGGGCCTGGTGTCCAAGCCGTGGGTCAAGACGTCGATGGCGCCGGGCTCGCAGGTCGTCACGAACTACTACGAGAAGGCCGGCCTGTGGCCGTACCTGGAGAAGCTCGGCTTCCACCTGGTCGGCTACGGCTGCGCCACCTGCATCGGCAACTCCGGCCCGCTGGACGAGAAGATCTCGGAGGCCGTCAACGAGCACGACCTCGCGGTCGTCTCGGTGCTGTCCGGCAACCGGAACTTCGAGGGTCGGATCAACCCGGACGTCAAGATGAACTACCTGGCGTCCCCGCCGCTGGTCATCGCCTACGCGCTGGCCGGGACGATGGAGTTCGACTTCGACCACGACCCGCTGGGCCGTGACGCCGACGGAAAGCCGATCTTCCTGGCGGACATCTGGCCGACGCCCGACGAGGTCGAGAAGACCATCGCGACGTCGATCGACCGCGACATGTTCACCAAGGACTACGCCGACGTCTTCACCGGGGACGAGCGGTGGCGCGCCCTGGACACCCCGGAGGGCGACACGTTCTCGTGGGACGGCGAGTCCACCTACGTGCGCAAGCCCCCGTACTTCGAGGGCATGGGCGCCACGCCGGCCCCGGTGGAGGACATCTCCGGTGCCCGCGTGCTCGCCAAGCTGGGCGACTCGGTCACGACGGACCACATCTCCCCGGCGGGCGCGATCAAGCCGGACAGCCCGGCCGGCAAGTACCTTGCCGAGCACGGCGTCGCGCGCCGCGACTTCAACTCCTACGGCTCGCGCCGGGGCAACCACGAGGTGATGATCCGCGGCACGTTCGCGAACATCCGCCTGAAGAACCAGCTCCTCGAAGGCGTCGAGGGCGGCTACACGTTCAACTTCGTGAAGAACGCCCAGGACACGATCTACGACGCCGCGCAGGACTACGCCGCGCAGGGCACCCCGCTGGTGGTGCTCGGCGGCAAGGAGTACGGCTCCGGCTCGTCGCGCGACTGGGCGGCCAAGGGCACCGCGCTGCTGGGCGTCAAGGCCGTCATCACGGAGAGCTTCGAGCGCATCCACCGCTCCAACCTCATCGGCATGGGCGTGCTGCCGCTGCAGTTCCCGGCCGGCGAGTCGGTCGAGTCGCTGGGCCTCGACGGCACCGAGACCTTCGACATCGCGGGCGTCGCCGCGCTGAACGAGGGCACGACGCCGTCCACCGTCAAGGTCACCGCGACCAAGGCCGACGGCAGCACCGTCGAGTTCGACGCCGTGGTGCGCATCGACACCCCGGGCGAGGCGGACTACTACCGCAACGGCGGCATCCTGCAGTACGTGCTGCGTTCGCTCGTCGACTGAGACGTCGCCGCCGGCGCCCCGTCCCTCCTCGCGAGGGGCGGGGCGCCGTCGTGCTTCTCCCTCGCGGCGCCCGACGACGCCGGCGAACGGCCCCTCGGTGCGCTCGAGGGCGCGCAGCCCGGCGCCGGTGAGCGCGGTGACGAGGGGCGCGAACCGGGAGGCGCGCAGCTGCCATCCGTGCGAGAGCAGTACCGGCGGAGCGGCCGGGTCGCCCCACGCGTAGGTGACGACGGGCAGGTCGCCGACGCGCACGGTGCCGCGCCGGGCCTGCTCGTGGACGGCGCGGTCCGCGGGGCGGACCGGAGCGGGTGGGCCGACGCGCCAGAACGCGCGGGGCGGTGGCACCGGTGAACAAGAGCGGGATCGCCGGGCTCTTCGGGTCCAAGGAGGGCCTGCAGCTCGCCACGGTGGCGTACGCCCGGCAGGTGTTCACCGAGGCGGTCGTCGACCCGGCCAGAGGCGCCGAGCGCGGGCTCCCGCG
Organism: Isoptericola sp. BMS4; assembly: GCF_011634835.1. Taxonomy (GTDB): domain Bacteria; phylum Actinomycetota; class Actinomycetes; order Actinomycetales; family Cellulomonadaceae; genus Isoptericola. The sequence goes on along the minus strand of NZ_SIRP01000001.1, from coordinate 2,763,031 downwards.
GCTGCGGCGCACCGTCCTGGCCTGGCTCGACTACTCCCGGGGCCGGGTCTTCGAGGGCGGGTGCTTCTTCCGGTCGGCCGCGACCGAGCTGGACGCCCGCACCCCGGGGCCGGTCCGCGACGCGGTCGCCGAGGCGCTGCGGGACTGGGACGGCTATCTCGCCAGGCTCCTGGCCGCGGCGGTCGAGCGTGGCGAGCTCGCGCCCGGCACGGACGCCGCTCAGCTCGTGTTCGAGATCGACGCCTTCCTCGACCGGGCGGACTCCGAGTCGGTGCTGCGCGGCGACGCCGGGGCCTACGACCGCGCCGCCCGGGCGATCGAGGGGGCGCTCGTGGCGTGCGGCGCCGCGCCCGCCGGCTGACACGACGCCGCCCCGGCACCAGGCGGTACCGGGGCGGCGCGGGCTGCTGCCCTGTGGTGCGGCCCTTGCTACCCCTTGCCGACGTCCGAGCGGGCCGCGGCGCGGACCAGCTTCGGACGGTCCTTCTTGTCGATCGTCCCGTCGTCGGCCAGCGTCGTGGCGACGTCCCGGACGTGGGAGACGAACGCGCCGTGGTTGGCGTACTCGCCGTCGGCGTCGACGAGGTCGGCCACGGTGCAGCCGTCGCCGGTGTCGACGTTGGCGACGCCGGAGTCGACGCCCCCGACGATCACGGTCTCCCGCTCGTCGGAGGCAGGGCAGACGTCGGTGCCGGCCCGCGAGACGAGGAACGGCAGCGTCTGTGTCGTCGACGTGTTCCCCGCGTCGTCGGTGGCCCGGTAGCGCAGGGTGTGCGCGCCCGGGTCGGACACGGTGACGGGCCCGGTGTAGGCGGTGAAGGCCGCCTGGTCGAGCGCGTACTCGATCCCGGCGACGCCGGAGCCCTCGTCCGTCGCGGTGATCTCGATGCTCACCTCGCCGACGTAGGCACCGTCGTCGTCCCGGTCACCGGTGAGGTCGGCGGCCACGAAGGGCGGCGCGGTGTCGTCGGGCTCGCCGTCGTCGGCCACGACCACGACGTCGACGGCCGACGGCTCGGAGACGTTGCCCGCCTCGTCCGTCGCCCGGTAGGTGAGCGTGTGCTCGCCCGCGGCGTCGATCACCACCGGGTCGGTGTAGGCCATGAATCCGGAGCCGTCGAGGTCGTACTCGACGGAGGCGACGCCCGACTCCTCGTCCGTGGCGCTCAGGGCGACGGTCGCGGAGCCGACGTAGGCGCCGTCCCCGTCCTGCTCGCCCGTGACGTCGGCCGTCACCGCCGGGGGCGTGGTGTCCTCGGCGACGGGCTCGGCCACGGTGAAGGTCACGGCCCCGGGCTCGGAGACGTTCCCGGCGGCGTCGGTGGCCCGGTACCGCACCGTGTGCTCGCCGGGCGTCGTGACGTCGAACGGCTCGTCGTACGCGGTGAAACCGTCGCCGTCGAGGTCGTACTCCACGCTCTCGACGGCCGAGGCCTCGTCGGTCGCGGTCAGCGCCACGGTGGCCGTGCCGACGTAGGCGCCGTCGTCGTCGAGCTCCCCGGTCACCTCGGCGGCGACCACGGGCGCGGTCGTGTCCTCCTCGCCGGTCCCGACGACCGTGAAGGTCACCGAACCCGCCTCCGACACGTTCCCGGCGGCGTCCGTCGCCCGGTAGCCGAGCGTGTGCTCGCCCGGGGCCGTCACGACCACGGGGTCGGTGTACGCCGCGAAGCCGGCACCGTCGAGGTCGTACTCGACGGTGTCGACGCCGGACTCGTCGTCGGTGGCGGCGAGGGTGACGGTCGCGGAGCCGACGTAGGAGCCGTCGGCGTCCTGCTCGCCGGTGACCTCGGCCGTGACGGACGGCGCGGTGGTGTCCTCGGCGACGACGACGACGTGCACCATCGCGGCCTCGGAGACGTTGCCGGCCTGGTCGGTGGCCCGGTAGGAGAGCATGTGCATCCCCGGCTCGGTCAGCTCGACCGGCTCGGTGTACTCGGTGAAGCCGGCGTCGTCGAGGTCGTACTCGACGGAGGCGACGCCGGAGTCGTCGTCGGTGGCCGTCAGGGTGACGGTCGCGGAGCCGACGTAGGAGCCGTCGGCGTCCTGCTCGCCGGTGACGTCCGCCGTGACGGTCGGCGCCACGACGTCCTCCGGCGTCTCCTCGACGACGGTGAAGGTCGTCGTGGCGGCCTCGGAGGTGTTCCCGGCGGTGTCGGTCGCCCGGAACGTGACAGTGTGCTCGCCGGGCGCCGTGACGTCGAAGGGCTCCGTGTAGGGCTGGAACCCGCCGCCGTCGACCTCGTACTCGACCGACTCCACCTCGGACTCGGCGTCGGACGCGTTCAGCGTGACGGTCGCGGAGCCGACGTACGCGCCGTCGGCGTCCTGGGAGCCCGTCACGTCGGCCGTGACGGTGGGCGCCGTGGTGTCCTCGCCGCCGGAACCGTCCGTCACGACCAGCTCGCCGACCATCGTGCCGTGGCCCGGGATGGCGCAGAAGTAGCGGTACGTGCCCGGGGTCAGGGTGACCTCGACCTCGTGGCGGCCCTCGGTCGAGTCGAAGGGGTTGGCCAGGATGTCCAGGTCGACGTCGTGGTTGTAGCCCGGGGTCGTCGTGTCGAACGTGAGCGTGTGGCTCATGCCGATGGTGTTGCCCGTCGCGACGCTGTTCTCGAACACGATCGTGGCGGGCCCCGCGGTGGCGGTGGTGGGGGCGGAGGCGTACTCGGTGACGCTGTTGCTCCCGGTGAATGTCAGGACCTGCTCCGCCAGCACGTCCGCCGTCGGCGCGGACTGCTGCGTGCCCGGCTGCGTGGCGTCGCCGGCGGTGGGCACGGCGGACGCCGCGGGGACCGCGAGGGCCACCGCGACGAGCGCGCCGGCCGCTGCCCCGGCGACGAGGCGGGTCCGGCCGGCGGCCGCGGGAGCGCCCCGCCGGCGGTGGCCGAGGATGGGGGGATTCATGGTGCACCTCTGTTCGCTGCGAAGGAGGGAGGCGGCCCGGGTGGGGCCGCCCGGGGCGTCCCGGTGCGGGGCTGACGCGTGGTCGCCCGCCCCGCACCGGGACGGCTCCGGGAACGAGCCGGGTTACAGGTCGCTCACCCGGATGTTGCGGAACTCGACGAGGTCGCTGTCACTGTGGTTCTGCAGCCCGACGTACCCGCTGAGGAACTGGCGCAGGTCGGTCGGGGGGTCACCCGCCCGCGACGACTCCTTCCCCGGCGAGTTGACGAACTCGTTGAGCACCTCGCCGTTGCGGATGATCGTGTACTGCTGGCCGACCACGCGGATCTCGTAGTCGTTCCAGACCCCCTTGTCCGTGACGCCCGCCTCGTCGAGGCCGACCGGGTCGAAGTTGTACACCGACCCGGTCTTCTGCGGCTCGCCCGAGGGCCCGTCGTAGATCTGGATCTCGTGGCCGCAGTAGATCGCCACCCACGCCTCGGCGCTGGTGCCCTGCCCGCACTCCGGGCGCTCGGCCTGCGGCACCCGCGGGTCCGGGAACCGCGTGAACACGCCCGTGTTCGCGAAGTGGTCACCCTGCGAGACGTCGCGGAACTGGAGCTTGAGCGAGAAGTCGTCGAACTCCTCGGCCGCGTACCAGAACATGCCCAGTCCGCCGCGGGACGCCAGCGACCCGCCGTCGGTCAGCTCGAAGCTGCCGCCGGGAGCCTGGCGCCAGCCGTCCAGCGACTCCGCCGTCCCGTCGAACAACCACCGGTAGCCGGCCGAGGCGTCCTTGCCGACGTCGGACCGCGCCGCGGTGCGGGTCAGCTTCCCCTTCTCCTTGCCCGAGACGACGCCGTCGGCCTTCAGCTGGTTCACCACGGCGTTCACGTGCTTCACGAAGGCGCCGTGGGACTCCCACTGCTTGTCGTCGCCGATGAGGTCGTTGATGGTGCAGCCGCCCAGGTCGTGGTTCGTCACGCCCGAGTCGCTGTCACCGATCCAGACGGTGTCCCGGTCGTCCGGGACCGCGCACTCGATCGACACCGGCACGTCCACCGTCACGGTCTCGCCGTCGGCGTACGTCACCGTCAGCGTCGCGTCGTAGCTGCCGACGCGCGCGTAGGTGTGCCGCGGGTTCGCCTCCGTGGACGTGGCGCCGTCCCCGAAGTCCCAGGCGTAGGAGACGCCGCCCGAGCGCGCCCCCGTGAAGGCGACCGTCAGCGGGTCGCTCTGCACGCTCGTGGCGCTCCCGGCCGGGGCCGGCGTCGCCGGGCCGCCGTCGTAGGTGATGCGGATCAGCTTCTGGTTGTCGTGGAGCGAGAAGAAGCCGCCCGCGTAGTCGAGCATGTACAGGGCGCCGTCCGGACCGAACTTCGCGTCCATCCAGCTCTGCAGCTCGTCGTCACCGCCACCGGGACGGATGATCCGGCGCAGGTCCTCGGCGTACACCGGGGCCCCCGCCTCGTCGACCTTCTCGGGGTCGACCGTGACGGCGATGCGGTTGTTGGGGTTGGACTGGTCGCCGATGAACCACGTGTCGTCCCAGTGCGCCGGCCAGGCCACACCGCTGTCGGTGTCGACCTCGGACCGGTGGTACGTCGGCCCGTCCATCACCGCCTGGCCGCCGCCACGCAGGTACGGCAGCGTGTAGGTGGCCTCGTCCTCCTCGTACGAGGGGACGCCGTCCTCACCGATCGGGAAGACCGGGCCACCGCCGGACGGCGAGTACCAGATCATGTTGTCCCGGGCCGGCGGGATGTCCACCAGGCCCGTGTTGCGGGGCGAGGTGTTCTTCAGGTCGTCGCAGTCGTACCAGCCGGTGAGGATGCTCGCGTCCTCGTTCGACCGGTCACGGTAGGGCTGCTGGTTGCCCATGCAGTACGGCCAGCCCTGGTTGCCCGCCTCGGTGATGATCGTGGCCGTCTCGTACTTCGCCGGCCCGAGCTCGGGGTCCGGGCTGAAGGCGTCCGGGCCCACCCAGGCGGCGTTGAGCCAGTCGTTCTTCGTGTCGTAGTGCAGGCGCGAGATGTTGCGCACGCCCATGACGTAGATCTCCGGCTTGGTCTTGTCCGCCGGGTACTCGCCCTCGGGGAACAGGTTGCCCTCCGGGATGGTGTACGTGCCGTCCGGCTCCGGGTGGATCCGCAGGATCTTGCCGTTGTAGCTGTTCGTGTTGCCGGAGGTGCGGCGCGCGTCCTGGAACGAGATGCCGGCGAACTCCTCGGTCCAGTTGTTGCCGGAGTACCCGTCCGACCCGCCGGAGGAGTTGTTGTCGCCGGACCCGATGTAGAGGTTGCCCTCGTCGTCGAAGTCCATGCCGCCGCCCGCGTGGCAGCAGCTGTGGATCTGCGTCTCCCACGCCATGAGGTCGACGCGGGTGGACTGGTCGATCGTGTTCGCCTCGGCGTCGTACGTGAACCGGGACACGGTCCGCTCACCCACGCGGCGCTCGCGGTCGATCGACTCGTGCGGCATCCAGAACACGTAGACCCAGCCGTTCTCGTCGAACTTCGGGTCGAGCGTGATGCCGATGAGGCCTTCCTCGTTCTTGACCAGCTCGCTGCCGCTGCCGCGGTTGCCCATCACGTCGAGGGTGGTCAGCAGGGACGTCTCCTCGGACTCGGGGTCCCAGCGGTGGATGGTGCCGCAGCCCAGGCCGACGTCGGGGTCCTCCCACGGCACGACCGGGCCGGACGGGCACGCGGCCTTGCCGATGTAGAAGACGCCGCCGTCGGGCGCGATCGTCAGCCCGTGGGGCTCGCCGATCTGGTCGAGCTCGCCCTCGGCGTTCTCGGCGGTCAGGCGCTCGGTGGTGTAGTTCGCCGCGATCGTCGCCTGGCAGTCGCCACGCACCGCGCCGGTCGTCCACAGCAGGGCGCCGGTGAGGTGGTCGCGGAACGCGTCCTCGCCGTAGCTGTCCGCCGTGCCGCCCATGCCGGTGTAGAACGACCGGCCACCGTCGTAGTCGCGGCACCACGAGACGGGGTGGAACGCGCCGTTCGCGCCCTCGCCCGGGTCGTAGTCCCACTCCTGGACCTGGGCGACGGTGTGCACCTCGCCGACCGGGTTCGGTGCCCAGTTGAGCCACCGGTCGGAGCGGGTCCAGGTGGCCGGCAGGCTCTCGGTCGCCGGGTGCCGCTGGTCCAGCACGTCGACGGTGGCCTCCTGCACCGGGATCTCGGGCTCGGGCTCGGCCTCCGACGCGGCGTCGAACAGCTCCAGCTCCGCGAGCTGGGTGAGGTCGTCCCCGGCGTTGGCGGTGATGTCGAGCCGGTAGTGCTGGTAGGCCGTCTCGTTGTCGAACCGGTAGTCCTGCGCGAGGAACCGGTCCGGGAAGTCCTCGTCGGAGCGCGTGTCGAGGTCGGTCCACGACTCGCCGTCGGTCGATCCCTGCAGGGTCCAGCTCTCCGGGTCACGGCCGTCGAAGTCGTTCGCGGACGTGAGCGCGTAGCGCGTGGCCACGACGGGCTCGGTGAGCTCGACCTCGAGCCAGGCGGTGGGCTCGAACGCGAGCCACTTGGTGCCCGGGTCGCCGTCCACCAGGTTGGCGGCCACCTCGTTCGGCGGGTTCTCGGCGCTGGCCGTGGCGGTCGCGACGTCCGCCGGGTCGGGCAGGTTGCCCGCCGGGCGGGTGCCGATCAGCCCGGTGAACCACTGCGAGCGGTCCTGGGCGCGGGCGGCGTCACGCACGCCGAGGAACCCGCCGCCGGCCTCCACGTACGAGCGCAGCGCCGACTCCTGGTCGGCGTCGAGCTCGGCGCCCTCCGCGGAGAGGAACACGACTCCGCGGTACTGCGCCAGGTTGTCGGCGGTGAAGGCGCCCGGGTCGGTCGTGACCTCGGCTTCGAAGCCGTGCTCCGCCGCGAGGTCGGCGACGGTCTGCGCGGCCAGCTCGACCGGGTCGACCTGGTCGCCGGGGGCGCCGTGGAACACCAGCACCCGCATCTCGGCGGAGGTGGTCGCGACCTGCTCTCCCGGCGCGCGGGTCGTGGTGGTCGGCGCCGACTCGGCGGCGCTCTCCGGTGCGGGGGACGGTGGGGCGGTGGCGGCGACGCCGGGCGTCACGGCGAGCCCCGCGAACAGGACCGCCGTGCCGGTGGTGGCGACGATCCGGGCGGTGTTCCGTGCCGGCGCGCGGCCGGCACGGAGGGTGCGATCTCTTCGTATCCGTTCCATCACTGCTCCTTCGCGAGTGATCGGGGGGCGCCCCGGGGTTCCGGGACGGCCCTGGACAGTCGGGGAGTCCGTCGGTCGGGTTGTCGGGTGTCGGACGGTGGGGGTCGGGGTCGGGTCGGGGAGCCTCCGGCTCGTCAGCCGGCGTGCGGGTGGGAGCCGTGCTGGTGATAGCGGTCCAGCGCCGCCTGGGCGCCGTCGGGCATGCTCCCGTCGGCGTTGCGCACGAGGAACACGCCGGCCATCCCGCCGTCGGCGTGGAACTGGACGTGGCAGTGGTACATCCAGGCCCCGGGCCCGACGCCGGCGCCGGCGATCACCTGGAAGCCGAACGAGTCGCCCGGATTGAGGTCCCGGTTGTCCACGACCTGCGTGGGGTCGTTCGGCCCGTCCAGGAGCCCGGTGCGATTGTTGGCCCAGCGGTGCGCGTGCACGTGGAACGTGTGGTACATGTCGCCGTGCCCGACGGCGATGAACTCCACGCGCTCACCGAGCCGCGCCTCCAGCAGCGGGATGTCGGGCGCCGCCTTGTTGTTGATGGTCATGTCGTTGAACACGACCGTGAACTGGCGGTCGGGGAGCGGGTCGCCCTTGCGGCGCACGACGAGCGCGCCGTACAGGCCCTTGCGGACCCCCTCGGTGCCGTGGGACGTGCCCATCGCGTGGTCGTGGTAGTGCCAGTAGCCGGCGCTGCCGGGCATCCACTGGCCCTTGACCTGGTAGGGCTCCTGGGTGGTCCACACGTAGGTGCGGGTCTCGCCCGGCGCGTTGAACGAGGCGTTCATGGGGCTGCCGTCGGAGGTCGTCTCGTAGTTGACCCCGTGGGGGTGGATGGACAGCTGCCGGTCGGTGGTGTTGACGAGCTCGATCTCGAGCGTGTCGCCCTCCCAGATCTCGAGGACGGGGCCCGGGACGGTGGCCTCGCCCGGGGCGTACCCGTAGCCGTAGAGGCCGCCGGGGAGCTCCTCGGCGTAGAGGGTGATCTTCCGGGTCTTGCCCTTCTTCCCGGGCAGCGCCCCCGGGACGGCGGCGGCCGCGCCGTCCGCCCCGAGGGCGACGACGGCGGCGGGTGCGACGACGCCGGCGACGGCCGAGGTGAGCATGGTGCGGCGGGAGAGGCCCCGGCCCGCGGTGACACCGTTGTCAGGCATGACTGCTCCGTTCAGGGGATGTCGGGGTGGCGCGCGACCGGGTGGGCCAGGGGGAGGCCCACCCGGTCTGCGTCAGTACGTGAGGGTGTTGAGGTGGTCGAAGCTCTCGGAGGCGAAGTCGCGGCCGTCCGGGGCGAGGTCGTACTCGAGGGTGTAGTACCGCACGTGGCCGTGGGCCGCCTCGAGGATCGGCTCCCAGTCCAGCTCGCCCTCGCCGACGTTCGCGAACGTCGCCCGGTCGTCGCCGTTGAGGAAGCCGTCCTTGATGTGCAGCAGCTCGATGCGGTCCCCGTAGGTCTCCAGGAGCTGCACGACGTCGATCCCGGCGTCGTATGCCCACAGCACGTCGACCTCGAACGTCACGTACCGAGGGTCGGTGTGGTCGGCGATGATCTCCCAGGCCGACTTCTCCTCGCCCGTGGCCGGGTCCGTGTAGACGGTCGTGAACTCGTGCTGGTGGTTGTGGCCGAAGATCTTGTGCAGCCCCTGCTTCGACGCCGCCTCTCCCAGGCGGTTCAGGGTCGCGGCCGTGGCCAGGGTGTCCTCGTAGCTGCCGATGCCGGGGGACGCGAACCCGCCGGACCCGACGTACTGCTGGCCGAGGGTCTTGGAGTAGGCCAGCGTCTGGTCCCACGTGGCCTCGTCCGTGCTGTTGTGCGACGCGGAGACCTTCAGGTGGTACTTGTCGGCGAGGGAGCGGAACTCCTCGGCGGTGTAGCCGGCGAAGTTGCCCCCGTACGGCTCGATGTTGCGGTAGCCCATCGCCGAGAGCTCGGCGAGCACCGGCTCGAGACCGTCCTCGGCCACCCACGGGATCAGGCTGTACAGCTGGATGGAGATCTTGCTGGCGGGCACCGTGCGGCCCGCGTCCTCCGGCGGGGCGGCGGCGGCCCCGCTCGCCGCCGACAGTGCGACGGCCAGTCCGGCCGCCGAGGCGGCGGCGATCCGGAGCGAGCGGCGGGCAGGTGCTGTCGTCGTCATTGTCGACTTCCCTTCGCGTGAGTCACGCCGCAGGCTCGGCGGCGGTCCCGTGGCGGGTGTGACGCGTGCCACGACACGGCTCATGACCCTAGGGGAACTTCTGACGGACGGCAACCAAAAGATGAAAGGTCTTTGCGCATCTTCATGTCGAGCGCCAACACCGGTGGCCCGTGCCGGGGCGGCCGGCAGCACCGGTACGGCGGGCGGGAACGGACCCAGCGGGTGCGGGCGTCCTGGGACGGCGGCGCGCCGGCTCAGGGAGCGTCCGCGCCGCCCTCGCGTGCGTGTCCGCGTCGGTCCACGTCGTGCTCTGACGTGCGGTTACGGGCGCGTCCTGGGTGCGAGCAGACGGTCCAGCGCATGCCGGCCGATGGGCACCAGGCGCGGGTGCTCGTCGGGGTGGGCGAGCATGTTCGTCGCGTAGAGCAGCGCCCAGCCGGCGGCGCGCGCCCAGGTGGCGTCGTCCCACCCGGCGCCGCGGTGCGCCCGTGCCTGCACGGCGTCGCGGCAGGCCGCGTGGCCGGCGTCGTCGAAGAGCAGCCACAGCGCGCCGAGGTCGCCCGCCGGGTCGCCGGACGTGACGTCGCCCCAGTCGACGACGGCGGCGAGCCGGTCGCCCCGGGACCCCGGCGCGACGACGAGGTTCGCCGGGTGGGGGTCGCCGTGCAACCAGACCGGCGGCCCGTCGTGGACCGGGGCGTCGAGCGCGGCCTGCCAGACCTCCCGGGCCGCCGCCCGGCGGTCGGCGGGGACCAGGTCGAGGCGGGCGCCGAGGGCGGCCGGGTCACGGGCCTCCGCCCGTCGGGCGAGCGGGATCCCGCGCACCGGGTTGGGCGGCGCGTCGGGCGGCGCCGGGACGTGCAGCGCGGCCAGGACGGCGCCGAACGACGCGGCCCAGGCGCGGCGGGCGAGGACGGGGGTGCGGTCCGCCGCCGTGCCCTCGACCCATGGGGTGACGCTCCACCACCACGGGTAGCCGAGGGCGTCGCTGGGCCGGCCGACCCGCACGGGGACCGGGACGGCGACCGCGCCGTCGCCGGCCGGCGGCCCGCCGGGCCCGGCGCCCGGGTCGAGCAGCGTCGCCAGGCGGGGGAGCGTCGCCTGCTCGTGGCGGACCAGGGCGGCAGCGGCCTCCCGGCGGGGCAGCCGGAGGGCGAGCGCCGGGCCGTCGTCGCCGGCGTGGCCGAGCCGCAGCATGACGTTGTCCCAGCCGTTCGCCACCACCTCGAGGGAGAGCCCTGCCAGGTCGGGGTGCTGCTCGGCGAGCAGGGCGCGGGCGAGGCCCGGCGTGACGTCGAGGTCGGCCTTCACGACGTCCTCCTCGTCGCGCGCCTCACGAGAGCTCGAGCTCGCGGCCGCGGTCCCACGCCTCGGTCCAGCCGAGCCGGTCGAACGCGGCGTCGAGGATGCCGGCCGTGAACCCCCACACGAGGTGCTCGACGTCGCCGTCGCGCACCTGGAACCCCGGGCCGCGCCACACCTGGCCGCCGCGCCGCAGCACGGTGGTGACGCGCCGGGCCGGGTCGAGCAGGTCGGCGACCGGCGCCCGGAAGACGTGCGCCGACTCCGCGTGGTCGACGACCCCCACCGGCGTGGGTCGCGCCCACCAGCCGAGCACCGGCGTGACCCGGTGGTCGCTCACGGGCATGGGCAGCTCGCGGCAGGTGCCGAGCACGTCGACGCCGGCCGCGTCGAGTCCGGTCTCCTCCGTCGCCTCGCGCAGGGCGGCCGCCACGACGTCCTCGCCGTCCTCGACCCGCCCGCCGGGGAAGGCGACCTGGCCGGCGTGCGAGCGCAGGGTCGCGGCGCGCGCCAGGAGGAGCACGTCGAGGTCCTGCGCGACGGCGAGGGCCTGGGCCGCGTGGTCGGCGTCCAGGTCGTCGAGGACGCCGAAGAGCACGAGCACCGCGGCGGGCCGCGCGGCTGTGGCGTCCGGCCCGCCGCGGGACAGGCCCCAGTCGCGCAGGAACGTGGGATCGGTGGCGAGTGCGCCGAGCTGGGCGCGGGCCGACGTCGGGGGAGCGGAGGTCACCCGTGCAGGCTAACTCCGTCCGCGGGCCCCGCGAGGCGCCTCCGCGACCGGGAGTGCATGGGTCGCGACGTGCCCGGGAATAATTTCGGTACGCCGTACGCTGACCGGTCGGCCGCGCCCGTGCGCGGCCGCCGTCGCCGCCGTCCGGCGGTCCCCGAGGAGCCCAGGAGCCGCGTTGCCTCAGCCGTACCAGCCCGCCGTCCCGCCGCCCGCCGCACCCGCGCCCGACCAGGCCCCGCACGAGCACCCGCACGATGCGGCGACCCCGCGCCTGGACACCGACCCGCCGGACCACGGCCGCCAGGTCGCGCTCGAGCGCTCGGCCGTGCGCCGCATGCACGACCACGTGGACACCGAGACCGCGCGCCTGCGCGGCGAGCTCGCCCGGGCGCTGCGCTCGCGGCCGGAGGACAGCACCGAGCTGCACCAGCGCGACGCGCGGGTGCGCATGCTGGAACGCCGCCTGCGGGCCCTCGAGGCCGGCGAGCACCACCTGTGCTTCGGCCGCGTGGACACCGTGGACGGCCGCGCGCTGCACGTCGGCCGGCTCGGCCTGCACCCCGAGGACACCCCGGAGCCGCTCCTGGTGGACTGGCGCGCCGACGCCGCCCGCCCGTTCTACGCCGCCACGCCGGTGCGACCGCTCGGGCTGCGCCGTCGCCGCCACCTGCGCCTCGAGGGACGCGACGTCGTCGGGGTGAGCGACGAGATCCTCGACGGCAGCGAGCCGGACGCCGCGGACGTCGTCGGCGACGGGCCGCTCATGGCGGCGCTCGGCGCCCGCCGCACCGGGCGCATGCGCGAGGTCGTCGCCACGCTGCAGGCGGAGCAGGACGAGGTCGTCCGCTCCCCGCACCGCGGGGTCGTCGTCGTCACCGGGGGACCGGGCACCGGCAAGACCGTCGTCGCCCTGCACCGTGCGGCGTACGTGCTCGCGGCGTTCGACGGGGTCGCCGACGACGGGGTGCTGGTGCTCGGGCCGAACGACCGGTTCCTCGACTACATCTCCCGCGTGCTGCCCTCGCTCGGGGAGAACGACGTCGTGCTCGCGACGGCGTCGTCCGTGCTCCGCGGCGCGAGCCCCGCAGCGGCCGCGGTGCCCGCCGACGCCCGCGACGCGTCGGACCTCGCCCGCGTCGCCGGGCGCGCGGTCCTGGCCGACCTGCTCGCCGCCGCGGTGCGGGCGCACCAGGCCCCGGGCGCCCCGGACCTCGTGGTGCGCGTCGGCGGGGACGACGTGCGCCTGAGCCCGGACGACGTCGCCGCGGCCCGCGCGCTCGCCCAGGGCACGGACCTGCCGCACCACGGCGCGCGCGGCGTCTTCCACGAGGCGGTCGTCGAGGCCCTCGTCGACGCGGTCGTGGCCGACGCCGAGGCCACCCTCGCGCGGATCGACGCCGAGTCCGCCGAGCTCACCGGGCGCGACCTCGACGCGATGGCCGCGGCGGGCCTGCGCAGCCTCGGCCTGGACGGCGTCCCCGGGACGGACGCGGCCGACGAGCTTGACCCCGACACGCTGCGCGACGAGCTCCTGACCGACCCCGTGCTCGACCGTGCCGTCGAGCGTCTGTGGCCCCGGCTCGACGCGGCCGCCGTGGTGCGCGAGGTCCTGCGCGCCGTGGGCCGTGACGTCGGCGGCGGGGCACAGGACGTTCCCGCGCCGCCGGCGGGCTGGGACGCCGCCGAGCGCGCGCTGCTCGCGGCCTCGGCGGACGGGGCCCTCACGCAGGCCCACCTGCCGCTGCTGGACGAGGCTGTCGCGCTGCTGGACGGGGAGCCGGAGCGCACGTTCGGGCACGTCGTCGTCGACGAGGCGCAGGAGCTGACGCCCCTGCAGTGGCGGGCCGTGCTGCGCCGGTGCCCCTCGCGGTCGCTCACCGTCGTCGGGGACCTGGCCCAGGCGGGGCCCACCGCCGAGCACGCGACGTGGCGCGACGCCCTGGGTGCGGACCTGTGGCGGCGTGCCGAGGTGCGCACGCTCACCGTCAGCTACCGCACGACGGCCGAGATCCTGGCCGAGGCGGGCGCCGTCCTGGAGAGGGTCGCGCCGGCCCAGGAACCGGGCACGGCGGTGCGCCACGGGCCCGAGCCGCGGCGCACGACGGCGCCGCAGGTCGGCCCCGTGAGCCTCGCCGACGCCGTGGCCCGCGAGGCCGCCGCCGCGGGCCGCGAGGTGCCCGGCGGGCTCGTCGGGGTCGTCGCGGCCGACCTGGCGGTGGCCGGGATCGAGGCGGCCCTCGAGCGTGCCGCGGACGGGGCGCCCGCGGACGGGCGGGGCGGGTCGCGGGTGCGGGTCGTGCCGGTCTCGCAGTCCCGCGGGCTGGAGTTCGACGCCGTCGTCGTGGCCGACCCCGGCGGGATCCTCGCGGCGCGCCCGTGCGGCGAGCGGGACCTCTACGTGGCACTCACCCGCGCCACGACGACCCTGACGGTCGTCGACGCCGGCTGACGACCATGCGATCCCGCGGTGCCGAACATGTGGTCGGTCCGGGATTCGGCCGCCGAATCCCGGACCGACCACATGTTCGGCACGCGCGGCGGGGTCACCAGCTCGTCGCGACGGGCATGCCCTCGGCGTACCCGGCGGCGGACTGGACGCCCACGAGCGCGCGCTCGGCGAACTCGCCCAGCGTGCGCGCCCCGGCGTACGTGCAGCTGGACCGCAGGCCCGAGGTGATCTCGTCCAGCAGGTCCTCGACGCCCGGCCGCAGCGGGTCGAGGTACATCTTGCCGGTGGAGATCCCCTCCTCGTACAGCGCCTTGCGGGCCCGGGCGAACGGGGAGCCGTTGCTCGCGGTGCGGGCCGCGACGGCGCGTGCCGACGCCATGCCGAAGGAGTCCTTGTACAGCCGGCCGGTGCCGTCGTCGTGCAGGTCGCCGGGCGACTCGTAGGTGCCGGCGAACCAGGAGCCGATCATCACCTGCGACGCGCCGGCCGCCAGCGCCAGCGCGACGTCGCGCGGGTGGCGCACCCCGCCGTCGGCCCACACGTGCCTGCCGAGCTCGCGCGCCGCCGCGGCGCACTCCAGCACGGCGGAGAACTGCGGGCGCCCGACGGCGGTCTGCATGCGCGTGGTGCACATCGCGCCCGGGCCGACGCCCACCTTGATGATGTCGGCGCCCGCGGACGCCAGGTCGCGCACCCCGGCCGCGGTGACGACGTTGCCGGCCACGACGGGCACCTGCGGGTCGAGCCCGCGGACGGCCTCCAGCGCCTGGAGCATCTTGGTCTGGTGCCCGTGCGCGGTGTCGACGACGAGCACGTCCACCCCGGCGTCGAGCAGCTCGCGGGCCTTGGCGGCGACGTCGCCGTTGATGCCGACCGCGGCCCCGACGCGCAGCCTCCCGGCCGCGTCCAGGGCGGGGGAGTAGACGGTCGAGCGCACGGCGCCCTTGCGGGTGAGGAGGCCGGCGAGCACGCCGTCGCGCACCACCGGCGCGAGGTGGATCTTCGCGGAGTGCATCCGGTCGAACGTGGCCTCGAGCCCCTCGGCCTCGACCTGCGCGGCGTCCAGCGTCACCAGGTCGTCCGACATCACCTGGTGCACCTGCGCGAAGCGGTCCACGGCCGTGCAGTCGTGCTCCGTGACGACGCCCACCGGGCGGCGGTCGGCGTCCACGACGACGGCGGCCCCGTGCGCCCGCTTGCCCAGCAGGGTCAGCACCGTGGACACCGTGTCGTGGGGCGTCACCACCACGGGCGTCTCGACGACGGGGTCCTTCGACTTGACGTCCGCGACGACGTCGGCGACGACGTCGGAGGGGATGTCCTGCGGGACGACCGCGATGCCGCCGCGCCGGGCGACGGTCTCGGACATCCGCCGCCCGGCGACGGCCGTCATGTTCGCCACGACGACCGGGATCGTGGTGCCGGTGCCGTCGTCGGAGGCCAGGTCGACGTCGAACCGGCTGGTCACGTCCGAGCGGGACGGGACCATGAAGACGTCGCCGTAGGTGAGATCGGTCGTGGGCCGCTGCCCGTCGAGAAAGCGCACGGGTCGAACCTACCGCCTCGGCGGCGCCGGCACGGCGTCCCGCGCACAGCCCGGCACCGCCTACAGTGGGACGGTTATGGCTAGGAGGAACGCATGGGTCTGCTGACTTCAATCCGCACGCCCGAGGACGTGCGCCGGCTGACGTCCGCGCAGACGACGCAGCTCGCCGCCGAGATCCGGGCGTTCCTCGTCGACAAGGTCTCGCGCACGGGCGGCCACCTGGGGCCGAACCTCGGCGTCGTCGAGCTGACGATCGCGATGCACCGCGTGTTCGCGTCCCCGCGCGACACCATGGTGTTCGACACGGGCCACCAGTCGTACGTGCACAAGCTGCTCACGGGACGCCAGGACTTCTCCGCCCTGCGCAAGGCCGGTGGCATGTCCGGCTACCCGGCTCGCGCGGAGTCGGAGCACGACGTCGTGGAGAACTCGCACGCCTCCACCGCCCTGTCGTGGGCCGACGGCATCGCGAAGGCCAACGCCGTGCGCGGGCGCACCGACCGGCACGTCGTCGCCGTCATCGGCGACGGCGCGCTCACCGGCGGCATGGCCTGGGAGGCGCTGAACAACATCGCGGCCGCCGACGACCGCCGCCTCGTCATCGTCGTCAACGACAACGGCCGCTCCTACTCGCCGACCATCGGCGGCGTGGCGCACCACCTCGACACCCTGCGCACCACCCGCGGCTACGAGGCGTTCCTCGCCTGGGGCAAGCGCACCCTGCGCCGCACCGGCCCGCCCGGGCGCTTCGCCTACGACTGGCTGCACGGCCTCAAGAAGGGCCTCAAGGACGTCGTCGCCCCCCAGGGCATGTTCGAGGACCTCGGGCTCAAGTACGTCGGACCCGTCGACGGGCACGACGTGGGCGCCATGGAACGCGCGCTCCGGCTCGCCAAGACGTACGGCGGCCCGGTCATCGTGCACGCGATCACGGAGAAGGGGCGCGGGTACACCCCCGCCGAGCAGGACGTCGCCGACCGCTTCCACGCCGTCGGTCAGATCCACCCGGAGACCGGCCTGCCCGTCGCCCCCTCGCGGTTCGGCTGGACCAAGGTCTTCGCCGACGAGATCGTGCGGATCGGCCGCCGCCGGCCCGACGTCGTCGCGATCACCGCGGCCATGCTCCACCCCGTCGGCCTGGCGCCGTTCGCGAAGGAGTTCGGTGACCGCACGTTCGACGTCGGCATCGCCGAGCAGCACGCCGCGACGTCCGCGGCGGGCATGGCGTTCGCCGGCCTGCACCCCGTGGTCGCCGTCTACGCCACGTTCCTCAACCGGGCGTTCGACCAGGTCCTCATGGACGTGGCGCTGCACAAGGCCGGGGTGACGTTCGTCCTCGACCGCGCCGGCGTCACCGGCGACGACGGCGCCAGCCACAACGGCATGTGGGACATGGCGATGCTGCGCATCGTCCCCGGCCTGCGCCTCGCCGCCCCCCGCGACGAGGAGACCCTGCGCGCCGCGCTGCGCCAGGCGGTCGACGTCGACGACGCCCCCACCGTGGTGCGCTACCCCAAGGGCGCGCTCGCCGACCCGGTCGAGGCCGTCGACGAGCTCGAGGGTGTCGACGTGATCGCCCGGCACACGCCCGGCGCGGGCGCCCCGCCCGCCGCTCGGGTGCTGGTCGTCGGCGTCGGGTCCATGGCCCGCACGGCGCTCGCGGCCGGCGAGTCGCTCGCTGCCCACGGCCTGACCGTCGGGGTCGTGTCGCCGACGTGGGTGCTGCCGGTCCCCGAGTCCCTGATCAAGCTCGCCGGAGAGCACGACCTCGTGCTCACCCTGGAGGACGGCGTCGTCGACGGCGGTGTGGGGGCCACCGTCGCCCAGCACGCCGCCGAGCGCGGCGTGCGCACCCCGTTCGTGCACACCGGCCTGCCCACGGCGTTCCTCGACCACGCGAGCCGCGACCAGGTGATCGCCGGGCAGCGCATGCGCGCCGAGGACGCCGTGCGCGACGCCCTGGCGGCCCTCGGCCAGGGCTGACCTC
The DNA here is from genome assembly GCF_011634835.1 of Isoptericola sp. BMS4. Taxonomy (GTDB): domain Bacteria; phylum Actinomycetota; class Actinomycetes; order Actinomycetales; family Cellulomonadaceae; genus Isoptericola. The sequence goes on along the minus strand of NZ_SIRP01000001.1, from coordinate 2,745,820 downwards.
CCACGTCCGGATCGAGCGTGCCGGTCCGGTCCTCGATCCTCGCGACGGGGAGCGGACCGGCGCGCACGGCGCCGTCGCGCGGCGGGACCGCGGGTAGCCTCGCTCGGGTGATCTGGCTCCTCGACCTCGACAACACCCTCGTCGGCCGCGCCGACGCGTTCGCCGCCTGGGCCGCGTCCGCGGTCGCCGACGCCGGCGGCACCGATGACGACCTCGCGGCGATCGTCGCCGCCGACGAGGGCGGGCACGGGTCCAAGGAGGCGCTCGCGCGGGTGCTCGTCGCCCGGCTCGGCTGGGCGGACGACGTCCCCGCCGCGATCCAACGGTTCCGTGCCGGGATCCTGTCCCGCGTGCGGCCCTACGACGGCGTCCTGTTCTCCCTCGACGTGCTGCGCGGCGCCGGGCACCCGGTGGCCGTCGTCACGAACGGCACCTCCGCGCAGCAGCGCGGCAAGATCGCCCGCTGCGGCATCGAGGAGCACGTCGACGCCGTCGTCGTCTCCGAGGAGGAGGGGGTGGCCAAGCCCGACCCGCGGCTGCTCGAGATCGCGCTGGCGCGGCTCGGCGCCGCCGACGCCGCCCGCCGCGACGTGTGGATGGTCGGCGACGCCCCCCACGCCGACGTCGCCGCCGGGCGCGCCGCCGGCACCCGCACCGCCTGGGTCTCGCACGGCGCCTCCTGGGACGGCCCCGACCGGCCCGACGTCGTCGCCCCGACGACCCGCGAGGCCATCGCGTTGGCCGCCTCGCCGACCCACGCCCGCCCGGCAGGATGGTCGGCATGACCGGCGACGAGCGCGCGCCCGGCGAGGGCGACGACATCGGTTCCGTCGCGCCGGGGAGCGAGCTCGGCTCGGAGCCGCTCGCGCGGGCTCTGGCGGCGCAGCAGCCCGAGGCGATCGGCCGCGCTCTGCGGCACGACGTCGTCGTGGTGCCGTTGATGACGACGCCCGAGGGCGAGACGCAGCTCCGCGTCTTCGAGGCGCCGGAGGGTTCGGCCCGCCCGTACGAGGTGTGCCTGTTCTCCTCGACGGCGACGCTGGCGGCGTTCCTCGCCGACGCTCCCGAGCGGCGGTTCGCGCTGCAGCGCGGCCCGACGCTCGTCGGGTTTCTCGAGCAGCACCTCGCCGCGATCGAGCGGGTGGTGTTCGACCCCGCGGGTCCGCACCCCATGACGGCCACGCCCGAGGACGTGCTGCTCGTGCTCGCCCCGCAACCGGGCGACGACGACGTGGCGTGGGTCGCCGGCGGCGCGGATGCCGAGCCACCGTCCGAGCGCCGGCGCCCGTGGTGGCGGCGGCGCCGGGGCTGACGCAGGACGGGGAGCTCTCGCCGTCGCGGCGTCACCGCGCCGGCGGGTACGCTCCCGTCGGCCGAGAGTCTGAGGAGTGGCATGAGTGACCTGCGGATGGACGTCGCTGCGGTGACGGAGCTGGGCGAGTCGTTGTCGACCGTCGCGGACGAGTTCGAACACGCGAACGCTCGCAGCGTCGGGCTGGCGGGGGCGATCGGCCACGAGGGCCTGGCCGAGGCCGTGCGCTCCTTCGCGCACGGCTGGGACGACAAGCGCGCGACGATGACCGAGAACCTGAGCTCGTTGGCAGAGGCGGCCACGGCCGTGGCGACGACCTTCACCGACGCGGACTCCGAGCTGGCCCGCGCGCTCGACGAGGGTGGCGAGTGAGGCCCGCGGACTGGAGCCCGGTCGGGCTGTCGAGCGACCCGGTGCCGGGCGACGCCGTCATGGTGCTCGACGGGGGGAAGGACTACCTCGAGGTGGCGGACTCGATCGACCGCGCTGCCAGGCGGATGAGTCGGCTCGAGACGGGCGGGATGGTCTCCGAGGCGCTCGATGCGCTGATGGAGCGCAAGGAGGAGACCATCGCGGACATCCAGAAGGCGCACGCGCGGTACGCGGCGACCGGTCAGGCGCTGGTCGACTACGCGGGCGTGCTGGCCACGGCGCAGGACGACTCGGCGGCCGCCCTGGAGCGTGCTCGGTCGGCCGCTGCCGACGCCGAGGACGCGTCGACGCGGCAGCGGTACTACGTGGACCTGGCCGACGGTGCGCAGGACGTCGGCGAGCGGTCGCAATGGGAACGCCTGGCCGCGCAGCTGGGGGGTGACGCCGACGCCGCGAACGGCACGGTGGCCGCCGCCCGCGCCGAGATCGACTCCGCCGTGGACGTGCGCGACCGTGCCGCCCAGCGCGCGATCGGGGAGATCGAGGACATCACCTCTCACGACGGGCTCGACGACGGCTGGTGGGACGACTGGGGCGCCGACCTCGTCGCCGCCATCACCGACATCGCCGGCTGGGTCTCCACCGTCGCGGGGGTGCTGGCCATCGCCGTGTCCTGGATCCCGGTCGTCGGGCAGGCCCTCGCGGGGGTGCTCCTGATCGTGGCAGCCGTCGCCGCGATCGTGAACGCCGTCGGGAACATCGCGTTGGCCGCGACGGGGGAGCGGTCATGGACCGAGGCGGTCGTCTCCATCGCCGGCGCCGCACTGTCGTGCGTCGGCCTGGGCGGTGCCGCGAAGGCGATCGGGAGGCTCGTGACGACCCGTGTGCTTCTCCGGGAGGCCGGCACCAACACGCACATGATCAAGGCCGCGCAGGCGGGCGTCACGGCCTTCCGCTCATCGCATGCTGCGCGCTTGCTCCGGAACGATCCCCGTGCCCTGTGGGAGTCGACCAGGATGTGGGCGGGTGCGCTGCGCGGCAACGTCGACGGAGCCGTGGACGGCCAGATCGTCTACCGCCTTTACGGTCGCAATCCGTCGTACTCGGGCTGGGCGGCCAACGCCGACGGTGCCTCGTGGACCCCGGTGAGCCCATGGACGCTCGAGAACCCGCGGTCGACCATGGGCCTGCCGACGGGCCTCGAGAGCGGGGCCTACAACGCGGCGGAGAACATCGTGGTCGGGGAGTTGGTGGACAGCAGCAAGGTGGCGGGTGTGAGGCACGGCCTCCCGCTGGACGGGAACCCTGGCGGGGCGCCCGAGTTCCTTATCCCGGGTCCGTATGACAACGGCGCCGTCGACATGGTGCTCGACATGCCGTTCGTGGCCCGATGAGCTTCTTCCGGCGGCGGACGGGCGCCAGCACCGACACCCCGGTGGGTGCGGTGGACCTCGACGGGCGGTGGTTCCTGGTGCACCCCGACGCCGGGGTCCTGGAGGTCCGATCGGGCGAGACGAACCACGGGATGCCGGTCTTCGCGACGGTCACGGTACCCCACAGGTGGTTCCTCATGTTCCGTGGGTTCGAAAGCACCGAGGGGCTCTACGCGGAGGTCCTCTGGGAGGTCGACCCGGGCGTGGGCCAACGGGCTCTGGACAGGCGATCCAGAGGGGATGCGGAGGCCGCCGACGTCATCGCCGGTCACCTCGACGTGCGTATCCTTCGCGAGGCGCCCTCGGGATGACCGGGCCGGATGGTGGAGGATGATCGCGACATGACCGACGAGACGAGCAATCCTGAGCGCGACGCCATCCCCGTGGCCGCTCTGCCGGAGGTGGGATCCGAGCGGCTGGCGGCGGCGCTGGAGGCGAAGGACGTGCCGGCGATCGGGCAGGCGCTGCGGCTCGACGTCGTCGTCGTGCCGATCCTGCGGCCCTCCGGCGGCGAGACGCAGAACCGGGTGTTCGAGGCACCGGAGGGATCGGCGCGGCCGTACGAGGTGTGCCTGTTCTCGTCCGCGCAGACGCTCGCGGCATTCCTCACCCCGGACGCGCCGGACCGCGAGTTCGCGCTGCGGCGGGGGACCAGCCTGATGCCGTTCCTCGAGCAGCACGCCGAGGTGATCGAGCGGGTGGTGTTCGACCCCGCCGGCCCGCACCCGATGGCTGCCACGCCCGAGGACGTGCTCCTCGCCCTCGTCCCGCAGCCGGAGGACGACGACGTCGCCTGGGTCACGGGCGGTCTCCCCGCCGCCGATGCCGCGGCAGCAGCGGCGGACGGCGACGACGACACCGAGCGCGCCGTCGTCCCCCTGCCGGAGCTGGAGCCGGACGACGCGGACGCGATCGACCGCGCGAAGGCCTTGGGCTTCGACCTCAACCTGCCGCGCCAGTGGGCGGTCATCGAGCTGGACGACGCCGAGCGCCGCCGGCAGCAGGTGCGGCGGCTCGTGAAGCGGCAGACGTCGGTGCTCGGCGACCGCGGCTCCCGCCTGCGCCGCGACATGCGCGAGTGGCTCGAGCGCGCGGGCGTCGTCGGCCGGCGGGCGGCTGTGGGCGTTCCTCCTGCAGCGCACCGACGACGCCGCGATCGCGCTGAGCCTGGTGCTCTTCTGGCACGACCTCGGGCCGGAGGTCGGCGGGCAGGCGCACGTGGTGCGTATCGCCGACCGGATCCGGCCCACGCTGGGGGAGCACGACACGCTCGTCGGGTCCGAGACGCCCGCCGGCCCGTTCGTCCGCCACGCGCACCTCGAGCGCGGTGCGGCCGACGTGGGCGGTGAGGACCTCGCGGTGCTCGTGCTCGACTACTGGCTCGCCGCACCCGGCGGGCGAGGCGTGGTGCAGCTGTCGTTCTCCACGCCGCACGTCGGCGCGCGCGACGCGATCACCCTGCTGGCCGACAACGTCGTCTTCGCGACGGCGTGGGTCCTCGAGGGCGCGGACGCGCGGTAGGACGGCGCGCACTAGCGTGTGGTCATGACATTGCAGCGGCTCGACGAGGACTGGGCCACGGCGCTCGCGGTCGTCGCGCACCCCGACGACATGGAGTTCGGCGCCGCGGCCGCCGTCGCCCGGTGGACCGGCCAGGGCAAGCGCGTCGCGTACTGCATGGTCACCAGCGGCGAGGCCGGCATCGACGGGATGCACCCGGACGAGACCCGCCGCGTGCGCGAGGCGGAGCAGCTCTCCTCCGCCCGCGTCGTCGGGGTCGAGGAGGTCGAGTTCCTCGGCTTCCCCGACGGCGTGATCGAGTACGGCGTGCCGCTGCGGCGCGAGATCGCGCGCGTGATCCGCCGCCGGCGCCCGGAGGTCGTCATCACCGGCAACTACCGCGAGACGTTCCCCGGCGGGATGCTCAACCAGGCCGACCACGTCGCCACCGGGCGGGCCGTCGTCGACGCGGTGCGCGACGCCGGGAACCGGTGGGTCTTCCGCGAGCAGGTCGAGTCCGAGGGGCTCGAGCCCTGGGGTGGGGTGCGCCAGGTGTGGGTGGCCGGCTCGCCCGGGGCCGCGCACGCCGTGGACGTCACGGGCACGTTCGACGCCGGCGTGGCGTCGCTGGCCGCCCATGCCGCGTACCTCGACGGGCTCGGCTGGGACGGCTTCGACCCGGCGGACTTCCTCGGGCGCATGACGACGGCCACGGGCGAGGCGTTCGGCACCCGTCACGCGACAGCGTTCGAGGTGCTGCGCATGGGCTGGGACGACTGACACCGGGTCGCGCCGGTTCCTCCGGAGTGTCGTCGCCGGTCGGGCGGCCGTCCGGTCAGCCGTAGAGGTGCTCGGCGTACCGGGGCCCGTAGTGGGCGTCGAGCACGTCCAGGGAGTCCTCGGGCCGCTCGAGGGTGCGGGCCAGGACGGCGCGCCGTGGCATCGCGTCGGGTGTCCAGGCGTCCGGGTCCCACGTGCGCGAGCGCAGGAACGCCTTGGAGCAGTGGTGGAACACCTCCTCGACCGTCACCTCGAGCACGAGCCGCGGCACGTGGCCGCGCACGCGCAGCTCCTCGGCGTAGGGCACGCCGCGCAGCAGGCGGGCGGTGCCGTTGACGCGCAGCGTGTCCCCGCGGCCGGGGATCACGAAGAGCAGCCCGACGTGCGGGTTCGCCAGCACGTTGTGGAAGCCGTCGGCGCGGCGGTTGCCCGGCCGCTCCGGGATCGCGATCGTGACGTCGTCGAGCACGTGCGCGAGCCCGGCCGGGTCGCCCTTCGGGGACACGTCCTGGTGGCCGTCGCCGTCGGCCGTCGCGACGAAGCACAGCGGCGAGGCGGCCAGCCACTGCCGGTCCAGGCCGTGCAGCCGGGTGCGGACCTTGCGCAGGGCCGCGGGCGTGGGCGCACCGACGAGGCCCGCCAGCTCGCGGGCGGACGTGACGGGAGTGCCTCCGTGGTCCATGGCCTCACCGTACCCGGCACGCGGCACGGTCGCGTGACGTGCCGACGGCCGGCCCCGGGTGGGGGCCGGCCGTCGTGCGGGAGGGCCGGGCGCACGGCCCGGTCCTCCCGCCCCGAGAGAGGGGGTGGGGTGTCGGCGTCAGGCGACGTTCTCGGGGACGTTGGCGACGCCGTCGGGCAGGAGACGGCGGTCCAGGACCTTCGTGGAGTACCCGGTGCGGTCCAGGTAGGGCGTGATCCCGCCGGTGTGGAAGCCCCAGCCGGCGCCGAGGATCATGCACAGGTCGATCTGCTGGGGCGCGGCGACCACGCCCTCGTCGAGCATGTGGCCGACCTCTACGGTCAGGGCGGTCAGGACGGAGTCCAGCACGCCGGCCGCGTCGAGCACCGGGGTGCCGTGGCGACCGGTCGCGCCGGCGTCGAGCGCCTCCCCGAAGACCCCCTGGATGGCCGGGTCCACCGGCTTGGGCATCCCCGGGGCCGGGCGGTCGAGCACGACGCGCGTGCCGTCGGAGACCAGCCGCTCGAGGCCGGGGGAGGCGGGGAAGCGGTCGCCGAGGTCCTCGCGCAGCGACGTGAGCACGTGCAGCCCGACGGCGGGTCCCACGAGGTCGAACAGCTCGAACGTGGGCATGGGGAAGCCGAGCGGGGCGAGCGCGGTGTCCGCGACCTCGACCGCGGTGCCGTTCTCGATCGCCTCGACGACCTTGCCCATGACGAGCACGAGCAGGCGGTTGACGACGAAGCCGGGGCGGTCCTTGACGAGCACCGCGGTCTTGCGGAGCTTCTTCGTGACCGCGAACGCGGTGGCCAGCGCCTCGTCGCTCGTGCGCTCGGCCCGGACCACCTCCACCAGCGGCATCTGGGCGACCGGGTTGAAGAAGTGGATGCCGACCACGCGCTCGGGCCGGCGCAGGCCGGAGGCCATCTCGGTGATCGACAGCGCCGAGGTGTTCGTGGCGAGGATCGTGTCCTCGGACACGACGTCCTCCAGCTCGGCGAAGACCTTCTTCTTCAGGCCCATGACCTCGGTGACCGCCTCGACGACGACGTCGCAGGAGGCGAACTCGCGGATCTCGGTGGTGCCGGTGACGCTCGCCGTGATGCGGGCGGCGGCCTCGGGCGCCATGCGGCCGCGGCTGACCAGCTTCTCCACGGTGGACCGGACGTAGCCCAGCCCCTTCTCCACGCGCTCGGTGTCGAGGTCGCGCATGACCACGGGCACGCCGAGGCGCTGCGAGACGAGCAGCGCGATCTGCGCGGCCATGAGCCCCGCGCCGACGATGCCGACCCGGGTCACGGGCCGGGCGAGGTCCGCCGACGGCGCGCCGGCCGGCTTCTTGCCGCCGGAGACGAGCTGGAACGCGTACACGCTGGCGCGCATCTCGTCGGACATGATGAGGTCGGCCAGTGCCCGGTCCTCGGCGGCGAACGCCTCGGCGCGGGTCGCCGTGCGGGCGTCGGCCATGAGGTCGAGAGCGCGCCCGGGCGCCGGGCGCGAGCCGGCCACCACGGCGTCGAGCCGCTGCCGGGTGGCCGCGACGACGGCGTCCCACACGGGCTGCGGGTCGAGCTCACGGCGCTGGACGACCACGTCGCCGCGCAGCACGCGGGACGCCCACAGGATCGACTGCTCGAGGAAGTCGGCCGCGGGGAAGAGCTCGTCGACGAGGCCGATGTCGAGCGCCTCGGCAGCCTTGAACGGCTTCTGCGCCGCCGGACGGGTGAGGATCACGTCGACGGCCTTCTCGATGCCGATCAGCCGCGGGACGAGGTATGCGCCGCCCCAGCCGGGGACCAGCCCGAGGCCCGTCTCCGGGAGCCCGAGCGCGGGGGCGTCGGAGGAGACGGTGCGGTAGTCGCAGTTCAGCGCGATCTCGAGGCCGCCGCCGAGCGCGAGCCCGCCCACGAACGCGAACGTGGGCACGCCCATGGTGTGCAGCAGCTCGTAGGCGGCGTGGCCCGACCGGCCCAGCTCGAGCGCCTGCTCGTGGGAGGTGACGGTGGAGACCTGCAGCAGGTCGGCGCCGGCGGCGAGGAAGTACGGCTTGCCGGTGACGCCGACGGCGGCGATCTCGCCGCGGCCGGCGCGCTCGCGCAGCGCGGTGAGGGTGGCGGTGAGCTCGGCCATGCCCTCGGGGCCGAGGGTGTTCGGCTTGGTGTGGTCCAGGCCGTTGTCGAGGGTGACGAGGGCGAGGGTGCCCGCGCCGCCCGGGAGCTCGACGTCGCGGACCAGGGAGTGCGTGACGCGCTCGGCGCGCGCGTCGGTCCCGGCGGTGGTGGTGTCGTTCTGCGTCATCGTGGGTCAGCTCTCCTTGCTCGCCGGGGTGCTGGTGGTGTGGCCCGAGTAGTCGGCGTGGTGCGGGTTCTCCCAGATCACGGTGCCGCCCTGGCCGAGGCCCACGCACATCGTCGTGATGCCGTACCGGACCTCCGGGCGGGCCGCGAACTGGTGCGCGAGCTGCGTCATGAGACGCACGCCCGAGCTGGCCAGCGGGTGGCCCATCGCGATGGCGCCGCCGTACGGGTTGACGCGCTCGTCGTCGTCCGCGATGCCGTAGTGGTCCAGGAAGCTCAGCACCTGCACGGCGAAGGCCTCGTTGATCTCGAACAGGCCGATGTCCTCGATGCCGAGACCGGCCTGCGCGAGGGCCTTGTCGGTGGCCGGCACGGGGCCGTAGCCCATGATCGACGGGTCGACGCCCGCGAAGGCGGAGGCGACCATCCGCATGGCGACGGGCAGGCCGAGCTCGGCCGCGGTGTCGCCGGACGCGAGGAGCGCCGCCGTGGCGCCGTCGGTGAGGGGGGAGGCGTTGCCCGCCGTGACGCGGCCGCCCGGGCGGAACGGCGTCTTGAGGTTCGCGATGGCCTCGACGGTGGTGCCGGGTCGCGGCAGCTCGTCGGCGGTGGCCAGGCCCCAGCCCTGCTCGGTGGAGCGGACCGCGACGGGGACGAGCTCGGGACCGACGTCGCCGTTCGCCAGGGCCTTGGCGTACTTGGCCTGGCTGCTCACGGCGAAGGCGTCGGCGCGCTCCTTCGTGAGGTGGGGGAACCTGTCGTGCAGGTTCTCGGCCGTGACGCCCATGTTGAGCGCCTCCGGGTCCACCAGCTTCTCGGAGAGGAAGCGCGGGTTGGGGTCGGCGTCGAAGCCCATGGGGTGGCGGCCCATGTGCTCCACGCCGCCGGCGACCACGACGTCGGCGCTGCCGGTGGCGATCCCCGCCGCGGTGGTCGTCACCGCGGTCATGGCCCCGGCGCACATGCGGTCGATCGCGAACCCGGGCACGGTGCGCGGCAGGCCGGCGAGCATGCCGACGGTGCGCCCGAGGGTGAGGCCCTGGTCGCCCTGCTGGGTGGTGGCGGCGATCGCCACCTCGTCCACGCGCTCGCCGGGCAGCTCGGGGTGGCGCCGCAGCAGGTCGCGGACGGCCTTGACGATGAGGTCGTCGGCCCTCGTCTCGGCGTACAGGCCGTCGGGTCGCGCCTTGCCGAAGGGCGTGCGCACGCCCTCGACGAAGACGACGTCGCGCAGCCTGCGGGGGGCCGGGTTTCGGGTGGTCATGACAGCTCCGTCCGCTTGCGGTGGTCGGGACTCCGGCGTCCGACGAGCGACGCCGCTCCTCGCGGCGCGGGCCTGGGGGGAACGGCCCGCGCCGCGGTACACGCTACCGCGAGTACCAGGAAGATGATAGCCCATCGTGAGACTGCGTATCACGAGCGCTCCGACAACGTGTCAGACCCAGCGCGGTGCATACGTCGCGCTCACCCTGACAGCTCGGGATCGCGGAGAGTTGTCAGACCCAGCGCGGTGTATATGTCGCGCAGGGTCTGACAGGTCGTCGATCAGATGACGTCCGCGAGGCGTGCGGCCAGCAGCTCGATCTGCCACTCGCGGGCACCGCGGCCACGGAGGAACTCGGCGACGGCGACGGCGTCCGCGGGCTCGGGCGGCGTCCAGCACAGGCGGCGCAGGGCGTCCGGCTGCAGCAGGTTCTCCACCGGGACCGCGAGCTCCTCGGACAGCGCGGCGACGATCTCGCGGGCGGCCGTGAGTCGGCGCGCTGCGACCGGGTCTCGGTCCGCCCAGGTGCGGGGCTGCGGGGGGCCGTCGGTCCGAGGGCCGCGCAAGGAGGGCAGACGGTCCTCCGGCAGCGCGAGCGCCTCGTCGATCGCGCGCTGCCACACCGCGGCACGGCGCCGCGTGGCCTTGCCCGCGAACTCCGGCAGCGCGACGAGCTGGCCCGCCGTGCGCGGCATCGCCCGCGCCGCGGCCACGATCGCCTTGTCGTTCAGCACCCGGCCGGGGGAGACGTCGCGGGCCCGCGCGCTCGTGTCGCGGGCCTGCCACAGGCTGCGCACGACGGCGAGCTGGCGCCGGTCGCGCAGCGTGTGCGTCCCCGACGTGCGCCGCCACGGGTCCTTGCGGGGAGGCGGGGGCGTCGCCGTGCGGACGGCCTCGAACTCCTGCGCCGCCCAGCCGGCCTTGCCGGCCTCCTCGAGCCGCGCGGCCAGCGCGTCACGCAGGTCGACCAGCACCTCGACGTCGAGCGCCGCGTAGCGCAGCCAGTCCGTGGGCAGCGGGCGGGTCGACCAGTCCACCGCCGAGTGCTCCTTGGCCAGGCCGAGGCCGAGCACCTCGGCGACCACCGCGGCGAGCCCGACCCGCTCCATGCCGAGGATGCGGGCCGCGAGCTCGGTGTCGAACACTCGGGCCGGGCGCAAACCGTGCTCCGCGAGCCCCGGCAGGTCCTGCGACGCGGCGTGCAGCACCCACTCGACGTCACCCACGGCCTCGGCGACCGGGGACAGGTCGGGCAGCGCGACCGGGTCGAGGAGCGCCGTGCCCGACCCCGTGCGCCGCAGCTGGACGAGGTACGTGGCCTGCCCGTACCGGTACCCGGAGGCGCGCTCGGCGTCGGCCGCGACCGGGCCGGTGCCCGCGGCGAAGGCCTCGACGACCCGCGCCAGGCCGGCCGGCGTGTCCACGACCGGGCCCACGCCGTCCGCGGGCTCCGTGAGCGGGACGACGTCGTCGGCGGTGGGCGGCAGCGCGGAACTCATGGGTGTCAGGGTATTGCCCTGCCGGTGTGGTCCGAGGTCATGGCGTCCGGCGCGGCCGGGACGCCAGGGCCGTCACGCCCGCCGGCAGGGGCGGCAGGCCGCCCGCGGTCGCCATCAGGTCCGCCCACACGGCGAGGTGCGCGCCCAGGTCCGTGTCCAGCGGCGTCCACGAGGCGCGGATCTCGAGGTCGACGGTGTCGGCCGTGGCGTCGAGCGCCCCGAAGCTCTGCGAGAGCACCCGGGTCACCGTGCCGCCGGTGGCGCGCACCTCCACGCCGGCCGCCGTCAGGGTCTCGGTCACCCACGACCAGGCGACCTCGGCGAGCAGCGGGTCGGCCGCCAGCTCGGGCTCCAGCGTGGCACGCACGAGCGTCACGACCCGGAACGTGCCCTGCCAGGTCTCCTGGCCCTCCGGGTCGTGCAGGACCACGAAGCGCCCCGTGGCGACCTCTTGCGGGCCCGCGTCGGCGTCGCCGGGCGCGGGGGCGACGGTGCCGTCTGCGCCGCCGACGACCTCGCCCTCGAGCGCGACCGTGTACGGGGCGATCCGGCCCGGCCCGGGGATCTCGGCGAGGTGCACGTCGCCGCGCAGCCGGCGCTCCCGCAGCGAGGCGAGCGCGGCCGCGAACGAGGCGGGGACCTGCGGATCCCCGGTGCGTTCTCCCGTCACGGCTGCCACGTTACGGCCGTGTGACCCGTGTCGTGGCACGTGACGCGTCGCACGGCGCGCGTCGTGTCCGGATCGTGATGATCCGTCCCGGCGGCGGCTCCGCTCGGACTAGGCTGGTCGCGGCTCCCGGGCTCGTGGACCGTGCGTCGCTCCCCGGTGGCGTGTCCGTTCTCCCCCGTGAGACTCGCTGAAATCCCGACGGAAGCAGGAAACGATGACAGCTCGTGCCCAGATCGGCGTCACCGGCCTGGCGGTGATGGGCCGCAACCTCGCCCGGAACTTCGCGCGCCACGGCTACACGGTCGCGGTGCACAACCGCAGCTACGCCAAGACGCAGTCGCTGATCGACGAGGCCGGGCACGAGGGGGACTTCGTGCCGTCGGAGTCGATGGCGGACTTCGTCGCCTCCCTGGAGCGGCCGCGCAAGGTCGTCGTCATGGTCAAGGCCGGCGGCCCCACGGACGCGGTCATCGACGAGCTGCTGCCGCTGCTGGACGAGGGCGACATCGTCGTCGACGCCGGGAACGCGCACTTCCCCGACACGATCCGCCGCGAGGAGGCGCTCGCCGCCCGCGGCCTGCACTTCGTCGGCACCGGCGTGTCCGGTGGCGAGGAGGGCGCGCTCAACGGCCCGTCGATCATGCCCGGCGGCACCGAGAAGTCCTACGAGTCGCTCGGCCCGATCCTCGAGGCGATCTCCGCCAAGGTGGACGGTACCCCGTGCTGCACCTACGTCGGGCCGAACGGCGCCGGGCACTTCGTCAAGATGGTGCACAACGGCATCGAGTACGCCGACATGCAGCTCATCGCGGAGGCCTACGACCTGCTCAAGCAGGGCCTCGGCGCGTCCGCCGCCGAGATCGGCGAGATCTTCGCGCAGTGGAACACGGGCGACCTCGAGTCGTTCCTCATCGAGATCACGGCCGACGTGCTGCAGCACGTCGACGCCGCCACGGGCTCGGCGTTCGTCGACGTCGTGCTCGACCAGGCGGAGCAGAAGGGCACCGGCCGCTGGACCGTGCAGAACGGGCTCGACCTGGGCGTGCCGATCACCGGCATCGCCGAGGCGACGTTCGCCCGCGCCCTGTCGGGCTCCGTGCCGCAGCGCGAGGCCGGCCGCGCGGCGCTGCCCGCGGACGCCACGCCCCTGACCGTGACCGACCGCGAGGCGTTCGTCGAGGACGTGCGCCAGGCGCTGTACGCCTCCAAGGTCGTCGCCTACTCGCAGGGCTTCGACCAGATCGCCGCGGCGTCGGCCGAGTACGGCTGGGACATCGACCGCGGCGCCATGGCCCGCATCTGGCGCGGCGGCTGCATCATCCGCGCGCGCTTCCTCAACCGCATCACCGAGGCCTACGAGCGCGACCCGCAGCTGCCGCTGCTGCTGGCGGACCGGTACTTCACCGACGCCGTCGGCAACGGTCTCGCCGCGTGGCGCCGCGTCGTCGCGCAGGCCGCGACGGCCGGCATCCCCGCGCCGGCGTTCTCGTCGTCGCTCTCGTACTACGACGCGGTGCGCGCCGAGCGGCTGCCCGCCGCGCTCATCCAGGCGCAGCGCGACTTCTTCGGCGCCCACACCTACCGTCGCACCGACCGCGAGGGCACGTTCCACACCGAGTGGTCCGGCGACCGTACCGAGCAGGAGGCGTGAGGCGACCCGTGAGCAGCACCCCTGCGGGGACGCCGCAGGCCGGGGCCGGTCGCGAGGCCGGCCCCGCCGCGCGCCCCGTCATCGTCGGCTCCGACATCGGCGTGTACGCGCTGGCGCGCTCGTTCCACGAGCGCTACGGCGTGCGCGCGACGGTCGTGGCCTTCGCCGAGCCCGGGCCCATCGCGCACTCGGGCATCGTCGACACCGTCCTGTCCGGCACCGAGCCCGCGCAGATCGTCGAAGCCCTCCGGCAGGTCGCCGGGGACCTGGGCGCCCGGCACCCGGGGGAGCGGCTCGTGCTGCTCACCAACATGGACTGGATCGTGCGCGTGCTGGTCCACCACCGCCCGGAGTTGGAGTCGGCGGGCTACCTGCTGCCCTTCGCCGACGCCGACCTCATCGACCGGATCAGCGACAAGGCCGAGTTCGCGGCCGTGTGCGACGAGCTCGGCATCCCGACGCCCGGCACGGTGATCCAGGACTTCGCCCGCGCGGGCGAGCCCGGCTGGGAGCCGGCGCCCGTCGGGTTCGACTTCCCGGTCATCGCCAAGCCCGCGAGCAGCGCGGACTACCACGACGTGCAGTTCGCCGGGAAGAAGAAGATCTTCGAGATCGCGACGCCCGCGGAGCTCGACCGGCTCATGATCTCCCTGCGCGAGGCCGGATTCCGCGGCCGCTTCCTGGTGCAGGAGAACATCCCGGGCGACGACACGCAGATGCGGTCCGTCACGGCGTACGCCGACACGTCCGGTCGCGTGACGCTGCGGTGCTCCGCGCGCGTGCTCCTCGAGGAGCGCACCCCGGCGGCGCGCGGCAACCCCTCGGCCATGATCGTCGAGCGCATCGACGAGATCCTCGACGCCGCCCAGCGGATCTGTGAGCACACCGGGTGGCGCGGCTTCGCGAACTTCGACGTCAAGCTCGACCCCCGCGACGGCGTGTTCAAGTTCTTCGAGCAGAACCCGCGTATCGGCCGCAACAACTACTACCTCACCGCGGGCGGCCAGAACCCCGCCGAGGTCCTGGTCGACGACGTCGTCCACGGCGTGCGCCGCGCCCCCGTCACGGCGGCGGACGAGGTGCTGTACTCGGTGGTGCCCCAGCGCCTGCTGCGACGGTACGTGCTGGACCCGGAGCTGCGTGCCCGTGTCGTGCGGCTGCAGCGGTCGGGGCGCACCGTGCACCCGTTGCGCTATCGTGCGGACGCCGCACCGCGCCGCCGGCTCTACCTGCTCACGGCGCTGGTCAACCACTGGCGCAAGTACCGGCAGTACTACCCGCTGGACGCGCTGCGGCGGAACTACGAGGCCAACAAGCCCGCGCCCGTGACGGAGGTCCGGTGAGCACACGTCGTCTTCAGCCCGTCGTCCTCGGCGGGGACATCGGGGCGTACAGCCTCGCCCGCGCGTTCCACGAGGCGTACGGCGTGCGGTCCGTCGTCGTGTCCGGCCAGTCGACCGGACTGGTGCGGCACTCGCGGATACTCACCCACGTGGCCGAGCCGCGGATCGACGAGCCGGACGCGATCGTGGCCAGGCTGCGCGCGATCGCGGACCAGCACCCCGACGCCGACCTCGTGGCCGTGGCCTCGGCAGACTGGCTGGTGCGCGCCCTCGTGGAGCAGCGCGACCGCCTGGAGGACCGGTACACGATCCCGTACGTGGGGGCCGATCTGCTGCACCGCCTCACCGACAAGGAGGAGTTCGGCGCCCTGTGCGCGGAGCTCGGGATCGCGCACCCCACCACGGTGGTGCACGACGTCGCGGCCGGCGCCGAGCCGGACACCAGCGGCCTGACCTTCCCCGTCATCGCCAAGGCGGCCAGCACGGCGGCCTACCACGACGTGGAGTTCGCCGGGAAGAAGAAGGTCTTCCTCGTCGACTCGCGCGCCGAGCTGGTCGAGCTGCTCGGCCGGGTGCGCGACGCCGGCTACACGGGGGCGTTCGTCGTCCAGGACTACATCCCCGGAGACGACTCGGGGATGCGGATCCTCACCTGCTACAGCGACGCGAACGGCAAGGTGCGGTTCTCCTCCTTCGGGCACGTGCTGCTCGAGGAGCACGCCCCGGGCGCGCTCGGCAACCCCGCCGGGATCATCACGGGCACGCAGCACGAGGTCGTCGAGCAGGCCCGGCGTCTGCTGGAGCACGTGGGCTGGACCGGCGTGGCGAACTTCGACCTCAAGTACGACCCGCGCGACGGGCGGTACGTCTTCTTCGAGCTCAACCCGCGGCTCGGCCGGTCGAACTACTACGTGACCGGTACGGGGGCGAACCCGGTGAAGTTCTACGTGCACGAGCATGTGCGCGGGCTCGACCCGGACCCGCGGGCCGTGCTCGGCGCCGAGACGCCGCTCACTGCGGAGGGGGAGCTGACCACGGAGCACCTCTACACGGTGCTGCCGGGGACGCTGCTGCGTCGCTACCTCGTCGACCCGGCGCTGCGGTCGCGCACCCGTCGCCTGCAGCTGGCCCGGCGGGCGAGCAACCCCCTGTGGTACCGCAAGGAGACCGACCCGCGCCGGGTCGCCTACCTGCTGGTCTCGCAGCTCAACCAGTTCCGCAAGTACGCCCGCCACTTCCCGGTGGCGGCCTCCCGGGCGCTGGCCTGGAAGGGCGAGTGACCCGCCGGTGAGCGCGGACGCGACGGCGGCCGGCACGACGGCGGGCAGGGGGCCCGGCACCGCTCCGGCCGGGGACGGCGACCTGCCCGTCGGGGTGCTCGGCGGCGTCGGCCCGCTGGCCACCGCCTACTTCCTGCAGCGCGTGGTCGAGCGGACCGACGCGTCCCGCGACCAGGACCACGTGGACATGGTCGTGCTCAACCACGCGACGATCCCGGACCGGACCGACTTCGTGCTCGGCACGTCGTCGGCCGACCCGGGACCGGTGCTGGCCCGCGACGCACGCCGGCTCGAGGCGTTCGGCGTGCGGTTCCTCGTGATGCCGTGCAACACGGCCCACTACTTCACCCAGCAGGTGCTCGACGCCGTCAGCACGCCCTTCGTGTCGATCATCGACGTGACGGTCGCCGCGGCGCGCGAGCGCGTGCCCGGCCTGGCCCGCGTGGGGCTGCTCGCCACCGCCGGCACGGTCGCCTCGCGGGTGTACGACGACGCCTTCGGGGCGGCCGGCGTCGACGTCGTGGTGCCGGACGAGGACGACCAGACGATCGTCAACACGGTGATCTACGACCAGGTCAAGGCGGGGCGGCCCGCGGACCCCGACGCGCTGCGGGCGGTCGCCGGCCGGCTGGTCGAGCGGGGCGCCTCGGTGGTCGTGCTCGGGTGCACGGAGCTGTCCGTGGCCGCCGTCGACCACGACCTGCTCGACGAGGACCCCTTCCTCGACTCGATGGACGAGCTGGTGCGCGCCACCGTCACCACCGCCGGCCACCGCGTGCGCTGACCCGCCCCACGGTCGCTCGCGAGCTCAGTCGCCCAGAGCGCTCGTCCCCGCGTACAGGTGCAGGACCGGCGCGTGGAGGTGCTCGCGCGCCCGCGACGCCCAGTCGCGGCGCAGCGTGTCCTCGACGACGTGCGGGTACGTGACCACCACGATGTCCTGGACGTCGTCGGGGCCGCCGTGGTCGGCGACGGCGGTCGCGAGCGCGGGGATCGGGTCCTCCTGCGTCACCGCGCCGCGCGCCGTGGCGCCGGCGCCGTGCAGCAGCGCGAGGGAGCGCTCGAGCCTCTCGGCCGCGGTGACCTTCGCCTCGTCCGGTGTGGGCTCCCTGCCGACCAGGTCCTCGCCGGCCTCCCGCAGCTCGCCCGACCACAGGTGGTCGATGATCGCGGCCACGACGTTGTGGTCGGTGTCCTGGGGGACCAGGACGTGGTACTCCGGCGTCTCGGTCTGGGCGTCCCCGGCATGCAGCGAGAGCACGTGCTCCACGTCGGCGTCGGTGAGCGCGTCCTCGGTGAGGATGATGGTGGTCGGCATGGGAGCACGGTAACGACGTGACCGAGCGCGCGCGAGGCGTCACGCGGACCGCAGCTCCCAGCGGGCCAGCAGCGTGCCCGTCCCGGGCGCGTGCAGCAGGTGCCCGAGGCGGGCGGGCCGATCCCCGGCCGCCGGGCCGGGGCCGCCCGCGCCCGCGACGATCCGGCCCGGCCCCGCCCCCACCAGTCGCGGGCTGGTGGTCACGCACAGGTCGTCCACGAGGCCGGCCCGCAGCATCGCCTCCAGCAGGTGCGGGCCGCCCTCGCACAGGACGGCGGCCAGGCCGCGGTCGGCCAGCGCGTCGAGACCGGCGGCGAGGTCGACCTCGCCGGGGGCGGTGCGGGGCCCCTCGGCGACGACCACCCGGTCCGGCGGCACCGCCGCGCCGATCGCCCGCGCCCCCTGCCGGGTGGTGACCACCAGCGGCGAGGTGGCCGTCAGCTCCTCCGGCAGCCGCCCCGTGCGGGTGACCAGCGCGAGCTCCAGCGGACCGGGCACGGCGCCCGCGGGCCCGCGGGGGCGACGCAGCGCGCGGTAGCCCTCCGCGCGGGCCGTGCCGGCCCCGACCAGCACGACGTCGGCCAGCGCGCGCAGCACCCGGAACACCCGCCAGTCGGCCGCGTCGTTGATGGAGCCGGACAGGTGGTCGGCGCCCCACGCCCCGCCGTCGACCGTGCTGATCATGTTGGCCCGCACGTGCCGCCCGCCGCCGGTCGCATACAGGGCGGCGAGGCGCTGCTCGGCCGGGTCGGGGCCGAGCCGCTCGGCGGACGGCACCAGCAGGTCGAGCGGGACGTCGGGCGTCTCGGTGTCGGAGGTCACACCGGGCAGCCTAGGTGCGGGCGTACGCTGGTGGGTCGTGACACTCACGCAGCATCAGCCCGGCGCCGGACGCACCCCGGACGCGTCGACGCAGGACGCCGCGACCGTGGCGTCGCTGACGTCGGTGCGCCCGTCCGTGTCACCCGGCCGGCTCCTGGCCGACCTGGTGCCCCCGCGGCACTTCGCGCGCGCACGGTTCGCCACCTACCGCGCCGACCCCGCGCACCCGAGCCAGGGCGCCACGCTCGCCCGGCTCCAGGAGGTCGCCGACGAGGTCGCGACGCCCCCGGCCAGCGGGCTGCGCGCGCTGCTGGGCCGCCGTCGCCCCACCCCGGCCGTGTACCTCGACGGCGGCTTCGGCGTCGGCAAGACGCACCTGCTCACCTCCCTCGCCCACGCCGTCACCGAGCGGCTCGGTGAGGGGTCCGTCGCGTACGGCACGTTCGTGGAGTACACGAACCTCGTCGGGGCGCTGGGCTTCCTGCCCACCGTCGAGGCCCTCGCGACCCGCCGGCTGGTGTGCATCGACGAGTTCGAGCTCGACGACCCGGGCGACACCGTGCTGATGTCCCGACTGCTGCGCGAGCTCGCCGACCGCGGCGTGGCGCTGGCCGCGACGTCGAACACCCTGCCGGACGCGCTGGGGGAGGGACGCTTCGCCGCCGAGGACTTCCTGCGCGAGATCCAGGCGCTCTCCGCCCGCTTCGAGGTGATGCGCGTCGACGGCGAGGACTACCGGCACCGCGCCGTGGTCACCGAGTCCGCGCCCCTGGCGGGCGACGTCGTGGCGCGCGCCGCGGCGGCCCACCCGGGAGCGGTGCTCGACGCGTTCGACGACCTCCTCGCGCACCTGGCGACCGTGCACCCCAGCCGGTACGGGGCGCTGCTCGACGGCGTCGAGCTCGTGGCCCTGACGGACGTGCGCCCGGTGACGCGGCAGGAGGTCGCGCTGCGCCTCGTCGTCCTCGTCGACCGGCTGTACGACCGGGACGTGCCCGTGCTCCTGGGCGGCGTGGCGGCCGGGGGCCGCTCGGACCTGTTCACGCCCGAGATGCTGCGTGGCGGGTACCGCAAGAAGTACTACCGGGCGCTGTCGCGCCTCGGCGCGCTCGCGGAGGAGGGGCGGCGCCTCGCCGTCGGGGACGGCGACGCGCGGACGCCGACCGTCTAGCGTCAGCCGTCCTGGCGGCGCAGCACCACGGGCACGCGGTCGGGCACGACGAGCCGGGCGGCCGCCGTCCGGGTCCGGTCCGGGTCCCACGACGCCACCGGCTGCCACTGGTGCGGGTGGCCGGGCAGGAGCGCGAGGTCGATCCGCGCGGGAGCGTCGCCCAGCCCCACGGCGAGGGCGGTGTCGCCCCGCCGGGCGAGCAGCGCCGGGCTCCCGGCGCGGCTCCCGGCGTGGTGGTCGACGTGCAGCTCGAGCGGCTGCCCGGTCTGCGCGACCACGGTCGGTCGCAGGGCCAGCAGCCGCCTCGTCCACTCCACGAGGCGCCGTGCCGGGCCGTCGTCGTGACCCACCGGGGCGTGCTCGGCGTCCAGGACGGTGGTGGTCCCGGCGAGGACGGCGAACGCGAGCAGGCAGGCACGCTCGTCGTCGTGGCCCGTCGCTGAGGGTTCCGGCGCGCTCGGGGTGTCGTCGGCGGGCGACCACGGCGCGGCGCGGGTGGCTCCCGGCAGGCGGGTCAGGTCCCCGACGACGAGGGACGAGGCGCGCCGGGTCGCCCGGCGTGCCCGGCGGGCGCTCGGGGGCAGCCGTGCCGCGGTGCTCTCCGTCCCGTCCGTGGCGAAGGTCTCCCGCGAGAGCAGCCGCAGGGCCTGGACGTGGTCGCGCCCCGGCTCCGAGAGGAGGCCGTGGACGGCACGCACCAGCCGGTCGCTGCGACCGGGGCCGTCGGTGAGGAGGTCCAGCCGTCGCCCGAGCTGCTCCTCGAGGTTCCGTACGTGCTCGGCGAGCTCGCCGAGCAGGGGGACGGGGGAGCGGTCCAGGAGGGCCTCCACGTCGAGCAGCAGGCCGTCGAGGTGGAAGTCGCGGAACCAGCGCGCGGCGTCCGCGACGAGGAAGTCGCGCGGGCCGCGGCACCCGCTGCCGTCGAGGTTGATCCGGGGGCTGTCGCGCACGGCGGCCGGGGCGCCGGCGCGCGGACCGAGCCGCGAGCCGGACGCGTACGGGCCGAAGGTGTGCAGCCCCAGGCCGTCGGCGACGGCCCAGCGGTGCGGGACGTCGAGGACGACGGCGAGGTCCCGGGCGTGCGCGGCGTCGACGAACCGCTGCAGGGCGTGCGGGCCGCCGTAGGGCTCGTGGACGGCGAACAGCCGGACGCCGGACGCGGGGCCCTGCGTCGGGTCGAACGCGGCGACGGGGGCGAGCTCGACGCCGTCCACGCCGAGGGCCGCGACGTCGTCGAGCAGCCGGGTCGCGGCGTCGAGGGTTCCCTCGGGCGTGGCGGTCGCGACGTCGAGGTGCAGGAGCGCCGTCCGGTCGAGCTCGCGGCCCCGCCAGCGGGCGTCGGTCCAGGCGAAGGAGTGGTCGACGACGCGCGACGGGCCGTGCACGCCGGCGGGCAGGGAGGGGCTGCAGGGGTCGGGGACGGGGGAGCCGCCGTCCACGGAGTAGCAGTAGTCGGTGCCGGTGGGCAGCGCCTCGTCGGCGCGCCAGTACCCGGGCTCGTGGGCGCCGACGAGGCGCATCGGGTGCAGGTCGGCGCCGCCGTCCGGCCGGGGGAGGACGACGTCGACGGTGCGGGCCCGCGGGGCCCAGACGATCGGCCGGTGACCGGGCCAGGGTTCCGCGGACCTCGGGGTGGCGGGCGGGGGCGCGAGCGCGGCCCGTACGTCGATCGCGGCGTCGGCGGTGGTCACCGGCCCACTGTAGCCACGGCCGGGGATGCCGGCGTCGTGACCGCGGAGGAATAAATAGTGTGCCAAGCGAGGGCGAGATGTGGCACGGCCTGCTAGGCATGGACCATGAGCAGCCCAGAGGAGCGGGGGGAGTCGGACGAGGCCCCGGACGGCGGTCCGGGGCAGTCGGACCAACGGTTGGACGAGTCGATCGCGTCGCAGGCGAGGCTGGCGCCGCGGAGGATCGTGGGGGAGTTCCGCGACCCGCGGCCCGGGGGCGACGCGAGCAAGGCTCCGGCGTCGTTGTCGGCCACCGAGCGGCACCCGATCGAGGGCGCCTCCAGCGGGATCTCCTGGGACGACCCCGACGAGCTCTAGGTCCGGTGGCGCGCCCGGGTCGTCGTGGCGGGGTCAGCGTCGCGGGGTCAGCGCGGCAGCCGGTCGGCGCCCACGGGGATCAGCCGGGGCATTCCGGCCGGCGCGACACGGCTCAGCGCGACGTAGCGCGCCTCCGCCCGGTGGAGGCGGATGTGCTCGTCGAGCGACCAGTCCGGGCCGTTGGTCAGGACCATGCCGCAGGAGCAGTCGATCTCGGCGCTGCCGTCCGCGCCGAGACGCGCCTGGCCGACGGTGACGTGGTCCGCGCGGGCGCCGGCCTTGGCGCGGTGCATGGCGGCCGACACGGGGCCGGTGGGCAGCTCGTCACGGGGCAGCAGGTCGTGGTCCACGCGGCGAGCCTAACGGCCGCCCCGGGCCGTGCGGGCCCGGGCCTCAGTGCGTGTGGGCGATCCCGAGCTCGTGCAGGCGCTCGTGCTCCTCGCGGGCGGCCTGGCGGGCCGCGATGCGCGCCTGGACCTCCTCGCGCCGCAGCGGCGGGACGGTCTTCGGCGGCTGGCGGCGCGCCGGGAGCTCGCCCAGCAGGCGCGTGACGACCTCGGCGATCTCGTCGGTCGCCTGCTCGCACGGCTCGCGCGACGCGGCGCTCGCGGAGCGCTGGACGCCGGTCACCTTGCGGACGAACTGCTCGGCGGCGGCGTGGATCTCCTCGTCGGTGGCGGGCGGCTCGAGCCCGCGGAGCGTGGTGATGTTGCGGCACATGCGACCGACGGTACGCCGACCGCCGGACATCCACCGGCGGGGACGACGACGGCCCCCGGACCGTGCGGTCCGGGGGCCGTCGTGCTGGTGGGCGATACTGGGATCGAACCAGTGACCTCTTCCGTGTCAGGGAAGCGCGCTACCGCTG
>NZ_SIRP01000001.1:2601354-2723410 GCF_011634835.1 Isoptericola sp. BMS4 | reverse complement strand
TGGGATCGAACCAGTGACCTCTTCCGTGTCAGGGAAGCGCGCTACCGCTGCGCCAATCGCCCCCTGCGGCTGCTGCGCCTCCGACCCTGAGGAGAGAGGACAGAGCTCGGAGCGGATGACGGGACTCGAACCCGCGACCCTCACCTTGGCAAGGTGATGCTCTACCAACTGAGCCACATCCGCGCGACCGGTTCTGGCCACCTCGCGGTGACCGCCGTTCCGGCGCGTCCCACACATTAATCGACCCGGAGTGCGCACGTCCAATCGCCTACCGTTCTGGGCGTGCCGCACCACTCCCGCGACGACGCCCCCGCCCCCCGCCCGGCCGCCGGCCGCCCTCCCGGGCGCGCCCCGCGGGGCGACGCGGCGTGGGCGCGCTTCGCCGGACGGGCCGCGACCGGCGTCGTCGAGTGCGTCGACCTGGAGGACCCCGCCCAGGCGGAGCGGGTGGCCCGCGGAGGCACCTGGTTCGTCGTCGCCGACTTCGAGGCCTTCGGCGGCCGGTCGCCCTCGGGCACCACCGGCACGGCGCGCGCGTGGCGCTTCGCGGACGTCCGCGAGGCCGGCGACGCCGCTCCGGCCGCCCCGTGGCACGGCCCCGCGCCCGGGGACTGGCGCAGCTCCGCCGACCGCCACGCGTACGAGGCCGCCGTCGTGCGCGTGCGGTCCCACATCCGCGAGGGCGACGTCTACCAGGTCAACGTGTGCCGCGTGCTCGAGGCCCCGCTGCCCGGCATCGGCCCGGACGGGCACGTCGTCGAGCCGGACGCCGCCGCCCTGGCAGCGCGGCTCGCCGCGGGCAACCCCGCGCCGTACGCCGCCGCGATCCACGTGCCCCGCTCCAGCGGCGTCGACCCGGTCTGGGTGGTAGGCGCGTCCCCCGAGCTCTACCTCGCCGTCGCCTCCGGGCCGGAGGGCGCGACGGTGACCTCGGGGCCCATCAAGGGCACCGCGCGCACCGCCGACGGGCTGCGCGCCAAGGACCGGGCCGAGAACGTCATGATCACGGACCTCGTGCGCAACGACCTGCAGCGGGTCTGCCGGCCGGGGACCGTCGCGGTCACGGACCTGCTCGCCGTCGAGCGGCACCCCGGCCTGGTGCACCTGGTCTCCCGGGTCTCCGGCGTCCTCGACCCTGCGGTCGCCGGGTCCGCCGACGTGTGGCGCCAGGTCGTGGCGGCCACGTTCCCGCCGGGGTCGGTGTCGGGGGCGCCGAAGTCGTCGGCGCTGCGGATCATCCGCGAGCTGGAGACGGCGCCGCGCGGGCCGTACTGCGGCGCTGTGGGATGGATCGACGCCGACGCCGGCACGGCCGAGCTGTCCGTCGGTATCCGCACGTTCTGGTGGACCGGCGAGCCCCGCGGCGCCGGCGGCATGCTCCGGTTCGGCACGGGCGCCGGGATCACGTGGGGCAGCGACCCGGCCGCCGAGTGGGCCGAGACGGAGTTGAAGGCCGAGAGGCTGGTGGGGCTGGCGTCGTCCGGCCGATGAGTCCTGGCGCCCCAGGGAGTCCTCGGGGCATGACACAGGTGACGTGCGACCTCGGAATCTCGCTCGACGGTCTCTCGGCGGGGGTGAACCAGTCCCTCGACCAGCCCTTCGGCGACGGGGTGGGAGACGGCGAGCAGCTCCACGCGTGGATGTTTGAGCACGCGGCCGACCACCAGGCGGAGCTCGCGGCGATCACCGCCGCCGGCGCGTTCGTCATGGGCCGCCACATGTTCACGCCCGGCCGCGGGGCGTGGGACCTCGCGTGGCGCGGCTGGTGGGGCGAGGACCCGCCGTACCACGCGCCCGTGTTCGTCCTGACCCACCACGAGCGCGAGCCGCTGCCGATGTCCGGCGGCACGACGTTCCACTTCGTCACCGGCGGGGTCTCCGAAGCGCTGCGGCAGGCGCGAGAGGCCGCCGGCGACCGGGACGTGGCCGTGGCGGGCGGCGCGACGACGATCAACCAGTTCCTCGCCGCCGACCTGATCGACGAGCTCAGGCTGCACGTCGCGCCCGTCGTCCTGGGGGTCGAGGGCGTCCGCCTGTTCGACGGCGTCGGGCCGCGCAGGCTGCGGACCGTCTCGGCGCGCGCCACCCCGGAGGTCACCCACCTGGTGCTGCGCCGGTGAGCGGCGTCCACGACGTCGTGATCTCGGGCACACTGGGCCCATGACACTGGTGATCTGGGCCGACGGCAGACTGGTCGAGCAAGGTCAGGGAGCGCTGAGCGCGGTGGACCACGGGATCACCGTGGGCGACGGCGTCTTCGAGACGTGCACGGTCTTCGGCGGGCAGGTGTTCGCCCTGACCCGCCACCTGGCGCGGCTGGAGCGCTCGGCCCTCGGGCTGGGCCTCGAGGCGCCCGACGCGCAGCGGGTCCGCGACGGCGTCGTCGCCGTCATGGACGCTGCCGTCGCCGAGGCCGGGCCGTTCGACGGGCGTCTGCGGATCACCGTGACCGCCGGGACCGGCCCCCTCGGGTCCGGCCGGGTGCCGGGCGCCCAGACCGTCGTCGTCGCCGCCCAGGACGGCGCGATGGCGCCGACGTCGCGGTCCGCCCGCTCACCCTGGCCCCGCAACGAGCGCTCCGCCGTCGCCGGGCTGAAGACGACCTCGTACGCCGAGAACGTCGTCGCGCTCGCCGACGCCGTCGCCAAGGGAGGCGACGAGTCGATCCTGCCCAACACCGTCGGGCAGCTGTGCGAGGGCACCGGCTCGAACGTGTTCGTCGAGCGGGGCGGCGAGCTCGTCACCCCGCCGCTGTCGTCAGGCTGCCTCGCCGGCATCACCCGCGCGCTCCTGCTCGAGTGGGGCGCGGAGGAGGGCCTGGCGGTCCGCGAGGCCGAACCCGACGAGCTGCCGTTCGACGTGCTCGACGAGGTGACCCTGGGAGAGGCGCAGCTCGTGCTCACGTCCTCGGGCCGCAACGTGCAGCCCGTGACCTGGCTCGACGGCGCCGAGGTGCCCGTCGGCAAGATCTCGTCCGTCGCCCGCGAGCTGTTCGAGGAGCGGTGCCGCCAGCACCTCGACCCGTGACCGGCGCCGTCCGGGTGCGGCTCGCGCCGCTGGCGTGCCCGGTTTGAGTCTGCGCCCGGTCTGTGGCTAATATCGTCCACGCACCGGGCGATTGGCGCAGTGGTAGCGCGCTTCGTTCACACCGAAGAGGTCACTGGTTCGAACCCAGTATCGCCCACCGTGCGAGAGGCCCGGGACCAGCGGAAACGCCGGTCCCGGGCCGCTTGCGTCCTTGCGACGCTGACCCCGGGGTCCGACCTCGGTCGGTTCAGTGCTCGCGTTCCACCAGGGCGATCAAGCTTGCGAGGTCCGCGGCGAGCACGTCCTCCAGGCCGGCCATCTCTGCCGCGAGGTCGTCCTCACGCGGCCCGTCGATCGAGGGGTGCAGCTCCAACCGGCTGCCGGTGCCGTCGGGGTGCGACTCGTGGCGGACCGTCAGGGAGCCGCCGTCGAGGAAGACGGTGTCCTGGAACGCCACCCCGGGGACGACGTCGCTGACCATCATCGGGGTCTCCTCACCCTCGCGGGTCTTCATCACCCCGTGGGCGCCGGGGCGCACCGGGCCGTCGAGCCGGACGTACTCCATGCCGGGCGCCCACTCCGGATGCGTCGCGACGTCGCACCAGCGTGCGTGGAAGTGTTCGGGTGCGACCCGAGAACGTGCTGCAATCACCGAAAACTTCTTCATGGCGTGCATGCTACGGGGCAGGGCGGTCGGGTTCTCGCCGGTGGTGAGGACGAGGTCGTCGGGGGTCAGTGGTCCGAGGCGGCGAGCGCCGAGCCGAACGCCGCGTCGAGGGTGTCTGCGACCGACTCTGCGTCGCCGAGGTAGCCGATCACCATCGCCCCGTCGCGCAGGAGCATGAGCTGCCGTGCGGTGGCGTCCGGGTCGGGCGCTCCGGCGTCCGCCGCGATCGTGGCGAACTCGTCGAGCGTCCACTGCCGGTGCTCGTCGATGACGGTGCGCACCGGGTCGTCCGGGTCCGAGAGCTCGGCGGCAGCGTTGATGAACGCGCATCCGCGGAACCCGGGGCTGCAGCTCGCCGCGCCGATGCCCTCGGCGAGCGCACGCAACGAACCTGCCGCGTCGCCCGCCCGGCGCGTGGCGGAGAACCACGCGCGCTCGGCCTCCGCCTGCCGGGTGAGGTAGGCGACGACGAGGTCGCTCTTGGTGGGGAAATGGCGGTAGAACGTGACCTTCGCCGACCCGCGCGATGATGCCGTCCACGCTCGTGGCACGGATCCCTTCGGCGTAGAAAAGCTCGTTCGCGGCCTGGGGGATCCGCTCACGGGTGGCGGGGCCGGACCTGGTTCGCGCAGCCCCAGGAGCCTCGTGCTTCAGGCCTTCCTCCGAGATCTCGTGGGCCGCTTGTGCCGGTGTACGAAGGTCGACGACACGATGCTCGTCGAGGGCACCGACTGGCTGTACGCGGTCGGCGACGCCAACGGCCGCGCGCTGCTCACCCACCAGGGCAAGTACCAGGCCCGCGCCGCCGTCCCGCGCGTCGCATTCACCGACCCGGAGGTCGCCGCCTTCGGAATCACCGAGGCGCAGGCCCGGGAGGCCGGGGTCGACGTGCGGACCGTGGAGCACGACATCGGCCAGGTCGCGGGCGCGAGCATGCACGCCGAGGGGTACACAGGCCGCGCGAAGCTCGTGATCGACGCGGAGCGCCGCGTCGTCGTCGGCGCGACCTTCGTCGGGCAGGACGTGGCCGAGCTGCTGCACTCCGCGACCGTCGCGATCGTCGGAGAGGTCACGCTCGACCGCCTCTGGCACGCCGTGCCGTCGTACCCCACCATCAGCGAGGTCTGGCTGCGGCTGCTGGAGACGCTCCGCAGCGAGAGCGCCGAGCGGCCGCCCGGCGCCGAGCCGGAGGTGGCCGCGGGACCGGCGCGGGCGGTGCGCGAGCCGTGATCACCGAGCCGGTGCCCGGCCGAGTCCCGGAGGTCGCTCAGGTGGGCCGCGCCCGGTACGCAGTGGGCGACGTCCCGTGCGTGCGGGCGAACTGGCGCGAGAAGTACAGCGGGTCGTCGTAGCCGCACGTCGTCGCGACCGCGGCGACGGGCAGGTCGGTGGCGTCCAGGAGCTCGCGCGCGCGGGCCATGCGCAGCCGGGTCTGGTACTGCAGCGGGGACGTGCCCACCTGGGCGCGGAACAGGGCGCCGAGCTGCGACGGGCTGAGGCCGACCATCGCCGCGAGGGCGGGGACCGCGGTCCGCCGCGGCGTCGTGGCCCGCAGGTGCTCGACGGCGCGCTCCACGGGGTCAGGTGCCGGACCGGGGGAGCGGCGCCCCGTCGCGACGACGTGCGCGAGGGCGTGCCACGCGGCCCCCGCGGCCCGGACCAGGCCGCCCGCCGTGCCCTCGTCGAGGGCGTCGATGACCTGCGAGACGAGGCTGGCCACCGTCGCCGGCTCGCGCAGGTGCGTGACGGGACCGCCGGCGGCGCTCCGCGCGGCGCCGGCGAGCTCGTCGGCGTCCGGGCCTGTCGCATGGAGCCACCAGAGCGTCCAGGGTTCGCGCTCGGTGGCGGCGTACTCGTGCGGCGCGCCGGACGGCAGGAGCACGACGTCGCCCGGCCGGACGTCGAACCGCCCGGCCGGGGTGCGGCACCAGCCGGCGCCGTCGGTGCAGACGAGGAGGACGTGCTCCCGGGCGCCGCCCGGGCGTGCCCTCCCGTGCCGCGCGGCGTGCGGGAAGAACCCGGCGTCGGTCACGACCAGGCGGCCCGTCACGGGCCGCTCCAGGGCCGCGCGGACCGCCGGGCGGGGGACGACGACCATGCGCTGGCCCGCGAACCCGTCCCGGAGCGCGGCGGCGACGTCGACCGTGGTTTCGTCCATGTGCCTCAGGGAATCGCCTATCGTCCCGCGCGGTCAAGCGGCCTACGTTCGTGTCATGCCTGAGAATGAGTCGCGGATCGTCCTGCCGCCCGCACCGGCCGGCCTCGCCGACCGGGCGGTGCGCGGCTGGCGTGAGCCCGTGTCCATCGACACCTACGACATCGGCGAGCCGGACCGGTACCCCGCCTACCTGGACCAGCGGGTCTACCAGGGGTCGTCGGGTGCGGTGTACCCGATGCCGTTCGTCGACCGGGTCGCGCCGACCAAGGCGCCGCGGGACTGGGACGCGATCCACCTGGAGAACGCGTACGTGCGGCTCATGGTCCTGCCCGAGCTGGGCGGGCGCATCCACGTGGGCCTGGACCGCACGCGCGGCTATGACTTCTTCTACCGCAACGACGTCATCAAGCCGGCACTCGTCGGCCTGCTCGGCCCGTGGGTCTCGGGCGGCGTGGAGCTCAACTGGCCGCAGCACCACCGCCCGGCCACGTTCCTGCCGACGGAGACCTGGATCGAGACCGAGGCCGACGGCGCGGTCACGGTCTGGTGCTCCGACCATGATCCGTTCGCGCGGATGCAGGGCATGCACGGCGTGCGGCTGCGCCCGGACAGCGCGCTCGTCGAGCTGCGGGTCCGGCTCGTCAACCGCACCGACGACGTCCAGACGTTCCTGTGGTGGGCCAACGTGGCCGCGGCGGTCCACGACGACTACCAGGCGTTCTTCCCCACCGACGTCACGGTCGTCGCCGACCACGCCAAGCGCGCCGTCACGACCTTTCCCGCGGCGTCCGGTCGCTACTACGGGGTCGACTACCCGGCCCGGCGCACCCCGGACCGCCCCGACGGCGACCGCCTGGACCGGTACCGCAACATCCCCGTGCCGACGTCGTACATGTGCCTCGGCTCGCAGGACGACTTCTTCGGCGGCTACGACCACGCCGCGGGTGCCGGGTTCGTGCACTGGGCGGACCACCGCATCTCGCCCGGCAAGAAGATGTGGACCTGGGGGAACGCGCCGTTCGGCCGGGCGTGGGACCGGCACCTCACCGACACGAACGGCCCGTACGTCGAGCTCATGGCGGGCGTCTTCACCGACAACCAACCGGACTTCGCGTTCCTGCGCCCGGGGGAGACGACGGCGTTCTCGCAGTACTGGTACCCGATCCAGGACGTCGGACCGGTGCACCAGGCGACGCGGGACGCCGCGGTGCGGCTGGACGTCGAGGGCACGGCGGTGCGCGTCGGCGTCGCCGTCACGTCCCCCCGCGCGGGGGCGCGGGTCGTGCTGCGCGCCGGCGAGCAGGTGCTCCTCGACGCCCGCGCCGATCTCGCGCCCGGTGCCCCGCTGGTGCGCGAGCTGACCGGCCCGGCGGGCGCCGAGCCCACCGCCTACGAGCTCGTCGTGGAGCACGACGGTGCGACCCTCGTGACGTGGCGCCCCCGGCGCGCGCCGGACCCTGCCGCGGCGCTGCCCGACCCCGCGACCGAGCCGCCCGCCCCGGGCGACGTCGCCTCCGTGGACGAGCTGTACGTCACCGGCCTGCACCTGGAGCAGTACCGGCACGCGACACGGTCGCCCGAGCCGTACTGGGTCGAGGCGCTGCGCCGCGACCCCGGGGACGCGCGGTGCGCCACGGCGCTCGCGGCCCGCCGGGCCCGCCAGGGCCGGCTCGACGAGGCGGAGCGGCTGCTGCGCACCGCGACGTCCCGCCTCACGGTGCGCAACCCCAACCCCCGCGACGGCGAGGCGCACTACCGGCTGGGCGTCGTCCTCGCGCGCCAGGGGCGGACGGCCGAGGCGCGCGAGGCGCTGGGCGCGGCGTCGTGGGACCAGGCGTGGCGGGACGCGGCGGCCGTCGCGACGGCGCGGCTCGACCTCGCCGAGGGGCGCGACGCCGACGCCGCGGAGCAGCTCGACGCGCTGCTGCGCCGCAGCCCCGAGCACGTCCAGGGGCGCAACCTCGCGGCGATCGGCGCGCTGCGGGCGGGCGATGCGGAGAAGGCCCGGGACCTGGTGTGCGGGACGCTGGCCGTCGACCCGCTCGACGCCTGGGCGCGCGACCTCGCCGCGCGCGTCGGGCTCGGCGGCACCACCGCCGGCACGACGCCGGACCCGACCATGGCGCTCGACGTCGCGCTCGAGCACGCGTCGGCCGGCGAGACCGCGGCCGCCGTCGGGCTGCTCGAGGACGTCGCGACCCGACCGTCCCCGCGCGGGCAGCGCGACGTGCGGGTCCTCGCGCTCCTGCACCTCGCCGACCTGGAGCTGTCCCGCGGCGCCCCGGCGGCCGCGGCCGCCGCGCTCGAGCGGGCCCGCCGCGCCCCGCGGGACTGGGCGTTCCCGGCCGCCACCGACGACGACGCCCTGGCCCGGCTGCGCCACGCCTGGCCCCGGGACCCGCTCGTCGCCGGGCTGGCGGGCCACCGCCTGTACGCCGCGGGACGTCACGAGGACGCGATCGCCGCCTGGGAGGTCGCGGCGTCGGGCGACGGGACCGACCCGGTGGTGCTGCGCAACCTCGGCGTCGCGACCCACAACGTGACCGGTGACGCGGACGCGGCGGCCGCCTGGTACGCCCGGGCGCGGGTGCTCGCCCCCGACGACGCCCGCCTGCTGTACGAGGCCGACCAGCTGGAGGCGCGGCGCGGCACCCCGCCGGAGCGCCGCCTCGCGCCGCTTGTCGCGCGGCCCGACCTCGTCGCCGCCCGCGACGACCTGTCCGTCCAGCTCGCCGAGCTGCTGACCGCCGTCGGACGCCCGGCCGAGGCGCTCGACGTCCTGACGGGGCGGGCCTTCCAACCCTGGGAGGGCGGCGAGGGTCGCGTGCTCGCCGCCTGGGACGCCGCCCACCTCGCCCTCGGCCGGCGTGCCCTGGACGACGGCGACGCCGCGACCTCCCGCGAGCACGCCGCGGCGGCGCTCGCCCCGCCCGAGTCCCTCGGGGAGGCCCGGCACCCGCTCGCCAACACCGCCGACCTGCACCTGCTGCTCGGCGACGCGCTCGCCGCGGGCTCCCGGGCCGACGACGCGCGCGACGCGTGGCGCACCGCCGCGGCGCAGCAGGGCGACTTCGAGGGCATGGCCGTCCAGGAGTTCTCCGAGCGGACGGCGGCCTCCGTCCTCGCGCTGCGCCGGCTGGGGCGCGACGACGAGGCGCGGCACCTGCGCCACGGGCTCGCCCGGTACGTCGAGGCGGAGGCCGGCCGCCGCGCGACCGTCGACTACTTCGCCACCTCCCTGCCCACGATGCTGCTGTTCACCCACGACGTCCAGCAGGACCACGACGACCGGGTCCGCGCGCTGCGCGACCAGCTCGCCGCCCTCGACCGGCACGCCGCCGCCACCGCGCCGGCCTGACCACCCCGTCCACGGATCTCGAAGGAGAGAGACGATGCCCGACGCCCTCACGACCCCACCCCTCACGCACCGCGTGCGGGCCGCCCGCCCCGCCCCGCCGCCACGCGACCAGCTCGACCTGGGCGACCCGCCCGGCACGCCGGACGCCGTGGCGGTGACCGGCCGGTACCTCGAGCGGGCGGGCTGCCCCTGGTTCCCGGTGACCGGGGAGGTGCACTACTCCCGCGTCCCGCGGCGGCGCTGGTCGGAGGTGCTGGGACACGCGTCCGCGGGCGGGCTGGACACGGTGGCCACCTACGTCCTCTGGCAGGCGCACGCGCCCGCGCCCGGCGACTTCCGCTGGGACGGCGACCTCGACCTGCGGGCGTTCGTCGAGCTCGCGGCGCGGCACGGCCTCGACGTGATCGTGCGCATGGGGCCGTGGGCGCACGGCGAGGCGCGCTACGGCGGGTTCCCGGACTGGCTCGTCGAGCGCGGGCTCGCCACCCGCACGAACGACCCGGCCTACCTCGACCTGGTGCGGGCGCTCTACGGGCAGACGATCGCCCAGCTCGACGGGCTCCTGCACGCCCAGGGCGGTCCGGTCATCGGCGCCCAGATGGACAACGAGCTCTACGACCAGCCGGACCACCTGGCCATGCTGCGCACGATCGCCGAGGAGCTGGGCCTGCAGGTCCCGGTCTGGACGGCCACCGGCTGGGGCGGGGCGCAGGTGCCGGACAACCTGCTGCCCCTGTACAGCGCGTACGCGGACGGGTTCTGGGAAGAGACCGACACCGAGTGGCCGGCGTTCGCGCCCGTGCACTTCCGCTACAGCACCGTGCGCGACGACCTGTCCGTGGGTGCGGACCTGCGCGAGGCCCTGGACGGGCTCACGGTCGACGGTGCCTCCGGGGTCGCGTCCCGGGACCTCGACGACGACGCCCTCCCGTACGCCACGTGCGAGCTCGGCGGTGGGATGCACGTGGCCTACCACCGGCGGCCGCTCGTGACGCCCGACGACGTGGCCGCGCTCGCGCTCGCGAAGATCGGCAGTGGGTCCGTCTGGCAGGGGTACTACATGTACGCCGGCGGCACCCAGCGCGTCGGGCCGCACGGCACCGAGCAGGAGTCGCACGCCACCGGGTACCCGAACGACGTGCCCACCCGCAGCTACGACTTCGGCGCGCCCGTCGGCGAGCACGGCCAGGTGCGCCACCACCACCACCTGCTGCGCCGCCAGCACCTGTGGCTGCGGCAGGACGGCGCGGCCCTCGCGGCCATGACGACGACGGTGGGCGGCGGGAGCGACGACCCGTCCGAGCTGCGCTGGTCCGTGCGCGCGGACGGGCGTCGCGGCTACCTCTTCCTCACCACCTACCAGCCCGCGCGGCGGCCGCTCCGGGCGCAGCCGGGCGTGCAGGTGGAGGTCGGGCTGGACGACGCGACCGTCGTCGTCCCGTCGCGCCCCGTGGACCTGCCGACCGGTGTCAGCGTCGCGTGGCCGCTGCGGTTCCCGCTCTCCGACGGCCTGGCGCTGCGCAGCGCGACGGCCCAGGTGCTCACGCGCCTCGACGCCGACGACGCCGAGGGCGCCGGCCGTGAGCTCGTCGTGCTGGTCGCGACCGACGGTGTGCCGGTGGAGCTGGTGGTCGAGCGTGACGGCGGGGGCGAGGTCGTGGCGAGCGGGCCCGTCGAGGCGCGTGCCGAGGACGGCGCGACCGTCCTCGACCTGGTCGGCGCCCCGGGGCCGGACACCGTGGTCGGCCTGAGCGGCCCGGGCGGCGAGGATGCGGTCGACGTGCTGGTGCTCGACGAGGCGACCGCGAACCGGCTGTACCGCCTCGACGTGGGCGGCCGCGAGCGCCTGGTGCTCTGCGACGCCCCGGTGCACGCCCTCGACGGTGCGCTCGTCGTGCACACCGAGGCTCCGGCCGTGACGGTGTCGATGCTGCCCGCCCCTCCGTCGCTCACGGTGACGGGCGGCGACGACGGCGCGAGCGTGGCACCCCGCGGCCAGGGGACGCGGTGGCGGTCCTGGTCCCTGTCGGTCCCGGCTGCCGGGCGCCGCCGGGTCGCGGCGGACCTGCGTCCGCACGCCCCGGCCCCGCCGGAACCCGCGCGAGGGGGACCGGTCGGCCGGCTGAGCGCGCCGACCGACTTCTCGGGCGCGGCCCGGGTGCACGTGGACGTGCCCGCCGGCGCGGTCACCGGCGTCGACCGCGCGCTGCTGCGCGTCGCGTGGACGGGCGACGTCGGCCGCGCGCTGGTGGGTGGCGAGGTCGTGAGCGACCACTTCTGGCACGGCCGCGACTGGGACGTCGACCTCACGCCGTGCCGCGACGACGTCGCCCGTGACGGCCTGACGCTCGAGCTCCTGCCCTGGCGCGCGGCGACCGGCGTCTGGGTCGACCCGTCCGTGCGGGACGTGCCCGACGGGATCGCCGTCGCGGCGGTGGACGTCGTGCGGGTGGCGCGCGTGGTGCTGACCGCGGGGGAGGAGCGGCCGTGGACCTGAACCGGCGAGACCTGCTGCGGCTCCTCGGCGTCACGGGTCTCGGCGCCGCGGGCGCCGGGATCCTCTCGGGCTGCGCGACCACGACCGCGGTCGACCCGGTCCGCTCCGGCGAGGCGTCCCTCGGGCTGTGGACGCACGACCCGGGCTACGCGAGCTACTTCACGCAGGCGGCGACCGACGCCGCCGTCGTGGGCGGCAGCGCGTGGTCCTTCGGCGTCGACGTCACGTCCGTCGCGCCGGCGGACATCGTCTCGCGCCTGGTGACGCAAGCGGTCGCGCAGCGGCCGCTGCCGGACCTGGCCGGCCTGGTGATCGACCAGTTCCCCCGCGTGATGCGGGCGGGGATCGCGGAGAACCTCTTCGTCGACCTCACCTCGCTGACGGCGCCGCTCGGCGACCGGTTGCTCAAGACCCAGCCGTACACGGTGGACGGCAAGGTGTACGCGCTGGAGTCGGACAACTCGATCTCGGTGATGTTCTACCGGGCCGACCTCTTCGACGAGCTGGGCATCCCGGCGGACGTCGACACGTGGGAGGAGCTGCTCGAGATCGGGGCCGAGGTCGCCGCCGACACCGGGCAGGCGATCGGCATGGTGGCCAACGGTGACAACGGGTCGATCGTCAACGGGTTCACCCAGCTGCTCCTGCAGCGCGGCGGCACCCTCTACGACGCCGACGGGAATCTCGCCGTGCTGTCGGACGAGGCCGTCGAGGTGCTCGAGCTCATGGCCGAGGGCGTGCGGACGGGCGCGTTCGTCGCCCTGGCGGACCCGTACGGCGGTGCCGCCGCGGCGGCGCTCAAGGGCAGCCGGCTCGTCGCGACCGTCATGCCGAACTGGTACGAGGTGTACGGCCTGCAGGCCAACGCCCCGGACCAGGAGGGCCTCTGGCGGGCGCGCACCATCCCGCGGTTCGCGGGCGGCGGCCACGTCGCCTCCACCATGGGCGGGACCGCGTTCGCGGTGCTCAAGGACCAGCCCCTCACCGAGGCCGCGACCGACTTCCTGCGGCGGGCCTACCTGTCCCAGGAGGGGCAGCTCGCCCGGTACTTCGCCGGTGCCTACATGCCCACCCTGGTCGACCTCTACGACGCACCCGAGTTCCAGGAGATCACCGACCCCTACCTCGGCGGCCAGCGCGTCTTCGAGGTCTTCTCCGCCGCCGCGGCCGACATGCCGCTCTTCTACCAGTCCGCGGGCGCCTCGGTGCTGCGCGACAGCCTCGGCGGCCCCGTCCTTCGCGCGATCACCGGGCAGGTCGGCGCCGAGGAGGCGCTGCGGGCCGGGGTCCGCACGTACGAGAGGCAGGTGCAGCGATGAGCACCCTGACCAGGCCGTCGACGGCGACGGCCACACGGGGCGCCGCGCGCGCCCCCCGACCTGGCGTC
Source organism: Isoptericola sp. BMS4 (assembly GCF_011634835.1). Classification (GTDB taxonomy): domain Bacteria; phylum Actinomycetota; class Actinomycetes; order Actinomycetales; family Cellulomonadaceae; genus Isoptericola. The sequence goes on along the minus strand of NZ_SIRP01000001.1, from coordinate 2,710,316 downwards.
CGGCGGCAGTGGGCGCCCTACCTGTTCATCTCCCCGTTCTTCCTGCTGTTCACGGTATTCATGGTCGTGCCGGTCGGGGCAGGGGTGTACCTCAGCCTCACCGACTGGGCCGGCCTGGGCAGCCCGGAGTACGTGGGGCTGGCGAACTACTCGCGCCTGCTGCGCGACGCGAGCTTCGGCGCGGCCCTGGCGAACACCGCCTTCTACACGGTCTTCGCGATGGTCGTCGTGCTGCCGCTGGCGCTCCTGATCGCGCTCGCCCTCGACGCGAGGGGGCTGCGGCTGCGGGACTTCTTCCGCCTCACGTACTTCATGCCGGTGGTCCTGTCGCCGATCGTCATCGCCCTGATCTTCGGGCTGATCTTCGACGGCGAGTACGGGCTGCTCAACGCGACGCTCGAGGCCCTGTTCGGTGTCGGCGGGGTCTCCTGGCTGACCGACCCGTGGTGGGCGCGCGTCGTCGTGGTGGTGCTGGTGCTGTGGCGGTGGACCGGGTACCTCACGATCTTCTTCCTCGCCGGCCTGCAGAACATCCCGCGCGAGCTGCACGAGGCGGCCGAGCTGGACGGCGCGGGCGTCGTGCGGCGGTTCTTCGCCGTCACGGTGCCCCAGCTGCGGCCGGTCACGGCGTTCATCGCCGTGACGATGCTCGTCAGCACCGCCCAGATCTTCGAGGAGCCGTTCCTGCTCACGCAGGGCGGCCCGGGCGAGGCCACGCTGTCGGTCTCGATGTTCGTCTACCGGGCCGGGTTCCAGCGCCAGGAGCTCGGCTACGCCGCGGCCGCCGGCGTCGTCATGTTCGTCATCGTCTTCGTGCTGGGCCGGCTCGGCACCCGCGCGTTCGGCGTCGGGAGGAACCGATGAGCACACCGACCCTCGCCCGGGCGCCCCGCGCCGGCACGACCCCGACGGCCCCGGTGACGCGCCCGGCGCGGCGCCTCCGCCCGGGCCGTGTCGCGCTGTACGCGGTGCTCGGCCTGCTGACCGTCGTCTACGTGGCGCCGCTGCTGTGGGCCGTGTCGTCGTCCCTCAAGGACCGCAGCGACATCTTCGCCTTCCCGCCGTCGCTGATCCCCGACCCGGCCACGGTGGACAACTACGCGAACCTCCTGGCCACGCAGCCGTTCTGGCGGTGGATGCTCATGAGCACCGTCGTCGCCGCCGTCAGCACCGTCGCCACGGTGTTCCTGTGCTCCCTGGCAGGCTTCGGGTTCGCCAAGTACGAGTTCCGCGGCAAGCGGGTGCTGTTCGACGTGATGTTCTCCTCGCTCGCGATCCCGTTCGCCGTGATCGTGGTGCCGCTGTTCGTCCTGGTCGCGAAGCTGGGGCTCGCGAACCCGTTCTTCGCGCTCGTCGTGCCCTGGGTGGCGCCGGCGTTCGGCATCTTCATGATGCGTCAGTACACCGAGCAGTCGGTGCCCGACGAGATCCTCGACGCGGCCCGCATCGACGGGTGCTCCGAGCTGCGGACGTTCCTGTCCGTCGTCATGCCGCTGCTGCGGCCCGCGGTCGGGGCGCTCGCGGTGTGGAGCTTTCTCAACTCGTACAACACGCTGCTGTGGCCGCTGGTGATCATCGCCGAGCCCGAGTACTACACCCTGCCGCTCGGGCTCCAGGCGCTGTTCGGCGCGGAGGGGCGCCAGTACGACCTGGTCATGGCGGGGTCGGTGCTCGCCGCCGTGCCCGCGCTGATCGTGTTCTTCGTGCTGCGCAAGCAGCTCGTCAGCGGCCTGACGGCGGGAGCGGTGAAGGGATGAGAGCGATGACGGACCCCCGGATGGTGACGGGATCGGCGGCGACGACGGGCGGCGGCGCCGCAGGCGTGCCCGCCCACCTGCCACGGCGCCTGGCGATCACGCTGTGGGACTTCTCCTGGTACGTGCGCACCGGGCCGGGAGAGCCGTTCGAGGACCTGGACGCGGCGTTCGCCCGCGCCGCCGACCTCGGGTACAACGCCGTGCGCGTCTGCGCGATGCCGTTCCTGCTGTTCCGCTCCGGCCTCGACACGCGGGCGCTGCGGCTCGGGCCGATCGGCGGCGGCTACGCGTCGCGGGTGCGCTGGTACGACGTGCGCGAGCCGACGACGATCGACGCCCGCGCGCACCTGCTGGAGCTCTTCCGCGGCGCCGACCGGCACGGCATGACGGTGATCGCGTCGTCGTGGGAGTACCAGCAGAGCCCGGCGTTCGCCGACGGCCGTGCCTGGTACGACGCCCTGCAGGCCGTCGACCCCGAGGAGCGCCTCACCGTGCTCGGCGAGGCGATGGCCGACCTCGTGGACCTGCTGCGGGACGAGGGCCTCGACCACGTGCTCGCGTACGTCGAGCCGCACAACGAGGTGCAGGCCGGGCATCTCACGGCCGGGCTGCCCGGCGTCGAGGACCCGGTGGTCGAGCTGCGCGACCGGCTCGAGCGGGGGATCGCCGCGTTCTCCGCGCGGCACCCCGACGTGCTCTGCGGCCCGAACTACGCCGCCGTCCCGGTCACCGCGATGCGGGGGCTGCCGCGCAACGCCGGCGTGCTGGGGGTCCACCCCTACGTGTACGGCGTGCTCGACGACCTGGTGCGCGAGTTCGCGCTGCGTGGCGAGGCCGCCGACTTCCCGCAGGAGCGGGCCGACGCCGAGCTGCTGCGACCGGGGGCGCCGCGCCTCGGCGAGTGGGCACCGCCGGCCGGCGAGGAGTGGAAGCGGCACGCGTCGATCGTCGGCCACGCCGAGATCTACGTGCACGACTGGTGCGACCCGCAGGCCGTCGACCGGTGGCTGTACGAGCGCTACGGGGCGCACCGTCTCGCCATGGCGGAGCGCCTGCGCGAGTGGATCGGCGTCGCCGCCGACCACGCCGCGCGCCTCGGCGTCCCGCTCGTGCTCGGCGAGGGCTGGGTGGGCTACACGCCGCGCGACACGCGCTTCGAGGAGGGGCCCGTCGGGGCGCAGATCTGTCGCGACGCCGTCCGGCACGCGGACGCCGTCGGTGCCTGGGGCTCCGTCGTGTGCTCCAACGCGGCGCCGCACCACGCCATGTGGCACGACGCGGACCTCCAGCGCGAGTGCACCGCGATCCTGCGGGACGCCTGAGGCCCGGTGCGGCGGCCGGGCCGAGAGGCTCAGACGGCGGCGGGCTCGCCTTGTGTCACGGGCGCGCTCGCGGCCTCGGCCGTGCGGGGGCCGTCGTCGGGCTGCCCGAGCCCCAGCCCCAGTCGTTGCCCTTCGAGACGCCGACCAGCACGGCGACCAGGCCGACGGCGACGGCGCGTGCGCCCGATCGCGTCGCGGCTGACACGGCGTCCAAGCACGCGGTGATCGGCCTGACCAAGTCGCCCGCCGTCATGGACGTGGGCACCGGCGGCGACTGGTGGGGCCCCACCCGCGGCGCTACGTTGGCCCGAGGTCCAGGAGCGGTCGACCGACGGACGAGGAGAGGCGCATGAGCGACGACCCGAACGAGCGGGCACGTCCGGACGAGGAGGACGCGCAGCCCCTGAGCGAGCGGGAGCGGGCGCTGCGCGACGGCCGCGCCGCCGACGTCGGGGCGGTACCCGGTGAGGACCCGAAGGACGACCCCGACGAGGAGGGCGAGGACCGCTTCGACGCCGGGTGAGGGTGCGGGCGCAGGTCACACGGCCGGCGATTGGACCTCCGGGCCGTGGGTCCAGTAATGTTCCTCAGGCGCCGGGAGCGCAGGGGAGACCCGAATTCCTGGTCGTGCGGATGTGGCTCAGTTGGTAGAGCATCACCTTGCCAAGGTGAGGGTCGCGGGTTCGAGTCCCGTCATCCGCTCGGAGGCCCCACTCTCTGTTCGGCTCAACCACGAGCGTCCAGAGGGCACGTCTCAAGGTGGGTTGGCCGAGAGGCGAGGCAGCGGCCTGCAAAGCCGTATACACGGGTTCGAATCCCGTACCCACCTCGCAGCACGGGCGATTGGCGCAGCGGTAGCGCGCTTCCCTGACACGGAAGAGGTCACTGGTTCGATCCCACGCCGAAGATCTCGGCGACGACCCTGGCGACCGCGCTACACCACTATCGGGGACTCAACTCCGTTCTGGTCGCGCCGTCTGTCGGGGTGCTCCCCGCGCGAGCGGGGATGAGCCCCTCACGAGCTTCGAGGTCCGCGGCTGGCGATGGTGCTCCCCGCGCGAGCGGGGATGAGCCCCGCCCTGTTGAGCCGCGAGAAAGTGCTCGCCTGTGCTCCCCGCGCGAGCGGGGATGAGCCGCCGCGCACACCGCCAGCCCCGAGTGCGCCCGCGTGCTCCCCGCGCGAGCGGGGATGAGCCGGGCCCCGAGGATCACCCCGGGGCCCTTCGTCGGTGCTCCCCGCGCGAGCGGGGATGAGCCCTGGTCGTTGATCGCCTGCTGCACCGTGGGCAGGTGCTCCCCGCGCGAGCGGGGATGAGCCCCCCTCGTTCTCGTTCCAGAGCTTCACGACGACGTGCTCCCCGCGCGAGCGGGGATGAGCCGGACTGGTTCGACATGGCAACCGAGAAGGAGCTGTGCTCCCCGCGCGAGCGGGGATGAGCCCATTCGGGCTCCCAGCCCGGGAACGACGAAGGCGTGCTCCCCGCGCGAGCGGTGATGAGCCCCGGTACGCCGACGACGTGCTCATGATCTACGAGTGCTCCCCGCGCGAGCGGGGATGAGCCGCTCGGCAACATCAAGCGCCGCACCGTCACCGTGTGCTCCCCGCGCGAGCGGGGATGAGCCGGCGACGTCGAAGACCTTCGGCACCCAAGAGGGGTGCTCCCCGCGCGAGCGGGGATGAGCCCGCGGGCCGCAGGCCGTGGAGCTTGCCGGAGTCGTGCTCCCCGCGCGAGCGGGGATGAGCCGATGAGGCGGTAGTACTTGCTGGCCACCTGGTGGTGCTCCCCGCGCGAGCGGGGATGAGCCCAACGCGGCCTCACGCCGGGCACCAACGACCCGGTGCTCCCCGCACGAGCGGGGATGAGCCCGGGGGACAGGAGGACAGGCCTCCCCGGTATGGGTGCTCCCCGCGCGAGCGGGGATGAGCCCAGCGGCGGCGAGCACCGACCCTGGCGACCGCGCTACACCACTATCGGGGACTCAACTTGCTCCCCGCGCGAGCGGGATGAGCCGTCCGCCGGGTCCCGATGGGCTGGCAGCACCCGGTGCTCCCCGCGCGAGCGGGGATGAGCCGCACCAGGAGTCAGCGGAGCAGATCGCCAAGCTGTGCTCCCCGCGCGAGCGGGGATGAGCCGGCACCACCACCTCATGGCACAGATCACCCTCAGTGCTCCCCGCGCGAGCGGGGATGAGCCCTCCTCGAACGAGGCGACGCACAACGCGATGGTGTGCTCCCCGCGCGAGCGGGGATGAGCCCGCCCGCGAGCCCGTCGAGGACCGCGACGCGGGGTGCTCCCCGCGCGAGCGGGGATGAGCCGGCGACGGGCGCGGCAACCGCAACCCAGCTCGGGTGCTCCCCGCGCGAGCGGGGATGAGCCCCACCCTAGGAGGGCTCATGAGCACCAGGCTGGGTGCTCCCCGCGCGAGCGGGTGTGAGCCCGACACGACGCTGGGCGACGACATCCGAGCCATGTGCTCCCCGCGCGAGCGGGGATGAGCCGCCGCGGAACCTCGACCCCGCCGTCGCCGGCGAGGTGCTCCCCGCGCGAGCGGGGATGAGCCCCCGCACCCGCAGCCGAAGTCCTCGCAGCGGTAGTGCTCCCCGCGCGAGCGGGGATGAGCCCTGCCACGACCCCCGGAGCGTCGCCAACCCGGAGTGCTCCCCGCGCGAGCGGGGATGAGCCCTTCCAGACGACGATGACGTCGGCCTCGCCCGCGTGCTCCCCGCGTGAGCGGGGATGAGCCCCGCTTGCCGTCGACGACCGAGTACCGCGGCACGTGCTCCTCGCGCGAGCGGGGATGAGCCCGACGGGTTCGCCCGGACGATGGCGGCGCTGGCGTGCTCCCCGCGCGAGCGGGGATGAGCCCGACCGCGCCGAGCGGGCCCTGGTCATCGTCTAGTGCTCCCCGCGCGAGCGGGGATGAGCCCAACGCGGCCAACCAGAACAGCGCCGCCGACCGGTGCTCCCCGCGCGCGCGGGGGTGAGCCGTGCGTCGTGCGCGGGTTCGCGGAGGACGGTGAGTGCTCCCCGCGCGAGCGGGATGAGCCCCGACCGGCCATGGTGCCGGCGTCGAGGGCGATGTCCTCCTCGCGCGAGCGGAGATGAGGGATGAGCCCCACTGCCGCGAAGCGGCAACCCAGGATGAGCCCCCATGGGCAGTTGGCCTGTGTAGAACGGGAGGCCGGCGACCTGCCGTGCCGGCCGGATCATCCGGGGGCGTCGTCCCGCACGCTGGTCCCGGCGTCCTGGGCGGGGAGGGTCCGGTGCGGCCGCGGCGCGTCTCTGGGCGGGGCGTAGCGGAGCGGGGAGGCGACGACGAGCGCGCTCGCGAGGAGTGCGAGCACGGTCACGGCCGCGCACGCCCGGGTCACGACGGCGGTGGCCCTGGCGCGCAGCGTGCGCCGCGCGAGGGCGTGCAGCGCGAGGCCGACGACGCCGCCGGCGGTGTTGACGACCAGGTCGGTGACGTCGGACCGCCCGACGGCGAGGGCGTACTGGGCGGCCTCCAGGGCGAGGCTCGTCCCGGCGACCGCGCCCACCGCCTTCCACCACGGCCAGGACGGCGCGAGGAGGCCGAGGTAGAGGCCGAGCGGCACGAAGAGCACCAGGTTCGCCAGGACCTCGGACGGGTCGCTGGCGCCCGCGCCGCCATCGGCGGCGAACGGTACGAGCTTGACGACCCGCTGCGCGGCCGTGCCGACCCACGGGGTCTCGAGCTTCCACAGCACGATCCACCCGAGCAGGGCGAGGTAGACCACGAAGAGCGCGGTCGTGGCGGTGCCGGGGCGGGGTGCCGCCTCGGCCTCGGGGAGGGGCCGGGGTCTCGTGCCGGTCACTGCTGCATCCTCGGGTCCTCGGTGGGGTCGGCGTACGTGTCGGGGCAGCCGGCGTCGGCGGCGTCGGGGAACAGCTCGTAGTGCCAGGGCTCGTTGGCGTAGACCTGGCACAGCCCGAACCGAGCGCCGTGCTGGGACAGCCAGGCGGTGGCCGCGGTGGGGCCCAGGTCGACCGCGTCGCCGGACACGTGCGCCGACGTCTCCGCGGTGGCCACCCAGCGTGCGGCCTCCTCGATGGAGCCGTATTCCGCGACCGCCTCGTCGAAGAGCTGCGTCTGGAGCTCCGCGGAGCGCCACCCGCTGTTGACGTGGAACGTGACGTCGTCGCCGGCGGCCTCCGCCGCGGCCTCGCGCAGTGCGGCGAGCAGGTCGTCGTCGAGGCGGGCGACGCCGGGATCGGTCTCGTCCAGCACCGTCCCGCCGCCGGGGCCGGGCGGCGCGACGTGGTCACCGTGACGTGGGCGTTCGCCGTCGGACGATGCGGACGACGCGGACGCGGAGGACCGTGACGCGGGCGCCGCCGTCGGGGACGGCCGAAGGAGGACGGCGAGGGCGACGCCGGCGGTCAGCAGGAGGACGAGGCCGGCGAGGCCGACGGCACGGGCGCGGTAGGCCGGTCGTACGTGCTGGTGTCTGGTCATGCCGACCAGTCCAGGTGCCGGGGCGTTGCCGGGGCGTATGCGCTTCTCGATACGCCGGCGATATGTGCGGGCTCGTAGCATCGAGAGGTGCGTGTGCTGATCGTCGAGGACGAGCCCTACCTGGCGGACGCCGTCCGCGACGGGCTGCGCCTGGAGGCGATCGCCGCGGACGTCGCCGGCGACGGCGACACCGCCCTGGAGCTGCTGGGCGTCAACCCGTACGCCGTCGCCGTCCTCGACCGCGACGTCCCCGGGCCCTCGGGCGACGAGATCGCCGCGCACATCGTCGCCTCCGGGAGCGGCACGCCGATCCTCATGCTCACCGCCGCGGACCGGATCGACGACAAGGAGTCGGGGTTCGGGCTCGGCGCCGACGACTACCTGACGAAGCCCTTCGAGATGCGTGAGCTCGTGCTCCGGCTGCGGGCGCTGGACCGCCGTCGGGCCCGCCACCGGCCGCCCGTGCGCGAGCTCGCGGGCCTGCGGCTGGACGCGTTCCGCCGCGAGGTCTACCGCGGCGGGCGCTACGTCGCGCTGACCCGCAAGCAGTTCGCGGTGCTGGAGGTCCTCGTCGACGCCGAGGGTGGAGTCGTCAGCGCCGAGGAGCTCCTGGAGCGGGCCTGGGACGAGAACGCGGACCCGTTCACGAACGCCGTGCGCATCACCGTCTCGGCGCTGCGCAAGCGGCTCGGGGAGCCGTGGCTGATCGTCACCGTGCCGGGCGTCGGCTACCGCATCGAGGGGGCTCCCGACCCGGCGCCCGAGGCCGCGCGTCCCGGCGGCGCGCGTGGATAGGCGGCCCGGGCCGAGCGTCCGGCTCAAGCTCACCCTCAGCTACGCCGGGTTCCTCATGGTGGCCGGGGCCCTGCTGCTCGCCGTCGTGTGGGTGTTCCTGCTGCGGTACGTCCCCGAGTCCGTGGTCGTCACCGTCGCCCCGGGGAGGCCGGGCGCGGGCCAGTTCGTGCCCGACCGGTCCGACCTCGAGCAGGCCTTCGCGCCCCGGGTGGCCTGGGCGCTGGCCTTCCTCCTGGTGTTCGGCCTGGTGGGCGGATGGTTCCTCGCCGGCCGCATGCTCGCCCCGCTGAACCGGGTCACGGCCGCCACCCGCCTGGCCGCGGGAGGGTCGCTCTCGCACCGCGTCCGGCTGCCCGGCCGCCGGGACGAGTTCCGCGAGCTCGCCGACGCGTTCGACGCCATGCTCGCGAGGCTCGAGGCGCAGGTCGCCGAGCAGCGACGCTTCGCGGCCAACGCCTCGCACGAGCTGCGCACCCCGCTGGCGACCACCCAGGCGCTCCTCGACGTCGCCCGCGGCGACCCGGACCAGGACACGGGCGAGCTCGTCGAGCGCCTGCGCGCCGTCAACACCCGCGCGATCGACCTCACCGAGGCGCTGCTGATGCTCAGCCGCGCCGACCAGCGGTCCTTCCGCCCCGAGCATGTCGACCTGTCCCTGCTCGCGGAGGAGGCCGCCGAGACGCTCCTGCCCCTTGCGGAGCAACGCGGCGTCACCCTCGAGACCTCCGGCGACATCACCCCGGCCGTGGGGTCGCGGGCCCTTCTGCTGCAGCTGGTCACGAACCTCGCGCACAACGGGATCGTCCACAACCTGCCCGACGGCGGCACCGTGCGGGTCGACACGGCGACCCGGCCCGGGCGGGTGGTGCTCACCGTCGAGAACACCGGCGAGGTCCTCCCGCCCGAGCTGGTCGCGACGCTCACCGAGCCGTTCCGGCGCGGCACCGAACGGGTCCACGACGACCAGGCCGGCGTCGGCCTGGGGCTGGCCCTCGTCGCGAGCATCGTCCGCGCGCACGACGGTGCCCTCGCTCTCGCGCCCCGGGCCGGCGGCGGCCTGGTCGTCACCGTCGAGCTGCCCGTCCCCGGCTGAGGAGGGCGGCCGGCTCAGGCCGCCGCGCCGGGCTCCGGAGCCGGGGTCTCCGCGGCGACCGGGGCGGTGAGAAGCCGGATCGTCACCACGGCCGCGACGAGCGTCGCCAGCGTGACCAGCAGGCCGACGAGCGTGCCGGCGCCGAGCGCCAGGACGACGTAGCCGAGCAGCGCGCACCCCGCCGCGAGCACGGCGTACGGGAGCTGGGTCAGCACGTGCGTGAGCACGTGGCAGCTCGCGCCGGTGGCGGACAGGATCGTGGTGTCGGAGATGGGGGAGGCGTGGTCGCCGGCGACGGCCCCGGCGAGCACGGCACCCATGGCGGGCAGCAGCAGCTCGGGGGCGTCGGTGGAGGCGATGATCCCGCCGACCAGCGGCAGCAGCAGGCCGAACGAGCCCCACGAGGTGCCGGTCGCGAACGCCATCGCCGACGCGACCACGAAGACGACGGGCACGAGCCACGCCGTCGGGAGGTTCGCGCCCTCGACGAGGTCGCCGAGGTAGGCGCCGGTGCCGAGCTGGTCGATGAGGGACCCCAGCATCCACGCCAGCAGCAGGATCTCGATCGCGGGCAGCATCGACCTCGCGCCCTCGACCCAGCCGCGGCCGAACGTGCCCGCGGCGAACGTCGGGTTCGGGGCGGTGTACCGCAGGTACAGCAGCACGGCCGAGACCAGGCCGGCGACGCCGCCCCACATCAGTGCCAGCGAGGAGTCGGTCGCGGCGAGCACCTCCACCGGGTCCCACGACCCGGAGGCGGTGTGCCCCGTCCACACGATCCCGGCGAACACGCCGACGACGAGCAGCACGAACGGCACGACGAGCGCCCGCTTGGCGCCCGGGTGGTGCACGGGCAGGTCCTCGGACAGCCGGCCCGGCAGGTCGGCGTCCTCGGCGAACGGGCGGCCCTCGGCGACGGCCCGCTCCTCCTCGCGGCGCATCGGGCGCAGGTCGATGCCGAGCAGCGCCACGAGCCATACGAGCACCAGCGCCGCGATCGCGTAGTAGTTCGCGGCGGCCGCGCCGAGGAACGCCTCGACGCTGCCGAGCGACAGCGACGTCGCGGCCACGATCGGCACCATCAGGCCCATGATGTACGCGCCCCAGCTGGAGATGGGGGCGAGCACGGACACGGGGGCCGACGTCGAGTCGATGATGTAGGCGAGCTTGGCGCGCGAGACCCGGTGCCGGTCCGTGACGGGGCGGCTCACCTGCCCGACGGCCAGCGCGTTGAAGTAGTCGTCGATGAAGATGATGATGCCGAGGACGGCCGGCAGCACCTGGGCCCCGCGCCGGGTGCGGATGCGCGTCATCGCCCAGTCGGCGAACGCCCGCGTGCCGCCCGACATCATCACGAACGCCGTCGTCACGCCCAGCATCAGCAGGAACGCCAGGATGTAGACGTTGCCCGCGTTGACGGCGCCGTCGGCCCAGAAGATGCCCGCGAACGACTCCCACACCAGGCGCACGGTCTCCAGCGGGGACAGGTCCGCCACGAGCAGCGCCGCGGCCAGCACTCCCACGCCCAGGCTGACGAGCACCTTCTTGGTGATCACCACGAGCGCGATCGCCACCAGCGGGGGCAGCAAGGTGAGGGCCGGGTAGGTCTCGATCATTCGCAGAATGCTACGCAGGTGTGCCGAACATGCGGATGGTCCGGGATTCGGCGCGTGAATCCCGGACCATCCACATGTTCGGCGAGGCGGTCAGACCCGGCGGGTGCGGCTCGGCCGCGACTCGTTCCACAGCCGGTCCAGCGCCGTGACGACGTACGTGTACGCCTGGCCCGGCACGGCCGTGGCGTCGGTGAACGTCTGGTCCGCCGCCTCGTGGTCGGCGCGCACGGTGGCGACGAGGTGGGTGGCGTCCTCGACGTCGACGACACCGTGCCCGTCCGCGCGGTAGACGGCGAACGACGTCGCCGCACCGCTGCGCGGGCCGGCGTCGACCCACTTCAGCGTGACGCCGTCGGGGCTCGGCACGGCCTCGGCGAGCAGGGGCACCCGCACCCGGCGGGCGGGCAGGTGCGGCATCACCGGTACGAGGGCGGGCCGGGAGTAGTGGTCCTGGCGCACCCGGGTCATGGCGCCGTTCACGTCCTGCGGGATGTGGTTCGCGGAGAAGTACACGTTGCCGTGCACGGGCGTGCCCTGGTCGTCGAGCTCGGCACAGTACGTGAGGTGGTTCGTCATCTCCTCCGGGTCGGTGAAGGCACCGGACGTCACCTTGTACAGCGCCTCGCCGACGTACAGGTGCGTGCCCGACTGCGCGGCGACGTCGGCCCACCACGGCACGAGCTTGAGGTAGTCGGCGACGGCGAGGCCGAACTGCCAGTAGATCTGCGGGTTGATGTAGTCCAGCCAGCCCTCGGTGACCCAGTGGCGGGTGTCGGCGTACATCTGGTCGTACGCCTCGAAGCCGGCGGTGTCGGAGCCGAGCGGGTCGGTGGACGCGTTGCGCCAGATGCCGAACGGGCTGATGCCGAACTTCACCCACGGCTTGAGCGCCTTGATGCGCTCCGAGATCTCCCGCACGAACGTGTTGACGTTGTCGCGCCGCCACGCCTCGATGGAGTCGAAGCCACCGCCGTAGGTGGCGTACGTGCCGGCGTCGGGGAGCTCCAGGTCGCCGGACGGGTAGGGGTAGAAGTAGTCGTCGAAGTGCACGCCGTCGACGTCGTAGTGCTCGACGCTGTGCAGGATCGCGGAGTAGATGTGCTCGCGCGCCTCGGGGATGCCCGGGTCGAAGTACAGCTTGGGCCCGTACGCCCACACCCAGTCGGGGTGCTGCCGGGCGGGGTGCTCGGGGACGAGCTGCGCCGGGTCGTTCTGCATGGACACCCGGTACGGGTTGTACCAGGCGTGCAGCTCGAGGTTCCGCTGGTGGGTCTCGTCCACGATGAAGGCCAGCGGGTCGAAGCCCGGGCCCTGGCCCTGCGTGCCGGTGAGGTACTGCGACCACGGCTCGTACGGGCTGGGCCAGAACGCGTCCGCCGTCGGGCGCACCTGCACGAAGACGGCGTTGAGGTTGTACTCGACGGCGACGTCGAGCCAGTGGAGGTACTCGGCCTTGAGCTCCTCCGCGCTCAGGCCGGTGCGTGACGGCCAGTCGATGTTGACCACCGACGCGATCCACATCGCGCGCAGCTCGCGCTTGCGGCTCGTCGTGGACGACTGCTGCGCGGCGGCGAGCGGGGCGGCGCTCGCGGGCGACATCGAGCCGATGGTCACGGACAGTGCGGAGCCGGCGAGGCCCGCCGTGGCGAGGGTGAGGAAACCACGCCGGTCGACGGCGGGCGCGGGTGCGGTGGTCTCGGAACGGTGCGTCATTGCTGGTCCTCCCAGGGAACGGTCGCGGGGACGATCGCGTGGGTAAGACAATTTCACAACTGGCACTGATTGTGAAGGTTTCCGTCCTTATTCGGCGGCGACCCGGTTCCGGACAGACGGTCGGCGCCGTCACCCGCGGGGAGGACCGCACTGGACGGGCCACTGGGGCCGACGGTGGGACGCGAGATCGGCGCCGGCGAGCAACCTCGCCGGGGCGTCGGCCGTCTTCATGTCGTGACAGCGATGCGAGAGGATCCGGTCGTGACCGACCGGTGGACCCCCGTGATCCGTGTGCGAGGGGACGGGGCGGCGAGGACCGCGCCGGGCAGGGATGCGGAGTTCACCGCGTTCATGGCCGACGTCGAGCCCGTCCTCGGCCGGATGGCATACCTGCTCACCGGCGACATGCATCGTGCGGAGGAGCTGGTCCAGCAGACGCTGGTGCGGACCTACGCGGCATGGCACCGGGTTCGGGACGGGGACCCGGTCGCGTACGCGCGCCGGGTGCTCGCGAACGCGAGGATCGACGCCTGGCGCAAGCGGCGGCGCGAGGTCCTCGTCACGCCGGCCGACCTCCCGCACGATGCCGAGCCCGCGGCGCACGAGCAGGCGCACGCCGACCGCGACCAGCTCGTGCGGGCGCTCGCGCTCCTGCCCGAGCAGCGCCGCCGTGTCGTGGTGCTGCGCTACATGCTCGACCTCGGGGAGCGGCAGGTGGCCGCCGACCTCGGCATCAGCGTCGGAGCGGTGAAGTCGGCAGCCTCGCGAGGACTCGCGCAGTTGCGCGCCGTGATCGACCCGGAACCCGCCGCGCGAACGGAGGACCAGCGATGAGCGACGACGACGTCGTGCACCGGATCCGAGAGCTCGGTACCGACCTGCCCGCCCTCGACATCGACCGGGAGGCGGTGCTGCGCGCGGGGCGGCGCCGTCGACGGTGGCGGAGGGCGGCGGCGACCGGCGGCGCGGGGGCGCTGTGCGCCGGACTCGTCGTCGGCGTGCTCGCCTGGTCCGGATCGACGGCGCATGCGCCGACTCCCGGGCCCGCGTCGAGCCCGTCGTCGAGCCCGTCATCCAGCCCGGCGCCGACCGGCAGTCCGACGAGCAAGGACGACGACGGCCCCCGCGCCGTCGTCGACCACGCCGCTGGCACCATCCGGCTGCCGACCGACGACTGGTCGCCGACGCCGGAGCAGCAGGCCGTCATCGACACGGCGCGCGAGTACCTGGAGATCCAGTGCTACACGGAGGCCGGGTACGGCGACGAGGTCGAGTTCGTCGGGCTCGCGACGCGCTACCTGGGCGGGCCCGGGCGGTACCGCGCGCTCGGACTGTGGTCGGACGACGACCTCGAGGCGAGCTATGACGAGGTCATCGGTCGGGGCGCGTTCTGGTGGGGGTACGAAGGTGTCGCCACGTCGCCCAACGACGCCGATCCCGGTGCGGTGCCCGACGATGACGTGATCGCGTGCACGGAGGGTGCCGAGGACCGGCTCACCGGACTGACACAGCAGGAGCTGCGGGACACCGCCTGGTCCGCGGGGACCGGGGGGGCGACCCGAGCTCGCGGCCGACCTGGCCGGCTACGACGACGACAGCCTCGCTGCCCTGTCCCGTCCCGAGAGTCGGGCCGGCCGGAGTGCGAAGAAGGTCGTCGACGAGTGGCGGCAGTGCCTGGCGGACGCGGGCTACCCGGCGTTCGAGAACACCCAGGCGCTCGTGCCGGACGGGGTGCTCGACCTCACCGTGGAGTACACACCGGAGCAGCAGGCCATCCTCGACGACATCGAGGAGCACTCGGTGCCGACGAAGCACGGCATGGTCCAGCCCGACCCCGCCACGCTCGGGTACACCCCGGAGGACCTGGAGTTCCTGGACCAGGACGCGCCCTACCCCTCGCGGCTCCTGCCGCCCCAGGCCGAGCACGCGGTCGTGGAGGCTGACGTGCGCTGCAAGCGAGAGCTCCGCGTGGTCCAGCGGTTGGCGGATCTCGACGCCGCCGTCCTCGAGAAGTACATCGCGGACAACCCCGAGTACTTCCGCAGCGTCCGGGACGTCACCTCGACGATGCTCCGTAACGCCGTCGAGGTGCTCGACACAGCGGGTGTCGACGTGCCTGACGTGGGCGAGGTCGGCGCGGGGGCTAGTGCGGGTCGGCGGCGTTGAGCCGCGCGACCGTCTCGTCGTAGGCGCCCCGCACCTCGGCGAACCGGAGGAACTTCACTCCCTCGACCAGGATCTCGTGCGCGTCGGGCCGTGCGGCCAGCAGGTCCATCACCTCGTCGGCGTAGTCGTCCAGCGGCATCGCGATCGGGCTGTCCTCCTGGCCCGGCACGATCGCGGTCCGCACCGCGGGCGGCACGATCTCGATCACCTGGACGCCGGCGGGCTCGAGCTGCAGCCGGATGCCTTCGCTGAGCCGGTGGATCGCGGCCTTCGTGGCGTTGTACGTCGGCGTCACGGTCAGTGGTACATGTGCCAGCCCGGACGAGACGGTGACGAACGCGGCCCCGTCCCTGGTTCGCAGGTGCGGCAGGAACGCCGCCGCGAGCCGGATCGGTCCCAGCAGGTTGGTCACGACCGTGCGCTCCGCTGCGGGCAGGAAGTCGGGCGACGTCCAGTCCTCGGGCTGCATGATCCCGGCCATCGCGACGACGGCATCGAGCTCGGGGTGGCGGGCCAGCACCTCGTCGCGAGCGGTCTCGATGCTCGCCGAGTCGGCGGTGTCGATACGGACGGAGTCGATGCCGGGGTGCGCGGCGGCGATCTCGTCGAGCAGTGCGGTGCGCCGGCCGCCCACGATCACGGTGCTGCCGCGGGCCTGCAGACGTAGGGCGAGGGCGAGGCCGATGCCGCTCGTCGCGCCGGGGATGAAGACGGTACTGCGGGTGATGTCCATGCCTCCACGCTGCGCTGTGCCCGCCGGGAGCGGGAGAGGAGCGGACATCGGGGGACCGGCGGTCCCTGGCTCAGGTCTGGCCCGCCCCGCGCCGTCGGCGGACGATGGGCGCATGGACCGAGCAGCACTGGCCGAGTTCCTCCGCCGTCGCCGCGAGTCGGTGCGGCCTGCCGACGTCGGCCTGCCCGCCGGGGCGCGCCGGCGCACGGCGGGGCTGCGGCGCGAGGAGGTCGCGCTGCTCGCGGCGATGTCCACCGACTACTACACGCGGCTCGAGCAGCAGCGCGGCCCGCAGCCGAGCGAGCAGATGCTGGCGTCCCTCGCGCGGGCCCTGCGCCTCACCGACGACGAGCGCGACTACCTGTTCCGGGTCTCGGGTCGCGGCGCCCCGGACCGCGTCACGACGTCGTCCCACGTGCGCCCCGCGCTGCAGCGCGTGCTCGACCGGCTCTCGGACACCCCTGCCCTGGTGCTCTCGGCGCTGGGGGAGACGCTGGTCGCGAACGACCTCGCCGTGGCGCTGCTCGGCGACCGGTCGAGCCTGACCGGGTGGGAGCGCAGCGACGTCTACCGCTGGTTCACCGACCCCGACGAGCGCACGATCTACCCCGCCGACGACCGCGACCGGCAGGGCCGCGCCCTGGTCTCGACGCTCCGCGTGGCCCACGGCATCCTCGGCCCGCGGTCACGCGCCGCCGAGCTCGTCACCGTCCTGCGCACCCGCAGCGCCGAGTTCGCCGCGCTGTGGGACCGGCACGAGGTCTCCCAGCGGTTCGCGGACCACAAGACGCTGCTGCACCCCCAGGTCGGCCCCGTCGAGCTCGACTGCCAGGTCCTGTTCACCGAGGACCAGACCCAGGCGCTCCTCGTCCTCACCGCGCCGCCACGGTCCGAGGCGGCCGAGAAGCTGGAGCTGCTCGCCGTCCTCGGGCGGCAGGAGGTCGCGACCACGACCTGACCGCCGCGCCGCCCGTCACTTGCAGCTGCCGAACATGGGGTTGGTCCGGGATTCAGACTCTGAATCCCGGACCAACCCCATGTTCGGCACCGAGGAAAGCCATGGTCGACGGGCCGTGTCGGCGGTCTATAGGTTCGTCGCGAGGGTATATTCGCGACATGGCATCGCGACCGTTGCAAGAACCGGCGTTCCTGATCCTCTCTGCGCTCGCGCAGGGGCCGTCGCACGGGTACGGCATCTCCAAGGACGTCGAGGAGAGCTCGGGCGGCCGGGTCACGTTGCGGGCGGGCACCCTGTACGGCGCGATCGACCGGCTCGTCGGCGCCGGGCTTGTCGAGGTCGACCATGAGGAGGTGGTCGACTCCCGGCTGCGGCGCTACTACCGGCTCACGCCCGACGGCGGTACGCGGCTCGCGGCCGAGGCCCGACGCACGGAGGCGCAGGCGCGGCAGGCGCTCGAACGGCTGGGGTCGCGACGGGTCGGCGTTCCGGCGCTCGGGGAACGGGGCCCGGCCGGGCTCGGGGAGGTGCCGGCATGAGCGACGAGACGACGTTCGTGCCGCCCGCGCTGGTGCGCGACTACCGGCGGCTGCTCCGCCTCTTCCCCTATGCCCATCGGCGGGCGCACGGCGCGGAGATGCTCGGGCACCTGCTCGACGGCGCGACGCCCGGCCGGTCGCGGCCCACGCGACCGGAGGTGGTCGACCTGCTTCGCGCCGCCGCACGCGAGTGGGTGCTCGCGCCGTTCGGCTCGACGCCGGAGCAGCGGCGGTCGGCGGCCGGCTGGCTCCTCGTGCTGCTGCCGTTGGTCCTGGCGGGCCCCGCCATGGTCGCGCTGGGCTCGGCGGCCTCCGCCGTCCTCGTGCACGACGGTGCGGTCGTCGACGGGCAGATCGGCAGTCTGCTGGCGTGGTCGCCGCTGCTGCTCTCCTGGGTGCTGTGGGTCTGCGGGATGCTCGCGCTCGCGGGGGGACTGCACCGCGTCGCCCTGTCGGCCCTCGCCGTCGCGGCCGCGTCCGGGTGGGTCGTCCTGCTCGGCCTGTCCGTGGTCGGAACCGTGTATCGCGGCCTGTTCCCCGTGTTCACGGCGATGGGGTGGGTCGTCGCGCTGACCGCGCTCGCTGCCGCGGCGGGGATCCGGTGCGTCAGCGTGTCGCTCGTGGGGAGGATACGGAGCCGGTCGTCCATGGCAGCGGCGGCCGTGGCCGCCACCCTGCCGGTCGCGGCGGTCGTGCGCGTCGGGATCGCGGATGACGACTCGTGGATCCCCGCCCCGTCCTCGACGATGCTCCTCGGGAACGGTGCGATGTTCGTGGGACTGGTCGTCGTCTCGGGCGTCGTCCTGGCCACGAGGCGGGGGCGTCACGCACTCCCCGTCCTCGCCGGCGTGGGGACCGCCGTCGGGCTGGGGCGGATCGGCCTCTTCGCGTCCCAGCTCAGGCAGCTCGACGTCGTCGACGCCGGGAACGTCGCGGCGCTGCTCGCCGCGTCGGTCGCGGTGGCGTCCGTGCTGCGGTGGGTCGTCAACCGGGTGGACGAGCTCGGTCAGGCGCGTGCACGGCTTCGTGCCGAGCTCGCCGGTTGACCGGAGTCCGCCGAACATGGGGTTGGTCCGGGATTCAGACCCTGAATCCCGGACCAACCCCATGTTCGGCTCCGAAGAAGGACATGTTCCTCAGGCGAGGTAGTCCTCGACCAGCCGGGCGGCGACGCCGGTGTACGACGCCGGGGTGAGGGCCGCGAGGCGCTCGGCGACGTCGTCGGGCAGGCCGAGGCCGGCGACGAACTCGCGCATGCGGGCGGCGTCGACGCGCTGGCCGCGGGTGAGCTCCTTGAGGCGCTCGTAGGGGTTGTCCATGCCCTCGACGCCGGCGACGGACGCGGCGCGCATCGCGGACTGGACGGGCTCGCCGAGCACCTCCCAGTTGGCGTCGAGGTCCTCGGCCATGAGGGCGGCGTTGACGTTCAGCGCCTTGAGGCCGCGGCGGACGTTGTCGATCGCGAGCAGCGAGTGCCCGAACGCCGGGCCGATGTTGCGCTGCGTCGTGGAGTCGGTGAGGTCGCGCTGCAGGCGGCTCGTCACCAGGGTCGCCGACAGGGTGTCGAGCAGCGAGCAGGAGATCTCGAGGTTCGCCTCGGCGTTCTCGAACCGGATCGGGTTGACCTTGTGCGGCATCGTCGAGCTGCCGGTGGCGCCCGCGACGGGCACCTGCGTGAAGAACCCGAGCGAGATGTACGTCCACACGTCGGTCGCGAGGTTGTGCAGGATCCGGTTGAAGCGGGCGACGTCCGCGTAGACCTCGGCCTGCCAGTCGTGCGACTCGATCTGCGTGGTCAGCGGGTTCCAGGTCAGGCCCAGGTGCTCGACGAACGCCTTCGAGACGGCGGGCCAGTTGGCACCCGGGACGGCCACGGTGTGCGCGCCGAAAGTGCCGGTGGCGCCGTTCAGCTTGCCCAGGTACTCCGCGCCCTCGACCCGGCGCAGCTGGCGGCGCAGGCGGTGGGCGAGGACGGCGATCTCCTTGCCCATCGTCGTCGGGGTCGCGGGCTGGCCGTGCGTGCGGCTCAGCATCGGCACCTCGGCGTGCTCGCGCGCCATGGCGGCGAGCTGGTCGCCCAGGTCGGTGGCCGCGGGGAGCCACACCTCGCGCACCGCGCCGGCGACCATGAGGGCGTACGAGAGGTTGTTGATGTCCTCGCTCGTGCACGCGAAGTGCACCAGCTCGCTCGCGGCGGGCAGCGACGTCTCGCCCAGGGCCTCGGGGGCGGCGGCGATGCGGCGCTTGATGAAGTACTCGACCGCCTTGACGTCGTGCACGGTCTCGCGCTCGATGGCGGCCAGCTCGGCGATCTCGTCCGCGCCGAACGTCGCGGGGATCCGGCGCAGGTAGCCGACCTCGGCGTCGGACAGCGTCGGCGCGCCCGGCACGACCGCCCCCGGCTGTGCCGCGGTCCCGTTGCACAGGGTGATCAGCCACTCGACCTCGACGTGGATGCGGGCCCGGTTCAGGGCCGCCTCGCTGAGGTGGTCCACCAGCGGCGCGACGGCCCCGCGGTAGCGCCCGTCGAGCGGGCCCAGCGCGACGGGCGGGGTGACGTCGGCGAGGTTCACGCGGGCGGGCTGGTCGGCAGTGGTCGTCGAGGTCTGCGGCGTGGTGGAGGTCACGCCCCGCATTCTCCCACGGGCCCAGGCAGACGTTGTGAGCGCGATCTCGGGGACAGTGCGACCCCGAACTGTCCCCGAGATCGCGCTCACAACGCCCGGGGGCTCAACCGAGGAGGGGGTAGGCGCCGCGGACGGTGCCCTGCGGGTCGCGGGCGCGCTTGAGCTCCCGCAGGCGGGCGAGGGCGGCGTCGTCGTACGCGGCCGCCGCGCTCTCGCCGGGTGCGAGGAACGTGGCCGGCTTGCGCCCCGTGGCGACGCCGTCGAGCTTGACCGGCAGGGCGTCGAGCCGCCCCCCGACGGCGGTCGCGAGGCCGGGCTCGAACGCCAGGCCGAACGCGTACAGGAGGTACGGCTCGGTGATGGGGCCCAGCGCGCCGGCGTCGTCCTCGGGCGCGGCGAGCGCACCGCCCAGGTGCCGCAGCTGCAGCATCAGCAGCGGCGCGACGGACGTCGTGAACAGGCGCTCCACCGCCTCGTCGTCGACTCGCGACAGGAGCTCGGCGCGCGACCGCCCCGCGGCCGGGTCGGTCGGGTCGGCCGTGATGTCGCCGACGTCCGCCAGCCGGACCGGGCCGATCGCGGCGTCGAGCCCGGGGCCGAGGGCGCCCGGGACGGCGGCGAACGGCGCGAGCAGCGCGCGGGCTGACGCGGCGTCGCCCAGGTACGCGGCGTGCACGACGACGACGGCAGGGGCGCCCGGCGCCTCGACCCGCGACAGCCACACGCTGAGCTCGCGCGGCGCGGCGGCGGTGACCTCACGGAAGACGGCGAGGACCTCGGCGGCACGCGCGGCCGGCCAGGCGACCTTGCCGCCCGAGAACGCGGGCACCTCGACGAGGTCGATCTCCATGGCCGTCACGACGGCCAGGTCGCCGCCACCGCCGCGCAGCGCCCAGAACAGCTCCGGGTCCGACGCCGCGGTGACGGTGACCTGCTCGCCCGCCGGGTCGACGACGTCGAACGACCGCACGTGGTCGGCTGCCAGGCCGTGGGCGCGGCTGAACCAGCCCAGACCGCCGCCGAGCGTGTAGCCGACCGCGCCCACGCCGGGTGCGCTGCCGAGCAGGGTGGTGAGCCCGTGCGGCGCGGCCGCCGCCTGCACCGCGCCCCACGACGCGCCGGCGCCGACGCGGGCGGTGCGGCGCGCCGGGTCCACCTCGACGGCGTCGAGCGCGCCGGTGCGCAGCAGCACCGTGCCCGCCACGTCGCCCGACGCGCCGTGGCCGGTCGACTGGGCGGCGACGGCGAGTCCCGCGGCCCGCGAGTGCCGCACCGTGGCGGCGACGTCGTCGGCGTCCGCGGCCTCGACGACGGCGGCGACCGGCTGCCGGACGGCGAGGTTCCACGGCGTGGCGGCGGCGTCGAAGCCGTCGTCGCCGGGAAGCAGGCGGCGTCCCGTGAGGGCGCCCGCGAGGGCGGTGGAGAAGGTGTCGGTCGAGGCCAGATCGTTCGACGTCCGAGAGGTCATGCGGGCTCCTGTCCGAGGGCCGGTGTCGCACTCCTGTGGTTCGGTGGGCACCGGCAGCGTGTGCTGTCACCCCTCTGACACGGCCCGACGAAGGAGTGTGACCGATGAGCGCGGACCAGCTCATGGCGGACCAGTTCGAGACGTTCCGCCCGCACCTGCGCGCGGTGGCGTACCGGGTGCTGGGCTCCACGGCCGACGCGGAGGACGCGGTGCAGGACGCGTGGGTGCGCGCGCACGCCGCCGGCACGGCCGGCGTGGCGAACCTCGGCGGCTGGCTCACGACGATCGTCGCCCGGGTCGCGCTCAACCTCCTGCGCTCCCGGGGTGCACGCCGGGAGACCGGCGGGGACGGGCACCTGCCCGACCTGCTGGTGACGTCCGTCGACGACCTGGAGGATCCCGAGCGGAGAGCGGTCGAGCAGGACGAGCTCGGCGCGGCGCTCCTCGTGGTGCTGGACACGCTGGCGCCGGCCGAGCGCGTCGCCTTCGTGCTGCACGACCAGTTCTCCGTGCCGTTCGAGGAGATCGCGCCCGTCGTCGACAGGTCCGTCGCCGCCACGCGCCAGCTCGCCAGCCGCGCGCGCCGCAAGGTGCGTGAGGCCGTGCCCCCGCAGGACGACGTCGCGCGACGCCGGGAGGTCGTCGCCGCGTACCTCGCCGCGTCGCAGGCGGGGGACTTCGACGGTCTCGTGGCGCTGCTCGACCCCGAGATCGTGGTACGTCTCGACTACGGGCCCGGGGAGCTGTCCCGCGTGCTGCGCGGCGCGCAGGCGGTGGCCGAGCAGGCGCGGCTGCACTTCGGCACGGCGCGCTTCTCGCGCCTCGTGCTCGTGGGCGGGTCGCCCGGCCTCGTCACCGTGCTCGACGACGGCACGGTGTACTCCGTGCTCGCGTTCACCGTGTCGGGCGGTCGCGTGACCGGCATCGACATCCTGTCCGACCGGGACCGGCTCGCCGGGGTCGACCCGACGTGACCCGCCGGGTCGTGGTCGCGGCGGGGTGCCGCCCGCAGGCCGTCCACAGGGGGCGTCCGTGCACAGTGCGGTCCGTAGGCTCCGGACCGGGCGGACCGCCGACCTAGCGTCCGGGCCATGACCTCCCCGGACGGGCCGTTCGCGCCACCCACGCTCCTGCCATCCGGCGTCGCCGGGCTGCTCGGCGCCCGCGCCGACGCCGAGGACGCCGCGTCGCGGGCACGGCGGAGCCTCCAGATCGGGTGGGAGTCACCCGCCGCCGCCCGGTTCCGGGCCGAGGTGGGCATCCTCCTGCGGGAGATCGACCGTCACCTCGGCGACATCGACCAAGCCGTGGCGGTGCTGCCCCGGTGACCGGTCAGGAGGACGGCGGACTGGCACCGGAGGAGACGCTGACGATCGTCGGCGGGCGCCCGCTGATGCGCGTCGACGCCGACGACGTGCGGCACGCCGCCGCCCTGCTCGACGACGCCGCGGCCGGGCTGCGTGCGGCGGCGCGGCGCTGCTCCGCGGCCCACGACGTGCTGCGGCGGTCCACCTGGGCGCCGGACCCCCTCGGCGTGCCGTTCGAGGCCAGGCCCGGTCCGAGCGAGGTCGCGGCGGCCAGCCACGCCGCCGACCTCGCCCAGGAGGTGGCGGCCGGCCTCGCCGCCCGGGCGACGACGTCCGACCGGCTCGCGCTGCGACTGCGGATCGCCGCGGGACTGTACCGGCGGGGCGAGTCCGTCGTGGAGCGGTCCGCGGGGGTGCTCGTGACGACACTCTTCGCCGTCGCGGGTCGGGCCGTCGACGTCCACCTGCTGCCGTGGATGCGGATGAGCACCGGCGTCGGCGCCGCGACCCTGCGGTCCGCCGACGACGGCGCGGAGTCCGCGCCCGCGTGGGCCGAGCGGACGCCGCCCGGCACCGCCGTCCGGGACGGCCACGACGGCACCCTCGCCGCCGCATGGCGGCAGGTCGCCTCCGTGGCCGCCGAGGCGATGTCCGGCCTGGCGTGGGGCGTCGACCCGCGGCGGGGCGTCACCGGCGGGGCCGGCGAGCTCGCCACGCTCGTGGGCACCGCGGTGCCGGACGGCACGGTCCGGGTGGCGCCGCTCGCTGCCGGCGGTCCGGGCACGGGACCGCCGGACTGGGCGGGACGGCCGTCGGCCACGGTGGACGAGGCGCTGGCGCGCACCGCCGACCTCTACCCGCACGGCAGCGGGATCGCCGGCAGGCCGGGTACCGGTGCGCCCGCCGGCACGCTCGCCGTCGAACGCGTGACGCACGACGACGGGACGACGTCGTGGACCGTGCTCGTGCCGGGAACCCAGGGACTCGTGTCGGCGACGCACCCCTTCGACGGACTGAGCGACCTCGAGCTGATGGCCCACCAGGCGTCGGAGCTGACCGACTCCGTCACGCAGGCGCTGGACCGGGCCGGCGCGGAGTCGGGCGACCCGGTGGTCCTCGTGGGGCACAGCCTCGGCGGCATCGCCGCGGTCGCGCTCGCGTCCTCGCCCGCGTTCGCCGAGAAGCACCGCGTCGGCGGCGTCGTGACCGCCGGCGCGCCCACCGCCACGTTCGACACCCCCCGCGGCGTCCCCGTGCTGCACCTCGAGACCGACGAGGGGCTCGTGGCCGCGACCGACGGCCGGTCGAGCGCCGAGAACCCCGCCACCGCCGACCGCGTCACGGTGGGCCGCGCGCTGCGGGCGTCGGACGAGCCGCTCGACCGCGCCGCGTCGGGCAGCGTCGCGCTGGCGCACGCGATGCCCACCCATCTGCGCACCCTCGCAGCAGCGCGCACGTCGCGGAACGTGCAGGTCGCGGACGTCACCGCCCGCATCGAACGGCTGCTCGGCGGCACCGGCTCGCGGACCACGTTCTTCGCCGCACGCCGCGTCGCCTCCGGGCCCGTGGTGATGGCGCCCGGACGGGCGGGCGGGACGACGACGCCCCCGCCGGGAATCCCGGCGAGGGCGGTGGCGCACTGAGGAAGCGGCGGTCAGTCCTTCTTCGGGGCGAACGCTCCGATGATCGCCTGCAGCACCGCGAGGATCAGCGCGATCCACACGAACCACCAGAACCCGCCGGAGACCTCCAGCCCCCAGTCGCCGAACCAGCCCTGGTCCGTGATCCACGTGGTCAGCCACAGCATGAACGCGTTGATCAGCAGGTAGAACAGGCCCAGGGTGAGGATCAGCAGCGGGATCGAGATGATGCTGACGATGGGCTTCACGATCGCGCTGACGAGCGAGAACACCAGCGCGACGCCCAGGATCACGAGGATCCGGCTGCCGACGCTGTCGTCGCCGCCGTAGATCTCGAGGTTGGTGAAGATGAGGTCGCTCAGCCACAGCGCCACGGCCGTGACGATCACGCGGACGAGGAAGTTCATGCCCGCATCCTGGCACGTCACGCGTGCCGGTGGGCGGTGAACCACCGTCGACGGGCCGACCGGTACCACCGGGGTGGCATCCTTGACGGCTGTGACCACCGCCGCTGACTCCCCGATCGTCCCCCTGCGTGCCGCCGTCGCCGCGCTGCCCGCCTACGTCCCCGGCGCACGGCCCGGGGCCGGCGCGAAGCTGTGGAAGCTCTCCTCGAACGAGAACCCGTACCCGCCGCTGCCGTCCGTGCTCGCCGCGATCGCGGACGCGGCCGCGGAGGTCAACCGGTACCCCGACATGTTCGCGACCGAGCTCGTCGAGGCGCTCGCCGCGCACGTCGGCGTCGACGCGGACCAGGTGGTCGTCGGCAACGGCTCCGTCGCGGTGCTCGGTCACGTGCTGCAGGCCGTCGTCGAGCACGGGGACGAGGTCGTCTACCCCTGGCGCTCCTTCGAGGCCTACCCCATCACCGTCGCCGTCGCCGGCGGCACGAGCGTCACCGTGCCGGTGCGGCCCGACGGGCGGCTCGATCTGCCCGCCATGGCCGCCGCCGTCACCCCGCGCACGCGGGTGGTCATGGTCTGCACCCCGAACAACCCGACCGGGCCCGTCGTGCACGCGGACGAGCTGGAGATGTTCCTCGCGGCGGTGCCCCGCGACGTGCTGGTGATCGTCGACGAGGCCTACCTGGAGTTCGTGCGCGACCCGCAGGCGCCCGACGGCGTGGACCTGCTGCGCCGGCACCCCAACGTCGTGCTGCTCCGCACCCTGTCCAAGGCGTACGGGCTGGCGGGTCTGCGCGTCGGCTACGCCGTCGCCGAGCCGCGCGTCGCCGCCGGGATCCGCGCCGTCTCCACCCCCTTCGGCGTCTCGCACATCGCCCAGCGCGCCGCGCTCGCGTCGCTCGAGCCCGCCGCGCAGGCCGAGCTGCTGGAGCGCGTCGACGCCCTCGTGGCCGAGCGCGCCCGCGTCACCGCGGCGCTCGCCGAGCAGGGCTGGGACCTGCCCGAGACGCACGCCAACTTCGTGTGGTTCGCACTCGGCGACGCGACCGTGGACCGCGCTGCCGAGGCCCGCGAGGCGGGCGTCCTCGTGCGCCCGTTCGCCGGGGACGGCATGCGGGTCAGCATCGGCGAGCGGGAGGCGAACGACGCGTTCCTCGCCGTCGCCGCCCGCTGGCGCTGACCGGGGGGCGTCAGGGCCTCACCAGCCCAGCTCGCCGTCGTCCTCGTGGAAGGTGCCGGTCGGGCCGTCGGCGCCGATCATGGCCAGCCGGGCCACGACCTGTGCGCTCACCTCCGCCGGTCGCCCCGGGTGGCTGCCGGGGTCCCCGCCGCCGAGCCGCGTGGCAGTGATGCCGGGCTCGACGGCGTTGAACTTCACCTCGGGCACGGCCTTCGCGTACTGCACGGTGAGCATCGACACGGCCGCCTTGCTCGACCCGTAGACGATCGACGGGAAGTGCGCTGCGGGTCTCGACTCCTCGTGCGTGGCCCAGAACGAGCCGAGCGCGCTGGAGACGTTGACGACGACCGGGTTGTCGGACCGGCGCAGCAGCGGGAGCGCCGCCTCGGTGACGCGCACGACGCCCACCGCGTTCGTGTCGAAGACGCGCAGTACGCTCGGGCCGTCGAGCATCTCGCCGTGGCCGTCGCGGCCCCGCAGCGCGATCCCGGCGTTGTTGACGAGCACGTCGAGCCCTCCCTGTTGCTCGATCGTGGCGAGCGCGGCGACGACCGAGTCGTCGTCGGTGACGTCGATCTGGACGAAGCGCGCGCCGAGCTCCTCGGCGGCGGCCCGTCCTCGCCCGCCATCGCGGGCGCCGACGTAGACGGTGTGCCCGGCGGCGACGAGACGGCGGGCGGTTTCCAGGCCGAGGCCGGTGTTGGCCCCGGTGATGAGTGTCGTGGTCATGGATCCACCGTCGGACGGGTCCTCCCCGGGAGGCAGTCGTCGGGATGTCGTAGGACTGCCAGGGCCAGGACAGCGCGAGGGACCGCGCGAGAGACTGGCAGGGTGGAGCAGCAGGAGTTCGGGCGGGCGGTGCGCCGGTGGCGCGACCGGGTCGCGCCGGGCGCCCTCGGCCTGCCGGTCGGCGGACGCCGGCGGGCGGCGGGGCTCCGGCGCGAGGAGCTCGCCGACCTCGCGGGCATCTCCGTGGACTACCTGACCCGGCTCGAGCAGGGCCGGGCGACGTCGCCGTCGGAGCAGGTCGTCGAGGCGCTCTGCCGGGCGCTGCGGCTCTCGGACACCGAGCGGGAGCTCCTGTTCCGGCTGAGCGGCCGCCCGGCACCCGGGCCGGGCGTCGTCTCCCAGCGGATCCCGCCCAGCGTGCAGCGCCTGCTGGGCCGGCTCTCGGGCACCCCGGTCGTCGTGTACGACGCGATGTGGAACCTCGTCGACGCCAACGCGCCCTACGAGGCCCTCACGGGCGCGTCCGCCTGGCGCGGCATCGAGCGCAACGGCGTGTGGCGCAACCTCGCGGGCCCGGGCCCGGTCGCGCGTCACACCCCGGAAGAGCTCGCCGAGCAGCAGGAGGGCCTGGTCGCGGACCTGCGGATGACGGCGGCGAAGTATCCCGCCGACCGTCGCGTCGACCGGCTGGTCGCCGAGCTCCGGCGGGCGAGCCCGCGGTTCGCCGAGCTCTGGGACGGCGGCGAGCTGCGGGCCCACGAGTCCCGGTCGCGCCACAAGATCATCGACCACCCGCAGGTCGGGCCGATCGGGCTCGACTGCGACACCCTCGTCGTCGCCGGGGACGACCTGCGTGTCATGGTCTACACGGCGGAGCCGGACACCGAGGACGCCGCACGCCTCTCGCTGGCCGTCGTCCTCGGGACGCCGTCGCCCGCCTCTGAGCCGTCCCCCAGCCGGAACACCTAGCGCGGCAGGTTGCGCAGGTTCGAGCGCGCCATCGACATCACCTCGCCCATGCCGCCGCCGAAGATCTCCTTCGTCATGGCGGTGGCGAAGCCGCGGATCTGCCCGGAGGTGATCGACGGCGGGATGGACAGGGCGCGCGGGTCGGTGACGACCTCGACGAGGGCGGGGCCCTCGCGGTCGAACGCGCCGGCCAGCGCCTTGCGCAGGTCGCGGGGCTTCTCCACCCGGACCGCGGGGATGCCGACCGCCGTCGCGATGTTGCGGTATTCGACGGCGGGGGAGTCGGTGCCGTGCGAGGGCAGGCCCTCGACGAGCATCTCCAGCTTGACCATCCCGAGGGTCGAGTTGTTGAAGACGACGATCTTCACCGGCAGGTCGAAGGTGCGTACGGTGATGAGCTCGCCCAGCAGCATCGACAGGCCGCCGTCGCCGGCGAGCGCCACGACCTGGCGTCCCGGCTGGGCGAACGCCGCGCCGATCGCGTGGGGCAGGGCGTTCGCCATCGACCCGTGGATGAACGACCCGATGACGCGGCGCCGCCCGTTCGGGGTGATGTACCGGGCCGCCCACACGTTGTTCATGCCGGTGTCGACGGTGAAGACGGCGTCGTCGGCCGCCGTCTCGTCGAGCTGCACGGCCGCGTACTCGGGGTGGATGGGCGTGTGCTTCTCCACGTTGCGCGTGTACGCGCCCACGACCTTGGTCATGGTCTCGGCGTGCTTGTCGACCATCCGGCGCAGGAAGGTGCGGTCCTTCTTGCGGGTGACCAGCGGGTTGAGCAGACGCAGCGTCTCGCCGACGTCGCCGTGCACGGGCAGGTCGAGGCGGGTGCGGCGGCCCAGGTGGCTCGCGTCGACGTCGATCTGCGCGGTGGGGACGTCGTCGGGCAGGAACGAGTCGTACGGGAAGTCCGTGCCCACGAGGATCAGCAGGTCCGCGGAGTGGATCGCCTCGTGGCAGGAGCCGTAGCCGAGCAGGCCGGACATCCCTACGTCGTGCGGGTTGTCGTACTGGATGATCTCCTTGCCGCGCAGCGAGTGCCCGACCGGCGCGGCGGCGAGGTCGGCGAGCTCGAGGACCTCGGCGCGGGACCCGCGCGCCCCCGCCCCGACGAACAGCGTCACCTTCGTCGCGTCGTTGATCGCGTCGGCCAGGGCCGCGACGTCGCCGTCGTTCGGCACGACGCGGGCCGGGCAGGCGCCGGGCACGAGGATCGGGGCGTCGTCGTCCGGCACGCGCTCGTCGGCGACGTCGCCGGGCAGGGTGAGGACCGCGACGCCGGGCTCGGCCAGGGCGTGCTGGATCGCGGACCGGGTGACGCGCGGCAGCTGGGCGGCGGTGGAGATCATCTCGGAGAACACGGACGCCTCGGTGAAGAGGCGGTCCGGGTGCGTCTCCTGGAAGAACCGCGTGCCGATCTGCGCGCTCGGGATGTGCGAGGCGATCGCCAGCACGGGCACCTTGGAGCGGTTCGCGTCGTAGAGGCCGTTGATGAGGTGCAGGTTGCCGGGCCCGCACGACCCCGCGCAGACGGCGAGCTCGCCGGTCACCTCTGCCTCGGCCGCGGCGGCGAACGCGGCCGCCTCCTCGTGGCGCACGTGCACCCAGTCGATGCCCTCGGTGCGGCGGACGGCGTCGACGACGGGGTTGAGCGAGTCCCCGACGATGCCGTAGATGCGCTTGACGCCGGCGGCGACGAGCTGGTCGACGAGGTGCTCAGCGACGGTACGGGCCACGGCGGAACCTCCAGGCGGGACGACGGCGGGTCCCTCCCGATCGTGCCCGAGGTGCCGCCGGTCCGCGCGGGGGATGAGGTGGGGCGTGCGTCACGCCCGCCGGCCGCCGGCCACGACCAGCGCGCCGAGCACGGCCAGGACGAGCGCCGCCGTCGCGATCAGCGGCAGCAGGGGTGCGACGGCAGCCACGACCGCGAGCGCGGCGAGCCCCGCGACGCGCGAGCGCGGGGTGCGGCCCCACAGCGCCCGCTGGAACAGCAGGTTGCCGACGAGGTACAGGGCGGGGCCGCCGGCGATCGCGGCGGCGGCCATCGCGTCGGTGTGCTCGCCGGGGTGGTGCACCACCGTCTCGATGCCGACGGCGACGAGGATCGCCCCGCCGACCATGAGGGCGTGCGCGTACGCGTAGGCGCCGCGCGCGGCGGCCGTGGGGTCGGCGTCGTCCGCGAGCTCGTGCTCCTGGTTGCCGTACCGGTGGTCGAAGTAGAGGCGCCACAGCAGCACGATGGTTGCGAACCCGACGAGGGCGGCCAGCACCACGGGCCCGGTGAGCTCGCCGCCGAGCAGGGTGCCGCCGAGCACGAGGATCGACTCGCCGAGGGCGATGATGAACACCAGGCGGTTGCGCTCGGCCAGGTGGGACTCGGTGACCGGCCACGTCGACATGGGCGCGGTTCCCCTCCCGGGGATCCAGAAGCCGACGCGCGGGGCGGCGTAGTCGACGACGACGGCCAGCGCCCACACGGCGAGGCGCCAGTCGGCGGGGACGAGCAGCCCGACGACCCAGAGCACGCCGGCCGCGGCGCTCCAGGCGAGGAGGTGCGCGTAGTTGCGGCCCATGGTGCGGCCGCGGAAGACGGCGACCATGACGGCGCTGCGGAGCAGCTGCAGCGTCAGGTACGCGGCGACGAAGAGCCCGGCGGACTCGTCGAAGGCGTGCGGGACCGCGACCGCCATGGCGAGCGCCGCGAGCATGAGCACGGCCACGAGGCCCTGGACGGCGCGGCTCTCGGGCTCGAGCCAGTTCATCGCCCAGGCGGTGTAGTTCCAGCCCCACCACACGGCGAGGAACAGCACGGCGGCCTGGGCCAGCCCGGTGAGGGTGTCGTGCTCCACGACGTAGTGCGAGAGCTGGATGATCGTGAAGACGTAGACGAGGTCAAAGAACAGCTCGAGCGGGCCGACGTGGCCCCGGCGCTCGTCGGTGCGCAGCATCGGTGAGGGGGCGGTCATGGTCTCCTCGCTGGGTCCGGTGTGTGGGCGGCGTGTGTCGTCAGTCGGTCCGGGCGAGCGTGGCGAGCCACTTGCGCAGCAGCGCCTGCTCGGGCTCGCCGAGCGGGAGGGCCGCGTCGGCGGCGAGCGCGCGCAGCAGGGTCGCCGCGGCCGCGGGCGTGCCGTCGTCCCGCGGCGCGGTGCCGGCGGCCCGAGTGCCGGTGACCGCGGCGATCGTCGCCTCGCGGACCGCCGCGGACAGTGCCGGGTCGGGGGCGTCCGCGGTGATGAGGTGCAGCGTCACGCCGACGTTCGCGGCGAGCACGTGGTCGGCGGCCTGCACGGGGTCGACGACGAGACGGCCCTCCCGCGCGGCCCGGGTGGTGAGCTCGCGCAGCGCGGCGGTGGGGCGGGCCTGGGCCGCGGGCCGGTAGCCGGGGATCACCTGCCCGTACATGAGGGCGTAGAAGGCGGGATTGTCCAGGCCGAAGCGGACGTGCGCGTCCCACCCCTGGCGGACGTCCTCGATCGGGTCGCCGGTGGACTCCTGGGCGCGCTTGAGGCCGACGTAGCGGTCGAAGCCGTGCTCGATGACGGCCTCCAGCAGGCCGGACTTGCTGCCGAAGTGGTGGTACAGCGTGGGCAGCTGCACGCCCACCCGGTCGCAGATGGCGCGCAGCGGCACGTCCTGGCCCGGCGCGCCGGCGACGAGCTCGGCGGCCGCGTCCAGCAGGGCCTGGCGGGTGTTCTGGTTGCGCGCTTCCATATCGTCGTTAGCCTATCCGTATATCAAGAAGATACGCACGACGAAGGAGGACCCATGTCCGAGCAGGCCCCGACCGTCCCCGAGCCCGTCGCGTCGTTCGTGGCGGCGGTCAACCGCCACGACGAGCAGGCGTTCCTCGACGCCTTCGCCGCCGACGGCTACGTCGACGACTGGGGGCGCGTCTTCACCGGGCGCGACGCCATCCAGGGCTGGAGCGCGCGCGAGTTCATCGGCGCCACCGGCACGCTGACCCCGGAGGAGGTCGACGTCGCGGGCGACGGTGCCGTGACCGTCGTCGGGGACTGGCGCAGTACCCACGCGAACGGGCGCAGCTCGTTCCGGTTCGTCGTCGACGGCGACCGCATCGCGTCGATGACCATCCGCGAGGGCTGACGTGCCGGGCGCCGAGGCCCCCGCCCCACCGGCGCCGGCCCGCGCGCGGCCCGGTCGCACCCGGGCGCTGGCCGCCCTGCTGGCGGCCGCCGTCGTGCTGCAGTTCGGCTACCCGGTCACGGGCTACGGCGCCCTGTGGACGGCGGCCTACATGCTCGGGTACGCCGTCATGCTGGCGGTGGGGATCGTCGTCGTGCGCGACGAGGGGCAGCACGTGGCCCCGATGGTGGCCGTCACCGGCGTGTTCCTCGTGTGCGGCACCTGGTTCGCGGTGGCGCAGGACAGCACCACGGCGACGGCGGCGATGCTCACGTCGGTCGTGCTCGCGATGGGCACGCTGATCTTCGCGCTGCTGCGGTTCGTGTTCCGCCGGTCCCGCGCCGCCGGTCTCGACCTGGTGCTCGCGTCGGTGACGGCGTACCTGGTGCTCGGCGGGCTGTTCGCCGCCGGGTTCGCGCTCCTGGAGCTGGTGGCGCCCGGCAGCTTCGCGGACCCGCAGTCCGGGGGTGGCCCGCTGACCTGGCAGGAGACGCTCTACTACGCCTACGTCACCCTCGCGACGCTCGGTTACGGCGACGTGCTGCCCGTGACGCCCTGGGCCAGGTCGCTGGGGTCCTTCGTCGCGGTCGTCGGGACCCTGTACCTCACGGTCGTGGTCGCGCGCCTGGTCGGCATCTGGTCGTCGACGGCGTCCGACGGGGTGCGGGAGGAGAACGCCGGCGCGTCGTCCTGAGACATCGCTTGACCTCAATCATGGTTGAGGTTGAACGATCGTGCCATGACGACCACGACGACACCCCCGGCACGCGTCCCGGAGGCGGTCCGCGCCCTCGTGCGGCGGGTCACCGGCGACGAGAAGCACGACCCGAGCGCCCACTCCACCCTCGACACCCTCTGGGTCCTCTACGACCAGGTGCTGCGGGTCGACCCGCACGACCCCGACCACCCCGACCGCGACCGCTTCCTGCTCTCCAAGGGCCACGGCCCCGCCTCGACCTACGCGGTGCTCGCCGCCAAGGGCTACTTCCCCGCGGACTGGCTCGACGACGTCGCGAGCTGGGACTCCCGGCTCGGCCACCACCCCGACCGCACGCTCGTGCCCGGCATCGAGATCGGCTCCGGGTCCCTCGGCCACGGCCTGCCGCTCGCGGTCGGCATGGCCCTCGGCCTGCGCGACCGGTCGCCCGCCCGCGTCGTCGTCCTCGTCGGCGACGCCGAGCTGGACGAGGGCAGCAACGCCGAGGCGATCGCCGTCGCCGGCCGCTTCGGTCTCGGCAACCTCACCTGCGTCGTCGTCGACAACCACAGCGACAATCTCGGCTGGCCCGGCGGGATCGCGTCCCGGTTCGCCCTCGAGGGCTGGGATCCCGCGGAGGTGCGCACGCACGACCATCCGCGACTCGCCGCCGCCCTGCGCCGCACCGTGGCCGACCGGCCCACGGTCGTCGTCGTCGACACGTCCGCGAAGGAGGCGACGGCATGAGCACCACGACCCTCGCCCGCGACATGAGGACGCGCTTCTACGCCGAGCTCGACCCGGTGCTCGGCGACCACCCGCACGCCGTCCTCGTCCTCGCCGTGATCGGCTCCGGGTACCTGCCCGCGCCCGCCGCGCGCCGACCCGACCAGGTGATCGACGTCGGCATCCGCGAGCAGGCGCTCGTCGGCGTCGCCGGCGGCCTCGCGCTGGCCGGGCGGCGGCCCGTCGTCCACACGTTCGCGCCGTTCCTCGTCGAGCGGGCGTACGAGCAGGTCAAGCTGGACCTCGGCCACCAGGACGTCGGCGCGCTGCTCGTCAGCGCCGGGGCGTCGTACGACGTCAGCTCCGGCGGGCGCACCCATCAGGCCCCGGCCGACGTCGCCCTGATGTCCGCGCTGCCCGGCTGGACCGTGCACGTGCCCGGGCACGCCGACGAGGTCTCCGAGGTCTTGCGCCGCGAGGCGGGCGGCACGGGCCGGGTGTACGTGCGCCTGTCGTCGCAGCACAACGCCGCGCCGCACCCCGTGGACGGCCGGCTGCACCTGGTGCGCGACGGCGGCGCGGACGCGCCGCTGGTGGTCGCCGTCGGCCCGATGCTCGACACCGTGCTCGCCGCCACCGCGGACCTTCCGGTGCGTGTCGCCTGGACGGCCACCCCGCACCCCCTCGACGCGACGGGGCTGCGGGCGCTCGCGGGCCCGGCGCCGGCGCTCGCCGTCGTCGAGCCCTACCTCGAGGGCACCAGCGCCCGCGCTGTTGCCGCCGCGCTCACGGACCGGCCCAGCCGCGTGCTGCACGTGGGCGTGCCGGTCGAGGGGGCCGAGCTTCGTCGGTACGGCACGCCGCGCGAGCATGCCGCCGCGCACGGGCTCGACGCCGCCGGGATCCGCCGCCGGATCGCTGAGCTCCTCACGTAGCGGGCGGGGCCTCGTCGCGCACACCCAGCCCGTCGAGGTCCGGCGCCTGCCAGCCGTCGTCGCCGCGCTCCAGGGGGAGGACGGCGACGACGGTCTCGTGGTCCATCGGCAGCAGGCCCTCGATGCGCGGCGCGGCGGCGCCGTCCGCGCCGGCGCCGGGCTCCCATCGGACCGGGATCCCCCGGGCCGCGAGGGCGGCCTCGTCGACGACGGCGAGCACGAGCGGCTCGGACGCGTCGCCGTACGCGTCGCGCAGGACGTGCGGCAGGCCCGCCGCAGTCGTGGCGTGGACGAACCCCGCGTCGTCGTAGAGCGTGCGGCGGGTCGCGACGTCGTACTCGCCGAACCGCCCGCAGGCCTCCCAGTCGTCGCTGAACGCCACGTGCAGCAGCCGGTCGGTGCCCATCGGTCCCTCCTTCGCATCAATGAAACGGCAACGTATCATTTGTGAGGTGAGCACCGACACGAGCGCGACGAGACGCGGCCCCGGCCGGCCGCGACACGGCGAGACCGAGGCGCGCCGGGCGGAGATCCTCGACGCGGCCACCACGCTGTTCGCCGCGCACGGCCTCGGCGGCACCACGATCGAGGCGGTCGCCCAGGCGGTCGGCGCGACGAAACGCACGATCTACCGGCACTTCACCGACAAGACCGGGCTGTTCCTCGCCGCCGTCGAACGACTGCACGCCCACGAGCGCGACCTGCCCGCCGGGGACGACCTGGAGGACGTCGCCGCCCGGATCGTGCACGCCCTGCACGGGGACGACGCCGTGACCCTGCACCGGCTCGTCGTCGCCGAGGCCGACCGGCTCCCGGACCTCGCCGCCGAGTTCTACGCCCGCGGACCGGCGGCGACGGTCGCGGCCCTCGCCCGGCTGCTCGCCGCCCGGGGGCACGACGACGACCTCGCGGAGCCGTTGTACACGCTGCTGCTCGGCGAGCCGCACCGGCGCCGGCTGCTCGGTCTCGCTCCCGCGCCGACCGCCGGCGAGGCGCGCGAGCACGCCCGCCGCGCCGTCCGCGCCGTCGTACGCTGACCGGCGTGACCAGCCACGACGTCGGCGCCGCCTACGCCGCGCGAGCGAGCGAGTACGTCGACCTCTTCGGGTCGGTCGAGCAGGCCGACGACCGCGACCGGCGGCTCGTGACCCGTTGGGCCGACGGCCTGACGGGACGCGTGCTGGACGCCGGCTGCGGGCCCGGGCACTGGACCCGCCACCTCGCGGACCTGGGACATGATGTCGAGGGCGCCGACCTTGCCGAGCCGTTCCTCGAGCACGCCCGCGCCCGCCACCCCGGCGTCCCGTTCCGCCGCGCCGCACTGGACGGCCTCGGCGTCCCCGACGGGAGCCTCGGCGGGGTCCTCGCCTGGTACTCCGTCATCCACACTTCGCCGTCCGGCATGGACGCGGTGCTCGCCGAGCTCGCGCGCGCCCTCGCGCACGGCGGCGGCCTGCTGCTCGGGTTCTTCAGCGGCCCGCGCGTCGAGCCGTTCGACCATGCCGTGACGCCCGCCTGGTACTGGCCTGTCGCGGAGATGAGCGCGCGGCTCACGGCGGCCGGGTTCGACGTCCTGGAGAGCGAGACCCGCACCGACCCCGGCCGGCGCCCGCACGGGGCGATCACCGCCCGTCGTGCCGGCGGGCCTCCGGCCCCAGGTCGAGGGTGACGGACCCGCCGGCGAGCGGGTCCTCGGGCACGGGCTCGACGACCGTCGCCACCGGCTCCGCGGCGCCGTACGTGACCGGCGGGCGGATGCGGCCGAGGTAGAGGTCCTGCACCTCGTCCACGCCCTGCGCCGCGGGCCGCAGGCCGCGCCGCACACTGCGGTGCCGGACGACCCGGGCGACGGCGCCCACCACGACCACGGACCAGAACGCCCACACCGGGACCGCCTGCCAACGGCTCTCGACCGCGACCAGCGTGAGGGTCACGCCGAACAGCACGACCGCACCCAGCAGCAGAAGCCGGCCCCGAGCGGTCATCGCACATCCCCTTCGACGTCGTCCCGACCGTACCGCGCGCCGTTCACGACGGCACGTCTCTCGTGCCGGACCCTAGGCCAGGGATCGCAGGGCGGCCGGGACCGGCGTCTCCCCGGCGCTGAACCGGACGAACCGCCCGACCGTCGCCGGCTCGCGCAGCGTCGCGGCGACCACCTGGGCGACGTCGGCCCGCGGCACGTGCGTGTCCGTGCCGGCCGGGACGGCGCCGGCCTCGGGCAGGAGCGCGATCCGGCCGGTCGGCGGCTCGTCCGTCAGCGTGCCCGGCCCGAGGATCGTCCAGTCCAGGGTCGTGTCGCGCAGGTGGTCGTCCGCGGCGAGCTTGGCGTCCGCATACGCGAAGAACCCCGCGGACTCCGGGACGCCGTGCTCCGGCGTCGAGCCGATCCACGACACCATCACGTAGCGGCGCACCCCGGCGCTCGCGGCGGCGTCCATCGACCGGATCGCGGCGTCCCGGTCGACGGCGTAGGTGCGCTGCGGGTTCCCGCCGCCCGCGCCGGCGGACCACACGACGGCGTCCGCCCCGTCGAGCGCCGCCGCGATCTCGTCGGTGGTGGCGCTCTCCACGTCGAGCAGCAGGGGGTCCGCGCCCACGTCGGCCACGCGGTCCACCTGCTCCGGCCGGCGCACCACACCGACCACCTCGACGGCCGGTCCCGTGCCGCCGTCGACCAGCAGCGGGACGAGCAGGCGCGCGACCTTGCCGAGCGCGCCGACGACGACGACCTTCATCGTGACCTCCGTGGACGGATGTGCGGTGGTCCCACCGTCGCGCACCGAGGCGTCGTCTGCCACCGGCGCGCCGCGAGCGGGTCAGCGGGGCGAGCGGGCGATGCGGGTCGCGAGCGTCGCGAACACCAGCGCCAGCACGGCCTGCACGGCGACGGCGACGGCGAACCCGCGGGGGAGCCCGACGTCCGGGCCGCCGCCCGCGTGCCCGGCGACGGCCTGGAAGAGTCCGCCCAGCAGCGCGACGCCGAGGCCGAGCCCGAGCTGCTGCAGGGTGGTGAACAGCCCGCCCGCCACGCCGGCCGCCCACGTGGGCGTGCGCGAGAGCACGGTGCGCAGCACCGGCCCGTACATGAGCGCCTGGGCGGCGCCGAGCAGCACGAGCAGGGGCTGCAGGGTGAACGCGCTCCCGGCGTGCCCGCTGCCGACGACGACGGCGGTCGCCGCCAGCATCGCGGCCTGCCCGACGGCGCCGCCGGTCATCGTCCACCGGCCCGTGTACCGCTCGACGACGGGCAGCGCGAGCGCCGTCGCGATGAAGCCGCCGCCGAAGCCGAGCACGAGCAGGACCGCACCCCACGCGTCCGCGCCCAGCGCGCCCTGCGTGAGGGCCGAGAACTCGTACAGGAAGCCGCCGTAGCCGACGAAGAACAGGAGCGTCATGACCAGGCCGTGCCGCACGGCGGGGGCGCGCAGCACGCTCGGCGGCACGACGGGCAGGTCGCCTCGGCGCTCCGACGCCCGCTGGGCCCGGGCGAACACCACGAGCACGACGCCGCCCGCGACCAGCATCGCGAGCAACGGCGGGGGCCAGCCGGCCGACGAGCCGAGCGTCAGCGGCACGACGAGCAGCAGCAGCCCGCCGCCGAGCAGGACGGCGCCGCGCAGGTCGAGGGCCAGCGGCGCGGACGAGCGCGAGTCCGGGACGGCGCGCAGGCCGAGCAGCGCCGCCGCCCCGACGGCGCCGGTGAGCACCTGCACGAGCCGCCATCCCAGGTGGTCGCCCGCGACGCCGGCGACGGCGCCTGCGAGCACCTGCCCCGTGATGGTGGCGATGCCGCTCATGGCGGCGAACAGGGTGACGCCCAGGGCGCGCAGCCGGTCGGGAGCCGTGGCCTGGATCGTGGACAGCACCTGCGGGGTGAACAGCCCGGACGCGACGCCGAGCCCGGCGCGCAGCGCGACCAGCACGGGCAGGGTCGGTGCGAGCGCGGCGAGCAGGGACAGCGCGGCGAACGCGGCCAGCCCGACGGCGAGCAGCCGCCGTCGGCCGTACCGGTCGCCGAGGCGGCCGGCGACGACGAGGGCGGCGGCGAACGCCGTCGTGTACGCGGACAGCACGAGCTGGCCGCCCGCGGCCGTGGCGCCCAGGTCACCGGCGATGGCCGGGGCGAGGAGGTTCACCGACCCGAAGGTCATGTTGACGGGCAGGTAGGCGACGAGCAGGACGGCGAGGCCGGTGCCGGTGAGTGCACGGGTCGACGTGGCGGGGGCGGGCCGTCGCGTCCCGGTGGTGGTCGTGGTCATGCCACGACGGTGCGTCCGCGCTCATCCTGGTACCAGGAGCCTGCTGATCGTGGTACCGGCACCACCTGGTTGCCCCGGGCACGATCGCGCACACTGGTGCCATGACCGACGCCGCCCGCACGACCCGCCGCGAGGAGCTCGGCGCGTTCCTGCGCGCCCGGCGCGCCCGCATCACGCCGGGCGACGTCGGGCTGCCCACGGGCGGACGCCGTCGCACCCCGGGCCTGCGGCGCGAGGAGGTGGCGCAACTCGCCGGGGTGGGCGTCACCTGGTACACGTGGCTGGAGCAGGGCCGGGCGCGGAACGTCTCCGACCAGGTGCTGGAGGCGGTGGCGCGGGTGCTGCGCCTGGACGCCGCGGAGCACCGCCACCTCATGGTCCTCGCCGGCCGCGAGCCCGCCGTCGACCCGGTGCCGGGCTTCGAGGTGCGGCCGGAGCACCTTGCGGTGCTGGAGAGGCTGCTGCCGTACCCCGCGGCGATCCAGACGGACTGCTACGACTTGCTCGCCGCCAACCGCTCCTACCGGTTCCTGTTCGACGACCTCGACGCCCGCCCGCCCGAGGAGCGCAACTGCGCCTGGCTGATGTTCACCGACCCGCGCTGGCGCGGCAGCCTCGTCGACGACGAGGCCGTGCTCCGCGACATCACCGCCCGCCTCCGTGGCAAGGCGCCCGAGCACCGCGACGACCCGCGCTGGCGGGCGCTGCTCGACCGGCTGCGGGCGACGTCCTCCGACTTCGTGCGCCTCTGGGAGACGTACGAGATCGCCGGGGACCGCACCCAGCTGCGCCGCTACGCCTCGCCGCGCGTCGGCCGCCTCGACGTGCACTTCCAGAGCTTGTGGCTCGACCGCGCCCGCGGGGACCGGATCATCCTCATGACGCCCGCGGACGACGACACCGCGCGTCGCCTGGAGCGCCTCGACGCCCTTGTCGGGGCCGCGCCGCAGGTGACGTCCGCGGCCGACGCCGCTCTCCGGCACGCCTCCGGGGCGGAGTCCTGACGACCGGCGGCGCGCAGGTGCTGGATCCCGCGCTGATCAGCGCACCGCGGCGCGGCTGACCGCGCGGTCCACGTGCGCGCGGGTCGCGGCGAACGCGGCCGCCATCTCCCGCGCCTGGCCGGGGTACTCGGCATGACCCGCGGAGAGCACCCCGAGCTCGAGCGCGGTGCCCGTCCCCGCCCGCTCGGCGGCGGCGACCCCGTTCGCGACGGCGAACTGGCCCTGCGGCGGCACGTTCGCGTCCCACAGGGCGCACTCGACGCGCGTCGGCACGCGCAGGTGCGTCGCGGCCACGGAGGCGTCGGTCAGCGCCAGCACCCTGCGCGCCTCGGGGTGCTCCGCCACGTACCGGCGCTGCGCCTCGCCGCTGCCGTGGCACGGCACCGCGAGGCGCAGGTCGTACTGCCCGAAGCTCGGCACCGTGAGCGTCGCGCCCACGAACCGGTCGTCCCACGGCAGGGCCAGGGCACCCACGCCGCCACCGAAGCTGCCGCCCACGTAGTACAGCGGCGGCGCCGAGCCCAGCACCTCGGTCAGGGCCGTGGCCGCGTGCCACAGGTCCCGGGCGCACCGGCCCAGCGAGTACGTCGCGACGTCCTCGATGCCGTGCAGCACGTGCTCCGCGCTCGTGCCCGGCGCCCCGACGCCCGCGTTGAGCGCCCCCAGCCCACGCGCGACCGGGAAGATCACCGCGGCGTGCTCCGGCACCCGCTCGAACGTCGGCTCGTCGCGGCCGCCGTACCCGTGCCCGTGCACGATCCCCACGCGCACCTCGCCGCCGGTGGGCAGCGCCACCCACGCCCGCAGCCGCAGCCCGCCGTCGGCGGTGAACGTCGCGACCGAGACGTCGTGGGCTCCGCGACGGCCCACCGGCTCCAGCACCACGTCCGCCGCGACGCCCCGCGCGGCCGCGAACCAGGACCGCCACAGGTCCGCGAAGCCCTCCGGCTCCTCGGCGGGGCGCACCGCACCCAGGGCGTCACGGTCGAAGCCGTACGTGCCGTCGATCTCCGCGTCGGGGAACCAGGCGTCGTACGGGGCGGGCAGGGTGGGCATCGGTCGGCTCCTCGGGACGGTCGTGGGGGAAGGGGCGCGGCGGGCAGGTCGTGGGACACTGAGCCGCAGGTCGAAAGGGGTGCTGGTGCTCGTCGCAGAACGCAGGGCGCGGATCGTCGCCGAGGTGGGCCGCCGGGGTGCCGCGAGCATCGCCGAGCTCGCGGACGAGCTGGGCGTGAGCGCCATGACGGTGCGTCGCGACATCGAGGCGCTCGCCGACGACGGCGCGCTGGACAAGGTGCGCGGCGGCGCGACGACCCGGCGCGAGCGCGGGTCGGCCGGCCACGAGCGCGCCTTCGAGGCCCGCACGCAGCAGCAGGTCGCGCAGAAGCGGGCGATCGCGCGCCGCGCGGCGGAGCTGGTCGCGCCCGGCATGGCGGTCGGGCTCTCGGGTGGCACGACGGCGTGGGTGCTCGCCCAGGAGCTGCGCGGCGTCCCGGACCTCACCGTGGTGACGAACTCGCTGCCGGTGGCCGACGTCTTCCGCCGCCCGGACCGCGCCGACGAGCCGTACACGCAGTCGGTGGTGCTCACCGGCGGCGTGCGCACCCCCTCCGACGCGCTGGTGGGCCCGGTGGCGGTGCGGTCGCTGGAGCACCTGCACCTGGACGTCGCGTTCCTCGGGGTGCACGGCGTGGACCTGCACGCCGGCCTGACGACGCCGAACCTGCTGGAGGCCGAGACCGACCGCGCGCTGCTCGCCGCCGGCGAGGAGGCCGTCGTGCTGGCCGACCACACCAAGTGGGGCGTCGTCGGGCTCACGACCATCGTCGACCTGCACGAGGTGCGGCGGCTCGTCACCGACGACGGGCTGGCCGACGAGGCGCGCGAGCTGCTCGCGGGCCAGGTCGGCGACCTGTGGGTGGTCCCGGTGGAGGGAGACTGACCGATGCCCGTCACGCTGCGCGACATGGCCGCTCACGATCTCCCCGTGTTCCTCGACCGCACCCGCGGCGAGTTCGTCCGATCCGCGCCGACCGGCGCGGTGGCGGTCTCGGGCGCGAGGCCATGATCCTCGGCGAGGAGTACGCCAGGGCGCGGGGTGCTCGCTCCCTGGGCCTCAACGTCTTCGGGTTCAACACCGCCGCTCGGGCGCTCTACGAGTCCCTGGGCTTCGAGACGGCCGCGGTCACCATGCACAAGCGTCTCCGCTGAGTCGCGCGGCACCGCTCAGCGGGCGGTGCTGGCCCGCGGCACGACGCGCGCCTCGACGATCACGTGCCGCACGGGCAGGTTCGCGCCGGGCGGCGTCGCGATCTGCCGCTCGAGCTCGCCGAGCGCGTGCTCGACCAGCGCCTCCCGGTCGGGGGACACGGACGTCAGCGTGGGCGTCGTGAACCGGGCGCCGCGCACGTCGTCGATGCCGACCACGGCGACGTCGTCCGGCACGCGGCGCCCGCCGTCGTGCAGCGCGGACAGGGCGCCGAAGGCCACCGAGTCGTTGGAGCAGACGACGCCGTCGAACGTCGCGCCGCCGGCCAGCAGGGCGGCGGTGGCGCGCAGGCCCTCGTCCGGGGAGAACGCGTCGACCTGCGCGACGAGCGCCGGGTCGTCGGCCAGGCCGAGCGCGGCGACGGCCTCCCGGTAGCCGGCGTACCGGCGGTCGGCCGCGTCGGACGGCCGCGCGTCCCGCGTGCCGACGAACGCGACGCGGCGGCACCCGACGGTCGCCAGGTGCTCGGTCGCGGCGTACGACGCGGCGCGGTTGTCGATGGTGACGTGCGTGAAGGGGCTGACGAGGATGTGCTCGCCCAGCAGCACGAGGGGGCCGGGGGACGTGCGCCGCGTGAGGTCCGCGACGGACAGCGACCGGGGGATGTGGATGAGCCCGTCCGTCGGGGGCAGGCCGATGCCGTTGGCGACGTCGACCTCGCGCTCGTGGTCGCCCGCGGTCTGCTGGATGAGGATCGACAGCCCGCGCTCCTCGGCGCGCCGCACGAGCAGCGCCGTGAGCTCGGCGAAGTACGGCTCCTCGAGGTCCGGCACGGCGAGCGCCACGATGCCGGTGCGCTCCTTCCTGTGCACGGCGGTCAGCGTAGTGCCTCGCACGGCCGGGCGGGCGGGCCGCTCGCGCAGCGGGCCGCGCGCCCGGCCGGGCTCGGCGCGGACGGCGCTCACTCCTGCACCCGCAGCGCGACGACGCGGGCCTGGGGCGCGCCGTTCGTGGCGGCGACGACGAGCCGCACGGCCCGCAGCGGGCCGACGCCGTCCGGCAGGGGGTGCACCCGCAGGCGCCACCGGTTCGCGTCCTCGGTCGCGACGACGGTCCAGT
This sequence comes from Isoptericola sp. BMS4, assembly GCF_011634835.1. Taxonomy (GTDB): domain Bacteria; phylum Actinomycetota; class Actinomycetes; order Actinomycetales; family Cellulomonadaceae; genus Isoptericola. The sequence continues at coordinate 2,667,723 of NZ_SIRP01000001.1, read as the reverse complement.
CCCCGCCGTCGGGCAGCACCTCGACGCGGTACTCCTTGACGAGCGTCGGCATGATCTCGTCGGGCGTGCGGTGGTGGTGCAGGGTGTTGAGCTCGACGTCGAGGTCGTCGTCGAGCACGACCCGCACCTCCCGGGCGGCCACGGGCGAGTCCCAGTCGAGGCGCAGCCACTCCTCGCGGCCGGCGACCATCGGCGCGGAGGCCCACAGGTGCGGCCCGCCGTGGTTGCGGTGGTAGCCGCCGGTGGCGCGCTCGGGGGCGAGCGCCCGGGTGTCGGGGCCGGCGCGGAAGACGACGGAGCGGCCGCGCAGCGGCTTGGTGGGCCACTGCACCAGCAGCTCGTCGGAGCTGATCTGCACGTTCTGGTCGTCGTTGTCGACGCGGTGGGTCAGGGTGAGCACTCCGGGCGGGAGCGGCCGCGTGGTGCGCACGGCGACGTCGGGGTTGGCGCGCAGCACGACGACGGCGTTCTGCGGCACGTCGGGCGCGTACGGCACGTGGGCGGTGACCCAGCGCTCGTCGCCCGCGGCCACGGCGACGTCGGTCTTCGCCTCCAGGTGCACCGGCACCACGTTCTGCGGTCTGTCGGCCGACCACACCTCCACGGTGAGCGTCGTGTCGCGGCGCGCGGAGACGAGCAGCTCGACCGTCTCGAGCCGCGGGTCGACGGGCAGCACGATGCCGAGGTCGTCGTCGAGGTCGACGACGTCGAAGTCGTACGGGTCGCCGTCCACCGGCTCGGTGGCGGGGGCGGTGAGGCGCGTCGTCGTGCTCGACGCGCTGACGGCGGCGCGGCGCGCCAGGTCGGTGGGGTCCTCGTTCGCGATGCCGACGGCGGGGGCGTCCCAGCGCAGCAGCGTCTGGCGCAGCTCGGCCAGGTGGTCGGTGTAGATCCCGCGCGGGGTGGTGCCGTGCTGCACGCACAGCGCCGCCGCGGTGCCGGCCGCCTGGCCCATCGCCCCGCAGGTCGCCATGACGCGCGCGGCGCCGAACGCGATGTGCGTGGCGGACACGTCGCGGCCCGCGAACAGCATGTTCTCCACGTTCACGGAGTACAGGGAGCGGTACGGGATCTCGAAGACGCCGTTGGAGAAGCGCTGCAAGGCCCCCGCGCCCTCGGCGTACATGCCCTGGGCGGGGTGCAGGTCGATGGACCAGCCGCCGAACGCGACCCCGTCGGCGAACGACGTCTGATCGACGACGTCGCCCTGGTGCAGCGTGTAGTCGCCGACGAAGCGCCGGTACTCGCGCTTGCCGGGCACGTTGCCGATCCACTCGAGGGTGAGGTTCTCGGCGTCGAACTTGCCGGAGTTCTTGATGTAGTCCCAGATGCCGAGGATGACGCCGCGCAGCTCGTCGCGGATGCGCTCGTTGTCGCCGACGATGTCGAGCTCCCCGCCCCACTCGATCCACCAGTAGTGGGCGCCGGAGTCGCCGCTGCGGATGACGCGGTTCATCGGGATGGGGGTGGTGGTGATGTCGATCGCGGTCTCCGGCGCGACGTACTTCACCGGCCGCCCGACGTCCTTGGTGTAGAAGAGCAGCGTGGAGCCGAGGAACTCGCGCACGGGCTCCGGCGGTGCCCACTCCTCGCCGAACTCCTCCTTGCCCTCCTTGCCGAGCCGGTACCGGGCGCCGGCCAGGTGCCCGACCAGGCCGTCGCCGGTGCAGTCGAGGAACACCGGCGCGGTGAACGTCGTGAGGATCTCCGAGCCCATCGTCCACCCGGTGACCGACTCGATGCGTCGCGCGTCGTCGGGCCCCGTGGCCACGACGTCGCGCACGTCCGTGTTGAGGAACAGTCGTACGTTCTCCTCGCGGCGCACCGTGTCGAGCACGACGTCGTCCCAGTAGACCGGGTTCCCCTCGGGGTTGCGGTACTGGTTCTCCACGTACATCTCGCCGACGATCCCGGTCTCCCGGGCCCATCGCTGGTTGCCGTGGGCGGTCGCGCCGCACACCCACACCCGCACCTCCGAGGAGGAGTTGCCGCCCAGCACCGGCCGGTTGTTCACCAGCGCGACCTGGCGGCCCATCCGCGCCGCGGCCACCGCGGCGCTCACGCCGGCGAGCCCTCCTCCGACGACGACGATGTCGGCCTCGACGGTCTGCGTGCGCATGGTTCTCCTCGTGCTTGCTCGGGTGGTGCTCGGTAGAGCCGGGTACGGCTCGGTGGTGCGGGTGGCGCGTGGGTGTGCGGCGCCGGGCGGGGCTCAGCCCGGCAGGACCTCGATCTCGAAGACCCGCGCGACGTCGGTGTCCGAGGCGGACGGGTCGGTCGCGACCAGGCGGAGCCGGTCGGCGGAGGTGCCGTCGGGCACCGGTACCGTGACGACGCCGGCGGTGCTGCCGGTGTACCGGCCCACCTCGGCCCAGCCGGCGGGCGTGTGCAGCTCGACGGTGAAGTCGCGCAGCACGGCGCTCGCCGGGTCGATCGCGGCGCGGTAGCCGCTGTGCACGCGGACCGTGGACACGGCCTCCGCGGCGCCCCAGTCGACGGTGATCGTCGGGGTGGTGTCGCCGACGGCGGAGACCCAGCGGCTGTCGTCGGTCAGGCCGCCGTCCACGGCCTTCTCGCCGCCGGTGTCCGCGCGCAGCACGGACGAGACGGTGGTCGTGGCGCCGAGCGCCAGGTTGTCGCCGACCGTGCCGCCGTCGTCCCCGTCACCGCCGTCGCTCACGTCGGCGACGACGTCGGCGAGCGGCTCGCCGGGGATCGCCCCGCCCGTGCGCGGGACGTCGGCGACGAACAGCGTGCCGGACGTCGGGCCGGTCTGCGACGCGCTGAGGTACAGCACGTCGGCGCCGGTCGGCGTGGTCCGCGCGGCGATGCGCTGCTGGCCGGGCTGGGTGCCGCCGATCGCGCCGTAGCGCCAGGACGTCTCGCCGGTCACCTGCTCGGCGCGCACGACCTTGCTGCGCGCCGCGCCGTCCACGGTGCCCGTGACGACGGCGTACGCGCGGGTGATGCCCCCGGCGGAGGTGGCGTCCAGGGCCGCGATCGTGTCGATGTCGCTGCCGAGCGCCTCGGCGTCGACGATCGTCTCCCGCTGCCAGGCGCTGCCGTCCCAGCGGGCGAAGCGCACGTCGAACCGGTCGGCGGTGCCGTCCGGCAGGGCCTCGGCGTAGCGGTAGACGACGCCGGCGAGCTCGTCGCCGTGCACCGCCAGCTTGGCCGTCTGCACGGTCGGGGCGTCGGTCTGCAGCGTCTCCCCGGCCGCGAACGGCTGGTAGAGCACGGCGCCGCCGGCGTCCGGGGTGATCGGCGTCGTGACGGCGTTGCCGGCGGCGTCGCTCCACGAGCCGTCCGCCGGGTCGTACACGGCGTACGAGCCGGCGTGCCGGTACGGGCCCGCCGCCCAGCGGTGCCACTCCCACAGCACGTGCAGCCGCCCGTCCGTGCCGACCTCCAGGTCGTCGGGGTACACCGACGCGCCGGTCGCCGACGCGAACACCGCCACCCGCGACCAGTCGTGGGTCGCCGTGTCGTACCGGTAGAGGCGTCCGTCGCGGATCGTGGCGCCGTCGCGGCCGCCGCGCACCATGACGTACACGTCGCCGTCGGTGCCGCGGGCCGTCACCGGGTAGGTGATCGGCACGCCCTGGTCGGGCATCTCGGAGCTGACGTCCACCAGCGACGTGACGTCCCCGGGGGCGGTGGACCGGTAGTACTGCCACGGCACGTGGTGCATGGAGGCGAACGCGTGGATGTAGCCGTCGCCGTCCACGATGATCGACGGCTGGTTGTGGCCCGAGTCGTCGAGGAACGTCACGCAGCCGCCGTCGCCCGCCTGCAGGCAGCCGTCGGTCCACGTGCCGTCGGCGCCACGGGCAGCGACGTGCACCTCGTGGCGCCCGGCGTCGGCCGCGGGCGCGTCGTAGGCGACGTAGGTGACGCCGTCGACGACGTCCAGCGGCGTCCACCAGCCGGCGTTGTTCGTGGGGTCGACGGGGAACGGGAGCTCGCCGACCTGCGCCGTGAACGGCATCGCTCGGTGCGGTGCGTCAGCCGTGGCGGGCGGGGTGGCCGCGCCGACCGTGGCGGCCGCCGCGAGGGCGGTCGCCGCGGCCGCGAGCGCGGTGGGTCGTCGGGGGATGGAGTGTCGTCGCATGGTTCCTCCGCTCAGTCGATGAGGCCCTGGGCGGTCTCGCCCGCGTGCGCCATGGCCGACTTCGCGTCCTTGCTGCCGACCAGCACGGCCTGCACCTGCTCGGCGATGGCGGACTCGATCTGTGCGTACTGCGGGTAGGCCCAGAACGGGTTCGACGTCGCCGTGGCCGTGATGCGCTCGCTGAACTGGGCGCCGAACTCGTCGGCCGCGACCTCGGGCAGCGCCAGCGCCGACTCGGTGGCCGGCGGCAGCCCCCGCTCCTCGAAGTACTCCCGCGCGGCGTCCGGGTCGGAGGTCACCCACCGGGCGAAGTCCGCGGCGGTCTCCGCGCCCTCGCCGTCGACGACGGCGATCGCTCCGCCCCACACGAGGGCGCGCGGGGTGTCGCCCGCGGCGAGCACGGGGCGCGACTGCGCGGCGAGCTTGCCCGCCAGGTCCTTGTCGGGGGACTCGGTGACGACCGCGTCCCGGCCGACGATCGCGTCGTCGTAGATCGGGGTGCGCCCCTGGGCGAACAGGGACCGGGCGTCGAACCGGTCGACGTCGGGCGCGATGAGGCCCTTGTCGTAGAGCTCCTTGTACCAGGTGACGGCCTCGACGCTGGCGTCGTCGCCGATGGTGACGGTGCTGCCGTCCAGCAGGGGGCTGCCGAACGTCTCCATCCAGATGAGGATGTCCTTGAGCTGTGCCGCCTTGGTCGACGCGGCGTAGGGGATGACGCCGTCGCCGAGCTTCTTGATCTTCGTCAGCGCCGTGGTGAAGTCGTCGATGGTGACGGGGAACTCGTCGACCCCGGCCTTGGCCAGCATGGCGCTGTTCGTGACCAGGCCGATGGCGCCGATGTTCCACGGCAGACCGTACTGGACGCCGTCGAACTGCGCGGCCGTGAGCCCCGCCTCGGTGTAGTCGACGCCCTCGGCGAGCGGCCCGAGGTCCTGCAGCTTGCCGAGGGCGGCGAGCGAGCCGAGCCACGCGACGTCGACGTGGGCGGCGCCGGTGAACTGGCCGCCCTGCACCTGGAGCGTCAGCTGGCTGATGTACTCGTTGTACGGGTAGGACACCTCCTCGATCGAGACGCCGTTGTCGTCGCCGTAGGCGCCGAGAAGCGACTGGATCGCCGGGGCGGCCGTCTCCTCGGTCAGCGACCAGGACGAGAACGCGAAGTCCGTCTTCGCGCCGCCGCCCGTGGCGGCCGTGCCCGCCGACCCGCCGGCCGACGGCGCGCACGCGGCGAGGGCCGCGGTGCCGGCACCGAGACCGAGCAGCTGGAACAGGTGGCGGCGCGTGAGCGCGGTGTGGGGGATGGGCGTGGTCATGGGGGTCCTCCGCTTCGAGGGTCGGGTCGAAAGATGTGGTGCGGGTTCGGGGTGGGTGCGCGCGGTCAGCCCTTGACCGCGCCGGCGGTGAGGCCGCCGACCAGGTACTTCTGCAGGGCGATGAAGGCGATGGCGACGGGCAGGGACACGACGAGCGAGGCCGCCATGAGCTCAGGCCACGCCGTCGACGCCTCGCCGATGAACGTGTTCACGAGGCCGGGCGGCAGCGTCTGCTTGTCCGGGCCGGCGAGGGTGAGCGCGAAGATGAAGTCGTTCCAGCCGCGGACGAAGGCGAACAGGCCGGCGGCGATGAGGCCGGGCGCCGCGAGCGGCAGCACGATCGAGTGGATGATCCGGAGCCGGGACGCTCCGTCCACGCGGGCGGCCTCGACGAGCTCGTCGGGGATGGTGTCGAAGAAGCCCTTGAGCATCCACACGCACAGCGGCAGCGTGAACGTGGTGAAGCTCAGCACCAGCGCGGTGTACGTGTTGAGCAGCCCGTACGCGCTGAACACGCTGTAGAGGGTGACGAGCAGCAGCGCCTGGGGGAACATCTGCGACGCGAGCACCAGGTACATGAGGGACCGGCGCCCGCGGTAGCGGAACTTGGAGAACGAGTACCCCATGTACGCGGAGACGAGCACCGACAGCACGGCCGTGATGACCGAGACGACGACGCTGTTGCGCAGGTAGACGAACAGCTGCTCGTTCGACGCGAGGGCTGCGAAGGCGTCGAGCGTGGGCGCGGCGGGGAACAGGCGCGGCGGGTAGGCGAACACCTGGTCGCGCGGGGTGAGCGCGGTGGCGAGCAGCCAGTAGACGGGCAGGAGGCCGAAGCCGCCGCACACGACCACCGTGACCCAGGCGGCGAGGCGCACGCCGGGGCGCTCGGAGCGCAGGGCGGCCCGGCGCCGCCGTGGGGCGGGCGCGGGCGCGGGGGCGGTCGTGGCCGCGGGCGCCCGGCCCGACGGCGGGGTGGCGGGGAGCTGCGTCGTCGCGCTCATCGCTCCTCTCCCTTCTCCGAGAAGCGGACGTACACGACGACGAGCCCCATCAGCAGGACCATCCACAGCAGGCCGAGCGCGCCGGCGCGGCCGAGGTCGAAGCCGTGGAACGCCGTCTCGTAGACGGCGGTGGCGAACGTCTGGGTGGCGCCCGCGGGGCCACCGCCCGTGAGGACGTAGATGATGTCGAAGTGCTGGAAGTTCCAGATGAACTCCAGCAGCAGCACGAGGCCGACGATCCCCTTGAGGTGGGGCAGCGTGATCGCGAGGAAGCGGCGGACCGTGCCCGCGCCGTCCATCTCGGCGGCCTCGTGCAGCTCGCCGGGGACGGTCTGCAGGCCCGCGAGCAGCATGACCATCATCCAGGGGAAGGACTGCCAGGTCTTGGCGAGGATCACGGCGCCCATCGCGGTGCCCGGCTGGGCCAGCCACGCCTGGGGGCCGTCGACGAGGCCGAGCGTCTCGAGCAGGGCGTTCATCACACCGTAGTTGGCGTTGAAGATCCACATCCACAGGAACGACACGACGACGCCGGGCACCAGCCAGGGGATGAGCATCAGGCCGCGCAGCACCTTCGCGCCACGAATCTTCGTGTTGAGCGCCAGGGCGAGGGCGAACCCGACCACGAACGGCAGGACCGTGGTGCCGACGGTGAAGACGAGCGTCTGGCCGAGGAGCCTCAGGAAGTCGCCCTGCAGCACGTCGACGATGTTCTGCAGCCCGACGAACGTGCGCCCGGGGATCACCAGGCTCTGCTCGAAGAACGCGGTGACGAGCGCCGCGACCAGCGGGTAGAGGACCACGCCGGCGAGCAGCGCCACGCCCGGCAGCAGCAGGAGGACGGCGAACTGTCCGTCGCTGAGCCGTCGTGGTGCCTGTTGTGATTCTGTGTGTTTTGTTGTGTGAACTTCTGAGACCGTCATGGCCACATCCCTGTGGGTCGTTCCTCGGCATCGAGGGGGCGGCTGTCGTGCACCAGTGCGGTTCAAGCCCGCCATCTGGCCACTACTCGGTTGTCTGCCGCCAACAATGTCCGAACGCCCGGTGTTCGTCAAGGCGTGTGCATGCTTGTTGCGATTCTGTGACAGGTATCAAAACTTCACAGTTACGAACGACAGAACGTGCCTGCTGCCGTCGGGGTGGGTTCGTCCCGCGGGCGTGGAGGTCTCACGTCAGCACGGGGAGGGTCGTGCGGATGCGACGGGCCGCCGTGGCGCGATGCCGGCGGATACTCTTCATCTGTGCTTCGACCGGAACAGCAGCCTCCCGTGCTTCGCGACGTGGCGGAACGTGCCGGCGTGAGCCTCTCCACGGTGTCCAGGGTGCTGACGGGCCGCACGCCGGTCAGCGAGGGGCTGCGCGCCCGTGTCGAGGCGGCTGTGGCCGAGCTCGGCTACCGGCCCAACGCGGCGGCGCAGACCTTGGTCAGCGGCCGGCGGTCGACCGTGGCGGTGCTGGCCAGGAACACGGTGCGCTACGGGTACGCGGCGACGCTGCAGGGGATCGAGGAGGCGGCTCGGGCCTCGGGTTTCGTGGTGACGATCGGCGTCATCGAGTCGGAGGAACCGGACGCGATGAAGGGCGCCGTGGACCTGGTGCTCTCTCAGCCGTTGGCCGGAGCGATCGTGGTGGAGTTCGATGCCCTCGGCGTCGCGACGCTGGACGCCCTGCCGGAGTCTCTGCCGGTCGTCGCCGCAGCGGGTGCGCGGCGCAAGGTGGGATCGAGGCCCCACGCGTTCCTGGACGACGAGGCCGGGGGGCGCGAGGCGACCGAGTACTTGCTGGGCCTCGGTCACCGTACGGTTCACCACGTCGCGATCCCGGCGACGCGTGCCCGGTCGGGGCGCAGCTGGGGATGGCGCGCGGCGATGAAGGCCGCCGGCGTCGAGCCCCCGAAGGTCATCCAGGCGAGCTACGACCCGGACTCGGGCTACGACGCCGGTCAGCGGCTCGCGCGGGACCCTTCCGTGACGGCGGTGCTCTGCGGCAACGACGAGCTCGCCATCGGTGTGATGCGCGCGCTCGCCGAGGCCGGGCGCCGGGTTCCGGACGACATCAGCGTGGTCGGGTTCGACGACCAGCCGTTCGCGCGCATGTGGACGCCGCCGCTGACGACGGTGTCGCAGGACTTCGTCGGGCTGGGGCGGCGGACGTTCCAGCTACTCGCCGAGTGGACTGCGACGGGACGCAAGCCGCGGAGCACGTCCGCCTCCCCGCGCCTCGTCGTGCGGTCCAGCACCGCCGCACCACCCGCCTGACGGCGGCGTCTCCCCGGCGCCCGGCGGCTGCGGCGGTGCTGTGCGCCGACGAGCTGCCGGCGGTCCCGCAAAAGTGGCTCCGGGTGAAATCCGCCACTTCATTTCTGACCAACGTTTGCAGAACGAGCCCAACACCCGCTAGCGTCTGACCAACGTTTGCAGAACCATCCGCGACGCAGCGGGTGCGACGAAGGGGTTGCGCGAGTGGGCATCATGCCGAAGGTCGAGGGCGCGTCCGCCCGCACGGAGAGCGCCTGGCCTCCAGTGGTGCAGCTGGCGGCAGCGGGCGTGGCGGTCGTGCTCGCCCTGCCGCAGGACGCACTGCCGGTGGTCGTCCACTGGGGCGCGGACCCGGGCCCCCTCGACGAGCCAGGTCTGGCGGACCTCGAGGCGGCCGCCTCCCCTGCGTTGGCGACCAACGGCGTCGACGGCCACGTGCCCGTCGCGGTCCTGCCCGAGGCATGGACCGGATGGACCGGCGCCCCCGGGCTCGAAGGACACCGCGAAGGCACCGCCTGGACCCCGCGGTTCACGCCGGTGGCCACCGCCGTCCGGCACGACGACGCCGGGGGAGCGGTGACGACGACGGCGGTCGACGACCGCGCCGCGCTGCGCCTCGAGCTCGAGATCGAGCTCCTGCCGTCCGGCCTGCTGCGGCTGCGTGGAGCGGTGACGAACCTCGGCGAGGAGACCTACGTCGTCGACGCCCTGCGTCTGGCCCTCCCCGTGCCGACGTCGGCCGACGAGATCATGGACCTCGCCGGGCGCTGGGCCAAGGAGCGGGTGCCGCAGCGCCGCGCGATGACCGTCGGCACCCACCTGCGCGAGGGTCGCCACGGCCGGACCGGCGCGGACGCCGCGACCGTCCTGGTGGCCGGAGAGCCCGGCTTCGACTTCGACCGCGGCGAGGTCTGGGGCCTGCACGTCGCGTTCAGCGGCAACCATCAGGTGGCGGCCGAGCGCGCGTTCGACGGCCACCGGTTGCTCAGCGGCGGTGAGCTTCTCCTGCCGGGAGAGGTCGAGCTCGCCCCGGGCGAGACCTACTCCTCGCCGCGCCTCTTCGCCGGGCACGCCGTCGGCCTCGACGAGCTCGCCGGCCGGTTCCACACCTACCTGCGGTCGCGGCCGCACCACCCCCGCACGGCCCGGCCGGTGACGATGAACGTCTGGGAGGCCGTCTACTTCGACCACGACCTCGAACGGCTCACCGAGCTCGCGGACCGGGCCGCTGAGATCGGCGTCGAGCGGTACGTGCTCGACGACGGCTGGTTCGGCTCCCGCCGGGACGACTCCTCGGGCCTGGGCGACTGGCACGTCGCCGAGGACGTGTGGGGCGACGGCCGGCTCAAGAAGCTCGTCGAGCACGTCCGCGGGCTCGGGATGGAGTTCGGCCTCTGGTTCGAGCCGGAGATGGTCAACATCCGCTCCGAGGTCGCCTCCGCCCATCCCGAGTGGATCCTGCAGGTCCCCGGCCGCCTGCCGGTCGAGGCCCGCCGGCAGCAGGTCCTCGACCTGACCCACCCCGAAGCGTTCGAGCACGTGCTGACGAGCATGTCCGCCGTCCTGGCCGAGCTGAGCGTCGACTTCGTGAAGTGGGACCACAACCGGGACCTCGTCGACGCCGGCTCCACGCGCACGGGCCGCGCCGGGGTCCACGAGCAGACGCTCGCCGCCTACCAGCTCATGGACGCGATCCGCGCCGCCCACCCCGGGATCGAGATCGAGTCCTGCTCCTCGGGCGGCGCACGGATCGACCTGGAGGTCCTCGAACGCACCGACCGCGTCTGGGCCTCGGACTGCATCGACGCGCGCGAACGTCAGCAGATCCAGCGCTGGACGGCGCAGCTCCTTCCCCCGGAGCTGGTGGGCAGCCACGTCGGCGCCGACCGCGCCCACACGACGGGCCGGCGGCTCGACCTGTCGTTCCGTGCCGCGACCGCGCTGTTCGGGCACTTCGGTATCGAGTGGGACCTCTCGGCCGCCGACGCGACCGAACGCGCCGAGCTGCGCGCCTGGGTCGAGTACTACAAGGAGGTACGCGACCTCGTGCACACCGGCACCACCGTCCGGCGGTCCCTCGAGGCGGGCGACCTCTGGTTGCACGGGGCGGTCCGCCCGGACCGCTCGGAGGCCCTGTACTCCGTCACGGTGAACGAGCGTCACGTCACGTGGCCGCCGGGCCGGGTGCGCCTGCCCGGCCTGGACCGCGACCGCACCTACCACGTGCGGCCGTCCGGTCCCGACGTGGCGAGCCAGACCGGCCCCCGCGTCTATCCGGCGTGGTGGCAGTCCGGCCTCTGGCTGTCCGGCGCGGCGCTCGCGGACGCCGGGGTGAGCGTCCCGGCGCTGGACCCGGACCACAGCGCCCTGATCCACGTGGAGGCCGTGCGATGAGCGCCGTGACGGACGCACCGACCACGACGGCGGCACCCCGGAGCTCGGCCGGCCGACGCTCGCGCAACCTCGGCGACCTCCCCGCCGCGCTCGTGTTCATCCTGCCGGCGACCGTCGGGTTCGTCGTCTTCCTGCTGTGGCCGACCCTCCGCGGCATCTGGCTGAGCTTCACCGACACGACGGCCTTCCAGACCGGCGGGTTCATCGGCCTCGAGAACTACCGACGTCTCGCGGACGACCCGGTGTTCTGGAACGCCTTCGGGGTGACGCTGTGGTACGTCGTCCTCAACATCGGCATCCAGACCGTCCTGGCCGTCCTCGTCGCGGTCCTCATGCACCGGCTGACGAAGTCGATGGTGGTCCGGGGCATCGTCCTCACGCCGTACCTGGTGTCCAACGTGGTCGCCGCGATGCTGTTCCTGATGCTGCTCGACTACCAGCTCGGGTTCGTCAACGAGGTGATCGAGGCGCTGGGCTGGGACCGGGTGATGTTCTTCGGCGACCAGTCGCTGGTGATCCCGACCATCGCGCTCGTCAACGTGTGGCGGCACGCCGGGTACACGGCCCTGCTGGTGTTCGCCGGGCTGCAGACCATCCCCGAGAACCTCTACGAGGCGGGCCGGGTCGACGGCGCGTCCGAGCTGCGGATGTTCCGGTCGATCACGATGCCGCTGCTGCGCCCGTACCTGGGGCTGGTCCTCATCGTGACGATGATCGGGTCGTTCCAGGTCTTCGACACGGTCTCCGTCGCGACCCAGGGCGGCCCGGCCAACGCCTCGAACGTCATCCAGTACTACATCTACGAGGTCGCCTTCAGCCGCGGGTACGACTTCGGCTACGCCTCGGCGATGTCCGTGGCACTCATGGTCGTCCTCGCGACCATCTCGATCGTCCAGTTCCGGCTCACCCGGGCCAACCAGAACGACATGGCGTGAGGCACCGATGACCACCACCGCTCCGTCGCCCACCGCAACCACGGCCCCTGAGCCGTCGTCCGGCGAGGTCCGCCGGCGCCGTCGCCGGCCCTCCGCCGGCCGGTTCCTCGGCTGGCTCGTCCTGGCGCTCGTGATGCTCGCGACGCTCTTCCCCTTCTACTGGATGCTGCGCACAGCGCTGTCCACCAACGCCGCACTGCCCGGCGGCGCGGCCGACCCGCTGCCCGTCGGCCTCAGCGTCGAGGGGTTCCGCCGGGCGCTCGGGCTGGCCACGGCGGCCGAGTCGCTGGCCGACGGCGGCTCGGGGGCCTCGCTGGACTTCCCGCTCTACCTGATGAACTCGGTGATCGTGGCCACGCTGGTCACCGTCTTCCAGATCTTCTTCTCGGCGATGGCCGCGTACGCCTTCGCCCGCCTGCGCTGGCCGGGGAGGGACGTCGTCTTCGGCGTCTTCCTGGCCGGGCTCATGGTGCCGGTCATCTTCACGCTGCTGCCCAACTTCCTGCTGATCCGCGATCTCGGCCTGTTGGACACGCTGCCCGGCATCGCGCTGCCCACGATGATCATGACGCCGTTCGCGGTGTTCTTCCTGCGGCAGTTCTTCGCCGGCATCAGCGTCGAGATCGAGGAGGCGGCCCGGCTCGACGGTGCCGGGAGGTTCCGGACCTTCTTCACCATCATCCTGCCGATGGCGTCACCGGCCGTCGCCACCCTGGCGATCCTCACCTACATGACCGCGTGGAACGACTACCTGTGGCCGCTCCTCGTGAGCCAGTCGGACCAGTCGCGCGTCCTGACGCTGGCGCTGGGCATCTTCCGTGCCCAGGCGCCGCAGTCCGCACCCGACTGGGCGGGACTCATGGCAGCGACCCTGCTCGCCGCCCTGCCCATGCTCGTGCTCTTCGGCGCCTTCGCTCGCCGCATCGTCAACTCGATCGGCTTCACCGGGATCAAGTGATGCGGGCCACCGGGACGGCACCGTGCCGCCTCCCTGCGTCACACCACCACTCCGCACCATCGACGCGGATGACTGCGAAAAGGAGACATCAATGAAGCGCAAGACAGCACCGGCAGCGCTCGTGGGCGTGGTCGCTCTCGCCCTGAGCGCCTGCTCTTCGGGCGGGGGGTCGGGGTCGGGCGGCGACGGAGCCGGGGAGATCACCTACTGGCTGTGGGACTCCAACCAGCTCCCGGCCTATCAGGCGTGCGCGGACGCGTTCACCGAGGCGAACCCGGACACCACCGTGAAGATCGAGCAGTTCGCGTGGGACGACTACTGGACCAAGCTCACCGCCTCGTTCGTCGGCGGTTCTGGTCCGGACGTGTTCGTCGACCACCTGTCGAAGTACGGCGAGTTCGCCACCCAGGGCCAGGTCGTGGCCCTCGACGAGATGATCGAGCGGGACGGGTTCGACACGAGCGTCTACGCCGACGGCCTGCTCGACCCGTGGCAGTACGCCGACGGCTCCACGTACGGCCTGCCGAAGGACTGGGACACCACCGCCTTCTTCTACAACACCGCGATGCTGGACGAGGCGGGGATCACGTCGGAGGACCTGTGGGCCGCCGACTGGAACCCTGACGACGGCGGCACCTTCGAGGAGATCGTCGCCCACCTCACGGTCGACGCGAACGGGGTCCGCGGTGACGAGGAGGGTTTCGACCCCTCGGCGGTCGAGGTGTACGGGCTCGGCATCAACCCGAACTTCGAGGAGACGGGGCAGATGCAGTGGGCCAACTTCACCGGCACGCTCGACTGGGACTACCTCGACACGAACCCGTGGGGCACCCGCTACAACTTCGACGACCCCGAGTTCCAGAAGGCGATCGACTGGTTCTACGGCCTTGCCGAGAAGGGCTACGCGCCCGCCGCCGGCGTCTTCTCGGACGAGACGCCCACCCAGGTCGGCTCGGGCCAGGTCGCCATGGGCACCAACGGCTCCTGGGCGACCGGGTCCTTCATGGAGCTCGACGGCGTAGACGTCGGCATCGCGCCGGGCCCCGTCGGCCCTGAAGGGGAGCGCGCGTCCCTGTTCAACGGCGTCGCCGACTCCATCAGTGCCTCGTCGGACAACAAGGAGGGCGCCTGGAAGTGGGTCCAGTTCCTCGGCTCGACGGACTGCCAGGACATCGTCGCGGAGCACGCCGTGGTGTTCCCCGCGATCCCCGAGTCCTCGGAGAAGGCACTGGCCGCCTTCGACGAGAAGGGCTGGGACGTCTCGGCGTTCTTCAGCTACGAGGAGGAGGGCCGCACCTTCCTGCCGCCCATCACCCTGAACGCGGGTGACGTCAACGCGATCGCGTCCGTCGCCTTCGAGGACATCTATCTCGGCAACGCGGACGCGTCGTCTCTGACGGTCGCCGACGAGCAGATCGACGCCGTCCTCCAGCAGTAGACCGGCCACGACACCACCGGGGCGCGCCGGAACGGCGTGTCCCGGTGACGACAACCATCACGAAGGAGTGAGTTGCATGCATGACCGTTCGAGCAGGAGACGAAGCGACGGGGGCGTGGGCGACCGCGCCCGCAGGATGCGGCGGGGCGTCGCCGTGGCCGCGGCGGCGGCCGTCGGCGCCGCGGGCGCGGTGCTGCCGATGAGCGCGGCGGCGGCCGCCGACCCGGAGGTCATCGAGATCGACCTCGCCGCCACGACGGGGGACTTCCAGGGCGGGGCGTCGGGGATGCTCTACGGCCTGGGTGACGACGGCGTGCCGACCGACGCGATCGTCGCCGGTGCGCGCCCCACCAACGTCACCCAGAAGGCGCCCCACGGGGAGCAGCACCCGAACGGGGATCCGCTCGAGGTCGAGCGGTCGCTCTTCGAGAACGGGGGCGAGTACCTGATGGTCAACATCCAGGACTACTACCCCGACTGGCCCTACAACGGCGGCCAGCGCCCCGAGGACTTCGACACCTACCTCGAGATCGTGCGCACCGTGGTCACGAGCATCGTCGAGGAGTCCGCCTACCCCGAGCGCTACGTCTTCACTCCGTTCAACGAGCCCGACGGCATCAACTGGTACGGCGACTGGGACACCATGCGCGACACCTTCCTCGCCGACTGGGAGGCCGCCTACACCACGATCAAGGAGATCTACCCCGAGGCGCGGATCGCCGGCCCGGGCGACGCCTGGTGGCACGGGGGCAGCACGCGCGAGATCCTCGAGTCCGCGAAGGCCAACGGCACGCTGCCGGACATCTGGACCTGGCACGAGCTCGGGCGCGAGAACCTCGCGACGTTCCGGTCGCACCTCGCGGAGTTCCGGCAGATCGAGCAGGAGGTCGGCGTCGGGCCGCTCCCGGTGAACATCACCGAGTACGCGATGCGTCGTGACATGTCGGTGCCCGGTCAGCTGGTGCAGTGGCTGTCGATGTTCGAGGACGAGAAGGTCGACGCGCAGACCGCGTACTGGACCTTCGCCGGCAACCTGAACGACAACATGGCCAAGAACAACAGCGCCAACGGCGCGTGGTGGCTGCTCAAGTGGTATGCCGACCTCACCGGCGAGACCGTCGAGCTCACGCCGCCGGCGCTCGACGCCGTCGACACGCTGCAGGGCACGGCCACGATCGACACCGAGGGCCGGCAGGCGACCGCGATCTTCGGCGGCGGGAGCGAGGACGTCCGGGTCGAGATCGACGGGATCGACACCGAGGTCTTCGGGGACACGGTGGACGTGCAGGTGCGTGAGGCCGAGTGGTCCGGTCAGGAGGGCGCGGCGCTGAACCCGCCGGTCGTCGTCGCCGACCGCGTGGAGGTGGCGGACGGCTCGATCCAGGTCGACGTGCCGAACGACAACCGCCACTCGGCCTACCAGCTCGTCGTCACCCCGCCGCTCGCCGAGCAGCCTGAGGTCGACTCGACCTGGCGCGACGTCGTCGAGGCCGAGGACACGACCCTCCACAACGCGACCGTGGACCACCAGCCCGCCGACGACAACTGGACCTTCGCGGCGTCGAACCAGCACGACGTCAGTGGTCTGACGTCACCCGACTCGTCCTTGACCTGGCCGGTCGAGGTGCCCGAGTCCGGCACGTACCGGCTGCGTGTGGTGGCGGGGACCACCGTGGCGGGACGCCACGCGCTGTTCGTGGACGGCGAGCACGCCGCGACGGTGCAGTACGAGGCCGGCTTCAACGCCCGGTACCGCGGCAGCGCCGAGGTGCTCGTCGACCTCGAGGCCGGGACGCGGGAGCTGTCGCTGCGCACCAGCATCGACGGGTCCACCGTGCTGCCCGGGTCGAACGTCACCGTGGACAAGCTCGAGCTGTCCCGCGTGGCCGGACCGGACGCCGAGGTCTACCCGGCACACCTCGCCCGGATCGACGGCGGTTCGGTGCTGTTCGACGGGTCGGCCACCGCCGGCGACGTCCGCCTCGACGCCGACGGTGCGGCCACGTTCTACGTCGCCGCACGGGACACCGGCTACCACGACGTCACGCTCGACTATGCGGCGGCGCAGGCCACCGGGCTCGGGCTCGAGGTCAACGGCCGCCCGGTCGAGGGTCTCACGGCGGCCGACGCCGGGCGCTGGAGCTCGACGGTCCGCCTCCACCTGGCCCAGGGCATCACCGAGATCACGGTCCGGGCGCAGGACCAGGTCGACCTCACGTCGTTGCGCACCGTGCGTGCCGCGGAGGGCGACGAGGCCGTCGTCGAGGTCGAGGCGGAGGACGCCCTGGAGCTGCACGGCGGGGCACGGGTCGACGCCGTCGCAGAGCCGACCAACGTCTCGGGCGACAACGTGGGCTGGCTCGGCGGCGGCGCCGACAGCTACGCCGTCTGGCAGCGGCCGGAGGGCGTGCCCGCGGGTGCCTACAACTTCGTGGCCGACTACGCCAACGCCGAGAAGAACACCGGTCACGCCTACAACACCGACGTGGTCACGCGGTTCCTCGACATCACCGAGGAAGGCGGCACGACGACGCGGGGCGCCTACCGGCACAACTACTCGTGGCAGGGGTTCTGGACCCACACGGTCCCGCTCGATCTGACGACCGACGACGGTGCGCTCACCCTGGGGAACGCCTCCGGATGGGCACCGAACCTCGACAGGCTCGCGCTCGCCCCGCTGGTGCTCGACGTGGCCAACGAGTCGGCGGGCTCGCCGCCCGAGGTGTCGATCAAGGAGGGTGCGAGGTTCACGGTCGGCTCGGACGGCACGTACCGCAAGGTGTCGTTCACGCTGGTGGCCGGGGCGGCGGGCCTCGACCGCCTGACGCTGAACGGCGTCGAGCAGGATCTGGGCGGTGCCGAGCGCTTCGACCTGGACAAGGTCACGAGGGGGCGCTTCGGCGCCCAGCGCGGCGAGAACACGCTCGTCGTGTACGACATGCTCGGAAACACCACCGAGACGACGTTCACGCTCATCGGCTGACGACGTCGGATCCGGGCATGGCCACCACGACCGCCGTCGTGGTGGCCATGCCCCTTCCGCGGGCCGACTCGGCCGTGAACGCGAGCAGATCGGGCCACTCGTCGCGGATCGGCCGTACCCACCACGGCGCTCGGCACGGGATGATGGGGACCGTGCGTACCATCCGGCAGTCCCAGAAGCTCCGCGGAGTCCGCTACGACGTCCGCGGCCCGATCCTGACCGAGGCCCAGCGCCTCGAGGCAGAGGGCCACCGCATCCTCAAGCTGAACATCGGCAACACGGCGCCGTTCGGCTTCGAGGCACCGGAGGCGATCCTCGCCGACGTCGTGCACCACCTGCCCGAGGCGCAGGGGTACAGCGACTCGCGGGGGATCTACGCCGCACGCACCGCCGTCGCGCAGTACTACCAGTCCCGCGGGCTGCGCGACACGATGGTCGACGACGTGTTCATCGGCAACGGCGTCTCCGAGCTCATCTCCATGGTGCTGCAGGCGTTCGTCGACGACGGCAACGAGATCCTCGTGCCCGCGCCGGACTACCCGCTGTGGACGGGCGCCGTCACCCTGTGCGGCGGCACACCCGTGCACTACCGGTGCGACGAGGAGAACGGCTGGATGCCGGACCTCGAGGACCTCGAGTCGAAGATCACCGAGAACACGCACGCCATGGTGATCATCAACCCGAACAACCCCACGGGCGCCGTGTACAGCAAGGAGATGGTCGAGGCGATGGTGGACATCGCCCGCCGTCACGACCTCGTGGTCCTCACCGACGAGATCTACGAGAAGATCCTGTTCGACGGCGCCACCCACCACCACGCCGCGGCGGCCGCGGGCTCGGACGTGCTGTGCCTGACGTTCTCCGGGCTGTCCAAGGCGTACCGGGTGTGCGGCTACCGCGCCGGCTGGGTCATGGTCTCCGGCCCCAAGGAGACGGCGGGCGAGTTCCTCGAGGGCCTCACGCTGCTGGCCAACATGCGCATGTGCGCCAACGTGCCGGCGCAGCACGCCATCCAGACGGCGCTCGGCGGGTACCAGTCCATCGACGAGCTGATCGTGCCGGGCGGGCGGTTCTACGACCAGGCGATGCTCGCCGACAAGCT
The DNA here is from genome assembly GCF_011634835.1 of Isoptericola sp. BMS4. Classification (GTDB taxonomy): domain Bacteria; phylum Actinomycetota; class Actinomycetes; order Actinomycetales; family Cellulomonadaceae; genus Isoptericola. The sequence goes on along the minus strand of NZ_SIRP01000001.1, from coordinate 2,649,224 downwards.
GCTCAACGAGATCCCCGGCGTGACGTCGGTGCGGCCGCGGGGTGCGCTGTACTGCTTCCCGCGCCTGGACCCCGAGATGTACCCCATCGAGGACGACGAGCAGTTCGTCATCGACCTGCTGCGGGCCAAGAAGATCCTCGTCACCCACGGCACCGGGTTCAACTGGTTCGCGCCCGACCACTTCCGTCTCGTCACCCTTCCGGACGAGGAGGTCCTCACCGAGGCCATCGGCCGGATCGCGGAGTTCCTCGCCACGCGTCGGCGATAGGCGGGCTGACCGCAGGCGGTGGGCGAACCGCCTCGTCTCGGGTCGTTGACCTTGACACCGTGTGATGCGGTCTGGTGGGGGTCGACATGTTGAGCATCGGAGAGATCGCGCACAGCACCGGTGTCTCGCGGCGAATGCTGCGGCACTGGGAGGACATGGGATTGCTGGCCCCGGCAGTCATCGAGCCCATGACCGGCTACCGGCGCTACCAGGAGAGCCAGCTGGGGCGTGTTCGAGCCATCACGGAGCTGCGCGCGCTCGGGTTCGGCCTGACCGAGATCGGTCAGCTGCTCGACCCGCAGATCGGGCAGCTCGCGCTGGAATCGCTTCTGGCTCACCAGGCGGATGTCCTGCAGCAGCAGATCACCGAGGCCTCGACGCGTCTGGTCCACGTCCAGCACCGCTTGGACGTCATCCGGAGCAAGTCCCAGGAGATCATCATGAACCTGTCCCTCACGACCCTGCCCAGCCTCGACCTCTGGGGGCTGAGCGCCACCGTCCTCGACGAGACCGAGATCGGTCATGCGGTGAGCGAGCTGTCCCGTCGCCTGCCACGGACCGATGGAGAGATCGTGCTGCTGTACGACGGTACGGAAGACGATCGCATCACTGTGTCGGCCGGGGTCGTCAGGCGCCCTGCCGTCTGACGACCCGCAGCTGCCAGCCGACGGCGCCTGCCGCGACCGCCAGCGCGAGCCACCCCAGGCCGTGGAGCAGCGCGCCGTGCGCCGAGGCCAGGAGGTCCGCGGCGTGGCCGGGGCTGCCCGCGTCGCCGAACGCCGTCGACAGGTACCAGCGGTTGCCCCACCGGAACCCGTCGGCCACCGCCAGCACCAGCGCGACGAGGGTGACGACCCGGGCGAGGGCGTGGAGACGGGGCGTGCGCACGGGTCGAGCGTAGGCGGCTGAGGCGGATCAGCCCTCCGGCACCGCCGCGACGGCCTCGACCTCGACAAGGGCTCCGGGGCGGGCGGGTGCGACGGCGAGCACGGTGACGGCGGTGCGGGAGCGCCAGACCTTCGCGGACGCGGCGTAGGCCGCGTTCGGGTCGACGGACGGGTCCAGGTAGATCGTCAGCTTGGCGACGTGCTCGGCGTCGGTGCCGGCCTCGGCGAGGACGGCGAGCACGTTGCGCAGGGCCTGCTCCGTCTGCGGGCCGAGCCCGCCGTCGACGATCGCGCCGTCAGGCCCGGTGCCGTTCTGGCCGCCGACGTACAGCGTGCGCCCGGCGGGCAGGATCATGCCCCAGGCGAAGGCGGGGTTCTGGTGCAGCTGCGGCGGGTTCACCGGCGTGGGTGCGGTCATGACGTGTCCCTTCGTCGTCGTCTTCACGAGCGTTCCGTGTGCCACCGACACGACCTCGGGGTCCGCGCCTCTCCGACCATTCGCAACTGATGGTTGACGGAGAAGACGCAGGGGACGCCGGCCTCGGCGGCTTCCTGGAGTTCCGGTTCCCGGACGGCGGCTTCGACATGGAGGTCATCCAGCTGCGGCCGCGGCAGCGGGTGGTGTGGCGGGAGCCGGTGTGATCCCTGAGCGAGTTGTCAGGCTCTGTGCGAGGTATACCTCGCGCAGAGCCTGACAACACGCGTCAGGTGCCACCCCTTGTCGTCTCCGGGATGCTCCTGCTATCTTGCTCAAGCGTTTGATCATGAAGATCAAGCGTTTGATCACGACCCGAGGAGTTTCGTTGTCGGAGACCACGTACTACCGCCCGGCCGGCGCCTGGGTCGGTGACGTCATCCCCGTCGGGCGCGACGACGCGTTCTGGCTGTACTACCTGCACGAGCGGCGCGAGACGCCGTCGGCGGGGATGCCGTGGCACCTCGTCGTCACCGACGACCTCGTGCGCTACGAGGACCGCGGCCTCGCCGTGCCGAGCGGAGGCCCGGACGCGCCGGACCTCAACGTCTACACCGGCAGCGTCGTCACCGACGACGACGGGACGCACCACCTGTTCTACACCGGCCAGAATCCGGACCGGTGCGGTGCCGACGGCCGGCCCCTCCAGCTCGTCATGCACGCCGTCAGCACGGACGACATGCGCACCTGGACCAAGCTGCCGGAGGACACGTTCGGCGCCGGGCCAGGGTACGAGACCGGCGACTGGCGCGACCCGTTCGTGCTCCGCGACGACGCGGCCGGCCTGTGGCGCATGATCGTCACCGCCCGCCACGACGCCGGTCCGCAGCGCCGCCGCGGCGTCCTCGCCCAGCTCACGTCCCACGACCTGCGGCACTGGGAGCCCGTGGGGCCCCTGTGGGACCCGGGCCGCCACGTGGCGCACGAGTGCCCCGACGTCTTCCGGTGGGGCGACTGGTGGTACCTCGTCTACTCCGAGTTCTCCGACGCCTTCGCCACGCGCTACCGGATGGCGCGCTCCCTCGCCGGCCCGTGGGTCGCGCCCGAGCGCGACACGATCGACGGCCGGTCCTTCTACGCCGCCAAGTCGGCCGAGCGCGACGGGCGGCGCGTCTTCTTCGGCTGGATCGCCACCCGTGAGGGCGGCCACGACGACGGCCCCTGGGAGTGGGCGGGCACGCTCGCCACGCTGGAGGCGCGCCGGCACGACGACGGCACGCTCGGGTTCGCGATCCCGGCCGAGGTGCTCGACTCGTTCGCCGAGCCTCTGCCGGTCACCCTCGGCGACGCGGGGGAGGCGGCGGTCGGGCGCCCCGACGGGTACGACGCGGTCCTCGCCGACGGCGACGTCCCCGACCGGTACCGCGTCCGCCTCGACGTCGAGATCCCCGCCGACGCCACCGGCCGCGCCGCGTGCGCGGAGACCGGGCTGCTGCTGCACGCGAGCGACGACGGCGACGAGGCCTGGGCGCTGCGCCTCGAACCCCGCCGCGGACGCCTGGTGCTCGACCGCTGGCCCCGCCGCCGGACCGGCGGCGAGCAGTGGCAGATCTCCGGCGACGTCCCGCATGCGGTCGAGCTCGAACGCCCCTGCGACCTGCGGGCCGGCCGCCACCGCCTCGACGTGGTCGTCGACGGCGAGATCCTCCAGGCGACGCTCGACGGTGACGTGTCGCTGAGCACCCGGGTCCACCGCCGCGCCGGCGACCGGATCGGCGTCTTCGCCGCCGACGGCGTCGTGCGCGCCGACCTCGCCGTCACGACCCGCGGCGACCGGCCGGCGCCGGAACCCGTCCCCGCGGCCGTTGCCGCCACGTCCTGATTGACCTGTTCACCCTGACCCCATCCGCTCGATCAACGGAGACGACGATGAACCCCACCCGACTCACGGTGGCCGCCGGTGCGGCCGCGACCGCCCTGCTCCTGGCCGGCTGCTCCGGAGGTGGTCTCGGCGGGGGCGGCACCGACCCCGCCGACGTCGCGCCCGCCGGGGAGGTGGAGCCCCGCGAGATCTCGTGGCTGCTCTCCCGACCTGCCGACGGCGGCGTGATCACCACCATGGAACAGCTCGCCGACGAGTACGCCGCCGAGCACCCGGGCTTCGAGCTCAACCTCATCACCACCCCGGACCGCCCGTCCTACATCCAGCGGCTCGAGACCCTCGCCGCCGCCAAGGAGCTGCCCGAGCTGTTCGACATCGACGCGACCCCCTTCGCCCAGAAGCTTGCCGACCAGGGGCGGATGATGGACGCGGAGGCGCTGCTGACGGACATCGGCGTCCACGACGACTACCGGCCGGCCGCGCTGAGCTACCAGCGATTCGACGACGGGTCGCTGTACATGGTGCCGTTCGAGTTCCAGGTGGAGCTGTTCTGGTACAACACCGCGCTGTTCGAGAAGGCGGGCGTCGAGGTGCCCGCTACCCTCGACGACTTCCCGGCGATGTGCGAGGACCTGCGCGCGGCGGGCACCACCCCGATCGCGCTGGACGGCCAGGACCAGTGGCCGCTCGAGCGGTACATGGCGTACCAGCCGTTCCGCGCGTCCGGCAACGACTTCGTCCGCGACCTCAAGCGCGCCGACGCGAGCCTCGCCGACCCCGTCGGCCGCGACGCCGTGGCGTGGATCGCCGCCCTCGGGGAGGCCGGCTGCTTCCAGGAGGGCTTCTCGTCCACCGGCTACGCCGACGCGCAGGCGCTGTTCACCTCCGGCAAGGCCGCCGTCTACAACATCGGCACCTGGGAGCTCGCGAACCTCGCCACGGACGCGCTCGACGCCGGCGTTCGGGACGACGTGGACTACTTCACGCTCCCGGTGACCGACGGCGCCGCGACCGCGGAGAACGAGTACGTCTCGCCGTCGGGCATCGGCATGGCCGTGAACGCCCGCACCTACGACCCGCTGGTGCGCGACTTCCTCGAGTTCGCCCTCACGCGCTACCCCGAGCTGTACGCGAAGACGGGCGCGATCTCGCCCACGACGACGGCGGAGACCACGATCCCCGACAACGCGACGCCGCTGTACGAGCGCGCGGTCGCCGAGGCCGACGCCGTGGGGGACGTGAGCGCGATGCCGTGGGACACGCAGCTCGACCCGACGTCCAACTCCCGGCTGCAGCAGGAGCTCACCCTCCTCGTCCAGGGTGACATCACCGCCGACGAGTTCGTCACCACCATGGACGCCACGATCGCCGAGCACGGCGCGGCCGCGTTCGAGTGACCGCCGCCCCCGACCGCCGTCCCCCGACCACCCCCTGAGGTCCCATGCTTCCGCACCGATCGAGAGTCGCGGTTCTCGTCTTCCTCCTGCCACCGCTGCTGCTCTACGGCGTCGCCGTGCTGCTGCCCATCCTGCAGTCGCTCGGTCTGAGCCTGTTCCGCTGGGACGGGATCACGCCGATGGAGTTCGTCGGCCTGGACAACTACGTCCGGATGCTCGGCCGCGACGACGTCTTCTGGCAGGCGTTCGCCAACACGCTCGGGTACCTGGCGATCTGCCTGGTGCTCCAGCTCGGCGGCGCGCTCGTCGTCGCGAGCCTGCTCGTCGCGCTGCGGCGGGGCCGCGAGCTGATCAAGACCCTGTACCTGCTGCCCGCGGTGATCTCCACCGTCGCGATCGCCTTCCTGTTCCGGCAGATCTACTCGCTCGACCCGGTGGGCCTGCTCAACCAGGCCCTCGACATGGTGGGGCTGGACGGGCTGCAGCAGGCGTGGCTGTCGAACGTGTCCACCGTGCTCGTGGCCGTCTCCGTCCCCGAAGGGTGGCGGTTCACCGGCCTGTACATGCTCATCATCTACGCGGCCCTCATGGCCGTGCCGGCCGAGCTGGAGGAGGCCGCGCGGCTCGACGGCGCGAGCCGCTGGCAGGTCTTCACCAAGATCCGCTTCCCGTACATCCGCCCGGTGTGGGTCACGACCGCGATCATGGCCACGACCTACGCGCTGCGCGGTTTCGACATCCCCTACCTGCTCACGAACGGCGGCCCGGGGCAGGCGTCCGAGCTCGTCACCACCTACATGTACAAGTCGGCGTTCAGCCACACCGACTACGGGTACGCCAGCGCCATCTCGGTCTTCATCGTCGTCGAGTGTCTCGTCGCCGTGGGCCTGATCATCGCGCTGCTGCGGCGGAAGGAGAACGCATGAGACGCGAGCGTCTCGACGTGCACCGGTCCCTCAACGGGGTGTTCGTCGGCCTCATCGTCGTCGCCCAGGTCTATCCCCTGGCCTGGCTCTTCCTCACGGCACTGCGCCCCGAGCAGGACTTCGCGTCGTCCAACCCGTTCTCGCTCCCGGGCGCGCTCACCCTGGACAACTTTGCGCGGGCGTTCGAGACCGGCAACCTCGGGCTGAACATCCTCAACAGCCTGGTCGTGACCTTCGGCGCGAACCTGCTCATCGTGGCCCTCGGCATGATGGCGGCGTACGCCCTGGAGGTGCTCGGGTTCCGCCTGCGCGGGTTCGTGCGGGGGCTGTTCCTCATCGGGATCATCGTGCCGGTGCAGATCGCGCTGGTGCCGCTGTTCATCGACTACGCGGCAGTCGGCCTGCTCGACACGTACGGCTCGATGATCATCCCGCTGGCCGGGTTCGCGCTGCCGATGTCGATCTACCTGTTCTCGTCCTTCTACCACTACATCCCGCCGGAGACGTACGAGGCGGCGTCGCTCGACGGCGCGGGCCCGTACCGCATCTTCGGGCAGATCACCCTGCCGCTGTCGCTCAACACGATCGTGACGATCGTCCTGGTCAACAGCATCTTCATCTGGAACGACTTCATCTTCGCGAACACGTTCGTGCTCTCCGACGGCCTGAAGACGATCCCGCTGGGGCTGCAGAACTACATCGGGGCGATGGGCAACGTCGACTGGACGGCGACGTTCGCCGCGGTCTGCGTCACGATCACCCCGCTCATGCTGGTATTCCTGGTGCTCAACAAGGCGATGATCCAGGGGCTCGAGAGCGGGGCGGCGAAGGGATGACGGCGATGTCTGGGAGCGAGGGGCGCCGGCGTCCGGTCACTCTGAAGGAGGTGGCGGCCCGGGCGGGCGTGTCGGTCTCGACGGTGTCCCTGGTGGCCAACGGCAAGAAGAACGCGCGCATCGGCGACGCGGCACGCGCGCGGGTCCTCGCCGCGATCGACGAGCTCGGCTACCGGCCGAACGCGCTCGCGAAGAACCTCGTGCACGGCGAGTCGCGGTTCATCGGGCTGGTCACCGACGGCATCGCCTCGACCCCGTTCGCCGGCCAGGTGGTGCACGGCGCCCAGGACGAGGCGTGGTCGCGCGGGTACATGCTCCTCATCGCGAACAGCGAGGGGAACCCCGAGGCAGAGGAGCGGGCGATCGCGATGCTCCTGGAGCACAAGGTGCACGGCATCCTCTACTCGACCTGGTACCACCGCGAGGTCGTGCCGCCCGCCGGCCTGTCGGAGACCGACACGGTGCTGGTGAACTGCTTCGCCGACGGCGGCCCGTTCGCCGTCGTGCCCGACGAGGTCGGCGGCGGGCTCGCCGCCGCGCGGATGCTCATCGCCGCCGGGCACCGCCGGATCGCGTTCATCAACACCACCACCGAGTCGCCCGCCAAGCAGGGCCGTCTCGCGGGCTACCGGCACGCCCTCGCCGAGGCGGGCATCCCCGAGGACCCGGCGCTGATCATGGAGGCCGAGTCCGCCCAGGAGGGCGGATACGCCTGCGTCGAGCGTGTCGTCGCCTCGGGCGCGACCGGGGTGTGCTGCCACAACGACCGCGTCGCGCAGGGGCTCTACGACGGGCTCAAGGAGCGCGGGCTGCGGATCCCCGACGACGTCTCGGTGGTGGGCTTCGACAACCAGGAGATCATCGCCGCGCACCTGCGGCCCGGGCTCAGCACCGTCGCCCTTCCGCACTACGAGCTCGGCGTCGCCGGTGTGCGGGCGTTGCTCGACGGCGTCCCGGCCGGGGCCGCGGACCGGCTGACGATCGAGTGCCCGCCGGTGGAGCGCGGGTCCGTGCTCACCGTGACCGCGTGAACCCGACGCTCCCGGGGCCGGTGCCCGGCACGACGGGCTGACGCCCCGACCGGCCCCGGTGCGTGGGACGCCGGTGTCCCACGCCTGTGATCAAGCGATTGATCACGTGTCCAGCGGCCGACCGGCCGCGATCCCCGACAAGAAAGGCCTTGTCATGACACACCTCTCCCGCCGCTCCCTGCTGCGCTCCGTGGGCGTCGGCGCCCTCGCCGCGGGCCTCGCCCCCGCGATGCACCTCGCCCCCGCGCCCCGGGCGAGCGCTGTGGGCTCGCTGCGCGCCCGCTACCACCTGACCCCGCCGGCCGGGTGGCTCTGCGACCCGCAGCGGCCGATCGACGTCGACGGCGCCTACCGCCTCTACTACCTGCACTCCGACACCAACAACGCCGACGGCGGCTGGGACCACGCCACGACCACGGACTGCGTGGCGTTCACGCATCACGGCGTCGCCATCCCGCTGGAGCCGGACTTCCCCGTCTGGTCCGGCTCCGCCGTGGTCGATGCGGCGAACACCGCGGGCTACGGCGCCGGGGCCGTCGTCGCGCTGGCCACCCAGCCCACCGACGGGGTGCGCCGCTACCAGGAGCAGTACCTCTACTGGTCCACGGACGGCGGAGCGACGTTCACCCGGCTGCCGGACCCCGTGATCGTCAACACCGACGGGCGCACCGCCGAGACCCCGGAGGAGATCGAGAACGCCGAGTGGTTCCGCGACCCGAAGGTCCATTGGGACGCCGTCCGCGGCGAGTGGGTCTGCGTCATCGGCCGGCGCAGGTACGCGTCGTTCTACACGTCGCCGAACCTGCGCGACTGGACCTGGACGTCGAACTTCGACTACATCGTCGACGCCGGCGACCCGGACCTCGGTGGCATCGAGTGCCCCGACCTGTTCGAGATCACCGCTGACGACGGCACCCACCACTGGGTGTTCGCCGCCAGCATGGACGCCTGGGGTGTCGGGCTGCCCATGACCTACGCGTACTGGACGGGCGCGTGGGACGGCACGACGTTCGTGGCGGACGACCTCACCCCCCAGTGGCTCGACCGCGGGTGGGACTGGTACGCCGCCGTCACCTGGCCGGACCGCACCGACCCCGACCACGTGCGGTACGCCGTCGCCTGGATGAACAACTGGAAGTACGCCGCCCGGGACGTGCCCACCGACGCCACCGACGGCTACAACGGGCAGAACTCCGTGGTCCGCGAGATCCGGCTCGTGCGCCAGCCCGGCGGCTGGTACTCGCTGCTCAGCGAGCCCGTGCCCGCACTGCGTGACCACGTCGCGTCGACGACGACCCTGCCCGACCAGGTCGTCGACGGCTCCGTCGTCCTGCCGTGGACCGGCCGGTCGTACGAGCTCGAGCTCGACATGTCGTGGGAGTCGCTGCAGAACATCGGCGTCTCCGTCGGCCGCTCCGCAGACGGGTCCCGGCACACCAACATCGGCGTCTTCGGGGACCGGCTCTACGTGGACCGCGGCCCGTCCGACCGGCCGGAGTACTCCTTCGGAGAGTTCACCCAGGCCGAGGCTCCGATCGACCCCGCCGCGCGCCTGGTCCACCTGCGGGTGCTCGTCGACATGCAGAGCGTGGAGGTGTTCGTCGACGCCGGCCACACCGTCCTGTCCCAGCAGGTGTACTTCGTCGACGGCGACGACGGGATCTCGCTGTACGCCGACGGCGGCACGGGCACGTTCTCCGGGATCACCGTCCGGGAGCTCTGAGCGCGGCCCGGACGTCGTGTGCCCGGCGGGCCGAGTCGCTCGCCGGGCACGCGACCCCGTCGCGCGGGACGCATGCCCTCGACCGCGACGAGAAAAGCCGGGACGGGCGGGGGCGGCGCTCCTACGCTCGTGGGGTGACCGCCACGTCCCTCGACCCGGCCGCGCTGCTGTCCGGGCCGCGCGGGCGCCGGCTGTGCCTGGAGCTCGCACAGCTGCTCGACGACGAGGTCTACCAGGCCGTGTTTCACGCCTCGTACGACCTCGACCCGGGCGCGGGCACGTCGGTCGTCATGTTCGGCCCGGGCACGGAGGCGCGGCCGCGGCTGACCCCGGCCGACGTCGTGCGCCGCCTCGACGCCGTGCCGCTCGCCGACCTCGACGAGCGGGTCGTGCTCGCGGCGCTGGTGGAGATGGTCGCGACGGCGCGCTACTGGCAGGAACCGGACGGCCCGGACGTGCTGGCCGCGATGCCGGAGGTCTCGGCGGCGCTTGGGCGCGTCGCGGAGCACCTGGTCTCGACGGCGTGCGTCGGGTGGTGGTCGGATCCGGTGCCCGCCGGCGCGGACCGCGAGGTGGTCTGGCACGAGGACGGGCGGCCGGACACCCCGAGCGGGATGCCCGACGACGTCGACGGGCTGCTGGCCGCGTGGCGCACCGACGCCGTCGAGGACGAACTGCGCGCGGTGTGGGAGCGCCCCGCCGACCCGACGGCCGGATGGGGCGGGATCTGGTGGTCCGCGCCGCCGCGGGAGCTGCAGCGCAGCACCCGCGACCTAGGCACCGCCGGCCCGGTGGGTCTGTGGCTGGTCGAGGACTCGTTCGGCTGGGAGCGGGCCACGGTCCGGCCGGTCGTGCCGGCGCCGGGCGCCCGGGTCCTGACGGTCGACGGCCCGGACGACTGGGCGGACCTGTGCCGCCGGCACCCGCTCGTCGTCACGGCGTCGCGCCGCCACGACTGGTACCGGACCACCGGCCGCGACGGCGCCTGGGTGCAGCCGGACTGGTCGGCGGTGGCCGGTGAGGCGGACGCCGTTCACCTCACCGTGCGCGGCTACGTCACGACGGCGGGCCTTCCTGTGCCCGTCGCCGACGGCGTCGCGTCCGTGCTCGCCGGATGGGACCCGGACGCGACGTACTGGTTCGCCGCCGCGTCGCCCGCGCCCGGCGCCGTCGAGGGCTGGTGGTACGACCAGGACGGCGACTCCTGGCGGCGGGACGGCACCTGAACCGCGAGGCCTCCGGTTGCGGCCAGGCGAGACCGGGGAAGACTTCACGCACATGGACGACGTGAACTACGACCAGCTCGCCGACGACTACGGGTGGCTCCTCGGCGGCGCCGCCGTCGCCGTGTACCTCACGTTCCTGGTCGTGATCCTGGTCGCGTACATCCGGATCATCCAGAAGGCGGGCTACTCGGGCTGGTGGGTGCTCGTCGGGATCGTCCCGATCCTCAACCTGGTGATGTTCCTGGTCTTCGCGTTCTCGCGCTGGCCCGTGCTGCGCGAGCGGGAGGCGCTGCGCGCCGGGCGGCCGCCCGTCGTCTGACCCGTCCGCGGGAAGGCCCGGAGGCCGGTCGTGTACCCTGGCTGTGCGCACGTCGTCGCGGCCCGGAGCTGCGACCCTCTTCGGTTCCTCAGCATCGAAGCGAGAACCCGCGCACCGACGGCCCGCCCGTCGCACCCGACGATCTCCGCCCACCGTGCGCGGAGCGAGAGCAGTGAGCATCACGACTTCCATCCTTGAACGTCCCGTGCCCGCACCCCGGTCCTCGACCGACCGCGGCACAGGACCGGCCCCCGTGTGGCGCCGCGCCGACGACGACCTCTGGGTCGCGACGGTCGCAGGCGAGTACGCCGGCCTGATCGCCCGACTTCCCGACGGCTTCCGCGCCCACGACCGCTACACGCGGCCGATCGGCGTGGCCGCCACCCTGGCCGAGGCCATGCGACTGCACACGCAGCCCCGCCCCGGCACGGCGTGCGCCCGACGCGCGCGCCGCACCCACCGTCCGCGCCCCTCGGGCGCGACGACCGGACCCACGTTCGCGGGTCCGTCGCATCAACGAGAGAAGACATCATGACCACCGGAACTGTGAAGTGGTTCAACGAGGAGAAGGGGTTCGGCTTCATCGCCCCCGAGGACGGCACGGCTGACGTGTTCGCGCACTACAGCGCGATCGCCGCCGACGGCTTCCGCACCCTCGCCGAGAACCAGAAGGTCGAGTTCGACGTCACCCAGGGGCCCAAGGGCCTGCAGGCGTCGAACATCCGCTCGATCTGACGAGCTTCCGGCCCTGTGCGTGACGCTCGGGGCCGACACCAGGAGGCAGGGCCGCGAATCGCGGCCCTGCCTTCTCGCTGTTCCGGGCCGGTCGGACGTCCCGACCCGACGTCACCGGCCGCGGCGCGGATTGGAGGATTCCTCCAATCCGAGCGGGGGGACATTGGCACCGACGCCGGGGGGTGCTCCCCATGGACCACAACCTACGCTGGCGTAGGCTACGAAGGCGTAGGTTCCTTCCGGGTGCACCCGCACCCGCCGGGAACCTCGCTCGTGCCGGAGCAGCCCAGCCCCGACCGGGGCCGCCAGCGAAGGAGAACGCGTGCCGAACCCCCAGCCCGGCGAGGCCCCCGCCGGGGCCGACGTCGCCCCCGTCGACGTCACGCCCCTCGTCCAGCTCGTCTCGCCCACCGGCGAGCGTGTCGTCGAACCCGACAACGCGACCTACCGTTCGCGAGTCGACCACCTCACCTCCGAGGACCTGCGTGCGATGTACCGCGACATGGTGCTGACGCGGCGGTTCGACGACGAGGCCACGGCCCTGCAGCGCCAGGGCGAGCTCGCGCTGTACGCGCAGGGCCGTGGCCAGGAGGCCGCCCAGGTGGGGTCGGCGTACGCGCTGGCCCCGCAGGACCACGTCTTCCCGTCCTACCGGGAGCAGGGCGTGCTGCACGTGCGCGGCGTCGACCCCGTGGACCGGCTGCGCCTGTTCCGCGGTGAGGACCACGGCGGCTGGGACCCGGCCGAGCACGGCGTCCAGCTGTACACGCTCGTCATCGGCTCTCACGTGCTGCACGCCACCGGCTACGCCATGGGGATGCAGCGTGACGGCGCCGTCGGCACGGGGGACCCCGCGCGAGACGGCGCGGTCGTGACCTACTTCGGCGACGGCGCCACCAGTCAGGGCGACGTCAGCGAGGGCCTCGTCTTCGCCGCCGTCAACGGCGCGCCCGTCGTGTTCTTCTGCCAGAACAACCAGTGGGCCATCTCCGAGCCGACGACGCGTCAGTCGCGGTCTCCGCTGTACCGGCGCGGCGAGGGGTTCGGCGTGCCGAGCGTGCGGGTGGACGGCAACGACGTCCTCGCCTGCTACGCCGTGACGGCCGAGGCCCTGGAGCGGGCGCGCTCCGGCGGCGGGCCGACGTTCATCGAGGCCTACACGTACCGCATGGGCGCGCACACGACGTCCGACGACCCCACGAAGTACCGCGACCGCGCCGAGGAGGAGCACTGGCGCCAGCGCGACCCGATCGACCGGGTGGCGGCGCTGCTGCGCGCGGAGGGCGACTGGGACGACGCGTGGGCCGCCGGCGTCGAGGAGGAGGCGGACGCGCTGGGCGAGCGGCTGCGCGCCGAGGTGCGCGAGCTCGGCGCCCCGCCGTCCACCGCGATGTTCGAGCACGTGTACGCCACCGAGCACGCGCAGGTCGCCGCCGAGCGGGCCTGGTACCAGCAGTACGAGCGCGAGACCGACCAGACGACGGAGGCGGCCCGATGAGCGAGACCCTCACCTTCGCCCGCGCCCTCACCGAGGGGCTGCGCTCCGCGCTGGAGTCCGACGAGAAGGTGCTCGTCATGGGCGAGGACGTCGGCCGCCTGGGCGGCGTCTTCCGCATCACCGAGGGGCTGCAGAAGGACTTCGGCGAGGACCGCGTCGTCGACACCCCGCTGGCGGAGTCCGGCATCGTCGGCACCGCCATCGGCCTCGCGCTGCGCGGGTACCGGCCGGTGTGCGAGATCCAGTTCGACGGCTTCGTCTTCCCCGCCTACGACCAGATCACCACCCAGCTGGCCAAGATGCACTACCGCTCGCGCGGCCGCCTGCAGGTGCCCGTGGTCATCCGCATCCCGTACGGCGGCGGCATCGGCGCGATCGAGCACCACTCGGAGAGCCCCGAGGCGCTGTTCGCCCACACCCCGGGTCTCCGCGTCGTGTCGCCGGGAACCCCGCAGGACGCGTACGACATGATCCGCGCCGCGGTGGCGTCCCCGGACCCGGTGCTGTTCTTCGAGCCCAAGGGCCGGTACTGGACCAAGGGCGAGGTCACGACGAGCCCCTACCCGTCGGCGCGGGACGCCGGGGCGGCGGATGTGCTGAACCGCGCGCGAGTCGCGCGCTCGGGCACCGACGTCACGCTCGTCGCCTACGGGCCGACCGTCGCGACGGCCCTCAAGGCCGCCGACGCGCTGAGCGCCGAGGGCACCAGCGCCGAGGTCGTCGACCTGAGGGCGATCTCGCCCCTCGACGTGCCCGCCGTCGCCGAGTCCGTGAAGCGGACCGGGCGCTGCGTCGTCGTGCACGAGGCCCCGTCGTTCCACGGCTCGGGTGCCGAGGTCGCGGCCCGCGTGAGCGAGGAGTGCTTCTACTCGCTGGAGGCCCCCGTGGTGCGCGTCGGCGGGTTCCACGCGCCCTACCCCGTGGCCAAGCTGGAGCACGAGTACCTGCCGAGCGTCGACCGCGTCCTGGACGCCGTCGACCGCGTGCTGGCCCACTGAGAGCGGACCGGAGGAGAACGATGACGACCCAGCGGTTCCCGCTGCCCGACGTGGGGGAGGGCCTCACCGAGGCCGAGATCGTGGAGTGGCGCGTCGCCGTCGGCGACACCGTCGCCGTCAACCAGGTGATCGTGGAGATCGAGAGCGCCAAGTCGCTCGTCGAGCTGCCGTCGCCGTGGGCCGGCACCGTCACGGCGCTGCTGGCCGAGGAGGGCACCACCGTCGACGTCGGCACCCCGATCATCGAGGTCGCCACCGGCGCGGAGGAACCGTCGGGCGGCACGCCAGCCCCTGAGTCCGACACCGCGGCCGGCGAGGGGTCCGGGTCCGTGCTCGTCGGGTACGGCACCGGCGACGGCGCGTCCTCCGGGCGGCGCCGCCGTCGGCGGGGTGGCGCGGACGCCGCCGCGACGGCCGCTCCGGCCCCGGCGCCGGCCGCACCGGTGGAGCCCACGCCGGTACCGGCTCCCGCACCTGTCGCGGCGCCGTCGGGCCCCGTCATCGAGAAGGCGATGGCGAGCGTCCCGGCCGCGCCGGACGGGTCGTCGTCGGCGCAGCGCGCCCGCGTGCTCGCGAAGCCGCCGGTACGCAAGCTCGCCAAGGACCTCGGCGTCGAGCTCGCGTCCGTGCACGCGACCGGCCCCGGCGGGATCGTCACGCGGGAGGACGTCGTCGCGTACCATGAGGCCGCCGCCCCCAAGGCCCTGGCCACGTACGCCGACGACGACCAGCCCTGGCTCGCGTCCGGCACGGTCACCCAGGACGGCCGCGAGACCCGCGTGCCGGTGAAGTCCGTGCGCAAGCGCACCGCCGAGGCGATGGTGGCCAGCGCGTTCACCGCACCGCACGTCACCGTCTTCCAGACCGTCGACGTGACCAGGACGATGAAGCTCGTCGCCCGGCTGAAGGAGGACCGCGACTTCGCCGACGTGCGGGTCACGCCGCTGCTCGTGGCGGTCAAGGCGATGCTGCTCGCCGTCAACCGGCACCCCGAGATCAACGCGAGCTGGGACGACTCCTCCCAGGAGATCGTCTACAAGCACTACGTGAACCTCGGCGTCGCAGCCGCGACCCCGCGCGGGCTGGTCGTGCCGAACATCAAGGACGCGCACACCCTCGACCTGCTCGGGCTGGCGTCGGCGATCGCCGACCTGACCGCCACCGCCCGTGCGGGCCGCACCTCGCCCGCCGCGATGTCGGACGGCACGATCACGATCACGAACGTCGGGATCTTCGGCACCGACACCGGCACGCCGATCCTCAACCCCGGCGAGGCCGCCATCCTCGCGTTCGGCGCCATCCGCAAGCAGCCGTGGGTGCACAAGGGCAAGATCAAGCCCCGCTGGGTCACCCAGCTCGCACTGTCCGTCGACCACCGCCTGGTCGACGGCGAGCTTGCCGCGCGCTACCTGGCAGACGTCGCGAGGGTGCTCGAGGAGCCGGCCCGCGGACTCGTCTGGGGCTGACCCCGGTTTCGTTCGGCAGTCCGGTACTCATTCGGTGCCCGCAGGTGCCGAGCGAGTACCGGACTGCCGAACGAAGCTCAGGGGCGGGCGAGCGGCACGACCATGGGCGTGCCGCTCTGCGGGTCCTTCGCGATCTCGCAGGGAAGGTCGAACACGTCGCGCACGAGCGCGGCGCCGGGCTCGCCGCCCAGCACGGCCTCGGGGGCGCCCTGCGCGTGCACGGCGCCGTCGCGCATCACGACGAGGTGGTCGGCGTAGCGGGCGGCCTGGTTGAGGTCGTGCAGCACGGCGACGACGGTCCGCCCCCGGTCGCGCATCTCCTGGCAGAGGTGCAGCACGTCGATCTGGTGCGACAGGTCGAGGAACGACGTCGGCTCGTCGAGCAGCACGTAGCGCGTGTCCTGCGCCAGGGTCATGGCGATCCACGCCCGCTGCCGCTGGCCGCCGGACAGGGAGTCGACCGGCACGTCCGGCCGCGCGTCGACGCCGGTGGCGGCCATCGCGGCGGCGACGGCCTCGTCGTCGCCGGGCGCCCACTGGCGCAGCGGCGAGTGGTACGGGTGGCGGCCGCGCGCGACCAGGCCGTGCACCGTGACGCCGTCGGGCACCACCGGGTCCTGCGGCAGGAACGCCAGGTGGCGGGCGAGGTGCTTGGGACGCCACTCGTCCAGCGGGCGGCCGTCGAGGGCCACGCGGCCGGCGGTGGGCCGCAGCGTCCGCGCGAGAGCCCGCACGAGGGTGGACTTGCCGCAGCCGTTGGGGCCGACGACGGCCGTGAACGCGCCGGCGGGGAGCTCCAGGTCCAGGCTGTCGAGCACCGTCGTCGCGCCGTACCCGACGGTGAGGCCGGTCGCGGTGATCCCGGGTCGGTGCTGCTCGGGTGCGGTCCGGTTCACCGTGTCCTCTTCCATCCGGTCGTCAGCAGGTAGCCCAGGTACAGGCCGCCGAGGCCGCCCGTGACGACGCCGACGGGCAGGCCCTCCAGGAACGGGACGTGCTGCACCAGCAGGTCCGCGCCGACCACCAGCACGGCGCCGGTGACGGCCGCGGCGGCGAGGTTCGGGCCGGGTGCCCGCGTGAGCATGCGGGCGACGTGCGGGGCGGCCAGCGCGACGAACGTGATCGGGCCGGACACCGCCACGGCGGCGGCGGACAGCAGCACCGACAGCACGATCGCCAGCGTACGGGTCTGCGCGGACCGGGCCCCCAGCGCGTCCGTGAGCGGGTCGCCCATGTCGGCGACGGCGAGCCGGTGGGCGAGCATCGCCACGCACGGGACGAGGACCACGAGGGCCACGGCGATCTGGGCCACGTGCTCCATGGAGCGCGAGCCGAGGGACCCGACGACGTAGGCGGCCAGCTCGGCGCCCTGGTCGCGCAGCATCACGGCGACGACGTACTGGGTGACGGCGGTGGCCATCGCCGCGACGCCGATACCGGTGACGATGAGGCGGGCGGGGGAGGAGAAGCCGGTACCGGTGGCCAGGTACACGAGCCCGATGGCGGCCACGGCACCGACCACCGCCCCGACCGGGGCCGGCACGGAGCCGGGGACCAGCAGGGTGAACACCGCGACGCCCGCCCCGGCGCCCGCGCCGAGGCCGATGACGTCGGGGCTGCCGAGCGGGTTCCGGGTCACCGTCTGGAACAGGGCACCGGACAGCCCGAGCGCCACGCCGACGCCCGCCCCGACGAGCAGCCGCGGGCCGCGGATCCGCTCGAGGACGAACGTGGTCTTCGTGCCGGCGTCACCGCGGAGCGCGGCGAGCGCGTCCGCCGGCGACAGCCCGAGGTCACCGAGCGCGAGCGTCGCCGCGGCCAGCGCGACCAGCACCAGGGCCAGCGCCGTCAGGACGCGCGCGGTGCGCACCTGGTACGGGACGGCGAGGACGGTGCCCGCGCGCACCCACCGGCGTCCCGACCTCAAGAGGTCACCTTGCCGCGGCGCACGGCCAGCAGCAGGAACGGGGCGCCGACGAACGCGGTGACCACTCCCACCATGAGCTCGTTGGGCCGTGCGACGACGCGCGCGAGCACGTCCGCCACGACGAGCAGCGCGGCGCCGAGCACGAGCGCCGTCGGCAGCTGCCAGCGGTGCGCGGTGCCGACGAGGGCGCGTACGACGTGCGGCACGGCCAGGCCGACGAAGGCGATCGGGCCCGCGGCCGCGGTCGCCGCGGCCGCGAGGAGCGTCGCCGCGGCGATGCCCAGACCCCGGACGAGCGGCACGCGCACGCCGAGCGACGTCGCGAGCTCGTCGCCGAGCGAGAGCGTGTCGAGCGACGACGACAGCGCGAGCGCGCCGAGGGCCCCGACCACGGCAGCGGGGGCCACAGCCTGCAGCGTCGCGAGGTCGGCGCCGGCCAGGGAGCCGACCACCCAGCGCCGGTAGGAGTCGAAGACGTCGGGCCGCGACAGCACCATCGCCTGGATGTACGCGTACAGGACGGCGGACAGCACGGCGCCGGCCAGCACCAGCGGCACGACGCTGTCGCTGCCGGAGCGCCGGCCGAGCGCGACCACCACGACGACGGCCGCGACCGCGCCCGGGAGGGCGACCCACACGGTGGCGCTGCCGCCCGTGAAGCCGAAGAACGCCGTCGCGGTGACGATCGCGGCCGACGCGCCGACGGTGACCCCCAGCAGCCCGGGCTCCCCGAGGGGGTTGCGGGTGATCCCCTGCACCACGACGCCGGAGGCGGCCAGCGCGGCCCCGACGAGCGCGCCGAGGGCCGTGCGCGCCACGCGCGAGTCGACCACGGCCCGCACGTACTCGTCCCCGCCGCCGGTCAGGACCGGCAGCACGTCGCCGAGGCCGGTGTCCTTGCTGCCGGCGAAGAGGCTGACGACGGCGACGACGGCCAGCAGCACGACGGACGCCGTCAGCACGGTGAGCGCGCGCGACGCCCGCACGCCGGTGCGGCGTGCGGGCGTGCGGGCGGGGGAGCCGGCCGGGCGGGCCGTCGTCGTCACCGGTCGAGCTTCGCCACGGCCTCGTCGATGAGCGGGACGTAGCGCTCCAGCGTCCACGGGACGGTGAGCGGGTTGATCATGGACGACGCCGTCACGAACGACTGGTCCTCGGCCGCGACGACGGAGTCGCGCTCGATCGCCGGGATCTGCTCGTACAGCTTCTGCGACTCGATCTGCTTCCGCGTCTCGGCGTCGGAGTAGAACGTGAAGATCAGGTCGGAGTCGGCGAGCATGTCGGCGTTCTCCAGGCCGATGACGGCGGAGTCGGTGCCCGCGACCTCGTACTCGCCGAGCTCGTCGACGACGGGGTCGATGGTGAGGCCGAGGGCGCTCACCATGGCGGCGCGCTGCTCGTCGGGCAGGAAGACGCCGAGGGTGCCGGGCCCGTCGGTGTAGATGTACGAGAACGTGATGCCGTCGTACTCGGGCTTCGCGGCGCCGTCGAGCTGGGTCTCGAGGTCGGTGACGAGCTGCTCCGCCTCGCCCTTCTGCCCCATGGCCTCGCCGATCGTGGTGATCTGCTCGTCCCACTCGATGGTCCACGGCTGCTCGGGGTACGCCACGGTGGGGGCGATGTCCGCCAGCAGGTCGTACTGGTCCTGGGTGATGCCGGACCAGGGGGCGAGGATCAGGTCGGGCTCGAGCTCGAGGATCGCCTCGACGTCGAGCTCGGTGCCTCCGGTGAACTGCTCCGGCAGGTCGGCGCCCTCGGCCTCGACGGCCTCGTGGATCCACGGCAGGTAGCCGGTGTCGTCGGCGCCCCACGGGTACTCCTCGATCCCGACGGGCACGGTGCCGAGCGCGATGGCGGTCTCCGTCGATCCCTGGCCGAGCGTGACGACGCGCTCCGGCTTCTCCGTGATCTCGGCCTCGCCGAGGGCGTGCGTGATGGTGACGGGCTCGAAGGCTGCTTCGGTGGCCGTGTCGGGGCTCGCGTCGCCCTCGCCGGGCGAGTCCGTCCCGCTCGCGCAGGAGGCGAGCAGCGTGGCGGCGGCCGCGGCCGCGGCGACGGTCGTCAGCGCACGACGGCGTGTGGTGGTCTGCACAGGTGTTCTCCGCAGGGTCGGTCGAGGGACGGGGCAGGGGGCTTAGGGGAGCCTAACCAAAGTGGGGGCCCAGGGGAAGTTCGTCCGCCCTCACCGCTCCGGGGCGAGTCGGTACCGATGAACGACCGGTTCGAGATGGTTCGCTAAGGTCACCGACCGGTTCCGCCTCCGACGTCGGGACTGACGCGACCGAAAGGCCTGCACGACCATGGAAAGCTTCAACGGCGCCCTTGCCGCGTTCAACAACGGGCTCTGGCTGTACCTCGTCATCCCGGTGCTCGCCGCGCTGTGCCTCTGGTTCACCGTCCGCTCCGGGGTGGTGCAGCTCCGGCTGCTTCCGGACATGTTCCGGTCGATCGTCGAGAAGCCGGACGGCACGCCAGGCCACCGGCCCGTCTCGCCCTTCAAGGCGTTCGCGATCTCGGCCGCCGCACGGATCGGGACGGGCAACATCGTGGGCGTGGCCACCGCGATCGCGCTCGGCGGCCCCGGCGCCGTCTTCTGGATGTGGGTGATGGGTCTCGTCGTAGGCTCGGCCAGCTTCGTCGAGTCGACGCTCGCCCAGCTCTACAAGGTCCGCGACGGCAAGATCTTCCGCGGCGGCCCCGCCTACTACATGGAGCGCGGCCTCGGGAAGCGGTGGATGGGCCTGCTGTTCGCCGTCGTGATCATCGTGACGTTCAGCTTCGTCTTCAACTCGGTGCAGGCGAACACGATCTCCGGCGCACTCGGCACGTCGGCCGAGCAGCTGTTCGGCGCGACGCCGAGCTGGCTCGCGCCCGTCACGGGCGCGGCGCTGGTGGTCCTGGTGGGTGTGATCATCTTCGGGGGCCTGCACCGGATCGCGAGCACGGCGCAGATGCTCGTGCCGCTCATGGTGGTGCTCTACATGCTCCTCGGCCTGCTGGTGATCGCGCTCAACCTCGACAAGGTGCCCGACGTCCTCGGGACCATCGTGGGCAGCGCGGTCGGGGTCCGGGAGTTCGCCGCCGCCGGCGTCGGCACCGCCATCTCCCAGGGCGTGCGCCGCGGGATGTTCTCCAACGAGGCCGGCCTCGGATCGGCGCCGAACGCGGCCGCCACCGCGAGCGTGAGCCACCCGGTGAAGCAGGGCCTGGTGCAGACCCTCGGCGTCTACATCGACACCCTGCTCGTCTGCTCGGTCACCGCGTTCATCGTGCTCGTGTCCGCCCCCACGTACGGGGAGAACGCCGGCCCGACCATGACGCAGGAGGCGTTGCAGTCGAGCCTCGGCACGTGGTCGCTGCACGTGCTGACGGCGATCCTGCTGCTGCTGGCGTTCACGTCGGTGCTGGGCAACTACTACTACGGCGAGGCGAACATCGCGTTCCTCACCCGCCGGCCCGAGGCGCTCACCGCGTTCCGGGTCGTCTTCCTGGTGATCGCGTTCCTCGGCTCCATCGGCTCGGTGCAGGTCGTCTGGACCCTCGCCGACACCACGATGGCGGTCATGGCGCTCGTCAACCTCGCGGCGATCGCCCCGCTGAGCGGCGTCGCCTTCCGCCTCATGCGCGACTACACCGCGCAGCGCAAGCAGGGGCTCGATCCGCGGTTCACCCGCGACCGGCTCCCTGGCGTCACCGGCATCGCGTGCTGGGAGCCCGAGCGGGAGCGGGAGCGGGTCAACGCCTGACAGCGGGTCGGGAACAACCTGGCGGTCGCCACCGGTGCCGGTGACGACCGCCAGGTTGTTCCCGACCCGCTGTCAGAGGGGCATACCGACGTACTGGACCTCCTGGTACTCGGCGAGACCCTCGAAGCCGCCCTCGCGGCCGGAGCCGGACTGCTTCATCCCGCCGAACGGGGCGGCGGCGTTGGAGATGACGCCGGCGTTGAGGCCCAGCAGCCCGAACTCGAGCCGCTCGGCGAACGCGAGGCCGCGGCGCACGTCCGTGGTGAACACGTAGGACGCGAGCCCGTACTCGGTGGAGTTGGCGAGCTCGGCGGCCTCGTCCTCGGTGCGGAACGTCGCCACGGGCGCCACGGGGCCGAAGATCTCCTCGCGCATGCAGCGGGCGTCGGCCGGGACGTCGGTCAGCAGTGTGGGCTGGAAGAAGTGCCCCGGCCCGTCGACGCGGGAGCCGCCGACGACGACGCGCGCGCCGCGCTCGACGGCGTCGTCCACCAGGGACGCCACCGAGTCGACCGCCTTGGCCTCGACCAGCGGGCCGAGGGTGACGCCGTCGTCCAGGCCGTTCCCCGTGACGACGGCGCGCATCCGCTCCGCCAGCCGCGAGACGAACTCCTCGGCCACGTCCTCGTGCACGTAGAACCGGTTGGCGGCGGTGCACGCCTCGCCGCCGTTGCGCAGCTTGGCCGCCATCGCGCCGTCGACGGCGACGTCCAGGTCGGCGTCGTCGAACACCACCAGCGGGGCGTTGCCGCCCAGCTCCATCGACGTGCGCAGCACGTTCTGCGTCGCGGAGCGCAGCAGCGACTGCCCGACGGGCGTCGACCCGGTGAAGGAGATCTTCCGCAGCCGCGGGTCGGCCATGACCGGCTCGCTCACGGACGACGCCGACGCCGACGGCACCACGTTGAGCACGCCGTCCGGCAGCCCGGCCTCGCCCATGAGCCGGGCGAAGTACATCGACGTGAGCGGGGTGAGGCGTGCCGGCTTGAGCACCATGGTGCAGCCCGCCGCCACGGCCGGAGCCACCTTGCGGGTCGCCATCGCGAGCGGGAAGTTCCACGGGGTGATCAGCAGGCAGGGGCCTACGGGGCGGCGCTGCACCAGCAGGCGCAGGGTGCCCTCCGGGGAGTGCGCGTACCGGCTCTCGTCGTGCGTGGCCTGCTCGGCGAACCAGCGCAGGAACTCCCCGCCGTAGGTGACCTCGCCGCGGGCCTCCGCCAGCGGCTTGCCCATCTCGAGCGTCATGAGCAGCGCCAGCTCCTCGCGGCGGGACTGCACGAGGTCGAACCCGCGGCGCAGGATCTCCGCGCGCTCGCGCGCCGGCGTCGCGCCCCAGGACGCCTGCGCCTGCGCGGCGGCGTCCATCGCGGCGCGGGCGTCGTCCGAGGTGGCGGACGCGACCTGGGCGAGCACCTCGCCGGTGGCCGGGTTCTCGACGGCGAACGTGCCGCCGTCGGACGCGGCGCGCCAGGTACCGCCGACCAGCAGGCCGGTCGGCGTGGTCGTCAGCAGCTCCGCCGCGCGCTCGCGCGGCCCGGTCCCCGTGGTCAGGGCTGTCGTGGTCATCGGGTCTCACCGTCCTTCGTCCGGGTGCTCACGCGCTCCGCGAGCCGTTCGGCGCCGCGCGCGAGCAGGGTCACGTCCGCGCCGGCGACGACGTACGACGCGCCGGCGTCCAGGTAGCGGTCCGCCATGGCGGGGTCGAACGCGTTGACGCCGACGGGCGTGCCGGCGCGCTTGCAGGCGTCGATCGCGCCGAGCACGGCGTCCACCACCTCGGGGTGGTCCTGCTGCCCGAGGTGGCCGAGCGACGCGGCGAGGTCGGCGGGGCCGACCAGGACCGCGTCGACGCCGTCCGTGGCCGCGATCGGCTCGGCGTCGGCGATCGCGGCGCGGGTCTCGAGCTGCACGACCAGGGTGACGTGCCGGTCGGCGTCGGACAGGTAGGCGGGCACGCGGTTCCACCGCGACGACCGGGCCAGGGCGCTGCCCACGCCCCGCACCCCGCGGGTCGGGTACCGCACCGCGCGCACGACCTCCTCGGCCTCGGCGGCCGAGTCGACCATCGGCACCAGCACGTTGGCGGCACCCAGGTCGAGCACCTGCTTGAGCCGCACGGCGTCGCCGGAAGGCACCCGCACCAGCGTCGCGACGGGGTACGCCGCGGTCGCCTGCAGCTGGCCGAGGATCGTCGTGAGGTCGTTGGGCCCGTGCTCGCCGTCCACGAGGACGACGTCGAGGCCGCTGCCGGCGAGGATCTCGGCGGCGAGCGGGCTGCCCATCGACGACCAGGCGCCCGTCACAGGGCGGCCGTCCGCGGCGGCCTCCGCGAGGACGGCGGCGAGGGAGCGGTCGGGCGTCACTCGAAGCGGCATGTCACGACCCCCAGGGTCCCATAGTCGGCGTGCACGGTGTCGCCCGGGTGCACCCACGTGGGGCGCGTGAACGACCCGGACAGGATCGTCTCACCCGCGGCGAGGGAGTCGCCGTGCGCGGCGAGCTTGTTCGCGAGCCAGGCGACGCCGGTCGCCGGGTGACCCAGCACGCCCGCGGCGACGCCGGTCTCCTCGATCGTCTCGTTGCGGTACAGGAGGGCGGAGGCCCAGCGCAGGTCGACGTCGTCGGGCCGCACCGGGCGCCCGCCGAGCACCATCGCGCCCATCGCCGCGTTGTCGCTGATGGTGTCGACGATGGTGCGCCCGGCCATCTCGACGCGCGCGTCGAGGATCTCCAGCGCCGGCACGACGCGCTCGGTGGCGCGCAGCACGTCCGTGACGGTGACGCCGGGGCCGGCGAGCGGCTCGGCCAGCACGAACGCGAGCTCCACCTCGACCCGCACGTTCGAGTACGCGGCGTGCTCCACGGCCGTGCCGGACTCGATCACCATGTCGTCGAAGATGACGCCGTAGTCCGGCTCGGTGATGCCGGTCGCGGCCTGCATGGCCTTCGACGTCAGGCCGATCTTGTGCCCGACGACGCGGCGGCCGCGGGCGACACCGCGCTCTCGCCAGGTGCGCTGCACGGCGTACGCGTCGGCGACGGTCATCCCCTCGTGCCGCGCGGTGAGCAGCGGCACGGGGGTGCGGGTGCGGTCCGCCTCGGCGAGCTCGTCCGCGATCGCGGTGACCGCGACGTCGTCGAGCGTGCGCTCGCCGTCGGTACCGGGCGTGCGCTCGCCGGCGCCGCTCACAGCGTCTCCCCGAGCTTGAAGCCCTGCAGGGCGCCGTCCTCGGCGTCCTCCTTGCGGGTGTAGGAGAACCCGTCGGCGCCGACCGTCACCTCCATCTCGGAGTCGTCCGTGCGGGCCACGACGGGCTGCGGGTTCCCGTCGAGGTCGAGCACGAGCGACGCCTCCGTGTACCAGCTCGGCACGACGGGGTTGCCCCACCAGTCGCGGCGCTGGTTGTCGTGCACGTCCCAGGTGACGACCGGGTTGTCCGGGTCGCCGGTGTAGTAGTCCTGCGTGTAGATCTCGACGCGGTGCCCGTCGGGGTCGCGCAGGTACAGGTAGAAGGCGTTCGAGACGCCGTGGCGGCCCGGGCCGCGCTCGATGCAGTCGGAGATCCGCAGGGCGCCGAGCTTGTCGCAGATCGCGAGGATGTTGTGCTTCTCGTGGGTCGACCAGGCCATGTGGTGCATGCGGGGGCCGTCGCCGCCGGTCATCGCCGTGTCGTGCACGGTGGGCTTGCGGCGCATCCAGGCGGCGTACACGGTGCCGGCGTCGTCCTGGATGTCCTCCGTGACGCGGAAGCCCAGGTCCTGCATGAACTTCACCGCCCGCGGCACGTCCGGCGTCACCTGGTTGAAGTGGTCCAGGCGCACGAGCTCGCCGGGCGTGTGCAGGTCGTATCGCCACGACAGCCGCTCCACGTGCTCCGTGGCGTGGAAGAACTCGTAGGGGAAGCCGAGCGGGTCGACGACGCGCACGGAGTCGCCGATGCCCTGGGTGAAGCCGCCCGGCTCGCGGCGCACCTCGCAGCCCAGCTCGGTGTAGAAGGCGACGGCCTTGTCGAGGTCCTCCGGCGTGCGCACCCGGTACGAGAACGCGGCGACGGCGGCGACCGGGCCCCGGCGCAGCACCAGGTTGTGGTGGATGAACTCCTCGGTCGAGCGCAGGTACACGCTCTCGGCGTCCTCGGAGGTGACGTACAGGCCGAGCACGTCGACGTAGAAGTTCCGCGAGCGCGCCAGGTCCTCCACGACGAGCTCCATGTACGCGCAGCGCAGGATGTCCGGCGGCGGGCTCTGCGGCGTCGGGACGGGGTTGTCGGAGTGGATCGGGGCCTCGGCGGAGACGTAGAAGCCCGAGGAGGTGAGGGTGCGGTCGTCGAGATGGGTCATGTCAGCGTCCTTGCTTCGGTCTCGGCCGGTCAGTTCTTGCCGAACGTGGGGTTGTGGACCTTGCCGAGCGTGATGTGCACGGCCTGCTGGTCGGTGTAGAAGTCGATCGAGCGGTAGCCGCCCTCGTGGCCGAGGCCGGAGGCCTTCACGCCGCCGAACGGGGTGCGCAGGTCGCGCACGTTGTTCGAGTTGAGCCACACCATCCCGGCCTCGACGGCCTGGGAGAAGTTGTGGGCCCGCTTGAGGTCGTTGGTCCAGACGTACGCGGCCAGGCCGTACTTGACGCCGTTGGCGAGCTCGAGGGCCTCCTCCTCCGTGTCGAACGGCGTGATCGCCACGACCGGGCCGAAGATCTCCTCCTGGAAGATCCGGGCGTCCGGCTTCACGTCGGCGAAGACCGTGGGGGCGACGAAGTTGCCCGTCTCGAAGCCCTCGGGGCGGCCGCCGCCGGCGACCAGGCGGCCCTCGGACCTGCCGAGCTCGACGTAGCTCATGACCTTCTCGAAGTGCTCCGGGTGCACGAGCGCGCCGACCTCGGTGGCCGGGTCGTGCGGCATCCCGACGCGCACGCGCTTCGCCTGGGCCGCGTAGCGCTCGACGAACTCGTCGTACACGGACCGCTCGACGAGGATCCGCGAGCCCGCGGTGCAGCGCTCCCCGTTGAGGGAGAAGACGCCGAAGATCGTCGCGTCGATCGCGGCGTCCAGGTCGGCGTCGGCGAAGACGACGGCGGGGGACTTGCCGCCCAGCTCCATCGACAGGCCCTTGAGGTGCGGGGCCGCGTTGCCGAAGATGATCTGCCCGGTGCGGCTCTCGCCGGTGAACGAGATGAGCGGGACGTCGGGGTGCTTGACCAGCGCGTCGCCGGCCTCCTCGCCCAGGCCGTTGACGAGGTTGAACACGCCCTGCGGGAGCCCGGCCTCGGAGAAGATTCCCGCCCACAGGGACGCCGACAGCGGCGTGAACTCGGCCGGCTTGAGCACCACGGTGTTGCCGGTGGCGATCGCGGGCGCGAGCTTCCACGACTCCAGCATGAACGGCGTGTTCCACGGCGTGATGAGGCCGGCGACGCCGATCGGCTTGCGGTTGACGTAGTTGATCTGGCGGCCGGGCACCTTGTAGGTGTCGTCGGCCTGCGCCACGATCAGGTCCGCGAAGAAGCGGAAGTTCTCGGCGGCGCGGCGGGCCTGGCCGAGGGCCTGGGTGATCGGCAGCCCGGAGTCGAACGACTCCAGCTCCGCCAGGCGCTGGTCGCGGGACTCGACGATGTCGGCGATGCGGTGCAGCACGCGGGAGCGCTCGCGCGGCAGCATCCGCGGCCACGGGCCCTCGGTGAACGCGCGGCGGGCGGACGCGACGGCGGCGTCGATGTCGGCCTGCTGGCCGGCGGCGGCCTGCACGTAGGTCTCGTTCGTCACCGGGTCGAGAACGTCGAACGTCTCGCCGCCGACGGAGCCGACGCGCTCGCCGTCGATGTAGTGATCGATGCGCTCCGGCAGGTCGTCGGGGCGCCGGGTGGTGGGGGTGCTCGTCATGTCGGTACTCCTCGGGACTTCTGTCGCTCAGCGCTCGTGAGCGTGGGGTCGGTGGTCCGCCTGGTAGGCGAGGACGGCGTCCAGGGTGGCGGTGCGGTGGCGGCGGGCCGCCAGCTCCAGGTCGAGGGCGGGGATGCGGCCGGCCTGCAGGTCGCCGATGAGGTCGAGCAGCTGGTCGTGCTCGGCGACGGACTCGTGCGCGCGGCCCGGGACGAACCCGAACGACGAGTCGCGCAGCACGCGCATGCGGTGCCAGCCCCGGTGCACCAGGTCGAGCACGTGCGGGTTGGGGCACGGCTCGAACAGGACGCTGTGGAACTCGAGGTTGAGCTCGGTGAACCGGTGCGGGTCGAAGTCCTCCAGGCAGCGGCGCATCCGGGCGTTGACGGCGCGTGCGGCGTCGAGCCGGTCGGCGGTGAGCAGCGGCGCGGACAGGCTGGTGGCGAAGCCCTCGACCAGCGCCAGCGTCTCCATCGTGTGCTGGTACTCGGTCTCCTGGATCAGGGCGACCTGGGCGCCGACGTTGCGCTCGTAGGTGACCAGGCCCTCGGCCTCCAGCCGGCGGATCGCCTCGCGCACCGGCACGACGGACACGCCGAGCTCGCCCGCGATCTGCGCGAGCACCAGTCGGTACCCGGGCACGTAGCGGCCGTCCTCGATGCGCTCGCGCACGAAGCGGTACGCCTGCTGGGACTTGCTCTCGGTGCGGGGCGCCCCGGCGGAGGTCGCGGTGGTCATCGGGCTCCCCCGGTCTCGGCCTCGTAGCGAGCCCGCCATCGCGCGTCCATCGGGAACAGCCCGTCCACCGGGTGGCCCTCGGCGACCCGGTCGGCCACCCACGCGTCGGCGGCCTCCTGGGCCTCGGCCTCGGCGAGGACCTCCTCGACGAGGGCGGGCGGGATGACCAGCACGCCGTCGCCGTCGCCCACGACCACGTCGCCGGGCTGGACGGCGGCGCCGCCGCACGCGACCGTCACGTCCGTCTCCCACGGCACGTGCCGGCGACCGAGGACGGACGGGTGCGGGCCGGCGGAGAAGACGGGGATGCCGATCTCCGCGACGGCGTCGGCGTCGCGGACGCCGCCGTCGGTGACGACCGCCGCCGCGCCGCGGACCTTCGCGCGCAGGGCGAGCACGTCGCCGACGGTGCCGGTGCCGCGCTCGCCGCGCGCCTCGACGACGATCACCTCGCCGGGCTCGACGGCGTCGAACGCGCGCTTCTGCGCGTTGAAGCCGCCGCCGTGGGAGGCGAACAGGTCGGGCCGGAACGGGATCAGCCGCAGCGTGCGGGCGGTGCCGACGAACCGGTCTCCGGGGTGGTTGCCGTGCACGCCCTCGACGAAGACGTCGGTGTACCCGCGCTTGCGCAGGGCGGCCGAGACGGTCGCGACGGCGACCTCGGCGAAGCGCTCGCGGTGCTCGTCGGTGAGGACGAACGCCGGTTCCGTCGCGGGCGGTTCGGTGCCGTACGCCTCGGCCCGCTGCCGGTCGTCCACCGACGGCTTCGAGCCGAAGTCGCCGAACTCGCGGGTGCCGGCGGTGACGGTCGTGACCAGCCGGCCGCTCGAGGGGGCGCCGGGGGCGTCCGGGGCGTCCACCTCGACCTCGACGACCTGCCCGGGCTCCACGATGCTCGACCCGGCGGGCGTGCCGGTGAGGACGACGTCGCCGGGCTCCAGGGTGAGGTGCTGGGAGAGGTCGGCGACGAGGCGGCCGAAGTCGAACAGCAGCGTGCCGGTGGTGTCGTCCTGCACCAGCGCGCCGTCCACCCAGGTGCGCACCCGCAGGCCCGCAGGGTCGACGTCGGCCGCCGGGATCCAGCGGGGGCCGAGCGGCGTGTAGCCGTCGCCGCCCTTGTTGCGCAGGTTGGAGCCCTTGTCGGCGGCGCGCAGGTCGTAGAGGCCGAAGTCGTTGGCCGCGGTGACGGCGTCGACGTGCGACCAGCCGTCCGCGGGGGAGACCCACCGGGCGGGCGTGCCGATGCGGATGGCGACCTCGCCCTCGAACGCGAGCAGCTCGGTGCCGAGCGGACGCTCGATCGTGCTCCCCGTCGGCGCGAGCGACGACGCGGGCTTGAGGAAGTAGGACGGCTGGCCCGGCGTCCGGCCCCGCTGCGCGGCGCGCGAGGGGTAGTTGAGGTGGACGGCGATGATCTTGCCGGGTCTCCGCTGGTCGTCGGTGGCCATGTGCTCCCTCGCGTGGAGTCGGACGGGGCCTCGTCCCTGAGGCTCCCGGGGGTCGTTCATGGAATATCTCAAATCGTATATCATCATCGGGACACGTGCAGACCGTACGAGCCTGCCCCACCGACAACGACGTCATCCGGAGACTCCATGCACAGCCCAGAGCCCGCAGCACCGGCAGGGACGCCCGCCCCTCTGACCGATCGACGACGCGTCGTGTTCGCGACCGTCGTCGGGACCACCGTCGAGTGGTACGACTTCTTCATCTACGCCTTCGCCGCCGGCCTCGTCTTCGGTGAGCTGTTCTTCGCTCCCGCGGGCCCCGCGCTGGCGACGCTCCTGTCCTTCGCCACGGTCGGCATCAGCTTCCTGTTCCGTCCGCTCGGGGCGTTCCTCGCCGGCCACTTCGGCGACAAGCACGGCCGCCGCGTCGTGCTCGTGGTCACGCTCGTCCTCATGGGCGCCGCGACAGCCCTCGTCGGCGTCCTCCCGACGTACGACAGCATCGGCGTCGCCGCGCCGGTCCTGCTCATCCTGCTGCGCGTGCTGCAGGGCGTCTCGGCCGGCGGCGAGTGGGGCGGCGCGGTCCTCATGGCCGTCGAGCACGCCCCCGCGCGGCGGCGCGGTCTCTTCGGCGCCTCGCCGCAGATCGGCGTACCGATCGGCCTCCTGCTCGCCTCGGGCGTCATGGCGCTCATGGCAGCGATCGCGCCCGGGGACGCGTTCCTCGACTGGGGCTGGCGGGTGCCGTTCCTGCTCTCGGTCGTCCTGATCCTCGTGGGGTACTACGTGCGCCGGAAGGTCGAGGAGAGCCCGGTGTTCGCCGAGATCGCGCAGCGCAAGGAGCAGACCCGCCTGCCGGTCGTCCAGCTGTTCCGCAAGCACGCCCTTCTGGTGGTCGTCGCCGCGTTCGTCTTCGCGGGGAACAGCGCCGTCGGCTACATGACCACCGGCGGGTACATCCAGAACTACGCGACGGACCCCGACGGCCCGCTCGCGCTCGATCGCGGCCCGGTCCTGTGGGCGGTCGCGGGGTCGGCCGTGACCTGGCTGGTCTCGACCTGGGTGGCCGGCGGCGTCTCGGACCGCCTCGGGCGCCGCACCACCTACGTCGTGGGCTGGATGCTGCAGCTCGTCGGCGTCCTCACGCTCTTCCCGCTCGTGAACGCCGGCAGCATCGGGACACTCTTCGCCGGTCTGGCGATCCTCACGGTCGGCCTCGGCTTCACCTACGGTCCGCAGCCCGCGCTCTACTCGGAGCTGTTCCCCGCGTCCGTCCGGTTCTCGGGCGTGTCGATCTCGTACGCGATCGGTGCCATCATCGGTGGCGCCTTCGCACCGACGATCGCCACGTGGCTCGTGCAGACCACGGGGTCGACGTCGGCGGTCACCGTGTACCTGGCGGTCATGACGCTCCTGGGGCTGGCTGGGACCCTCATGCTGCGCGACCGCACCGGCATCCCCCTCGGCCCGGAGCACGAGGACGAGCAGACCGCGAGCCCGCTCCACCTGGTCTCGCGGGCCTGACGGCCGTTCCCGCCGGGACACGAACGGTGCGCTGCGAGACAACTCCGCGGTGGTGGTGCGTCCCCAGAATGGCCTGGCGCGGTGCGAGACCGCGCGCCACGACAGCCGAGGGAGACGCTGATGTCCGCACCCACCCAGACTCTCGACGAGCGCACGCTGCTCGACCGCGTCCAGGCGCCCGCCGGCGAGGGGCGCGAGATCCTCGACGCCGCCACGCGCGAGGTGTTCGGCCGGGCGCCCGTCCACACGGTCGCGGACCTCGACGCCGCGGTCGCGGCCGCCCGCGCCGCGCAGCCCGGCTGGGCGGCCCTCGGGCACGAGCGTCGCAGCGCGCTGCTGCACCGGGCCGCCGACGCGGTCGAGGCGCAGGCCGAGCCGCTGGCCCGGCTGCTCTCGCGCGAGCAGGGCAAGCCGCTGAACGGCCCGAACGCCCGGTTCGAGCTCGGCGCCTGCGCCACCTGGCTGCGCACCGCGGCCGACACCCCGCTGGAGCCCGAGGTGCTCGTCGACGACGAGACCGGCCACGCGGAGCTCGTCTACAGGCCGGTCGGGGTCGTCGGCGCCATCGGTCCGTGGAACTGGCCGCTGATGATCGGCATCTGGCAGATCGCGCCGTCGCTGCGCATGGGCAACACCGTGGTGGTGAAGCCCAGCGAGCACACGCCGCTGAGCGTGCTGGCCATGGTCGCCGTGCTGAACGACGTCCTGCCCGACGGCGTGCTCACCGCCGTCTCCGGGGAGCGCGAGGTCGGCGCCGGGCTGGCCGCCCACCCCGACGTCGACAAGATCATGTTCACCGGCTCCACGGCCACGGGCCGCAAGATCATCGAGTCCTCCGCCGGCAACCTCGCCCGCCTCACCCTCGAGCTGGGCGGCAACGACGCGGGCATCGTCCTTCCCGACGCCGACCCGCAGGCCATCGCGCAGGACCTGTTCTGGGGAGCGTTCATCAACACCGGGCAGACGTGCGCGGCGCTCAAGCGCCTCTACGTGCACGACTCGATCCACGACGACGTCGTCGCAGCGCTCGCCGAGATCGCGGAGGCCACGCCCATGGGGCGCGGACTCGACGAGGACTCCGTGCTCGGCCCGCTGCAGAACGCCCAGCAGTACGACATCGTGCGCCGGCTGGTGGACGACGCGAAGGCGCGCGGCGGCCGGGTCGTCACCGGCGGCGAGCCCGCGCCCGAGCTGGGCGAGCTGTTCTACCGGACCACCATCGTCACGGACGTCACTGACGGCGTGCCGCTGGTGGACTCCGAGCAGTTCGGCCCCGCGCTGCCCGTCATCCGCTACACGGACGTGGACGACGCCGTCGCGAGCGCCAACCGGCTCGACGCCGGGCTCGGGGCGTCGGTGTGGTCGTCCGACCGGGACGAGGCGCGCCGCGTCGCCGCCCGGCTGGAGGCGGGCACCGTCTGGATCAACCAGCACGGCGGCCTGCACCCCATGGTCCCGTTCGGCGGCGTCAAGGGCTCCGGCTACGGCCTGGAGTTCGGCGTCGAGGGTCTGAAGTCCGTCGCCGTGCCGCAGGTGATCAGCGGCTGAGCCCCCCGGGCCCCCTCGCCCCGGGCGACGCAACGGCGTCGCCCGGGGTGTTCTCGTTCTGGGGTGAGGCGGCGGACGAAGAAGCCGTCCGCAGCGGGAAGCCCGACCGCGGCTGACGCGCCATACGTTTCAAAAGTTATGGTTCCGTGCGCCGACAAGATTGTGCGGCCCATAGTTATGCGCAACTATGGGCTCGTGGACACACGAGCTCTGGTCGCTGCAGGCGAGACACTGATGACCGAGTTCAAGTCCGACTACAGCGACCCGGACCTGACGAAGGCCGTGGCATGTCTTGCGAACGGTGACGGCGGCGTGCTGTTGCTCGGGGTGGACAACGCCGGCCGCATCGTGGGGGCGAGGCATCGGCACCGCGATCACACCGACCCTGCCAGGGTCGCCGCGCTCATTCAGAACAACACCGAGCCGCCTCTCGCCGTGCAGGTCACCGTCGAGTGGATCGATGAGCGCGAGGTCGTTCGCATCGACGTACCGAGGGCCGACCCCGGACCGGTCGGCACCAAGAAGGGGACCTTCACCAGGCGGGCGCTCGACTCGACAGGCGAACCGGGATGCGTGCCGATGACGGCGCACGAGATCGTCTCGTTGGGCATGGTCACGCGGGGCCAGGACTTCGCGTCCGCGACCGCACGAGGCGCGACGATGGACGACCTCGACCCGGCCGAGTTCGACCGGTTCCGGTCGCGGTGTCGGGCGAACGGTGACGACCTCGGCACGCTGTCCGACGATGACATCCTCAAGGCCTTGGGACTCGTGCCGCGGGACGCCCCCGTGAGCCTGGGTGCGATCCTGCTCTTCGGTCATGACGACGCCGTGGCACGGTGGGTCCCGAACGCGGAGTTCCTCTTCCAAGACATGAGCGTCGGGCAGCAGGCCGCGAACGTGCGGATCGTCGGACCTCTGCAGCGGGTGGCCGAAGAGCTCTGGAGTCTGATCGATCAGCGCAACGACACGACGGAGCTGGTCGTGGGGCTGCACCGGATCGAGGTGGATCTCATCCCTGAGAAGACACGTCGCGAATCGGTGGCCAACGCGCTGGTGCACCGTGACTACGCGGCGCTCGGCCCGACAAGCGTGCGGATCTCTGACAGCGAGTTCGTCGTCGGGAACCCCGGCGGCTTCCCGCCGGGCGTCACCGTAGCGAACGTCCTCGAGCAGTCACGACCGCGAAGCCCGATCCTCGCGGGCGCCTTCAAGCGGGCGGGCCTTGTCGATCGCAAGGGCAAGGGCGTGAACGAGATGTTCGAACAGCAGCTCCGCGCCGGGCGTGAGGTACCCGACTACTCGCGGACGACGTCGGACACCGTCGTCCTGAGCGTCCCTCTGGGCGCTGCCGACCTCGACCTGGTGCGCTTCCTGCAGGTCTGGGAGAACGACCGCCAACGACCGCTGACCCTCGACGAACTGCGGGTGGTGCACGAGATCAAGGCTTGGGGATCCGCGACGAGTACCGAGATCGCGGAGAGCCTCGGGCTGCTCCCCCCGACGGTGCGGACCATCACGACCCGGCTCATCGAGCTCGGCATCTTGGAGGCTCGCGGAACAGGCCGGAGTCGTCGGGTGCACCTCACCGCACGGTTCTACGACCTGGCGCAGGACCGGAACGCCTACGTCCGTGTGAAGGGCGCCGATGCACTCCAACAGCAGCGCATGATCCTCGACTACGTGGACGCCTATGGATCGATCCGCCGAGGGCAGGCGGCTGAGCTGTGCCAGACGAGTCCGGAGCAGGCGCGAGCGACGCTGAAGCGGCTTGTCGAGGCCGGCGACCTGACGCTCGTCGGCCAGAGACGAGGGGCTCGATACGAGCGACCCCGGTGAACAGCTCACCGATCCTCGTCGAACACTGCATCCCGTCTGGTCGATGCACGTCGCCCGGCCCGGGCCTCGTCGTCGCCCCGGTCAGTGCGCGTGCACGTTGAACCGCTCGAGGTCGTCGGACAGCCCCTGGTAGACCTCCGGGCGCCGGCGCCGCAGGTAGGCGGCGTAGGCGACGCCACCCACGAGCGCGACGACCAGCAGCAGCGGCAGCATCCGGACGGCGAGGGCGTCGGAGCCCGCCACGATGTCGAAGTTCGCGATCGCCATCACGACGATCCACAGCAGCCCGAGGAAGCCGATGCCCGGCGCCACCAGCGTGCTCCAGACGCGCGGGTCGCGGGCCCGGCGGAAGTGCACCACGATCGACAGCGCCGCGAGTCCCTGGAGCACGAGCACGCTGAGGGTGCCGAACCCGATCATGGAGGGCACGAGGGACCCGATCGGGTCGGCGCCGGAGACGGCGAACAGCCCGGCCACCGCCGCGGCGAAGACCGCCTGCACCGCACCCGCGAGCTGCGGTGAACCGTTGTCGCGGGTGCGCGCGAGCACGCGGGGCAGCACCCGGGCGCGGCCGAGGGAGTAGAGGTAGCGGGTGGCGGAGTTGTGGAACGCGAGCATGGCCGCGAAGAGGCTGACCAGCAGCAGCACCTCCATCAGCGTGGTGAGCGGGCCGCCCAGGTAGGTCTGCGACAGGGAGAACACGAGGTCGCCGGCCGCGAGGTGGTCGAGGGCGGACTGCTGCGCCTGCTCGACGCCGGTGGCGCTCACCACGGCCCAGGTGGTGACGCCCAGGATGACGCCGATCGCGGTGATCGCGGTGTAGGTGGCGCGGGGGATGGTGCGCTTCGGGTCGCGCGCCTCCTCGCTGAACAGCGCCGTCGCCTCGAACCCGAGGAACCCGGTGGCGGCCAGCAGCAGGCCGATCGGCAGGGAGCCGGAGAACACCGACTCGGCGCTGAACGCGCTCGTGTCGTAGCCGGTCTGCACCAGCACGGAGATGTCGAAGACCACGAGCATGAGCACCTCGAGCACCAGGGCGACCCCGAGGATCTTGGAGCTGAAGTCGACGCCGGTCCGCGCCATGACGAAGCAGGCCACGATGGAGACGAGCCCCCACACGTACCAGTGCAGGTCGATGCCCGTGAGGTCGGCCATGATCGTCTGCGTGAAGAAGCCGCTGGTGCCGATGGTGCCGGCCACGAAGAAGTTGTAGCCGATCGTCGCGACGAAGCCGGCGACGAGCCCGCCGGTGCGGCCGAGGCCCTTGACGACGAACGCGTAGAAGCCGCCCGCGCTGACCAGCAGCTTGGACATCTGCGCGTACCCGACGGCGAACAGCAGCAGGATGAGCGCGACGAAGAAGAACGACATCGGCGTGCCGCCGCCGTTGCCGAGCGCGATCGCGAGCGAGGCGACCACGACGATGCCGGTCAGCGGCGCGACCGCCGCCAGCACGAGGAACACGATGGCGGCGACGCCGAGCGCGTTGCGCCGCAGGCCGGTGGTCTCGGCTGTTGCGGTACTCATAGTGGTGGCCCCTTCGCCAGCGGTGGTCCAACGATCGAGTCGATTGTTCGCCGGGCCGACCGGGGCGGGCTTGCTGCACAGCGCACGGCCCTGTTGCGCGAGCGCAGGCCCGCCGGCGGGCCGCTCCGTCCGGGCAGGGCGGTGGCGCACGATGGCGGCAGGGCTGCACCGAGGCCGCCCGCGGACACGGGGAGGCGCACGCATGGACCTGGGGCTCGCGGGACGCACCGCGCTCGTCACGGGAGCGGCCGGCGGCATCGGGCGCGCCGTCGCGGCGACGCTCCTGGCCGAGGGCTGCGACGTCGTCCTCGTCGACCGGCACCTGCCGGACGTCGAAGGGCTGCCCGTCGACCACGTGCTCGCGGTCGAGGCCGACGTCACCGACGCGGACGCCGTGGCGGCCGCGGTGGCGGCCGGCGCCCGGCGCTTCGGCGGCCTCGACGTCGTCGTCGGCTGCGCCGGGGTGTCGGGGCCGGTCGGCTCGCTCGTCGACGAGGTGACGCCCGCGCAGTGGCGCGAGGTGCTCGACGTCAACGCGACCGGTAGCTTCCTGCTGCTGCGCGCGACGGTGCCGCTGCTGCGCGCCGGCCGGGACCCGGCCGTCGTGCTCGTCGCCAGCGACTCGGCGCTGGTCGCCGCCCCGGGAATGGCGCCGTACTGCGCGTCCAAGGCCGCGGTGCTCCAGCTGGCGCGGGCGGCCGCCGTCGACCTCGCGCCGGACGGCGTGCGGGTGACGGCCGTGTGCCCGTCCGTCGTCGACACCCCGATGAGCCGGGGCGACCTCGGCGTCGGCGGGTTCGACGACGCCGGCTACCCGGTCCAGACGCCCGACGAGGCGGCCGCGATCGTCGCGTTCCTGTGCTCGCCGCGGGCCCGCGCCATCAACGGCACGGCGCTCCTCAGCGACTTCGGGTACGGGGCGCGGTCCGGGTTCCCGGCCTGACACGACGAGAGAGGATGACGCATGGGATTCGCAGGAGCGAGCGTGGAGGGCAGGGTCGTCGTCGTCACCGGCGGCGGCACCGGCATCGGGGCGGCGGTGGCGGAGCGGTTCGCCGCGGAGGGCGCGCACGTCGCGGTGCTCGGCCGCCGGCCGGAGCCGCTGGAGCGGGTCGCGGAGGCCACGGGTGCGCTGCCCGTCGTCGCCGACGCGGCGGACGCGGCCTCGGTGCGCGCGGCGGTGAGCAAGGTCCGCGAGCGCTTCGGGCGCCTCGACGTGCTCGTCGCCAACGCCGGCGGGCACGGCTTCGCCGCCGTGCTGGACACGGACGACGCCGCGTGGGACGCGTCGCTGCGCGCCAACCTCACCACCGCGTTCACCACGGCGCGCGAGTGCCTGCCGGACCTGATGGAGACGCGGGGGCAGATCGTCGTCGTGTCGTCGCTGGCCGGGCTGGCCGCCGGCCCGGCCGTGGCCGGGTACACGGTGGGCAAGCACGCGCTCATCGGCCTCACCCGCACTCTCGCCCGCGACTACGGCACGCGCGGCGTGCGGGTCAACGCCGTCTGCCCGGGGTGGGTGCGCACGCCCATGGCCGACGGCGAGATGGACGAGCTGGCCGAGCAGGCCGGTCTCGCCTCCCGCGAGGACGGGTACGCCACCGTGACGCGCGACGTGCCGCTGCGCCGGCCCGCCGAGCCGGCGGAGATCGCGTCGATCGTGCGGTTCCTCGGCTCGGCGGAGTCGGCGTACGTCACGGGCGCGGTGCTCGTCGCCGACGGCGGGGCGCACGTCGTCGACCTGCCCACGCTCGCGTTCGACCACGCCGCGGACGGGTAGGCCCCGCCCGGGGCTCAGTGCGTGGTGCGGTACCGGCTGGGCGAGACGCCGTACGCGGCCTTGAACGTGCGGCTGAAGTGGGCGGCGTCGACGAACCCCCAGCGGGCGGCGATCGCGGCCACCGGCCGGTCCTGCTGGGACGGGTCGGCGAGGGAGCGGCGGCACTGCTCCAGCCGGCGCTCGCGGATCCAGGTCGAGACGGTCGTGCCGCGGTCGTGGAACAGCCCGTGCAGGTGCCGCGTCGAGATGAAGTGCGCCGCGGCGATCGTCCCCGGCGAGAGGTCGGGGGAGGCGAGGTTCCGGTCGATGTACCGGTGGATGCGCTGCACGAGCACGCGGTGCGGGTCCTCGGCGTCCGCCTCCAGGCCGAGCTCGCCCATGAGGACGGTCGAGACGAGGTCCACGGCCGAGCGCACGAGCCGCTCGCCGGTGGTCCCGCCGAGCTGGTCGAGGTTTGCCGCCAGGTGGGCGAGGTAGGGCGAGACCATCGAGCCGGGTCCGTGCGACCCGGGCACCCGGACGGCGGTGAGGCCGTCGACGAGGCCGGGCGGGACGCCGAGGGCGTGCCGCGGGAACATCAGGACGGTGGTGCGGATGTTCTCGTCGAACTCGAGCGAGTAGGGCCGGCCCGTGTCGTACACGGCGAGGTCGCCGGGGGAGAGCACGGCCTCCCGTCCGTCCTGGACGAGGAGGGCGCTGCCGGCCAGCATGAGGCTGACCTTGAGGAAGGGGCGGTCGTCGCGGGCCACGAGCTCGGGGGTGCGCTCGACGGCGTGCGGCGTGGCGCGCAGCTCGGTGACGTGGACGTCGTCGACGACCGTCGCGCGCAGGACGCCGCGGAAGTGGTCGGGCCGGTGGCTCGTGACGTGCAGGGGCACGAAGGACGCGTCCACGGCAGCACGGAACTCGCTGATGCCGTGGGCGGCGGTCTGCACAGGCTGCGCCGGCGCCGTGGCGGCGCCGTCGGGTCGGAGGAGGGCCGGCATGGCTTCACCCCACTTCTCGGATTCGTCGACGTCTTCGTATACGATCCGCCTCAGCGTACTACGCCGTCGCCGCGCCGGGGAGGGGTGTCCGGCGCTCCGGGAGGGCGTTCAGCCGCCGAGCGCGTCCCGCACGGCGCGGGCCGACCGGGTGAGGCGCTCCGCGATCCGGGCGTCGTCGGCGTCCCCCGACACGTGCACGACGGCGAGCGCCGCGGGGCCCCGTCCGCGCACCGCCAGCGGCACGGCGACGGACCGCAGGCTCGGGATCACCTCGTCGTGGCTGGTTGCGTAGCCGCGTGCCGCCGCCTCGGCCACGGCGCGGGCGGCGTCCGGCGACGCCGCCGGCCACTGCGCCGGGGGCAGCAGGGACAGGATCGCCTTGCCCGGTGCGCCGGCCGTGACCGGGTGGCGGGTGCCCGGCCGCTGCGCCACGGGCGCGACGGCGTGCCGCGGCTCGACGCTCACCAGGGTCACGCACTCGTCGTGGTCGAGCACCGCCAGGAAGCACGTCATCCCCAGCTCGTTGGCGACGGCGGTCAGCTCCGGCAGCGCCTCGGCCTGCAGGTCGTGCGCGACGCCGGCGGCGAGCGCGGCCATGCGCGGGCCGAGCGTCACGCGCCCGTTCGCGTCGCGCACGACGAGCCCGTGGTGCTCGAGGGTCCGCAGGAGCCGGTACGCGATCGACCGGTGGACGCCCAGGGCCTGCGCCACGCCGTCGATGGTCAGCGGCTCGCCTGCGTCGGCCAGGATCTCGAGCACGCGGATGCCGCGGCTGAGCGTCTGGGACACGGCGCCTCCACGGGCCTGCTCGGTCATCGTCGTCCTCCGGTGGGGGCATCCATCCCGGAGGCACCGTTGAGGGATTCCCCGGACATGGGCTACATTGAACAATAGTAGAACGCCTCGTTCGAATATAGAACGACGCACCGTGACGTGCAAGGCCTCGACGGCGGAGTCGGGGAGCGCATCGACGACGATGAGGAGTACCCGTGCAGTTCCACCACCACGGTTACGTGTCGGGAGACCCGCGGGTCGCCCCGGCTGCCGGCACCGGGATCGACCGGCCCGACGAGCTGCCCGACGTCGTCGACGTCCTGATCGTGGGCTCCGGCCCCGCGGGGATGCTGCTGGCGGCCCAGATGTCCCAGTACCCCGACGTCACCACGCGGATCGTCGAGCGGCGCGAGGGGCGGCTCGAGCTCGGCCAGGCCGACGGCATCCAGCCCCGCAGCGTCGAGACGTTCCAGGCGTTCGGGTTCGCGGAGCGGATCACCGCCGAGGCGTACAACATCGGCTGGATGAACTTCTGGGGCCCTGACCCCCAGGACCCGAAGCACATCGTCCGCACCTCGCGCACCGAGGACTACGGCCTCAAGATCAGCGAGTTCCCGCACCTCATCGTCAACCAGGCGCGCGTGCTCGACTACTTCGCCGAGGCCGCCGCGCTCGGGCCGGGCCGGATCGTGCCCGACTACGGGATCGAGTTCCTCGGGCTCACCGTGCACGACGGCGACGACGCGGGCGAGCACCCCGTCGAGGTGCGCCTGCGGCACGTCGCGGGCGACCGCGCCGGCGAGGAACGCTCCGTGCGGGCCAAGTACGTCGCCGGGTGCGACGGCGCCCGCAGCGCGGTGCGCGAGGCGATCGGGCGCAAGCACGTCGGCGAGTTCGCGGCGCACGCCTGGGGCGTCATGGACGTGCTCGTCAACACGGACTTCCCGGACTGGCGCATCAAGTGCGCGATCAACGCCGAGGCGGGAAACATCCTGCACATCCCCCGCGAGGGCGGGTACCTCAGCCGCATGTACATCGACCTGGGCGAGGTCCCCCCGGACGACCACCACCGTGTGCGCAGCACGCCGATCGAGGAGATCGTCCGCCGGGCCAACGAGATCCTCGCGCCCTACACGCTCGACGTGAAGGAGGTCGCCTGGCACAGCGTGTACGAGGTCGGCCACCGCGTCACCGACAAGTTCGACGACGTCCCCGAGGGCTCCGAGCACCGCACCCCGCGCGTCTTCCTCACCGGCGACGCCTGCCACACCCACAGCGCCAAGGCCGGCCAGGGGATGAACGTCTCGATGCAGGACGGCTTCAACCTGGGCTGGAAGCTCGGGTCCGTGCTCTCCGGTCTCGCGCCCGAGCCGCTGCTGGCCACGTACTCGGCCGAGCGCCAGCCCGTCGCGCAGCAGCTCATCGACTTCGACCGGGAGTGGTCGAGCCTCATGGCCCGCAAGCCCGAGGAGATCTCCGACCCGCAGGAGCTCGCCGACCACTACCTGGCCACGTCCGAGTTCCCGTCGGGGTTCATGACGCAGTACGGGCCGTCGTCGATCGTGGCGGGCGACGCCCACCAGGGGCTCGCCGGCGGCTTCCCCGTCGGCAAGCGGTTCAAGTCCGCCGAGGTGACGCGCGTGTGCGACGGCAACGCCGTCCACCTGGGGCACCACGCCAAGGCCGACGGGCGGTGGCGCGTCTACGCGTTCGCGGACGCGCCCCGGGCGGGCGAGGAGTCGGCGCTCGCCGCGTGGGCGGCGTGGCTCGCCTCGCCGGAGTCCCCCGTGGCCCGGTTCACCCCGGCCGGGGCCGACGTCGACGCCGTGTTCGACGTCAAGGTGGTCTACCAGCAGGGCTTCGAGGACGTGGACCTCGCCGAGGTGCCCGAGGTGTTCCGGCCGAGGACCGGCCCGCTCGGGCTCACCGACTGGGAGAAGGTCTACGCCGCCGGGCCCACCGTGTGGACCGCCACCGACATCTTCGCGGAGCGCGAGCTGTCGCGCGACGGCGTGGTCGTCGTCGTCCGCCCCGACCAGTACGTGGCCCACGTGCTGCCGCTCACCGCGACCGACGAGCTGGGGGAGTTCCTCGCGGGGGTGTTCGGGGGCTGAGCCCTCGATCAGGAGGCGGCTCGGTGCTCAGCCGACGAGGCGACGCGCGACGGTCATGCCGCTCTCGATCGCCCCGTCGATGAAGCCGCCCCAGCCGTCGGCCACGTCGGATCCCGCGAGGTGGACGCGGCCGTGCAGCGGGGACCGGAGCGCTTCCAGCGAAGTGGTCAGGAAGCCGGCGCGGTGCATCGGCCAGGTCTCGCCGGCGTACTCGTCCGCGACCCAGTCGTGGCCCGTGCTCTCGCTGACGGCCAATCCGGGGACGAGCCGGTCGGCCGCGGCCTGGACGGTGCGCCGGTCGGTCGGGTCGAGTCGGCCCGCGTCCGGGCCGAAGCCGATGACGAAGGTCCTGCCGTCGTGGACGTACTCGGACTGGAGGAAGGTGAGCGGCCAGTCGGCGGCTCCCAGGGCGACGAACGGGTCGAGCTCGCCGTCGACGGTGAACCACACCTTGGTGCCGAGCCCGACCTGCCCGCGGGTCACGGCCGCGTCCACGGGTGCGGGTACCGGCCGGGGGAGTTCGATGCGGGCGAGCGCGTGCAGGGGCGCCGTGATGACGACGTCGTGAGCCGTCAGCATCGTCCCGTCCGCCATGACGACGCGGGCGACGTCGCCACGGGTGTCCACGGCTCGCACGTCGGCGCCGAACCGGAGCTCCGCGTCCGTGTCGGCGCGCATCGCCGAGGCGAGGGTCCGGGTCCCGCCGGCGATCCTGTAGCTGGCGCAGGCCTCGAACGCGACCTTCCAGTCCCCGTTGGTGAGCGCCACCCATCGCAGGGCCTGGGTCAGGGCGGCGTCGTCAAGGTGCCCGTTGAAGTTCAGCGTCCAGAAGGCGGCCAGGAGCGATCGCTCCTCAGCCGTGACCGGTAGGGCGTCGATGGCGTCCCGCAGCGTGACGTGGTCCAACCCGTCGGGCAGGGGGAGGTCCAGCGGTGCGAACGGCAGGGGGAAGACCTCCCTGCTGCGGGCGGTGAGCAGGGAGTTGGGCCGGTCGAGCAGGGCGATCAGGTCGTCGGGGGAACCGGTGACGACGCGCGTGCCGTCCCACCAGTGCGCGCGCCGGGGTCGGGGGCTCGGGACGACGCCGATGCCGTACCGGCGCAGCTCCGCCCAGACGTGGGGCTGGGTCCAGTGCACCCAGGTGCCGCCGAGCTCCAGGTCGAGCCCCAGTCGTTCGTCCAGCCACGTGCGGCCGCCGTGGCGGTCCCGTGCCTCGAGCACGACGACGCGGCGGCCGGCACGGGAAAGCTCGCGGGCGGCGGTGAGCCCCGCGAAGCCCGCGCCGACCACGACGACGTCGGTGTCAGGTCGTGGACCGGCGCTGCGGTCGGGCGTGTTGTTCATGATGCGTCCTCCTCGACGGTGCGGCGACGGTGCCTCGTCGCCCTAACTAAGCAACTGCTTAGTTTTTCGTCAAGGGCGTGGCGCCGAGGGGTGGCCGGGTCAGTCCGCGACGACCCGCTCGTGTCCCATGTTGACGGCGTCGGCGAGCGCGTCGACGGCGTCCGCCAGCTGGTCGGCGGTGATGGCCCGGCTCAGGAACTGCAGCATGAGCCCGTCGAGCGCGGCGAAGAGGGCGAGGTCGAGCGCGTCGGTCCCCGGCTGTCGCAGCAGCGCGCGACCGGCGGCGAGGTCGGCCACGTAGCGACGATAAAGGCCTCGGATGGCCGGCTGCAGCTCCGGGCGACGGCTGGACTCGAGGATCATCTCGAACTGGAAGATCTCGACGTCCGGGTCCGACAGCACGTTCTCGACGAGCGCCGCGCGGTACGCCGCGGCGTCGGTCGCGTACTCCGACAGGTCGGCGGCGGCGATCGAGCGGTCTGCGCTCCAGTCGAGCGCCGCGGCCAGGAGGTTGTCGCGCGAGCCGAAGTGGTGGGCGATCAGCGTGTTCGTGACCCCGGCCTCCTCCGCCACGGCCCGGAACGTGAGGCCTCGCAGCCCTTTCGTCGCGACGACCCGGACCGTCGCCCTCAGGAGTGCCTCCTTGCCCTCGCCGTATCCGAGGGTTCTCCCTGCTCCTGCCACGTCCGCAGCATAGTCGCCGCGCGGCGGTCGCTGCGGAGGTGTTGACACCAGAACTGAGCAAGTGCTTAGGTGTGGGTCGCAGCACATTCTCGTGGCGCCCCGGCACGACGCCGGTGGGAGGGACGACGGCGTCCATGCGCCGTCCCGGGCATCGACCCGCAGCATCGTCCGTCGGTCCGAAGGAGGGCCCCGTGAGCAAGACGACAGAGCAGCCGAGAACCGACAGCGCGAGGACCGGGACGGGGCTGGCGCCGAACAGCCTCGGCTTCGTCGGGATCGCGTTCTTCGTGATCGCGGCTGCGGCGCCGATGGCGGCGTTCGTCGGAGCCGGCCCCGTGCTCTTCTCGATCCTGGGCCCCGGCGTCCCGCTCGTCTACGTGCTGGTCGCCCTCGTCATCGGGGTCTTCTCGGTCGGCTACCTGCGGATGAGCCGGCACGTGGTGAGCGCCGGAGGATTCGTCGCGTACATCGCCCGGGGGCTCGGCCCCCACGCCGCGACCGGGGCAGCCGGCATCGTGATCGTCACCTACGTCGCGCTCCAGGTGGGTCTCTGGGCGCAGTTCGGCGTGTTCGCGCAGCAGCTCGCCACCCAGTGGCTCGGTCTCGAGCTGCCGGTCTGGGCCTGGGTCCTCGGCGCGCTCGGCGTGACCACCGTGCTGACCATGCGGGGCGTCACCCT
Source organism: Isoptericola sp. BMS4 (assembly GCF_011634835.1). Classification (GTDB taxonomy): domain Bacteria; phylum Actinomycetota; class Actinomycetes; order Actinomycetales; family Cellulomonadaceae; genus Isoptericola. The sequence continues at coordinate 2,605,083 of NZ_SIRP01000001.1, read as the reverse complement.
GAACCTCCGCGTCCTCGGCGTCCTCCTGGTGCTCGAGATCGCCGCAGTCGCGACGCTCGTCGTCGGCATCCTCGCGGGCGCGCCCGGCGACGACCCGTCCCTCGTGAGCTTCCAGCCCGCACAGCTCGCCAGCCCGGGGTTCGGGGTCGCGGTGCTGTTCGTCTTCGCCTGCTTCACGACGTTCGAGGCGACGACCGTCTTCAGCGAGGAGGCCCGCGCACCGCGCCGCACGATCCCGCGGGCCCTGTACGCCGTGATCCTCTTCGTCGGCGTCTTCTACACGTCCGCGACGTGGGCCGTGAGCTACGCCGTCGGGCCGGGAGCGGTCCAGGAGGCCGCGACGGACGACCTCGCCGGCATCGTCTTCACCCTCGCCGCTCAGTACGTCGGCCCGTGGCTCGACGTCACCATGCAGGTCCTCGTCGTCTCGAGCTTCGTCGCGATGCTCATCGGGATGCAGAACATGTTCGCGCGCTACTGCTTCGCGCTCGCCCGGGCGCGGGTGCTGCCGCGGGGCCTGGCCGTCGTGTCCTCGCGGTCCCGAACCCCGGCCAGGGCGGCTCTGGCCGGCGGCCTCCTCGTCGCGGCCGTCGTGACCGCGTTCCTGTGGGCGGGGGCGGCCCCGATCGAGGTCGTGTACGCGTGGTTCGTCGCCCTCGGCACCACCGGCTTCATCGTCATGATGGCGCTCGCCTCGCTCGCCATCCTCGCCTTCTTCCTCCGCGAGGACGTCGAGCGCGGGTTCTGGGCGACTCGCGTCGCCCCCGTCGTCGCCCTCGCCCTCATGGCCACGATGCTCGGCATCGCACTGGCGAACTACGACGCGCTGCTCTTCAGCGACGGCGCCACGGCGAAGCAGCTTCTCTGGCTGATCCCGCTCGCCTTCGCGGGCGGGGCCCTCCTGCCGCGGTTCCGCAAGGGCATCGACTACCAGACCGTCGTGGCGGCCGCCGGGTGACCGGCCGGCACGACCCCGCACCACCGTCCCCGCAGAGAGGAACCACCATGACCACGTCCGCCCGGAGCCCCCGCGCCCCCGAGGACCAGGGCTTCGTGCCCACCGACGAGTGGCCCGACGTCACCGTCATGGTCGACGGCTTCGGCGAGCCGAGCCTGCCCGCCAGCGAGGCCCTGGAGGGCCCTCCGATCGACGTCCGGTTCGAGAACGGTTGGACGATCAGCCACCTGTTCGACCAGGGCGAGGTGACGTGGACCATCACGGAGGGCGACGGTGCCGGTGCGACCGGCACGCACGAGTACCGGGCGGTAGAGGTGCGTCCGGGCATCTTCTTCGTCGACTTCGTCAAGGGTGAGGGCACCAGGGCGAGCGACGTCTCGATGATCCTCGACCGCAACGACGGGAAGGTGACCGTCGCCGACTCCTCGTTCCGCGACCGCGACGGCGCCGTCCGGATGCGCACCGACATCCTCGCGGGCCGGGTCGTCGGCACGGGGGAGATCGACGGCCGCGACCGGACGAGCGCACTGGTCGGCAAGCGAATCTACTACCGCTACAGCCCGACCGAGCACTACGAGCACGTGTACCTCAACTCCGGCACCTTCGTCTGGCACTGCGTGCGAGGCGGCGAGGCCGGTCTGGCGGACGTGGACCCGATCCAGGTCTTCGAGCTCGCGGACGACATCGTCATCCTGCACTGGAGCGAGACGGTGATGCCGGTCGAGTCGATCGTGACCATCGACCTCGCCAACAAGCGCTCGGTCGGGCGCATGTACTGCTGGGACGGGCCGACGCTCGCGCCGGTCCACATCCCGTTCGACAGCCGGTTCACGATTCTGAGCGACACGCCCTACCCCGAGGGATGACCGGGTGTGCCGGGCGGCGTCCGCCGCCCGGCACACCCGCACCCCGAACCTGCGAAGGAGACGACGATGACTCGCACGACAGGAATGGTCCGATGACGACGATCTACCGCGACGGGCGCATCTTCACCGCTGTACCCGGGGCACCGTTCGCCGAGGCGCTCGTCGTCGACGGTGCTCGGATCGTGTTCGCCGGGCCGCTGGAGGAGGCGCGGGCCACTGCGGGCCGCGGGGCCCGAGAGGTCGACCTCGCCGGCAGGATGCTCATGCCCGGCCTGCACGACGCGCACACCCACCTCCTCGCGGCCGGGATGAAGTACCGCCACGAGGTCCGGCTCCCCGCCTTCGCACCGCCGGGGCAGGTCGTCGACGAGCTGGTCGCCGCACGGCCGCCGGGCCACGTGTGTGGCGGCCACGACGCGTGGGTGGTCGGGGGCGAGGTGTTCTCAGCCGACGACGACCCGGGGCGGTTGACGCGCAGGCAGCTCGACGAGCAGTACCCGGACACGCCGCTCTTCCTGTACGACTACTCGATCCACCACGGCGTCGCGAACTCGGAGGCGCTGCGCCGTGCCGGCGTCGACGAGGGCGACGAGTACGGGCACGGCGGTCGCTACCGGCGTGACGCCGATGGCGTGATGACGGGTGAGCTGATCGAGGAGGCGACATGGAAGGTGCTCCGCGCCGTGCCCGAGCCCGGGGCCGACGTCTACCGCGACGCCGTCGAGTGGGCCGTCGGGATGTGCCACCGCTACGGCATCACGTCGGTGCAGGAGGCCTCGGCCTCCCGCCAGGCGCTGGAGGCGTACCAGGAGCTCGACCGGCAGGGCCGCCTGCGGCTGCGGGTCGCCGCCCACCTCGTCTGGCGCAACGAGGGCTTCGGGATGGCGAGCGCGGAGGCACTCGACCGCCTGCTCGACGACCCCGGACGCTGGTCCACGGACCTCGTCGACACCCGCTTCGTCAAGGTGTGGATGGACGGCGCGCCCCTGCCTCCCGTCCCGACGCACGCCCCGATCTCCGCGGACGGTGAGGTCGAGGACGAGTGGCTCCTCGTCCAGGAGCAGGAGCTGTTCGACGTCGTGCGGAGGTTCGACGCTGACGGCCGGACGGTCAAGGTGCACTGCGCCGGGGCCGGAGCGGTGCGGGTCGCGCTCGACGCGGTGGAGCGGGTCCGGGCGGTCAACGGCCCGGGACGCCCGCACGAGATCGCCCATGCGGGATTCGTCTCCGAGCCGGACTACCGGCGCATCGCCGAGCTCGACATGACCGCGGAGATGTCCCCAGCGCTGTGGCACGTCCCCGAGTACGGGCTGAGCGAGGGCTTCTGGTTCTCCCGGATGATCGACGAGGGCGTCCGCATGACCATCGGCTCGGACTGGATCATCACCCCGGACCCCAACCTCTTCCCCGGCGTCCAGGGCGCGGTGCAGCACGCGACGCACCCGGTGCCGCTCGAGACGGCGCTCGCCGCGGTGACCCGCGTCGGCGCGCAGGCGGTCGGCAGGGGCTCCGAGCGGGGGACGCTCGAGGCGGGCAAGGCCGCCGACTACATCGTCCTCGACCGCGACCTGTTCACCGTCCCGGAGGACCGGATCGGGGAGGCCGTCGTCACCGAGACGTACGTCGCCGGCGAGCTCGTCCACGCGGTCACCGGGGCGGAGACGTGACCGTGCCGTCCCGGTGCGACGACCCGTGCCCTGAGACCCAGCCGTACCACGCGAGGAGGCGACCATGACGGCACCGACCGGCTCCCTGACCACGGGAAGCCCCACCCAGGACGAGACGCACGACCGCAGCAGACAGATCTACGTGTTCGTCGGCGTCGTGTCGGCCATCGTGAACGCCGTGCTGCTGGTCGCACCGGTCATCGCGGGCCCGCTCGTCGCCAAGTACCAGATCGACCCG
>NZ_SIRP01000001.1:2561124-2601254 GCF_011634835.1 Isoptericola sp. BMS4 | reverse complement strand
CTTCGCCCTGATGCTCGTCGTGTCCGCCGCCTGCCTCGTGGCGGCGCTCGGCTGCTCCGTCGTGCTCAACGGCGGACGTCTGGTCGAGAACCACGCCTGACGTCGACCAGCCGCGGCGCGATCCGTCGCGCCATCAGTCGGTAGCCGTCGGGGCCCGGGTCGATCCCGATTCCCATGTCCCGCGTGGTCTCCGCTCCGATGCCCGATGGCCGTGATGCTCCCACCCTCAGCGCGTCGCGTAGAGCACGACGTCGGTGCCCTGCTGGTCGACTCCGACGTGGTCGTTGACGACGGCAGGAGCGGCGCCGGCGTCGTCGACCACGACCTCGCCGGTCCGCGCGTCGAGCGCCACCGCCGCGTCGCCGCGCTCCACGTAGGCGGCGCCGCGCCACAGGCCCTTGAGCGTGCCCTCCCACGCGTCGTCGGACCACAGCACGTCACCGTTCTCGGTGTCGAACGCCACGGCCGCGGTGCCGTCCTCGGCGCAGACCGCGACGGACGCCGCCTCGTCGATCTCGCAGATCATGTCCGCCGTGAGGACGCCCTCGTCGACCTCGCCCTCGGTGCCGTCGGCGACGGCGACCAGGCCCGTGCCGCCGTCGGAGGACTCCGCGTCCCGCGTCGCCACCACCCACGGGCCCGCGAGCACGAACCGCTCGATGTCGCCAAAGGTGCCCCAGACCCGGTCGCCGGTCGCGACGTCCAGCGCCGCGAGGCCGAGCTCCCCGACGTCGTCCTCGTCCTCGGCGAAACCGACGGCCACGCCGTCGTGCACGCCCGAGGCGTACAGGGAGTCGTCGGCCCAGAGCACCTCGGGCTCGTCGCCCAGGGACAGGCCGAAGGTCACCTGGGTGGCGCCGTCGTGCCCCACGGTGACGACGGCGACCCCGTCGTCGACGCCCGCGACCCGGACGGACGCCTCGCGCTGCGGGACCACGCCGACCCCGCCGGGCTCAGGGACCGTGACGCGCCACCGCTCCTCGCCGGAGGCGGCGTCGACGGCGACCATCTCCACGTCGAGCTGCGTCGCGCCCGTCGCGGGCTCGACGGCGAACCCGGCCAGGACGACCGCGTCGCCGTCGACGTCGGCGAGGGCCGGCGCCGGCTGGAACTGCTCGGTCGGGTCCGCCGGTTCGAACAGGGGTGTGCCCTCGGGCTCGAAGCGGGCGGTCTCCTCGCCGTCGGCCACGCCGTGGACCACCAGCGCCCCGGGCTCGCGCTGGAAGAGGGTCTCGTCGTGCAGCACGACGGCCGGCCAGCTGCCCTCCGGAGCGGCGTCGGCCCGGGCGTAGCGGGGCTCGGTCTCGAAGGTCACCACGTCGTCGAGCGCGGCGTCGTCGCCCGACGCGCCGGTGCAGCCCGCGGAGACGAGCGCCAGGCCCGCTGCGGCCACGGCCCCCACCGATCGCCGACCGAGTCGTCCCTGTGCCTGATCCATGAAACCTCCGTGTCGATGCGGCGCAGCGTGCCGCGGTACCGGTCTTGACCTGGGTCGCCGCACCGTCACCCTACGATCGCTCCCCCGTCGCTGCCGGTCGGGCACGGCCGCCGCGGGTGAAATCTGCCCGCCGACCTCTGGTCTTGCTCATGGCGCATTGACCGGACGTTCCGGCAACGGTTCCTTGGGAGGTCCTGTGCAGCCGCCGACCGTGAGGCGCGCGCCACGACCGAGGGAAACCCGATGAACCGACCGACCGTCCCGGTGCTCCGTCGAGCCGCTCCTCTCACCGCGGGGCTTCTCCTCGCCCCGATGATCGCTGCCTGCGGAGCGGGCGCGGGAGAGCCGACCCCGTCATCCGAGCCGACTGCGGGAGCCGCGGCGACGGCCACGCCGACGCCGCGGGACGCGTCGCCCGCCTCCGACGACGTGGTGACGCCGCCGGAGTGCGACGGGTTCCTCCTCGCCGCGGGCGAGGAGGTCGACGGGCAGACGCTCGGCGACTGCGTGGCCGCCGCCATGGTGCTCGCGGGGTCCGGCACGCAGCGGGTCGACTCGAGCGACGGCACCTCGTCGCTGGTCGACTTCCGGTGGGACCCGGACTACTCGATGAGCATCGACGGCGACCAGCAGGTCGTCGTGCGTGGGGAGACCGGGTGGGTGCGGATGCCCGGGACCGGATGGATCCAGGCCGACCCCGACTCGTCCGATCCCCAGGTCGTCATGGCCACGGGCGTCGTGGACCTGGTCCGTGCGTTCTCCGACCCGCGCACGCTGGCCGCGGGGCTCGCCGCCGCCGACACCTGGACCGTCGTCGAGGAGACGGACGTGCCCGCGGACGGCGCTGTCGAGTCGCTCGCGTGGCGGCTCGAGCCCGAGGGCGGCTCGATCCCGCTCGGAGACGCCACCGTGGAGGACTACGAGATGTGGCTGCGCCCCGACTACCTCGGCGTGTACGCCGTCGGCACCGGCAGCTACGGAGGCGTCAGCGTCACCACCAGCAACACGTTCCTGCAGTGGGGCGGGAGCGTCGACATCCCCGACCCGGAGGCCGACTGATCCCGCGAGACGCAACGCCGGGTGGCGCCGAGGCGAACATCGCGTGACCGGAGAGCTCGGCGGGCCGGGGACGGCATAGCGTGGAGGCGTGACGTCTTCCGGAGTCGAGATCTGGATCCCCGTCCTGCTGATCGCCTGCGAGGCGGGGATGGCGCTGATGCTCCTGTGGATCGCGCGGCGGACGACGGACGGACAGTTCCCGCGCCGCGACTGGACCGACGCCAACCCGTGGGAGGCGCGCAGCATCGTCTGGGCTTCCGAGGAGACCTGGGAAGCGGCGCACCGGGCGCAGGTGCCGTACGTGAGGATCAGCGGGCTCGGTTTCGCGGTGGCCGCGGTCGTCACCCTCGTCGCGGTCGCCGCCGTCGGGACCGCGGCGGCGTCCGACGTGATGCTGGCCGCGGTGCTGGGCGCCTGCGCCTGGGGGCTCGTGTGGTTCGTCGTCGGCCACGTGGTGGGGACCCGAGCGGCCCGCGAGGTCCTCGCGCGCGCCGACCGTGATCGGCGCGCGCGGGACTGACCCGGCCCTGGTGCCGGACGACGACGTGGCGGACGCGGGCATGCCCGCGGGAACCCGGGCAGGCGCCCGTCAGGCATGATCGCGTCCATGACCGTCGACGTCGCGCGCCTGCGCAAGGACGCCCACGAGCGAGCGGTGGCGCGTCCGCGCCGCGCGTTCGCCGGGGCGGTCCACGACCTCGCCCACCACGGCGTGCCGATGCGTCGGTACGTGCCCGACGAACGCCTGCCGGGCGCCGCGGCCGTGTTCCTGCACGGCGGGTACGGACTGTTCGGCGACCTGGAGCTGCAGGACGGGTACTGCCGCCGCCTCGCCGGCGCGCTCGGTGTCGTGGTGCTGTCGGTGGACTACGGGCTCGCGCCCGAGACCGCTCTGGACGAGTCGGTGCGGGACGCCCTCACCGGGCTCGACCTGCTCGCGAACGAGGGGTTCACCCGGCTGACCCTGTGCGGTGACTCCGCCGGGGGCACGGTGGCGGCCCTGGCCGCGGCGCGCACCGACCTGCCGCTGTCCGGTCTCGCGCTGACCAACCCCAACGTCGACCTCACGCTGCGCTCCTACGACGACGACCTGGCCGGCGGCCCCGGCCGGGAGCTGTCGGAGTTCGCGTTCCGGGCGTGGGCCCGGGTCGCCGACCTCGACGACGCGCCGCGGCTGACCGAGGTCGCCGCGGACCTGCCGCCCACGGTCGTGGGGGTGGGCACGCTCGACTCCCTCCTGCCCGAGGCCCGTGCGCTGGCGGACGCGTGCCGCCGCGCCGGGGTCGCCTGCCGGCTCGTCGAGCTTGCGGGGGCCGAGCACGGCTTCGCCGGGACCGATCGCGTCGTGGAGGCGCTCGACGCCTTCCGCACGCTGACGACGCCTGTGCCGCCGCGCTCCTGAGCCCGCGCGCCCCGCGCCACGACGACACCTACACGGCGGCGACCGCCTCCACCTCGACGAGCTGGTCGTCGTAGCCGAGCACGGTGACGCCCAGCAGGGTGCTCGGGGCGTCGTGGTCGCCGAAGGCCGCGCGGACGACCTCCCACGCCGTCACCAGGTCCGCCTGCCGGGACGACGCCACGAGCACGCGGGTGCTGATGACGTCCTCGATGTCCGCGCCGGCGTCGCCCAGCGCGGTGCGCATGTTCGCGACGCACTGCGCCGCCTGCGCGGCGTAGTCGCCCACGCCGACGGTGGTGCCGTCGGCGTCCAGGGGGCACGAGCCGGCGAGGAAGATCAGGCGCGCGTCCGCCGGGGCGGTGGCCGCGTAGGCGTACTCGGCGACGTCGGACAGGGTCGATGAACGAACGAGGGTGACGGAACTCGGCATGAGGTCACTCTGGCAGTCGCCCGCGCCGCTATCGAGGTTTTTCTTCGTGCGTTCCTCCGCTTCGAGCGCCCTCGGCAGGTCCTTCCGTGACCTCTCGCGTGGCGGGTCGATGAGTTCGGGCGCCGGCCGGCGTCGAACCGGAGGACGGTGCGCAGATCACGGGACGACGAAGGCGGCGACATGATCGGGAAGCCGGCCTACACGCTGCGCGACCTCGCGGCCGACGCCGCGGCGCTCGCCCGGCGGCTCGACGACCGCCCGACTGGACCGACCGCGGCGCCGTCGCGGAGCGTGCCGCCCGGAGCGCCGAGATCCTGGGGGACGACCCCGCGGCGGCCCGGGTAGTCGCCGGGCGGGTCTGGGACCGGACCCCGGGCACGGCCGCCGCCGTGCACATGGCCAACCAGCTGGGCTCCGTGTTCGCCGCCCTCGACTGCGCACCCCGATGGCGCGAGCGGCTCCCCGAGATCGCGGTCCCGACGCTGGTGGCGCACGGCCGGCACGACCCGTTCTTCCCGGTCGGCAACGGCGAGGCGCTCGCCCGCGAGATCCCCGGCGCCCGGCTGCTCGTCCTCGAGAGCGCGTCGAGGGCGATCCCGGACGCCGTCGCCGGCCCGGTCGCGGCGGCGATGCTCGACCCCCGGAGCGCGCTACCGGCCGAGGTTCACCCGCAGGATCTCCTCCTGGTACGGGGCGACGACCTCGGGTGAGACGCGGCAGTCGAGCATGAGGAAGCGACGCTCGGCCTCGGGCTCGGCGGCCCACGACGCCAGCCGGTCGAGGTCGGCCAGGGACCGCACGACGACGCCCTCGGCGCCGACGGCGGCGGCCAGGGCCGCGAAGTCGGTCTCGGGAATGCGCATGGGCTCCTCGGCGAGGCCCTGGCGCCCGTACACGTGCACCTCGGCGCCGTAGACGGCGTCGTTCCACACGACGGCGACGCCGCGCCCGCCGGCGGTGCGGACGGCGGTCTCGAGGTCGGCGAGGGCCATGAGCCCGCCGCCGTCGCCGGTGGTGAGCACGACGGCGGAGCCCGGGCGGGCGGCGGCGGCGCCGGCGACGCCGGGGAAGCCGAGCCCGATGGACTGGTAGGCGGTGCCGACCATCATCATCCGGTCGGGGGAGGCGACGGGCCAGTACATGTTGGCCCAGCCGATGAAGTGGCCGCCGTCGGAGACGACGACGCGGTCGGCGGGCAGCAGCCCGGCGAGGCGGTGCGCGACGGCGCGGGGGTCGAGGCGCCCGTCGTCGGCGAGGCCGTCGGACGGCCCGACGTCGTAGGTACGGGCCGCCGCGACGTCGACGGTCTCGCGCCAGCCGGACGGCGTCGCCCCGAGCCCGCGGAGCTCGTCGACGAGGGCGCGGGCCACGAGGTCGGCGTCACCGCGCACGAAGCCGCCCACGTGCCGGTGGGTCGCGGCCTGCGCGACGTCGACCTGCACGACGCGGGTGCCGGGGGAGAACAGCTCGCCGAACCGCATCGTGAACTGGTTGAGCGACGCCCCGAGCACGACGGCGACGTCGGCCTCCCGCGCGAGCGCCATCGCGCCGTCGGCGCCGAACCCGCCCGCGACGCCGAGGTCGTAGCGGCCGTCGGGGAAGACGCCGCGACCGAGCGCCGTCGTCGCCGTCAGGGCGCCCGTCGCGCCGGCGAGCTCGCCGAGCGTCTCGCCCGCGCCGGCGAGCCAGGCGCCGCGGCCCGCGAGCAGCAGCGGCCGCTCCGCCGCGGCCAGGGTGCGTGCGAGGTCGGCGATCGCGGCGGCGTCGAACGGGCCGGAGGGCGCCAGCGGGCCGGGGAGGGCGGGCTCCGGCGCGGGCGGCACGGGCCCGGCCTCGAGCGCGGCGACGTCGTACGGGATCGCCAGCACCACGGGCACGCGGTACGTGAGGGAGTGCTCGATCGCGATGACGGTCGTCGCGGCGGCGTCCGCGCGGCCCACGGTGTACGTCCGGGCACCGACGGCGGCGGCGAGCGCGATCTGGTCGACGTCCCACGGGCGGGGGCCGGACGTCGGCTCGTCGCCGGCGAGGAGCACCAGCGGCACCCGCGCCTGCGCGGCCTCCGCGAGCGCCGTCAGCGTGTTCGTGAACCCGGCACCGTAGGTGACGGTGGCGGCGGCGAGGCCGCCCGACGCGCGGTGGTATGCGTCGGCGGCCACGACGCCGCCCGCCTCGTGCCGCACGGCGGTGAAGCGCGCCGTCGTCTCGCGCTCGAGCGTGTCCAGGAACCAGGCGTTGCCGTTGCCCATGACGCCGAAGACGTGCTCGACGTGGCGGGCGAGGGTGTGGGCGACGTGCGCGGACACGGTGCGTGACGAACGGGGCATGGGTGCCTCCAGCGGGAACAGTGACGGATGAGTGGTGCGGTCCGTATGTGTCCCGTGCGGTCCCGGTGCCTCGCTGCCCCGGGCCGCCGCGCGCCCCTTTTTCGAGCGCAGGCGGTGCGTGTCCGCCTCGACGTGCGCGAGTATATCGCCGAGGCCCGGTGCTCAGCCCAGGGTGGAGCGGCTGCTCTCGCGCATCACCAGGACGGCGACGGCGACGGCCGCCAGGATCGCCGCCCAGAAGAGTGCGACGGGCCAGATCGCGCCCGAGGCGACGACGATCAGGCCGGCGGCGATCATCGGGGAGAACCCGGCGCCGAGGGTGGATCCGCCCTGGTAGGCCAGCGACGCGCCCGTGTACCGCACGCGGGTCGGGAACTGCTCGGCGACGAACGCACCGAGGGGACCGAAGAGCATGCCCTGGACGAGGCCGTTGCCGACGACGATGGCGACGGCGAAGCCCCCCAGGGTGCCGTTGGTCAGCAGCGTCAGCAGCGGGTAGGCGCAGACGACGCCGAGCGTGGCGCCCGCGACGAGCATGCGGCGTCGGCCGAAGCGGTCGCTGAGGCGCGCCGACGCGAACGTCACGGCCAGGGTGAGCGCGGCACCCGCCGCCTTCCAGACCAGGACGTCGGTGCGCTCGACGCCGTTCTCGACGGCCATGGACACGCCCCACACGGTGAGCAGGCCCTGGCAGGCGGGGAAGCCGAGGGCGGCGACGAGGGCGAGCCCGACGGCGCGGCGGTGGTGCCGCAGCACCTCGACGATCGGGACCTTGCGCTCCTCGCTCGCCTGCTCCAGCTGCTGGAACAGCGGGCTCTCCGTGACCTTGAGCCGGATGACGAGCCCGACGGCGATGAGCGCGGCGGACAGCAGGAAGGGCACGCGCCAGCCCCAGGTGAGGAACTGCTCGCCCGTCGTCGCGGACATGACCGTGACGACGAGGGTGGCCAGGAGGGCGCCGGCGGGCCCGCCCGCGGAGGCGAACGACGTCGCGAAGCCGCGCTTCTCGGTCGGGGCGTGCTCGAGCGCCATGAGTGCGGCGCCGCCCCACTCGCCGCCCACGGCGATGCCCTGCACGAGCCGCAGCAGCACGAGGAGCACGGGCGCCGCGACGCCGATCTGCGCGGTCGTGGGCAGGACGCCGATCAGGGTCGTGGCCACGCCCATGAGCAGCATGGACAGCACCAGCATCCTCTTGCGTCCGACGCGGTCGCCGAAGTGCCCGAAGACGACGCCGCCGATCGGGCGGGCGACGTAGCCGACCGCGAGCGTGACGAACGAGGCGAAGATCGCGACGGCCGGGTCGAGGTCGGTGAAGTAGACCCTGTTGAAGACGATCGAGGCCGCGGTCCCGTAGAGGATGAAGTCGTAGAACTCGATCGCGCTGCCGATGAACCCGGACGCGAGGATCCGGCGCATCTCGGTGGTGTGCAGGGACGGCTGGAGCCCGCGGTCGGGCGGGGCGGCGGCCGTGACGGCCTCCTCGTGGTCGTGCAGGGTCACGATTCCTCCTTGAATCGCCGGCGGGCAGGGGTGATGCTCCTATGGATCGTCAAGCGGCGATGGTGGGGTCGGTGGTGGGGGTGGGTGTTCGGAGGACGTAGTAGATCTCGCGGGCGATGAGGCGTTTGAGGCAGCGGATGATGTCTTTCTTGGACAGTCCTTCGCTGGTGCGGCGCTTGACGTAGGCGCGGGTCCGGGGGTCCCAGCGCATCCGGCACAGCACGATTCGGTAGATTGCGGCGTTGGCTTGCCGGTCGCCGCCGCGGTTGAGGCGGTGGCGGTGGGTCTTGCCGGAGGATGCCGGGATGGGCGCGACTCCGCAGAGCATCGCGAAGGCGGCCTCCGAACGCAGGCGGTCGCTGTTTTGTCCGGCGGTGACGAGTAGCTGTCCGGCGACGTCGGGTCCGACGCCGTTGAGGTCGAGCAGGCGCGGGTTGGTCTTCTTGACTACCGGCTCGATCAGGGCGTCCAGGTCGGTGATCTCGGTGGTCAGGTCGGCGTGGCGTCGGGCCAAGGACCTCAGTGCGATCCGGGTCGCCTGGGTCGGGTCGCTGGCCTGGCTGATATCCGGCCGGAATGCGGCACAGGTTGCCAGCAGCCGGCTGTCGGGTAGTGAGCGCAGTTTCTCGCGCAGGGTCTCGGGTGCGGTGACGACCAGCGTCTTGATCCGGCGCAGGCAGTCCGCGCGCTGGTCCACGGCGCTGCGCCGGGCGACCCGCAGGTTGCGTAGCGCCTCGACCTGCCCGTCGCGGGTCTTCGGGTGCCCGGTGCGTACTCCGGCCAGCGCGGCACGGGCTGCGGCCTGGGCATCCAGGGGGTCGGACTTGCCGGCGAACCGGCGGGCCTTGCGGTCGGGGCGGTCGACCTCGACCATCGAGATTCCCTCGCTGGCCAGGTGACGGGCCAGACCGGCGCCGTAGGCCCCGGTGCCCTCGATCCCTACCACCAGGATGATGCCGAAGCCGTGCAGCCAGGTCAGCAACTGCCGGTAGCCGGTCGCTTTCGCGGGGAACTGTCGAGCGGCCAGGGGCCGTCCGGTGCTGTCGACCACCGCCGCAGTGTGGGTGTCCTGATGAGTGTCGATCCCGCCGGCGATCTCGATCTGGGCAGCGGTCCTGTCTCGTGCGATGGTGGTCATCGCCGTCCTCTCACTCGCAAGGGGCAAGGGCGGCACGCACCGCCGCGGCGAGCGGACAAGACAGTGATGGGTGCCTGCTGGCACAGGCTCCTATGAGGTCACACCGCCACGTCAGGTGAGTGCAAGCGGGCCCCGCAGCGGCCAGTACCGACAGATCCCGTTGAAGACCCGAGGTCAGTCAGGCGGCGAGTCAGGAACCAACCGCTGCGGGGCCCGCCTACATCCTCACTGTCAGACGGCGACGCGGTCGGCCGCGGGGCGCAGCGCGATGACGTCGAGGTCGTCGGGCAGGTGGAAGACGCCGTCGTAGTGCTCGGCGGCGCGCCGCCACACCGAGGCGTCGGCGGTGCCGGGAACCAGGTGGTGGAGGGCGAGCTGGCGCGCCCCGGCCTCGGTGGCCACGCGGGCGGCGTCGGCGACCGTGGTGTGGGACTTGTAGTGATGGTCGCGCGAGGCGCGGGACGCGTCGTCCTCGAGGCCGCCGTAGGTGCGCTCGATGAAGTCGACGTCGATCGCCTCGTGCAGCAGCAGGTCGGTGTCCCGGGCGAGCCGCACCATGTTGGGGGTGGAGGTCGTGTCGCCGGAGAACGTCACGGAGCCGTCCGGGGTGTCGAAGCGGAAGCCGAACGCCGGCGCGACGGGCGGGTGCTCGACGAGGACCGCCGTCACCGTGACGAGGTCGTCCTGGTGCACGACGAGCGGCTCCATGGCCGGCGTCGGGTTGGTGTTCGGGTGGTACCCGAGGCCGGCCGGGATCTCGATGTCGCGCGGCGCGAACAGCTCGGTGGGGCTGGGACGCAGGCTGTCGATGACGCGGTCGTTGAGGTCGGTCGCGAAGGCGCGCACCAGCGTGTCGAACATCGCGGCGGTACCGGGCGTGGGGTGGTCCGGCGCGACGGGTCGAGGCGGGACGGTCGCGCGCGGCGAGACCGGCGGCAGGGCGCCGCGGTCGCCGGGGCCGACGACCGGCACGGGGTCGCCGCGGCGGTGGCCGAGCTCGTACAGCCCGAAGACCGCCAGGCTCGCGAGGTCCACCGTGTGGTCGGAGTGCAGGTGCGTGACGAACACGCCGCGGAGGTCGCGCAGGTGCAGCCCGGCCTCGGCGATGCGGCGTCCGACGCCGTGGCCGCAGTCGACCAGGTAGAACGCGTCGCCGACGACGACGGCGGTCGCGATGCCGCTGCGGCGCGTCGGCTCCCCGCGCTGCCACCAGCGGGGGCCGCCGGCGGTGCCGAGGGTGATGACACGGGGACGCAGGTCGCCGCTGGCGTGGCTCACGGGGCTGCTCCTTCGCAGTAGGGGTGCTTGCTCCCAGTGTGGGCAGGGCGACATGATTTGAATAGTCGATAGTTCTCATACGAGCCATCAGGAGAGTTGATGTCCGAGGTGACGCTCCGCCAGCTGCAGTACTTCGTCGCGGCCGTCGACCACGGCTCGGTCACCGCCGCGGCGGAGGCGTCGCACGTGTCCCAGGCGGCGGCCTCGATGGCGATCGCGCAGCTCGAGAGGGCGCTCGGCGCCGACCTGTTCGTCCGGTCCCGGTCGCGGCGCGTCACCCCGACGCCCGCCGGCGTCACCTTCGCCCGGCACGCGCGCGCCGTCCTCGAGCGGGTCGGGGAGGCCCGCGAGGCGGTGACCGAGTCGATGTCCGCGATGAGCGGGCCGCTGCGGGTCGGGTGCAGCCACACCCTGTCGCCCCGGCTGCTGCCGCCCCTGGTCGCGCGCTTCGACGCCGACCACCCGGCGGTCGAGGTGACCTTCGTCGAGGACGAGCCGGCCGCCGTCCAGGAGGCGATCCGCCTCGGCACGCTCGACCTCGGGCTCGTCTACGGGCGCCAGGCGGACGACGACCTCACGCAGGTGCACCTGAGCGACGTCGTCCTGCACGCGGCGCTGCCGACGGCGCACCCGCTCGCGGCGCGCGAGTCCGTGACGTTCGCCGACCTGGCCGACGAGACCGCGATCCTGCTGAACGTCCCGCCCACGATCGATCGCCTCACCGAGACGCTGCGGTCGGCCGGCGTGCAGCCCAGGATCCGGTGGACGAGCAGCAACATCGACACCATCTACTCGCTGGTCTCGCGGGGGCTCGGGTACTCCCTCATCAACAGCCCGCCCGCGCACGGGCGCACCTACGAGGACAACGAGGTCGTGTTCCGCCCCGTCGTCGGGACGGAGTCGCTCAACACGATCGTGGCCGTGCTCCCGCCCGGCAGGCACGCCTCCCGCCGCGTGCGGGTCGCGATCGACCACCTGCGCGAGGCCGCCGGCCGGCGCCCCGCCGTCTGACCGCCGCCGGGACTGCGCTGCGGGCCAAGAGCCGTGCCCGCAGGGGCAAGCGCTCGGGGCGGCGCGCGTCCAGGCTGGGGCGCAGCCGCGACGACGCGAGGAGGCGACCATGACGGCGCGCACCACGAGCACCACCCCACACCCTGAGACGGCCACCGACCCGCTGCACGCCCGCAGCGGGCAGATCTACCTGTTCGTCGGCGTGTTCTCCGCCGTGCTGTACACCGTGCTGCTGGTCGCACCGGTCATCGCGGGCCCGCTCGTCGCCAAGTACCAGATCGACCCGCAGCGGTAGCGCGCTTCCCTGACACGGAAGAGGTCACTGGTTCGATCCCAGTATCGCCCACCGGGACGAAGGCCCCTGGCCCGCGGAGACGCGGACCAGGGGCCTTCGCCGTGCCCGGACGATGGTCCTCACCGGTTGTCCGCCATGCGGTCATTTTCTGGCCCAGGGAATGGACGAGGGGGACAATGGTGTTCCCGCCGGACCGACAACCTGGGAGGAGGCGCGGTGGAGACGCAGCTCGTCGCCCTGGCCGCACTCGTGGCGCTCACGATCGTGGTCGGCGTGCTCTGGCGCTCGCAGCAGGGGCGCGTGCGCACGGCAACCGCGCCGGCGGAGCCCGCGGTCGACTGGTCGGCCCGCGGGGTCGACCTGGGGGAGACGGCGACGTTCGTGCAGTTCTCCGCCCAGGTCTGCGCCCCGTGCCGCGCCACGTCGCGAGTGCTGCGCGACCTCACCGCGGCCCGTCCCGGCGTCGCCCACCACGAGCTGGACGTCGAGGAGCACCTCGACCTCGTGCGCGAGCTGGGCGTCCTCAAGACACCGACGGTGCTCGTGCTCGGTCCCGACGGCGCCCAGGTGGCGCGCAGCAGCGGCGGGATGTCACCCGCGCAGGCGCGCGACGGCCTCGCCGCCGTGGTCGGGACGAGCGCGCCGGCCGAGCGCTGAGCCGACCGCCCCCCGAACGCCCCACGCCCTTCCGAGGAGACGACGATGACCAGCGACAGCCGCACCTCGACGCCCACCGGTATCGACCCTCGCGGGCCGCGCGTCGGCGCGGGCATCACCGGCGTCCTGCTGGCGGTGGTCGTGGTGCTCGGGGCGTCCACCGCCGGGCTGGTGCTGCTCGCCGTGGTCGCCGCCGGGTTCCTGCTCGGCGCCGTGCGCGGTGCCCAGGGCACCGTGCAGGGCTGGCTGTTCCGCACGCTCGTGCGCCCGCGCCTCGCTCCGCCCGCGGAGCTCGAGGACCCGCGACCGCCACGGTTCGCGCAGCTCGTCGGCCTGGTCGTCACCGGCGCCGGCGTCGTCCTCGGCCTCGCGGGCGTCCTCGCCGCTGTCCCGTGGGCCGCCGGCCTCGCGTTCGTCGCCGCAGCGCTGAACGCCGCCGTCGGCCTGTGCCTGGGGTGCGAGCTCTACCTGCTCGGCGCCCGCCTGCGCCCGGCCCGCGGTTGACCCGGGGTCCGCACCGCACCGAAGGCGGGTCGCGCCCGGAGCCGGAAGCCCAGCGCCTCGTACAGCCGGATCGCCGACGTGTTGGCGGCCGAGGCGTGCAGCATGGCCCGGGCGCCGCGCTCGCGGACGTGGTGCGCCACGTCGAGCACGAGCCGCGTCGCCAGACCCTGCCCCCGGTGGTCCGGGTCGGTGGTCACGGCGCTGATCTCCGTCCACCCCGCGGGCTGCAGGCGCTCGCCGGCCATCGCCACGAGGCGCCCGCCGCGTCGGATCCCGACGTAGCGGCCCATGAGGTAGGTGCGGGGCAGAAACGGGCCCGGTCGGGAACGCTCGACGAGCGCCAGCATCTCGGGCACGTCGTCGGCGCCGAGCGTCACCGCCTCCGCGTCGGGGCGCGTGCGCAGGTCCTCCGTCTCCACGAGCTGGACGCCCTCCAGGAAGAAGACGCGCTCCCACCCTTCGGGCAGGGCCACGCCGGCCGGAGGGGTCGGGAACTCGGCACCGTGCCCGACGACGTCGACGATCGCGTCCCACACGTCGGGGTCGTCCCACGAGCGGACCGCGCCGAACGGCGACACGTCGGCCGGATAGCGCAGCACCAGCTCGTTGCCCTGGGCGAGGTGCGCATGCGCGCCGGTGAGGGAGGACCAGCGCGGCTCGTCCAGGACCGCGTCGCCGGGAGACCGCGCGGGACCGGGCGGTGCGGAGAGGGTGGTGGGGTGCTCGACGTTCACGACGGCCGCAACGCCTGACGCCGCGTACTGATTCCGCTCGGCGGCGGACGACCTCGTATCTGTTGCGCGCAGGCGCCGACCGTCACGAAGATGCATTAGGCTCGCCGGTCATGGCGCACTCCGCACCGTCCGGGCTGTCGACGTCGGCCACCAACGAACGCGACCTCGAGCCCGGCATCGTGACCGACCTGCGCGACCGGATGACCTACGGCTCGTACCTGCGCCTGGACCGACTGCTGTCCGCGCAGGAGCCGGTGAGCCGGCCCGAGCACCACGACGAGCTGCTCTTCATCGTCCAGCACCAGACGACCGAGCTGTGGCTCAAGCTCGTGCTGCACGAGCTGCGCGCCGCCCGCGACAGCCTGGACCGCGACGACCTCGGCACCGCGCTCAAGGCGATCGCGCGGGTCAAGCACATCCAGAAGACCCTCACCGAGCAGTGGTCGGTCCTCGCGACGCTCACGCCCAGCGAGTACGGCGAGTTCCGCGGGCAGCTCGCGAACGCGTCGGGGTTCCAGTCGTGGCAGTACCGGGCGGTGGAGTTCCTGCTCGGCAACAAGAACTCGCGCATGCTCCGCGTGTTCGACGCCGAGCCCGAGGCCCAGGAGGTGCTGCGGCGCCTGCTCGACGAGCCGAGCGTGTACGACGCGTTCTGCCGCCACCTCGCCCGCCAGGGGCACGCCGTGCCGGCCGCCGTCCTCGAGCGCGACGTCACCCACGCCCACACCCACGACGACGGCCTCGTCGAGGTGTTCCGCGCGATCTACGAGGACCCCGACCGGCACTGGGCCGCCTACGAGGCGTGCGAGGAGCTCGTCGACCTGGAGGAGAACTTCCAGCTCTGGCGGTTCCGGCACCTGCGCACCGTCCAGCGGATCATCGGCTTCAAGCGCGGCACCGGAGGCTCCTCGGGCGTCGGGTTCCTCAGCAAGGCCCTCGACCTCACGTTCTTCCCCGAGCTGTTCGCCGTGCGCACGGAGATCGGCGCCTGATGGGCGCGCTGCCGCGGCGGGTCCCGCGGGCACGGGCCGTGGACGGGGGAGCGCTGCTGCCCGGCCTCGTCGACGCGCACGTGCACCTCGGCCTGACCGCCCCGGCCACCGTCCGCTCCGGCGGGATCGCCGGCGTCGACGACCTCGGCTGGGACCCCGCCGTCGCCGAGGGCTGGCCGGGCATGGCGGGCCTGCCGCACGTGCGCGTCGCCGGGGCGTTCCTCACCGCCCCGGGCGGATACCCGTCCGACCGCGACTGGGCCCCCGCGGCCGCGGTGCGGCCCGTCGCCGGACCCGACGACGCGACGGCCGCCGTCGCGCAGCAGGCCGCCGCGGGCGCCTCGTACGTCAAGGTCGTGCTGCACGCGGACGGCCCGCTGCTCGACGACGCGACCCTCGCCGCGATCGTCGCGGCGGCGCGGGGCGTCGGGCTGCCCGTCGTCGCCCACGTGGAGGGCCCCGGCCAGACGGCGCGGGCGCTCGCGGCCGGCGTCGACCGGCTCGCGCACACCCCCTGGACCGAGCGCCTGCCCGACGCCCTGGTCGAGGACGCCGCCGCCCGACAGGTCTGGGTCAGCACCCTGGACATCCACGGCTGGGGCGACCCGTCGGCCGCGCAGGAGCGCGACCGGGACGTCGCGCTCGACAACCTGCGGCGCTTCCACGCCGCAGGCGGCGTGGTCGCCTACGGCACCGACCTCGGCAACGGGCCGCTGCCCGCTGGGCTCAACCCCCGGGAGCTCCGCGCGCTCGCGGACGCCGGGCTGCAGCCGCCCGCCCTCCTGCGGGCCCTGACGTCCCGCCCGGTGCCCGGGCTCGCGACGTTCGTGCCCGGCGGGCCGTTCGACCCCACCGCGCTGCCGGCCGGCGACCTGATCGACCGGCTCGCCGCCGCCGTCGTCACCACCGCACCCACCGGAGGACCCGCCGCATGACCCCGCCCAGCGCACCCGCTGCCCGCGCCGCCGCGCTCGACGCCGCCGACCCCCTCGCGCGGTTCCGCGACGAGTTCGTTCCCGCCGGGGACGTCGTGGCCTACCTCGACGGCAACTCGCTGGGACGGCCGACGAAGGCCGCCGCCGAGCGGCTGGCCCGGTTCGCGACCGACGAGTGGGGCACCCGCCTCATCCGCGGCTGGGACGAGTCCTGGTACGAGCTGCCCCTGACGCTCGGCGACCGTATCGGCGCCGTCGCGCTGGGGGCGGCGCCCGGCCAGGCGTTCGTCGGCGAGTCCACCACGGTCGTGCTGTACAAGCTGGTGCGGGCCGTGCTCGACCTGCCGGAGGTCGCCGGGCGCGACGAGATCGTCGTCGACTCGCAGAACTTCCCGACGGACCGGTACCTGCTCGAGGGGATCGCGGCCGAGTGCGGCAAGCGTCTGGTGTGGATCGATGCCCCCGGCGGGGTCACGCTGGACGCCCTGGCGGTCGCGGTCTCCGACCGCACGGCGCTGGTGCTGCTCAGCCACGTCGCCTACCGCTCGGGCCACCTGGCCGACCTGCCCGAGATCACCCGTCTGGCGCACGAGCGAGGCGCCCTCGTGCTGTGGGACCTGTGCCACTCCGTCGGCGCGATGCCCCTGGAGCTCGACGCCTGGGACGTCGACGTCGCCGCCGGCTGCACGTACAAGTACCTGAACGGCGGTCCGGGCTCGCCCGCGTTCGGGTACGTGCGCGCCGACCTCGTCGAGCGGCTGCGCCAGCCGATCCAGGGCTGGATGGGCGCCGCGGCGCCGTTCGAGATGGGCCCCGCCTACGAACCCCACGCCGGCATCCGTCGGTTCGTCTCCGGCACGCCCACAATCACGTCGATGCTCGCCACGGGCGCCATGCTCGACCTCATCGACGAGGCCGGGACGGACGCGATCCGCGCCAAGTCGGAGCTCCTCACCGCGTTCGCGCTGGAGCTGGCCGACGAGCTGCTGGTGCCCCACGGCGTCGCCGTGACCACCCCGCGCGACGCGGCGCGGCGCGGCTCGCACGTCACGATCGACCACCCGGCCTTCGAGGAGGTCGTGCGGGAGCTGTGGGCCACCGGCGTCGTGCCCGACTTCCGCCGCCCGCACGGCATCCGGCTCGGCCTGTCGCCGCTGTCGACGTCGTTCGACGAGGTGCGGATCGGGGTGGAGGCCGTGCGCGACGCCCTCGAGAGGCGGGCCTGAGGCGTGCCGAGGACACCACCCGGTGGGGTGCTCGACGACGTCGACGCCCGCCCGGGCAGTGCGACGTCGCTGGTGCGGACGATCGTCGGCGCCTACGTGCGCGCCCTCGGTGGCTGGATCGCGACGGCCGACCTCGTCGCCCTCCTGGCGCAGCTGGGCGTCGCTGCCCCGAGCGCGCGCAGCGCGATCTCGCGGGTGCGGGCCAAGGGGCTTCTCGACGCCGAGACCGTGGGCGGCCGCAGCGGGTACCGGCTGGCGGCCGCGGCGACGCCGATGCTGGAGCGGGGCGACCGGCGCATCTTCGGCTACCGCCAGCAGGGCGAGGACGACCCCTGGTGCCTGGTGTCGTACACCGTCCCGGAGGATCGCCGCGACGCGCGGCACCAGCTGCGGCGTCAGCTCACCGGCATCGGGTGCGGCCGCGTGGCGCCCGGACTGTGGATCTGCCCCGCCCACCAGGCCGACGAGGTCGAGGACGTCCTGGCGGCGCTCGGCCTGCGGGCCGCGGCCACGCTCTTCGTCGCCGGCCCGCCCCGCGTCGAGGGCTCGCTGGCCGACGCCGTCGCCCGATGGTGGGACCTGGATCATGTCGCGGCCCTGCACCGAGGCTTCCTCGCGGTGCACGGTGACGCCGCGCACGCCGGCGATGCGCACGGCGGTGGGACCGCGCCGGCGACGGCGGCGACGTTCGCGCGCTGGACCCGGGTGCTCGACGCGTGGCGCCCGGTCCCGTACCTCGACCCCGGGCTGCCGGCGAGCCTGCTGCCCTCCGGCTGGCCCGGTCGGGACGGCGTGCGCGCCTTCGACACCCTGCGGGCGGCCCTGGCCGTACCGGCCGCCGCGTACGTGCAGCGCGCGGTCGGCGACCGGCGGTACTGACGTCCCGAAGCGCTCCGCCGCGCCCGCGACTACCCGTGAGGCCCGGACCGTGCGTGGCGGTCCAGGCCTCACGGGAGGCCGGGTGCCCGAGCGCGAACGCGGCCCGTAGCCCGGTCACGGCGTCGCCCCGGGCGCGGCGCCTGCGGTGTCGTCGGTGTCGGCGCCGAGGTCCACGAGGTCGGCCGAGCCGTCGGGCCAGCGCACCTCGACCCGCGACCCGCCGGCGCCGTCCAGGAGCAGGACGCGGGGGAGCGTGCCGCCGTCGGGCCCACGGCCGGGCACGCCTCCCGCGTCGTGCCCGCCGAGGACCACGAGGGCGGCGACGACGTCGCCGGCGCCCACGTTCCGGGTGGACCGCAGCCACGGGGTCGCCGACGTCTCGCCGAGGGGGTCGGCGCCGTGCCGCCGCGTCGCCCCTGCCTCGTCCAGGGGGACCGTGCCGTCGCCGTGCAGCGACCGGACGAGCGAGGTCGTGCCGTCGGCGCGCCGGACGCGGACCCAGCCGTCGTCGCGCTCGGTGTGCAGAGCGCCGTCGCCCGCCGCGGCGAGCGGCCAGCCGCCGACGTGCGCGGTCCAGGGGCCGGGGTCCGCGGGCCAGGCGGCGTCCCGGTCGAGGTCGTCCCCGGGGCGGGGTGCGAGGCCGGTGTCGCCGCCCGGCGACGGCGTCCAGCGGGCGAGGCGCACCTCGCAGCGTCCGCGCACGACCGCCGCGGTGGTGAGCACAGGGCCGTGCCGCAGCGCCGCCCAGCCGGCGGCGTCCCCCGCGTCGCCGCCGTCCGGCAGGTCGAGCCAGTGCACGCGGGACCGGGAGACGGCGACCGCGCCGCCCTCGTCGTCGCCGGGACCGGACGACGGCCGCAGCGCGACGCGGTCGACGCGGACGCGGTGGGACGGCAGGCCCGTGGCGTCGAGCAGCGCGGTGTGGGAGTCCAGCGGCGCGGCGACGTCGCGGGCGGACAGCTGCGGCGAGGTGACGCCGGAGTAGCCGAGGCGCCGGTAGAAGGGGTCGTCGCCGCGGGGCTCCAGCGGGGGTTCGATCGCGCGGTCGGAGCCGTGGTTGAGCACCCGCACGACGCCGTCGCCGGGCGTGGCGGCCACGACCCAGCCGGGAGCGGGCAGCACGGTGACGCGGTCCCGGTGCCACGCGTCCGGCGGCTGTGGGGCCGCCGTCCAGACGGGGTGGTCGGCGCTGAGCAGCAGGCCGAGGAACCCCTTGCTCGCCCAGTAGGGGGACGAGCCGCCGGTGTACAGCTGGCGCACGCGCGGGTAAGGGCCGTGCCACCCGACGGGCAGCAGGCCGCGCTCGTCGACCGACCCTGCCGCCCAGAAGTGGTCCACCACCGCGGAGGCGAGCGCCCGGGTCTGCCCCGGGGCGAGGGGGGTGGCGCCGGCAACCGCCCCGGCCCAGAACGGGCCGAGGACGGCGGTGCGGTAGGTGACGGACCTGCCCTGGAGCAGCGGCGCGCCGCTGGAGGACACGAGGTGCTGCGCCTGATCGAGGTAGGCGCGCAGCCGGCCGGCGTGCCGGTCGTCGAGGTCGGCGCCCAGGATCCGCGCGTGCAGGACGGGGTAGACGTGCCACGCCCAGCCCGCGTAGTGGTCGAAGTTCTGCCGCCGGCCGTCGCGGCCGCGCCCGTCGGAGTACCAGCCGTCGCCCACGTACAGCGACTCGGCGATCTCCTCGTTGCGGTCCAGGTCGGCCTGGTCCCACGGCCCGCCGACCGTGGACAGGAACGCCTCGACGACGTTCTGGAACCACAGCCAGTTGTTCGTGTACCCGTCGGTGCCGACGATGTCCGCGAGCCAGTCGACGGTGCGTGCCCGGGTGGCGTCGTCCAGCCGGTCCCACAGCCAGGGCCGGGTCTCCGCGAGGCCGATCGCCACCGACGCGGCCTCGACCACGGCCTGGCGCCGCTCGGTGAGGCGCGGCCAGCGCTCCGGGGAGGCGGGGTCGGTGCCGTGCCGCAGCCCGCGGGCGTAGCGGTCGAGGAGGCCGTCGGGGCCGTCGCCGCCCGCGCCGCGAAGCCGGAACGCCGCGAGCAGGAACGTGCGGGCGTAGCCTTCCAGCCCGTCGCTCCACGAGCCCGAGGCGCTCACCGGGCCCGGCAGGCGGATCAACGAGCCGCCGGGGGAGGCGAAGGGCGTCGTCGCGCGGAGCAGGTCGTCGGCGACCGCGACCCAGCGTTCTCGCGGCCACCGCCCCGCGGGGGCGAGGAGGGACGCGGACGACGGCGCGGTCATGGCAGGCATCACCGTGCCATCATCGGCGACGGGGCGCACGACGGGGCACGAACGGACATTTTCGCTCACCGCGGCAGCCCTCCGGCTGGTGGCCGCGGACGCTGTGGCCTGCCTCGCGAGGATCCCTCGGCCCGGAGCGCAGGCGCGCGCGGCCGGTGCGTGCAAGAGTGACCGACATGTCCGGCGATCCGCCGGGCGACGACGACCCGTGCCGACAGAAGGGCAGGACATGGGACCCAGCGCACCGGTGGAGCTCGTGCTCATCGAGTTCCCCCGCAGCGAGTTCAAGGGCGAGATCGTCGCCGAGCTGTCTCGGCTCGTCGACGCGGGCACCATCGACGTGCTCGACGCCCTGCTGATCCGCAAGGACACCGACGGGTCCGTGGAGTGGCTCGAGGCCACCGACGGCGGCGACGACGAGCTGGCGAGGATCGTGGGCGAGCCCGCCGGCCTGCTCGCCGCGGACGACGTCGACGCCGTGGCCGAGGACCTCGCGCCCGGCT
Source organism: Isoptericola sp. BMS4 (assembly GCF_011634835.1). Taxonomy (GTDB): domain Bacteria; phylum Actinomycetota; class Actinomycetes; order Actinomycetales; family Cellulomonadaceae; genus Isoptericola. The sequence continues at coordinate 2,580,702 of NZ_SIRP01000001.1, read as the reverse complement.
CCGCCGTCGGCATGCTGGTGTTCGAGCACACCTGGGCGCGCGGCCTGGGCAGCGCCGTGCGCGGTGCGGGCGGCCGCGTCGTCGACTGGACCCGCGTGCCGGCCGAGGCGATCGACGAGGTCGCGCGCGAGCTCGAGAAGGAGGACTGAGATGCCCCCGATGCGACGGATGGGCCGCCCCGGCCTGATCGGGACGATGGCCCGCACCGCGGTGATCACCGGGACCGCGAACGCGACCAGCCGGGCGATGAACCGGCGCGCGGCCTCCCGCGAGCAGCAGCAGTACGAGGCGCAGCAGTACCAGGCCCAGCAGCAACAGCAGCAGGCGTACGCCCAGCAGCAGGCCTACGCCCAGCAGGCGCAGCAGGCCCCGGCGCAGGTGACCTCGGGACCGGGCCAGGACGACCTCATCGCCCAGCTCAAGCAGCTCGGCGACCTCAAGGCCGCCGGTGTGCTGTCCGACGCCGAGTTCGCCGCCGCGAAGGCCAAGCTGCTGGGGTGATCCGGGCCCCCGCGGGCGCGCGCCGGTGAGCCGGCCCCCGGCGCCGGGCACCGTCCTGCTCCTGCCGACGACGGAAAGGGCCGGTGGATGGACCTCGACACGGTGACCATGCTGGCGGTCGTCACCGCCGTGGCCGTCGTGGCGCCGTTCGTCGTCGACCGGATCGAGCCGTGGTTCCGCGTCCCGTCCGCCGTCGCCGAGATCCTCCTCGGCGTCGTCGTCGGCCCGGTGGTCCTCGGGATCGTGCACGCGACGCCCGTCGTCGAGGCGTTCTCGGACCTGGGCCTGGCGTTCCTCATGTTCCTCGCCGGGTACGAGATCGAGTTCGCCCGCATCCGCGGCGGCCCGCTGCGCACCGCCGCGGGATCGTGGGTCGTCTCCCTCGCCCTGGGGATCGCCGTCGGGCTCTGGCTCGCCGGACCGCAGGCCGGCCTCGTGGTCGGTCTGGCGCTCACGACGACGGCGCTCGGCGTGATCCTGCCGATCGTGCGCGACGCCGGTGCGAGCGGGACACGATTCGGCGACCGGGTGCTCGCGGTCGGCACCGTGGGGGAGTTCGGCCCGATCCTCGCGATCGCCTTCGTCCTGTCGGGCGACTCGCCGGCGCAGGTCCTCGTGGTCCTCGTCGCCTTCGCGGCGCTCGCCGTGACCGGGGCGGTCCTGGCCCGCAAGCCGCGCCACCCGAGGCTGGGGCGCCTGGTCACCGCGACCCTCGGCACCAGCGCGCAGGTCGCCGTGCGGCTGTGCGTGCTCGTCGTCGTGGGCATGTTCGCGTTCGCGCAGGCACTCGGCCTCGACCCCGTGCTGGGCGCCTTCACGGCCGGGATCCTCGTGCACCTGTTCCTGTCGTCCAGCGACCCGTTGGAGAGCAGGGTCGTGGAGTCGCGGCTCGAGGGGATCGGGTTCGGGTTCCTCATCCCGGTCTTTTTCGTGATGAGCGGGGTGACGCTGGACGTGGGCTCGCTGGCGGCGGACCCGGCGGTGCTGGGCCTGGTCCCGCTGTTCGCGGTCCTGTTCCTCCTGGTCCGCGGCCTGCCCACCTGGGTCTTCCACCGCCGTGCCCTGCCCGGTGCCGACGGTGTCGCACTCGGGCTCATGTCCGCCACGGCGCTGCCCCTCGTCGTCGTCATCACCGCCGTCGGCACGCGCGAGGGTGTGCTGCCGGAGTCCCACGCCGCCGCCCTGGTGTGCGCGGCGATCGTGTCCGTGATCGTGTTCCCCGCGGTCGCCGGACGGCTGCGCGCGGCGCCCGCGGCAGCCGCCGACCGTGCCGACGAGGAGAAGGAGGGCTGATGCCCGACACGCAGGACCGCACCGAACCCGTCCGTCCGCGCCCCTACGCGCGCCTGCTGGTGATGTCCGCGGGCCTCGGCATCCCCGTCTCGCTGGCGGCGTTCGTCTTCCTGGCGCTTCTCCACGAGATCCAGCACCAGGTCTGGGACGCGCTGCCGGAGACGCTCGGGTACGAGGTCCCGCCCTGGTGGTGGCCGCTGCCGTGGCTCGCGATCGCCGGAGCGCTCGTGGGCCTGGCGATCCGGTCCCTGCCCGGGCACGGCGGCCACCGGCCGATCGACGGGCTCGGGATGGGACCTGTGCCCGCGGACCACCTGCCGGGCATCCTGCTCGCGGCACTGGCCGGGCTGCCGCTGGGTGTCGTGCTCGGGCCGGAGGCACCGCTGCTCGCCATCGGGTCGGGGCTCGCGCTGATCCTGGTCCGGCCGTGGGACGCGACGCTCGACGAGCGCACCCGCACCGTCCTGGCCGTGGTGGGCTCCGCCGCCGCCCTGTCCGCCATCTTCGGCAACCCGCTGGTGGGCGCCGTGTTCGTCATCGAGGCGGCGGGCCTCGCCGGGCCGACGCTGGCCCGGCTCGTCCTGCCGTGCATGCTCGCCTCCGGCATCGGGGCACTCGTGTTCACCGGCATGGGCACCTGGACGGGCCTGGAGATCGCCTCCCTGGCCCTTCCGGACGTCGACGCACCGGTGCGGCCCGACGTCGCCGACGTGCTGTGGGCCGTGCCCCTGGCCGTCGCGGTGGCGATCCTGGTGCGCACGGTGCACCGCCTCGGAGGGGTGGTCGCCGGGCTCGCCGCCCGCCACCCGTTCGCCGTCGCCGTGGGTGCCGCGCTCGTGGTCGCCCTGTGCGCCGGGTGCTACACGGTCGTCACGGGACGCTCGCCCGAGGAGGTCGTGCTGTCCGGGCAGCTGACCCTGGCCCAGCTCGCCGCCGATCCTGGGGCGTGGGGCGTCGGTGCCCTCGTGGCCCTGCTGGCCCTCAAGTCCCTGGCGTACGGCGTCTCCCTCGGGGCGCTGCGCGGCGGCGCGATCTTCCCTGCGATCCTGCTGGGCGCCGCGGCCGGACTGCTCGCCGGGGGACTGCCGGGATTCGGAGCGGTCCCGGCGCTGGCGGTCGGCATGGCGGCGGCGACCGCCGCGACACTGCCGGTGCCCGTCTCGGCCGCCGTGCTCGTGACCATGCTCCTCGGTGACGCCGCCGCCGCGATGACGCCCATCGTGCTCGTGGCTGTCGTCGCCGGGTACGTCACGGAGCAGTTCGTGCTGCGCCCGCGGCGAGCCGCGCGTCAGGCCGCCGCCGCGGCGACGTGACGCCGGCGGGAGCGAGGCCGGCCGTCACTCTCCCGTCAGGCCGTCGAGCGCCTCGCGCAGCAGGTCGGCGTGCCCGTTGTGCCGCGCGTACTCCTCCACGAGGTGCACCAGGACCCAGCGCAGGCTGAACCGCCCGTCGCCGTGGCGGTCCTCGCGCACCGAGAGCACGTCCAGGCCCGCGGCCGGCGACGACGCCCCCTGCAGCAGGCGGTCCAGGGCGCGGTCCGACGCGGCCACGGCGTCGTCGAAGAGCGCCCGCAGCTCGTCCGGGTCGTCGTCGGCGGCGGAGTGCCACTCCCAGTCCGGGTCGGCGGCCCAGTCGACCGTGTCGAACGGGGGCCGTGCGTCACCGCCGGCGAGCACGACGGCGAACCACTGGGACTCCACGTACGCGAGGTGCTTGAGCAGCCCGCCCAGCGTCATCGCGCTCGGCGGCAGCGGGCTGCGCAGCTGGGCCGCCGTCAGCCCGGCGGTCTTCCATCGCAGGGTGTCGCGGTGGTAGTCGAGGTAGGCGCGGAGCGTCGTCACCTCGTCGGCGCGCAGCGGCGGCTCGGTCCGGTCGGGCTCGCTCTGGTCGGGCTCGGTCTGCTCGTGCTCAGGGTGCGTGGACGACGGGTGCGCCGGTGCGGCGAGGCGGTACCGGCCGGCGTCGAGCGCGGCACGCACCGCGCGGGCGGTCTCGTCGGCGTCGTGGCCGTTGGTGTCCAGGGCGTGCGGCTCGAGCGCACCGAGATCCGCGAAGCCGTCGTGGATCTCCCCGAGCGCGCCCGGGTCGCGCAGCCCGCCGTCGCCGCGCGCGGCGCCGCGGGCGAGCGCCACGTCGCGCGCCGGGCGCAGGACGACGTAGTCGAGGTCCCAGGCCCCGCCCGCCGCGGCGGCCCGGTAGCGGTCCAGGAACCAGGGACCCACGACCCCGTCCACGACGACGTCGTACCCGCCGCGCGCGTACGCCCCGGCGGCCGCGACGACGGCGTCGACGACGGTCTCGTTCTGCCGCTGCGCCTCCGGCAGGAACGGGGCCACGCCGCCGGTCGCGACGGCACGGAAGAAGTCGTCCGTGGTGACGAGCACCGTCGGCCGGCCGGCGTCGTGGGCCAGCGCCGCCGCGACGGTGGACTTGCCGGCCCCCGACGGGCCGGAGACGACGATGACGCGGGCGGGGCGTGCCGGTGCGGAGCTCACGACCGTGACGGTAGCCGCGTCGACCCGGCCCAGGCCACAGCATTTCGTGCCGCGACGTGCCGGGCGGTCACCCCCGGCTGAGGGCGCGTGCCCGCCGCAGCACGTCGTCGAGCATCGCCGGGGTGAGGCGCCTGGTGAACGTGTTCTGCTGCGAGACGTGGAAGCAGCCCAGGACGGTGAGCCGGGCGGGGCCGCCCGGCGCGTCCCTGGTGAGCGGCACCTCGGCCCCGTGCCCGAATGCGGGCCGGGGCCGCGGGACGTCCCAGCCCTGCTCGTCCAGGGTGGACAGCAGCGCCTGCCAGCCGATCGCCCCGAGGGCGACCGCGACCCGGACGCCCTCGCCCACGAGCTCGAGCTCCCGGGCCAGGTACGGGGCGCAGCGGCGTCGCTCGTCGGGGGTGGGCTTGTTGGCCGGCGGCGCGCAGCGCACGGGCGCGGTGACCCGGATGCCGCGCAGCACCAGGCCGTCGTCCGCGGCCGTCGACGTGGCCTGGTTCGCGAACCCGGTGCGGTGCATCGCGGCGAAGAGGAAGTCCCCGGAACGGTCGCCGGTGAACATGCGGCCCGTCCGGTTGGCACCGTGCGCCGCCGGGGCGAGGCCGACCACCACGACGGCGGCGTCGGGGTCGCCGAACCCGGGGACGGGCCGGCCCCAGTACTCCTGGTCACGGAACGCGGCCCGGCGCTCGTGCGCCACTTGCTCCCGCCACGCCACCAGCCGTGGGCACGCCCGGCATGCGGTGAGGTGCGCGTCCAGGGCGGGGAGGTCGGGCGCGTCGCGTACGGCGGCGGGGTAGGCGGGGGAGTCCGGTGGCGGCACGGGGGTGGCGGGCACGTGGCCCATCCTCGCGCGGACGACCGACAGCCCACCTCCCGCGGGGGTTGCGGGTGGTGGGCTGCCGGGGTCCGGAGGCGGTCAGGCCGCGGTCGTGAGCTCTCCGCGGGCGGTCGTCGCGTCGACCGTGCGGGCGGGCGCGGCGGGAGCCGCGAGGCGGCGCAGCGACCACCCGACGAGCCCGACGACGGCCCCGAGGCCCATGACCAGCGCGCTGACCCCGTAGGCGACGACCGAGGTGAACAGGGACGCCCGCAGGAACGAGGCGTTCATCGCGACGTCGCGCAGCGGGTCGTCCTGCTCCAGCTGGGCGTACGTCTGGCCGCCGGTCGCCTCGAGCGCGTGCCGGTCGATGACCTGGGCCTGCGCGTACGCCGAGAAGGGACCGTCGACGGTGTCGCCCGCGAGGAACGAGGCGTCCTCCGAGACGGTGATGTCCTGCGCGGCGAGCTGGGAGCTGACCGTCGCCCAGGTGGCGGCTCCGGCGCCGATCATGAGGATCCCGGCGAGCAGTGCGACGAGGCCGACGACGCGGACCGGTCGGTCGGTGGTGCGGGTGGTGGTCATGGTCCCCTCCGGGGGTGGTCGCGGGTCGCGCGGCCGGAGCGTCGACGCCGGGTCCGGCGCCTGTCTCTATGGTAAGACCACAGCCGGATCTGCGATATCGCGGGCCTTGTGAACCTGTTCATATGCCTGTCCGGTCGTTCGGGAGCGACGGGCCGGCGTCGTGCTCGGTCCCGGTCGCGCAGCGTCCGAGGGCTGGCTAGCGTGAGGACGACCGCGCGAGGGCCCGTCGGCCCTGGCGACACCGGCCCGGCGGCACCGCGGGAGCGGCCCCGCCAGGGTGAGCATCGAGGGGGAACCATGACCGAAGGACTGGGCGGCCTGTTCGACAAGGCCAAGGACAAGGCCAAGGAGCTCGCCACCGACGAGAACATCGACACGGCGGCGGAGAAGGCCAAGGAGTACGCGCCGGACAGCGTGGACGGCTACGTCGACAAGGCCGCGGACGCCGCCAAGGAGCACAACGACTGACCCGACATCGCGGGCGGCGGGGCGGCGCGTCGTCCCGACCCGCGACGGTGAGTACGATCGAGGGGCGCCGCCCGGAGCGGCGCCCCTCGGCCGTGCCAGGTACCCTCAGGCCGGCCCTCACGCCCGAGCGCCGCGGCCCCTCCGGGCCGCCGCGGCGCTCCACGACCAGCAAGGAGCTGCACGTGTCCGACGTCGCCTCGCCGATGACACCGAACCCCGACCACGAGCAGGGCGCCGTGGCGACCACGGTGACGGTGGACACGCCGACGACGGGCACTGCGCTCTTCGCCGACCGGCGTGACGTCGTCGTCCTGCGGGTCGACGGGCAGCTCAAGGACCTCGACACCGAGCTGGCGCCGGGCACCGTCGTCGAGCCGGTCACGATCGACTCGCCGGACGGTCTGGCCGTGCTGCGCCACAGCGCCGCCCACGTGCTCGCCCAGGCGGTGCAGCAGGTCAACCCGAAGGCGAAGCTCGGCATCGGCCCGCCCGTCACCGACGGCTTCTACTACGACTTCGACGTGGACACCCCGTTCACGCCCGAGGACCTCAAGAAGCTCGACAAGGCGATGGGTCGCATCATCAAGGAGGGCCAGACCTTCCGCCGCCGCGTCGTCACCGAGGACGAGGCGCGGGCCGAGCTCGCCGACGAGCCGTACAAGCTGGAGCTCATCGGCCTCAAGGGCGGCTCGTCCGACGACGACGGCAGCTCCGTCGAGGTCGGCGGCGGCGAGCTGACGATCTACGACAACGTGCGCGGCGCCGGGCGCGAGAGCGAGACCGTCGTCTGGAAGGACCTCTGCCGGGGTCCGCACCTGCCGTCCACGAGGCTCATCGGCCAGGGCGTGCAGCTCATGCGCTCCGCGGCCGCCTACTGGCGCGGCAGCGAGAAGAACCCGCAGCTGCAGCGCGTCTACGGCACCGCGTGGCCCAGCAAGGACGAGCTCAAGGCCTACCTCGAGCGCCTCGCGGAGGCCGAGCGCCGCGACCACCGGCGCCTGGGCAACGAGCTCGACCTGTTCAGCTTCCCGGACGAGATCGGCTCCGGCCTGCCCGTCTTCCACCCCAAGGGCGCCATGGTCCGCATGGAGATGGAGGAGTACTCGCGCAAGCGGCACGTTGAGTCCGGGTACTCGTTCGTGGCGACGCCGCACATCACCAAGTCCAAGCTGTTCGAGACCTCGCGGCACCTCGACTGGTATGCGGACGGGATGTACCCGCCCATGCACCTGGACGCGGAGCTCGACGACGACGGCACCGTGCGCAAGCCCGGCCAGGACTACTACCTGAAGCCGATGAACTGCCCGATGCACAACCTCGTGTTCTCCTCGCGCGGGCGGTCCTACCGCGAGCTCCCGCTGCGGCTGTTCGAGTTCGGCACCGTGTACCGCTACGAGAAGTCGGGCGTCGTCAACGGCCTCACCCGCGCCCGCGGGTTCACGCAGGACGACGCGCACATCTACTGCACGCGCGAGCAGATGAAGGACGAGCTCACCTCGATCCTCACGTTCGTCCTCGACCTGCTGCGCGACTACGGGCTCGACGACTTCTACCTCGAGCTGTCCACCCGCGACCCCGAGAAGTCGGTCGGCGACGACGCGACCTGGGACGAGGCGACCGAGGTGCTGCGCCAGGTCGCCACGGCGTCCGGGCTCGAGCTCGTCGCGGACCCGGGCGGTGCCGCGTTCTACGGCCCGAAGATCTCCGTGCAGGCCAAGGACGCCATCGGGCGGACCTGGCAGCTGTCCACGATCCAGCTCGACTTCTTCGAGCCGGAGCTCTTCGAGCTGGAGTACACGGCCTCCGACGGCTCGCGGCAGCGGCCGGTGATGATCCATCGCGCCCTGTTCGGGTCCATCGAGCGGTTCTTCGGCATCCTCGTCGAGCACTACGCGGGCGCCTTCCCCGCGTGGCTCGCCCCGGTCCAGGTGCTCGCCGTGCCCGTGGCCGACGCGTTCGACGACTACCTGTCGGACGTCGTCGAACGGCTGAGGGCCCAGGGGATCCGCGCGGAGCTCGACCGCTCCGACGACCGCTTCGGCAAGAAGATCCGCAACGCGGCCAAGGAGAAGGTGCCGTTCGTGCTCATCGCGGGCGGCGAGGACGCCGAGGCCGGCGCCGTGTCGTTCCGCTTCCGCGACGGCAGCCAGGAGAACGGCGTGCCCGTCGCGGACGCGATCGAGCGGATCGTCGCCGCCGTGCGCGACCGCGCCCAGGTCTGATGCCGGCCGCCACTCCACCCCCGCACCCCGAGCCGGCCGACGCCTTCGGCCCGCCCGAGGACGGCTACCAGCGGCTCTGGACACCCCACCGCATGGTCTACATCGGCGGCCAGGACAAGCCGACGGACTCCAGCGTCGCGCAGTGCCCGTTCTGCCGGATCCCCGCGGGCGACGACGAGCAGGGGCTCGTGGTCGCCCGCGGGGCGGCCTGCTACGCGGTGCTCAACCTGTACCCGTACAACGGCGGTCACCTCATGGTGCTGCCGTACCGGCACGTGTCGGGCTACACCGATCTCACGGCGGCGGAGACCCACGAGCTCGCGACGACGACGCAGCACGCCATGCGGGTGCTGCGGACGGTCTACGCCCCGGCCGGGTTCAACCTCGGCATGAACCAGGGCGACGTCGCCGGCGCGGGCATCGCCGCGCACCTGCACCAGCACGTCGTCCCGCGCTGGCTCGGCGACGCCAACTTCCTGCCGGTCGTCGGGCAGACCAAGGCGATCCCCGAGCTCCTCGCCGACACGCGGGCCCGGCTCGCGGCCGCGTGGGACGAGGTCCCGGGCCCCGGTCTCGACGACGGCGCCGGCCCCGACGGGACGCCCTGATGCTCGGCCGCCTGCGCGCCACCATGCAGCGCGTCTTCGCCCCGCTCGCGCGCCTGCTGCTGCGGTGGGGCGTGTCGCCGGACGCCGTGACCGTCGCCGGCACCGTGGTCGTCAGCGTGCTGGCGCTGACGCTGCTGCCGACCGGCCACCTGCTGCTCGGCGGGCTGCTCATCGGCGCGTTCACGCTCACCGACTCCCTCGACGGGGTGATGGCCCGGGCAGCAGGACGGTCCGGGCCGTGGGGCGCGTTCCTCGACTCGACGCTGGACCGGGTCTCCGACGGGGCCGTCTTCGCCGGCATCACGCTCTGGTTCGTGCTGCACGCCGAGGAGCCCTACACCACCTGGGGCACTGCGGCGTCGCTGGCCTGCCTCGTGCTCGGCGGCGTCGTCCCGTACGCGCGCGCCCGGGCCGAGAGCGTCGGCACCACCGCCGCGGTGGGGATCGCTGAGCGGAGCGACCGGCTCTTCGTCGCGCTCGCCGCGACGACGTTCATCCCGCTCGGGGTACCCGTCCTGGTCGCCGTCGTCGTGCTCGCACTCCTCGCCGCGGCCAGCGCCGTGACGGTCGTGCAGCGGGTGGTGACCGTCCGCAGGCAGCTGACGGGCCCCGCCGGCGGTGCGGCCGGCGACGGCGCACGAAGCACCGCACCCGACACGGACACGGAGGTCTGATGGGCATCGCCCGGTCGCTGGACGTCCCGAAGCTCTACACGTTCGCCTGGCGGCACGCGCCGAAGGTCCCCGAACCCGTGCTCCGGGCGGCGTTCACGGCGGTCGCGGACGTGACCTGGGCGTGCCGCACCGCGGGCGTGCGGCGCATGGAGGCGAACTACGCGCGCGTGCGCCCCGACCTCGACGCGCGGGCCCTGCGCCGCCTCGTCCGGGAGGGGATGCGCTCCTACATGCGCTACTTCCGCGAGGCGTTCACCCTGCAGGGGTCCACACCCGAGCAGAACGTCGCCCGCGTGCGGATCGAGGGGTACGAGCACATCGCGGAGGACCTCGCCGACGGGCGCGCGCTCTCCCTGGCCCTGGCGCACCTCGGCAACTGGGACCTGGCGGGGGCCTGGGCGACGCCCAACCTGGCCCCGGTCCTCACCGTCGCCGAACGGCTCAAGCCCGAGGAGCTCTTCGTCGAGTTCGTGGAGTTCCGGCGATCCATCGGCATCGACGTGCTGCCCCTCGGCGACCACGACGTGTTCCGCAACCTCGTGCGGGGGGCGACCCGCGGGGGCCGGATCGTGCCCCTGCTGGCGGACCGCGACCTCACGGCCACGGGCGTGGAGGTGGACCTGTGCGGCCACCGCGCCCGGGTGGCCGCCGGTCCCGCGGCGCTCGCGCTCGCGGCCAAGGTGCCGCTGATCCCGGTCGGCATCACCTATGAGCGGCTGTCGGGGGACCGCCGGCGTCGGGCCGGCACGGCGTGGGGGATCGTCATCCGGTTCTACCCGCCGGTCCCGGTGCCCGACGACTCCGGGCTACGACGCCAGGAGCGCGTGGCGCGGATGACGCAGGGCTGGGTCGACGCGGTCGCCCGCACCCTGGTGGAGTCCACGCAGGACTGGCACATGCTCCAGCGGGTCTTCGTCGACGACCTGGACCCGGACCGCTACGCCCGCACGCGCGCCGAGGCGGGCGAGGCATGAGCACGACGGGACCGCTGCGCGTCGGCATCGTGTGCCCCTACTCGTTCGACGCCCCCGGCGGGGTGCAGTTCCACGTGCGCGACCTCGCCGAGGCGCTGCGCGGGCTCGGCCACCACGTGTCCGTGCTCGCGCCCGCCGACGAGGACACCCCGGTGCCCGACGTCGTGACCTCCGCGGGGCGCGCGGTCGCGGTGCGCTACAACGGCTCGGTCGCCCGGCTGGCCTTCGGGCCGCGCGCCGCGGGCCGCGTGCGCCGGTGGCTGGAGGCCGGGGAGTTCGACGTGGTGCACCTGCACGAACCCATGACGCCGAGCCTGTCCATGCTGGCGCTGTGGCTCGCCGAAGTCCCCGTGGTGGCGACGTTCCACACCTCCCAGGAGCGTTCGCGCGCCCTCCAGGTCGCGTTCCCGCTGCTGCGCCAGTCCCTCGAGAAGATCGCCGCGCGGATCGCGGTCTCCGAGGACGCGCGCCGCACGCTCGTCGACCACGTGGGCGGGGACGCCGTCGTGATCCCCAACGGCGTGTACGTCGACGGCTTCGCGGCGGGCCGCGTCGTCGAGCGCTGGCGCGGGACGCCGGAGGCGCCGACGATCGCGTTCCTGGGCCGGCTGGACGAGCCCCGCAAGGGCCTCGGGGTCCTCGCCGAGGCCGCCCCGCGTGTGCTCGAGCGATACCCCGGCGCGCGGTTCCTCGTCGCCGGCAAGGGCGACGACGGCCGGGACGCCGCGGTGGCGGCGCTCGGGGCCCGGGCGGGGTCGTTCGAGTTCCTCGGGCCGATCAGCGACGAGGAGAAGGCCTCGCTCCTGGCCTCGGCCGACCTGTACGTGGCGCCGCAGACCGGGGGAGAGAGCTTCGGGATCGTGCTGGTCGAGGCGATGAGCGCGGGATGCGGCGTCGTCGCGAGCGACCTGGGCGCGTTCCGCCGGGTGCTCGACGACGGCGCGGCCGGCCGCCTGTTCCGCACGGGCGAAGCGCCTGACCTCGCGCGGGCGCTGGTCGCCGCGCTGGACGACCCCGACGGCACGGCGGTGCGGCGCGAGCGGGCGACGGCGTTCGTCCGACGGTTCGACTGGTCCACGGTGACCGAGCAGGTGCTCGCGGTCTACGAGATGGCGGTGGCCGCCGGCGCGGCGCTCGACGGGCCCGGCTCCCGCCCGCAGGAGCGCGGCGGCCGGCGCGGCGGCCGGTGGATCACGGTCGACGCCGACGGCGTCGCGGACGAGGGGAGCGGCGCATGACCTGGTCGGAGCTCGCGCTCGTGGTGCTGGTCGTGGCCGCCGCGGTGGTCTGGCTGGCCTGGGTCTCGGCCTCCCGCCTGGACCGCCTGCACCGCAAGGTGGTGGCGTCGCGCCTCGCCCTCCAGGCGCAGCTCGCACGGCGGGCCGCGGCCGCGATCGACCTCGCGTCCTCGGGCATGCTCGATCCCGCCGGCGCGGTGCTGGTCGCCGACGCGGGATTCGCCGTCGTGGACGACGCCGGCCCGCAGGCCGCCGAGGTCGCCGAGCGCGGGGCGCTGTCCATGGAGGGGCTGGGCACGGAGCGCGAGCGCGCCGAGAGCGCCCTGTCGGCGACGCTGCGCTCGGCGCTCGGCGACGAGGAGTTCGTCGCGGGGCTCCGGCGGTCCGCCGACGGGGAGGAGCTGGTCGGGAACCTGGCCGCGGCCTGGTACCGGGCGCAGCTCGCCCGCCGCTTCCACAACGAGGCGGTGGCCCAGGCGCAGCGGGCGCGTCGCACCTGGTACGTGCGGCTGCTGCACCTGACCGGTCGCGCCGAGACGCCGCAGACCGTGGAGCTGGACGACCAGATGCCGGCGGGGCTCGGCCGGGCCTGAGCGACGCCGCCCACCCGCGCAACCTCTTAGGATGGGGGCGAGGCGTGGCGAGCGCCATGCCCGAGGACGAGCGAGCGAGGTTGCGTTGAGCGAGACCGGTACCGTCGGCGAGGTGGGCACGGCCCGCGTCAAGCGAGGCATGGCGGAGATGCTCAAGGGCGGCGTCATCATGGACGTCGTCACCCCGGAGCAGGCGAAGATCGCCGAGGACGCCGGCGCGGTCGCCGTGATGGCGCTCGAGCGTGTGCCCGCGGACATCCGCGCCCAGGGCGGGATCTCCCGGATGAGCGACCCGGACATGATCGACGGCATCATCGAGGCGGTGTCCGTCCCCGTGATGGCGAAGGCCCGCATCGGGCACTTCGTCGAGGCGCAGGTGCTGCAGTCGCTCGGCGTCGACTACGTCGACGAGTCCGAGGTGCTGTCCCCGGCCGACTTCGCCAACCACATCGACAAGTGGCAGTTCACCGTGCCGTTCGTGTGCGGGGCGACCAACCTGGGCGAGGCGCTGCGCCGCATCACCGAGGGCGCGGCCATGATCCGCTCCAAGGGCGAGGCCGGCACCGGCGACGTCTCGAACGCCACCACGCACATGCGCCGGATCCGCGCGGAGATCCAGCGGCTCACGTCGCTGCCCGCCGACGAGCTGTTCGTCGCCGCGAAGGAGCTGCAGGCGCCGTACGAGCTGGTGGCCGAGGTGGCGCGCACCGGCAAGCTGCCGGTCGTGCTCTTCACCGCCGGCGGCATCGCGACGCCGGCGGACGCCGCGATGATGATGCAGCTCGGTGCCGAGGGCGTCTTCGTCGGCTCGGGCATCTTCAAGTCCGGCGACCCGGCCGCCCGTGCGCGGGCGATCGTTCAGGCGACGACGTTCCACGACGACCCCGACGTGGTCGCGCGGGTCTCGCGCGGGCTCGGCGAGGCCATGGTGGGCCTCAACGTCGACGAGCAGCCCGAGCCGGTGCGGCTCGCGGAGCGCGGCTGGTAGGCGTCCCGTCCACGAGGGCGGCCCTGGCCCGCACCGTCGGTCCCCGATGGCGCGGGCCAGGGCCGTCTCGGCCTCCTACCGGGTCGTCCGGCCGTTCAGCGCACCCGGACCACGTACTTCCCCGACCCGGTGCCGGTGGCGAGCCGCTCCTGCGCGGCGGGCGCGGCAGCGAGCCCGTCGAGCACGGTCGGCTGCACGGACAGGCGTGACGCCGCGAGATGCTCCACCACCCGTGTGAGCGCTCGGCGGACGCGCGCCGGATCGGCCCGCGACAGCGACTCGAGGCTGAAGCCGCCGATCCTGGCGTTCGTGGCGTAGAGACGACCCGTCGTCGGCAGCGGGTCGAGCGTGCACCCGCCGGCGTTGCCGAAGAGGACGATCTGCCCCGTCGGCCGGAGCACGGCCAGGTCGTCCTCGAGGGCTGTGGTGCCCTGCGGGTCGAGCACCACGTCGGCGCCCCCGGGCGCGGCCTCGCGGACGCTCTCGACGAGGCCGGGTCCGCGCAGGTGCACGCTGTCGTAGCCGGCGTCCCTCGCGAGGGGGACGCGGGAGGGTGCCCCGACGATCCCGACGAGGGTGGCGGCACCGGCGAGCCGGGCGAGCGGCGCGAGCGCGGCGCCGACCGCGCCGGACGCGCTGTGGACGGCGACGACGTCGCCGTCGCGGACCCGGGCCACGTCGTGCACGAGCAGGTCGGCGGTGGTCGGCGCCCCCGGCACCACCGCCGCGACGGCCGGGTCGAGGCCGGCGGGGAGCGGTGTGGTCAGGGCGGCGTCCGCGACCGCGACCTCCGCCAGGCCGCCGGTGTTCGTCAGCGCCGCGACGCGTTGTCCGGGTTCGGGCGTGTCGACGCCGGGGCCGACCGCGAGGACGTGGCCGGCGACCTCCAGGCCGGGGACGAACGGCCATGACTGCGCGTAGCCGCCGTCCCCCCGACGTGCCATCACGTCCTTGAAGTTGATCCCGGCGTACTCCACGGCGATCGCGACCTGGCCCGGGCCCGGCGCGGGGCGCTCGACTGCTGCGACCCGGGTCGCGGCGGTGTCGCGGGCCGGTCCGTCGAAGACGAGTGCCTGCATCAGCGTGCCCATCCCGCTCTCCTTCGATGGATGACGAAGGGGTTCACGGTAGCATTCTCTTTCGACATGTACAGAAGGAGAGTGGATGCCGACGAACCCACGTCCCGACCTCGACCACCCGCCGATCGACGAGGTCTCGCTCGTCGCGGTGCTCCACGCGCTCGCCGACCGGACAAGACTGACGATCGTCGAGACGCTGACCCGTGACACGCAGGGGCGTGCCTGCGGCACGTTCCCCGTGGACGTCGCGCCGTCCACGTTGAGCCACCACTTCAGGGTGCTGCGGGAGGCCGGTGTCATCCGTCAGGAGGAGCGGGGGAACCGTCGATGGACGATGCTCCGCGCCGACGAGGTGGACGAGCGCTTCCCCGGCCTGCTGCGGGCGGTGGTCGCCGCGTCGACGCTAGGCTCGACGGTATGACCACCACCGCCGCGAGCGCGTCCTCCCTGGGGGACGACTGGGTCCCGGGGCCGGACGGCATGCGCCACCGGCGCGCGGCCCGCGTCGTCGTCATCGACGACGCGGGCCGCGCCCTGCTCGTGCGGGGCCACGACGCCGACCAGCCCGAGCGGTCCTGGTGGTTCACCGTGGGCGGCGGCATCGACCCGGGGGAGAGCGAGCTGGACGCCGCCCTGCGCGAGCTGCGCGAGGAGGCCGGCCTGCTGCTCGCGGCCGCCGACCTCGAAGGGCCCGTGATGACCCGCCAGGGCATCTTCCACTTCCTGGCCGAGACGTGCCGGCAGGACGAGACCTTCTTCCTCGCGCGCGTCGCCGCCGAGACCGCACTGTCCCGGGACGGCTGGACCGCGATGGAGCGCGACGTCCTCGACGAGCTGCGCTGGCTCACCCCGGCCGAGCTGCGCGGCCAGCCGCACGAGGTGTTCCCCACCGTGCTGCCCGACCTCGTCGAGGAGCTGGCGGGCGGCTGGGACGGCGTCGTGCGCCACCTCGGCACCGAGCACGACGACGAGCCCGCCGCCACGGACGCTCCGCGGCCCTGACCGGCCACGCCGCTGCCTGACCGGCCGGGCCGCCGGGAGGGCGGCGCCTACACCGTCGCCGCGGTGCCGTCGCGCTCCGGCCGCGAGTCCGGCGCCGCCCTCCGTGCCTGCGGGGCGGACAGCGCGGCGAGCACCGTGCGGTGGGTCAGCCAGCCGACGAGGCGGCCCTGGTCGTCGACGACGGCGCCCCCGTCGTCGTCGGGGTGCTCGCGCAGCGCGTCGAGCGCCTCGCGGAGGCTGGCGCCGCGCGAGACACGAGCCACGTCGTCCAGCACGGTGGCGACCGTCGCCCGGTCGGCCTCGTCGTCCTGCTCGAGCTCTTCGGCGGCGAGGTCGGCGCGCAGCTGCCCCACGAGCCGGCCGTCGCCGTCGAGCACGGGCAGCGTCGGCCGGCCGCTGCCCAGGAGCGTGCGGGACGCCTCCGCCAGGGGGACGTCCGGGGTGACCGGCTCGGGCGCGTCCTCCATGACCTCGGCGACGCGCACGTCCCCGAGCACCCGGTCGGCCGGGTGCTGGCCCAGGTCGATGCCGCGACGGCGCAGCTTGAGCGTGTACACGGTGTCGGCGGACAGCAGACGGCTGGCGCCCGTGGCGAGCACGATCGCGAGCATGAGCGGCAGGATGACCGAGTACTCGCCGGTCAGCTCGAAGAGCATCACGACGGCGGTGATCGGTGCGCGTGCGGTGCCCGCGAACATCGCCCCCATGCCGACGACGGCGAACGCCCCGGTCGAGGGCGCGAGGTCGGGGGCCAGCATCTGCGCCACCTGGCCGAACGCGGCGCCGAGCATGCCTCCCACGAACAGCGACGGCGCGAACACGCCGCCCGACCCGCCGATGCCGAGCGTGAGGCTCGTGGCGACCACCTTGCCGACGAGCAGCAGGAGGAGCATGCCGACGACGAGCTCGCCGTCGACCGCGCCGGACAGCACGGGGTAGCCGACGCCGTAGAGCTGCGGCAGGGTGAGCAGGACCAGCCCCAGGAGCAGGCCGCCGACGGCGGGCCGCGCCCACTCGGGGCCGCGCCAGACGCGGTCGCACAGGTCCTCGATCGCGTAGAGGACGCGGACGAACCCGATGCCCAGCGCGCCCGCGACCAGGCCGAGCAGCGCGAAGAGCAGGTACGTCCGGGGGTCGTCGACGGTGAGGGCCGGCAGGGTCAGGAGCGACTCGTCGCCGATGATCGCGCGGGCCACGACGGAGGCCGTGACCGACGACAGCACCACGAGCCCGAACGAGCGGGCGGAGAAGTCCCGCAGGATCAGCTCGAGGGCGAACAGGACGCCCGCGACGGGAGCGTTGAACGTGGCGGCGATCCCGGCCGCGCCGCCGGCGGCGACCAGGGTGCGCAGGCGGTCGGCGGGCACGCGGGCCAGCTGCCCGATGCTCGAGCCCAGCGCGGAGCCGATCTGGACGATGGGCCCCTCGCGTCCCACGCTGCCGCCCGAGCCGATGCAGACCGCGGACGCGAACGCCTTGACGGCCGCGACGCGCGGGCGGATGCGGCCGCCGTGGTGGGCGACCGCGAGCATGACCTCGGGCACCCCGTGGCCGCGGGCCTCGCGGGCCCACCGGTAGACGACGGGGCCGTAGACGAGGCCCCCGACGGCGGGCGCCAGGACGATGAACCAGGGCCCCAGCCAGCCGAGAGCGGGGTGGACCGGGTGGTCGCCGACGGCGGCGGCCGCGACGTCGTCGGTGCCGGAGAAGAGGAGCGTCGCGTGGCTGATGAGCCAGCGGAACCCGACCGCCCCGAGGCCGGTGAGGGCGCCGACGACGAGCGACAGCGGGACCAGGACGCCGGTCCCGGCGTTCCCGGGCGACCGGCCCACGAGACGGGCGAGCGCGCCGCGCACGGAACCGGCCGCCCTCGCGGGCGCGACGGAGGACACGGAAGATGCAGGCATGCAACAAGTGTAAGGATGCACAGAACTTTCGCCGCCACGTCCATGGATCGATACGCTGGCGCGATGGACGACGCGCGCGCCGGCGGACCCGGCCGGACGCCTCCGGAGGACCCCGACGAGCTGGCCGCCGTGACGCTGCACGCGTCGCGCGGACTCCTCGGCGTCATCGCGCGGTCCGTCGCGCAGGCACTGGAGGAGGTGTCGCTGCCGCAGCTGCGGGCACTGGTCCTGCTCGCCACCGCCGGCGCGCTGCGCCAGGGCGTCGTCGCCGAGCGGCTCGGGGTGCACCCCTCGACGTTCTCCCGCAACGTCGACCGGCTGGTCGCCGGGGGCTGGGTGCGGCGGGACGCGGACCCGGAGCGCCGGCACGCGGTGCGCATCGCCATCACGGACCAGGGGAGCGCGCTGGTCGAGCGCGTCTCCGAGCGCCGCCGGGCGGCGATCGCCGAGGTGCTCGCCCGGGTGCCGGCCGACCGCCGTGCCGCCGTCCTCGACGGGCTCGCGGAGTTCACCGCCGCGTCCGGGGAGCCCGACCCGCGGGACCTGCAGACCCTGGCGCTCTGAGTGGCCCTCCGCGCCCCCTACACTGCCTCGGTGACCATCACGATCGGAGTCCTCGCGCTGCAGGGGGACGTCAGCGAGCACGCGGCCGCGCTGGAGTCCGCCGGAGCCCGCGCCGTGCCCGTGCGCCGTCCGGCCGAGCTCGCGACCGTCGACGGCCTCGTGCTCCCGGGCGGCGAGTCCACGACCATCGACAAGCTGCTGCGGATCTTCGAGCTCGCCGACCCGCTGCGGGACCGCATCGCCGACGGGATGCCCGTGTACGGCTCGTGCGCCGGGATGATCCTGCTCGCCGACCGCATCACCGGCGGCACCGCCGACCAGCAGACCCTCGGCGGCATGGACGTCGTCGTGCGGCGCAACGCCTTCGGCCGCCAGGTCGACTCGTTCGAGGCCGAGCTGGACGTCACGGGCATCACCGACCGCCCCGGAGCCGCCCCCGTGGTCACCGCGTTCATCCGCGCGCCGTGGGTCGAGCAGGCCGGCCCCGGCGTCGAGGTGCTCGCGCGCATGCCCGAGACGTGGGCGGACGGCACCGCCGTGGGCCCCGCCGCCGGTAAGATCGTCGCAGCACGCGCCGGACACCTGCTCGCCACCGCGTTCCACCCGGAGATCACGGGGGACTCGCGGGTGCACGAGCTGTTCGTCCGGCAAGTCCAAGCATCGCGAAGGAGTTAGGTAGAGCATGTCCGGGCACTCCAAGTGGGCCACGACGAAGCACAAGAAGGCGGCGATCGACGCCAAGCGCGGCAAGCTCTTCGCGAAGCTCATCAAGAACATCGAGGTCGCCGCGCGCACCGGCGGCGGTGACCCCGCCGGCAACCCGACGCTCTTCGACGCCATCCAGAAGGCGAAGAAGTCCTCGGTGCCGAACGACAACATCGACCGCGCCCTCAAGCGTGGGTCCGGCGAGGGCGCCGACGCCGTCGACTATCAGACGATCATGTACGAGGGATACGGCAACAACGGCATCGCCGTGCTCGTCGAGTGCCTCACCGACAACAAGAACCGCGCCGCCGCCGAGGTGCGCACCGCGTTCTCCCGCAACGGCGGCAACCTCGCCGACCCCGGCTCGGTGTCGTACCTCTTCTCCCGCAAGGGGCTCGTCGTCGTGCCCAAGGCCGACGGCGTCACCGAGGACGACGTGATGCTCGCGGCGCTCGACGCCGGCGCCGAGGAGGTCACCGACGTCGGGGAATACATCGAGGTGCTCAGCGAGGCGACCGACCTGGTCGACGTGCGCACGGCGATCGTCGACGCCGGCATGGAGTACGACTCCGCGGACTCGATCTGGCACCCCTCCATGCAGGTCGAGGTCGACGTCGAGGGCGCCCGCAAGATCACGCGCCTCATCGACGCCCTCGAGGACAGCGACGACGTGCAGAACGTCTACGCGAACTTCGACGCCTCCGACGAGGTGATGGCGGCGCTGGACGAGGACTGACGTCTCGTCGTCTGCTGCAACAGTCCGCAACCGTGGCTGGGGCGGGCGTGCCGGAGGGTCCGTGTCGCGAGGCACGCCATCCGCCGCTCGTTCCTCGCGGCTCCCGCCAGGCCCGACCAGCCTCTCGAC
>NZ_SIRP01000001.1:2335678-2561024 GCF_011634835.1 Isoptericola sp. BMS4 | reverse complement strand
CGAGGCACGCCATCCGCCGCTCGTTCCTCGCGGCTCCCGCCAGGCCCGACCAGCCTCTCGACACGGACCCTCCGGCACGCCCGCTTCGTCGCCTCGCGGGTGCCAGGCCTGCTCGACGAACCAGTCCTCGTGCCAGGGATGGCGCGGGGGAGCAGCTCCGGGCGCGCGGCTGTCCCGTCGTGCCTGCGGGGGAGTGTCCACGCCCCGTGAGATGGTGACGGCGTGCGTGTGCTGGGGGTGGACCCGGGACTGACCCGGTGCGGTGTCGGCGTCGTCGACTCGGCTCGAGGCCGGAAGGCTGTGCTGGTCGACGTCGGGGTGCTGCGCAGCGACCCGGGCACCAGCGTGGACCTGCGGCTGCTGGCGATCTCCGAGGGGCTCGACGCCTGGATGGACCGGCACGTGCCCGACGTCGTGGCCGTGGAGCGGGTGTTCGCGCAGAACAACCGGGGCACCGTCATGGGCACCGCGCAGGTCGCCGGGCTGGCGATGGTCGCCGCCGCCCGCCGCGGGGTGCCCGTCGCTATGCACACCCCGAGCGAGGTCAAGGCCGCCGTCACCGGCTCGGGGCGGGCCGGCAAGGAGCAGGTGCAGCGCATGGTCGCGAGCATCCTCGGCCTCGACGACCTGCCAAGGCCCGCCGACGCGGCCGACGCGCTCGCCCTCGGCGTCACCCACCTGTGGCGGCCCGCCGGGGCGCTGCAGGGCGGCGAGCGGAACGAGCTCACGCCCGCCCAGCGGGCCTGGGCGGCCGCCGAGCAGGCAGCGCGCCGCGGGTCCCACCGCGGCGCCCCGGCGAGCACCGGCCGCTGACCGCCGCGCGCCCGTCCGAGGCCCGCCCCGACGGCCGTGTCCTGGCCCCGCCTGTCGGCACCGGTTGTTAGAGTGACGGCTCGCACGGGTGTTCGACGGAAGGACCAGCGGTGATCGCCTCCCTGACAGGCACGGTCAGCCACGTGACCCTGGAGCGGGCCGTGCTGGACGTCGGCGGCGTCGGCTACCTCGTGCACGCCACCCCCGGCACCCTCGCCGGGCTGCGCGTCGGCGAGCGCGCCCAGCTGCACACCACCCTCGTCGTGCGCGAGGACTCGATGACGGTCTACGGCTTCGCGGACGCCGACGAGCGCGAGGTCTTCGAGACCGCCCAGTCGGTCTCCGGGGTCGGGCCGCGCATCGCGCTGGCCATGCTCGCGGTGCTCACTCCCGACGCGCTGCGCCGTGCCGTGGCCGAGGAGGACCTCGCGGCGCTGCGGCGGATCCCCGGCGTCGGGCCCAAGAGCGCGCAGCGGCTCGTCCTCGAGCTCGGCGGCCGGCTCGGTGCGCCGACCGGGGCCCCCGGCACGGACGGGACCCCGCCGTCGCCCGAGACGCCTCCCGGCGCGGGCGACCCGGGCCGCGAGCAGGTCGTCGAGGCCCTGGTCGGGCTCGGCTGGGCCGCCAAGGTCGCTCAGGACGCCGTCGACCGGGTCCTCGCGGACCGCCACGCCGGCGACCAGGACGGCACGTCCGGTCCGGTCGACGTCGCCGCCACGCTGCGCGCCTCGCTGCGTGCCCTGGGCGGGCACCGTGGTTGAGGACGCCGGCCCAGACCCAGCAGGGTACGGGGGAGAGCGGATCGTCTCCGGCGCTGCCGACGACGTCGAGCGCGCGGCCGAGGCCGCGCTGCGGCCCAAGAAGCTGGACGATTTCGTGGGCCAGCAGGTGGTCCGCGACCAGCTGTCCCTGGTGCTGCAGGCCGCCATGGCGCGCGACGCCGCCCCCGACCACGTGCTGCTCTCCGGGCCCCCCGGGCTCGGCAAGACGACGCTCGCGATGATCGTCGCGGCCGAGCTGGGGACGTCCCTGCGCGTCACGAGCGGACCCGCGATCCAGCACGCCGGCGACCTCGCCGCCGTCCTGTCCTCCCTCGAGGAGGGCGAGGTGCTCTTCATCGACGAGATCCATCGCCTCGCCCGCCCCGCCGAGGAGCTGCTGTACGTGGCGATGGAGGACTTCCGGGTGGACGTCGTCGTCGGCAAGGGTGCCGGGGCGAGCGCGATCCCCCTCACGCTCCCGCCGTTCACCGCCGTCGGCGCCACCACGCGCTCCGGGCTCCTGCCCGCGCCGTTGCGCGACCGGTTCGGCTTCACCGGGCACCTGGACTTCTACGAGGCGGCGGAGCTCGAACGGGTCATCCTGCGCTCGGCCGGGCTCCTCGGCGTCGAGATCGCGCACGGCGCGGCGCACGAGATCGCCGGCCGCTCGCGCGGCACCCCTCGCATCGCGAACCGGCTCCTGCGGCGCGTCCGCGACTGGGCGCAGGTGCGGGGCGACGGCGTGCTGGACCTGCGGGCCGCGCGGGCCGCGCTGGAGGTCTACGAGGTCGACCCGATCGGCTTGGACCGCCTCGACCGCGCCGTCCTCGACGCCGTGTGCCGGCGGTTCGCCGGCGGTCCCGTCGGCCTGACGACCCTGGCCATGACCGTCGGCGAGGAGCCGGACACCGTGGAGACCGTCGCCGAGCCCTACCTCGTGCGCGAGGGCCTCCTCGCCCGCACGCCGCGGGGCAGGGTGGCCACGGCCGCGGCCTGGCAGCACATCGGCATCCAGCCGCCTCCCGGGGCGTGGGGCGTGCCCGCCGCAGGCTCGCTCTTCGACGCCGCCCCGAGCCCGTCCCCGGACGCCTAGACTGGTCGGGTTCCGGCCCACCCGTGGGCGGGGACGGAACCCGACGGGCGCACGGCTCGTTGGGGCCCGTACGCGCACGACCTGCGCTCGGCGCGCCGCCCTGGCGTGCCCCGACGCTCGCCCGCTGGCCGACACCGGGCGAGCAGCGACGACAGACAAGGACGGACCGTGGACCCCACCCTCATCATTCTCTTCGTGGTGCTCGCCGGCCTCATGTTCTTCATGAGCTCGCGGACCCGCAAGCAGCAGCGCGCACAGCAGGAGTTCCGCTCGCAGCTCGCTCCCGGCCAGGAGGTCATGACGGGGTCGGGCCTGTTCGGGACCGTCGTGGAGATCGACGAGGCGAGCGACACCGTCACCATCGAGTCCACCCCGGGCAACCAGACCCGCTGGCTCCGCGCGGCGATCGCCAAGCGCGTCGACACGCCGGCCGAGGAGGCCGACGAGGTCGCCGACGAGACCGACGTCACAGAAGAGGGCTCGAAGACCGGTACGATCACCCCCGGCGACGATCCCGTCGACGTCCCCGACGACCTGTCCTCGCTGGACACCGCGCAGCGCGTGTACCGCGAGCAGCAGCGTCGGGACGACGACGAGCCCGGCGCCGGCAAGTAGCGGAACGCGAGGGCGGCGCACGAGGCCGTCCGCACTGACACCGCGCCGGTCGGGGTGACCCGGCCGGCGCCGCACGTGCCCGCCGCGGCGGGCACGCACACGGGAAGAGAAGAAGTTGGCCAACTCACGCACGAAGCGCTCGCGTCCGGTACGCACGCTCGTCGTCTTCACGATCCTGACGATCCTGCTGCCGTTCGTCGCCCTGGCCGCCGGGGTGTACTTCGACGGCAAGTCGGACGACAACCCGGACGGGGCGAGCTTCGCCCCCGGGCTGGCGCTGGACCTGCAGGGCGGGACGCAGATCATCCTCGAGCCCGTCACCACCGACGGCTCCGAGATCACCGACGAGACGGTGCCCGAGGCGATCAACGTCATCCGGCAGCGCATCGACTCCTCCGGTGTCGCCGAGGCGGAGATCACCAGTCAGGGGCAGAACAACATCGTCGTCGGGATCCCCGGTGAGGTGGACCAGGAGACGATCGACCTCGTCGCCCAGCCGGCGCAGATGCGCTTCCGCCCCGTCCTGACGTACAACGTCGGGACCCCCACGCCCGAGCCGTCCGCGGACCCGTCCACCGAGCCGAGCGAGGGCGCCGGCTCCGGCGACGGGAAGGACCAGTCGAAGGGCGACGGCTCGAACGACAAGGCGTCGAACGACGAGGCGTCGGGCGACGACGTCGACTCCAGCCCCAACGGCAAGGGCGCGGGCGGGCCGATCGTGGCCGCCACCGACGACGCCACCCCGGAGGCGACCGCGACGGCGACCGGGACGGGCGACGCGCAGGACGCGACGCCGTCCCCCGAGCCGTCCCAGGGCTCCGGCGACGCCGAGGCCACCGACCCGAGCGACCTCGCACAGATCACCCCCGAGGTCCAGCAGGAGTTCGAGGCGCTCGACTGTTCCGAGGAGAAGAACCTCGTCGGCGGCGGCGGGGACGACCCCGACAAGGTGCTCGTCACCTGCTCCGAGGACGGCTCGCTGAAGTACATCCTCGGGCCGATGGAGGTCGACGGCACCCACATCGCGTCCGCCAGCTCGGGCCTCGTGCCCGGACCCAACGGCACGGTGACCAACGAGTGGGGCGTGATGCTCGACTTCGACTCCGAGGGCACCACCGAGTTCCGCGAGACCACCGAACGCCTCATCACCCTCGAGCCGCCGCGCAACCAGTTCGCCATCGTGCTCGACGGTCTCGTGGTCTCCGCCCCGCAGGTCAACGACCCCATCACCAACGGTCAGGCGCAGATCTCCGGCAGTTTCACGCAGGAGACCGCCGCCACGCTCGCGAACCAGCTGAGCTTCGGCGCCCTGCCGATCGCGTTCGACGTGCAGAGCCAGGAGCAGATCTCCGCGACCCTCGGCTCCGAGCAGCTGCGCAACGGCCTGATCGCCGGCCTCGTCGGCATGGTGCTCGTGGTCGTGTACTCGCTCTTCCAGTACCGGTCGCTGGGCCTGCTGACGGTGGGCTCGCTCGTCGTGGCGGGCGCGATCACCTACCTGGCGATCGCGCTGCTGTCGTGGACGATGGGCTACCGGCTGTCCCTCGCGGGCGTCGCCGGACTCATCGTGGCGATCGGCTTCACCGCGGACTCGTTCATCGTGTACTTCGAACGCATCCGCGACGAGATCCGGGACGGGCGGACGCTCTCGTACGCCGTGGAGCGGGGCTGGAACCGCGCTCGACGCACGGTCCTCGCCGCGAAGTCGGTCACCCTGATCTCGGCGATCATCCTGTACTTCCTCGCCGTCGGCGGCGTGCAGGGCTTCGCCTTCACCCTCGGGCTGACGACGATCATCGACGTCATGGTGGTCTTCTGGTTCACGCACCCGATGATGGAGATCCTCACGAAGATCCCCTTCTTCGCCGGCGGCCACCGCTGGTCCGGCCTCTCCCCGGAGCGCCTGCGTGTCGGCAGCGGCCCACGGTACGTGGGCGCCGGTCGCGTGCGGACACCCGAGCCCGTCCCCGCGGGGCCCGCCGCACCGGCGGGCGTGCCCTCGACGCCGGCGGAGCCGGCCGACGAGCCGGCGCGGGAGCCCGCCACGGCGTCCGTGTCCGGTCCCGCACCGGGCACCGCGTCCGGCACCGCACCGCGGACGGACGCGAGCGGACGACGTCTGACCATCGCCGAGCGTCGGGCCGCGGAGCGCAAGGCCGCCGAGGCGGAGGCGGCCGGCACGCCGGCCGCCGACGAGCCCACGACCACCGAGCCGGTGGCCGTGGACGAGAACGAGGAGAGCCGCTGATGGCGGGCATGACCTTCGCCCAGTGGGGCAACGACCTGTACACCGGCCGCCGGTCCTACCCGATCGTCCAGCGACGCAAGCGCTGGTTCACGATCGTGGGCCTCCTCGCGATCGCGTCGATCCTGGTGCTGGGCATCAAGGGGCTGACCCTCGGCATCGACTTCCGCGGCGGCAGCGAGTTCACCGTGTCCGGTGTCTCGACCACCGACCAGGACCCCGCCGTCGAGGCGGTCCAGGAGGTGCTGCCCGGCGAGGAGCCGCGCGTGGCCGTCGTCGGCGGCAGCGCGGTGCGGGTGCAGACCGAGCAGGTCACCGGGGACGACGAGACCGCCCTCGTCGACGCGCTGGCAGGCGCGTACGACGTGGAGCCTTCCGCCGTGTCGACGTCGTTCGTCGGCCCCACGTGGGGTGCCGGCGTCTCGACGCGGGCGCTGTGGGGCACGGTCGTCTTCGTCGTCGCCGCCGCGCTGTTCATGGCCGTGTACTTCCGGGCGTGGCGGATGTCGGTGGCGGCCATCGTCGCGATGCTGTCCGACCTGCTGATCTCCGCCGGCGTCTACGCGCTCATCGGCTGGGAGGTCACGCCGTCGACCGTCATCGGCTTCCTGACGATCCTCGGCTTCTCGCTCTACGACAAGATGGTCGTCTTCGACAAGGTGCGCGAGAACACCGCGGACCTGCTGACGCAGTCCCGCAGCACGTACGAGGAGCGGGCCAACCTCGCGGTCAACCAGACCCTGGTGCGGTCGATCAACACGTCCGTCGTGGCGCTCCTGCCCGTCGCGGGGATCCTCTTCGTCGGCGCGCTGTGGCTGGGCGCCGGCACGCTGCGGGACCTGTCGCTGTCGCTGTTCGTCGGGATCGCGGTGGGCGCGGCGTCGTCGATCTTCCTGGCCACCCCGCTGGACGTCGCCCTGCGGGCACGGGAGCCGAAGATCGCCGCGCACACGCGCTCCGTCCTCGCAGCCCGCGCCGAGCTCGCGGCCGAGGGCGGGCACGAGGCCGAGCTCGCGGCGTCGGCGACCGGGTCGGCGCAGCTGATCCCTGGCAGCCACCAGGGGCAGGGTGCGCAGCCGCGACGCCGGCGCGGGAACTGACGGCGTGGCCGAGCCGATGGCGCACGACGACCGCGCAGCCCCCACGGCCGACGACATCGCGCTCGACGCGATCGTCGGCCTGGGGGAGGGCCGGGCCGCGGAGATCAGGGCGCTGATCCGCGACGTGCCGGACTACCCGCACCCGCCGGTCGTCTTCCGCGACATCACGCCCCTGCTCGCCGACGGGCCCGCGCTGGCCGACGTCGTCGAGGCGTTCGCCCGCCTCCACCTGCCCGGGCCGGACGGGACCGAGCCGCTCGACGGGCGGGTCGACGTCGTCGCCGGCATGGAGGCGCGGGGGTTCCTCCTGGGTGCCCCGCTGGCCACCAGGCTCGGCGTCGGGTTCCTGCCGCTGCGCAAGGCCGGCAAGCTGCCCCCGCCGGTGGAGCGCGTGGACTACGCCCTCGAGTACGGCTCGGCGGCGATCGAGCTGCGCACGGGAACACTGCGCCCGGGCTCGCGTGTTCTCCTGGTGGACGACGTCCTGGCGACGGGCGGCACCGCGGAGGCCGCAGCCGAGCTCGTGGAGCGGTCCGGAGGACGGGTCGTCGGCCTGGCGTTCCTGCTGGAGCTCGCGGGCCTGCGGGGACGCGACAGGCTCGCCGGACGGACGGTCGAGGCCCTGTTGCGCGTAGGGACGTAGACTTGCCGTCCCGGACGTCGAGCACGCCGCGGTGGCGGAAGGAGGCGCTGATGAGCGACGAGACGAAGGTCGCGCGCGCTTCCGACTCGCAGACGCCCGCGGCGGGCTCGCGGTCCGGTGGCTCGGGCGCCTGGATGCGCAACCGGCTGGTGCGTCTCGGCGTCCGCGGCGCCCCGTCCACGACGCCGGCGCTCGAGCCGGTGCTGCAGGCGGTGCGCACCAACCACCCGAAGTCCGACCTGGCGCTCCTGGAGCGCGCGTACGCGACCGCGGAGAAGATGCACCGCGGCCAGCAGCGCAAGTCCGGTGACCCGTACATCACGCACCCGGTCGCCGTGTCGACCATCCTCGCCGAGCTGGGCTTCGAGGGCACCACCATCGCCGCGGCGCTGCTGCACGACACGGTGGAGGACACCGACTACACGCTCGACACGCTGCGCGCGGAGTTCGGTGCCGACGTCGCGCTGCTCGTCGACGGCGTCACCAAGCTCGACAAGGTGAAGTACGGGGACGCGGCGCAGGCCGAGACCGTGCGCAAGATGGTCGTGGCGATGGCCAAGGACATCCGCGTGCTGGTCATCAAGCTCGCCGACCGCCTGCACAACGCCCGCACCTGGAAGTACGTCTCGGGGTCGTCGGCGCAGCGCAAGGCGCGCGAGACGCTGGAGATCTACGCCCCGCTGGCGCACCGCCTCGGCATGAACGCCATCAAGTGGGAGCTGGAGGACCTGTCCTTCCACACGCTGTACCCCAAGGTGTACGACGAGATCGTGCACCTGGTGGCGGAGCGCGCTCCGGCGCGCGAGGAGTACCTGTCGGTGGTGCGCGAGCAGATCACGGCCGACCTGCGCGGCGCGAAGATCAAGGCGACCGTGACGGGCCGGCCCAAGCACTACTACTCCATCTACCAGAAGATGATCGTGCGGGGCCACGACTTCGCGGAGATCTACGACCTGGTGGGCACGCGCGTCCTCGTGGACTCCGTGCGCGACTGCTACGCCGTCCTCGGCGCGCTGCACGCGCGCTGGAACCCGGTGCCCGGCCGGTTCAAGGACTACATCGCGATGCCGAAGTTCAACATGTACCAGTCGTTGCACACGACGGTCGTGGGCCCGGGCGGCAAGCCGGTCGAGATCCAGATCCGCACGCACGACATGCACCGGCGCGCGGAGTACGGCGTCGCGGCCCACTGGAAGTACAAGGAGATGGCGCGCTCGGGCCAGTCCGACGACCCGCGCGCCAACGACATGGCCTGGCTGCGCCAGCTCGTGGACTGGCAGCGCGAGACCGCGGACCCGAGCGAGTTCCTCGACTCCCTGCGCTACGAGATCGGCGGCGCGGAGGTGTACGTGTTCACCCCGAAGGGCGAGGTGATGGCCCTGCCGTCGGGGGCGACGCCGGTCGACTTCGCCTACTCCGTGCACACCGAGGTCGGGCACCGGACGATGGGCGCGCGGGTCAACGGGCGGCTCGTGCCGCTGGACTCCCCGCTGCAGAACGGCGACACGGTGGAGGTCCTCACCTCCAAGGCGGAGTCCGCGGGCCCGTCGCGTGACTGGTTGGCGTTCGTCAGGTCGCCGCGGGCGCGGAACAAGATCCGCCAGTGGTTCACCAAGGAGCGCCGCGAAGAGGCGATCGAGCACGGCAAGGACGCCATCACCAAGGCGATGCGCAAGCAGAACCTGCCGATCCAGCGCCTGCTCAGCCACGAGGCGCTCGTCGGCGTGGCCTCCGACATGCGCTACGCCGACGTCTCCGCCCTCTACGCGGCCGTCGGCGAGGGCCACACGTCGGCCCAGCACGTCGTCGACACCCTGGTGAAGTCCCTCGGCGGTGCCGAGGGGACCGAGGAGGACGCCGCCGAGGTGGCGCGACCCGGGCGCCCGGTGCGTCGTGGTCACACCGGGGACCCGGGCGTGGTCGTCAAGGGTGTCGAGGACATCTGGGTCAAGCTCGCCAAGTGCTGCACGCCCGTGCCCGGCGACGACATCGTCGGGTTCGTGACCCGCGGGGCGGGCGTGAGCGTGCACCGCGCGGACTGCGCCAACGCCGAGCAGCTGACGCTGGCCCAGCCGGAGCGCATGGTGGACGTCGGCTGGACGACGGGCGCCAACACGATGTTCCTGGTGCAGATCCAGGTCGAGGCGCTGGACCGGTCGCGGCTGCTGTCCGACGTCACCCGGGTGCTGTCGGACCTGCACGTGAACATCCTGTCCGCCACGGTGTCGACGACGACCGACCGGATCGCCATGTCGAAGTTCGTGTTCGAGATGGCCGAGCCCGCGCACCTGCAGCAGGTGCTCGCGGCCGTGCGCAAGGTCGACGGGGTGTTCGACGTCTACCGGATCACGGGGACGAAGGCGGCGGAGGTCCATCAGATCCCCGAGGCGCCCGGAGCCCCGGCGGGCTCCCGTAACGGCGCCGGCGAGGGCTGAGCGCCCGCCTGAGGTTGCGGAGGTGCGGCGCGGTCCGCCGGAGTAGGTTCGCCGCATGACGTTCCCGCTCGAGCCCCCGATCCTGCCGATGCTGGCCAAGTCGGTGCCCGACGTGCCGGACCAGCCGGACGACGGCGCCGGCTGGGTGTACGAGCCCAAGTGGGACGGCTTCCGCGCCCTCGTGTTCCGCGACGGCGACGACGTGCGGATCGACTCGCGCAACGGCCGCCCCATGCAGCGCTACTTCCCCGAGGTCGTCGACGCGGTCCGCCGCGAGCTGCCGCCCCGGTGCGTGGTGGACGGCGAGATCGTCGTGGCCCGGCCGGGCACCGGCGACGGCGGCGCCGCGGCGGCGCACCTCGACTTCGACGCCCTCGGGCAGCGCATCCACCCCGCGGACTCGCGCGTGCGCCTCCTGGCCGCCGAGACGCCCGCCAGCCTGGTCGTCTTCGACGTCCTGGCGCTGGACGGCGACCTGACGGACCGCCCGCTGCGTGAGCGGCTCGACGCGCTGGACGGGTTGCGCCTGGCCGGCCCGCACGTGCACGCGACGCCGCGGACGACCGACGCCGAGGTGGCCCGTGACTGGTTCGAGGCGTTCGAGGGCGCGGGTCTGGACGGCGTCGTCGCCAAGCGCCTCGACCAGGAGTACCAGCCGAACAAGCGCGCGCTGCTCAAGGTCAAGCACGCTCGCACGGCCGACGTCGTCCTGGCGGGGTTCCGGCTGCACAAGACCTCGACGCCCGAGCGGCCCCTGATCGGCTCGCTGCTCCTCGGGCTGTACCGCGACGCCGAGGACGACGGGGACGGCGCTCCGCGGCTCCAGTTCGTCGGCGTCGCCGCGTCGTTCCCGGCCGCGCGCCGCGCCGCGCTGCACACCGAGCTCGCGCCGCTCGCCGTCGAGCCCGGGACGGCGGACGCCGCCGCGCACCCGTGGGCCGACTGGCAGGACCCCGCCGTCGCCGACGGGAGCGCGGGGGATCGGCGGCCCGGTGCCCAGTCGCGCTGGAGCGCCGGCAAGGACCTGTCCTTCACGCCCCTGCGGGTCGAGCGGGTGCTGGAGGTGGGCTACGACCACATGGAGGGCGGCAGGTTCCGGCACACGGCTCAGTTCAAGCGGTGGCGGCCCGACCGGGACCCGGCGTCGTGCACGTACGCGCAGCTGGAGGAGCCGGTGGGCTACGACCTGCAGGGCCTGCTGCCGGGGGCGCCCGGTACCCGGTGAGGCCGCGGGCCGCCGGGGCTCCGATGAGTCGGGACGCCCGGGGCCGTCCTCAGGGGATGGGAACACTCAGGTACGGACTGATGAGCTGCTCGCTCGACGGCTACGTGGCGGATGCCGAGGGCGGTTTCGACTGGGGCGCCCCGGACGAGGAGGTGCACGCGTTCATCAACGGCCTCGTGCGGGACGTGCGCACCTTCGTCGTGGGCAGGCACATGTTCGACACGATGCGCGTGTGGGACACGTGGCCGTCGGGCCAGAGCGCGGCGGAGGACGAGTTCGCCGAGATCTGGCGCGGGATCGACAAGGTCGTGTGCTCCGACGGCCTCGACCCGTCGGCCGTCGTCGACGCGCCCCGCACGACGCTCGAGCCACGGCTCACGGCGGCCAGGATCGCCGAGATCGTGGCGGCGACGGACGGCGTCGTGGAGGTCTCCGGCCCGACGACGGCGGCCGTGGCGCTGCGGGCGGGGGTCGTCGACGAGATCGCCGTGCGCATCGTGCCGGTGGTGGTCGGGTCGGGGCTGCGGCTGCTGCCGGACGGCATGCACGCCTCCCTCGACCGCGCGGAGTGCCGGCCGCTGTCCGACGGGTCGGTGTTCCTGCGCTACACCCGCCGCTGAGGCGTCGTGGGCGCGGGACCGGCGCCGGTCTCCCCAGGAACGACGCCGACCCCGCGCCCACGACGGTGTGAGGGGGCGCTCAGCCGCCGCCCTTGCGGTCCCGGTCCCGGCTCGGCTGCACCCGCTTGGGCTCGCCGGGCTGCTTCGGGTACTCCGGGGGGTAGGGCAGGTCGCCCAGGCCGTGCTCCTCCTCGTCGCGGCGCGCGAGGGCGAGCGCCGCGTCGAGCGAGCAGTCGAGGTCGGGGTCCCGGTCGGCGCGCAGGGGCGCGAAGAGGTCGCCGCGCTCCGCGAACCGCTCGGGCACGGTGGTGACGTCGAAGTCGTCCGGGTGGACCTGGTCGACCTCGTCCCACTCGAGCGGTGTCGAGACGGTGGCGCGGCGGTTGGGGCGCACGGAGTACGCGGACGCGATGGTGCGGTCGCGTGCCATCTGGTTGTAGTCCACGAAGATCCTCTCGCCGCGCTCCTCCTTCCACCACTTCGTGGTGACCCGGTCGGGGAGGCGGCGCTCCAGCTCGCGGCCGATCGCGATCGTGGCGCGCCGGGCCTGCTGGAACGACCAGCGGGGCGCCAGGGGCACGAACACGTGCAGACCGCGGCCCCCGGACGTCTTCGGGTAGCCGACCAGGTCCAGCTCGCCGAGGAGCTCGCGCAGGTGCGGGGCCACCGCCGCCGCGTCGTCGTAGTCGGTGCCCGGCTGCGGGTCGAGGTCGATGCGCAGCTGGTCGACCGCCTCCACGTCGTCGCGCCGCACCGGCCACGGGTGGAACGTCACCGTGCCCAGGTTCGCGGCCCAGGCGACGACGGCGAGCTCCGTGGGCGCGACCTCGTCGGCGGTGCGCCCGCTCGGGAAGGAGATCGTGGCCGTCTCGACGTAGTCCGGCGCACCCCGCGGGACGCGCTTCTGGTAGAAGGCATCACCACGGTTGTCCGCCCGGGTGGCCATGACCGCGCCCTCGAAGACGCCCTTGGGCCAGCGCTCGAGCGTCGTGGGGCGGTGCAGCAGCGCGCCCAGGATGCCGTCGCCGACAGCGAGGAAGTACTCGACCACCTGCAGCTTGGTGATGCCGCGGTCCGGGAACACGACGCGGTCCGGGCTGGAGACCCGCACGGGTCGCCCGGCGGCGTCGACCTCGACGGCGTCAGCGGTGGGCATGGCCTCAACCTAGAGCAGGTCGTCGGCCACCGCACGCAGGACGTCGCGCGCCCGCGGCCGCCCGACGGCCCGGACACGGCGCTCGAGGCGCCGGCCGACGTCCGCGAGCTCGACCCCGCAGGCCCGCACGAGCGTGCCGACCCGTCGCGCGGCATCGTCGGCCGGCACCACGTGCAGGGCGAGGTCGACGGCCGTACGCACCGGGTCGGTGACCCGCACCTCCGCGAGGTCGACGACGTCGTCGGCGAGGAGCGGCGACTGCCAGCACAGGCCCTGGCCCCAGACGGCGGGGCGGTGCCCGCCCGCGCGGTAGGTGAGGTCCAGGCGGCCACCGTCGTCCGCGGCGGGGCCGGCGTGCACCCAGGCCGCGGTGCGCGCGGCGACGACGGCGCCGGACGGCACGCGGGCGCGGAGCAGACTGGCGCGCGTCGCGGGGCCGGTCGGGGCGTCCACGACGACGGCGGCGTCCTCGTCACGGCGGACCACCTCGAGGACGCCGTCACGCACCAGCACGCTCCACGCGGCGCGCCCGCCGACGTCGCGCGGGCGCACGACCCTCGACCGCACGTCGGGGCGCGGCGGGACCTCGAGCAGGTCGCCGAGCCGGCGCGCCGCGGGCGGATCGGGACACGCGACAGCGGCGGTCGGAACAGGGATCGGCTCCACGCCCGCGAACCTACCCGGCGCCGGAGCCGCGCGTGCGGGCCCTGTGGACGGCGCGGGACGGCGTGGGCGAGGCCCGCCACCGCACGACCTTCCCGGATACGCGACGGGGGCGCCGGGCCTGTCCGGCCCGGCGCCCCCTCTCGCCGCACGTCAGCCGCGGGTGTCCTCCGCGGCGCGCACCACCTGCTCGAGCCAGGAGCGGCGCGCCTCGATCGCGGTCTCGAGCTCGTCGACCCGCCGGGCGTCGCCCGCGGAGCGCGCGCGGTCGAGGTCGGCCCGCAGGCCCTCGATCGCGGTCTCGAGCTGGGCGGCCGCGCCCTCGGCACGCGCCCGGGTCTCCGGGTTGGTCCGGTCCCAGCGCGCCTGCTCGGCGTCGCGCACGG
This sequence comes from Isoptericola sp. BMS4, assembly GCF_011634835.1. GTDB lineage: Bacteria > Actinomycetota > Actinomycetes > Actinomycetales > Cellulomonadaceae > Isoptericola. The sequence continues at coordinate 2,547,269 of NZ_SIRP01000001.1, read as the reverse complement.
CCGACTCCACCGCCCGCAGCCGGCCCTCGACCCGCTGCAGGTCGCCACGCGGCACCTTGCCGGCCTCCTCCCAGCGCTCCTGGATGCCACGCAGGGCGTTCTTGGCGGCCGCGAGGTCGGACACCGGGAGCAGCGCCTCGGCCTCGGTGAGCAGCTCCTCCTTGACCACGAGGTTCTGCGCGTACTCGGCGTCGATGGCGGCGTTCTCGGCGTCGCGGGCCCCGAAGAACGTGTCCTGCGCGGCGCGGAACCGTGCCCACAGCGCGTCGTCGTCCTTGCGGTTGGCCCGCCCGGCGGCCTTCCAGCGCGCCATGAGGTCCCGGTAGGCCGCCGCCGTCGCGCCCCAGTCCGTGCTGTGCTGCAGGGCCTCGGCCTCCGCGACCAGCTTCTCCTTGGCGGCCTTGGCCGCCGCGTTGCGCTGCTCCAGCTCGGCGAAGAAGTGGCGGCGCTCGCGGTCGAACGCGGTCCGCGCGTGGCTGAACCGCTTCCAGAGCGCCTCCTCGGTCGGCCGGTCGATGCGCGGGCCGGACCGCTGGGCCTCCTTCCACCGCTCCAGGAGGGAGCGGAGCTCCTCGCCGGCGGGCCGCCACTGCATCTTGGCGGGGTCGGTCGCCGCGATCTTCTCCGCGGCCTCGACGATGCCGGTCCGGGCGTCGACGGCCTCGGCCTTCGCGGCGGCCCGCTCACGCTCCAGGGCCGTACGGCGCTCGGCGGCGGCGCCCCGCAGGGTCTCCACGCGCGAGCGCAGGGAGTCGAGGTCCCCGACGGCCGCGGGCTCGGCGGTCTCCTCGGTCAGCTTGGCGAGCGTCTGGTCGATCTCGCGCACCGACAGGTCGGCGCTGGTCAGCCGGGTCTCGAACAGGCCGACCTTGGCGACCAGGTCGAGGTAACGCCGCACGTACAGGCTCATCGCCTCGCGCGCGGAGACCCCCGGGAACTGGCCCACGGCCCGTTCCCCGGACGCCTCGCGCACGTAGACGGTGCCGTCCTCGGCGACACGGCCGAACTCCTCGGCAGCGGCCGTCTCGGCGGCGTCGTCCACGACGGGCGGCACGGGCACCGCGGGCGGGGCGGGCGGCGTGCCGGGCTCGGCGGCCGGCGACGTAGCGGCGGGGGCCGAGCGGGGGGAGGGGCGGCGCAGGGCCGACGGCTTGGGCGCCCCGGCGAGCGCGGACGGCTTCGGGACGCCCGGCTTCGGGGCGGCCGGCCGGGGCGCGGCGGACCGAGGTGCCTGCTCCGGCGCGGCGGGCGCCTCCGGCCCCGACGCCTCCTCGGGCGCGGGGGTGGCGGCCTCGGGGGACTCCTCGGGAGCGGGCGCCTCCGGCTCTGTCACGGCAGCCGCGGGCGTCTCCGGCTCGGGCGCCTCCGGCACCTCGGGCTCGGCGGCTCGCGGGCCGGGCGCGGGCGACGCAGCCTGCTTCGCCTCGTCGGTCTCGGGGGCAGGAGTCTCGGCCTGCTCGGTCTCGGCGGCCTCGGGCTGCTCGGGGCCGGTCGAGCCGGGGGTGCTCTCGCTCACTGGGTCTCCACTCCTTCGATGATGACGGGGCTGGCGGGGGCGCCGTCGCCGGCACCTCCCGCGACGCCCGCGTCAGCGACTGCCTGGACGGCGTCCAGGCCGGACGTGACGGTGCCGAGCACCGTGTACCCGCCCGCGGCGTCGGACGGGATGGTCGAATCCTCGTACACGACGAAGAACTGCGAGCCCATCGACGCGCCGTCGCCGCCGACGCGCGCCATCGCGATCGTCCCGGCCGGGTACACGTCGTCCTCGGGAGCGTTCTCGATCGGGCCGTACGAGTAGCCGGGACCGCCGGTGCCGGTGCCCGTCGGGTCACCGCACTGCAGCACGTAGATGCCCGATGTCGTGAGGCGGTGGCACCCGGTGCCGTCGAAGTAGCCCTGGTCCGCCAACGACACGAAGCTCGCGACGGCCTGCGGCGCCGCGGCACCGTCCAGCTCCACCACGAGGTCGGACTCGCCGGAGCCCGTGCACAGCTGCACCGTCGCGGTCCAGGAGCGGTCCTCCGCCGCGGCCGGGTCGGGCAGCTTCCCGCCGGAGCGGGCCTGCGTCGACGCCGTGGGGCAGTCCGCGGCCGCCGGGGTGGGGGTCGGGTCCGCCGCGCCGCCGAGCCCTCCTGCGACACCGCTCACGACCAGGGTGCCGCCGAACAGGGCCACGACCGCCACGACGGCGACGAGCGCGAACACCCGCCGCCGGCGGGCACGCACCTGCGCCTGCCGCCGCTCCCACTTCTCCTGTCGCTTGCGCGCCTGCTCGCGTTCGCGCTTGGTGGCCGCCACCGTCGGGGCACCTCCTTGGTCGTCCGGTCACCGCACGGCGGATCCGCGTGCGGGGGACAGTCTAAGGCGTGTCGACCTGCCCTCACGGGGCGTCGCGGACCCGTCGCCGGCCGCTACGGTGGCCGCGTGCAGATCCTCCAGGTCGTCGCCCCCGTCTTCGGCACCAACTGCTGCGTCGTCGTCGCGGACCACGACGGCGACGGACCGCGCGACTGCGTCGTGGTCGACGCCGGCGCCGGCGTCGCCGACGAGGTCGCCCGCCTCGTCGACCGTCACGAGCTCGTGCCCCGCGCCGTCCTCGCCACCCACGGGCACGTGGACCACACCTGGGACGCCGCCAGGCTCGCCGCGCGGTACGACGTCCCCGTCCGCCTGCACGCCGCCGACGCCCACCGGCTGGCGGACCCGTTCGGCACCCTCGCGCCGGCGGGCGTCCGGGCCGGCGGGGTCTCGGACGCGCTGGCCGCGGCGCTCGCGGCGACCGGGCGGGACGTCGCGGACTACCGGGAGCCCGCGGTCGTGCGACCCTTCGGCGGGTCCCTCGTCGGCGGGGCGCCGGGCCCCGGCACCCGCGAGGGACTCGACCTGGTGGTGGGCGCGGTGCGGCTGCGGGCCCTGCCGGCGCCCGGCCACACCGAGGGCTCGACGCTGTACGTGCTCGAGGGCTCCGACGGCCCGGGGACGGTCCTGGCCGGCGACGTCCTCTTCGCGGGCGGCGTCGGCCGCACGGACCTGCCCGGCGGGGACCCCGGCGCGATGGCGCGGACGCTGCGCGACGTCGTCGGCGCACTCGACCCGTCGCTGCGGGTCGTGCCCGGGCACGGTCCCGCCACCACCGTCGCCCACGAGCTCGCGACGAACCCGTACCTGCGCGCCGCGCGGCGCTGACCACGCTGAGACCACCGCCGCGTACCGGTCCCCGGGCGGGTTCCCGGACCGACCGTGCGGTCTGGGAAGATGTGCGCATGGCACGCCCCACTCCGCTCTCCGGCTTCCCCGAATGGCTCCCCGACGGCCGCGTGGTCGAGCAGCACGTGCTCGACGTGCTGCAGCGCACGTTCGAGCTCCACGGGTTCGCCGGCATCGAGACGCGGGCCGTGGAGCCGCTCGACCAGCTGCTCCGCAAGGGCGAGACCTCCAAGGAGGTCTACGTGCTGCGGCGCCTGCAGGAGGACGCCGACGACGCGGCCGAGGGGTCGGCGCCGCAGGACAAGCAGCTCGGCCTGCACTTCGACCTCACGGTGCCGTTCGCCCGCTACGTGCTGGAGAACGCCGGCCGGCTCGCCTTCCCGTTCAAGCGCTACCAGATCCAGAAGGTCTGGCGGGGCGAGCGCCCCCAGGAGGGCCGGTTCCGCGAGTTCGTCCAGGCCGACGTCGACGTCGTGGGCGCGGGCGACCTGCCGTACCACTACGAGGTCGAGCTGCCCCTGGTGATGGCGGACGCGCTCGCCGCGCTGCGCGACGTCGGCGTGCCGCCCGTGCGGATCCTCGTCAACAACCGCAAGGTCGCCGAGGGCTTCTACCGCGGCCTCGGGCTGGAGGACGTCGAGGGCGTCCTGCGCCAGGTCGACAAGCTCGACAAGGTGGGGCCCGAGGCCGTCGCCGAGCTGCTGCAGGCCGAGCAGGGCGCCACGCCCGAGCAGGCCAAGGCGTGCCTCGAGCTCGCCGGCATCTCCGGCGACGACGCCTCGGTCGTCGACCGGGTGCGGGCGCTCGCCGCGTCGTACGGCGCCGGTACCGACCTGCTCGAGACCGGCCTGGGCGAGCTCGCCGCCCTCGTCGAGGCCGCGGCCCGCCGGGCGCCGGGCGTCGTCGTCGCGGACCTGCGGATCGCTCGCGGGCTCGACTACTACACCGGGTCCGTGTACGAGACCGTGCTGGTCGGCCACGAGCAGCTCGGGTCGATCTGCTCCGGCGGCCGGTACGACACCCTCGCCTCCGACGGCAAGAACACCTACCCCGGCGTCGGGCTGTCGATCGGCGTCTCGCGGCTGGTCTCCCGCCTGCTGTCCGCGGGCCTCGTCACGGCCACGCGCGGCGTCCCGACGGCCGTGCTGGTCGCCGTCACCGACGAGGCGACGCGCGGTCACTCGGACGCGGTCGCCGCCGCGCTGCGTGCCCGCGGCATCCCCGCCGACGTGGCACCCACCGCGGCGAAGTTCGGCAAGCAGATCAAGTTCGCCGACCGTCGCGGCATCCCGTTCGTCTGGTTCCCCGGCCAACCCGGCGACGACGGCGAGGCGGACGGAGCCGACCAGGTCAAGGACATCCGGTCGGGCGAGCAGGTGGACGCCGACGCCGCGACATGGGAGCCGCCCGCCGAGGACCGGCATCCGCGCGTCGTCCCCGCCGGCTGACCGGACCCACGAGTCCTCAGGTCGGCAGTCCGTCCCCGGGTCGGCACACGTGGCTGCCGCCCCGGGGACGGACTGCCGACCTGGCGGCCTGTCGAGCCCTCAGCCCTCGGTGCCCGAGGTCGGGCCGAGCCGGCACTGCGCTCCGGCTCAGCCCTCGATGATCGCGAGGACGTTGCGCGCCGGGTCGCGGAACCACCCGATCGTCGGGCCCCGCCGCGGGTCGTCGCACGGTCGGGATGATCGGTCGGTGGCCCGCCGGAGCGCTCCGCGGGGGGTGTCCCCCGAACAACCCTGAGGAATCCCTGAGATCGCCCCTGATTCGCCCGCTGATCAGTACGAACGGGGCCCGGGCGCCGCTAGGTTGGGCACCGTGAGCGTCTACGTCGTCCTCTCTCGCAGCACCACCGTCCCGTCCCGCCTGATCCGCATGGTGACCCGGGACGAGTTCACGCACGCGGCGCTCGCGCTCGACCCTGCACTGGACCTCATGTTCAGCTTCGGGCGGCGTGGGGTGCTCAACCCGTTCGCGGGCTGCTTCAAGCGCGAGCGGTTCGACGACGCGCTCTACCGCGGCATGGACGAGCTGCCCGGCCTGGTGCTGGAGGTGCCGGTGACCCCGGCGCAGCAGGACGCCGTGCGCGCGCGGGTGGCGGAGATCCTGCTGGACGGTCACACGTACCGGTACAACTTCCCGGGCGTCCTCGCCCGCGGGCGTGTGGGGCGCGAGGACGACCGCCGGTACTTCTGCTCGGAGTTCGTCTACGACGTCCTGCGCGGCGCGGGCGTCTGCGACCTCGGCATGTCGCGGGCGAGCGTCCGCCCGCAGACCCTGCTGGACCTGCCCGGGCGCGTCGTGTTCCAGGGCAACCTCAAGGCGTACCCGCGCCGGGTGGCGACCCCCGCGCCAGTCGCACCGCTCGTGTTCGACGACGGGCGGGTGCGGGTCGCGGCCTGACCCCGCGACGCGCCTCCCGGCGAGCCGGGAGGCGCCGTGGCAGCGTGGGACCATGCCGAGGCACGTCCACCTGCACGTCGGAGCACCGAAGTCGGGCACGACCTACCTCCAGTCGCGGCTGCAGGCCAACCGCCGCTCGCTGGGCCGGCACGGCCTCCACTACCCGCTCGGAGCGCTCGCCGACCCGCGCACGCAGTACTGGGCCGCCCTCGACGTCACGGGCACCGACCACGGCGTGCCCGTGCGGCGCGTCCGCGGCGCGTGGGGCCGGCTGCTGCGACAGGTCCGCCGGACGAGCGGCGACGTCGTCCTGAGCCACGAGGTCCTCGCGAGGGCGACCCGGGACCAGGCGGCACGCGTGCTCGACGACCTGGCGTCCACGGGGGCCGAGGTCCGGATCGTCCTCACGGCTCGCGACCTCGGGCGCGAGCTCACCAGCGGCTGGCAGGAGACCCTCAAGTTCGGCGGGCGGGCGACGTACGCGCGCTACCTCGCCGGCGCGCGCGAGGGCCGGTCCGCCTTCATGGCCGGCTTCGACCCCGTGCGCGTGCTCACCACCTGGGCGCGGGACCTCCCCGGCGAGCGGGTCCACGTCGTCACCGCGCCGCCCCCCGGCGCGGCGCCCGACCTCCTGTGGCACCGATTCCTCGACGCGATCGGCGCCGACGCCGCGTGGGCGCCGCGGGAGGCGACGCTCGCGAACGAGTCGGTCGGCGTCCCCGAGGCGCAGCTCCTGCGCCGGCTCAACCGCCGGCTCGGGCAGGACGCCCGTCGTGGGGGAGAGCTGTCGGGCCTCGTCGACGGCGTGGTCGTGCGCGAGGCGCTCGCGCCGCGGGACTCGCCACGGATCACGCTCGGCCCCGACGACCACCCGTGGGTGGCCGCCCGCAGCGACGAGTGGATCCGCTGGCTCGGCGAGCGGGGCGTGCGGGTGCACGGGGACCTGGAGGACCTGCGCCCCGCGCCCCCGGGCGACGACTGGGTCGACCCGGACGCGCCGCTGCCGCGTCAGGTGACGGCCGCGGCGCTCGACGTCGCGGAGGTGCTGCTCGCCGAGGCGCACCACGGCCGGACCCGGCACCCCGTGCGCCGGCTCCTGGCCCGCCTCCGCTGACGGAGGTCAGGCTCGCCGACGTCAGCGCAGGAGCGCGAGCACGTGGCGGGCCTGCATCTCGGTGGTCCCGGGCGGGTTGCGGCGGTACCCACCGTTCCCCGGCAGAAGCATGGCGAGCCAGAACGTCGCCCACACGGGGCGGTACGCATGCCACCGGTCGACTTCGTCGGGTGACAGCCCGGTCGCATGAACCAGCGCACGCGGATCGGCGAACCTCGCGAGCCGGCCCGCGAGGTGCTCGGTATGGTCCGCGAGCTCGAAGGCGGGGTCCGTGAGCCCGCCGTCCTCGAAGTCGACGAGCCGGCACGTGCGACCGTCCCACAGGACGTTGGCCGGGTTCAGGTCGGAGATGCCGAGGGACACCAGCCGGGGGCTCGGGAGCTCGCCGCCCGCCGCCAGCCACTCGCGCGCGGCAGCGACGGCGGTGCGCACGAGCCCGGCGTCCTGGCACGGCGAGAGGTCGTGCGGGCCGGAGAGCCACCGGCCGAGCGCCCCTGGGAGGGTGGACGGTCCGTACGGGCGCTCACCGAGAGCGGTCTCGCGGACGGCCGCGAGCGGGACCGAGTAGAGCCTCCGCAGCACCCCTCCCAGAGACGCGGTCTGAGGTGTCGTGAGCGGTGCTCCACCCAGGGGCGTGCCCGGGAGCCGCTCCATCACCACGACCGGGGCATCGTCCTCGGTCTCGCGCCGAAGAGGACGGGGAGCGACTCCCGGTGCGTGAGCCGCGAGCAGGGTCAGGCATGTCCACTCGCGGTCGGCCTCCCCGCGCGACCACGAGACGTAGCGCTTGCGGACCTCGGTCTCCCCGACGGTGATCGCGTGGGTGTGGATCGAGGGCGGCACGCACTCACGCTATCGGGGAGGCGTCGTTGACGGCACGTCGAACGCGTGTTCGAATGCGTGGATGAGGTGGGACGGGCAGTCGATCGACGCCGACGACGGGGCGCTGCCGGGGCTGGAGCGGCCCGGGCTCGCGCGCCTGGGGCTGGTGCGCACGGTCCGCACACCGGAGTTCGCCGGCGTGCAGTTCCACGAGGTGATGGCCAAGAGCGCGCTGAGCAAGGTGCCGGCCGCATCGCGCATGCCGTTCCGGTGGACGATCAACCCGTACCGCGGCTGCTCGCACGCCTGCCTCTACTGCTTCGCCCGTCCCACGCACGAGTACCTCGACCTGGATGCCGGCGCGGACTTCGACTCGCAGGTCGTGGTGAAGATGAACGTGGACACCGTGCTGCGCTCGGAGCTCGCCAGGACGTCGTGGCGCCGCGAGCCCGTGGCGCTGGGCACCAACACCGACCCGTACCAGCGGGCCGAGGGGCGCTACCGGCTGATGCCCGGGATCATCGGGGCGCTCGCGGACTCGGGCACGCCGTTCTCCATCCTGACCAAGGGCACGCTGCTGCGTCGCGACCTGCCGCTGCTCGTGAAGGCCGCGGAGCGCGTCGAGATCGGTGTCGGGGTGTCGCTGGCCTTCGCGGACTCCCGCCACGACGCGGAGCTGCAGCAGCGGGTGGAGCCGGGGACGCCGACGCCCCGGGCCCGGCTCGACCTGGTCCGGGCGATCCGCGCCGCGGGGCTGCCGTGCGGGGTCATGGTGGCTCCCGTCCTGCCGTGGCTGACCGACTCGACCGACCACCTGCGGCGCCTCCTGGACGCGATCGCGGACGCGGGCGCGACGGGCGTCACCGTGGTGCCGCTGCACCTCAAGCCTGGTACCCGTGAGTGGTACATGCGCTGGCTGGAGAAGGACCACCCGCACGCGGTGCCGGGATACCGCCGGGTCTTCCGCGGCACGTACGCGCACCAGGAGTACCGGGCGTGGCTGTGGGAGCGGGTGCGCCCGCTGCTGGACGAGCGCGGGTTCGGGGCCTCCGGGCACCGGTCGGGGTCCGGCGCCACCGGCCGGTTCTCCGACGAGCTCCGCGCGCACGACGACGGCGACTATCCCGCGGGCTCGATGGTGGAGCCGGGCCCCGAAGCCGTGCCGGGGATGCCGCGCGACGCGGCGGGCGTGGACCAGCTGCTGTTCTGACTGTCCGACTGCGGGCCCTGCTCGCGGGCGGCCGTCGCGTCAGGCGACCGGGGTGCCCCGCACGATCTCGGTCCGTGCGATCGCGCGGTCACGGACGTCCAGCCGGGCGGCTCGTTCCGGGTCTGCCATGTAGGCGGCCAGCGCGTCCTCGCCGGGCATCTGGATCACCTGGACCTCGGTCGGCAGGTCGCCCGCCGGGGAGTCGGCGCGTACCCGCGAGACCACCCGCCCGCCGTGCCGCGGCACGAGCGCGAGCACGTGCGACTCGTACTCGGTCAGCAGGTCCTCGGCGCCGGGTCGCGCCCACAGCAGCACGCACAGCGTGATCGTCACGGAGTCCTCCCGGGTCGCGGCGTCGTCGAACCACACCTTACGGCGCCACGTCAGCCCGGGGTCAGGGCCGCGGGGCCCGCCAGCCAGCCGCCCCACCACCCGGCCAGGACCACCGCGCCGACGAGTACCAGCGCGCCCGCCCCGGCCACGACGTCGCCGGCCCGCAGCGGCACCGGGTGCGCCACCGTGCGCGGCCCGGCCCCGAGCCCGCGGCTCTCCAGCGCGACGGTGGCACGCTCCGCACGACGGACCGCGGCGACCAGCAGCCCGAAGGTCGCGGCGCCGAGGGCGCGTGGTGACCGGGGCAGCGGCGAGCCGGGCGTCCGACGCGGGTCCCGCACCGCCTGGGCGCACCGGATCGCGTGCCACTCGGCGGGCAGCAGCTCGACCATGCGGTGCGCGGCCAGGACGGCGTACGTGGTCGGCGCGGGCAGCCGGGCGTGCTGGTGCAGGCTCACCATCAGCCGCACCGGGTCGGTCGTCGTGAGCAGCAGCACCGAGACGGTCCCGAGGTACAGCGTGCGGGCCGCGAACGACGTCGCGACCGCGAGCGCCCCGCTCGTCACCTCCACGGGGCCGACGACGGCGAGCACGTCGCCGTCGTGCCGCAGGAGCAGGTTCGCGGAGAACACCGACACGGAGAACGCCGCGAGCGCGAGCTGTGCCCGCGCCACGGTGCCCGCGGGGACGCGGCCGAGCGTGAGCGCGGCGAGAACGGCCGCCACCCACAGGACCGTCGGGGTCACGGGGTCGGTGACGAGCATGACGGCGGCCCCTGCCAGCAGCAGCGTCCCGAGCTTGACGGTCGGGTTCCAGCGCGCGAGCGCCGAGCCGCGGGGTCCTGGGGCGGTGGCCGTGGTGCCGGCGGGGCGGGCGCTCATGCGGGTGCCCCCGTCCGGTCCGGCAGGCCCGAGCGGGCCGCCGCCGCGACGGCCGCGTCCAGACCGGTGAGCAGGCGGCGCAGGCTCGGGCGGGGGCGGGGCCAGCCCGCCCACCGTTCCAGCAGTGGCCCGCGCTCGAGGCCGGCGGCGTCGAGGAGCTCGCCGTCGGCGAGGACGTCCTCCGCCGGGCCGGTCCCCAGCGGCCGCCCGTCGTGCAGGACGAGCACGTGGTCGGCGACGCGGCCCAGCAGCTCCAGGTCGTGGCTCACCACCACGACTCCCGCCCCGTCGTCGGCCTCGGCGCGCAGGATCGCGGCCGTGTCGAGGGTGCCGGCGCGGTCGAGGCCGAAGGTCGGCTCGTCGGCGAGGACCACGTCGGGGTCGCCACCGACCGCGGCCGCGAGGGAGAGCCGCCGCTGCTGGCCGCCCGAGAGCCGGTACGGGGAGCGGTCGGCGAGGCCGTCGAGCCCGAAGCGCCGCAGCGCGGCCGCCACCGCGGCCTCGACGTCGGTGTCGGCGAGGCCGGCGCGGCGCGGCCCGTACGCGAGCTCGTCGGCGACGGTGCGGCACAAGAAGCCCTGCTCGGGGTGCTGGACCGCGAGGGCCGTGCGACCCGCGCGCACCGACCCGCCGGTGGGTTCGAGCCCGGCGAGCCCACGCAGCAGCGTCGACTTGCCGCTGCCGTTGGCGCCGACGACGCCCAGCACCCGGCCTCGCGGGAGGCTCAGGTCGACGCCGTGCACGACGTCGACCCGCCGGGCGCGGGACCACGGGCCGCCGGCCCGCCGCGTGCGGCGCACGCGCAGGCCGCGGGCGTGCAGCGCGAAGCCGCCGTCCGGGCGGCGGCGACGCGCGCCCGGCCGGTACGGGTCGGGTGTCTCGGGCTGCGTGCCGCGGCGGTCGGCGAGGTCGCGGAGCCAGTCGTCGGTGGCGGGGGTGCCGAGCGGCCCGGGCGCGCCCGCGGTCGCGAGGAGGGTGCGGGTCGGCACCCAGCACCCGCCGGCGGCCAGGCGGGCGCCGTGCTCGGCCAGGACGTCCGGCGTGGGCCCGCAGGCGAGCACCCGGCCGTCGGACAGCACGAGGGTGCGGGCAGGCAGCGGGGCGAGCGTGTCGAGGCGGTGCTCGACCACGACCGTCGTCGTCCCGCCCGCCGCGACGTGGCCGACGAGAGCTCCCACCTCGCGGGCCGCGCGGGGGTCGAGCATCGCGGTCGGCTCGTCGGCGAGCAGGACGCGTGGCCGGCCGGCGAGCGCGGCGGCGAGCGCGACGCGCTGGAGCTCCCCGCCGGAGAGCTCCGCGGTCCGCCGGTCGGCGAGACCCGCGGCGTGGGCGTCGGCGAGCGCCTCCGCGGCCGCGGCGGGGATGCGCGCCGCGGGGACCGCGTGGTTCTCCAGCACGAGCTCGACCTCCGCGCGGACGGTGTCGAGGCAGGTCTGGGCGATCGGATCCTGCTGCACGAGCGCGGCGACCCGTGCGGCGTCGAGAGGCCCGCCGGCGGTGACGTCGACCCCGGCCACCAGCGCGGTGCCGTGCACCTGCGCGTCGAGGGTGTGCCCCAGGACCCCGGCCAGGGCGCCGAGCAGCGTCGACTTGCCCGACCCGGACAGGCCGACGACGAGCAGCGCCTCACCCGGAGGCACGCGGGCGCTCACGTCGTCCAGCGCGGGGCGGGCGGCGCGCGGGTACGCCACCGTGAGCCCCGTGACGTCGAGACCGGCGTCGTCGTGCCCGGCGTCGACGCCCGCGGTCGCAGGCTCTTCGGGCTCTGCGGTCCCGACGGTCCCGTGCGCCGTCACGCGAGCCGGCCCACGGCGTAGTTGTCCAGCACGCCGGTGCGCAGCAGGGCCAGGCCGAGGACCCGGGCCGCCAGGCCGGACAGCAGCACGCAGGAGACCACGAGCACGGCGAAGCGCAGCAGGTACAGGTCCTGGCCGAGGTACCCGAACGCGAACGACTGGTAGGCGTAGGTGACCACGGCGGCGGTGACCCCCGAGAGGGCGAACGTGCCCCAGCCCCAGCGGCGGTACCGGGTGAGCGTGAACGCCAGCTCGGCCCCGACGCCCTGCACCAGGCCGGAGACCAGGACCATGGGCCCGAACGGCGAGCCGAAGACGACCAGCTCGGCGCCGGCGGCGAGCACCTCGGCGAGGACGCCGGCCCCGGGGCGGCGCAGGATGAACAGCGCGAGGGGCGCGACCACGATCCACGCCCCGCCCAGGACGGCGTCCGCGAAGCCGCCGAACGGGCCGAGCGCCAGCATCAGCGGCGCGTACACCTGGTCGGCCACCCAGAAGACGAACCCGAACACCACCGCCAGGACGGCCATGAGCACCGTGGCGTGCAGCCCGGAGCGACGGGCGCGGCCGCCCGGACGGTCCGGGCGGACCGGTGCGTCGGGAGAAGGGGCGGCGGGGTGCGGGGCGGTGCCGTGCCCGGTGGGGCGCTCGGTCTGCTGTGCGGTCCGGGGTGCGGTCTGCTTGTCGGTCGGCTCGGCCACGAGGTCCTCCTGCGTCGGGCCCCACGGTGGACACGCAGAAGACGGGCCCGCCCGGGGCCCGGGCGCCGTCGCGCGAGCACGACGACACGCGGGACGGCACGAACCGCCCTGCTCCCTTCGCTGGCACGAACCAGATCAGGTTCCACGGGTCTGCGGGTAGACGAGGTCCGTCCGGCCGCACTCTCAGCGCTCTGGCGCTCCCCGGGGGCTGTGCCCGCGACACTAGAGCCTCTGGTGGCCGCCCACAAGACTCCGAGGCGCTCGTCTCGGCAGGCGAGCCGGCGCCGTCGCCGCGCGTCGCGCACACCCGGGAGGCGACGGGCGCGTCAGCCGTCCGCCAGCCGCGCCGGGAAGCCGCCCGTGGCGACCGGCCCCCAGTCCTCCACGGTGATCCGCACGACGCTCTTGCCCTGCTCCACCATCGCGGCGCGGTACTCGTCCCAGTCCGGGTGCTCCTTCCCGGCCGCGGCGCGGTAGTACTCGACGAGCGGCTCCACGGCCTCGGGGACGTCCAGCACCTCGGCGGTGCCGTCGACCTGGACCCAGGCGTCGTCGAAGTCGTCGCCCAGCGCGAGGAGCGACACCCGGGGCCGGCGGCGCAGGTTGCGGACCTTGGCGCGCTCCGGGTAGGTCGAGACGACCACGCGCCCGGCCTCGTCGATGCCGTACGTGACGGGGCTGGTCTGGGGGCGGCCGTCCGCCCGGGTCGTGACCAGGATCCCGTGGCGCCGCGAGCGCAGGAACGTCACGAGCTCGTCGCGGTCGACGGCGGTGGTGGTGGCGATGCGGCGCGGCATGGGTCTCCTCGAGGTCGTGCGTATTTCGCTCGTGGGCAGGGTGTCGGCACCGACTAGACTCGCACAGGCGCGCCACCGGCTGGTGGGCGCCCTGCCGGCGCGAGACGACCGGCGAACCCCGACCCGTTCGAAAGGACACTCCGTGCTCCGCACCCACCAGGCCGGCTCTCTGCGGGCCGAGCACATCGGCCAGACCGTCACCCTCACCGGGTGGGTCGATCGTCGCCGGGACCACGGGGGAGTGGCCTTCATCGACCTGCGTGACGCCTCGGGCATCGCCCAGGTCGTCATCCGCGACGAGGAGGTGGCGCACCCGCTGCGCGCCGAGTTCGTGCTGCAGGTGACGGGCGAGGTCGGCAAGCGTCCGGACGGGAACGCCAACCCGAACCTCGCCACGGGCGAGATCGAGGTCGTCGCGTCCGACGTGGTCGTGCTCAACGAGTCGGCGCCCCTGCCGTTCCAGGTGTCCACGGCGCTTGCGGAAACCGAGACGATCGGGGAAGAGGCGCGCCTGAAGCACCGCTACCTCGACATGCGCCGTCCCTCCCAGGCGCACGCGCTGCGGCTGCGCTCGAAGCTGAGCCAGGCGGCGCGCCGGGTGCTGGAGTCGCACGACTTCGTCGAGGTGGAGACGCCGACGCTGACGCGCTCGACGCCGGAGGGCGCGCGCGACTTCCTGGTGCCGGCCCGTCTGGCGCCCGGGTCCTGGTACGCGCTGCCGCAGTCGCCGCAGCTGTTCAAGCAGCTGCTCATGGTCGGCGGCATGGAGCGCTACTACCAGATCGCGCGCTGCTACCGGGACGAGGACTTCCGCGCCGACCGGCAGCCGGAGTTCACCCAGCTCGACGTCGAGATGAGCTTCGTCGACCAGGACGACGTCATCGCCCTGACCGAGGAGCTGCTCGCGGAGATCTGGAAGCTCGTCGACGTGCAGGTCCCGACGCCGATCCAGCGCATGACCTACGCCGACGCCATGCGCCTGTACGGCACGGACAAGCCGGACCTGCGGTTCGGCAACCCGCTGGTCGAGCTCACCGACTACTTCGCCGACACCCCGTTCCGGGTGTTCCAGGCCGAGTACGTCGGCGCCGTCGTCATGCCGGGCGGGGCGTCGCAGCCCCGCCGCCAGTTCGACGCCTGGCAGGAGTGGGCCAAGCAGCGCGGCGCCAAGGGCCTCGCGTACGTCACCTACGCCGAGGACGGCACCCTCGGCGGGCCCGTGGCCAAGAACCTGTCCGACGCCGAGCGCGAGGGCCTGGCCGCCGCCACCGGCGCGCAGCCCGGCGACGCGGTGTTCTTCGCCGCGGGCAAGACGGCGGCGTCCCGCGCCCTGCTGGGTGCGGCGCGTCTGGAGATCGCGGAGCGCACGGGCCAGCTCGACGGGCTGGAGGGCGACGACGCGTGGTCGTTCGTGTGGGTCGTGGACGCGCCGCTGTTCAAGCCCACGGGCGAGGACGACGACGTCGCGGTCGGGCACTCCGCCTGGACCGCCGTGCACCACGCGTTCACCTCCCCGAAGCCCGAGTGGCTGGACTCCTTCGAGTCCGACCCGGGTGCCGCTCTGGCGTACGCCTACGACATCGTGTGCAACGGCAGCGAGATCGGCGGCGGCTCCATCCGTATCCACCGCCGCGACGTCCAGGAGCGCGTGTTCGACGTCATGGGCATCGCTCCGGACGAGGCGGCGGAGAAGTTCGGCTTCCTGCTCGAGGCGTTCAAGTTCGGCGCCCCGCCGCACGGCGGCATCGCGTTCGGCTGGGACCGCATCGCGGGCCTGCTCGCGGGCGCGCCGTCGATCCGCGACGTCATCGCGTTCCCGAAGTCGGGCGGCGGCTACGACCCGCTCACGGACGCACCGGCGCCCATCACCCCCGAGCAGCGCAAGGAGGCCGGGGTCGACGCCCCACCGGAGGCGCGGCAGGCGTGACCGCCGCGCACGGCGCCGGGAGCGTCGCCCTCGCCGGGGTGACGCTCCCGCCGCGGTGGGCGCGCCACCCGGTGGTGGCCGCCGAGAACGTGCGGCCCGGGTGGGACGCCAGCCACGTCTGGTTCGACGACGACGCCCTGCTGGTGCGGCTGCGCTGGCGCGAGCGTACGGACGCCTGGCGGTGGAGCCAGCACACCCTCGCCGTGGAGGTCGACGACGCCGGCCACAGCCTGCTGGCGGTCGGCTCACCGGCCGGTGCGGCGCGCCTGCTGCTGCAGGCCGCGGACCGGCTCGCCCCCGTGGTGCGCACGTCGGTGCCGCGCGGCACCCACGCGGCCGTGCGCCGCGCGGCGGCCGAGCACGGGCTCGCCGTCCCCGCGCCGTTCCTGCACGACCCGGTGAACTCCTGGGACTGGTTCTCCGTGTCGGAGCCCGTGCCGGTGCCGGACGGCGGCGAGCGGGTCACCGAGCTGGTCGGCGACGCCGGCCGGTCGGTCGCCGCCGACTGCCTCGCCGTGGCGAACCCGGGCGGGGAGCTCGACCCGGACGAGCCGCGGTCGCGCTGGTGGGGCTGGCTCGACGACGACGGCCGGGCGCGCGCGGTGTGCGGTGCGTCCCGGCGGGTGCCCGGGCAGCCGTGGGTGCTGGGCTCCATCGGCACGGACCCCGCGTGGCGCGGCAGGGGCCTGGCGGGGGCGGCGACCGCGGTGGCGGCCCGCGCCGGCGTGGCCGAGACCGGCGCGGTCACCCTCGGCGTGTACGCGCACAACGCCGCCGCCCTGCGCGTGTACCGGCGCCTCGGGTTCGTCCTCGGGCAGGACTTCGAGAGCTGGCGCGCCTGAGCCGGCCCGTCCGGGCCGCACGGCCGGCTTCCTCTGGTCCACCTCAAGTCGGTGTCGCCCGGCGCACCGTTCCCGCCATGATGGCGGTGCGACGACGACGTCGGGGGGCGTCGTCGTCGGCGGACCGGTCGGTCGAGGTGAGTTGAGGTGAGAGGTCGACGATGCGCATCCTGGTGACCGGAGGCGCGGGGTACGTCGGGTCTCACACGGTGGTGGCGCTCGCGCAGGCGGGGCACGACGTGGTGGTGGTCGACGACCTCTCCACGGGAAGCTCCGCCGCGGTGTCGCGGGCCGAGATCCTCACCGGGCGCCGGATCCCGCTGCACGTGGCCGACGTGGCCGACATCGACGCCCTCGAGCGGATCTTCGACACCGAGCGTGTGTCGGCGGTCGTGCACCTGGCGGGACGTCGGCCCGTCGGCCACCGTGCCCACGGCCCGCTCGACTACTACGAGACCAACCTCGGCGCCACGTTCACGCTGCTGCGCTGCATGGTCTGGTACGGCGTGCGGCGGCTCGTCGCGGCGTCGTCGTCGGCCGTCTACGGTACGGCCGCCGAGGTGCCGTCGGCCGAGGACCACGGCCCGGGGGCGCAGTCCCCGTTCGGCCGGACGGCCCTCATGACCGAGCAGGTGCTGGCGGACGTGGCGCGCTCGCAGCGGGGCATGCGGGTCGGCGTGCTGCGCTGCTTCACTCCGGCCGGGGCGCACCCGTCGGGCACGATCGGGGAGCACCCGGTGCGGACCGGGAGCCTGCTGGGCATGGTCGGGCAGGTCGCGCTCGGGCTGCGGGACCGGCTCGACGTGCACGGCGGCGACCACCCGACGCCCGACGGCACGCCGATGCGGGACTACGTGCACGTGGACGACCTGGCCGAGGCGTTCGTCGCCGCGCTCGACGTCCTCGGCGAGCCCGGCCCCCCGTTCTCGGTCTGGAACGCGGGCTCCGGGCGCCCGGTCAGCGTGCTCGAGCTGGTGCGCACCTTCGAGTCCGTCTCCGGGCGCCGTGTGCCGTTCCGGCTCGCGGAGGCCCCGGACGACACCGTGGCGGTGGCGTACGCGGACCCGTCCCTGGCGGAGGACGAGCTCGGGTGGCGCCCGGCACGCAGCCTCGTCGACGTGTGCACGGACCATTGGCGCTGGCAGGTGCGCAACCCCACCGGCTACCCGGGCACCCTGGGCACCGAGCGCCCGTGGCGCGGCGGGGTCGGTCACCGGCTGCGCCTCGTGGGCGCGGCCACGCAGCCCTACGGGGCGTGACGCGGGGCCCCGGCACCGCGCCGCCTCACTCCTTGGTCTCCCGGTAGTACCGCAGCGCCCCCGGGTGCAGGCCGACGGGCTCGGTGAAGATCGCCCGGGCCCGGTCCAGGTGGGCGGCCGCCGGGACCGTGCGCGCCACCTGCGAGCGGGCGTCGAAGAGGGTGGCCACGAGGGTCCGCGCGACCGGCTCCGGCATGTCGGTGGGGACCACGAGGAAGTTCGGCACCGCGAGGGTCGCCACCTCGTCGTTCGCGCCGTACATGCCCTGCGGCACCATGCCGTGCCGGTAGCCCCCGCCGTGACGCTCGCGCATCGCCTCCACGAGGTCGCCCAGCGGGACCAGGCGGATCGGCGTCTCGGCCGCGAGGTCGGTGAGGCCCGGCGTGCGCAGGCCGCCGGACCAGAAGAACGCGTCGACGTCGCCGGACCCGAGGGCGGCGATCGACCGGCCGAGGTCCAGGTCGCGGACGTCGATCCGGTCGACGGGGACGTCCGCCACGTCGAGGAGGCGGTGGGCGATGAGCGCCGTGCCCGACCCCGGCGCGCCGAGGGACACGGTCCGCCCGCGCAGGTCCTCGATGGACCGGATCGACGAGCCGGCCGGCACCACGAGGTGCACGAAGTCGTCGTAGACACGGGCCAGGGCGCTCACCTCGACGGGCTCGTCGAAGCTCCCGCGGCCCGCGACGGCGTCCGCGACGGCGTCCGCGGCGCTGAACGCCACCTGCGCCGAGCCGTCCGCGAGCCGCTGCAGGTTCTCGACCGAGCCGCCCGACTCGGCGATCTCCACGGGGATGCCGTGGCGCTCCGTGAGCACGTCCCCGACGGCGACGCCGTACCCGTGGTAGATCCCGGAGGTGCCGCCGGTCGCGATCGTCAGGCGCTCCGGCGCTGCGCCCTCCCAGGGGTCGTCGTGCCGGGCGCCGAGGGCTCCGGAGACCACCAGCACGGCGGCGACCGCGACGGCCAGGGCCGCGGCGGCGAGCGTGACGAGCCGCGCCCGGCGCGGGGCCGGCCGGCGGGACGGGGACGGTGGCACGGGGTCAGCCCTCCAGGGGGTGCGGGTCGTCGGTGGGCGGGTGCAGGTGCGGCACCCGCAGGCGCACCCGCAGGCCGCCGTCGTCGGGCAGCTCGAGGCGGACCTCGCCGTCGCCGGTCGCGAGCAGCTCGGAGGCGATCGCGAGCCCCAGGCCCGACCCGCGCACGGCCGAGTGCTCCGGCCCGCGCCAGAACCGCTCGGTGAGCAGCGCGAGCTGGCCCGGAGGGACGCCGGGGCCGTGGTCGCGCACCGCCACCTCCACGACGCCGTCCGCGCGCTCGTCCGCCCGCCCTGCCGGCGGCCCGGAGACGGACACCTCGATCGGCTCGCCGGGGGGCGCGAACTTCACGGCGTTGTCGATCACGGCGTCGACCGCGCACTCGAGCGCCGTGCGGTCGGCCCTCGCCCACCGCGCCGCGTCCGGGGAAGTGAGGACCAGGGGATGGTCGGGGGCGAGCATGCGCCACGAGTCGACGCGGCGCGCCACGAGGTCGGCGACGTCCACGGGGCGCACCCCGGAGCCCTGGTCCACGTCGTCGGCCAGGAGCAGCAGTGCGTCGAGGATGCTGCGCATCCGAGCGGCCTCGGCCCGCACGTGCGCGACCTCGTCGGCGTTCTCCGGCGGCACGGTGAGGGAGAGGTCCTCGATGCGGAGCATGAGGGCGTTGAGGGGGTTGCGCAGCTCGTGCGACGCGTTGTGCACGAAGTCCTGCTGGCGGTGCATGAGGTGCTCGACGCGTGCCGCCATCTCGTTGAACCGTGCCACGACGGCACGCAGCTCCGGCGGGCCGGTGGCCGGGGGGATGCGGGCGTCGAGCCGCCCGGCGCCGATCTGGGCCATCGCGGCGTCGACGGCGCCCACCGGGCGCAGCACCCACCCGGCGGTGCGGTGGGCGACGACGACCACCAGCAGGCACAGCACGAGGCCGGCCGCCACGAGCACGCCCCAGCTCAGCCACACCCCGCGCGAGAGGTCCTGGGAGTCCGACACGGTGACGACGGCACCCACGAGGTCGCCGCCGTCGAAGACGGGCTCGGCCACCACCACCCGTTGCACCGTCCACGGCAGCAGGCCCGTGCGCAGCTCGCTGCGCCGCCCGGCCAGCGCGGCCACGCGCTCGTCGACCTGCGCGACGTCCAGCCCGTTGGTGGCCCACGTGGTGCCCGCCTGGTCGAGCACCGCCGCGTCGATCCCGTAGACCTGCTGGTACCGCCCCAGGTCGCCGGACACGATGGCCGGGTCGTCGGCCGCGAGCGACTGGCGCGCGGTGATGGCGAGGTAGCTCGTGTCCGCCAGCCGGTCCAGGTAGACGGCCTGCTGGTCGGCGCGCGCCACGCTCACCGCGTAGGCGGCGCCGACGACGGTCAGCACCAGCAGCAGGGGGACGTACAGGATGACGGCGAGCCGGGTGCGCACGAGCGGGCCCCCTCAGCGCGCCGCGGAGACGCGGTAGCCCACGCCTCGCACGGTCTGGACGACGTCGGACCCGCCGGCGGCGGCGTCGGCGAGCTTGCGCCGCAGGGAGGCGACGTGCACCTCCAGGGTGCGCCCGAGGCCCTTCCAGCTCGACCCCCACACGTCCCGCAGGATCTGCTCGCGGGGCAGGGCGACGCCGGCGTTCCGGGACAGCAGCGCGAGGAGGTCGAACTCCTTGAGCGACAGGGGGACCGGGGCGCCGTCGGGGCCCCGGACCTCCCGGGCCGCGAGGTCGACGGTGAACGGGGGCACGTCCACCCGGGGGGA
Source organism: Isoptericola sp. BMS4 (assembly GCF_011634835.1). Classification (GTDB taxonomy): domain Bacteria; phylum Actinomycetota; class Actinomycetes; order Actinomycetales; family Cellulomonadaceae; genus Isoptericola. Next base: position 2,527,191 of record NZ_SIRP01000001.1, on the reverse strand, counting down.
GTCGCCGTGCGCGTCCCGCTCGCGCGCCCGCCCGCGCCGCAGGACGGCGTCGATGCGGGCGAGCACCTCCGGCAGGTCGTACGGCTTGGTGACGTAGTCGTCGGCCCCCATGCGCAGGCCGCGGACCCGCGCGTCGAGCTGGGTGCGTGCCGTCACCATGATGACGGGGACCTCGGAGACCGCGCGGATGCGGCGGCACACCTCGAACCCGTCGAGGTCGGGCAGCGCCAGGTCCAGCAGCACCAGGTCGGTGCGCGGCCCGAGAGCGCCGATCGCGGTGGCGCCGTCCGGGGCGTGCACGACGTCGAACCCGTGGCGGCGCAGCACCGAGACGAGGGCAGCGGCCACGTGCTGGTCGTCCTCGACCACGAGCAGCTGCACGTGTCCCACCTCACTCTCGACGCGTCCGCCACGCGAGAGTAGCGGAGGTCCGGCGCGCGGTCGCGTCACGTCCGCGCCGGCCAGGCCCGTGTCGCAGCGCTGTCGTACCCGGTCCGTAGGCTGGGGACCATGGACCTGTTCGAGACCGTGACCACCGGTGAGCACGGAACCCCGGTGACCACGCGTCCCGGTCCGGGAGCCCCGCTGGCCGTGCGTATGCGGCCCGCCACCCTCGACGAGGTGGCCGGTCAGGAGCACCTGCTCGTGGCGGGCTCGCCGCTGCGGCGGCTGGTGCAGCCCGCGGACGAGGCCGCCCGCCGCGCGGCGCCCGGGTCGGTCATCCTGTGGGGGCCGCCGGGGGTGGGCAAGACGACGCTGGCCTACCTCGTCGCCACCGCCTCCGGCCGCAGGTTCGTGGAGCTGTCCGCGGTGACCGCCGGCGTCAAGGACGTCCGGCAGGTGGTCCAGGACGCACGCCGGCGGCTCGTCGGCGGCGAGGAGACCGTCCTGTTCATCGACGAGGTGCACCGGTTCTCCAAGACGCAGCAGGACGCCCTGCTGCCGAGCGTCGAGAACCGGTGGGTGACCCTGGTCGCGGCCACCACGGAGAACCCGTCCTTCTCCGTCAACTCGCCCCTGCTGAGCCGGTCCCTGCTGCTCACCCTCAAGCCGCTGACGACCGACGACGTCCGCGCGCTGGTGCGCCGTGCCGTGGTCGACGAGCGTGGCCTGGGCGCAGCGGTCGAGCTCGCGGCCGACGCCGAGGAGCAGCTCCTGCGCATGGCAGGCGGCGACGCCCGCAAGGCGCTGACGATCCTCGAGGCCGCGGCGGGGGCCGCGCTGGCCGACGAGCCGTCGGGGGGCGGCGGGGACCCCGTCACGCTCGACCTGGACACGATCGAGCGGGCGGTCGACGTCGCCGCGGTGCGCTACGACCGGGACGGCGACCAGCACTACGACGTGGTCTCGGCGTTCATCAAGTCGATCCGCGGCTCGGACGTGGACGCGGCCCTGCACTACCTCGCGCGAATGGTCGCGGCGGGGGAGGACCCGCGCTTCATCGCCCGCCGGCTGGTGATCTCCGCGGCCGAGGACGTCGGGATGGCCGACCCGTCGGCGCTGCAGACCGCCGTGGCCGCGGCGCAGGCCGTCCAGCTGATCGGCATGCCGGAGGGGCGGATCGTGCTCGCCGAGGCCGTGGTCCACCTCGCGACAGCCCCGAAGTCGAACGCCGCCTATCTCGGCGTGGACGCCGCCCTGGCCGACGTGCGGGCCGGCAAGGCAGGCGTCGTGCCCCCGCACCTGCGGGACTCCCACTACTCCGGCGCGTCGGCGCTGGGGCACGGTGACGGGTACCGGTACGCGCACGACGCCCCGCACGCCGTCGCGCCGCAGCGGTACCTTCCCGACGAGCTGGACGGGCGGCGCTACTACGCGCCGAGCGACCGGGGCTTCGAGCGCCAGGTCGGCGAGCGGCTGGACCGGATCCGGGAGATCCTCGCGGACGCACCGCGGACGTGAGGGCCGGGCCCTCGACGCCCCGCCGATGCGGTAGGATGCTGCGGTTGCCGTTTCGCGGCTACCGCCTGGGACCTCGGCCCCGCGGGCGTTGGCGTGCCACCTGGAGTGGACGCGCGAGCGCCCCGTCGGCTGGTCCCGCACCCGACCTCCGGTCCGGCCCGTCCGGTCCCGGTCGCCTCGGGTGTGACCTCATCCATCACCACAGGACAGGAAGCAACAGTGACCGCTGTCACCAAGTCGCGCCGCCAGGTTCGCCTGAGCCGCAAGCTCGGCCTCCCGCTCACGCCGAAGGCCGTCCGCCACTTCGAGAAGCGCCCGTACCCGCCGGGTGAACACGGCCGCGCCCGCCGTCGCACCGAGTCGGACTACGCCGTCCGCCTGCGCGAGAAGCAGCGCCTGCGCGCCCAGTACGCGCTGCGCGAGAAGCAGCTCGTCAAGGTGTACGAGAACTCCCGCAAGCACCCGGGCCTGACCGGTGAGGTCATGGTCGAGGACCTCGAGACCCGCCTCGACGCCCTCGTGCTGCGCGCGGGCTTCGGCCGCACGATCCTGCAGGCCCGTCAGGCCGTGACCCACCGTCACATCCTGGTCGACGGCAAGATCGTGGACCGCCCGTCGTTCCGCGTGAAGCCGGGCCAGACCATCCAGGTCAAGCCGAAGTCCCAGGCCACGACCCCGTTCCAGGTCGCCGCCGCGGGTGCGCACCGCGACGTGCTGCCGGCGGTCCCGGGCTACCTGGACGTCAGCCTGGAGAAGCTGTCGGCCACGCTGACCCGCGCGCCCAAGCGCGCCGAGGTCCCCGTGACCTGCGACGTGCAGCTCGTCGTCGAGTTCTACGCTCGCTGACGCGCCGTCGAGGCTCCCCGGACGCCCCGTCACCCGCTGTGCGGGGGGCGGGGCGTCCGTCGTCCCTCGTCGGGCGCGTCGGGGGCGGGGCGTCGTGGCTTCCGGCCTGGCCGGTCGGGATAGGGTGACCAGGGTCTTTCGCGCCCGAGTAGGAGGAGTGGATCTTCATGAGTGTGGGTGACGTCGCCGGGCTCATCGCGGCCGTGGCGTTCGTGCTGCTGGTGGGCCTGCTCGCCGTCCCGCTGGTGAAGCTGGGGCGCGTGTTCGACGAGGCCACCCGCAGCATCCGCGAGGTCACCGAGCACTCCGTGCCGATCCTGGACGAGGCCGCCACCACCGTCTCGTCGACGAACGACCAGCTCGTGAAGGTCGACACCATCACGACGTCCGCCGCGCAGGTGAGCGAGAACGTGTCGGCGCTCACCGGCCTGTACGCCGCGACGCTGGGGCGCCCGCTGGTGAAGGTCGCGGCGTTCTCGTACGGCGTCCGCCAGGCCTTCGCGGGCGCCGCCCGCCGCGCGCGCGGGGGAGCCGACGGCGCGGCGAGCGGGACGGACCGCTGATGCGCCGGCTGTTCTGGGTCGGCGTCGGCGCCGTGGCGACCGTCGTCGTCGTCCAGCGGGGCCGCAAGGTGCTGCTGCGCTACACCCCGCAGGCGGTCGTCGACCGTGCCGAGCGCGCCGCGCAGGACGCCGGCCGTACGGCCGAGACGTTCCTGGGCGCCTTCCGGAGCGAGTTCGTGCGGGCGCGCGACCGGCGCGAGGTCGAGCTGACTGCCGCCCTGCTGGCCGAGGGGCAGCCGGACCCCGACGACGTCCGCGCGAGCGGGCTGCGGCCCGGCGACGTCACAGGCGGGCGCGGCGCCCGTCCCCGGCACGCGGCCCGGCCCGACGCCTGGCGCGCGGTGCCCGGCGACAGGCGCGACCACACGGACGTCGACAGGGACGCCGACAACGACGAGGCACGGCTCGGCTACTCGTTCTGAGCCAGCATCCCTGAGCCAGCACCGCGAATTCCGTTCAGACCAGCTCCCCGAAGGCGGGAGAATGGGAAGGGACCGGACACCGGCCGGCCCCGCCCGTCACACCACACGAAGGACACCATGCGCACCGCCGAGATCCGTCAGCGTTGGCTCGACTACTTCGCCTCCAAGGACCACGAGATCGTGCCGAGCGTGCCCCTGGTCTCGCCCGACCCCTCGATCCTGTTCACCATCGCGGGCATGGTGCCCTTCATCCCGTACATCCTCGGCACCGAGCAGGCGCCGTGGCCGCGCGCCGCGAGCGTGCAGAAGTGCATCCGCACGAACGACATCGAGAACGTGGGCCGCACCACGCGCCACGGCACGTTCTTCCAGATGAACGGCAACTTCTCGTTCGGCGACTACTTCAAGCGCGAGGCCATCGACTTCGCGTGGGAGCTCCTGACGACCGAGCAGGGCGCCGGCGGGTACGGGCTCGACGGCGACCGGCTGTGGGTGACGATCTGGGAGCAGGACGCCGAGGCCTACGAGGCGCTGACGAAGGGCGTCGGGCTCGACCCGAAGCACATCGTGCGCCTGCCGCGCGAGGAGAACTTCTGGGACACGGGCCAGCCGGGCCCGGCCGGACCGTGCGCCGAGTGGCACTACGACCGCGGGCCCGCGTACGGGCCGGAGGCGGCCGGCGGCACCGTCGACCCCGGCGGTGACCGGTACCTCGAGATCTGGAACCTCGTCTTCGACGAGTTCGTCCGCGGCGAGGGCCAGGGCAAGAGCTACCCGCTGCTGGGCGAGCTCGAGCACAAGAGCATCGACACGGGCGCCGGGCTGGAGCGGATCGCCTACCTGCTCCAGGGCAAGGAGAACCTCTACGAGATCGACGAGGTCTACCCGGTCATCGCCCGCGTGGAGGAGATGACGGGCAAGCGCTACGGGGCGGACGCCGAGGACGACGTGCGCATGCGCGTGATCGCCGACCACGTGCGGTCGTCGCTCATGGTCATCGGGGACGGTGTGCGCCCGTCCAACGAGGGCCGTGGCTATGTGCTGCGCCGGCTCATCCGCCGGGCCGTGCGCGCCGTGCGCCTGCTGGGGGTCGACGCCGTCGCCCTGCCCGAGCTGCTGCCCGTGTCGAAGGACCTCATGAAGGCCTCCTACCCGGAGCTCGACGCCGAGTTCGGCCGCATCAGCGACGTGGCGTACGCGGAGGAGGACGCCTTCCGCCGCACCCTGGCCGCCGGCACCACCATCCTCGACACGGCCGTGCGCAAGGTGCGCTCGGCCTCCGAGGGCGGGACGCCGGTGCTCGCCGGGGCCGAGGCGTTCCGGCTGCACGACACCTACGGCTTCCCGATCGACCTCACGCTGGAGATGGCCGGCGAGCAGGGCGTGCAGGTCGACGAGAAGGCGTTCCGCGACCTCATGGCGGAGCAGAAGCAGCGCGCCCGCGCGGACGCCCTGGCCAAGAAGACGGGGCACGCGGACCTGCGCGCCTACGAGACCCTGTCGAAGGACCTGACCCGCGAGGTCGAGTTCCTCGGCTACACCGACACTCAGGCCACGGTGCGGGTCGCGGGCCTCCTCGTGGACGGCGGGCCCGCCCCGGCCGCGACCGCCCCCGCCGCGGTGGAGGTCGTGCTCGACCGGACGCCGTTCTACGCGGAGGCGGGCGGGCAGCTCGCCGACCAGGGCACGATCGTGCTCGACGGTGGCGCCATCGTCGAGGTCGACGACGTGCAGCGCCCGATCAAGGGGCTGTCCGTGCACCGCGGGCGCCTGGTCGAGGGCACGGTCGCGCTCGACGACAAGGGCCTGGCCAGCATCGACGTCGACCGGCGCGTGGCCATCAGCCGCGCCCACTCGGCGACCCACATGATCCACAAGGCCCTGCACGAGATGGTCGGTCCCGACCGCACGCAGGCCGGGTCCGAGAACGCTCCGAGCCGCGTGCGGTTCGACTTCCGCTCGCCGACCGCGGTCGACTCCTCCGCGCTGGGGGAGATCGAGGAGCGGGTCAACACGCGGCTCGCCGAGAACCTCGAGGTGACGGACGCCGTCATGTCGCTCGACGAGGCGAAGGCGCAGGGCGCGATGGCGCTGTTCGGCGAGAAGTACGGCGACCGCGTGCGCGTCGTGTCGATCGGCGGTGACTGGTCGCGCGAGCTGTGCGGCGGGACCCACGTGGGGGCGACCGGCGAGGTCGGGCGCGTCGCGCTGCTCGGCGAGTCGTCGATCGGGTCCGGCGTGCGGCGCGTCGACGCGCTCGTCGGCGACGGCGCGTACGGGTTCCAGGCCAAGGAGCACGCCCTCGTGGGCCAGCTGACCGGCCTGCTGGGCGCCCGCCCGGACGAGCTCGCCGACCGTGTGGGGTCGCTGCTGTCGCGGCTCAAGGAGACGGAGAAGGAGCTCGCGGGCCTGCGGCAGGCGCAGCTCCTCGTGGCCGCCGGTTCTCTGGCCGCGGAAGCGCCGCGGGTCGGTGACGTGCGCGTCGTGACGCACGACGCCGGCGAGGTGGCCTCGGCCGACGACCTGCGCGCCCTCGCGCTCGACGTGCGGGGCCGTCTCGGCGACGCCGACCCGGCACTCGTCGCCGTCGGGGGCGTGGCCGGCGGGCGGCCGCTCGTCGTCGTGGCGACGAACGCCGGCGCCCGGGATGCCGGCCTGCGTGCGGGCGACTTCGTGAAGAGCGCGGCGAAGGCCCTCGGCGGCGGGGGCGGCGGCAAGCCGGACCTCGCCCAGGGTGGCGGTACCGACGCGGCCGCGCTGCCCGGGGCCCTGGCCGGCGTCGTCGACGGCGTCCGCGCGGCGCGTGCGGGGGCGTGAGCCGGCGGTGAGCACCGCGGTGGAGGACCTGCCGCGCGGTGCGCGCCTCGGTGTGGACGTCGGCAAGGCCCGGATCGGGCTGGCCGGCAGCGACCCGGACGGGCTCGTGGCGACGCCGGTGGAGACCGTGCCGCGCGTGCTGGAGGTGCCCGCGGGCACGGCCGGCGCGCCGGCGGTCACGGCCGACGTCGCCCGGATCGCGCAGGAGGTCTCCGAGCGGCTCGCGGCCGTCGTGTACGTGGGGCTGCCCCGGCACCTGTCCGGCTCGGAGGGCGCGGCGACCGCCGACGCCCGCGAGTTCGCGGGTCGCCTCGCGGCGGCGGTGGCGCCGGTCGAGGTGCGTCTCGTGGACGAGCGCATGACGACGGTGTCGGCGCACGCCCAGCTGCGCCAGGCGGGCCGGAAGACGAAGAAGCACCGGTCTGTCGTGGACCAGGCCGCAGCCGTTATCATTCTGCAATCTGCACTCGACGCGGAGCGGGCGGCCAGGGAGCGCGCCGGTGAGCTCGTCGAGGTGCGTGAGGCGGGACGATGACCCCCGCGACAGCGACCGACCCCGTGACCACCACACATGCCCTCGGACAAGGATGATTCCGGCGTGACGGACCTCTTCGAGCACCCCGCCCTGCGGCAGGCCGAGTCGCCGCCGCCCTCGCGGAGCCGCTCGTCGGCGAGCCGCCGGGCGAAGGCGAAGCGCCGGCGCCGCCGCCGGCAGCGCACCGCCGTCGTCATGGTCGTCGTCCTCGGCCTCGTGGGCGCGGGCGGCTATCTGCTCTGGGACCGGCTCGGCGACCTGGCCGGCGACCTGCCGTTCCTCGGCAGCCAGGCCGAGGACTATCCCGGCCCCGGTGGCGAGCCCGTGCAGGTCGTCATCCCCGAGGGGGCGACCGGCGGGCAGATGGCGACCGTGCTGGCGGAGGCCGACGTCGTGGCGAGCGCCGAGGCGTTCACCCAGGCCTTCGGTGAGAACCCGGCCGCCGCCGGCATCCAGCCGGGCACCTACCAGCTGCTCAGCCAGATGAAGGCGTCCGACGCCGTGGCCGCGCTCGTGAAGAACGAGAAGGTCCAGACCGACGTCACGATCCCGGAGGGGTACACGGTCGAGCAGATCGTGGACCGCGTCGCCTCCGTCACGCCGATCACGCGCGAGGAGCTCGAGGCCGCCCTGGACAAGCCGAAGAAGATCGGCCTGCCGAAGTCGGCCGACGGCGACGCCGAGGGCTGGCTGTTCCCCAAGACGTACAGCGTGCAGCCCGGCGACGGTGCGGTCGACCTGCTGTCGGCGATGGTGAAGCAGACGAAGACCGAGCTCCAGGACGCGGGGGTGCCCGAGTCGGACTGGGAGAGCACCTTGATCGAGGCCTCGCTCGTGGAGCGTGAGGGCAAGCACGACGAGGACCGCCCCAAGATCGCGCGGGCCATCGAGAACCGCCTCGACTCCGACATGCCGCTCCAGATCGACGCCTCGGTGGCGTACGGGCTGGGGATCTCCGGGACGGAGCTGACGCGGGACGACACCAGGGACCCGGAGAACCCGTACAACACGTACGTGCACGAGGGGCTCCCGCCGGGCCCGATCGCCAACCCGGGGGCCGCGTCCATCGAGGCGACGGCCGCCCCGGCCGACGGCGACTGGCTCTTCTGGGTGACGGTGAACCTCGAGTCGGGCGAGACCAAGTTCGCGTCGACGTTCGGCGAGCACCAGCAGAACGTCGAGGAGCTCCGGGCGTGGGAAGAGGAGAACGGGTACTGAGATGACCGTCTCCCGACGCGCCGCGGTGCTGGGCCACCCGGTGGCGCACTCGCTGTCGCCCGCGCTGCACACGGCCGCCTACGACGCGCTCGGCCTGGACGGCTGGCGCTACTCGGCGATCGACACTACCGTCGAACAGCTCCCCGCGCTCGTGCGGGGGCTGGACGCCGGCTGGGCCGGGCTCAGCGTGACGATGCCGCTGAAGCAGGCGATCATCGACCTGATGGACCACGTGGACCCGCTGGCGCGGGCCGTCGGCGCCGTGAACACGGTGCTCGTCGGCACCGCGCAGCACGGCGTGAGCCTCACCGGCACGAACACGGACGTGTACGGCCTGGTGGCCGCCCTGCGCGAGGGGTTCGTGGCGCAGGGCCGCGGGCCGGAGGCCACGGCGGCGAGCGCGGTCGTCCTCGGCGGCGGCGCGACGGCGTCCTCGACGCTCGCGGCGCTCGGGGAGCTGGGCTGCACGGCGCCGCGCGTGCTCGTGCGCTCGCTCGGGCGCACCGGCGCGCTGCAGGAGGCGGCGGCCCGCATGGGCGTCTCGCCGCGGTTCGAGGTGCTGGACGCCACCGCCTCCCTGCGCGTCCTGCAGGACGCCGACGTGGTGGTGTCCACGATGCCGGCCTACGCGGCCGACCCCGTGGCTGCGGCGCTGGGTGCGCGCGGCGCCACGCCGTCGGGCGTGCTCCTGGACGTGGTGTACGACCCGCGCCCCACGGCGCTGTCCCGCGCCTGGGCGACGGCGGGCGGCGTCGTCGTGGGCGGCGAGCGGATGCTGCTGCACCAGGCGGTCGAGCAGGTGCGGCTGATGACGGGACGGCCCGCACCGGTCGCGGCGATGGACGCCGCGCTGGCGGGCGAGCTCGCGGCTCCCGCGGCGTGAGGCCCGCGGCTCGCCGGCGTGCCGGGTCCCGCCCGGCCCGCTGACCTGCCCCCGAGGCCCGCGCGTCGGGCGTGCGGGGGTGTCGTCCGTACTGCGGCCGCACGGTCCGGGGCCCGCCGCCGGCGTGGAACAATCGGACCCATGCTGCGCTGGATCACGTCGGGGGAGTCGCACGGTCAGGCCCTGGTCGGGGTGATGGAGGGGCTGCCCGCCGGGGTGGAGCTCGTCACCGCCGACGTGCAGGACGCGCTGGCACGGCGCCGGCTCGGCTACGGCCGGGGCGCGCGGATGAAGTTCGAGAAGGACGAGGTGCGCATCCTCGGCGGCCTGCGGCACGGTGTCACCCAGGGTGGGCCGCTGGCCATCGAGATCGGCAACACCGAGTGGCCCAAGTGGACGGACGTGATGTCGCCCGACCCGGTCGCGCGCGAGGCGCTGCTGGTGGACGCGGGCACGGGCGACGAGCGCGAGATCGCGCGCAACCGCCCGCTGACGCGCCCGCGCCCAGGGCACGCGGACCTCGTGGGCATGCGCAAGTACGGTTTCGACGACGCCCGCCCGGTGCTGGAGAGGGCGTCGGCCCGCGAGACGGCGACGCGCGTCGCGCTGGGTGTCGCCGCGGCGAAGTTCCTCGAGCAGGCGCTCGGGGTGCGCCTCGTCTCCCACGTGGTGGCGATCGGGCCGGTCGAGGTGCCCGAGGGCGCGGACCTGCCGCGGCCGGAGGACTCGGCCGCGCTCGACGCGGACCCGGTGCGCTGCTTCGACGCGACGACGAGCGCGGCGATGGTCGAGGAGATCGACGCCTGCCGCAAGGACGGCGACACGCTCGGCGGCGTGGTGGAGGTCCTCGCCTACGACGTGCCGTCGGGGCTCGGGTCCTACGTGTCGGGCGACCGTCGGCTCGACGCCCGGCTCGCCGCCGCGCTCATGGGGATCCAGGCGATCAAGGGCGTCGAGGTCGGCGACGGCTTCCGCACGGCGCGTCGGCGCGGTTCGGCCGCGCACGACGAGATCGAGCGCGACGCCCACGGGCGGATCACCCGACGGTCCAACCGGGCCGGGGGCATCGAGGGCGGCATGTCGAACGGCGAGGTGGTGCGGGTGCGGGCGGCGATGAAGCCGATCTCGACCGTGCCGCGCGCGCTCGCGACCGTCGACGTCGCGACGGGCGAGGCGGTGACGGCGCACCACCAGCGCTCCGACGTGTGCGCGGTGCCCCCCGCGGCCGTGGTCGCCGAGGCGATGGTCGCGCTCGAGCTCGCCCAGGCCGCCGTCGAGAAGTTCGGCGGCGACTCCGTGGCGGAGGTGCGGCGGAACGCCGAGGCGTACCGGGGCGCGATCCCGGAGCTGCTGCGATGACGGCCGGGACGCCCGTGGTGGTCCTCGTCGGCCCGCCCGGCAGCGGGAAGACGACGATCGGTCGGCTGCTGGCCGACCGCTGGGACGTGGCGTTCCGGGACACCGACGCCGACGTCGAGCAGACGGCGGGCAAGTCGGTGCCGGAGATCTTCGTGACCGACGGCGAGCCGGCGTTCCGCGCGCTCGAGCGGGAGGCCGTGACCACGGCCCTGGCGCACCACGCCGGGGTGCTCGCGCTCGGCGGCGGCGCCGTCATGGACCCCCACACGCAGCGCGCCATCGAGGGGTACGCGGCGGCCGGCGGGGTGGTCGTGTTCCTCGACGTGTCGCTGGCGCACGCGGCGCCGCGCGTGGGGTTCAACCAGTCCCGCCCGCTGCTGGTCGGCAACCCCCGGGCGCGCTGGGCGGAGCTCATGGCGGCCCGGCGCCCTACCTACGAACGGTTGGCCACGGTCCACGTGGTCTCCGACGAGCGCGACCCGCAGCAGGTCGCCGACGAGGTTCTTCAGGAGGTACAGGCATGCCGGTCCGCGTGACCGTGAACGGGGACGCCCCGTACGACGTGGTGGTGGGCCGCCACCTGCTCGGCGAGCTGCCGGGCATGCTCGGCGACGGCGTGCGGCGGGTGCTGGTGATGCACCCCGCGTCTCTGTCCGCCACGGGCGAGGCGGTGCGCGCCGACCTCAAGGAGCAGGGCTACGAGGCGTTCGCCGTCGAGCTGCCGGACGCCGAGGAGCAGAAGACGGCGCAGGTCGCGGCGTTCTGCTGGCAGGTCCTGGGGCAGGCGGACTTCACCCGCTCGGACGCGGTCGTGTCCGTCGGGGGCGGTGCGACGACGGATCTCGCCGGGTTCGTCGCGGCCACGTGGCTGCGCGGCATCCGCGTGGTGCACATGCCGACCACGCTGCTGGCGATGGTCGACGCCGCCGTCGGCGGCAAGACCGGCATCAACACGGCCGAGGGCAAGAACCTCGTGGGGGCGTTCCACCCGCCGGCCGGTGTGCTGTGCGACCTCGCGGCGCTGGAGTCCCTGGACCGGTGGGACCTGGTCGCGGGCATGGCGGAGGTCGTCAAGACGGGCTTCATCGCGGACGAGCGCATCCTCGAGCTCGTCGAGGAGCACGCGGCCGAGCTGCACGGCTGGCAGGGCGCGGACGCGGCGGAGGCCACGTGGGACGTCGTCGCCGAGCTCGTGGAGCGCTCGATCCGGGTCAAGGCGCGCGTCGTGGGGGAGGACCTCACCGAGCAGGGGCTGCGGGAGATCCTCAATTACGGGCACACGCTGGGCCACGCCATCGAGCTCACCGAGCGGTACCAGTGGCGCCACGGGGCCGCTGTGGCCGTGGGGATGGTCTTCGCGGCGGAGCTGGGGCGCCTGGGCGGCAAGCTGGACGACGCCGTCGTCGCCCGCCACCGCGCGATCCTGGAGTCGCTGGGGCTGCCCACCACGTACCGCGGCGACCGCTGGGACAAGCTCGTGTCCGCGATGCGGCGCGACAAGAAGACGCGGGGCGACCTGCTGCGTTTCGTGGTGCTGGACGACGTGGCGCGGCCGGTGCGGCTGGAGGGCCCCGACCCGACGCTCCTCGCGGCGGCCTACGCGGAGATCTCCACCGAACCGCCGACGGGCCGGCCCGGCGTGCAGGTCCAGCTCGGCCTCTGATTGCTGCTGTGGGTACGAAGATGGCGTGGATCCGGGCGAGATCCACGCCATCTTCGTACCCACAGCGGTTCAGTCGGCCCAGAGGCCTCGCTCGCGCAGCACGTCGCGCAGCACGTCGGCGCGGTCGGTGACGATCCCGTCGACGCCGAGGTCGAGGAGGCGCCGCATCTCGGCGGCGTCGTCGACCGTCCACACGTGCACGGCCCGGCCGACGCGGTGCGCGGTGGCCACGGTCGCGGCGTCCGCGACGGTGAGCGCCCCGGTGACGACCGGCACCTGCAGGGCGTGCACGTCCCGCAGCGCGGCCCGGACGAGGGCGTCGGCGCGCAGGCGGGCACCCGCCAGGAATCCCGCCACCTCACGCCGGCCCGCCGACGTCGCGACGGGGCGGGTGAGGCGCGCGAGGGTGGCGCGCCGCCGGCGGGCGTCGAAGGACGTCACGCACACCCGGTCGTGGGCCGCGGTGCGCTCGATCGCCGCCGCGGTGGGCGCCACGCCGGACTCCTCCTTGACGTCCACGTTGACCCGCAGGTCCGGCCAGGTGCCGAGCACGTCCTCGAGTCGCGGGACGGGTTCCACGCCGCCGATGCGGGCTTGCCGCACGCGCGACCACGGCAGCTGGGCGACGAGCCCGGTGCCGTCCGTGGTCCGGTCCAGGGAGGCGTCGTGGAGTGCCACGGCGACGCCGTCCGTGGTGCCGTGCGCGTCCGTCTCGACGTACCGGTAGCCGAGGGCGACGGCGGCCGCGAACGCCGTCATGGAGTTCTCCAGGCCGGTGTCGACGCCACCGGGGCGGGCGAACCCGCGGTGGGCGAGCGCGGCGACCCGGCGCGGCGCCCCGGGCGGGTGGGGCGGTCGGAAGTACGGCGGCAACGCGTCGGCCCCCCGCGGGGCGCGGGTCACGACGCCTCCTCGACGCCCGCGGCGAGCCGGTCGCCGACCCAGCGGAGCATCCGGTCGAGGTAGTCGGCGCGCGGCCCGTCGGCGGACAGCGTCAGGTCGTGCACCCCGCCGTCGACGACGAGCTCGGTGACGTCCGCCCCGAGCCGCGGTGCCAGGGCGGCGATGCGCGCGACGTCCAGCACGGTGTCCTGGGCGTCCAGGTGCGGGTTGCCGGGGCTGTCGGGGCCGGACGCCGCGCTGCGGGCCACGAGGACGGGGCTCTCGATCGCGAGACCGCGGGCGACGGCGAGCTGGGCGTGCCGCACGGCGCGCAGCCACCCGGCCCGGGCGGGCAGCCCGTCGGGCCGCTTGAGCGTGGTGTCGAACCGCCACCGGCCGCCCCCGTCGGCGTGCTGGTGCTCCGCGTACACCGAGGGGCCCGTGCTGACCACGGCCAGCGGGTGGGTGCGCCCCAGCACCTGCAGCGCCAGCGTGCGCGCCGTGCGTGAGACCCACGAGCCCTGCAGGTCGAGGAAGGGCGAGTCGAGGACGAGCAGGTCCGGCCGCACCCAGGGGTCGGCGCGCACCGCGTGCGCCCACACCGCGGCCGTGAGACCGCCCGTGGAGTGGGCGTGCACCACCAGCGGCAGGGCCGGCTCGGCGGCGCGCAGCGCACGGGCCGCGGCGCTGAGGTCCGCACCGGGCTCGCGCAGGCTCGTCACGTAGTGCGCAGGCAGCCGGGACGGGTTCGAGCGGACCGCGTGCGCCCTCTGCGTGGCGCCGGGCCGGCGCGTCGAACGGCCCGCGCGGCGCAGGTCGACGGCGTAGAACGCGAGCCCGGCGTCCACGCAGACCTCGGCGAGGTGCGACTGGAAGAAGTAGTCGTTGTACCCGTGGACGTGCAGGACCACGCCCCGGGGCCCACCGCAGGGCCGTCGCGTCGCCCGCACGAGCGTGGCAGGGCCGAGCGGGGCCTGGGCGAACCCGTCACCCAGCAGCGGATCCGGCTCCCAGCGCAGGTCGGTGGTCGGGTGCGGCACGCTCGGATCGTACGCCGGACCGTCCGAGCGTGCTGGTCCGCCTGCCGGTTCACCTCCTGGTCACCGACGGTCCGCCCGACGGCGGGCGTCGTGCGGCAGACTCTCGCCCATGAGCGACACGACCGCCTCCTCGACGCCGCCGTCGGACCGGCCCACCGCCGTCCACCCGGACGGCGACGGCCCCGGCGGCGCCAGCGGGGGCACGCCCCGCCAGGTCGTGGCGTGGGCGCTGTGGGACTGGGCGACCCAGCCGTTCAACACGGTCATCGTCACGTTCGTCTTCACGGCCCTGTACCTCACGAGCGACGCGTTCCTCGAGCCGTCCGTCGCGGTACTCGGCTCGGACGACCCGGCGAAGGAGCGGGCGCTCGCGGGGCTCACCAGCGGGCTGGGCGCCTGGGTCGCCGTGGGCGGCGTCCTCGTCGCCCTGCTCGCGCCCGTCCTGGGCCAGCGCGCCGACGCGGGCGGGCGGCGCAAGGCGTGGCTCGGCGGGGCGACGCTCCTGCTCGTGGCCTGCATGCTCGGGATGTTCGCCGTGCGGGCCGACCCGGCGTACTTCGTGCTGGGCGCCGCGCTCGTGTCGCTGGGCAGCGTCGCGAGCGAGATCGCGGGCGTGAACTACAACGCGATGCTGGTGCGGGTGTCCACCCCGCGCACCGTCGGGCGGGTCTCGGGGCTCGGCTGGGGGCTCGGCTACCTCGGCGGGATCGTCGCCCTCGTGCTCGTGATCGTGGCGACGGAGGCCGACTGGTGGGGGATGCCCACCGACGACGGCCTCGCCTACCGCGTGATCGCCGTCGGCTGCGGGCTGTGGGCCGTCGCGTTCGCCTGGCCACTGTTCCGGTACGTGCCCGAGGCGCCCCCGGCGGCCGACCGCCCGCGGGTGGGATTCTTCGCCGGGTACGTCGTGCTGTGGCGCGACGTCGTCGCGCTGTTCCGCAGCGCGCGACCCACCTTCTGGTTCCTGGTCGCCAGCGCCGTCTACCGTGACGGGCTCTCGGCGGTGTTCACGTTCGGCGCCGTGATCGCCGCCGTCTCGTTCGGCTTCGGCACCCAGGAGGTGATGGTCTTCGGCATCGCCGCGAACCTGCTGGCCGGACTGAGCACGATCGTGGCCGGCCGCCTGGACGACCGGTTCGGGCCCCGGGCGGTCATCATCGGCTCTCTCACCGGGCTCGTCGTCTGCGGCCTCGCGGTCGTGGCCCTGCACCCGCTGGGAACCATCGTGTTCTGGGCCGCCGGCCTGGCGCTCACCTGCTTCGTCGGCCCCGCCCAGGCGGCGTCCCGGTCGCTGCTCGCCCGGGTCGCCCCGCCCGGGCGGGAGTCCGAGATCTTCGGCCTCTACGCCACCACCGGCCGCGCGGTGTCCTTCCTCGCGCCCTCGCTCTGGGCCCTCGTCGTCGCCCTCACGGGCGCGACGATCTGGGGCACGCTCGCCATCGTCGCGGTGGTCATCGCCGGGCTGGGGCTCATGCTGGTGGTTCCTGCGACGACCGGCGCCGCCGCCCGGCGTCCTTGACGGCGGCGGCCATCAGGTCGAGGTCCGCGAGCCGCCCGAGGTGGCGCAGCTTGTCGGGGTTGATCACGCCGTACACCGCCGTGATCCGGCCGTGCGCGGTCGCCACGGAGTAGGCACCGACGATCCCGCCACCGATCGCCGGGTCGGCGTGCACCACCATCCCGGGCAGACCGTTGACCGTCGCCGGCTCCAGGTGGGCGGGGGCGGAGCGGCGGGCGAACCCGACCAGCAGCTTGGCGACGGCGTCCCGCCCGGCCACGGGCCGGGTGATGGAGAACCCCGGGGGGACGTTCCCCCCACCGTCGCCGGCGATGACCACGTCGTCCGCCAGCATGCCGATCAGGGCGTCGACGTCGCCCTCCTCGGTCGCGGCGATGAACCGTGACACGAGCTCCGAGGCGTGCGGGTCGCTGCGGGCGCCGGACCGCACGGCGAGAGCCTCGTCCCTGGCGGCGTCGATCCGCCGCCGGGCACGCGACGCGAGCTGCCGGGCGGCGAGCTCGGTCGTGCCGATCACCCGGGCGGACTGGCGGTGCGGGTAGCCGAGCACGTCGTGCAGCAGGAAGGCCGCCCGCTCGGCGGGGGTGAGCTTCTCCAGCAGCACCAGGAAGGCGGTCGACAGGTCGTCGGCGAGCTCGGCGTGCCGGGCCGCGTCCCGCCCTGGCACGGGCGCGACGACGTCGCCGACCAGAGGCTCGGGGATCCACTCGCCCACGTAGCTCTCCCGCCGCACGCGGGCCGAGCGCAGCACGTCGAGCGCGATCCGGGTCGCGACCGTCGTGGTGTACGCCTCGGCGTTGCGCACGTCGGCGGGCAGCCGCCCCTCCGGGGCGACGCGCAGCATCGCGTCCTGCGCGACGTCCTCCGCCTCCGTGACGCTGCCGAGCATCCGGTAGGCGGCGCCGAACGCGACGCGTCGCAGGGCGGCGAGGTCGACGGTGCGGTCGCGGGTCTCGGTGGGCGTCGTGGGGGGCGTCATGGGGACATCCTTCCTGAGCGGCGGTCCGCCGGCCTCCGCCGGCGCGCGGTGTGCTCGGCACCGTGCCTGGCCCCGTGCCTGACACCGTGCTCGACACACCGACGACGTGGGCCGGCGGGACGTGACGGGCCCTCGACCCGGCCCCGGCGCGTGCCCGTGCGGGGGAGCGAGGCGGCGACCACCATGGCGCCATGGACGGCACCGGGACTGACGGCACCGGGACGCGCGGCGGCACCCGCCTGCCGGCAGGCGAGTGCCGCGCTCGCCTGCGCGCGGCGCGGCACGGCTACCTGGCCACGACCGGCAGCGACGGGTGGCCCCACGTCGTCCCGGTGACGTTCGCGCTGCTGCGCGCGCCGGGCCCGGGCGGTCCGCCCGGGTGGGACGTCGTGTCCGCGGTCGACCACAAGCCGAAGACGACGACCGCCCTGCGCCGGCTGCGCAACCTCGCCGAGAACCCGCGCGCCGCGGTGCTGGTCGACGCCTACGACGACGACTGGGACCGTCTGTGGTGGGTGCGCGTCGACGGGACCGCCCGGGTCGAGCACGCCGACGGGCCCGACCCGGCGGCGTTCGAGGCGGGCCTCGACGCGCTCGCGGACCGGTACCCGCAGTACGCCGCGCGCCGCCCGGACGGCCCGCTGGTGCGGCTGCGGGCCGTCCGGTGGCGCGGCTGGTCGGCGCAGGGCGCTACGCCGGCGGCACGTTGACGTTGCCGGTGAACACGTTCTGCGGGTCGTAGGTGCGCTTCACCTGCCGCAGGCGCTCCCAGGTGGCGCCGGGGTAGGCGGCCCGGGCGACGTCGAGGCCGCCGTCGAGGGCGAAGTTGACGTACGCGCCCGGGTGGTCGCCCCGCAGGCGCGCGGCGAGCGCCTCGACCCAGGGCGTGTACCCCGCGGCGGCCTCGGCGGACGGCGCCACCGCGGCGACGTTGCCCAGCACCCGGGCGCCGCGGTGCGGGTAGGCGGTCGCGCCCGGGTCGACGTCGGCCACGGCGCCGCCGAGCACCCGCAGCTGCGCGGCACGCATCGGCGCGTCGACCGACTCGAGCTGGGAGAGCAGGTGCGTGGCCGCGTCCAGGTCGAGGCCGTCGGTGAAGAACGCGCGCCCCGTCGCGACCATGGCGCCCGGCGGCGGACCGCCCTCGAGCAGCCCCGCGTAGGGGCCGGTGCGGACCCCGTCGACGATGGCGCCGCCCGCCCGGGCGGCGACGTCGCGCACCGGCGCCATCGCGGCGTCGGCGTCCTCGGGGCGTCCGGACCAGCACAGGTTCGCCATGACGACGAGACGGCCGTGCCACTCGGCGGGGATGAACGGCACGGGCGGCGCCGACATCACCATGAGGATCACGGTGAGCCCCCGAGGGGCGGCGTCGGCCGCGGCGACGATCCCGGCCACGCTCTCGGGGGTCGCGGGCAGCATGAGCATGCCGCCGACGACCTCGGACAGCTCGGTCAGGGCGAACCGGAAGCGGGTGACGACGCCGAAGTTGCCGCCGCCGCCGCGCAGGGCCCAGAACAGGTCGGGGTGCTCCTCGGCGTCGACGTGCAGGACCTGGCCGTCGGCGGTCACGACCTCCGCGCCGAGCAGGTGGTCGATCGTCATGCCGTGGGCGCGCGACAGCAGGCCGACCCCGCCGCCGAGCGTGATGCCGCCCACGCCGACGCCGGCCGTGTCGCCGAACGGGGTCGCGAGCCCGAGCTCGCCCACCGTCTGCGAGTAGGCGCCCGCGGTGACGCCGCCGCCGGCCCACGCCGTCGGCGGGCCGGTGGACGTGTCGACGTCGACCGCGTCGAGGCCGCGCAGGTCGATCGTCAGGGCGCCCGTGCCGCGGCCGAGGCCGAACACGGAGTGCCCGCCGGAGCGCACGGAGACCTCCGCGCCGGCGTCGCGGGCGAGGCGGACGGCGCGGGCCACGCCCGCGGCGTCGGTGGGGCGCACGATCGCAGCCGGGCGGAGCTCGACGCCGCCGGGCTCGATCGTGCGCGCGTCCTCGTACCCCGGGTCGTCGGGCACGAGGACGGCCGCGGCGCCGTCGAGCGCGGAGCGTACGGCGCCGGGGGACAGCCGGCCGGACGGTGCGGGGTCTGCGGTCATGGTTTCCTCCGATGCGGGCTGGGGGTGGTGCTCGGACGGATCGTGGCGGTCGCGCTCAGGACGGGGCGGCGCTCGCCGGCCGCCGGAGTGTCGACCCGGGTGTGACGTGATTCTCATCGGTGCCACCGACATGCCCACCGACATGCCCACCGGCATCCTCACCGGGATGGGCGCCGGCGGGCTCCACGACCCTCGACGGGCCGGGCCCGGCGGACGTGACGGCCGTACGGCCGGCCAGCGCCGCGACCAGCAGCGCGAGGGCGGCCGCCAGGCCCAGGCACACGGCGTAGGCCGTGAGGCCGACGACGTCGTGCAGGGCCCACAGCAGCGCCCCCGTGCCGGCCAGGGCGGCAGCGGCGGCGACCGCGTCGGAGACCTGCAGGGCGGAGGCCGCCGTCCCCTGCACCTCCCGCGGGGCGAGGTCGAGCACGAGCAGGCTCAGGGTCGGGTACGTCAGGCCCATGCCCAGCCCCGCGAGGACCCAGGGTGCCGCCGCGACCGGCAGGGGCACCCCGGGCAGGGCGAGCATCACCGTCCCCCCGACGCCGGCCGCGAGCAGCGCGCCGCCGAGCCGGACGAACCCCTGGTGCGACAGGCCGTGCAGCCCGCGCCCCCGCAGCCAGGAGCCAGCCTGCCACCCGAGCACGTGCAGCGTCAGGACGCTGCCCGCGACGGCCGGGGACACCTGGTGCTCGTGCACGAGCACCAGCGGCAGCAGCACCTCGGCCCCGGCGAACGCGGCCGACGCGCAGGCCCGGACCCGCACCACGGTGCCCAGGCCCCGCTCGCCCCGCAGCACCGGGACGAGCACCCGCCGCAGCGCGTCCGACCCGCCGGTCCCCGCCGTCGTGCCGCCGCGCGCGGAGCGTCGCACCGCCACCAGGCCCGGGTACAGGGCCAGCAGCGCTGGCAGCGCCAGCAGCGGCACCCCGAGGAACACCCATCGCCAGCCGAGGTGCTCGGTGACCAGCCCGGCCAGCAGCGGACCGACCACGCCGGGGAGCACCCACGCCGCGGCGAACCACGCGAACACGGCCGCCCGCCGCTCGGCCGGGAACACCCGCGCCACCACGACGTACAGCGCGACCCCGGACAGGCCGGACCCCAGCCCCTGCAGCGCCCGCCCCGCCAGGAGCACGGGCATGGACCACGCCAGGCCCGCGACGCCGAGCCCGGCGAGGAACAGGCCCACGCCGGCCCACATCGGCGCCGCGGGACCCGTCCGGTCGGCCCAGCGGCCCGCCGTCAGCATCCCGACCACGCTCGTGGCCGTCGTCGCGGCGAACGCGAGCGTGTACAGGCCGAGCCCGTCCAGCTGCGCCGCCGCCACCGGCATCGCCGTCGAGACCGCCAGGGCCTCGAACGCCCCGACGGCCACGTACGCCACCATGCCCACCAGGACGACCCGCTGCGTCCCTGGGCCCAGCACCTGCGCGGCGTCCGCCCGCGCGTCGTCGCCGCTCACACCAGCACGACCTTGCCGGTCGTGCGCCGCTTCTCGAGGTCCCGGTGCGCCCGCGCCGCGGCCGCGAACGGCACGCGGTACGTCAGCACGCGCCACCGCCCGGACGCCGCCCGCTCCAGCGCCTCGGCCTGCAGGGGGCGCAGGTCCGCGGGCGCCGCGGAGCCGGGACCGACGACGGGCACCACCCGCACGCCTCCCGGCGCGCGGTCCCCGTCGGCGGCCGCCGCGACCCGGTTCGGGGCGCCCGCCGCCCAGCCGTGGACCACGAGCCTGCCGCCGGTGCCGAGCAGCTCGGCGGCCGCGGTCCCGACGTCGCCGCCCACCCCGTCGAGGACCAGCGTGGCGCCCGGCCCGTCGGTGTCCGCGTCGCGGCCGCCGTCGTGCCCGTCCGGCCCGGGCCGCCGGTCCCGCCCGGCGGCGAGCCGCCGCACGGCCGCACGCGCCGCGTCCTGCCACCCGGGGCCCGAGGTCTCGACGGCCGCGACCCGCTCGCCCGCGTCCGGCACCAGCGAGCGCACCGCGCGCACCTTCCCCCGCGAGCCGACCAGGGCGACCACCCTCGCCCCCTGCTCGAGCGCCGCCTGGACGAGCAACGAGCCGAGGCCGCCCGCCGCCGCGGTGACCACCACCACGTCCTGCCGCGTGACGGCGGCCGCCCGCAGCACCAGCACGGCCGTGCGTCCCGTGCCGACCATCGCGACCGCGTCGGCGAGGGCGAGCGCCTCGGGGACGGGATGCAGGGCCTCCACGTCGACCGCGGCGAGCCGGGCGTAGCCGCCGCCCGAGGCCGTGCGGCCCAGGTGGGCGACCACTCGGCGGCCCACCCAGGCGACGTCGACGCCCGGCCCCACCGCGGCCACCGTGCCGGCGACCTCCCGGCCGGGCACGGCGGGCAGGGTCGGCAGGGGGAGCGGGCCGTCGTCCTGGCCCCGGCGCAGCGAGGCGTCGAGCAGGTGGACGCCGTGGGCGCTCGCGGCGACGAGCACCTGCCCGGGGCCGGGCTCGGGGTCGGGGACCTGCTCGACGACGAGGTTCTCGGGAGGGCCGAAGGCGTGCAGTCGGATGGCGTCCATGCCGGTAGGGTGTGACCTCAACCGAGGTTGAGGTCAAGCGGCCCGTGCGGCGGGCAGGAGGGAGCGCCGGTGGTGGCACCGACGCCGGGCCCCGTGGCGGGCGACCACGACGAGCTGACGGTGGGGGAGGTGGCCGCCCGCAGCGGCGTCGCGGTCTCCGCCCTGCACTTCTACGAGCGCGAGGGCCTGCTGACGAGCCGGCGCACGTCCGGCAACCAGCGGCGCTACCGCCGCGACGTGCTGCGTCGCGTGGCGTTCATCCGGGTCTCGCAGCGCGTCGGGATCCCGCTCGCCGCCATCCGCGAGGCACTGGCGTCCCTGCCGGACGACCGCACCCCGACCGCGCGCGACTGGTACGCCCTCTCGGCGGCGTGGCGCGAGGACCTGGACGCACGGATCGAGCAGATGCAGCGCCTGCGTGACCACCTCACCGACTGCATCGGCTGCGGCTGCCTGTCGCTGCGCCGGTGCCGGCTGACGAACCCCGACGACGCCCTCGGCGCCGAGGGGCCCGGCCCGCGCCGCCTGCTGGTCGACGACGGCCCGGGGGAGTGAGGTGACCGTACGCTCGGGGCCATGACTCAGGTGCTCATCCTCAACGGCCCCAACCTCGGCCGGCTCGGCGTGCGCGAGCCGGAGATCTACGGGCACGCGTCCATGGTCGACCTCGAGCGGGAGGCGGCCGCCTGGGGCGACGCGCTCGGGCTGTCCGTCGACGTGCGGCAGACGGACGACGAGTCGACCCTGGTCGGCTGGCTGCACGAGGCCACCGACGCCCGCGCCCACGTGGTGCTGAACCCGGCGGCCTTCACCCACTACAGCTACGCGCTGCGCGACGCCGCGGCCCATGTGACGACGTCCGGGCTGCTGCTGGTGGAGGTGCACCTGTCGAACCCGGCGGCGCGCGAGTCGTTCCGGCACTACTCGGTGGTCGCGGGGATCGCGACCGGCACGGTCGCGGGCTTCGGGTTCGACTCGTACCGGCTGGCCCTGGAGGCCGTGGCGCACAAGCTCAGGGGCTAGACCGTGGTCCGCCAGCGATCCTGGAGCGGTGACGATCAAGGGCGGGATACCGGGATGGATCGATCAAGGCGCTAGCCTTGAGAAATGATCGTCATGGCAGCGGCCGCACGTTCGTCCGGCGGGGCCGACCTCGTTCCCGGCACGCTCCGGCGCCTGGCCGGGCCCGGCGAGGTCACCGACCTCGACGACGCCCCGCGCGAAGACCCCGGCGTCGTGGGCGGCGCCCCGCGCCCCGGCCTGGTCGTCGGCTTCGAACGTGCCGTCGGCGCGGAGATCCAGGGCGTGCTCGCCCCGGACGAGGACGGCGCGCGCCTCGCGGTGGACCTCACGCTCGACCTGCTGCGGGCCGACGCGTGGGCCGTGGGGATCGGGCTCGGCGCCGTCGACCTGCCGCTGCCGGACCACGCCAGGGCCGGCACCGGACCGGCCTTCACGCGGGCCCGCGGCGCACTTCGCCGGGCGCAGGGCCGCGGCCTCGCCGCGCCCGTCGTCGTCGAGGGCGAGCCTGCTGAGCCCTACGGCACCGTGGCCGGCGACGCGCAGGCGCTGCTGCGGCTGCTCGGCGCGGTGCTGTCCCGCCGGTCGGCCTCCGGCTGGGAGGCGGTCGACGCGGTCGCGGCCCGGCCGGACGACGGTGCCCCGCAGCGGTCGGCCGCGGGCGCCCTCGGCGTGAGCGAGCAGGCCGTCAGCCAGCGGTTGCGCACCGCGCTGTGGGCCGAGGACCGGGCGGTGCGCCCGCTGGCGGCGCGGCTGCTGCGCGCCGGCGCCGCGGGCGGCGCGGTGACGGGCTCGGTCGGGCCCGAGCCGGCCGACGGGGAGGCCGGGGGCGGGCTGTAGACTGGCGCGGGCTCTTTCGCGGCCGTGGATCGTCGACGTCCGTGCTCCGGCACCCGCGCCGACCCCTCCGAGCCCGACCCACCCGAACCCGAACTGAGGACGAACAGGAAACGTGGCTACCTCCAACGACATCAAGAACGGCACCGTGCTCCGTATCGACGGTCAGCTCTGGACGATCATCGAGTTCCAGCACGTCAAGCCGGGCAAGGGTGGCGCGTTCGTCCGCACCAAGATGAAGAACGTCCTGTCCGGCAAGGTGGTCGACAAGACGTTCAACGCGGGCGTCAAGGTGGAGACCGCGAACGTGGACCGCCGCGACTTCCAGTACCTGTACATGGACGGCACGGACTACGTCTTCATGGACACGGACACCTACGACCAGATCACGGTGACCCCCGAGACGGTCGGCGACGCGAAGGACTTCATGCTCGAGGGCATGAGCATCCTCGTGGCCTCCAACGAGGGCACGCCGCTGTACGTCGAGCTGCCGTCGTCGGTGGTCCTGGAGATCACCTACACCGAGCCGGGCCTGCAGGGCGACCGCTCCACGGGCGGCACCAAGCCCGCGACCCTCGAGACGGGTGCCGAGATCCAGGTCCCGCTGTTCCTCGAGCAGGGCACCAAGGTCAAGGTCGACACCCGCGACCGGTCGTACCTCGGCCGCGTGAACGACTGAGGGACCGAGCACAGCCATGGGCGCACGCACCAAGGCCCGCAAGCGGGCCGTCGACATCCTCTTCGAGGCCGAGCAGCGCGGCGTCGACCCGCAGGTGCTGCTGGCCGACCGCGTGATCGAGCCGCACACGGAGGCGGCGGTGCCGCAGTACGCGGCCGACCTCGTCGAGGGCGTGGTCGCGCACCGCGAGCGGATCGACGAGCTGCTGGCCACGTACTCGCGGGGCTGGACGGTGGACCGCATGCCGGCCGTCGACCGTGCCGTGCTGCGGATCGGCGCCTGGGAGCTGCTCTTCAACGACGAGGTGCCGGACGCCGTGGCCGTGGACGAGGCGGTCGACCTGGCCCGTGGGCTGTCGACGGACGAGTCGCCGGGCTTCGTCAACGGGCTGCTCGGCCGGCTGGTGGAGATCAAGCCGACGCTGCTGACCTGACCTGCTGCGGCCGGTACCCATCGGGCCGGGACCGGCACGACGCACGACGGCGGCGGGGACCATCGGGTTCCCGCCGCCGTCGTGCTGCGCCGCGGGGGTGTGACGGACGTCGCGCCCGGATCGTGGTCATCGGGGCGAGCCCGGCCGGTGCCGGCGCTACGCTGGGCCCAGCCCGTCCTGGGGGACGGGCGGCGAAGTGACACCCTTTAACACCGTCCCGTGAGGCGGAGAAGGAGGTCGCCAGTGCACTCTGGCACCGGTATGCCCGGAACACCCGACCACCCCGCCGGCAGGATCGACGACGCCGCCGACGGCGCTGACGGCACGGTCGTCCTCGGCGAGAGCGACGTCGCCCGTGCCCTGACCCGCATCGCCCACGAGATCGTGGAGCGGTCCAAGGGCGTCACCGACGTCGTCCTGCTCGGCATCCCCACCCGCGGTGTGACGCTGGCGGCGCGCCTCGCGCAGCGCCTGGCCGCGATCGACCCCGCGTTCGACCCCGCCGGCGACGTCGGCGAGCTCGACGTCACCATGTACCGCGACGACCTGCGCCGCCAGCCCACGCGGGCCGTCGGCATCACCCGGCTGCCGGAGGCCGGCATCGAGGGCAAGACGGTGGTGCTGGTCGACGACGTGCTCTTCTCCGGCCGCACCATCCGGGCGGCCCTCGACGCGCTCGGCGACCTCGGGCGCCCCCGCGCGGTGCGGCTCGCTGCGCTGGTGGACCGCGGGCACCGCGAGCTGCCGATCCGTCCCGACTTCGTCGGCAAGAACCTGCCGACGTCCACCTCCGAGCGGGTGCGGGTGCGCCTGAGCGAGGTCGACGGCGGCGAGGACGCCGTGGTCATCAGCGGCCGCGGCGAGGAGGGGGCGCGATGAGGCACCTGCTGTCCACGGCCGAGCTGAGCCGCGACGAGTCGATCCTGCTGCTGGACACGGCCGCCCAGATGGCGGCGACGCAGTCGCGGCAGATCAAGAAGCTGCCGACGCTGCGCGGCCGCACGGTGGTGAACCTCTTCTTCGAGGACTCCACGCGCACCCGCATCTCCTTCGAGACGGCGGCCAAGCGCCTGTCCGCCGACGTCATCAACTTCTCCGCGAAGGGCTCCAGCGTCTCCAAGGGGGAGTCGCTCAAGGACACGGCCCTGACGCTGCACGCCATGGGCGCGGACGCGGTCGTGGTGCGGCACTGGGCGTCCGGCGCGCCGTACCAGCTCGCGCACGCGGGCTGGCTCGACGCCGCGGTGCTCAACGCCGGCGACGGGACCCACATGCACCCCACGCAGGCGCTGCTGGACGCCTTCACGATCCGCCGCCACCTCGGCGGCCCGGACGGCGGGCTGCGCGGCGGCGGGACGGACGACGGCGTCGGCGCCGACCTCGCGGGCCTGAAGGTCGCGATCGTCGGCGACGTGCTGCACTCGCGCGTCGCCCGCGCGAACGTGCGCCTGCTGCACACGCTCGGGGCGGAGGTCACGCTGGTGTCCCCGCCGACGCTGCTGCCGGTCGGCGTCGAGACCTGGCCGTGCCGCACCTCCTACGACCTGGACGCCACGCTCGCCGACCGGCAGCCGGACGCCGTGATGATGCTGCGGGTGCAGCGCGAGCGGATGTCGGGCGGGGCCGGGGGGTTCTTCCCCAGCCCGCTGGAGTACACCCGCTACTACGGGCTCGACGCGCGACGCCTGGCGCTGCTGCCCGAGCACGCGATCGTCATGCACCCCGGCCCGATGAACCGCGGCCTGGAGATCTCCGCCGAGGCGGCGGACTCCGAGCGTGCCGTCATCGTCGAGCAGGTCGCCAACGGCGTCGCCGTGCGCATGGCCGCCCTCTACCTGCTGCTGTCGGGCGAGGAGCAGCCGCCCGCGGCGCCGCCCGTCACCCAGCCCGGAACCCAGCCCGGAACCGTCGAAGGGACCCCTCGTTGAGCACCACCTACGTCCTGCGGGGCGCCCGACCGCTCGGCGGCGAGCCCGCCGACGTCGTCCTGGCGGACGGCGTCATCGCCGAGATCGCCGCCCCGGGCACGGCCGCCGTCCCCGCCGGCGCCGTCGAGATCGAGGCCGCCGGTCACGTGCTGCTGCCCGGCCTGGTGGATCTGCACACGCACCTGCGCGAGCCCGGGCGCGAGGACGCCGAGACCGTGGCGAGCGGTACGCGCGCGGCCGCCGTGGGCGGGTTCACCGCGGTGCACGCCATGGCGAACACCTCCCCGGTGGCCGACACCGCGGGCGTCGTGGAGCAGGTCTGGCGCCTCGGTACGCAGGCGGGCTGGGCGGACGTCCACCCCGTCGGCGCCGTCACCGTGGGCCTGGACGGCGAGCGCCTGGCCGAGCTCGGCGCGATGGCCGACTCCGCGGCCCGCGTGCGCGTGTTCTCCGACGACGGCAAGTGCGTGCACGACCCGATCCTCATGCGCCGTGCCCTGGAGTACGTCAAGGCGTTCGACGGCGTCGTCGCCCAGCACGCCCAGGAGCCGCGGCTCACCGAGGGCGCGCAGATGAACGAGGGCGTCGTGTCGGCGGAGGTCGGCCTCGCCGGGTGGCCCGCCGTCGCCGAGGAGGCGATCATCGCCCGCGACGTGCTGCTCGCCGAGCACGTCGGCTCGCGCCTGCACGTGTGCCACCTGTCGACCGCCGGGTCGGTCGAGATCGTGCGCTGGGCCAAGTCCCGCGGCATCGACGTCACGGCCGAGGTCACCCCGCACCACCTGATCCTCACCGACGAGCTGGCCCGCACCTACGACCCCACCTACAAGGTCAACCCGCCGCTGCGCACCGCGAAGGACGTCGAGGCGGTCCGCGAGGGTCTCGCCGACGGCACCATCGACATCGTGGCCACCGACCACGCCCCGCACACCCGCGAGGACAAGGACTGCGAGTGGGGCGCCGCCGCGTTCGGGATGACGGGGCTGGAGACGGCGCTGAGCGTCGTGCAGCAGACCATGGTCGACACCGGTCGCCTCGACTGGGCCGACGTCGCGCGCGTCCTGTCGACGACCCCGGCCCGCATCGGGCGCATCGACGACACGCAGGGTCGCCCCGTCGCGGCCGGCGAGCCCGCGAACCTCGCCCTCGTCGACCCGTCGGCCACCCGGGTGGTCGACGGCGCCGCGCAGGCCACGACCAGCGGCAACACGCCCTTCCGGGGGCACGAGCTGCCCGGGCGGGTCGTCGCCACGTTCCTGCGGGGGCGGGCGACCGTGCTCGACGGCGCCCCCACCGGCAGCGCCGACGCCGCCGCCGGAGGTGCCCGGTGAACCTGCCCCTGCCCGTCGCCGTCGGCATCTGGGTGGTGCTCGGCGTCGTGCTGCTGCTGGCGGTCCTCGTGGGCCGGCGACGGCTCGCGAGCCGCAGCGACGCCACGGTGCCGCCGCCCCCCGGTGCGCCGTCCGACCTCGGTGCCGAGCGCCTGGCCCCGCTCGACGCCACCTACGTGTGCAGCACCCTGACCGGCGACTGGCTCGCCCGGGTGGGCGCCCACACCCTCGGCGACCGCGCCGCCGCCACCGTCTCGGTGCACGACGCCGGCGTGCTCATCGAGCGCCACGGCACCCGCACCGTCTTCGTGCCCGCCCACGCCCTGCACGGCGTCGGCCTCGCCCCCGGCATGGCCGGCAAGTACGTCGGCGCCGACGGCCTCGTCGTCCTCACCTGGGACGACGAGCCCCACCCCGACGCCCCGGACGTGCCCGCCGCACGGCTCGACACCGGGCTGCGCACCCGGTACGCCACCGACCGGTCCCGCCTGGTCGACGCCGTGCGCCACCTCATGACCTCCGCCGCCCAGCAGAAGGACGACTCGTGACCACCAGCCCCACCCCACCGCCCGCCCCGCAGAGCGCCGTCCTGGTCCTCGAGGACGGCACCGTCGCCCGCGGCCGCGCCTACGGCGCCCGCGGCGCCACGTTCGGCGAGATCGTCTTCTCCACCGGCATGACCGGCTACCAGGAGACCCTCACCGACCCGTCGTACCACCGGCAGATCGTCGTGATGACGGCCCCGCACGTCGGCAACACCGGCGTGAACGACGAGGACCCCGAGTCCGGCCGGGTCTGGGTGGCCGGCTACGTGCTGCGCGACCCCGCCCGCCGCGTCTCCTCCTGGCGCGCCGACCGGTCCCTGGAGGACGAGCTCGTCGCCCAGGGCGTCGTCGGCATCAGCGACGTCGACACCCGCGCGCTCACCCGCCACCTGCGCGAGCTCGGCGTCATGCGCGCCGGCGTCTTCTCCGGCGACGCCCTCGTGCGCGCCGACGGCAGCGAGCGGCCCGTGGCCGAGCTCCTCGACGAGGTCAAGGCGTCCCCGGAGATGGCCGGCGCCAACCTCGCGCCCGAGGTCTCCACCACCGAGGCCTACGTCGTCGAGCCCGCCGGCGACCACGCCGGCCGGGCCCCGGTCGCGACCGTCGTCGCCGTCGACCTGGGCATCAAGGCCATGACCCCGGTCCGGCTCGCCGAGCGCGGCGTGCGGGTGCACGTGGTGCCCGCCACCGCCACCATCGACGACGTCACCGCGCTGCTGCCCGACGACGGCTCGCCCGTCGGCGTGTTCTTCTCCAACGGCCCTGGCGACCCGTCCAGCGCCGAGCCCGAGATCGACCTGCTGCGCGCCGTCCTCGACCGCGGCATCCCGTTCTTCGGCATCTGCTTCGGCAACCAGCTGCTCGGCCGCGCGCTCGGTTACGGCACCTACAAGCTCGGCTACGGGCACCGCGGCATCAACCAGCCCGTGCTCGACCGCACCACCGACAAGGTCGAGGTCACCGCGCACAACCACGGCTTCGCCGTCGACGCCCCCGTCGACGTCGTCAGCACCGCGCCGTACGACGACGAACGCGCCGACGACGCCCGGTACGGCCGCGTCATCGTGTCCCACGTCGGCCTCAACGACCGCGTCGTCGAGGGCCTCACCGCCCTCGACGTCCCCGCGTTCTCCGTGCAGTACCACCCCGAGGCCGCCGCCGGACCGCACGACAGCGCCTACCTGTTCGACCGCTTCGTCGAGCTCATGACCACCCGCACGCCCGTGACCGTCCCGTCCAGCGCCCTCGCCGCGCTGGCCGGCGGGTCCACCGGTAAGGAGAACTGATGCCCCGCCGTACCGACATCTCCTCCGTCCTCGTCATCGGGTCCGGCCCGATCGTCATCGGCCAGGCCTGCGAGTTCGACTACTCCGGCACCCAGGCGTGCCGCGTGCTGCGCGAGGAGGGCCTGCGCGTCATCCTCGTGAACTCCAACCCGGCCACGATCATGACCGACCCGGAGTTCGCCGACGCCACCTACGTCGAGCCGATCACCACCGACGTCCTCACCACGATCATCGCCAAGGAGCGCCCCGACGCCCTCCTGCCGACGCTCGGCGGCCAGACCGCCCTCAACGCCGCCATCGCGCTCGACGAGGCCGGCGTCCTCGCCGAGTACGACGTCGAGCTCATCGGCGCCAACATCCCCGCCATCCAGAAGGGCGAGGACCGCCAGCAGTTCAAGGACGTCGTGGAGGTCTGCGGCGGCGAGTCCGCGCGGTCCCTCATCGTCCACACCGTCGACGAGGCCGTCGCAGCGGCCGACGACCTCGGCTACCCCATGGTCGTGCGGCCCTCCTTCACCATGGGCGGCCTCGGCTCCGGCTTCGCCTACGACGAGGCCGACCTGCGCCGCATCGTCGGCCAGGGCCTGCACTACTCGCCGACCACCGAGGTGCTCCTCGAGGAGTCCATCCTCGGCTGGAAGGAGTACGAGCTCGAGCTGATGCGCGACAAGAACGACAACGTCGTCGTCGTGTGCTCCATCGAGAACGTCGACCCCGTCGGCGTGCACACCGGCGACTCCGTCACCGTCGCGCCCGCCCTGACCCTCACCGACCGCGAGTACCAGAAGCTGCGCGACATCGGCATCGCCGTCATCCGCGAGGTCGGCGTCGACACCGGCGGCTGCAACATCCAGTTCGCCGTCGACCCCGCCACCGGCCGCGTCATCGTCATCGAGATGAACCCGCGCGTCTCCCGGTCCTCCGCCCTGGCGTCCAAGGCCACCGGCTTCCCCATCGCGAAGATCGCCGCCAAGCTCGCCGTCGGCTACACCCTCGACGAGATCCCCAACGACATCACCCGCGTCACCCCCGCGTCGTTCGAGCCCACCCTCGACTACGTCGTGGTCAAGGTGCCCCGCTTCGCCTTCGAGAAGTTCCCCGCCGCCGACGACACCCTCACCACCACCATGAAGTCCGTGGGCGAGGCCATGGCGCTCGGGCGCAACTTCACCGAGGCGCTCGGCAAGGCGCTGCGCTCCATCGACAAGGGCGGCGTCGGCTTCCACTGGGAGGGCGACGCGCCCTCCGGCCAGGCACTCGCGGACCTGCTCACCGACATCCGCCGGCCCACCGAGCACCGCATGGTCGGCGTGCAGCAGGCCCTACGGGCCGTCGTCGCCGGGAACACCACCCTCGAGGACGTCTTCGACGCCACCAAGATCGACCCCTGGTTCCTCGACCAGATCCTGCTGATCAACGAGGTCGCCGCCGAGGTCGCCGCCAGCGACACCCTCACCGCCGACGTCCTGCGCCGCGCCAAGCGCCACGGCCTGGCCGACGGCCAGGTCGCGCGCCTGCGCGGCATGGGCCCCGCCGGCGAGGCCACCGTGCGCGAGGTCCGCCACGCCCTGGGCGTGCGCCCCGTGTTCAAGACCGTGGACACCTGCGCCGCCGAGTTCGCCGCCGCGACCCCCTACCACTACTCGTCCTACGACAGCGAGACCGAGGTCGCGCCCCGCGAGCGCGAGGCCGTCATCATCCTCGGCTCCGGACCGAACCGCATCGGGCAGGGCATCGAGTTCGACTACTCGTGCGTGCACGCCGCCCTGACGCTCGCCGACCGGTACGACACCGTCATGGTCAACTGCAACCCCGAGACGGTCTCCACCGACTACGACACCTCGGACCGGCTCTACTTCGAGCCGCTCACCTTCGAGGACGTCCTCGAGGTCTACGCCGCCGAGGCCGCTGCCGGGCCCGTCAAGGGCATCATCGTCCAGCTCGGCGGCCAGACCCCCCTCGGCCTGGCCCAGCGCCTCGCCGACGCCGGCCTGCCGATCCTCGGCACCTCCCCGGAGGCCATCGACGCCGCCGAGGACCGCGGCCTGTTCGGCCAGGTCCTCGCCGACGCCGGCCTGCCCGCCCCCGCCTTCGGCACCGCCCGCTCCCTCGGACAGGCCCGCGAGGTCGCCGAGCGCATCGGCTTCCCCGTCCTCGTGCGCCCCTCCTACGTGCTCGGCGGCCGCGGCATGGAGATCGTCTACTCCGACGACCAGCTCACGGAGTACGTCACCAAGGCGCTCGCGGCCGCCGCCGCGGACGACCGCACGGCCGCGGGCCTGCTGCCGGCGCCGCTGCTCATCGACCGGTTCCTCGACGACGCGATGGAGATCGACGTCGACGCGCTGTACGACGGCGAGGAGCTGTTCCTCGGCGGCGTCATGGAGCACATCGAGGAGGCCGGTATCCACTCGGGCGACTCGGCCTGCGTGCTGCCGCCGGTGTCTCTGTCGGAGGCGGAGATCGAGCGCATCCGCCGCTCCACCGAGGCGATCGCGAAGGGCGTGGGGGTGCGCGGCCTGCTCAACGTGCAGTACGCGCTCGTCTCCGACGTGCTGTACGTGCTGGAGGCCAACCCACGGGCGTCCCGCACCGTGCCGTTCGTCTCCAAGGCGACGGGCGCCTCGCTGGCGAAGGCCGCGGCCCGGGTCATGGTCGGGGAGACGATCGCGGACCTGCGGGCCGACGGCGTCCTTCCCGCCGAGGGCGACGGCGGCACCCTGGACCTGGGGGCGCCGCTGGCCGTCAAGGAGGCGGTGCTGCCGTTCAAGCGGTTCCGGACCGCGCAGGGGTACGTCGTGGACACGGTCCTCGGCCCGGAGATGCGCTCCACGGGCGAGGTGATGGGCTTCGACAAGGACTTCCCGCACGCGTTCGCCAAGTCGCAGGCGGCGGCGTACGGCGGCCTGCCCACGGGCGGCGCGGTCTTCGTGTCCGTGGCCGACCGGGACAAGCGGTCCATCGTCTTCCCGGTCAAGCGTCTCGCGGAGATCGGCTTCGAGATCCTGGCGACGGCCGGCACCGCGCAGGTGCTGCGCCGCAACGGCATCGGCTGCACCGTGGTGCGCAAGTTCTCGCAGGGCACCGGGCCGCAGGGCGAGCCGACGATCGTCGACCTCATCACCGACGGCGCGGTGGACCTCGTGGTGAACTCGCCGTCCGGGCAGGGCGCACGGGCCGACGGCTACGAGATCCGTGCGGCCACCACGGCGGCCGACCGGCCCATGGTCACGACCGTGGACCAGCTCGCCGCGGCGGTGCAGGGCATCGAGGCGGTGCGCGGCGGCCCGTTCGACGTCGGGAGCCTCCAGGAGCACACGGCCGCGACGCGCGCCCGGCTGGCCGGGCGGGCCGAGCCGCGCCCGGTCGTCGCCGAGCCGGCCCCGGTGCTGCCGGAGGTGCTGACGTGACCGCGGCGCGGGCGGGCGCCCCGGACGGTACCGCGCGCGTCCCGTTCGGGGCGCGGCTCGCGGCGGCGATGGACGACGCGGGCCCGCTGTGCGTGGGCATCGACCCCCACGCGTCGCTGCTGGCGGCCTGGGGGCTCGCCGACGACGTCGCCGGCGTGCGGGAGCTGTCCCTGCGCGTCGTCGACGCGCTGGCGGGCCGGGTCGCGGCCCTCAAGCCGCAGGCCGCGTTCTTCGAGCGGCACGGCGCGGCGGGCGTGGCCGTGCTGGAGGAGGTCGTCGCGGCGGCGCGCGCCGCGGGCACGCTGACGATCGTGGACGCGAAGCGGGGCGACATCGGCTCCACGATGGCCGGGTACGCCGACGCGTTCCTCGCCGACGGCTCGCCGCTGGCGGGCGACGCGGTGACCCTGTCTCCCTACCTGGGCTTCGGCTCGCTGGCCCCGGCCGCGGAGCTCGCCGAGCGCACGGGCCGCGGCATCTTCGTGCTGTGCCTCACCTCCAACCCCGAGGGGCACGAGGTGCAGCACGCCCGCGGCGCCGACGGGCGCGCCGTGGCGGCGAGCGTCGCGGCGCAGGCCGCCGGGCTCAACGCCGGCGCGGTGACTGCAGGGCTCCCGATGGGCTCCGTCGGGCTCGTGGTCGGCGCGACGGTCGGCGACGCGGCGCGCGCCACCGGCACCGACCTCGGCGCGGTCAACGGGCCGCTGCTCGCCCCCGGCGTCGGCGCCCAGGGCGCGGGGCCGGCCGAGCTCGCGGCCGTGTTCGGCGACGCGCGCCGCCGGGTGCTCGCCTCCTCGTCGCGCGGCGTGCTCGGGGCCGGCCCCGACGCGGACGCGCTGCGGGCCGCCGCCCGGGCCGCCGCCCGCGAGGCCGCCGGAGCCCTGCGGGCCTGACCGGGGCCGGTGGAGTGCCGGGGGAGGCCCGGGCCGCCCGCGAGGTGCGCGGGGGCCCGGCCGGCGTCCGGGAGGCGCACCCGGCGGGGTCGGCTCGCCCGGATTCGCGTCGAATGGGGTGATTCGTGCCCGGAATCGTTGCTATTCCGGGGCGCGTCACCGATTGCCGACCGTGCAGGTCGTGGCTACTTTCTTAAGTGAAGTTCACACAGACCAGCGGCTCGACATGAGCTCGACACGAGTAGGTGACTTGCGTGGCCCTTCCCCCACTGACTCCGGAACAGCGTGCGGCGGCCCTCGAGAAGGCGGCCGAGGCACGACGCGTTCGCGCGGAGATCAAGAACCGGTTGAAGTACTCCCAGGGCTCGCTGAAGGACGTGATCGCCCAGGGGCAGTCGGACGACGTCGTCGGCAAGCTCAAGGTGGTCTCGTTGCTGGAGTCCTTGCCGGGTGTCGGTAAGGTGAAGGCCCGGGCGATCATGGAAGAGATCGGGATCGCCGAGACACGTCGCGTCCGCGGCCTCGGGCCGCACCAGCAGGAAGCGCTCATCGAGAGGTTTGGCTGACATTTCCGCTCCACCCGCCGGGCGCCCGGCACCGCACCACACCCCGACGCGCCTGACGGTGCTCGCCGGCCCCACCGCCGTGGGCAAGGGCACGGTCTCGGCGGACATCCGCGCCCGCTACCCGCAGGTCTGGCTGTCCGTCTCCGCGACGACCCGCGCCCCGCGGCCGGGCGAGGTGCACGGGGTGCACTACCTGTTCGTCACGCCCGAGGAGTTCGACCGGATGGTCACCGCGGGCGAGATGCTCGAGTCGGCGGTGGTGCACGGCCGCAACCGCTACGGCACGCCACGCGGGCCCGTCGCCGAGCACCTGGCCCGGGGCGTGCCGACGCTGCTGGAGATCGACCTGCAGGGTGCACGCCAGGTGCGCGAGGCCGTGCGCACGATGGGCCTCGACGCCCAGTTCGTCTTCCTGGCGCCGCCGAGCTTCGACGAGCTCGTCCGGCGCCTCGTGGGGCGCGGCACGGAGGACGCGGAGGAGCGTGCGCGCCGTCTGGCCACCGCCGAGGTGGAGATGGCGGCGGAACCCGAGTTCGACGTGACGATCGTCAACGACGACGTCACCCGCGCCACCGACGAGCTCGCCCGCGTCATGGGCGTGACGTCCGCGACACCGCAGGTGGCGGGCTGACGCCGCCCGCTCGTGTGCGCGTAGAATGACCCGTTGAACCCCGACACCTTTCTTGTGGAGAGTGACCCATGGCCGGAACCGTGGCCCAGCCCATCGGCATCACCGACCCGCCCATCGACGAGCTGCTCGAGCGCACCGACTCCAAGTACGGCCTGGTGCTCTACGCGGCCCAGCGTGCGCGGCAGATCAACGCCTACTACTCGCAGCTGAACGAGGGCCTGCTGGAGAACGTCGGCCCGCTGGTCGAGACGCGCAACCAGGAGAAGCCGCTCTCGATCGCGATGCGCGAGATCAACCAGGGCCTGCTCGAGTCCAAGCCGGCCGAGGAGAAGCCCGCCGCCCCCGCGGAGCCGGTCATCGACTTCGGCGACGCCGGCACCGACGTGGTCGACGGCGCCGTGACGTTCGGCGACGAGCCGACCCTCTGACCCGGCGCGACGCCGGATGAGGATCCTTCTCGGCGTCAGCGGGGGCATCGCCGCGTACAAGGCGGTGCTGCTGCTGCGGCTGCTGCGTGAGCAGGGGCACGCCGTGCGTGTGCTGCCGACCGCCTCGGCGCTGCGGTTCGTCGGGGCGCCGACGTTCGAGGCGCTGTCCGGCGAGCCGGTCACCTCGGAGGTCTTCGAGGACGTGCCCCAGGTGCCGCACGTGGCGCTGGGACAGGGCGCGGACCTCGTCGTGGTGGCGCCCGCCACCGCGGACCTGATGGCGCGGGCCGCGGCCGGGCGGGCGGACGACCTGCTCACCTCGGCGCTGCTCACGGCGCGCTGTCCCGTGGTGATGGCGCCGGCCATGCACACCGAGATGTGGGAGCACCCCGCGACGCGGGCGAACGTGGCGACCCTGCGCGCCCGGGGCGTGGTGGTGCTCGACCCCGACGCCGGGCGCCTCACCGGCGCGGACACCGGTCCGGGGCGGCTTCCCGACCCCGAGGACATCGCGCGGGCCGCGCTGGCGGTCGCCGCGGGCGATGCCGGGCGCGAGGAGCGGGCGGACCGGGGCGACCTGGCCGGTCGGTCGGTGGTCGTGTCCGCCGGCGGTACCCGCGAGCCGCTCGACCCGGTGCGGTTCCTCGGCAACCGGTCCAGCGGCCGCCAGGGCGTGGCCCTGGCGGAGGCGGCGCGGGCCCGTGGTGCGCGGGTGCGGCTCGTGGCCGCGAACCTCGACACGGACGCCGTCGCGGGCTGCCAGGCCGCGGGCGTCGAGGTGGTCGGCGTGGAGACCACCGCGCAGCTGCGTGAGGCGGTGCGCGCGGCGGCCGTCGACGCGGACGCCGTGGTCATGGCCGCGGCCGTGTCCGACTTCCGGCCCGTGACGGCGGCGGGGGCCAAGATCAAGAAGACCCCGGGGTCCGGTCCGGCGCCCATCGAGCTGGTGGAGAACCCGGACGTCCTGGCCGAGCTCGCCCGGGACCGGCTCCGCCCGGGGCAGGTCGTCGTGGGCTTCGCGGCCGAGACGGGCGACGCGGACGGCAGCGTGCTCGAGCACGGGCGGGCGAAGGCCCGGCGCAAGGGCGCTGACCTGCTCGCCGTGAACGCCGTCGGGCACGGCCGTGGGTTCGCCGTAGACACCAACGAGGTCACGGTCCTGGACGCGCGGGGCGAGACGGTCGCCGAGGCGGCCGGCACGAAGCGCGAGGTCGCGGACGCCGTGTGGACCGCCGTGACCACCCTCATGTCCGACATGTGAGATCATCTCATGATGTGGGCCACGTCTGGTGGCCGAGGGGCCGTCGGGGGCGGAGCGGGCCCGTAGGCTGTCGTGCATGACCGATGCACTGCGCCTGTTCACGTCCGAGTCCGTGACGGAGGGCCACCCCGACAAGGTGTGCGACCAGATCTCCGACACGATCCTGGACGCGCTGCTGGCCCAGGACCCGCGGTCGCGGGTGGCGGTCGAGACCCTCGTGACCACCGGCCTCGTGCACGTCGCCGGCGAGGTCACCACCGAGGCCTACGTCGAGATCCCGCAGCTGGTGCGCGACGTCGTGCGCCGCATCGGCTACACGTCCTCCGCCATCGGCTTCGACGGCGACTCGTGCGGCGTGTCCGTCTCCATCGGGCAGCAGTCGCCCGACATCGCCCAGGGCGTCGACAAGGCCCTCGAGCTGCGCGACGACGCCGGCGACATGGACCCCCTCGACGCGCAGGGCGCCGGCGACCAGGGCCTAATGTTCGGTTACGCCAGCGACGAGACCCCCACCCTCATGCCCTTGCCGATCTGGACGGCGCACCGGCTCGCCGAGCGCCTCGCGTCCGTGCGCCGCACCGGCGAGGTCACCGGGCTGCGCCCCGACGGCAAGACGCAGGTCACCATCGGCTACGACGGCGACCGCCCCGTGCGCGTCGACACCGTCGTCCTGTCCACCCAGCACGACGCCGACGTCACGCAGGAGAAGCTCGGCCGCGAGATGGCCGAGCAGGTCATCGGCCCCGTGCTGGCGCAGGTGGGCGAGCAGGTCGGCCTCGACACCGCCGGCGCCCGGCTCATCGTCAACCCCACAGGCAAGTTCGTCGTCGGCGGCCCCCAGGGCGACGCGGGGCTCACCGGGCGCAAGATCATCGTCGACACCTACGGGGGCATGGCCCGCCACGGCGGCGGCGCGTTCTCCGGCAAGGACCCCTCCAAGGTGGACCGCTCCGCCGCGTACGCGACCCGCTGGGTGGCGAAGAACGTCGTCGCCGCCGGGCTGGCGCGGCGCTGCGAGGTGCAGGTCGCCTACGCCATCGGCAAGGCCCACCCCGTCGGCCTGTACGTGGAGACGTTCGGCACCGCGCAGGTCGACCCCGCCCGCATCGAGACCGCCATCCGGGACGTGTTCGACCTGCGTCCCGCCGCGATCATCCGCGAACTGGACCTGCTGCGTCCCGTGTACGCCAAGACCGCCGCGTACGGGCACTTCGGGCGCGAGCTGCCGGAGTTCACCTGGGAGCGGACGGACCGGGTCGACGCTCTGCGTTCTGCCGTCTGAGCTCTTGGGGTCGCGTCTCTCGGGTTGGTACCGCCGAGGGGCACGACGTCGTCACCCTCGGCTCGTGCATCGGCTCACGGTCGGAGCGATTCTCGGCGTCGACGTAGCGCTGACTGTCACCACCCCGCGGGGTCATGACAGTCACCGCTACGTCGATCCGGTCCCGGGTGTGACGACTGTCCGGGGGACATGCTGAGATAGGCCGGTGAGCGACCTTCCCGAGCCCGAGCAGCCCGCGCTGCTCGGGCTCGACGACGTCCCGGCGCCGTCGAGCGGGGGCAGAGCGGGCAAGGGGCGGGGGCGGCGCAAGGCCGCGCTGGGGGCGAAGGAGATCGCCGACGAGCTGCCCGTGGCCCGGGTGGTGCTCGACCTGCAGCCCGCGCACCTGGACCGCGAGTACGACTACCTCGTGCCCGCCGACGTCGCCGCCGACGCCGTGCCCGGGGTGCGGGTGCGGGCCCGGTTCGGGCCGCAGGAGGTCGGCGGGTACGTGGTGGCGCGGGCCGAGTCGTCCGCGCACACGGGCCGCCTGGTGCCGCTGCGCCGCGTCGTGTCCGGGGACCCGGTGCTCTCCGAACCGGTGCTGCGCCTGGCGCGCGCCGTCGCCGACCGGTACGCGGGCACCCTCGCCGACGTCCTGCGCCTCGCCGTCCCGCCCCGGCACGCCCGCGTGGAGAAGGAGGTGCTGGCCGCCCTCGCCGACCGCCGTGACGACACCGGCGACACCGGCGACACCGCGGGCCCTGCCGGTTTCGGCACGGAGGGTTCCGCCGGCTCCGGCGAGGGGAGCGACGTGGCGGACGAGGGCCGGGATGCCAGCGGTGCCGCGCCCGCACCCCCGCCGGTGGTCCCGCCCGGCGGGGGAGACGACGGCGCCGCGCCCTGGGCGCCGTACCGGGGCGGAGAGGCCTTCTGCCGGCATCTGACGGCCGGGGAGGCGCCTCGGGCGGTCTGGACCCCCCTGCCCGGCCTGGAGGCGCCCCAGGGGGCGCAGGACGGCCGTCACGGCGGTCGTCCGGGCGACGATCCGGGCGCCGGCCCTCGCGCGGATCCCGGTACCCGGCCCGGCGCCGGGGAGCCGATGGCGACGCGTCCCCACTGGACGGTCGCGGTCGCGCACGCCGTGCGGGCCACGCTCGCGGGCGGGCGGCGGGCCCTCGTCGTCGTGCCCGACGCCCGCGACGCCGAACGGGTGTGCGACGCCCTGCGCGGCGCCGGCCTCGACGACGACCAGGTGGCACGCCTCCTCGCCGACGACGGCCCCGCGCCGCGGTACCGGGCCTTCCTGCGGGCCCGGCACGGCCTGGCCGACGTCGTCGTCGGCACCCGCGCCGCCATGTTCGCGCCCGTGCCCGACCTCGGCCTCGTCGTGCTGTGGGGCGACGGCGAGGACACCCTCGCCGAGCCGCACGCCCCCTACCCGCAGGCGCGGGAGGTCCTCGCGCTGCGCAGCGACCTGGAGCGCGCCGCCTACCTGCTCGCCTCGCCGGGGCGCACCGTGCAGGCGCAGGCACTGCTGGCTGCCGGGTGGGCGCGGGAGATCGCCGCCCCGCGCGACGTGCTGCGCGCCCGCGCCCCCCGCGTGCGCGCCCTGACCTCCGTGGAGCTCGCCGCCGAAGGACCCGGCGCCGCCGCCCGCCTGCCGTCCGCGGCCTGGCGGGCCGCGCGCGACGCCCTCGCCCGCGGTCCCGTGCTCGTGCAGGTCCCGCGCACCGGCTACCTGCCCGTCGTCGCCTGCGGCCGCTGCCGCACCGCCGCCCGCTGCACCGCCTGCCACGGCCCCCTCGGGCTGCGCGGGCGGGCCTCCGCCCCCCAGTGCTCCTGGTGCGGGCGCCTCGCCGGCGGCTGGCGGTGCGACGAGTGCGGCGACACCCGCCTGCGCGCCGTGCGCGTCGGCTCCGACCGCACGGCCGAGGAGCTCGGCCGCGCCTTCCCCGGCACCCCCGTGCGGGTGTCGGCCTCGACCGCGCCCGGCGGCGTCCTGGACCGTGTCGGCGCCGGCCCCGCGCTCGTCGTCGCGACCCCCGGTGCCGAACCCGTCGCCGACGGCGGGTACGCTGTCACCCTGCTGCTCGACGCCGCCGTCTCCACCGCCTCCACGGGCCTGGCCGCCTCCACCGAGGCGCTGCACCGGTGGCTCGCCGCCGCCGCTCTCACCCGTCCCGCCCCCGACGGCGGGCAGGTGCTGCTCGTCGGCGACGCCGCCCCCGCACCGACCGGGGCCCTCGTCCGCTTCGACGCCCCCGGCCTCGCGGACCGCGAGCTGGCCGAGCGCCGCGAGCTCGCGCTGCCGCCGGCCGTGCGCGTCGCCGCCGTCACCGGGGACCGCGGCCCCGTCGAGGCGGTCGTCGGCCGGGTGGAGCTCGCCACGGGGGAGGCCGTCCTCGGCCCCGTGGAGCTGCCCGGGGACGACGGCCCCGGGGGCGCGGCCGGGACCCTCGAACCACGCGTCCGCGTCGTGCTGCGGGTTCCGCTCGCGCGCGGGCACGAGCTGTCCGCGCAGCTGCGCGCCTCCCTCGCCGTCCGCTCCGCCCGCCGCGAGGGTGGCACCGTGCGCGTGCACGTCGACCCCAAGGAGATGCTCTGACATGACCGCCGCCGACAGGACCTCCGACGGGGCTTCCGGCAGCGCCGTCGACACCGTCGTCTACGACTTCGGCAACGTCCTCGTGCGGTGGGACCCGTACGGCGCCTTCGGTGACCGCGACCGCGCCGAGGTGGACGCGTGGATGGCCGAGATCGACTTCCCCGCCTTCAACCGCGCCCAGGACGCCGGGCGCACCTGGGCCCAGGCCCGGGAGGCGCTCGCGGGCCGCCCCCACCTGCGCACACTGATGGACGAGTACGTCGCGAACTTCCCCGGCACGCTCACCGGGCCGGTCCCGGGATCCGCGGCGCTCGTGGACGAGCTGCGGGCGGCGGGCCTGCGCCTGCTGGGTCTGACCAACTGGTCCGCCGAGCTGTTCGAGCACGCCGCCACCGCGGCCCCCGCGACGGCCCGTATGGACGGCGTCGTCGTCTCCGGCCGGGTGGGCCTGGCCAAGCCCGACCCGGAGATCTTCCGCCACCTCGAACGGGTGTTCGACGTGGACGTGCGGCGCGCCGTGTTCGTCGACGACAGCCCGGCGAACGTCGCCGCCGCCCGCGACCTCGGGTTCCACGCCGTCCACTTCACGGACACCGATACCTTCCGGGCCGCTCTGCGCGACCTGGGCGTGCCCGTCCGCCCGGCAGGCCCGGGCCCGCGGTGACGGCGAGGGCGTCCCGTAACGCCCGCTGCCGCGCGGCGAGCGCGACGTCCGATTCCTGCCAGCAGAGGCACCCGCGGCGCACCAGCATGGGTGCATGACCAGGTACACCGCGCTCCCCATCGACTCGACCGCCCTCGCCCAGCTGCGCGTGGTCGACGACGCCGGGCAGCCCTGCGCCCCGTACACCACGACCCGTGACGACGCCGGCTCCCCGCTGCGCTGCTGCCTGCGCCCCGCCCGACCCGGCGACCGGATCGCCCTCGTCTCGTACGCCCCGTTGCGCCGCTGGGCCGCCGAGACCGGTGCGCGGCCGGGCGCGTACGACGAACAGGGCCCCGTCTTCGTCCACGCCGACGACTGCGCAGGGTTCGTGCCCGGCGTGACCTACCCCTTCGACCGGCCCGGCGCCCTGCGGACCCTGCGTCGCTACGACGCCAGAGGTCACATCGCCGGTGGGCGCCTCCTTGAGGTCCCCGCGGACGCCGCTGCCGGGTTCGACGAGGCGCTCAACGACGCGTTCGCCGACCCCGGCGTGGTGCTCGTGCACGTGCGAGCGCTGGAGCACGGGTGCTTCCACTTCGAGGTCCGACGGCCCGCCGGCGCGGCGCGGTAGGGCATGGTCGCCGCGCGAGGGCCGCCTTCGACGGCCGGTCCGGCCTCCGGGATCGAACGCCGGTTCGACGGGCGGCGGGGAGAAGGTCGGCACACCTGGGGTCGGCGTCCACCCGACTAGGATCGTGTGGTGCGTCTGCTCTTCGCCGGAACCCCTGAACCCGCCGTCCCGTCCCTGCACGCCCTGCTGCGCTCGTCCCACGAGGTCGCCGCCGTCCTGACGCGCGCGGACGCCCCCGCCGGGCGAGGCCGCCGCCTCGTGCCCAGCCCCGTGTGCGTCGCCGCCGAGGAGGCCGGTATCCCCGTCCTCACGGACCGCCCCCGCGGCGAGGAGTTCCTGCGCACCCTGCGCGACCTGGAGGTCGACGCCGCCCCCGTCGTCGCCTACGGCCACCTCCTGCGCCCCGACGTCCTCGCCGTGCCCCGGCTCGGCTGGGTCAACCTGCACTTCTCCGTCCTGCCCGCCTGGCGCGGCGCCGCCCCCGTGCAGCACGCCCTCCTCGCCGGCGACCAGGTCACCGGCGCCACCACCTTCCTCCTCGACGAGGGCATGGACACCGGGCCCGTGCTCGGCACCGCCACCGAGACAGTCCGCCCCCGCGACACCTCAGGCGACCTGCTCGCACGACTCGCCACCAGCGGCGCCGAGCTCCTCGTCGCCACCCTCGATGCCCTCGAGGCCGGCGCCCTACAGCCGCAGGCCCAGCCCGCCGACGGCGTCAGCGTCGCCCCCAAGATCACCACCGACGACGCCCGCGTACGGTGGGA
Source organism: Isoptericola sp. BMS4 (assembly GCF_011634835.1). Lineage (GTDB taxonomy): Bacteria > Actinomycetota > Actinomycetes > Actinomycetales > Cellulomonadaceae > Isoptericola. The sequence continues at coordinate 2,484,767 of NZ_SIRP01000001.1, read as the reverse complement.
CGACCCGGCGCTCGCGGTCGACCGCCGCGTCCGCGCCGTCACCCCCGCACCCGGCGCCTGGACCACCCTGCCCGACGGGTCGCGCCTCGGCCTCGGGCCCGTCACCCCCCGCCCCGACGCCCTGCCCGACGGCGACACCCTCGCCCCCGGACAGGTCCGCGCCGGCAAGAAGGAGGTGCTCGTCGGCACCGCCACCGGCCCCGTCGCCCTCGGCGACGTGCGCCCCGTCGGCAAGAAGGCCATGCCCGCGCCCGACTGGGCCCGCGGAGCCGGTCGCGCCCTCCTGGCCGACGGCGACCTCGTGCTCGGGGACGCCCGATGAGCGGCCGCGACGACCACCGCAGGGACGGCCGGCACGACGACCGCAGGGACGCCCGCGGCCGCCAGCGGGGCGCCGCCCGCACCCGCGGCGACCGCCACCGCAGCAACCAGGCCCCCTCGCAGCGCAGCCGCCGCACCGACCCCGCCCGCGCCGTCGCGTACGACGTCATGCGCGAGGTCGACGCCTCCGACGCCTACGCCAACCTCGTCCTGCCGCCCCTGCTGCGCGAGCGGCGCCTCACCGGACGCGACGCCGCCTTCGCCACCGAGCTCACCTACGGCACCCTGCGCCTGCGCGGCCGCTACGACGCGATCCTCGCCCACCGCGTCAGCCGCCCCCTCGACCAGCTCGACCCCGAGATCCTCGACGTGCTGCGCCTCGGCACCCACCAGCTCCTCGGCATGCGCGTGCCCCCGCACGCCGCCGTCTCCGAGACCGTCGCCCTGACCCGCGACCGCGTCGGCGCCGGACCCGCCCAGATGGTCAACGCCGTCCTGCGCGCCGTCGGCCGCACCAGCCTCGACGACTGGCTCGAGCAGCTGCGCGACGACGCCCCCGACGAGCTGCACGCCCTCGCCACCAGCCGCTCCCACCCGCTGTGGATCACCCGCGCCCTGCGCGAGGCCCTCGCCGGCGCCGGCCGCGACCCCGACGAGACCGCCGCCCTGCTCGACGCCGACAACACCGCCCCCCGCGTCACCCTCGTCGCCCGCCCCGGCCTCGCCGACCCCGACACCCTGCGCGACGAGGCCGACCAGGCCGACCTGCGCCTCGAACCCGGACGCTGGGCACCCACCGCCCTCGTCATGGCGGGAGGCAGCGACCCCGCCGCCCTGCCCGCCGTCGCCGACGCCCGCGCCGGCGTCCAGGACGAGGGCTCCCAGCTCGTCACCCTGGCCCTGGCCGCCGCACCCCTCGACGGCCCCGACGACACCGACCGCCGATGGCTCGACCTGTGCGCCGGCCCCGGCGGCAAGTCGGCCCTCCTCGCGGCGCTCGCGGCCGCCCGTGGCGCGCGGCTCGTCGCCAACGAGGTGCAGCCGCACCGGGCGCGCCTCGTCTCCCGCGCCCTGCGCGCCGCACCCGACGGCGTCGTCGAGCAGGTCCGCACCGGCGACGGCCGCGACGTCGGCGCCGACGAGCCCGGCGCCTTCGACCGCGTGCTCGTCGACGCCCCCTGCACCGGCCTCGGCGCCCTGCGCAGGCGCCCCGAGTCGCGGTGGCGGCGCACCCCCGCCGACCTCGGGGTGCTCACCCGCCTGCAGGGCGAGCTGCTGGACTCCGCCCTCGACGCCGTCCGCCCCTGGGGAGTCGTCGCCTACGTCACCTGCTCGCCCCACCAGGCCGAGACCCGCCTCGTCGTCGACGACGTCCTGCGGCGCCGCGACGACGCCGAGCGGATCGACGCGCGCGCCGCCGTCCGCTCCGTCCTGGTCCCCGACGCCGACATCGACCTCGGGCCCGACGACGGAGGAGCGGGCGGCCTCGACGTGCAGCTCTGGCCCCACGTCCACGGCACCGACGCGATGCACCTCACCCTCATGCGCCGCACCCGCTGAGCCGTACCCGTCCAGCCAGGGCGCGACGCGGGCCGCTACTCTCGTCCCCGAGAGCCCACACCCAGACCGCCCGAGTCCAGGAGGTCGACCGGGTGACCGTGTCCCTCGGCGGTGTGCCGCCCGCTCTCGTCCTGATCGGCCTCGGCGTGCTCGTCGTCTTCCTGCCCCTCGCCCTGTTCACCGTCGGACGCCGCGTCATCGAGGCGCTGCACGACCGAGGCGGGCGCGCCTCCCGCGTGCTCACCGCCGTCTCCGACTGGTTCTCCTTCTCCACGCCCCCGGCGTCCGAGGGGCGCACTCACCGGAGGCCCGGCATTCACCAGGTGCGACGCCGGATCGTCCTCGACAGCATCGTCGTCACCGTCCGTCGCACCTGCGACGCATACCGGGCGCTGGGCCTCGACACGCTCGACGAGCGACTCCCGCCCGCACGATTCGCCGCGACGGTGGGCAGGCGAAGCGACACGCGCGATCTCCTGCGCACCCTCCAGGCCGAGCTGCGTGAGCTGTCCACCTACGAGACAGGCACTGCGGCTCTCAGACTCCCGCACCAGCCGACGTACGACGAGCTCCTCAGGCTCCGCACGACCCTCACGAGGCTGCACCAGCAGCCCGGCTGAGGCACGACGGCGTCCGTTGCGCAGTGTGATGTCAGGATCTTCTTGCACATTCCACAGTGTCGGGATAACCTGACTACGACGAAGTCGGAATATCCTGACCAAGGAGCCCGGATGGACGAGCAGAACTCCACCACCCGCTGGGCCCGCGTCCGCAGTGCACGCGACATCGGCCGCTTCATGAGACAGGCCCGCCGACGCCGGGGAACGAGCCAGGCGGCGCTCGCGGACGAGCTCGGCCTGACGCGGCAGTACGTGTCGGAGGTCGAGTCCGGCGTCGACAACCTGTACATCACCCGCCTGTTCGAGATGTTCGACGAGCTCGGGATCGACGTCCGGCTCGCCGAGAGGGGGACCGGTGGCGGCGACGACGACTGATGCCTGGCTGTACGGGAGCCGCATCGCGCGGTTCGCCACGACCCGCACCTCGCGCGGGCTGCCGCGCGTGAGCCTCGAGTGGGACTCCGGCGCCGCCGACCGCTGGGGCTACGGCTCACGGATCCTGTCGCACCTGCTGCCGATCGACGACGACGCACCCACGCCGGCGGCGCGCGTCACCGCCTGGCTCGACGGCCTCATGCCGGAGGGCCGCGTGCGCGAGACCATGGCGATGGAGGCCGGCGTCGACCCGGACGACCCGGTCGCGTTCTTCGGCGCGTACGGCGGGGACACGGTCGGCGCGCTCGCGTTCGTGGCGCCCGGCAGCACCCCGTCCCGGTCGCACCGGTCGGCCGTGCGCCTCGACGACACCGGTGTGGGCCGGCTGCTCACCGAGAGCCTCGCCCGTGCGGGCGGGCACGGCCGCAGCACGCACCTCACCAGCTCGCTGCCGGGCATGGAGCCGAAGATCGGCCTCGTGCGCGACGGCGGGGCCTGGTGGCGGGCAGGGCCGACCGACGCGACCACGCACATCCTCAAGGTCGCGCGGGCCGCCGGGTCGCCCACGGCCGACCTCGTGGACACGGAGGCGGCGGCGATCGACCTCGCCCGCCGGGTCGGGCTGACATCGATCGATGCCACCGTCGAGACGTTCGACGGCGTGCGCTGCATCGTCGTCTCCCGCTACGACCGCGTGCCCGACGACGACGAGCCGGGCGGGCTGCGCCGCGTGCACCAGGAGGACGCCGCGCAGGCGCTCGGCATCAACACCCGCGACCCGGAGCGCAAGTTCCAGCACGGCCGGGCCCTGCCCTCCCTGGCCCGGATCGCGCGCGTGCTGCGCGACGACGGGGCACGCCCGGACCCGCTGCTCGCCCTGACGACGTTCAACCTCGCCGTCGGCAACACCGACGCCCACGCGAAGAACGTGTCGATGCTGCGCCGCGCCGACGGCACGGTCGCGCTCGCGCCCGCCTACGACGTCGCCATGCACCTGCACCACGACCACGCCTCGCGGGTGTTCGCGATGGACGTCGCGGGGGAGCGGGACATGGACCGCATCGACGCCCCGGCCCTCGTCGCCGAGGGGGAGTCCTGGGGCCTGCCCGGACGCCGCGCCCGTCGCGTCGTCGCGCAGACCCTCGACGCGATGCGGACGGCGCTCGACGAGGTCGACCGCGGTGCGCACCCGGGCGTGCGGGCCGGTGCCTGGCGCACCGTCACCGAGCGTACCGACGCGCTGCGGCGCGGGCTCGTGCCCTGACGAGCGAACGTATTGCTCATGCGCTTAAGTGCTCCACGAGCCTTGAGTGACTTGAGGGAGGGTTTTCCTCGCTCAAGTGCAACTCAAGCGCTACGGTCGTGGACATCACGACGACGTGATCGTGACGGCCGCCCACCCGGTGGCCCACGCGACCGAGGAGGAACACCGATGTCCCACGACCGTGAGCACCGCCGCCGGACGACGGCCCTGGCCGCCGTCACCGCGACCCTGACCGCCGCGGTGGCCCTGGCTCCCGCCGCCGGCGCGACCGCCGAGGAACCCGTCGACGTCGAGCGCGTCGCCTACGTCGAGGTCAACTCGAACGACCTGCGCAACGTCGCGGACTACCGCCTCGAGGGCACCGGCGAGCCGGCCTTCGACACTGCCGTCATCTTCGCCGCGAACATCAACCACGACGGCGAGTCGGCCTACCTGCACCTCAACGACCGCGTCACCTGGACGCTCGAGAACGCCGACACGCAGATCCGCCCGCTGCAGGAGCAGGGCACCGACGTGCTGCTGTCGATCCTGGGCAACCACGACAGCGCCGGTCTGGCCAACTTCGAGACGTACGCCGAGGCCGACGCCTTCGCGGCCCAGCTCGCGGACGTCGTCGAGCGGTACGACCTGGACGGCATCGACTTCGACGACGAGTACTCCGACTACAGCTCCCGCCCGGCGAACGACTACTCGTTCCTCTACCTCGCCAAGGCGCTGCGCGAGCGGCTCGGCCCGGACAAGCTCATCACCTTCTACGCCATCGGCCCGGCGTACGCCACGACCGAGTACGACGGCCTGCGGCTCGGCGACTACGTCGACTACGCCTGGAACCCCTGGTACGGCACCTTCGACCCGCCGACGGTCGCCGGCCTCGGCAAGGGCGAGCTGAGCCCGGCCGCCATCGACCTGTCGCGCACGTCGCTGGGCACCGCTGTCGCGCTGACCGAGCGCACCGTCGCCGAGGACTACGGCGCGCTCATCACCTACAACCTCACCGCCACGAACCAGGAGGCGTATCTCTCCGAGATCACCCGGCGCCTGACCGGACACGACACGGTGCACGTCTCGTCCGAGGGCTCGGCGCCCACCTCCACCGGGGAGGCGGCCACCGGCGGCATCCCGGCGATGCGCTGACGACGACGCGCTGACACCGACGCGCGGCCCGGTGCCGCATCCTGCCGATGCGGCACCGGGCCGCGCGGTTTCCTCCGGCGGGGATGACGCGCCGGTCGGCTCAGTCCAGCGCGAACAGCTCGACCTGGCGGAGTGTCACGGCGCGCCGGGCGCCGACGCGGACGGCGACCACGGGCACCGGGTGCGCGAGCCGGAACGGCGTCGTCCGGTCGCCCGCGAGCCGTTCGTCGTGGGACGTGGCGACGCGACGCCAGGTGCGGCCGTCCACGCTCGTCTCCCACACCAGGTCCGTGGAGTCGAGCTCGACGGGGCTCGTGACGGCGACGTCCGTGACCCGGACGGGCTCCGGCCAGCGCCACCCGACCCACTCGCCGGCACGCAGCGCGACGTCCGTGCCGGAGCGGCCGTCGTCGGCGAGGCACGCGGGTGCGGCGACGTCGTCGTGGGCGACCAGCTCCGCGCTGTCGGTAAGTTCGGGGTGCCAGGGGAGCGCGGCGATGGTCGGCCAGAGATCTGCGGCGGGCGCCTCGGCGAGGTCGAGCTCCACGTCCACGTCGCCCGCGAGGTCCTCCGGCGTCAGGACGGCCTCGGCGCGCCCGGTGCCGTTCACCCGCACGCCGGCGAGCACGTCCGACGCGGGTGTCTCGCGCCGGGTGCGCACGCGGACACGGCCGTGCGCGGTGCGCACCGTGACGTCGTCGTACAGGGGCACGCCGACCAGCAGCCGCCCGGACGCGAGCTCCAGCGGGTACAGGCCGAGTGCGGCCCACAGCCACCAGGCGCTCATCTCGCCGTTGTCCTCGTCGCCGGGGAAGCCCTGCCCGATCATCGCGCCGGCGAAGAGCCGCCCGGCCAGGTCGCGCGTCACCTGCCCGGCGCGCCACGGCCGGTCGCTGTGGACGTACATGGCCGGGATGTGATGGGCGGGCTGGTTGGAGACGGCGCACATGCCAGACCGCAGGGCGCGAGCCTCGCGCTGCTCGTGGATGACGGTTCCGTAGCTCCCGGCGAAGGCTGGGTCGGCGGTCTCCGGTTGCGCGAACAGCCGGTCGAGGTGGTCGCCCAGGGCCGCGCGCCCGCCGAACAGGCCGGCCAGCCCCGCACCGTCGTGGACCGCCCCGACCGACAACCCCCACGCGTTGGTCTCGACGTAGTCGCCGCCCCAGACGCGCGGGTCGAAGTCCCCGGGAGCGAACCTGCCGGCGTCGTCCCGCCCGCGCAGGAACCCGGTGCGCGCGTCGAACAGGCCGCGGTACGCGCGGGAGCGGTTGCCGAGGTACCGCGCGAACGCGTCGTAACGGGCCGCGGCGGCGGGACCGGCGTCGTCGGCGAGCCGGTCGGCCATGCGGGCGAGCGCGGCGTCGCTGACGGCGTTCTCCACCGACCAGCTCAGTCCCTCCGGCACCGACGACGCGATGTAGCCCGTGAACCGGCCGCGCGCCAGGCCCTTGCGCCCCCGGAGGGCGTCGGGTGCGGGGCGGCAGGCGTTCTCGACGCCGCTCTCGAACGCCTCGGCGGCACCGAACGGCACGCCCCACCGCTCGGCGTCGGCCACGATCTGATCGCTGGACGTTCCGACCATCGAGTCGACGTAGCCGGGGGCGCTCCACCGGGCCATGAAACCGCCGCCGCGGTACTGGCCGAGGAGGCCGTCGAGCAGCGACCCGGTGCTCTCGCGGTCGAGGAGGGCCAGCAGCGGCCACACCGTGCGGTAGGTGTCCCAGTAGCCGTTGTTCACGGTGAGCCGGCCGTCGCGGACCGGTGCGCCCGTCGCGCGGTCGCCGTGCGGCCCCGCGGGCACCATCGGGTCGGCGTACCGCCATGCCGGCCGTGCGGCGGTGCCGGCGTTCTCCTCGGCCCGGTTGGGGTACAGGTGCAGCCGGTACAGCGCGGATGCGATGCGCGCCCGGTGCTCGGCGTCGGCGAGCCCCCGGTACGGGCGCTCGGCCTCGGGCAGCTCTGGGATGGTGACCCGGCCGCACACGTCGTCCCACGCGCGCCGCGACGCGTCGCGCAGCGCGTCGAACCCGACGGTTCCCGGCGCCTCCGCCTCGAGGGAACGCCAGGCCTGGTCGATCGACAGGAACGAGATCGCGACCCGCACCTCGACGCTCGTGTCGCCGCCGACATGACCGGTCACGGCGGGCCGCGGTGCGCCCGGGACGGCGCCCCAGGCGCGCGCCCCGCCCACGACGCGGCCGGCGACGTAGGTGCGCGGGGCGTTGCCCCAGGCGGGGTCGCCCTCGGGAACCCAGCCCTCGAACCCGCCGTCGGCGGTGAACCACAGCGCGCCGTCGTCGGTGAGCTGGTCGAGGACGAAACCGATCCCGGCGCCGGGAGCGCGCGAGCCCACGCGGAAGGCGCCGACGCGGTCGGTGGTGGTCATCTCCACCGACAGGCCGTCGCCCAGCTCGGCGCTCCACCCGTGCGGGCGCGCGCGCTCCGTGCCCGGGACGATCCATCGCCGCCGCTCCTCGCGGCCGGCGCGTGGACCCCCGAGGTACGGCATGAGCTGCAGCACCCCGCGGTCGCCGATCCACGGGCTCGGCTGGTGCGAGAACTGCAGCGCCTCGAGCCGCCGCCCGGCGGCGTCGTCGTGCACGAACGGGCGGTAGGGCCAGCGTGCGTCCGAGGCATCCGTCGCCGGGACCAGGAACGTGAATCCGTGAGGGACCGCGACGGCCGGGACGGTGTTGCCGCGGGAGAACCGCGGGCCGGAGTGCGTGCCGCGCCGCGTGTCGACGCGCTCGGCGGGCGGGAGGTCGCGGGACGCCGGGCGGCGTCGCAGACGGACCTCGACGAATCCGGTCACCTGGGTCGTGACGTGCGCCACCGACGCGTCGCCCAGCACCACCTCGAGCGTGCCCCGCCGCCCGGCCACGGGGGCGAGTCCGACGCTGTCGGCGTTCCACTGCTCGGGCATGCTCCAGCGGGCCGCGAACTGGGCCTCCGCGGTCAGCGGCACGTCGTACCGGTCACGTACCGGCTCCACGTCGCTCAGGCGGGAGCCGTCGTCGAGCCGGACGTCGACGGCGACCGCCAGCGACGCGTACGGCGCGGTGACGGCGTGGGCGTCGTCGGCGTAGAAGGCCCAGTCGAGCACGTCGTCGGGCCCGAGCGGGACGTCGGCGAAGCCCGGCAGATCGAGGCGCGCCACGCCGTCCGACGGGTGGAAGCGGTAGGCGAACACGGTGCCGCGCAGCACGCCTGCGCGGGGCGCCGACGACGGCGGGTCGGCCGGCCCGGCCGCCGGCCGGATCAGTGCCCTCACCCCTTGACCGCTCCTTCGGCGACACCACGGAAGAAGAACCGCTGCAGGGACGAGAACAGGACGACGATCGGCACGAGCGCGATCATCGTGCCCGCGGCGATGAGCCGCGGGTCGGCCTGGAAGTTGCCGTTGAGGTAGGCCATGCCCACCGTCAGCGTGTACTTCGACGGGTCGTTGAGGACGATGAGCGGCCACAGGAAGTCGTCCCACGCCCCGATGAACGCGAAGATCGCGACCACCGACGCCATGCCCTTGACGTTGGGCCACACGATGTGCCGGATGCGCTGCCAGGTCGTGGCGCCGTCGACGATCGCCGCGTCCAGCACCTCGTGGGGGATCATCCGGCACGCCGTCGCGATGAGCAGCACGTTCATCGCGCCGATCGCTCCGGGGAGATACACCCCGACGAGGGAGTCGGCCAGGCCGAGGTTGCGGATGGTCAGGAAGTTGCTCGTCACCGTCACCTCGCCCGGCAGGAGCATCGTCGACAGCAGGACGCCCATCACGACGATCTTGCCGCGGAAGCGCATGGCCCCGAGCGCGTAGCCGGCGAACACCGACAGCACGACGTTGCTCAGCACGGTCGCGACGGAGACGAGGAGCGAGTGCCAGGCGTAGCGGTACACCGGGATGAAGTCCGTGACCCGGACGTAGTTCTCCGCGGTCGGGTCGGTGGGCACGATCGCGGGCGGGAACGAGTAGATGTCGTCGAGCGGGCCCTTGAACGACGTCGACAGCTGCCACACGAGCGGGCCCACGACGATGACGGTCACGAACGCCAGCAGGCCGTAGCGAGTGACGAGCCCCGGGAGGCTCGGCTTCGTGAAGTCGCCCGACCCCTTGCGCCGGTAGAGGGGCTCGCGGTGGCGCCGCCGGCCGGCCTGCTGGGGCCGGCGGCCCGGTGGGGTGGCCGGCGACTGCGTGGACGGGGCGAGGTCGGTGGTGGTCATGCCGCGGCTCCCGAGGTCTTCCGCTCGCGATTCATGAACGCGATGGCGCCGAGGGGCACCAGGGTGAGCAGGAACAGGGCGACGCTGAGCGTCGACGCGTAGCCGATGTCGCCGTTGAGGCCCTGGCCCACCTGGCGGATCAGCATGACGAGCGACAGGCTCTGCCCGCCGGGGCCGCCCGTGCCGTTGGAGAGGACCTCCAGCTCGGTGAACACGCGCATGGCGGCGACGGCGACGAGCACGGAGATGAGCAGCATCGCCGTGCGCACGCCCGGGATGGTCACGGACCGGAAGCGGCGGACCGCGCCCGCGCCGTCGAGCATGGCGGCCTCGTGGAGCTCGCGGCCGACGTTACCGAGCGCCGCGAGGTAGACGACCATGTAGTAGCCGAGTCCCTTCCACACCGTCAGCAGGATGGCGACGAACAGCAGCCCCCAACGGTCGACGAGGAACGGGAACGGGGAGTCGATGACCCCCAGCCACTCGAGCGCCTGGTTGACGACGCCGCGCGAGTCGAAGAGCCATGTCCAGATGAGGGCCACCACGACGACGGAGGCGATGACCGGGAAGTAGAACGTGGTGCGGAAGAACGTGATGCCGGGGAGGGTCTTCTCCACCAGGAGCGCCAGCAGCAGCGGCAGGACCGTCAGCAGCGGGACGCACACCACCACGTAGACGAGGCTGGTGGTCAGCGCGTAGCCGAACAGGTCGTCGTCGGCCATGCGGCGATAGTTGTCGAGGCCGACGAACGCGCCGGGGCTCAGGGGGCGGGCGTCGGTGAAGCTCAGCCCGACCGTGTTGAGGAACGGCCACAGCGCGAACACCACCACCCAGACGACGGCGGGCGCCACGAGGAGCCAGGGCGTGAACCAGCGGTGCGATCTCATGTCGTCCCTTCCGTCGTCCGGGCGATGGTGCGCGTCACGGCGTCGTCACTGCTCGATCCGGTTGGCGTTCGCGTACTCGACGGCCTTGTCGAGGGCCTCCTGGCCGCTCAGGTCGCCCTTGATCGCGAGGGCCAGCTGCTGGTCCATGAAGGTCTTCATCGCGTCCGTCCACTGGAACGGAGTGAGGATGCGGGCGTCGGTCATCGCCTCCGAGACGATCTCCATGGCCTGCTTCTGCAGCGGGTCGTCGACCGACGCGCTGAGCGCCTCGGCGTCCGCGCTGCCGTCCACCGTGCCGGGCATGAATCCGAGCGCGAGCTGCACGAACTCGACCTGGTTCTCGGTGTTGGTGACGAACTCCGCGAAGGCGAGCGCGGCGGCCTTGTTGTCCGAGTCGTTGGACACGTTGATGCCCTGGACGAACAGCGGGGCCGCGCCGATGCGGGCCTCCGGCACGACGGACTCGCGGATCGTGGGGGCGTCGCTGGCGAGGTCGCCGGCGAACCCGGAGCCCGCCGTCGTGTAGGCGACCTTGCCCTGCTTGAACATGTCGGCGTTGCCGCCGTAGTCGCCCGTGAGGGCCTCCGGCGGGAGCGCGCCGGCGGCGTAGGCCTCGGCGTAGTCGTCGACGATGGCGGCGGCCTCGGGCGTGTTGAAGACGAATTCGCCCTGGTCGTCGAGGATCTCGATGTCGTTCGAGGCGAACTGGTCGATCGTCGGCATGGCGCTGAGCAACGGCATGCGGCCGTCGGAGGCCTTGCCCATCTCGACGGCGAGTGCGAGGAAGTCCTCGTCGGTGGTGGGTAGGTCGTCGGTGGAGAAGCCGTACTTCTCGAGCGCGGAGCCGTTCCACCAGCCGAGGTCGGTGCCGAGGTACCACGGCAGGCCGAAGACGCCCTCGACGCCTGGGTACGTGTACGCCTCCCAGGCTCCCGGGACGTACGTCTCGGCCAGCGTCGGGTCGGCGGCGTCGAGGTCGATGAGCTTGCCGGCCGTGACGAGCGGGTAGGCGATGTCGGGCGGCAGGTTCAGCACGTCGGGCAGGGTGCCCGAGTTGGCCTGGCTGAGGATCTTGTCCTGGTAGCCGTCGCCGGGCTGGTCGAGCCACTCGACGGTGACGTCCGGGTGCTCGGACTCGAACCGGTCGATGAGGTCTTCGAAGTACGGCGTGAACGTCTCGTTCTTCAGCGACCACGTCTGGAACGAGACGGTGCCGCTGAGCTCGCCGGTGGTGTCGATGTCCTCCTGGCCGGTGGCTCCGGCGCCGCCGGCCGTCCCGGTGCAGCCCGCCAGGGCGGCGGCTGCCAGGAGACCCGTGGCAGCGGTGGTGATGCGGGTGCTGTGCTTCATCGTTGTCCTTCTTCCTCGAAGTAGACAAAGGCAGCCGAGTGGGTCGAGCCGATGTCTCGGCGACGTACTGCAGCGCTTGAGTTGCGATCAAAGCATCGCCGGAGATCGCGTGTCAAGAACGCGGCGTTTGCGGGACCGGCTCATCCGCTTGAGGGGTTGTGGCAGGCCGGCGCGACCACGCGACCGCGCACACGCCACGGGTGGCGCGGCACGGTCGGGGTGTGGTGGTGCTGCTGCGGTGCTGCGAGTCGTGCGGCGTCAGGAGCGCGCCGGCGCGGCGGTCGACTCCCGGGCGACGACGGTGACCTCGACGGGGGAGTGTTCCACGCTCTGGTGGTCGAGCAGCTCCAGCATCTCGGCCGCAGCCATGCGGCCGAGCGAGACGGCGTCGCGGTTGAGTGCGGTGACCGTGGGGTGCAGCACCTGGCAGGTGGCCGAGTCCTCCCATGAGACGACCGACACGTCGCGCGGCACGGCGTAGCCCAGGGCCGTGAGCTCGCCCAGGCCCGCCACCGTCATCACGTCGCTGTCGTAGACGATGGCGGTGGGCGGGTGCGGGGAGGACATGAGGCGCGCGGTGGCCGAACGGCTCATCGACGGGTCGAAGTTGGCCGCGAGGCTCTGGCCCCAGATGCCCCGGTCGATGCAGAACTGGCTGAAAGCGTCCATGCGTTCCTGGGTGTGGCGGAAGTTCTGGTCGCCGGTGACGAAGGCGATGCGGGCGTGCCCGAGCTCGTCCAGGTGCTCCATGACGAGCCGCATCGCGGCGCCGTTGTCGACGCGCAGGCTGCGGACGCTGCCCTGGTCGATGTCGCCGCCGACGACGACCGTCGGGTGGTCGAGCCCGGCCAGCGACTTGATGCGCGGATCGTCGATGCGCGGGTCGAGGACGAGTGAGCCGTCGACGCGGCCGTCGGCGATCCAGCCCGCGTGGATGGTGATCTCGGCGGTCATGTCCTGGGCCATCTGCAGCAGCAGCGAGTAGCCGCGCTCGCTCAGGCTCGCCTGCACCCCGGCGATGAACTTGGCGAAGAAGATCTCCTCCCCGATGACCTCGGGCGGGCGCGCGAGCACCAGCCCGACGGCCTCGGCGCCCTTGCCCATGAGCGCCTGCGCGGCGTGGCTCGGCCGCCAGTTGAGCTCCCTCGCGACCTCGAGGATTCGCGCACGAGTCGCGTCGGACACGCCCCGCTTGCCGTTCACGGCCAGCGACACGGCGCTGCTCGTCACGCCGGCGCGCTCGGCGATGTCGGCGATCGTGGCGCGCTTGCGCCGGCGCGGCTCGGGACGCGCGGGTTCGGACATCGTGGGCTCCTCGGAGTTCAATCGCTTGAGGTTTGACACTATCGCTCCCCGCGTCCGAAGGTAGGGGCCAAGAGCGCTCAAGCGCTATAGTTCTATCGCCGCACCTGGCGCCCACGACACCGCAACGAGGCAGGACGGACACATGAGATTCGGCGTCAACTACACCCCCCGCGAGGGGTGGTTCCACCACTGGGTCGACTTCGACGAGTCCGAGGTCGCGCGCGACCTCGACACGATCGCGGGGCTGGGGGTCGACCACGTCCGGGTGTTCCCGTTGTGGCCGGTGTTCCAGCCGAACCCGACGATGGTGAGCCCGGCGATGCTGGCGCGCCTGGAGTCCGTCATCGCGTTGGCCGGCGCGCGGGGGCTGGCCGTCGCGGTGGACGGCCTGCAGGGCCACCTGTCGAGCTTCGACTTCCTGCCGTCGTGGCTCGTGACGTGGCACCGTCGCAACATGTTCACCGACCCCGACGCGATCGCCGCCACGGTGCGCTACCTGTCCGAGGTGTCGGCCGCGGCGGCCCGCCACGACAACGTCGTCGCGATCACGGTCGGCAACGAGGTCAACCAGTTCACGGGCGACGTGCACCCCGACCCGCACCCCGCGAGCACCGAGGACGTCACGCGCTGGCTCGACGCGACGATCGGGGCTATCCGCCGGGGCGCCCCGGGCGTCCCCGCCCTGCACGCGTGCTACGACGCGTCGTGGTTCTCCGACGCCCAGCCGTTCACCCTGGAGCACGTGGCACGCGCCGGCGACATGACGGTCGTGCATTCCTGGGCCTTCAACGGCACCGGGCAGCGCTACGGGGCGGACGCGTTCGAGACCCGGGCCCTCGCCCGGTACCTGGTCGAGGTGGCGCGAGCGTTCCAGAGCGACCCCGACCGGCCGGTGTGGATGCAGGAGGTCGGAGCGCCCCGCAACGTGGTCCCCGAGGAGTCGGTACCCGGCTTCGTCCGTGGCACCGTGGCGAACCTGGCCGGCGCCGAGCATCTCTACGGCATCACCTGGTGGTGCTCGCACGACGTGGGCCGGGCGCTCGGCGACTTCCCGGAGGTGGAGTACGACCTGGGGCTCATCGACTCCGACGGGGTCGTCAAGCCCGAGGGCAGGCTGCTGCGCGAGGCGATCGAGGAGGCCCGGAGCACCGTCCCCGGGACCGGGGGAGCATCCACGCGGCCGGAGCTCGTCCTGGACCCGGCGCGGGGCCGGTCCGTCTTGGCGCCCGGTGGGTCGTTCTTCACCGAGTACATGACGGCGGCACGCGAACAGGGGCACCCTCGGGTGCGGCTGACGACACACGAGGCCGCACCCGCGGGTGCGGCGACGGGGGGAGCACGGCATGCATGAGAACCAGGCGCTCACCATCGGGCGGGTGACCCGGGTCCTGGAGGAGCGGTTGCGGCCCGCCGTCCACGGCTCGCCCGTGCCGATCGCGGTGGAGCGGTACGTCGTCGACGGTGAACCGATCGCGGTCGCCGACGGCGTCGCCGCGTCGTACGAGCCCGCCGCGGTCGGCGACCGGTGGGGCCGCGCATGGGACACGACGTGGTTCCGGCTCACCGGCACGGTGCCCGAGCGGTTCGCCGGCCGGCGCGTCGAGATCGTCGCGGACCTCGGCTTCGACCCGAACATGCCGGGGTTCCAGTGCGAGGGCCTCGTCTACCGTGCCGACGGCACGCCGGTGCGTTCCCTCAACCCGCGCGCGACCTGGATCCCGGTGGCCGAGCAGGCCGTCGGCGGCGAGGAGATCGAGCTCTTCGTCGAGGCCGCGTCCAACCCGGTGCTGCTCGACTACCACCCGTTCCTACCGACCGAGCAGGGGGACCGGGACACCGCCGGCGCCGAGCCGCTCTACCGCCTGCGGAGGTTCGACGTCTGCGTGTTCGAGCCCGAGGTGTTCGAGCTGGTGCACGACGTCGAGGTCCTCGTCCAGCTGGCCCAGCAGCTCCCCGAGGAGTCGGCCCGTCGCGCGAGGATCCTGCGGGCCCTCGACGACGCGCTCGACCGGGTCGACCTGCAGGACGTCGCCGGCACCGTCGCCGTGGGGCGCGCCGCCCTGGCGGGCGTGCTGGCCAGCCCCGCCGAGGCGAGCGCCCACCGGCTCACCGCCGTCGGGCACGCGCACATCGACTCGGCCTGGCTGTGGCCGCTGCGCGAGACCGTGCGCAAGGTCGCGCGGACGTCGAGCTCGATGGTGACGCTGCTGGAGGAGGACGACGAGTTCGTCTACGCCATGTCCAGCGCGCAGCAGTACGCGTGGCTCAAGGAGCAGCGCCCGGAGGTGTACGCGCGGGTCCGCAAGGCGGTCGCGGACGGCCGGTTCGTGCCGATCGGCGGCATGTGGGTGGAGCCGGACGCGGTGCTGCCGTCGGGGGAGAGCTTCATCCGGCAGATCAGCCAGGGGCAGCGCTTCTTCCGTGAGGAGTTCGGCGTCGAGTGCGCGGGCGCCTGGCTGCCGGACAGCTTCGGCTACTCGGGGGCCCTGCCGCAGATCCTCGCCGGGGCCGGGTTCGAGTGGTTCCTCACGCAGAAGATCTCCTGGAACCAGACCAACCGGTTCCCGCACCACACGTTCTCGTGGGAGGGCATCGACGGGACCCGGATCTTCACGCACTTCCCGCCGATGGACACCTACAACGCGCAGCTCTCCGGCGAGGAGGTGGCGCGGGCCGCGCGGCAGTTCAAGGAGAAGTCGGTGGCGCGGTCCTCCCTCGCCCCCACCGGGTGGGGCGACGGCGGTGGCGGCACGACGCGCGAGATGCTGGCGCGGGCGAAGCGCCTGGCCGACCTCGAGGGCAGCCCCCAGGTCGTGCTGGAGTCCCCGAACGAGTTCTTCGCGCGGGCGATGGCCGAGCTGCCCGAGCCCGACGTCTGGCGCGGGGAGCTCTACCTGGAGCTGCACCGGGCCACGTTCACCACCCAGCACAAGACGAAGCAGGGCAACCGGACCAGCGAGCGGCTGCTGGCCGAGGCGGAGCTGTGGGCCGCCACCGCGGCCCTGCGCGCGGGGTACGAGTACCCCTACGAGGCGTTCGACGAGCTGTGGCAGGAGGTCCTGCTGCTGCAGTTCCACGACATCCTTCCGGGCACGTCGATCGCGTGGGTGCACCGGGAGGCGGAGGAGTCCTACACCCGGATCGCCGAGCGTCTGACGGGGATCGTCGCCGACGCGCTCGCCGCGCTCGGGGTGCGCGCCGACGAGGACGGCGACGGCGGCCTGCTGGTCAACGCGTCGCCGTTCGCGCGCCGCGGCGTGGCCGCCGGCGCGGTGGCGGCCGCGGAGCCCGCGGCGCCGGTCACCGTGTCCGGCGCCGGGGCCGGTGCGACGTCCGACGACGGCGCCGCGTTCGTGCTGGCCGGCGCGGCGCTGCGCGTCGAGATCGACGGGCAGGGTCATGTCCGCCACCTCGTCGACCTCGCCACCGGGCGCGACGCGATCCCGGCGGGTCGCCGCGGCAACCTGCTGCAGCTCCACCAGGACTTCCCGAACATGTGGGACGCGTGGGACGTCGACGCCCACTACCTCGACATGCGCACCGACCTCGACGGCCCGGCCGACGTCTCCCTGGACGGGGACGCCGTCGTGGTACGGCGGGCGTTCGGGGCGTCGCAGATCACGCAGCGGCTCACGCTGTCCGACGACGGGCGGACGCTCGTCGTCGACTGCGACGTGGACTGGCAGGAGGAGGAGAAGTTCCTCAAGCTGGCCTTCCCGGTCGACGTGTTCACCGACGAGGTGCTGGCCGAGACCCAGTTCGGTTACCAGCGGCGCACCAACCACACGAACACCTCGTGGGAGGCGGCCCGGTTCGAGACGCACGCGCAGCGCTGGTTCATGGTGGCCGAGCCGGGCTTCGGTGTGGCGTTCCTCAACGAGTCCAGCCACGGCTTCGACGTGCGGCGGGAGCGCACGACCGACGGCGGCGTCGTGCAGGACGCCCGGTTCTCGCTGCTGCGGGCGCCGAAGTTCCCCGACCCGCGCGCCGACCGGGGGCGGCACCACCTGCGGTTCGGCGTCCGTCCGACCGCGGACGTGCTGGACGCGACCGCGGCCGGGGCCCACCTGCAGGCGCCCGTCCGCCGTGCGTCCGGCGGGCTGGTGGCGCCGCTCGTCGTCAGCGACTCGGACGCCGTCGCGGTGAGCGCGCTGAAGCTGGCCGACGACCGGTCCGGCGGCCTCGTGCTGCGGGTGTACGAGGCCCGCGGTGCCCGGTCGTCCGCCCGCCTGACGCTCGACGTGCCCGGGCTGCGCGAGGTCGTGGCCGCCGACCTCGTCGAGCGTCCGGCGGGCGACGAGGCGGCGTTCGACGGCGACGCGCTGAGCGTCGCGCTGCGCCCCTTCGAGATCAGGACGTTCCTGCTGCGGCGCTGACGCCCCGCGAGCACGACCTGGCGGCCGTCACCCGCGTCGGTGACGGCCGCCAGGTGTGCTCGGCGATGTGCGCCGGCGTGGCCGCCGGTCAGGAGAGGGTGCGCTGCAGCAGCATGGTGCTCACGCTGCGGCCGTGCTTCACCCCGACGTCCCGCAGGACCCCGGCGACCTCGAAGCCGAGCTTGCGGTGCAGCGGCAGCGACCCGGCAGCCTCCGGGGCGTCGGCCACGACGGCCACCACCTGGCGCACCCCCGCCACGGCGCACGCGTCCAGCAGCGCGGAGAGCAGGCGCGTGCCGATCCCGCGCCCCTGCGCGGCCGGAGCCAGGTAGACGGTGTCCTCCACGGTGTAGCGGTAGGCGGCCTTGGGACGCCACGGCGAGGCGTAGGCGTACCCGACGACCTCGCCGTCGAGCTCGGCGACGAGGAACGGCAGCCCGCGCGCGGCGAGGTCGGCCAGCCGGTCGGACCAGTCGGCGGCGGTCGGGGGCTCCTCGTCGAACGTCACGGCCGTGCGGTGCACGTACGGGGCGAGGATGTCCGCGACGACGGGCAGGTCCTCGGCGGTGGCGGGGCGCACGCGCGGACGGGCGGCGGGCTGCCGGTCGTCCACGGCGTCGGGGGAGGGGTTCAGGCTCACCCGGGCGAGCGTAGTGGGTGCCGGCCACCGGGTCGGTGCCGCTTAGGCTGTGCGCATGCCTGCGCTGATCAACCCGAGCATCCTGTCGGCCGACTTCGCGAACCTCGAGCGCGACCTGGGCGCGATCGGCACCGCGGACTTCGCGCACGTCGACGTCATGGACAACCACTTCGTGCCGAACCTCACCCTCGGGCTGCCGGTCTTCGAGCGCCTCGCGCAGGTCTCCCCGGTCCCGCTGGACGCCCACCTCATGATCGAGGACCCCGACCGGTGGGCCCCGCAGTACGCCGAGGCGGGCGCGGCGTCGGTGACGTTCCACGCGGAGGCCGCGCAGGCTCCCGTGCGCCTCGCGCGGGAGCTGCGCCGCCAGGGTGCCCGGACCGGCGTCGCGCTGCGCCCGGCGACGCCCGTGGAGCCCTTCCTGGACCTTCTGACCGAGGTCGACATGATCCTCGTGATGACCGTCGAGCCGGGCTTCGGCGGCCAGTCCTTCATCGAGGGCACCCTGCCGAAGATCCGCCGGGCGCGCGAGGCGATCAGCGCCGCCGGGCTGGACGTGTGGATCCAGGTCGACGGGGGAGTGTCCCGGTCGACGATCGAGCGGGCGGCCGAGGCGGGCGCGAACGTCTTCGTCGCGGGGTCGGCCGTGTACGGCGCGGACGACGTCCCGGCGGAGATCGAGACGCTCCGGCGCCTGGCCGGTGCCCACGCGCACTGACCGACAGCCCCGGGAGAGCGGACGAGCGGGAGCGGAGGGTCGTCAACTCTCATCGTCAAAATAGTGTGCCAAGCGTCTTGAACCGCTGTGACCTCCGTCCCGCACAGCGAAACCCGGCCCTGACGGGCCGGGGCCGACGTCTAGGCTGGTCGCCGTGAAGACCTTCGACGCGCTGTTCGCCGAGCTGTCCCAGAAGGCCGCCACCCGACCCGAGGGGTCGGGGACCGTGGCCGAGCTGGACGCCGGCGTGCATGCGATCGGCAAGAAGATCGTGGAGGAGGCCGCCGAGGTCTGGATGGCCGCCGAGCACGAGTCCCAGGAGGCCGCGGCCGAGGAGATCTCGCAGCTGCTCTACCACCTGCAGGTGCTGATGCTGGCCAAGGGCATGACGCTGGAGGACGTGTACGCGCATCTGTGAGCGCCCGGGCCCGTCCGCCCGTCGGCCCTCGTGGTGCCGCCGGGTCCGCGTCCGCCGAGCGCGCTCCGTGACCGCCGTACTCGTCGTCCGACCGACCTGACCGAAGAGGTTTCCGTGCTCCGTATCGCCGTCCCGAACAAGGGATCCCTGTCCGGCCCCGCCAGCGAGATGCTGCGCGAGGCCGGCTACCGCCAGCGCCGTGACACGCGCGAGCTCGTGCTCGCCGACCCCGACAACGGCGTGGAGTTCTTCTTCCTGCGCCCCCGCGACGTGGCCGTCTACGTCGGGTCCGGCACGGTCGACGCCGGGATCACCGGCCGCGACCTGCTGCTCGACTCCGGGGCTGACGCCGTCGAGCACCTGCCCCTGGGGTTCGCCGGCTCGACGTTCCGGTTCGCGGCCCCGGCGGGGACCGTGACCGAGGTCGCCGAGCTCGCAGGCAAGCGGGTCGCCTCCTCGTACACGCGCCTCGTGCGCGACCACCTCGCCGAGCGGGGGATCGAGCCGGCGGCCGTCGTCCACCTCGACGGTGCCGTGGAGAGCTCGGTCCGGCTCGGCGTCGCCGACGTGATCGCGGACGTCGTGGAGACCGGCACGACGCTGCGGGCCGCGGGCCTGGAGATCTTCGGCGACCCGATCCTGCGCTCGGAGGCCGTCCTCATCCGCCACGCGGGTTCCCCGGAGCCTGAGGGGATGCACGTGCTCACCCGGCGGCTGCGCGGGGTCATCACCGCGCGCGAGTGGGTGCTCATCGACTACGACGTACCGACCGAGCTCGTGGACGCCGCGGTCGCCGTGACGCCCGGCTTCGAGTCGCCGACCGTCTCGCCGCTGCACAACGGCGAGTCGTCGGCGGTGCGGTCGATGGTGCGGCGCGGGGACACGAACCGGGTGATGGACGCGCTGTACGAGGTCGGGGCGCGAGGCATCATCGTGACCTCGATCCACGCCAGCCGCCTGTGAGCCGGGCCGGCCGTCCGGCTGTCGGGTGGCCGGCCGGCGTGGCAGCGTGACGGGCATGAGCGTGCCGGGCGACGTCGACGACGCGCGCTGGCGCGTCTTCCGCCCGCTGTGGGGGCGCGTCGCGGCCTGGGTCGTCTGGGTCCTCGCGGCGGGCGGCAGCCTGCTGGTCGGGCTCACGGCGAACGGTCCGCTCGGTGGCGCCGCCGTGAACAAGCTGTCCTTCGTGGCCTTCGCCGTCGCCGTGACGTGGCTCCTGTGGCGGCTCGGCGGCGTGCACGCCGTCCCGTCGGCGTCGGGCCTGGCCGTGCGCAACCTTATCTACACCCGCCGTCTCGAGTGGGCGCAGATCGTCGAGGTACGGCTCGGCCCGAACGACCCGTGGGTGCGGCTCGACCTCGCGGACGGCGGCACCCTCGCGGTGATGGGCGTCCAGCGCGCCGACGGTGAGCGGGGGATGGCCGAGGCCCGTCGCCTGCGGTCCCTGGTGACCGAGCTGGGGGAGACGCACGGCCCGGCCTGACCCGGCGTCGCGACGGGAGCCGCTCCCTCGGACGCCGGACGGGAACACACGAAGGCCCGGCTCGCGCACGCGAGCCGGGCCTTCGCCGTCAGAGCCTCAGCAGATCAGTGCGCGTGCGCGGGACGCCGCTCGGCGCGGGGCCCACCACGACGCTCCGGGGCGCCCTTGTCGACGGCGATCCGCAGGGCCTTGCCCGCGACGTGCGCCTTGCCGATCCGGCTCATGTCCGAGTCGTCCAGCGGGCGGATGATGTCGACCAGCGAGAAGTTGCCGAAGATGTCGATCTTGCCGATGTCGCTGCCCGAGAGCCCGCCCTCGTGCGTCAGCGCCCCCACGATCCCGCGGGGCTGGGCGCCGTGCGTGTGGCCGACGGAGATGCGGTAGCGGGTGCCCTGGGCAGGGCGGCGGATGCCCCGCTCGCGGGACCGGTCCTCGGGACGGCGGTCGGCACGCGGGTGGCGCCCGGTCCGGTCGCCGTCCCGCTCGCCGCGCTCGGCGCGGTGCGTCTCGCGGGTACGGCCGCCACGGGCCTCGGCACGCTCCCGCTCGTGCTCGTCCTGCGCCGCGCGCTGCCCCGGGCCGTCGTCGCCGACCGCGAGCGCCAGGAGGGCGGCCGCGACCTGCAGGACGTCGGACTCGCGCTCGGTGGGGGAGGCGGGGTTCTCGGAGTCCTGGGTGTCGTCGGGGGCCGTCGCGGTGGCGTGGGCGCGGAGCATCTCCGTGTACAGGTCGAGGCGGCCGGCGGCGACGCGCGTGCCGACGGCGTCGAGCAGGCGGCGGGCGCGGTGCTCGGAGACGTCCCGGGGGGAGGGGATCTCGGCCTCGGTGAGCTGGGTGCGGATGGTGCGTTCGATGTGCTTGAGCTTGCCGCGCTCGTGGGGGGTGACGAAGGAGAGTGCGCGGCCGGTGCGGCCGGCGCGGCCGGTGCGGCCGATGCGGTGCACGTAGGCCTCGGCCTCGCGGGGCAGGTCGAAGTTGACGACGAGGCCGATGCGGTCGACGTCGAGGCCGCGGGCGGCGACGTCGGTGGCGACGAGGACGTCGAGGGCGCCGGAGCGCAGGCGCTCGACGATCTTCTCGCGCTCCTTCTGGGCGACGTCGCCGGAGATGGTGGCGGCGGAGACGCCGCGCTCGACGAGGGCGGCGCCGACCTCCTCGGCGTCCTTGCGGGTGCGGGTGAAGACGATGGTGGCGTCGGCGTCGGAGGTGGCGAGGACGCGCCCGAGGGAGCCGACCTTGTGCCGGTACGGGACGACGGCGTAGGTCTGCTCGACGGTGGAGGTGGTGGAGGACTGCCGGGAGACGGCGATGGCGACGGGGTCGGTCAGGTGCGTCTCGGCGACCCGGCGGATCGCGGGCGGCATGGTGGCGGAGAAGAGGGCGACCTGCCGCTGGGCGGGTGCCTGGCCGAAGATCGTCTCGACGTCCTCGGCGAAGCCCATGCGGAGCATCTCGTCGGCCTCGTCGAGCACGAGGAACTTCACGCCGTCGAGGGAGAGGGTGCCGCGCTCGAGGTGGTCCATGACGCGGCCGGGGGTGCCGACGACGACGTGGACGCCGTCGCGCAGGGCGCGCTGCTGGGGGCCGTAGGGGGAGCCGCCGTACACGGAGGTGACGCGGACGCCGGGCAGGTGGGTCGTGAAGGACTCGAC
Source organism: Isoptericola sp. BMS4 (assembly GCF_011634835.1). Classification (GTDB taxonomy): domain Bacteria; phylum Actinomycetota; class Actinomycetes; order Actinomycetales; family Cellulomonadaceae; genus Isoptericola. The sequence continues at coordinate 2,462,443 of NZ_SIRP01000001.1, read as the reverse complement.
GGCGTCGGACACCTGGAGCGCGAGCTCGCGGGTGGGGGCGAGGACGAGGGCCTGCACGTGGCCGCCGCGGACGTCGGCGGCGGGGTCGAGGGCGGCGAGCAGCGGGATGGCGAACGCCGCGGTCTTGCCGGTGCCGGTCTGCGCGACGCCGGTGATGTCGCGGCCCGCGAGGAGCTCGGGGATGGCGCGTGCCTGGATGGGCGACGGGGTGGTGAACCCGAGGTCGTCGACCGCGGCCTGGAGCGGGGCGGGCAGCTGGAGGTCGGCGAAGGTGGTCTCGCCGGTCCGGGTGTCGCGGGTGCTCTCGGCGTCCGGGGTGGTGGCGGTGGGCAGGGGGGAGTCAGTGCTCAAGAAGGTGCCGTTCGTCGGTGGGGTACGGGAGTCCTGCGTCGCCGGCGGGCGGCGAGGCGGTCGCTGGTTCCCGAACACACACCTGACCTGGCTCTGTGGCCGAGGTCGCACGAACACGCGGGAGGGCACGACGAACTCCGAGGGATGTGCTCCATCGTACGGGGTCGTGGCGGCCGGGGGGAGTGGTGGGGGTGTGCGGGTGGTGAGAGTTCGGCCACTGGTCGCCCGGCGTGGGGGGTGGTGGTCGCTGCGTAGGATGTGCGGGTGCAGCCAGGCCAGCAGATCAGCACCGCGGTGCTCACGGTCCCGAACCTGGTGAGCATGGTGCGTCTGGCGCTGGTGCCGGTGTTCGCGGTGCTGATCGTCGTGGGTGAGGACGTGTGGGCGCTGGCGGTGCTGGCGGTGTCCGGGTTCAGCGACTGGCTCGACGGCGTGCTGGCGCGGCGGCTGCGCCAGGTGAGCCGGCTCGGGGAGCTGCTCGACCCGGCGGCGGACCGGCTGTTCATCCTCGTCACGCTGGTGGGTCTGGCCTGGCGCGACATCGTCCCGGTGTGGCTGCTCGTGGTGATCGTGGCCCGGGACGTGGTGCTGGCGTGCCTCATGCCGGTGCTGGCGCGGCACGGGTACGGGCCGTTGCCGGTGAGCTTCGTGGGCAAGGCGGGCACGTTCGCGCTGCTGTACGCGTTCCCGCTGCTGCTGCTCGCGGAGGCGCCGGGTGCGCTCGGCGACGTGGCGCACGTCGTGGGGTGGGCCTTCAGCTGGTGGGGTGTGGGCCTGTACTGGGTGGCGGGTCTGCAGTACGTGCGGCAGACGCGTGCCCTGGTGTCGGCGCCGGAGGGTGCCGGGGACGACGGGGGAGCGGCGGCATGAGCGCGCGTCGGCGTCTCGACGAGTCCATGACGTTGCTCGTGGAGGTCATGGAGAAGCCCCTCGACGCGGGCTACGCGGAGGCCGCGGCCCGGCGCGAGGCGGGTGTGGTGCCTCGCCGGCGGTGGACGGGCGCCGTCCTCCTCGTGCTGCTGGCCGTCCTGCTCGGCCTGCTGACGGTGTCGGCCGCGCAGGAGCTGCGAGCGCCGCAGGCCGAGGTGTCGCAGGCGCGGGCGGTGCTCGAGGACCAGATCGTGGAGCGGCGGGAGGCGGCGGACGCGTTGCGTGGCCGGTCGGTGGAGCTGAGCGCGGAGATCGAGGATCTGCAGCACTCGGCGCTGTCGCAGCGGGATCCGGACCTGCTGGAGACGCTCCGGGTCGACGGCGTGGTCAACGGGTCGACGCCGGTGGAGGGCCCCGGCCTGGTGGTGACGCTGTCGGACGGGGAGTCCGGCGACCTGTCCGGGTCGGACGACGGTGGCTCCCGGGTCCGGGACACGGACGTGCAGACGGTGGTGAACGCGTTGTGGGCGTCGGGCGCGGAGGCGATCGCGGTGGACGGCGAGCGCCTCACGTCGATGTCGGCGATCCGCAACGCGGGGGACGCCATCCTGGTGGACCTGGTGCCGCTGCCCGGTCCCACGTACGTCATCCGTGCCGTGGGTGACGTGGAGGACATGCAGACCGCGTACGCTCGGACCGGCGCCCCGGCGTACCTTCAGCTGCTGGGCTCGCGCTACGGGATCTCGTCGAGCGTGGTCCCGCAGAGCGAGCTCGAGCTGCCGGGCGTCGGGACGCAGTCGCTGCGCCACGCGCAGCCGGTGGACGCCGGCGGCTCGGGCGAGTCACCGGACGAGATCCAGGAGGAGACCCCATGATCGCCGTGGTCGGGCTCGTGGTCGGCGTCGTCGCCGGTCTGGTCCTGCAGCCGACAGTGCCCGTCGCGCTGCAGCCGTACCTGCCGATCGCCGTCGTGGCCGCGCTGGATGCCCTGTTCGGGGGCCTGCGGGCCAAGCTCGACGGGCTGTTCGACGACAAGGTCTTCCTGGTGTCGTTCCTGTCGAACGTGCTGGTGGCCGCGTTCATCGTGTTCCTCGGTGACCAGCTGGGCGTGGGGTCGCAGCTGTCGACGGCGGTGGTCGTGGTGCTCGGCATCCGGATCTTCTCGAACGCGGCCTCGATCCGCCGGCACCTTTTCAAGGCGTGAGCGGCGCGGCATGAGCACGAAGGACGAGGGCGGCGCCGTCGGTCGGGCTGACGACGAGGGCACGGGCGCGGGGATGGACGAGAAGGGCACCGTGCGGGACGAGCGCGACGACGCCTCGCCGGCCGACGCACCGATGGACGCGGCGGCGGCCGAGGGTCCGGACGGGCCCGCCGACGAGACTGCCCCGCAGGATCCTGCCGAGCAGGACGACGACGCGCCCGCCCGCCTCGCGGACGAGCCACGGCGCACCGGTCCCGTCGCGGGCGGCGAGGACCCGGCCGGTGGCGACGTGGAGCACGAGACCGACGAGCCCGAGGAACTGTCGGACGGGCACGGCGGCGAGGGTGTGGCCGGTGCCGAGGTACCGGCCGACGACGTCTCTGCGGACGCACCGTCGGGACCCGACGTCGGCGAGGGGGCCGACACCCCGCCGTCGGCGTCGGACCACGACCGGCCCCGCCCGCAGGACGACGTCGAGGACGACCCGGCGTCATCGGACCCGCTGCCCGCGGACGACGTCCGAGACCCTGAGCCGGACGGTGCCGGGCAGGACGAGCCCGACGACCCCGAGTCCGAGTCCGAGTCCGAGGGGCAGGACGGCGCGGCCCAGGAGGACACGTCGCAGGGGGACCTCGGGGACGGCGCCACGCCGGGCGCCGACGTCGCCGAGGAGCACCCGGCCTCCGATACCCTCGCGGCGGGGGAGCCGGCGACCGGCGACGAGGCCGGTGACCGGGATGGCGACCGGGACCTGGACGGTGACGACGCGACCGGTGACGACGGTGCGGGCGTGACGGAACCAGGGGCCTGGCACCGGCTCGGCGCGGCGTTCAAGCCCGGCTTCTCCCGGTCCCAGGTGCTCGCCGGCGTGCTCTGCGCGGCACTCGGCTTCGCTCTGGTGGTCCAGGTGCAGCAGTCGTCGTCGGACCAGCTGTCCTCGGCGCGGCAGGACGACCTGGTGCGGCTGCTCGACGAGGTGACCGACCGTGCGGAGCAGCTCTCCAGGGAGGTCTCCCAGCTGGAGACCACCCGTGACGAGCTGCTGTCCGGCTCCAACAAGGCCGCGTCGGCGCTGGAGCTCGCGCAGGAGCGCGCCTCCTCCGAGGGGATCCTCTCGGGCCGACTGCCCGCGGAGGGCCCAGGTGTCCGGCTGCGGATCACCGACCCGGGGGGCTCCCTCGAGGCGGCACAGCTGTTCAACGTCCTCGAGGAGCTGCGCAACGCGGGCGCCGAGGTGGTCTCCCTCAACGGCGTCCGCCTGATCACGACGACCTGGTTCCGCGACCAGGACGGACAGATCGTCGTCGACGGCCACCCCCTCCAGGCGCCCTACGAGTGGACCGTCATCGGCGACCCGGACACCCTGGACCGGGCGCTGGAGATCCCCGGCGGCGCCCTCGCGACGGTGCGCAACGCCGGGGCGAACGCGTCCACGACGCAGCGCGACCAGGTGACGATCACCGAGGTCCGTGAGCCGGCGGAGCCGGAGCACGCCACGCCCCGCGACGACGAGGGCTGACCACCGCGGACCAGGCGTCGGGCTTCACGCTCGCGCGCCGGACGGGGTAGGTTGGGCGGACGACGGCGCACGTCGGACGCACCGCCTTGCGCAGGCTCCCGCGGACGGGCCGCCTGCCGGGGCAGCGTCGCCCGACCACCCGGCCCTACCTCGATGGAGGACTGATGACCGACCCCCGTGCTCTTCCGCCGCAGCAGGCGGCCGCCGACACGACGGCCCACCTGGGTCGTGTGGGCGCGCCCGCGGAGGAGCAGGCGCACCGGATCCCCCTCACCGCGGAGGAGGCTGCTGCGGTCGCGGCGCTGCCACGGCACTCCGCCCTGCTGGTGGTGCAGTACGGTTCCGGCGCCGTCGGCGAGCGGTTCCTCCTCGACTCCGAGCGGGCCGTCGCGGGACGCAGCGAGAGCGCGGACATCTTCCTGGACGACGTGACCGTCTCGCGCAAGCACGCGGAGTTCGTCCGCGACGGCGAGCGGTTCGTGGTGCGCGACATCGGCTCCCTCAACGGCACCTACGTGAACCGCGAACGCATCGACGCGGCGACGCTGAGCACGGGCGACGAGGTCCAGATCGGCAAGTTCCGCATGTCCTTCCACGCCAGCCCTCAGGCGCCGCGGGACACGCAGGCGCCCGGCTCATGAGCGGTGCGCACGCTGCGCACGAGCTGCAGGGGCTCGGCGACGGCGCGCCCGAACCCTGGCCGCGGGGCATCTCGCGCCAGGCGACCATGCGGATCTCCGACGTCCTGGCACAGCTGGGACCGGAGTTCCCGTCGGTGTCGCACTCGAAGCTGCGCTTCCTCGAGGACCAGGGCCTCATCGACCCCGTCCGCACCCCCTCCGGGTACCGGCAGTACAGCCCCGCCGACGTCGAACGGCTGCGCTTCGTCCTGACCGAGCAGCGGGACTCGTACCTGCCCCTGAAGGTCATCAAGCAACGACTCGCCGAGATGGACGCGGGCGAACCCGCACCCGGCCCCGCGCCCCGGCTCGCCGACGCCCCGCACGCGACGGCGCCCGCCCGCCGCCGCTGGACCGCGGAGTCCGTCGCCGAGGAGACCCGGACCTCCGCGGCGTACGTCACCGAGCTCGTGCACGCCGGCGTCCTGCGCGCGGGCGTGGGCGGGCAGCTCGACGCCGGCGCCCCCGACGTGGTGCGGATCGCCGTCCGGCTCGCCGAGCACGGCATCGAGCCGCGCCACCTGCGCTCCCTGCGCACCTCCGCCGACCGGCACGTGGACCTGGTCGACCAGCTCGTGGCCCCGTACCGCAGCCAGCAGACACCCTCCGCCAGGGCGCAGGCCGCAGAGCTCGCCACCGAGATCGGCGAGCTGCTCGCCCGGCTGCACACCGCCTGGGTGCGCCGCGGCACCGACGGCCTCGTCTGAGCGCGCCCTGCGAGCCCGCCCCACGAGACGTACGGCCCCCGGGCGTCGTACCGTGGATCGGTGGACGGCAACGAGCCGAACGACGCGCCGATGGTCCCCGTCGAGGTCATGGGGGTCCGTCAGCAGCAGCGCGACCAGGAGATCGTGGTGCTGCTGCTCGACGCCGCCGCGAACCTGGCCGTGCCCATCGTCATCGGCGCCCGGGAGGCGTCCGCGATCGCGATGGCGCAGGCCGGCCTGGTCACGCCCCGCCCGATGACGCACGACCTGCTGCGCGACCTGCTCGGCGCCGTCGGCGTCGCGCTCGAGCGCGTCGAGATCGTCGCGCTCGACGGCGGCATCTTCTTCGCCGAGCTGGTGCTGTCGAACGGCACCCGGCTCGACTCCCGCGCCTCGGACGCGATCGCCCTCGCGGTGCGGACCGAGAGCCCGGTGATGTGCTCGGCCGAGATCGTCGCCGTCGCGGGGGTGGAGGTCGTCGACACGGAGCAGCAGCGTGAGGTCGAACGCTTCCGCGACTTCCTCGACCACGTCACCGCCGCGGACTTCACCGCACCGGGCGGCCCGCCGGACCCGGGGACGCCGGGAGAGGGCGGCGACCGCCCCGACGACGCCCCACCCTGACCGTCCGCCGGCGCCTCGCGCCACGCCCGAGGGACGTTCGACCTCCGGTCGACGCCGACGGTCGGCTACCGTGGCACCAGAACCTTCCAGTTGAGGTCGAAGGTTCACGTCGTCGGCCAGCACGGCGACGGACCTCGCGACTCGGCAGCGCACGAGGCGCGACACGCCGAGGCCTTCGGGCCCCGCGTCGTTGACGACCCCCACGGGCCGCCCTAGCGTGGAGACGACATCTCAGGAGGCACAGTGAACAGCAGCGGTGAGGCAAGTGTCCCCACGGGTGCCACCGTGCCCCACGGCGCCCAGGGTCTCCTCTTCGGGGAGGACCTCACGGAGCAGGACGCCGGGACCGGCTATCGCGGCACCACGGCGTGCCGCGTCGCGGGGATCACGTACCGCCAGCTCGACTACTGGGCGCGGACCGGGCTCGTGGAGCCCTCGATCCGCCCCGCGACCGGCTCCGGCACCCACCGGCTGTACAGCTTCCGCGACATCCTCGTCCTCAAGGTCGTCAAGCGGCTGCTGGACACCGGCGTCTCCCTGCACCAGATCCGCACCGCCGTCACGCACCTGCGTGAGCGCGGGGTCGAGGACCTCGCGCAGATCACCCTGATGAGCGACGGGGCGTCCGTCTACGAGTGCACGTCACCGGACGAGGTCGTCGACCTCGTGCAGGGTGGCCAGGGCGTGTTCGGCATCGCCGTCGGCCGCGTGTGGCGTGACATCGAGGGCACGCTGTCGGAGATGCCCACGGAGTCGCTCGAGGACCTGGAAGCGCCTGCCGGGACGCACGAGGGCGACGAGCTCGCCGCCCGCCGCCGGGCCCGCCACGCCGGCTGAGGCTCCACCACCACGCACGAGGCCCTGCCGGGCCGGGCCCGACGCCGCCCTTCACGCGGTCACAGCAGCGGCCGCAACGGCGCCATCACCCGCTCCGCGACCTTCGACAGCGGGTGGCGCCGCTCCCACTCGTCGAGCGTCAGCTCCCGCGAGTTCGACTCGTCCATCCGGAACGCGGCCTCGAGCTGGGCCGCGAGCGCCGTGCTGACGACCTCGAGGTTGATCTCGTAGTTGCCGGTCAGGCTGAGCCGGTCGATGTTCGCGGTGCCGACCGTCGTCCACCGGCCGTCGATGGTGGCGGTCTTCGCGTGGATCATCGCCCCCTGGTACAGGAAGATGCGCACCCCGCCCCGCAGCAGGGTCGAGTAGTGGCCGCGGGCGAGCCAGTCCGCGACCACGTGGTTCGACCGTTCGGGGACGAGCACGCGCACGTCCACGCCGCGTGCGGCGGCGGCGAGGAGCGCAGCCAGGATGTCCTCGTCGGGGATGAAGTACGCCTGCGTGATGGACACGTGCGAGCACGCCCGGTCGATCGCGTCGAGGTAGATGCCCCGGATGGGGAAGACGAGCTCGGACGGGGCGTTGCGGGCCGCGCGCAGGCTGGGCAGCCAGTGAGCCGTGCCGACGTCCTGCAGCACGGGCAGCGCGGGCGAGCGCCAACGGTTCCAGAAGTCGACGAAGGCGTTGCGCAGCTCCCAGGTGGACGGGCCGGTGATCCGCAGGTGGGTGTCGCGCCAGCGGGTGGCGTAGAGGGACCCGATGTTGTACCCGCCCACGAAGGCGACGTCCTCGTCGACCACGAGGATCTTGCGGTGGTCCCGCCCGGAGCGGCGGACGTTGAGGAACAGCAGTCCCGGGCGCATCGCGGGGAAGCGCAGCACGTGGACACCCGCCGGCATGTCGTAGAAGCTGCGCGGGATGACGAGGTTCGCGAAGCCGTCGTAGACGATGTAGACCTCGACGCCGCGTGCGGCGGCGTCCGCGAGCGCCTGCTTGAACTGTTCGCCGACCTCATCGTTCTTCCAGATGTAGGTCTCGAGGAACACCTGGTGGCGGGCGCTGCGGATCGCGTCGAGCATCGCGTCGTACAGGTCGGCCCCGTAGGTGTAGAGGGTGGCCGTCGACTGCTCGACCTCGGTCGAGGCCGGGGGTGCGGTGGGGAAGGGCGAGTCGAGGGGGTACTGCTTGCGCCGGATGCGTTCGAGGCCCATGACGGTGGCGGCGGCGGCGACCGGTGCGAGCGCGGCCAGGAGGGCGGTGCGGGACGCGTACCGCCGGACGGTGGGCCAGTTCACCTGGACGCGGATGGGACGGACCGGGCGGGCTGACCAGGAGGGGCGGCGGAGGGGCACGCAGTCACCGTAGCGAGGCTCGGGGGCGGGCGCTCGTCGACCTGTCGGGTAAGGGCGGTTCGCCGGATTCGTCGGGTGGGTCGACCTCGTCACGCTCGAGGAGGCCGGCGGCGAGGGGGTGGGTCCGGATCGCGGCGGCGAGCTCTCCCTCGATGCGGTCGAGATAGACGCCGGTGGTGGCGATGGAGCGGTGGCCGAGGAGCTCGGCGACGACCTTGACGTCCCAGCCGTCGGCGACGAGCAGCGTCGCGGTGGTGTGCCGCAGCGCGTGCGGGGTGGCGGGGCGGCGGTAGGGCGCGGGCATGCGCTCGACGGCGCGGGCGAGCAGGGCGCGGATCGCCTGGGTGTCGATGCGCCGTCCGCGCCAGGTCAGCAGGAGGGCGCGTTGGGCATCGGGGTCGTCGTCGCGGCGGGCGGCGAGCCGGGGGCGTAGGTGGGTGAGGTAGTCCTCGAGCGCGCGGGCGAGCGGGGGCGACAGGGCGACGGTGCGGGTGGCGCCGCCCTTGCCGACGATGCGCCAGCGGGTCTCCTCGGGCTCGCGGGAGAAGTCGGCGACGTCCGCGCGGGCGAGCTCGGAGACGCGTGGCCCCAGGACGAGCAGGAGGGCGACGACGAGCCGGTCCCGCAGGGCGAGCCGCTGGTCGTGGCGCGGGCGGCGACCGTGGGTCGACGCGGTGCCGCCGGTGGTTCCGGGCGTCGTCGGCGTCGGTGGGGTGCCGGGGGCGGGCGGGGGCGGCGCGCCCGGCCCGGGGGAGCCGGTGACGGTGGCGAGCAGGGCCTGTGCGGCGGTCTCGGACAGGGCGGTGCGCTCGACGCGGATCCGCTCGCGGACCTTGGCGGGGGGAGCGGCCCACTGCATGGGGTCGGCCTGGACCCAGCACTGACGGGCGGCGTGGGTGAAGAAGCGCGTGACGGACTGGCGGAACCGGTTGACGGTCGCGGTGGACCTGCCGGGCGCGCCCTTGCGTGCCGGGTCGCTGTACCGGCCGTCGGGCTGCATCTGGTAGCGGACGAGCGCGTCGTCGACGTCGTCCCCGGTGACGTCGTCGAGCACCCGGCCGGCACCGAGCAGGGCGACGAGCTCGTCGACGTCGCGCTCGTAGGACCGTGCGGTCGTGGGGGACAGGACACCCCGGACGGCGTCGACGCGCACGGCGGCCAGGTACCGTTCCGCGGCCTGTGCGACGGTGACACGGTCCAGCCGTGGTGGCGCGACCATCGAGTGCGTTCCTCCCTGCCTGGTGCTACGACCGGTGACCGATGACTCGTGGCGCCGTGACCTGCGCCGACGCCGGGTATCCGGTGCACACGCTAGGTGTCGCCACCGACATCCGTGCGGCGGCGTGGCGCGGACGTCACAGGTCGAACAGGGCGGACTGCTCAGGCAGCGCTCCTTCGGTCTCCAGCATCCGCCGTTTGGTGTGCGCCCCGCCGCGGGCGGAGAAGCCGCCGATCCCGCCGTCGGCGGCCAGGACGCGGTGGCAGGGCACGATCGGCGGGAACGGGTTGCGGCTCATGGCCCGCCCGACGGCCTGGGCCGCGCCGGGTGCCCCGAGCCTGTCGGCGACCTCGCCGTACGTGAGGGTGCGTCCCGGCGGGACGGTCCGCACGATCTCGTACGTCCGGCGGTCGAAGGCGGGGACGTCGGTCATGTCGAGCACGACGCCGGACAGGTCGCCCTCGCCGTGGGCGAGCAGGCGCTGCAGCTCGGCGACGGTGGCGGCGACGCCCGGGGGAGCAGGAGGCTCGTCCGCGCCGGGGAACCGCGCCAGGAGGGCGCGGCGGACCGCGGGGGAGCCGCCCTGGGGCAGGCTCGTGCCGTGCACCGCGCCGGCCGCGTCCCAGACGATCCCGCAGGGGCCGACGGCGGTGGGGAAGACCGCGAGGTGGAGCCCGGTGGTGTGCACGACGCCACGCTAGGCCGGGGGACCGACACGACGATCCTCAGCAACACGACTGTGTTGTGGCATACACAATGGTTTAAACCATATGTCCGTTTCAGCCTAGCGGAGCTGAGGGTGTGGCGCCAGGTGTTGCGTGGTCACCGTTGCCGGGAGGCCGCCGGGTGTGCCGGGTGGTCGTGGCCGGCGACGCGCGCCGAGAGGCGGGCGCCGTGGACGCGAGCTGCGGCGCAGGAGTCCAGGGGAGAAGCCGTGCGCCGCACGCGCAGCCGTCCATCAGGCGTCACAGGGGCGATGCGCCAGCAGCACGTCGTCCGGTGTCGTGCCGCCAGGTCGACGGTTCGTCGAGCGTCGAGCGGCGACGTGACGTCGTGGAGATGTCCGAGACGTCGGTCGGCGCGGCTCATGAGCCGTCAGCGATGCACGTCGCCAGCACGTGTCGGGCGCCGGGCGCGTGGCCCGTCACGGGCATCGCGCACCCGAACGAGTCGCGACAGGCGGTACGGCGGTCACTGCACGTGGGCCATCGGACAAGGGGCGTGCTGTCGGGGCGCCGAGAGAGCCGGGGGACCCCGCTCCGAGGCCTGCTCCTTCTTCGTAATGACATAATGTGCATTATCGGCGTACTCACGATGCCGGCTCGACCGGGGTCGACGACCTCGTCGGACGCCCGGTCGACGGAGCTCTCGTCATCCGTCACGCCCCGTTGCTCGTGCGCTCGAAGATCAGGTCGAAATCCTTGCGCCAGGTGCTGCCGCGGTCGTCGGACGCCTCCCAGCGCCCGGCGATGCGGTCCGTCGTGACGTCGGCGACGAAGCGCTGGAACATGTCCGGGTCCTCGCGCGTCAGCACCCAGCGCGCGGCGCCGGACGCCGAGCCGGCCGGGTCGAACGTCATGTCGAGGACCCGGCTGACGCCGCGCTCGTCGTGGTACAGCGCCGCGTGCGCGTCGCGGACGTCGCTGCGCCCCAGCGCCAGGACCATCTCGCTCGTGGCGGGCCCGACGTCCCCGCCCATCGTCCATCGCACGACGACGAACGCGTCGGCGAGCCACTCGATCTTCGCCCGGCCCGGGACCGGCTGTTCCTCGGGGCCGAGGAACCATGCGTCCCGCATCGTCACGTCCCAGTCCCCCGTCAGGACGTCCAGCCGGCGCATCGCCTCGCTGCGCATCGTTCCTCCTCGTGCACCTGTGGTGTCATGCCTACGGACCTCCTCGGGCCCCCGTCGCTCGCCGCCCGCGTCATGGCTCGAAGACGGACCAGCAGATCTCGTTGCGTCGCCGCTGGTCGTCCAGCACGAGCTCGCGGACCGCGTCCGGCAGCTGCGCGCGCTGCCAGGCGCACTCGCGCCGGCCCGCAGTGCCGGCGTCCTGGGTCGGCGCGGCGGCGCGCACAGCCTTGATCGCGTACGCCGCCGCACCGAGGTCGTGCGCCGCCACGTGGGCCACCACGCCCGCCTGCCCGGCTGCGAACGCCGCGTGCCGCGCGGCACCGCGCAACGGCCGGGCCGCGGCCATCGCGTGCCCGCCCGCTGCCCGCGCGTCGGACATGCGGACCTCTCCCCCGGCCCACGCGCGGATCCGCTGGATCGCCTCGCGCGGGCGCGGGTCCGTGGGCTGCACGGACTCGAACAGCGGCAGCACGTGCTCGGCGCACGTCGCCGCCCACAGCGCCAGCAGGCGATGGTCGTCGTCGGTGAGCGTCCCGCCCCGCCGGATCGTGATGAGGCGTGGGTCGCGGTCTGCCGACAGGATCACGACGTCGCCGTCCGTGAGGACATCCACCCAGCCTAGAGCCACCTCTCCCCTGCAGGCCGGAACCAGGTCGGTGGCGGCGACTGGTCCGCCCGTGGACGAGTTCCGGGTCCTGGTCGAGCACGGCTTCGACCCCTTCGCCCCGGGGTGCGAGGTCGACGTGCTCAGGGCCCGGCGGTGAGGAGGCGTCAGCGGGCGTCGACGGGGATGAGCGGTTGGTCCGCCCGCGCCGCGATCTCCTGCACCGCCCAGGCGTTGCCGTCCGGGTCGGCGAAGCCGAAGAAGGTCCCGCCGTCCCCGGGGGCGATCTGCTGCACCTCGGACGCCTCGACGCCCCGGGCGACGAGCGCGGCCCGAGCGGCCTGTGCGTCGGCGACGACGAGCTGCAGACCGCGCATCGTGCCCGGTGCCATCTCCCGCTGCGCGGGCAGGTCTCCGATCACGACGGAGCAGCCGGAGCCCGGTGGGGTCAGCTGTACGACGTGCATCTGCTCGTTCCGGGTGTCGTGGTCGAGGCGGAACCCGACCTGGTCGCGGTAGAACCGCACGGCACGGTCGATGTCGCTCACGGGCAGGACGACGACCTCCAGCGTCATGTCCACGGTGGTTCTCCTTCTCGTCGGTGGTCGGGATGTCGGTCTCAGGACTCACGGAGCGGGAGCGAGCATCCTCTGCAGCGGTCCGGCCAGCGCTCCCCCGTCGACGGGCAGGGTGACGCCGGTGATCCACGCGGCGTCGTCCGAGGCGAGGAACGCGATCGCCGCGGCGACGTCCTCCGGCTCCCCCACGCGCCCGAGCGGGTACAGAGGCTCCATCCGGCCCGGGCCGCCCTGGTGGTCCCACACGCGGGTGCGGACCGTACCCGGCGCGACCACGTTGACCCGGACCTGCCGTGGTCCGAGCTCGACGGCAAGGTTCTGCGCCATCGAGCTCAGGCCCGCCTTGGCGGCCGAGTACGCCTCGTCGCCGAAGGCCTGCAGCCCGTTGACGGAGCTGACCAGCACGATCGCCCCGCCGCGCGACGTCAGATGCGGGATCGCGGCCCGCACGCAGCGCGCCGGGCCGGTGAGGTTGAGGTCGACGGTTGCCGACCAGTCGGCGTCGCTGACTCCGCCGGCGAGCCCGGGCTGGGCGCGTGCCCCGCCGGCGACGTTGACGAGCGCCTCCAGTCGGCCGAAGCGATCCACGGCGGCTGCGACGGCCGCGTCCACGGACGCGGTGTCGGTGAGGTCGCACGGCACGGCGAGGGCGCGGCCCGGGCCGTTGCCGTCGAGCTCGTCGGCGACCCGTCGTGCCGCGTCCGCGTCGACGTCGGCGAGCACCACGGCGGCGCCCTCGGCGTGGAGGCGGCGGGCGGTGGCGGCCCCGATGCCGTGGGCGGCGCCGGTGACGAGCACGACGCGGTTCTCGAATCGGTGGGTCATGCGCTCACTCGCCGACGTACTCGGCGAGGTGCTGCCCGGTCAGCGTCGACCGGTCGGCCACGAGCTCGGCCGGCGTGCCCTCGAAGACCACGGTGCCGCCGTCGTGCCCGGCGCCGGGACCGATGTCGATGATCCGGTCCGCGTGCGCCATGACGGCCTGATGGTGCTCGATGACGACGACGGTCTTGCCGGAGTCGACCAGCCGGTCGAGGAGCCCCAGCAGGTTCTCGACGTCGGCGAGGTGCAGGCCGGTGGTGGGCTCGTCGAGGATGTAGACGCCGCCCCGCTCCCCCATGTGCATGGCGAGCTTGATGCGCTGGCGTTCGCCGCCGGAGAGCGTGTTGAGGGGCTGGCCGAGCTTGATGTAGCCGAGGCCGACGTCCTCCAGGTGCGCGAGGATCGTGTGCGCGGCGGGGATCTTCGCCGCCCCCTCGCGGAAGAAGGCGTGCGCCTGGGCGACCGACAGGTCGAGCACGTCGGCGATGTTCTTCCCCGCGAGCGTGTAGTCGAGCACCTCGGCCATGAACCGCTTGCCGCCACAGTCCTCGCAGGGCGTCTCGACGGTCTCCATGAAGCCGAGCTCGGTGTAGATGCGGCCGTTGCCCTTGCAGGTGGGGCAGGCGCCCTCGGAGTTGGCGCTGAACAGGGCCGGCTTGACGCCGTTGGCCTTGGCGAAGGCCTTGCGGATCGGCTCGAGGAGGCCGGTGTAGGTGGCGGGGTTGGAGCGGCGGGATCCCTTGATGGCGCTCTGGTCGACGACGACCACCCCGTCGCGGCCGGCGAGGTTGCCGTGGATCAGGGAGCTCTTGCCGGAGCCCGCCACGCCCGCGACGACCGTGAGGACGCCGGTGGGCACGTCGACGTCGACGGACCGCAGGTTGTTCTGCATGGCGCCGCGGATCTCCAGGGCGCCGTCGGGAGTGCGGACGGTGTCCTTGAGCCGGGCCCGGTCGTCGAGGTGGCGACCGGTGAGCGTGTCGGCGCCGCGCAGGCCGTCGACGGTGCCCTCGAAGCAGATGGTGCCGCCGTCGGAGCCGGCGCCGGGCCCGAGGTCGACGACGTGGTCGGCGACGGCGATCGCCTCGGGCTTGTGCTCGACCACGAGCACGGTGTTGCCCTTGTCGCGCAGGTCGAGCAGGAGCTTGTTCATGCGCTCGATGTCGTGCGGGTGCAGGCCGATGGTGGGCTCGTCGAAGACGTACGTGACGTCGGTGAGCGCGGAGCCGAGGTGGCGGATCATCTTGACGCGCTGGGCCTCTCCCCCGGACAGCGTTCCGGCGGGCCGGTCGAGGGAGAGGTATCCCAGACCGATCTCCACGAACGAGTCGAACAGGTGCAGGAGGCTGCCGATCAGCGGCGCGACGCCCGGGTCGTCGACGCCGCGAGCCCAGGTGGCGGCGTCGGAGATCTGCATGCGGCACACGTCGGCGATGCTCGCTCCGCCCACCTTCGCGGACCGGGCGGACTCGTTCAGGCGCGTGCCGTCGCAGGCGGGGCAGGGCACGAACACGGCGGCGCGCTCGACGAACGCGCGGACGTGGGGCTGGAGCGACTCGGGCGCCTTGGAGAACATGGACTCGCGCAGCTTCGGGATGAGGCCCTGATAGGTCATGTTCATGCCCAGGGCCTTGATCTTGCCCTTCTCCCGGTACAGGAAGTCGTGGCGCTCGGTGTCCGTGTAGTCGCGGACCGGCTTGTCGCCGTCGAGCATGCCGGACTCGGAGAAGCCCTTGACCATCCAGCCGTCGGCCTTGTACCCGGGCACGAGGATGGCGCCCTCGCGCAGAGATCTCGACTCGTCGACGATGACGGACAGGTCGAGGTCGGACACGGTGCCGCGGCCCTCGCACTCGGGGCACATGCCGCCGAGGTACACCTGGTTGCGCACGACCTTCTTCTCCACCTCGCCGCCGGCCCTGCCGGTGCTGAAGACGCCGCTGGCGGTCGACGTGGGGACGTTGAAGGAGAACGCGGTGGGCGGGCCGACGTACGGCTCGCCGACGCGGCTGAACAGGTGGCGCAGCATGGCGTTCGCGTCGGTGACGGTGCCGACGGTCGAGCGCACGTTCGCGCCCAGGCGTTCCTGGTCGACGATGATCGCGGTGGTGATGCCCTCGAGGTGGTCGACGTCGGGGCGCGGCAGAGAGGGCATGAAGCCTTGGACGAACGTGGAGTAGGTCTCGTCGATGAGCCGGCGCGACTCGGCGGCGATCGTCGCGAACACCAGGGAGCTTTTCCCGGAGCCGGAGACCCCGGTGAACGCGGTCAGGCGCCGCTTGGGGATCTCGACGTCGACGTCGCGCAGGTTGTTCTCCCGCGCCCCCCGCACGCGGATGACGTCGTGCGTGTCGGCGGCGTGGGCGGGTCCGGCGGTGGTGCGCGGGGTCTCCGTGGCGGTCACCTGGGTGCTCCTTCGACGGGCGGGCTCGGGCGGGGCGGGGCGGAGGCGTCAGCCGCGCAGCGCGGCGAGGGTCTTCTCGATGCGCCGCGCCCGGGTCGCAGGCTGCTTGGCGCCCTCGACGTCGAGCACGTGCCGGCGCTTCCGTCCCGGTGGGAGTGCATCGTAGGCGGCGCGTGCGACAGGGTCGGCGTCCAGGGCGTGAGCGAGGTCGTCGGGCTCGACGACGATGCGGGGCTCGGTGTCGAGCGCGAGCTCGACCTCGACCTCCGCGCCGACGTCGAGCCCCGCGGCCTCGCGGTTCGCCCGGCTGAGGCCGAGCAGGTGCCGGCCGCGCATGATCGCGACCCGGCTGCGCCACGTGTGCCCGTTGACGGTGATGACCACCGGGGGGCGGGCGCCACCGCCGAGGGCCTCGACGACCTCGGGCGGGACCTCGAGGCCCTTCATCTTCTCGGGCGGCTCCACCGTGGACCGGAATCGCATGGCTGCTCCTTCGTCGGTGCTCCGCCGCGTGATACGGGGCAGGCCGGGGACGCACACGGCGGTCACTCCCCCGCCGGTGCGGGGACGAGCCGGACCACCGGGTAGGTCCGGTCGGCCTTGCGCTGGTGCTTGTCGATGGTCGGCGCGGCGGCGGCGATGCGCGGCCACACCCGGGCGCGTGCGGCGTCGTCGAGCACGTGCGGTGTCACCGGGACGGGCTCCGACCCGTGGTGCTCGACGGCGGCCCGGTCGGGGTGCGCGGCGAGGTTGGCGTACCAGCCGGGGTTGCGGCTGCCGCCGCCGGAGGCGACGACGAGCCAGCCGCCGTCGCCGTCGTCGAACCACGCGAGCGGGTTCTCGCGGGCCTCGCCGGTGCGGCGCCCGACGGTGTGCAGGACCAGCAGGTCCATGCCCATCATGCGGCCGCCCTTGCGGCGGATCTTCGCGGCGGTGGAGGCGTTGGCCCGGCGCTGGAGCCACAGGGACAGGCGCCCGGGGGTGCCCTTGGCGCGCGGGGCGCGCTGGTCGGTGGTCATGGCCGTCACCGGACCTCGTCGATGCGGACCATGTTGCCCGCCGGGTCGCGGAAGGCGCAGTCGCGCACGCCCCACGGCTGCTCGGTGGGCTCGGAGACGACCTCGGCGTCGGCGGCCTGGAGCCGGGCGAAGGCGCCGTCGAGGTCCTTCGTGCCGAGGATGATCGACTGGTAGCTGCCCTTGGCCATGAGCTCGGTGATGGTGCGGCGCTCGTCGTCGGTGACGCCGGGGTCGGCGGCGGGCGGCGTGAGCACCAGGCGGACGTCGGGCTGGGAGGGTGCGACGAACGTGAGCCAGCGCATCGCGCCCTGGCCGACGTCCTGGACGAGCTCGAAGCCGAGCAGGTCGCGGTAGAAGCCGAGGGAGGCCTCCGGGTCGGTGTGCGGGAGGAACGTGGTGTGAATCGTGATGTCCATGTCGTTCACGCTAGGTGGGCGTGCGTGGCCGGCGCTTCTCGATTCCTGACCGGGTTCCGCAGGGGCCGGGTGACCTGCTTCGTGACGCACGACGGGAGCTCGCCCGCGCCGGAGGTGCGAGCCCGGCGCCGGTACTCGCTGGGCGACATCCCCACGAGCTCGGTGAACCGGGTGCTGAACGTGCCCAGCGACGACGACCCCACCTCGAAGCACACCTCGGTCACGGTGCGGTCGCCGCGGCGCAGCAGCGCCATCGCCCGCTCGATGCGGCGCGTCATGAGGTAGGAGTACGGCGACTCGCCGAACGTCGCCTTGAACAGCCGGCTCAGGTGACCCGCCGACATGTGCACCCCGGCCGCGAGCGCCTCGACATCGAGGGGCTGGGCGTACTCGCGGTCGATGCGGTCGCGGACGCGGCGCAGGAGGACGAGGTCGCGCAGGTGGGGGTCGTCGCCGGTCATGTGGACGATGCTGCCACCAGGTGCTGTCGCCGGCTTGTGCAATCACGTTTCGCGGATTGCGTTGCTCGTGGAAACTCTTGACAGGCCCTGGTGGCGCTTCTAGCGTCCAGCACAGGCGCAACCGGGCAACGAGGCCCGTCGGCTGCCGCAGCGACGCGGGGCCGTCGCGCCGCCCCACGAACAGGGAGGGCATCGTGAAGGATCCAGGCACGAAGCGGCTCGCGAGGCAGGTGGCGGTGGGGGCGACGGCCGGCCTGCTGCTCGCGGGTGCGGTACCGGCCCAGGCGGCTCCGGCGGGGTCGGGCTCCGAGGCCACGGCGCAGGCGGGTGTCGCGGCGATGGTGGACGCGATGACGCTGGACGAGAAGATCGGCCAGATGACGTGGACGCACGTGTACGGGTCGTCCGCGCACGACACGTCGATGGCCGCGAGCAACCAGGCCCGGTACGGGGTGGACACTCCGGCGCAGGTGGTGGAGAAGTACGACCTGGGTGGGGTGCTCTACTTCGCGTGGTCGGGCAACACGCAGGACCCGCAGCAGATCGTGGGGCTGTCCAACGGGCTGCAGGACGCGGCGCTGGGGGCGGACGGTCCCGGGATCCCGCTCGCCGTGACGATCGACCAGGAGGGCGGCCTGGTGGCGCGGGTCGGTGCGCCGGCGACGCAGCTGCCGGGCAACATGGCGTTGGGTGCCACGTTCGACGCGGGTCTGGCCCGGGCGCAGGGTGACATCCTCGGCTCCGAGCTCGCAGCGATGGGCGTCAACGTCGACTTCGCCCCCGTCGTCGACGTGAACTCCAACCCGGACAACCCGGTCATCGGGATCCGTTCGATGGGTTCGGACCCGGAGGCCGTCAGCGCGCTGGGGGCCGCGCAGGTGGAGGGCATCCAGCAGCACATCGGCGCCACGGCCAAGCACTTCCCGGGTCACGGCGACACCGAGACCGACTCGCACTACGGGCTGCCCGTCGTCACCTATGACCGGGCGACGCTGGACGAGCACCTGGAGCCGTTCCGGGCGGCGATCGATGCCGGGGTGGACATGATCATGACGGCCCACATCATCGTGGAGGCGATCGACCCGGACCTGCCGGGCACCCTGTCCCCCGCGGTCCTGACGGGGCTGTTGCGTGAGGAGCTGGGCTTCGACGGGATCATCACGACGGATGCCCTGGACATGGGGGCGATGACGGACAACTGGTCGCAGGCGGAGTTGTCGGTGATGGCGATCCAGGCCGGCTCGGACATCCTGCTGAACTCCCCGGATGTGGACGCGTCGATCGCGGCGGTGAAGCAGGCGGTGGCGGACGGGACGATCAGTGAGGATCGGCTCGACGAGTCGGTCACGCGGATCCTGGAGTGGAAGGCGGAGCGGGGTGTGCTGGACGACCCGTTCGCGGACGCTGCCGCCGTGGACGACGTCGTCGGGACCGACGAGCACCTCGCGACGGCCGCCGAGATCGCGGACCGGTCGGTGACGATGCTGCGCAACGAGGACCGGGCGTTGCCCCTGGACGCGGACTCCGACACGGTGCTCGCGGTGGGCTCCGGGTCCGCATGGCCCGAGCGGTTGGGCCCGATCATGGCGGACCGTGGGTTCGACGTGATCGAGGAGTACGAGAACGGCAGGTCGCCGTCGCCGGCGTACCGGGCCCGCGCTGTCGCCGCGGCCGCGGACGCCGACGCGATCGTGTTCACGTCGTACAACGCGAGCGGGAACGCCGCGCAGCAGCAGATGGTCGCCGACCTCGCCGCCACGGGCAAGCCGGTGATCGTCGTCGCGGGCCGCAACCCGTACGACATCAACGTGCTGCCCGGTGCCGACGCGGTGCTGAACAGCTACGGCTACGGCGTCGTGAACTACACGGCGGTGGCGCGGGTCGTCGCGGGTGACGTGGCACCGTCGGGCCGGCTGCCGGTGGCGGTGCCGACGGCAGACGGCAGCGAGACCCTGCTGCCGCTCGGGTACGGGCGCCGTTTCCCGGGGCCGCCGCCGCACGCCGGGCGGGACTGACGGGTTCGTGAGGGGTGCCGCCCTGCCGGTTCGCCGGTGGGGCGGCACCCGTGCGTGCGCGGCCCGGCTCGATACGCTGGCACGGGGACCCGCACCCAGCCCGCACACCCGGGAGGACACCGTCATGCCGCTCGCTCCCGTACGCCGTCAGGTGCTCGTGCCGTGCGACGCCGCGGCAGCGTTCCGGTCGTTCGTCGACGACGTCGGGCTCTGGTGGCCGCTCGCCACGCACGGGGTCCTCGGCGCGGCGGGGACGGTCGCGTTCACCGGCGGGCTGCTCGTGGAGACGGGCGAGTCGGGCGAGACGGCCACCTGGGGCACCGTCACGGAGTCCCGGGCGGGCGAGTCGCTGGCGTTCACGTGGCATCCGGGACGGTCGCCGGAGCAGGCGACCCGGGTGGGCGTGACGTTCGTGGCCGCGGGCGACCCGCGGGCGACGCTGGTGACGCTGCGCCACGACGGGTGGGAGGCGTACCCCGACCCGGCCGGTGCGCGCGCCCGGTACGCCGGGGGCTGGGTGGGGGTGCTGGACCGGTTCGCCGCGCACGCGGAGTCGTCGGTGCCGTCGGGCGCGGGTGGCGACGCGTCGGCGCCGGGTGAGATCTGGCTGGTGCTCGAGCACACGGCCGGCCCGGCAGCACCGAGCGGCGGAGTGTTCTCCTCCCCCGACTTCGCGCAGCACGTCGAGTTCCTGGCGTCCCTGCGCGACGACGGCGTGCTCGTGGCGGCGGGCCCGCTGCCTGACCGGGCCGGGGCCGGCATGACGATGGTGCGGGTGACGGGCGCCGACACCGTGTCCCGCGCCGCATGGGTCGTGGCGGTGGCCCAGCACGAGGACGCCAGCGTCACCGGCGGGCTGCTCGAGGTGCTCGTCCGCCCGTGGCACGTCGTCATGCGCGGCTGACACTCCGTGCCCGGGAGCGGCACGACGCAGGCCTGGCATGATCGTCCGGCGCGCGTGAGACTGCTCGCCGCCCACGGCCTGCCCACGACGATCGTGACGGACCCCCGGGCGGGACACCGCGTCCCGCTGCCCGGGGACCCGCCCGCGAGCGTCGGGGTGGTGACGCGCCCCCGGCTCCGTGGGAGGGAGGTCGGACGTCGCCTCGACGACTGCCGCGCCGCGGTTCTGCTGTGCGCGCACCGCCCTCGCGCGGGTCGGTGGGTGGTGGGAGCGTCGGGGCATGGTCGGTTCGGTCGCGGTGTTGTCGGACGTGCACGGTGTGCTGCCGGTGCTGGAGGCGGTCCTCGAGGAGCCGGACGTGGCCGGCGCGGACCTGGTGGTGGTCACCGGGGATCACGCGGCGGGCCCGCAGCCGGTGGCGGTGCTGGACCGGCTGGCAGGGCTGGGCGAGCGCGCGGTGCTGGTGCGGGGGAACGCGGACCGGGAGCTGGTGGCGCTGGCCCGGGGCGCGGACGTGGAGGTGCCTGACGAGGTGTCGCGGTGGGCGGCGGCGCAGCTGGCCCCGTGGCACGTGGAGCTGCTGGCGGGGCTGCCGCACCCGGTGACGGTGCCGGTGGACGGCTTCGGTGACGTGGTGTTCTGCCACGGCAGCCCGCGGGACGACGACGAGGTGGTGCTGGTGGACACCCGGCCTGCCCGGTGGGCGGAGGCGTTCGCGGGCCTGCCGGCGTCGGTGGGGGCGGTGGTCTGCGGGCACACGCACATGCCGTTCGTGCGGCTGGTGGACCGGCGGCTCGTGGTGAACCCGGGCAGCGTGGGGATGCCGTACGGGCGGGCGGGCGGATCGTGGGCGCTGCTCACGGACGGGCAGGTGAGCCTGCGGCACACGCCGGTCGACGTGGACGCCGCCGTCGCGGCGGTCGTCGCGGGGTCCACGTACCCGGACGCCGCGGCGTGGGCGGGCGACTACGTGCGGTCCGCGGCGAGCGACCTGGACGCCCTGGCGGTGTTCTCGCCCCGTGACGGGCGCTGAGGCAGACCGGTTCACCGCACGCGGTCCGGCGCGACGCGGCCGCGCAGGCGTGCGGCGCACAGCAGACCCGCGAGCACGCACAGCACGGCGGCGCCCCACCACGCCGGGTCGTAGGTCCCGGTCGCCGCACGCACGGTCCCGGCGGCGAGCGCCGCGAGGCCTGCCCCGATCTGGTGGGCTGCGCTGGTCCAGGCGAACACGATGGTGCCGTCGGCGCCGAAGTGCTCCCGGCACAGGGCGATCGTGGGCGGGACGGTGGCGAGGTCGAGCAGCCCGAAGGACACCGTGAAGACCACGAGCCCGGGGGTGACGCCGGGCCCGAGGAGGGCGGGCAGCGCGGCCAGGCTGGTGGCGCGCAGCAGGTAGGTGCCGGCGAGGATGCGGTACGGCTCGACGCGGTCGGTGAGCCACCCGGCGGCGACGGTGCCGAGAACGTTGACGACGCCCATGACGGCCAGCAGAGCCGAGGCTGTCGTGGCGGGCAGGCCGGCGTCGCCGGCGGCGGGCACGAAGTGGGTCATCATGACGCCGCTGGTCGACGCGCCGCACACGGCGAACGTGCCGGCGACGACCCAGAAGGGTCCGGGGCGGGCGGCGGCGCGCAGCACCGTCAGGGTGCGGTGCACGGTCCCCGGCGCGGTGCGCGGCACGACGTCGGTCGGCGTGGTGCGGCGAGCACCGGCGGGCCGGTCGCGCAGCAGCAGGCCGGCGACCAGGGCGACGGCGACGACTCCCCCGGCGACGGTCAGGGTGGCGGTGCGCCAGCCCGTGCGGTCCAGGACGGTGGCGAGCAGCGGCAGCAGGACCATCCCGCCGAACATGGTGGCCGAGCCGAGGAAGCCGGTGACGAGGCCACGGTGGGTGGTGAACCAGCGTTCGGCGACGAGGGCTCCGAACGCGGTGGCGATCGCACCGGTGCCGAGGCCGACGAGCACGCCCCAGGCAAGCACGAGCTGCCACGGGGTGGTCACGACGGTCGTCAGGGCGGCGCCGATCGCGACCGAGCCCAGGGCGGCGACGGCGACGCGGCGCATGCCGGCGCGGTCCATGAGCGCGGCGGCGAAGGGTGCGGTGAGCCCGTACAGGAGGGTCGCGACCGCGACGGCGACGCTGAGGGTGGCGTGCGACCAGCCGAACGTGGCCCGCCACGGGTCGATCAGCAGGTTCGGCATGCCCGTCAGGACGCCGGCGCACGTGATGACGGCGAACGCGGTCGCGGCCACGACCCGGGCGCGGCCGGGGGGACGTGCGTGCGAGGCAGCGCCCCGCGGGTCGTCGTCGTGCGGGGTGCTGTCGTGCGCAGTGCGCGGCGGTGGCGGGGTCGGGTGCATGGTTCTCACCCTGCGGCGGCGGGGTCGACGCGACGAGTGTCCGGATGGACGGGTAGTGCAAGATTCTGGCCACGCGGCGTAGCGTGGAGCCATGGACGAGGTCGACGCGACGCCGGCGTCATCGGCGTCACAGGCGGGGGCCGCGCCGGCGCACCGGGTGGCCGTGCTGGTGCGCCACGGGGTGATGCCGCTCGAGCTGGGGGCGGTGCACCAGATCTTCCGGCAGGCGCGCTCGGCCGACGGCCGGCCGCTGTACGAGGTGATCACGTGTGCGCCCGTGGCGGGGCCGGTGCGCACGGACGCCGACTTCGCCGTCGACGTGGCAGCCGGGCCCGAGGCGCTCGCGGCCGCGGACACCGTCGTGGTGCCGGCCTCGCACGACCCGCACGCGACGGACTTCACCGGAGTGCTGGCGCCGGACCTGGCCGCGGCCCTGGCCCAGGTACCGGCCGGCGCCAGGGTGGCATCCGTGTGCACCGGGGCGTTCGTCCTGGCGGCGGCGGGATGGCTCGACGGGCGGCGCGCGACGACGCACTGGCGCTCGGCCGCCCTGCTGGCGCGGTTGTTCCCCCGGGTGCGGGTGGACCCGGACGTGCTGTTCGTCGACGAGGGCCAGGTGCTCACCTCGGCGGGCGAGGCCGCCGGCATCGACCTGTGCCTGCACCTGGTGCGCCGCGACCACGGGACCGCCGTCGCGAACGAGGTGGCGCGCGCGACCGTCGTCCCCCCGTACCGCGACGGCGGGCAGGTGCAGTACATCCCCCGCCCGGCCGCACCCGCGGGCCCGGCGACCGCCGCGGCGCGACAGTGGGCGCTGGAGCGCCTCGGCGATCAGGTCTCCCTCGAGTCGTGGGCGACGGCGCACGCCATGAGCCCGCGCACCCTGTCGCGCCGCTTCCGCGACGAGACCGGTGTCTCCCCCATGCGCTGGCTCACCATCCAGCGCGTCGAGCGCGCCCGGGAGCTGCTCGAGCTCACCGACCGGCCCGTGGACCGCGTCGCGGCCGACGTCGGCTTCGGCACCGCGGTGTCGTTGCGCCAGCACCTGAACGACCGGCTCGGGGTGACGCCGTCCGCGTACCGGGCGACGTTCCGCGGTCCGGCATCTCCCCCGGCCTGACCTGCCACCTACCCCAAGCGGTCCATAAAGTGGGATGAATTGTCTTTCATCGTAGACAAAAGCGCGGCGGTGCGACAGGCTTCCCGGACCACGACCCACCTCGCCCGGGAGGCACCCATGACCGGCACCTACACCCACGGCCACCACGAGTCGGTGCTGCGCTCGCACCGGTGGCGCACGGCCGAGAACTCGGCGGGCTACCTGCTGCCCCACCTGCACCCCGACCAACGGCTCCCGGACGTCGGCGCCGGGCCCGGCACCATCACCCTCGACCTGGCGGCACGCGTCGCCCGCGTCACGGCCACCGAGATCGGCGAGCCCGAGCTGGACCTGTCCCGGTCCCTCGCCCGCGAGCGCGGCGTGGTGACCGTCGACTTCACCGTCCAGGACGTGCACGCGCTCGGCCTGCCCGACGGCGCCTACGACGTGACGCACGCGCACCAGGTGCTCCAGCACGTGAGCGACCCCGTGCTCGCGCTGCGCGAGATGGCGCGCGTCACCCGTCCGGGCGGCCTCGTGGCGGCTCGTGACAGCGACTACGCCGCCTTCACCTGGTGGCCGCTCCTGCCCGAGCTGGACGAGTGGCTCGCGCTGTACCGGGCGGCGGCGCGGGCCAACGGCGGCGAGCCGGACGCGGGACGCCGCCTGCTGTCCTGGGCGCACGCGGCCGGGCTGCGGCACGTCACCGCCACCTCGAGCACCTGGACGTTCGCCACCGCCGAGGACCGCGCCTGGTGGGCCGGGATGTGGGCCGACCGGGTCACCGGATCGGCGCTCGCCCGCCAGCTCGTCGCGGACGGGCGGGCGAGCACGAGTGATCTGGCGCGGATCGCCGACGGGTGGCGGCGGTGGGCCGCCGACGACGACGCGTGGTTCAGCGTGCTGCACGGCGAGGTGCTGTGCCGCGTGCCCGGCTGACCCGCACCGTCGCGGGCCGAGCGGTGACGCACGCTGGCACGGTCACGCGGTCGCGTCGGCGTCGCCACCCGGTGCCAGCACTGCGGCCCGCCCGGCCTCCAGGCGCGCCACCGGGACGCGGAACGGCGAGCACGACACGTAGTCCAGGCCGACGTCGTGGAAGAACCGGATGGACTCGGGGTCTCCCCCGTGCTCGCCGCACACGCCGCAGGACAGCCCCGGCTTGACCGACCGGCCGCCGTCGACGCCCGCGCGCACGAGCGCGCCCACACCGTCGGCGTCGATCGTCTCGAACGGCGACACCGTGAGGACCCCGTTGTCGAGGTACGTGGCGAAGAACGCGCCCTCGACGTCGTCGCGGGAGAAACCCCACGTGGTCTGGGTGAGGTCGTTGGTGCCGAAGGAGAAGAAGTCGGCCTCGCCGGCGACCCGGGCGGCGGTGAGCGCCGCGCGCGGCAGCTCGATCATGCAGCCCACGGGCACGTCGAGGCGCTCCGGACCGCAGACCTCGGCGAGGACCCGCTCGACCTCCGCGCGCACCAGGTGCAGCTCGCGGGCGGACCCGACGAGCGGCACCATGATCTCCGGGCGCGGGTCGCGGCCCGCGCGGCGCAGCGCGAGCGCCGCCTCGGCGACCGCCCGGACCTGCAGGGCGAACAGGCCGGGCACGGTCAGCCCGAGCCGCACGCCGCGCAGCCCCAGCATCGGGTTGGTCTCGTGCATGCGGCGCACCGCGGCGAGCAGCCGCTCGTCGTGCGGGTCGGGGCGCCCGCGCTCGGCCGCGAGCGCCACCCGCACCGACAGGTCCGTCAGGTCGGGCAGGAACTCGTGCAGCGGCGGGTCGAGCAGCCGGATCGTGGTCGGCTGGCCGTCCGTGGCCTCCAGCAGGGCGGCGAAGTCGGCGCGCTGCAGCGGCAGCAGGGCGTCCAGGGCGGCGGTGCGCTCCGCGTCGTCGGTGGCAAGGACGACGCGTTCGAGGTGGCGGCGGCGCTCGCCGAGGAACTGGTGCTCGGTGCGGCACAGGCCGACGCCCTGCGCGCCGCGGGCGCGGGCCCGGGCGGCGTCGTCGGCGGTGTCGGCGTTGGCGCGCACCCGCAGGCGGCGCCGGGAGTCGGCGTGCGTGAGCAGGCGGTGCACGGCCCGCACGAGCTCGGCGATGGCGGCGTCGTCGCCCGCGGCGTCGAGCCCGGCGTCCAGGCCGTCGGCGACGTACCGGGCGACGGGTGAGTCGACGACCGCCACGGCGCCGTCGAACACCTCGCCGGTGGCGCCGTCCAGGGAGATCACGTCGCCGGGGTGCAGCACGCGGTCGCCGACGCGCACCTGGCCGGCGGCGGTGTCGATCTCGACCTGCTCGGCGCCGACGACGGCGCAGGTGCCCATGCCGCGGGCGACGACGGCGGCGTGGGACGTCTTGCCGCCGCGGGCGGTGAGGATGCCGGTGGCGGCGATCATGCCCGCGAGGTCGTCGGGGGTGGTCTCGCGTCGCACGAGGATCACGTCGGCGCCGGCGTCGGCGCGTGCGACGGCCCGGTCGTCGTCGAGGGCGATCTCGCCGACGGCGGCCCCCGGGGAGGCCCCGACGCCGCGGGTGAGCAGGGCGCGGGCGGCGGCCGGGTCGAACTGCCCGAACAGCAGGGCGGAGAGCTGGTCGCCGCTGACGCGGGCGAGGGCCTCGTCGGTCGTGATGAGGCCCTCGTCGACCAGGGCGACGGCGATGCGGAACGCGGCCGCGGCGGTGCGCTTGCCGACGCGGGTCTGCAGCAGCCACAGCCGGCCGCGCTCGATCGTGAACTCGATGTCGCACAGGTCGCGGTAGTGCGTCTCCAGGCGCCGCATCGCGGTCTCGAGCGCCCGGTGGGAGGCGGGGTCGCGCTCGCGCAGGTCGTCGAGGGTGAGGGTGTTGCGCACCCCGGCGACCACGTCCTCGCCCTGCGCGTCGGGCAGGTAGTCGCCGTAGGCGCCGGGACGGCCCGTGGCCGGGTCGCGGGTGAACGCCACCCCGGTGCCGGAGTCGTCTCCGAGGTTGCCGAACACCATCGCCACGACGTTCACGGCGGTGCCGAGGTCGTGGCCGATGCGCTCGCGGCGCCGGTACAGGCGGGCCCGCTCGGTGTCCCAGGACCCGAACACCGCCGCGATGGCCAGGTCGAGCTGCTCGCGGGGGTCCCGCGGGAAGTCGCGGCCCGTGGCGTCGCGCACGATGTCCCGGAAGGTGGCGACGAGGTCGCGCAGCGCGGCGGTGTCCAGGTCGACGTCGGTGCCTGCCCCGGCGGCGGCCTCGGCCGCCTCCAGCGCGGCGGTGAAGCGGCCGGCGTCGACCCCGAGCACGGTGGTGCCGAACATCTGGATGAGGCGGCGGTAGGAGTCCCAGGCGAACCGCTCGTCGCCGGCGGCGGCCGCCAGGCCCGGCAGGGTGGCGTCGGTGAGGCCGACGTTGAGTACCGTGTCCATCATGCCGGGCATGGAGAACTTCGCCCCGGAGCGCACCGAGACGAGCAGCGGGTCGTCCGGGTCGCCCAGGCGGCGCCCGAGGGCGTCCTCGACGTCCCGCAGCGCGGTGGTCACCTCGACGCGCACCGACGGCGGCACCCGGCCCGTGCGCATGAACTCGCGGCACGCGTCCGTGCTGATCGTGAACCCGGGCGGCACGGGCAAGCCGAGGCGCGTCATCTCCGCGAGGTTGGCGCCCTTGCCGCCGAGCAGGTCCTTCTGGTCCTTGCCGCCCTCGTCGAAGCGGTAGACGTACCTGGGCATGTGACCACCACCGGCGGGTGGCCGCGGGCGGGCACACCCGGTGCTCCCACGCTAGCCGGGCGGCCCGGGCCGGCAACCGCGCACGGTGGCTGCCCCGGTGCGCCGGCGGCGCCTCAGCGCCAGCCGAGCGCGGGCGCCACGTGCGCGACCACGTTCTCCATGACGTGCGCGTTGTACTCCACGCCGAGCTGGTTCGGCACCGTGAGCAGCAGGGTGTCCGCGGCGGCCACCGCCTCGTCGCGGCCCAGGTCGGCGACGACGTCGTCGACCTCGCCCGCGTACGTCTTGCCGAACCGGGCCCGCACGCCCTCCAGCACGCCGACCTGGTCCGTGCTGGCGGCCTCCATGCCGAAGTAGGCGCGGTCGCGCTCGTCCGTGATCGGGAAGACGCTGCGCGAGACCGACACCCGCGGCGTGCGGGCGTCCGGCCCCCACGTGCGGGCCCACGCGTCGCGGTACCGCTGGATCTGCTCGGCCTGCAGCCGGTGGAACGGCACCCCCGTGTCCTCCGTGAGCAGCGTGGAGCTCATGAGGTTCATCCCCTGGGCGGCCGTCCACTCCGCCGTCGCCCGCGTGCCCGCGCCCCACCACACGCGCTCGCGCAGCCCGTCCGAGTGCGGCTCCACCCGCAGCAGCCCGGGCGGGTTGGGGAACATCGGGCGCGGGTTCGGCTCGGCGAACCCCTCGCCGCCCAGCAGCTCCAGGAAGCGGGCCGTGTGCCGGCGCGCCATGTCCGCGTCCGACTCCCCGGTGCGCGGCACGTGCCCGAAGTGGCGGAACCCGTCGATCACCTGCTCGGGTGACCCGCGCGAGATGCCGAGCTGCAACCGCCCGCCCGCGATGAGATCTGCCGCCCCGGCATCCTCCGCCATGTACAGGGGGTTCTCGTACCGCATGTCGATGACGGCGGTGCCGATCTCGATCCGGCTCGTGCGCGCCCCCACCGCGGCCAGCAGCGGGAACGGCGACGCGAGCTGGCGGGCGAAGTGGTGCACCCGGAAGTAGGCGCCGTCCGCACCCAGCTCCTCGGCCGCCTCGGCCAGCTCGATCGACTGCGTCAACGCGTCCGCCGCCGACCGCGTCGCCGACGACGGGTGCGGCGTCCAGTGGCCGAAGGACAGGAATCCGATGTGCTTCACACCGGCGTCAACCACGCGCGCGGCCCGGCATTCCCACCTCAGCGTCCGGCCAGCACCTGCTCGCGCAGGATGTCGGCGTGCCCACCGTGCTGCGCCAGCTCGCGCAGCACGTGCAGGTACACCCAGCGCAGCGGCATCGGGCCCCGCCGGTTGCCGTGCACCAGGTCGTCCAGCTCGATCCCCGCCACCCGCGCCCGGGAGGCCGAGCACACCGACTCGTACGCCCGCCCCACCGACGCCACCGTGTCACCGTCGTCCAGCACGAACGACTCGTCCGGCGTGGCGGGGATCCCGATCTCGGCCCTCGAACGGCAGGTGATCGCCTCGTCGAACCACACCTGCTCGACGAACGTCGCGTGCTTGACCAACCCCAGCAGCGTGGTGCGCGAAGGCACCAACCGGCGGCAGGCCTCCTCCTCGCTCAGCCCGTCCAGGCACGCGGCCAGATGACGACGGTGCTCGTCGAGGAACGCATCGAGCTGCGCGCGGACCGGCGCGGAACGCACCGTCGCGGACAGGGAGCCCGGGTCCGTCGGCACGGCGGGACCGGTGGGCGCGGAGTCGGTCGGCACGGCGGGGTCGGTCGGCACCGTGCAAGCGTACGGCGCGGACCCGTGCCACGTCTCCTGCGCCTGCCGGCGCCTGCCGAACGACTAGCCTGACGCCATGATCCTCGCCCACGACGACGACGGCCACGGCACCGCGGTGCTCCTGCTGCACGCGGGGGTCGCCGACCGCCGCATGTGGGACGACCTCGCGCCGTCCCTCGCCCACGCCTTCCGCGTCGTCCGCCCCGACCTGCGCGGTTTCGGCGACTCCCCGCTGCCGGCCGGCGCCCAGGCCGGGGAGGAGTACACCAACGCCGGCGACCTGGTCGCGCTCCTCGACGCCGCGGGCATCCCCGACGCCGTCGTCGTGGGCGCCTCGTTCGGCGGCAAGGTCGCCCTCGAGCTCGTCACCACGCACCCCGAGCGGGTGCGCGAGCTCGTGCTCCTGTGCCCCGCCGCGCCCGGCGTGCCCGACACCCCCGACTCCGACGCCTTCGACGCCGAGGAGCACCGCCTCCTCGCCGCCGGCGACGTCGACGGAGCCGTCCGGCTCAACGTCGACACCTGGCTCGGCCCCGAGGCCACGCCCGCCGCGGCCGAGGCGCTCGCGGCCATGCAGCGGCGGGCCTTCGACGTCCAGCTCGCCGCCGACGCCGCCGCGACCGACGCCGGGCACCCGGAACCGGGTCCGCGCCCCGTGCCCCTGGACGACGGCGACCTGGCCGCGATCCACGTGCCGACGCACGTCGTGGCGGGCGCGCACGACATGGACATGCTGACCGCGTGCGCCGAGCACGTCGCCGCGACCGTGCCGGGCGCGGAGCTGACCGTGCTGTCGTGGGCCGGGCACCTGCCCGCGCTGGAGCGCCCCGACGCCGTCCAGGCGTTCCTGCTCGACGTGCTGCGCGACGACCCTGCCGTGCACGCCCCCTGACTCGGCGGGCGACGAAACACGCCCGACACCTCGGCGCGGGATGATCCGCGGGTGATCGTCGCCCCCGACTCCCCCGCCCGCGCGGACGTCCGCGCCCTGCTCACCGAGCACCTCGCCGACATGTTCGCGACCTCTCCCCCGGAGTCCGTGCACGCGCTGGACGACACCCGCCTGGCCGCGCCCGGGATCACGTTCGTCACGGCGCGCGAGGACGGGACGCTGCTGGGGGCCGGCGCCCTGGCCGAGGCCGGGCCCGGCCTCGGGGAGCTGAAGTCGATGCGCACGGCGCGGGCGGCCCGCGGCCGCGGGGTCGCCACCGCGGTGCTGGCCCACCTGCTCGACCTCGCGACGGAGCGCGGGTACGCGCGGGTGAGCCTGGAGACCGGGTCGCAGGAATTCTTCGCCCCCGCGCGGCGCCTGTACGCCCGGCACGGGTTCACCGAGTGTGGCCCGTTCGGCGGCTACGTCGCCGACCCGCACAGCGTCTTCATGACGCTCCCGCTGCCCGCGCCGACGATCCTCGTCGGCGCTTCGGCCTGACCCGCGACGCTGTCCGCGCCGCTCGGCGGTGTGGGAGCCCGCCCGTACGCTGCGGGGCATGACGGACTCCCCTCCTGTGCGCGACGACGATGCCACCCCTGTGGGACACGACGACACCGTGGTCCTGGACCGGCGGTTCTCCTGGCGCGGGCGGGACGTCGCGTGGACGGCGTTCGGGTCCGGGCCGCCGCTCGTGTTCTGCCACGGCACGCCGTGGTCGTCCTGGCTGTGGGCGCCGTACGCCCGCGCCCTGGCGGGCGAGTTCACCGTGCACCTGTGGGACATGCCCGGTTACGGCGCGTCCTCGAAGGACCCGGCGCACGACGTGGACCTCGGAGTCCAGGGGGAGCTGTTCGCCGACCTGCTGGCGCACTGGGGCCTCGCGCGCGGCACCGGGCAACCGCACGTGGTGGCGCACGACTACGGCGGGGCGGTGTCGCTGCGCGCGGCGCTGCTGCACGGCGCCGCCTACGCGTCGCTGTGCCTGGTGGACGTGGTGGCGCTGCGCCCCTGGGGGTCGCCGTTCTTCTCGCTGGTGCGGGACAACGCGCCGGTGTTCGCGTCGTCGCCGCCCGCGGTGCACCGCGGTTCCCTGGAGGCGTACGTCGCCACGGCCAGCCACCGCGGGCTGCGGCCCGACGACCTCGCCGCGCTCGTGGCGCCGTGGACCGGCGAGCAGGGGCAGGCGGCGTTCTACCGTCAGATCGCGCAGGCCGACGAGCGGTACACCGCCGAGGTCGAGCCCCTGCTGGGGCGGCTCGACGTGCCGGCGCGCGTGCTGTGGGGCACGCAGGACACCTGGATCCCCGTCGACCGCGCCGCGCGGCTCGCCGCCGCCCTGCCCGACGCCGACGTGCGTCTGGTGCCCGGCGCGGGGCACCTGATCCAGCTGGACGCCCCGGTGCGCCTCGCCACCGAGCTGCACGCCTGGCTCGCGGCGCGCCGCTGACGGTCCTCCGACGACCCGACGACCCGACGACCCGACGACCCGACGGCCCGGCGGGCAGCGCGTCAGTACCAGCCCGCGCGGGCGTGCTGGAAGATGAGGTTCGTCTCGGTCAGGGCCACGTCCGGGTCGGTGGACAGGTGCTCGATGACGAACTCGTTCAGGGCGTCGGAGTCCGGCGCGGCCACGTGCACCTGGAAGTCGTGCACGCCGCCGAGCAGGAACACGTGCAGCACGCCGGGAAGCTCGGCGAGGCGCTGCAGGTAGGCGCTCAGGCGGGTGCGGGCCTCGCCGCGCAGCTGCACGGCGATCATCGCCTGCAGCGGGTGCCCGGAGCGGGCCGGGTCGATGTCGGCGTGGAAGCCGCGGATCACGCCCTCGTCGCGCAGTCGCCGCACCCGCGCCAGGCAGGTCGACGGGGCGATGCCCGCCTTCGCGGCCAGCGCGTTGTTCGGGATGCGTGCGTCCTCCGCGAGCGCTGCCAGCAGGCGGTGGTCGACGTCGTCGAGCCGCACCGTCGCGGCGGTGCGGCGTTCCAGCCCCCAGGCGTCGAAGTGGCGAACATCCTTCGGACGGACCGGCCCCGCGCCCCCGGCCGCTGGTGATCGTCGTGCCATGGGGCGAATCTACCGAAGGATCGTCGGTTTCCTGGCGTCATGGCGAAGAAGTACCTCACACTGGAGGTGAGCGGGGTCACAGACCCGCACCCTCAGACGACGGTCGGCGGTGACCAGCCGCGACCATGAGCCACGAGCCACGAAGGCGGACTCACATGCGCATCGGCGTGCCGAAGGAAGTCAAGGACAACGAGCACCGGGTGGCGATCACCCCGGCCGGGGTGCACGAGCTCACGGTGCGGGGCCACGACGTGCGCGTGCAGGCCGGCGCGGGTGTCGGCTCGTCCCTCACGGACTCCGAGCTCGCGGCGGCGGGAGCCACGATCGTGCCCACCGCCGAGGAGGTGTGGGAGACCGGCGAGATGATCCTGAAGGTCAAGGAGCCGGTCGCGTCCGAGTACGAGCGCATGCGTCCCGGGCAGGTCCTGTTCACGTACCTGCACCTGGCCGCCGACAAGGCGCTCACCGAGGAGCTGCTCGGCCGCCGGGTCACCGCCGTCGCCTACGAGACCGTGCAGCTGCCCGACGGCCGGCTGCCGCTGCTGGCCCCGATGTCGGAGGTGGCGGGGCGCCTGGCCCCGCAGGTCGGCGCGGAGACGCTGCTGCGCGCCCAGGGCGGGCGCGGGCTGCTGCTGGGCGGGGTGCCCGGCGTCGCCCCGGGACACGTGGTGATCATCGGCGCCGGCGTGTCCGGCATGAACGCCGCCCGCGTCGCCGTCGGCCTCGGCGCCCGGGTCACGCTGCTGGACAAGAACATCGACGTGCTGCGCGCCGCCGACCAGGAGCTCGGGCCGCGCGTGGAGACCCTCGCGTCGAACACCCTGACCCTGGAGCGGGCCGTGCTCGACGCCGACCTGGTGATCGGCGCCGTCCTCGTGCCCGGCGCCAAGGCGCCCGTGCTCGTGTCCAACGAGCTGGTCTCCCGCATGCGGCCCGGCTCCGTCCTCGTGGACGTCGCGATCGACCAGGGCGGCTGCTTCGAGGACTCGCGCCCGACCACGCACACGGACCCCACGTTCGGCGTGCACTCCTCGGTGTTCTACTGCGTGGCGAACATGCCCGGCGCGGTGCCGCACACGTCCACCCACGCGCTGACGAACGTCACCCTGCCGTACACGCTGCAGCTCGCCGACGCCGGCTGGCGCGAGGCGCTGCGCCGCGACACCGGCCTGGCGCGCGGCCTCAACACCCACGACGGGCAGGTCACCAACCGCGGCGTCGCCGAGGCGCACTCCCTCGATCACGTGGACGTCGTCGACCTCCTCTGACCCGAGTCCGACCAGGCCTGTCCCGTCGTGGTGGCGGGGCGGCGTGCCACGTGGAGCACCCTCAGGCGCCGGTGAACGCCCGGGCTACGGCCAGCGTGTCCTCGTAGAGGTGCATGCGGACGATCTCGCCGTCCTCGACCACCAGGTGCATCGCCGACGGGGTGGTGAACGCCCTGCCGGTGCTGGCGGCGGTGTGCGTGAAGACCCCCAGCAGCATCACGTCACCTCCGTCGACGACGACCCGCTCCAGGACGATCTCGCTCTCGCCGGGGACGAAGTGCGGCCACATCGCCGTGAAGTAGGGCGCGACGTCCTCGCGGCGGGTGCGGCGACCGGTCCAGGGCAGCGAGTCGTCGCCGGGCACGTACCAGTCGACGTCGGCTGCGAACAGCTCCTGGATACCGTCCTGGTCCTGCCTGCCGAGCCGCTCGACGAACTGCTCGGCCACCGCTCGTGAGGTCTGCGTGTCCGTGGTCATGAGGCGTGTCCTTGTCTCTCGGATACGGGTGGGTGCGAGCGTGGCGCGATCTGGGCGGCGAGGACGTCCCGCAGGACGTCCTCCAGAGTGGTTCTCGCCAAGGTTCCGCGGACAGCGGCCTCGGCTTCCGCGTAGACGGAGGCCAGCGCCGGCCCGATACCGTGGCCCACGACGCAGTCCTGGTCGGGCGTCGAGCGGTGCAGGGCGAAGACCGGTCCGGTGGTGATCGCGTCATGGACGTCGAGCAGCGTGATCTCCGTCAGGTCCCGGGAGAGCAGCCAGCCCGCCCCCGTGCCTCGCCGTGAGTCGGCGAGGCCGGCCTTGCGCAGATCGGCCAGGAGGCGGCGGATCACCACCGGGTTCGTGTTGACGCTGGTGGCGATCTGCTCCGAGGTCGCGACCCCATGACCGCGACGCTGATACAGCCCGATCCACGTGAGGGCGTGCGCGGCGACGGTCAGTCTGCTGTTGGCGCTCACGTCGGACCTCGCTCCCCTCGAACGCCCATCGTTGTAACCGTAACAGTGACGACGCAGGCCGGTGGCGACGGTAGCGACGGCGACGACGCGGGCGCGATGCGCTCGTCGCGACCGGACGAGCACGGGCCGAGACGTCCCGGGGCAGCGCTCGTCAGCGACGGCGGGGCGGCAGAGGCACGCGGTCGAGGTCGGACGCCACCGTCACGTCGCCGTCGAACACCTCGCGCGCCTCGGCCTCGAACGCGTCGGGCAGCTCGGCCGGTACGCGGTAGCGCTGCGAGAAGTGCGTGAGCACCAGGTGACGCACCCCGCACGCGCGGGCCACCAGGGCCGCCTGGCGGCAGGTCAGGTGCGCCCACCGGGCGGCGAGGTCGACGTCGCGGTGCAAGAAGGTGGACTCCACGACGAGCAGGTCCACCCCGTCGGCCAGGGCGTACACGGCGTCGCACAGGCGGGTGTCCATGACGAACGCGACGGACTGGCCGGGCCGGCGCACGCTGAGGTCGTGGGCGCGCACGGTGCGCCCGTCCGGCAGCACCAGGCTGCCCTCGCGTGCCAGGCGGCCCACCTGGGGGCCCGGGGCGACCCCGGCCTGCGCGAGGGCGCGCGGGTCGAACGACCGGCCGTCCGGCTCGTCGAGCCGGTACCCGACCGTGGGGACCCGGTGGTCCAGGGCCCGGGCCGAGAGTCGTGGCGCACCGACGGCGGCGCCCCGCTCCCCCGCCACCCGCTCCACGGGCACCGCGGGGCCCGCTGCCTCGCCGTCTCCGGGATCCGCGTGCACCGGCTGCAGCACCACCCGCTCGGCGTGGTCGTACGCGCTCGCCTCCAGCAGGTGCCGCACGAACGGCTCTCCCTCCGCCGGGAACGAGATCGGCACCGTGTGCCGCACCCGGTCCCCCGACAGGCGCTGCACCACCCCCGCCAGCCCCAGCGAGTGGTCGCCGTGCAGGTGCGTGATCGCGACCCGCGTCAGGTCGGTCGCCGAGACGCCCGCCAGCGTCATCTGCCGCTGCGTACCCTCGCCCGGGTCGAACAGCACCGCCGTGTCGTCGAAGAAGAGCACGTACCCGTTGTGGTTGCGCGCCCGGGTCGGCACCATGCTCGCCGTGCCGAGCACGACGAGCTCACGGCGAGACACGGGTGCTGCGCTCGCACGGCGCACCGGTGCGTTCGTTGGCCGCCGCGGCGCCGATGACGCCGTCCAGGCTGTCGCGCACCTCGAGGAGGTCGCGGATGCGGCCCTCGAGGCGGTCGCGCTCGGTCTGCAGCCGCCGCAGCAGGTCAGGGGTGGCGCGCCCGTCGACCACGCACGGCAGGAGCTCCGCGATCGTCCGGCTCGACAGGCCGGCGGCGTAGAGGCGTTGAATCAGCACGACCCGGTCCACCGCGCCACGGGCGTAGTGGCGCTGGCCGCCCGGGCTGCGCCCGGCCGTCAGCAGGCCCTGCTCCTCGTAGTAGCGCAGCGCCCGCACGCTGACTCCTGTCCGGGCGGCGAGCTCACCGACGCGCACGACACCTCCGGGTGACCCTCATCACGACTCCTTGCACCTGACGTCAACGTCAGGTTCTAGCGTACCGGCATGACCTCTCCACGGACCACCGACTTCTCCCGCACCCCCGCGACCCCGACCGTGTCCGTCAAGCCGATCGTGCTGCGCGCGCCCGGACGGGACACCGACCTGCCGGTCCGCGTCACCGCCCCGGTCACCGGCACCCGACTGCCCTTCGTGCTCTTCGCCCACGGGTTCGGCTCGCACCTGGACGGCTACGCGCCGCTGGTCGACCACTGGGCCTCCCACGGGTTCGTCGTCGTCCAGGCCACCCACCTCGACTCCGCCCGCCACGACGTCTTCGCGGACACGCGCCGCCGGCCCCGCCTGTGGCGGGATCGCGTGCACGACATGACGCGGATCCTCGACCAGCTCGACACCCTGGAGGCGGCCGTCCCCGGGCTGGCGGGGCGGGCGGACCACGACCGGATCGTGGCCGCGGGGCACTCGTTCGGCGGCCAGACCGCCGGCGTCCTCGTGGGGCTCCTCGTCACCGACCCCCTCACCGGCGTCGCCGAGGACCTGTCCGACCCGCGGGTCATGGCGAGCGTCCAGCTCGCCACCGCCGGAAGCGGCGACGAGCTGACCCCGTTCGCCCTCGAGCACGCGCCCTGGCTGCGCGGCCAGGACTTCTCCGCCGTCACCAGGCCGGGGCTGGTCGTCGCCGGCGACGCCGACGAGCTCCCCCTGTCCACCCGCGGGACCGCCTGGACCCGCGACCCGTACACCCTCGCCGGTGGCGGCAAGAGCCTCCTGACCGTCCACGGGGGCCAGCACTCGCTCGGCGGCATCGCCGGATACGGGGCCGCCGAGACGACCGACGAGGACCCCGACCGCCTCGCACTGGTCCAGCAGGTCACCCTGACCTACCTGCAGCACGTCACCGGCGAGGACCAGCGCGGGTGGGAGACGGCGAAGGCTGCGCTAACCGGCGGGACCCACCCGCTCGGCCGGCTCGAGTCGAAGTGACGTCCCTCAGGCGTCGGGGAACCCCTGCGGGTTCGCGGACTGCCACCGCCACGTGTCCGCGCACATGTCGTCGATCGTCTTGACGGCACGCCACCCGAGCTCGTCGTTCGCCCGCGACGGGTCGGCCCAGAACGCCGCCAGGTCACCCGCGCGGCGCGGGCCCACCTCGTACGGCAGCTCGCGCCCCACCGCGCGCTCGAACGCCTTGAGCATCGCCAGCACCGAGGTCCCGGTCCCCGTGCCCAGGTTGAACGCCCGCACCGGCGTCACCATGTCGTCCAGGTGCTCCAGCGCCGCGACGTGCCCGGCCGCCAGGTCCTCCACGTGCAGGTAGTCGCGCTCGCACGTGCCGTCCGCCGTCGGGTAGTCGTCGCCGAACACCGTCAGCTTCTCCCGGCGGCCCACCGCCACCTGCGCGATGAACGGCATGAGGTTGTTCGGGATGCCCTGCGGGTCCTCCCCGATCTGCCCCGACGGGTGCGCCCCCACCGGGTTGAAGTACCGCAGCAGCGCCACCCGCAACCCGTCGCTCGCCGCGGCGACGTCCGTCATGATCCGCTCGATCATGACCTTCGTCTGCCCGTACGGCGAGGAGGACGACAGGTGCTCGTAGTCCTCGGAGTACGGCACCGGCGCGTTCTCCCCGTACACCGTCGCCGAGGAGGAGAACACCAGCCGGTGCACACCGTGCCGCTGCATCGCCGCGAGCAGAGACAGCGTCGAGTCGATGTTGTTGCGGTAGTACTCGATCGGCTTCGTCACCGACTCCCCGACCGCCTTGAGGCCGGCGAAGTGCACGACCGCGTCGATCTGCTCGTGCGCGAACAGCCGCTCGGTCTTGTCGACGTCCGTCAGGTCGAACGAGTGCACCGGCACGTGCGTCCCGGACAGCGACTCCAGACGGCCCACGACCGTCGGCTTGCTGTTCGAGAAGTCGTCGACCACGACGACGTCGTGCCCGGAGGCGATGAGCTTGAGGACGGTGTGGGACCCGATGTACCCGGCACCGCCGGAGACCAGAACGCGCATGGCCCCAGCCTATGGGAGGCCGGCGGCGGCGCGGACCGGCCGTGCACCGGCCCCGCGCCGCCGCGACCGGGCGTCAGCTGCCGCCGAGCAGCTCGGTGAAGCTCGGCGTCGCGGCGAACGGGTCCGCCGGCCCCTCGCCGGGTCGCTCCGCCACCCGGGCGGCGAGCTCACGGCCCGCACGGGAGATGCGCCGCGGCAGCCCCGCGCCCGGGTCGTCGGCGCTCGCCGCCCAGTCGTCGGTGGCGGCGAACACGGACGTGGGCACGACGTCGGCGCGCAGGTAGGTGAACAGCGGCCGCATGGCGTACTCCAGCGCCAGGGAGTGGCGGGCGGTGCCGCCCGTCGCGCCCAGCAGCACGGGCATGCCCGTGAGCGCGTCGGGGTCCACCACGTCCCAGAACGACTTGAACAGCCCGGAGTAGCTCGTGGTGAACACGGGCGTCACGGCGATCACGCCGTCCGCGCCGGTCACGGCCTCCAGCGCGCCCGCCAGGTCGCCGGCCGGGAACCGCGTCAGCATCGCGTCGACGACGGCGTGGGCGAGGTCGCGCAGCTCGACGGTCTCCACGCGCACGGTGTGCCCGCGGTCCTCGAGGTCGCGCACCGTGGCGTCGGCGAGCCGGTCGGCGAGCAGCCGGGTCGACGACGGCTGGGACAGGCCGGCCGAGACGACGGCGAGCGTGCGGCCCGGGTCGGTGCCGTTGCTGGTGGTGGTCATGCGCGTGCCTCCTGCGCTGCCGTGCGCGACGACGTGACGGGCTGGGTGCCTTCGGCAACAGTACCGGTGTACGGGTCGACCGAGTCGCCGACGT
The DNA here is from genome assembly GCF_011634835.1 of Isoptericola sp. BMS4. Taxonomy (GTDB): domain Bacteria; phylum Actinomycetota; class Actinomycetes; order Actinomycetales; family Cellulomonadaceae; genus Isoptericola. The sequence continues at coordinate 2,423,531 of NZ_SIRP01000001.1, read as the reverse complement.
GGGTGACGCCCATCTCTCCCGACGCGCGGGCCGCGGCGACGCGCTCGGCGTGCGACGGCGGATTCAGCGGGACGTCGTCCGCAGGCCGCTTGGCCTCGACGATGCGGCGCAGCTCGGGCACCACGTCCTCGGCCAGGATGTCGATCTGCTCCAGGACGGTCTTGAGCGGCAGGCCCGCGTGGTCGACGAGGAACATCTGGCGCTGGTAGTACCCGACCTCGTCGACGAAGGAGGCGTACCGGTCGATCACCTGCTGCGGGGAGCCGACCGTGAGCGGCGTCTGCTGCGTGAAGTCCTCCATCGAGGGGCCGTGCCCGTAGACCGGCGCCTCGTCGAAGTAGGGACGGAACTCGTTCCAGGCGTCCTGGGAGCTCTTGCGCATGAAGACCTGCCCGCCCAGGCCGACGATCGCCTGGTCGGCGCGCCCGTGGCCGTAGTGCTCGAAGCGCTGGCGGTAGAACCGCACCATCTGCCGCGTGTGGTGCATGGGCCAGAAGATGTTGTTGTGCAGGAACCCGTCGCCGTAATACGCGGCCTGCTCGGCGATCTCGGGGCTGCGGATCGAGCCGTGCCACACGAAGGGCGGCACGCCGTCCAGCGGGCGGGGCGTGGAGGTGAAGCCCTGCAGCGGGGTGCGGAACTTGCCCTCCCAGTCGACGACGTCCTCGGTCCACAGGCGGCGCAGCAGCGCGTAGTTCTCGACGGCCAGCGGGATGCCGTTGCGGATGTCCTGGCCGAACCACGGGTAGACCGGGCCGGTGTTGCCGCGGCCCATCATGAGGTCCATGCGCCCGTCGGCGATCACCTGGAGCATCGCGTACTCCTCGGCCAGGCGCACCGGGTCGTTCGTGGTGATCAGCGTCGTCGCGGTCGACAGGGTGATGTGCTGAGTCACCCCGGCCAGGTAGCCGAGCATCGTCGTGGGGCTGGACGCCACGAACGGCGGGTTGTGGTGCTCGCCGGTGGCGAAGACGTCGAGCCCCGCCTCGTCGGCGTGCCGGGCGATGGTGAGCATGTTGCGCACGCGCTCGGTGTCGTCGGGGGTGCGGCCCGTCGTGGGGTCGGTGGTGACGTCGCTGACGGAGAAGATTCCGAACTGCACGGCGGTGCTCCCTGCTGGTCGTCGCTGCCTCGTCGGCCCGCTCTCGCGGGACGAACTCCATGCGTTTGCATGTAGGTGGCTCAACCGGGTCGACGCGCCCATTGTTCCCGACCGGCGCCCCGCACGGCGTGACGTCCCGCACAATCCCCGCCCCGGGCAGCGGTTCGAGTTGCGTACGTCGCGCGGACTGGCCAGCCTGGTACAGCACCGCTGCGCCCGGCAGGGAGACGACCACGAGTCCCGCACCCGCCGGGCCGCCCCGGACCTCGCTTCACCGGACCTTCACGTGCCCGCGGAACAACGGCACCGCGGCCCGCGTTGGATCCCCAGGCCCCATCTCGAACGACCTCAGGAGGACGACATGCCCGACCGGTCCCTGCGCGGCATGAGCATCGGCAGCAAGAGCATGGAGTCCGACGAGGGCGTCGACTTCGCCCCGCGGTTCCAGGCGCACTACGACTGCCCCAACGGCCACACCATCATCCTGCCCTTCTCCACCGAGGCGGAGGTCCCGCCCGTGTGGGAGTGCCGCTGCGGCGAGGAGGCGCTCCTGCGCGACGCCGAGAAGCCCGAGCCCAAGGCCGGCAAGCCCCAGCGCACCCACTGGGACATGCTGCTCGAGCGTCGCACCGTCTCCGAGCTCGAGGAGCTCCTCGACGAGCGGCTCCAGCTCCTGCGCGCCGGCAAGCTGCGCCGCAGCGCCTGACGTCGACCACGCGCCGCCACAGGGCGGGCACCCGTGGAGGGTGCCCGCCCTGTGGCGTGTCCAGCGCCGTCATCGCGCGCGAGGGCCACGGAACGACCGCATGAAGTGCGTCACCGTGCGCTGCGCCGCCTGACCGGCACGCCCGGCCTCCGCTTCGGCCTCCGCGGCCGCGGCGACGGCCGTGGTGGCCAGACGCAGGTCCTGGCGGGTGAGCGCCGCCACGACCCGCCCCTCGTCCTGCGCCCCGGCCAGGAGCCGGTACAGCTCGCGGTGCAGCACCTCGTCGAGGGCCCGCGCCTCCTGCGGGAAACGTTCTCGGTGGTCGGGTGCGCACGCACGCGTGGCCACCTGCTCGGCGGCGACGATCCGCAGGGCGCGCTCGAGGGCGTCGTCGGCCGGAGCCGTCTCGGCCAGGTCCGCGAAGGCGGTCGACAGCTCGTCCACCGTCTGCTCGGCCACGTCCGTGACGAGCGCGTCACGGCCATCGAAGCGGCGGTGGAAGGTCGCCACCGAGACGCCGGCGCGGAGGGCCACGTGCCGCACGGTCGCGTCCAGTCCGCGCTCGCGGAACGCCTCCCGAGCGGCACCGAGAAGACGGCGCCGGTTGCGCCCTGCGTCCTGCCGCAGCGCCCGAGGCACGGCCGTCGTTCCGTTCTGCGCGTCGTCGACCACGTCGTGTCTCACTTCCTCGTCGCGGGGATCAGGGACCGGCGGGCCCAGGTTGTGCTCCTCGTGCACCGGTATCCACCGGTGCGAACCCCCACGCCCGGCGGGGTCTTCCCCGCCCGAGGAGGAGGCATCATGCGCGCAGCCCGCTACGACCGGTACGGAGGGCCCGACGTGCTGACCGTCGTCGACGGCGTCCCGCTCCCGCCGGTGGGTCCCACCGACGTGCGGGTCCGGGTGTCCGCGGCCGCCGTCGGCGGCGGAGAGGTTCCCATCCGCGCCGGCCGGCTGCGCCACGTGCTGCGTCAACGTCTGCCGGCGGGGACAGGCGTCGACTTCGTCGGGACCGTCGCCCAGGTCGGAGCGTCCGTGACCCGCACGGGCGTCGGCGATCCCGTGTGGGGCGTGATGCCGCACGGCACCTTCGGGGCCGTGGCGGAGGAGGTCGTCGTGCCCCAGGAACGCCTCTCCCCGGCCCCCCGGTCCGTCCCGGCCCAGGAGGCCGCCGCGCTGCCGGCCTCCGGCACCACCGCGCTCCACGCACTGACCCGACGGGTGCGCCTGCGCCCGGGACGCCGCCTGCTGGTCCGCGGCGCCGGCGGCGGCGTGGGCGTGATCGCCGTGCAGCTCGGCGCCGCCCTCGGCGCGCACGTCACCGCGCTCGCCGGGGGCGAGCACCTCCCACGGCTGCGCGAGCTGGGCGCGGCCGAGGCCGTCGACCACCGCGCGACCCAGGTGCAGGACCTGGGGCGGTTCGACGTCGTCCTCGACCTGGTCGGCACCCGTCTGGCGAGCGTGCGCGAACGGCTCGAGCGAGGAGGAACCCTCGTCCCGCTCGCCCTGGACCCCACCCGACCGGTCCGGTCCGCCCTGTGGGTGGCGACGGGCAGCCTCGATCGGCGCACCCGAGTCAGCGCGTTCAGCAACGACCCCTCCCGCAAGGAGCTGGAGGAGCTCTCCGCGATGGTCGACGACGGCACGATCACACCGGTGGTCAGCGCTCGGCTCGCGATGGACGACATCGCGAAGGCGCACCGCATGCTCGAACGCGGCGGGGTACGAGGCAAGATCGTCGTGACACCGTGAGCGGCGCGCCATGCGGCCGGGTGCCGAGGGGACTGACGATCGGGCAGTGACGATCGGGCAGTGACGATCGGGCAGTGACGACCGGGCAGTGACGACCGGGCAGTGACGACCGGGCAGTGACGACCAGGCAGTGACGACCAGGCGGGGGGACGTCAGTCCCGGCGCCGCAGGCCCGCCACGAGCCCGCCGACCACCAGCACCACCGCCGCGGCCCCCACGCCCCACCCGGGCCAGTAGCCCGCCCGCACCGCCGGGGTCAGCTCCGTGCGCAGGGGCAGGTCCGCCACCAGGTGGTCCGGCGTGAACAGCCGGGTCCGCGCCACGAGCGTGCCGTCCGGCGCCACGACACCGCTGACCCCCACCGTCGAGATCTGCACCGCCGCACGACCCGTCGTGATCGCCTGCAGCCGCGTCATCGCGAGCTGCTGCGTCGACTCCGCGGTGAACCCGAAGGAGGCGTTGTTGGTCGGCACCACCAGCACCTGGGCGCCACGCCGCACCGCGTCACGCACGATCTCGTCGTAGGCCACCTCGAAGCAGATCACCGTCGCCAGCGGCACCGTCGTGCGCCCCGCCGCCCGCCCGACGTCCGTCCCGTCGACCGGCAGGTCGACGACCGCCGGCTCGGTGCCGGCGATCATGTCGGTGGACACCCGGTCCACCTGGGCACTGAAGATCCGCACGAAGTCCCGCAGCGGGATGTACTCGCCGAACGGCGCCGGGTGCTGCTTCGCGTACCGGTCCGTCACGCCCTGGCCCGGCTCCCACAGCAGCGCCACGTTGTACCGGCCCCCGGACTCGGGGTACTCCTGGGCCCCCACGAGGATCGGCGCGCCCACGTCCCGGGCGGCGGCGTCGATCGCTGCCCCGACGGCCGGCGACTCCTGCGGGTCCAGGTCGGAACCGTTCTCCGGCCACAGGACGACGTCCACCGCGTCGTCCGGCGACCCGCCGTACTCCCCCGCCTCCTGCTCCCGCGCGATGTCCTCGGTCCCCGCCAGGTGGTTGTTCAGCACCTCCGCACGGTTCGCGAACGCCCCGTCGCCCGGCTCGGACACGTTGCCCTGCACGGCCCCGACCCGCAGCACGCCGTCCTCCGCGGTCCCGGTGCCCGCGTCGACCACGGTGCCGACGTGCCCCGGGTCCGCGGCGTCGGTGACCTCGCGCGTCCCCGGCGCCGTCGCCAGGGGCAGCAGCCACGGGCCCAGCACGAGGGCGGCCGCCGCCGCGACGGACGCCACGGCGCTCGCGACCGCGCGTCGTGCCGCCGTGCCGCCGCGCCGGGCGCGCAGCAGGCGCCCGACGGCCAGCGCGAGGAGCACCCCCGCCGCGGCGACCAGCAGGGACACCAGCGTGGTGGACCCGAGCCAGGCGGCGCGGCCGGTGGGCGCGCCGGCGACCGTCCACGCGAGCCGCCCCCAGGGGAAGCCGCCGAAGGGGATCTCCGAGCGCCACTGCTCCACGGCGACGAACAGGACGGTGAACGCGACGGTCTGCGTCGCGACGCCGCGCCGCACCCACCGCCAGCGGCGCGCCCAGGTCCACAGGGCGCCGAACGCGGCGAGGAACGCCGCCTCGAGCACGGACAGCGCGACCCACGGCACCGTGTCGGTGGCGAAGTTCGCCCACCAGATGTGCGGCAGCCAGAACGTCAGGCCGGCGACCAGGCCCACGAGCGTGTTCCAGCCGGCGGCCCGCCGGCCGTCACGGCGCAGCGCCGCGAACAGCAGGCCCACACCGACGAACGCCAGCGGCCAGGCCCCGACGTCGGGGAACGCGGCCCACAGCGCCGCGCCCGAGGCGACGGCGAGGAGCAGCGTGGCGGGTCGCGAGGCCCACCGGTCGGAACGGGAGGCAGCGGACGACGCGGACGGCGCCGACGGTGCGGTCCCCCCGGTGCGGCGCGGGCCGCCGGGGCCGGGTTCGGTGTCCGGCGCGGGGGTCGGGAGGGTGGACGACGTCACTCCCGCAGATTACGTGACGGCAGCGGCACTCAGGCGAAGGTGTCGTGCAGCACGACGCCGTCGCGCATCGTGTGCAGGCACTCCGGCTCGGCGGCGTCGGCGGACAGGTCGGGCAGCAGCGGCTGCCCGGCCCGCGCCTCGGGGTTCCACTGCGACAGGCGCCCCTGCGCGGACTGCACGGCGAGCTGTTCGGCGCGCCACACGGCCAGGTGGGCGGGCGCGCCGACGCGCAGCTCCCCGGCGCCGGTGTGGTCGAGGCCCGCGAGCCGCCACCCGCCACGGGTGTGGGCGCGGAACGCGGAGCGGGCCGAGATGCGCTGCGTGGTGTCCTCGTGGGTGAGGGTGGCGCGCACGCCCTGCCACGGGTCGAGCGGGGTCACGGGGCTGTCGGAGCCGAACGCGAGCGGCACGCCCGCGCCGGCGAGGTCGGCGAAGGGCGACAGGTTGGCGGCCCGCGCGACCCCGAGCCGTGCGGCGTACATGCCGTGGCTGCCGCCGAACGTCGAGTCGAACGCGGGCTGCACCGACAGCGCCACCCCGTACTGCAGGAGCGCCGCCAGCGCGGACGCGTCGACGAACAGGGCGTGCTCGAGGCGGTGGTGCCCGCCGCGCAGCGCCGCGGGGCCGTGCTCGGCCGCGGCGAGCTCCAGGCCGCGCACCACCTCGTCCATCGCACGGTCGCCGATGACGTGGAACCCGCCCTGGGTGCCGGCGGCGGAGCAGGCGGCCAGGTGGGCGGCGATCTCCTCGCCGGACAGGAACAGGTTCCCCGTGGACACGGCCCCGCCGGGCCCGGGCAGCACGTCGGCGTAGGGCAGGCGCAGCGCGGCGGTGCGCGAGCCGAGGGACCCGTCGACGCACACGTCCCCGGCGATCCCCGTGAGGAACGGGAGCTCGGCGAGGAGCTGGCGGGCCTCGTCCTCGGTGGCGCACAGCTCGCCTCGGTAGGCGGCCACGTGGGGCAGCCCGCCGGCGGGGTCGGCGGTGAGGGACACGAGCTCGCGCAGCCCGTCCCGGGTGTCGTTGGCGGGCTCGCTCATCTCGTGCAGGGAGACGATGCCGAGGCGGGCGGCCCGCTCCAGGGCGGCCCGGTAGGCGCGGGTGCGCCGCGCGGGGGTGACCTCACGCACGGCGCGCGCCACGGCGCGCAGCGCCTCGCCCGTCACGACGCCGCCGGGGTCGGTGCCCGGCCCGGTGGGCAGGCCGACGCGGCGCGCCAGCTCGCTCGAGACGACCGCCGAGTGCCCGTCGACGCGCGCCGCGTACACGGCCCGCCCGCCGGCGGCGGCGTCGAGCTCCTCGCGGCGGGGTGCTCGGCGCTCGGGCCACGCCTGCTCGTCCCAGCCGAAGGCGAGGAGCACCTCCTCGCCCGCGGGGTCGGTGGCCGCGAGGTCGCGGGCGCCAGCGGCGAGGGTGTCGAGCGCGGCCGCGAGCGACGTCACTCCCCCGGCGGCGGTGAGGTCGACGGACTCCATCGCCAGGCCCGTCTCGAGGACGTGGGCGTGGGAGTCGACGAACCCGGGGGCGACGAGCGCGCCGTCGAGGTCCACGACGCGGTCGGCGCGGGCCGCGAGCCCGGCGGCGGTGTCCTCCGCCCCGAGCCACGCCACGACCCCGTCGTCGACGAGGATCGCCTCGGCGAAGGGGTCGGCGGCCGAGTGCACGACACCGTTGCGGTACAGGATGGAGGTCACGACCAGCACTGTAGGGCACACGATCGCCACCGAACGCACCGATCGCCCCCGCACCCTTCACACGCCGGCGAGCGCACCCCCGGGCCTGCCGGGGACGTCGTGGTCGGTCAGAGGCTGGAGCCTGCCGGGGACGTCGTGGTCGGTCACGTCGTGGTCGGTCAGAGGCTGGAGCCTGCCGGGGACGTCGTGGTCGGTCAGAGGCTGGAGTAGGCGACCACCCCGCGCAGCACGGCCTGCTGCGCCTTGCGCGCGGTGGACCGCAGGGCGGGGCGCGGCGCCGCGGACGCGAGCTGGTCGAGCACGTCGACGATCTGCTTGCACCAGCGCACGAAGTCGCCGGGGGCGACGTCGGTGCCACGCAGCACGGCGTCGAGGCCGCGCCCGGAGGCCCACCGGTGCACCGGTGCCACCAGGCCGAGGTCGAGCGGCCCGGTCACCTCCAGCCCGTGCTCGGCCTCCAGGCCGGTGACGTCCGACCACACGCGGGCGGTGTCGTCCAGGGCGGCCACGAGGCGACCCTGCGGTCCGCTCGGCACGGCGGGCTCGGACGCCTCCTCGCGCCGTCCCGAGAAGACGACGGTCGAGACCGCCGCGGCCAGGCCGGCCGGGTCGAGGGCGTCCCAGGTGCCGCGGCGCAGGCACTCGGCCATCAGCAGGTCGTCCTCGGCGTAGAGGCGGCGCAGCCAGCGCCCGTCGTCGGTCACCCGCAGCCCGTCGTCGGGGCGGTCGTCGTCCTGGGCGAGGTACCCCAGCCGGGCGAGGACCTCGCAGGTGCGGTCGAACGTGCGCGCGATCGTGCCGGTGCGGCCCTCGACGCGACGCACGAGCTGGTCGTGCTCGCGCCGCAGCCGCTCCCAGCGCTCCGCCCAGCGGGCGTGGTCGTCCCGCTCGGGGCACGAGTGGCACGGGTGGGCCCGCAGCGCCTTGCGCAGCCGCGCCAGCTCCGCGTCGGACGCGGCGTCGCCGGCGTTCCTCGTCGTGTCGCGTCGGCCCCGGTGGTCGCGCCCGGTGCCGGCGTCGTCGCGGAACGCGCCGAGCGCGTTGCGCATCGAGGAGGCGAGGTCGCGGCGCTGGTCGGGCCGTCGGGGGTTGAACGACTTGGGGATGCGCACCGTCGTCACGGTCCGCACCCCGCCGGGCGCGTCGGCGAGCGTGAGCTTCTTGACCTGCTTCTCCTGCGTCAGGACGGTGGGTCGTGGTCCGTCGAAGCCGCCCTCGCCGCGGCCCGGGTCGAGGATCACGACGTACCCGCGCCGCCGGCCGCTGGGCACCTCGACGACGTCGCCGCGGCGCAGCGCCTCGAACGACGCGACGGCCTCCGCGCGGCGCGCCCCGGACGCGGCCCGCGACAGCTCTTTCTCCCGGTCGGAGATCGCGCGGCGCAGCCCCATGTAGTCGGCGAAGTCGCCGCGGTCGCACTCCATCGCGCCCGCGTAGCCCTCCATGGCCTCGGCGTGCGCCTGCGCCTGCTTGGCCAGACCCACCACCCCGCGGTCGGCCTGGAACTGCGCGAAGCTCGTCTCCAGGACGTCGCGCGCCCGCTCCCGGCCCACCTGCGCCACGAGGTTGACCGCCATGTTGTACGTGGGGCGAAAGCTCGAGCGCAGCGGGTACAGGCGCTTGGACGCCAGTCCGGCGAGGGCCACCGGGTCCAGGCCGTTGTGGTCGACGACGACGGCGTGCCCCTCGACGTCGATGCCGCGCCGGCCCGCGCGGCCCGTGAGCTGGGTGTACTCCCCCGGCGTGATCGCCTGGTGCGCCGTGCCGTCCCACTTGACGAGCTTCTCCAGCACCACGGACCGGGCGGGCATGTTGATGCCGAGCGCGAGCGTCTCCGTCGCGAACACGACCTTGACGAGCCCGCGCGCGAACAGCTCCTCGACCGTCTCCTTGAACACGGGCAGCAGGCCGGCGTGGTGGGCGGCGATCCCGCGGGCCAGCGACTCGGCCCACGTCCAGTAGCCGAGCACCTCGAGGTCCTCCGGCGGGATGGCCGCGGTGCGCTCCTCCACCACCCGCCGGATCGTCGCCTCCTCCTCGGCGTCCGTCAGCCGCAGCCCCGCCTGCAGGCACTGCTGCACGGCACCGTCGCAGCCCGCGCGGGAGAAGATGAAGTAGATCGCCGGCAGGAGCGCGTCGGCGTCCAGGGCGTCGACGACGGCGAACCGGCGCGGTGTGCGCCGCGTCGGCACCAGCGAGGCACCGCGCGCCGGGCGGCGCCCGCCACGGCCCCGGTACCCGCGGTCGCCGCGCCCCCGGTGCCCGTGCCGCTCGTGCCCGCCGCCCTGGTTCCCGGCCCGGCCCGAGACGCGGAACACCTGCTGCAGGTCCGGGTTGATCGGCGGGTTGGTGCCCGGGGAGGTCGGGTCGACGTGCCCGGCGTACAGGTCCATGAGGCGCGGCACGGCCCGCGGCTCGCTGGGCGAGACGATGACGTGCTGCCACAGCGGCACCGGCCGGTGCTCCGAGACGACGACGGCGGTGTCGCCGCGCACCGTCGCGAGCCAGTCGCCGAACTCCTCGGCGTTCGACACGGTCGCGGACAGCGACACGAGCTGCACGTGGTCGGGCAGGTGGATGATGACCTCCTCCCACACCGGCCCGCGGAACCGGTCCGCGAGGTAGTGCACCTCGTCCATGACGACGTACGCCAGACCGTCGAGCGCGCTCGAGCCCGCGTACAGCATGTTGCGCAGCACCTCGGTGGTCATGACCACCACCGGGGCGCCGGCGTTGATCGACGTGTCCCCGGTGAGCAGTCCGACGTTCTCGGCGCCGTGCCGCGCGACGAGGTCGGTGAACTTCTGGTTGCTCAGCGCCTTGATCGGCGTGGTGTAGAACGCCTTGCCACCCCGGGCCAGCGCCAGGTGGACGGCGAACTCGCCCACGACCGTCTTCCCGGCGCCGGTGGGCGCGGCGACCAGCACGCCGCGGCCGTCCTCGAGGGCGGCGCAGGCGTCGGCCTGGAACGGGTCGAGCTCGAAGTCCAGCACGCGGCGGAAGCGGCCCAGCTCGCCGGTGGCGGCGGCGCGGTCGCGGGCGGAGCGCGCGCGGGAGGCCGCGTACCGTTCGGCGGGGCTGCCCTCCTGGGAGTGGTGCTCGGGGCGTGCTGCGGAGGTCATGCCGTCAGCCTACGGGCCGTCGGCCACGGCGCCGTGCCGGTGTGGTCCTGCGTGGTCCTGTGTGGCCCCGCTGCCGTCAGAGGCGGCGAGCGGGCGCGTCGAGCACGTGCAGGGCTCCGGCCCGTGCGGTCACCCGCAAGGGCAGCGCGCCCAGGTGCTCGCCGTCGCCGTAGGCGTCGGGCAGGGGATGCTCGAGGCCCGAGGGCGTGGGGCGCTCGCGGCCCGGGCGCCCGGTGGGCACGGCCGGGCCCGGCTCGACGTGGACGCCGCGGGCGCGGACCACGTGGACCCGGGGGTGGTGCAGGTGGGCGCCGACGAACATCGAGGGGAACGCCGCGGCCGCGGCGGGGCGGGACAGGTCGGTGGCGACGACGACGTCCAAGAGGCCGTCGTCGACACGCGCGCCGGGCGCGACCCGGATGCCGCCGCCGATGCGGGGGGCGTTCGCGACGGTGACGAGCGCGGCGCGGCCCGCCCACCGGCCGTCGGCTCCGAGCCACCGGCGCACGTCAGCCGACCGCCCCAACCTCTCGGGCCACTCGGGCCGCTCGGGCGTCGTGGCGTGGTCGGGGTCGTGGACGCCGTCGAACGTCAGCCGGTACGACCACGGGCGGTACCGGGCGATCTCGCGCAGCGCGGCGAGCGCGTACCGGGCCGGCCCGCGCGGCCGCGGCGTCGCGTTCGCGCGGGCGTTGACGGCGGCGTCCAGGCCGGCGGACACCGCCCCGGCGACCCACCGGTCGGGGCCCGCGCCGCGCACGTGCAGGGCGTCGACGACCCGCACCGCGGGGACGTCCGTGTCGAGGGCGGCGCACAGGCGCGCGCAGGCGGCGACCGGGTCGCGCGCGGGCAGGCCGAGGGTGCGGGCGAAGTCGTTGCCGGAGCCCGCCGCCACGATCCCGAGGGGGACGCCGGTGCCGGCGACGGCCTGGACCCCCAGGTGCACCATCCCGTCGCCGCCGACGACCACGAGGGCGTCGACGGTGCCGGTGGCGACGGCCTGCCCGGCGTCGTCGCCGGCCCGCCGCGCGTCGGGAGCGGACAGGTCGTGCACCCGGTGGCCCGCGGACCGCAGGGCGTCGTGGACCAGGCGGCCCGTGCGGACCGCGCGCCCGCCGCCGGCGGTCGGGTTGACGACCAGGCCGAGGCGGCGCGCAGGCCGCCCGGCCGGCCGGCTCACGCCGGGTCCGCCATGCGCCGGCGGTCGACCCGCCGGTCGTGCAGGACGCAGATTCCCAGGGCACCGAAGTACAGCAGGCAGATCGGCAGGGCGACGAGGATCATCGTCAGCGCGTCCGGCGTCGGCGTCATGATCGCGGCGAACAGGAACGCGATCAGCACGGCCCACCGCCACCCCTTGGCGAGCGCCTCGTGGCGCAGCATCCCGACCATGTTCAGGCCCACCAGGACCACCGGCGAGACGAACGCCAGCCCGAAGGCCAGCACCAGACGCATCACGAAGCTCAGGTAGCCCTGGGCGTCCGTGTAGTTCACCGCACCCTCGGGCACGAACCCGGCCAGGATGCTCACCGCGTGCGGCAGCACCCACCAGGCCAGGGCCAGCCCGCCGAGGAACAGCGGCACCGACGCCCCGAGGAAGGCGTACGCGTACCCCTTCTCACGCTTGGTCAGCCCCGGGGTCACGAACGCCCACAGCTGGTACAGCCACCAGGGGCACGACACGATCACGCCGAGGAACAGCGAGACCTTGACCTTCATGTCCAGGGCGGTGGCCATGCCGGTGTAGTTCAGGGCGATCGTCTTGCTCTGCTCGTCGGCTGCCTCGAGGAGCGGAGCCTGCAACGCGTCCAGCAGCGGCTGATACACGAACCACCCGGCGATCGCGCCGACCACCAGCCCGCACGCGGACAGGAACAGGCGCTTGCGCAGCTCGAGCAGGTGCTCGCGCAGGGGCATGCGCCCCTCGGAATCCTTCGTCATACCAGTCCGCCCGCCGGACGGCTGCTTCGCTGTGGTGCCGGACAACGCCTACGCCTTGGGCCCGTCCTTGCCGGGCGTGGTGTACGGCGGTGGGGGCGACGTGTCGGACGTGCTCGCCGTCGAGGACGTCGTCGTCCCGTTCACCGTGGCCGCACCCGAGCCGTCGTCGGTCTTCCCGTCGGCCTTCTCGTCGTCGTCGTCCTTCGTGAGGTCCTTGACCTCGCTCTTGAAGATCTTCAGCGACTGTCCCACGCTGCGCGCCAGGTCGGGGAGCTTGCGCGCCCCGAACAGCAGCAGGATGACGACCACCAGCACGATGATGTGCCAGGGCTTGAGCATGCCCATGAATCGGCTCCTCGTTCTCGTTCGTCCCACGTGCGCGGGCCCTGATGAGGCTTACCCTACGCGGTCCGCGGTGACCGGGGAATGGCCGTGCGGCGACACGGGAATGACGAGGCCGCAGCCGGCCAGGTCACGGCCAGGCCGCCGAGCGCCTCCGCGCGCCGGTCGAACCGTGGCCGGATCATGACCCGCCCTTGTCCCGCCGCCGTCGGTCGAGCCACTGCTGCGACGCCGACGGACCCTGCGCCCAGCGGCGCCACACGGCCTCGCGCCGGGCACGCCGACGGTCGGCGAGTTCACCGCCGCGGCGACGCACCGCGGCGACCCGTTCCCTGAGCACCACGGGGTCGTCGAAGATCGTCGGCGACGTGTCCACGGGGGTCGCGGCGGCCGCCGCCGTCGCCGCCCGGTCGGCCACCGAACCCCACGTCTCCCCCGCGTCCCCGACCGCGCGCAGCACCTTCACGCCGCGGCGCCACAGCGACCACGCCAGGAGCGCGGCGCCCACCAGGGTCCCGAGGACGAGCAGCACCCACACCCACCACCACATGGCCGCCAGCCTAGGCGAGTCCGCCGCCCGACCCGTTCCCAGGGTCGGCGCCAGGGGCAGGCTCGACGGCGGCGTCGTCGAGCGCGTACGCGTCCAGCGCCCGCCGCGCCGCCTCCGCCGCGTCCCGGGCGACCTCCGGCGGCGACACCGCCACCACGTCCGGCCCGTTCGCGAGCAGCAGCCTGCGCAACCAGGCCGGGTTCGTCACCCGCAACCGCACCTCGATCGACCCGTCCGGCAGGTCCCGCACCGACTCCGCGGGCACCTCCTCCGCCACCCAGCGGGCCGCGGACGCCAGCACCAGCGTCGCGGCCGGCGCCGAGCGCGACGCGACCTGGCCCCACACGTCCGCACCGAGGTCGTCCGACGACCCCGGCCCCGGCAGCCCGTGGTCCTCGACCGGCACGTCCAGCGCCCGCGCGGCCAGGATCCGGTCCACACGGAACGTGCGCCGTCCGCCGGCGCGCAGGCACCACCCCACCAGGTACGTCGACCCGTCCTGCGTCACCAGCCGCGCCGGGTCCACGTCTCGCTCGCTCACCACGTCCGCCGCGTTCACGTACCGCAGGTGCAGGCGCCGCCCCCGCGTCAGCGCCCCCGACACCGTCGCCATGACCTGCGGGTCGTCGTCGCCCGCGAGGCGCACGTCCACGGCGCTCGCGGCCTCCCCGGTGGCGGCGGTGAGCTTGTCCAGGGCGGAGGCGACCACGGCCGCGCGCCCCCGGTCCGCCTGCACCGCCGGGGACGCGTGCATGGCCCGCAGCGCCGCGACCAGCGCGACCGCCTCGCGGGTGCCGAGCCGCAGCGGGCGCGTCATGCCCCGCGCCTGGGTGAGGGCGACCACGCCGTCCTCCAGGGAGAAGGCGTCGAAGTCGATGAGGTCGTCCGGCATGTAGCCCGGCGTCCCCGACACCCACAGCGCGTCCACGTCCTCGCGCACCTGGCGCGGGCTCACGCCGAACCGCTGCGCCAGCTCCTCCACCTCGACCGGGCCGGCGTCGTCGAGGTAGGCGACGAGCCCCAGCAGCCGCACCAGCCGGTCGTCCGCCCGTTCAGCCACGGTTCCCCTCCCCGTCCACGGACGCGTCGAGCGCGGCCGCCGCGGACAACCGCCGCACGACGTCGGCGCGCAGGTCCGCCGGCTCCAGCACCACCACCGCGGCCCCGTACGCCGCGACCTCGTCCGCGAACGCCGACAGGCTGCGGAACTCCACCTCGACCACGTCGCGGCCCCGCGCCGCACGCCGGGCACCGCCCGCACCCTCGCCCTGAGCGCCTTCGTCCGCAGCCCCGTCCGGCCGGCGCAGCACCCGCGCCCGCAGCGCCTGCGCCCGCTCCGGCACGACCGCGAGGACCGCCCGCCGCGTCACTCCGACCCGCTCGCCGAGCATCGCATCCACGTCCACCTCGGCCGGCACGTCGAACGCCCCCGAGCGCGCCCCGACGCGCACCCGCCCCGCGATCCGCGACAGGCGGAACACGCGCGCCGCGCCCCGCGCACGGTCGAAGCCCACCAGGTACCAGCCGCTGCCCCGGGCCGCGATCCGCCACGGCTCCACGTGCCGCGTCAGCACCTGCCCCGTGCTCGCGGCCCGGTACCGGAACGACACGTCCCGACGCTCCGAGACCGCCTCCAGCAGCGGCACGTACGCGTCACCCGCCGCACGCACCCGCGGCGCCAGCCCCGCCACCGCGTCCGTCGCCGCCTCGCCCGCCCCGGCCGCCCGCAGCTTCGTCATCGCCCGCGACATGTCCGTGCGCAACGTCTTGTCCGACCACAGCTGCGCGGCCAGCGCCACCACACCCAGCTCCGCCGGCGTCAGGTCCACCGGCCCCAGCGCGTACGCGTCGTTGTCGATCCGGTAGCCGACCTCGTCGCTGTGCCCGCCAGCGTCCACCGTGACGATCGGGATGCCCAGGGCCCGCAACGTGTCCTTGTCTCGCTCGAACATCCGCTCGAACGCCTCCGTGGACGGCGCGTCCCCGTACCCGTTCACGCCCGAACGCACCTGCTGCTTCGTCATCGCGGCGCTCGTGTTCACCAGCGCGATGACGAGGTTCAGCAAGCGCTCGGCAGGAGGCGTCCCACGGGCGGGCGTCCCGTCACCGGAACCCACGGCAGGACCGTCAGATCTCTCAGGCATCGGCCCCACGCTAGTCGCCGGTACCCTCGCGTGCGTGACGACAGGGCCGAACCACCCAGACCGCACGGCGCCCGGCGCCGCCCCGACCGACACCACGCACACCACCGGGCACGTGACCGGACACATCACGTGGCGCACCGGCACCGTCACCGCCCGCGGCCGCACCTGGCGCGGCGCCCGCGAGGTCGAGCTCCACCTGGACACCCCCCTGCCGGGTCCCGACGCCCGCACCGACGTCCGCGGCCTCGCCTACACCACCCTCGTCGGCGACCCCCGCGACGGCGACCGCCTGCTCCTGAACGTCTCCGCCCTCGCCCGCGGCCTCGGCACCGGCGGGTACGCCCTCGTCGTCGGCCCCGCCGCCACCAGCCCCACCCCCCTGCCCCCCGACCCCCGGCCAGGACCCGGCCACCTCGTCAAGGCCCGCTACACCCCCCTGCAGGCCATGGTCCTCGGCGTCGACGAGCAAGAGTCCCCCCACTACGACACCCTCCGCGACGCCGACGACCTCGCTGGCCTGCCCGTCGTCGTCGCCGACCTGCACTCCGCCCTGCCCGCCGTCGTCGCCGGCGCCCGCCACGCCGCCACCATCGCCGGCCGCCCCGCCCCCCGCGTCGCCTACGTCATGACCGACGGCGGCGCCCTGCCCGCCACCTTCTCCCGCACCGTCGCCACCCTCCGCGACACCGGCTGGCTCCACACCTGCATCACCGTCGGGCAGGCCTTCGGCGGCGACCTCGAAGCCGTCACCGTGCACACCGGCCTCCTCGCCGCCCACCACGTCGCCCACGCCGACCTCGTCGTCGTCACCCAAGGCCCCGGCAACCTCGGCACCGGCACCCGCTGGGGCTTCTCCGGCGTCGCCGCCGGCGAAGCCCTCAACGCCGCCGCCACCCTCGGCGGCCGACCCGTCGCCAGCCTCCGCGTCTCCGGCGCCGACGCCCGCGACCGCCACCTCGGCATCTCCCACCACAGCCTCACCGCCTACGGACGCGTCGCCCTCACCCCCGCCGACGTCGTCGTCCCCGCCCCCACCCCCGACGTCGAAGCACTGCCCGGCTGGGGCCCCGACCTCACCACCCGCATCCGCGCCCAGGCACCCGCACTCGCCCGCACCCCCGCCCAGCACAGACTCGTCGACGTCACCGCGGACACCAGCCTCCTCGACGCCCTGCGCCACACCCCCACCCGCCTGTCCACCATGGGCCGCGACCTCGACGCCGACCCCGCCGCCTTCGCCGCCGCCGCCGTCGCCGGGACGCACGCCGCACACACCCTGCACACCGCCCACCCCACCCGATAGCGTTCCGCCATGTCAGCGCGGCAGCCCCCACCCCGCCGCACACCCCCGCGCGCCCCCGCGCTCACCGCGCTCGTCACCCTCGTCGTCCTCGGCGCCGCCACCGCCACCCCCTGGCGCTTCGCCCTGCCCGACGCACCACCACCCACCCCCGCCACCCCCGACGCACCCCGGCCCGCACCGTCCACCGCACCCCTCACCGACGCCGACCCCACCGACACCACCGCCCTCACCGTCCTGGCCGTCGTCCTGTCCGTCCTCGGCGCCGCCCTCCTCCTCGTCCTGCTCACCCTCCTCGCCCGCCGCGTCCTCACCGCGACCTCCGGACCCGAGCCCGACGACGACCCCGACGCCCCCCGCACCGCAGACACCCTCGCCGGCACCCCCACCCCCACCATCCCCACCACCGAGCTCGCCGACGCCGTCCAGCTCGCCCTCGCCCACGTCGACGCCGCCACGACCCCGCACGACGCCGTCGTCGCCGCCTGGGTCGCCCTCGAGGACGCCGCCGCCACCCACGGCACCACCCGCGACCCCGCCGACACCCCCACCGAGTTCACCACCCACCTCCTCGCCGGCACCCCCGCCCCCCGCACCCACGTGGCCACCCTGCGCACCCTCTACGCCGAGGCCCGCTTCACCGACCACCCCGTCCCACCCACCCACGTCGACCGCGCCCGCGACGCCCTGCGCCACATCGCACGCGCCCTCGACGACGCACCCACCGACGCCCGGGACACCCCATGACCCGCACCCCACGACGCCGCGCCGCCCTCACCGTCGGCCTCCCGGCGCTCGCGGCCGGGGGCCTGCTGGCCGGGTTCGGCGTGCTCGACCCCGTCCACGCCGCGGTGCTGCCCGTCACCGTGGCGGCCGTGGCGTTCGTGTGGCGCGCCGTCGACGCCGGGCGGGTGGCGCAGTGGCCGCAGGTGCCCGAGCACCGCCGGGAGGGCGCACGCAAGGACGTGAGCGACCTCGGCTGGGCGACGTTCACCAGCAGCGGCGCGGTCGGGGACAGGATGCGCCGACGCGTGCTCGCCCTCGCGTCCGCGCGGCTCCGCGACCGCGGGATCGACCTCGCCGCCGGGCCGGGCTCGCGCGACCGGGCCGCGGCCGACCGCCTGCTCGGGGCGGACGTGGTCGACGGACTCACCGGTCCGCGTGCGGCGAGCCGGGCCGAGGTCCACCGCTGGCTCGACGCCCTGGACGCCCTCGACGAGCCGCCCGACGCGAGACCCCGGGCGAGAGACCGACGACCTGAGCACCCCTCCCACGGAAGGTCACCCGCATGACACCCGACAGCACGTCCCCCGCTCCCACCGGCCCCGCCGCGGAGGGCCTCCCGGTGGCCCGCGTCGCGGAGCTCGGGCGACGCGTCCTCGACGAGGTCGCCACCGCCGTGGTCGGCATGCGTGACCCTCTGGAGCTCGCGCTCGCCACCGTGCTCGCGGGCGGCCACGTGCTGTTCGAGGACGTCCCCGGGCTGGGCAAGACGCTCGCCGCCCGCTCCCTCGCCGGCGCGCTCGGCCTCGACTTCGCCCGCCTGCAGTGCACCCCGGACCTGCTGCCGAGCGACATCACCGGGTCGGCCGTGTTCGACCCGGCCGGCCGGGAGTTCGTCTTCCGGCCCGGCCCGGTGTTCACCGGCCTCTTCCTCGCGGACGAGATCAACCGCACGCCGCCCAAGACGCAGTCCGCGCTGCTCGAGGCGATGGCGGAGGGGCAGGTCTCGGTCGACGGCGTCAGCCGCCCGCTGCCCGCGCCGTTCCACGTCATGGCCACCTCGAACCCGGTCGAGTACGAGGGCACCTACCCGCTGCCGGAGGCGCAGCTCGACCGGTTCATGGTGCGCCTGTCCGTCGGGTACCCCACACGCGAGCACGAGCGCTCCGTGCTGCTGCGCCGTGTCGCCCGGCGCCGGGACGCCGCACCCGTGACCCCGGTCGTGGACCCGGCGACGGTCCTGGCGATGCAGGCGGGAGTCGAGGCGACCACGGTCGACCCCGACGTGGCGGGCTACTGCGTCGACCTCGCGGCGGCGACCCGCTCCCACGACGCGCTCGAGGTGGGAGCGAGCCCCCGCGGGTCGCAGAACCTGCTCCTGCTGTCGCGGGCCGTCGCCGTCCTCGCCGGGCGCGACTTCGTGCTGCCGGAGGACGTCAAGCGCGTCGCCGTGCCCGTGCTCGCCCACCGGCTCACCCTCACCCCGACCGCGTGGGCCTCCGGCGTGAGCGCGCAGGACGTGGTGCGCGAGCTGCTCACCCGCGTGCCCGGCCCCGCGACCGTGGCCGGCGGGGCCGGATGACCGCGACACCGCCACCACCCGGGTGGCGTCGCACGCCGCAGGCACCCTCCGGCATCGTCGCCGGAGTGCTGGTGCTCGCCCTGGGCCTCCTCGCCGGCCGCGCGGACGTCGCGCTGCTCGGCGTCCCGCTGCTCCTGGGCGTCGTGTGGTCGGCCCGCCCGGGACGTCGCGGCGCCGCACCGGCGCAGCCCGGGTCGCCCGCCCGGTTCTCCGACCTCGCCGACCCGGGCGAGCAGGCGCCGGAGAACATCCGGGCGCGGCTCCATCTCGACCCGCCTCCGGCCGCCGAGGTGGTGCAGGCCCGCGTCTCCGCCCCCGGGCACCGGACCACGACCGTCGTGGTCGAGGGCGCCCCGCGCGAGCTCGACCTCGGCCTGCGCACGGTGCGCACCGGGCCCCAGCCCACCTTCCGGGTGGACGTGCGAGCCTTCGGCGCCGGCGGGGCCACGGCCTGCGAGCCGGTGAGCGTCGACGCGGGCGAGCGCGTCGTGCTCCCCACCGTCATGCGCCTGGGACGCGTCCCGCTACCCCGGCGGCTGCGCGGGCTCACCGGCCCGCACACGGCGCGCCGCCTCGGCGACGGCGACGAGCTGCGGGACGTCCACCCGTTCACCCCCGGCGACCGCCTGCACCGGGTGGACTGGCGGACCACCGCGCGCCGCTCGCCCGACCTCGAGACCCTCTACGTGCGCCGCACGTACGCCACCGCCGAGGCCACCGCCGTGCTCGTGCTGGACTCCCGCGACGACGTCGGCCCCGACCTGCGCACGTGGCGCGGCACCGGGCCGCAGCGCGTCGACGAGGCGACCTCGCTGGACCTCGCGCGGCACGCGGCCGCGTCGGTGGCGTCCGCCCTCGTCACCGCAGGCGACCGGGTCGGGCTCGACGACCTCGGCCGCCGTCGTCGGCCGTTGCCGCCCGCCGCGGGGCAGCGTCACCTGCGAAGGGTGCTCCACGGGCTCGCGCTGAGCCACGCGGTCGGCACGCCGGCGCACCGGCTGCGCGCGCCGCGGCTGCCCGCGGACGCCATCGTGTACCTGTTCTCCACCGTGCTCGACGACGAGCCCGTGCACCTCGTGCGTGCGTGGCGGGCGCACGGACACCCGGTGGTGCTCGTCGACACCCTGCCCGACGTCCGGCCCACCCACGAGGAGCACATGCGCATGGCGTGGCGCGTCACCCGCATGGAGCGCGAGGACCGACTGCGCCGGACGGTCGCCGAGGGTGTCCCGGTGGTCCGCTGGGCGGGATCCGCTCGGGACCGGGCGCCGGTCGTCCTGGAGACCCTCGTGCGCGCCTCCCGCCGGCACGGGGCCGGCGCCCGATGAGCGGCGTCGCCCGGGCCGTCGTCCCACCCCGCGTGCGCGCCCTCGCGCGCCGGTGGTGGCGCCGCGACCGGCCGCTCCCCCGGGTGCGGGTCGGCGTCGGCGCGCGCGTCCCCGGCTGGACGCTCCGTGCGGCCGCGACCGTCGCCACGCCCCTGCTCGTGGTGCTCGCGGGCGCCCGCACCCCCGTGGACACCGGCATCCTCGTGACGGTCGCTCTCGCCCTCGCGGCGTGGACGGCTCTCCGGCCCGGCCCGGGACCCACGCACGTGGCGGTGGTGGTCGCGGCCGTCGTCCTCGTCCTCTCGCCGGGCGCGCCGTTCGACCCCGCCGCGCTCTGGCTCGCCCCGCTCGGGTACGCGACGGTGCGCCTCGGCTGGTGGGCGCAGCAGGTCGGCCCGGGCGACCTCGTCGGGGTCACGGCACTGCGCCGCACGGCACGCCGGGACCTCGCCGTGGCCCTCGCCACCCTCGCCGTCGGGGCGCTCTCCTGGGCGGTCGCGGGCCACCCGGTCGACGGGCTCGTCGCCCTCGCGGCGGTGGCCCTGGTTGCGGTCGCGTGGCTCGTGGTGGGCGGGCACGATGGCGAGTGACCAGACCCCGCACGAGGGACGGAGCACCCGATGGCCGACCAGACGAACACCGCCCGCTACACCGTGCCGTCGCTGTCCCGCGAGGACGGCGACACGGTCGCCCGGATCCTGCAGGAACGCCTCAACTCCCTGACGGACCTGCACCTCACGCTCAAGCACGTGCACTGGAACGTCGTGGGGCCGCACTTCATCGCCGTGCACGAGATGCTCGACCCGCAGGTCGACGCCGTGCGAGGAATGACCGACGCCGTCGCCGAGCGCATCGCGACCCTCGGCGTCTCGCCCGTCGGCACGCCGGGCGCCCTCGTCGCGGCACGGACCTGGGAGGACTACCACCTGCGGCGCGCCACGGCGATCGAGCACCTCGGTGCGCTCGACGAGGTCTACCAGGGCGTGATCTCCGCGCACCGCAAGGCGGCGGCGGACACCGCCGAGCTCGACGACGTCACCAACGACCTCCTCATCGGGCACCTGCACGACCTGGAGCTCTTCCACTGGTTCGTGCGCGCGCACCTGGAGAGCGCGGGCGGCGAGATCTCGACCTCCGGCGCGACGTCGGAGCTCGACGCCGCGCGCCGGGCCCGGGAGTCGGCCGGCTGAGCGCGTCCGGCATGATGGCGGCGTGATCCGAACCTCTCGCCCCACCGACCGCGCCGCCGTCGCCGAGGTCTGCACCCGCACCGCCGCCGGCGGCGCGGACGCGCGTGGCCTCTACTCGGACGACCTGCTCATGCCCGAGGTCTTCGCGCTGCCGTACCTCGAGTACGCCCCGGACCTGGCGTTCGTGGTCGTCGACCCGGACGCTCCCCCCGCCCGGGACCAGGATGCCGACGCCGTGCTGCACGTCCCCGACGGCAAGCTGCTCGGCTACGTGATCGGCGTCGCCGACACCCGCGACTTCGTGGCGTGGTGGCAGCGCGCGTGGGGCCCGGGGTTCGTGGCGCGGCACCCCGAGCCGGGGCCGCCCACGGGCCACGAGCCCCGCTTCACCGAGCCCGCCCTCCTCGCCGCCGGCGCCGACCCGACGCGCATGGTGCGCGGCCTCACCGACGACGAGCTCGACCGCTACCCGGCGCACCTGCACATCGACCTGCTCCCCGAGGCCCAGGGACGGGGCCTCGGCCGCACCCTCATGGACACGCTCCGCGCCGCGCTCGCCGAGCGGGGCGTCCCCGGCGTGCACCTCGGCATGGACCCGGGGAACACCGGGGCCCGCGCGTTCTACGACCGGTACGGCTTCAGCGAGCTGCCCTCGCACTCCCCCACGGCCCCGCTCCTCGGCATCCCGACGGACTGAGGGCCGGCCGGCGGCGGTTCCCGGCACCAGGGGTGCCCACCGGCGTGGTGGGCACCCCTGGCTCGTCCTTGCTCCCGGGCCGGTGCAACTGGCCTGGTGGGTTTCATGATGCTTGGCACACTATTTTCCTGAGAGAAGAGCCGAGGAGGCTGTCGACGCACGCCCCCTGGGGCCCTCAGCCCTCGCCCTGGACGACCTCGCGCCCCGGGTCCGTCACTCCTGCCTCCACCCAGGCCCGCCGCACCTGCTCGAAGCGTGTGGGCAGCGGCGCCCGCACCGCCCCGAACCGGGCGTTCGTCCGGTGCACGAAGCGGCGCCACGACAGGACCAGCCCCTGCCGCGTGATCGGCAGGCCGCTCGAGACCGTGGTGCCGTTGTCGTGCGTGTGGTGCACCGTGAGCAGCAGGGCGCGCGGCACCGACCCCTCGAGCTCGGCCGCCAGCTCGGTGCGCACCACCATCCAGTGCCGCAGCAGGAGCACCACCTCCCCCGGCACCCGGTGCACGCGCACCGTGCGGTGCTTGCCGTGCCGCACGACCACGCTCCCCTCCCCCGGGTCCCGCCTGCCGCCCACGCGCCCCCGGCGCGCGAAGGCCGCCGGGTCGGGGCCGAGGTCCAGGTCCTCGGCCCGCACGCGCAGCAGGTCCCCGTACCGGGCGCCCGTGGCGCGCGTCAGGCCGGCGATCACCGCCAGCCGCACCGTCTCCGGCTTCGCCCCCGGCCGCATCGCCTCCACCGACAGCTCGCGCCACACCCACTCGGCCTCGTCGAACGACACCGGAGGCCGCGGGTAGCGTCCGGCGGCCGTGGCGTCGGCGGGTGTCTCGGCCGGCTGCTCGTGCGCGCTGGTCATGGCACGATCTTCCCGCGCTTGGCACACTTTTTCCAGACCGGCCTCCGGCGTGTCGTACCCTCGCCGGATGAGCCGACCGCCCGCCGCCCCGCCGACCGGTGGCACGTCGGGCGCCGGCCCGGCGGCCCCTGGGCCCCTGCACGGCACGCTCGCGGGGCCCGTGGACCACGAGCTCGTCATCAAGAAGTCCCGCTTCCTCGCCCACCTGGCCCGCGCCACGACCGTCGCGGAGGCCGACGCCGTGGTCGCCCGCGTGCGCAAGGAGCTCTGGGACGCCCGCCACCACTGCGTCGCGCTCGTCGTCGGGACCGACGCCGACACCCAGCGATCCACGGACGACGGTGAGCCGTCGGGCACCGCGGGCGTCCCCATGCTCGAGGTGCTGCGCCGGCGGCGCGTGACGGACGTCGTCGCCGTCGTCAGCCGATACTTCGGCGGGGTCAAGCTCGGCGCGGGCGGCCTGGTACGGGCCTACTCCGGTGCCGTCGCGGCCGCGCTCGACGCCGCGGCCGAGAGCAGGAGCCTCCTGCGCCGCGCCCTGCTCACCGAGGTCGGCGTGGGCGTCCCCCACGCCGACGCCGGGCGCATCGAGCACCTGCTGCGCGACTGGGCCGTCACGCACGGCGCCGTCCTGGATGACGTGGCCTACGCCCAGAACGCTCGCTTCACCCTGCTTGTCCCGCCCGACGCCGTCCCGCGGCTGGGAGACGACCTCGCGGCGGCCTCTGCCGGCGGCCTGCGCCCGGAGACCCTCGGCAGCCGCGTCGTCGACCTCCCCGCCTGACCGCCCCCGCCCGTTGTGGGTACGAAGGTGGTGTGGGTTCGCGCGCGAACCCACACCACCTTCGTACCCACAACAGAGGACGTCAGGGCGTGACGCCGTCCGGGCCGACGACCGCCCCGTCGGGCACGGTGGCCGGCCGTCCCGCGTCGGGCAGTGCGGCGTCGCCCGTCACCCGCACGCCGGCGCCGAAGGTCCAGTCGCCGTCGACGGTGAGCGACGACGCGTCCCGCAGCGACGGGGCGCCCGCGGCGAACCGCTCGTCGAAGTCGCCGATCGCCTTGTACGCCTTCGACAGGGAGACCAGCGGGGCGTCTGCCGCCGCCTCGAGCCGGTAGTCGTCGGTGAGCCGGTACACGTCCGAGCGCAGGACGAGCAGGTCGCTGGTCTTCTTCACCGGCAGGAAGCGCTCGCGACCGACCTCGATCGCCGTCGCCCCCGGGAAGACAGCGACGGCCGCGCCCATCGCGGACTCGATCTGGATCACCGGGGTGGAGGACGGGTCGGTGGGGTCCACCGTCTTCTCGTTGCGGATGAGCGGAAGCTCCAGCACACCGCCCGTGCGGTCGAGCTCGGCGGCCAGGGCCTCGAGGTCGAACCAGAGGTTGTTCGTGTGGAAGTAGGGGTGGCGCGACGCGTCCAGCGCGGCGTCCATGTCGTCCGGGTGGGTCTGCGCGGTCTCGCGCTGCATGATCCGCCCGTCGGACCGGCGCACCACGAGCTGCCCACCCTTGACGTCCGCCGGCGTCTTGCGGCACATCTCGGCCGCGTACGGGGCGCCGGAGGACGCGAACCAGGCCGCGATCTCCGCGTCGGGCACCGCCCCGAGGTTGTCGGAGTTGGAGACGCTCGCGTAGCGGAAGCCCGCGTCGAGGAGCGCGCGGACCACCCCGGAGGCGTGCAGCGCCGGGTAGAGGTCCCCGTGCCCGGGCGGGCACCACTCGAGCGACGGGTCGGCGGGCCACTCGACGGGCTCCAGCGTGTCGGCGGCGAGCTTCGGCTCGCGGTTCTGCAGGAAGTCCAGCGGCAGGCCGTCGACAGCCAGGTCGTCGTAGCGGCCCAGCGCCGCCAGGGTGTCGTCCTGGGTGCGGAAGGAGCTCATCAGCACCAGCGGCAGCCGGGCTCCGGTGGCGGCGCGCGCGGCGCGCACCTGCCGCACGATGACGTCGAGGAAGCTCAGGTCCTCCCCCGCCGCGGTGCGCCGCACCGTGAGCAGGGACTTCGCCCGGTCCATGCCCATCGACGTGCCCAGGCCGCCGTTCAGCTTGATGACGGCCGTGCGGGACAGGGCCGCCGCGGCATCGTCGTCGGAGACGTCCAGGTCGGCGTGCCGCGGGAGGCCCGTCAGCGGCTCGACGTCGGCCTCCCGTACCAGCCCCGTCTCCCCGGAGGCCAGCAGCCCGTAGAAGCGGGTGAACGTCTCGATCGCCGCGGGAGCGACCCCCGCCGCGGTCATCTTGTCGTGTGCCTGCGCCAGTCCGGTCTCGCTCATGGCCAGCACCCTAGCGGCGCGCGGGCACCGGCGGCGTCGTCGTCTCGCGCCCGCCACGGGCCCTGCGCGGTGGTGGCCTCAGGCCGGCGGACCGGTCACTCGAAGCGCGACGTGTCCCCCGCGCCGGCCCGCACCACCTCGGGGTACCCGGCGGAGAAGTCGACGACCGTGGTCGGCTCGGCGACGACGTCCCCGGAGTCGACGACGACGTCGACGACGCGGTCCAGCTCGTCCTTGACCATCCAGCCCTCCGTCATGGGCTGGGACTCCCCCGGCAGGATCAGCGTCGAGGACAGCAGCGGCTCGCCGAGCTCGCGCAGGAGCGCCTGCACCAGGCGCGAGTCCGGGATGCGCACCCCGACGGTCTTCTTCTTGGGGTGGGCCAGCCGGCGCGGGACCTCGCCGGTCGCGGGGAGGATGAACGTGTACGGGCCCGGGGTGGCGGCCTTGATCGCGCGGAACGCGCTGTTGTCGAGGTGCACCAGCTGGCCGAGCTGCGCGAAGCTCGAGCACACCAGCGTGAAGTGGTGGCCGGAGTCGAGCTGCCGGATCTGCCGGATCCGCTCCGTGCCGTCGTGCTGCCCCACGCGGCAGCCCAGCGCGTACCCGGAGTCCGTGGGGTAGGCGATGAGCCCGCCGTCGGTGAGCGCGGTGGCGACCTGCGCCACGAGCCGCGGCTGCGGGTCGACCGGGTGGATGTCGAGGTAGCGCGCCATTGAAGCAGCCTAGTCCCGCCCCGGCCGGGCGGCGGGTCACCCGGCGAGGGCGCGCCGCAGCTCCGCCTCGCTGGCGTTGCCGCCGGAGCACATCACGCCGACGCGCCGCCCGGCGAAGCGGGCGGGGTGGCTCAGGACGGCGGCCAGGGCGGCGGCTCCCGCACCCTCCGCGACGGTGCGCGCCCCAGTGAGGTAGGCGGCCTGGGCGGCGGTGATCGCGTCGTCGGTGACCAGGAGGAAGTCGGCGAGCCGGTCGCGCAGCACCGCCTGGGTGAGGGCGAAGCCGCAGCCGACCGCCAGTCCCTCGGCGCGCGTGGTGTTGGCGGCGCTGCGCAGCTCCCCGGCCCGCCACGAGTCGTGCGCGGCCGGGGAGGCGGCGGACTGGACGGCGACGACCTCGAGCCCGGGCGCGAGGGCCTCGGCGACCAGGCAGGCGGCGGCCGCCCCGGAGCCCCCGCCGACCGGCACGACGAGCACGTCGAGGTCCGGCGCCTGCGCGAGGAGCTCGAGCACGGCGGTCGCGACGCCCGCGACGAGCACGGGCTCGTTCGCCGCGCCGACCAGCCGCGCGCCACCGGCGCCGGCGGCCTCCGCCGCCCGGTCCCGCGCGTCGTCGAAGGTGCTGCCGTGCAGCACGACGTCGGCGCCGAGGCGCCGCACGGCGCGCTCCTTGACGGGGTTGGGGTCCGTGGGCATGACGATGGTGCA
Organism: Isoptericola sp. BMS4; assembly: GCF_011634835.1. Classification (GTDB taxonomy): domain Bacteria; phylum Actinomycetota; class Actinomycetes; order Actinomycetales; family Cellulomonadaceae; genus Isoptericola. The sequence continues at coordinate 2,396,844 of NZ_SIRP01000001.1, read as the reverse complement.
CGGCGTCGCGGTGCGGGCCGCCGCGTACGCGAGGGCCTGGGCGTGGTTGCCCGTCGAGTAGGCGACGATCCCCCGGGCCCGCTCCACGTCGTCGAGCCCGAGCAGCAGGTTGAGCGCCCCGCGCACCTTGAACGCCCCCGTGTGCTGGAGGTTCTCGTGCTTGACGACGAGCCGGGCGTCCCGCGCTCCGGCGTCCGCGACGGCGCCGTCCAGCTCGGGGTGCGCGACGGCGGGGGTCCGGACGACGCGGCCCTCCAGGCGGCGCGCCGCGGCGAGGACGTCGCGCACGGTCGGCGGGGCGATCACGGGGGCCTCGGGCATCGTCGTCGTCATGCCTCCAGGATCGGGGCGCGCGACACATAGGTCCAATGCCATGTTTCGCTCGAAACCATCGACTTCATCGATGCATCGGTCGTAGACTGCGAGGATGTCCGTCACTCCCGCCGCCCAGCGTGCCGACCTCGACCTCACCCGGCTGCGGGTCCTCGACGCCGTCGCCCGCACCGGGTCCGTGACGGCGGCCGCCCGCGAGCTGCACTACGCCCAGCCGTCCGTGAGCCACCACCTGTCCCGGCTGGAGGCCGAGGCCGGGATCGCGCTGCTGGTCCGCTCCGGGCGCGGCGTGCGACTCACGGACGCGGGCCGGCTGCTGGCCGCGCGCGCCGAGGAGATCCTCGGGCGGCTCGACGGCGCGCGCCGCGAGCTCGACGCGCTCGCCGGGCTCCGGGCGGGGCGGGCCCGCCTCGCCGCGTTCCCGTCGGCGCTCGCCACGCTCGTGCCGGACGCCGTGGCACGGCTCCGCGACTCCCACCCCGGTCTGAGCGTCGGCCTCGTCGAGGCCGAGCCGCCCGAGGCCGTCGCCGCGCTCACCACGGGCGAGGTCGACGTCGCCCTCGTCTTCGAGCACTCCGACGTACGGCACGCCCGCTCCGTGACCGACCTGTCCCGGTTCGAGGTCACGATCGTGCACGACGAGCCCGTCACCCTGGTGACCCCGAGCACGCCGCACGGGGCCGGCGCCGCCTCCGCCACGACCCTCGGTGACCTGCAGGACGCCGACTGGATCGCGGGCTGCGAGCGCTGCCGCGCCGACCTCGTCGCCCGGTGCGCCGGCGTCGGCTTCGTCCCGCGCATCGCGTTCGAGACCGACGACTACGTGGCGGTGCAGGCCCTCGTGGCATCCGGCGCGGGCGTGAGCGTGCTGCCCGGGCTGGCGCTGCGGGCCCACCGGCACCCCGGGGTCCGCACCGTCCCGCTGCCGGGGGCCTCGCGCCGCGTGCTGGCCCTCACCGTCGGCGCCCCGGCCCCGCCCACGGCGGCGCTCGTCGAGCGCCTCGCCGCGGCGGGCCGGGCGATGGACGGCCCGCTGTCGAGCGACGACGTCCCCGGATAGGTTCGCCTCATGCCGGCGGAGCTCGTAGCGGTTCTCGACGGGTGGTGGGCCACCGGCGACTACGACGTGGCCCGCGAGGTGCTGCAGCGCGGGGTCGCGGCGCTGCTGTGCCTCGCGTTCGTCCAGGCGCTCGGGCAGTTCCGCCCGCTGCTCGGCGAGCGGGGGCTGCAGCCGGTGCCGGAGTTCGTGACGCGGACCAGGTTCCGGGACGCCCCGTCGCTGTTCCACCTGCGCTACTCCGACCGGCTCCTGGTGGTCGTGGCCGGGGTGGGCGCCGCGCTCTCGGCGGCGGTGGTCGTGGGCCTCGTGCAGCTCGGCCCGTGGTGGGTGACGACGGCGGCGCTGCTGGTGTGCTGGGCGGCCTACCTGTCGATCGTCGACGTCGGGCAGCGGTTCTACTCGTTCGGCTGGGAGATGCTGCTGTGCGAGGCGGCGTTCCTCGTGGCGTGGTTCGGCTCGCTCGCCGTGCCCGTGCCGTTCCTGCTGGTGCTGGCGTCCCGCTGGCTGCTCTTCCGCCTGGAGCTGGGCGCGGGCCTCATCAAGTGGCGGGGCGACCGGGCCTGGCGCGACCTCACGGCGATGGACCACCACCACGAGACGCAGCCCATGCCGGGGCCGTTCAGCTGGCACGCGCACCACCTGCCGCGGTGGTGGCACCGCACGGAGGTGGTCGGCAACCACGTCACCCAGCTCGCGGTGCCCTGGCTGCTGTGGCTCCCGCAGCCGGGGCCGAGCATCGCCGGGGCGGCCGTGGTGGTGACGCAGGGCTGGCTCGTGCTCACCGGGAACTTCGCGTGGCTGAACTGGGCCGCGATCGTGCTCGGCGCCGCGATGGTGTCCGACGGCGTCTGGGCGGCGCTTCTCGGAGGGCCGGGCGCCGGCTCGGCAGGCGCAGCGGCCCAGGCCCCGGGGCCCGACGGGTACGTGCTCGTCGTCGCGGCCGTCGTCGTGCTGCTGGCGGTGCTCTCGGTGCGCCCGGCGCTGAACCTGACCTCGCCGCACCAGCGGATGAACGCCAGCTTCGACCCCCTGCGGCTCGTCAACGCGTACGGGGCGTTCGGCTCCGTGACACGCCGCCGCGAGGAGGTCGTGATCGAGGGGTCGCTGCCCGCCGAGCCTGGCCCGGCCGACTGGCGCGAGTACGCCTTCCGCGGCAAGCCGGGCGAGGTGGGGCGGCGCCCGCCGCAGGTCGCGCCGTACCACCTGCGCCTCGACTGGGTGCTGTGGTTCGTCCCCCTGGGCGTGCGCGGCCCGTGGATCGCCCGGCTCCTGCTGCGCCTGCTGCAGGCGGACCGGGCGACCCTGCGCCTGCTGCGGCACGACCCCTTCGACGGGACGGCACCCACGTGGGTCCGGGTGCGGCTCTTCCGCTACCGGTACACGACGCCGGCCGAGCGGCGGGCGACCGGCGACTGGTGGGTGCGCCACGAGCTCGGGACGCTGGTGGACCCGGTGCGGCGGGCGGACCTGGAGGCCTGACCACCGCACCGGGTCGTTCGTCGAGGTCGTGGGTCGAGGTCGCCCGTCGTCGCCCCACGTCCCGGCCGCTCAGGCCATGGAGTCCTGCCACGCCGCGTGCAGGGCCGCGTACCGGCCGGTGCCGGCTGCCAGCTCGGCCGGCGGGCCGTCCTCCACGACCCGGCCGTGCTCCATCACCAGCACCCGGTCCGCGATGGCGACCGTCGAGAGCCGGTGGGCGATGATGATCGCGGTCCGGTCGGCGAGCAGGGTCTGCAGGCCGCGCTGGACCTGCCGCTCCCCCGGGATGTCGAGCGAGCTCGTCGCCTCGTCCAGCACGAGGACGGCAGGGTCGGCGAGGAACGCCCGGGCGAAGCTCAGCAGCTGGCGCTGGCCCGCGGACACGCGCCCGCCGCGCTTGTTCACCTCCGTGTCGTACCCGTCCGGCATGGCGGTGATGAACTCGTGCGCGCCCACCGCCCGGGCCGCGGCCTCGATGTCGGCCTGCGGGGCGTCGGGCCGGCCGAGCGCGATGTTCTCGCGCACGGACCCGCTGAACAGGTACGCCTCCTGCGTGACCATGACGACGGCACGCCGCAGGTCGGGGGTCGACAGGTCGCGCAGGTCGACGCCGTCGAGCGTCACCCGCCCGGACGTCGCGTCGTAGAACCGCGTGACGAGCTTGGCGACCGTCGACTTGCCCGCGCCCGTGGTCCCGACCAGCGCGACCGTCTGGCCCGCCGGGATCGTCAGGTCGAGGTCCGGGAGCACGAGGGGCCCCTCGCCGTACCGGAACTGCACGTCGTCGAGCCGCAGTGCGCCCCGCGCCCGCGGCAGCGCCGTCGGGTGCTTCGGCTCGACCACGGTCGGCACCTCGGCCAGCAACCCGGAGACCTTCTCGAGGGCCGCGGTGGCGGACTGGAACGAGTTGTAGAAGTTCCCGAGCTGCTGGATCGGCTGGAAGAACCGCTTGACGTACAGCAGCGACGCCACGAGCACGCCCACGTCGAGGTCGCCGGCGTACACGCGCCACCCGCCGACGGCGAGCGCGGCCGCCACCGCCACGTTGCCGATGAGCACCAGGCCGGGCTGGTAGCGACCGTTGACGCCGAAGATGCGCAGGTTCGCGTCGCGGTACTCCTCGCCGAGCCGCCCGTAGTCGGCCTCGGTGGTGCCCTCGCGGCGGAACGCCTGCACGGCGCGCATGCCCGTCATCGTCTCGACGAACTTCACGATGAGGCGGGCCGACGCGGTGCGCTGCTCGCGGTAGTACAGCTGGGACTTCTTCTGGAACCAGCGCGTCAGCAGCCAGGCGGGCACCATCGCCACGGCGAGCACCAGCCCGGAGCGCCAGTCGAGCAGGAAGAGGCTCAGGCCGGTGAAGACCATGAGCATCAGGGAGGACACGACGCCCGTGAGCCCGCCGTCGAGCAGCTCGCGCAGGGACTCCAGGTCGGACGTCTGGCGGCTGATGATGCGACCCGAGGTGTAGGACTCGTGGAACTCCAGGCTGAGCAGCTGGGTCTGGCGGAACACCCGCCGGCGCAGGTCCAGCAGCACGCCCTGGGCGATCCGGGCCGCGGCGCGCACGTACGCACCGGCGCAGAGCCCGCCCGCGACGGCGGCGACGAGGTAGGCGGACCCGACGAGCGCGAGGGTCGAGGCGTCGCCGTCCGCGAGCGCCGGCACCGCCTCGTCGATGGCGAGCGAGACGAGCCACGGCCCGGCGACCTGTCCCAGCGTGGAGGTGACGACGAGGAGGCCGGCGACCACGAGAGCGCGGACCCGGGGGCGCAGCAGCTCACCGAGGAGCCGCTTGGAGCGCGACCGGACGGCGCGCGAGGTGGCGTCGTCGAGGCGGGTGGCGTCGTCGGAGGCCGCGTCGGTGGCGCGGTGGCCCGGCTCGGGCCGGGGTGCGGGGGCGTTCACCGGTGGTCCTCCGTCCTGCCGTGCGTTCCTGTGCCGTGCGGCTCTGTGCTCTGCGTGCCGGATCCGGGCGGCCCGTCGTCGTCCTCGTCGCGGTGCGCGCAGTGCTCCCAGTCCTCCTCGAGGTTGGAGATGACGTAGCGGTAGTGGGCGTCGGTGGCGAGCAGCTCGGAGTGGGTGCCGACGGCGGTGATCCGCCCGTCCTGCAGCACCGCGACGCGGTCGGCCAGGGCGACGGTGGAGGGCCGGTGGGCGATGACGAGGCTGGTGGTGCCGGCGAGCACGTCGCGCAGCCGGACGGTGACGGCCTCCTCCGTGGCCACGTCGAGGGCGGACAGGGGGTCGTCGAGGACGAGGACGGGCGGGTGCGCGGCGATGGCGCGGGCCAGCGCGAGGCGCTGCCGCTGTCCGCCGGACAGGGAGAGCCCTTCCTCGCCGATGCGGGTCTCGACGCCCTCGGGCAGGTCGTGGACGAAGCCCGCCTGCGCGACCTCGAGCGCCTCGCGCAGGCGCCGCTCGCGCTCGGGCTCCGGTACGGCGTCCGGTCCCGACTCGGGGACGCCGAGGAGCACGTTCTCGCGCACGGAGGCGGAGAAGAGCGTCGGGTCCTCGAAGGCCACGGCGACGGTGCGGCGCACGTCGTGGCGCCGCATGCGGCGGACGTCGACGCCGTCGAGGAGCACGCTGCCGCCGGTGACGTCGGCGATGCGGGGCAGGAGCATCGCGAGGGTGGACTTGCCGGAGCCGGTGAGGCCGACGAGCGCGGTCGTGGTCCCCGCGGGCAGGTCGAGGTCGACCCCGGCCAGGAGGGGGCGCGCCGCGTCGGAGTGCTGGTAGCGCACGCCGCGCAGCTCGACGTGCCCGCGGGCGGGGCCCGGGTCGACGGGGTCGTCCGGGTCGGCGAGCGGGTTGGGCGTCTCGATGACCTCGAAGAAGCGGTCGACGGCGGTGCGGGCGTTGAGCGTCATCGACAGCGTCATGCCGAGGTCGACGACCGGACCGTTGATGATCGCCGCGGTGAAGAAGAACGCGACGAGGTCGCCGAGGGAGATGCGGCCGTGCGCCGCGAGGACTGACCCGAGGACCAGGCAGACGGCGAGCGTGACCTCGGGGATGAGGTGGAGCGACATCGTCACGGTGGCCTGGTTCCCGGCCTTGCGCATCTCAGTGCGCCGTAGCTCCTCCGCCTGCCCGGTGAAGGAGGCGAGCGCGTCACGGCCGCGGCCGAAGGCCTTGAGCACGCGGATGCCGTGCACGGACTCCTCGACGGTGTTCGCCAGGTCGCCGGACTGGTCCTGCGAGAGGCGCGCGATGACGCGGTAGCGCCGGGAGAAGCGGAACGCGATGACGGTCACGGGGATCGCGCCGGCGAGGTAGACGACGCCGAGCCAGCCGGCGGTGGCCACGAGCAGCCCGACACCGACGACGATCGTCACGGTGCTGACGACGAGCTGCAGCAGCCCGAAGACCAGCCAGCGGCGCAGGAGGCCGAGGTCGCCCATCATGCGGCTGAGCAGCTGCCCTCCGGGCCAGCGGTCGTGGAAGGCGGCCGGCAGGTCCTGCAGGTGGCGGAACAAGGCCATGCGCATGGCGGCCTCGACGCGCGTGCCGGGGTACATCACGAGGTTGCGCCGCAGGAGCACGAACGCGGCCTCGGCGATGCCGAGCACGAGCACGGCGGCGACGGGCAGCACGAGGGCGGAGACGTCCCGGGTGGCGGCGCCGGCCGCGAGCGGGCCCTCGACGAGCGCCTGCAGCACGCGCGGGATCGCGAGGGCGGCGAGGCTGGCGCCGAGGGCGGAGAGCAGGCCGCCGACGAGGCGCGGGACCGCCGTTCGGACGTAGGGGTAGAGGCGCCGCACGGAGGCCCAGGTGGAGAGCTGGGATCCTGCCGGTGGCGTGGTCCCGCGCGCCTGGGGAGCGCTTTCCTCGGGCTCGTGGGCCGGGGTGGCGGGGAACCGGTCGTCGGGACTGTCGGACGCGTCTGCCGAGGACGCTCTCGGCGAGCTGGCTGTGTCAGGCATCACCCCTATTATCGCACCGGCCACCGACACGCTTGCCCCGGTCACGTGGCGCGGCGGCCGGCGGCCGGCCGCGCCACGCGGTCCCGCCGCAGGTCAGGGGCGCGCGGGAGCACCCTCGGGAGCGGGTGCCGGCACGGCTTCGGCGGCGGCATCGGAGCCGGCGTCCGCGGCCCAGGCGTGCGCCTGGTCGAAGAACGCCACCTCGTGCAGGCACGCGCGAGCGAACGCGGACCGCATCCGGTCCCGCTGCTCCGCCGTCGCGGTGCCGGCGGTCCGCCGCAGGATCGCCACCGCCTCGCGCGCGGCCGCCGCGAACGCGTCGTCGGCGTACGTGCTCAGCCACGCCGCGTACGGGTGGGCGTCGTGGTGGCGGGCCGCGAGCCGCTCCCCTACGTCGGCGTAGATCCAGTAGCAGGGCAGCACGGCCGCCACGAGCGTCGGGTAGTCCGACCCGGCCGTGCGCAGGTGGTCCAGGTACGCCCGGGTCGTGGGGCTCTGCGCCACGTCGTGCGGCTCGCCGCCCAGCCACGAGCCGTGCAGGTCGAGCTCGGTGGCCAGCGCCCCGTGCGCCCCGCCCGCCCAGAACGTCTGCTCGGCCCGCGTCGGCGCCAGCTCGGCCGCCCGGGCCAGGGCGCGGGCGTAGTCGCGCAGGTACAGCGCGTCCTGCTCCAGGTAGTACCGGAAGTGCGCGGCGCCCAGCGTGCCGTCGCCGAGGGCGCGCACGAACGGCAGGGCGTCGATCCGGGCACGCAGCGGTGCCGCGGCGGCCCACCAGTCGGCGACGAGGGCCGCCCCCTCGCGCTCGACCCGCGCCGCGGCGTCGACCGCGCCGTCCAGCGATCCGTCAGGTGCGGCACCGGCGGCCAGCCACCGCGCCACGTCCCCCGGCGCGCCGCCGGGCGCGGGCAGCACCGGCCCGCCGGCCCGCACCGCCACCAGGTGGTCGACCGGCCCGTTGCCCTCCCCCACCGCGAGCGCCTCACCGGCGGCGATGGCGCGGGTCAGCCAGTCCTTGGTCTCGCGCAGGGCACGCGCCCAGTCGTGGTGGCGCGCGTACCGCGTCGCCAGCCCCGCGGACAGCGAGCAGCCGGTGCCGTGCGTGGCGGTGGTGCCGACCCGGGCGGCGCCGACCTGCGCGACGAGGCCGTGCGGGCCCACGAGCGCGTCGGGCACGTCGGCGCCGGCGGGACCGTCGAGATGGCCGCCCTTGGCGACCACGAGGACGTCGTGGCGTGCGGCGAGGCGGCGGGCCTGGGCGAGCGCGGCGGGCCAGTCCACGGCGACCGGCTCGCCCGCGAGGACCGCGAGCTCGGGCAGGTTCGGCGTGACCACGTCGACGAGGCCGAGCAGGCCGGTCAGGGCGCGCTCGGCGTCGGCGTCGAGGAGGCGGTCGCCGCTCGTGGCGATCATCACGGGGTCCAGCACGACGGGCGGACGGCGGCGCGTGGCGCCCGAGGGCAGCGTGCCGAGCCAGTCGGCGACGACGGTGACGACGTCCGCCGCGCCGAGCATGCCGATCTTCACGGCGTCGATCGCCACGTCGTCGGTCACGGCCGCGAGCTGGTCGGCGAGGAACGCGGCGGGCGGCGTGTGCACGCCCCGCACGCCGCGGGTGTTCTGCGCGGTGAGCGCGGTGACGGCCGTCATGCCGTACCCGTCGGCCGCGGCGACCGACTTGAGGTCGGCCTGGATCCCGGCGCCCCCGGAGGGGTCCGACCCCGCGATCGCGAGGACGCGGGGGACGGCGGTCCCGGTCCCGGGTCCGGTCGCGGCCGTGCTTGCGGTGCTGGTGCTGGCGTCGTCGCGGCGGTGCAGCTGCACGCTCATGTCGACATCCCTTCGCTAGTGCGAGCTAGATCAGGTTCGACGGGTGTGCTCTCAGCACCACGGCGCCGGTCACGGCCCACGGCCGCGCCGACGACGGGTGCACCCCGTGTCGTGGGCGCCACCCTAGCGCGACGCCGGCACCGGGCGTCGAGCACCGCGTCTCCCGGCCGGGCGCACGCCGGACGGTACTGTGGCCCGGTGCCCGTGATCGTCCGCCGCGCCCGCGAGCTGCTCGTCGCCAGCACGACGCTCAGCATCGCGGCAGCCGCGCACCTGGTCGCCGGGGGCGTCCTGCCCTCGTCGGTGCTCGGGTGGGTGGTGCCCGTGGCGCTGACGCTGCCGGTGGCGGTCTGGACGGCGCGCCGCCGGCTGACGCTGCGGCGCCTGCTGCCGGCGACGGCGGCGCTCCAGGTGGTGCAGCACACGACGCTGTCGTTCATGGCGACCGCGGACGCCGTCCGCGGCGGCTCCTCGCCCGTCCCCGCGGGCGGGCACGGGGCGCACGCCGGGCACCTGGCGCTCGACGCCGGGGCCCTGGCCTCCCCCACGCTCGCTGCCGGCGGGCACGCGCACGACGCCGGCACGGCCACGAGCGCCCTCATGCTCGGCGCGCACGCCGCGGCCGTCGTCCTCACGGCGCTCCTCGTGGCCGCCGGCGACCGCGCCGCGGCCTTCCTCGTGGTCTGGCTCGGCGCCGTCGCCGTCCTGGTGGCCGCACCGCGGCCGCCGCTCCCCGCGCGCCGGAACCTGCCGCCGCGCACCACCTCCTGGGTGCCGCGCACCTGGTGGGCCCTGGCGGGCCTGCGGCTGCGCGGCCCGCCGGGCGCTCCCGCGCACGCCTGACCCCGGTCGACCTGGTCGCGCCGGGACGGTCGTGCGCGCCGGCACACGCCCCGCGGCGGCCCGCACCCGCCGCCGCCGAGGGCTCGACCCACCAGGCTCGACACCAGGAGCACAGACATGCCCTTCACCCGTCCCCGCATCCGCACCGCCGTCGCCACCGGCGCGGTGACCCTCGGCCTCGTCGCCCTCGGCGCTGGCGCCGCGTCCGCGCACGTCACGGTCGCCCCCGGGGAGACCGCCGCCGGCAGCTACGCGACCCTGACGTTCAAGGTCCCGAACGAGTCCGCCGACGCCTCGACGACGAAGCTGCGGGTGGACCTGCCCGCCGACACCCCGTTCACCAGCGTGTCGGTCGAGCCCGTGCCGGGCTGGACCGCGAAGGTCACCGATGCCGAGCTGCCCGAGCCCGTCGAGGTGCACGGCACCGAGGTGACCGAGGCGCCCCGCACCGTCGTGTGGACCGCGGACGACGACGCGGCCGCCATCGCGCCCGGCGAGTTCCTCCGGTTCACGGTCTCGGCGGGCGCCGTCCCCGAGGGCGTGGACGAGATCGTCCTGCCCGCCACCCAGACGTACTCCGACGGCGAGGTCGTCGCGTGGGACGACGAGGCCGCCGACGGCGCGGAGCCCGAGCACCCCGCCCCCACGGTCACGGTCACGCCGGCCGACGAGGACGGCGCGCACGGCGGCACGGCGTCGGACGCCGCCTCCGACGGCGCGAGCGCCGCGGCCGCCTCCGACGAGGCAAGCACCGAGACCTCGCCTCTCGCGCTCGGGTTCGGCGCCGCCGGCCTGGGGCTCGGGCTCGTCGGCGCCGTGACCGGGGTCGTCGCCCTGCGGCGGTCGCAGCGCGGGGGCGACCGGTGAGGCCCGGCCGCGCCCTGCGCGCGGGCCTGCGCGCCACCGCCACGGCGGGCGTCCTCGCCCTCGCCGGCAGCCTGGCCGCCGCCCCCGCGTCCGCGCACAACGTCGTCGTCGGCACCTCCCCGGGCACCGACGAGACCGTCACGACGGCCCCGGACGAGGTGTCGGTGACGTTCGACGACGTCGTGCTGAACGTGTCGGCCGACGGGTCCAGCACGGCGGTGCAGGTCACCGGCCCCGACGGCGCCGAGCACGCCGACGGGTGCCCCGCCACGCAGGACCGCACGATCTCGGTGCCGGTCGTCCTCGACGAGCCCGGCACCTACACGGTCGCGTGGCGCGTCGTCTCCGCGGACGGGCACCCCACGAGCGGCGAGTTCGCCTTCACGTACGCGCCGGAGGACGACGGCGCCGCCTCGACGGCCGGGGACGACGGCGGTCGTGAGGCGAAGGGGTGCGGGTCGCAGGCGCAGGCCGATGGCGCCGGCGCGCAGGACGGCGACCCCGGGCAGGCCGCCGGCGAGCAGGCGGCCGAGGCCGGCGACGCGTCGGGCGGCTCCGACCTGCCCGTCGTGCTGGGGATCGCGGCCGCCGTGGTCGTCCTCGCCGGTGCCGGCGTGGTGCTCGCGCTGCGCCTCGGGCGACGGCGCTCCTGAGGCCGGGGCCCGCCGGGAGCCCCTCCTGGCGGGCCCGGTCCCCCTCAGCAGCGGCGGTACTCCTGGGCGCCGCCCCGGTCACGCACGGCCACCCCGAGGCCGGTCAGCGCGTCGCGGGCGGCGTCCGCCTCGCCGGCCCGGCCGTCGGCCAGGGCGCGGCGCCGGTCGCGCAGGAGGGCGTGGGCCTCGGGTGCCAGGCCCGGCGCGTCGTCGACCCACGGCGTGAACCGGTCCTCCAGGGGATCCGTGGTGCCCAGCCAGCGGTAGCCGTGGTCGCCGAGGGCGGCGCGCAGCCTGCCCGCGACCGCGCGGTCGGCCTTGACCCGCACCGGTTCGGCGCCGGACGGCTCGCGGACCACGAGGTCCGGCTCGGCGAGGAGCACCCCGGCCACCCGGGCGCGGTCGACGTGGCGGCTCCAGTCGCCGCGGCGCACGGCCAGGCCCTGCGGGCCGACGGTCACGACCGGGTTGTCCTTCTCCCACGCGTCGGCGACCCAGAGCCCCCCGACCGCCCCGAGCACCCCGAGCACGGCCACCGCCCACGGCACCGGCAGCTCGGCGGCGAGACGCAGCGGCCCGGGGGCGCCGTCGACCAGGTCCAGCAGCAGGCCGACGAGGGGCCGCACGGCGAACCCGGCGCCGACGCCCAGCACCGCTCCGACGGCGGCCAGCACGGGATACCACGCGGGGGGCAGCCGCACGGTGGTGGCGGGCGCACCCACGCTCGGGGACGACGTCGCGGGATCGGTCACGGCAGGTCACCTTTCGTCGGTGCGAGGTAGGCGTTCACGGTGCGTCGCAGCTGGGCCCGCAGGTCGCGGCCCGGGGCGGCGTGCAGGTACACGGCGTCGACGAGGGCCTGGGTCCAGCGCGCGGACTCGCGCGGGTCGAGCGTGGGGTCGACCTGCCCGGTCGCGATCCCGCGGGCGACGAGGCGCTCGAGGCCGGCGACCACCGCCTCGTCGGTGGCCGTCATGACGGCCACGAGGGCAGGGTCGTGGTCCGCGCGCCGGAACAGCTCGGTCAGCAGCCCGGGCGCCGACTCGTCCACCGAGTCCGCCGCGAGCGCGTCGAGCACGCCGTGCAGCGCCTCGACCGGGTCGGTGACGCCGGACGCCTCCCGGAGCAGGGACTCGATCCGTGGCAGGTCGCGCTCGAAGACCGCGCGGAAGACGGCCGCCTTGTCCTCGAACCAGTAGAAGACCGCAGCCGTGCTCATCCCCGCCTCGGCGGCGATCCGCGACACCGGCGTCGCGGTGTAGCCGTACGTCCCGAACAGGCCGGCAGCCGCGCGGACGATCTGCTCGCGCCGGCGCGCCGCGCGCGCCACGTCGACGGTCCGCGCCACCGTCACCTCCCGGACGTCCGCTCGTCGGGGCCGTCGGCCGCATTCACCGACCCGTTCACTGACCCGGCGATCAGTGAATCCCCGAGGGACAACGTAGCAGCACCGGTCGTGTCCGGGCGGCGAGCCGGGGCCCGTACGATGCGGACCATGAACGCGGGGCAGGTCGTCGGCATCGTGACAGCACTGGTGATCGCCGTGGCGGTGGTCGCGGCCCTTGTCGGGTGGCGGCTGCGCCGGCGTCGCAGCGCTCGGGAGCGGGCGGCGCACGACGAGATCGAGCGGCTCGGCACGACCGCCGGCTCGGCGCTGGTGCGCACGGACGAGCGTGCCCGGCTCGCCGAGGACGAGCTGTCGTTCGCGGTCGCCGAGCTCGGTGAGCGCGACACGACGGAGCTGGCGCCGCTCCTGCGGCGGGCACGGGAGCGCCTGAGCGAGGCGTTCCACCTCAACCAGCTGCTGCACGACCACATCCCGGACACGCCGGCGCAGCAGCGCGAGTGGTACGGGCGCATCGCGGAGCTGTGTGCCTCGGCGGACGGCTTCCTCGACGAGCTCGACGCCGCGGTGGCCGCCAAGCGGTCCACGGTGCGCTCGACGCCGGAGCTGCTCGACCGCGTCGACGCCGAGGCGGCCCGGGTGCGCGGCGGCGTCGCGGACGCGGTGGAGGACGTCGCGCGCCTGGGTGCCGTGTACGCCGAGAGCGCGTTGCGCCCGGTGGCGGACAACCCGGAGCAGGCCGAGCGGCTGCTGGAGTTCGCGGCTCGCAGCACGGCGGCGGCCCGGCGGCGGCTGGAGGCCCAGCAGACGGGCGAGGCGGGGGCCGCGGCCCGCGCGGCGCAGGAGGCGGTCCGGCGCGCCGAGGGGCTCCTCGCCGCGGTCGGCGCGTTCGAGGCCGAGGCCCTGCGCGCCGAGTCCGCCCTCGGGGCCATGGTCGCCGAGTCGCGCGCGGAGCTGGCGGAGGCGCGGGCGCTGCCCGCGACCCAGCGTGCGGGCCGCGTGGACGGCGCCGTCGCGGCGCTGGAGGAGGCCCTCGCGGCGCTGCCGGCGCCCGGTGCCCCCACGGACCCGGTGGCCGACCTGTCGCGTGTGCGGCAGGCCAACACGGCGCTGGACGACGCCGTGCGGGAGCGTGTCGAGCGTGCGGAGCGGGAGCGCCGCATGGCGGCGCAGCTCGCTCCCGCGCTGGACGACGCGGAGCGGCAGGTCGCGTCCGCGCGCAGCGTCGTCGACGACTACCGCGCCCCGGTCGGTCCGGACGCCCGCACGCGGCTCGCGGAGGCGGAGCGGGAGCTCGCCACGGCGCGCTCGGCCGACGACCCGGAGCGGGCCGTCGACGGCGCCCGCCGCGCGGCGACGCTCGCCGCGGAGGCGGCCACGCTCGCCCACCGCGACATCGCGCGCGGCGGGCACGGCCAGCGCTGGGACGGCGGCTGGAACGGCCCGGGCGGCTACGGGCACGGCGGTGTCGGCGTTCCGGGTGGTGGGTACGGGCGCGGCGGGTACGGCCGGGGCGGCTCGGGCGCCCTCGGCGCGGTGCTCGGCGGGATGGTGCTCGGCGGCCTCCTCGACGACGTCGGCGACATGTTCGACTGAGGCGGAGGTGCAGCGCAGGGTGAGGGCCGAGGAACGAGGCACTCGCCCGCAGCGGAACCGCAGACTCAGACGACGGACCACACCGACTGAGGCGGAGGTGCAGCGCAGGGTGAGGGCCGAGAAACGAGGCACTCGCCCGCAGCGGAACCGCAGACTCAGGCGACGGACCACACCCGACTGAGGCGGAGGCCCGGCGGCGCGTCCACCGCTAGCCTGGGGGCATGCGGGTCCGCCGGCGTGTCGTCGTGCGCGGCCGTGTGCAGGGCGTCGGGTTCCGGTACGCGACCGTGCGTGCCGCGCTGGGCCACGGTGTCACGGGCTTCGTGCGCAACCTGCCGGACGGGACCCTCGAGGCGCAGGTGGAGGGCGCCCCGGAGGACGTCGACGAGATGCTGGCGTTCCTGCGGGCCGGCCCGCCCGGCGCGGTGGTGGACGCCGCGGACGTGACGTCCCTGCCGGTGCGTGGCGGGACCGGCTTCGCGGAGGCCCCGAGCCCCGACCCGCACGGGTGGCGCCCACCGCACGCTTGACCCTGACGCGGCGTCAGGGCCCACCGTGGGGCGCATGACCGACACGTTCCCTGCCTTCAGCCTCGGCCCCGTCCCCCAGCCCGTCCCGGGTGCGCCCGCTCCCGAGCTCTTCCGCGGCATCTACGGGATGCCCATGTTCGTCACCGTGCCCAGCGCCGACGTCGCCGCGTCGAGCGACTTCTGGGTGCGCGGCCTCGGCTTCTTCGAGCTCTTCGCGGTGCCGGGCGTCTCGCCCAGCCCGATGGTGCACCTGCGCCGCTGGGCGTTCCAGGACGTCCTGCTCGTCGCCGGCGAGCCCGCCGCGCAGGCGCCGGCGCAGACGGTCTCCTTCTCCTGCGTCCTCGACCAGGTCGACGAGATCGCGGCGGCCTGCGAGCAGGTGCTGGCGGGCTCGACGACCGGCCCGCGGACGACCCCGTGGAACACGGTGGACCTGGAGGTCGTCACGCCCGAGGGCACCCGGGTGGTGATGACGGCAGCGCGCCCGTGGGACCCCGACAGCGCCGAGGCGGCCGCCCTGCGCGAGATCGGCATCGACCGGCCGTGACCTCGCGCCCGCCCACGGCACCGCCGGCGGCGCGGTGCCACACTGGCGGCGTGACCGAGGCATGTCCCGACGACGACGGCTGGACCGTCGGCACCGCCGCGGACGCCGTCGGCGTCACGGTGCGCACGCTGCACCACTGGGACGCCGTCGGGCTGGTGCGGCCCTCCCGGCGTTCGGCGGCCGGCTACCGCCTGTACACGCCGGGCGACGTCGCCCGCCTCCGCCGCGTGCAGGTGTACCGCGACGTCGACGTGCCGCTGGAGCAGATCCCCGCCCTGCTGGACGCCCCGGCCGAGGAGGCGACCCGGACCCTGCTCGGCCTGCGCGACCGCGTGCGCGAGCGGGCCGACCGGCTGCGGACGGTGGCGGACGCCCTCGACCGGCTGGCCGAGGCCAGGGACGGCGGGCTGCCGCTGTCGGAGGCGGAGCAGGCCACGCTCTTCGGCGCGGGGTGGACACCGGAGCACGTGGCCGGGGCGCGCCGCCGGTGGGGCGACTCGGAGCAGTGGGCCGAGCACGCGGAGCGCGCGGCGGGGCGCACGCGCGAGGACTGGGACCGGCTCGCCCGCGAGGCGGACGCCGTGCAGGCGGACCTGGCGGCGGCGTGCCGCGCCGGGCTCGACCCGGCGGGCGACGAGGCGCGCGCCCTGGCGGAGCGGCACCGGGCGATGCTGCAGGCGTCGTTCGCCTGCACGCACGCCATGCACGTGTGCCTGGGCCGGATGTTCGTGGACGACGCAGCTTTCGCCGCGCACTACGACGCGCTCGCTCCCGGGCTCGCACGCTGGCTGCGGGACGCGGTCGAGTCCAACGCCCGCGCCCACGGCGTCGACCCGGAGCGAGCGACGTGGCCGGCGAGCGGGCCGCCCGCGGTCAGCCCGCCGCCGCGGGGACCCTCGCCGCGACCCACTCGATGACGCCCGCGCGGGTGCGCTCGTGGTGCTCCACGACGAGGTCACCGGCGGCGACCCAGCGCATCGGGCGCCGGCCGAAGTGCTCACCCGCCCACGGGACGCTCACCAGGTCGGCGGCGGCCTGCAGCGCGCGCAGCGGCCACACGGTCGAGGCGACGTGGTCGGCGAGCAGCAGGCGGCCGCCGGGGCGCAGCACGCGCACCATCTCCGCGAGCGCCGTCTCGTGGTCCGCCACGGCGCACAGCGAGAACGTGCACACCACGGTGTCGAACGACCGGTCGGGCAGGTCGAGCCGCTGCGCGTCGCCGACCCGCAGGTCGACGTCGAGGCCGAGGGCGTCCGCCCGGCGGCGCGCGACGTCGAGCATGCCGGGGCTCCACTCCACCGCCGTGAGGTGCCCGGCGGTGACGGACCGGGGGTAGTGCGGCAGGTTGAGCCCGGTGCCGGCCGCGACGTCGAGGGTCTCGCCGCGTGCCAGGCCGCACAGGCGCCGCCGCAGGTCGGGGAACATGCGCCCCTCGATCCTGGTGAACAGGCGGTCGTAGTCGGCCGCCTCCCGGTCCCAGCGCCGGCGCAGGCGCGTCGCACGCCGGCCGCCGCCTGTGGTGCTCGCCGCGTCTCCCGTCACGGTCTCAGCGTGGCACGCCGTCCGGGTCCGTGTCCCGGTCCGTCTCCTCGTCCGCGGACCGTCCGGCGTCCTGGACGGTCCGCCGGCCCGTCCCCTGTCCGGTCCCCTGGTCCGTGGCACGGTCCGTGGCACGGTCCGTGGCCGGCGTCGTCGCGTCAGCGTCGTCCCCGGCCGGTGCTGCGAGACCGGGACCCGGGTCGGGCGCCTGCGCGGCCGTCACCCGGGCGCCGCGACGGCGCGCGCCGCGGCGGGCGAGGACCCCGAGCGCCGCGAGGACGGCCGCGGCGGCCAGGAGGACGCCCGCGCCGGCGCCGGTCGCCCAGCCCGCGCGGTCCGTGACGCCCTCGGCGCGGGTCGTCGCCGCCGCGAGGTCCCCGGCGGCGAGCTCCTGCCGCGACGCCCGTGCCCCGGCGTCCAGGCGCAGCACGACCGCGCCGAGGCGGGAGACGGGGTCCCGCTCCCGGTCGGCCTGCGCGACGGCGTTCCCGACGGCGGTGAGGGCGTCGGTCGCCCGCGGCAGGGTCGAGGCGAGCTCGCGGTACTCGGCGGCCGAGCTCGCGTCCTCGTACGCGGTGCGGACGGCGTCGGGCACGGTCAGGCCGGCGGACCGCGCGGCCTGCTGCACGGTGCCCGCCTCCTCGGCCGTGGTCGCGAGGGACTTCACGGCGTCGACGGCGTCGGCGAACTCCCACCCGGTCATGGACTCGCGCACGCCCAGCGGCGGCAGCCAGGCGCCGTCCGTGTCGTCGAGCTCGGTGTACCGGTCGCGGGCGTCGGCACGGTCGGCGAGGAGCCGGCGCTGGTCGCCGTCGACGACCCAGGTGCGGTACGTCTTCGCGCCGTGCTCGACGCCGCCACGCACCTCCGCGAGGTCGAGGAACCGGCGCCAGTCGGTGCGTGCCTGGTTGTGCTCGAGCGACCCGGCGGGCTCGTAGGCGCTCTCCCCTGCCAGCGCGGCGGCGACGACCTGCGCGAACGTCTCGTCGTCGAGGTCGCCCAGCAGGCGCCGCACGGCGGTGTACGAGGCCGCGTAGGCGTAGTCCTCCGTCTCGGCGGAGGGTTCGCCCTCGCGCCACGACGTGAGGGGCAGGGCGGCGTCGTCGTCCCGGTCGGGCGTCTCGCGGGGATCGCTGCCCCGGGCGCCGGTGCGGTCCAGGACGCGGTAGGCGACGGTCTCGGCGAGGCCCTCGTACAGCCAGCGGCCGCCGAGCCGGTCCGGGTGCAGCCAGGCGTGCGAGAGCTCGTGGTAGAGCAGCGCCGCGTCCAGGTCCTCGGGCACGACGATCTCGTCGGCCTGCGCGTCGAACCAGGCGTACCCGAGTGCCTGTGGCGAGACGTCCTCGCGGATCGTGCGCAGGCCGCCCGGCCACGGCTGCCCGACGACGTCCTCCAGTGCGGGCAGGCCGCGCTCCACCTGTGCGGCGACGAACCGCAGCCATCTGCGGTCCCCGGGGAAGGCCCGCAGCGTCACGGTGGCGTCACCGACGGTCACCTCCCGCGTCTCGACCTGCTCCGGGTCGCGGGCGGAGACGACGGCCCAGATGCCGTGCTCGTCGGTGGCTTCCGTCGCCCGGTAGGTGGTGGTGCGCCCGTCCTTGCTCGGGGTGAACGTGTCGCCGGTCGTGTCGAACGTCATCGCGCTCGGCACGACGACGTCGACGGAGGTCTGCCCGGGGTCGCCGGTCGCCTGCACGGCGAACGTGGCGTACCCCGGTCCGACTCGGGTGCGGTCGTCGGACCGCACCGGCTCGCCGGGGATCGTGAAGCTCCACTCGATCGTGCGCGAGCGGCCGTAGTTCAGGGCGGAGAACGACGCCGTCGCCAGCGCGGTGCTGGGGTCCTCGGTGGCGGTCACCGCGACCGGGAGCGAGGCCCCGCCGCTCGCGGCGCGGACGTCCTCGGCGCCCGCGGGCACCGGGATGCCGTAGCGGTCGTAGTAGTAGACGTAGCCGCCGCTGGAGGGCGTCGTGTTCCGGATGGTCGTGGTCACGGTCGCGCGGACCTCGGACGCGTCGGCCTCCAGCACGTACCTGCTGCGGGAGGACTCGGCCAGCCCCTCGTCGGCAGCGGCACCGGGCAGATCGGTGCCGGACAGATCGGTGCCCGGCAGCACGGCGGGCCCCACCGCCAGCGCGGCAGCCAGGGCCGCGACGAGCCCCGCACGCCGCGACACGGCCGATCCGCGATGCCGGGCCCGCCCTCGCGTCGTCGTCCTGCCTGCGCGCACCGCACCCTCACCGTCTGTCGTGGACCTGCCGTCGGACCCGCCGCCGGGCCTGCCTGGCCCCGACGTGCCCGCACGCCGTCGCACGGGCGCCACCCGGTGCCGTCCCGGGCGGGGCCGGCGTCACTGTAGCGTCTCGGCGCCACGGAGCGTCGTCCGGGGCGGGGCGCGCGCACCGTCCGCCGGGCCGCACGCGGCCCTCGCCGGCGCAGGCCGGCGGACCGGCGCGCCGGTCGGCGGACACCTGTCCCGGCAGGCCCGTGACCACGTAATATGCGGGTGTGAGACACGTCGCCCCCGCCGGTGCCCATGGCCGTCGTCGCCGAAGCGCCGGTGGTGTGATCGTCGGCGGCCTCGGGGAGCTCCTGATCACGGTCGGGGTGTTCCTCGGCCTGTTCGTCGTCTGGCAGCTGTGGTGGACCTCGGTGGAGGCCTCCGCCCAGGCCACCGAGATCATGGACGAGTTCCGCCACGACCTCACACCGGCGAAGACGGAGCCCGCACCCGAGGGGCTCGTCACCGACGAGCCGCCGCCGGTCCCCGACCAGGTCGGGTACGGCGAGACGATCGGCACCCTCATCGTGCCCGAGTGGTACGGCCTGACGAACAACGCGATGCCCGTCGTGGAGGGCACCGGGCAGGACGTGCTGGACCAGGCCCTCGCGGGGCACTACGAGAAGTCCCAGCAGGTGGGCGAGGTCGGCAACTTCGCCCTGGCCGGGCACCGCCGCACGCACGGCAACTCCTTCCGGCACGTCGACGAGCTCGAGAAGGGCGACCAGATCATCGTCGAGACCGCCGACACCTGGTACGTCTACGAGGTCATGAGCGAGGAGATCGTCACGCCCGACCAGGTCGAGGTCGTGGCGCCGGTCCCCCACCACCCGGACCAGGAGCCCACCGACCGGCTCCTGACGCTCACGACCTGTCACTCCCTCACGCTGGGCGAGTACGGCAACGACCACCGGTGGATCACGTACGCGTCGTTCGTCGGGTGGATGGCCCGCGAGGACGGCACCCCCGAGCAGGTGCTCGAGAACGGAGGCGCGTGATGTACGGCTGGATCTTCCGCCACCTGCCGGGCAACCTGTTCTGGCGCACCCTGCAGGCCCTCGTGCTGCTCGCCGGCGTCGTCGTCGTGCTGTTCGAGTGGGTCTTCCCGGCCGTCGCCCCCTACATGGCGATCCTGCAGGGCGACCCGAACCTCGGCGAGCCGGGCGACCCGGGCGTCGGCTGAGACGACCGGGACCCCGCGGTCGGTCGACCCGGTCAGCCGGCCTGGGCGGCGTGCAACGCCGCGTAGCGGCGGCCGGCGACGAGCAGCTCGTCGTGGGTGCCCACCTCGACCACGCGCCCGCGCTCGAGGACCACGATGCGGTCGGCGCGGCGCACCGTCGACAGCCGGTGCGCGACGACGAGGGTGGTGCGGTCGGCCATGAGCCGGTCCAGCGCGTCGCGCACCGCCGCCTCCGACTCGGGGTCGAGGGCGCTGGTCGCCTCGTCGAGGAACAGCAGCCGCGGGTCGCGCACCAGCGCGCGGGCGATCGCCAGCCGCTGGCGCTGCCCGCCGGACAGGCGGCTGCCCCGCTGCCCGACGACGGTGTCCCAGCCGTCCGGCTGCTCCCGCACGAAGTCCAGCGCGTTGGCGTCCCGCAGCGCGGCGAGCACGCGCTCGTCGGACGGGTCGTCGAGGCCGTAGGCGACGTTCTCGCGGATCGTGCCCTCGAAGAGCACCGACTCCTGCGGCACGACCGACACCGACCGGCGCACGGTCCGCAGGTCGAGGTCTGCCATGTCGGCGCCGTCGAGCAGGATCCGCCCCGAGGTGGGGCGCACGAACCCGAGCACGAGGTTGAGCAGCGTGGACTTCCCGGACCCCGACGAGCCGACGAACGCCACGGTCTGGCCCGCGCGGACCTCGAGGTCGACGTCGTGCAGCGCGTCGTCCTCGGCGTCCGGGTAGCGGTGCGAGACGTGCTCGAGCCGCAGGTCGCCGCGGACCTCGCCGACGGTGCGTCGACCGGCGTTGCGTTCCAGGTCGGGCTCGGCCAGCACCTCGGCGACCGAGCGCACCGACTCGACGCCGCGGGCCGTGACCGGCACGAGGTTCAGCACCTGGGTGAGCCCCTGCGTGAGCAGGCCGAAGTACGTCGACAGCAGGACGACCTCGCCGGGCGTGATCGGCACCAGGCCCGTGAGCGACACGACGGCGGCGAGCACCAGGCAGCAGACCCCGAGCAGCTGCATCGCGACCCACGACACCGACGCGACGCGACCGTTGAGCATGTCGAGGCTCAGGGCCGCGCGACGCACGTCGTCGGCACCGCTGGCCACGCGGGTGGCGGCGGTGCGCTCCAGGCCGTGCGCCCGCGTCACCGGGATGAGGGTGGCCATGTCGCCCACCTGGGCGGAGAACCCCTCGATCTCGCGGCGGAAGGCCTCGTTGCGCGCCCGCGAGCGCCGCGCCATGCCGCGGCGGATCAGCAGGGCCACGGGCACGGCCAGGGCGTAGACGGGCAGGAACTGCGGCACCTTGATCACGGTCATCGTCACCGCGCCCACGACGACCATCAGCGCCGACAGCAGCGGGTGGGTCACCTGCTGCAGCATGAGCTCGACGTTCTCGACGTCACGCACCACCTTGCTCTGCACGACCGCGGCGCTGGCCCTCGAGTGGTACCCGATCGACAGGGACTGCAGGTGCTCGACGAGGGCGTTGCGCACCGTGGCCCCGGTGCCGCGGACGACCGACATGAAGTTCCGGGTGTACAGCAGGTGGTTCGGGTAGTGCTGTGCGAGGAGCACGACGGCGACGGCGAACCAGACGAGCACGGACGTGACCGGGCCTCCGTCGGCGACGACGTCGATCACGGCGCCGGTGATCACCGGCAGGAACCACAGGGGCGTCTCCTTGACCGCGAACGCGCACAGGGCGACGGTCATGCGCCGCGGCTGGGTGCCCAGCAGCCGCAGCAGGGAGCGGACGGGCCGCTGGCCGTCGAGGAGAGGATGGTCGGGGACGCCGGTAAGGGCTTTCCTTCGCACGAATCGATTCTATCGGCAGCCCCCTGCCGCGCGGCCGGGACGGCCGCCCAGCGACCGCACGAGCCGGCACGGGGGGCGCCGCCCGGGCGAGCGCCACCGCTCTGTCATAGGTTCGGCGGACGACCGCCGCAGGAGGAGCGATGAGCCGTACCACCGACGACAGGACCGCCACCGGGACGAGCCCACTCGACGACCAGGCCCGGCGCCTGGAGCGGGCCACGGGGCTCGACGCCCTCGCGGACTCTCTCGACCATGTCGCTGCGGCCGTCGTGCCCCGGCCCGGGCGCCTCCACGACGAGCTGCGAGGGCGGTCGCTCGGCCACCCGGCGCACGGGGTGCTCACGGACCTGCCCGTCGGGCTGTGGGCCGCCACGGCGCTGCTGGACGTCACCCGTCCGACGGACCACAGGCCAGCCGCCCGCCGGCTCCTCGGGCTGGGAGTCCTCGCGTCCGTCCCGACGGCCCTGACAGGCCTGACGGACTTCAACGCCCTCGGCCCTGCCGCCCGGCGGGTGGCCGCCGTGCACGCCGCCGTGAACGGCTTCGGCAATCTGCTCGCGACCGGGTCGTGGCTCGCGCGACGCCGCGGACGGCACGGCGCCGGCACGGCCCTGACTCTCGGGGCCCTCGCCGTGGCGGGAGCGGGCGCCTACCTCGGCGGGCACATCGCCCAGTCCCTGCACGAGCCCACGTCGGTCCCCGGCGCGACGCCGCGCGGCTGAGCGAGCGGCGCCGCGCCCGTCCGCCGCCCTGCCCGGCCCCGGCCCGTGCGTCGGCGTGCGCCGCCCACCGGTTCGCGGCGCCGGGACCGGAGCCCGGGCCCAGGGCACGGCCTCCTCGGGCGGATGTGTGATCATCTCCCCGGACCGCGTCCGCTCCCCGGCACCCGGGGACGAGCGGACGGCCGACGACGCAGGACGAGCGAGGAGACGCCAGCGGTGACGATGCAGGACTCGACCCACCCGGCCCCCGACGGGCCGGGGCCACGGCACGTGAGCGCCGGGACCGCGGGCCCGGGCGTCACCGTCGCGCCCGAGGCGCCACCGTGGGCGGCGCGGGCCGTGACCGACGCCGGGGCACGGCTCGTGCCCGTCGGGCCGCGGACCGAGGGGCTGGTCTGGTTCGGGCCGCTGGGCGTGGCCGGCCTCGGCGAGACGCTGGCGGCCGCGCCGCGCACGCGGTGGGTTCAGCTGCCGTCCGCGGGCGTGGACGCCGCTCTGGAGGCGGGCCTCATCGACGGGCGGGCCGGCGGCGTCACGTGGACGTCCGCCAAGGGCGCCTTCGCCGAGCCGGTCGCGGAGCACGCCCTCGCCCTCACGCTCGCCGCGCTGCGCCGCCTGCCCGAGCGGGCGCGCGCCCGCACGTGGGGCGACGAGGCCGGGACGTCGCTGTACGACGCCCGGGTGCTCGTCGTGGGGGCCGGCGGCATCGCCCGCGCGTTCCTCCGCCTGCTCGCGCCGTTCCGCGCCCGCACCACCGTGGTGCGACGTCACCCCGTCGCGGTGCCGGGCGCCGACCGGGTGGTGGCGGGCGACCAGCTCGCCTCGACGCTGATCGAGGAGCTGGCACGCGCCGACGTCGTCGTGCTGGCCGCGGCCCTCACGCCCCGGACCCGCGCCCTGCTCGGCCCGGCCGAGATCGCCGCGATGCGACCCGGCGCGACCCTGGTCAATGTCGCCCGCGGCGCGCTCGTCGACACCGACGCCCTGGTCGCGGCGCTGCGCTCGGGGCACCTCGGCGCGGCCGCGCTCGACGTCACCGACCCCGAGCCGCTGCCCGACGGGCACCCCCTGTGGGACCTGCCGACCGCGCTGGTGACCCCGCACACGGCGGACACCCCGGAGATGGTCGACCCGCTGCTGCGCCGGCGCGTCGAGCGCAACCTCGCCCGGTTCGTGGCCGGAGACGGCCTCGAGGGCGTCGTCGACCCGACCGCCGGGTACTGACGGTGCGGTCCTCGCCACAGTCGCGCCGAAGCGGCTCTCGGCGTGCTCCGGCGCGACTAGCCTGGGACCCGTGGCTACCTTCTCGAGCGTGACGCGCCAGCACATCCTCCGAGCGATCGAGGAGCACGACGACCGGGGGGCCGACGCGTTCGTCGGCGTCTACGGCTACACCCCGGCCCCGGGCTACACCCTCGTCCACGAGGGGCGGACGTACGACTCCAAGGCGATCCTCGGCGTCGCCCACCGGTACGCGACGGGCCGCCCCGCCGCCGCCGAGGAGCTCGTCGACGCCAAGGTCGACGCCGTCGCGATCCTGCGCAAGTGCGGCTTCGAGGCCACCGCGCCCGTCGCTGCCCGCGCCGCGGCCGCCCCGCGGCGCACGGCGCAGCCCCGGCGCCGGGCCGCGAGCGCCCCCGCCCGCAAGCAGGCGGCCCCGGAGCCCGTCGTCGCCGTCTGCCCGACGTGCTTCATGGCGCTGCCCGCGACCGGGGTCTGCGACAGCTGCGGGTGACCGCGCCGCGGCCGTGGCGCCGTGCGCGCCGCCGCGTGGTGCACTGGGGGGCGTGACGAAGTACACGCGCATGTACCGGCTCGGCATCACGCCGTGGGAGGGGTACGCCGAGGCCGCCGCGCCCAGCGTCGCCGCCGTGCTCGACCGCGAGGAGGCGGACCGCACGCGGCCCCTCGGCCGGGCGCTCGACCTCGGGTGCGGGCGCGGCCAGTACACCCCCGAGCTGGCGCGCCGCGGCTGGGACGCCGTCGGGATCGACGTCGTGCCTCGCGCGATCGAGGCTGCGCGGCGCCGCGGGAGCCCGGGCGTGACCTACGTGGTCGGTGACGTCACCGACCTTCCGGCGGCCGGCCTGGGGTCCTTCGACCTGTTCGTCGACATCGGTTGCTTCCAGGGCCTCGACCCCGCCTCCCGGGCCGCCGAGGCACGCGGCGTCACAGCCCTCGCCTCGCCCGGCGCCACCGTACTCATGCTCGCCTTCGGGCCCACCCGGTGGCGGCGCCTGGTCGAGGGCGTCGGCGAGGCCGAGGTCGTGGCCGCGTTCGAGGGCTAGGAGCTGGACGACGTGCGTGACGCGGACACCGCCGGGCTCGGCTGGCCGATGAACCGCACGCGGCCGCGGTGGTACCGCCTGCGGCTGCCTGCCGCTCCCCCGGCCGCCTGACCTGCGTGCGACGGGTCAGCGCCGGGTGGCGTGGTGCAGGCGGCCCGCCTGCACCGTGAGGTGCGTCCGCTCCGGGCTGCTCGTCGCGGCGTCCGCCGCCGCGGCGTACAGCCTCGCCGCCTCGGCCAGGTTCCCCGCCCGCTCGTGCAGGTAGGCCGCCGTCGCGTCCCGCCGCGGCAGGTCCGGCGCCAGGCCCTCCACGAGGCGCAGCCCGGCGAGCGGGCCGTCGACGTGGCCGACGGCGACCGCGCGGTTGAGCCCGACCGCCGGGTTGCGGGGCTCGAGGGCCACGAGCTCGTCGTACCACTCGAGGATCTGCGGCCAGTCGGTCTCCTCCCACGTCGCGGCGTCGTCGTGCAGGGCGGCGATCGCGGCCTGCGCCTGGTAGGGCCCGAGGCGGTCGCGGGCGAGCGCGCCCCGCAGCAGGGCGACGCCCTCGGCGACCATGGCCGTGTCCCACAGGGCGCGGTCCTGCTCGGCGAGCGTCACGAGCTCGCCCGATGCCGTGGTGCGCGCGTCCCGCCGGGCGTGGTGCAGCAGGAGGAGCGCCAGCAGGCCGGCCGCCTCCGGGTCGTCGCGCTCCGGGCCGTGCGACGCGCCGACGAGCTGCCGCGTCAGCCGGATCGCCTCGGCGGCGAGGTCGACGGCGCCCGCCGGACCGTCGGTGAACCCGCGGTCGAACATCAGGTACAGCACGCGCAGCACGGCGCGCGCGTCCCCCGGGACCCCGAAGCGCTCCCCCGTCACGGTCCGCTTGGCGCGCGAGATCCGCTGCGCCATCGTCGCCTCCGGCACGAGGAACGCCTGGGCGATCTGCGCCGTCGTGAGTCCCCCCACGGCACGCAGCGTCAGCGCCACCGCCGAGGACGGCGACAGGGCCGGGTGGCAGCACCTGCTGAGCAGCAGGAGGGTGTCGTCCCCCTGCTCCGTCGGGCCCGACGGCGGCTCCAGGCTCACGCGGACCTCGCGCTGCGCACGGGCCGACGCCGCCCGCCGCGCGTCGAGGAACTTGCGCCACGCGACGGTGACGAGCCAGGCCTTCGGCTCTGCCGGGACACCGCCGGCCGGCCAGCGCCGCACGGCCTCGACCAGGGCCTCCTGGACGGCGTCCTCGCCCGACGCGAAGTCGGCGCCGCGGCGCACCAGGGCCCCGAGCACCTGCGGGACGAGCTCCTTGAGCTGCTCGTCCCGCAGACAGGGGCCGGTCACCCCGTGACCTCGCCGGCGTCGGTGAGGAACGGGCGCACCTCGATCCACTCGAACAGCGGCCGACCGCCCGGGCCCGGGGCCGAGGAGAGGTGCGCCGCGGCCTCGTGGGCGCGCTCCTGCGAGTCGACGTCGATCACCATCCACCCCGCGACGAGGTCCTTCGTCTCGGCGAACGGGCCGTCGGTGACGGGCGGGCGCCCCTCGCCGTCGTAGCGCACGAACGTGCCCCGCGGCGACAGCGCCTGCGCGTCGACGAACTCCCCGCGCTCCCTGAGGTCGTCCGCGACGCGCTCCATGAACGCGACGTGCTCGCTGATCTCGTCCGGGGACCACCGGTCCATCGGCACGTCGGTGCCGGGGACCGGCTCCGGGTTGCCACGGTAGTGCTTCAGCAGCAGGTACTTGGCCATGGGTCCATCCTCCGTTCCCGGGCGGTGCGTGTCACCGCCGACGTCCCGGGGACGGAGCCGTGGCGCGGTTCTCGACATCGACCCACGAAGCACCGCGAGGGTCGCGGGCCCGCACTCCCCAGCGGCGGGCCCGCGACCCTCGCGGTGGTTCGTCAGTGCGACCGCAGGGCGTCGATCAGCTCGCCCTTGCGCATGCTGGAACGCCCCTCGATGCCGATCTCGGAGGCGCGCTTGCGCAGCTCGTCGACCGTCCAGTCCTCGTAGGCTCCGGACCGGCCGCCCTTGCGGCCCACGGAGCCACGGCCACGCGCGGCCGCGGCGTTCGCGATCCGGGCCGCCTTCTCCTTGCTGTTGCCCTCGTCGCGCAGCTCCTCGTAGAGCTCGTCGTCCTTCACGCTCGGGCCGGGGTCTCGTCGAGGCACCGTGTGCTCCTCTCCCGTCGGGTCCGGCGGCCGGTCACGACGTCCGCCGGTCCCAGCCTGACCACGACACCGCTCGGTCGCATCTCGTGGTGCTCGCCGGCACGGGGCGTCGTCAGGGCCGCCGCGCCGCCGCGCTCGGTGGGCTGCATCAGGTTCCTCGTGATGTGGAACGGGTCCTTCACCGGCGCGAGGGCCGTGCGTGCCTACGCCACCCTCCGCGTCGGCGACATCGAGTGTCCCTGAGCGACAGCACACTGCGCCCTGAGGTGACGGACTACTCTCATCGGCTCGGCCGACCGGGCGGCCACGCCTCCCTTGGCCCCGGCCGCCTGCGTCGCGCCTGCTCACGGCTCCGGCGGCGGCTAGGGTCGGGAGATGATCTCGCGACGTACACCTCAGCCGACCCGGATCCGCCGCTCGCTCGTGCTGGCGTCTGCCGGCGCGATCGGCACGGCCGGCCTGCTGGCCGCGTGCAGCCCGGAACCGGAGTCTGCTGAGTCCCTCGGCGCCCGCACCGCGGAGGCGATCCGCGAGTCCGGGACGGCGCGGTTCGAGTTCGAGAGCGACGACGGCCAGCGCTTCGAGGGCGCCATCGAGTACGAGGACGGCGCTGTCGCCGCGCTCGAGCTGGCCACCTACGCCGAGGACAGCGAGGAGCCGACCAGCCGCGAGGTGTGGACCGACGACGCGGGGATGGCCGCCGACCCGGACGGCGGCCCGCCGTCGGCCGAGGAGCTCCCGGACCTCGTCCGGGCGTGGGACTGGGCGCAGGTCCAGGAGGACCTGGCGGACGCGGCGACCTCGGTCGAGGAGGTCGGCGAGCGCGATGTCGACGGCGTCGCCGTGACCGGCTACGAGCTGACGTCGTCGGAGCGGACCGAGACCTGGTGGGTCGACGACGAGGGGCGGTTGCGCTCCGTCGAGTACTCGGACGCCGACGGGTCCACGGCGCAGGGGCGCCTGTACGACTACGGCGCCGATGTCGACATCACCGCGCCGTGACCACCCGGGCACGGCGCGGTGCTCGCGTGACCAGCAGTCGCCCGCTCTGTGCCCGGGTGTGCGTCGGTACGTCCTCGCTCGGCATGGTGATCGACCATCGCCACGTCGCACTCGACCGCGAGACCACGGACCTCGCCCACGCGCGCTGACGGGTGCCCCACGACACGCGCGTCGTCAACACCGCCACCGGCGAGATCCTTCGCGAGCTCACCATCGACCTCACCCGCGACGACCAGCCACGCCGCACCAACCTCCAGAAATGGGTTGGCGGCCAGAACGTGCGAATGGAATCGCCTCGGAGGCGCGTGAACCAGCGGATGCACCGGTCACCACCCACGCCACCGATGTCTTCACCGAACCCGTCGGACCCATCGGCCACGACATCGCCACGACCGCCCACGGAGGTCTCCGGGCCCGCACGGGCCGGGCCGGACGCTCACACTGAGCACGACACACCCGAAGCCGTCCACACGTATCGGCCGCTCCCCCCAGAAACGACGAATGACCCGGATCCACTCATGGGTATCCGGGCCATCCCGATGTCCTGAGACATCACAACGGTCGGGCTGACAGTGTCCAGTCTCAGGACATCGGAATGGGGTGTCTCAAGACATCGGCATAGCGTGTCTCACCATCGACCTCACCCGCGACTACCAGCCACGCGGCACCAGCACCCAGAAATGACAATGGCCCGAACCCACAAACGTGGGTCCGGGCCATCCCGATGTCCTGAGACATCACACGGTCGGGCTGACAGGATTTGAACCTGCGACCCCTTGACCCCCAGTCAAGTGCGCTACCAAGCTGCGCCACAGCCCGTGGGCTCGCGAACGAACCGAGAAGAGATTACCCCAGCGCGGGCGGATTCTCCCAATCGAGGCACGCGTGCCTCGGGCCCGGCGGGCGCCGTGCGGCGCGGGGGCACGACGCCCGCCGGGACGATGCCGTGTCCTGACGTCAGCGCAGGTCGCCGGGCCGGCCGGAGCCGTCGGGCGGGCCGGGTCGCGCGGGCTTGCCGCCGTGGCCCCGGCCCGGCGCGTCCGCGCCGCCGCCGGTCGGCACGGGTAGGTCGACCCGGTCGATCGTGTCGCCGGTGAGGAAGTCGTACGACGTCACGCGCACCCGGTCGTCGTACACGGAGACCCGCAGCCCGGTGGCGGTCTCCTCGGCGACACCGGTCTCGCCCCAGTCCCCGCTGAGGGTGTAGGCGGTGGTCAGCGCCCCGGTGTTGACGACGGGCACGCCGCGCTCGGCGGTGTTCTCGCCGACGGTGCCGCGGTACTCGACGGCCCAGTCGTCGCGCTGGAGCTGCCAGTGGGTGTGGGAGGTGAACAGCACGACGTTCGGGTTGTCCAGCAGGAGCCGCTGGAACCGCTCGTCGTCCGCACCGAAGTCGTTGCGGTAGAAGCTCGCGAAGGTGCCCGACACGCTGCGCGGCAGCACGTCGTGGCTGAACAGCAGCACGGGCCTGCCCTGCTCGCGCCAGTACGCGAGGCGCTCGGTGAGCCAGGAGAACTGCTCGTCGGAGAGCTCCACGAACGGCCCGCTGCCGGTGAGGGCCGC
Source organism: Isoptericola sp. BMS4 (assembly GCF_011634835.1). GTDB lineage: Bacteria > Actinomycetota > Actinomycetes > Actinomycetales > Cellulomonadaceae > Isoptericola. Next base: position 2,367,297 of record NZ_SIRP01000001.1, on the reverse strand, counting down.
GTAGTCGTAGCCTTCGCTGCCGATGCTGAGCACGGGCACGCCGTCGACCACCCGCCCCTGCCACGGCTCGCCGAGCCCGAACTGGTCGAGAAACCTCTGCAGGTAGACGTCGGAGCCGTCGTACCCGTAGAACTCGTGGTTGCCGATCGTGGGGAGCATCTCGCCGGAGACGTGCCCGCCCGCGGCGTCGTACGCGGCCTGGAAGGCGTCGTACTGGGCCTGCGAGCCGTTGCTGGTGATGTCGCCGTTGACCACGAGCAGGTCGGCAGGGTCCGGCAGGCCGTTCAGCAGCGGCAAGGCGTCGTCGCGCAGGTGCCGGTTGCCGACCGAGCCCTGGATGTCGCTGAGCACGTCGATCGTGGTGACGGGTCCGGCCGCGGGCTCGCCCATCGGCTCGGTGAGCTCGACGTTGTCCACCATCCAGTACCAGTTGTTGCTGCTGTTGCGGTACGACCAGGTGACCTGGGCGCTGCTCGCGCCGGCGGGCACGGTGAAGGCGAGTGCCTCGCGCCGCGACTCGACGGTGCCGCCCGCGTTGTCCGCGTCCGCGTCGTTCGAGTACTCGAGCAGCGTGCGCGTCTCACCGGTGTCGAAGGCGACCCGCACGTCCGCGGTCTGCCCGTACCCGGCGCCGCCCTGGCGGTAGTGGCTGTCGAAGCGCAGCTCGTACGTCGTCCCGGCCTCGACCGGGTACGACGGCGACGTCAGGCCGGACGTGAACGTCCCGGAGGCGGGGCGGTTCTGGTCGCTCTCGACGACGGCGACCGTGCCGTGCGCCCGCGTGAACGCCTGGCGCAGGTCGGTGCCCCAACGGTCCACGACCTCGTCCAGCGTGTGGAACGACCAGCCCGCCCAGCCGTCGGCCATGCCGTCGGTGTTCTCGTAGGTCACCTGCCAGCCGTCCGGCGCGGTGGCCCCCGCTCCCCCGGCGAACCCGTCGAAGGCGTGCCGCGGCTGGGTGAACCCACCCTCCGCCGCGCTGGCAGCGGCGGGCGCAGCGCCCGCGGCCGCCAGCGCGGCCGCGAGCGCTGCGGCGGTCAGCGCGCCGCCGGTGGTGCGGCGTCGATCGTGAGGTGCGTGCATCGTCGAACCCTCCTCGTCCCCGGACCCTCCGCCGCCGGCGCGACGGGCGCCGATGTGATGGATCACATCGGTACTGGCCAGGAACGATAGGAGCACGCATCCCGATGGCGCAACGTGATGCGCGAGATGACGCTTTCTCGGTCAGTTCCGTTCACCGACAGGCCGGACGCCGTTCACCACGCGCGCGGTGGCCAGCGCCGCGGCGGCAGCCTCGTACCCCTTGTCCTCGTGCGATCCGTTCAGCCCGGCCCGGTCGAGGGCCTGGGCCTCGTCGTCGCACGTCAGCAGGCCGAACCCCACGGGGACCGTGTGGTCCAGCGCCACCCGGTTCAGGCCGTCGGTGGCGGCGGCGCACACGTAGTCGAAGTGGGGCGTGCCGCCGCGGATCACGACGCCGAGCGCCACGACGGCGTCGTACCCGGCCGCCGCGAGCGCCTGCGCGGCCACGGGCAGCTCGAACGACCCCGGCACGCGCACGACGCGCGGGTCGGCGACCCGGTGGTCGGCGCACGCGCGCAGGGCGCCGTCGAGCAGGCCGTCCATGACCTGCTGGTGCCAGCTGGCCGCGACGACGGCGACGCGCAGGTCCGAGCAGTCGACCGGCGCGGCAGCCGGGGCGCCGGCGCCGCTCATCGGCGAACCCCGGCGGCAGTCGTGGTGGTGGTCGTGGTCGTCATGGTCGGGGGTCCTCCGTGGTGGGTGTCGGTCTCGCCCGCGGGGGGCAGGTCGCGCGCCCCGGGCAGGCCCAGGTGCGGCAGGTCGTGGCCCATCCGGTCGCGCTTGGTGCGCAGGTAGGCCTCCGCAGCCGGGCTCGCGGGCACGGCGAGGGGAAGCCGTTCGACGACGCGCACTCCCCCGGCCTCGATCCCGGTCCGCTTGTCCGGGTTGTTCGTGAGCAGGCGGACGGCGTCGACGCCGAGGTCGCGCAGCACGTGCGCCGCCGCCGTGTACTCGCGGGCGTCGGCGGGCAGGCCCTGCTCGAGGTTCGCGTCGACGGTGTCGAGCCCGGCGTCCTGCAGGGCGTAGGCGGCGAGCTTGGCGCCCAGGCCGATGCCGCGGCCCTCGTGCCCCCGCAGGTACACGACGACGCCGCGACCCGCGGCCACGACCCGGCGCAGGGACTCGTCGAGCTGCGGGCCGCAGTCGCACCGCCCGCTGCCGAACGCGTCGCCGGTGAGGCACTCGGAGTGCACGCGGACGAGCACCGGCTCGCCGTCGCCGGTCGTGCCGGTGGGGAGCACGTCGAGCGGGCCGGCGACGAGGGCGACGTGCTCCTGCCCGGTGAGGCGGTCGCGGTAGGCGACGGCGGTCAGGTCGCCGTGCCGGGTGGGCAGGGCGGTGACGACGAGCCGCTCGACGTGCGTCTCGGTGGCGCGCCGGTAGGCGACCAGGTCCGCCACGTGGATGAGGGTGAGGCCGTGCTCGGCGGCGAAGTCTCGCAGCGCGGGCAGGCGCATCATCTCCCCGTCGTCGTGCACCAGCTCGGCGAGCACACCCGCCTCGCCGCGGCCCGCGAGGCGGGCCAGGTCGACGGCGGCCTCGGTGTGACCGGTGCGTTCCAGCACGCCGCCGTCGCGGGCCCGCAGGGGCAGCACGTGGCCCGGGCGGGTGAGGTCGGCGGGCGCGGCGCCGGGGTCGGCGAGCAGCCGCGCGGTGCGGGCGCGGTCGGCGGCGGAGATCCCGGTGGTGACCCCGGCGGCGGCGTCCACGGTCACGGTGTAGGCGGTGCGGTAGGCGTCCTCGTTCTGCTCGACCATCAGCGGCAGGCGCAACCGGTCGAGAGTGGCGCCGGACGCGCCCACGCACACGAGCCCGCTCGTGTGCCGCACGAGGAAGCCCATCGTCTCGGGCGTGACGGCGGACGCGGCGACGATGAGGTCGCCCTCGTTCTCGCGGCCCGCGTCGTCCGCGACGACGACGGGGCGCCCCGCGGCGACGTCGGCGATCGCGCGGCGGACGCGGTCCACGGCACCGGCGTCGGGGGCGGTGGCGGCGCTCATCGTGCGGCCTCCGTCGCCTCGGCGGGCCGGCGGGCGAGGTGTCGCTCCACGTACTTGCTGAGCACGTCGACCTCGAGGTTCACCGGCTCGCCGACCGCGCGGGCGCCGAGCGTGGTGCGCTCCAGCGTCTCGGGGATGAGGCTGACCGTGAACGCGTCGTCGCCGGCGTGCACGACGGTGAGGCTGACGCCGTCGACGGCGATCGACCCCTGAGCGACGACGTACCGGGCGAGGTCCGCGGGCAGGGAGATCTCCACGACCTCCCACTGCGTGCCCGGCGTGCGGGACAGCACGGCGCCGGTGCCGTCGACGTGGCCCTGGACCACGTGCCCGCCGAAGCGGCCGCCGGCGGCCAGCGCCCGCTCGAGGTTGACCCGGTCGCCGGGGCGGCGGTCGCCGAGGCTGGTGCGGCGCAGCGTCTCGGCCATGAGGTCGGCGGTCCAGTGCGCGAGCCCGCCCGCGGTGCCGGCGTCCTCGATCGTGGTGACGGTCAGGCAGCAGCCGTCGACGGAGATCGAGTCCCCGGGGCGGGTGCCGTCCAGGACGGTGCCCGCGGCGACGGTGAGCCGCGCGCCGTCGGCGACCTCCCGCACGTCGACGACGGTGCCGAGCTCTTCGACGATCCCGGTGAACATGTCAGCTCTCCTTCCGCGGCCGCAGGGTGAGCCGCACGGTGGTGGTGTCGCCCGGTCCCGCAGGGACGGCGCCGGAGTCAGGGCCGGCAGAGGGGTCGGCGTCGGCGGGCAGGACGGTCACGTCGGTGAGGTCCAGCCGCGCGGCGTCGGCGATGGTCCCGATGCCGAGGTCGGCGACGGCGGGCGCGCCGAGCCCGAGCAGGACCGGCGCGACGTACGCGACGACGTCGTCGACGAGCCCGGCGCGCCAGAACGCGGCGGCGAGGGCGGGCCCGCCCTCGAGGAGCACGTGCCGGTGCTCGCGCAGCCACAGCGTGTCCAGCGCCTCGTGCAGGTCGTGGGTGCGCAGGTGGTGCACGGGCTCGCCGGCCCGGGCGGCGCGCGCCAGCCGGGACGACGGCGGCAGGTCGCGCAGCCCGACGACGACCCGCTCCGGCGCCGGGCCCTCCAGGGGCACGTGCCGCACGGTGAGGTCGGGGTCGTCCGCCAGCACGGTGCCGGTGCCGACCACGACGGCGTCCGCGAGGGCGCGCAGCCGGTGCACGTCGCGGCGGGCGGCCCGGCCCGTGATCCAGCGTGACGTGCCGTCGACGGCGGCGGCACGCCCGTCGAGCGTGCTCGCGAGCTTCCACGTCACGACGGGCCGCCCGAGCTCCACGGCGCGCGTCCAGGTGTCGTTCAGTGCGGCGGTCTCGTCGCCGAGCAGGCCGCCGACGACGTCCACCCCGGCGGCGCGCAGGCGCGCGGCACCGCCCGCGGCGGACGGGTTCGGGTCGGCCTGGCCGTGCACGACGCGGGTCACGCCGGCGTCCAGCAGGGCGTCCACGCAGGGGCCGGTGCGCCCGTGGTGGGCGCACGGCTCGAGGGTCACGACGGCGGTCGCGCCGCGCGCGGCGTCCGGTCCGACGTCGGCTCGGGCCCGCAGCAGCGCGTCGACCTCCGCGTGCGCGGTGCCGGCGCCGCGGTGGAAGCCCTCGGCGAGGACGGTTCCGTCCGGCCGGAGGAGCACGCAGCCCACGCGCGGGTTCGGACCGTGGGAGGGTCCGCGCGCGGCAAGCTCGAGCGCGCGGCGCATCGCGGCGTGCTCGGCGTCCGTCGTCGGCGTCATGGCGTGCGCGCCGGGTGCCCTCGGTGGCCCCTCGGCGTCTCGCTGCGTGCCGTCCATCCCTGCCCCTGTCGTCCGGTCGCGGACCCCGGGGGCGGGAAGTGCGGGGTCGGGACGTGCTCGCGACCGGCCGGTCGCCCACCACCGCGACGGGTGGCACGGGCCCTCGTCGACAGAGGCGTCGGGGCCGGGGACGGACCGGACGGGGAGCCGCCGCGTGCGCTTCCCATCCGGACTTTGACCGTCGGTCCAGGAGTTCCACCTGGTCAACCGGTCACTGGAGGTGACCGGGTCGCGGACTTTCACCGCCGGTTCGGAGTTTCACCGACCCCAGAGCACGCGAGCTTCTCGCTCGTCACGCCGACCGTGACACGGGCGAGGCCCGTCGCGCAAGCCCTCGTGACGCACGTCTCACGCGCGACGGGGCGTCGCCGCGCCCTGGCGCGGCGACGCCCCGTCCACGCCGACCGCGAACCGGCCGCAGGCCGACCGGGTCAGCGGCGGCGCTTCTCCCGCACGCGCACGCTGATCTCGATGGGCGACCCCTCGAAGCCGAACGTCTCGCGCAGGCGGCGCTCGATGAAGCGCCGGTAGCCCGCCTCGATGAACCCGGTGGCGAAGATGACGAACCGCGGCGGGCGCGTGGACGCCTGGGTGCCGAACAGGATGCGGGGCTGCTTGCCGCCGCGCAGCGGGTGCGGGTGCGCCGCCACCAGCTCGCCGAGGAACGCGTTGAGGCGCCCCGTCGGGATGCGGGTGTCCCAGGAGTCGAGCGCGGTCTCCAGAGCCGGGACGAGCCGGTCGGTGTGCCAGCCGGTGCGCGCCGAGACGTTGGCGCGCGGCGCCCACGTGACCTGCACGAGGTCCTTGTCGATCTCGCGCTCCAGGAAGTGGCGGCGCTCGTCGTCCATGAGGTCCCACTTGTTGTACGCGATCACCAGCGCGCGACCGGCGTCGACGACCTGCGAGATGACGCGGGTGTCCTGCTCCGTGAGCGGCGTCGAGGCGTCGATCAGCACGACCGCCACCTCCGCCTTCTCGATGGCGGCCTGGGTGCGCAGCGACGCGTAGAAGTCCGCGCCGCGGGTCTGGTGCACCCGCCGGCGGATGCCCGCGGTGTCGACGAACCAGTACGGCACGCCCTTGATCTCCACCAGCTCGTCGACGGGGTCGCGCGTGGTGCCGGCCTCGTCGTCGACGACGACGCGCTCGGCGCCGGCGATCTTGTTCAGCAGCGACGACTTGCCGACGTTCGGGCGCCCGATGAGCGCCACGCGGCGCGGCCCGTCCGGCCGCAGCTCGCCGTGCTCGGACTCCGTGGGCAGCACCGCCATCGCGGCGTCCAGCATGTCGCCGGTGCCGCGCCCGTGCAGGGCGGAGACGGGGTGCGGCTCCCCCAGGCCGAGCGCCCACAGGTAGGCGGCGTCCGCCTCGCCGGAGGGCCCGTCGACCTTGTTGGCGCAGAGCACCACGGGCTTGCCGGAACGGCGCAGCAGCTCCACGACGCGCTCGTCCGTGGACGTGGCGCCCACCGTCGCGTCGACGACGAAGATCACGGCGTCGGCGAGGGAGACGGCCACCTCGGCCTGCTCGGCGACCTTCGACTCGATGCCCGCGACGTCGACCTCCCAGCCGCCGGTGTCCACGAGGGTGAACTCGCGGCCGGACCACTCCCCCAGATAGCTCACGCGGTCGCGCGTGACGCCGGGGGTGTCCTCGACGACGGCCTCGCGCCGTCCGAGGATGCGGTTGACGAGCGTCGACTTGCCGACGTTCGGGCGCCCGACGACGGCGAGGACGGGCAGCGGGGCCGCCCCGGAGCCACCGTGCTCGGCGTCCCACTCGACGTCGAGCAGCGCCCGGTCGGACTCGTCGAGCTCGAACTCCTCGAGGCCGGCGCGCAGCGCGCGCTCGCGCGCCTCGTCGTCGGGCTCGGCCAGCGCCTCGGCGACGGCGTCACGCGAGGTGGGCTCGTCAGCGGTCCCGGGGGTGGGCTCGTCGGCAGGCTCGTCAGCGGGCACGGTCGCGAAACCGTCGGCGGGAGGGGTCATGCCCCCCATTCTCCCAGGCCGACGGCGCGACTTCGACCGTGGCGCCCCGGGCGGCGGCGTGACGTCGCTCGCCACCACCGCCGCGTCGGGCGCGTCCCAGGCTCGCGGCGCGGGCGGGTCAGGCCTCCGCGGCCTGCCCGACGGCCGCGAGGACGGCGTCGACGGTCTGGTCGAAGTCGAGCTCGGACGAGTCGACGGTGACGACACCGTCCGCGGCGACGTGGAACTGGCTCACCGCCGAGTCGTCCCGGTCGCGGCGCAGCACCTGGTCGCGCGTGGCCTCCACGGCCGAGGCGTCGGCGGCGCCGTGCACCTCGAGGGACCGGCGCCGCAGCCGCGCCTCCTCGCTCGCGGTCAGCAGGATGCGGGCGTCGGCGTCGGGCGCGACGACGGTCGTGATGTCGCGCCCCTCGGCGACGACGCCGCGGCCGCCGGAGAACCCGTCCGGCGCGCTCTCCGCAGCGATGACGGCGCGCTGACGACGGCGCAGCTCGTCACGCACCTCGAGGTTGGTCGCCACGGCGGAGACGGCCGTCGAGACCTCCGTCGTGCGGATCGCGGCGGCCACGTCCTCGCCGTCGAGGGTCACGGTGGGCCCCGCCGGGTCGAGCCCCATCGTCAGCGGCATCGCCCGCACGGCGGCGGCGACGTCGTCGGCCGCGGCCAGGTCGACCTGCCGGCGCGTGCACCACAGCGTCGCCGCCCGGTACATGGCGCCCGTGTCCAGGTAGGCCAGCCCCAGGCGGGCGGCGACGGACTTGGAGACGCTGGACTTGCCGGACCCGGAAGGACCGTCGACGGCGATGACGACCACGTGTGGCTCGCTTTCTGTCGTTGTGCGGACGGGGCCCGGCGGTCAGGGCCCCCGGGAGAGTGTCACATGCCGGTCGCGTGCCGAGTCACATGTCGAGTCACATGTCGACGGCGCGCATCAGCGCCCCGAGCTCCGTGCGCCCCAGCACCCGCGTGCGCCCGGCGCGCAGCGTGCCCAGCGTCACGGGGCCGATCCGGGTGCGCACGAGGCGCGTGACGGGGAACCCGACGGCGTCGAGCATGCGGCGCACGATGCGGTTGCGCCCCTCGTGCAGCACCACCTCGAGCATCGTCGCGCCCGGGACCGAGTCCACGACGCGCACCGAGTCCATGCGCGCCGGGCCGTCGTCGAGCTCCACCCCGGAGCGCAGCGTCTTCGCGTGCCGGGGGAAGAACCCCTCCCCGGACACGGTCACGAGGTACGTCTTGGCGACGTCGTACCGCGGGTGGGTCAGCCGGTTGCCGAGCTCGCCGTCGTTCGTCAGCAGCAGGAGGCCCTCGCTGTCGGCGTCCAGGCGCCCGACGTGGAAGAGCCGCTCCGGCCGGTCGGCGACCAGCTCGCCCACGGTGGGCCGGCCCTGCGGGTCGCTCATCGTCGACACGACGCCGAGCGGCTTGTTGAGGGCGACCGTCACCTTCGTCGGGTCGAGCTGGACCCGCGTGCCGTCCACGCGCACCACGGCGGTCGCCGGGTCCACGCGCACGCCCAGCGCCGTGGTCCGCACGCCGTCCACCTCGACGCGGCCCGCCGCGATGAGGTCCTCGCAGACGCGCCGCGACCCGAGGCCCGCCTGCGCCAGCACCTTCTGCAACCGCACCCCGTCGGGGTCGTGGACGTCGCGGTCGGCGGGCAGGTCGGCAGGCGGAGGTGCGGGCATGGCCCCATCTTCCCATGTCGTCCCCCGCATCTCGTGCGAGCGACGACCACGCGCGAGGTGTCAGTACGCGTCCCCGCCCAGCGCGGCGACGTCCGCCACGCCCGGCAGGTGGGGCGCCAGGGGCGGGAGCTCGTCCAGGGACGTCCAGCCCATCCGGTCGAGGAACTCCCCCGTCGTGCCGAACAGGGTGGCGCCCGACGTCGGGTCCTGGCCCGTCTCGGCGATCAGCCCGCGCGCGAGCAGCGTGCGCACGACGCCGTCGACGTTGACGCCGCGCACCGCCGAGACCTGACCGCGCGTCACCGGCTGCCGGTACGCGATGACCGCGAGCGTCTCCAGGGCCGCCTGGCTCAACCGCGACGACTGGCCCTCCAGCACGAACCGTGCCACCACGTCGCCGTGCGCGCGCGCCGACCAGAAGCGCCAGCCCTCGGCACCCTCGCGCAGCTCGAACCCGCGCGGGCGCCCGCCCGCTGCCCCGGCGCCGGCGTACTCGTCGGAGAGGTCGCGCAGGGTCGCGAGCACCTCCGGCACCGGCCGGGACACGGCAGCGGCGAGCCGCTCCACCGGCACCGACGACTCCGCGACCATGAGGACGGCCTCGAGCGCGGCCGCCAGCCCGCCGGGCAGGGCGGCCACGTCCGGGACCTCGTCGGCCGCGGGCTCCGCGGTGGTCGCCTCGTCGTCCGTCCCCGTACTCATGCCGCGCCCTCCGCCGGTGCCTCTCCGCCGGCGCCCTGCGCCGGCGTGCCCTCGAACTCCTCGAACCCGGCCGACGCGACGGTGTCGCCGTCGGGCCCGGTCCACCGCACGGTGAGCTCCCCGAGCGGTGCCGCCTGCTCGAACGCCACGTCCCCGTGGCGGAACAGCTCCAGCAGCGCCAGGAACCGGGCCACCGCGACGAGCCGCTCGGCGCCGGCGACCAGGCCGCGGAACGTGGCGGACCGGTCGCGGCGCAGCCGGCGCGCCACGACCTGCGCCTCGTCGCGCACGCTGACGGCCGGCGAGTGCAGGTGCGCCAGCTCCACGACCGGCGGCGGCTTGGGCGTCAGCGCTCCGGCAGCCAGCTCGGCGAGCCGGGCGCCGTCCAGCGTCCAGACGAGCTCGGGCAGGAGGGCGGTCAGCTCGGGCTCCATCGGGACCGCGCGGGGGGCGCGGCGCCCTTCCGACGCCATCCGCTCGGCGAGGACCGCGGCGACGTCCTTGTACGCGCGGTACTGCAGCAGCCGGGCGAACAGCAGGTCGCGGGCCTCCAGGAGCTCCAGGTCCTCCGCGTCCTCCTCCACGACGCCGGGGAGCAGGCGGGCGGCCTTGAGGTCGAGCAGCGTCGCGGCCACGACCAGGAACTCGCTGGCCGTGCCGAGGTCCCACGACGGGTGCTCGTCACCCCGGGCGAGCGCGTCGCGCGCCGCCTCCTCGGCGGCGCGGATGTGCGCGACGAACTCGTCGGTCACGACCGCCAGCGCCACCTCCGTGACGTCGAGCTCGTGCTTGGCGATGAGCGACAGCAGGAGGTCGAACGGGCCCGAGAAGTTCTCCAGGTGCACCTGGAACCCTGAGGGGGACCCGCCGCCCTCCGTCCCGGGCGCGGCGGCCTCGGCCGCGCCCGGCGGCGCGACGGCCGCCGTGGCCGTCTCCGACACCTACGCGGAGTCCCCTCGCGCCACGAGCTCGCGCGCGAGCTGCCGGTACGCGGCGGCACCCGCGTGCGACGGCGCGTACGCGGTGATGGGCTCGGCCGCGACGGAGGCGTCGGGGAACTTCACGGTCCGCCCGATGACGGTGTGCAGCAGCGTCTCCCCGAACGCCTCGTGCACGCGGGCCACGACCTCGCGCGAGTGCAGGGTGCGCGAGTCGTACATGGTCGGCAGGATGCCGTCGATCTGCAGGGCGGGGTTGAGCCGGTCCCGCACCTTCTCGATGGTCTCGATGAGCAGGGCGACCCCGCGCAGCGCGAAGAACTCGCACTCCAGCGGGATCAGCACGCCGTGGGCGGCCGTCAGCGCGTTGACCGTCAGCAGGCCGAGCGACGGCTGGCAGTCCACCAGCACGACGTCGTAGTCGTCGAGGGCGGGCCGCAGGGCCCGGGCCAGCACGGACTCGCGCGCGACCTCGCCCACGAGCTGCACCTCGGCCGCGGAGAGGTCGATGTTCGCCGGCACGACGTCCAGCCCGTCGATCGCCGTCGGGAGCACGACGTCGTCCAGCTGCACGTCACGGTCCATGACGAGGTTGTAGACGCTGAGCTCCAGGTCGTGGGGGTTCACACCCAGGCCGACCGACGCCGCCCCCTGCGGGTCGAAGTCGACCAGCAGCACCCGGCGCCCGTACTCCGCGAGCGCCGCCCCCAGGTTGATCGTCGTGGTCGTCTTGCCCACGCCGCCCTTCTGGTTGCACATCGCCACGATCCGCGCCGGGCCGTGGGAGGCCAGCGGTGCAGGGTCGGCGAACTCGGGCAGCGGTCGGCCCACCACGTCGGTGGGCACCTCCGGGCGCGGGATGTCCAGGGTCGCGTCGTACGTCACCGTCTGGGTCATCGCGTCGCTCCCGGGTGCCTCGCTCACGCCCGCCACGCTACCCCAGCGCCCCCGGACGTCGACTCGCCACGCCCGGCGTGCCGCCCATCGCCACGCCGGAGCCCGGGCGCCGTCACAGCGCGCGCGGGTGCGTCGCGGCGTACACCTCCCGCAGGGTGTCGGGCGTGACCATCGTGTAGATCTGCGTGGTCGTCACCGAGGCGTGGCCCAGCAGCTCCTGGACCACCCGGACGTCGGCGCCGCCGGCGAGCAGGTGGGTCGCGAACGAGTGCCGCAGGGTGTGCGGCGACACGTGCTGGGTGAGCCCGGCCCGATCGGCCGCCGTCTGCAGCACGGCCCAGGCGCTCTGGCGCGACAGCCGCCCGCCCCGCGTGTTGAGGAAGAGCGCCGGCGTCCCCCGTCCGGCGGAGGCCAGCGGCGACCGGGCGCGCACGAGGTAGGACTCCAGCGCCTCGACCGCGTACGAGCCCACCGGGACGATCCGCTGCTTGTCGCCCTTGCCGTGCAGCCGCACCGTGCCGCGCCCGCCGTTGCCCTCGCGACCGGGCGCACCGTCGCGCGGGAGGCCGTCGAGGTCGTGCACGTCGTCGACGTCGAGCCCCACGACCTCGCTGATGCGCCCTCCCGTGGAGTACAGCAGCTCCAGCAGCGCCCGGTCCCGCAGCGGCACCGGCCCCTCGCCCGTGCCGGCGGCCTCCAGCAGGCGCGCCACGTCGTCGACCGACAGGGCGTGCGGCAGGCGCCGCAGGGCGCTCGGCGCCGACACCTGGCCGGCCGGGTCGCCCGTCGTGATGCCCTCCGCGTGCGCGAACCGGTGCCAGCCTCGCACGGCCGCCAGGGCGCGGGCGGTGGACGACGGCGACAGCGCGGCGGCCCCGTCCGTGCCCGCGCGCAGCACCGTCACGTAGTCGGTGACGTCGCCCTCGACCACCTGGTCGAGGTGGGTGCGGCCGAGCCCCGCGAGGTGGCGGGCGTACCGTCCGAGGTCGCGCCGGTACGCCGACAGCGTGTTCGCCGACAGCCCCCGCTCCACACCGAGGTGGGCGAGGTAGTCGAGCCGCGCGCGGTCCAGGGCCGCGGGCAGGTCGCCGTCGGGCGCGTTCGGGAGGTCGGGCACCCGCCCATCATGCCGCGAGCCGCGACGGCCCGGCGTCACCTCGGGGTGGGGGACGGCGTCGGAGCGGTGGTCGGAGCGGTGTCGGGACGGCGTCAGAACGGCAGGAAGACGTCGACCGCCACGGCGACGAACAGGAGCGTCAGGTAGGTGATCGAGGCGTGGAACACCTTCATCGCGCCGAGCTTGCCGCTCATCCTGCCGTGCGCGCGCAGCAGCATCGCCACCACGAGCCACGCGAACCACGCGCCGAGCCCGGCCGCGACGACCGTGTACACCCAGGACATCCCGGCCAGCGGGACGAGGACCAGGGAGCAGGCGATCATCGCGAAGGTGTGCGCGAGCATCTCGATCGACACGCGCCGGTCCGAGGCGACCACCGGCAGCATGGGCACGCCCACGGTCGCGTAGTCGCGGCGGAACTTCACCGACAGCGGCCAGTAGTGCGCCGGCGTCCAGAAGAAGATGACGCCGAACAGGGCGACCGACGCCCAGCTCAGCGAGCCCGTCACCGCCGCCCAGCCGATGAACACCGGCATGCAGCCGGCGATGCCGCCCCACACGATGTTCTGCGACGTGCGCCGCTTGAGGATCATCGTGTAGCCGACGACGTAGATGGCGATCGCGGCGAACGCGAGCCAGGCGGAGATGACGTTGACCAGCAGGGCCAGCCACACCAGCGCCACGACCCCGAGCACGGTCGCGAAGACCAGCGCCGAGCGAGGGCTGACCTCACCCGTCACCAGGGGCCGACGCTTGGTCCGGTTCATGTGCGCGTCGATGTCGCGGTCGAGGTAGCAGTTGAACGCGTTGGCGGAGGCCGCCGCGAGCGCGCCGCCGACGAGCGTCGCCACCACGAGCCACAGGCCCGGCAGCCCGTCCGCCGCCAGGAACATGGTCGGCAGCGTCGTGGTGAGCAGGAGCTCGATGATGCGCGGCTTCGTCAGGGCCACGTAGGCGCCGGCGCGCTCCCGCCACCCGGTGCCGTGAGCGCCACCGCTGCCGGCACCCTCCCGCCGCGACCGGTGCGCGGCGGCACGGGGAGGCGTCGACGGGTGGGACGTCGTGGTGCTCGTGGTGCTCACGCGCGCTCAGGTTCCGTTCTCGGCTGGGGGACTCGGCCGGTGCCGGCGCGATCGGTCTGGGCGAACGACGACGGCGGAGCGATACGACCGCTCGTCGCTCATCGTACGCCGCACCCCCAGGTCACGTGACCCGCGGGAGGCGGTCCGAGGTGTGAGAAACGCCCGGCCTTTCCCACCTGGTGGGACGAACGCGGCGGCGGTGGGGCCGGTGGGAATGCGCGGCGCTAGGGTGGTGCTGCACAGGCAGTGATCGCACTGCAGTCACACGGCAGGAGGCCCGGGCGGGCACTCCTCGTCCGGGCGGGGCCCACGCCCCGAGCCGGACGGGCACCACGCCGTGCGGGCGGTGCGCGCCCCGCGACGGGGCTCGTGCCGACGCCCGGTGACCGGCAGAGCAGCAAGCACCCCGGGCACGCCCCGGGCAGGAAAGAGGCACATCTGTGAACGCGTTCGACCCCGCCGTCGCCCCGCTCGAGTGGAACGACCTCGACGACCGCGCGGTGAAGACCATCAAGGCGCTGGCCGCGGACGCCGTCGAGAAGTGCGGCAGCGGCCACCCCGGCACGGCCATCTCGCTGGCCCCGGCGGCGTACCTGCTGTTCCAGAAGGCGATGCGGCACGACCCGAGCGACCCGACGTGGGTGGGCCGCGACCGCTTCGTCCTCTCGGCCGGCCACTCCTCGCTGACGCTGTACCTGCAGCTCTTCCTGGCCGGGTACGGCATGGAGATGGAGGATCTGGCGGCGCTGCGCACGTTCAACTCGCAGACCCCGGGGCACCCCGAGTACGGCCACACGCCGGGCGTGGAGATCACGACGGGCCCGCTCGGCCAGGGTCTCGCCTCCGCCGTGGGGATGGCGTACGCCTCCCGCCGCGAGCGGGCGCTGCTCGACCCGGACGCCGCTCCCGGCACCTCGCCGTTCGACCACCACGTGTACGTCATCGCCTCCGACGGCGACCTGCAGGAGGGCGTGACCTCCGAGGCCTCGTCCCTCGCCGGCACGCAGCAGCTCGGCAACCTCGTCGTGATCTGGGACGACAACAAGATCTCCATCGAGGACGACACCGAGATCTCCTTCACGGAGGACGTCGTCGCCCGCTACGAGGCGTACGGCTGGCACACCCAGCGGGTGGACTGGACGTCCGGCGGCACCGGCTACGCCGAGGACGTCGACGCGCTCGCCGCGGCCATCGACGCCGCGAAGGCCGAGACCGGCCGGCCGTCGTTCATCGCGCTGCGCACGATCATCGGCTGGCCCGCGCCCACGAAGCAGAACACGGGCGGCATCCATGGCTCGGCCATGGGCGCCGAGGAGGTCGCGGGGCTCAAGAAGGCCCTCGACCTGGACCCCGAGGCGACCTTCGCCATCGACGACGACGTGCTCAAGCACACCCGCTCCGTCGCGGAGCGCCACGGCTCTGAGCGGTCCGCCTGGGACTCGGCCTTCGACGCGTGGCGCACCGCCAACCCCGAGGGCGACGCGCTGCTGAAGCGGCTCACCGCCCGGGAGCTGCCCGCGGGCTGGACGGATGCCCTGCCCGAGTTCGAGGCCTCCGAGAAGGGCCTCGCCACGCGCGCCGCCTCCGGCAAGGTGCTCACCGCGCTGGCCGACGTGCTGCCCGAGCTGTGGGGCGGCTCCGCCGACCTCGCCGGGTCGAACAACACGACGATGGACGGCCAGCCGTCGTTCATCCCCACCGAGCACGCCACCAAGAAGTTCCCGGGCAACCCGCAGGGCCGCACGCTGCACTTCGGCATCCGCGAGCACGGCATGGGCGCGATCCTCAACGGCATCGTGCTGCACGGTCTCACCCGCCCGTACGGCGGCACGTTCCTGCAGTTCGCCGACTACATGCGGGCCTCGGTCCGCCTGGCGGCGCTCATGGAGATCCCGACGACGTTCGTGTGGACGCACGACTCCATCGGACTCGGCGAGGACGGTCCGACCCACCAGCCCGTGGAGCACCTCGCCGCGCTGCGGGCCATCCCCGGCCTCGACGTCGTGCGCCCCGCCGACGCCAACGAGACCGCCTGGGCCTGGCGCGGCATCCTCGAGAACACCGCCAACCCGGCCGGCATCGTCCTGACGCGTCAGGGCGTGCCGACGTTCCCCCGCGGCACCGACGGCTTCGCCGACGCCGCCGGCACGCTCAAGGGCGCGTACACCCTCGTGGACGCGGTCAACGAGTCGACCGGCCGCCCGGACGTCGTCCTCGTCGGGACGGGCTCCGAGGTCCAGCTGGCCGTCGAGGCGCGCGAGATCCTCGCCGCCGAGGGCGTCGCCGCCCGCGTGGTGTCCATGCCGAGCCGTGAGTGGTTCGACAAGCAGGACGCCGAGTACCGCGAGTCGGTGCTGCCGGCCGGCGTGCGCGCCCGCGTGTCGGTCGAGGCCGGCGTGGCCCAGGGGTGGCGCGAGATCGTCGGCGACGCCGGCCGGTCCGTGTCCCTCGAGCACTTCGGCGCGTCCGCCGACTACAAGACGCTCTACCGCGAGTTCGGCATCACGGCCGAGGCCGTGGCCGCGGCCGCCCGCGAGTCCGTCGCCGCGGCAGGCGCCTGACGGACCGGGGCGGCCGCCGGCGCGCGGTCGCCCCGGTCCTCCCGCCCACGGCACGCACGGACCGCACGGCGTGCCGCGGACCTCGACGACATCCGTAGGAGAGGAAGGCAGCCCGATGACCGAGAGCACGACCGAGGAGACCCGACCGACGCGGCGCCTCAGCGAGGCGGGGGTGTCGATCTGGCTCGACGACCTGTCCCGCGAGCGGCTGGACACCGGCAACCTGGCGGAGCTCGTCTCCACCCGCGACGTCGTCGGCGTGACGACGAACCCGACCATCTTCGCCAAGGCGCTCTCGGACGGGGACGCCTACTCCGGCGTGCTGGCCGAGCTGGCCGGCACCGACGTGGAGCCCGCCGTCGAGCGCATCACCACCGACGACGTGCGCGCCGCCGCCGACGTGCTCCGCGGGGTGTACGACGCCACGCAGGGCGTGGACGGCCGCGTGTCCATCGAGGTCGACCCGCGGCTCGCCCGCGACACCGAGGCCACGGTCGCCACCGCGAAGCGCCTCTGGGCGACGGTGGGCCGGCCCAACGTCATGATCAAGATCCCCGCCACCGTCGAGGGTCTGCCCGCCATCACCGCGGTCCTCGCCGAGGGCATCAGCGTCAACGTCACGCTGATCTTCTCGATCGAGCGCTACCGCGCGGTGATGGACGCCTTCCTCGCCGGCCTCGAGCAGGCCCGCGCCAACGGGCACGACCTCGCGCCGATCGGCTCGGTCGCGTCCTTCTTCGTCTCCCGGGTCGACTCCGCCGTGGACGCGGCCCTGGAGGCCGAGGGCGGCGAGGAGGCGCTCGCGCTGCGCGGCAAGGCCGCCATCGCGAACGCGCGGCTGGCGTACGCCGCCTACGAGGAGGTCTTCGCCTCCGAGCGGTGGTCCGCGCTCGCCGCGGCCGGCGCGCACGCCCAGCGGCCGCTGTGGGCGTCGACCGGCGTCAAGAACCCCGAGTACCGCGACACGATGTACGTCGACGAGCTGGTGGCGCCGGGCGTCGTCAACACGATGCCCCAGGCCACACTCGACGCGTTCGCGGACCACGGCCTCGTCGTGGGCGACACGGTGTCGGGCACCGCCGAGGACGCGGCCGCCACGATCGCCGCCATCGAGGCCCACGGCGTCTCGATGGACGACGTCACCCGCCGGCTCGAGGACGAGGGCGTCCAGAAGTTCGAGGTGAGCTGGGACGAGCTGCTCACCACCACGAAGACCGGCCTGGACGCCGCCGGCGCCTGACCCGCCCGTGGCGCCGGGCTCCCGTCCCGGCGCCACGGCCGGCCGCGCGCCGACGCCCGGCGCAGCCCACACCACCGCACGAGAGACGGGACACCGTGACACCCGCGAACATCACCGCCGAGCACAACCCGCTGCGCGACCCGCTGGACCTGCGCCTCCCCCGCATCGCCGGGCCCTGCGGCCTGGTGATCTTCGGGGTCACCGGCGACCTGTCGCGCAAGAAGCTCATGCCCGCCGTGTACGACCTGGCGAACCGCGGCCTGCTGCCGCCCGGCTTCGCGCTCACCGGCTTCGCACGGCGTGACTGGGAGGACCAGGACTTCGCCCAGGTCGTGCACGACGCGGTCAAGGAGCACGCCCGCACCCCGTTCCGGGAGGCGACCTGGAAGCAGCTCGCGGAGGGCATCCGCTTCGTGCAGGGCTCGTTCGACGACGACGCGGCCTTCGACCGCCTGCGGCAGACGGTCGAGGACCTCGACGCCGAGCGCGGCACCGGCGGCAACCACGCCTTCTACCTGTCCGTGCCGCCCGGCGCGTTCCCGCTCGTGTGCCGCCAGCTGTCCGAGTCGGGCCTGTCCCGGCCCTCGGACGACACGTGGCGGCGGGTCGTCATCGAGAAGCCGTTCGGGCACGACCTGGCCAGCGCGCGCGAGCTGGACTCCGTGGTCTCGGAGGTCTTCGACCCCGAGTCGGTGTTCCGCATCGACCACTACCTCGGCAAGGAGACCGTCCAGAACCTCCTCGCCCTGCGGTTCGCCAACCAGCTGTTCGAGCCGCTGTGGAACAGCAACCACGTCGACCACGTGCAGATCACCATGGCCGAGGACATCGGCATCGGTGGGCGCGCCGGCTACTACGACGGCATCGGCGCCGCCCGCGACGTGATCCAGAACCACCTCCTGCAGCTCCTCGCCCTCGTCGCGATGGAGGAGCCGGTGAACTTCGACGCCGCGGCGCTGCGCGCGGAGAAGATCAAGCTGCTGTCGTCCGTGCGCCACCCCGACGGCGAGCTGTCCGACCACACCGCCCGCGGCCAGTACACCGCCGCGTGGCAGGGCGGCGAGAAGGTCGTCGGCTTCCTCGAGGAGGAGGGCTTCAACCCCGAGTCCACGACGGAGACGTTCGCGGCCGTCCGCCTCGACGTCGACAACCGGCGCTGGGCCGGCGTGCCGTTCTACCTGCGCACCGGCAAGCGGCTCGGCCGGCGCGTCACCGAGGTCGCCGTCGTGTTCAAGAAGGCGCCCCACCTGCCGTTCGAGTCCTCGCTCACCTCCGAGCTCGGCAGCAACGCGCTGGTCATCCGCGTGCAGCCGGACGAGGGCGTGACGCTGCGGTTCGGCGCCAAGGTCCCCGGCACCGCGATGGAGGTCCGGGACGTCACGATGGACTTCGGCTACGGCCACTCGTTCACCGAGTCCTCCCCCGAGGCGTACGAGCGGCTCATCCTCGACGTCCTCCTCGGCGACCCGCCCCTCTTCCCCACCCGGGAGGAGGTCGAGCTGTCCTGGAAGATCCTCGACCCGATCATCGAGCACTGGGCCGCGTCGGGCACGGCGCCCGAGCCGTACCCCTCCGGGTCCTGGGGGCCGTCGTCCGCCGACGCCATGATGGCCCGCGACGGCCGCGCCTGGCGACGCCCGTGACGATGCCCCCGAGCATCCCCGTCAGCCCTCCCGTGGGCACGGACCCGCACGACGCCGAGACGCGGGCGGGGGCCCGCGGCGGCCACCGCAGAGGAGACCTCCGATGATCATCGACATGCCGGACACGACGACGAACGCCGTCGGCAAGCGGCTCGACCGCCTGCGCGACGAGGGCGGCGCCGTCGCCCTCGGCCGCGTCCTGACCCTGCTCGTCCTCGCCGACGAGGCCGACGTCGAGAGCGCGATCGACGCCGCGAACCACGCCAGCCACGAGCACCCCTGCCGCGTGGTCGTGGTGCTTCCCCTCCCGGAGCAGGACTCCCCCGCCCGGCTCGACGCCGAGATCCGCGTGGGCGGCGACGCGGGAGCGTCGGAGGTCGTGGTCCTGCGCGCCTCGGGCGAGATGCTCGAGCGCACCGACACCCTCGTCATGCCGCTCCTGCTGCCGGACGCGCCCATCGTCGTGTGGTGGCCCGGCGGCGGGCCCGACGTCCCGTCGGCGCACCCCGTCGGGGGCATGGCGCAGCGACGCATCACCTGCACCACGGCCGCGGACCAGCCCGTGGCGATGCTGGACCGGCTCGCCAGCGGCTTCCGCCCCGGCGACACCGACCTCGCCTGGGCGCGCGACACGCTGTGGCGCGGGCTGATCGCCGCCGCGCTCGACCAGCCGCCGTACGAGCCGGTCACCGCGGTACGCGTCGAGGGCGAGGAGCAGCACACGTCGCTGGACCTCCTCGCCGCCTGGCTCGGGCTCAAGCTCCAGTGCCCCGCGACGGTGGTGCGCGTCCCCGACGCCGACGCCATCACCCGCGTCACCCTCGAGCGCGACAGCGGCCCGATCGTGCTCGACCGCCCCGACGGCCGGCTCGTGACGATCACCGAGCCGGGCAAGCCGGACCGCCGCGTGTCGCTGCCGATCCGGACGCTCAGCGAGGCGCTCATCGAGGAGCTGCGCCGGCTCGACCCCGACGAGCTCTACGGCGAGGTCCTCACCCGGGGCCTCGCCCTGGTCGAGACGGTGCGGGAGAACGCGTGAGCACGCCCGCACCGCACGACCCGCTCGTCGTCGTCCACCCGGACGCCGGCACCCTGGCGCAGGCGGCCGCCGCCCGGCTCCTCACCCGTCTTCTGGACGTGCAGTCCGTGCGCAGCCCCGTGCACGTGGTGCTCACGGGCGGGACGGTCGGCATCCGCACGCTCGCGGCGGTCGCCGACAGCCCGCTGCGCGGCGCCGTCGACTGGTCCGCCGTGCACCTGTGGTGGGGCGACGAGCGGTTCCTGCCCGACGGCGACCCCGACCGGAACGCCACGCAGGCCCGGGCAGCGCTCCTCGACACCCTCGTCGCCGACTCCGGCCTCCCGCCGGCCCACGTGCACGAGATGCCGGCACCGGGGACGGTCGTCGACGGCGCGACCGTCACGACGCCGGAGGAGTCCGCGGCCGCCTACGCCACCGAGCTCGCCCGGTACGGCGACCCGCTCCCCCGGTTCGACGTCCTGCTGCTGGGCATGGGCCCCGACGGGCACGTCGCCTCCCTCTTCCCCGGGCACGAGGCCCTCGGCGCCGCTGGCGTCGCGGTGGGCGTGCACGGCTCGCCCAAGCCGCCGCCGGAGCGCGTCTCCCTGACGTTCGACGCCGTCCGGCGCGCGCGGGAGGTGTGGGTCGTGGCGGCGGGCGCGGAGAAGTCCGCGCAGGCCGCCGCCGCACTCGCTCGCGGACCCGTCGCCGAGGTCCCCGCCGCCGGCGCGACCGGGAGCGAGCGCACCCTCTGGCTGCTGGACGCGGCCGCCGCCGGCGCCACCGCACCCTCGCGGGGCTGACCGCGTCGGCGGCCTCGGGGCGGGTCGTCCCGCCCCGAGGCCGCGGTGGGAGCTGTCAGGCGCGGGCGGCCGCCAGCCGCGCGGGAGTCTCGTCGTCGAACTCGGCGAAGAACTCGCCGACCCGCTCGGTGAGCTCGTTCATCCCGTCGCACGCGAACAACGTCGGCTGGTAGTGCGAGATGTCGTACTCGACCGTGCCCATGGCGTGGAAGTCGAGCGGCAGGATGGTCGCGTCCCGGAACTCCTCGATCTCGCCGTACGACGAGAGCAGCCCGGCGCCGTAGCAGCGCAGCTCACCGTCCTCGTACATGACGCCGAACTCGATGGTGAACCAGAAGACGTCGGCGACGAACTGGAGGCCCTCGGCGGTCTCGCAGCGGCGGGCCGCCTCCCCCGCGCGCCGCTTCACCTCGGCGATCCGCGGGTTCGCCAGCAGGTTCCCGTGCCCGACGATCTCGTGGATGATGTCCGGCTCCGGCGTGTACAGGGGCTGCGAGCCGTGGCGCAGGTACTGCGTGGAGTGGAACACCCCGTCGGCCAGCGACCCGTAGAACACGTCCAGCGGCACCAGGCCGGCGGCCGGGTGAAGCCGGAAGTCGCTGAGCTCCGTGAGGCGTGCGCTCACCTCGTCGAGCTGCGGCACGCGGTCGGTCGGCAGGCCGAGGTCCTCCTTGCCCTCGAGGAACCCGCGGATCGCGAGCCGTTCGTGCTTCGGCGCAAGCTCCTCGCTGACCCTGCGCCAGATCTCGTTCTCCTCCTCGGTGTACTCGACCGTCGGAACCGGGGCGCCCGGGGTCCACCGCAGCGCCGGTCCGGCGATCTCCTCACGACGTCGCCGGTAGACCGCATCGTGTGCGCCCGGGTGGTCGTCCGTCAGGTGTACTGTGACGCCCTTGTCGTCCTCGGTGACGGGGGCGTACAACTGTCCTTCTTCGAACATGCTGGCGAGCCTACGCCCGGGCCGAGCCGTTCGACATCCCGCACGGACGCCCGGGCGCCGGGCGGCTCACCACGCGGTCCTACCCCGCTCTGCGCAGCCCCGACCGGCGTGCCTGCAACGTCTCCAGCGCCTCGGCCAGGAGGGCGGCGCCGTCCTCCTCGGATCGGCGCTCCTTCACGTACGCCAGGTGCGTCTTGTACGGCTCGTTGCGCAACGGGTCCGGCGGGTTGGCGGCGTCACGCCCGGCGGGGAACCCGCACCGCGGGCAGTCCCACACTTCGGGGGGCTCGACGTCCTCGCCCGCCGAGAAGCTCGGGGCGGTCTCGTGCCCGTTCGCGCACCAGTACGGCACCCGCACCCGCGGCGCCGCCTCTCCTCGTGCTGTCTCACCCATCGGGCCCGCGCCCACGCGCGAGCCCCGGATCGCATGACCGGCAGTAGCCACGTCGTGTCGTCCTCACCTTCGACTCAGTGGGCGTTCACCCACGGACGATCTTCGTGATTGTCGGTGGCCGGCCCCCCGAGCCCCGACCCACCACGTGTGCCCCCTGCACCTCCCGCACGGCGGCAGCCGCCGCGCGGACGATGACGGAACTGCTAGCTGACCTTGGTGATGAGCCCGAGCAGGACGACGACGACGAACCACACCAGGGCGAAGCTGACCGTGATGCGGTTGAGGTTGCGCTCGGCCACGCCGGAGCTCCCGGCCGCGCTCGAGATGCCGCCGCCGAACATGTCGGACAGGCCGCCGCCCTTGCCCTTGTGCATGAGGATGAGCATGATCAGGAACGCGCTGGTCAGCACCAGCACCACCTGAAGGATGATCTGCAAAACGTCCACGTCGCGCTCGCCCGTCCTCGTTCGTCGTCTCTGCTGCGTCGGTCCACCCCGGGCGTTCCCCCGGGGCCTGGTCAAGACTATGTGACGAGAGCCTCCCGAGGCGAACAGCGATGTTTCCACCGCGTGACACCCCGGGAGGCTCTCCGCGCCGTCGTCTCAGGCGCCGTCGGCTCAGGCGACGTGCGCCTGGTAGCGCACGATCTTCGCGAACTCGACCGGGTCGAGGCTCGCGCCGCCCACCAGGGCGCCGTCGACGTCGGGCTGCGCCATGATCTGCGCGACGTTCCCCGACTTCACCGAGCCCCCGTACAGGACCCGGACGCCCGACGCCAGCTCGGCGTCGTAGAGCTCGGCCAGGCGGCCGCGGATCGCGCCGCAGACCTCCTGGGCGTCCTCGGGCGTGGCCACCTCGCCCGTGCCGATGGCCCACACGGGCTCGTACGCGACCACCACGGACGCGACCTGCTCGGCCGGCACGTCCGCGAGGGCGCCGTCGAGCTGCGCCAGCGTGTACGACACCTGGTCGCCCGCCTTGCGGACGTCCAGGCCCTCGCCGACGCACAGGATCGGCACGAGACCGTGCTCGAACGCGGCGCGCACCTTGGCGTTCACCAGGGCGTCGTCCTCGGCGTGGTACTCGCGGCGCTCGGAGTGGCCCACCGCGACGTAGGTGCAACCGAGGCGCGACAGCATCGGGCCCGACACCTCGCCGGTGTACGCGCCCGACGCGTGCGCGGACACGTCCTGCGCGCCGTAGCGCACGTCCAGCTTGTCCGCGTCGACGAGCGTCTGCACGGAGCGCAGGTCCGTGAACGGCGTCAGGACCGCCACCTCGACCTCGGCGTAGTCGTGCTTCGCGTCCTTGAGCGTCCACGCGAGCTTCTGCACCGTGGCGATCGCCTCGGTGTGGTCCAGGTTCATCTTCCAGTTGCCCGCCATCAGGGGCGTGCGGTTCGTGGCCACGGTGGCTCCTCGTTCTGGGTCGTACGGGTGGGTTGCGGGCGGCGCGCCGGCTCAGCCGCGGTGTTCACGGTCGGCCCGTGCCTGCGCTCCGCGCCGGGCGAGCGCCTCGTTCCTCGGCCCTCACCCTCTGCTGCGCTCCGGCTCAGTCCTCCAGGACCTGCAGGCCCGGCAGGACCTTGCCCTCGAGCAGCTCGAGGCTCGCGCCGCCGCCGGTGGAGATGTGGCTGAAGCCGGCCTCGTCGAAGCCGAGCGCACGCACGGCGGCCGCCGAGTCCCCGCCGCCCACGATCGAGAAGGCGCCCGCCGCGGTCGCGTCGACGATCCCCTGGGCGACGGCGCGCGTGCCGCCCGCGAACGCGTCGAACTCGAACACGCCCATGGGGCCGTTCCAGGCGATCGTCTTCGCGTCGGCCAGCTTGGCGGCGAACTCCGCGCCCGAGGCCGGGCCGATGTCCAGGCCCATGGTGCCATCCGGGATGGCGTCCGCCGGCACCGTGCGGTGCCGGGCGTCGGCGGCGAACGAGTCGGCCGCGACGATGTCGGTCGGCAGCACGATCTCGACGCCGTTCTTCTCCGCGTCGGCCAGGTAGCCCTTGACCGTGTCGACCTGGTCCTCCTCGAGCAGGGAGGAGCCGACCGAGTGGCCCTGCGCGGCGAGGAAGGTGAAGACCATCCCGCCACCGATGAGCAGGCGGTCCGCCTTGGTCAGGAGGTTCTCGATCACCCCGAGCTTGTCGGACACCTTCGACCCGCCGAGGACGACCGCGTACGGGCGCTGCGGGTCGGTGGTGGCGCGCGAGAGCGACTCGACCTCCGTGAGCACGAGGTCGCCCGCCGCCGCCGGCAGCACCTTCGCGACGTCGTACACCGACGCCTGCTTGCGGTGCACGACCCCGAACCCGTCCGAGACGAACGCGTCGGCCAGGGCGGCGAGCTCGCCTGCCAGCTCCTCGCGCTCCGCGTCGACCTTCGAGGTCTCGCGGGCGTCGAAGCGCACGTTCTCCACGAGCGCGACCTCACCGTCGGACAGGCCGGCCACGGTCGCCTGCGCCGACGGACCCGTCACGTCCTCGGCGAGCCGGACCTCCTTGCCGAGCAGCTCGCCCAGCCGGGCGGCGACGGGGGCCAGGGAGTACGCCGCATCCGGGGTGCCCTTCGGACGACCCAGGTGGGCGGTGACGACGACGCGGGCGCCGGCGTCCGCGAGACGGCGCAAGGTGGGCAGCGCGGCGCGGATGCGGCCGTCGTCGGTGATGGTGGTGCCGTCCAGCGGCACGTTGAAGTCGGAGCGGACGAGGACGCGCTTGCCGCGCAGGTCGCCGAGGGAGTCGATGGTCTTCATGGGCACACCTTGTCCAGGTCGGAGCGGATACGAGGGGTGGGCGGGGCCGCCGGGTGGCGCCCCGCGACCGAGCGGGCGGAGAGCGGCCGGAGGGGGCGTGCGCGGGTGTCGCAGCCCGCGCACGCGACGACGTCCGCGTGCGCAGCCGCCGTGGCGGCGCTCACGCGGACGTCGTGGCTCACGCTCGGTCGCCCGGGCGGGTCAGAGCTTCTCGCCGACGAAGGTCGTCAGCGCGACGAGGGAGTTCGAGTAGCCCCACTCGTTGTCGTACCAGGAGACGACCTTGACCTGGTTGCCGATCACCTTGGTGAGCTTCGCGTCGAAGATGCTCTGGTGCGGGTCGGTCACGATGTCCGAGGAGACGATGTCGTCCTCGACGTACTCGAGCACACCCTTGAGCGGGCCCTCGGCGGCGGCCTTCACGGCGGCGTTGACCTCGTCGACCGTGACCTCCTTCGAGGCCTCGAAGGTGAGGTCGGTGGCCGAGCCGGTGATCACCGGGACGCGCACGGCGTAGCCGTCGAGCTTGCCCTTGAGCTCCGGCAGCACCAGGGAGACCGCCTTGGCCGCACCGGTCGAGGTCGGCACCAGGTTCTGGGCGGCGGCACGCGCACGGCGCAGGTCCTTGTGCGGGCCGTCCTGCAGGTTCTGGTCACCCGTGTAGGCGTGGATCGTGGTCATCAGGCCACGCTCGATGCCGATCGAGTCGTTGAGGGCCTTGGCCAGCGGCGCCAGGCAGTTGGTGGTGCACGACGCGTTGGAGATCACGTGGTGCGCGGCCGGGTCGTACTGGTCGTTGTTCACGCCCATGACGAAGGTCGCGTCCTCGTTCTTCGCCGGGGCGGAGATGATGACCTTCTTGGCGCCGGCGTCGATGTGCGCCTTGGCCTTGGTCGCGTCGGTGAAGAAGCCGGTGGACTCGATGACGATGTCCGCACCCAGCTCGCCCCAGGGCAGGTTGGCCGGGTCGCGCTCCGCGAGGGCGCGGATCTTGTGGCCGTCGACGATGATGTTGTCGTCGTCGAACTCGACGTTCTTGGGGAACCGGCCGAGCACCGTGTCGTACTTCAGCAGGTGGGCCAGCGTCTTGTTGTCGGTCAGGTCGTTGACGCCCACGACCTCGATGTCCGCACCCGACTCGGTGAGAGCGCGGTAGAAGTTCCGTCCGATCCGGCCGAAGCCGTTGATCCCGACGCGGATGGTCACGATTGCCCTCCTCAGGGCGCGCCGGGAATGGTCCGGCGCACACGGTTGATGCCGACTTCCGCGCGTCTCGAGCGACGCGCTGATGACTCACGCGCGACCCCGGCGCCCGCGACGTCAAGCCTCCGAGCGTTCTGCCTGGGGTCACGTCGTCGTCACCTGACGTGCCGAGCCTATACCCAACATGTACCCCCCGCCGACCCGGTCACGACCGTGAGACGCGTGGTCTTACCTCACGGTTCGGGGCCCGCGGGGCATGCCTCAGAGGTCCAGCAGGTCCGGCGAGAGCCCCGCCTCGGTGTCCGGCAGCCCCTGCTCGAGCGCCTTCTTGTCGGCGGTGGACAGCAGCCGCCGGATACGGCCCGCGACCGCGTCCTTCGACAGCTGCGGGTCGGCGAGCTGGCCGAGCTCCTCGAGCGACGCCTGCTTGTGCGCGAGGCGCAGCTCCCCCGCCTGGCGCAGGTGCTCGGGCACCTCGTCGCCGAGGATCTCGAAGGCGCGCTGCACGCGCGCGCCCGCCGCGACCGCGGCACGCGCCGAGCGGCGCAGGTTCGCGTCGTCGAAGTTCGCCAGCCGGTTGGCCGTGCCGCGCACCTCCCGCCGGGCCCGGCGCTCCTCCCAGGTCGCGCGCGTGGTGACGGCGCCCATGCGCCGCAGGACCTCGCTGATCGCCTCGCCGTCGCGCACGACCACGCGATCCACGCCCCGGACCTCGCGCGACTTGCCCTGCACGCCCAGCCGCCGGGCCGCGCCGACCAGGGCGAGCGCCGCCTCGGGGCCCGGGCAGGTCACCTCCAGCGCCATCGAGCGCCCCGGCTCCGTCAGCGAACCGTGCGCCAGGAAGGCACCGCGCCACACGGCCTCCGCCTCGGCCACGCCCGCCGACACCACCTCGGGGGCCAGCCCGCGCACCGGGCGGCCCCGCGAGTCCAGCAGGCCCGTCTGCCGGGCGAGCGACTCGCCGTCGCGCACCACCCGCACCACGTAGCGGTGGTGCTTGCGCAGGCCGCCCGCCTGCACCACGATCAGCTCGCTCGTGTGCCCGTACAGGTCCGTGATCGCCCGCCGCAGCCGCGCGGCGGCGGACTCCGTGTCCAGCTCGGCCTCGATGACCACGCGACCGGAGATGATGTGCAGACCACCGGAGAACCGCAGCATCGCCGAGACCTCGGCCTTGCGGCACGACGTCCGCGTCACCTTGATCTGCGCGAGCTCGTCCTTCACCTCTGCAGTCAGCGCCATGGCGTCATCCTGCCACGCCGTCGCCGACCGGGGCCCCCGGGCGAACGTCGGCGGGCGGGGGGCGCGGCACCGCGCGCGCTCACACGTCCCCGTACACGCCCTCGAACACGTCCCGGAACGCCGCGGCCAGCCGCAGGGGGTCGTGCTGCGCGCTGCCGTCGCCCCGCCGCACCTGCCGCATGAGCAGCCGGGCACCCATGCCGTTCGCCGACGCCGCCAGCGCGGCGACGTCGTCGACCGCGGAAGGGTCCGCGACGACGGCGTCCACACGCAGGTCGGGCGCGTGCCGGTGCAGCGCCGCCAGGTGGTCGGGCGCCGACAGGCCGTGGGTCTCGCCCCGCTCCGCCGACAGGTTGAGCGTCACGCACACCCGCGCGTCGGTCTCGTGCAGCGCGGCGGCGAGCTCCGGCACCAGCAGGTGCACGAGGACGGACGAATACCACGAGCCGGGCCCGAGCACGACCCAGTCCGCCGCGCGCACGGCCTCGACGGCCTCCGCGCACGCCGGCGGGTCGGCCGGCACCAGCCGGAGCTGCTCGATCCTCCCGTCGGTGACGGCCACCCTGCTCTGCCCGACGACCGTCTCGCGCGCCACCGCCCCGTCGTCGCCGTCGCGGTGGACGTCGGCCTCGACCACCAGCGGCACCGACGCCATCGGGAGCACGCGCCCGCGCGCCCCCAGCAGCCTGCCCACCCAGTCGAGGCCCGCGACGGTGTCGCCCAGCTGCTCCCACAGGGCGACGATCATGAGGTTGCCCATCGCGTGGTTGTCCAGGTGGCCCGACGAGACGAACCGGTGCTGCAGCAGGTCGCTCCAGGTGCGCCCCCAGTCCGAGTCGTCGCACAGCGCCGCCAGCGCCATGCGCAGGTCGCCCGGCGGCAGCACGTCGAGCTCCTCGCGCAGCCGGCCCGACGAGCCGCCGTCGTCGGCGACCGTCACCACGGCCGTGAGCCGGTCGGACATGAGCCGCAGGGCCGACAGGCTGGCGGACAGCCCGTGCCCCCCGCCCAGCGCCACGACCGCCGGCGCGCTCGACGTCGTGCGCCCCACGTCACTCCTTCCCGAGGTCCCGCGCGGTCACGGTCACGCGCTGCCCGGCCTCGCCCAGCCGACGCCCGATCTCGCCCGCGATCGCCACCGAGCGGTGCTTGCCGCCGGTGCACCCGACCGCGATCGTCACGTACCGCTTCTCCTCGCTGAGGTATCCCGCGAGGACCGGCTCGAGCGCCGACACGTAGCGGTCGATGAACTCGCGCGCCCCGGGGCGGGCGAGCACGTAGTCGCGCACGGGGGCGTCGCGGCCGGTCAGGTGGCGCAGCTCGGTGATCCAGTACGGGTTGGCCAGGAACCGCACGTCGACGACGTGGTCGGCGTCCAGCGGGAGCCCGTACTTGAAGCCGAAGGCGAGCACGTTCACGCGCAGCGCCTCGGGGGCGCCCTGCGCGACCGACGCACGCACCTCACGCGCCAGGTCGTGCACCGACATGCCCGAGGTGTCGATGACGACGTCGGCCCGCTCGGCGATCGAGGCCAGCGCCCGGCGCTCGTCCGCGATGCCGTCCAGGATCCGCCCCTCGCCCTGAAGGGGGTGCGGGCGCCGCACGCTCTCGTAGCGGCGGACGAGCACCTCGTCGCTAGCGTCCAGGTACACGATGCGGTAGTAGACGCCCGCGTCGCGCAGGTGCTCCAGCACCTCGCTGAGCTGCGAGAAGTACTCGCGGCCGCGCACGTCGACCACCACGGCCAGCCGCTCGACGGACGAGCCCGCCCGCGTCATGAGGTCCACCAGCGGGACGATCATCATCGGCGGGAGGTTGTCCACCACGTACCAGTCGAGGTCCTCCAGCACGCCCGCCGCACGGCTGCGCCCGGCACCCGACATCCCGGTGATCACCACGACCTCGGGCTCGGCGGGCTCCGGCGCGGGGGTCGCCGCCTCGATCTCGGGGATGCCCTGCGGGACCGTGGTCGGGGACGGTTCCGCGGACGGCGGGGTGTCCGGCGTGGGGCGCGACGGGTCGCTCATGCGGAGTCCTCCCTGCACGATCGCTGCGGTGCCTCGCTCCGGCACACCTCGTTCCTCGGCATCCCTCCGCGGGGGCTCCTCGCGCTCATAAGGTGTCCCTCCTGCACGATCGCTGCGGTGCCTCGCTCCGGCACACCTCGTCCCTCGGCATCCCTCCGCGGGGGCTCCTCGCGCTCATGCGTCCAGCATGCCAGCGCTCCGCCGGCCCGGGTCGCTCGGCGCGCTGGCCCGCGGCGGCTCCGAGCCTCCCGTGCCGGCCAGGGCCGCGACGACCGCCTCGGCCGTGCGGCGCCCGACGCCCGGGACCTCGGCGATCTCGGTGACGTCCGCGGCCCGGAGCCGCTTCACCGAGCCGAAGCGCTCGAGCAGCGCCTTGCGGCGGGCGGGTCCCAGGCCGGGGACGTCGTCGAGCACGGACGACGTCATCCCCTTGCTCCGGCGGCGCCGGTGCTGCGCGATCGCGAAGCGGTGCGCCTCGTCGCGGACGCGCTGCAGCAGGTACAGGCCCTCCGAGGACCGCTGCAGGATCACGGGGTAGTCCTCCCCCGGCACCCACACCTCCTCCAGCCGCTTGGCGAGCCCGCACAGCGCGACGTCGGTGATGCCGAGCTCGTCGAGCGCACGGGCGGCGGCGGCGACCTGCGGAGGACCGCCGTCCACGACCACGAGGTTCGGCGGGTAGGCGAAGCGCTTGCGCTGCTCCTCCGGCTCGGCAGCGACCTCACCGGACCGCAGGCCGCCCGCGGCGCCGGCCCCGCCGTGCTCGCCCCTGTCCTCGTCGCTGTCGTCCAGCTCGACCTCGCCGGAGGCGAGCCGGTCGGCGAGGTAGCGCCTGAACCGGCGGGTGATCACCTCGTGCATCGCGGCCGTGTCGTCGCGCGCGCCGTCGCCGTCGGGGCCCCGCACGGAGAACGAGCGGTACTCGCTCTTGCGCGGCAGCCCGTCCTCGAAGACGACCATGGACGCGGACTGGTACGAGCCCTGGGTGTGGGACACGTCGTAGCACTCGATCCGCAGCGGCGCCGAGTCGAGCTCCAGGGCCTCCTGGATCTCCCGCAGCGCCTGGCTCCGGGTGGTGAGGTCGCCGGCCCGTCGTGTCCGGTGCAGGGCGAGCGCGTGCTCGGCGTTGGCCCGCACCGTCCCGGCGAGCTCGCGCTTGGGGCCGCGCTGCGCCACCCGCAGGTCCACGCGCGCCCCCCGCAGCCCGCCGAGCCACGTCGCCATCTGCTCCGGGTCGGGCGGGAGCACCGGCACGAGCACCTCGCGCGGCACCGCGTCCCGTGCCTCGGCACGGGCACGCGCACGGGTCTCCGGGTCGTCGGACGACCCCGCGGAGGCGCGCGCGTCGTCGGCCGCGCCGTAGACCTGCTGCAGCAGGTGCTCGACGAGCTCGGCGTCCGTGACGTCCTCGACCTTCTCGACCACCCAGCCGCGCTGCCCACGGATGCGGCCGCCGCGCACGTGGAACACCTGGACGGCGGCCTCCAGCTCGTCGCCGACGAGAGCGAAGACGTCGACGTCCGTGGCGTCGGGCAGGACGACGGCGTTCTTCTCCGTGGCCCGCCGCAGCGCGGCGATGTCGTCGCGCAGCCGCGCGGCCTGCTCGTACTCGAGGTTTCGCGCCGCCTCGGTCATCCGCTCCGTGAGCCGCCGCTCGAACCGGCCCGTGTCGCCGGCCATGAAGTCGCAGAAGTCCTGCGCGAGCTGCTTGTGGTCGGCCTCGGAGATCCGGCCCACGCACGGCGCGGAGCACTTGTCGATGTACCCCAGCAGGCACGGCCGGCCGCTGGCGTGCGCCCGCTTGTAGACGCCGGCCGAGCAGGTGCGGACAGGGAACACCCGCAGCAGCAGGTCGAGGGTCTCGCGGATGGCCCACGCGTGCCCGTACGGGCCGAAGTACCGGTTGCCGGGCCGCTTGGCGCCCCGCATCACCTGCGCCCGCGGGACGGCGTCGGCCATCGTGACCGCCAGGTAGGGGTACGACTTGTCGTCGCGGTACTTCACGTTGAACCGCGGGTCGAACTCCTTGATCCACGAGTACTCGAGGGCGAGCGCCTCCACCTCCGTGCCGACGACGGTCCACTCCACCGAGGCGGCGGTGGTCACCATCGTCTGCGTGCGGTGGTGCAGGTGCGCGACGTCCTGGAAGTAGCTCGACAGCCGCGCCCGGAGGTTCTTCGCCTTGCCGACGTAGATCACCCGCCCGTGCGGGTCCCGGAAGCGGTAGACCCCCGGCGAGGTCGGGATCTCCCCCGGCTTCGGGCGGTACGTCGCTGGGTCTGCCATGCACGCCAGGGTAGGCCAGGGCACCGACGTCCCCGGCCCGCGGTCGCGGGGCCTCCTGCCCGCCCCGCGACCGCGCGACCTCCTACTTCATCGTTCCCTGGGTGACGGAGCCCTGGAGCTGGCGCTGGAAGATCAGGTAGGCGATGAGCACCGGCACGATGGTGATGACCACGGCGGCGAACATCGCCCCGAAGTCGACCGCGTACC